>OZ271847.1:0-3199173 GCA_965601915.1 Balneola sp. | reverse complement strand
AGGTACAAACCAACTGTGTTGCCACGCGTTTCCTTCTGTATAATCGGTGTTTACTCTGTGATTTGATCTTTTAGGATCGAAAGGAATTATCCATTTTCCATCGGCACTTTTGCCACGCATAAATTTGGTTTCTGAATCATATATGTTTTGCCAGAATCCCGATTGGACAATAAAGTTTTCATATTCATTTTCTTTTTCAAGCGCCAACGCCATTTGAGCAATTGCCCAGTCATCAAAAGCATATTCCAGAGTTTTGGTAACCGATTCATGTTCCAATTCAGAAGGGATATACTGATATTTTCGATACAGATCTGATCCGCGTTGGTTTTGCATTGCACTTGCTTTCATCGCTTCAAAAGCCAATTCAGCATCATAATCCCGAAAGCCTTTTAAATAAGCATCAGCGATAACAGGGATTGCGTGATATCCTGTCATGGTATTAGTTTCATTTCCATGTAATTCCCAAACCGGCAACAATCCCTTTTCTTCGTAGAAATCCAGCATGGTGTTAATCATATCATTTACCCGTTCCGGATTGCTGATAGTAAGTAATGGATGATGTGCCCGGAATGTATCCCACAGAGAAAAGATCGTGTATTTTGTTTTTTTCTGATTGGCATCTGAAAACAAGACCGGAGCTAATTTGGTGTGATACAACGAAGTGTAAAAAATGGTTTTCTTTTCTTCATCTCCTTTAACCTGAAATTGACTTAATTCTTTGTCCCAGGCCATTTCAGCAAAGAGTTTGGTTTCGTCGAAGTCCCAATCCTGATGAGTAGCTAAATTAGCCAAAGCTCCTTCTTCACTGTTTGGCGAGATAGCAATTTTTCCAAGAAGTTCTCTGTTAGTATCTTCAAATTTCAGCATTCCAAAAGAAGTTGAACCTTCAGTAATTGTCGAACTAACAATCTCAAAGTCTTCTGAAAATTCCATCGCAAAATAAACATGCTGATCATTTGCCCAACCAGAAGATCTGCGATAGCCGACTAATTTTTTGCCTTCTTCATCTTCAATGACTCTGAAATATCCTTCAGTAAAAGAATCCCAGTTAAGACTGTAGCCGAGATCAAGATTCAGGTATTTCGAATCGCCGTGTTCGAAAGTGAAACGATACAAAGCCACCCGTTCAGTAGCCGTCATTTCTGCATTGATGTCATAATCTTCTAAAAAAACGCTGTAATAACCCGGGGATCCTTTTTCGAGATCATGGGAAAATTTAGAGGCATAACTTCTCTTACTTTCATACTTAACAGAATCAGATAAAGAAACAGGTCTGTTTGATGGCATGATCAGGATGTCGTTCAAATCTCCAATTCCTGTTCCTGATAAATGAGTCTGAGCAAATCCGGTTATAATACTGTCTGAATAATGATATCCTGAAACCCAGTCCCAGCCGGGAGTTCCGTTTACCGGTCCGGGTTGAATCATTCCAAAAGGTAAAGTAGCACCGGGATAGGTGTGCCCGTGCCCGCCCGTGCCAATGAAGACATCTACATATTTGTTGGGAGATTCGTAATCAGCGCAGGAGATCAACAATGATAGAGTTGCTATAGCGGTTAATTGTACCAATAAACTTTTTCTCATGAGTGAAATGTACTAAAAACAGTGAAGTTGTTCTTGTAGATATTAGAGGGCTTAACGGCACTTTTTCGCTACTCTTTCTAAACACTTGCTCGCCATTCAATCTTATCAGCTTCTATAAAATTGTTTTTAATTCCGTCATTTCAGGACTAAAGTCTTTACTTGTTTATGAACTTTGGGAAATTTCGTACATAAGCAAGCAAGGGTTTTAATCCTTGAATTAGTATTCATTTTTGCAAACTATCTCAAAAACTCCACGAGCTTCTGAATGGCTTTTCCTCGATGACTGATCTCATTTTTTATATCGGCTTTAAGCTCGGCAAAGGTTTTGCTAAATCCATCTGGTAAAAAAACAGGATCGTAACCAAATCCCTTTTCACCTCTTTGAACTTTGATGATTTTGCCTTTACAAATTCCTTCAAAAGTGAATTCCTGCTTTCCGTCAACCAAAGCAACTACGGTTCTGAACTGAGCGGTTCGGTCGGACTTTTCTTTCATTTCGGAAAGCAACTTCAGTACATTATTCTGATAGGTAGCGTTTTCTCCGGCATAGCGCGCTGAATAGACTCCGGGGGCTCCGTTTAAAGCTTCAACTTCCAATCCGGTGTCATCAGATAAAGCAGGAATTCCGGTTTGATGATGAACGTAACGAGCTTTTTTCAGGGCATTACCCTCGAGAGTAGGCTTGTCTTCCTCTACTTCTTCGAGCTCAGGAAAATCAAGAGCTGAAAAAACTTCAATTCCTAAATCAGCAACCAATTCTTTCATTTCCTGTATTTTATGCTGATTTCGTGAGGCAAGTACGAGCTTATCCATCGAGTAATTCTTCTTTTCGTGGATTTAATTTATAGTAAAGATTGATAGCGCTACCGATGGTCAGTAATCCATTCAGGGCGATATAAACCCACTCCTCAATCAGGATAGAATGCACAGTAAGCAAAGCACTTGAAGAAACATACATCAGAATAAAAGCCAGACTTATATCTGTCTTTCCCTGTTTAATGGTTTGCCAGGTTTGAGGAATCCATGCTCCGATAAGAATTGCAAATCCTGTCCATCCTAAAATTTCTATTCCACTCATGAGATTCTGTTTTGAATTTCTTTAATAGCTTTCATATCCAATCTTGGTCCAAATTGGGAAACGATTTTTGAAGAAGCCAGACTTGCGAGCTTACCCGATCCTGCAAAAGAATGACCATTTGTAATTCCATACAGAAAAGCTCCGGCAAACATATCCCCGGCACCATTGGTATCCACGGCTTTTACTTCATAAGGCTCAATATCGATGAAAGTATCACCATCGAAGATCATGGCTCCGTTTTTACCTTGAGTGATCACAAATTTCTTAGCGAATTTTTTGAGTTCTTCGCGAGCAACATTTACGTTTTTACTATCTGTAAATTTAAGTGCTTCATCCTCATTACAGAAAAGGAGATCAACTCCGTTTCCGATTACTTCATGAAATAATCCTTTAAATCCTTCTACAATGGAAGGGTCTGAAAGAGTAATGGAAGTTTTAGTTCCGTTTTTATCAGCGAGTTGTTTGGTAAGCTTCATCGCTTCAAAAGCTGTTGGAGATGCAACTAAATAGCCCTCCAGATAAATGTACTCTGAATCTTTGATAGCTTTTTCATCTACTTCAGAAGTTGACAAAGAAGTGGTTATCCCAAGAAAAGTATTCATGGTTCGGTCAGCGTCGTCCGTAATCATAACCAGACATTTACCTGTGATACCACTTTCTCTCTGAATATCATCCAAATTAGTTTTGATACCCGCATCAGCAAGATCTTTCAGATAGAAATCACCAAACTCATCATCAGCAACTTTACAAGAATAGAACGCATTTCCTCCAAACTGTGAAACGGCCATCACGGTATTCGCTGCCGATCCACCCGACTTTCGGTTAGCATTATCAGGATCTATTTCATTAATCAAGGTTGATTGAGTTTCTTCATCAACCAGGGTCATCAATCCTTTTTTGATGTCATGTTTGGTTAGAAAGTCATTCGAAATTTCAAAATCGATATCGACTAATGCATTGCCGATACCATACACATCGTATTTTTTATTCATTAGTATAAATGGAGAAAATCAGTAGTTTTATTATGTAAGAAAGTAAGCACTCAATAGCTTCTTTAAAAACCGAACGCACATAATAGATGAATCAATTAAAATCGTTTTTCTCATCCAGATTGCAGAAAGATCTTCCCGGTAAATCAGCTCAAAATAAAATGCGTCCGTTTCCGAAAATTGAGCGAAAAAACGAAATGACTTATAAACCTGATTCGGATTCTTATAGAAATAGCAGTGTATTAGTGCCAGTTATTATGTGGAAGGATGAACCAGAGATTATGTTTACTCTAAGGACAGCTGGAATTAAACATGGCGGACAAATTAGTTTTCCAGGTGGGGGAAAAGAGGGAGATGAAACCATAGAAGAAACGGCACTTCGGGAAGCCCATGAAGAAACAGGTTTAGACTCTGAACATGTGGAAGTTGTTGGTCAGCTTACGCCTTTGTTTGTAAATCATTCAAATAACATGGTAACTCCGGTTGTTGGTTTTGTAGATGAGGAACAGGAATTTTGTGCCAATCCAAATGAAGTGGATGAGATTTTTACCGTCCCAATATCAAAGTTAATCGATTCAGAATTTGCCCGAACGGAAGATTGGAAATTGCGGGAACTGGATTATGAAATTCCGCTGTGGGACGTGCATGAAGTTCCACTCTGGGGAGCAACGGCAATGATGTTGAGTGAATTTATTGAATTATATAAAGAGTTTTTAAAGGGTTAAACATAGAGAGTTTAAAGTCTAAGTTTGATTAAGTTCATTGCAAAATCTTGTGCATAAGAAAGCAAGGCTTTTAACCATCTTGCGTGATACCATTACCTGGTTTTAAACCAAATTCGCCGCTTTTTTTCCTAAGTTCATTCCCAGCGCAACACCCATTCCGCTAAGTCCTGCAGCGAGTACACAATTTTTACTAATTTCTTCCAGTAAGTATTTTTTTGAGTCCGTAAACCCCATAATTCCTGACCATTCCTGTTCAATTTCCCAATTCGGCGGAAGTTCAAGGGTTTCGTTTGCAAAATTAATGAGATATTCTTTTATAGATTGATTTACACCAAACTCAGAGGTGGTTTCATCCTCGTAAGCGATATTTCTACCTCCACCCAGCAGGATTCGCTGTTCTCCAATATGTCTGAAATAGACATATCCCTTATTGAAATGAAAACCACCTTTCCAATTCATATAGTCTAACTTTGAGGTGACGAAGGCATAACCCCGCCCTGGAGTAATATTTATTTCCGGGAGTAGTTGCTTCGTAAAAGCATTAGTAGCGATGATAATGCGATCTGCAGAGAAATCAATTTCGGAAGCTGCTGATACTAAATTTGAATTCGGATTAATTGAATTCACTTCAGTATTCCATCTAAATTCAATGCCAAGTTCTACACATTTTTGGTAAAGTGTTTTAATCATTTTTCCGGGATGGAGTAGGCCTTCTATTCGGTTATATATAGCAGGGAATCTATTGTAGGTTTCAGCTCTAAAAACTTCTTTTTTACTAATGAGTTCTTCCATCCATTGATTAAACTTTGCAATCGATTCTTTGGCTTTTTCGAATTGAGCTTGGTCTTTGAAAATCTCGCAACCTTTGGCTTCTTCGTAATCAATATTTTCATCACCAAGCGTTTCCCTCAGAAGAAGAAGTCCTTCATATCGATCTTGGATTCTCTGTTTTAAGGCGGTTCCTTTTTCAATTTTCAGATCGGCTAAAAGCTCACTGATGCTTCCAATACATGCAAAACCGGCGTTTCTTGTACTTGCTCCAATGGGGAACGATCCTCTTTCTAAAATAAGAACATTTACATCCGGATATTCTTTTTTAAAAAAGTAAGCTGCTGACATTCCGGTGAGGCCTGCCCCAATTACAATCAGATCATAATTGATATCATAAAGTTCTTTTTCCCAGTATGATCGATTCGCGGAAAGATTCATTCCGAAAAAACAAGGTTTGCCATCAATGGAGCTGCTGTCAAAAAGAAACGATCATCCACATTATATTTTGGATGATGCCACACATAAGTTGATTCAGAATCTTCACTTCCACTTCCTACAAAAAAGAAAGCTCCGGGAAAATGCTCCTGATAAAAAGCAAAATCCTCGCCTGCCATACTTGGGCGTTCAAGTTCAATAGTATTTTCTTCACCAAGAAGACTTCGGGAAGTATTCAGGATATTTAATGCTTCTCTTTCTGAATTGATAACCGCAGGATATCCGTAATTAAAATGGAAACTGTAATCTCCTCCTGAACCCTGAGTAATTCCTTTAAGAATATCTTCCATTTTTGCTTTGATCATCTCTTTAGTTTCATTGCTGAAGGTTCTGACTGTTCCCCAAAGGCGAACTTTTTCAGGGATGATATTATGCGCAGATCCACCTTCGATTCTTCCAATAGTTACAACTCCCGATTCCGTCGGATCAACAAAACGGCTAACGATAGTCTGTGCAGCACTTATAAACTGAGATGCCATAACAATCGGGTCAACAGCTTCATGAGGTCGAGCAGCATGTCCTCCGGTTCCTATAATTTCGATTTCAAATTCATCCGGGCTTGCCATTAAACTGCCAATCCGGGTAGCAATGGTTCCCGGCTTATGACTTGGTGATGTATGTAAGCCGTAAATTGCATTCACTTTTTTGGATTGAAGAAACCCGGTTTCACAAAGCAATTTGCCGCCACCCGGAAGTTTTTCTTCTCCCGGTTGAAAAACGAAAAGTACTGTGCCTTCGAATTCTTCTTTTAATTCACTAAGAATTCTAGCAACACCCAGCAAATTGGAAGTGTGAGCATCATGTCCACAGCAGTGAGCAGCTCCAGGGTTTTTTGACATAAAATCTTTCTTGAAATCGCCTTCTTCATTCATGGCTAAAGCGTCAATGTCAGCACGAAGGGCAATTACCCGATCAGATTTTTTCCCACCTTCAAGAATTCCTACGCAACCTGTCTCAAGAGGGCTTTCATAAGGAATATCAAGCTCATCCAACTTAGACTTAATAAACTCTGTAGTTTGATATTCTTTGTAACTTACTTCCGGGTATTGATGGAGATACTTGCGGGTCTCGATCATTTCCTGATGATACATTTCAGTAAGAGACTTAATTTTTTGTTGGATGTTCATCAAATGAAATTAATTTTGTTCAGATAATAATATATAGACTTAAGTCACAATTCTGTAACTTTACATTAAAGATATCGTATTCGACCGCCAATGAATACAAATTCTGAAAAATGAAAAAATCCTGGGAAATAATTATTGCAGGTATTCTACTGCTTTTTGTCGCTGTCTTTATTACTGCTAAAAATGAAGACTCGGATTCAGAAGTATATCAGGATGAGACGGAATTTAGATCTAAAGTTGAACGAGAGCAACAAACTCAGGCTGAAGCAGTTAAAGTTATTCAATTAGATGAACTGGCTGAGCTCAGGGAATTAAAGGAACTCGAATCTTTAGCAAGTTTAGACCAACTAAAAGAATTGGCTAAGTTGGTACCCGAGCAATCAAAAAATGAGATTAAAGCTGAACTTGAAGCTGCACTCAGAGAATTAGAAGGAGACAGTTTTTCAATAGACATAAATCTGAACGATCAGGTTGTAATGTTGAAAAAGGAGTATGCTAAAGCTGAAGGAGAATGGGCCAGGGCTTCAAGCGGTGTGTATGCCATAACCAAAGAGTTTGATGCATCAAGTTTGAAAGAAATATCAGTTCAACTTACAAGCGGATCTCTTGTTTTGGTTGGTACTGATAATAAAAAAGGATCTTATACTATTACCGCTTCCGGTGATGTAAACTCAGTTTCAGATTTGCAGAATAATTTATCAGTAGACCTGCTAAATAAAAATAGTAAGGCGGAGTTTCGTGTAAACCGAAAATCAGAAGATGCTTCTAATGTCCAATTGCAGACTGTGATTACTGTTCCTTCCTCCTTAGAGATTCTTGCTTATACCAATGGCGGTCATATTGATGCAACAAATTTTGAAGGTGTCCTGGAATTCAAAACTTCGGGAGGGCACATTAAACTTAGAAATACAAAAGGAAATGTTACCGCATTTACTGAAGGCGGCCATATAACAATTTCAGATGGTAAAGGAGATGTTTCTTTAAAATCGCTAGGTGGACATCTTCAGGCTTTAAATACTGAAGGAAACCTTGAGATGAGAACCTCAGGTGGAAATGTAGAGGTACAGAATTTTTCTGGTTCCATAAATGCATTTACAAGTGGCGGGAATATTAAACTTGATATAATAAAACTTAGCGGTGAGCTTCAGGCGAGAAATGGAGCCGGGCAAATCGATTTGCTTTTACCTGCTGAACCAGGTTTTTCTGTAAACAGTAACGGTACAAAAATTGATATTGATTCAGAGTTCGACTTCATCGGAGATAAAAAGAAGGGGCAGCTTATTGGCAAAGTCGGGGACGGAAAAATTGATGTGATTGCCAAGACGGGTTATGGCACGGTTACAATCAAAAAGAATGACTGATCGGGCAAAGCATCACATAACCAAAGACGGTTCATCTACATTTTATTCAGATCAATTTCAGCAGTACTATCATAATCCAAACGGCTCTGTTTCTGAAAGTAAACACGTTTTTTTTGAAAAATCAGGATTGGTTCAAAAAATCAAGGGAAATGAATCCATTACTATTTTTGAAGTTGGTTTTGGAACAGGATTGAACTTTTTTCTGCTTCTTGACTATGTACGGAAATTTAAGAGTGAAGTCCATGTCAACTTTTACAGTGTAGAGGCTTTTCCACTTTCCGAAGAACAAGCAAAACATTTAAATTTTTCTAAATTTAGCCAATTTGAAGAGCTACGCGGATTTCTCCCTGATGTTTTTGGCAGTCTGAATTCGGGCTGGAATTCTTTTAATCCGCTCCCATCAGCAAATGTTCAGCTTCATGTATTCAAAGGATTTTTTAATGATGTTGAAGAGTTAGAATACAAATCAGATTTTATTTTTCATGATGCTTTTTCGCCGGAAGTGAATGGAGAACTCTGGACACCAGAAACTTTCCGTAAACTAAGGTCTATTTCGAATGAAGAATCTGTTTTATCAACCTATTGCGCAGCGTCAAAAGCAAGAGCGGCTATGGCTGTGGCGGGATGGAAAGTAGCTAAAGCTCAAGGCGCACTGGGTAAGAGGGAAATGACCATAGCTTCTTTGTCTGAAGACATGTTAGCAGAATTTAAACGAGTTAATGAAGGACGTTTAATTGAGCGATCTGAGTCCGGGGATTTTGCGAATTGATCAATCCGCTATAAACTCTTTGATCAAATCCTGAATTTCAGCAATGTTTTTTCTGGATTCAGCAGAATAAGGAATGATCGGAACTTCGATATTCATCTCAGCAAGAACATTTTTTACTCGCTTTTTTGATTGAGCCAGTTTATTGGATGAAAGCTTGTCGGCTTTTGAGAGTAAAACACAAAAAGGCATAGTGTTGCTTGCCATCCAGTAAAAGAAATCCTGATCCAAAGCAGTTGGATTATGTCTTGCATCAACCACGGAGAGGATCAACTTCAAACTTGTTCGTTCCGATAGATACTGGCGGATATTTCTACCCCAGCGCTCCCTTTCCTTTTTCGGTACTTTAGCAAAACCATACCCCGGAAGGTCGACAAGAAAACATTCCTCCCCAACCTGGTAGTAATTCATTTGTTGGGTTTTACCCGGTACATTCGAAGTGCGGGCTATATTTTTCCGGTTTACAATGGCATTAATTAAAGATGATTTTCCAACATTAGAACGTCCGGCAAAACAAACTTCCGGAAAATTTTCGGGTGGACATTCTTCAATTTTAGTAGCACTTGTTATAAAAGTTGTCTGTGCGTTAAACAAGCTCATTCTCTTCCTTTTCAACTCCGAAATTTACAGGAACAGGATAATTACTGGTAAAACATGCAGTGCAATAATCGTGACCAGATGGATTGGCTTCTTTCACAGCATTTACGAGTCCATCCGGAGATAAATATCTTAAACTATCTACACCAATTTCTTCGGCAATGGCTTCCACATTTCTGTCGAAACGGTTTGCGATTAGTTCATCTGGACTTGGGAAATCCATTCCGTAATAACAAGGACTAATAATAGGGGGAGAACTTACTAAAAAGTGAATCTCAGCGGGATTACAGCTGCGTATCATATCCACTAACAATCTGGATGTGGTTCCCCGTACAATAGAATCATCCACAATAATAATTGAACGTCCTTCAATTACACCACGAACAGGATTAAACTTAGTTCGTACTTTTTGTTCTCTGGATTTTTGTCCGGGAGATATAAATGTTCTTCCGACATAATGATTTCGGATAAGACCTATATCATATTTACAACTATGCCCCATTTTCTGGCTTTCATTTGCATAACCAATAGCGGCAGTATTACTGGAATCTGGTACCGAAATAACAACTGGTTTACGCTTTGGATTTTTTTGTTTTATAACCTGATCAATGGGGTGTTCTTTAGCGAGAGCCTGACCTAAATTTCTTCTGATCTTATCTACCATTTCTCCAAAAACCATACTGTCAGGTCTGGAAAAATACACGTATTCAAAAATACACTGGCTAGTTTTGGTTCCTTCTTTTGGTTCGATAAAATACGATTTTACTTCTCCGGCATCAGATGCTTCCTGATCAATAACAATAACTTCGCCTGGTTCAACATCACGAATATACTCAGCATCGTTGATGTCAAACGCACAGGTTTCGCTTGCAAGACAAAATTTTCCATCTTTTTTACCAAGAGCTAAAGGTCGGAATCCATTTGGGTCGCGAACGCCAATCAATTTATCATCCGTTAAAATTACCAGACAATATGCTCCTTCAATTTGATAAAGTGCGTCCATGATCTGGCTCATCTGATCTTGTTTCAAACTATGAGAGATCAAATGAAGAATAAGCTCTGTGTCGGAAGTACTTTGGAAAAGAACGCCTTCTTTTCGGAATCGATTCCGAATTTGTTTGGCATTGGAAAGATTTCCGTTATGACCGATCGCAATATTTCCGTTTCTGTAATGAACACGAAAAGGCTGAATATTAGCCGGGTTTTTAGATGAGCCAGAGGTTGAATATCTGTTATGACCAATTGCAGATCTTCCTTTTAAAATTTTCTTCATGATCTTAGGCTTGTCAAAAACGCTGAGTACAAGTCCAAAATCTTTGTAAGAAGGCATCACCATTCTTTCTTTCTCTTCGTCGTAAAGACTGGTTACAATTCCAGCAGATTCCTGTCCTCTATGCTGAAGAGAGTGTAATCCATAGTATGTGGTTAGTGCAGCTTCTTCGTGGTCAAAAATTCCAAAAATACCACAATATTCACGGGGTTTGTCGCTCATCAAAAAATGCTCCGGCTTACAATTGTTGTGAGAAATTCAAAGATACGAAATGAATCAATGAATATGGAATCAGATAATCGACTTATTAAATTCAGGGTGCAGGAAGTTTTAAATAGAAAGTTGTGCCTTCATTTTCAATACTCTCAAAAGTCAAATCACCATTCATTCTAAGAGCAAATTCTTTAGAAAGTCTAAGACCGAAGCCGGAGCCTTCTTCCTGATTAGTTCCGGTTCGTGAACCGGATTGATTGGTAAACATTTTGGATTGTAAATTTACCGGAATTCCAATTCCATTGTCTTTAACTGTTATATAAGTAGAATTATTATCTTTATAAGCATCAAAAACTATGTTTCCATTGAGGTTGGTAAATTTAATTGCATTTACAAGCAAATTTCTAAGAACAAGTCTGATGGCATTATTATCCGCTGTAACACCTGTTTGTACAGGTATATTATTCTGAACCTTTATTTTTTTAACATCAATCTGAAATTCATGCTTTGAAATAAGATCTTCTACTATTTCATGGCATTGAATCAGTTCTTTATTCAATGTAATACCGGACATTTGGCTTTTTGACCAAACCAATAGATCATTCATGGTATCAATGTTCTTCTGTAAAGCAGGTTCTAACTCTCTCGACAGTGTTTTTATCTCCTCAATACTCAGATTGCTATCTTTTATCAATTCTAAAATACCCTGCATCGAAGCTAAAGGTGATCTTAAATCATGAGCAACAACCGCAAAAAACTTATTCTTATTTGCGTCTAACTCTTCAAGTTCTTCTTTTTGCTTTCGTAGAGCAGCATTCGCTCTTTTTCTTTCTCTGTTGATTTGAATATTGAAATAATACAGTGTAGCCAATAAAATGATGACAATGATGGCTGCTACAATGAGAGACTTTCTTAAAGCAAGTTCTTCTTCCTGTTGAATCTGTTTTTCTTCAAGCAGTCTATTAATTTCGGTTTGTCTTTTAACCTCAAGATTACTTTCAAGATTGGACAAGGCGTTTTCAACATCAAGCGCATTAAGGCTGTCTGAAATTGTTTTAAACTTTTCAAGAGCGTTTAAAGCTTCGTCAGGCCTTCCTAATTCTTTATTAAGAACGTAAAAGCGTTCATTCAGTTGCGATATGAATGGGGTTTGTCCTAAAGATTCAGCCACATCGAGGGCTTTTTGATACCATTCTAATGCATTATCGTATTCGGAAAGTGCTTCGCTTACTTTACCGAGACCACTATAATTATAGTAAAGACCAATAGGTATGTTAAGGTCAAGGCAATATTGAAGTGATTCATTAAATGAACTACGTGCGTTTTCAAAATCACCTAAGTCGAGGTACAATTCTCCTAAATTGTATACGATCTGAAAAGGCGGGGTATCTGGTCTGAGTTCTTTATTTAAAACAAGAGCCTTTTGATAATATGTTAATGCTTCCTCTGTTTTTCCAAGGTTTGAGTAGACATTAGCCAAATTCAATGAAATTCGAAGGAGGTCAGGCCGGAAGTTTTTTTCTTCTGCGATAGAGAGAGCTCTTTCAAGATAATATTCAGATTTTTCGTATTCCGAATGAGTGTTATAGGTATCTCCTAAGTTATTTAAAACAATCAATAAAAAAGAGGTATCCTTGCTGGACTCTGCGAACTCCAATCCTAATAAATAGTTCTCCAATGCTTTAGCTTTGTTGCCAAGATTTTCATAAGCTGAAGCCATATTTACTAACGTCGCAGCTCTGGATCGGTCTTGTATTTGCGCTGGGAGATCCCCAATAAATTCTAAAGCTTTTTGATAGGATAAAATAGCTTCATCAGACATTCCTTTCATATTTAATGCTGTGGCGCGAGATGAATAGAGGCGCAAACGTTCGGGGTTTTCCGGATATTCCCTTAATGTTCTGTCAATGAGAGCAAGGGCGGAGTCTGCTTGCTTTCGAACGAGTAAAATATCAAGAGTAGAAGTTCTTGACAAAACAATTCCTCTGGTATAACCTATCGATCGTGCAAGAGCACTTGCTGAGTCGATTTTAGCTAAAGCGGCCTCAAAATCTCCCTGATTATAAAGTGTATCAGAGCTTCTGAGTAAATTTTTTACAGTTACAGAATCCTGAATCTGAACTTCAATGTTAAAAATGTTCTTAGCTCTGGCAGTATCATTAAATTGAAATACGATACCTAATAGTAAGAGATATGATAATAACCTGATTGTCATTTTATCTAATTGTAACCCGGCGGATAATAGTATTCTTAGGGCAAATAAAAAAAGCTGCTTTTAAAAAAGCAGCTTTGTTAGTCAAAAATAATGCTTATTAGGATTAGCTAACTAATGAAGCTTCCAATTCAATTTCAGTTCCTGCTAATGCTCTGGATACCGGACAAGCTTCTTTTGTAGCAGATGCAATTTTTTGAAATTCTTCATTATCAAGCCCGGGTACATTTGCTTGGGCAACCAATTTAATAGTTGTTATTGTTGGGGCTCCGTCTACCATATCTAATGTAACAGTAGCTTTTGTAGAAACATTTTTAGAATCATGACCTGCGCTGTGTAGCTCATTAGAAAGGGCCATTGAATAACACCCGGCATGTGCTGCACCTATTAGTTCTTCGGGATTTGTCTGGTTTGCATCTTCAAAGCGTGAGGCAAAAGAAAATGTATCTTCAGATAGTACACCACTTTCAGAATCAATGGTTCCACTTCCTTCTTTAAGGTTACCGTTCCAAACAGCTGATGCTTTTTTATTAGGCATAATTTATTATTTAGTTTAGATTCTTTCTTAATATGAATACAAATTTTTGGAATTAGTAATTCAAATTCCTTATCGGTAACTTTGTAAA
The DNA here is from genome assembly GCA_965601915.1 of Balneola sp. Taxonomy (GTDB): domain Bacteria; phylum Bacteroidota; class Rhodothermia; order Balneolales; family Balneolaceae; genus Balneola. Next base: position 3,185,359 of record OZ271847.1, on the reverse strand, counting down.
TACTTATTGGGCTTATCTATAGCGAAAATTTCCTGATCGATAAAAATCCGAATAAAGGTCCTGCCAACATCACAAGAAATACTATTGGGTTTTGAAAACTGATCCATAAAAAGTTAACTAATTGAATACTGACAATTGTAATTGTAAAACCAATGCAATTCACAATGGTTAAGCCTGTAGCTATATAAGACTTATCTGAAGACTGAGCCACTAAGGTTGAGAATTGAGGAGAATCCGGTATAACTGAAATTCCCCAAATGAAAAGTGTTCCAAGAAAGATCCAAATTGAAGATTCAAACAAGAAAGGGAGAAGAAGACAACAAATTCCGGATAGGAAAATTGAATATTGAGCTACTGTTTTACTTCCTGTACTAAAAGAAAGATGACCACCAATGGCACAACTTAAAGCCCCAATTCCAATTACAAGAAAGGACAGCATTGAGACAGAAAGAGATGCAGGATTATTGACGAAGTAAAAACCAAGAATGACCGGAACAAAAGCCCAGAAAGTATACAGCTCCCACATATGTCCGAAATAACCGAAAGCAGCTGAACGAAAATTTTTATCTTTGAATGTTTTTAAAAACATGGAAAGTTGAAATTCCCCTCTTCGAACTCTGAATGGGCCATCAGAAACTGTCAGGAATAAAAGTAGTCCGCCTAATGAAGAAAGAGTAGAAGTTCCGATGAGAACAAATTTCCAGGGAAGATCTCCACCCAAAAATTTAAGCAAATGAGGAAAAGCAGTCCCTAAAACTAAAGCTCCGACCAGATATCCCAATGCTTTACCAAGACCTTCTTTATGCCAATCGGATGCTATTTTCATCCCAACGGGGTAGATCCCGGCAAGAAAAAAACCGGTTAAGAATCTTGAAGCTAAAATATCGATAAATCCATCACCAAAAATAGTGATCATGTTTGTTACAGATCCGAGAATAGCACAACAAAGAAAAACTTTCACAGGAGAGAAACGATCAGCGATACTGAGTATCGCAAATCCTAAAGTACCGGTAATAAAACCGGCTTGAACAGCCATGGTAATAAAACCCAAAGAGTCTGATGGCAAACTTAAGGAAGTAATAAGATCAGCCAAAACAGCATTTCCGGCAAACCATAGCGAGGTTCCGGCAAATTGTGCAATTACAATTACCGGTAGGATGTGTTTGGGAATAGAATTCTGGACAGTTTTTAATGACAAACTATTTAATCAGCAACATTTTTCTTGTTTGGCTGAAATGTACAGTCTCTAAAGTATAAAAATAAACCCCGGTTGATAATCCTGTAGCATTGAAAGAAGCGGAGTGATCCCCTGAAGATTTGTATTGATTGACCAGTAAAGCTACCTGTTGTCCCAACATATTTCTCACTTCAAGTTTCACATAGGATGGATTCTGAAGAGAATAATTTATCTGAGTAGTTGGATTAAATGGATTCGGAAAGTTCTGCGACAGCGAGTAAGAATCAGGAACATCAGAGCTTTCGTTGGAAGTAACCTGTTTTGTATTAAACATAATTACAAAATCTGTATTTACGGGCTTATTAGCCTTGCTAAGAGAAAGAGTCGGTATTGATGGTAGTTGTTTAGTGGTTTTCACATTTCTATTGAACAAAAAGTTTCCTGCATCATTGATAACAAATTGTTCTCCTGTTTCCCGATCCAATAAAGAGATATCAAATTTTTCAAGGAGCTCAGGGTCTGAAGACCAGATCAATTCCATTTCTTCATCAATGTTTTGAGCATCAATAAATAAGTCTATTTGAAATGCTTCTCTGGAATCAGATGGAACAGAAACAACGGATTGATTTTTGGATTCTACCTGACAACCCATAATTCCATAATCCGATTTTGTCGGGTCTATTTTAGTGGCGTCAAAACGATCCCAACCAAATTCGGCGGTTGGTATCAGGTCAATTCTGCACCCTTTATCTAAACCTGAGGAGGTCTTTAAGTCAAACTGAATACTTGATAGTAATTCTGTCGTGGATTTTGATAAAGAGCGATTGGTCGCTGAATTTGTGGTCTTTCCCGATATGGGGAATGTTAGCTGAGTAGCTGCATTTGATGTCGATGATTCAACCCAAAACCCCTGCCATGGAGCTACAATAGCAGTAGATGAACTTATAGGCGAATAAAGCCCATTCTCTAAAATATGAACATTTGCCTGCAAAGGATTATCGGAAGTAATAGAGTTCAAATCAAAACTGCGTTGGAATGGATTTCCAACTAAAGTAAAATAGGACCCGTTTTCTGATGTGGAGGTATTCAAATTTACAGTTACATCAGATGAAGGATCATCATCATCTGAATCAAGAACTAATGGAAGAGGAGAACTCCCATTAAGATTGTTATCAAAAAAGTAAATGGCTAAACCTTCTCCATTAAGTAAGGTTTCATTCACTGTTGACGGGGATTCGTAAGCTCCTGAGCTATTATAAGTAAAAATGTTCGAATCGCTCCCGTTTCCAATTCCTTGCACTGAAATATCATCAGAAATACTTGATAAAGAAGCATTGTTTTCCGGAATTGAAATCAATCTCCAGCCGGCATCCCCGGAAATTCTTGTTTGAGGATTCAAATCAGATTCAATTCCCGAATTATATCCGGGAGTTCCTACAATAGATCCGTTAGCATTCGATGATGAAATATTATAAGCTCGCCAGTAACCTGATGCTGTTGTATCTCCGTTATCAGAATTACCAGTTTGACCAATAGAGCCATCATTAGGTAAACGGTCAAAAACGCGATATAAAACCTGGTTTGCTGCAAAAGAGGAACTGTTTCCGACATTGTCTTTACCGAACCAATCTACTGTATCAGGATCTGTGGAAGCATTTTTTACCAGTGCATATTTATCATTTCCATTATGATTGATCTGACTTTCATCCTGATGAGTAATTCCTTCTCCGAAAATAGTTTGTACTCCGCTTGAAGAATTATCATCTCCAACTACATAAAATCCTTTTGCCGAAATACTTCCTGATAAATCAATTTCGGTGCCGGAAGTATTCGCATTACTGAATCGGAAAAGCGACCAGTCACCTGTAGAAAAATTAACTTCTGAATCTGATTGATTGTAAAGCTCCAGATATTTTACGGTTCCGCCATTTGCTTCATACACTTCAGAGATGTAAACATTAGCGTTTTCTTCTACCGTGTCTGTAGGTTCAGTATAAAAATAAGCTCTGCGAATTAAGGTAGTATCATGAATGAAAGGGTTTTTATTTCCCTGAATACTTTCGATGCCTTCGCTGCGAGCCAGTTCTTCAGCAGTAACCGGATCTTCTTGATGCCATTGATAAAGGATTTCCTTCATTCCGTTAAAGAAAGCCTGATTATCAGATTCATCGTTTTCTACCGCATTATTGTTTGAATAGATGGTCCAGAAATAAAACATAGCCCGGGCAACATTCCCTTTATGGTCTTCACGAGGTTCAAAAACACTGCCTCCATATTCGCTGTAAAGATCTATGTCAGAAGAAGGAATTGAGGATACGCTTCCTCCGTTTTCCCAATACCACCAGGAGGTGGTGCTGTTATCATCAATTTCTCCAAACGGATGATTACTTCTTGATTGATTTGGAGAACTCCATGTAGGAAATAAATGATGAATATCGCCACGCATAGGTTCTGCATTGTTGTAGAAACTCTGGGGCCAGCTATGCTCGGTATTAAAACTTAAACTTCCGTTTTCAGGAGTTCTGGTTCCGTCCGCTTTTGCACGTAATCCGGAATAAACACAGGTAAGACTATCAGTAGCATCCACATCCAGATATTGATACATAGAATCTCTGGCCGCATTGTAATTTCTGGGCGTAGATGGGTAATAATTAGATCGTAAATAATTTATTAATGAGGTTTCGGATAGTGATGGCGCAATTGATTCGTTTTGAGCATACACCCCTGTTGAAACCAGAAAAGCTACCAAAAAAATAGCCTTCCAAATTTTGTCCTTCATATTTGTTTAAAAGCCGTCCGTAAGTTCTATGTAAATATATAAATTCACCGTTGTTTAGGGATGGTATACCCGAAATTGCGCTTATAATTTTAACTGTTTCTATCTAATAGTTTTTTAGATGCATGCGCGGAAGTGAATTCGACCTAAAAAAAACATTGCAGTTTCTTAACAATAAATCAGAGAAATTCTGAGAGTGATTTCCTGATTTTGAAACTCAATGAATCCGGTTGATAATCAATTTCTATCAAAAAGAATGGAATGATTTAGTACTTTCGAGGCAGATATAAAGGATAAAAATTAAATTGTAAGAGAATGAGCGACGATAAAAATAAAGCAACAACCTACCAAGCAAATGATGAGGCAAAATGTCCGTTTGGTCATGGGGTAAAAAAGAATACAGCAGGTGGCGGAACCAGAAATAAAGACTGGTGGCCAAATAAATTGAATTTGGGAATTCTGAGACAGCATTCTTCTCTATCGAATCCAATGGGAGAAGATTTTAACTATGCTGAAGAATTCAGTAAGCTTGATCTTGCGGAAGTAAAAAAAGACCTGGAAGAAATGATGACCGATTCACAGGACTGGTGGCCGGCAGACTTTGGTCATTATGGGCCGCTCATGATAAGAATGGCGTGGCACAGTGCCGGTACTTACAGAGTAACAGATGGTCGAGGTGGTGGAGGAACAGGAATGCAACGTTTTGCTCCGTTAAATAGCTGGCCGGATAACGTAAATCTGGATAAAGCAAGATTATTATTATGGCCGATTAAACAGAAATATGGCAGAAAGTTATCATGGGCCGATCTGATGATTCTTGCCGGAAACGTAGCGCTTGAATCTATGGGGTTTGAGACTTTTGGTTTTGGAGGTGGACGTGAAGATCGCTGGGAACCTGAAGAAGATATTTACTGGGGAGCAGAAGGTGAGTGGTTAGGAAGTCAACGTCACACCAATGACGGTGATCTTGAAAAACCACTTGGAGCCGATCATATGGGATTAATTTATGTGAATCCGGAAGGTCCTCAGGGAGAGCCTGACCCTTTAAAAGCGGCTCATTTTATTCGTCAGACTTTTGCAAGAATGGCTATGAACGATGAAGAAACCGTTGCACTAATTGCAGGTGGACACACATTCGGTAAAACACATGGTGCTGCTCCTGAATCTAATCTTGCAACAGAACCCGCTGGGGCAGGAATTGAGGAAATGGGAATGGGTTGGAAAAATGCATACGGAACAGGTAAAGGTGCTGATACCATTACAAGTGGATTGGAAGGTGCCTGGACTCAAAAACCAACTGAATGGACAAATCTGTATTTCGAAAATTTATTTTCATACGAATGGGAAAAATATAAAAGCCCGGCCGGCGCATGGCAATGGAGACCGGTGGATGGAGGAGGAGAAGGAACAGTTCCTGATGCTCACGATGCGGGAAAAAAACATGCTCCTTTTATGCTGACGACAGATCTATCTTTGAAGGCAGATCCGGCTTACGAGAAAATTTCCAGACGTTTTTATGAAAATCCAGACGAGTTTGCGGATGCGTTTGCGAAAGCATGGTATAAACTAACTCACCGCGATATGGGACCGAAATCACTATTGGTCGGACCTGAAGTACCGGAAGAAGAATTATTATGGCAGGATCCGATCCCTGAGGTAACTCACGATTTGATTGATGAAAATGATGTCAAAGAGTTGAAAGATAAAATTTTGGATTCAGGACTTTCAGTTTCAGAAATGGTTTCGGCTGCATGGGCTTCCGCTTCTACCTACAGAGGTTCTGACAAGCGAGGAGGGGCTAATGGTGGGCGAGTTCGCTTAGCACCACAAAAAGACTGGGAAGTGAATAATCCTGAGCAATTAGCAAAGGTTCTGGAAACTTTGGAAGGAATTCAGAGAGATTTCGGAAAAGAAGTTTCTATCGCAGACTTGATTGTTCTTGCCGGTTCTGTAGCTGTTGAAAAAGCGGCTAAAGATGCCGGACATGATTTTGAAGTTCCATTTACTCCGGGAAGAACGGATGCAAGTCAGGAACAAACAGATGTTGAATCATTTGAATGGTTAGAACCTGCTGCCGATGGATTCCGTAATTACTACGAGCCTAAGCATGAAACTACTGCTGAGGAAATGCTGGTAGATAAGGCTCAACTAATGACTCTTACCGCTCCTGAAATGACGGTATTAGTTGGAGGAATGAGAGTTCTCGGAACTAATTATGATGGTTCTAAAAAAGGCGTGTTCACTGATAAGCCCGGACAACTTTCCAATGATTTCTTTAAGAACTTATTGGATATGAATACGACCTGGCAGGCAACTACCGATAAGCAAAATGTATTTGCGGGAAGTGATCGCAAAACTGGCGATATAAAATGGTCGGCTACCAGAACAGATTTGATCTTCGGATCGAATTCTGAATTAAGAGCTATTGCCGAAGTGTATGGCACGGACGATGCAGAAGAAAAGTTCGTTCATGATTTCATTAATGCTTGGACAAAGGTGATGAATCTGGACCGTTTTGATTTGAAATAAATCATAGTTACAAATACTAAAACTTAAAAGCCATTTAGATTTCTTTAAATGGCTTTTTTTAAATGAGATTTCAGAGCTTAGAACAGATTTTAAAGTGAGCTTAAGTTCTTTTCTATGTTTAAATATTAACAATCTTGAAACTTTGGAAAGGTTACAAGCTTATTGCGTAGTCTCGTAATGCCATTCCATGATAAAATCTTTATAAATAATTATTGGTTTAATTGATCTTGTACATCCTTAAAATCAAGACCATTTATATCTACCCACTCAGTATAACCATTTGAGTTCCTTCCTAAAACCATATTAGAAGCAGCACTTGGGCTATTGAAAACGGCATCTTCGTTAAATTTAAGGTTATCACCTTCTTCTACTAAAATATCTGTATCCAGCAATTTTCTTCTAAGCTTTCTATAGGTTTCAGTTGTTGATTTAGAAAGGCCTTTCTTTGCTTGACTACCTTTTAAAACAATATATCCCTGATCGGTTTCCACCATTTCAGCTTTCCATGTACTAGTCTTTATAAAATATTTACGATGCGTAGGTGATTCCTGATTTGATTTTTTAGCTTTATCAGAGGTTTTGGCAGTTGAAGAAATGAGGAACTTGAAACCCATGACTGGTAGAACCAACTTAATCTGTTCTAGAAAATATTCCATGTCTGAGATATCAGCCTCATGAAGAGTTGGAATTCCAGGTGAGGTACTATTTTCAATTTCAGCAGATTTAGCCTCCACTGCTTCTTGTATCATTCTTGATTCCAGATACTTTATCTGAGTCTTGGTTAGTAATTCATCTTTACTTATAAAAAAAATAAATTCTTTAAAATCTTTACCTGAATTACTGAGGTGATTTTTTAAACGATCTTTAATATTCTCTGCTTCGCCTATGTAGACTCTCTCATCATATGCATCGTCAGTTGGATCACCTTTTAAACAATATATACCAGGATTATTAAATTCTGGGCGGTTAATAACTTTATTTACAGTAGACCTCGGACTGTAGATAGCTTTCCCAACCCAGTTACCAATCTCAGCTAACCTTGGTCCATATTCAGTACCGTCTATCATGTAAACAGTAAGTTTCTTGCCCATTAAAAAACCATTAGTTGTTGTTTTTCGCAATTGAAGAAGAGTTTATCGAAAATCCTATCATTTTGCCACCGGATTTTGTGTTGAATCAAAGTACTAAATGTCAAATTTACAACAGCATGAAACAATCAATAAATAAAAAAGCCATTTAGATATCTCTAAATGGCTTTCGATTTTATGAGCGAGAGACGAGATTCGAACTCGCGACCCCAACCTTGGCAAGGTTGTGCTCTACCAGCTGAGCTACTCTCGCTTATCAATAAATTCCTTTTTGAAAGGGCAACAAATATAAGACTGTTTGAAATTACTTTCCAACCTTAATTTTGAAAGATCTCAAGATTCTTTTTCTTCCTCCCTTATCTTCTGACATTCACAGTTAATTCCGTAATTCTTACAAAGTGGATGATCCGGTGCGGATGAAATTCGTGCTTTGCAAGGTCCTCTACCATGATGAATCATTAAATGAGAAAGATCTGTCCAGGTTTCCTGAGGGAAAAGAGCCATTAAGTCGCGTTCTATTTTGTCTGTATTCTTTTTGTGTTTAGTAAGTCCGAACCGATTGGAGAATCGCTTAACATGCGTATCCACCACCACCCCTTCATTAATGCCGAATGCATTTCCTAAAACTACATTGGCTGTTTTACGAGCCGCTCCCCGAAGTTTAAGCAGGTCATCCATGTTCTTAGGGACTTTTCCATCAAATTCTTCAACTAAAATGGTGGAAGTTTCCTTGAGCGATTTTGCTTTGTTTCGGTAAAATCCTGTGGAGCGTACCAACTCTTCAAGATCTTCAATAGGTGCATCCATCATCAATTCAGGAGTTGGATAAAGTTCAAATAGTTTCGGTGTTGTTTTGTTAACCCGAACATCGGTACACTGTGCACTCAAAATGGTAGCTATCAATAATTCGAACGGATTCCTGTGATCTAATTCACATTCCGGATCAGGATAGTAAGTATATAACTCTTTGAGTATTTCCTGAGCTCGCTCTTTTTGTTTTTTTGTTTTTTTTGGGAGTTTTTGCTTCGCCATAAATTGATTTATTTCACCAAACATAAAGATTGTATGATTGATAAGGAACTTATGATCAATATAGTTTCTAAATTCCCGGAATGAATTTTACAGCTACTTACAGAAAATCCGGGCTATACGCTCTGTTAGTTTTATTCATTCTGATGCTGATCTACATTTGTAGCTTTGTAGATCGACAGATAATTGCTGTTCTCGCATCTCAGATAAGTTCAGAGCTTAATTTTTCCAATACTCAGATCGGTATTCTGTATGGACCTGCCTTTTCTATCATCTACGCATTCTGCGGAATTTTCATGGGAAGAATGGCAGATCAGTTTTCACGTAAATATATCATCATAACAGGTTTATCTGTCTGGAGTTTGATGACCTTTGCCAGTGGTTTTGCAAACTCTTTTGCGTTTCTGATATCGGCAAGACTTGCAATCGGAGTTAGTCAGTCTGCGTTAAGTCCATCTGTATATTCATTATTGGCAGATTACTTTAAACCGGAACTTCGTGGGAGAGTTTTTTCGGTTTACGCTTCCGGAATATTTGTTGGTGTAGCACTCTCTTTTCTCATTGGAGGTTCAATAGCAGAAACCTATGACTGGCGTGTTGCGCTGAAAGCAGTAGGATTGCCCGGTTTGGGATTGGCATTTATTGCTCTGTTAATACTGAAAGAACCTCAGAGGATTCAATCAAATAATAATGTAAGTGGAGTTCAGGAATTTTCTACTGTACTCAGATATATTTTAAAGAAACCAACAGTCAGATATCATCTGATGGGGTTTTCACTATTGGCTTTAAGCGGATATACCATTTTAGCTTTTATAGGTACTATTTTAACCGATGTGTTTTCTGCATCAGAACTTATCAGTAAATACGGATGGTTTATGCTTGCGACAGGAGTAAGCGTAAATCTTGCTGGTTGGGGTGCTGATAAACTGGCCTCTAAATATGGTGATAGTAAACGATTTATAATCGGAATTATAGCTGCTCTTGGAGGTTTGCCGTTATACTTTTTCGGCTTATTCGCAGAAACAGCTTTTTTGGGATTGGTTCTTATCGGAAGTGCCAATGTGATCTCATCTTCTTACAATGGAGTAGCAGCAGCTTTGGTTCAGGATTTTGTGGACTCAGACATGCGGGGTGTTGCCGGTTCACTCTATCTTTTTGTAATAAGTATTGTAGGATTTGGAATTGGACCACCGGCTACCGGCTGGTTGATGGATAATGTATTTACTGGATCAAAAGGCCCTTCCCAAGCAATGTTCCTTGTATTTATAGTATGTGGAATTCTATCTACAATATGCTTTATAAAAGCAATGAAAAGCTATAATTTAGATAAACAGCCTATTGTATAGGAATACGTTTAGTCTATTCCTGTAAGCTGAACTTCAAAAATAAGATTAGCATTTGGAGGGATATCATTTCCTGCGCCTCTACTGCCATATCCGTAAGGTGAGGGAATATACAAAGTAATAGATCCACCCTCTTTGATTAAAGGAATACCAAGTTGAAAACCTGTGATAAGACCCGACAAGGAAAAAGTAATCGGATTTAAAGATTCATCAAATACAGATCCGTTTGAAAGTAATTTCCCAGTGTAAGAAAAGGAAATATTGTCACAAATCTCAGGAGAAGAACCGCTCCCTGCATTATTTATTACGTAACGTATACCAGACGGGTCTTGTATTGCAGTAATGTTGTTGTCTTCCAAATAGTTATCAATGGTCTCAATATCCATTTGAAGCTGGGCTTGATTTACCAGTGTATTGGCTTCGAGATCACAATCGTTATTACGAAAACAACCGGTTAAGATTATTACAGAAAGTAAAAGCAGAGATATTTTTTTGGTAATCATTAATACAAATAATAAATAATTTCTAAAAAGATACGATTTTATACGTCTTTTAGTGCCTCATTTAATGCTTGTAAACTTTTCTTCGCGTCTCCGAAAAACATCTGATTTTTTTCCTGATAGAAAAGTGGATTATCAATTCCTGCATAACCATAACTCAAACTTCTTTTGAATACAATAGTTCGCTTGGCTTCATCAACATTAAGTATTGGCATTCCATAAATTGGACTTCCCGGAGAAGTTTTTGCCATCGGATTTACCACATCATTTGCTCCGATTATCATTACAACATCTGTTGTAGCAAACTCGGGATTAATTTGGTCCATATCATACAATTGATCGTATGGTACATCGGCTTCAGCAAGCAACACATTCATATGACCGGGCATACGTCCCGCCACGGGATGAATTCCATATTTAACCTGAACCCCACGTTCTTCCAGATTCGTTGCCACTTCTTTTACAATATGTTGAGCCTGAGCAACTGCCAATCCATATCCCGGAACAATCACCACTTTAGAAGCATAAGCTACTTGAATGGCGAGGTCATCTGCGGAAGTTTCCCGAACCGCTTTATCGCCACCAGATCCATCATCAGAACCAGAAGAAGAACTACCACCGAAAGAGCCAAAAATCACATTGGTCAGAGAACGATTCATAGCTTTGCACATGATCTGAGTTAGAATTAATCCGGCAGCACCCACCAGTGCACCAGAGACAATCAGTAAGTTATTACCAAGTACAAAACCAGCCATAGATGCGGCAATTCCTGAATAAGAATTCAACAAAGAAATTACGACAGGCATATCTGCTCCTCCGATTGGAATCACAGATGTGATACCAATCAACAAAGAAAACCCTAAAATTATCCAGAAGATAGTCTGATTGGTTGGATCAAATGTAAAGAACCCGATCAACGCAATGACACCAACCATCGACCCAATATTTATGAAATTAAGTCCCGGAAAAGTAATGGCATTGCCGGAAATGAACCCCTGAAGTTTTCCAAAGGCGATAAAGCTACCGGTAAAGGTGAGTGCACCTATGAAAATACTTAAGCCGGTTGTGGTCAAACTTGTGGCATCCATCATCGGAGGATCAGCAAAACGACTAAGTTCTCCCCAGGCGACCAATGCGGAAGCGCCTCCTCCAAATCCGTTAAAAACCGCAACCAATTCCGGCATGGAAGTCATAGCTACTTTTTTTGCGAGTACAACTCCGATGATTCCGCCTATTAAAACTCCGGTGATAATCCATTCAAATGAAATAATCTGGCGATCAAAAAGTGTAACTAGGATTCCGATCAGCATTCCTATTGCGGCGTACTGATTGCCTTTTCGGGCAGTAGCAGGAGAACCAAGCAATTTGAGCCCACGAATAAAAAAAGCAGTAGCCACTAAATAAATTAGCTGGATGGCATCAGGCAAATAGGTAAGGATTGATTCAGGAAGAAATTGACTCATTGGTCTTCCTCCTTTTTCTTAAACATCTCCAACATTCTGTCGGTAACCATAAATCCGCCAACCACATTAATCGTTGCAAATATGATGGCAGCAACTCCCAAAATTTGTGTAAATAAACCGCCGTCAGATCCGGATACGATTAATGCCCCAACAATAGTAATTCCGGAAATGGCGTTAGCGCCACTCATTAAAGGAGTGTGTAATGTTGGAGGTACTTTTGAGATCAATTCAAAGCCGATAAAACAGGCGAGCACAAAGATAAATAATAGAATGATTAGTGGAATTTCAGTCATGACATATGAATTAGGAATGTAAAATTAGGAACACTATTAATGTTCCTAATTCGTAATTCAATTATTCTTAATTAGTGGCGAGATGATTTCACCATTATGTGTTATTGTAGTGTTTAGTAGTATTTCATCTTCAAAATCGAACTTAGGTTCATTCTCCTTAATCAAAAGGTTTATCAGATTAAGAATGTTCTTGGCATATAAACTGCTGGCATCATTGGCTAACTGACTTGGTAAATTAACCGGGCCAACAATTTTTACTTCGTTTAATACCTGAGTAGTCCCTACTTGTGTGATTTCACAGTTTCCACCATTTTCAGCTGCAAGATCAACAATCACAGAGCCAGGCTTCATATCCATAACCATTTCTTTGGTGATAAGTAATGGGGCCGGTTTTCCGGGAATTAAGGCAGTAGTAATTATTACATCCGATTTCTTTGCATGGTGATGAATGAGCTCACGCTGTTTGTTTTTGTCTTCTTCCGTGAGCTCTTTTGCATAGCCACCTTTGGTTTCTGTTTCTTCATCGGATAAATCCACTTCAATGAATTTTGCGCCTAAACTTTCAACCTGTTCTTTAACGGCTGGACGAACATCAAATGCCTCAACAACGGCGCCTAATTTCCGGCAGGTTGCAATGGCTTGCAATCCTGCAACTCCGGCACCCAAAATCAGTACTTTGGAAGGTGGAACAGTTCCTGCTGCGGTCATCATCATGGGGAAATACTTATTTAACTCATTAGCAGCAATCAAACTAGCTTTATACCCGGCAATCGAACTCATGGAAGAAAGAGCATCCATGTTTTGTGCTCGCGAAATTCTTGGGATTGCATCCATTCCCAGAGCAGTTATTTTTTGATCCTGCAGTAGTGAGACGAGATCAGGATGTTGTAGCGCCCACAAAAAGCAGATCAAAACAGCCCCTTTCTTTATTTTTTTGAGATCTTCATCAGGAGGGGATTGGACAGATAATACGATATCAGACTCAGACAGAAGCTCAGCTCTTGAAACTACTATTTCAGCATCTGATTTTATATAATGATCATCCGGAAAGTTTGAAGCCAGACCTGCATCTTTTTCTATTTTTACAGTAAAGCCTTTTCGTGCAAATTGCGATGCGATGTCGGGAGAGATAGCTACCCGTTGTTCATAATCTGCTGTTTCCTTTAAAACTGCTATGGTCAAATGTTACCTCCGTAGTTAGTTGTTTAGAACATAATGAAATAGGAGATTAGTACAAATAGAGTGGGAAGCGCTTTTATTACTAAAAACTCGATAATATTTGAAAATCCCGGGAATCTGAACGTGAGATTTTATGAAACACTATTGGAATCATAGAAACATTCAAACAAATTCTAACCTGATTTTTTGTACTTTCAATCACAACAAAATTGAAGTTTATTATTATGGATGACATTGCAGGTAAAACATTTAATGTAGTTATAATCGGAAGTGGTCCCGCAGGACTAACAGCTGCTCTTTATGCGGCACGTGCTGATCTGAATCCTATCGTTTTTGAAGGACCGGAACCCGGAGGTCAACTAATGACGACTACTGATGTCGAAAATTTCCCGGGTTATCCTGATGGAGTTATGGGCCCACAAATGATGGACGATTTCCGTAATCAGGCGACTAAATTTGGTGCAGATTGCCGGTACGGTTATGTCACTAATGTAGATTTCGAGTCTACTCCATACAAATTAACCGTTGATGAGAAAACAGAAATCCAGGCACATACAATAATTATTTCTACCGGGGCTTCTGCCATGTGGTTAGGACTTGAAAGCGAAACTCGTCTGAGAGGAAAAGGTGTTTCTGCATGTGCAACTTGCGATGGCGCTTTCTTCAGAAATCAGCATGTAATTATTGTTGGTGGTGGCGATACAGCCATGGAGGAAGCTACTTTCCTTACGAAATTTGCAAGTAAGGTAACAGTTATTCACCGCCGTGATGAACTTCGTGCTTCAAAGGCAATGCAAGCTCGTGCTTTTGATAACGAAAAGATAGAATTTATGTGGGACAGCGAATTGGATGAGGTACTTGGTGATCAGGTTGTTGAAGGTGTCAATATCAAGAATAGGAATACCGGAGAAATTACAACTCTCGATGATGTTACCGGGGTCTTTATCGCTATAGGTCATAAGCCAAATACAGATCTTTTCAAGGGCGTTTTAACGATGGATGATGTTGGATATATCCAAACCAAAGGTCAGTCAACAAAAACAGATCTTCCCGGAATTTTTGCTTGTGGTGATGCGATGGATTCGTTTTACCGCCAGGCGGTGACAGCCGCAGGAACCGGTTGTAAAGCAGCCTTGGACGCTGAACATTATCTGAGTGTGGAATTATCTGAGGAAGCGATTGCTGAATCGCACTGGGATTAAACAATGTCTCAATCTGTTAGAGAGTTGCTTCAGACCAACGGGCTTGAGGAAAAGCTTATTCAGGAAATTGAAGAGGCAGGGATTCACAGAGAGGTTTCTGAGGGTGAAACCATTATTACCCCGGGTAGCAAATCTCTCTATATGCCAATAGTTCTGGAAGGTCTTTTGCGTGTTGTTCGTCAGGATGAAGATGGAAACGAACTTCTCCTTTATTATTTGGAAGGCGGAGAAACCTGCGCAATGTCATTGGCTTGTTGTATTGAAGACAAGAACAACGATTTTATGGTTACCGCTGAAAAAGATACTGTTCTCTGGATGGTGCCCATGAATTATCTGGACGGATGGATTCAGAAGTTTAAGTCTTTTCGAAAGTTCGTATTCCTTTCCTACCAAACACGATTCGATGAACTATTGCATACCATTGACAGTATTACCTTTCTTAAATTGCAGGATCGCTTGTACAAATTTCTTCTGGATAAAAAACAAGCTACACGCTCTTACGATATTCATATGTCTCATCAGGAAATTGCCCGTCAGTTAAACACGTCGAGAGTAGTGATATCCCGCCTCCTTAAGCAGTTAGAAAAAGAAGAGAAAATTGATCAGCACAGAAACAGAATTGAGATTTTGTAACTAATGTTACACTGCTTTTCCTTTTAGATCCTGATATTTGAATTCAACAAATGGAGATGACATGAAGAAAAATATCGGAAGTGCTGATAAAATTGTAAGACTACTTTTAGCAGTTGCAGGCATAGCTGTCTATTTCACTGGAACTGTAACCGGAACATGGGGAATGGTAATACTTATAGCTGGTATCATTTTAGGTCTTACTGCACTTATTAATTTCTGTCCGATCTGGGCGGCTTTTGGTGTGAATACTTCATCCAAAACCTCTTAATCACAATCATACAGTTTTATCTTTTATGGATTTCGTAGAATTTTTACGGGAACCTTGGCCATGGTACGTCGCAGGACCGCTGATTGGCTTGATCGTTCCTATACTTTTATTAAGTGGAAATAAACTTTTTGGTTTTTCATCCAATTTCAGACACACTTGTGCCGCTTGTATACCAGGTAATTTGGACTACTTTAAATATGATTGGAAGAAATCAGGAGGTTGGAATCTGGTGTTTTTAACAGGTACAGTTTTAGGGGGCTTCATAGCAGGTTGGTTGTTTCAGAATCCCGATGCAATTCAGTTGTCCTCAAATACAATTTCAGATTTAAAAGATCTTGGTATTAAAGATTTTTCCGGAATGATCCCTGAAGACGTTTTTAGTGTAGAAAACTTAACCAGTATTCAGGGAATTGTAATAATGGTTTTAGGTGGGTTTTTGGTGGGTTTTGGAACGCGATATGCGGGCGGTTGTACTTCAGGACATGCCATAAGTGGATTAGCTGATTTGCAATTGGCTTCTTTGATCGCAGTAGTCGGATTCTTTGCCGGAGGACTCATAATCACACATTTAGTTTTACCCATAATATTTTAGGAGAGTATGATGACAAAGTTTTTAAAGTATCTATTTGCAGGAATATTTTTTGGAATCGTATTAACGAAGTCGGAAGTAATATCTTGGTTCAGGATTCAAGAGATGTTTCGTTTTGATGCATTTCATATGTATGGGATTATAGGTTTGGCTGTTGTTGTGGCAATGATCTCAATTCAGATCATCAAAAAGAAGAATGTGAAAGATGTTGAAGGAAATGCGATCAGCATTCCTCCAAAAGATCCAAAACAGGTAACCAGATATTTACTTGGAGGTACCATGTTTGGATTAGGATGGGCACTTACAGGTGCTTGCCCGGGACCACTTTTCACTTTAGCGGGAGCAGGTTATGGAATAATAATAGTTCCGATTGCAAGCGCTTTAGTTGGAACCTGGGTATACGGATGGTTAAGACCTCATTTACCTCACTAATTTAAAATTATAAATATTGAGTTATGTTTTTTAAACAAGTTTTCGATAATAAATTAGCACAGTACGCATACATCATCGGATGCCAGAAAAATGGCGAAGCAATTGTTATAGACCCGATGAGAAATATAGATCAGTATGAAGAAATAGCCGCTCAGGAAGGTTTGAAAATTACTTATGCAGCGGATACTCATATCCATGCCGATTATGTATCCGGTTTGAGAGAATTTGCTGAAAAAGGAGTGAAAGTTTTTGGTTCTGATGAAGGTGATTCAAACTGGAAATACGAATGGCTGATTGATAGTGATTATAATTACGAGCTGGTAAAAGACGGGGATTCTTTTAATGTAGGAAATATAAAATTTGATGTAGTTCACACCCCCGGGCATACTCCCGAATCAATTAGTTTTTTAGTTACTGACGGTGCACTTACTAACGAACCTATGGGAATACTTACCGGCGATTTTGTCTTTGTAGGAGATGTTGGCCGCCCTGATCTCTTAGAAACTGCAGCCGGAATGAAAGGTAATATGAAACCCTCAGCTAAAACGCTTTACAAATCTGTAAAAAACTTTGAAGTACTTCCTGAGTATTTACAGGTATGGCCGGCTCACGGCGCGGGAAGTGCATGTGGTAAAGCTTTAGGTGCTGTGCCTGATTCAACGGTAGGATATGAAACAAGATTTAGTCCTGCTTTTAAAGCGGCAAAAAGTGAAGAATCATTTGTAGATTTTATCCTCGATGGTCAGCCGGAGCCACCTCTGTATTTTGCAAGAATGAAGAAGTTGAATAAAGTGGGTCCTTCTGTATTAGGGGCTCCGATCGGTCTTCCAAAGCGTACAAATATTCAGGATATGGTAGACAGAGATATCACCATCATCGATTCAAGAACGAAGTATGATTTTATGAGTTCACATATTGAGGGTTCTATCATGGCTTCATTCGATAAAAACTTTAATACGATTGCCGGTTCATTCCTTGATGGAGAAGATGAATTCTATCTGATCATTAATGAAGACAATCTTGCTGAAGCCATCAATGATCTGGCCAATGTTGGATTGGATAAATGTGCCGGATTTGCAACTTATAAAGATCTGGAAGATTGGAGCGGAGATAAAAAATCCATCAAAAAAACAGATTTCGAAGGTCTGGCTAAAATGATTGATGATAAAAATTTTCAGATTCTTGATGTAAGAAAAGCAACGGAATATGCAGATGGAAGTACTCCGGATTCGATCAATATCGCTCACACTCGTCTTGCAGCAAATTTAGATCAACTTCCGAATGATAAAACCATTGCTGTTCACTGTGCAAGCGGACAAAGAGCTTCTTACTCAGTCTCATTGCTTGCTAACAAAGGCTTTGATGTGATTTGGATAGATGATGCATTCAAAAACTGGAGATCAGGAGTTGAAGCATAATGATTTTATCCTGGATCGGCGCTTTATTGGTTGGGCTTTCCTTAGGTTTGATGGGATCGGGAGGGTCAATCCTCACCGTTCCCATCCTAATATATATTGCCGGTGAACAGGAGAAAGCTGCTATTGCCGAATCTCTGGGTATTGTAGGATTTATAAGTATGGTTGGTTCTATTCCATATGCATTAAAGCAACAGGTAAACTGGAGAAATGTAGTACTGTTTGGGATTCCAGGAATGGTTGGGACTTACGGTGGCGCTTATATTGCCGGATTTGTTTCCGGGACTTTTCAGTTAATACTTTTTGCTGCAGTTATGATATTAGCTGCAATTTTAATGCTGAAAAAAAAGAAACCCAATGAATCTGAAAGCTCGTCAAAATCAAAACAACAACCATGGTGGGTGATTACTTTGGAGGGGCTTTTTGTTGGTGCTTTGACTGGCTTAGTTGGTGTGGGCGGCGGATTTTTGATTGTTCCCGCGCTTGTTCTTCTTGGCGGACTTTCAATGCATGTAGCCATAGGAACCAGTCTTGTAATTATAGCTTTAAAAAGCTTTAGCGGATTCTATAAGTATTTAGATGTTCTGGAATCAGTGAATCAGCAAATTAACTGGGAACTTGTCATGGTTTTCAGTCTGGTCGGAGCAGTAGGAAGTTTTATCGGTCGGAAAGTAGGCTCAAAAATCTCAGGTGATAAACTTAAAAAAGCATTCGGAGTTTTCTTATTGTTGATGGGTGGTTACATTATCTATATGAACATTTAAGCCTCAGTATTTATGAAAAAACTTATTTCGATAGTAATTATAATTTTTACAGGTGTAGGTATTTTTATGTTTAATATTTTTAAAAAAGAGCAACAAGCAAACTCAGTTTCTAAAGAAAATGTTTTAGAGTTTGTAGAAAACAATCCGGGAGTGATAATTGATGTCAGAACTCAGGACGAATATGATTCAGGTCATCTTGCAGAGGCTAATCTTCAATTTGATTTAATGTCGGGAGAGTTTGCACAACAATTAGACTCATTGGATAAATCAAAAACTTATTATTTGTATTGCAGATCCGGTAACAGAAGCGGAAAAGCTTCAAGACTTATGAAAGACAAAGGTTTTGAAAATGTATACAACATTGGCGGTTATAGTGATCTCAAAAATCAGGGATTCGAAACTACCAGATAAAAGTATAAAGGAAAGTGTAGATGCAGGCATTGCTGAATTTACTTGAGCAAACTCAGGTAGCTGTTGCGGTTGCCGGACTTGTATTGTTACTTTTATTTGAACATGCTCACCCGTTCTTCGATTTTTTTAAGAATAAGGGAAAGTTGAGGTGGAAACATCTGCTAAGAAATGCTTCTCTGGGAATAGTAAATGCTACTGTCACTTCCATACTTTTTGTGGGAGTTTGGTTATGGGCATCGAATTGGGCAAATACTAACGACTTCGGAATTCTGAACTGGTTACGCCTTCCATATTGGATACATTTAGTTGGGGCTGTGCTGCTGATGGATACCTGGACTTATTTTTGGCATGTAATGAATCACAGAATACCTTTCTTCTGGAGATTCCATCGTGTGCATCATTCCGATCCGAATATGGATGTAACCACTGCTAATCGTTTTCATACAGGGGAAATTATTTTTTCGTCTATTTTGAGAACCGGCGTTATTATATTGATAGGTTTACAAATTTGGGAGTTGTTGGTATATGAAATATTGCTGGTTATCGTGGTGCAGTTTCATCATGCAAATATTGGGCTTCCTGAAAAAGTTGATAAGGTTTTAAGAATGATCATTGTTACTCCAGCAATGCACAAAGTTCATCATTCAAGAATTCAGACAGAAACAGATTCTAATTACAGCTCATTATTTTCTTTTTGGGATCGTATTTGCAAAACTTTGAATCTGAATGAAAATCCTCACACTATAAATCTGGGCTTAGATGAATTTGATTCAGAAGAAGATCAGAAAGTAAAGGGATTGTTCTGGATGCCGTTTAAAAATACTAAAGAAAATGAATCTTAAAATTCCTCCTGCATTAACATTTGCAGTGGCAGCATTTTTGATGTGGGTTCTTGATCAATATTTATTATGGGGACTTGTAAATTTTTCTTCGCCGGATTGGTTGGTTTATGTATTGGGAATTTCTGGTGCCATTGCAGGCTTTTTGGGAGTGGTACAGTTTGCATCTATTAAAACCACAGTTAATCCACATACTCCTCAAAAAGCTAATAAATTGGTTCAAAATGGAGTTTATAAAATCAGCAGAAACCCAATGTATTTGGGACTTTTGATCATTTTGATAGCCTTTGGGATAAAAATGGGGAATGGTATTTCGTTTGTTATTCTCCCGGCATTTATATGGTACATGAATACTTTCCAGATTATGCCGGAGGAAGAGATCCTCAAAGAAAAGTTCGGTTCTGAGTACTCAGAATATCAGAAAAAAGTTCGTCGCTGGATTTAGAAACCAAGACTCGAAATAATTAATTATTCCTGACTGTTTTTGAATGAATATTTTATAAAAAGGTATGTTATGAAAGAGGGCATTAAACCTTTGGCAAATTGAAAAATAAAATTAAGCCATTCGTTGGAAATCGGTGTTAATGAAACTTGTTGAAAAATAAGTTCTCCATATGGTTGATTATCAAAAAAGAGAGTACTTACAAAGTTCCATGCAATGTGAAATCCTAAGGCAAGAAAGATAGAATTAGTTTTGAAATAAGAGTAAGCCCAGACTGCACCTGTTGTTCCGGTAATAATGAATATGTAAAACATAGGCACTATTCCTGCACCAAACATTCCATATGAAAACCAATGATAGACTCCGAAAAGAATTGCTGAAGTTAAGATTGCTGTTGTACTCGAGATTCTATTTGCCAATATATAAAGTGCAGCACCTCTAAAGAGCAGATCTTCGGTCAGGGCAGATTTAAAATGATACCAGAGGGAATCAAATAGAATACTTGTTTGCTTGGGTGGATTGTATTCCCATTCAATTTCGAGCACCTTTGTTTCAAGCAAGATCATCAAACCCTGAACCAGGATTATAAAGCCGAATCCTATAAAGAATTGAAGGGCACGTTTATGTATTGGTGAATAACCTAATACAGATAGGTTTTTATTTTCTAAGAAAAACAAAAGGAGCCATGAGACTCCTAAAATCAGCAGAATTCCTATCATTTATTTAAAGAACTCTATTTCTTCTTTTTCTTACCGACTGTTTTTTCTTCTTTTTCTTCAGCCTTTGCTTCTTCTTCAGTTTCTTCGTCTTCATCCTCATCTTCGGTAATTTCGATTACCTCAGCGTCTACTGAATATTCATCGTCTTCTTCTGTTACTTCTTTTTCAACCAGAATTTGATAATCGTTAATGAACATGGCAAACATACCGATTGCTGAAATCACGGGTGCCATGGCTCCAACTAAAGCGGCTCCACTTACTCCAAATACTAACTGAGTCTGAAATACAACTTCTCCCTCTTTGTTCTTGATAATAAGCTTTCGGGCGCTTCCTTCTTTAATCATTTCACGGATGGAACTAATCACTTCATTTACTCCGCCCTGCACCTCTTCGTAGATGCGTTTTGCTTTTGATTTAGCCTCTTCTTTTTTCATGATATGTGTGATTTATGAAAATTTTTGTAAGGAATCAGTTCCCAACGGGTCTTACTACGCAAAGTAAAATAAAAAGATTCGGAATTTAATTATGTTAGCAAGAGTATTTTGCGCTTCCACCGTTGGTGTTGATGCGCGTATTATCGATGTAGAAACCCATCACACCAACGGAATGGTGAAATTCTTCCTTGTTGGATTGCCAGATCGTGCAGTGAGTGAATCAAGAGACAGAGTAGAAGCCGCAATCAGAAATACAGGTTCCTATTATCCATTAGGAAGAATTACCGTAAATCTTGCTCCTGCTGATTTACCCAAAGAAGGAAATGCTTTTGACTTGCCGATTGCCATCGGGCTGCTGAAAATGTCGGGGCAAATCTATACCGAAAAGCTGGAAGAAACAGTAATGATGGGCGAGTTATCACTGGACGGAAAGATTCGTCCTATAAAAGGGGTGCTTCCAATTGCTGTTGAGGCTAAAAAACAGGGGTTTAAATTCCTTATTGTTCCAAAAGAAAACGGAGCGGAAGCGGCTGTAGTAGATGGGATTGAAATTTTTCCTTTTGAACATCTCAATCAGGTAAAAGACTGGCTGGAAAACCGGGGATCGATGGATCCTTTGGATGTAGATGTACAGTCTTTTTTTAAAATGAATGGGCAATCTAAAATTCTTGACTTTAGCGATGTGCGAGGACAGGAAAATGTAAAGCGAGGACTGGAGATTGCTGCTGCTGGTGGACATAACGCAGTTATGGTCGGTCCTCCCGGCTCTGGAAAAACGATGATGGCACGACGAATTCCAACCATTTTGCCTCCACTTTCGCTGGAAGAAGCTCTTGAAACCACGAAGATTCATTCCGTTTCAGGAATATTAGATGGCGGTAAAGCATTGATCACTTCCCGACCATTTCGTGCACCCCATCATACCGTTTCCGATGTGGCTTTAGTTGGCGGAGGAAGTATACCCATGCCGGGAGAGATTTCAATGTCACATAATGGAGTGCTGTTTTTAGATGAACTTCCGGAATTCAAAAGAAGCGCGCTGGAAGTGATGCGTCAACCATTGGAAGATGGTTTTGTTTCGATTTCACGTGCCCGAATGAGCGTGACTTATCCAAGTCGGGTGATGTTGGTAGCTTCAATGAATCCTTCGCCTTCAGGAGATTGGTACGATCCTAAAGATATGAACGGAACTTCTTCATTAGCGATGCAACGGTATCTGAGCAAGATCAGTGGTCCGCTTTTAGATCGGATCGATTTGCATATAGAAGTAAATAAAGTGAGTTATGATGAGCTTTCAGGAAAAGCAAAAGGGGAATCATCAGAAGAAATAAGATCCAGAGTAGTAGAAGCCAGAGAGGTTCAAACCAAAAGGTTCTTTGGATTAAAATCGGTGTATTCAAATGCACAAATGAATACCAGAATGGTTAGAAAAGTTTGTCAGCTGGATGATGCCGGATCTGATATTCTCAAGAAAGCAATCACTTCGTTAGGGTTATCTGCGAGAGCATATGACCGAATTTTAAAGGTTGCACGAACCATTGCAGATCTCGATCACTCGGAATCTATAAAGTCAAATCATATCGCAGAAGCTATTCAATATCGAAGCCTTGACAGAGAAGGGTGGTTGGGGTGAGAGTAAGGAATATCGAATAACGAATATTGAATAAAGAATGATGAAGTGATTATGAAATATGATTTGGAAGAAAGGCTGATTAAATTTTCAATAAGAATAATAGAATTGAGTGAGGAATTACCAAAATCTTATGTTGGTATACATTTCGGAAAGCAAATAGTTAGAAGTGGATCGTCACCTGCTTTTCAATATGCAGAAGCAACAGCGGCAGAATCGAGAAGAGATTTTATTCACAAGTTGAAAATCGGATTAAAGGAATTGAGAGAAACTCTCGTCTGCTTGGAAATAATAAAACGGAAACCTCTTACAGAATCTGAAGATTTAGAATTGTTACTCAAAGAATGCAATGAGCTAATTGCGATTTTAAATACAAGCATTAGAACAGCAAAGAAAAACCTAAACAGCAGCAAATCATGATTCATGATTAAAAATTCAATATTCGTTATTGAAAGTTAACATGTTCATGCGGTGAATTTATTGAAACATTTTAGTCTATTTGATGGTTAGGAATAATAGATGCCAAAAGTGTAATCAATAGAACCAAGATGAAATGGGAGGCTGTTATGAAAACCGAAAGATATACATATTCCAAAAGCGGGTTAGTTTTCACGCTTCCCGTGCTAATACTAATTATCTATTTATTACTTACTCTTTAATTAAGTTGATTTCAGTTAATTAAATGGATAAGCTTTCAGCCCGTAAAATTTTAAAGCTGAACAGATTCATTTGTCTATTTTTGCTGAAATAGCATTTCCAACGGCAGTACGCCGAACATTCACTTATCAGATTCCTGATTCATTGCTTGACCATGTCGAATTAGGTAAAAGAGTTTGGGTATCTCTAAGATCGGGGTATTCGATTGGGGTAATTGTGGAACTTCATGATCAGGTTCCGGAATTTAAAACAAAGCCCATCAGAAAAGTTTTAGATAATGAACCGATCCTTTCAAAAGAATTATTAAAGCTCACAAAATGGATGCATCAATTTTATTTTTGCAGCTGGGGTGAGGTGATTCAGGCAGCACTGCCTGCAGGATTAAACTATTCATCGATAAAGAAAGTACGAGTAGCTGAAAGCCTGTCTAAAATTGATTTTAGCAGTTCTGAGCAAGAGATAATGGAGGATATTGAATCGGGATTGGTAGAAACCCTTGATGAAGCAAATAAAAAATGGAAAGGCACTTCTCTGAATAAGTTTTTTAGAAAACTGATTAAAGAGAATGTTGTTGAAGTTTGGGAAGAGCCCGATATAAAAGTAACTGAGGCTACAGAACGAGCTTGGGTATGGGCTGAAGATAAAAATGAAAATTTAGCATCAGATTTTATTCACTTCCAATCAAAAAAATATAAATGGATTGAAGGACTGGAAATTTTTTCCCAAGTCGATAAACCGCTTCGAAACTCTGAAACTGATAAAGTCGGGCTATCTGATTACGTAATAACTAAATTGAAAAATGAATTCTGGATTGAGGGAATCGAAGTGCCGGTTGAATCAAATATTTTTCAGAACTTGGATTTTGATCCGGATTCCATCAAGAAGCTTAACAAAGAACAAGAGCAGGCTTTTAATGAGGTTTGGAAAAGTATAGCTGATAGAAGTTTCACAAATTATTTATTGAAAGGAATCACAGGAAGTGGCAAAACTGAGGTCTATATTCATTCAATAAAAAGGGTTAGAGAATTGGGTAAAGGCGCCATTGTCTTAGTTCCTGAGATTGCACTCACCCCGCAAACAGTATCAAGATTCTACAGGATATTTGGCAAAGATATTGCCGTTTTACATAGTCGGATGACAGCAAGAGAACGACTGGAATCATGGAATAAAATTCAATCAGGTGAAAAGAAGATTGTAATCGGAGCAAGATCGGCAGTTTTTGCACCTGTTCATGATTTGGGAATAATAATTATTGACGAAGAACATGACGCTTCTTATAAACAAATGGATCCATCTCCAAGATATCACGCACGGGAAGTTGCCATTGTGAGAGCCAATCACGCTAAAGCCGTAGTAGTACTTGGTTCAGCGACTCCAAGCATGCAGGCTCTTGAAATGACTCATGAGGGAAAAGCAGAATTACTGGAATTGAGGAAAAGGCATGAAGGAGCAAAACTTCCGGAAGTAGAGATCATCGACCTAAAGCAATATACCAGCGCTATGAAAGGAGAGCTCTCAATCCCTTTATATTTGGCTATGGAACAAGCTCTGAAAAGAAAAGAGCAGATCATTTTGTTATTTAACAGGCGTGGATTTGCAAATTATCTTCAATGCGAAACCTGTGGGCATATCCCACAAAGCCCGGAATGTTCTGTAAGTCTCACCTACCATAAGAGAAAAAATCAGTTGATTTGCCATTACTCGGGTTATTCCAGAAAAGCAGATACATACTGTGAAAAATGTGGTTCAGAATTTTTAAGTGAACGAGGTTCCGGGACGCAGAAAATTGAAGAACAGCTGGAAGAGTTTTTTCCGAAAGCTAAGATATTGCGCTTCGACAGGGATTCAACAGCACGAAAAGGAGCCCATGAAAGAATTTTGAATGCCTTCTCAGAAGGTGAAGCTGATATCTTAGTTGGTACGCAATTAGTTGCCAAAGGTCTTGATTTCCCTAATGTGACAGTGGTAGGAGTTACAGATGCGGACACTGAACTAGCTTTTCCGTCTTTTCAGTCTTCAGAAAGAATGTTTCAGTTATTAAGTCAGGTCTCGGGGCGATCGGGTCGTGGTGAAAAACCCGGTAAAGTATTTATACAAACCCGTCAACCGGAAATTGAAGCGCTCAAATATGCTCAGACACACGATTATGATGGTTTTTCTGAGTCGGAATTGAAATTTCGTGAAAGCCTGAACTATCCTCCATACTCAAGATTGGTAAAATTTGTTTTTAAAGGGAAAAAAGAAAATCAGGTTCAACAGAGTGCTTTTTTATTTAAGGATCTTATTGAAAAAATGGTACCTCAATATTCAGTTTTAGGTCCATCTCCGGCAGCAATTTCCTGGATGAATTCGTATTATTTTTGGGAGGTAATTTTGAAAATCCCTACAGATAAAGGGCAAAAGTTTATGGAAATATTGCTAGAAAAGATTATTGATTTATATGGTAAAAGATCATCAGTAAGTAGCTCTTCGGTAAGGATAAATATAAATGTTGGAGCAATTCGTTAAATACTTGCATTCCGCCATATAAAGTCGGTATTTATGGACTGTTAAACTCAAAAGCTACGGAATGGGCGAAGAAAGAGTAAAACTCGCAAAAACCAATGATGACGTTCAGAGATTTATGAAGTATGTGCTTAAAGATGCACGCGCTCTGGAGAAAATGTTGGAAGATAATTGGTTTGAAACAGATGTGATTCGAATTGGGGCTGAGCAAGAATTATGTCTGATCGACGAATATGGTAAAGCAATGCCAAATGCCATGGAGGTAATGGGTGCTCTCGGCGAAGGAAATTATACAACTGAAATTGCAAAATTCAACGTAGAGGTAAATCTTGATCCGCTCGAGTTCAAAGGGAATTGCCTTTCACAACTGGAAGAGAATCTTCAAAATGAAGTAGCATACGTGCGCAGTAAAGTTCAGGAATTAGGTGGTGATATTTTACTGACGGGAATTCTTCCAACTATCCGGAAATCGGATGTTGCTATTGAAAACCTGACTCCAATTCCACGATATAAAGCACTTTGTGATGCCATTGATAATATGCGGGGTAAAGAATACGAAATACGTATTCAAGGTATGGATGAATTATTAATGAAATTCGATACACCTTTGCTGGAAGGTTGTAATACCGGTTATCAGGTTCATCTTCAGATCAAACCGGATGAATTTGTATCAAAATATAATATTGCTCAGGCAATTACAGCTCCGGTTCTGGCAAGTGCTGTAAATTCTCCTGTTTTGCTGGGGAAAAGATTATGGGCGGAAACACGTATCGCACTTTTTCATCAGTCGGTAGATACCAGAGGGGTTGGCGATCACCTTCGAGAAAGTCTTCCCAGAGTAACTTTTGGAACTGATTGGTTGCAGGGAAGTATTCTTGATATTTACCGGGAAGATATTTCAAGGTACAGAGTATTGTTAAGTTCTAATGTAGAAGAAAATGTAGAGCAAATGCTAAAAGATGGAGTTCCCCCTAAGTTGATGGCATTAAATGTTCACAATGGAACTGTGTATCGATGGAACCGCCCTTGCTATGGAGTAGGTGGAGGAAAGCCACATTTACGAATTGAAAACAGAGTACTTCCATCCGGCCCGACTGTTGTTGATGAAATTGCAAATACTGCATTCTGGTTAGGACTAATGAATGGGATGGAAGATGCCTATCCAGATATTACAAAGTCTTTGGATTTTGATGATGCAAGAATGAATTTCTTTGCAGCATCAAAAATGGGATTGGATACAAAATTCATCTGGACGGATGATAAGAAAGTAACTGCACGGGATCTCATCACTGAAGAGTTATTGCCTATTGCTCGATCCGGATTAGAAAAAGCCGATATACAGAAATCTGATATTGATACTTATCTTAGTGTGATTGAAGACCGGGTTGAAAGCGCCCAAACCGGAGCTTACTGGGTGGTTAAGTCGTATGGAAAGTTAGCGAAAGAAAATAACAGGGAGCAGGCTCTCTCAACGGTTACAGCATCAATGGTTAAGAATCAGAAAAAGGGTGAACCCGTACATAAATGGGGACTTGCACGAATAGAAGATGTTGATTTGTGGAGGCCATCTACTTTATTGGTGGAGGAGTTTATGACTACGGATCTCTTTACTGCCCGAAAAGATGACCTGATTGAATTTGCTGCGAATCTTTTGGATTGGAGAAAAATAAGATATATCCCGATTGAAGATGACCAAAGGCATTTAGTGGGATTAGTTTCAATGCGAATGGTTTTACGAGAATACTCAAAGTCAATTAATGAAGAAGGTGAGTATAAAAGTCAAACAATTGAAGATATAATGATAAATAATCCGATTACTATTCATCCTGAAGCGTCAATAATCGAAGCAATGGAAATTATGCAGGATCAGCAGATTGGGTGCCTCCCTGTAGTAAAAAACAGTAGGCTGGTGGGAGTGATTACTGAAGGCAATTTCCTTAATATTAGTCATCGCTTAATAAAAGCACTTGCAAACGAAAATAAAGAAAAGAAGGATACTTGATTGGAGACCTTGACTGTTAGAGATCAGCAAAGAAAAGAAATACAGGACTTGCCAGACCGGATTATTGGTGAGATAGATGGAAGCCATAATGGGCCAACCATTATAGCTTTAGCTGGTATACATGGTAATGAACCAACAGGGATTGCTGCAATTGAACATGTATTAGAAAATCTCGATTCAGTACGTAATCAATTCAGAGGTAGAATAATTGGAATAAGAGGGAATCTTGAAGCTTTAGACGCCGGGGTAAGATACATTGATGAAGATATGAACCGGATTTGGTTTACTTCAATTTTAGATAAAATCAGAAGAACTCCAATCGAAAATGTTACCACAGCCGAACGAAGAGAAACAAAAAAAGTTCTTGAGATAATTGATCCGATTATTCTAAACCCAAAAAAAAAGTATCCGGTAATTTTTGCAGATCTACATACTTTTTCCTCAGAAAATGGTTTGTTTTCAATAAGTACGGATGAAGCTCATAATGTAGAGTTGCTTGGTAAATTAAATATCCCATTGATTTTCGGAATTGAAAAAGCACTTCATGGAACGGCTTTAAAGTATGTGCAGAACAAAGGTAATGTTGGTTTTGCGTTTGAGGCGGGTGAACATTACAGTGAAAGTGCTGAATATAATGCAATTGCAGGGCTTTATGCTTTGGTTGCTGCATCAGGTTGTTTAAATGAAAGTGAAATCCCTGAATATAAATCATATAAGCAATACCTTGAGAAACAAACGAGAGGTCTGCCTGCACAAGCCGAGTTTGTTTATAAGCATATTATCGAAGAAGAAGATGATTTTGTTATGAGGGCAGGTTTCAAAAATTTTGATAGAATAAAAAAAGGAGATTGGCTGGCAAATGATAAAATGGGCAAAATAGAAGCACAATCTGATGGATATATTCTCATGCCTTTGTACCAACGGCAAGGAACGGATGGTTTTTTTATAGTTAAAGATGTGAACTAAATTTAACTGCAAGGGTTGCAATGAAGCACAAAGAAAAAAATTAGCGAACTTTGCGTACTCTGCGCTTTGAATAATGTGGTTATAATTAAATGAAAAATGATTACGAATTTATTGACGGTACTCGGTTATCATCAGTGATTGAGGCATTAATTTTTGCCAGCGATGAACCAATATCCGGTCAAAAGATCAGCTCAATTATTGTTGATAATGAAGAACAAATTGAGGTGAATGAAAAAACGATTGCTGATTTCGTTGAAAAGCTGAACAACCGTTATGACGAAAATGGATTAAGCTTCAGAATCGAAGAAATTGCAGAAGGATATACCTTCGTAACTCAAAAGAAATTTCATTATTGGTTGAGCGTATTTCAGCATGAGAATGCATACCGAAAACTTTCTCAGTCAGCAATAGAAAGTCTTGCAATAGTTGCTTACAAACAACCTATTACAAAGCCTGAAGTTGATCAGATAAGAGGGGTTGACTCAGGATATATTCTCCGACAGTTGATGGAGAAAGCTTTGATTGAAGTTTCAGGTAGATCTGACAGCCCCGGAAAACCTCTGCTTTATACAACCACCAAGCACTTTTTAAAACATTTTGGAATTAATTCTGTGGATGAACTTCCAAAGCCAAGAGAGATCGAAGAGATTCTTAAAGATGATGACATGGCAGAACATCGTCAGCTTTTACTTGAGCAGTCTATGATAATGGAAGATGAAGAATTAGAAGATATCTATGCCGATTCGGAAGAAACATCTGAAGAAGAAAACGATACTGAAGAAAAATCACCTGAAGAAAATGATGAATCTAAAACCGATGAAGAAGAATGAATAAGCGAAAAAAGAAATCTTCATCAGCTAAAAAGAAAACAGGAAAATCTCCAAACCGGGTAGATCAGAATTATTCTCAGAGTGAAGAAATTCGAATAAATAAATTTATTGCTCATGCAGGGTTATGCAGCAGAAGAGAAGCAGACCGATATATTTCCGAGGGTTTGGTAAAAGTAAATGGGAAAAAGATCACTGAGCACGGTACAAAAGTACGAAGGCAGGATAAAGTTGAAGTAGATGGACAGGTGATACAACTTGAACCATTTGTTTATTTATTATTGAACAAACCTAAGAATACTATTACCACTACTGATGATGAACGGGGCAGAAATACGGTTTTGGATGAAGTTGAAGATGCCACCGGTGCCCGGGTTTATCCTGTAGGAAGACTCGACAGAAATACAACGGGTTTACTTATCCTGACAAATGATGGGGATCTTGCTCACCGGTTAATGCATCCTAGTTATTCGGTGAGAAAAACCTACGAAGTAGAGTCTGAACGAATTCTTACCGATGATGAGTTAAGTATGTTCGGAAATGGGATTGCTTTAGAAGATGGTGTCGCAAAAGCGCATCATATTAAGCGCTTCTTAGACGCTCCAAATTCATTTCAACTTTCAGTATTCGAAGGAAGAAACCGGTTAATTCGCAGAATGGTGGAACATTTTGACACTCAGGTTACTAAACTTAAAAGAGTGAATTATGCGGGACTGAATTTGAAAGGTGTAAATACCGGAAGATGGAGGTATCTCAGACAAAAGGAAGTCAACGACTTGCGGAAGCTCGTTAAATTAGAAACTTTAGACTTTAATAAAGACAACTAACTACTCATGGAGTTCGATAATTTATCAATCTCATCTGGACAAATTTTAACCGACGAAGATCTGCCTATCAGGTATGATTTATACTCTCCGATAAGCAGGACGGCTAAAAACTTCCCGGTAGTTATTTTTCTGCATGGCTTCAAAGGATTTAAGGATTGGGGGCCTTTTCCTGATGCCTGTGAAGATATTGCAAGACAAGGTTTTGCAGTGTTGGCAATAAACTTTTCGCATAACGGTATGGGCGGGGATAGATATGAATATGAGCGATTAGATCTGTTTCAAAAATCCACGCTTTCTAAAGATCTGGATGAAGTCGGTTTGGTAATCAATGCATTGCAGAATGGTGAAATAAATGATTCTCATTCAAGTCTGAATACCGATGTGATGGGAATTGTAGGGCATTCGAGAGGTGGTCACACGGCGGTAGTTGCCGCAGCAGAATATCCAACCATAAAATGCTTGGTTACCTGGGCTGCAGTTTCTGACTATTTAGCGCGTTTTTCCGATAAAGAGAAGAAAGACTGGGAAGAAAAAGGTTATACGGAGTACAAAAATTCAAGAACTGGTCAGGTTATGAAAGTTGATAGAGACTGGTGGGATGATGCAAATAAAAATGCGGATCGGGTAATTGCTCTAAAAAGAGTAGAAGAACTTATTATCCCGTCTCTTTTTATTCATGGAAGAGATGACAATGAGGTTCTTCAATCTAATTCTGAGAAATTAGAAATTGCTTGTGGCTCTAAGGATAAAGAGCTGAGGCTTATTGCTAAAGCAGGTCATACATTTGGGGCTTCTCATCCATTTGAAGAAGAGTTTTTTCCTCCTGCTTTCAAGGAATTAGTGGATCATACAGGAGCTTGGTTCAGACAGTATTTGCGGTAGATAGATGAGTCGCTTCAGTATCGTCAAAACGAGGATAGTATGAGTGTATTTTAGGCTTAAATTCTTTTTACACGTCTGTTTTATAAAAAACTTGATAAGCTCGTTACATAGTCTCACTTTAGCTTACTTTTAAATTTTCATAAAATAAGTAAGAAATGAACTACGGTATCAAACTAATGAGCAGGTTCTTTGCTCTATCACTATGTTTGGTTTTGGTAATATCGGGTTGCTCATCAAGTGGCGCGTCTACAAAATCAAACAATTCATCCTCTGCAGCAACCAAAAGGCCATCACCTAAGAAGGGTGATCTGAAAAAATATTCAGAGGTTATTACTGATGATGCAAAGTCAGACGAAGGTCTGTTCGATGTTCACAAAGTTGGCGACAAATATTATTTCGAAATTCCAAATGATATGTTGGATCGTGAAATGTTATTAGTCAGCAGAGTGGCAGGTTCTGTTCAAAACCTTAGTTTTGGGGGAGCGGGTCAAAAAGCAAGAAGCCAGCAAGTTGTAAGATGGCAAAGAAAAGAAAACAAAGTATTACTTCGTCATGTATCTTATTCAAGTGTGGCAAACGAGGAAGACCCAATCTACAAATCAGTTCGTAATAACAATTTTGAGCCTGTAGTTCACACATTCAATGTAGAAGCAAACAATGAAGATACAACAGGTATAGTCATTGAGGTGACAGATCTTTATACCTCTGATGTTGCATTGATTAGTGCATTAAGTAGTTTTCAAAGAAGAAATTTTCAGGTTAGGAGATTAGATGGAAGCCGTTCTTTCGTAGAAAAAATGTCGAGCTATCCTGAGAATATCGAAGTAAGACATGTACTTACTTATGATGCAAGCAATCCGCCTGATAATGGAGCTACTAACACGCTTTCTTTGGAAATGAATCAGTCCATGATTTTACTCCCCGAAGAACCGGCAATGCCAAGAAATTGGGATCAGAGGGTAGGTTATTTTTCAATCGGGCAATATGATTATAGTTCTGATGAACACAGAGCAGCTACTAACCGATTTATTACACGCTATAAATTAGTACCCAAAGATAAAGAAGCTTATTTACGTGGTGAATTGGTTGAGCCAGAAGAGCAAATTGTATATTACTTAGATCCTGCTACTCCGGAAAAATGGATTCCATACTTAATTGAAGGTGTAAATGACTGGAATGTGGCTTTTGAAGCGGCAGGGTTCAAGAATGCAATTGTTGGTAAAAGAGCACCTACTCCTGAAGAAGATCCTGAGTTTTCACCAGAAGATGTTCGTTATTCAGTGATGCGCTATATCACTAATCCAATACAGAATGCTCAGGGGCCACATGTTCATGATCCAAGAACAGGTCAGATCCTTGAGAGTGATATTCTTTGGTATCATAACATTCAGAATTTGTTAAGAAACTGGTACTTCATTCAGACTGCCGCTTCTAATCCTGCTGCAAGAAATGTAAAAATGTCAGACGAGATTATGGGAGATATGCTTCGTTTTGTGATGGCTCATGAAGTTGGTCATACATTAGGATTGCCTCATAATATGGGATCAAGTGTTGGTTATACTGTAGAGCAGCTCAGAGATCCAGAGTTTACTTCGACTCATGGAACAGCTCCTTCCATTATGGACTATGCGAGATTTAATTATATCGCACAACCTGGTGATGGAGTGACACAATACTATCCACAGATTGGTGAGTATGATAAATGGTCGATCAAATGGGGATACCAATGGCTTCCAGATATCGAAAAACCAGATGATGAAAATGAAATCCTGAACGAATGGATAGTAGCAAATGGAGATGACCCTTTGTATTGGTTCGGTTATTCAAATGGTGCTGATCCAAGATCACAAACAGAAGCAATTGGTGATGATGCGATGGAGGCAAGTGAATTAGGTCTTGCAAATCTTCAAGTAATAACAGAAAATTTAATTGATTGGACCACACGTGAAGGAGAAGAGTTTTCAGACCTTCAGGAGCTTTACAACAACGTTCTTGGTCAGTGGAGAAGATATATGGGACACGTGACCACTTATGTTGGTGGTGTTTACCAGACATACAAAACTTATGATCAGGATGGGGTTGTATATGAAGTTGTGGCTGAGTCAGATCAGCGAAGAGCAATGGATTTTCTAACCAAGCATGCATTTTCTGCTCCAAGTTGGGCATTCAACAAAGAGATCCTTGATCGAATTAACCAGTCAAGTGCAGTTGAAACATTCAGAGGAGCACAAGCTGGAGTACTCTCAAATTTGCTTCGTCCGGATAGATTAGGTCGTTTGATTGAGGCTCCTTCCAGAACCGATGAAGATGTTTACACTCTTACAGAAATGATGGACGATTTGAGAAATGGGATTTGGTCTGAGGCGAGAGCTAAACAAAATACAAATGTGCACCGAAGACATTTACAAAGAGCCTACATTGAAGAAATGGGAGAATTACTAACTGAAGAACCATCAGGTTTCTTTGCTCGTTCTGTGGATG
The DNA here is from genome assembly GCA_965601915.1 of Balneola sp. Classification (GTDB taxonomy): domain Bacteria; phylum Bacteroidota; class Rhodothermia; order Balneolales; family Balneolaceae; genus Balneola. The sequence continues at coordinate 3,151,057 of OZ271847.1, read as the reverse complement.
TAAGTCAGTCTGATATTCGACCAATAGTTCGTAATGAATTAAAGATTCTGGATCGTGACTTGAGAAGTGCTATTGCAGGCGGTGGGTTAAATCGTGATACACGAAATCACTTCGAAGATGCTCGTGCGAGAATAGCAGATATTTTTGACGAAGATTAATTTTTACCTGAACTAATTTGGGTGGCTCAAAAGGCTGCCCTTTTTTTGTTAATGAATAAAACGAAACTACAATGAAAAAAATAGCTACAATAAGTTTAGTACTTGTTTTGACATTTCTTTTATCTGGAGTTGACTTAAAAGCTCAACAACTGGATATGGATTTGTTAAAAGGAATGGAACCGAGAAATGTTGGTCCGGCAGGAATGAGTGGACGAATCACTGCCATTGATGTAGTTGAATCCAACAATGATATTATTTATGCGGGGTCAGCTTCCGGCGGTATCTGGAAATCCGAAAGCGGTGGAATAAAATGGAAACCAATTTTTGACGAATATGGAGCCGCTTCTATTGGTGCTATTGATATCCATCAGAAAAACCCAAGCATTGTATGGGTCGGAACCGGAGAAGGAAATCCAAGAAACAGCCAGAGTAGCGGTGCAGGAGTTTATAAAAGTATTGATGGTGGACGTTCATTTGAATTGATGGGACTAGAAGGAACCAGAAACATTCACCGAGTGATTATCCATCCTGAAAACCCTGATATCGTTTATGTTGGTGCTCAGGGATCTGCATGGGGCGACAGCGAAACGCGAGGTGTATACAAAACTACCGATGGTGGAGAAACATGGGAAAAAATTCTCTATATAAATTCACGTACCGGAATCGGTGATATGGTGATGGATCCGGAAAATCCGAATAAGATTTTCGCTGCAATGTGGGAGTTTAGACGCTGGCCATGGTTTTTTGAATCAGGTGGAAAAGGTTCCGGTTTATATATGACTTTAGATGGTGGAGAAACATGGAAAGAGCTTACTTCTGAAGATGGTTTGCCGGAAGGTGATTTAGGACGAATGGGAATTGCTATAGCGCCAAGTAATAACAATGTGGTTTATGCACATGTTGAATCAAAGAAAAACGGGATCTACCGTTCAAATGATGGAGGGTTTACCTGGGAACTACGTCAAACCGTAGAGGAAGATGGCGAAGTAGGAAATCGCCCTTTTTATTACGCAGAGATATATGTAGACCCATTCAATGAAAATACAGTTTATAGTATCTACACGTATATTTCTAAAAGCACTGACGGTGCACGTTCTTTTGAAAGCTTGTATCCATACTATAACTGGATTCATCCTGACCACCATGCGCTTTGGTTAAGTCATTCAAATCCGGGTTTTATGATTGATGGAAATGATGGTGGCTTAAATATTACCTATGATGGCGGTGACAGCTGGAGATTTATAGATAATATTCCTGTTGGACAATACTATCATGTGAACGTAGATAACCAAATTCCATATAATATTTATGGCGGAATGCAGGATAATGGTTCGTGGCAAGGTCCGGCTTATGTATGGCGTTCAGGTGGAATCAGAAATGCCTATTGGGAAGAACTTTATTTTGGTGATGGCTTTGATGTGATGATGGATCCGAGTGACGATCGTTACGCTTATGCCATGTCTCAACAGGGTAACATTGGTAGGGTTGATCTTGAGACAGGAGCAGGCCGTTTCGTACGTCCAACTCACCCTGAAGGTGAAGTACTTAGATTTAACTGGAATTCACCGGTTAATTTTGATCCGTTTGACGATGAAACCATATATTTTGGCTCCCAGTATGTTCACAAGAGTACAGACCGAGGTGAAAGCTGGGAAATTATCTCTCCTGATCTGACAACAAATGATACCACTAAGCAAAAGCAGCATGAAAGTGGCGGAATAACGATGGATGCAACCGGAGCAGAGAATTTCACTACCTTACTCGCTATAGAGCCTAGCCCGTTAGAAGAAGGTTTGATCTGGACAGGTTCTGATGACGGTAAAGTACATATTACCCGAAACGGAGGACAAGAATGGACAGATGTAACAAAAAATATTAAAGGAATTCCTTCAGGTAGTTGGGTTGCTCAGGTAAAAGCATCGACATTTGATGCAGGAACAGCTGTTGCGGTTATAAATAACTACCGAAGAGATGATTGGGGTGTATATGTTATGAAGACTACCAATTATGGAAAGAGTTGGAAGAATATTACCAAGGATAAAGGGTTAGAAGGTTATGCTTTATCTTATGTGCAGGATCTTGAAGAGCCTAATTTAATGTTTGTTGGAACTGAACTTGGATTATATGTAACCATTGATGGTGGCAATAATTGGACAAAGTGGACCAATGGGTACCCAACAGTATCTACTTATGATATGGTAATTCACCCAAGAGAACATGACTTGGTAATTGGAACATTCGGTCGTGCTTTTTGGGTGTTGGATGATATTCGTCCGCTTAGAGACCTCGCCAAAAACGGAGCAGGTCAGTTAGAAAAAGCAATCAGAGTATTCCCTGCTCCTGATGCCTATCAGGCGGAATGGAGACAAGCACGTGGAATGCGATTTGCAGCTGATGGAGTGTACTCAGGTGACAACCGCCCTTCAGGAGCTCGTTTAACTTATTCTGTAAACAGTGAAATGCTTAAATCAGAAGGCGAAGAAAAAAAATCAAATAGTAAAGAAAAAGTTACCATTGAAATTTTCGACTCTTCCGGTGAAAGGATTCGCACGTTTGACAGAACTCCTGAACGCGATGGAATAAACAGAACAATCTGGAGAATGGATAGGGCAGGAAAAAGAGGAGCCAGTCGCAGAAAAGCTCGCCCTAATAGTCCGGAACCATCAGGTGGAGATGTTCTGCCTGGGATCTACAAAGTGAAATTCACTTATGGTGATTTTTCAGATTCTACTATGGTAACGGTTAAAAGTGATCCGAGAATTGAAGTTACTATGGCTGCACTCAGAGCATCTGCTCAACTTCGCGATGATATCACAGATCTTAACGCTACGCTTGCTAAAGGAACTGATCAATTGATCGAAGCACAAGAGATCGTGGATACTTATCAGGCTCTTGCTAAAGCAGATTCTCGTGATAAGGAAGAGCTGAAAGAGATCAACGAAGCTAATAAGGAGATCAGTAAAAAGATCGAAGACCTTATGGACATGGTATTTGGTAAACCGGACGACAGACAAGGAATCACGCGAAATCCAGCCCCTAATACCATGCAGGCAATATTTGCTCCTTTCCGGTATTTGGGAAGCGACTATGACGGTCCCGGAAAAACGGAAGAAAATCTACTTCGCCTTGCAAGAGAAGAAGTAGATAAAGCGTTAACTGAGATCAATCAGTTCTTTGAGGAAGACTGGTCTACTTATCAGCAAAAAATGGAAGCTGCAGATTTCAAACTGTTCAAAGATTTCGAAACGGTGGATATGGACTAATCCTTGAATGATGAACATTTAATAAGATAATATTGAATAATGAATTAAAGCCCCGTTCAGAAATGTTCGGGGTTTTTTTAATAGAATGAGATTTAACTAAAAAAGGGCGATTTACAAATCGCCCTCAGTAATCAATCTTCAAAAGTATTTATCAATTTTCCCAGATAAGATCGTAATCTACTTCCCCTTGTCCTTTAATTTCAGGATTAAGGTTGGTGATCAAATGCTGAAGACGAAGTTTTTGATAATGTTGTCCATGTGCTCCTCTGATTCCGTGTCGGTTTCCGGGATACATCATGAGATCAAAATCCTTATCCGCTTTGATCAAAGCGTCCACCAACATAATGGTATTCTGAGGGTGAACGTTGTTATCGACTGAGCCATGGATCAGAAGTAGTTCACCTTTAAGTTGGTCTGCATAAGTCATTGCAGATCCAACATCGTATCCTTCTTTATTAGCCTGAGGAGTGTTCATGTAACGCTCTGTGTAAATGGTGTCATAGCTTCTCCAGTCTGTAACAGGCGCTCCTGAAACTCCGACATGAAACAGATTTGGATATCTAAGCATCAACAAAGCAGTTGCATATCCTCCGTAAGAATGTCCGTACACCCCAACACGTTCCCCGTCTGCGTAATCTCTCTCAGTAACTTGCTCAATTACCGCAGCGTAATCATCAATCTCAAGTGTTCCAAGTTTTCCGTAATGCAACGTCTGAAATTCTTTGCCACGGTTTCCTGAACCTCGATAGTTTGCACGAACAACGATAAATCCAAGTTGTGCCATTCTCTGATATCCATCTGCCGTTTTAAATGTGTTGGTTACATCCTGATAACCCGGACCACCATACAGAGGAAGAACAACCGGATATTTTTTATTAGGATCAAAATCCACAGGTTTGTAGATCAGAACAGGTAGTTCAGTAGTTCCGTCTGCTGCTTTCATGGTCGTGAACTCCGGCTTTTGTAGACCTGCAGCTTCAACTTTACTGATATCTGCTTTCATCAGATTTCTGATTTTCTTTCCATTCGCAGAAAAAAGATTAGCCTGATACGGAGAGTCGAAAGAAGAATGAGTTTCTACATAATATTCTGCTGCATCATTCATACTGACTGAATATCGTCCTTCACCGCCGGAAAGTTTCTTCATATTTTTTCCATTCATATTTACTGAATAGAAATAACTGTCCAATCCCATGTTTTGATAGGCCGTGAAGTAGATTTTCTTATTGTCCTGATCTACTGCTTCAATATTACCAACAGGAAATTCACCTTCTGTAATCTGATTGATCAGTTTACCTGAAAAATCATAATGATAGATATGATTAAATCCACTCGTTTCAGAAGTCCAGATAAAAGTTTTGTTGTCATCCAGCTGAATGAAGTTATCATGAAGATTGATATACGCATCTTCACGCTCTTCTAAAATTGTTCTTACTTGTTTTGTTTTTAGATTATAAGCAAGCAACTCCAGATGATCCTGCTTTCTGTTTAGTCTTCTGAATGTGAGCTCGGTTCCGTCATTTCTCCAAATTGGACGAACGATGTAAGTATCAGGATCGCTGTTAGTAGGAACTTGTTCAATTTCACCACTTTCGATATCTACGATGAAAAGGTTCACGGTAGGGTTTGTTTCTCCTGCTTTAGGGTATCTCATTTGCTCCAATCCTGCTTCAAAAGTAAGTTCATGAACAATTGGGAACTGAAAAACATCTTTTTCTTGATATTGCAGATAAGAAATTTTAGAGTTGTCAGGCGAGAACCAGTATGCATCACGTTGTCCGAATTCTTCCGGATAAACCCAACTTGGACGACCATTCATCTTTTCTTCGCTTCCATAAGTTAGTCGCTTTTCTTCTTTGGTTTCAGTATCCACCACATAAATATCATAATCTTTGATGTAGGCAAAGAGCTTGTAATCATGAGAATAGGTTCCGTTCCAAAGCTGACTTGTTTCCATTCTGCGCATCAATTCGTCTGTGTAAGGTGGGCGCTCAACTTCAGGTTTAAATAACTTTCTCAATTCTCTTTTCTCAAGATTGAAAACAAAATCTGTATTGTCTTCAGTAAAGAAAATCCCTTTGTTATCCATCACAAATTCAAAGCGATCAAATGGTAATGCTTTAACATCCTGATCTGTTGCGGTGTTAAATTGCGAAATCAGCGCATCAGAAGTTCTCTGATCAAAAAGCAAAGACCTTTTTTCATTCTTTGGGTCTACTTTATAAAAAACGGTATTGCCGTTGTCATCTTTTTCCATGTGCATGTAGCCCATGTCGCCCGGAAGCCAACGAATACTGCTACCATCATAAGTAACAAAATTACGTTCGCCCATTTTGGCATAAAGTTCGAGTCCGGTTTGAGCAAAAGCTGCCCCTGAAAAAAGGACGATAACTAATAGTGTATTAATAAATTTGAAAGAGCGTTTCATAAATATCTTTGATTAATTTTAGCTGCTTTTCAACGCAGAAATTGGAGAATAAATATAAGGCTTCTGAAATAATATGCCGTCAAATTGCGTAAATGGTTGAAGGAATATTGAATATCTAACCGAAGAACAAAGAATGTTGAACTTGAGAAAGAAATAAAAACTTTCCTCTGTTCAAAGATGTGTAACCGTAACGTCAGACACTCTTCTGCCCAGGAATCTTTCAGCGAGGTCATGAAAGCGTTGAGGGCGGTCACTCACAAAACAACTGAAATCTCCTCCGCCGGGATTCAAAAGATCTTTTTGTTGCAGAAGTGATTTTGCTGCCCCGGCGATGGACTCAGCAGAGTCCACAATCTGGATTGTATCATTTTTCAAAATCTGAGGAATCACTTTTTTGAATAAAGGATAGTGGGTACATCCAAGAATCAAGGAATCAATATTTTTGCCATCGAAATAGCTGAGATATTCTTCGAGAGTTTTAAGAGCTACCTCATTCTCAATCCATCCTTCTTCCGCTAATGGTACCAGCAATGGGCAAGCCTGCTGAGAAACTTGTATATCAGGATTCAAATCATGAATCGAATTTACATAGGCTTCAGAGTTTACTGTGGCGAGTGTTCCAATCACACCGATATGATTTCTGTGAGGTGGTTCTAAAGCTGTTTTAGTTCCGGATGTAATCACATCCAGTACAGGGATTCCATTGGCTATCTGTATTATCTCTTTTTTAGCTGATGCTGAAACGGTATTACAGGCAATCAGGATCATTTTTACATTCTTCGAAATTAGAAAACGTGTGATTTGTAACGCATATTCCCGCACCGTTTCTTCAGATTTTATTCCATAAGGAACACGCGCGGTGTCACCGAAATAAATAATATCTTCGCTTGGCAGAGCTTGAGTAACAGCCTTTGCTACGGTGAGACCGCCAATTCCGGAATCAAAAATTCCAATAGGTGAATGTTTACTTGTACTCAATAGTTTAACTTTAGAATTAATCTGAAAATAAGATAGTTAAGTAATAAGAACAGCAGAACTTTTAAATATCAGTAATTCAATACTTTTGTTATCAATTTTAAAATCACACTGTATACTTTTTCCGTAGTTTCAAATTCATGAACAAATACCAATACTTGAAGAAAACGATCTTTTTAATTTTACTTATTGGGCTATTCTCTTCGAAAAGTTCCCGGTCTGTAGTAGCTCAAAATTCATCAGATACATTAAAAGCAGAGCTTGAAGAAATAACGGTGATCGGTTATACAGGTAATCGGAGCATTTTGGAGACCCCGGGATCGATTTCATACATCGATACAGGGCAAATTGAAGGGTTTTCTGATCAGTCATTGGTATATGGATTAAACACGGTTGCCGGTGTAAAAATGGATGAGCGTGCTCCGGGAAGTTACAGAGTGGCTATTCGTGGAAGTGCGATCAGATCTCCATTTGGAGTTCGAAATGTAAAAGTATACTGGAACGGATTACCACTTACACTTCCATCGGGCAGTACGCCTTTGAATATTTTGAATAATCAGAATATAAAGCAGGTAGAGGTTATTAAAGGTCCCGCAGGAAGTTTATATGGCGCCGGAACAGGAGGAGTGTTGTTGATTAATAGTTTTCCAAAAAACCAACAATCTGAACGGATAGTGGACGCTTCTTTCGGAAATTATGGTACGCTCAAATATTCGGGAGAGTATAATTCAAGATCCGATAATATGATCTCTCAGTATAAGTATTCATCTCTGACTACCGACGGATATAGAGAGCAATCTTTTCTGGATCGTAAAACATTTGAAACCGGAGTTAAAATCTTTACTCCTAAAGACAACCTGATCAGTATTTCAAGTTTGTATTCGATATTAAACTATGGTATTCCCGGCGGATTGAATGAACAGCAGTTTCAGGATGATCCTCAGCAAGCTCGTTCAGGAAGTATTTCACAAAATTCATCGATCGATCAGGAAGACTTTATACTGGGAGCTGCAATAGAAAGTGAATGGACTGAGACGTTATCAGGGGGGACCAATATTTCAGTTAATATCAGTAAGTTTGAGAATCCATTCCTTTTTGATTACAAAAGTGAAAGCAGAAAAAGCTGGGCAACCCGTCCCTGGGCTCAGTATAAAGAAACCTTTGGTGAAATGGATCTGAAATTAAGAATCGGAGCTGAAAATCAGTTTGGATATAACAATGCAAGAAATTATCAGAATGATGGAGGCGTTCGTGATACATTAAATTTTGAGGACGAAATAGAGATTCAAAACCGAACCATATACTTAATTTCAGAGATCGATCTTTCCGACAAGATTTTTATAAGCGCAGGGCTTAGTTATAATTCAATCAAATATGATATTAACCGGGTTGCTACCAAAGAAGGTGGTGTTGATCCTGACTTGGTTTCCAGTGATTTTGAACCGGCATTTATGCCACGGATTGCTGTTGCCTACAGTATAGATGAACATACAACAGTTCATTCAAGTATTAGCGCTGGATTTTCTCCACCCACGCTGGAAGAATTCAGAACCAATGACGGACAGATTAATGAAGCTTTGGAACCCGAAAAAGGAATTAATTATGAAATAGGTATTCGGGGAAATTCTTTAAAGAAAAGATTCAATTTTGATGTTACAATTTTCTATTTCAGATTAACAGAAAGCATTGTGCTTACGGAATCAGAAAGAGACGGAACGCTTGCATTTACAAATGCAGGTGAAACCAAACAGTTTGGAATTGAAGCCTCAAGAAGCTGGAATCCGGTTCAGAATTCGCAGGGTTTTATTTCTGATGTTTCATTTCAGAACTCATACACCTTTCATTATTTCACATTCGATAACTATATAAAAGAAGGGGAAGACTTTTCCGGAAACCGAATTCCGGGAGTAGCTCCACATACTTTTCATATTTCCTTGAACCTGAAAACAAGACCCGGTCTTTACACTCAATTGGCGTACAATTTTACGGATGAAATTCCTTTGAATGATGCGAATTCTGTGAATTCAGATTCTTATCATTTAGTAAAAGGGAAAGTCGGAGCTATGCTGAAGTTTGGAAATAACGACCAGTTCGAAATGGATATTTATGCAGGAATTGATAACCTGTTGGACGAACGATACAGCTTAGGCTTTGATGTGAATCCATTTGGAGGAAGATATTATCAACCTGCACCGCCTTTGAATTGGTTTGGTGGGATTAAATTCAATTACGCAATTAACAATGAAGAATGAATTCTTAATTGATTCATTCTTCATTGACTTAAAACTTTCTCGCAATAACCACGGTTTCCTTAAAAGTCCGATCTGTACCACTGGCACTGTTATAAGCTTCAAAAAGTACAATGTAATAACCCACACGATTTTTGTTTCCATCGTCTGTTAAGCCATCCCATGTTAGGGAGCCGGAAAACCCTGCAGGTTTACCGTCTACCAATTCACGAACTTCTCTCCCATAACGATCATAAACTCGGACTCTGAGTAAATAATCAGCTTCATCCAGCGTGTAGCTGATCGAAAGGAAATCTTCGAACCCGTCATCATCCGGAGAAAATGGATTCGGAGAAAATGCAATTCCGGTATTATCCGGTGGAGTGCTTTCTTCCTGAAAAATGGAATTTTCTTTGTTCGGAGTTCCTCCACTTACATCGGTACTGGAGCTCCAGTTGGTTTCGTCGTTGCTTGGTCCGTTCGGAGTGATCTTTTCTAACGCAACTCCATCGGTACTTACCCGATTCGGGTTTTGCCAGCTTTCATCATAGAAAACGGAATCAATAGTAGCACCTGAACTATCTGAAATAAAGATTGCATCGCCGGAGGCGGACAAACTTAAATTTGAACGATCAATTTGCATGGTAAACTGATCGGATTCTGATTCCAGCCCAAAATATTCCGCCAGCTGACTTTCAGAAAAGTCGAAGGTATGATCCTCTGCATAGATTAGAAAATAACTGTTGGCAGGAATCCATTTGAATGTAGAGGAAACCGGATCAAGTCGATTGACTTCATCATCTTCATCCGGAGCGTCATTCAGGGAAATTTCTTCCAAAGAAATCGCATAATCCTGAGTATTATACAGCTCTATGTATTCTGTTTGATCAGGGAGATTGTCTTCATCATCCGCTAGAGGATCAAACAAAATTTCATTGATGACAACAGCTCCTTTGGATATCGGCTGAGCAATCGGAATAGTAAGTTGAGATGCTGAATTACCTACCACATCATTCAGGTTTGTAGCCGAAAGATCAACAGATGTGCCGGATTGAATTCCATTTCCATCAAGGATTAACTGATTGGCATTGTTCTCATCAAAACCAATGATAGTTCTTGTTTGTCCGTCCGCCGAAAAAGAAGCTCCGGCGGGATCAATAAACTCAGAAAAGGTTACGAGAATATTTCCGTCAGATTGAAGATTTGCAAAAATGATTTCAGGAGAAATGGTATCGAGTTCAAAATTTGCATTTACAATTCCGGCGCTGTTGCCACTTTGATTGGTATTATTTGCCCAGTTATTGGCATCGTTTGAAGCAGCATTCGGATCTTTTCGTTCAGCAGAAATCCCATCCTGATTTCCTCCAAAGCGTTCGGTATAAAATAAACTATCGATGGTTTCACCAGCATCATTCTTCATAATAATTCCATCTCCGTTATCATTCAAAGAAGGGAAATCATCAAGGAATATTCCATTGGATAAAGAATTCGCAAAATCCTGTCTGTCGGTGAATACAAGGTAAGAACCCGCTTCAAGAGAAATTCCTGAAGGGATATCTGCGGTGTTGTTAGCGGCGTCAGAAAGTGTCCAGTTACTCAGATCAAAGTTTTTATCAGAGCGATTAAAGATCTCCACAAATTCAGGAGTACTTTCGTTTACTTTCCGATACAGGAATTCGTTAATGACAATATCTTTTGAAGCCGGTGGGGAGAAAACCAGAAATCGAATCGAAGTGTTAAGTTGGCTTGAAAGATTTCCAAAAATATCCTGCAGATTACTGATGGTGATATCGTACGTCGTTTCATCCTGAAGTGGAGTACTTACATTCAGTGTTACTTCATTTCGATCAAAATCTATCGAAGAAATAGTCAAAAGTGGAGAGATGGAATAGTTGCCTGGGTTTGTAGCTTCAGTTTCACTCAAACGTTCGTTGAATCGAATCAGAATAGAGTTCTCGTCAATCGCGAAAGCATTTACCAATGAGGGGGCGGTTTCATCCTGAGGCACTTCATTCATTTCAGCAGGTGTGGCGAGATTCGAAGAAGGACTATCGCCCCAGTTTTCCTGAAATTCTCCGGTAACACTAATGGTTCGGCGTTCAAGGGAAACTTCTTCGCCACCCCAATCGGAAGTGTAAGTCAAAGAGTCGAGTGTAATTCCGTCCGCATTTTTAAGCACAATAGCATCGGTGGTGTTGTTCAATGTTGGAAAACGGCTACCCATTACAAGTCTGCGGTTTTGAATCAGAATATCGATGGTGCTGTCCGGAGCAAGAATTAAAAATGGATTGTCCGGCATGCCGGAAGAAGGTTCTGTTCTCCGGAAAAAGAAATCTTCGTTGGTGAGTACGGCTTCGTTTCCGGAATTGTCGCTGAGTGTCCATCCATTCACGTTAAAAACTTTGTTGGTTGGATTGTAAATCTCAACGAATTCCGTTAAACCGGATGGCGGATCGTACACGAATTCATTGATAAATACATCGCCGGGTAAAGCGGGTTCGGTTTGGATATACTTATACTCTCTGACAATGTCAGAATTAATGTTTCCGAAAATATCAGACTGGTTTCTGATCTCTAAAAATCCACTTTCGGGAAGATTGAATTTAACAATGAGTCTAACAGAATCAGGTTCCAAAAATGTTACTTTAAAAGACTCATTTTCTGCTGTTATGGATTTTGTAAGCACTAAAATATCATAGTTATCCGGGTTCTCAGCGGAATCAGCAATAATTCGTTCAGTAAAGGTTAGAATAAAAGTGGAATCGTTGATAATGCTTAATGTTTCAAGCTCAGGAGGTGTAGTATCCGGAGCGATTTCATTTTCACTTCCTGCAGTTCCGCCATTTGCGTTCGGGGAATCTGCCCAGTTTTCTCTGAAAACAGAAGGTGCAGTTGCACTACGGCGTTCGAGTGCTACATTATCGCCACCCCATTCAGGAGTGTATTCCAGTGAATCAACAGAGAAACCGGTGTCATTATAAAGCCGGATTTGATCGGTAGAATTATTAAATGCCGGAAGAGAAACTTCAATTGTGTATACATCACCAAAAACTGACTTAAGAGCAGAAGTATCAGAAGTGATAACCACGAAACTATCGGGAAGGATTGCGAAATCAGTATCAGAGATCGTACTTAAAGAATTATTATCACCCAATTCCCAGTCTTTTAAGTTTAATACTTTTGAAGAAGTATTTTTTAGTTCCACATATTCTTCAAGAGCACCCGGCGGGTCTTTCAGAAATTCATTGATAATTACATCTCCGGCTTCAAAGTTTTCAAATCTGAACAAAGAGATGGTAGTATCCGCAAGTGTGGTTTCGTTATTCGAATCCTGAATGTCAGTTATAAAAAGATCTAACTCACCTCCGGGAAGATCGGAAGCAAAGTTCAGTTCTAAAGAAGAAGAACTTGTTTGATTCAGAGAGTTAGGATTCAGGGATCCGGGATTGATGGCAAAATCAGAATTTTGAAGTGTTCCGGGATCATAATCTTTGGAAAAGTCCACGGATACTGTTGTTGAATTATCAATGGAAGCATTGCTCACCTGAATAGGAGGGACTTCAATTTTAAAGTCAAAAAAGAAGAGGTCGGTTCTTGTGGATGTGTATGTATTTTTGAATCCGAAAAAGGAAGTGGTAGTGTATGTATTATCTGTTCCTGTGGCTTCCTGAATGGTTTGCCCGGAGTAAGAATCAGCTACTTCAAGACTCCAGTTACCGGAAACATCTCTGTTTACTTTTACACGAAAGTCTCCGCCTCCTGAAATATCTGTTGTTCCGGTCAGTACTTCACCATCTTTTGCACCGTCTGTAATTCTGAATAAACGAAATACATCGCTACTTCCGTTTTCTCCGGCCTGAAGCATATAACCGTCCAGTGCCTGATTAAAATCAGCAGAATCACTCATCAGATATATTTCAGAGAAATTTCCTGCTGAAGGTGCAAATTCCAGCCTGATAAAAAATTCCCAAAAACCAACGCTATTAGTGGATGGTTTGCTTAATTGGGAAGTGCCTTCATCCGATGCGTCTTGCTGAAGAAGAAAGTTTCCGTTCTCGGTTGTGAAAGTGAAGTCTGCATTATCACCTGTCCAGTCAGAAATATCCTGATCAGAAAAATCATCCTGAAAATTTGCTGTTTGTGCCGGCAAAATCGCAGGAAAAAAGATTATTAATATTAATACGAGGATTCTTCCCATAATTAAGAATAGCAGAGGAAAGTTACTTAATCAACTATAAAACAGAATCTTAACTAAAATTTCATTCAAAAAATAGGGTGAAAGAATATTCCATCTTTCACCCCTGGAAGGACATTGAGGGGATGAACCCCCAATAGTATGATTAGTATGTTTCTCTTAACCGGTTTAGTTAGACCATTTCATGAGGAAGTCCTTACAAAATTTTTGTACTTTTTTTAATGAATTTGATAAAACATCTAAGTGTATAAAAAACAGGATTGCAAATGAGAAGTCTTCCTTTTGAAATTGATTCTTTGAACGGCGGGTTTATGTTAGTGGAAGGAATTTTGAGCGTGAAAGGCCCAAAATTGTTCATCGAGTTTCAGAAGAAAGATGCGGTAATGGGTGCCTATAAATCAGATCTGCAAACTATAGAAATACCATTTTCCAGTATCGATATTGTTGAGTATAAAAAAGGAGTTTTCTCAGCAAAACTCATTCTGCATGGAAAGAATGCGGCAGCTTTAAAAGATCTGCCCGGGGATGAGTTGACGGTCCGAAAGTTGAAGGTGAAAAGAAAGAATCGTGAAATTGCTGCAAGTATTGCTTCTAAAATAAATCTGGAGCTTTCAGAAATGAAGTTGAAAGAGCTGGGAGATTAGTATTCCGGCAAAAGTGTTTATTTAGCAGGGCTAGTAAATTTATTCCCTTTAATCCTGAAACGCCATGGTAGTTTGGCATCTTCTCCGGCGTAATCAACCCCAACTCTGGGGCTGGCAATAATTTCAGATTCATGAACTTTGATTCCCCGGTCTTCAATCCAGATTAAATTTCCTGTTAAGTCTTCGCCGTAGTTGTCGGTAGTAATTCCCAATGCTTGAGAAGCAATTCCCGGACCTCCACCCACTGATCGTTCTAATTTAGATTTTCCCCGTCTTTCAAGAATGGTTTTAATTCCATCCACAGGTTCAATAGCTCTAATCAATACAGCATCAGCATTTTCCTTCTGATTGGTTACCACATTGAACAGGTGATGTATTCCATAGCAGAGATATACATAAGCTATTCCGGGCTCACCAAACATAATCTCTGTTCGCTTGGTTTTACCATGGATATGAGAATGACAGGCTTTGTCTGTTCGCCCATTGTATGCTTCAGTTTCTACAATTTTTCCTGAAGTAAGGATGCCATCAAAACAAGTGCATAGGACTTTGCCGAGAAGTTTTTTGGCTATGGGAACAGGATCATTTTCGGAGTAAAATGATTTCGGAAGCGTTTCGGCCATCAATCCAGCGCTGCATAAGGATTGTCATCTACCGTGGGAGAATGAGATTTGCTGATATCGTAATAGGATTTAGCAATGGAAACAGAAATCACAAAAAGGAAAGCACTGTAGAACACCCAGATTCCAATCACAATAAGAATAGCATATCCCTGATAAAAATAGCGGTAGGAGCTGAAAGCATATTCGAGGTAGCCACTGATAATAAATCTGGCGATCTCAAATAAAAGAGTATAAGAAAGAGCTCCTACCAAGGCGATATTTCTTTGGATTCGGCGCTCACTCAAATATCGAAATACAATGTAGATGACAACGAAAGTAAAAATTACAGGTATTAGAAAGTTCAGAAAATCATAAATCCAAGGAAGTTCAATTACAACGTCTGTAAAAGGAACTGTAAACTCACTTAGGTTTATAAAAGAAACGAAGGATATCAGCATGGAAAGCACAAAAACTAATGCCCCGAATAACCCAAACCAGAAGAAGTTATATACAACCTGCATCAATGGATGCTGCCTTTCCTCGATATCAAAAATATCAAACAGCACATGTTTTATTGCGTGTAAAAGTCCTTGAGTAAAAAATAAAAGTACAACGATACCAACAATTCCAAAAACTTCGCGGGCTCCGATCAATGGATTAAGAAGGTTTTCTACAGTTTGGGATCCCTGAATTACGTCTGAAGTTTCGGTTTGATAAGAGAATGATGGAAGGAATTCACTGCCATACTGAATCAGCATTTGCAGAGCCTCCTCATAACTGAGTACATATCCTATAATGGAAATCAGAATAAGCGTAAACGGTATTGAACAGATGAACAAATTGAATGTTAAAGCAGATGCATTAAAGAACAGGTCTTTTTTGCTGACCAGCTTTACAAACCGTTTCCAAAAATCTTTGAGACTCTGCAAACTTTACATTTAGTTAGTGATATCCCGCATCCACAAAATACATGGCTTCTGCTATTAATTCAAAATAGGAATACAACATAGTTTTTAAGCCAATTCATTGGTATGTTCAGGGTCATCCAAAAGTACAAAAATCAGCAAATAAGTTAGCATGGCTGCAAAAAAGCAGACGCCTTTGATGAGGCAATATTTTGATATCAAAAATGAACATCCGGGGACTATTTTGTTATTCCGTGTAGGAGATTTTTATGAGACTTTTGCTGATGATGCCGTTTTAGTAAGCAAAGAACTTGGAATTACACTTACCAAGAGAAACAACGGAGGAGATCAGACTCCACTCGCCGGATTTCCCTACCATTCTTTGGATAGTTATCTGCCCAAACTGGTAAAAAAAGGATACAAAGTTGCAGTTTGTGAGCAGACCGAAAATCCCGATGAAGCAAAAAAGGCAGGGCGTAAAATTGTAACAAGGGAAGTGACTGAGATCACCACCCCTGGGGTTACACTGTCCGATAAACTACTGGAGCATAAAAAGAATAATTATATAGTTTCGCTTCACTGGGGGAAGGATAAAATCGGAGTGTCATTTTCTGATATTTCAACCGGTGAATTTGGGTTAAGTGAAGTTGGGGAGCGAGAACTTGAAAGCTTAATGGCAGCTATACAGCCGGCAGAAGTTCTGATCTCTTCAAAAAAGAAAAACAAGCTGGAAGAAAAGTTTCTGAGTTTTAACATCACTTACATTGAAGATTGGGTTTATGAAGGTGAGTATGGATACAAGATTCTTACTGATCATTTTGATACGCACTCGTTAAAAGGTTTCGGAGTTGAAGAATTAAAAACAGCTCATGTTGCAGCAGGCGCTTTGATGCATTATATGCAGGAAACTCAGAAGGCGTACTTGCGACATCTTCGCAGATTATATGCGTATGAAAGCAATGAGTATATGTCGTTGGATGCAGCAACAAAGCGTAATTTGGAGCTGACTGCAAATATTCAGGAAGGAAATACCGAGGGCACGCTCATTTCCATCATGGATAAAACCTGCACGGCGATGGGGGGAAGACTACTTCGCAGGTGGATCATGCGTCCGCTTAAAAGATTAAAGCCCATTCAGCAAAGGCTGGATGCCGTTGAAACCTTGCATTCGAATCATGAAGTTCGTTCAGGTTTGCGGGAAGAACTGGAGCAGGTTGGAGATCTGGAGCGTTTGATTTCCCGAATTTGTGTGGGCAGAACCAACGCCCGTGATATTGTACAATTAAAATTATCGTTAGCTCAGATTCCTGTTATCAAAAGTAAATTCACCGGTTTTGATGACCCTCTATTAAGCGATATTTCAGGACGGATGAAATTCCTGATCGATCTTCAGGATCATATCACAAAAACGTTGAATGACGATCCGCCTGCAAGTGTGCGTGATGGAAATATGATCTGTGAAGGATTCAATGAGGAATTGGATGAACTGAGAGATATTGCCCGAAACGGTAAAAAATATATCGCAGAGATCAAGGATAAATTGGCCAAAGATTCCGGAATCGGTTCGCTGAAGATCGGGTACAATAAAGTGTTTGGATATTACATCGAAGTGACAAATGCCCATAAAGACAAAGTACCGGAGCATTTTATCCGAAAACAAACTTTGGTGAATGCAGAAAGATACATCACTCCTGAGCTGAAAGAAGTTGAGGAAAAGATTTTATCTGCGGAAGAGCGAAGTAAAACACTGGAATATGAGCTTTTTGAAGAAGTACGATTATATGTTGCTGAGTTTGCAGAAGATGTACAACGTATAGCCTTCGCCATAGCGGAGTTGGATTGTATTCAGTGTTTTGGAGAAGTGGCGTTCAAGAATAATTATTGCAAACCGGAAGTTCGGGATTCTGAAGATGTTTCTATTAAGAAAGGACGCCATCCTGTAGTTGAGCAGACTTTACCGATGGGTGAGCCCTTCATACCAAATGATATTGAACTCGATAATTCTGAACAACAGATTCTTATTATTACCGGACCGAATATGGCGGGTAAAAGTATCATCCTTCGTCAAACTGGGTTGATTGTTTTGCTGGCACAGGTTGGAAGCTTTGTTCCGGCAGAAGCTGCAAAGATTGGATTGGTTGATAAGATTTTTACCCGTGTTGGGGCATCCGATAATTTAGCCGCCGGTGAAAGTACATTTTTGGTGGAGATGAACGAGGCTGCAAATATTCTTAATAACGCAACACCGAGATCGCTCATTTTATTGGATGAAGTCGGTCGCGGAACCAGTACTTTTGATGGATTAAGTATTGCCTGGTCGCTCGCCGAATATTTACACAATCATGCTCCGGTGGCGGCAAAAACATTATTTGCTACGCATTATCATGAATTAAATGAGTTAGAGCAAATGTATGAGCGAACCAAGAATTTCAATGTTCAGGTCAAAGAACATGATGGAAAAGTTGTTTTTCTAAGAAAATTAGTTCGTGGCGGAGCTGACCATAGTTATGGAATTCAGGTAGCAAATATGGCAGGATTGCCCGGTGTGGTGATCGATCGTGCAAAAGAGATATTGAAAAATCTGGAAAATCACAGTCTGGATATCACCAATAAAAACGGAAGTATTGAAGGTAAAGCAGGAAAACAAAAAGAAGCGGCAAAAAACCTTAGTAACAAGATCGAGAAACAACCGGAAACCGATCAGATGGCGTTATTTGCTACTCATGTAGATCCGAGATTGGAAACGGTTTTAAATAAACTGGAGGCCAGCGATCCCAACCGAATGACTCCGATAGAAGCACTGATGATGATTACAGAATTGAAAAAGATCGTAGATAAATAGACACAAGACATGAGAAAATGAAGCTGTGACCTCTTACTTCTTATGTCTCACATCTTAAATCTAATAGATGAAAAACTCCGCTAAACATATCGCTGATCGAATTCGATTGATGATTGCCACCAAGCAATTTCAAGTGGGGGAATTACTTCCATCAACCAGAGAATTGGGACAGCAGTTGGAAGTCAGTTTCCATACGGTAAGGAAAGCTTATCATGTATTGGCGGATGAAGGTTTGATCAACGGGGAGCAGGGAAGAGGATTTGTTGTCAACAAACAAACTCCGATGTTGGATAAAGCTCAGCGCTTGGAAATCGGTGGCGAGAAAATTCAGGCGTTGGTTGAAGAATTGGTTGGTTATGGATTAGATGATTCCGAGATTGAGATCTTATTTCAGGAGCAGTTGGACTTTATGGAATGGCCGGAGCGGATCCAGACTTGTGCTACCGTTGGTGAGAATATCGAAATGGGATCGATGCTTGCAAATGCGATTAAGAAACAGGTTGGGGTTAAAAGTCAGGTAATGCACATCAACCAATATGAAAAAGCGGCTTCTTATGATGCTTTGTTTGTTCCCATCAAATTCATGGATAAGTTTCGGAGTCTGAGTGAATCTTTGTTGATCATTCCGATTGTTCATATGTTCGATCCCGATACGCTTTACAGAATTACAGAACTTGCGGCCATACAAACAATCGGATTGGTTACGGCACAGGACGAGACCATTTCGAAAATCATCAACGAACTAAAGCTGATGATTCCTTTTGAAGGTTCCATTGTTGCAGGAAGTATTTATGGGAGATCATTGCCCCTTTTTGTTCGGGAGACCGACTTGATTTTATACACTCAGGAAAGTGCTAAACTGGTGGAGCAGAAAGTACCGGAAAAAAGTCGTATTCAATTGAATTATAAACTTTCAGACCGCAGTGCAGAAATGATTCGCTCGGAGTTGTGGGATCAATAAAAGACAGTTAAGAATTATAGAATTAAGAATGAAGAATTAGTTCGAATTCATTCTTAATTCTTCATTGAATGATTGATAATTGAAGATAAAGCAGACCATACTAAAAGCTATTTCAGCGATCGAGAAAGAAATCGAAGCGGTAAGAGAAACTCCGTCTCATGATGTATTGATGAACGGAATCCGCCAAAAAGAAAGCGGGAAGCATATCTATGTATTTGAAACCACCAATCAGGGATTACGATTCGCCGAAGAGATCAGAGGAAAGCTTCGTGATAAAGAGATCATCGTTCATGAAATAGAATTTAAAGAAGGAAAAGTCTGGCTGGATTTTCCTGAAAATTTTGGACCGACTATTGATGAAATTTATCTGGAATGGGAAAATGATTTTGTGCTGAAGAAAATGGAAGAGCATCTGCATACACTATCTGATAAATACAAAGAGGTAGGTCAGTTAAAAGCCTTGCTGAATCCATCCGATCATTTTAAAGAAGAAGTGCAGCACATGCCTCCTAAGTTTGATGAGCTTAGAAATAAATCTCAGAAACAAGCCATAGAGCAGGCCTTGATAAATAATGTGTTGTATGTGTGGGGACCTCCGGGAACCGGAAAAACGGCTACACTTGGTTTTATTATTGCGAATTTGCTTAGAGAAGGGAAAAGAGTTCTTTTTGTATCCAATACTAACCGAGCTGTTGATGTAGGTTTGATTAGTGCGATCGAAGCTTTATATGAAATCAGTCCCGGATTTGATCTTCAGCAAACTACACGTTTTGGCGAAGCGGCACTTCAGGATGAGCGATTGGATGATATTTTGTTCGAAAATCAGGCAAAAGTAAAACTGGACCAGCGCAAAGCAGATGCCGTACAGCTGTCATCCACTTTAGATCAGTACAAGCAATTGCAGGAACAGATCGATGAAATGATGCTGGAGGGTAAAGACGTTCCTGAAAAGCTGGACCTCCAAATTCAACTGCTCGGAGAAAAGATCGACCGTGAAGGTGGAATACAAACCGTAGAAGATAAGGTGGAAAAGTTGTTGAGCTTGAACGAGCGTTACGAGTTGAAAAAAAAGCAATTGGTAGCTACTACCATGGCAAAAGTTTGTACCTCGGAATTGTTTTTTGGAATCAGTTATGATGCAGTGGTAGTTGATGAAGCGTCGATGGCAGGAGTTCCTTATCTGTTGCTGATGGCAGCCAAAAGCAAAAAGCATTTAGTGATTGCAGGCGACCCGATGCAGCTTCCTCCAATTGCAATTACCGATGATTTTGAAGCCAGAGCATTTCTGGAACAGGATATTTTTTCGTTTGTTTCCGCAGCAGAGTCAACCGAGGCATTATTTAACTGGCATGATGAACATCCGGAATTTACCTGCTTTTTTGATACGCAATATCGACTTCGATCTGACCTTGCCGGAGTGATTAGTTCTGTGTTTTATGATGGAAGACTACAATCCGGTGAAAATATTTTGGAAAAAGGAAGCTCCAGCTCTGTGGCTTTGGTTGATTCATCAAAATACGGACCATACATCGAGCAGGAAAAAGGAGACCGTGGTTTTAAGCCGACCAATGAAGTTCATCTTAGATTGATTTTGGAAAGTGTGCGAAAACTCACCCGAAAATATGCGGATGATAGTATCGGAGTGATTGTTCCGTTCAGGAGTAGTGTGTATTCCGTTAGGAATTATCTGAGAGAAGAAGGATATAGATTCGTGGAAGTAGGGACCATTCACACTTTTCAAGGAAGGGAAAAAGAGGTTATTATTTTTGATACTGTGATGAGCGGAGAGCTTCAAAGAGGATCTTTAAGACATTATTCGGTAAGACCTTTTGATGAAACAAAAAATGGATTGAGCGTTCCCAGGCTCTTGAATGTAGCTTTTTCACGGAGCAAAGAATTGCTTGTAGTTATAGCTGATATTCAGCATGTAAATCAAGTATATGGAAATAAGTTTTTAGGAAAACTACTTGGGTCGGTCAAAGAAATTTCTCTGTGAAGACAATGAAGAATTAAAAATGAAAAATTAAGAATTAGAACTGGGGCTAATTCTTAATTTTGAATTCTAAATTTTTAATTCACAAATAGCTTTTTTTCCATTCTTTGGCAATCAAAAACGCCATTTCCAGACTTTGCTGATAGTTTAATCTTGGATCACAGAATGTTTCGTAATTATCTCTTAATCCGGATTCATTAAGTCCTTCAGCCCCACCAACACATTCAGTAACATTGTCACCGGTAAGTTCTAAATGAACACCACCCAAGTAACTTCCTTCTGCTCTGTGAATTTCAAAAGAAGAACGTATTTCTTTCAAAATATGATCGAAGTTTCTCGTTTTAATAGAATCATCTGTTGAGAAAGTATTTCCGTGCATAGGATCAGAACTCCAAACCACAGGAAAGCCCTCTCGGCGGATTGCACGAATAAGTGGTGGAAGTTGGTCTTCAATATTATCTTTACCAAATCGCCCTATAATTACAATTTTTCCTGCTTCATGCTTTGGGTTTAACTTTTCGATCAAACGAAGTGTCTCATCGATTTCAAAAGGAGGTCCTACTTTAATTCCCACTGGATTCTGAATTCCGCTAAAATATTCTACATGAGCTCCATCGATATCACGAGTTCGGTTGCCCAACCAAACCATGTGCGCACTCAGATTGAAAAATCCATTCTTGCGGGGTACCTGTCGGGTTTGTGCTGCATCATAATATAAATTCAAGGCCTCATGAGAAGTATAGAAATCTGCTTTTTGCAAGTTATTTATTCTGGACGGAGAGATGGACTCCATAAAGCGAACTGCTTTGGTGATGGAATCTACCATGGCTTCATACTCTTTGTACGATTCATTATTGAGCATAAAATCCATTTCCCATTGTTCGGGATGACGAAGATCGGCAAAACCTTCATCAGCAAGAGCTCTCAGAAAATTGAGAGTAAGTCCGGCTTTGTGATAGCCTTCGATCAGGCGATCGGAATCAGGGTTTCTGACCTCAGCCTTGGCTTCGTAACCATTGATCAGATCGCCACGATAATTATGGATCTCTTTTCCGTTTACATTCTCAAAATCACTGGAGCGTGGTTTTGCATATTGTCCGGCTATTCTCCCGATACGATGAACAGGAACTCCCATTTCATGAATCAAAATAAAACTCATCTGGAGCATTACCTTCAGCATGTTTACAATCTTTGGAGAGGTTACAGCATCAAAACTTTCGGCACAATCCCCACCCTGGAGTAAAAAACTTTTACCAGAGGATACTTCTGCTAGTTTCGATTTAAGAGCTTCAATCTCCCATGAGGTTACCAAGGGGGGCAAGCTTTTTAACAGTTCATAATTCTCACTCAATTTGTTTTTATCCTCATAAGGAGGTAGTTGAGTAATAGTTTTTTTTTGCCAGCTTGTTGGGGTCCAGTTTTTTTCGATCGTTTTTTCCATGCTTTATTTCAGAAGAAAGTATTCAATACTAATTTAAAAGTGTTGCTAGAAATTATGCAATTAAAATACATGTTATATCATATATTTGTCACAAATTGATTCGGAGTACCATGCTAGAGACAAAATCCAGAATACTGATCGTAGATGACTATCCCGCATTAGTTACATTAATGAGACATAAGCTTGTGCAACGTGGTTTCGATGTAATTACCGCACAAAATGGTGAGGAAGCATTAAAGATGGTTCAATCTGATTATCCTGATATAGTAATCAGCGATGTGGAAATGCCTGTAATGAATGGATACGAGTTGTGCGAAAAAATAAAAGGCGATCCTAAATTCACAACAATCCCTGTTATTTTGGTAACATCATTGGTGACCACAGAATCACTGATGAAAGGAATTGCTGCGGGAGCAGACAATTATCTTACTAAACCATACGACGATGAAACTCTTTTTGCAAAGATAGATGAGCTTCTTGATTTCCATGGAACGGCTATAGGGGACAGGGAAAAGATAAAAATTACAGTGGAAGGAAAAGAGTATGAGATATACGCAGATTATACTCACCTTATCAATTTACTGGTTTCTACATACCGGAATACATTAGCGCAGAATGTTGAATTGGAAAACGTAAAACAAAAGCTTAACGGTGCGGTTAAAGAACTCGAATATTCTAAAAATGAGTATGAAAGCTTGCTACAGAACATCTTCCCGGAAAAAGTAGCGGAAAGCTTACTTGCTTATGGAAATGTAAGTCCGGAACGGTTTGATGATATTACAATCATGTTTACCGATTTTGATGATTTTACTAAAACTGTTCCGAACTTGAGTCCGGAAGAGCTAATTAAAAGTCTTTCTTTTTACTTTGATAAATTTGATGAGTTTGCTGAAGAGCATAAGCTTATAAAAATAAAAACTATTGGCGATAGCTATATGGCGGTAGGAGGTTTACCAGAACGTAACTCAACGCATCCTATTGATGTTATTCTTGCTGCATTAAAGATGAAAAAATTCATAGCGGAAAAAGAAAAAGCGCCGGAAAATAATATTCCTTATTTCCCTTTAAGAATTGGGATTCATTCAGGTTCGGCCGTTGTTGGTGTTATCGGGAAAAAACGTTTCGCATATGATGTTTGGGGTAATGCAGTTAATCTTGCAGCGCGCATGGAACAGAATGCATCTCAGGAATTTCTGAATATTTCTGATGCTACCTATCAAAGAGTAAAACAGTTTTTTGAATGTGACTCCCGGGGGAAAATAGCAGCAAAAAACATGGGGGATATCCCTATGTATAACCTGAAAAGAATTAAACCTGAATATTCAGAAGACGAAGAAGGATTAGTACCAAACCGCTTGTTCATCAGAGAGTATAATCAGATTTCAAGAAATAGCTGATCAAAATATTTCAAAAATTATGAATGAAGGTTTTTGAGTAACTGTTATGTATCTTTCAAGTTATTCTGAATCTCAAAACAGCCAGTACTTTGCAGCAAAATATTGTAGTAAGAGGAGCTCGTGAGCATAACCTCAAGAACTTTGATGTTGATATTCCAAGAGATAAGTTTGTTGTAATTACCGGTCTTTCAGGGTCAGGAAAATCATCGCTCGCATTCGATACCATTTATGCTGAGGGACAAAGACGTTTTTTAGAGTCGCTATCAGCGTATGCCCGTCAGTTTCTGGGAATGATGGAGCGTCCCGAGGTTGATTTTATAGATGGGTTATCTCCTGTTATTTCTATCGATCAGAAAACCACCAATCGTAATCCAAGATCTACCGTAGGAACAGTAACCGAAATCTATGATTTTCTAAGATTATTGTATGCAAGAGTTGGCATTCCATATTCCTACAAATCCGGAAATAAAATGGAAAAGCAATCTGCTGATCAGGTGGTTGCTTCTGTTATGGATATGCCGGAAGGAAGTAAAGTGTATTGTCTAGCCCCAGTGGTAAGAGGAAGAAAAGGTCATTATCGTGAGCTATTTGAACAGACTATAAAACAAGGATTTTTAACTGCTCGGGTAGATGGTGAGTTAACAGAGCTTGAAGAAGGAATGAAGCTTGATCGCTACAAAACACACAATATCGAAGTGGTTGTAGATCGGTTTGTTATCAGTGCAAAAAGCGAAAAGCGTATTTCAGAAAGTATTCGTCTTGCTCTGGAAATGGCAGACGGAAATGTAATTCTAGCGATAAAAAAAGGGAATGAGTTTGAAGATAAGCTTTTTTCTCAAAAGCTATTCGATGCAGAAAGTGGGATCGCTTATGAAGACCCGGCGCCAAATCTGTTTTCATTTAATTCCCCATATGGGGCTTGCCAAAATTGTGACGGACTCGGAAGTACCTATGATGTAAGCTGGGAATTATTGGTGCCAAATCTAGAGCAGTCCATTTCGGACGGTGGTCTTCGTTATTTAGGATCTCCCAGAGATGTTTTTGTATTTAAGCAGTTAAAAGCAGTCCTGGATTCCATCCATAAAGATTTTGAAACTCCATTTACTGAGTATTCTGAAGAAGAGTTAAACTTGTTGATGGATGGTGGAGGAGATACTAAATATTCTGTCAGCTACGACTTTAAAGACAGCAACGTAACCTATAAACATAAGTTTGAAGGGTTACGAAATATGATTGTTGAACAATACGAAAATAGTAAATCTCCTAAGCAACGAGATAAAGCAAAAGCTTTTATGAGTAAAGTGACTTGTCCTGAATGTGATGGCGGTCGTCTCAATAAAGAAGCTCTTTCATACAAGATTGATGGATATAATATTCACGACCTGGTTCAGATGGATATCGATGGAATCAGAGATACTTTGTATGGAATTAATCTTACAGAGCGGCAACAAAA
The DNA here is from genome assembly GCA_965601915.1 of Balneola sp. Lineage (GTDB taxonomy): Bacteria > Bacteroidota > Rhodothermia > Balneolales > Balneolaceae > Balneola. The sequence goes on along the minus strand of OZ271847.1, from coordinate 3,125,572 downwards.
GATTGGAAGTCAGGTACTGAAGGAGATTCGAGATCGGTTGGATTTTCTGCTGAATGTTGGACTCGATTATCTGAACCTGGATAGAGAGGCTCAAACTTTAAGTGGCGGAGAGGCTCAACGAATTCGTCTGGCAACTCAAATCGGTACACAATTAGTAGGTGTGCTTTATATTTTAGATGAACCCAGTATTGGTCTGCATCAGCGTGATAATATAAAGCTGATTAAATCGCTCGAAATGTTGCGTGATCTTGGTAATTCCGTGTTGGTGGTAGAGCACGACAGAGAAACTATTGAGCATGCCGATTTCGTAGTGGATATGGGACCAGGAGCAGGTGTACATGGAGGTTATATTGTTTCGGCAGGAAAACCGAATGAGTTAGCTCAGGATTCCATGACGGCCAAATTTCTTCGGGATGAGGAAGTAATTGAGTTACCTGAAAAGGTTAGAAAAGGGAATGGTAAATACATTGTTATCAAAAATGCACGTGGTCATAATCTTCAAAATGTAGAACTGGAAGTTCCTCTTGGTAAATTTATTTCAGTAACAGGAGTTAGCGGAAGTGGAAAGAGTTCATTGATCAATCAGACACTGGTTCCGATTCTTTCCAATCATTTTTATAAATCAAAAAGTGTTCCTTTGCCATTTGACACAGTGGAAGGGCTGGACGAAATAGATAAGATCATTTCCATTGATCAAAGTCCGATTGGAAGGACACCACGTTCAAATCCCGGAACTTATACCAAAGTATTTGATCACATCAGGAGGTTATTTGCAGAACTTCCTGAATCAAAAATTCGAGGCTATGATCAGGGAAGATTTTCGTTCAATGTGAAGGGCGGGCGATGCGAAACCTGCGGTGGTGATGGTGTTAGGAAGATCGAAATGAATTTCCTTCCGGATGTTTACGTAACCTGCGAAACCTGTAATGGAAAACGCTACAACCGGGAAACTTTAGAAATCTACTATAAAGGAAAGAATATCTCTGATGTTCTTCAGATGCCAATTTCTGAATCAGCAGAATTTTTTGACGCACAACCTGCCATCAGCAGAATTCTTGGAACTTTAAATGATGTAGGGCTTGGATATTTAACACTTGGCCAGTCTTCAACTACACTTTCAGGAGGAGAAGCGCAACGTATCAAACTCGCTCGGGAACTTTCTAAAATAGGAACCGGCGATACATTGTATGTAATGGACGAACCTACTACAGGTTTACATTTTCAGGATGTTCGCATGTTAGTAGATGTAATTCAACAACTGGTGGACAAAGGAAATACGGTGATGGTGATTGAGCATAATCTGGATCTAATAAAAGCTGCGGACTGGATTATTGATCTTGGGCCTGAAGGCGGCAGAGGTGGCGGAGAGATTATAGCGACCGGAACCCCTGAAGAAGTTTCAAATATCAAAAAATCACACACCGGTATATTCCTGAAGCAGGAGTTCGACCGTTTAAGATCAGCTATAGAAGATTAATTTACTGAACTTCTGCTATTGCTTCTTTCAAAACCTGAGCGGACTGAAGGAATTTTTCTTTTTCGTTGTCATCCATTTCCACATCAATTATTTCTTCTACTCCCTGAGAAGAAACGACAGACGGAAGAGAAATGGCTACATTTTTTAACCCAAAATTTCCATCAATTACCGTTGATACAGTAACTATTCTTCGCTCATTTCTCATGATCCATTTCAAAAGGGTTGCAGTAACCAGCCCAATAGCATGATTTGTAGCTCCTTTTCTTTTGATAATTTCATAAGCAGCTTTCTGAACTTTTTCTGCTATTTCCGGCTCATATTCAGGTTTCCATTTTGACCATTCACGAATTGGTTTTCCACCGATATCAGCTCCGGACCAAAGTACAACTTCACTATCGCCATGTTCACCAACTACATAAGCATGGATACTTTTGGGTTCAATCTGCATTCGGTCACCAATAATATCACGAAGTCGGGCGGTATCCAGAAAAGTTCCTGTACCTATAACTTTATGAGTCGGTAAACCTGTAAACTGTTGATAAAAATAAGGGAGTACATCCACAGGATTAGAAACAATGATCAAAATTCCTTTGAATCCTTTTAGTTTCTCAGAAATAGTTCGTGCTATTTTTACATTGTCTTTTAGAAGGTCCAAACGGGTTTCAGATCCACTGCCACCTCTTCCTGCAGTAATAACAATAGCATCACAGCCGATCATTTCTTCAATCTGTGCAGGCTTTACTGTGGCACCCGGATAAAATGAAGAGCCATGATTGAGGTCCATGGCTTCACCTTCGGCTATGTCCTGATTTAAATCATTAACAAGAAGATTTTTGCAAATACCCTGATTTAAAATACTGATAGCTACACTTGAGCCGACCCAGCCCATTCCGATGATTCCTACAGAGTTATTCATTGCTTTGCAATTTTGTTACTAATCCATTTACACAGGTTAAAATAAGGAATATCGAAAATTTAGTAAAAAGTATGATTCAGTTGATAGAATGGATAAAATTTTTGAAAGTCCAATAAATGAAATAAATTAATTTGAAATGCCAGCTTGTTGGATAGTTTTTAATAATGTATTGGGTATTAATAGGGTATGAAAAAAGGGGTATTATTTGTGGTGTTGGGATTTATACATCTCAACTTATTTGGTCAATCAATTTATGAAACAAACTCCTTCTGGAGTTCTTATTCTATTAGGAATTTAGGAGTTCAGGATGGGATGCCTGATGAAGAAGCTTATTATGTCTATGAGGATAACAACGGATTCCTCTGGACGGCTAACATAAACGGTCTTGTCAGATATGACGGTATTAAGTTAAAACAATTCAATAAAGGGTATGTTGGTGGATCTCTGTATGAAATTTATCCATCACCTGATGGAGGTCTTTGGATACCCTCAATTGGCGAAGGGATTTATAAATTCAATGGCGATTCTTTAATTCAATATAAAGAAGAACTCACCTCCCCAAACGGATTTGTTAAAAGTATGTCATTATTAAATGATAGTACCTTAGTGTTAGGACTTTATGGTACAGGGTTGGCTTTTTTCGATGGAGAGAAAGAGTTAAAAACCTATACAAAAGAAGATGGTTTGGTAAGCGATGAAATCTGGAAAATTATTACCGATAGAAAAGGACGACTATGGATAGGTACGAATGATGGTGTTAGCATATATGAGAGTGGTACATTCACGAATTTTACCACCGAAAACGGTCTTCCATTTAATAACATCCGAGGACTTACCGAAATGTTCAACGGTGATATTTGGGTGGGTACCGACAAAGAAGGGATTGTAATTTTCAGGGATGATAAGCCTTATAAATATATAACTACTAAAGACGGGTTAAGCGATTCTGATCCTCAGTATTTTGCACAAAACCCTGTAGACAGTTCAATTTGGATAGCACATCATGGAGGAGGTTTAGATCGATATAAAAATGGAAAAATTGACAATCTAAAAGCCGATGATGGCCTGATTTCTAACTTTCTAACTTTTGTTGGGTTTACTAAAGATGGAACCGGTCTCGTGGCTTCAGAAAGGGGGATTTCTGTATTAACAAAAAAACTGGTAACGGTTTTTGATGAAAATACAAAAGGTATTTCTACTTCAGCAATGGTAACAGTAGATCAGGATGGAGATGGTGCAATATGGCTTGGTACTGATGGGAGCGGATTTTTTTATTATCAGGAAGGGGATGAAAAATGGTCCCTAATTGAATCTCCAGGAACAGCCGGAAATTATACTAATGGTTACGGTAGCTCAAATACAGTTGATAATGAGGGGAATATTTGGTTTGGAACTCCCGGTACAGGAGTTGTAAAAGTTAAAGATCAACGTGTAGTTGCAAAACTTTCTGATGAAGATGGTCTGCTTGATAATTTTTCAAGATGCTTAGCTATTGATAATGAGGATAATTTATGGGTTGGTACCAATAAAGGGATTAACGTTTTTAATTCTTCTTTAGAACAAGTTAAAGCCTACACAACTGAGAATGGCTTACCTAATGATTTTTGTATAACTATGATTAGTGACACTAAAGGGAGAATTTGGTACGGATCTTTTGGAGGAGGCGGAGCATTGATTGATGGAGACAACATAACAACCTTTGGTACTGAAGAAGGATTGGGATCTCAAAACATTTTTAGTTTTGCTGAATATTCTGATGGCACTGTTTTTATTGGCACCGGAGGATTCGGTTTGTCTCACTATATCGATGGAAAATTTTATCATTATGGACGAGCTGAAGGAATTCCTCCTCACTCGATTTCAGGAATAGTGGAAGATGATAATGGCATGCTTTGGCTCGCTACTGATAGTGGGATCTTTAAAATAAATCCTGAAGAACTATCACAAATTAGAAAGGGTGAGCTCGAAAAAATGTCTTATGCAAAATATGCATTAGATGAGGGGCTGCTTTCAAATAAGATGGAGCCGGCAAATAATGCTACGGTCAAAAAACTTGCAAACGGAAATATCTTATTTGCATCTGTAAGAGGGGCGGTACTCATCGATCCGGATAATGCAGAAATTAATACTGAATCATTTTTTCCTTATATAGATGATTTTGTGGTTGATGAGGTGTCATTAGGTAATGAAAATGTGAGAGAATTGACACCAGATGACAAAAAAATCGAGATCTCCTATTCTGCATTAAATATTCAATCACCCGGAAAAACCAAATTCAGAATAAAATTAGATGGTATTGATGAAGACTGGGTGTATGTGGAAAATAGAAATACTGCTTACTATGATTATTTACCGGATGGAGATTATAAATTTAATGTTTCGGCGATTGGTCCTGATGGACAATGGAGTAAAAAAACAACGAGTATTGACTTTACAGTACTTCCTCCATTTTATAAGACATGGTGGTTTTTAGGAATCTGCTTCTTGGGTTTGTTCGGGTCGGGTGCGGGTGGCGTTTATATACGATCTAATATGAAACTCAGAGCTTTGAACCGGGAACTTGAAACCCAACAAAAGATTCAGGCAGAAAGAGAAAGAATATCACGGGAGTTACATGATAATGTAGGCTCTCAAATCACTAATCTGATTACAGGAATTGAGGTAAGTAACCTTCACGTAAAGAAGAACCAACAGGATGAAGCACTTTCGCTATTAAATAATCTGGATAGTGATGCACGAAGTGCGATGACAGACCTCAGAGAAACAATATGGTTGTTGGATAAGGAAAAGGTTGAATTTGGAGTATTTATAGACCATATGCGGGGATACTTAAGAAGACAGGAAAGATATTTAGAAGGACTTAAGGTATCGTTAGATTCTTCAGTAAATAATCAGTCTGTATTAGATCCCGGTCAATCTTTAAATCTTACCAGAATAATTCAGGAAGCACTAAATAACTGCCGCAAATATGCAGAAGCAACTACTTTTTCTATCGACTGCACACTAAATAAAAATAAGATAAACATCCTGATTAAAGATGACGGGAAAGGAATGGATATTGATGAGGAGCTTGAAAAAGGGAATGGATTAAATAATATGGCTCATCGGGCCAAAGAAATGAATGGATTATTTGAGATCACCGCAGAAAAGGGTAAAGGAACAGTTATAAAATTAATCTTTGAGGTAAATATACCCTCATAAGGGTATATAGATTTATTCAATTTCTTGGTTTCTTCATATATGAGTAAAAGAATAGCAATAGTAGAAGATCAGCAAAAGATCATAGACAGATTAATAGAAAGGTTCTCCTTTTTTGAGGAGATTGAAATCGTGTTTTCTGCAAATAATGGTACTCAGGCGATCAAAGCTTTAGAAAAGTGTTCACCAAAGAGTTTACCTGAAGTAATACTTATGGATATCGAAATGCCCGGTAAATCAGGAATCGAATTAACCGGGATTATTAAAGGGAAATACCCTGAAATCGATATACTGATACAAACCGTTTTCGAACACGATGAAAAGATTTTTCAGTCAATACAGGCTGGAGCATCCGGCTATCTGTTAAAGGATGACCCTGTACAAAAATATGTAGATGCAATTCATGAACTTTCTGATGGTAAAGCTGCTCTTTCCCCTCTTATTGCTTCTAAACTCATGAATTATGTGAAAGATTCACGCCAATCAAAAGAAGAAAAAGCCAAAGAAACTCAGGAACAATTTTCTTTAACTGACAGAGAGCTGGATATTCTGAAAGGTATTGTGGATGACCTTACTGAACAGCAGATAGGAGAAGAACTGTTTATCAGTCACCACACAGTTAGAACTCACATCAAAAATATATATAAAAAACTGCATGTGCATTCAAGAGCTTCTGCTGTTAGATTTGCAATGTCAAAGGGTTTGGTCTAAGCTCAGCTGACATCATTGATGATGTTAATGCTTTCTTTGACCACAGTTAATAAATGATTTAGTTTTTCTACTTACAATTTTTGAAATGTTTATTATTTTCAAAAATAAAGTGGGGATATGGATATAAAAAAAATAGGGATGTTGGTTTGTTTTGCGTTACAAACCGTATCAGTTTTTTCGCAGTCAGTTTCAGAGCATCTTGTTAGCTTATCCGAGTACAATATTCGAAATTATGGGGTAGATGAAGGAATCAATGGAATTCAGGTTCAGGATCTGTATCAGGATAGGGAAGGTTTTCTATGGGTTGTTAGTACCACTGAGTTGTTAAAATTTGATGGGAGTAAATTTTTTGCTTACCAAAATGAAAACGCAGGAGGTACATTCTATGAAATTACTCCTTATGACAATAATGAGTACTTATTATCCCAATTCGGTACTGGTATTCAAATATTCCAAGGCGATTCAATTACAACTCTTTTTGAAGAACCTCTCCAATCAGTAAAAACAATTATTGTTAAAGATAAAAAGATTTACGCCGGCACCTATGGCGATGGCATCTATGTGATTAGTAACGACTCTGTCCAACAACATATTAATGTCGAAAATGGTTTGATAAGTAATGAGGTGTGGACACTCTATGATGATTCCAAAGGACGAATATGGGTAGGAACAAATAGTGGGGTAAGTGTTATTTCAGATCAAGAAATTGAGAATTATTCTTCCGAATCAGGTCTACCCGATTTTCCGATCAGAGGTATAACAGAGGTCTCAAATGGACAAATTTGGGTTGGCACCAATGGAGGGGGTATTTCTGTTTTTGAACAAGGAGAAATTGTAGACAAAATCACTAATAAAAATGGTCTTATTAACAATTTTGTCTATACAATTTCTGAAAACCCGAATGATAGTTCGATATGGATAGGTCATCGTGGAGAAGGAGGGGTAACTAGTGTAAAATTATCAGGAGAGACAGAGTACTATTCAGTCATTGATGGATTAATCTCAGATATGATCAATGACATATTTTTTATGAAAGATGGAGAGGTTGCAATAGCTACTGAAAAAGGCTTGGCGTTAATGGTTCCTAAAAAGATTGAAATGATATCTGTAAACGGGGAAGATATATATGATGACGAGGTAGTATTAGTAAAACAGGACAGTTCCGGAAAGGTTTGGATAGGAAGTTATAGTAATGGATATAAAGTAGCTGATACAAAAGGATGGAATAGCTTTGAATCACCACCGGTTAAGACAAATGGTTATACACAATCCTCTACGGTTGCTGAAAATGGAGATATCTGGTTTGGAACACAGGGGGCTGGAATAATCCAGGTAAGAAATAATCAAATTATAAAGCAGCTTAAGGTAGACAATGGTTTGTCAGATGATTATGTAAGAGGTCTTCAGTTTGATGAGGAAAAAAACCTTTGGGTTTGCACCAATAATGGAATAGATAAGCTGGATAAACAGTATAAAGTACTAAGAAGCTTTAAAGATGATGTTTTACCTAATCCCTTTTGTACTACCATAACTAAAGACAATAAAGGGAATATTTGGGCAGGTACTTTTGGTGGTGGTGTTGTAAGGTTTAAAAATGATACAATCAGTGTGTTTAATAAAGATCAGGGATTAAAATCTGATCAAGTAATTTCTGTGTATGCCGATAAAAAATCTCAAATATGGGTAGGGACTCTTGGTAATGGATTAGCAAAGATATCTGATAATACGCTAATTTCTTTTGATTTAACTTCAGGAATACCGGAAGTGAATTATGCAGGCTTTAAGGAAGATAAAAAAGGGAACTTTTGGATGGCTACAGGTAATGGTATCGTGAGAACCAAGACCTCTTATTTTGAAGAATATGAGAACAATCAATTAAGTTTAATTCCGTATCAATTATTTGTTAAAGATGACGGGATGTTAACCGATAACATGCAAACTGCAAATAATTCAACTATTGAATTATTAAAAAATGGAGATTTATTATTTGCAACAACCTCAGGAGTTGTAAAAATAAACCCTGAAAAAGCTGACTTTTCAAACACTACTTTTTTTCCTTACATAGCTGAAGTTACAAAAGATGGTGAGGAAATAACTCTTCAGAACGAGCCTGAATTTGATTCACAAAGTAAAATTGAAATCAGTTTCTCTTCATTAAACTATGCTGCTCCTCATAAAACTGAGTTTAGAATTAAACTTGGCGGTATTGATGAAGATTGGGTTCATGTTAATGAAAGATCTTCAGCTTATTATGATTACCTCCCGGATGGGAAGTATACTTTTTTTGTTTCTGCTAAGGGACCTGGCGGACAATGGGGTGGGCAGGTAGCGACATATAACTTTTCAATATTACCTCCTTTTTATAAAACCTGGTGGTTTTTCTCAATATCAGGAATTCTATTTACATGCTTGATCGTAGGTGTTATGCAAATCAGGTCTAATGTTAAAGTCAGAAAATTAAATCGGGAGATAGAATACCAACAAAAGCTCCATCAGGAAAAAGAGCGGATTTCACGTGATCTGCACGACAATGTTGGTTCTCAAATAACAAATCTGATCACTGGCATTGAAATCAGTAATATGCATATCGAAAAAGGTCAGCAAGAAGAAGCGGGGACATTACTTAAAAACCTGGATGAAGATGCCCGAAATACCATGACTGACCTCAGAGAAACGATCTGGTTGTTAGATAAAGAAAAAGTACAGTTTTCTGATTTCGAGAATCATCTTAAATCTTATATACGAAGACAACAGAGATATTTTGGAGAACTACAAGTTCTGGTGAAATCAAAAATAGATGAAGATTTTATTTTGGATCCTTCTCAGTCTTTGAACTTGATGAGGATTATTCAGGAAGCCGTAAATAATACCAGAAAGTATGCTGAAGCAACTAATGTTATTATTAGCTTTGACTTTAGTGGTGCAGAGTTGGTTGTTACAGTAAGTGATGACGGAAAAGGGATGGACGTTAACGAGGCTTCGAATTTAGGCAATGGACTAAACAATATGCGTACAAGAGCGGCGCAAATGGAAGCTGGGTTAGAGATAAATTCATTTCAGGAAAAAGGAACTGAAATAAGATTGAGTTTTCAAATAGAAACTCAGTAAACTTTAATAACCAAATGAATTTGGTTATTAAAAAAGGCCGCAGATATTTTCTGCGACCCTTCAGGAGTGACCCTAAGGTCACGAATTTTTATATGTTAGATTAAAATGAAAGCCCGGCTCGTAACATAATTGCACTTCCACCATCGCTGTTTTGCAAGCCTAAACCGCCGGTTATGAACTTAAACTTAGCACGAGCTCCGATTTCGAGCCAACTCTGAGCATCACCAATGGCAGTAGTGATATCACCATTGCCATCTGTTTCAGTATTAGGCTCGATATCAACCAAACTTAATAGGTTATAATTGTACGATGCATATGGTGAAACTTTAATATCAGAAACATTCATGTTGTATCTGATACGGGCTGTTAACGGTAAACCTAATGCAGTTGTATACACCGTTTGGTTCACAAAATTACCACCTTGAGTATCAATGGTTGACTCTTCTTTATTGAAGACAAGAAAAGCACTCATTCCGTAATCGAATGACAAAGGTAGATTCAGTTTACCACTAAGATCTTTATATCTGATCCATTCAATTCCACCACCTATTGCATCGCCGAGGAAGTATCCCCAGATGCTCCTTTCTTTATTTCCTTTTCCACTTTGGTAAAGAACTCCGGCTCCACTAACATTTGGAAATACATGAGCACCTTTACCGGTATGAGTAATAAAATTGATGCTTGATCCGCCGAAAGCGCTTATATCATTTCCTTCATCATCAATATACCATGAAGAAGAAATTATGCTTCCGCCACCACTTGTAACTCTTACATTTGAAGGGATATTTCCATAGCAAGCAGATTTAGCAGGGAGTCCGCCACGAAAAGCTGCATTTCGATACAGTTCATACAGATTCTGTTGAACTTCTTCTTCTTCATTTTGACTCAGGTCTATATTACCTTCATCCAGTACATCTCCGGTGCCTTCGCGCTGATAGTTATTACTAAGAACCTTGATTTCTACACGTCGATTTTCCTGACGTCCTTCTTCAGTTTCGTTCGTAGCAATTGGCTCGGTTTCTCCATAGCCTTTTGCCTGAATACGTTCTTCCGCAATTCCTCGATCAATAACATAGGTTCTAACCGCTTCGGCACGAGCCTGGCTAAGACGTTCGTTGGAATCTTCTCTACCTACATTATCAGTATGTCCTCCGATTTCAATTACAAGACCGGATTTTTCCATAATGTCATACAAACGATCCAGTTCTTGCTGACTTTCGTCCCGAAGATTTGCGCTACCGGTATCAAAGTAGATATTACGAAGAACAATTCGTGCTCCTTCAGTAGCCTCGTCCAACTGAATATCCTTTTTTACATCGGAAAACCCTTCTTCAGTATCAGGTCCATCTCTTAAATCAAGAACCTGTGTCTGGAAAAGATATCCTTTTTGATTAGCTGTGATGAGGTAGCGTTTCCCGTAAGGAAGCGTAACTAAATATTCCCCATTTTGTGCATCACTTGTGATATAACCCAGTTGATCTCCGGTGTCAAGGTCGCTCCAAAATAAGGTAGCTTCTATAGGCGTATCATCCTGATTAGTTATTATACCTGTAACATTTACAACAGGCTCGGGACGAAATTCACGTGGAATTTCCATTCTGAACATATCACTAGCTCCATATCCATCATTGTTAGAGCCGGTAGTATTTCTACTGAAATACAGATATGAACCTGAGGCGGCTACCGATATATAAAGATCATTTAAAACGGTGTTTACTTCTTTTCCCAAATTTTCTGGTTTACTCCAGGTGTCCCAACCATCGCCAATTCTTCTTGTTACAAAAAGATCGTATCCACCAAAAGTAGCATGGCCTCTGGAGGAAAAGTAAAGAGTTCTCCCATCAGAACTTAAAAAAGCACCTCTTTGATTACTTTTTGGAAGATTTATACTTGAAGGAAGTTTTTTAGGTGTAGTCCATGCTCCATTAAGAAGCTGGCTGATATAGATATCGTAATGATCGCCACTTCCACGTCCCACTCTGTTTTCTTCTGAAGTAAACAGGATTGTTTTTCCATCGGGAGAAATTGTTACATCGGCTTCAAAATATGAAGAGTTAATCCCTCCACCCATATTACAAGGTGTTGTCCAACGATCTCCCTGATTGTAACTATAAAAAAGATCTCCACCGCCAAAGTAGCCTTCATAATTACCGAAAAGAATCATCATGCTTCCGTCATTACTGATTATTTCCGGAGCCTCATTTCCAGTAGTTGTTATAGGGGAAGGCATAAGACTTGGGCGTTGCCAGTCTCCATTGCTGTTTTTGTTAGAAACCCAAACATCTTCACCTCCACGACCACCGGGCCGGTCACTTGAGAAAAAATATAGTTTATTGCCATCTGCACTAATCCGGGGGCTCATTTCTCCATATTGAGAATTAACCGAGCCACCCAAATTTTCAACTTTTATATTTTCCACTGGTTTTTTGAGGATGGATATTAATTCATTGATTTGGGCTTTATTTGCTGATTTAAAGCCATCTCTGTATTTCTCATACATTTCGATTGCTTTATCCCATTCTTTTACAGCTGAATAGCTTCTTGCAGCCCATAAATAGTATTCAGCATCATCAGCTGCCCACCGTTCATATTGTATGGCGGCTTCGCCATATCTTCCATTATCATACAGGTCTGCTGCAGATTGAGCATTCACATAATTTGTGAAAAAACCTCCAATCAACACCAGAACTAACAGATATTTTAATGATTTCATATTGTACTCCTGAAATGTACTCCGCAGTTAGTTTATGCGAAGTGGTTAAAATTGATATAGAAATATGCTTTTAGGTGAGAATTTTTTAAATACCCTATTCAGGGTATATTGGTAACTTAATTCAATAAAAAAGGCGACAGTAATCACTATCGCCTTCGCGTTTGAATAATATTCCATAATTATTTTATCAGCATCATCCTTCGAACTTGTATGGATTCACCAACTTGTAAACGATAAATATAAACTCCACTTGAAAAATTTGAAGCATCAAAATTTACAGTGTGTGAACCTGCAGATTTGAACCCATCGACAAGAGTGGCAATTTTTTGACCCAACATATTGAATACCTGAAGTTGAGCAGTACCAGCCTCATTCAATTTAAAACTTATCGAAGTTGAAGGGTTGAAGGGATTCGGATAATTTTGATTTAAAGCGAAAGATGACGGAGTTTCTTCAAGTTCTGAAGAAGTAACAACCACATCTGATTTAGGGAAGCTCCAAACCCCTCTCAGAGAGTCAGCGTCAATCCAGTTCTGTACAGTAGCAAGTACTTTGTCATCCGTTGTATTTATATTAGTTATTCTGGCATTTTTTAATCCGAGTAACGACCAGTTTTCGCCGTCTTCAGAAACATAAATTCCACCATCGCCTTCAAAGTGTGCTTCTATAGCCGCATAAAAATAGCCATCAGAAAAATGAAGAGTTCTTATTCCCGGTCTAAAGTCTCCCGGTCGATCTAATCTCTCAAATGTTGTACCATTATCATCAGATTTAAAAAGATAAGCCGTGCCACTTCTGAATCCGGCGCCAATTACCAGACCGTTACCAACGGCAAGTTGATTTATATAAGTTCCAAATCCTGTAAAACGAGTCCATGTTTTTGCAGTGTCATCTGAAAAATAAACATCTGATCCTGCAGTCAGTAAAATTCGATCCCCGGAAAGTTCTAAGTCAAAAATCTGAGGAGTTACAAGATCTTCATCCTGTGCTTCAGGTAAGCCTTCATTTGCCGGTTCCCAATCTCCATCACCAACTTTTCTAAAGATACCATCAGAGCCGTTATTGGTGTCACCCTGAGCTCCTCCAACTACAACATTTCCTAATTGAACAAAATGACGGGGTATGGATTCATCGCCCTGAGGAAAAGTTCCGCTGGTAATCCAGTTAAGACCACCATCAGTTGAGATGTTAAGCTCCCGGTTTCGGGAAAGATAGAGACCACTTTCCAGCCCGGTTAAAGAATAAAAAGTAAGCCCTTCATTTCGAAGACCACTTTCAGGATTCACAATTGACCATGTTTCTCCATCGTCTCCTGACTTATATAAAGCTTTAGGATCAGAGTCGAATCCGGCAGTTAAAGCCGAACCTGTGAAAATAGTATCTCCAACAATCCCAAACCCTCCAACTCCTAATCGAATATCTTCAGGATTTTCGGCTTGTACCCATTGCGCAGAAGCTATAACAGGTAGTAATAGAAAGTTTAATAATAGTAACAGATTTTTCATTTAGTTAAGTGTGGGTTAAAATTAGATGAGAAAAACTATTCAATGGTTCGAAATTCATAAATACCCGACTAAGGGTATATTCCTTACAATTGAAAATACCCTGAACAGGGTATGTAGAAGTAAAGGTGTAATTGGTTAATTGCGAAAACCCAAATTGGGAGGAGTGACATTCAATTAAACCTATTACAATGGAACAATATTACAAACCAATAAGTCGGCTGTTTTTTTCTGCTTTAAGTGTGATGATAATTTTTATTGCAACACAAAGCGGATTAATAGCGCAAGTAGTTTCAGGAGTAGATACTTTACAGAAAGTATCAGGAACCTGGCAGTATTATGATTTTACTCATCAAAAAGCATTCTCTTCAGATGAGACAGATAGTTATACCCCAGACATTTGGGGCAGTAGCAATGAAGGAGTTAATTTCGGGAAAGAGTTTTCTTCATTAATTCCTGATAAAAGAGTTCTTTTATTAGGGACAGGAGATATCGATACGGTAAAAACAGTTCCCGAATGGACAGATGCAGCTCCTTGGGTAGATACCAGCTGGGACTTTACGCATGGTACGCAGGGGCAACCCATTACACCAGGGCAACTTTGGGTTGTTTACACATCTGAAGGTTTATATGCTGTAATGCAAATTGACGAATTGCCGGACGGTAATTTTGGAGATAGCTTTGTATTTAAATACAAATATATGAGTGAGGGTGGCACAACCCTTGATGAAACAAATCTTAATGATTCAAAATCAGGTCAGATTGCAGGAAATTCTACAAGTATGTCAGGGAATGGAGTAGACCTTTCATCCGAAACCATTGGGGAATTAGAGGATGCCGGTGATTACCTTCCAGATTTTGTTTTCGTGAACAATGAAGGCGTTAACTTCGGAAATGAAGGAAGTACATCGCTTTCATCAACAGGAAGAAGATTTCTGCTTTTAGGGACAGGAAATTTAGATACTTTAAAATCAGTGCCCGCAAGAACTGATGCAGCGCCCTGGGTATCAGTTTCTTATGACTTTACAAATGGAACTCAGGGACAAGCTATCTCTGTAGGGCAACTATGGGGTATTTATACAAGAGAAGGTAATTATGCAGCCATAGAAATCACAGCTTTACCCGGGGGTAATTTTGGGAATTCATTTGAGTATAAGTATAAATATCAGCCTGATGGAAGCAGAACATTTGAAGAAACGTCATCCGAAGGTAATGACCCTGAATATTCGATAGCTATACAAAGTGGAAATAATCAAACTGCAGATATTAGTTCGGAAGTTAGCAATCCGATTGTAGTATATGTCACAGATCAGGATGGGCTTGCGGCTTCAGGTGTAACAGTAAATTTTGATATTTCTGATGATCCGATAGGAGTTTCAGAAGAAGCCACAGTTACGCCGTCGGCAACAACAAATGCTTCCGGTTTCGCACAAGCCACGGTAACACTTGGAGATGTAGAAGGTGTGTATACAGTTAAAGCTACACTTGCTTCAGACGATGCTAAATTTGTAGAGTTTAGTATTATTGCTGAAGAAGTGGTGACCGGCCCTCAGCCGGCTACTCTGGTAATTGCCGGTGGTCAAAATCAAGTTGCCGTATTGGGAGATACCGTGGCGAGGTCTTTAGAAATCGTTGTGATTGATGACATTGGTGAGCCAATGAATGGCATAACTGTCACGTTCGAAGAATCATCAATTCCTGATGGAGCGATCGGTGGAAGTTTTTTCACGCCGGATGGAATTAATATTAACAAAGCTTCTACTTTTAATAATAGAGCTTACATGGATTATTCATTGGGGGATACACAAGGAGATTACATAATAAAAGCCTATTTGGAGTCACATAGTGCTGTTGATCCTGTATTCTTCACTATTTCAGGAGAGTTGGTTAAAGCTCCTGAAAACTTATCAGCAGAAGGATTGGCAGGTTCAGTAGAATTATCCTGGGATCCGGTTTCAGGAGCTAAAGAATATAAAATCTATCGTGCTTTAAATGACGATAACCCGGCAAGTGCTTCTTTTTTAGTTTCAACACCTTCAACAATGTATGTAGATGATGCTGTTGATAATGGGGAAACTTATTTCTACCGGGTTTTTAGTGTAGATGCCTTTGGAAATGAAAGTGAAAACATCTTTTCTCCGGTAAGTGCTACACCGATCGCAGCAGGAGATGTAATCATGGGTTCAGCAACCATTATTATAGATGAAGGGGACTGGCAATTCTTTGATTTTTCTACAGAATCCGTATCAAATCAAGAAGAAAACGGTAGTTTTGTTGCCGATTTCAAAGGATCAAGCAATGAAGGTGTGAATTTTGGAAGAGAGGGAGCTCCTTCAATTCAAGGAAATAGAGTGATTAAACTACAAGGCGAGGGACTTGAAAGCATAACAAGTATTCCAACTTGGACTAATGAAGAACCATGGATTGGAACAACTTGGGACTTTTCAAACGGAACAGGAGGACAACCAATATCAGTAGGAGAACTTTGGGGAGTATATACCAGCGAAGGTCACTACGCGGCAATGGAAATTACTGAAGTTCCTCAGGCATTTGGAAGCAGCTTTTCTTTCAATTATAAATATCAGCCAAGTGGATCTAATAATTTTGAGGAAACAGAGCCGGTTGAGCCCGCATTTTTAAACGTTTTTTCGGGGGATGAACAAATGGGAAATCCCGGAAAAAACCTTGCTCATCCACTTACGGTTCAGGTGTTAGATGAAAATGAAACGCCGGTTGAAGGAATAGCAGTAAGTTTTGCGATTTCGAATCTTCCGGAAGACGCATTGGGTGCGGAACTAAGTAGTAATTCAGTAATTACTAATTCAGAGGGGAAAGCACGGATAATATTTACTTTGGGCGACAAGCTTGGAGAATATGAGGTTACAGGTTCGGTTGAGGGATTGGAATCAGTAACTTTTAGTGCAACCGCTGTTGAGGTTCCTGCACCTGATGCTGTTACTTTACTTGAAATACGGGATGGGTTCCGACCAAATAGTTTAATGCCTCTTTGGACACAAAGTGATAGTGAAAACTTCTTAATGTATAAAGTGTACATGGGCACTGAAGACGGAGAGTTAATGCTGATTGATTCTACCAGAGCAGGTAGCCAGTTTCGTCAAGATACTGCGAAGTTAGTATTGGATTTGACAGCACTTCAGGATTATTCATTCGCTGTTTCTGTTGTAAATGCAGACATGCAGGAAAGCGAGCTTTCAAATACACTGTCAAGTTTTCCAAAACCTGTTCCAAATCAGCCTGAAAATGTAGTTGCAACAGCAGGAGATAGAGCAGTTCAACTTAGTTGGGCAGCAAATGATAGTGCTTACTTTGATTATTACTATGTGTATTCAGGATTAGATGGATTCGGTGTTTTTGCAAACGATACATTATATGGATATAACAATACGAGTGTAGTGATCAGCGGATTAGAAAATGATCAAACATATCAATTCTATGTAATTGCTGTAAACAGATTTGGACAAGAAAGTGGGTTTCCTGAAAAGATAACAGCCATTCCAACTTCTGCTTATGAAGAGGAAGACGTGACATTGCCTAATCTGATTAATGGAATATCATCCTGGGCAGATTTTGATAATGACGGAGATCTTGATTTACTAATCACCGGACAAGAGGGCGAAAATGATCCGCAAACACTGTTATTACAGAACGACGGTAGTGGAGAGTTAACAGCTACGGATGAAGCTTTTGTTGGGGTTACAAACAGTACAATTTTTTGGTTTGATATAGATCAGAATGGATTTGTTGATCTGGTGCTTTCAGGGGAATCTTCGGATGGTGCCATAACCAAAGTTTACCTAAATAACGAAGGGGCTTTTATAGATTCCGGTTTCACCTTACCTGGTTTTGACGACGGCATGATTGCACCGGCAGATTATGATACCGATGGAGATATTGATTTTCTGCTCGCGGGAACCGTAAATGGAAATCCTGAAACTATACTTATCAAAAATGAAGGATCAGGAGTTTTTGAGCCTGTCGCTTTCGGTTTTGCAGGACTAAGTAAAGCTGCTGCAAGTTGGGGTGATGTGGACGCAGATGGAAGACCTGATGTGTTAATAACTGGAGCAGATTCGGATGGAAATATTGATGCTATCTTATACAAAAACTTAGGAAATGACGCTTTTATCGGTTCTGAATCCTCTTTCCAGGGAGTAATTGATGGAACGGTAGCATTTACTGATTTCGATCTTGATACAGATCAGGATATACTTATTACTGGTTACACCGATGCAGCAAAGACAAATCTGTTTACCGGATTTTATAAAAATACTAATGCAGATTTTGATTTGTTTTATTCGGTCAATTCATCACCTGAGAAACAAAAAGTAACAGCTTCTAATAGTAAAGCTGTTATCGGGGATTACGACAACGATGGTGACCCGGATGTTCTGCTTAGTGCTCAGGGAAGTGCAAGTATCTTTAATAATAACCGCGGTGAAATAGCTGAACAAAAGCTAAACCTGAATGGAGCAGAATCAGTAACATGGGCCGATTACGATGGAGACGGTGATCTGGACATTATAGTATCAGGAGGTGATTCAAAAATACTTTCCAACAATACAGCTATAAAAAATACAGCTCCTTCAACTCCGGGCGGAGTGCTAGCGTCTGTTATTCAGGATACAGTAAAATTAAGCTGGGATGCAGCTATGGATGCACAAACACCGTCCAGGTCATTGACTTATAATGTGAGAATAGGTACGGGTCCGGGAATGTCTGATATACTATCAGCTAATGCCGATATTGCTACCGGGAAATTGAGAATTCAGTCAAACGGAAATGCCGGATATAAAACATCGATGAAAATTCAAGGGTTGCCAAATGGCACCTACTACTGGCAGGTTCAGTCAGTAGATAATGGGTTTTTAGGATCTGCTTTTTCTGAAGAAGAACAATTCGAAGTTTCATCAAGTCCGGTATCAAACCAATACGAAAATGATATTCCTGCTTCTACTGAACTGTCACAGAATTACCCAAATCCTTTCAATCCTGCAACAACGATCAGTTATGCAATTGAAAAACAGGGTAAAGTAAGTTTAAAGGTCTATGACATTACAGGTAGACTTGTACAAACTTTGGTAGATGAAAGAAAAAGTGCTGGTAAGTATACTGTTAGCTTCGATGCAGCTAATCTGGCTTCAGGCTTGTACCTATACAGACTGCAAACAGAAGGCTCTGTTTTAATTAGGAAAATGACTCTGATTAAATAAATTCTTCTAATATGACAACGATAAAGGCTTTCTGATTATCAGGAAGCCTTTTTTATTTTACCTGATACAATCATCAAATTAGTATTGATAAGATGACTGTTAGTTCTATATATTGCATGCTGTGAAAAAATTCAGAACACATATTACTAAATCATATAGCTTCGTTCTGATTCTACTTGGGTTTGTAATGCATTTCGCAGAACCCGTTCAGGATCATAAAGTGCACTCAGAATTTACTTCATGGCTCGATGCCAAAGTGAAATCTGAAGAGAATGCTTCTTTACGTTTACTCATCGAAGATTTAGCTGACGACGAAACTGAATTAAACGAAGTAATTCGAAAAGCTTCTGATATAGTATCTGAAAACAGTGATGATTTTGAACTCCCTTTTTCTGAAGGTGAAGATGCTTACCGTGTTATTATCGATCAGTGGAATGCATATCAGAATTCTGCTGCCGGAATGGGTACAGCGGTAATTACAGAAAACATCAAATCAAATGCTGTTTCACAAAAAGAAATTTCGACTTTAAAGAAATCGCCTAAAACAGTTTCTGAATCCTGCATAAAAAATCTTGTAGGGCTGGAAACTAATTGGGAGATTTTAACAGGTGAAGTATCACAAAGACCTTTCCAATCAGGAGTAGCAATAAACGCTCCTTAGTATCCATCGGGTGAATATTTAATATTCAACACCCAACATTCAATAACCAAATTTAAGAATTCTTTTTTGAATTCAACTCAAGCTAAGATTTCAAATAATCTCAAATCTTACGTCTTGAATCTAATATCTATTCAAATACTAAAAATCTAAATACTAAAATCTAATCTTATGCAAGGAAACGGATTTAAAATCGGACTTATCGTCGCCTTTTTAGGGATGACGCTCTGGTACCTTTTTCCAACGGTACAATGGAGTCTGGAACAAAAACAAATTAGTGAGCTTTCTTCTGCTGACAGCGCTCAGTATATGGACGAGAACAGAGAAAGGCTCGCAAGTATAAAAGAACGAACATTAAACCTAGGTCTTGATCTGCAAGGTGGAATGTATGTAATGCTTGAAGTAGGAACTCCTCAATTACTTCTTGAGCTTGCCGGGGATAACAGAGATGAAAATCTTGAACAAGTTATCTCTCAGTCAAGACAAACCGCTTTAGCTAATGACACTGATTTCATAGATGAAATGGTTACGCTTTTCGAATCTCAGAATGAAGGTGCTCGCTTAAGCCGTTATTACAGAAATGACGCAGCTGAAATCACTCGTCGTTCTACAAACGAAGAAATTGTAGCTTTTCTGAAGTCACAAAGAACGGAAGCGCTTGATCGGGCAATCGAAATTATCCGTACTCGTGTAGACAGGTTTGGTGTAACTGAACCTTCTATTGTAAAACAAGGAACAGACCGTATTGTAGTTGAGCTTCCCGGGGTTGATGATAAAGAACGAGTCAGAGATCTTTTACGAGGTACTGCACGTCTGGAGTTCAGGCTTGCTGCTAATGCCAATGATTTTAGTTCATTTACAAATCAGGTGTATACCTATTATGATGAAGTTGCAGCAGGTGAGGAGGGAGACAGTTTAGATACTATTCAGCCAAACCCACTGGCCGAAGTGTTGATTCCTGGTCAAACAGCTTACGTAGTAGGTTACGCTGAAGAACAGGATACCGCTCGTGTAAACGAGTTGATGAATGTAGAAGAAGTAACAAGAATGCTTCCACGAAATACTACCTTCTTATGGAGTGCTAATACTCAACCTTACACTCAGGGAGGCGAGGAAGTTTTTACTCTGTATGGGGTAAGAACAGATGTAGAAATGACCGGAGATGTTATTGAAGAAGCTAGTGTTCAGTTTGATCCTTCAACTAACGTACCTGAAGTGTCCATGACAATGAATCCTGAAGGAACCCGTGATTGGGCTCGAATTACAGGGGCAAATATTGGAAAGCCTGTTGCTATCGTATTAGACGGTTTTATCTATACGTATCCAAATGTAATCACAAAGATCAATAATGGACGATCATCTATTACCGGAGTGGAAAATGTTCAGGAAGCTGATGACTTGGTAAACATTCTGCTTTCAGGTGCTCTTCCTGCTCCTTTAGATATTGTAGAAGAAAGAACAGTAGGAGCTTCATTAGGTCAGGCTTCTATTGACGCGAGTTTAAATTCAGTACTAATTGGACTTTCAATTGTCGCAATTTTCATGATCGTTTATTATCGCACTGGTGGTGCTGTAGCGGATATAGCTCTTCTGTTAAACATTGTATTCATACTGGGAATTTTAGCAGGATTTAAAGCTACTCTTACACTTCCGGGTATGGCAGGTATTGTATTAACCATAGGTATGGCGGTAGATGCAAATGTGCTAATCTTCGATCGTATTCGTGAGGAACAACGAACCGGAAAAACCATCAAGGCGGCTATTTCTGCAGGTTATTCAAATGCAATGAGCGCTATTATTGATGCAAACATAACTACTGGTTTTGTAGCATTGGTACTTCTGAGTTTTGGAGTTGGACCTATCAAAGGTTTTGCTGTGACTCTGTTAGCAGGTATCTGTTGTTCGCTATTTAGTGCAATCGTTATCACCAGAGTGGTAATTGATTATTTAACCAGAACAAAGTCTGACGCAGTCAACTTCGGCTAATTCATCAAGAAATTTAAAAGTATATATAGGATTAATTATGAGATGGTTTGAAACACCAAATTTTGACTTCGTTAGTAAACGAAAGATAGCGTATGTGATCTCGGGTTTACTGCTTGCAGTATCCATCGGATCAATTGTAACCAAAGGGCTTCAGTACGGAATTGACTTTAAAGGCGGTAAAGAGATCGTTCTTAAGTTTGAAAACGCAGTTGAAGTAACTGAAATCAGGTCAGCATTAACTCAGCCTTTAGGATCAACACCTGAAGTAAAGTTGTTTGGATCTGAATCTGAGATCCTCGTCAGAACAGATAATGAGAATTCAATTGAAGAAGTAGAAACGATTGTTCGTTCTACAGTCGCAGAGTTGTATCCGGATAATGCCGCAGAAACAGAAAAAACAGACAGTGTGGGACCAAGAATTGCTGAAGACCTGAAATCAGGTGGTTTGCAGGCAATTATTTATTCCATGGCGATTATTTTTGTTTACATTCTGATTCGTTTTCGAAAGTGGACATTCTCGGCCGGAGCGGTTGCTGCACTTATTCATGATGTAATCATAACTCTTGGAATTTTCACATTGCTGAGTGATGTCGTGAGTTTCAGTTTGTTAATTGATCAGAATATTATTGCTGCATTCCTGACTATTGTGGGGTATTCGCTGAATGATACCGTGGTAGTATTTGACCGTATTCGTGAAAACAGCATTGTTCATAAAGGCATGGAATTTTTGCCAATGGTAAACAAAAGTTTGAATGATACCTTAAGTAGAACGGTAATCACTTCGATTACGACCTTGTTTGTAGTTGGTGTACTGTTTATTTTCGGCGGTGAAGTGTTGAAAGGTTTTTCTTTTGCACTGTTAATTGGTATTGTACTTGGTACATATAGTTCGTTATTTGTGGCGAGCTCTTTGGTAGTCGAATTGGACTCCAAAACCAACAAATAATAAGTTTAAAAAACAGAAACTATGAGCTTTAATACATCAGAACGCTACAGTAGCGTAGTTATCGAATTTAAAGGTAACGTAATGGGTGGACCGGATGCGGTTAGCCTCAACGAAAAACTTCATGAGCTGATCGACGCAGAGAAAACCAATATTGTAGTTGATCTCGGAAAAGTAAAGTTCATGAACTCTTCCGGCCTTGGAATGCTTATTGGAGCATTAACAACTATGAGAAAAGCCGGTGGTGATCTTAGAATTGCTAATGCTACTGATAAAATTGAAAGCCTGTTGATCGTAACTAAATTGATCACAGTTTTCAAACACTATAAGTCGGTTGAAGAAGCAGCTGAATCATTTAATGAAGATTAATATCTGTTTCATACAATAGTATTTTAAGGGGTGTAGATTACTACACCCCTTTTTTATGTTTAATAATTTCGAAAAATGTCTGTAAGAGTTGTAATTGGTGCCCAATGGGGCGATGAAGGAAAAGGTAAAATCGTAGATCTGCTAAGTGATAAAGCTGATTTTGTAGTTCGATATCAAGGCGGTGCAAATGCAGGCCACACACTTAAGTTTGATGACAAAAAAGTAGTACTGCATCTAATCCCATCAGGGATTTTTAACGGGGATGCTGATTGTGTTATCGGAAATGGTGTGGTTATAGACCCTATCGCTTTGGTAAAAGAAATTGAAGGGGTCAAAGAAATGGGTTTTAGCCTGAACGGCAGATTTTTTATCAGCCAGACAGCACACGTTATTTTGCCATATCACAAACTTCTCGATCAACTCAAAGAAAAAAGAAGAGGTGGAGATGCCATCGGCACCACGGGTAGAGGCATCGGCCCGGCTTACGTAAGTAAAGTTTCCAGAGTTGGAATCCGAATGGTTGATTTATTGGATAGAGACGTTCTCCGAAAAAAAATAGATCAAAATATCAAAGACATTAATTTTGCTCTTGAGAACCTATACAAAGAAGATACTCTCTCTGTAGATAAATTGATGGAAGAACTTCAGCCTTCAATCGATGTCTTGTCTCCGTTTATTTGTAATACCACAAATTTATTGCATGAAGGATTAGAAGCCGAAAAATCTGTTTTACTTGAAGGAGCACAAGGCTGTTTACTTGACGTTGATCACGGAACCTATCCATATGTTACGTCTTCATCACCAACTTCAGGTGGAGCGTGTACCGGTTCCGGAGTTCCGCCAACGGCGCTTACTCATGTGATGGGAATCACTAAAGCCTATTGCACCAGAGTAGGAAATGGACCTTTTCCAACTGAGCTATTAGGTGAAACCGGAGAAGAACTTCGTAAAAAAGGTCATGAATTTGGCGCTACCACCGGTCGTCCAAGACGTTGTGGCTGGTTGGATCTGGTTGCGTTGAAATACGCTTGCCGAATTAACGGCATCAATGAACTTACGTTGACCAAGATGGACGTAATGGACGGCTTTGACGAAATTAAAGTTTGTACCGGATACAAGATCAATGACGGTGAAGAAACGAAAGTTTTCCCGCTTTGCCTGGATGAGATCGAGAATGTTGAGCCTGTTTACACTTCTATGCCCGGCTGGGATAAAGATATTTCAGGAATGACGGAATGGGAGCAACTTCCCGAAGCCGCTATTAAATACATTGATTTTATAGAAGATTATTTAGGAGTGAAATTTACGATCATTTCTACCGGGCCTAAGAGATCGGAGACGATTGTTAGGTAGTTTTTCTAAACCTGTCCTGTCATCCCGGACTTGATCCGGGATCTGTAGGGTTTGATACTTTGATTTAATGGAATCCTGTAACAACGCTTTTATCTTCACAGATGCTGAATCAGGTTCAGCATGACATATTAATTTCATAAAGAGAATGATGAATGTGAACAAAATTTAGTTTCACAAAAAACTCTTCAAATCCCTTGAATGGTGAAGCGCTCTTACTATTCTGATTCTATCTTCAAAAACACGATAAAAAATGATATGATACTCCGCAGAAATACTTTTCAATCCAAACTTAATCTCATTTCTGCTTTTTCCAATATTTGGGTTCTGAACAATTTTATTGAACACATCTTCAAGTGAGTTCAAATAACTTTCAGCTTGATCTATGCTATGTTCCTGCAAAGTATATTCAAAAATAGATGTCAAATCTGAATCCGCAGCTAATGAAAGCTCGCAGGTTTTCATCCCTCAACTTTTTGGGCATCAATGATATCCTTAACCGATCTTTTACTCACAGGACCATCCCAGCCTTCTTGAATTTCATCTCTCAGTTCCGATATAATCTTCTCTCTGTAAAATTGATGAAGGCGTAAAGCATCCCGAACTACTTCGCTAGCATTTTGGAAATCACCGGACTCTACCTGATTGTATATATAATCTCTTTGTTTATTAGTGAAGCTTACATTCATAACAGACTTTTTTTTAAGAAACTATCTTATATATCCATATTTAGCAAATATAGATATTTTTATTTGCTACAAAAGAAATGGTGATGCCCGAATAGCAGATCGCTGGCGTAAGGTTCGGCATATGCTGTGGCTGTGGCAAGAAGTAACACGATAACCATCGCGCTTTTTTTGTATTTGGTGTTTTCTGAATTCTTCAGTTTCCAGGCTACAAATCCTAAAATTCCTACCAATAAGATTTTAAAAAGACGTGCTTCCCAGCTTATATAAAGGCTAAATCCGCCAATGATCCAGAAGAATAGAAGGGCAGATCCGGTAAAGAAAAAGGCTTTTGAGTTTTTCATGATACGATCAATTTGATACGGGGGACTGTAATAACACGCAAAAAATGAATCACGGTTTCATCTTAAGTCGCCTCAATTCCTTATTATTGTCCAAATCAAATTCCATTTATGAAGAAGCTTTTAGCAATCCCCGTTCTGTTTTTAATTTCAATTTCAGCAAATGCACAATGGCCTGCTGAACTGATTACTACTCCTGAGAAGACCAATTATCAGGAAACGTCTACCTATGCTGATGTAATGAATTTCATCAACGAACTTCAGCCTAAAACCGATCTTATGCATCTGGAGTATATGGGACAAAGTTTGGAGGGAAAAGATATACCTGTTATCGTAATGGCAGAGCCTAAAATTACAACTCCGGAACAGGCAAAAGAATCAGGAAAGCCGGTAATCTATATTCAGGGAAATATTCACTCCGGCGAAGTAGAGGGAAAAGAGATTCTTCAGATTTTGATGAGGGAAATTCTTTTGGGTGATAAGAAGCATTTACTAAAAAATCAGATCGTGATCTTTGCTCCAATTTATAACACCGATTCAAATGATAAAATGGATGTTCAGGTACGACGTTCGCAGGAGGGAAGTCCTCAGAAAACAGGAATTCGTGCAAATAGTCAGGGCTGGGATCTGAACAGAGACGGAATGAAAATGGAGGCACTGGAAACACAAGCGATGATCCAGAATGTAATTCTGAAATGGGATCCTGAAGTTTTTGTGGATCTGCATACCACCAACGGAACATGGCACGGTTATTCACTGACCTGGGCTCCGAGTTATCATTATGCAGGAGAAAAAGCCCCTTATGAACTTACATGGGATGAAATGCTTCCGGAGATCACTGAGAAAGTTGAAAAAGAATATGGTATCTATCTTGGACCGTATGGAGGATATAGCCTGCGTCAGGGATGGCCACCGAAAGCAATTTATACTTACAATCATCATCCGCGTTATTTGGTAAATCAAATGGGTTTGAGAAACAGGATCGGAATTCTGAGCGAGGCATTTGCCCATGAAAGATTATATCAGAGAATGAATTCCACTAAAGCATTTGTAGTCGAAATTCTGGAATACACCGGAAAAAACGGAAAGCGAATTGCACAGATCAACCAACAGGCCGTTGAATCAGCAGTACAAAATGTGATTGATAACGCAGGAAAGAAAAAGAAAGGGGTAAGATTCAGAATGATTCCTCAGGATGAAAAATTTACCCTCAGAACCTACAATTATATTACATATGTGACAGATGAAGCCGATACAAGTTATATACGATCAGGAGAGATCATTGATGTACCTGAAGTCGAAAATTACAGTAAGTTTGAAGCGACCTTAGAAAGTACTATTCCGAGAGGTTATATCATTCCGGCTGAATTCGAATCTATTGCTGAACATCTGAGAAAACAGGGAATAGAGGTTACAGAAATAAAAGAAGACAAAACATTTAGCGGAGAGATCTTTGAGGTAGACAAGTTTGAAAAGAGAGAACGGAAATTCGAAGGTCATAATATGGCAAGTGTGGAAGGAACATTCAGAGAAGCATCTTATGAAGCAAAACAAGGAGATTATGTGGTAGATATGGCTCAGCCACTAACAAACCTGATCTTTTACTTTTTAGAACCACAATCAGATGATGGATTGGTAACATGGAACTTTTTCGATGAATACTTCGAAGAGAACGGAGTGAACACAAATAAAGTAGATTATCCTGTTTTTAAATATTTCTAAGAAAGGGTGTGAGATTTAAGACTTAAGATATAAGAAAGAGTTTCTCTCATATCTTAAGTCTTGGTTCTTAAATCTACTCTCAGCTCATCTCGTTGGTTTCATTTTCATTCAGGATCTCATCATAAGCAGAATCATTTGGCTCCCAAAGTTCTACTTTATATCCGTTAGGATCCATAATCCATCCGAATTTTCCGTAATCTTCGACCTGCATTTCACCCACAATTTCTACGCCTTCGGCTTCAAGGGTTTTTAGTAATTCCTCAAGATTCTCAACCCGGTAATTGATCATCGCATCTTTGGTGCTCGGATTGGTATACTCGGTATCAGTTTTAAAAATACTCCAGGCCGTAGACCCCATTTTTTCTTTTTCGTTGGCTTTTCGCCAAACAAATGTCCCGCCCCATTTTCCAGACTTGATGCCCAGATGTTTGCTGTACCAATCCCGCGTTGCTTCCGGATTGTCTGCTTTGAGGAAGATTCCCCCAATTCCTGTTACTCGTTTTTTCATGGTTTCTTGAATTAAGTCTGTAAGAAATTATTAGTCATTCTGAACTTGATTCAGAATCTGTAACCACTCAGAAATAAAGTGCTTGCCTGACACAGATGCTGAAATAAATTCAGCATGACAATAGATTATAATCAATCGTTGTGCTGATCATAAAGAATCTGATTTCCATCGGGATCCTGAATACAGAAATGGCAAGGCCCTTTTTCCTCATGAATTGATTCCGATTCCATCAGAAAAGTAACATCATTCTGTTCTTTCAATTCTTTGTAAATACCTCGGGCATCTGTGGGGTTAAATGTGATAATATTTTCATCAAACATCCCCTGAAATAACCCAATTTTAGAATGTCCGTTTTCCATGATAAGCCAGTTATGTTCTATGGGCCCGGTTCCTTCAACCGGAGAAAATCCCAGCTTTTCATAAAAGGCTTTTGACGCATGAATGTCTTTCACGGCAAGTGAAAGAGAGTGATTGTTTGGATTTATAGATTCAGTAGTCATAACAGTTAGTTTAAAATTTATCTTTTTATTGCAGATTCATATTTATCGATCCATTCCTGAGCTGACATTTTCTGAACTAACTGTCCGATCAACTTATAAGGAATGGTTTCTATTTTCTTGAAGCGAATACAGCTTTTGCCCATGTCGAGTTTAGTTTTTACGTGTTTGGGATATTCTTCTGTAAACCAATTCAGCAGGTTTTCATCCGAATAAATTCCCATGTGATACAACCCGATAAAGTTTTTCTGAGAGGCAATACTCATGAAAGGAAGTGGTAGCTCAGGATTGCAATGATATCCATCCGGATAAATAGAATGGGGAACTACATAGCCAATCATTCCATAGCTCATAGTTTCCTTGAATCCATTCGGAATGTTGTCCTGAATCGTTTTGCGAAGTTTTTTCATTGCTGATGCACGATCTTCTGGAAGTTCAGCAATATATTCATCAGGGGTAGTTGCTTTGCTTGTCATGTTTAATTCCGTTTATGATTCAGATGGAGATATTTCGTGATTTTTCAATAAAAATGCACTGATCAAAGAGATTATTAAACCAACTGGTAATATCTCAGAATAAGTGATTAAAATTCGGAAAAAGGTGTTGGAATACAATTTTGCATAATATTCGTTTTTTTCAATCTGTTCCTGAATCTCGGCCTCTGAAGCTCCTTCCTCTTTCATCGTTTCAATCATAGAAGCCTGATAATTTTCTATGAAATCATCGCTTCCTGCAGTCTGCATGTATATTTCCCAGTTAGCTACATACATGGTTCCCGCAATTAAAGTGATGTAGAGACCAATCAGAAATGCGGTCTTAAACTTTATTATACCACCTAAATTTTTATCCCTATACTGTTTGATGGCAACAAAGATAATGGAGAGGGCGACAATCATCACCAGATATCCCATCACTTCATTTTGAGCATGGGAAAATGCATCTCCCAGCACCACAAAAACTAAAGCCGAGATTCCGAGAATTAATACTCCTGAAATAAGACCGTAAATGAGTACAATTTTTTTCATGTTGATTGCTTGTGTTAACATTGAACAATCCAAGAGTAGGGAATTACGGGAAACTACGAATCACCCGAAAGTATGATTTTGCAAAAATCGTAGGAATTGGTGAATTAAATAATGAAACAAATCTTCTTACGGGTCATCCCGAATTTATTTCGGGATCTTGAGAATAGGCTTTGTTTCTTGATTTGAGCAGAATCTAAATAGGAACTCCACAAAGATTCCGTACATACGCCGGGGAATGCCCCTTAACTCTGTTCTTTATTGAATCGAACGTGGTAGAAATAAATAACTGCTTAGCTACAACAAAGTAAAATAATAAGCGAGAGAGAAGTCAACACTGCAAAAAGAGTTCGAATTCGATTCGAGCGATTCCATCTACTTTCAAAGTTTTCTCTTTCTTTTTGAGCGGATTCTTCTGAAACAGAATTTAGTTCGATTTTCTGAATTCTGTTGTTAAGAGGAATATTGATGGATACTGTTGGTAATTGAACCCCTGCCAAATAAGTAGTGGCTATCAAAATTACAGCCCAGAATTCAAGTCCTTCAGAGGAAATGATTCCGGTTATCAACAATCCCATAACTGATAAAATGGATCCAACCCAAACCAGCATAAATAGTGGATTTCCATTTTGGATGATTAAATCCATTTCTCTGAATGCTTTCAGAAAACTTCGGTCAGCCAATTTTTTGATTCCGGGCATTACGATCAATGAAAAAGCAAAAAGAAATCCCGCAACCAGAGAAACAAGGAGAGTGGAGATGATTAGTAAAATTTGAATTATTTCCATTGAGATTAATTAATTAGCTTAAATTAGTACAAACTCTTTAAAGTTTCTTGATAGATCATCCTGAGTGAAAACGAAGGATCTTGCAGAAAAATCGATAAGATTCTTCGGAAGTATCCTCAGAATGACCTTATGATTACTCAATAATATTCAGAGACTTCGCTTTTTCCACCGCCTGAGTTCGCCGTTTTACTTCCAGTTTTTCGTAAAGATGGGATAGATGAGTCTTTGTAGTATTTATGGAGACGAATAATTTTTCGGAAATCTGTTTATTGGATAAGCCTTTTGCGACCAGCTCAAGCACTTCCAGTTCGCGTTCACTAATTCC
The DNA here is from genome assembly GCA_965601915.1 of Balneola sp. Lineage (GTDB taxonomy): Bacteria > Bacteroidota > Rhodothermia > Balneolales > Balneolaceae > Balneola. The sequence continues at coordinate 3,095,521 of OZ271847.1, read as the reverse complement.
AAGATATTGAATGGCTCTTTCATTCTTTTGGAAAGCAGGCGCTTCCACTTTTTGAGACGTCAGCTTTTTACCCACCCAAAGTCCCAAACCGGTAAAAAAGAGAGCAATCAGAAAAATGAATACTTCCGTGGAAAGCTCACGGATAAAAAACCGATACTCAAAATACTCCAGCAGAAAAACCAGCAGAGCTAATGAAAGACCATATATGAGAATGGTTTTTTTCACCCTATGGCAGTTTCCTTGTAGTGATCGGTTTTTCTATTGGAAGCTTTTTGATTAAGGCTAAAATAGCTTTAAAGTTTCGTGAGATTAGATGTCCAGCTTCCTCAATTTTTCTATCATATTCTTCTTCTAATAGACTTTTATTCTTTTTTCTGAAAGATATTTTTTTAATAAAATTGAGATCATCAACTTTAGCGCTTGTTTCATATCTAAAAAGAGGTCTCTTTCCGTCTAATTTTTGAGCTATTTCTTCAATAGTTAGTTGAGAATAATGTGTTTTAGTTTCGTGAGAAATCCAGATTAGTGGAAGTTCATCTTCCATACTTATACAAAGATATATTGAGAAATTATCTTTATTAAAAACGAATGCCCATCCACGTGACATACCCTCAAAAGTAAGATCAAATGAATGTTCGTTTATTAGAAAACCGAAGTTTTTAAGAATATGATTGCCTAATGCTTCATTCTTCTTTAAAGCAGAAAGTGCTTTGGGAGAACAAATTTTTTCACAATCATCAATAGTAAGCATGAAATTTCTGTTAGAAATTCTCAGGATTTAACCCTTTCAAATCATCTACTACATACTTTCTTCCCTTGCGGATGAGTTCTCCATCCAGGTATACATCAGCGCCAATACAAACTAGATCCCAGTGAATGTTGCTTGAGTTTCCGTTTGGAGCAACTTCGTAATCTTTTCCTAACGTGAGGTGGTTTGAACCGTAAATTTTCTCATCAAAGAGAATATCGTACATCGGACTTTCAATCACCGGATTGGTACCAAAACTGAATTCTCCAAAACGTCGGGCTCCTTCATCGGTATCCAGAATATCTTTTAACGCTTCGTTATTGGAAGAATCGAAATCCACAACCACTCCGTTTTCCACTTCCAGCTTCACAAATTCAAAAGGTTTTCCTTGATAAACTGAAGGAGCGTAGGTGATATATCCATTCACAGAATCTAAAATCGGAGAAGTAAAGATTTCTCCATCAGGAATATTGTGCATACCGTAACAAGGAATCCAGTTCTGACCTTTAACCGAAAACTTGATGTCGGTTCCTTCGCCTTTTAGATGGATTTCATCCGTTGCCCGTAATCTTTTCTCCAACGGCTCCATCGCTGATTTCAATTTTGCGTAATCAACCAGACAGGCATCATAATAAAACTTGGTGAACTCACGGGTAGGCAGTTTCGCATTCATCGCAAAAGAAGGAGACGGATAGCGCATAATGCACCATTTGGTATTATTAACACGCTCGTCAAAATGAACGGGCTTTAAAAAATGCTCCGAATAGGCTTTGTTAGCTTCTTTACTCGCCTGAGAATTCTCATAAATATTTTCCGATGCACGAATTCCGATAAAAACGTCCATCTGTTTCATCAGCGGAAGTTGATCAACCGAAGCCTGATTTTTCCAAAAGTTAGTATCTCCATTTTCAATCAGGATACGTTGAGTTTCGGAATCTTCGATCTGAACAAAAGGCTGTGCATCTTTTTTCCTGATCTGCTCGACCAGAGCCCTTAACAAGTTAATACCGTTTAATCCGATGAGCTGAACCATCACATTTTCTCCTTTTTGGAGCTGCGTGCTGTGTTCAAGAATAAGTGTGGCGAGATCCTGGTCGTTTTGTGAAATCAATTTATTTAGCTTTTAGCGGTTAGTTATTAGCTTTCAGTTATTCGAAGTTAAAATAAATTCAAGCTAATGTATAGCTACTGATATTGATGCATCGTTTAAAATGAAAGTAGCTAACCGCTAAAAGCTAATTGCTGAGAGCTATGATTTCATCACACAAAGCAATCTCTCGCTCATCATTGGAAGCAAGAATTACCAACGCCTCTTTTGACTTCAGATCAGCTACGATTTTTTTAACCAACTCATGACCGTTTTTATCCAGATTCGAACCCGGTTCATCCAGAAATAAGATCTCCGGATTTCTGATCAACGAAGAAGCCAGCTTTACTCTTTGTTGTTGTCCGGTTGAAAGGGATTTGTACAGTTTATCTCGATACTCAAAAGCATCGGTATATTCGAGGAGTTCATTCAGTGAAGAAACATCCTTTTTCTGTAAGGATACCTCAGCTAAAAATTCCAGATTCTCAAATACAGTCAGTTCATCATACAAATTAATGTAGGGCGCAGCATACCCAATGAGATTTTTGAATTCATCTTTCTCTACCTGATCACCATTTTTTTTCCATTCGATAGAACCTGAGTTGGGTCTTGCTAATCCGGCCAGACATTTCAGTAAAGTTGATTTGCCGCTGCCGTTACTTCCCGAAATCCCCAGAACTCCGGCAGAGTGGGAAAAACTCAGATCCTGAAAAACAATCTTTCGGTTGTATTTTTTTGTAAGAGATGAAACAGATAGTCCGATCATAAGTGAAAGGTAGAAAGTATATTGCAAAAATATACTATGCAGTAATATTCATGTTGTAATGCCTGAAGTTAGGCATTATTTTCGGATACAAATTTCATCATCAAGTATGCAAAAAATTATTGATCAAATAACAGATCAGTTAGTTGGGTTGGTCAAAAAAGATCAGGAGTATTATACTCCTCAACAGCTTTTAAAACACGATATTCCTTCCTATATCGTAGAGAGAGTGCGTCTTTTATTGGAGGATAAGGTTTTGGAAGATTTTTCAGAAATGAACTCCAAATGGCTGACCCCGGATAACGAACTTTTAGATCATGCCTGGAAAGAGTTCAGATCAGTTGCAGTGAGTTGTACCGCTGTACCGCATGATTATTTGTATCCTGTGATTCATCAGACCGTGAATGACATTATTTCTGTTTTTGTAGAGCCACGTAAAAATATGGCTTCTTATCTGTTTCGGGATGATGAAGTGCTGAGTTTTGACGAAATGATTCATCGCTGTGAGCGCCTTACGATATACAAACATTTCGGTACCGCTATTCCTTTATACATGAAGAAGAGAAATCTGGAGCAGATCTCTCTGGAAAGATGTCGAAAACTAATCAATAACCTGGATGCTAGAATTGTATCAGGTTACTCAGCTGAAGACTGGGGCAAAAAACTGGATCTTTTATTTACACTTTTCGGAGGTAGACTGGAGCCGAATTTACTGAAGATGTTCTTTAACGATAAAGGACTTCACAATGCAGCAGCTATTTTCGACAGAGTTGATGTTTCGGTTACAAAAAGCACATTTATTGAGATGCTCTCCAATAAAGAGTTGGAGATTGATTCTTCAGATCAAATAAATGAAGAAGAGCAAAAAAAGAAACAGAGTACTGATCAAATAAAGAAAGAAGATTCTATAGTTGGAAATTTTTCACACGAGAAACCATCAGAAAATAAAGAAGCGTTGGATCTGGCATCTGCATATATGGACGGAGTTACTGAACAGGATATGTCCGAAATACTGGGAGATATCGCAGTTGGTGGAGTGATAGAAGTAGATAACATTGATGAGGTGGAATCTTTGAATGCTTTGTTTACACAGGAAACCGATGAAGAAGAATTTAACATAAACAGAGAAGAACCTGACGAAGATACCGAAGGGTTCAGATCAAATCTGACTGCCATTTTGGACCAGGCAAAAGATTCTTTTGAAGGGGTGGTTTCTGAACCGGAAACAGCTCGGGAAGAATTAGTTATTGAAGATGATTTTGTCGAAGATCCGATTGATGAAGAGGCTTTGGAAGAAGAAGATTCAGAAGAACCATCAGATATTGAAGGTGATGCTTCAGACATAGAAGAGGAAGAAGAAAAACCGATGTGGGCTCAGTTTCTGACTAAAGATCAGATGGATGTAATGATGGGGAGCCGCGAGGGAAAGGAAGAACCCGAAGCCAGTCTCAATGACTCATTAAATGTAGAAGATGAGTTCGGAGATTCGATTCTGGAAGAACCGGAAGATTTCGAACAGCCCGAAGAAATGAAATTAGAAGAGACATTTGTTTCTCTTGATGAATTTATGGAGTCACAGCGGAAGCAATGGATCAAAAAGATATTTTCAGGTAAGAAAAAAGCTTACAAGGAGGCGGTTGAGGAAATTTCCTATTTTAAGAACTGGGAAGAAGCATCAAAGTTTGTTCAGGCTGATGTATTTGGCAAACATAAGGTAGATATGTTCTCGGAAGAGGCCATTGGTTTTATTGATGCACTACAAACCTATTTTAATGAGTATAAATCTTGATTAACTAACTATGGATAAAAACGAGAAAGTACAACGGCTGGAAAAGCTTCGGGAAGAATCAAAATTAGGTGGTGGAAAAGCCCGGATCGAAAAACAGCACGATAAAGGAAAGTTGACGGCTCGTGAAAGAGTGGATTTACTGCTCGATAAAGGTTCTTTTGAAGAAATTGATGCTTTTGTAACTCACCGAAGTACCGCTTTTGGTTTGGAAAAACAACAATTTTTGGGCGATGGGGTTGTTACCGGCTATGGAAAAATTCACGGGAAACCGGTGTACGTATTTAGTCAGGATTTTACAGTTTTCGGAGGTTCACTTTCAGAAACACATGCTGAAAAGATCTGCAAGGTCATGGATCTGGCAATGAAAAACGGAGTTCCGGTAATAGGATTGAATGATTCCGGTGGCGCCAGAATTCAGGAAGGAGTTTCTTCGCTTGGAGGTTATGCCGAAGTGTTCTGGAGAAACAGTATGGCATCAGGTGTAGTACCACAGATTTCCGCAATTATGGGACCGTGTGCTGGTGGAGCAGTTTACAGTCCGGCGCTGACCGATTTTATTTACATGGTGGAAAATACCAGTTATATGTTTGTAACCGGACCCAATGTGGTAAAAACAGTAACGCATGAAGAAGTTACTTCTGAAGAATTGGGCGGAGCTATGACACACAATTCAAAATCAGGAGTTGCACATTTTGCCACTCCGAATGATGCGGTTTGCTTGCAAGATATCCGAAAGTTGATGACCTATATTCCTCAAAACTGTGAGGAAAAAGTTCCGGTTATCGAATCTAAAGATCCGGATTCGGCTAAAGCAAAAGCATTGCATGATATTGTTCCGCTGAATCCAAATAAGCCTTACGATATTAAAGATGTAATCGGCGGTGTTGTGGATAAAGATAGTTTTTACGAAGTACACAAAGAATACGCCGAAAATATCGTAGTTGGTTTTGCACGTTTGGGCGGACGAAGCATCGGAATCGTAGCCAATCAGCCGTTGTCGATGGCAGGTGTTCTGGATATTGATTCTTCCAAAAAGGGAGCTCGTTTTGTTCGTTTTTGTGATGCGTTTAATATTCCGCTGGTTGTATTTGAAGACGTTCCCGGATTTTTACCCGGAACCGACCAGGAATGGGGTGGAATCATCAAAGACGGAGCAAAATTGTTGTACGCATTCTGTGAAGCTACTGTGCCAAAAATGACGGTTATTACACGTAAAGCGTACGGCGGAGCGTATGACGTGATGAACTCCAAGCACATTCGTGCCGATTACAATGTGGCATGGCCAACCGCTGAAATTGCGGTAATGGGAAGTAAAGGTGCGGTGGAAATTATCTTCCGCAAAGAAATATCCAAAGCCGATGATGCGGAAGCCAAGCAGAGCGAATTAGAGGCACAATACGCCGAAGAATTTGCTCACCCATACCGAGCGGCTGCCCGGGGATTTATTGATGATGTGATAAAGCCGGAAGAAACGCGAAATAAACTTATAAAGGCTCTGGAAGTTTCTCAGCATAAAGTAGATTCCGTACCAAAGAAAAAGCACGATAATTTGCCGCTTTGATTGATGTGATAAAACCGGAAGATGTTCAGAAGAAAGAAAGCTAAAGAGACTTTCAATATTTTAGAAGTGGGGGAGTATCGGATTGAAGTCACCCGAAAAAGAATGAAGACCATTCGTTTAAAGGTGAATGCTGTTACTCAGAAGATTCGGGTTTCTTGTCCACACAGAGTTTCTGAATATGATCTTATTGAGTTTATTTCTTCGAAAAAAAATTGGATAGATAAGCAACTTTCTCGAGAAGTAGTTCGAGCTGTTGTCCCTGAAGAAAAGAGATATGAAGAGGGAGAAATGTTACTTTTTAAAGGGATGGAGTTTGTACTTAAGCTTAATACGAACTCAACAAAAACGTCAGTAGAAATACGGGATAATTATTTAATTCTGCACTCAAGAAAGAAATTGAGCCGTGTAAAGAGAGAAAAGGCCATTCTGGATTTTTACCGATCACATCTTAAAGAAGAAATTCCTAAACTGATTTCAAAATGGGAACCTATTATGAATGTTTCGGTTGCTGAATTTGGAGTTAAGCGTATGAAGACCCGATGGGGAACTTGTAATATTCGAGCCAGAAGAATCTGGTTGAATCTATCGTTAGCTGAGAAATCACCGGAATTACTGGAATATGTAGTTGTTCATGAAATGGTTCATCTGTTGGAAAGGCTTCACAACAACCGATTCAAAGCTTTTATGACGCAGTTTTTACCGAATTGGAAAGAATTAGAAGGTCAGTTGAATGGGAAGATAGATTAATCGAGATAATTTTTTAATAATTTACAAAAACATCATAATCAGAAGGTAACATCCAATCTTTTTTAAGTTGTTCTATTAGACCTTTTGCCATGGATTTACCTGTTTGGCTTGAATTTCCGAAATCACCACTTTTTACTTCAATCTGAGCTCTCCAGATTTCTTGATCTGTTTTCAAATCATAAATAAAAGCTTCGAGGCTATGTTCAATAGTTTTTGTATTGCCACCACCACTCCAACTATTTGTTCCAGGGCTGTAAAATGATGGATAACTAGAAACCTCCTTATCGTAGCTTTCTTCACTTAATACTAATAGATATTGAAAGTCAGCTTTCCTTGCTTTGTGACTAAGGCTGTCATAGACAAAGTCATTGGGGTTGTTAAAAAAACCATAACTTTCTATTTCATATTTAAAATCATTTTTTTCATGAAGTTCGTTGGTCTGATCTTTAAATGATGGAAGAGTTTTTTCCATCTCTTTTTCCAGATAGATAGCATAAAATAAGTCGGTAAGTGAATATGCCAAAAAATCTTTAGATCTTTTCGATGTCACATTTGTACTTGTGCATTGAGAAATTAAGAGAAAAGAGGTGAGTAATATTATTAAGATTTTGATTCCGGCTTGATGGTATTGCCGGGTTCCTATTCAGTTCAGCTTTCAAAAAGCATTGACGGAGAAATAACAGAACTATCAGAACCTGTCGAGTTTGAAGTTCGTCCGTTAGGTAATGTTACACTTCCCTCTCAAGACCCCGAAGCTATGCTGGCTTTTCATAAGCAATTAAATAAGCTTTCAAAAGCGGCTAATAGTGCAAGAAGTGCCGGCAATGAATTGAATGACAGACTCAGCTATTACAAAGCTGCATACAAAGCATTGGGCACAGAAGCACCTTCTGATTTGAAATCTGATATTGAAGAACTGGAAGAAAAGTTGAAACAACTGAACGAAATGATGTTTGGAGATCGTATAGCGGGTCGACTTGAGTTACAAAGACCTCCTTCTCTGAATTCCAGAATTAATACCGCAATTTCTGCCGGGACTTCTTCATCTTCGGATCCGACAGGGACTTCAAAAATGGTTGCTGACATTGCCAAAGAAGAACTCGAACCGGTAATCAACATGCTGAAAGAAATTATGGAAAATCTTATTCCTTCCATCGATCAAAAATTAGATCAAAGCAATGCTCCATGGACTCCGGGAAGAGTGTTGGACATTGATTGGTAGAATGAAATAAGAGTAAGCCTTTCAAACCTAACCCATCGCAAGCGTCTTGTTTGTGATGGGTTTATTATTTACCAGGCCGGGGCATAAAAAGTTAGACTAGTTAATTCCTATTTAAATTTAAGCTTGTAAGTAGCATAAAATGTTTCTATCGAGTTGGTGCTAATTGGATCTACGATGTTATCTTTTACTATAAAGCCATCAAATGTGATATCGATTCCACTCTCATCCTCTAAAAAATCAATTTCAACTTCCAAATCAGGGTAAATATTATTTACTGATCTATAAACCCATAAGCTGTCTTCGACATAGCTGTTAAAATCGTCGAATGAATAAACTATCATCCAAAATGGTGGGGTACTTCTGTCTTCTGTTAGGTGTTCGGGAAACTTTAAAAGAGTATCAGAAGAAATATCATTTTCATAAAAAAGATATTGAAATACAAATGAGTAAAACGGGCTGGCGTTTACATCCTGAGTTCCGGAATAAATTGAGAATATAGAACTCGAATAATTTCTATCGCGTTCTTCAACCTGAAATTGAAAATGATCCAGAGTATGATAAGTATCACCAATTTTGGCGTTACCATAAGATTTGGTTTCCGAAAATTCAGAAGTTAAAAATGACGGGTTTGTGTTTTCTTCAGAAGAAGGGAAAACAGAGCAACTGACAAAGAAGAAGCTTAATAGGATTATATGTAATAATTTCATTTTTTAATATAAAAGGAAATCTCAGACAAAGAAAAAGACCAATGCACTATACATAATGATAGCAAGAGAACCTGCAGTTATAGCCAGAGGAAATTGTGTTTTTACATGATCCATGAGATCACAACCTGTTGCTAAAGACGAAAGGATTGTTGTATCTGAAATGGGGGAGCATTGATCTCCAAAAACAGAACCTCCGATAACAGCAGAAAAGCAAAGAGTTAAAAAGAATGGATCCGGGATAATTGCCCAGGCTAATGGAATTGCCACCGGGAAAACTACGGCATATGTTCCCCAGGAAGTTCCGGTAGAGAATGCAATCAGCATGCAGAAAACCATAAGTAATCCGGGAAGAATAATCGGGTTGATAACTTCACCCACAATCTCCACCACATAAGCTGCTGTTCCAACCGCATCAGCTACTTCTTTGAGCGTAACAGCAAAGGCAAGAATAATGGCGCCGATGGTGACTCCTTTGCAGCCATCCACAAAACCGTCAATAGCATCTTGTAGTTTCATTCCTTTAGCGACAGCAATTCCTATTCCGGCAAGAACAGCGAGTACAAATGCTTCGGCAATTAGTAGTGAAGCGTCATCACCTTTATCCAGAATGAAAAAAGTGTAGAAAAAAGGAATGATAGCAACGGTAAGTAAAGTACCTATTGGTCCGAAGAAGTCGATTAACCCAGGATTGTAGTCTTCCGGTACTTTTTGTTCCGTAAGTTCATCAGCGGCCATAGGTGTGGCGCCATCACGATCCAATTTGCCTTCTTCACGGGATCTTTTGATAGCATTCCGCATTTGCTTTCCTGGAATCCAGGGAAGTTTTTCCCATGCAAAAAGTAAAGTCAGAATGATGGAAAAGATTGCATAAAAGTTGAATGGTAGAGCTGATAAGAAAAAGCTGATTCCATCCTGAGTAGTTTCAAATAAAGCATTGGTTCCGATTACCAAACCTGCTACATAGATTGGCCAAACATTAAAGGGTATAAGAGTCGCAATGGGCGAAGCAGTCGAATCTACCACATAAGAAAGTTCTTCGTGTGATACTTTATGTTTATCAGCCACAGGCCGAACAGTAGCTCCGGTAAGAATGGTACTGATAGTTCCCCCCTGATGAAAGATGATTCCCATAAACCACGTAAATAACTTTGCAGAAACGGGTCCTTTCACCATTTTTTCACTTGCCCAGCGAGCAAATTTTTCAGCGCCACCGGTTCGGGTCCAAATACCTATTAAACCTCCCAAAGCCCAAAGATATACTAACAGGATCAAAGCAAAGTTCTCGGTGCCTATTGATGGAATCAGGAAATCCTGGACTACATTTTCCTGTCCTGATATAACAGCTCCTAAACAAATTCCAAGAAATAAAGAACTTGCAACTTCGCCGGTATAAAATGCCAGAAAAATGGCAAGTAAAGGAGGAGTAATTGACCAAAAACCGTAGTGCCCGTTCTCCTGAACAAAGCCATCCATGAAATAAACTGCAGCCACTCCAAGAATAAAGGTGAATATTATTCCATGTACGATTTTCTTTCGTATGTTCGGGTCGGACAGTTTTTCCTGAATGCTCATAATAATTGATCCGTTACTTTGTCAACAAAGAACGTGTATTCTTAGCTAAAGAGCTAATTTGATCTTTTGGTCAAAATTGAGAGATCAAAATTAAAAGATTTTGAAGCCTATCGATTGATTTATTCCTTAAGTAACAAACTAATTCTAATCTCCATCTAATTTAGTTCTTCAATGAGGTTTCGCACATATCATATTAAGAAAGTTAAGTTTAAATGTTTTTAATTAGACTATTTTATAATCTCGAATGATTTGATTGTGCTTTATATCGTCAAAAAACCGCTTTTATTCATTCATATTATTTCAATATTAATTATCTCTTAAATCTCATACTACAAATGAAAAGTCCGTAATTTATAAGGCTCTGATGAAAACGATTTTCTCGTTTCACATCTTACAAAAATATCAAAATCATTTGCAGAGCCTGAATAATGAAGCAATTGCTCAACCTTTTTAATATCCCTGAAAAAATCAATTATAAAACTGAAGTTCTATCCGGAATGACGGTAGCTTTAGCTTTAATTCCTGAAGCAGTAGCTTTTGCTATGATTGCCGGGCTTTCACCATTAACAGGATTGTATGCTGCTTTTGTAATGGGATTGGTAACATCCATTTTTGGGGGAAGACCAGGGATGATTTCTGGTGCAACAGGAGCAGTTGCTGTAGTGTTAGTTGCTTTAGCGCAATCACACGGAGTAGAGTATATTTTTGCAGCGGTTATTCTTGCAGGGTTACTTCAAGTTACCGCAGGTGCACTTAAGCTTGGTAAGCTTATGCGTTTGGTGCCTCATCCGGTAATATTCGGTTTTGTAAATGGTCTGGCTGTAATCATTTTTATGTCTCAATTGGCTCAATTTAAGACACCTGCAGGAGATTGGATGACAGGTCAGTCTTTATATATATTACTGGGATTAGTTGCTTTAACAATGTTCATAATCTGGGGATTACCAAAGATTAGTAAAGCCATACCTGCATCGTTAGTTGCTATTTTAGTAATTTTCGGAATTGTAGTAACATTTAATATTGATACAAGAACCGTTGGAGATATAGCGTCTATAAAAGGTGGGTTTCCTCCATTTCATATCCCACAGGTTCCTTTTACTTTTGAAATGATAAAGATCATCTTTCCGTATTCATTGATTATGGCCGGGGTTGGGTTGATAGAAAGCTTATTAACGCTGAATATTGTTGATGAGATAACGGAAACAAGAGGAAATGGAAATAAAGAAGCCGTTGCTCAGGGAGCAGCCAATATTTTGTCCGGACTATTTTCAGGGATGGGAGGATGTGCTATGATTGGTCAGAGTTTGATCAATACTTCAGCTGGAGCCAGAGCACGGCTTTCCGGGATTGTAGCTGCAGTAATGTTGTTAGTTTTTATAATGTTTGGGTCGGGTTTAATAGAAAAATTACCTATGGCTGCACTTACCGGATTAATGATCATGGTTTCTATCGGAACGTTTGAATGGGCCAGCCTTAGAACATTTAACAGAATGCCGAATTCTGATATTTTTGTAATGGTATTAGTTACTCTTGTTACTGTATTCCTTCATAATCTCGCATTGGCGGTTATAGTGGGAGTTATAATTGCAGCTCTTGTTTTTGCATGGGATAATGCAAAGCGAATTCGTGCAAGAAAGCACATTGATGACAAGGGAGTTAAACATTATGAGATCTATGGACCACTTTTCTTTGGATCTGTAACAGTGTTCAATGAAAAATTTGACGTGTTAAACGATCCGGATGAAATCATCATCGATTTTAAAGAAAGTCGTGTGGTGGATATGTCAGCAATCGAAGCGTTGAATAAAATCACTGAACGATATCATAAAGTTGGTAAGAAAGTACATCTTCAGCATTTAAGTAAAGATTGTATGGCTTTACTTAAAAATGCCGAAGAAATCATTGACGTGAATGTGGTTGAAGATCCAACTTATAAACTTGCAGTAGACTCTATCTGAAATTATCAGAATGAAAATTAAATCATTCTTGTATTTTCAGGTATGAAATACTGGAGCGTTCTTAAAAAGACAATAAAGAAATATGAAATTTTTGATGCGATGGATTATAGTTCTTCTATCGCATTTTATCTGATATTTTCTCTTCCCGCCATATTGGTAATTTCGATTTCTATTGCAGGTGCTGTATATGAAGATGAAGTAGCTAGAACTGCACTTATTGAACAATTTGAAACGTTTTTTGGCGCGCAAAGTGCTGAGGCCATCGATAAGGTTCTGACTAACATTAATGAAGAACATAATTCTTTACTTGCACGGATTGTTGGTTTTATAACGCTGATTTTTAGTGCTACTACTGTTTTCGCTGCTTTACAAGATGGGATTAATAAAGTTTGGGGGGTAAAATCGAAATCAGAAAAAAGTGTATATAATTTCTTCAAAAACCGCCTAATTTCTTTAGCAATGGCAGTAAGTATAGGTTTTCTTTTGCTGGTTACTTTAGTAATAGATGCATCCTTAAGCCTCTTTGATGAACAATTTATATCCGTTTACTCTGAACAGAAATATTATCTGGCTGCAGGCATAAATCTGATTATTTCTGTAGTAGTTACAACTACTGTGTTTGCCTGTCTATTTAAAGTGATTCCAGAAGCAGAAGTAAAATGGAAGAATGTATGGATGGGCGCATTTATAACTACTTTTTTATTCGGGGTAGGTAAATATCTGATCACCTTCTACCTTAATACAAGTTCGTTCGGGAGTGTGTATGGAGCATCCGGTTCTCTCGTTGTTTTACTAACCTGGATATTCTATTCCTCAATGATGGTAATGTTTGGGGCTCAATTTACTGCTGTATATTCTGAAGAAATTGAAGGAGGAATTAAGCCAACAGAAAATTCTGTTCTCATAAAAGAGGAGAGTCAGAGCTCATAAAAGGATTAAGGTTTGCTGAATTGCATTTATTAATTCAGGATGAACATCTTGTTCCTTAGCATAACTTTCCCATTGTGATACTCTGTCAACAATAGAGTCTATAATGTGGTTGGCTTTCTTGATATTCATTTCTTCGGCTACTTTTAGCAAATCGTATCGTGAAATATTATCTCTTTTTCCATTAATGCTTAATGAATGTTGATTTACCCATTGACTTCCGGGGCGATAGGCATGGCAGATATCGTAAGCAGGAGCTAATTTCCATATTCCATCTTTCTCCATCATAAAAGCAAAATTCTTAGTATGGTCATCACAGTTTCTACTAACTACATTAAAAATCATTCTTCGAAACATCTGCTCCGCCTGCGGATAAGGTAGTCTGAGCATTCGCATGGTTTCGAATAATTGCTCATAACTGAAATACAATACTTCATTGTAATCGAAATGCCTGAGACCACAAAATGTCTGAATGTGAATTTTATCTATTGAATTACGACGGTCAAAACGCTTGGTCATAAAATGAGCACGATCATTTTCTTCGAGTAACTTAGATTCCATCATTTCAATTCCTGAGTCAATAGCCATTTTATAATAAGCCATCTCAACTCTTCCATACCCGCTAGAGGTTCCGAACTGCTTGTCGGTAACTCCGTCAAACTTTATAAGCCAATGAGAGAAATTACCGGGAGCGCTAAACTGACCACTTCTTATCTCTCCTGTTTCTTCATTATATATTATAACAGCTTTCGCTCTAGCGCCACCTGCTGAAGTTCCGATTTTCAAAACATCATGAAAAGTTCTTTCTTCCTTACTTCCTGATGTAGCAGTAAAAGATTTTCGGTTTGAAAGAATTTTTTCTGCTACTTTTATTAATGAATCTATTTCGAGTTCTTTGGATATACTTCCGGAGCCTCCCTGAGCAGGTTCTATTTCCAAAGCTCCCATTCCTCTTTTTCCTATAAAACAAAGCGTTTCAACGGGGTTAAGACTATCCGGCGACCGTCCGTTTTTGGTTAACCACGTATTTATTAATGTGTTTCCATAGTAATCAGGAAGAATGTCAGCTAACAAACCCGGTAGACCTTTGAATGTGTTCTTTTTTTTAAGCTCCGGAAAGTTAAATATTCTTTTCTTAGCATTACTTAAAGGCATTTTTACGGGCGAGAGATTCCAGTTTGTTTTGATAAATGAAGGGTCATATTCAAATGCTCCAACTTTAGTTTCCTCGTTCCATGCAATAGCCCCTGCTCGTTTACCCCAAATATTTATATAAGCAGTAGTAATCATTACCAGTCTACTCCGGGATCTTCTACTTTGTTAATCGAATTTTTTGAAGCACGTTTACGCTTGTTTCTGCTTAGTTTTGCAAGTTCTAAAGGGCTTATCTGTTCTGTGATTTTAAAAACTTCTAAAACATGTAACTGGTCTAAAGCTCTTAAAAGTTGAACAAATGTAATCATACTTACTCGAGTTCCTCTTTCAAATTGGCTAAGTGTAGTTCGGTTTATCCCGGCAGTTTCAGCTAACTCTGCTTGCGTTCTGTTTTGCTCCAGTCTATGATGACGTATAAAATTACCCAGTAATTTCATTAAGGACGCGTTGCTTGCAGAATTATTAATGTTAATATTATTATGCATTATTTGTAATATTAATAATTAATGTTATATATATTAAACATGATTATCAGCCTCTTATTTTTACTCTGAAAGAGTAGATATAACAAATGTATTAAAAAATCATCATAGTTTTGATTTTTAATTTTAAAGATGTTTTTTTACAACATTTTTATATTTATTGTTTTAATGACTTAATTGTTGTTGAAATAAAATATTTAAGCATTTCATAATCATTATTTGATCAAAATAGCTGTATATTAAAGGCTGTCTTAATTTTTATTTAAAATGGCTATATGCATCAGGATTTAAGAAATATTGCGATTATTGCTCATGTTGATCACGGAAAAACTACGCTTGTTGATCAGATTCTAAAACAGAGTGGTACATTCAGAGAAAATCAGGAAATTGAAGAGAGAGTAATGGATTCCGGGGATCTTGAGAAAGAGCGTGGTATTACTATCAGTTCAAAGAATACGGCAGTAAACTGGAATGGTACTAAAATCAATATTGTAGATACGCCTGGTCACGCAGATTTTGGAGGAGAAGTAGAACGTATCTTAAAAATGGTAAATGGCGTTATTCTCTTAGTAGATGCTGCCGAAGGTCCATTACCTCAAACAAAGTTCGTTCTCAGAAAGTCATTGAGTCTTGGCTATAAACCAATAGTAGTCATAAATAAAATTGACAGAAAAGACGCAAGACCGGACGCTGTTCTTGACGAAATTTTTGATCTTTTTGTTATGCTTGATGCAAATAATGATCAATTAGATTTTCCGGTTCTCTATGCTGCAGCAAGAGATGGTTTTGCGAAATATGAACTTCAGGATGAAGATGAAGATCTTTCTCCACTGATGGATACTATAGTTAAGCATGTTTCTGCTCCAGATCAGCCTACAGATGAAAAATTTAAAATGTTAGTGAGCAGTATAGATTGGAATGATTATGTTGGCAGAATTGCGATTGGAAGAATCGAAAAAGGTACAGTAAAATTAAACCAGGAAGTAGCTTTAATAAGTGGAAAAGGGGATCAAAAAATGAAAGGGCGAGCTACCAAGCTTTTTACTTTCAATGGTCTTAACAGAGAACCAGTTGAGGAAGCGATTGCTGGAGATATTGTTGCACTTGCTGGCTATGACTCAGTAAATATTGGAGACACTTTAACAGATGCCACAGATCCAACACCACTGGAATATGTAGATCTTGATAAACCAACCATTGCAATGTATTTCAGGGTTAACAATTCACCTTTTGCAGGTCTTGAAGGAAAATATGTTACTTCTAATCAGATAAAAGATCGATTGGAAAGAGAAATTCGTACAAATGTAGCGATGAGAATGGAGCCTACTGAAAGTCCGGATATTTTTAAAGTATCAGGAAGGGGTGAACTACAGATGGCGATTCTAATCGAGACAATGAGAAGAGAGGGTTATGAATTTTCAGTATCCCGGCCGGAAGTTTTGATGCAGGAAGTTGATGGCATAATTCATGAGCCCGTAGAAGAAGTGGTAGTTGATGTTCATACGGATTATAGCAATAGAGTAATTGATAATATTCAACAGAGAAAAGGAATCATGCAAAGCATGAGCCAGGAAGGCGAAAACGTAAGAATAGAGTTCCGGGTTCCTTCCAGAGGGTTAATAGGTTTTAGAGGAGAAATGCTGACTGAGACTAGAGGAACAGGAATTATGCATCAGCAATTTGATGCATATGAACCATTTATGGGTGATATTCCTGGACGCAATCGCGGAGCTTTAATCGCTTTAGAAAAAGGTGATACCACGGGTTATGCTTTAGAAGGTATTCAGGACAGAGGTCAGTTTTTTGTAGAACCCGGAGACCCTGTTTACATGGGGATGGTTGTTGGCTTAAATAACCGAACCGATGATATGGTTGTAAATGTAGCCAAAAAGAAAAACCTGACTAATCACCGTGCTACACAAACGGCGGATGCTGTTAAGTTATCGCAGGCAAAAAAAATGAGCTTGGAAGAATGTATTGAGTTTATTGCTAATGATGAATTGTTAGAAGTAACTCCGGAGAGTTTAAGAATTCGAAAGAAATTTTTAGATCACAACGATCGAAAAAGGGAAGAAAAGAAAAAGACAGGGATTTAACTTAGTAATTGATTGGGTTTCCAGATTCTGAAATACTGCTTCCATCAGACTCTAATTGGTTTCTTAGAGCGTACAAGAATTCTTTGTTCGACATCATACAACTTTGACAGGCGTACTTAGTCGTTCCATTTACATTAGCGGATCGAAGTTTTACGATATATCGACCGATGGGTCTTGGTTTGCCTTCCTCTGATTGGCAGTAATCACACTTTAAATTTGATTCAATCATTATACCCAGTTTTAAGATGTCAGTTTTAATGTAATAGACAGATCTCGTAATATCCACTCCCAAAAAAAATTCTAATTTATTTTATCAACGCAAAATGGTCCATGTCTTGAGTGTTGAATGCTTCCTTTCATAACGACTAACTTATTACAACCCAGAATTTTTGTTCTTATGTATGTTCGAAGTATTTGGCATTTCTAAAGGTAAAGTGCCCAGAATTAATTATGTGTTATAAGAGTTAAATCTATTACAAAGAGATTTACAATGGCTGCCTAAAGATTCAATTTATCACAACCCCAATGCATATCTGGATTCGCTGAATGGTAAAGGTAATTCTGTTCCTAAAGTACAAAAGGGAAAAGCAGCAGCTAATTAAAAAATCAGCTATCCCATCCCATAGAACTCTGCCTTCTCTTTAAAATAAGGCTCAAAGGTTTTCTTGAGGTTTTGATGTTCTTTTAACTCAAGATTTGAGTCTTTTTCAATCAGTTCTTTCGCTTTTTCTTTTGCCTGAGCAAGTATGAATTGGTCTTCTACAATATCGGCTACTTTAAAATCGGGTAAACCGCTTTGTTTGGTGCCAAGGAAATCACCGGGACCACGGAGCTTTAGATCGGCTTCGGCAATTTTAAATCCGTCGTTGGTTTCTTCCATAGTTTTGAGTCGGAAAGCTCCGGCTTTGCTCACTTTCACATCGGGCATAAGAATGCAGTAGCTCTGTCGCTCGCCACGTCCAATTCTTCCTCGAAGCTGATGTAACTGAGATAATCCAAATCGTTCAGCGTGTTCAATGATCATGACTGAAGCATTAGGAACATCTACTCCAACTTCAATCACAGTAGTAGAAACCAAAATCTGAATCTCATTTCGAGTGAATGCTTTCATCACTTCGTCTTTTTCATAGGATTTCATTTTTCCATGGAGTAAACCAACTTCAAAATCAGAAAATCGTTTTTTGAGCTTTTCGAATCCGGCGGTAGCATCTTTTAAATCCAGCGCTTCTGATTCTTCTACTAATGGATAAATGACATACACCTGTCCGCCATCTTTTACTTCGGTTTCTACGAAATCATACACGCCTTCTCTTTTCTTATTTCCACGAATGGCGGTTTTCACCGTTTTTCTTCCTGATGGCAATCCTTTGATGATGGATATATCTAAATCAGCATAAACGGTCATTGCCAAAGAACGTGGAATAGGCGTAGCACTCATCACCAAAATATGTGGATGAAATCCTTTATTGAGCAATTCGGCTCGTTGCTTTACTCCAAAGCGATGTTGTTCATCAATTACGGCAAGACCCAATTTATGAAACCGAACATCCTGCTGAATGATAGCATGGGTTCCAACCACGATCTGACAACTGCCACCTTCCAGGTCAGTCAACACATCCATTCGAAGCTTGGATTTTTGCCCCCCAACCAGCAATCTAATATTGATATCCAAACCTTTTAAATGCTCAGAAAGCGTTCGGTAATGTTGTTCGGCAAGAATCTCAGTCGGAGCCAGAAAAGCAGCTTGAAATCCATTATCCAGAGCCATCAATAATGCACCAATGGCAACAATGGTTTTTCCGGCACCTACATCTCCCTGAATCAACCGGTTCATTTGTTTTCCTGAACGTACATCTTTCTTGATGTCAGCCAGCGAAGACTTCTGACCTTCAGTTAAATCGAAGGGTAGAAGTTCATTAAAGTATTTCGAGGTATAATTCCCTGTTTCAGAAAAAATATGCCCGTTCTTTCTCTCTTCAACCGTATGATGAATTTTCTCCATGCTCATTTCAAACAGAAATAATTCTTCGAATTTAAATCGGTTTAGTGCTCTTTTATGTTCAGAATGATCTTCCGGAAAATGCATCATTCGGTACGCTTCAGCTCTTGATGGGAATTTCATTTCTTTAACGAGAGATTCCGGCAGGAATTCCTGAATTGTAGTTTGTTTCAGCAGCGTCTCAATCCAGCTCGCAACAATCTTATTGGTGAGCTTAGTCTTACTGAATTCTTTGTTGCTTGGATAGATTGGAACAATCTTAGAGAAATTCGAAACATCGCCTTCCTCAGATAGTTTATCCACTTCAGGATGAGCAATGGTAATTGATTTTCCATAACGCTTTGCCGGACCAAAAAAAGCTACCAAATCTCCTTCTTTAAAAATCCGTTTGAAATAGGAAGCTCCCCGAAACCAAACTCCTTTTAATATTCCGGTTCCATCATTGACAGCAACTTCAAGCCGTTTACTTTTTTTGAAACCGACTTCCTGCTTGTTAACCACTTTCCCAACTATGGTTACTTCTTCACCCGAACCCATCAGATGTTTGATCTTCTGAACATTGCTTCGGTCTAAATATCGACGAGGGAAAAAATTTAACAGATCTTTTTCTGTTCGAACTCCCTCAGTAGCGAGTGCTTCCAGTCTTTTAGTGCTTAATCCGTATAGTTTAGAAATAGACAAAAGGAATGAACATTAATTTATACGGAAAATATCTGATGGATTATCTGAACACAAGTTAGATTTCAGAATGATGAAATATGATTAGAAGAAACAAAATGAGAATATTTTTCTAAGAATAGTAAGGTTTGATGAAATTGCATACTTTCATTTATGAATGAATATCCTCTATTGGTTAGAAACACTTTCAAGTTGGTGTTTATCTTTTTAGTAGTTGCGGCGCTCATTATCGCCCGGCAATTGTTGGTGCCTTTATTTCTGAGTGTAATGATTGCCTATCTATTATATCCTGCAGCTAATTGGCTGGAAGAAAAAGGCATTACACGAATACTAACCAATTTTATTGTGATTGTTGGGGCAATACTCATCGTAGCCGGCTCAATATATGGTTTAGTGATTTTATATAAAGGATTTGCTCAGGATCTTCCGGATTTAAAAAGTCAGTTTGAAACAAACTTAGAGCGTTTTAAACAGACACTTGCAATATTTCTAGGTATATCAGAACAGTCCGTAAATGAAGCATGGAAGAATTTTTCAAGCAGTGGAGAATATCTCTCTGAAGCATTAACAGCTACAACCAGAACTATTGTAAATATCGGTTTGTTGCCGGTTTATACTTTTCTGATCCTTTTTTATCGGGATAAGTTCAGAGAGTTTGTTTCTATGCAGATTAAATCAGATAAAGAAGAAACGGCTCAGAATATTATCAATCAGGCGTCTCATATTGTTCCGAAATATCTGAAGGGTTTGATTTTAGTTTGTGTAATTCTGGTAGGATTGAATTCAACGGGACTATACCTTATTGGAGTTGAATTCCCATTACTGCTTGGTATAATTGCAGCTCTGTTTAATTTGATACCCTATCTGGGAACTGTACTTGGCTTTGGGTTTGTATTTCTTTTTGTATTAGGCACTCAAGACCCAACAACAGCGCTTTCGGTAGTTGGACTATTTTTTGTAATTCAATTCATCGAAAATAATATCCTGACTCCTAATATTACCGGGTCATATGTAAATATAAATCCGCTTGTAATTATACCATCGCTCATAGCAGCAGGAATGATTTGGGGGTTGCCGGGAATGCTTATCATTATCCCATACATAGGATTGTTTAAAATCGTATGTGAAAATATTGAAGACCTTAAACCCATAGGGTTTTTAATTGGGACAAGAGGAACCAAGCGCCATTCTATAACGATAAAGTCATTACAAAAGAGATTTGGTTGGATTGATAATGAATGAGTAATATTCTAAGAGAATAAGCAACATTTATCCCTGTATTGATATATTGTTATATATCAATTGTTAGATAATTCCTTTCTTTTGCTAAGATAAAGCTGTTGATAAGTCATTATTTCAAATCTTTTGAAGATTTAAAAAATAATTCAGAGAAATATTTTTAAAAAGACTGAGAAAGTCTCTATATTAGCAAGCTCTCGATTTGATGGCAATAACCAAACAATTTGAACCGTGCCAACTATACAACAACTAATTCGAAAAGGTAGAAAAAGTAAGACGCGTAAGACAACAGCGCCTGCAATGCAGGGGTGCCCGCAAAAGCGTGGGGTTTGTACTCGTGTTTACACAACTACTCCAAAGAAACCGAACTCAGCACTTAGAAAAGTTGCTCGTGTGCGATTAACCAACGGAATTGAAGTTTCTGCATATATCCCTGGTGAGGGGCATAATTTGCAAGAGCACAGTATTGTATTGATTCGTGGTGGTCGTGTAAAAGATTTACCAGGTGTTCGTTACCATATTATTCGTGGTACGCTTGATACTGCTGGTGTTGAAGGTAGAACTCAGAGCCGTAGTTTGTACGGAACTAAACGCCCAAGAGGGTAAAACAAGAATTTTAAGATTAATCGAGCATGCGTAGAAAGACAGCAGAAAAACGAGATGTACAGCCGGATCCAATTTTTGAGGATAAGCTGATTACACGTTTTGTGAACAACTTGATGAGAGATGGGAAGAAAAATGTTGCCCGTAAAATTGTGTATCAGGCGTTCGCGATTATTGAAGAAAAAACAGGTGAGACAGGTATTAACATTTTTAGAAATGCAATGCAGAACGCAACACCGGTGGTAGAAGTTAAGTCTCGCCGTGTTGGTGGTGCTACTTACCAAGTTCCAATGGAGGTTCGTCAGGAGCGCGGTACTGCATTAGGAATGAGATGGATTATTAAGTCTGCTCGTTCAAGAAACGATAAATCAATGTCATTGAGATTGTCTCGGGAATTGATTGATGCTTCTAATAATGAAGGTGGTGCGGTTCGTAAGAAAGATGAAGTGCATCGTATGGCAGAAGCAAACAAAGCATTCGCTCATTTTAGATTTTAAAAGTATTTCATAATTGACATGGCAGAAGTAAAAGAAAAAGACTCAAAAATTATCGAAAGAATGCGCAGAACGCGTAACATCGGTATTATGGCGCACATTGATGCGGGTAAAACCACTGTTACTGAGCGTATTCTGTTTTACACTGGTCGTAGCCATAGAATTGGTGAGGTTCATGATGGTGCTGCAACTATGGACTGGATGGAGCAGGAGCAGGAAAGAGGTATTACTATTACTTCTGCTGCAACTCACTGTATTTGGAAGGATCATAGAATTAATATCATTGATACTCCAGGTCACGTTGATTTTACTGTAGAGGTGGAGCGTTCATTACGTGTTCTTGATGGGGCTGTTTTTGTGCTTTGTTCAGTGGGTGCTGTTCAACCGCAATCTGAAACTGTTTGGAGACAAGCTAACAAGTATCATGTTCCATGTATGGCGTTTGTTAACAAAATGGACCGTACCGGAGCTGATTTTTACAATGTTGTTACAGAGCTTGATGAAAAGCTGAATGCAAACCCGATTCCTATTCAGATTCCAATTGGTGCAGAAGAGAATTTCAAAGGAGTTGTTGACCTTATCAATATGCGTGGAATCGTATGGGACGATGCTTCATTGGGTGCTAAATATGATGAAATAGACATTCCGGAAGAATTAGCGGATAAAGCCGCTGAATACAGAGTTCAGTTGATCGAGAATATTGCTGATCACGATGAAACTTTGATGGAAAAGTATCTCATGGAAGAAGAGATTTCCGAAGACGAAATCCTTGCTGCAATAAGAAAGGCGACTATCGCCAAAGATATCACTCCTGTTATGTGTGGTACTGCACTGAAGAATAAAGGTGTGCAGGCTATGTTGGATCGCGTTATTTCTTTCATGCCTTCTCCGCTAGATGTTAATGCGGTGAAAGGTGTTAAACCTCATACAGAAGAGGAAGTTACGAGAGAGGCGGATGTTGATGCGCCGTTTTCAGCGCTTGCTTTTAAAATTATGACGGATCCTTACGTGGGTAAATTAACTTTTGCTCGTGTTTATTCCGGTACTCTTGAAAAGGGTTCATATGTATTGAATTCTTCAACGGGAAATAAGGAGCGTGTAGGTCGTCTTCTTGAAATGCACGCAAATGACAAAAAAGATTTAGACAAAGCTCAAGCTGGTGATATCGTAGCTGTTGTGGGAATTAAGGAAGTTTACACTGGTGATACTTTGTGTGATATGGATGATCCGGTTATTTTGGAACAAATCACATTCCCTGAGCCTGTAATTAAATTGGCAGTTGAGCCAAAAACAAAGGCAGACAGCGAAAAGCTTTCTACAGGTCTTCAGAAGCTTGCTGAAGAAGATCCTACATTCCAGGTTCGTACTGATGAAGAAACAGGTCAGACAACTATTGCCGGAATGGGTGAGCTTCACTTGGAGATTATTGTTGACCGACTGAAGCGTGAATTCAAAGTAGAAGCTAATGTAGGTGCTCCTCAGGTTTCTTACAGAGAATCAATCTCTAAGAATGTTGAGCATAGAGAGCTTTACAAAAAGCAGTCTGGTGGTCGTGGTAAATTTGCGGACATACAGTTCGAGATTGCACCAATCGATTACTTTGACGATTACGATGGAAAACAAGATCGTATCAGTAGAGAAGAAGGGTTTATGTTCATTAACGAAATCGTTGGTGGAAATATCCCAAGAGAATTTATTCCTTCTGTTGAAAAAGGATTTAAGGCGGCTTTGGATAATGGTATCCAGGCAAACTATCCTGTACAGAATATTGGAGTAAGATTATTCGATGGTTCTTATCACGATGTTGACTCTGATCAGTTAAGCTTTGAGTTGGCAGCTAAGATGGGATTCAGAAATTCTGCAAAAAAAGCAAAGCCGCAGTTGCTTGAGCCTGTTATGAAGGTTGAAGTAACAACTCCTGAAGAATACATGGGAGATGTAATAGGTGATTTGAACAGCCGACGTGGAATTATTCAAAGCATGGATAATAACAAAGACGGATCTGTTGTAAAGGCTCACGTGCCTCTATCAGAGATGTTCGGTTATTCTACAGATGTAAGGTCTCTGTCTCAGGGACGTGCAGTTTATTCGATGGAGTTTCAAGAGTATACTCCTGTTCCGGATAAAATCGCAGAAGAGATCATCGAAAGTCAATCATAAGAAATTAATTTAAACTAAGTATATCATGGCAAAGGAAACCTTTCAACGCACCAAGCCGCATGTAAATGTGGGAACGATTGGTCACGTAGATCACGGAAAGACGACATTAACGGCGGCGATTACCACTGTAATGGCTAAGACGTATGGGGGAGTAGCCCAGGCGTTTGATCAGATTGATAATGCTCCGGAAGAAAGAGAGCGTGGAATTACGATTGCAACTGCGCACGTGGAGTACGAATCTGATGAGCGACACTACGCACACGTAGACTGTCCGGGTCACGCCGACTATGTAAAGAACATGGTTACCGGAGCGGCTCAGATGGATGGAGCTATCTTAGTGGTGGCGGCTACTGATGGTCCTATGCCACAGACTCGTGAGCACATTCTTCTTGCTCGTCAGGTAGGTGTTCCTCAGATTGTTGTGTTTATGAACAAAGTTGACTTGGTGGATGACGAAGAGCTTCTTGAGCTTGTTGAGCTGGAAGTAAGAGAGTTGTTGTCGAGCTATGAGTTTGACGGCGATGATATTCCTGTGATTCAGGGATCTGCATTAGGTGCGCTGAACGGCGAGGCTCAGTGGGAAGAAAAGATTGTAGAGTTAATCAAGGCAGTTGATGAGACCATTCCAACTCCTGAGCGTGATGTAGACAAGCCGTTCTTGATGCCTGTTGAGGATGTATTTTCGATTACAGGGCGTGGAACTGTGGCAACAGGTCGTATCGAGCGTGGAGTGTTAAAGCTTAACGATGAGATTGAGATTGTAGGGATTGTAGAAGATCCAATGAAGAGTGTGGTAACCGGTATTGAGATGTTCCGAAGGTTGTTAGATCAGGGGCAGGCCGGAGACAACGCAGGTATTCTGCTTAGAGGTATTAACAAAGAGCAGTTGCAGCGTGGAATGGTATTATGTAAGCCGGGCTCTATTACTCCACACAAGAAGTTTGAGTGTGAGGTGTATGTATTAAGTAAAGATGAAGGCGGAAGACACACACCGTTTTTCAAAGGCTACCGTCCTCAGTTCTATTTCAGAACAACGGATGTGACCGGATCTTGTGAGCTTCCTTCGGGAGTGGAGATGGTGATGCCGGGCGACAACGTGAAGTTGGATGTGGAACTCATTCAGCCGGTAGCGATGGAAGAAGGTCTGCGATTTGCGATCCGCGAAGGTGGACGTACCGTAGGTGCTGGTGTGGTAACTAAAATTTTAGATTAAGAGGTTCTGATCCGTGGCAACACAACAAAAAATCAGAATAAAGCTGAAATCATACGATCATAATCTGATCGATAAATCAGCCGAGAAAATTATTCAGACTGTAAAGTCAACAGGTGCAGTGGTTTCGGGACCAATCCCGCTTCCAACTCGCAAAAGTATAATTACTGTTAACAAATCTGTGTTCGTAGACAAAAAGTCTCGCGAGCAGTTTGAGTATCGTTCACATAAAAGATTGATCGATATTCTTTCAACAGGTTCACAAACGGTAGATGCCTTGATGAAGCTGGAGCTTCCGTCAGGGGTTGATGTAGAAATTAAAGTTTAAACTGAAAGGATCAGAACACGATGAGTGGTTTGGTAGGAAAAAAAATTGGGATGACAAGCGTCTTTGATGGCTTAGGTCGCAGTATACCTGTGACAGTTGTTGAAGTTCCAGCCTCTGTGATAACCCAAATCAAAACGGAAGAAACAGACGGTTATAATGCTGTTCAGCTTGCTAGTTTTGACAAAAAAGAAAAGAATGTATCAAAAGCCGTAATGGGTCATTTTGATAAAGCAGGTACAACGGCGAAAGCGGTTGTAGCAGAATTCAGAGACTTTATACCTGAAGGGTTAGCTATTGGTGACGAATTGAAAGCTGAAGATGTATTTCAGGTTGGAGATGTTATCGATGTTGCCGGAACATCTAAAGGTCGTGGTTTTACTGGAGTAATTAAACGACATAACTTTAGTGGAGTAGGTGATGAGACTCACGGTCAGCACAACAGATTGAGAGCTCCTGGTTCCATTGGTGGAGCGTCTGATCCTGCGAGAGTTTTCAAAGGAATGAAGATGGCTGGACAAAGTGGAAATACAAGAGTTAAAGTAAAGAATTTGAGTATCGCTAAGATAATTTCAGAATCTAATCTTGTATTAGTAACCGGTTCGGTTCCTGGTCCCAATGGTGGATACGTAGAATTATTATCAAAACCGTCAGTGTGATAGATCATGAAATTAGATATTTATAAAATAGACGGAAAAAAAGCGAGTAAGAAAGCAGATTTAAGAGATTCAATTTTCGGAATTGAGCCTAATGAAACTGCAGTTTACGAAGATGTGCGTCGTCATATGGCGAATAAGCGTCAGGGAACTCACAAGACGAAAGGAAGAAGTGAAATCACTGGTAGTACAAAGAAAATGTATCGCCAAAAAGGAACTGGTAATGCACGTAGAGGTGATATTAAGTCCGGTCTTTTAAGAGGAGGGGGAACAATGTTTGGACCTCAGCCTCGTGATTATAGCTTCAAGCTAAATAAGAAAGTTATTCAATTAGCAAGAAAATCAGCTCTTTCTATTAAAGCGAATAATGAGGCAGTAAATATTGTAAGCGACTTTACATTTGAAGAACCAAAAACTGCACAAGTTTCTGATATACTTTCAGCTTTTGAGTTAGAAGGAAAGAAAGTTCTGATTATTACTGCAGAAACAGATACTAACATTTATAAGTCAGCAAGAAATATTCTTGGTGTATCTGTTGTGGAAGCAAACAAACCAAATACGTATCAGATTTTAAATGCTGATGCAATATTGATTCAGGAAAGCGCTGTTTCAATTCTTGAGAATACTATTGAACCGCAAACGGAAGAGGCAGTAGCATGAGCGTTTTAATAAGACCAGTTATCACTGAAAAATTAAGTCGTATTCAGGAAGAAAGTGGAAAAGTAGCTTTTGAAGTAGTTCAAAAAGCTAATAAACCTGAAATAAAAGCGGCTATTGAAGCAGCTTACCCGGGTGTAAAAGTTGCTAAAGTGAACACTATGATTATGCCTTCTAAACCAAAAGGGCGATTCACTAGAAGTGGATATCAAGGTGGAAGAACTAAAACCTGGAAGAAAGCAATCGTAACATTAAGAGAAGGCGAAATCGACTTCTTCGAAGAAGTATAGATCTGAATAGTTATGGCAACAAAGAAATTAAAACCAACAACACCCGGAACGCGACATAGAATCGCACCTGTGTTTGATGATGTTACCGCTTCATCTCCTTATAGAGGACTGACTGCTGGAAAACATGGTACAGGAGGGAGAAACCATCACGGACGTAAAACTTCACGACATAGAGGTGGAGGTCATAAGCGTAAGTATAGAATCATCGACTTTAAAAGAAACAAGTTCGATATTCCTGCAAAAGTTCAAACGATCGAATATGATCCAAATAGAACTGCAAGAATTGCATTACTAGCTTATGCTGATGGAGAAAAGAGATATATTATCGCTCCTAATGGTTTAAAAGTTGGAGATACAGTTATTTCTGGTGAAAGAGTAGAGCCGGATATGGGTAATGCGTTACAACTACGCTTTATGCCTCCGGGTACTTTTATTCACAACATTGAATTAACTCCAGGTCAAGGTGGAACACTTTGTCGCGGAGCGGGAACTGTAGCTCAGCTTCTCGGTAAGCAAGAAAAGTATGTAAGTGTTAAGCTTCCTTCCGGAGAAGTGAGAATGATTCTTGGTACTTGCATGGCAACTGTAGGAACTACTAGTAATCCTGATCACATGAACACTACAAAAGGTAAAGCCGGTCGTAGTCGTTGGTTAGGTAGAAGGCCACAAACACGTGGTGTAGCAATGAACCCGGTTGATCACCCAATGGGTGGTGGTGAAGGTAAATCTTCAGGTGGACATCCACGTTCGCCATGGGGGCAAATGGCCAAAGGAAAGAAGACAAGAAATCCAAAGAAATTGTCTTCTAAGTACATCATCAGAAGAAGAAAAGCTAAGAAGAAATAAGGTAGATAAATATGCCACGTTCACTAAAAAAAGGACCTTTTGTTTACTACAAACTGCAGCGTAAGATTGAAGAAGCTCAGGAAAGTGGAAGCAAAAAAGTGATTAAGACTTGGTCGAGATCTTCATTGGTAACTCCGGATTTTCTCGGATTGACTATCGCAGTTCATAATGGAAAACAATTTATCCCGGTATTTATTACTGAAGATATGGTTGGACATAAACTTGGTGAATTTGCACCAACACGAACTTTTCGTGGTCATCCAATGAAAAAAGTAGCTAAATAAGGATTGTAGAAATGGATACACCAGTTTTTGAAGCACGCGCAGTGCAAAGACATTTGAGAAGAGCTCCACGTAAAGTCAGATTAGTAGCAGACGCAGTTCGAGGATCTCGTGTTGATAAAGCGTTAAAGAGACTTGAGTTCACAAACAAGGGCTCCTCTGTAGAAGTAGCAAAAGTGATTAAATCAGCAGCTGCAAATCTTCGCGATAAATTTCAAGAAGAACGTTTTGATGATGAGCAATTAGTAGTAAAGACAATTTTTGTTGATGAAGGTGTAACTCTGAAAAGAATTCAGCCTGCACCAATGGGACGTGCTCACAGAATTAATAAGCGAAGCTGCCACATCACTGTTGTTGTTGCAAAGCGCGAAGAAGAAACAGTAAAAAACTAAACGGACAGTAATTTGGGACAAAAGACAAATCCAACAGGTTTTAGATTAGGTGTCATCAAAGGATGGGATTCAAACTGGTACTCTGAAGACAACCAGCCAAATCTTATCATGGAAGACGAAAAGCTTCGTGAGTATTTAAGAGCTCGTCTTAGAAATGGTGGACTATCTAAAGTAATTATTGAACGAACTCCTAAAAGAATTCTTTTGACGCTTCGCACAAGCCGCCCTGGTGTTATCATCGGTAAAGGCGGGGAGCAGATCGAGTTGCTACGCGAGGAACTAAAGAAAATTACAAGCAAAGAAGTTCAGATTAATGTAAGTGAGATTAAAAGACCTGAACTTGATGCAAGTTTGGTTGCACAGAATATTGCTCAACAGCTTTCAAGCCGTGTTTCATTCAGAAGAGCTATGAAAACTGCAATTGCCTCAGCAATGAGAATGGGAGCAAAAGGAATTAAAGTTAGATGTGCTGGACGTTTGGGTGGAGCCGAAATGGCACGTACTGAACAGTACAAAGAAGGTCAGATACCATTGCACACACTTCGTGCTGATATCGATTACTGGAACACGACTTCAAATACCATTTATGGTTCAATTGGTGTAAGTGTTTGGATCTATAAAGGCGAAATTATCGGTGATGTTGATTTAACTCCGGGAGCTCAAACAGCTCAGGAAAAAGAATCAAAAAGAGGCCGAAGAGGTGGAGACGACAGAGGACGAAGAAGTCGTCGTCGTAGCAGAAACCGAAACAGACAGAATAACTAATAGCAGAAGAAAACGATGTTAGAGCCAAAAAGAGTAAAACGCCGTAGGGTACATCGCGATAAACTGAAAGGTAATGCTAATCGTGGTCATCAGATCAATTTTGGTGATTTCGCACTGAAAGCAATGGAGCCTAAGTTTATCACTTCCCGACAAATTGAGGCTTGCCGTATTGCAATTGCACGTTCTTTGCAGCGTGATGGTCAAACTTTTATTCGGATTTTCCCGGATAGACCAATGACAAGTAAGCCGGCTGAAACGAGAATGGGTAAAGGTAAAGGTGCTCTGGACCATTGGGTTGCAGTAGTAAAACCTGGTCGTATTCTTTTTGAAATTGCTGGTGTAAATGAAGAAAGAGCTCGTGAAGCGATGCGACGTGCATCACATAAACTTCCGATCAAAACTAAATTTGTAGTCCGTAGAGACTTCAAAGGATAAGAGGTTAGATCATGAAAGCACACGAATTAAGAGAATTATCAGTTACGGAATTGAATGCAAGGCTTAAGGATGCAACTGAAGCATTGCAAAAACTACAGTTTTCGAAATCAGTAACCGGGCAACTTGAAAATCCTGCCCGAATTAAAAATCACAGACGTGAAGTTGCTCGATTGAGAACTATTATTAATGAAAAAAATAGTGCTGAATAAGCGTTAGGATTATCATGGCAGAATTTGAAAGAGCACAACGAAGAGAACGAACAGGTCGTGTTGTAAGTGACAAGATGGATAAAAGCATCACTGTTGCTGTAGATCGTCAGGTTAAGCACCCTATTTATGGGAAGTTTATCACAAAGACTACAAAATACATGGCTCATGACGAAAATAATGAAGCAAATATTGGCGATACTGTACACATTATGAGTACACGTCCGCTTTCCAAGCGCAAAACTTGGCGCTTGGTGTCAATTGTAGAAAAAGCTAAATAAGGAATTGTAAAGCAATGGTACAGACGCAAACAGTATTACAGGTTGCAGATAATAGCGGAGCTAAAAAAGTGATGTGTATCAAGGTTTTGGGAGATTCCCGAAGAAGATATGCACGAGTTGGAGATTTGATTTCAGCTTCTGTCAAAACTGCAATCCCTGGCGGTAACGTTAAAAAAGGAGACGTTGTTAAAGCCGTTATTGTAAGAACTAAAAAAGAATTCCGCAGAAAGGATGGTAGTTACATCCGTTTCGACGAAAATGCTGCGGTAGTAATTAACAAAGACCAAGAGCCGGTTGGTACACGTATCTTTGGGCCAGTTGCCCGTGAACTTCGTGAAAGAAGTTTTATGAAGATTGTATCACTTGCTCCGGAAGTACTTTAAAGAGGTTAGAGTAATGCCACGTAGGTTTAATAAACAAAAGAAATTACACGTTAAGAAAGGCGACGAAGTTAAAATTCTTGCCGGTAAAGATGTTGGTAACACAGGACGTGTTTTAATGGTATATCCTGAAAAAGAACGAGTTCTTGTTGAGGGAATTAACATGAAAACACATCATGAAAAACCATCTCAGGAAAATCAGCAGGGAGGTCGTCTGAAAAGGGAAGCAACTGTGCATATATCAAATGTACAAGTGATAGATCCTAACACAAACGAACCAACAAGAATTGGTCGGAAGCGAATCGAAGAAGACGGCGGTGGTCGTTGGGTTCGTTATGCAAAGACCAGTGGCGAAATTTTGGATAAATAATTTAGTGTGAGATTAAATGGCTGAAGCAAGACTATACACACAATACAAAGAAGAAATTACCTCAAAGTTGACTGAGGAGTTTAGCATTGCCAATAAAATGGGCATTCCTAAACTTCAGAAAATTGTTATCAACGTTGGGGTTGGGGAAGCAATACAAGACAAGAAGGTTCTTGATACTATTGTTGACAATATTGCTCAAATCACCGGACAAATGCCGGTTAAAACCAAGGCAAAAAAGTCTATCTCTAACTTTAAGTTAAGAGAAGGAATGCCGATCGGTTGTAAGGTAACTTTAAGAGGTCGAATTATGTACGAATTTCTCGACCGCCTGATTAACCTTGCGTTACCAAGAACTCGTGACTTCCAGGGGGTACCTGATAAAAGTTTCGATGGACGTGGTAATTACACTATGGGGATTAAAGAGCATACAATTTTCCCTGAAATTGATACGGATAAAGTTTCAAAGATGCATGGTATGGACATCACCTTTGTTACATCCGCTGAAACAGATGAACAAGCATACGCTTTGCTAAAGCATTTCGGTATGCCTTTTAAGAAAAGAAACTAAGAGATACTCTATTATGGCTAAGAAAGCTTGGATAGCACGTAACGAAAAAAGAAAAGAAACAGTAGAAAAGTACGCTGAAAAAAGACGTAAGCTTAAAGAAGAAGGCGATTATGTCGCACTTCAAAAGCTTCCGCGTGATGCCAGCCCTACTCGTGTTCGTAATCGTTGTAGCATTACCGGACGTAGCCGAGGTTACGTTGGCCGTTATGGAATCTCAAGAATTAAATTCCGTGAATTGGCTTTGGCTGGAAAGATTCCAGGCGTAAGAAAAGCCAGCTGGTAAACAACATATAGCTGAAAAGAAATGAACGATCCGATAGCAGATTTTTTAACACGAATCAGAAATGCTCAGACAGCTGGGCATAGAAAAGTTGATGTGCCAGCGTCAAAGCTGAAAAGAGCTATGGCCAAAATTCTTGTAGATAAAGGTTATATCTCAAAATTCATCAATATTGAAGACGGAAAACAGGGAATCATCAGAATGTTTCTGAAGTATGACTCTTACGGTCACCCGGTTATCCGTGATATGAAGCGTTATTCTAAGCCAGGTTTAAGAGTTTACAAAGGTTCAGCAGATGTTCCTCGTGCTCAAAATGGACTTGGAGTAGTAATACTTTCAACTTCGAAAGGTGTAATGACAGATAAAGAAGCTCGCAAACTGAATGTTGGTGGCGAGATACTTTGCACCATTTACTAAAACAGAGTTTTAATTATGTCTCGAATAGGAAAATTACCTGTACCAATAACCGATAAAGTAGATTTCAGTATCGGTGCTGATAATATGATCACTATTAAAGGTGACAAAGGGGAAACTTCATTAAAAGTTCACCCAAGCATATCAGTAGAAAAGAATGAAAATGAGATTGTTGTTAAAAGGGCTTCTGATATTAAAGAAGACAGAGCATTGCATGGTTTATACCGTGCACTTATTAACAATATGGTAGTGGGAGTAACCGAAGGATATACCAAAAAGCTTGAAATTTACGGAGTAGGTTTCAGAGCAGCTATGAATGGTGATATCCTTGAATTAAACCTTGGTTTTTCTCATCCAATCTTTTTTGTTCCACCAGAAGGAATAAACATTGAAGTTGACACCAAAACAAGTAAACAACCAATAGTTGTTGTTTCCGGTGTAAATAAAGAATTGGTAGGCCAAGTAGCGGCTAAACTTCGTTCTTTCAGAAAGCCTGAGCCATATAAAGGAAAAGGTATCAGATACTATGGAGAACAAATCAGACGTAAAGCCGGTAAATCAGCTGCTAAATAAGGAACGTTGAAATGAATAAGTCTCAAAAGAAAACAGAACGTAGAAATAAAATCAGAAGACGTATTAAGTCTACCATCCGTGGTACTGCTGAACGTCCAAGATTATGCGTGTACAAAAGCAATGCAAATACTTACTTGCAGATTATAAATGACGCTGAAGGAGCAACTATTGCATCAAGCGCAGCTGCAAAAGGTTTGGATAATGCTAAGAAGGCGGGTGAGGATATTGCCAAGCTTGCTCAGGAAAAAGGAATTACAAAAGTTGTATTCGACAGAAGCGGATACAAATATCATGGAATCATCAAAGCGGCGGCAGAAGGCGCTCGTGAAGGTGGACTACAGTTTTAATCGAACGGTTTAAGCAATGCCTAAAGTAAGAAGAAAACAATCAGTACCAGCTGCGAATCTTAACCTTGAAGAAAAATTAGTACACGTAAATCGTGTTTCTAAAGTAGTAAAGGGTGGTCGTAGATTTAGTTTTAACGCCATCGTTGTTGTTGGAGATGGAAACGGAGTATGTGGTCATGGTCTTGGAAAAGCAAACGAAGTTTCGGATGCTATCCAGAAGGGATTTGACAATGCTAAGAAAAATCTGATCCGTGTTCCATTGACAAAAACAAAAAGTATCTATCATCCGGTTGTAGGAAAAGCAGGAGCAGGTAAAGTTTTATTAAGACCTGCATCTGAAGGTACCGGTGTAATTGCTGGTGGCGCGGTAAAGAACTTATTGGATGTTGCAGGAGTACATAACATTCTGTCTAAATCTCAAGGTTCTTCGAATCCTCACAACATGGTTAAAGCAGCATTCAAGGCATTGAGTGATTTAACTGATCCTGTTGAGGTTGCTCAAAGAAGAGGCGTTTCATTAAACAAAGTATTTGAAGGTTAATACCTAATTATTTTTGATCATGGATCTACACAATTTAAAAGCTCCGGCTCCAAACAATAAAAATAGAAAGCGCGTTGGTCGTGGTGAAGGTTCCGGACACGGAGAACAATCAGGACGTGGCCATAACGGTGCAAAGTCCCGTTCAGGTTACAAAAGACGCGCATGGTTTGAGGGTGGTCAAATGCCACTTCAAAGAAGAATTCCAAAGTTTGGTTTTAAAAACAGAAACAGAACTGAATATCGTCCTTTAAATCTGCATACTATTACAGAATTTATAGAGGCCGGTAAATTAGAATCAACCATCACTTTAGCTGATATTGTTTCTGCAGGTCTGGCTCATAAAAATGATAAAGTTAAGCTTTTGGGAAGAGGCGAAATCTCTGACAAAGTTGAAATCGAAGTTCATGCAGCAAGTAAATCAGCCGTCGAGTTGATTGAAAAAGCTGGTGGAAAAGTAACAGTAATCTAAACTATACCGGACCCAGAGGCTCATGAGTCTTATTGAAAACTTCCGCAATATTTTCAAAATCGAGGATCTGAAAAACAGAATCCTTTACACCGTTGGTATTTTGATGATCTACCGTGTTGGTAGTTACATTACACTTCCTGGTGTTGATGCTTCAGCGCTAATTGCTGGTAATAGTGATGCCTCAAGTTTATTAGGGCTATTCGATTTATTTGTTGGAGGTGCATTCTCCAGAGCTGGTGTATTTGCCTTAGGGATTATGCCCTACATTACGGCATCTATTATCATACAGCTTGCGGGCGCTGTAGTTCCCTATTTTCAAAAACTTCAAAGAGAAGGTGAAGAAGGGAGAAGAAAGATTACGCAGCTCACTAGATATGGAACAGTTGTTATTACCGCTTTCCAGGCTATTGCGTTTTCCATTAACTTAATGGCAACTGCTCCTCAGGCGATAGTAGTAAATGAGTTTGCATTTACATTAACCGCAATGGTTGTTCTCACAGCAGGTACTACATTTGTGATGTGGTTGGGTGAAAGAATTACAGATCGCGGAATAGGTAATGGTATCTCATTAATCATTATGATAGGTATTATAGCAATACTTCCTGCTAACTTTTACAATGAAGTAACTACCAAAAGTAATGCTATTCTTGTAATTATAGAGTTAGCAGCATTAGTAGTAGTAATTGCAGCAGTAGTTATGTTGACTCAAGGGGTAAGAAAAATACCTGTTCAGTATGCTAAAAGAGTTGTAGGGCGTAAAGTTTATGGTGGTACAACACAGTATTTACCTCTAAAAGTTAATGCAGCCGGAGTTATGCCAATCATTTTTGCTCAGTCTATTATGTTTATTCCGAGTACAATTGGTCAGTTTTTTCCAGAGAATGAAACAGTACAGTTTATGACAGCTTGGTCAGCAGATTTTACAGGTTGGACCTATTCAATTATTTTCTTTTTTATCTGTGTGTTCTTCACGTTTTTCTATACAGCTATCGCCATTAATCCAAAAGAAATGGCAGATACTATGAAAAGGCAGGGTGGTTTTATTCCGGGTGTTAGGCCGGGAAAAGCAACTGTTGAGTTTATTGACAATATTTTGACAAAAATTACCCTACCGGGTTCAATATTTCTGTCTTTAGTAGCGATTCTTCCAGCATTCGCAACAAACTTATTAGGAGTTACTCCGGGTTTTGCTTTGTTTTATGGTGGAACAAGTCTTTTAATTATTGTGGGTGTAGCTTTAGATACGTTACAACAAATTGAAAGTCACCTGATGATGCGTCATTATGATGGCTTCATGAAATCAGGTAAGATTAAAGGACGGAGAAGAGCGTAATAATGATTTACCTCAAAAGTGAAAATGAAATAGACAAGATGCGCGATAGTGCGTTGCTTGTTTCGAGAACACTTGCTGAGGTAGGAAAAGTAATTGAACCGGGTGTTGAAACCGGTAAGCTGGATCGCATTGCTGAAGATTACATAAGTAAGAATAATGCAAGACCTGCTTTTAAGGGGTATGGTCCTAAAGGCAATGAGTTTCCCGGAACACTTTGTATTTCAGTAAATGAAGAAGTTGTTCATGGAATCCCCGGATCCAGAACATTGGCTGAAGGCGATATTGTAAGTATTGATTGTGGAGTTGAAATGAACGGATATTTCGGCGATCATGCTTTTACATTTGCAGTTGGTGATTGTGATGATGAAAAAATCAAACTGCTAAGAGTGACATTGGAATCACTCTACAAAGGAATTGAACAAGCAACTCATGGAAATAAAATGGGTGATGTTGCTAATGCAATACAAACTCATAATGAAAATAATGGGTTTGGCGTTGTAAGAGATTTAGTCGGTCACGGAATTGGAAAATCTTTACATGAAGATCCTTCGGTTCCGAATTTTGGAAGAAAAGGAAAAGGTGAGCGACTAAGAGAAGGAATGACACTCGCTGTGGAACCAATGATTACTATGGGTTCCTGGAGAGTTAAAACTTTGAATGATGGCTGGACGGTAGTTACAGCTGACGGGAGTTTAGCTGCCCACTTTGAACACGATATTGTAGTTCGTGAAGGAAAAGCTGAAATTCTCAGTACTTTTGATTATATTGCTGAGCTCTCACAGAAACATGAAAAAATAATGAACCATGGCTAAACAAGAGCCCATTAAACAAGACGGAACAATTCTGGAAGCATTACCAAATGCCCAATTCAGGGTAGAGTTGGATAATGGACATGAATTACTTGCGCACGTTTCTGGAAAAATGAGAATGTATTACATCAAAATATTACCTGGTGATCGTGTAGCGGTAGAGATGTCGCCCTACGATCTTAGTAAGGGTAGAATCACTTACAGATACAAATAAGGTAGATATGAAAACAAGATCTTCAGTTAAGAAAAGAAGTTCAGACGACAAAATCGTTAGACGTAAAGGTCGTTTGTACGTAATTAATAAAAAGAACCCACGACATAAACAGCGTCAAGGTTAAAATAGCTTTTATATATGGCACGAATTGCTGGAATTGACTTACCAAAACAAAAAAGAGGCGTAATTGCCCTTACATATATTTATGGAATCGGACCAACCGTATCTAAGGAATTACTTGATCGTGTTGGTATAGATCATGATACTAAAGTACAGGATTGGGAAGAATCTCAGGTAATAGAATTACGTCAGATTCTCGATGATGAATATAAAGTTGAAGGTGCGCTAAGAAGTGAGGTTAACGCTAACATCCGACGATTAATTGAGATCGGAAGTTATCGAGGAGTAAGACATCGTAAGGGGTTACCTGTACGAGGTCAAAGAACACAAACCAATGCCCGCACCAGAAAAGGTAAAAAACGCACAGTTGCTGGTAAAAAGAAAGCAACCAAGTAATAACAGGTTATAAGAATGGCTAAGAATCAATCAAAAGCAGCAGCATCTAAAGCAGCTGCAAAGCGAAAAAAGAAAAAGCAGGTAAACGATCCTAATGGAATGGCTTTTGTTAAAGCTACTTTCAATAACGTGATTGTTACTATTTCTGATGCAGATGGGAATGTACTGTCCTGGTCTTCAGCTGGAAAAGAAGGTTTTAAAGGCTCCAGAAAAAATACTCCTTATGCTGCACAATTGAGTGCCGAAACAGCTGCAAAAGCGGCTTATGAAATGGGACTTAGAAAAGTTGAAGTATTCGTTAAAGGTCCCGGATCTGGGCGTGAAGCTGCAGTAAGGGCTATGTCAAGTGCGGGATTAGATATTTCATCCATTAAGGATCGTACTCCGATTCCTCACAATGGATGTCGTCCACCAAAAAGAAGAAGAGTTTAATTAGTAAGTCTATTTACAATGGCAAGATATAGAGGTCCAAAACAGAAAAAAGCCCGTAGATTCAAAGAGCCAATTTTTGGCCCAAGTAAAGCGCTTGAAAGAAAGCCTTACGGTCCGGGACAACACGGTCGTTCGAGATATAATCGTAAATCAGAATATGCGATTCAGCTTGAAGAAAAACAGAAGGCAAAATACACATATGGTTTGCTTGAAAAGCAGTTCCGTAATCTTTACGAAGCTGCGAGTGCAAAGGAGGGTGTAACCGGTGAAATCTTATTGCAACTATTAGAAGGACGTCTGGATAACACCATTTTCAGAATGGGATTTGCAAAAACCAGACGACAGGCAAGGCAGCTTGTAACCCACAAACACATTGTAGTGAATGGTGGCGTGGTAAATGTGCCTTCTTACGCTGTTAAGCCAAATGATGTGATTTCATTAAGGCCTAAATCTAGGAATCTTGAAGTTGTTGAGAGTTCACTTGAAGGATCTTCAAGAAACAAGTATAAATGGGTTGAGACGGACGTAAAATCCAGAACAGGAAAAATGTTATATGTTCCTACTATGGAAGAGATTCCTGAAAATATTAATGTTCAGCTTATTGTTGAGCTTTATTCCAAGTAATCCAAAAAAATAATTATAAGATGAGTAATTACAGTATTCAAATGCCGGACAGCTTAGACGTCGTTAAAGATGACGATAGTTTTGGTACGTTTGTCCTACAACCACTTGAAAGAGGTTTTGGAGTTACTATTGGAAACTCTTTTAGAAGAGTTCTTTTATCTTCTCTTCCTGGAATTGCAATCACTGCTGTTAAAATTAACGGTGTAGACCACGAATATTCAAGCATCCAAGGTGTTAAAGAAGATGTTTACGAGATTATTCTTAATTTCAAACAAGTTCGTTTTAAGCAGGTTGAACAAAGTAGCGGCGTAATTCATATTTCTAAAAATGGAGGGGCTACATTAACAGCTAAAGATATTGCAGATGCAACCGCTGAGTATGAAGTTCTTAATCCTGACTTAGTTATTGCAAATCTTGCGGATGACGCTGATCTTGAAATTGAACTTAAAGTTGGTCGTGGACGTGGTTACGTTCCAGCGGAAGAGATGACGGTTGAAGAGGATGATGTTAATTTAATTCCTATTGACGCCATCTTTACACCAATCAAATCAGTTAAATTTGATGTAGAGAATGTTCGTGTTGGACAAAGAACTGATTATGAAAAATTAGTGATGGATGTTGAAACCGATGGTTCTGTTAATGCTAAAGAAGCATTAACTATAGCAGGTAAAATCCTGAAAGAGCATATCGAAAAATTCATTACAGAAAAAATTGAAGAGCAGTTCACTCAAGAAGAGGAAGAGGTTGATGCTGAAAAGCAACGTGTAGCAAACTTGCTTCGTACTAGCATTGAAGATTTGAATTTGAGTGTTCGTGCTTATAATTGCTTGAAATCTGCCAATATTAATACCATTGGCGAATTGGTTTCAAGAGACGAACAAGATTTATTGAAATTCCGAAATTTTGGTAAGAAATCTCTTACTGAATTACAGGAGGTAATTGAAGAGAAAAATCTTCAGTTCGGAATGGATGTTTCAAAATTTTTAGACTAACCCGCAGAGGACTAGAAAATGCGCCACAGAGTAAAAGGTAGAAAACTAAGTAGAACATCTGCGCATAGAAAAGCAACTATGCGCGCGTTGGCGATGGCTTTAGTAAAAGAACATCGTATTACAACCACTGTAGCTAAAGCCAAGGAACTTAGAAAATTCATTGAGCCGCTAATTACAAGAGCTAAAAGTGATACACATCACAACAGAAATCAGGTTTTTTCTTCTTTACAAAATAAAGAAGTAGTAAAACTTCTATTTGCTGAAGTAGGACCAGCTGTAGGTGATCGTCCGGGTGGATATACCAGAATAATAAGAACAGGATATCGTCAAGGCGATGCAGCTGAAATGGCTGTTATAGAACTTGTGGATTTCAATGATATAGCTCCAGAAGGCGGTAAAACTTCAAAGAAGAAGAGAACGAGAAGAGCCGGTAAATCTAATACTCCGACAAGTACAACTGATACTTCCGCTAAAGACAATAAAGCGAATGAAGAAGAGGTTGCTGCGAAGACAGAAGTAATTGAAGAAACTACTGAAGAAGTTGTAGATACAGATACTAAATCTGAAGAGTCAGAAGAAGAAAAGAAGTAATATTCTGAATTGAATTTAAAGAAGCGATTGTATTCACTCGCTTCTTTTTTTATGCACTGGTGATAAGACAGTGGCTTTGTCAAAAAAAAAAGAAAAATATTTCTAAATAAATTTGGCAATAAATTAATAAATACCTTATCTTTGGTTTCTGTCACAAAAGCGAAAAATGTGGCGTTGTTCTTTAACATATTGACCTATTTATATTGATTGATAGATAGAAGCATAAGACAGATTGTTTGTGCGAGCGAACGAAGTTATTCTTTTGAATGATAGAGTGTAGGGATTCAGGCTCAAAGAGTATAAGATATATTATTTTTACAATGGAGAGTTTGATCCTGGCTCAGGACGAACGCTGGCGGCGGGCTTAACACATGCAAGTCGAAGGAGAAGGTAAGTGCTTGCACTTACTGGAGACTGGCGGACGGGTGAGTAACGCGTAGCTAACCTGCCTTTAGCTGGGGGATAACATTCCGAAAGGGGTGCTAATACCGCATAATGCAGCGGGGCCGCATGGCCACAGTTGTTAAAATTTTCGAATGGCTAAAGATGGAGCTGCGTGCTATTAGTTAGTTGGTGAGGTAACGGCTCACCAAGGCGATGATAGCTAGGGGGTCTGAGAGGATGATCCCCCACACTGGGACTGAGACACGGCCCAGACTCCTACGGGAGGCAGCAGTGAGGAATCTTGCGCAATGGAGGAAACTCTGACGCAGCCACGCCGCGTGCCGGATGAAGGCCCTATGGGTTGTAAACGGCTTTTGAGCAGGAAGAACGACCGGATTTCGATCTGGTGTGACGGTACTGCTTGAATAAGCACCGGCTAACTCCGTGCCAGCAGCCGCGGTAATACGGAGGGTGCAAGCGTTGTCCGGAATCATTGGGTGTAAAGGGTGCGTAGGCGGGCGTCTAAGTCCGGGGTGAAATCTTGCCGCTTAACGGTAAAATGGCCCCTGATACTGGACGTCTTGAGTGTAGAAGAGGTAGGTGGAATTCGTAGTGTAGCGGTGAAATGCATAGATATTACGAAGAACATCAGTGGCGAAGGCGGCCTGCTGGTCTACAACTGACGCTGAGGCACGAAAGCGTGGGGAGCGAACAGGATTAGATACCCTGGTAGTCCACGCTGTAAACGATGCATACTAGGTGTTGGTCCACCCGGACCAGTGCTGCAGTTAACGCATTAAGTATGCCACCTGGGGAGTACGTCGGCAACGATGAAACTCAAAGGAATTGACGGGGGCCCGCACAAGCGGTGGAGCATGTGGCTTAATTCGATGCAACGCGAGGAACCTTACCTGGGCTAAATCCACGATGCCACCTTTAGAGATAGAGGGTTCTCATTGAGACATTGTGGAAGGTGCTGCATGGCTGTCGTCAGCTCGTGCCGTGAGGTGTTGGGTTAAGTCCCGCAACGAGCGCAACCCCTGTGGTTAGTTACCAGCACATAATGGTGGGGACTCTAGCCAGACTGCCTACGCAAGTAGTGAGGAAGGTGGGGACGACGTCAAGTCATCATGGCCCTTACGTCCAGGGCTGCACACGTGCTACAATGGATGGTACAGAGGGTAGCCAGGCCGCAAGGTCGAGCAAATCTCAAAAACCATTCTCAGTTCGGATCGGAGTCTGCAACTCGACTCCGTGAAGTTGGAATCGCTAGTAATCGCGTATCAGCAACGACGCGGTGAATACGTTCCCGGGCCTTGTACACACCGCCCGTCAAGCGATGGAAGTCAGGAGTACCTGATGTCGCTCCGGTAAGGAGTGCCTAGGGTAAGCCTGGTAACTGGCGCTAAGTCGTAACAAGGTAGCCGTACCGGAAGGTGCGGCTGGATCACCTCCTTTCTAGGGAGAGCCTTGATGGTCAGGAATTATACGTCCTGGCTGCGATTGAATCTGCACAGCTCGTTACAAACAATCTGTCCTGTGTTTCTGTTAATGGTTGAATATAAATAGGGAAACCTGTGAGCCCGCCGGAGCTGGCTGCATGTCTTTTATGAGGGCTTGTAGCTCAGGTGGTTAGAGCGCACGCCTGATAAGCGTGAGGTCGGAGGTTCAAGTCCTCCCAAGCCCACATTCTATTTATGGTATATGTAGGGAGGAATAAAGCCGGCCGTAAGCGAGTCGAAGCAGGAAAGTGAAAGTTGGGCAAGGGGCCCGGCTGCTGAAGGAAAGTTGGGGCTATAGCTCAGCTGGCTAGAGCACCTGCTTTGCAAGCAGGGGGTCCGGGGTTCGAATCCCCGTAGCTCCACAGAAATTTGAAGTATTGAGATGTGATATTAAAAATGAGAGGGTAAGAATCCCCGAAAAAGTCACATTGGTTTATTGAAAGAATGTTTAGTTGAGAAGTTAGCCATACTTGTTTGCAAGTAGCTAATGTACC
Organism: Balneola sp.; assembly: GCA_965601915.1. Classification (GTDB taxonomy): domain Bacteria; phylum Bacteroidota; class Rhodothermia; order Balneolales; family Balneolaceae; genus Balneola. The sequence goes on along the minus strand of OZ271847.1, from coordinate 3,053,357 downwards.
AACGCAGCGTTGTCCGTGCTACGGACTCGGGGCAACCCGGTAGCGCTGAGCGTGGTCAGGATAAGCCTGGCTCCCGCCCAGCGGGTTCTTTGACATGGTGAAGAAGTATAACAATGTAAAGACTAGCAATAGTTGTGATGAGCAATTATTGTTAGCATAGTTGAGTGTGTATTTAATACGCACCCAACGCCAAGGGTATCCATACTGCGTAGTAGTATATGTAGTGTGGACCACAAGTATTCTATGTTATGTAGTTAAACTATGTAGTATAGATCACAAGAGTATAAGCTCAAGTTCATTAGCGGTTTGTCTGCTAGCCTTTCGAGGCGGGTAGTGCAAGCCATATAAAATAAGCAATGAAGGGCACACGGTGGATGCCTTGGCATGCAGAGGCGAAGAAGGACGTGTAAAGCTGCGATAAGCTGCGGGGAGTTGCATAAGAACTGTGATCCGCGGATTTCCGAATGGGGCAACCCACCCTTTCGAGGGTATCCTTTCGAGGAGGCATACCCCCCGAACTGAAACATCTAAGTAGGGGGAGGAAGAGAAAACAATCGAGTGATTCCGCAAGTAGTGGCGAGCGAACGCGGAGCAGCCCAAACCGCATCCTACGGGGTGCGGGGTAGTAGGACCTGCGTAATGATTATTATCTTAAATCGAAGCTGTCTGGAAAGCAGCGCCACAGAAGGTGAAAGCCCTGTAGGTGTACCGATAATAATTTGGCGGGTATCCTGAGTAGCGCGAGGCCGGTGAAACCTTGCGTGAACCAGCCGGCACCATCCGGTAAGGCTAAATACATCTGCATGACCGATAGCGAACCAGTACCGTGAGGGAAAGGTGAAAAGAACGCCGAGACGGCGAGTGAAATAGTACCTGAAACCGTGTGCTTACAAGCGGTCGGAGCTGCATTTATGCAGTGACGGCGTGCCTTTTGTATAATGAGCCTACGAGTTGCTCCTGTTGTGCGAGGTTAAGCCCCTAAGGGGTGTATCCGTAGCGAAAGCGAGTCTGAATAGGGCGTGCAGTACAGCGGGGCAGACGCGAAACCAAGTGATCTATCCATGGCCAGGGTGAAGTGGCAGTAAAATGCCATGGAGGCCCGAACCGACGAGCGTTGAAAAGCTCCCGGATGAGCTGTGGATAGGGGTGAAAGGCCAATCAAACTTGGAGATAGCTCGTACTCCCCGAAATATATTTAGGTATAGCGTCTGGCTATGTTGCTCCGGAGGTAGAGCACTGATTAGGCTAGGGCCCTTCACCGGGTACCAACCCTAGACAAACTCCGAATACCGGAAGCAAGTCACCAGGCAGTCAGTCTCAGGGTGATAACGTCCTGTGGCGAGAGGGGAACAACCCAGACCACCAGCTAAGGTCCCTAAATACTGACTAAGTTGATCAAAGAAAGTTGAGTTGCTCAGACAACTAGGAGGTTGGCTTAGAAGCAGCCATTCCTTTAAAGAGTGCGTAATAGCTCACTAGTTAAGCGACTCGGCGTCGATAATAATCGGGCATAAGTCAGTTACCGAAGCTGTGGGATGTAATGATCGGTAGGGGAGCATTCCAGTCTGCGCAGAAGCGGAGTTCGCGAGAATCCGTGGAGTGGCTGGAAGCGAAAATGTAGGCATGAGTAACGATAAGACGGGTGAAAAACCCGTCCACCGTAAACCCAAGGGTTCCTGATCAACGCTAATCGGATCAGGGTTAGTCGAGACCTAAGGTGTACCCGGTGAGGCCGGGGAAGCCGATGGCAAAGCGGTTAAATATTCCGCTACCGCTCCCAGCGGTAGGCTAAGGCGTGACGCAGAAGTGACACTCCCGCGTGCAGACGAATGCACGTTAAAGGGCGTAGGCTTCGGAGTAGGCAAATCCGCTCCGAGTTAAAGCTGAACCCCGACAGTACTCGGATTCTCACGATGAAGAGATAGTGGAGGTAATCATGCTGCCAAGAAAAGCGTCGTAGTTTGCTGGTAGCGCTCGTACCCTAAACCGACACAGGTGGGTGAGGAGAGTATCCTCAGGTGCTCGAGTAATTCATGGCTAAGGAACTAGGCAAATTCGATCCGTAACTTCGGGAGAAGGATCCCCCCCGCTTAGCGGCGGGGGGCGCAGTGAAAAGGTCCAAACGACTGTTTACCAAAAACACATGTCTCTGCTAAGCCGCAAGGCGATGTATAGGGACTGACACCTGCCCGGTGCTGGAAGGTTAAAGAAGGAGGTTAGCTTCGGCGAAGCCTTTGACTGAAGCCCCAGTAAACGGCGGCCGTAACTATAACGGTCCTAAGGTAGCGAAATTCCTTGTCGGGTAAGTTCCGACCTGCACGAATGGTGTAACGATTTGGACACTGTCTCGGCCATGAGCTCGGTGAAATTGTGGTATCGGTGATGACGCCGATTACCCGCAGCGGGACGAAAAGACCCCGTGAACCTTTACTACAACTTTACATTGGCTTTAGCTGTAGTATGTGTAGGATAGGCGGGAGACTTTGAAGCGGCGTCGCCAGGCGTCGTGGAGTCACCCTTGAAATACCGCCCTTGCTACAGGTGAAGTCTAACCCTTTCGGGGGAACAGTGTATGGTGGGTAGTTTGACTGGGGCGGTCGCCTCCTAAAGAGTAACGGAGGCTCCCAAAGGTACCCTCAGCACGGATGGCAATCGTGCGTAGAGTGTAAAAGCATAAGGGTGCTTGACTGCGAGAGATACAGCTCGAGCAGGAACGAAAGTTGGGTTTAGTGATCCGGTGGCACCGCATGGAAGGGCCATCGCTCAAAGGATAAAAGGTACTCCGGGGATAACAGGCTTATCTCCCCCAAGAGTTCATATCGACGGGGAGGTTTGGCACCTCGATGTCGGCTCATCGCATCCTGGGGCTGGAGAAGGTCCCAAGGGTTTGGCTGTTCGCCAATTAAAGCGGTACGCGAGCTGGGTTCAGAACGTCGTGAGACAGTTCGGTCTCTATCTGCTGTGGGCGTTGGAATACTGAGGAGGGCTGCTCCTAGTACGAGAGGACCGGAGTGGACGCACCGCTAGTGTACCTGTTGTGTGGTCGCATGCATCGCAGGGTAGCTATGTGCGGAAGTGATAAGCCGCTGAACGCATCTAAGCGCGAAGCACGCTCCAAGATAAGTATTCCCTATGAGTCTCCCGGAAGACGACCGGGTAGATAGGCGGCAGGTGTACGCATGGTAACATGTTTAGCCGAGCCGTACTAATTAGACCACCGGCTTTGTTTATATGGTTTGCACCACCTTCGGTGGGCATTCCCACGAACTAGCTTATACATCTATTGTAACTTCTTCTTTATCACGCCCTCATCGGCGTGAACATGTCAAAGAACTTTTTTATTGAACTTTTGAAGGTGATTGTAGCGCAGGGGTCCCACCCGTTCCCATCCCGAACACGGACGTTAAGCCCTGCAGCGCCGATGGTACTGCTTTCGCGGTAGAGTAGGTCATCGCCTTCTTTTTTTTATTTTAAAACCTCTTATCTGTTTCAGATAAGAGGTTTTTTTATGTTAAAGGAATCGTAAAAAACATCTTTTAATGGTATATTTACCATTCAACAATTATTCATAGATATAGAATGAATTTCGATTTTCAAGATTTTTTAGATAAGTACAAAAAAAGATTATCCGAATTATTTTCCACGAATGAAGAGAAGCATGAAGATAGTTTAGTTCGGGGAATTGAGTCCGGTACTTTGGCTCAAATAATGGAATATACTCCATTAGCTTCTTTTATTCCGTCTGAGTATGAAGGCTTTGGAGGAAATACACAGGAGGCACTGGCTATGTTAGAAGCAAGTTCTTATGAGTCATTACCTCTTTCTTTGATGATGGGAATTAACGGGGCTTTATTTCTTCAACCAGTAGCTAATTATGGTTCAGAAGAAGCAAAATCAGAAATCTATAATCGTGTTATCAACGCCAAAAAGATGGGGGGGCTGATGATAACTGAACCAGATTATGGATCTGATGCACTTAAAATGCAAACTTCATTCACTAAAGAAGGAGATTCATATAAAATACAGGGATTGAAGCATTGGGCAGGGCTAACGGGAATGGCTGATTATTGGCTAATGACAGCTAGGAAAAAAGATGATAATGGAAATCTCAGTAGGGATATTTCATTTTTTATTCACGATTCAAGAAATGGCGGGATAGAAGTAAAGGAGTACTACAATAACCTCGGTTTGTATATGCTTCCTTATGGAAAAAATAAAATTGATATCCGGGTTAATGAATCTCATAGATTAGAACCTAAAAGTACAGGTATTACAATGATGCTGGACCTGCTTCACAGAAGTAGATTACAATTTCCAGGAATGGGGATGGGTTTTCTAAGAAGAATGATGGATGAAGCCATAGATCACTGTAAGGAACGTTTTGTTGGAGGACAGAGCCTTTTTAATTATGATCAGGTCAAGAGTAGAATCTCTGAACTTCAGGCATATTTCACAGTCTGTTCTGCAATGTGTAATTTTACAGGAAGTACAGTTCCTTTATCAAGAAATACAGCTAAAATGGATTTAGAAGCTAATGCTATTAAATCTGTTGTAACAGACTTTATGCAAAGAGCATCACAGTCTTTATTACAACTGACGGGCGCAAAAGGGTATAGGTTAGATCATATTGCAGGAAGATCAGTTGTAGACAGCCGTCCATTTCAAATTTTTGAAGGGTCAAATGATATTCTTTATCAGCAAATAACTGAATCCGTTTTGAAAATGATGAGAAAAATGAAGAGCTCTAATCTATATGACTTTTTAAGTAACTATGAGTTAACCATTAAATCTTCTGATTATTTCAAAGATGCTTTGAATTTTGAGATTGATACAAAAATGCCTCAGCGTAAATTAGTTGATTTGGGTAAGGCACTTGGAAGAATAATTTCAATGGAATTTACTTTGAATTTAGGTGAACAGGGCTTCAACAAAGAATTGGTTCAGAATGCTGTTGTAACTCTTCAGGACGAAGTAAATAGCATTATGTGTTTATTTAAACACGGCGGACAAGCGTCTGTAGTCGAAGATTACAACTCAGACAGTTCCTGGTTCCAGTTGCAAACTTTGCATGCGAGGTAAAAAAAAGCTCGTTGTACTTTCGGGAGCAGGTGTAAGTGCTGAAAGTGGTTTAGCTACTTTCAGAGATTCTGGAGGACTTTGGGAGGGATATAAGATCAATGAAGTTGCTACTCCTGAAGCTTGGCAAAACAATCCCAAAAGAGTTTTAGACTTTTACAATCTTAGAAGAAGACAGGCTTTCCACGCAAATCCTAATGCTGCACATCTGGGTATAGCAGCACTTGAAAAATTTTTCGATGTAACAGTTATTACTCAAAACGTAGATAATCTGCATGAGAGGGCAGGATCTACTGATGTTCTTCATTTACATGGTGAGTTATCAAAAGCGAGAAGTGTCAGCAATGAGAATATCATTATAGATATTGGTAAAAAGGAAATAGAGATAGGTCATGTTGCAGAAGACGGAGCCCAGCTAAGACCCCACATCGTTTGGTTTGGAGAATTAGTTCCTATGCTTGAAACAGCAGCTGACATTATGACTAAAACTGATATTCTAATTGTTGTTGGTACATCTCTTGTAGTCTATCCCGCAGCTGGATTGATTAATTATGTTCCAAACAGAGCTTTGAAATTTATTGTTGATCCTTCCGATCCAGAACTCTATTCATTTAAAGGCTGGAAGCATTTGAAAGAAAATGCCACTACAGGAATTGAAAAATTAAAGTCAGAATTGATTGAAAATTATGTCTGAAAATTCAGAAGAAATAAAAGCGATATTAGAACAGTTTACTATTCCTTTTTTTCATCTTGAGAAACGTTATCCCTTAATGCCTGGTAAAGGTAAATGTGAGGCAGAAGCTATTCTTTTAGGAATGAGTAACAAGGAACTAAAAACACTCAGGAAAAATATATCTGAAAATGCCCGACAGGCTGCTCTAGAGCTTTTGAAAGAGGAAGAAATCATAGATGCTCTTGATAAGCTACCGTTAGATGGATCTGAAACTATTGCGGTTCTTGGAGATTCTATAACGGAAGACGGTCAGGGTTGGTTTGAGATTCTGAAGTACATGCTAGAAATATCAATTGAAGGTGCAGACTTTACTTTCATTAATGCAGCTATTGGAGACAATACTTCTTCATCTGCATTAAGACGGTTAGATAGAGATGTTTTAATTTATGAGCCTGATTGGGTGTTTGTTGCCCTTGGAACCTATGATGCAACTAAGCTTGATATAGTTCCTAATCGCACTATTTCTCCATTATCAGAAACTTGGGAGAACTTCGAGTCGATTCAAAATGTGATTACTGAATTTGTTAAAAATCCAATAGTATGGATAACTCCTGCTCCTGCAATTGTCGAATTGATGAATGAACATGCTTTATTTGATTTTACAATACATGAAGAAGATCTTCAACAAGTTCGTCAGTTAGTAGCGGGTAAGGATGGAGTAATCATTGATTCATTAGGAAATAGAATGGGATCTGAAGGTCCTGAAGCATGGAATTATATAGCAGATGGATTACATCACTCACTCAGTGGCCACATGAATACAGTCCGGTCTATTATAAAAAAACTTGCTGAAGCAGAACCCACAACAGATTAAAAATTTAATCTGAAGTTTAACATCTCTATAGCTGGCGAAATATTTGAAGTGATGTCAGCTTTATAAACCGTTTTAGTATTAACTAATGTTGGATTCAAAAATCCAAAACTTGTGTTATTTTCGAAATTCATGCCAATTAAACCGGACGCATTGTTAGACTCATAAGAAGACGCTATTGGTGCATATGTTCTTTCGGCAAGAACCAGCGTGTCAAAAATTCCAAAACCAAACCCAGCCCAGGCACCAATTCCTGCTCCGTATTGTAATCCTGTTACAATGGGTTCATTAGCTACTAGTGTTACTGCTACTACTATTACGGAACCAAGGGCAGCTCCGTAAAAAGTATCTAGTAAAACAATGATACTACTATTATTTCCATCATTGAATAATCCAGAAACTAAAACCTCTTGACCGCCACCTGATGTGATATCATAAGCTCCCATTCCAATGCCATAAAGTGTACCCATTCCTACTCCGATTCGCAGTGCCGCAAAATCATCAGAGTTAGAAAGAGCCATTGAAGCCCCTCCCAGAAGCGTGCCTTGTACTGCACCATTCAGAGTGTTTCCGGCAAGCAATTCTACGGTTTGAGCATAGGTCTTAGAAACGTTGAAAAAACTAAGAGAAATAAAAAAAATTACTGAAAGTAAAACTTTCTTCATCGGTAGTAGATTTTAGTTGAATCAATTTAAAGATTAAAGAACTGTCTTTCCAAGACTATTCCGGATTATTTAAGGATACAGGAATAATTTTTCCATTCATGTATTTATGAGCCGTTAAACTAAATTGAGAAATAAACTTTCCCATTTCCTGAGCTGATACAGGAGCTTCATATCCGGGAAAAGCTTGTTCAAGCATTTTCGTTTGCACTGCTCCAAGACAAAGACAATTAACGGAAATTCTATCTGAGGAAAATTCAGTACTCAAAGACTCAGTGAGTATTGCCAATGCACCTTTTGCTGCTGAATAAGCAGAAAGACCCGGGAATTTATCGCTTCCTTGATAACCTCCCATACTTCCAATGTTGACTATGTGAGATCCTTGATTCAAATAAGGTTTTATTTTTTTGATGAGACGGACAGGAGCAAAGAAATTAACTCCAAAAACCTTTTCCCAGTCAGAATCTGAAGTACCTATAAAAGGCTTGTTTACTAGCATTCCTGCATTGTTGATGAGTATATCAACACCTGCAGTTTCATGAACTTTATTTACGAGAGCAGATAGGTCTTTATCAGAAGTTAAATCAGCAGCAACAATAGAAATATTTTGGTTTTCTGAAGTAAGCACTTTCAATTCTTCAGAAGATCTTGCAGTTGCAATAACTTGATGTCCACATTCAGCCAGGTTTAAAGCAGTTTCAAAACCAATACCTTTACTCGCGCCTGTAATTAAAATCTTTTTCATAGAATTGTTTTCATGAAATTTAAGGAATGTTAGATGGGAAGAAAACATTTTTTAAAAGGTAAAACTGATTTAGAAAAAGCGCTTTTTCTGGATATCTTTAAGGGGTTAAATTTTAGAGAAAATCATTCATGAGCGAAACAAAGAAGCGAGCGTTAGTGCCTGAAAATATTGAGCATTTAAACAGGTACGTTGCAGGTAAGACGATTGCAGAGGTAAAGCAAGCCTATAAAGCTACAAAAATTTCAAAGCTCGCGTCAAATGAGAACAGATTAGGCTATAGCCCTAAAGTTAAAACTGCGGTTGAAGAAGCAATGAATGAAATCCAGGATTACCCGGATCCTATTGCTAGAAAATTGAGAGCTGCTATTGCTAAACGAAATAATGTTTCAGAAAGAGAGGTGATCCTGACGGCAGGATCAGAGAGTCTCATTTCCATGATTTGTCGAACATTCTTTCTTAACAAAGAAAATGCAGTGACAGCCTCTGCCACATTTGTAGGGTTTTTTGTTCAGGCCGGGGTGAGAGGAATAAAACTTAAAAAGATTCCTATCACTAATGACTATAAATATGATGTTAAAGCGATAGTAAATGCTGTAGATGATCAGACAAAAGTTATTTATCTGGCAAATCCGAATAATCCTACTGGTACTTATGTTAATAAAAGAGAATTTGAATGGTTGATGGAAAATATTCCTAATCATGTGTTGGTATTAGCTGATGAGGCATACTATGAGTTCGCAAAAGATGTAGAAGACTATCCAAAAGCACTTGATTACGATTATGAAAATATGATAGTGCTCAGAACATTTTCAAAAGCTTATGGTTTGGCAGGTTTCAGAGTTGGATATGGGATTGCGAGACCCGAGATCATAGATCATTTGATGAAGACCAAACTTACTTTTGAACCTACAACATTGGCACAGGCCGCCGCATTAGCCGCATATGAAGACGAAGAGTTTTTGCAAAAAAGCATTGATCTTGTATCCGAAAGTAAAGAAAGACTTTACGGTTTTTTTGATGAACATAATATTAATTATGCAAGATCGATCTCGAATTCAGTGATGATGATTTTAACTGACGAAGATCAAGCAATCGAATTTACACAACAGATGCTTGAGTTGGGTGTTATCTTAAGGCGTATTCATGCATTCGGATTACCAAACTGTGTAAGAATTACCGTAGGAACTAAGGAAGAAATGGATCACTTTGAGGATTCATTTAAAGAAGTAATGGATATAATTAAGGACTGAAACAAGAATGGCTTCAAAAAAGAAATCTACCAAAAAGAATTCAAAAGTAGACTGGCGTGATATTGCTCAACTAATGCTTATATCAAGAGCAATGGATGAGAAAGAAGAAACAGAACTTGTTCCGAATAAAGATGTATTGTATCAGTTCTCAGCGCGAGGGCATGAATTAGGTCAGATTTTGCTTGGGAAATTACTTACCAATAAAAATGATGCTGCTAGTGCCTACTATAGATCCCGACCTTTATTGCTCACTTTAGGACTTGATCTTGAAGATGCAATGGCTGCACCAATGGGAAAATCAGGTAGCTACAGTGATGGTAGAGATATTGGAGTGGTTTGTAATAAACCCGATGCTGATGGAGTTAAAGTGTTGCCGATGGCCGGAGATGTAGGGTCTCAATACACCCCTGCAATTGGGTGGGCACAAGCTATCGAATATCGACGAAAAGTATTAAAAGAAAAGCAGTACGAAGGGGCAATCTCGGTTATTTTGGGCGGAGATGGCTCGGTAGCTACCAATGGGTTTTGGTCAGCATTAACTATAGCTACTACTCAGAATTTACCTGTCTTGTTTTATATAGAAGATAACGGTTACGGAATTTCAGTAACCAGTGAATTTCAAACTCCCGGTGGCGTAATAACTGATAATCTCCAGTCTTTCAAAAATCTGAGAATTATAGAAGGAGATGGCACAAACCCTGAAGAAGCATCAAAGTTGATGGAAGAAGCGGTCCAATCAGTTCGGCAACGAAAAGGTCCAACGATGATTCGTTTGAAAGTACCCAGACTCAACGGGCATTCATATCAGGATAATCAGGCTTATAAACCGGAAGAGTTAGTTAAAGAAGAAAAACAAAACGATCCGTTAGACAGTCTGAAAAAATATTTAGTTCCTGATACGCTTACCGAACGAATTTGGAAGAATCTTGAGAAAAAAGCTTCTGAAACGATTAACGAAACAGCTAAAGCGGCACTTGAACGACCTGAACCTAATAATGATCAAACTGAAAAGCATGCATTCGCAGAGGAACTTCAGACTATTGGAGGCTTAGCCGTAGAAAGCCATGAATTTCCGGAAGAAAGCGAAAAAGCTGAACCGGAAAAACAAAGAATTAACATCGTTGAAGCAATTCGAAGAACTTTGGCTTATGAACTAGAAACCAATCATAAATTATTAGTATTTGGTGAGGACGTTGGATTGAAAGGTGGAGTTCACGCAGCCACTATGGATCTTCAATCAAAATTTGGTGAAGAACGTGTTTTTGATACTAGTTTATCAGAAGAAGGTATTATCGGACGGTCAGTTGGAATGGCTTATGCCGGATTAATGCCTGTAGCAGAGATACAGTTTAGAAAATATGCCGATCCCGCTACTGAACAACTTAATAATTGCGGTACTACAAGATGGAGAACAGCGAATCGGTTTGCAGCTCCGATCGTTGTGAGAATGCCGGGCGGATTTGCTAAGTGTGGCGATCCCTGGCACAGTATGAGTAACGAAGTGTTTTTTGCTCATGCCATTGGCTGGCAGGTAGCAATGCCAAGTAATGCAGAAGATGCGGTTGGTTTACTCAGAACAGCGATGAGATCAAATAACCCCACCATTTTTTTTGAACATCGCAATTTGTTGGATGCTAAGTACGCGCGAAAACCATATCCGGGTGATAAATTTGTTGTTCCCTTCGGTAAAGCTAAAAAGCTAAGAGATGGAACGGATGTAACTATTATTACCTGGGGTGCAATGTGCGAAAGATCTGAACAGGCTGTAGAAGAAATGGAAATTTCAGCAGATGTTTTAGATCTAAGAACAATTATGCCTTGGGATAAAGAAGCATGTCTCGAATCGCTTGCCAAAACGAATAAATGTCTGATTGTTCATGAAGATAATAAGACTGCAGGATTTGGGTCAGAAATTGCCGCCATATTAGCAAATGAAGGATTTGGATATCTTGACGCACCAATAGAGAGATTAACAATGCCCGATATCCCTGTACCGTACAATGTAGGATTAATGGAATCCGTTTTGCCAACAGTAGAAAAGATAAAAGACAAACTAAGTTACTTGAGTAATTTCTAAGCCAAATGTTACATGAGATTTTTATAATCTCAACAAGTGGTTATTGCACTTAGCTTTAGATACTTTCCAAGAAACGCATTTTGTCGGGGACATCTATTGAAACTTGAACGGAAAATAGTACTTAGTTTCGTTTTTTTAGCAGTTTTGTTGATCGGAGTAGGTATAGTTTGGGAACTCTATTACTCTGGACTAAACAAAAAACAATTAGCAGAAAGCGAAGCAACAAATGAAATTGTGGATCTTACCAATTCCATGGAGATCGATCTGTATCAAACTCTCATTTATCTAAATCTTATTCATGAGAGTAGATTATCCAAAGGAACTGACATTGATGTTAGAAATATACCTCTGACTAGCAAAACTCTTGAAAACTTTAATACTAATTTCACGGCGTTTTATGATTCATTAGGCCAGATTGAAGAAGTAATTATTAATAAATCTCAATTAGTTGCTGAAGTAGAAGAATTGAGTAAAAAAGTAAAACTTTACGAAAGTATTTCAAGAGAATGGCTTCAAATGGGAGATACAAATGAAGAGTCTCATATTATGTTTCTTTCATCAATTGCCCCATATTTTTTAAATAATATTGTTCCAAATTTCGAAGAAATACGTGACTTAATACTTTACGATCAAGAGCTAACTATTCAAGGCCTAAATGAACAGATAGAAAGAGGGAGAATCATTAATTATTCAGTTACTGGTTTAATACTGATTATTGGAGTATTGATTGGAATCTACCTTTATAGATCAATTATCAACCCACTTCAGGAGCTTGTACTCTCTGTAAATAAGTTGGGAGGCGGTAACCTGAAGCACAGAACAAAAATAACTTCCGGAGATGAGTTTGGATATGTAGGAAATGCTATAAATGAGATGGCAGAAAACCTTGAAAAGCAGACAATATCGAGTAGTTATCTTGATAATGTGATGGAGTCGATTACTGAAGGTATTTTTGTCGTTGATGATGAAGGAATAGTACACAGGCTTAATGAAGCAGGTGCTGATTTGTTAGAAATGAATAAAGATGAGCTGATAGGGAAATGTATTTATGAATATGTCAATCTAATAGATCTTGTAGACAATAAAGATAGCCGGAACAAGGAGTATCAGCTTCAAACCTTAAACGATTCGAGAGTGCCGGTTCTATTTTCAGAATCTGATCTCATGAATTCAAATACTAAGATTGGTACCGTTTTAGTAGTTCGTGACATTTCAGAACTAAAAAAGGTGGAAAATGAACTTAGAGATTCTTTACGTGAAAAAGATGTAATGATGGCTGAAATTCATCACAGGGTAAAAAATAATCTTGCAGTTATTTCCGGGCTTCTTCAATTACAAACTGTCAAAAGTACAGATAAAGAAGTGAATAAAGCTTTAATGGATAGCCAGCTTCGAATACAATCAATAGCTTTGATTCACGAAAAACTTTATGGCAATGATTCTTTGGCTTCTATTTCTTATGAACAGTATTTGAAAGACTTGTTGGACTCGATACAAAAAACATACGTTAATGATGTTCAGGAAATAGAAGTGGTCACTGATGTTAAAAACATTGCTTTAAATGTAAACCAGGCAATTCCATGTTCTCTTTTAATAAATGAAGTAATAGTAAATGCTTATAAACATGCATTTAATGGTCAGGATAGAGGGGTAATCAAAATATCCATGTATGAAGAGGATAAATGGATTCAAATTATTATTGAAGATAATGGAAAGGGCTTTTCACAAGATGGTAATTTAAATACAAGTTCACTTGGTTCAACATTAATACAAACCCTTACGAACCAACTTGGTGGTATTTCAAGTCAAAAAAATAATGAGAATAAACCGGGCACTATATTCAAGCTCAATTTTCCTAAAAAAGGATGATCACACCTCAAATAGTATTATCCGAGTGGGTCATTGATGCTAAACCACTTATAGCCTACGAATAATCACAGTAAATTGCCTTGACCCTAAAATTAATTTAAAAGACCTCATAAAAAAGAGGTCTTTACAGATGCTTTATTTAAACGAAAATCAATGTCTGCTAAAACAAGAACATTGTAGTCCTGCAGCTTCCAAAGATATGGCATGCCAATCAAATTCTTCACCATAGTTATTTCTTTCCCACCAGAAAGGAAGTCGTTTATTTTCCTGATTTCCAACTTCATTCATAGTTGAAGCATCAAATAGACGTCCGTTAACCATAGTATACCGAACGCTATTAGTATTACGAATATCTTCTAATGGATTTCTGTCCAAAACAATCAGGTCAGCCAGTTTACCTTCTTCCAGCGAGCCGATGTCATCATCAAGTCCTAAATAATGAGCACCGTTTAAAGTTGCTACACGAAGAGCCTCCATATTTGTCATTCCGCCCTGACTCATCATCCAGAGTTCCCAGTGAGCACCTAATCCCTGAAGCTGTCCATGTGCACCAAGATTTACTTTTACACCTGCATCAGTAAGAAGTTTAGAAGATTGAGCGGTTTTAATATGCCCATGTTCATACTCCTCATCTGGGATCATGGTTCTGTGCCGAGATCTGGGATCAACGACACTGCGTGGAGTAAACGTGAGTAAACGATCATTTTCCCAAACGTTCTCCTTTTGGTAGAAATAATATTCGCCACTAACGCTACCATAATTAACAATGTGAGTTGGCGTATAACCCGTTTCGCTGGCTGACCAAAGCTCGCGGACGTCTTTGTACAAAGGAACCACTGGTATATTGTGTTCAACTCCGGTGTGCCCATCCAGAATCATACTCATGTTATGAAAGAAGAAAGAGCCTCCTTCAGGAACTACCATCATTTCCAATTCTTTGGCAGCTTTCATTACTTGTTGGCGTTGATTTCTTCTTGGTTGATTATAGCTCTTGACTGAAAATGCTCCAAATGCTTTTGTTCTCTTTAATGCAAATAAAGCATCATCATAACTATTTATTTCTGCTTTAAAAGAACCATCAGCTCCATATAAAATAACACCTGTAGAATATAATCTTGGTCCAACCATATTTCCGGCTTTTATCGCTTCTGAATGAGAAAAGATCATTTCAGAATTAGAAGAAGGGTCATGAGCAGTTGTTACTCCAAATGCTAAATTTGCAAAATATTCCCACTGTTGCTGAGGACTGAGTCCGAGGCGGAAATTTCCTAAGTGACCATGAACGTCAACTAATCCCGGCATAATGGTTTTTCCTGAAGCATCTATTACTTTAGCACTATTTGGCACTGAAACATCTGATCCAATTGCGGTAATCTTATTTCCCTCAATAACTATGGTTCCGTTTTCGATAACTTCATCGCCATTCATTGTGATAATTCTAGCACTCGTAAATGCGATAGCCCCTTCAGGAACATGTGTATCTAACTCTAATCCAATATCAATTCCTTTTTTTGGAGGCTCAGGGAGTTCTTTCGGGGCGTCATCTACAAATTTAAAAACATCTTTCAGATCAACAGTAAAATACTCCTGACCAAGCGTCCACATCAATTTTTTACTATCTGCTGACCAATGCATGTGATAGCCACCTTCCGAAGCTACTAATGAAACGGGAATGGAAGTTGTACCTGGAGATAGCTCAATCGTTTTTCCCGGTGAAGTCATTGGAGCTAAATATACTTTATAGAGATTAGAAAAAGCTATCCATTTACCATCCGGACTTGGAACAAACTCGTGTCCGTAATTCGAAGTGAATAAAGTTTTCTGATTTTCGCCATTCAGATCTATAATATTATAGGATTTATTAATGGCTCCGAAAATATAACCTCCACCCTGATAGTAGATCTTATCGCCGGTTGAATTAAACCGTGGGAAAGCTCCTGTATTGTGAATTTTCTTAATATCACCACCTTTCGTCGGGATAGTATAAATCCCGGGTTCAGTAGTGTATTCAAAACCCTGCTGACCATTTCCACTTTCACGTCTGAATACAATAGTTTTTCCATCAGGAGAAAAGGCAGGCTCTCGATAAATCCCTTTTTCTTTGGTGAGTTTTGTTGGCCGTTTGAAACGATCTTTAGTGAGTAGATTTACCACATTCAGGGCACCCATATTTTCATCGCTCCAACTTACATAAGCAAGCAATTTTCCATCGGGAGAAAAAGCAGGTTCAAATTCAAAATCTGTTTCAGCGGTTAAACGAGTGGGAGTTCCGTTTGGTAAATTTTTAGTCCATAAATAACCTGCTGCATTAAAGATCAGTGTTTTTCCGTCGGGAGAGGTTGTTGCAGTTCGAATTGCTTTTGCAGTGAACTTATCAGGGGCTACATCCTGCTTGAATCTTGCCGCATTATAAATGGTATGCGAAGACTCAACTTCGAAAGGGATATCAGAAACTTCTTTAGATTCTATATTGATCTTGTTAATCTTTCCATTTGCCCAAATAATGATATTTTCACCATCAGGAGTCCAGTTGAAATTGGTATAAACTCCAAAAATTGCCCAGGCTTCCTGCTGGTCTTTGCTCAGGTTTTCATAAACAGGCCATTCTTTTCCTGAAGAAAGTTCCCGGAGATATAAAACACTTTTTGTTCTGACTCTGCGAACAAAAGCCAGATGTTCACCATCAGGAGAAATTTGAGGGCGGGCTGCGCCACCATTACCTCCGGTTACAGTTTCGATATCACCTTCTTTGGTATCATATCTGCGAATCACATAAATCTGGCTGTTCGGATCTTTATTATACTGGAAAAAACCTCCCGGATAATTGTCTTCACTGTAATACACATATCGGCCATCCGGAGAAACCGAAGGCTCGCCAATATCCTGTTGTGCATTTTTCTTTTCAACTAACTGAATTCCAGATCCACCGGATCTATGAAACATCCAGATCTCGCCGGCTCCAAGCGATCTTGTAGAAGAAAAGTGTTTTTTTGCGATTATATATTCACCATCGGGCATCCAGGTAGAATTATTCAATAAACGGAAATTCTCTTTGGTTACCTGAGTTACATTTTCTCCATTGGTATCCATGATCCAGATATTATCACCGCCACCAATATCGCTGGTAAAAGATATGTGTTTTCCGTCAGGGCTAAAGCGAGGTTGAACCTCAAAAGCATGTCCCCCACGCAATAGTTTCGCTTTTCCTCCGGAGACCGGCATGATATAGATGTCGCCCAGTAAATCAAAAGCAATGTGTTTTCCGTCAGGGCTTACATCAAGATTCATCCACGTTCCTTCATCCGTTGTAAATGAATGAGTGGTCGATTCACCGATTTCAGGATTATTAACATCCCATTCTTCCTGTGCAAACAGGTTAAGATTTATTGCAAATAGAAAAAGAAAGGAAAAGAAGTATTTCATAAAGTTTATCCGTTATTTTGTTTTGCCGATAATACAGCAGAATTTAGTAAATTGGTATAACTTTAGGGATTTTACGGAGAGTAGTTAATTAACTTAGGTTTTTGAGGTTTAGATTTTACAACATATTGGTCGCAATTTTTGTGACAATGGGTTCTTTATACGCCCAGACCTACGATATCAAAAGATATTCAGTGAACGAAGGTCTGCCCGCAGGTCAGGTTTATGATGTGGAATTTACTGCAGACGGCTACGCATGGTTTGGAACTACATATGGTATCGTAAAGACAGATGGAATTAGCTTCGAAACTTTTGGAGAGGAGCACGGACTCAAAAATGAAATCATTAATGATCTACTCGTAGACAACAAGGGAAGTTTGCTGATTGCAGGCAATGCCGATGGGGTTAGCAAATTCCATCCGGATAGTATCATATATCCAAAAGAGTTTCATTTTTTAGAGGGAAAAGATGTTTCAACTATTAAGCAAACTGAAACAGGGGTCTATTGGTTTGGCACAACTTCAAGTGGTGTTTTTATTTGGAACCCTAATAAAGGACACCTTGACTCTTTGAATACTAATAATTCCGAGATTCGTAGTAATACCGTTTGGGATATATTTATTAGTAACAAAAAAGAATTTTGGATATCTACCTATGAAGGAGTCTTTGTTTTTGATAGAAGTCTAAATCTACTTAGATATTTTAATACGGAGAATGGACTTTCAGGCGTAATAGCTTATCATGTCTTTCAATCAAGAGAAGGTGAATATTGGGTAAGTACAAGTAATGGCATCACTGTTATTAATGGAGGCGATTATTCAACAAAACATATTTTTGAAATAGCCGGACAGAAACTGAACTATGTTTACAATATAAATCAGGATGACGACGGGTTGATTTGGGTCGCTACAGAAAGAGATGGTCTTTTCTGGTATTCAGAAGATATTCAAAAAAATATCAGAAAAGAGAATGGATTAAGTAGCAACTTTCTATATCGTTTAGTGAAAGATGCAAAAGGAACTATTTGGATTGCATCAGATGGTGATGGCGTAAATATTATAAAGGATAAGCGTTTTAGGATATTTGATGGAAGATCGGATTATGGCTCAGATGAAACTTATGGTGTACATAAGCATTCAGATGGTACATTATATTTTGCGAATGAAGATGGGCTAACCTCGTATAAAAATGACGTTTTTAAGAAATTTAAATTCCAAAAAGAATACCCAGGAATTCAGGTTTGGGATATGGAAGAATTACCGAACGGAAACCTTCTTCTACTAAGTTATGAATATTCTTTATTTGAATTTGACGGAAGTGAGATAAGAGAGTATTCATTACCCGGAGGTAGAAGACCGTACTATAAAAGCGATTTGTTGATCAATCAAAAAAATGAAATCGTATTGAGTGGTGAGTATGGAATTCAGATAATTAAAGGTTCTGAAGTGGATTCAATTAAAGTTCAGGATGAATACTGGGCTTCATATGTGAACATCATGTTTCAGGATTCGGATGGGATTTATTGGTTAGGAACTGAAAAAGGAATTCTGGAAGTCAGGGATAAAAATATTACAAGATACAGCAAAGAAGAGGGGGTCTTTGGAGATGGGGTTTATGAAATCAAAGAGGATGCTTTAGGGAATATCTGGTTTGGAACAAATAAAGGAATTACCGTATTTGTAAAATCGGGCGACCGTCAGAATCGTTATAAAATAACAAGTTATACTCTTGGGGAAGAAGTTGTTTCAGAAACTATGTTTCTTCAATTTGATGGTGCCGGAGGAGTTTGGCATGGAACGAATGCAGGCTTAAATTATATTAACTTACATTTGTGGGATGCAGATAGCACGGCAATTACAATTCATTATTCGTTAGCAGATTATGGCAGAGGTATTGAATTTAACGGATCATCTGTATTGGAAGATGATGAAGGAAACTTATGGTTTGGAACAGCAAGAAAAGGCGTGGTAAAATTTTCATATAGCAATGAATTGAAAAAAATCGAAGTAGATGAGGCTCCAGTTCCATTTTTCAAGTCTATAAATACAGATCAGGAAATACAATTCAAAGGATCTGAAGTTTATGAGTTTGAATATGATAACAATACCATGGAGTTTTCGGTAGGAGCATTTAATTTTAAAGATCCCGAACGTGTTACATTCAGATATAAATTAGAGGGATTTGATACAGAACTATCACAAGTTACTTCCGACCGTTCTAAAAGATATACTAATCTTCCTCCGGGAAAATATACTTTTCAAGTATATTCAAAATCTCCAACCTCAGCTTTTAGCACAAGACCCGCTTCTTTTTCGTTTAAAATTATGGCGCCTTTTTGGAATCGTTGGTGGTTTTGGACTTTAATTATATCTGCAATAATTGTACTTAGTTTCGTTTTAATAAAAGCAAGATTGGAGTTTTTAGAAAAGAATAAACTCTCTGTACTTGTAAAAGAGAGAACGAAGGAACTAGAGGCCGCCTTGGTTGAAAAGGAAGTACTTATAAAGGAAATACATCACCGTGTAAAAAATAATCTGGCCGTAATTTCCGGGTTACTTGAACTTCAATCGTGGAATCTTAAAAGTGATGAAGCTCTGAACGCACTTAAGGATTCAAAACTGCGAATTTCTGCGATCGCCAAAATTCATGAAAATTTATATCAGAATGAGGATTTGGCAAAAATTGATTTCAATTCTTTCTTAAAGGATCTGCTTTCAGGAATTACTGCAGCTAATGATTTTTCAAATAAATTAATCGAAATTGATCAACAAGTACAATCCAACCATATTACAGTAAATATTGCCATTCCTTGTGGTCTTATTATTAATGAATTGGTTACCAATTGCTATAAACATGCTTTTCCTGAACAAAATACTGGAAAAATTGAAGTGAGTTTCGAAGAGAGGGGTGAGATTTATAAACTGATAGTAAGTGATAATGGAAAAGGTATTGATTTAACTAAAACACAAACCCATAAAAGTCTGGGTATGACTTTAGTTAATTCTTTGAGTGAACAGCTTTCTGCATCAAAAGAAGTGACAACTAAGAGTGGAACTCAGTTTTTATTTGAAATTCCGAAAGCTAAAACTTTTTAAGATTTTGACTTAAACTTCTTAATAAAACTTTTGGTGTAATCGGATAATACGAGTCTGCCACTTACTTCTGCTCTTTGCTCCAGTAGTTCATCCCAATGTTCTGTTCCTTTCCACAGAACTTGCTTTAATTCCAGCATTGCTTCAGGGCTGCTTTTAGCCAGTTGTTCAGCAAGTGCTGAAACTGCTTCATCAAGTTCATTAACTGATTCAAATTCATTATTGAATAATCCATTTTGGGTTGCCCATGTGGAATCGTACCAGTTTGTCGCATCTAATGACATCGTTGAGAAAGCCGACGTTCCCACGGCTCGTTCAACGGCAGGGCCTACTACAAATGGACCAATCCCTAAGGCCAACTCGCTTAATTTCACTGAGGCTCCTTTTTTAGCAAAAGTGTAATCACCTGCTGATGCAATTCCAACTCCACCACCAACGGTTTTCCCATGAACCCGAACGATGATCAGTTTCGGGCATGATCTCATCGCGTTTAAAACCAACGCAAATCCCATGAAGAATTTTTTTCCTGTTTCGAAATCTTCTATGGCAATCAATTCATCAAAAGAAGCACCGGCGCAAAAAGCCCCCTCGCCAGAACTTTTAATTACTATAACTTTTATGTCGTCATTATTTCCTGCGTTATCAATAGTTGAAGCCAGTTTTCTGAGAATAGCTCCAGGAAGTGAATTTCCCTTTGGATGAGAGAATTCAATGGTTCCGATGTTGTTACTGATGGTGAGTTCTACGTTTCCGTTTGAAGACATAATTTTGATTTTTTTCTTTTGATTTTAGTAATTCAAAATTAAGAATTAAAAATTCAAAATTTTGAACTCATGATTCTGACCCCTGAATTCTGATTATACTAAGTCGATATCTAACTTATTTTTTCTTTTCACAAGAGTTAAAATTGTGTATTCAGCAACTAATTCCTGATCTTGATTTTTTACCTCCACATCCCAATACACAACTCCGAATGGGAATTTATCCGTCTCACGTTGCTGACGAACTGTTTTCCTTTTTACGATTAATTTAGTTTGTATAGTATCTCCCGGAGCAACAGGAGCCAGAAAAGCCAGATTCTCTAATCCATAATTCAATAATACAGGGCCTTCATCAGGGTGGACAAATTGTCCTGCTGCCGCTGATAGTACGAAATACCCGTGAGCTACAATTTTTCCAAAAAGTGATCTGGATGCAGCATCAGGATCAGTATGCGCATAAAAATGATCGCCGGATAAGTTTGCGAAATCTTCCACATCCTGATCGGTAACTTTTCTCGGTTCTGATGTCAAAGATTGACCGACCTCTAATTCTTCGAAGAACATCTGGAATGGATGCTTAGGCGCATCTTTGGTTTCAGCTCCTTTGATGTGCTGCTTAACAATATTCATTAAAGTGGTTGGTGAACCCTGCAATGCAATTCGCTGCATATTATGAAGAACTGCACGAGCACCACCCAATTCTTCACCGCCTCCGGCACGTCCGGGTCCGCCATGAACCATGTGTGGCATTGGCGAGCCATGTCCGGTCGACTCTTTAGCTGAATTTTTATTAATCACCATAAAACGCCCGTGATAGGGAGCGCAACCTAAAGTGATTTCAGCGGCAATTTCATCATCAGCAGTAAAAAGTGAGCACACTAATGAACCATCTGCTTTGTTTGCATTGTCAATAGCATCCTGAACATCGTCGTAAGGAATTAAAGTAGTAAGAGGACCAAATGCTTCTATCACATGAAGATCATCACCTGCATCAGATTGATGGCATAGTAAAACACGTGGAGTTACATAAGCACCTTCCACTTCAGAATCTGTTTCACCGGAATAAACCACATGAAGTCCTGCTTCAAGTTTTTCAAACTGTTCTTCGAAACGTTGGCGTTGTAATGAACTCGCAAGTGGTCCCATTTGAGTTTCTTTCTTCGTTGGGTCTCCGATTGTTAAAGAGTGAAGTTTTTCATTCAGGCTGTCTCGTACTTCAGCAATTAGTTTTCGTGGGATTATGGTTCTGCGAATAGCCGTACATTTCTGACCGGATTTAACTGTCATTTCCTGTATCACTTCATTTACAAATAAGTCAAACTCTTCCATCTCAGGTGTTACATCAGGCCCTAAAATGGAGGCATTTAAAGAATCCGCTTCCAGATTAAATTGAACAGAATGCGCAACAATATTCGGATGAGCTTTTAGCTTTTTACCTGTAGTTGCAGAACCCGTAAATGAAACAGAATCCTGACTATTCAAATGGTCAAGTAAATCTCCGGGCTTATCGGCCGCGATGAACTGAATACTTCCTTCAGGTAAAATTTCAGACGCAACCATATCCTTAAAAACTTCATGAGCTAAGTATGACCCAACCGGAGATGGTTTTACGATGCATGGAAGTCCCGCCATTATTGCGGGTGCCAGTTTTTCAACCATTCCCCAAACGGGAAAATTGAAGGCGTTGATATGAATTGCTACTCCATGTTTAGGAACACAAATATGTTGCCCAACAAATGTCCCGCCTCTGGATAAACGTTCTGTTCCACCTTCTACGTGAAATGGGAGATCGGAAAGCTCTCTTCTGGCTTTACTTGAAAGAACGAACATAGAGCCAAAACCACCCTCAATATCAATCCAGGAATCACGACGAGTGGCTCCTGTATGATAAGAGAGATCGTAATATTTCTCTTTTCTCTCCATTAAATACGCAGCCAGAAATTTGATCTTGAAAGCACGTTCGTGGATACTCAGTTTTCTGAGAGCAGGACCTCCGACTTTGCGGGCATATTCTAATGTTGATTTATAGTCGATATCGGCGTCAACTAATTGCCCAACAACACTTTCATCGATTGCACTTATTAAATCGGTTTTATTCCCTTCAGTAAGCCATTCGCCTTTAATGTAGCTTTCTACTTTTAACTCGTCACTCGTTTCTCGTTTCTCGTTATTTTCTGCCATATTACTTTTGGGTGCGTTCTACAGATTGAATGAAAAGGTTTAATTTCTTTCCCAACTTATCGTTTAATTCTACCAATTCAAGATAAGTTTTTTTGTACTTAAGAGATTTTGTTTCGAATAAGGAATCCAAATGGTCTCTGGTTTCGTCATTAGAAGCTAAGGCAAAAATCAAAAAACGAATATATTCTTTTTTATATCTCCTTCGACCATATCCCTCTACAATATTTGATCTCACTGATTTTGAAGATATTCTGATTTGACTACCAGTTTCATAAAGTTCAAATTTTGGTAGTTCCAAGCTCATAGAATAAATCTGATTCGATTGTTCTCTCGCAAGCTGCCATATTTCAGAATTTCTATAGCTCATTTTGATTGAGATTTATGAGTTGCGAGTGACGAGCTACGAGTTTTCCTTTTTCGTAGTTCCAATCCTCTTCGGATGCTCATCCGCCTCCTGTAACTCATCAAATGCATGTTGAAATGTGGACATCAATTCCATGTATTTTTCAGAGCGTTTAACATCATCCTGTAAGTTTCTTGATTTTAAACTTTCATTTTCCGCCGCTTTAATGAATCTCCAGAATTCAAATTGAACTGTATGATCTTCGTACTCCAGATAAATATTTCCTGATTCATCTACTGATTTATAACTGAATGAAGCTTTACCAAAACCTCCACTCATCTGTTCAGCAGCGGTCATGTATTTATAGAGATCTTTAGACTTGGCATTCATATATCCAATTGCTTTGGCAATATTCCAGCAGAAAATCCTATCGCCTTCACGCCAATGCAAAATTTCAGGATACCAGGTATGTGGAGGTTTACCTTTTTTATCGTTTTTAAAAAATCCCATGTGTTGGTTATTTGAGATTAGTTAATGGTGTTTTAGAATCTGAAATCAAAATAAAGCAATGCGAAGAATCTACCAATAACGAATAACCTTTAACTCTTCTTCGATCTACCCCAGGTTGAATAGTCTGAGTCTTGATCCTGCCGATCTTCAGGAATTTTCCTCAAGGGGTCACATTCTTTCAAAGTATCATGAAGTTCTTTTGGAAGACGCTGATACCATCCGGTGCCTTCCGTTTTCCATTTAAGCATTTCATCTGAAACATCTTTCAAAATTTTAGCAGGATTTCCCACTACCACTTTACGTTCAGGAATATCGGTTCCTTCTTTTATAAATGCCAAAGCTCCCACTATCGATCCGGCACCTATTTTTACATCATCCATCACTACTGCATTCATTCCGATCAAGCAGTTTTCTCCAAGATGAGAACCGTGTATAATAGCTCCATGTCCAACATGAGCACCTTCTTCAAGAATTACAGTTACTCCGGGAAACATATGAATAGTACAATTTTCCTGAACATTGCATCCATCTTTGATCACGATTTTTCCCCAGTCACCGCGAATGGCAGCTCCGGGACCGATATACACATCTTTACCAATGATTACATTACCGGTTACAGCCGCAAGTGGATGAACGAAGGCACTTTCATGAATTACCGGTTTATATCCTTTGTATGAGTAGATCGCCATTTGACTCAGTTTAAAGTGATTTAGTTATTAAGAGATTAAGTTGATTTCTTAGCTTTTTGAGATACTGAACATATCCGTTTAATATCTTTAAACATTCGAGAATCTTGTCATCAATTTCTTGAAATTGAGAATCTGAAATATAGACTTCATCTCTTGCACACATTATATGTTCTAAAGTTTCATACAAAGAACCTCTGCTATCCTACAAAATTGAATATTCTCTTGATAATGAAATCGACCATAACCTTCTGCTATATTAGCTGGAATTGACCTTGATGATCTTATGATCTGATCCTTTAATCTAAACTTTTCCTCACTTGGAAATGAACGAACTAAATCAGAAACAGCCATTCTTAATTGGCGAGCAGATTTCCAAGATTCAAGTTCAGATAATTTATACATACTAAAACTTAATCTCTCAATCCCTTAATCACTAATCTTTTCCAAAATTACGGCGAAGCCTTGCCCGACACCTACACACAAAGTGCAAAGTGCATATTTTGCATTTTCTTTTTCATGAAGTTCGACAGTAGCCGTTTGTAGTAAGCGTTGACCGGTCATTCCCAATGGATGTCCGATTGCAATGGCTCCTCCATTTGGGTTTAATCTCGAATCATCATCTTCCAAACCAAGCATTCGGGTAACTCCTAGCGATTGTCCGGCAAAGGCTTCATTCAATTCGATGATATCCATGTCTTCTAATGAAAGTCCTGCACGTTTCATCACTTTCTGAGTAGCTTCAACCGGACCAAGCCCCATAATTCGTGGTTCAATTCCGGTTACTGCTGATGCTACAATCCTCGCTTTGGGTTTTAAGTTGTATGATGAAACAGCATCATCAGATGCAATCAACAAAGCTCCTGCGCCATCATTTAAACCGGATGCATTTCCGGCAGTTACACTTCCATCTTTTTTGAATGCAGGTCGTAATCCCGATAGAATTTCAGCGGTTGTATCCGGACGCATAAACTCATCATGTTCAAAAATAACCGGATCACCTTTTCTTTGTGGGATTTCAACTGTTACAATTTCCTTAGCTAAACGACCTGAATCACGGGCAGCTCCGGCTTTTTGTTGACTCCAGGCAGCGAACTTATCCTGATCTTCTCGCGAAATTTGGTGCATTTCCACTACATTTTCAGCTGTGGTTCCCATACCATCGGTTCCGTAGGCTTCGTGCATTTTCGGATTGATAAATCTCCATCCAAAAGTTGAGTCATGCATTTCCGTAGTTCCGGAATAGGGTGAATTTCCCTTGCCTAAAACGATCGGACCTCTGGTCATATGTTCAACTCCACCGGTGATAAACAGGTTTCCTTCTCCGGCTTTGATGGCATGAAAAGCACGAATTGTCGCGCTCATTCCTGAAGCACAAAGGCGATTAACGGTTTCTCCGGGAACAGACACAGGAAGACCTGCCAGAAGACCCGCCATTCGGGCAATATTACGATTATCTTCTCCCGCTTGATTCGCACATCCCAAAATTACATCTTCAATTGCAGCCGGATCAATTTCAGGATTTCTTTTCAGGAGCTCTTTTATTGGAATTGCGGCCAGATCATCAGCTCTGATCGAAGAAAGTGATCCTTTCAGTTTGCCAATTGGAGTTCTGATTCCATCGATGATGTATGCTTCTTTATTTGTAGACATAAGATAAAAGACTTAAGACTTAAGAGAATTTTTGTATTAACGAGTAAATAATTTTTTGAATTTCAATAATTTCGGTACTTAATATTGAAAACTGTTCTTCTGATAGATACCCAAGTTTTTTACTGATTATAAGTTGAGTTTCAATTTCAGCACAAGATCCAAAAGATATATTTAAGAATTGTCGAAATTCTTTATCAGAGTTTCTGCCAGCGCCTTCTGATATATTAGAGCTGATCGAAACAGAAGCTCTTCGGAGTTGAGAAGTAAGACCATATAATTCGTCTATTGGAAAGCTTTTTGTAGTAGAATAAATCTGTGTCGCAAAATCAACATCTCTATTCCAAACCTCCAATTTTTTGTAGTTATGCATGTCTTATATCTTATGTCTTGTCTCTTAAATCTAATGTCTACCAGTTCTATAAACTGTACCACGAAAATCAGCCACTAAATCATCATTTTGATTCGTAACCTTGATTGTGTAGACACCAATTGTTTTTCCGTTTTGGATTTCTTCGGTTTCAGCAATTAGAGTATCGCCAGCTTCTACTTTTTTGGTATAATTGATGTTGTTTTCCAAAGCTACTGAGACCCAGCCTCGTGAATTGGATGCAAATGCAAAAGCACTGTCTGCCAATGAAAAAGTGATTCCGCCGTGGCAAATTCCAAATCCATTGCACATTTCTTCACGGATTTTCATCGACAATTTCACATAACCCGATTCTGATTTGAGTATCTCAATACCCATCCATTGGGAGAAAAGATCTTTCTCCATCATTGAATTTATAATCTCGTTTGGCTCTTTTTTCATGATTTATTTTTAATGAGGAAGTAGTCAGAAATCTGGAGTTCAGAATTCAGAAGAGTGCCGACTCTTCTGAACTCCTGAGTTCTGATTACTGATCCCTCCCAGCTTTTCTTTTCAGCAAAGGATTTGGTCGGTATCGATCTTCCAGATATTCATCATATAAACTCTGAATTCTATTCAAAACTTCTTCCAAACCAATTTCGTCTGCCCATTCAAGAAGTCCTTTTGGATAATTAACTCCGTTTTTCATCGCAAGATCCACATCTTCTTCAGAACCAATTCCCATGAATACCGCATCAAATGCTTCGTTTATTAACATGGTTAAAATACGATTCAGGATCATTTGTCCTTTTTCAGGATCTGTATCAGGTTTCGGATTTTTAGCATCTTCTCCGTATTCATAAAACCCTTTTCCTGTTTTTCTGCCTAACCAACCGGCTTCTACCAATCGTTTTTGAGTAAAAGAAGGTTTAAATCTTGGATCGAAATAAAATTCTCTGAATACCGAACTGGTCACTTCATAATTCACATCATGTCCGATCAGATCCATCAACTCAAAAGGACCCATTCGAAATCCACCCAACTCTTTCATTGCCCAATCAATGGTCGGGACGTCTGCAATTCCTTCTTCGAGAACCCGAAGTGCTTCAGAATAAAAAGGTCGCGCTACTCGATTTACGATAAAGCCGGGAGTGTCTTTCGCAGTTACGGTTACTTTTCCCCAGCCGGATATAAAATCTTTGGTTCGTTTTGCGATATCAGAATCTGTTGCAACACCCGGAATAATTTCCACCAGTTTCATAAGCGGAGCCGGGTTAAAGAAGTGAACTCCTAAAAATCGCTCCGGCTTTTTTAATGCCGATGAGATCGAGGCAATCGAAAGGGAAGAGGTGTTAGAAGCTAAAACACAATCCCTTGACACAATACCTTCTAATCGCTGAAAGGTATCTTTCTTGATGTCGATATCTTCAATGATGGCTTCAATTACCAACCCGCAATCCGCAAAGTTATTAATGTTCTCTACAAAGTGAATTCTGGATAAGATTCCATCCACTTCATCCTGAGTCATTCTTTGCTTTTCCACCTGGCGGTTCAGAATCTTTGTTAATCCTGATTCTGCTTTTTTTAATTGTTCAGCGTAAGCATCGTAAAGAAAAACTTCATGTCCGTTGGTAGATGCAACCTGAGCAATTCCGGCGCCCATCGTTCCTGCACCGGTGATTCCTATTTTTGTAGATGAATTCAAACTAAAACTCATGAATTTGATTTTCCAATTGTACCCAAATGGGTGTTATTAAAACTATCCTGATGCTTCAAACCATATCCTAAAACGCGGTCAAAGGCTGAGTGGCCGACATAAACTATTCCTAAACCCAAAAGCCATTCTATTCCGAATGAAAATCCGGCTAATGCAACTGCCATCCAAATTCCCTGATGATGAAGAGCATTGTAGCACCAAGCCCCGATTTTAGGATTTACTGCATAACCTATGAATGCACTATCAGGAGTTAAGAACAATCCTGCATAAAAATACCAGGGAAGGGTTGTGGACAATGAGAATACAAAAATTGATGCTGCAAAAAGAATGAATTGTTCAGCTCTTAACAGTGATTTCATTTCCCTTTAAACTCCGGCTTTCTCTTTTCTAAAAAAGCGGAAACGCCTTCATGATAATCTTCAGTATTTCCTGCTTCTGCCTGAAGATCTGCTTCCAGATTTAATTGTGTTTCCAAATCATTACTGAAACCTTCATTAAAACCTTTTTTAGTCAGACCAAACCCTCTTGTGGGCATTTTAGCAAACTTCTCGCAAAGCGCAGTTGCTTCAATCATCAATTCATCAGCTGGAATAGATTTATAGATCATTCCCATTTCAACGGCTTCAGGAGCTTTTACGGGTCGACCTGTAAAAGTAAGTTCAGTAGCTCTTGACAGCCCGATCAATCTTGGAAGAATATATGTTCCACCGCTGTCAGGTATCAATCCGATGTTTGAGAAAGACTGAATGAATTTGGCTTCTTCTGATGCCAAGACCATATCACAAGCCAACGCAATATTTGCTCCGGCTCCGGCCGCAGTACCGTTGACGGCACAAATTACTGGTTTTTCTAAAGTCCGGATCGCTTTTATGATCGGATTGTAAGTATGATGAACTACTTCACTCAATTCCCGATCTGGATCTTTAGCAATTTCGGTTACTTCTTTCAAATCCTGGCCGGCGCAAAAAGCTTTACCATTAGCGGAGAGCAATACACAACGAATTTTATCATTATTGACAGCTTCTTTGAAAGCATCCTGTACTTCTTCCGCCATTCCATAATTGAAGCTGTTCAGCACATCCGGTCGATTAAGTCGGATGGTTAAAACGCCGTTCTTTATTTCTTTTTCGATGAAGGAAAGACTCATGGGGTAAAATTTATTCGATTGGTTCTCAATAACAGATTTGAGCTTACTTTTTGATTTAACTCCGAAAAGGTTCTGGGCTCATAAGCTCTGAAATCGAATGGGAGCGAAGCATTAAACTGATCAACAGGAGAATTGAACTTTAAACCCTGAAGCAAAAATCCGGTACTTACTAATAAGTTATTGGCAGAAGCTTTGTGAACATTCAACTTCAATGTGTTTGATTGTACAATCTGAGGATTGAATGAAAAGGAAATCTGTTGTTCACTCAGCACAGATGTTTTGCTTTCAATAAACTGAGCATTTACTTCAGCATGAAGAAAAGCTCCAAAAAGGATCAATAGAGAAGTTTTTAAATACATTTGAAGTGCTCAAAAGGTTGGTTGCAGTTATTACAGAAATATTGTGATTTACAAGCGGTAGAACCAAACTGACTTTGAAGCTCGGTTTCAAAAGATTCACAAAAAGGGCAGGGCACCACTTTTGTGGATGACAAACTGGTTAGAAAATTGTCATCATTTCCTGATTTCTCCGGAGGAGCTATTCCGTACTCTTTGAGTTTAACTTTGGCCTCTTCCGTCATCCAGTCGGTAGTCCAGGGCTGGGAGTAATCGAGTTTTACTTCAAAATCTTCGATTCCTTTTTCTTCCAGCTTTTCATTGACCATTTTCTCGATGGCATTCATTGCAGGACATCCGGAATAAGTTGGAGTGATCTTTACAATTGTTTTACCGGATTCATCAACTTCAACACTGCGGGCAATGCCCATCTCAATAATATTAAGCACGGGAATCTCGGGATCGGTTACTTCTTTCAAGTAATCCCATATTTGCTCTTTGATATGTAAGACATTTGATGTCATTAATAGTATTGAGATGTTAGTATTTAGTATGCGACGATTCTAGCAAGCTATAATCTTATGTCTCATTACTAAATACTATACTTACTTCCAGTCCGCCTCAGGATGTGATCTTCGTAAAAACTGCATTTGAGCTAACATATGCCCCAAATGCTCGGTATGCATTCCTGTCCTGCTTCCGCTCATCATAAACTGATCCCAATCCGGAACAGTCAACGTTGCTTCTTCCATAGTTTGTTCAACTAATTTTTTCCATTCATTTCTGAATTCTGAAGAATCAACTGCAAAATTGCTTTCCAGAAGTTGCTCATCAACTTCGTCCATGTAAAACAATTCGTCGACATACATCCAGAGTTCATCAAAAGCTTCCTGCATTCGCTTATGACTTTCTTCCGTTCCATCTCCTAACCGTAAAACCCAGTCTCTGGAATGACGAAGATGATATTTAATTTCTTTGAGGTGTTTTGAGATCATTCCCGAAAATTGTTCGTCATCAGAGTTTTTCAATCGTTCATACTGAAAATAGCTGAATGCACTAAATAGAAATTGTCGCGCAATCGTAAAAGCAAAATCACCTTTCGGAAGTTCACAAAGTTGAAGATTGGTAAATTCATAGTCATCTCGGAAGTAAGCGAAATGATCCTCATCATGACCTTCGTTTTCGATTTCTGCTGCATATCCATATAATGCAGATGCATGTCCGATCAAATCCAAGGCCATATTTGCCAAAGCAAGATCTTCTTCTAACTGGGGTCCATGCCCGCACCACTCGGAAACTCTTTGACCGAGAATCAGGCGATCATCAGCCAGTCTGAGCAAAAAAGTTATTTTAGATTCTTTTTCTGTCAATTTGGTTTCTGTACTCATGATCTTTTCTTCACGGCTCTTGGAACACTATAAAATTGTGGATGTCGGTAAGGCTTATCAGAAGCCGGATCAAAAAATGGTCCCATATCTTCCGGAGTGGAAGCGGTTATCTGATCAGATGGCACTACCCAAATTCCGATTCCTTCATTTCTGCGGGCATAAACGTCACGGGCATTCTGCAAAGCATTTTCTGCATCGGCTGCATGTAAACTACCGGCATGCTCGTAAGGTTTCCCATTTTTAGGTTGATAAAAAACCTCCCACAGAGGCGTTTCTTTTTCGTTGGTTTTCTTTTCGGACATAAATTTATGTGTCATTCTGAGCGAAAGCGAAGAATCTTACAGGATCGATCGCTTCGAAATTTGTTAAGATCCTTCGGCGGTAGCCTCAGGATGACTAAAGCTTCAGGAAACCTTTTCCTGACTTAATTTCTTCTTACGGGAGTATTCCATCGCCGCTTCACGTACCCATGCACCATCTTCATGCGCTTTTCGGCGAGCTTTCATTCGTTCGCGATTCATTACTCCATTACCTTTTACAACATTCCAGAACTCATCCCATGGAATTTCACCGAACTCCCAGTGACCCGTTTCTTCATTAAATTTCAGATCCGGATCAGGAAGTTCAAGCCCAACGGCTTCAGCTTCCATAACTACTCTGTCCACAAAATGCTGTCGAAGTTCATCATTGGTATTTAATTTCACCTGCCATTTTATTAACTCGGCACTGTTTGGTGAATCAGAATCATGCGGTCCAAACATCATCAAAGTGGGCCACCAGAATCTGTTGACGGCATCCTGTACCATTTTTTGCTGAGCAGGAGTTCCTTCAGCCATCTTGGCTACCATTTCATAACCCTGCTTTTTGTGGAAACTTTCTTCCTTACAAATTCTGAGATTCGCCCGTGCATACGGACCGTAAGAACAATGCGCCAGTTTTGTCTGATTAACAATAGCTGCGCCATCCACCAACCAACCGATCACACAGACATCCGCATAACTCAATGTCGGATAATTAAAAATACTGGAATATTTCGCAGAGCCATACAAATACTGATCTATCATATCCTGTCGACTTTCGCCCAATGTTTCTATTGCGCTGTACAAATAAAGCCCATGACCTGCTTCATCCTGAACTTTTGCAAGAAGCACCATTTTTCGTTTAAGCGATGGTGCACGTCCGATCCAGTTACCTTCCGGAAGCATTCCTACAATTTCGGAATGTGCATGCTGACTTCCCATTCTGGTCAATTGTTGACGGTACCTTTCCGGCATCCAGTCTTTAGGTTCAATTTTTTCCCCGGCATCTATCCGGGCTTGAAAATTGTCTAATTGTTCTTGAGTTTCCATGTGTAAGCGCTTTTTTGATTTACTGAGCTAACATTCTGCTAATTAATATCATTCAAAATATAATTTAAAAGTCGATAAAATTCTTCACATCAGCTATATTGAAGGTAATATAAAAAGAGCTAATCAACCAAGATTATGGATACCAAAGACAACGTGTTAGAACGTCCGATAGAACAGGAATTTGAAGATCATCTGGGTTTGCAGGATGTGGATTATGTAGAACATTACGTAAGTAACGCCAAACAAGCAGCACATTATTACATCACAACCTTTGGATTTGAACTCAAGGCCTATTCGGGATTGGAGACCGGAGTTCGTGACCGATCGTCTTATTATCTGGAGCAAGGAAATATTCGTTTTGTGATTACAGCTCCGCTGAACAGTTCTTCTCCGATTGCCAAATTTGTTCATAAACATGGAGACGGAGTTCGGGATATTGCCATGCATGTGGAAGATGTGGATCGCGCATTCAACGAAAGTGTGAAAAGAGGAGCCGAACCGGTAAGTGAACCTCATTCCATTTCTGATGAAAACGGAACTATCCGCAGAGCAGCGATAAAAACCTATGGGGATGTAATCCATTCATTTATCAATCGCTCTGAATACAATGGCTTATTCTTTCCTAAATTTGTTGCTAAGGAAAGCTCCATTCAAGCCGATCCCGTTGGAGTAGAATTCGTGGACCATTGCGTAGGAAATGTGGAACTGGGCGAAATGGATACCTGGGTAGCATTTTATCGGGATGTACTCGGTTTTACCCAATACATCAGTTTTGATGATAAAGATATTTCGACGGAATACACGGCATTGATGAGTAAAGTGATGGCAGGTGGACGTGGAATGATCAAGTTTCCGATCAACGAACCGGCGGATGGAAAGAAAAAATCTCAGATCGAAGAGTATCTCGATTTCTTTGAAGGACCGGGAGTGCAACATATCGCCTTACTGACCGGAGATGTGATTGATACCGTAACCAAACTTCGGGAACGTGGAGTTGAATTTTTGAAAGTGCCGACTACCTATTACGAAGAATTAGAAGATCGGGTCGGGAAAATTGAAGAGCCGATCGAAGTACTTGAAGATCTTGGGATTTTGGTTGACCGTGATGACGAAGGATATTTACTTCAGATTTTTACGAAGCCTGTTGTTGATCGCCCGACATTATTTTATGAGATCATTCAACGAAAAGGAGCCCGAGGATTCGGAAAAGGAAATTTTAAAGCATTGTTCGAAGCCATCGAACGCGAACAGGAACTGAGAGGAAATCTTTAGAAATTTAAAATTCAAAATGAAAAATTAAGAATATTTGTCATTTCGAAGGAGGGTAGCGACTGAGAAATCTAAAGGGTTGGTTAATAGCAATTTTTAGATATCTCGCTCTGCTCGATATGACAGAATTGAATTCTTAATTTTAAATTTTTCATTCTTAATTCAGAAAAATGTATTACCACGCATTAGGAACCATCCCGCATAAACGTCACACGGTTTTTCGCCGACCTGATGGAGAACTTTTTACCGAGGAATTATTCGGAGCCGAAGGTTTTCACGGAAGCAGTTCGCTGTTGTATCACTATCACATGCCGACGAGAGTAGCAAAAGTGGAAGCTGGCGAGAAGATCGAGATCAAAGCAGCGGATGAAAAAGTGCTTCGGCACCGACATCTGAAAACCAAAGATGTTCCTTCCGGCGGAGATCCAATCACAGGCCGTAAAGTATTGATGTTCAATAATGACATTCAAATCGGGATCGTGCGTCCGACTGATACGATGGATTACTTCTACCGAAATGGAGAGCACGACGAGTTACTTTTTATTCATGAAGGTAAAGGACATGTTCAGACTATTTTCGGGCGACTGGATTTTGGATATGGCGATTATATTTTTATCCCGCGTGGAACTACGTACCAAATGAATTTTGAGACGGATGAAAACCGGGTCCTTACCGTAGATTCCACCGGACCGATTGATTTCCCGAAGCGGTATTTATCAGAAATGGGACAGTTTATGGAAAACTCTCCGTTTTGTGAACGGGATTTCCGTTTACCCCAGGAACAACTTTTTCATGAAGGCGAAGGAGAATTTGAAGTCCGCATAAAAAAAGGCGGACGAATGCATCATTACACTTTCGATTATCATCCGTTGGATGTGGTGGGTTGGGATGGATATTTGTATCCGTGGATCTTCAACATTAAAGATTTTGAGCCGATCACCGGACGGGTGCATCAGCCGCCACCGGTTCATCAAACTTTCCGTGGACATAATTATGTGGTGTGCAGTTTCTGTCCGAGAAAATTCGATTATCATCCCGATGCCATTCCGGCGCCTTACAATCACTCGAATGTGGATTCCGATGAAATGCTGTATTACGTAGAAGGGGATTTCATGAGTCGAAAAGGAATGGATTATGCGAGTATTACGCTGCATCCCGGGGGAATTCCGCACGGACCGCATCCCGGCAAAGCCGAAGCCAGCATCGGCGCAGAAGAAACCGATGAATATGCGGTGATGATCGATACCTTTAAACCATTGTATGTAACCGAAGAAGCCATGCGCTTAGACGACCCGAGCTATCCGTATTCGTGGATGGAGGGGAAGTGAGTAACGGTTTGGCTATGCGCAGTATCCCGTAGGGTATTGCGTATAGGTGTTGTTGTGCATAGTTATTTTAATTTCGGTGGATTCTTGATGGCTTCTTTCACTACCTGTGCAATAGAATCCATGTTAATGTTATTTCGTTTACAATAATCACTCTCGAGCCATTCTTCCAAAAGTTTAGCTCCTTTACTGGCATTACATGACATACAGCAAAGTGAAATATTATTGATTCCATTTATCCTAATGTCATTTACGATATGTTCCCAAGAAGGCTTTTGTTTCCTTGATTCAGGTTCTTCTAGAAACTCCTGCCCACAGTAAACACAATTTGTATCTCTTTGCTTAACAAAGTCTTCAACTTGTCTCGGTATGCCCCAACGATTTGCCATTATTAGTCTTCTTCGAAAAAGTCGTTATCAAGTTCTTTAACTTCATAAACCGTTTTGACTTGAACGCCAACATTGTAGCTGTGCATAAGGTCGACCAACTTAGCTCCATCAATAAGAATAATTGAATGATGTGCTTCACGAGCCTTTTTGATTGCAGAGTCATCAAAAGTTGAAGTTGTTATAAAAACCCCTTTGCTGGTGTCTCCACTCATTGCACCAATAAAATTTCTAATGTCTTTTTCTCTTACCTTGTTTTCATTATAGCGTTTGGCTTGAGTGTAGATTTTTTCTAGGCCGAGTTTGTCTTCATTTATTATTCCGTCAATCCCACCGTCATTGGATTTACTTGTTTCCACAAAGTCGCCATACCCCATGCGCTTTAATAAGATTAGGATTACCTTTTCAAAGTAGTAAGGATCTATTTCTTTAAGCCTTTCGAGTAGATTTGTTTTAACTTCTGTTTCAATTGAAGAGAATCCTGAATCAATTAAATCTTGCGGAGAAGCATTTTCCACGTTGACTGATTCAAGTTCGATTTCATTCTCCTTTTCGCTTTTTACCGACTCTCGGTGATTTATAAAGTCTTGGTCGTTTTGAAGGTCATGTAATGGCAAGCTGCCAGTTGCAAGTCTTGATTTTCCTTTGTCAGTTATTTGAACCAATCCGCGTTTTGGATAGGAAACAAACTTGGCCATTTTCAAATATGACTTTCCCCATAGGATTCTGTCAAGCAAAACATTTGCACCAGAACTAGTCTTCTGATTTAATAATTCTTCTGGTAAATCTGAATAGTAAACATCACGAACCTTTGAAGCTAATTCACGGCTTTTTAGAGAATCAACGGAATTTAAAATCTCCAAGATTGGAATGAAGGTTTCATGATATTTTGGTAGTTCCATATTGTCTTTCTATAATTATGCACAACTTATGTATACACGCATTGCGTATATGCCTGTCTTATTTTATAGCGTATATACATAATAATTTATAACTACACGAATGTAGTTGATAAAATTATATGTTACAAAGCAATGAAAAAGGTTGTTGAAAGAGTTGTCATTTTGCTGTCACCCTGAGCGGACCCATCCTAGCGCAAGCGTCCGCTTGTGCGGCTAAAAGGCTAATTCTATATCCAGTAGTCCTTGTTTTCCGTAATAATTTCTTGCGCTACTATACATCCAATGTTCAGGACTTTCCACATATCCCGCAACCACAGGATTGTAATGCAAATACTCTAACTTTTGATCAATTACTTTGTTAGAGGAAAGCTCGATAGGATGGTTATGTTGCTGCCAAAATTGCCACTCTTTATTATTTCTATTCCGAATTCCCGCTCTTTTAAACATCCAGAGTAACCATTCTCTTCTACTCTCTTTTGGATATTTGATTATCTGTTCTTTGATTTCTCTTGAAGTATAACTTTTTAAATCTCTCAAGATATTTTGCATGGGTTCTTTATTGGTTCCAATAATTAAATGAACATGGCTTGGCATGATACACCAGGCATAAAGAATCAATCCTTTATGTTTCTGACAGTATTTCAAACTTTCTATTATTACATCACTGTACACTTTTCTGGTAAAAATATCTATCCACTGTACGGTTGCAAAACTTACAAAGTAAGCTTGTTCTTGGTTTAAGAACTTATACTTTCTACTCATGTTTGAGTTTTTGATTGGTAATAGTTAGCAAGATCGGTTTAATAACAATTCCTTACAGATTGAATGAAAAGATTCATCTCGAAAATTCAGGATAGCGTAAAACTCATAAAAAGTGGTTGTTAATACCGCACAAGCGGACGCTTGCGCTTGTTTGGGGGACGGTCCAAATCTTTCAAAGGTATATAAGTTCAACACGCCTAAGGGTCTCAAATCAAAAATATGAACAGATCGAACATTTGAGATCCCTCGTGTTAAAGATCGAATCTTCAAATAAGCATCTACCACTTCGGGATGACAGCTTTTTTTGTCGTTCTAAACGAAAGCAAAGAGATGTAACACCAGTTGCACCAATGCTTAAAGCTCCTCATCTTCGGGTATTCAATTCAATTTTACCAGATGCAAAAGATCCAAACACTTCGATATTCATTATTCCTTATTGGATGTTCAATATTCACCGCTACCGCGGCTTCCGCTCAAACCCACAATTACTACGAAATTTCGTTTCAGAATGCGGTTCATCACGAAGCCAACATCAGCGTAAAATTTCCAAACCTGGAAAACAAAGTGCTGGAAGTACGAATGAGCAGAACCTCTCCGGGACGATACGCGCTTCATGAATTCGCCAAGAACGTGTACAATGTGGTAGCACGAGACAGTGAGGGGAGAGAACTGGAAGTAACCCGACCCAATCCGCACCAATGGAATGTAAGCGGACATGACGGAACAGTAACTTTTGAATACACTCTTTTTGCAAACCGCGGAGACGGAACCTATTCTCAGGTGGATGAAACGCATGCGCATCTCAATATGCCGGCAACTTTTGCATGGGCGCGCGATTACGAACATCGACCCATCGAGATCACTTTCAACAAAAGGGAGGACCTGAACTGGGAAGTAGCCACGCAGTTATTGCATCTGGATCGAAATACTTATTACGCCCGTGATTTGTATTATTTCCTCGACAGCCCTACTGAAATTGCGGATCTGCATATGCGTGAAGAAAAAGTAGACGGACAGAATATTCGTCTGGCATTGCACACTCCGGCTACCAATCAGGAAGTGGATGAATATTTCGCCAAAACCATGGCGATCGTAAAAGCTCAGAAAGACATTTATGGGGAACTTCCCAAATTTGATTATGACGAATACACTTTTCTTTCCTGCTATATGCCGAACGCCAGCGGAGACGGAATGGAGCATCGGAATTCCACGATTGTCACAAATTCAAAAGCGTTAGACCGACCTTTGGCTGAAACCAGTATCGGAACGATCTCTCATGAATTTTTTCATGCATGGAATGTAGAGCGAATTCGTCCGGCCAGCCTGGAGCCTTTCGATTTTGAGGAGGCTAATATGAGTGGTGAACTTTGGTTTGCGGAAGGATTTACGAGTTATTATACCGGACTGACGCTTGCCCGAGCTGACATCAGAACACCTAAACAATATGTGGAAGGTCTGGATGGCGGATTGAACTACGTGATCAATTCCCCGGGAAGAAATTATTTTAATCCGATCGAGATGAGCTATCAGGCTCCGTTTGTGGATGCGGCGCGTTCGGTCGATCCTGTAAATCGTTCGAATACCTTTATTTCCTATTACACTTATGGAAGTGTGTTGGGATTGGCGCTGGATCTTTCTCTCCGAAAAATGGATCAGGGATTGAACCTGGATGATTACATGAAACTGGTTTGGCTGAGGTATGGCAAGACCGAAATTCCATATACGGTTCGGGATCTGCATGTGGCTTTGGTTGAATATGCAGGATCTTATTTTGCGGATGAATATTTTAACAAATATATCTTCGACAGTGAAGTGCCTGATTATGAATCACTGTTTGCTGCTTTTGGAGTGAATTTTGAGTTGGCAGAACCAAACAAAGCGAGCCTGGGCGGAACCATCCGTAAGAATAATAATGGAGAATGGAAACTGACTTCAAATGCATCGGTTGGGAGTCCGTTGTATAAAGCAGGAATCGAATCGGAATCTGTATTTATCAGTATTGCCGGAACAGATTTGAACTCTGTAGAAAATGTGGATGAAATTTTGGATGCTCACAATCCCGGAGATGAAATCGAAATCGTAACCACACTTTGGGGAGAGCAAAAAACCTACACAGTAAAGCTCGAAGCTTCAGACCGGTTACAAACTACGCTGGATGAAAATGCGGGGAGAAAAGAAGTAGAAAGAAGAAATGCCTGGTTGGGGGTTAAGAAGTAACAGAGTGTCTTGAGTGACAGAGTTACAAAGTAGATTGGTTTTTATTAATAAGGGAATATCTATCCAGCTAACGCAGATTCCGGATCAAGTTCTGAATGACTTTTTGCTGTCACCCTGAGCGGTCCAAATCTATCAAAGGTTTAGAGTTCATCACGCCGAAGGGTCTCAAATCAAAAATATGAACAGATCGAACATTTGAGATCCCTCGTGGTATAAATTCGATCTTGAAAGGAATGTTTCCACTTCGGGAATATAGATTTTTTGTTTTTCTAAGTCTGCCTGTATGTAGCCGTTTCGGTATAGGCAGGTCCGGAATGACAATAAATGATCAGATAATAAAAAAAGAAGCCCCGTATCCGGAGGCTTCTTCTGTTGTTAGCAATCTATAGCCGGTCTGTAATGCAAACCGGAACTATAATCCAGTAAAATTCTCAGTTCCCGGAGATACCATTTCCATAGTACTTCCGAGATCCGTTTAAATTCTTAACGATCAATCCATGATCTTCCGGAGAAATGCCGGTTGATCGGTATCGTCTTTTTGAATTCTTTCTGTTCTGCTTTGAAACGGAGCAATATTATCTCTGCTTCTGTTTTCAGTACGCTCTTCTCTTTCCTGAGCCGGATGACTGTATGAAGAAGTTGTTTCCTGCTCTTCTTCAGCTTGTTCTTCCTGTCGTGTTGAAGCCGCTGTTAAATCACGACGCAGGTAAGAAGGAGTATCTAGTTTCTTGAGATTACCTTCGCCCTTGTAATAATCGCTTGGAGTTCGCGCAAATCGGCTTGGAACACCCTGAGGTTTAGCCTTTTGTTGTTGAACTACATTTTCAGCAGCACGATTTAGTCCCGAACTTGCATTAGGAGCAACCTTTGCCGCAGTTCTGTCTTCAGCTAAGTCAAACCCGGTTGCAATAACGGTAACTCTGATCTCGTCGGTGAATGTTTCATCAAGAACGGTACCGAGGATAATCTCTGCATTATCTCCCGCTTCCTGCTGAACAATACTTGTTGCGGTAGTGGTTTCACGCATTCCCAAAGCAGATCCGGCGCTGATGTTAACCAGCACACTTCTTGCTCCACGGATGCTAACCCCGTCAAGTAATGGAGAGTTGATTGCAGAACGCGCAGCAATTTCAGCTCTGTCCGGACCTTCAGCCGTAGCTGATCCCATAATGGCAGCGCCACCGTCTGTCATGGTCGTACGAACGTCAGCGAAGTCAAGATTGATAAGACCCGGCATCAGAATCAAGTCGCTGATTCCACGGGTTGCGTTGTATAATACCTCATTGGCAAGCGCAAAAGCTTCCATCAACGTCGTGTTTTCATCGGCGATATCAAGTAGTCGCTCGTTTGGGATCACGATTACGGTATCACAATTTTTCTTTAGTTCGGTAATACCCTCAAGAGCAAATTTCTTACGGATTTTACCTTCACAATCGAAAGGAGTGGTGATGATTCCCACCGTCAAAATTCCCTTTCGTTTAGCCATTCCGGCAACAACAGGTGCTCCTCCTGTTCCTGTACCGCCACCCATTCCTGCAGTTACGAAAATCATATCTGCGGTTTCGATAGCTTCTTCAATTTCGTGGCGATTTTCTTCCACGGCTTCACGTCCTACTTCCGGGCGAGCTCCTGCTCCAAGTCCGTTAGTAAGTGAAGTACCAACCTGAATTTTAATATCAGCTTGGCTGTTTTTTAGTGCCTGGGCATCGGTATTAAGTGCGATGTATTCCACACTATCGAGACCCATATTTATCATATTGTTGATTGCGTTTCCGCCGCCGCCGCCAACGCCGACCACTTTGATCTTTGCGTTTTCCTGGCTTTGTTCGTCGAAAAAGAATCGAGTATTATGGTTAGCCATGATAACTCCTGTTTTATTTGTTTTTACTGGATTGTTATTTATTTGTAGATGATTGCTGTTTGTTTAAAGTTCTTTGAACCAGCTTTTCATACGGTCAGCGATTTTATTCATCACCTGTTCCATATTTTTGCTGCCCTTTTGCGAAGCCGGCATCATCGTTTGTTTGTTATTCATTCCTGCTTTTAAGGCATGAACAACAAGACCAACTCCTGTTGCATAAATCGGGCTGTTAACTTCTTCCACCAAGCCACCGGTAATTCCCAATGGAATTCCTACTTTGGCATCAAGCCCAAGTATTTCATTGGCCAGTGGACATATATTTTTGATCAGAGATCCACCTCCTGTAAGCACAACTCCGGCACTTAAAGCTTCTGAATAACCGCTTCTTTTGATCTCAATTCCTACGATTTCCATGATCTCTTCCATTCTTGCCTGAATGATCTTGGCAAGAATACTTTTGGTAATTTCTTTAGGTGGACGTCCTGCAATTCCCGGCACGGTGATCACTTCGTCTTCCTGAATCATATCCGCATAGCTTTCGCCGTGCTTTCTCTTCAGTGTTTCAGCCTGATCATCAAGAACGCTAAGGCCAAGTCTGATGTCATCGGTTACTTTTTGTCCGGCGATGGCAATTACTGCCGTATGTCGAATGGTATTATCCTGGAAGATGGCAACGTCTGTTGTTCCCCCTCCGATATCGACAAGTACAACCCCGGCTTCTTTTTCTTCCTGATCAAGAACGGAATAAGAAGAAGCGAGAGGCTCCAGAATTATATCCGCAACCTGATAACCTGCACGTTCCACGCATCGGTAAATGTTTTTTGCAGCTGAAACCAGTCCGGTAATGATGTGGACTTCAGCCTCCATACGCATTCCGCTCATCCCAACGGGATCGCTGATTCCATCCTGACCATCAACCACAAACTCCTGTGGAATTACGTGTAAGATTTGCTGATCAGTTGGGAGCATAATTCGCTGACAATCTTCAAGCAGTCGCTCCACATCCTGAGCTGTAATTTCATTGTCTCTATTGTTTATGGTGATCACACCTTTGCTGCGCATGCTACGAATATGATCGCCTGCAATACCCACATTTACAGAATTCACCTGAATTCCTGAAGCGAGTTCGGCCTGAGCTATCGCATCTTTGATAGCGTTTACTGTTTTATCAATATTCACCACAACGCCGCGATTCAATCCGTCGCTCGGTGCTTTTCCAACGCCTAAAATGTTGATTCGCTCATGCTCAATCGAAGCTACGATTGCACAAATTTTTGTGGTCCCGATGTCGAGACCTACCATTATGTTTTCAGATTCAGACATTATTGTTACCGGTTTTTTTGATTGCTAATT
This sequence comes from Balneola sp., assembly GCA_965601915.1. GTDB lineage: Bacteria > Bacteroidota > Rhodothermia > Balneolales > Balneolaceae > Balneola. Next base: position 3,011,131 of record OZ271847.1, on the reverse strand, counting down.
CTAAATTTCTCTGGTTACTACCTGATTCAGGAACCTTAGGTCCACTTGTTGCATACTCTGAATTCCTTTTACACGAACTACTTCGGTATAAAAGGCTTTCCAGTTTTCGAGCTTTGTTCCAAAATCATTATTCCCAAACAGAAGCTTTACTCCGTTTTCCTGAGAAAGAGCTACAACTCCATCTTTAGGATCGTAAGCAACTTCGCTGATGGTGATCCATCCAAATTCATTTTCTTTTGCGTGTATTAAAAAATCTCTGATCTGAGCAAACGACTCAGATTTCAATGTGTCTTTCATGGCTGATGTATTGAACCCGTAAACCAGAGGAAGGTCAAACGAATGGTCTTTATACATAGGGAGCTTAACTCCTTGCTCATCCACATAAATTTGTTTCCCGTCTTTTAAAAGGATGGCAATAGGAGTTCGTTCTTCTATTCTGATGTTCAAATCTCCATTTGGTTCTGCGTAAGCAAAAGCTGATTTCACATAATCAATATCTTCGATTCTGTTTACGATAGATTTCAGATCCAAACTGTCAGGATGAACCCCAAATGTGATTCGGGCGGCATCTGCAAGCTTTGTTTCCTGCACAATCAAATTGCCTGAAAATTCCGCTTTATCTACCGTTACATTTTTGTTCCAGTAGAGCGCAGCAAGTACAGCTCCGCCAACAACCAGCATTATTGCCGTTGCCCAGGGGAGGAGTTTCCCTTTTTTCTTATCGCTATGTGACTTTGATGTGCTCAAAGATCAATCTGATTCAGGTTTAAAATTTCCATTTGTTAATTCAGTGGCGAAAGCCTCACCAAACTTATAAATATCGCCAGCGCCCATTGTGATAATGATGTCGCCGGGTTTTACAATTTCTTTCAGTTTTTCGGTGACATTCGCTTTGTCCTCCACATAATTCACGTTCTTATGCCCGTACTGCTCAGCGGTGTCGGCAATAAGTTTTCCGGTTACACCTTCAATGGGTTTTTCGCGGGATGGATATACATCGGTTATTACCAGCACTTCTGCATCCGAAAAGGAAAGACCAAATTCTTTATACAGGTCCTGAGTTCGGGAATACAAATGCGGTTGAAATACAGCTACAATTCTGCGATCAGGCCAGCCTTTTCTTGCTGCATTTAGTGTGGCCTGCACTTCTGTTGGATGATGTGCATAGTCATCAATGACCATGATATTCTGCTCATCTGCTTTCTTTTGAAATCTTCGGAATACTCCAACATATCTTTCCAGACCTTGCTTGATCAGTTTGAAATCGATATTCAACTCAATACCTGTTGCAACTGCAGCGAGGGCGTTTTTTACATTGTGGTCACCCGGAGCTTTTAAAGTGATGACACCTAACTTCTGATCGTCATTCATCACCGTAAATGTGCTGGTAAACTGATTCATCTGAAGATCGACTGCACGAACCTGAGCTTGCGGACTTAATCCATAAGAAATGATTCTTCGTTCAAGATCAGGGAGAATACTTCTTACGTTCGGGTCGTCCAGACAAACGATAACTGCTCCGTAAAAAGGAACTTTGTTCGCATAATCGATAAAAGCTCCCTTCACATCTTCGAGATCATCATAAATATCCAGATGTTCAGCTTCGATGTTCGTGATAATTGCGATGGAAGGAGTGAGGCGTAAGAAAGTTCGGTCAAATTCGTCCGCTTCAACTACGATTACATCTCCTTTACCAACAACTGCGTTGGTTTTGTCAAAACTGTGCACTTTCCCACCCACCATGATGGTCGGATCGTAATTTCCGTCCTGAGTTACATGGCCTATCATTGTAGTTGTAGTCGTTTTACCATGAGTTCCTGCCACTCCGATTCCAAATTTCATTTTCATCAATTCAGCAAGCATCTCAGCACGCTTGATAGTAGGAATACGGTTTTCTAAAGCAGTTTTAGTCTCTTCATTTTCGTCAGCTTTTACCGCACTTGTGTAAACCACAACATCTGCACCTTCAATATTTTCCGGAGCGTGCCCTTGATAAATAGTTGCTCCAAGCTCTTTCAGGCGATCTGTAGTTTCGTTGGAAGCACCATCGGAACCGGTGACTTTGTACCCTCGCTGAATCAAAATCTCAGCCATGCCACTCATACCAATTCCACCGATCCCAACCATGTGGATATGTTTGGTTCTGCCAAAAACGGGCTGTGTTTGAATTCTGTTTTCCATTAATTCTTCTGAGATTTTGCGATTTCTAAAATTTCTTTTGCGATTACTTCAGCAGCGTCATTCTTTGCCATGGCCAAAGCGGCTTTGTTCATTGCTTTCAGTTTTTCCTGATCTTCAAAAAGCTGTTCTACAAGTTCAGGAAGTGCATTTTTAGCTTCTGAATCCGGTAATAATTCTGAAGCTCCGGCATCCACCATTGATTTTGCATTTTGTGTCTGATGATCCCCAGCCACATTGGGAGAAGGGATCAATACGCTTGGCATTCCTACTGCCATAAATTCTGAACAGGAACTTGCTCCTGCACGACTTATCACCAAATCTGCAGCGGCATAAGCTTCGGGCATGTTATCAATGAAAGCCATCAAACGAACATTCTTATACTTTTCAAGATCTACAGTTTCAAGTAAATCATCTACATATCGTTTTCCACACTGCCAGATGACTTGTATATCCTGAAGTTTGTCCAGATTGTGCTGAACGGCTTCATTAATGCTTTTTGCACCACCACTTCCACCCATGATCAAAAGCACAGGCTTTGTATCATCGAATTTGAAAGCTTTCAATCCTTCCTCTTTTGATACTTTATCTAAAGCATTTCTGGTTGGATTCCCGGTTAGTCTGATCTTCGATTTCGGCAAAAAGTTCTCGGCTTCTTTAAACGCCGTAAAAATCACTGAAGCAAACTTTGAAAGCATTCGATTGGTAACTCCGGGGAAACTGTTCTGCTCCTGAATCACCACTTTAACTCCACGCTTTCCACAAACCCAACCCGCAGGTCCGGCAGCATATCCGCCACAAGAAATCATCACTTGCGGTTTAAATCCGGAAACAATGCTGAAACTCTGAACTACGCTTGTGATCAGTTTCAGTGGAAAAAGAAGATTCTTTAATGTTAATCGTCTGTGGAAACCACTGATCCAGATACTTTTGATATCGTATCCTGCTTTAGGAACGGCAGTCCATTCCATGTGATCTCTGGTTCCTACAAATAAAATTTCAGCAAGTGAGTTTTGTGCTTTGATTGCATCAGCAATAGCAATGGCCGGGTAAACATGTCCGCCGGTTCCACCTGTCGCAAGTAAAATTCTCGGATTACCCATAATACATAGTCCTCCGATCTTTATGATGTTTAGAGATATTCAATAAAATCCCAATCATCAGTCCTGCAAAAAGCATATTTGTACCGCCGTAGCTTACAAATGGCATTGGCAATCCGGTTACCGGAAGAAGCCCACTTGCAACAGCTGCATTTACAAATCCATAGAGCACAATAGTGAGAGTACATCCCACAGCAAGCAGAGAGCCAAGAGTGTCTTCTGCGTTTTTGGATATGAAAACCACTCCACGGAATAAAATTAGAGTAAAAATAAGAATCAGACTCATTGCCCCGAAAATGCCATATTCTTCAGCGATAATGGCGAATATAAAATCGTTATAAGGGGCAGGGAGGAAGTCGCGTTGAGAACTTTTTCCGATACCTACACCAAATATTTCACCTTTTGCTATGGCAATGTGAGCTTGTTGTGCTTGATATCCGGATCCCTGGAGGATTTGTTCACTTTCAATATTCTTTACTTGTTGCAAATAATTATCAATTCGACTCTGTCTGTTTTCTGACATATTCAGAAGAACCATCGCCCCTAATACACCTGCGATCACTAAAGTTCCTAATTGGATCGTACTCACTCGTCCGATAAACATGATGATCAGACATATCCCGAATAAAATACCGGCACTACTAAAATCCTGTACTCCAATTAATGCACAGGTAATTCCAACCCAAACCATGATAGGCATAAAACTTCGCTTGAAATCCTTGACGTATTCTTGTTTTTCCGAAAGCAATACACATACATGAAGTAGGAGGGCAACAGTAGCAACAGTAGAGGGCTGAAAACTGAATCCACCCAAATTCAGCCATCTTTTAGCACCAAATTGTTCGGTTCCAAACATAAGAACGGCCACCAAAAGTACCCAACTTACTACCATACCCAAGCGACTGAATTTTGCCAAGGTGTGATAATTAATCTTGGATGCTATCAGCATTACAACAAAAGCAATTCCAAGTTTAATAATATGTCCTGTGATCAGAGTAAATGCGGTTGTTGATTTAGATTCTGCGAAATAAGCGATAGATGAATACACCGCAAGCACGCCGAACATCATCAGAGCAATAACTGCCACCATCAGATAGCGATCGCTGCCCTGCGCACGTGTGTCGATATCTTCTGGGCTGGTGCCCATGATATTAGAAAGGTTGCTATGTGGACTCGTGTATATCACTTAGTTTTAGTTTCAGAGTGACTAAGACACAAAGTAACAGAGTAAAGCTTCATCAAGCTTACTCTGTTACTTTGCAACTCTGTCACCTCCTTATTCATAATTTGTAAACTTCGTCTTTAAATACTTTTCCGCGATGTTCGTAGCTGTCGTACATATCGAATGAGGCACAAGCAGGGCTTAAAAGAACAACTTCACCTCTTTTGGCTACTTTTTTAGCGGCTCTCACGGCGCGCATCATGCTTTCAGCTTTCACAAAGTTAGGAACCGCCTCACCCAGCTGTTCTTCAACACGATCTTTAGATTCGCCAATTGCGATGATTGTATGAACCTTTTCCTGGATCTGATCCAAAATCTCATTGTAATCGTTGCCTTTATCACGTCCACCTAAGATCAGTGTAACAGGCACATTAAAGCTGTCTAGAGCAAACCAAACTGCATTCACATTTGTCGCTTTGCTATCATTGATATAGCGAACCCCTTCCACTTCACGAACTTTTTCGAGACGATGTTCAACTCCAACAAAGGAGCGAAGACTTTCTCGTATAGCTTCGTTTTTAATTTCTGCGGCACGGGCTGCTAATGCAGTTGCAAGGCCGTTATTCAGATTATGTTTTCCGCTGAGTCCTACATCAAATACCGACATAAGCGTTTCTTCCTCGTTATTGAATTTGAAGATGATATTATTGTCGCGAACAAAAGCTCCTTCAGGAACCTCATTGTTGTATGAGAATGCCCAAAGCTTGGGCGGATGTTCTTTTTTGTGGAGCGATTCCACATGCTCTTTTATAACCGGATCATCATAATTGAAGATAAACCAGTCCTTTTCCGTCTGATTTTCAGTAATTCTGAATTTTGCAGCAGCGTAAGCTTCAAAATGGTTTCCGTATCTGTTCAAATGATCGGGGGTAACATTCAGCAGCAAGCTGATGTTTGGTTTAAACCCATCAATATGATCCAGCTGAAAGCTGCTGATCTCTAAAATGATATCGCCAGAACTTTCTTCAACTACTTCCGAGAAAGCAGTACCGATATTTCCTGATACTGAAAAGTCTTTTTCTGCTGTTTCCCAACAATGAGCTATCCAGTTTGTAACGGTTGTTTTTCCATTACTTCCAGTGGTTGTAATCAATTTTTTATCAGTAAACCAGCTTGCAACTTCAATCTCGGAATAAACAGCTTTGGAGTCTTTGAAGTAATGCTGAATGATTGGAGATTCTGTAGGTACTCCGGGACTTACAACAGCAAATTCGCCTGCTTCAGCTTTAACCGAATGACCATTTTCTTCGAAAGGAATTCCTTTTGATTCCAACTTCGATTTCCAGTCATCTTTGATCGCACCAAAATCAGAAACAAATACATCAGCACCATGCTTTTTTAAAAGCAAAGCCACAGCAATACCGCTTCGGGCAGCGCCAATAACAACGATATGTTTTCCGGCTACCTTCATCATCTGATTTTCAGTGTTAGTAAACTTAAAATTCCAAGCATCAGCGTGATGATCCAGAACCGAACTACGATCTTTTGCTCTGACCAACCCTTCTTTTCAAAGTGATGGTGTATTGGAGTCATCAAAAATACTCTGCGACCTTCGCCATACTTTTTCTTTGTATATCTGAAATAGGTGGTTTGAATAATCACAGAAAGAGTTTCAAAAAAGAACACACCACAAATAAAGGGAAGAAGTAATTCTTTGTGAAGCATCAGAGCTAAAGCACCAAACGCACCTCCAAGTGCTAAAGACCCAGTATCGCCCATGAAAACAGAAGCAGGGTTGGTGTTGTACCAAAGGAACCCCATACAACCGCCTGTCAAAGCAGCACAGAAGATAGTTAGCTCTCCGGCTCCGGGTAAGTACATGATATCAAGATATCCCGAGAGATCGGTTCGTCCTGATACATATGCAAATATAGCGAATACAAAACCGCAAATGGCTGAAACTCCGGAAGCCAAACCATCGAGTCCATCGGTCAGGTTGGTTGCATTACTTACCGCAGTTATTACAAAAACAGCTACCGGGATATAAATCATCCAGCCTAAACTTTCACCAAAGAAAGCATAGTCGATATTTACATTTTTCAAAAAGGGAACGGTTGAAAGTGTATTTACATCAGCAAAATCAGGATGGAAATACAAAACAGATCCCACAACGATTCCAACAGTAACCTGACCTATGATTTTGAATCTTCCGGCAAGTCCGGATTTATCTTTTTTCACAACCTTAATGTAATCATCAATAAACCCAACCACTCCAAGAGCAACCACAACAAACATGATTAGCCAGGCATAGATGCTGTCCATTTTCATAAAAAGTATGGAAGGAATGATCACAGCAAGAAGAATAATCACTCCACCCATAGAAGGTGTTCCGGCTTTGGCTTTATGGTGGTCAAGTCCCACATCATCGCGAATTACCTCTTTAAGCTGCATATTAATTAGCCATTGGATGATTCTTCTACCAATTATTAAACTGATAATTACAGAGGTAACAGCGGCCAGACCTGTTCTTGTTGAAATGTATTCAAACGCTCCGGCTCCGGGTAACTCATACACTGACTCCAACCATGCAAATAATTCGTACAGCATCAGAAACCTCCTTCAGATTTAATTTGAAGTGCTTCTTTTGCAATTATCCGATCATCAAAAGGATGTCGCTCACCGTTAATTTCCTGATAGTCTTCATGACCTTTTCCTGCAATCAGAATAATATCGTTTGAGGAAGCGAGTTCCACAGCCCGATAAATAGCTTCTTTTCTTGAAGTAATGCTCTGAACATTTTCTGTTTGTTCAAATCCCTGCAAAATATCTGCAATAATCAGATCAGGATTTTCAGTTCGCGGATTATCACTGGTTACAATGATTTCGTCGGCATACTTTTCAGCAGCTTTTGCCATTTCTGGTCTTTTAACAGAGTCTCTGTCTCCTCCGGCACCAAACACACAAAACAGTAATTGATTATCGTCTTTCGAAGCAGCTAAAGTAGCCAATACATTTTCAAGTGCATCGGGTGTATGAGCGTAATCAACGATTACGGTCGGTGAATTTTCTTTGTCTGTTCTAACGGCTTCCATTCTTCCGGGAGCGCCTTTTACTTTAGCGAGACTTTGAGATATATCAGAAGGTGCAAAGTTCAGGGCTGAAATAATCATGAATGCTTCAGCAATATTGTAAGCGTTGAAATCTCCTACTAAAGAGGAAGAAATTTCAACTCCTTCAATTTCAATAACCAGTCCTTCAGCCGTATTCTTTTTTATAGATGCATTATCATCAAAGCTAAGTTCTCTGATCTCTGCTTTACAATCACTTTTTATAAGCTGACTTTGATCGTCATCTTTATTAACAATGGCGAAAGCATCCTCTTTCAAGCCATCAAAAAGTAGCTTTTTAGCAGCTGCGTATTCTTCAATAGTCTCGTGATAATCCAAATGATCATGAGATAGATTAGTAAATGCAGCTACTCTAAAATCAAAACCTGCTACTCGTTGCTGATGCAGTGCATGCGAAGAAACTTCCATGACCAGATATTCAGAGCCTGCTTCAACCATTTTTTGCATATCATTAGCAAGCTCAATAGGATCTGCCGTAGTCAGTTTACTTTCCAGTTTTTGATCTAAAATTCGTTTTTCAACCGTACCCAAAAGAGATACTTTTTCACCAAGCTCACTTAAAATTTGATAAACCAGTGTTGCTGTAGTTGTTTTTCCGTTAGTACCGGTAATGCCAATCACATTTAGTTTTTTACCGGGGTTTCCCGCAAATTTTTGAGCAAGAGGGCCGATCAGGCTTCGTGTATCTTCAACTTCGATTACGCAAACTTCGGCCTCGGTGTAAAATGATTCTTCGCAAATCAGCACTTTGGCTCCCCGATGGATGGCATCTTCCAAGAACATATGCCCGTCTACTTCGGTGCCTTTAATAGCAATAAATACGCAACCATCACTAACTTGTCTCGAATCCTGAACTAAAGGACCTACTTGCCCGGATGGTTTGAAACGAGAAGTATTTAATGGATTTATAAATTCTATAAGCTCGTGACAGTTCATCAGCTCTCCTTACTTGTTATAAGTTCAAGAGGCTTTGCCTTTCCGCGAATAGTCACTTTACCACCAACTTTCATCAAATCTCCTTTCATAGGAAATTGACGTTCTACAGTTCCGGATCGATAAATTTCAGGTCTTAATCCCAGATCAGATAATACTTTCGCCGCCTGACGCATACTCATGCCTCGCAACTCTGGAATTTCTACAAAGCCATCTTTTACAGATGAACTGTCTTTTTCTGAATAGGTTTCTGATAAAGTAAGAATAATTTCCCTTTCTGATGATAAATCAGTTCCCGGTTCAATGTTTTGAGCTGTAATGAATCCGCTTTTACCTTTTAGTTTGTAAGGGATATTTAATGACTTTAGAAATTCTTCTGATTGCTCCTTTTCATTTCCAATCAATGAAGGCATTTTAGAAGTAGCAAGAAGTTCGTCTTCAAAACGCATATTTCTTTGAATGTCCTGGTCAAGCCCTGCAATTCTTTTAGCAGTCTCACGGAAAATAGGTCCGGCTGTATATCCACCGTAACCACTTGTCTTTGGCTCATTCAGCACAATCAAGCAAACATATTTTGGGTCTTCAACAGGGAAAAATCCAACAAAGGAAGCGAGATATTTGTTTGAATATCTTCCTTTGTACACTTTTTTAGCTGTTCCGGTTTTGCCCGCAATTCTGAGCCCTTCGATCTGAGCCCATTCTCCAGTTCCTGAATCTGTAACCACACTTTCAAATACGGGAAGAAGTTTTTGGAGTGTTTCTTTTCTGGCAACTCTTCGGATTTGATCAGGTTCATTTATATGTACCACATTTCCATTCTGATCTTCAATGCGATCTACCAAATAAGGTCTCATCAACTTCCCTTCATTTGCAAACGCAGCATAAGCCTGAGCTACCTGAAGTGGAGTAGCTAAAATTTCGTATCCATGACTCATCCAGGGGAGGCTTACCAGACTCCAGTCGTACGGCTTGTTAAGAATTCCTGCAACTTCACCGGAAAGATCAATGTTAGTTTCCGACCCAAAGCCTAAATTTCTTGCATACTGATAAAACACTTTAGGCTCCAGTCGCATGGCGATTTCGGCAGTAGCTACATTGGAAGATTTCTGAATCACTTCCTGAAAGGTCATATTTCCGAGTGGGTCGTGATCTCTCAAAGTAAGACCATGAATTTCCACTTCACCGGATGCCGGGGTTTCAAATATTTCATTGAAATCCACTTCATTCTGTTCTACGGCTGCAATTGCAGTCACCAGTTTGAATGTAGAACCGGGTTCAATCATATCGGAAATGGCAAAATTTCTTCGATTCTCATTTTCATCACTCCCGGGAAAGTTTGGGTCGTAAGTCGGGTAATTAGCCAGTGCTTTAATGGCACCTGTTTTTGGATCGAGAATAATTCCCGTGCCGTAATCCGCTAAATGCTTTTCTACGCCTCTCTTTAATTCATCTTCAAGGATCGCCTGAATGTAGGAGTCGATCGTAGTGTGAATGGAATTTCCGTTTACAGGAAGTTTCTTTGGAGCTCCCAAATAAGCTGAAATTTGATTCCGGGGATCGCGACGTACCTGCTGAACTCCGGCTTCACCTTCAAGCTCGTTATTATAGTAAGCCTCAAGTCCGGTTCTGCCACTCATATTATGATTTACAAAACCAAGTGCATGTGCTCCAAGGGAACCAAAGGTGTATTTTCTGCTGAAACTTTCCTCAACAATAACTCCCTTAATACCCAGCTTGTTTACCTCGTCTTTTGAGATAGGAGATAGGTTTTTAGCTAACACAATATACTGCGAGTGAGAAGGAGCTCTGTTTATTCTGTTCTTAAAGTAAGAGGCAGGATTTCCTGTCTCAGCTTCCAGAACTTTTGCTAATTCATTGATCTGATCAGCAGTTACAGATTTACCATTGGCATCTTTTACTTTGGGATCCAGAGCAATCAGGTAGTTAGCTGCGTTGGTTGCCAGAAGAGTACCGTTAGCATCGTAGATATTACCTCGTTGTGCCGGAATAGGGATACTATCGATCGCCTGTTGACTCCAGAGTTTTCTAAGGTTTTCTCCTTCCATATAATTAATACGAATCAGCTGAAACGCCAATACACATGGAATGAGCAGAAGAAGCCCGAATACCAGAAAGATCCTGCTTAATATGGCAGTGCGTTCTGTCATTACTTCTTCACCTCGATAATCTTGTCGGCCGGTCCTCCGTTTACGAAGCCGGCTTTTTCAGCCTTTTCGTAAATTTCGGCAGGACCAATCATTCGGTCGTACTGTAATTTTAGTGCATCATGTTGAGTACGAACTTTATTGTATTCTGCTTCCAGTAGTTGCACTTCTTCCAATAGTTTTTGGGTAGAAAACACATGGGTGAGATACAGGAATCCGAATACACCAACTGCGATAGTGGCAAGAATTATCTTCCAGGGTTTAATTTCCTTCAGAGAATTCCCAACCGATTTTGCTGCACTTTTACCTGATTTCTTTGGGGGTGATTGAGGGGATGAGGAGTCAGGTAAAGGTACTTTACGGAGGTTAGGTCGGGTTTCGCGCTGTTTAAGTGGGGATTGCACGATCATTGACTTCCTCCGTCGGACTTTTCGGCTATCCGGAGTTTAGCGCTTCGGGAAGCCGGGTTTTTAGCAATTTCTTCTTCGGAGGGCGTTATTATTTGTCGATTAACGACTTGAATTGGGGAGATAACATTTCCATAGAAATCTTTTTCGAGTTTGCCTTCAAAATTTCCGGACTTGAAAAACTTTTTAACAATTCGATCCTCCAGCGAGTGATAAGACATCACTACAATTCTTCCGCCCGGTTTCAGAACTTCTAAAGATTGTTCCAAAACATCTTTCAAAACATCCAACTCGCGGTTAACTTCAATTCTTATGCCCTGAAATACTCTTGCAAGAGATTTCACGGCAAACTTTGGAGGGACTATTTCTTTAACAATAGACGCGAGTTGTCCCGTAGTTTCAACGGGACGATTAGCAATAATTTCTTTAGCGATCTGTCGGCTTGCACGTTCTTCTCCATAATGGAAGATCACATCCCGAAGCGTTTCATAGTCATAATTATTCACCACCTGATAAGCTGAAACTCCTGAAAGATTTCCCATTCGCATATCCAAAGGGCCATCTTCCTGAAAACTGAAACCGCGTTCTGCTTCTTTGATCTGATGAGTTGAAACCCCAAGATCCAATAGGATTCCGGCTACCTGACCTTTCTCATGGGGAGGTAGAAGTGTAGTCAGATAGCCGAAATTACCTTTTATCGTTTTAAATCGTGGATCTTGCCCTATTCTTTTGGATGCTGCTTCAATAGCTTCATCATCCTGATCGATGCCATATAAAGTTGCATCATCACCAAGACGGGAGAGAATTTCTTTCGAATGACCGCCACCTCCTAAAGTAGCATCTATATAAACGCCATTAGGATCAGTGATCAAACCGTCCATGCATTCATCCAACATCACCGGGATATGCTCGTGATATGTAGTCATCTCAAGCACCATCATGTTCTTCGCTGTCTCCCAGTACCTGTTCAAAAATATCTTCGATGGATTCTGCACTTACATTTGCGTCAGCTTCTGCTAATTTTTCAGGGGACCAAACTTCAATATGTTCGCCCATTCCAATAAATACTACTTTTGAGTCAATGCCCGAGTAGTTGATGTGATCGGAGGGGAGAGCGATTCGGTTTTGCTTATCAAGAGAGAGGTCTTCAGCAAATCTTAGCAAATATCGTTTAACCAAACGACCTTTTTTACTGAAGGAATTCACGGTAGAAAGCTTTTTTTCCACAGCTTCCCATTCGTTTTCGGGGTATAAATACAAGCATTCTTCGGATTGTCCGCGTACAATAGTGAAGCGTTCTTGTGCGTCGGGACTGAGATTTTTGCGTAGCTTTGCCGGGAAGGCGACACGTCCTTTTGCATCTATACTATGCTCGTATTGTCCTTTAAAGCTTGGCACTATTCCCTCGAGGTGTTGAAGATTGCTAAAATTTGTGATTCAGGAGTAGTCCCCACTATCTCCCACATCACCCCACAATGTACCCCAAAAATATATTATGTGTCAAGAAATTTGTTCAGTAAAATCAGAAAAGTTTTCCACAGGCTGTTTGAGGGTAGTTTAGATGATTTTGAAAAGTAGTGGGAGAGAGTGGAAGAGATGTGAAATGTTGAATAATGAACAGATGAATAACGAATGATGAAGTGGGAGTTGGAAATTTTTAGTCAAGTAACCAAGCCAAGGACTTTAGTCCGCCAGGCGGATTATTCATCTTAAATGAAATATTAGCCTAAAACAGATGCTGAACCACGCTCACTTCGTTCACTGTTCAGCATGACAAACTAATTTCCTAACTCTATTGATGTTAGTGTCATTCTGAACCAGTCACTATCAAATCTAATAAGTTGTCTATGATCAGACTGGCTGGATTCAGAATCTGTAAGGAGAACCTCTCTTTCTAACTTCGAGCTGTATCAGAGTCTAAACTATTTTTGTAAGGGATTAATACTGAACCAGTCTTAATAAATGAGATGAAAGGATATGTATACATTCTAACCAACATAGAACGAACTACTTTGTATATCGGAGTAACCTCAAATATAGCTCATCGAGTTTGGCAACATAAATCTGGTGAAGGTTCGAAATTCACGTCGAAATATAAACTTTCAATTTTAGTTTACGTTGAAGAGTTTGATTCCATCACCGATGCTATTGCCCGGGAAAAGCAATTGAAGGCTTGGAGAAAAGATTGGAAATGGGAATTGATTAGGAAATCTAATCCAGAGTTGGTGGATTGGTATCCTACATTAAGAGTTTAGCATAACACAGATGCTGAATCACGCTCACTATGGTTCGCTGTTCAGCATGACAACTTTTTTCCAAACTTGATTTAGTATCTGTGTGGAACAGAATTTTGAATTATCATCATGATAAGAATCTAAAATTGATCATAAATAACTCACAATTCCTCCACCAACCCCTTCACCAGCTTAGCAAACTCTGCTTTCTTCATTTCTGCAGCTTCTTTTACTTCGGCGTGATCTAATTTCTGATCGGTTACTCCCGCTGCAGCATTGGTGATCAAAGAAACAGCTGCTGATTTTACTCCGAGTCGGGCGGCTTCCATTAACTCAGGAGCTGTACTCATTCCAACGGCGTCTCCGCCCAACATCCGGAAAGCTTTAATTTCTGCTTTGGTTTCGTAATTAGGTCCTTTTACATATAGATAGGTTCCACGTTTGGTATCAACTCCAACTTCAGAAGCAATTTCCTGAACCCGATCTGCAATCTGGTATAAATTCAGTTGCCATCTTTTGGAAGAAGGAGCAGCTTTCATATCCATATTCTGAGTGATAATATCTTCGATCACCATCAGATCGCCGACACGGAAATCAAGATTAATTCCCCCGGCAGCATTTGAAATCAGAAGTTTTCCCGTGTTAAAAGCATGAGCCAGATGAACAGGCAGAATCGTTTTCTGAAATGCATATCCTTCGTAAAAATGAAAACGTCCGGAAAAAGCCATTACTTTTTTATCGCCGACATCACCAACAATGAGTGAACCGGAATGACCTTTTACGGTAGATTGAGGAAAATTCGGAATTTCCGAATAGGGAAGAGTTATGGCATTTTCAATTTCAGCTCCGAAATCTCCAAGTCCCGATCCTAGTATTACCGTTGCGTCTAATGATTCAGGGAATCCTTGTTCAACAAGAAATTCTTTTATTTCAGAAATGTAATCAGGAATATTCGACATCAGATTCAATGGGTTCAGTAATGTAACCGGTTTTTTCATCAAATCCGGTAATTTTGACGATAGGTGTTCTATCATCATGATAGCCTAAAATATGATAACCTTCTTCATATGCCAACTTTGCAAGTCGTTCCCGTTGTTTCTGGCTTTGCTCAGGATCAAAATCATATTTAGCGGCAAATTTCCGGTTGATCTGTCCACGGGTGGCAACTACATCACCTGCTTGCATGAACTTCTCATTTCCGTCATCAAATAATAATACCTGATGGAATTCGGTATGACCACCGATCTTTTCTACTTTCAATTCAGGATACGGTTGATCTTCCTGTTCTAAAAAATGAAGATCAGCTTTAGCGTCTATAAAACTTACAAACTCTGTTTTTTCCTCATCGTAATAAACTTCCTTGTTCATCACTTTTTCCCAACCCTTTTTTGAAACCCAAACTTTAGCTTCCGGAAAAGTAAGTTCCCAGTATCCATTCTCTTTATGTGCCAGTCCGCCAATATGGTCGTAGTGCAAGTGACTGCAAACTACATCTGTAATATCGAATTCAGTAAGATCATGCTTATCCAGATTTTCTCTGATGAAATGAGGTCCGGTATCTTCACCAAATTCTCCAATTCCACAATCAAAAAGAAATTTGCGCTCAGCAGTTGAAACCAGAAAGGGATTCAGTGAAATTTTAAGAGCTCCTTTAGCCGGCTTATCATCTCTGGAAATACGATTGAATTTTTTATCCAGCCCCACGGAGAATGTTCCTTCGTAGAGGGCAGCACTATAAGTTTCGTTACTTTTATTCATCTATGACCTAAAAACCATTAACTAATAACTTAAAACTAAGCACTACTTCTTTACCTCGAACTTCTCATAGGCATTGATAATATCCTTCACTAATTTATGACGAACCACATCTTCTTCTTTGAGGTATACAAAACCAATCCCGTCAATATCTTTCAGGATATTTTGTACCGTGATTAATCCTGATTCTTGTTTCCGTGGAAGGTCGGTTTGAGTTACATCTCCGGTAATAATGGCACGACTGTTAAATCCAATTCTGGTCAGAAACATTTTCATCTGAGCATTGGTCGCGTTCTGAGCTTCATCCAAAATCACAAAAGCATTGTTCAATGTTCGTCCACGCATGTATGCAAGAGGAGCAATCTCAATGATATTTCGTGTTAAATACAATTCAAGCTTGTCAGGCTCGATCATATCTTCCAGTGCATCGTAAAGAGGTCTCAGATATGGATCGATTTTCTCTTTAAGATCACCCGGTAAAAAACCAAGACTTTCACCGGCTTCAACCGCAGGACGGGCAAGAATGATTTTTTTAACCCTTTGCTCTTTAAGTGCTTTTACTGCAAGAGCCACTGATGTGTACGTTTTTCCTGTACCTGCAGGACCAATCGAGAATAAGACGTCATTCAGGTTTGAAGACTCTACAATTCTTTTTTGTCCCGGAGTTTTTGCATGGACAGGAATTCCATCATGGGTGTAAAGTATCAAGTCACCGGAGCCGATATCTTTAGGTAAAGGCTGTCTTGCGCGGCGCTCTCCACTTTTTAGTGTGATCAAAGTCTTAACATCGTTTTCAGATACAGATCCTTTTCGCGAAGCGACCCCAATCATTCCTTCAATGATATTTTTTACCAAATCGACTTCTTCACTCGGTCCTTTAATCTTAACCCTATTTCCACGGGAATTGATCTGAGTTTCGGAGAACGTATTATCAAGTAAACGAATATTCTTATCGTGAAGTCCGAATAATGAAATCGGATCTGATTCAGAAATGTCTACTACTTGTTCTAAAAGAGTTCTTTCGTCTTCGATGGGTGCGTATTTTAAATTTAACTTAGAGTAAGAAGATAAGGAAAATAAAGCTTGCTATCAGCTATCAGCTATCAGCTATCAGCTATCAGCTATCAGCTATCGCAAGCTTATTTTGTAATTCTTTTACTCTGGCGGTGATGTCATCAGCTTTAAAAACGCTACTTCCTGCTACTAAAACATCAGCTCCGGCTTCTACAACCGATTCAATATTATCTAATCCGACCCCACCATCAATTTCTATAAGGAAACTATGATTTCCTGCCTCTCTGAGATCAACTAATTCTTGTAATTTGTCATAACTGGATTCTATGAAACTTTGTCCTCCAAATCCCGGATTTACACTCATTATGAGAACCAAATCTACATATTCAAGAATAGGTTCGATATTGTATAGTGATGTTGCGGGGTTGACTACAACACCCGACATAACTCCAAACTTTTTGATGTTCTGAATGGACCGGTGTAAATGTGGGCATGCTTCGTAATGAACCGAAATAAGATCTGCTCCGGCCTGAACATAATCCTCTACATACTTATCCGGGTTTTCGATCATCAGGTGAACGTCCATAAATGCTTCAGGTGCTGACTTTGCGGCAGCTTTAACAATAGAAGGACCATAACTGATATTAGGCACAAAATGCCCGTCCATAATATCACAGTGAATCCAAGTAACACCGCCATTTAAGCAACTTTTGATATCCTGACCTAATTGAGAAAAATCTGCTGCTAAAATTGATGGGGCAAGAATTGGAAGTTTAAAATCCATGTTACTTTTTATTTGGTGTTTGTTGTGGAATCGGAGTTCCTGTAGAGTCGATATTTACCACTCCGCCTTCTTCTGGTTCAATAGCTTCAAAACGTTCAGATATAACAAGATCGAGTGTTTCACCTTCTATAATCTCTGTAACTTTTGGAGAAAAATCTAATACGATATTCGGATTTACATCCCTACTTGGGCGGAACCGAATTTCACCTATTCTGAGTCCTGCTTCTCTGAGTTTTAATTGAGCTTGAGGTAACCTTAACCCTACGATTTCAGGAATCTGAACTATTTTATTACCCAGTCCGTCGCTTACCACTAAATCGATGGTAGTTCCTTTTGCAACTGTGTCGCCTTCAGGGATGGATTGTCTTAATACCACATTTTTGAATCGGGAAGATTCATAACTGGTAGATCCTACTTCAAGACCGTAATTTTGAAGTTGGATCTGAGCATTTCGTATAGAAAGGCTCACTACATTGGGAACTTCAACTACAGGTTTAACTTCTGTATTTACTGTGAGATAAATTTTTCGGTTAGGCTTTACTATTGTATTTGCTGTGGGTTGTTGATCGATGACATAATTGGCTGGAAAAGCTGAATTAGCCCGGCGATCAGATACTTCAAAACGAAGACCAATAGCGGTTAGTTCTGCCTGTGCTTCCTCCAATGTAACTCTTGTGAGATCCGGTACAGTTAAACCTTCATAATAATTGGTATAAGACGGCATTACCACTTTATCAAAAAGAATAAGAAATCCTGCACCAAAGGCGGCTATTCCCAGAAGTGTTATATAGAATTTTTTACTTGTAAATATCTTTTTGAGCATATTCCAAAAATACTGCATCAAGAGGGATGTTAAAAGTGGAAGGTTACAGAAAAAGCATCCGCTCTCAATAAATCTGCATTTGCTTGCAATCGTGCATTCTTTAATTTAACCGTAAAAAGAGCGTCGAAAGCGGATACTACATGATTTACCACTAACAGACTTACAATGTTCCCTGCTTTTCGATAATTATCGTTGAAACGTTCCGCACGTTTAGCGCCAAGAAAGAAAAAAGGGGAAGCCTGACTTCCATTGGTATCATAAAGAAAACTATATCCGGGTTCATAATCCGGGTGGTTATTGTTCAGGTTCTGATTATAAAAATCTGACCATCCGGCTTCGAATTGGTAGTACTTACTTATCAATTCATAATATTGCTGAGATCCATATGCAGGAAGAACGTGAGAAAAATTTCCAGTAGAACAGCTTCCACAAATTAACTCGGTATCTCTTTCAATTCTTTGAAGCAACTGTATATCTACTTTATTCCAGTCATTTCTGGTATTAGTAAAATCGGGTTGAAGACCTGAAACCTGAGTTCTCAGTTCCTCAATTTTGGGATCTGATAACCCATTGTTATCATAGTAACCAACTAACCATTGAGAATAAGCAACTACACTCCACTCTTTATGAGTGAATGCTTCATAAGCTTGCTCCTGATCTTTCGCTGTATTTGTTCTATTTATGTAATAAAAAATACCAAAGGCTTCAGTAGCCAGATAGATTCCTGCACGAACCCATTTTCCGTTTGCGGCTTGAGCCGATCCCGGTAAAATTGCAGAAGAAAGGAATGCAACTCCGGGTTGGGTTTGTAAAGTGTTAACAAATCCGGAATTTGTTGATTGTGATTGATATCTGAAATCCGAAATAGAAAGTAATTTTTCAGGAGGTTCATTTTCCATTTTTATGATTGCACCCTGTAAATCAGACCTGAGCTGACTAAACAAATTTGAAGAGAAACTCAGAACAAAAGCAAAAATGAATATTTTTTTGATCATAACAACTCAAAATCAAAGGTTAAACCAAAATGGAATAAAAGTTCTTG
Source organism: Balneola sp. (assembly GCA_965601915.1). GTDB lineage: Bacteria > Bacteroidota > Rhodothermia > Balneolales > Balneolaceae > Balneola. The sequence goes on along the minus strand of OZ271847.1, from coordinate 2,992,406 downwards.
TCCGTAGGTAACGGTATTATTCCCTGAACCTGATACAAATTCTTCCGGAAGTGTTAACTGGAACTCATTGAAACCGTATGAAGCACTAACAAATAGTTTGAGAGGGAAGAGGTAATAGCCATTCATTGCAAGGCGAAGTTCTGTACCGATACCGGTTTTCAATGTGTTATCAGTTCCGAAAGGTGAATTCCATGCGTTACCCGCCTCAAGAAATACCCGAGCGTAGAGTTTGTCCAGTGTATATGGGCCAACTTGCTTGGTGATATTTTTTGCAATCGGAGCAAAATAAGAAAGACTTGTGAATGCTGTTTGATTTCCACCCAGGGCAAAATAAGGGTAGCTTCTTAACCCCAAAAAACCACCGATATAATCTGCATAAAAAGAATCATTAGGATTGTTGAAATAGGCAAAACCACGTGCCCGAGCCTGAAATGCTTGTCCTGATCTTAATTTAAAACCATAACGTACATGAAATTCCGAAGAATGGTTTTTAGTAGATTCAAAAACAGGAACCAGAGTTCCGTCTTCAATTTTATATTCTTCGAGTAATTTCCCCGGTTGATATTGATATCGTAAATAACCTTTTAGACCCGTTGGGGCGATATCAGCATCGGTTGTGAATTCGTAATAATCAAAAGTGTAAGAAGCTGATAGAGTGGTTCCTTTAAAATATTCTGATGAAGACCCGGTGATTAATGACTGAAGTTCATTGGAGAAGAAGTTATCGGTTTCTACGCGATAAGGACTATAACCTATTCCGAATTCAAGCAAAGAGCGACGACTTAATTTACTTCTAAAGAATAAATTTGCTTCCCAGATTTGATATGCGATATCAACATTCACTGTATCTTGTTCCGCGCATGAAGTACAAGGGAATTCTTCAATTTGAAGACCGTTTTTAACATTTCTTCTGAGGTTGTATAGTTCTAGAGAAACAGTAGGAGACCAGCCCGCTTTAATGAATGGCAAACCACGATATTCGGCAATTAGAAACAGATCACGATCTAGTTCAAAAAGTCGATCAGGTCTGAAAAATCCTCCAATACTTTCGGCAGGAAGAGAGCCTACACCTATCATCGCTCCGCCAAAGATTGTCAGGCGGTCAAGGACATCTCTGGATGTGAAATACACCCCGGGCTTCATATCACGGAGAAGATTTTCTCCCAGTTTCCCGAGTTTTCCTCTTTTCAGAAGAGTTCCGTTGTTACCATTCAGCTTTGAATAATTGTCGAAACGTATTACCGGAAAAAATGAGAAATTAGTAAAGGTATCTTCATATTCTCTATACGTGTAATCATCTGATGATCCATAAGTTGACATGGAAAAGGAATATGAGCCCGTATCTGCAACAGCGTGTTCATTTTGTGTGAAAGCAGATAGGTTGGAATCATCAAATTCATTCAAATAGTCGAAAGAGGTGACAGAATCCAAAGGTGTTTCCATCATTTCATCATAGTTAGGTTGGTAAAACCCTGAGTATTCATTGGATGAAGGCTGGTTTAAAGGAGTGCTTTTGATTTTATAACCATCAGCTTCGTATTCAGAATAATAAAGGGTACCCGATTCATCCACATAAGGCATAAAAGCCCCGCCAACTACATTCGTTAGTTTTGTGTCTTCCTCTGTTTGCAGATCTCGGCGATAGATATTGAAAATTCCATCCCGGTCATTACTGTAATATAAATATTGTCCATCTTTTGAGATAAAAGGATCTCTTGAATCCATTATATAATCAGGAATAACATTCTGTACTAATCCATTATCGATATCGAATTTTTTAATTCCACGATTTCTCAGATCAGCATAAGAAAAATAGATTTCTGAGCCATCCGGTGACCAATTTGGCGAGTATACTGTTTCTCCATTTTGGTAATCTGTTAACTTAGTAATTTCTCCTGATTCAGGATCAAGAAGAACCAAATTTTGTGTTCCTTGAGCATATCGAATGGCAGCTATTTCAGAACCATCAGGACTGAAGATCGGTGATTCAATTCTTGCACCTTCAGTCAGCTTTTTATACTCTTCCGTTTTTCGGTCATAAAGGAAAATATCTCTGTATGATTCTCCATATTTGGTGGCTTTATTTACGGAATAAGCAATTTTATTCCCATTTGGAGAGAAAGAATAGGTAGTTGTAATAAAAATAACTTGAGGTTTTTCAGAAGCGATAGCATGATGCTGATGTTCATCAAATAGTTTATTAGAGATCTGCGCAATTTCTTTGCTTCCATTTTTATCTTTGATATACAAAGATGCCAGGCTGTAATCTCTTCCTTTATTGGATAGGTAAGCTACTGATTTACCATCAGGAGAAACTTTGGGATGGAAATTGAAAAAACCATTTTTCTCAACGTACTCGCTTTTATTTTCATCGATGCTATGAATTGCATTGGAATAAAACTCTTTACGGTTTTTGATCCAATCATCAAATACTTTATATCCCGAAACTCCTGTTGCCAGCTCAATAGCTTCAGCTATGTTATATAGGTTTTTTGTAGCAAGTTTTTCACTGATTTTTCTGAGTATGTCTTCCCCAAATCGGTCCACTAAATAGATTACAAATGCATATCCTTGATTATATACTGTTTCCCGCTCAATGCTGGTTTTTGATGAGAAAGTACCCATTTCATCCAGATCAAAATAGGTGTCTGTAAGAATGCGTGTTCTCAAAATCATATCCCGGTGAGAATCCCAGGTATCGTAAGTCAATCCCTGTCTTTGATATTGTGCAGTACCCTCTGCAAACCAGGCGGGAACATTTATTGATGCAAAGGGGAGGGTTGCTATTCCATTTGGGAAACCATATAAAACATCAGGTCGACGAACATTTTCATAGCTCAACCATTGAATATAGCTTACCGGAAATTTTCGTTTCCTCTTCATCGCCTTTTGAATTTGAACAATATGAGTAAACTCATGTGAAATTACATTTCGTAACCAATTATGGGTTCCACGAAGAGGTGAGTCGAGAGCAGGTAGCCAAATATCAATTTTGTTATCAAAAAAGTATGCCGCTCCATTAGAGTAATCGTCCCGATCCTTAAGAACAATACTAACTTTTGGATCTGGTTCATGTTGGTACAAATCAACTATTGGGCGATAGATTTCTTCAGCTATCTTTGCCGTTACTTTGGCCGATCGGGAATTTCCTTCCTGAAAATGAATTAAAAAATGTTCGCTCTCAATAGTAAACCAGTCCAGGTGGTTATGTGGAGGTTCATAGAATTGAGGATCAGTTTGTGCCTGTAAGTTTAGTGAAGCAATCAAAAATGCCAAAATAAAAGAGAAGAAAAGCTTAGACATCAGTGAGCCACCGCAATTTTTATAAGTTTGGATTCGGATTGCCCGTTTACAGTAGCTTTTATCATAGCAAAGTAAGCTCCGCTTCCCCAGGTAGAAGTGTTGATTTGGATTTCTTCAGGCGTTCCTCCATTAACGGGATACCTATTTTTGAAAACAATTTTTCCACCCAGATCAATGATATTGATTTCTACTTCTCCTTGTCCTTCTGTTTGGAAACGAATGTTGGTTTGGTCATCAGCAGGATTAGGCCAGTTATAAGTCTCAATTTTGTTTAGAATTGAGAATGTATCTGAACCATCATTAATCTCTGCATTAATTTCAGCAGAAACTTTGTTATATGGATTTATCCCATATCTGGAAGGCCAGTCAGAGGAAGTGAAATTCGTAAATTCCCAGGCTTTTATATCTCCTGTATGACTTACAGCATACAATGTATTATCCAGAAAAAAGGGATGTATTGGCTGGGTATTTTTATCAATCACATCGCCTACAAAAAGGGGAAATCCTTCAATAGGTGTTCCGTCTTTTTGATATGCATAAATGTTGATTGAGAAAGGATCTTGACCAACCACCAAAATATCCTGAGCATTATCTCCGGTAATGTCTGCAAGTAAAGGAGTTCCTATAAATACAACATCCTCATCAGGATCAACAGGCATAGAATTCAGGATTGCTCCGTTTCTGTTATATCCGGTAAGAGCATTGTCTAGTCTGTTAATTCTGAATATTTCAAAGTTCTTACTGAAAGCTGCCCATTCTGCAGCATACTCATTATATAAAACTGTAAAAGGATTCGTTTTTGTCGGATCAGCTATTATAAGTGCATCATCTTCAAAGATATAATAGAGTGTTTCCGATTCCCCTTTAATAGTTCCAACATATAAACGATTTGAAGAAGTTGATAAAAAATCTAAGATGCTATTTCCGGTGAAAGAAACGTTTTGCTCATCAATTCTGGCAAAACTATTATTTATTATTTCTGATCTGAAATCAGCAGATGCTTGATTGGTAAATACTCCTCCTGTAGCCGGATTCAAAACGATATCAGTATAATCAAGAAATAAACTATCTCCGGATTGAGAGCTTAAAAAGGCATTATTTGCAGTAGTATCTCTTTGCCAAGTTTGCTCAAAAGATTCAGTTCCAGGGTTCCAGTCGTAAGCAGTTATTTGAACATTTTCTACAGAAGCTGGATTTGTAGCTGTAATCAATCTTCCATCAAGAAAAGGCTGTTGGTTACTCGAATTATCAATATTGTAAACCTGAGGAAGATTGTCGTTTAGCCTAATAACAGAAAGACCTGTATTTCCTGGAATTACTATAAATGTATCATTCACTGTTGTGAAGTTTCCAATAGAAAGAGGGAAGAAAGTAAGGTATTCATCTCTTTCGGTATAAAAGTCTGCTGAGTCGATTCGGAAACCCTGAGTTTGTGTATACCCAAAATTTAACTCATTAAATGATTCAATTCGAAATGATGCAGTAGGAAGGTTATCCGAAAAGTCAAAAAACCTGATATATGTTCTAGCTCCTGAATTACTATTGGTATTTGGGAAAGTTTCAGGGCTAAATTCATTTCTATAAAGTTGTGTGGTGTTTCCCCGACTTACAACTCTGAAATCATTTCCGCTCCACCAAAAATCAAATGGAATGCCAAAAGCAGGTGCATTATCCAGTGCACCTTCGATGGGTTTGCCAATATCCTGAGCTCCATCGGCTTCTTCGAGATCAACTCCCCGGCGCTTAGTGTTGCTATTAACACCAATATTTTGAGTCATTTTTTTCTCAATGACAGATTCATCAATATGCCAAATAAGAATTCCTCCGTTAAGCAACCGATCATCTTCCGTGCCGGCATTATCATCTTCTCCAACGTCTAAACCACCAGGTAAACTCCAATCGAAGTTGCTCACATCAATAAGTACACCTTCCTCGAATAAATCGTCAAAATCAGATTCCTGAAAAACGAAGGTATCATTGTCGTTTGTGAAGGTTTGTTGTACTTCTGTGCCATCACTTTTTCTGATTGTCAGAGTTACCCCATCTTGCTCAGGATCACGGTGACGATTTTCCAGTAAAAAATATTCTGATGAGGAAAGATTATATCGGGCTATATTATTTAAATCATTAGCTGAAGAAGCTGATAAAGAGATATCGCCCGTAGTAGATGCTGTGATTTCGAAAGGAGTTATCCATCCCAGAAACTGTTTTTCCCACGCAGATGGTTCAGGAGGGAAAAGCCCCTGATATGAGAAAAACCCGGCGCCATCCATTAAACCAAACCGGCCGATTCCGGAATTTCCTGTTTCTGTATCAAATAGGTCAGGTAGACCTAAATGACTTCCTATTGAGGCACATAATAATCCATTTATTGAAAGAGGAAAAACAAAAGGATTTTCCTGAACGTCTAATCCACGTCGAGATTCTGTCCTTGGAATAATCAGGGAATTCGTGACTCTGAAAGTTCCATTATTAATAGAAATTCCATCAAAGTTTGGGTTATCCAAAAGGTCAGCAAGGTTTTCTTTTTTCAAAGTAATCGATGGAATATCCTGAGGTGTAATATCTAAACTTGTTCCTACCAGTTCAATATCTCGTCCAATTCCGGCATGGAAAATGACAAAAGCAGTGTTTTCCGGATCCAACCCTGTAGCATCAAACCCTCCACTTTCTTCAACTTTTGTCCATGAGTCTACCACAAGTTGAGCCAATTTTTCATTAGTAAACGTTTTGCCTGTAGGGGAATATTCTTTCATTTCCTTATCAAGACGATACAATTCAGGAAGAACCCGGTAGTCTAATGTTAGCTGACCATCGGAAGATTGTTCGAAATAGTTTTTTGCAAATTCAAGATGAGCTTCAAAATATGGTCTGTTATGGGGAAGGGGATCAATATTTGTCGGGTCTTCTTCCAGATAGGGCAAACCTCCTTCAAAAATGCCCGTTCCGGAAGTTAGATCATTTGTGTCAGGCTGAAACTCGACCATAATTGCTATCACATCAAGAGTTCCTGTTGTAGGTACTTTTGAAGCAGTTTGATTAACTGAATTTATGGAATGACTTAATTTTGGAGTAATTTTCTGAGCCGTAACTGCTTCAGAAAAATTAAAGATAAAGAGCATGCTAAACACCAACACGCTCTTAATAAGAAAATTTCGAAAAATATTCATTTAGGTTAATAATTCAGGAGGATACTGAATCGTAATGTATTAGCGAGCGGGCTTTGGGATTCAAGGGTTTTTATATAGCTAAAGTCTACACCGAATTGATTTATACGTATACCTGCACCAAAGGAAATGTATTCTCGGTCTCCGTTCTGTGGATCTTCATAATAGTAACCACCTCTAACCGCAAATTTGCGATCATACCAATATTCAAAACCGGCGCCAATCATAAACTGTTCCAAAAGACTAATTTCTGTTCTTGTTCCTGAATTTGGGTCAAAGGGACGATAAGTATCCCATGATTTAACCAAAGCTTCTAATGCACCAACGGCTCTGAAAGTAGTATCATCTTCTGTGACAAATGCTTCTTGTCGTGCCATAACCTTGGTTATATCCACAGCTACAGTTAATTCATTCAGCCTATCTTCATCTAAACCTATATTTAACGCAGGTCCGAAACGCAAAACTGTTGGTATAGGATCTTTTTGAGCATTGTCAGAATATTGGATGCCAGGACCCAAATTTGATAAATTGATTCCAAAACTTGCTATTGCATCAGAAGAACCAAGCGCAAATGGGTTTGACTTGTAAAGCATAGCCAAATCAACCCCTACGCTTGACCCGGGATTTACTTTTTGACCAGAGACACTGGTTCCACTTGCAAGACTTGAATATATAAGCCTGAGGCTGGTTCCAACAGCAAAATTCCGGGTCACTTCGGATCCATATGAAAAGCCTAAAGCAAATTCATAGCTATTAAATTTAGTAATTACATCCGGCGTTTCCCCTGTCTGTGCTTGTTCACCAAGGTTTAAAAAAGTCAGGTGTCCACCAATGGTTCCTATGCCTTCTACATATTGTTTAACTACCACATAATCGTAAAAGAGATCACTTACTCCAAAGTTTGCTAACCAGTTAGAATGAGTAATACTTGCTTGATTATCTCTTTGATAAGCTAAGCCGGCAGGGTTCCAGAATAGTGCAGCTGCATTATCTGCGATTGCAACTCCTGTGTTACCCATTCCGGCTCCTCTTGAATCAGGTTCAATTTGGAGGAATGGAACGCCGGTAATACCTACCTGAGCTGTTGCTGTATTTGGCAAAGCAAAAATTAAAGTGCACGTTAGCACCAATAGTGTCCTTTTCATAATATTCTCTTAAGAATTAGCTGATTAAATATAGTGTATTATTGTGATTTTTATGCTCTCTATCGTATGATCACTAACCTTTCGATTGTTTCGTGCGATTGTTTTCCTTCCGGGGTTTCTGTTGTAACCCGAAGCACATAAATATAAGTACCGTTGCCCAGGCGATCATTATCCCTGTCACGGCCATTCCATGAAATATTGGCATATGAATTTGTTGTAATAATTGAATTTTGCTGTATTTGTTGTACAGGTTTTCCGCTAAGAGTGTAGATTTTTACTGAAACATCTAACGGATTGCCAGGCTGATTATGCTCGAATGTGAATTGTGTTCTGTTATTCATCGGATTGGGATAGTTGTATACATTCCTTACCGATAGCCCACTTTGGGGTGCAACCTCAAAAAAGATTTCTTTTTCGTTAGGATTATTTTGCACATCCCATGCCCGAACTTTCAGCGAGTAACTACCTTCTGGTAATTGATCCAGAGGATACTCGATACGTCCTCCAGTAAAGTCATTAAGATTTCCCTCATAAAAATCATTGAGGATGAATGTTTGTTCTGGTTTTGTATCGATTGTAGCAATTATTTCATGTCCTACTCCTGTTCCTGTTGTGTTTATTCCTGAATTATCCTGAAGCTCCACAATTAATGTAGGCGAGTCACTTACAAGATTTCCGTTTACAAATTTTTCGTCATTTAGATAGATATTCATTTCAGGACCGGTTCCATCATTTTCTGCATTTGGGTTTTCGCCATCAAATGTAATATCTGTGAAAGATCCGCCGGCATAGCCTTCGGAACTTTCATTTGCATACAGAACTATTCGGCCATTCAATTCCGTAGTACCGATGTCCTTAGGGATGATAAATGTTTGATTAAATTCCCCGTTTTGAACAGATACCTTACCTTTAAAAAGTATATCAGATTCTACCAGATATGAACAATCACCATTTAGGTTACATGTCCATTCGCGTTCCGGTAAACTTACAGACCTTCGTCCGTCAAAAACTGAAATAACGGCTTCGCCGTTAAATGAGTTATCCAAATTACCTGAAGCGTCTTCTATTCTTCCTGATAAATTAACCTGATCTAAAGCTCTAAGCGTCAAGGTTGTGTCCTGACTAATCAAATCAACTCCATTTATCTCAGTAACTGTAGCGTTTTTAGAAGGGAGCTTAAAAATGGTAGCAGGATCACCTATAAGAACAAATTTTTTGTTATTAGCTGAAGATCCTACACGTACAGAGCCATTATTAATAACCGAGTTTTTGGTTTCTCTCATAAGTTCACCCAACCTTTTTGGCGCTCCACTTGGCTTTCTTTCTGACATTCGTTGAGATAAAGCAACATTTAGTCCAAAATTGTTTGTGGTTTGCAAGGTTGAACTTGTGTAAACTACTCTTGTGGTCGTAAATGCTGCTATTGCTCCACCGTTGGATGCAGATACAAAACGTTCTGCTCCCGATTGAGCGCTTGTATCATCATAGCGTCCAAACTGACAGGTAGCGGTAATTAATACACAAAGCTTATCAGTATTAGTAAAATTCGTGATGTATTCTGAAAGGAATAACTCTTCATCGGAAAGAGTTTGTTCATTTCCATGACCGGAATAATTCAGCACAAGAGTACCTTCATTGACGGACTGGATAAAATCCTTAGTAGCTTCCGGAATTTGACGTCCGGCTCCAGTTATTTCAACTGGATAAGAAAAAGTATAGATCTTTTTAAGACGAATTCCAGGTTGATTGAGATCCATCATTTCTGCTGAAACGTCCGCATTTTTCACATGTGTATCTCTATCTGAGACATCCGGGGAATTATCATCGGCAGCAAATGTGAATAAATTTTGCCAGTCACCCGAATTTGATTGAGCTTCATAACGCTTAATCTTACCGACAAATGTAGCAGCATCAGATTGGGTTTGTGCAGTAATTCTACCAACACCAAGATCCATTAAAAAAGAATCAGAGGTAGTTCCGTTTCCAAAATCACCTTCATTATCATCCAGGTATGCGAAAAAATCATCCGTGCTATAAGTATCAATTCTATCTATTGATTCTTCACTCTCGTAAGTAAGAATATGGTTTGTTAAAGCATTCGGGATAATATTTTTGGTATCATAAGAAGTGTCACCAAATAATAGTACATATTCGGGGAGTTGCTCTCCATCTGTAATGGCTCGATCATATAAAAATTTTAAATAATCCCTGAGAGCGGTAGGGTCTTTTAAACCACCTGAAAATTCATTTAAAATTTGACTTTGAATTGCTATCTGAGTTTCAAAACCTTGATTTTGACGGTATTGACCTAATTCATTTGCTGCGGTAAAAAGTTCTTCAGAAGTTATAATTATATAGTTTGGATAGCTCGTAATTCCCTTAAGATTTTGATTTTGTATTGAATTTCCTTCTAAAGGAAGGGGATACTCAGATTGAGCAATAATGGTCTTGCCGTTATTTTGATAGTAATTTACCATAAAATCGGAACCACTTTCCGATCCTTCTAAAAGAAGTGGAGCAGAAGGGTTGGTAACATCCATCACTATCGGTGCATTCGAAAATCCCTTCAACTGGTAGCTTACAATTTCAGCTTCTTCCGAATTATTATCAGTATAAAATAGAAGTCGATTATTCTCAGCGGCTAAAGTGCGATCGAATGTAAATCGGATATAATCCACAAAAGTTACACTATTTGGATCCCGGTGTGTAATCTTTGCCGTAAGTTCTAATATATCATCACTAACTGGAACAAATAAAGTACTGTTTATGTCAAATGGTCTTGCTGCACTACCCTCACTGTCATTATAGCCTCTTGAAAGTTTTGAAACATTTCCAGATCTAACATTCTGGCCATTTATGTCTATATCAATAGTTGTAGTAGCCTCAGATCTTGCATATAATCTAGCATTAATTCTAACGTTCAATGAAGATGAGACACCAAAAAGTGTATCTCTGAAAATGGAAACGGTATTCCCACTTTGTGGAGCAGTAATTTGTTGTCCTAACCAAAATCTGCCTGACTTAAATTTATCTTCAGGCTTAACAAGTTCGTCATCCTTCCAAATAAAATCTGTAAATGTCGATGTGGTTCCGTTAGGAGAAAGTCCCTCGTTTGAAGCTGAAAGGCGTTGCCCATTCTCATTACCAATAGTCAGAAATACATAATTTTCATTTGAATAAGGATGAAGTTGATGTGTAAAGGATTCCTGATTTCTGATAACCTGATGTGGACTATTTCCATAAAAAAGAATACGATCATTAGTGTCAAAAGAGCCATCGGATTCTCCCTGAACTATGATCGGTATTTGTTGGAATTCGGGTCTTTGAGCACCACTTAATTCCGGTAGAGGATAACCATTTGTTCCCCAAATCTGGATTTGACGAGGATCTATTTCAGCAACATTAACTCCAAGTTCTTCGAGATACTGCGCGTTAATTTGGTAAATATTACTTTTTCTAAACGGAATTTTGAACCAACTACCCGTAGAAAGAGGCGAATTCAAGATTTTAGAAATATTCTTTAAGCCGGGTTTTTTTTCTTTTGGTTTATATACACGAAATTTTAGTCGGGATGTAATAGTTACTACATCTTTATTATAACGAGCTTTGTGTATTAATATGGGTACTTTTGGCAGACCTTTGTAGAGTCCTTGCTCAAAAACCTGTATAGTTGCAACGGTATCTGAAAAGATAAAAGCAGCAGAGAAGTCAGAGTTATCGTTTTGATTTGTAACCTGTCGAAAATTTTGTTCTAATATTCTGAATTGAGGGTGCCCATTTGCAAAAGGTACCATCATCTGATGAGGAGGGAGAATTTTATCCGAATCGTTAACTAACAAGTAATCAGTAAAGTCATCAGTTTCTGCAAATACTGAAACTGATTGGGAATACCCAAACGAACCAATAAAAAGAGTAAATACCCCCGATAAGAGAAACAGCTTTTTCTTCATTGATTAAAGTTTATATGCGGATCAAAAATTAATTAACGTACGAAGAACGTAAATAGTAGCTGTTTTCTATAATTACTGGTTTAGACTTTATTAATGTTTGGGCAGAGAATTCTGCTTTTGGGTTTTAACAAATAGTAGCGATGTGTTCTAATTCGAAGGATTTAATTAAAGTCTTCCAGATAATATGTGTGTAAATTTATAATGTCAACAAAAAGCTGAAATAAATTCAGCCTTTTGATTAAAGCATTTCTATTACCAATGAAGAAGCCCCACCTCCACCGTTACAGATTCCGGCACAACCTAAACTTCCTCCTGTTCTTTGCAAGGCATGTAATAAAGTGACTACAATTCTGGCACCCGAACAGCCAATTGGATGTCCAATACTTACTGCCCCACCATGAATATTTACTTTGGAAGGATCTAACTCCAAGATTTGATTATTAGCTAAAGAAACAACGGAAAAGGCTTCATTGATTTCAAAAAGATCAATTTTATTTTTCGAAATACCGGCTTTTTTCAGAGCTAAAGGTATTGCATCAGCTGGAGCGGTGGTAAACCATTCAGGGGCTTTCGCGGCACTTGCATGACTTACTATCTTAGCTATTGGTTTTAAACCTAAAGAATTAGCTTTTTCAGCACTCATCATTAAAACTGCAGCAGAGCCATCATTTATACTTGAAGCATTTGCAGCTGTTACTGTTCCTTCTCTGTCAAATACAGGTCGTAGAGAAGGGATTTTTTCAAAATTTACCCGGGCAACCTCTTCATCTTTATCGACAATAGTTACATTTCCTTTTCGGTCTTTAACCTTAACATCTATAAGTTCATTTGTAAAGTAACCTTCTTTCTGAGCATTTTGAGCTCTTTTATAAGATTCGATTGCAAATTCATCCTGCTGCTCTCTACTGATATTGCATTCCTTAGCACAGATTTCTGCAGCATTGCCCATCGCGAAATCATTATAAACATCCCAAAGCCCGTCTTTTAAGATGCCATCCTCAGTTTGAACATGACCATATTTTGAGCCAAAGCGTTGTTTAGGAAGATAGTAGGGAACATTACTCATGCTTTCCATACCACCTGCAACTATTACATCTGCGTCACCAAGTCTGATTTGGTCTGCAGCAATCATAATAGCTTTCATTCCTGAAGCACATACCTTATTTATTGTTGTAGCTGGAGTTTTTTCAGATAGTCCTGCTTTAATAGCAGCTTGTCGCGCGGGAGCCTGACCAACACCAGCGGTTAGTACATTACCCATTACGACTTCATTAACTTCATCCGGAGAAATTCCAGAAGATTTTAAAAGTTCAATGATTGAAATACTTCCTAGTTCAGGTGCTGTGAAAGAAGCTAAACTGCCTCCAAAAGCCCCAATAGGTGTTCGTTTTGCTTCTACAATTACAACGTCTCGCATGATGTTAAATTAAATTTTTGTAAGCGCTTTTTTCTGTGTTCTAAGATACAAACTTAACTAAAAAAGGTTTGTTAAAAAGCTTGATCAAGATCAGAAATAAGATCTTCTGAGTCTTCAATACCAACAGACAAGCGAATTAATGAGTCTTTTAAACCAGCTTTTTCTCTGACTTCCTTCGGAATTGATCCATGAGTCATAGAAGCAGGGTGGCTGATAAGTGACTCCACGCCACCTAAACTTTCAGCTAAAGTGAAAATTTTAGTGCTTGCCATAAATTTTGTTGCTGCTTCAATGGAATCATCTTTTAATGAAAATGAAACCATTGCGCCAAAGTCATCCATTTGCTTATTTGCAAGTTCATATTGAGGATGCGATTTTAAACCAGGGTAAAAAACGTTTTCAACAAGTGAATGATCATTTAAAAAATTTGCAACCTGTTTAGCGTTTTCAACTGATCTTTGAACTCTAATGGAAAGAGTTTTAATTCCTCTTAAAACCAAATAACAATCCATTGGCCCCGGAACCGCACCTGATGATTTTACCTGGAACCTGAGGTTTTCCATTATTCTGGTATTAGATGAAGCAACCGCACCATGGATTACATCTGAATGTCCGCCAAGATATTTAGTTGCAGAATGAAGCACTGCATCAGCTCCTAATTCGGCAGGTCTTTGCAGATAAGGAGATGCAAAGGTATTATCAACTACAGATAAAGCCTCATTTTCATGAGCCAGATCAGATAGTTTTTTAATGTCTACTACTCTCAATAAAGGATTGGTTGGGGTTTCAATCCAGAACATTTTGGTGTTAGGTCTTATCGTTTCTTTTACCTTTTCCAAATCGGTCATATTAATAAAAGAGAATTCTATACCGTAAGGTTCAAATACAGATGTAAATAACCTGTAGGAACCTCCGTACAAATCATCAGAAGCTATTATATGATCACCGGGGCGAAACATTTTTAATAAAGCATCCATAGCTGCGACACCACTTGCAAAACATGCACATTCTTTAGTTCCCTCCAAACCTGCTATTAAGTTCTCCAAAGCAGTTCTTGTAGGGTTGCCAACTCTTGCATAATCATATCCCTGGTGAACATTAGGCGCAGATTGAGCATAAGTCGAAGTTTGAAAAATAGGAGGCATCACAGCACCGGAAGTCTCTTCGTTTTTCTGTCCGGCATGTATAGTTTTTGTATTAAATTTCATTCTTCGTTGGTCCAACTATTTTTTAAAGATTGTAATGAGTTAATTTTATCTGTGTAATCAGATTCACTGTTTTCTTCTAGTTTTTTGTAATAATCTATAGCGAAATCAGTGAGTGCAAGAGCTTTATCTGATAAACCCGCAATATCAGAGTCAAAAGCTGAATTTAATACTGAAAAATAATTCCATGACATATTATTGTAGAAGACAGCAAGGCTTTCAAGATATTCTACATTGTCGGGTTTAGCTTGGTAAGCAGAAATCAGGTTTTTCTCTGACTCTTCGGAAATCCCTTCAATTTCTACTCGTAAATTGGTGACTCTTACAGAGTCATTACTTTTGTAAGCTTGTATTAATTGATTAAATAATGGTTCAACCTGCACATAAAGCTGTGTACCTAATACATTGCTTATATTGCTGTCATTGGGATATTTATCAACCAGTAATTCAAGATATGTAACCGCCTGAGATGTTTGACCCTGACTTATGTATGCATTAACAAGACCATATGAGATATCTTTACTTTCGGCTGGGTCTTGTCCTGCTTTTTGGTAATTAATAATAGAATTCTCAGCATTTCCGGTTTCTAAATAAAGAAAACCTAAATTCTCATATACCTCTGAATCACTAATACTTAGCTCATCCGCTTTATTAAGTGTAGAAATAGCGTTTTCAATATCTGCATCTCTATAATAAGCAATAGATAGTGACTTATAGCTTTCTACTGACTTGGGTTTTAAGGTTATTGCATTTAAAAAATGACTAATAGCTAGTGTGGTAGATCTATCATCCTTAACCTGATATTGCCTTAATCCATTTTGATGTTCATTTTCCCAGTAAAATTGAACAATACTATCAGCCTCATTTGATAAAATTTCATCCATTTCAGTTTCCATCACCTTAACAGAATCAAAGCTTGAGATCATTAACTCATATTGATCAGTTCTGTTTTCGATTTCTCTTTCTCTTGCAATGAGACCATGTAATTTTCCCTTTTGAAAGTAAAGTTTAGCAGAGGGACTCTTATCAATTTCTGCTTTTATTTCAAAAAGAGCCTGATCATAGTTTTCATTCTCGATCAATGAATCAACATTGAATTTGGAGGTACTACACGAAACAAAAAACCCGATTACAAGCAAAATGCTTGTAAATCGGGTATAAGTTGAATTTTTCATAAATAATAAGTTTCAGAAATTACATTCCTGCTTTTTCCATAGCTTCTTCAGCTTTTTCATTCATACCTAAAGAAGTATATACCTGAAATAAAGATCTCCAATAGTTTTGGTTGTCAGGTTGAATTTCAGTTGCTTTTTCATAGTTCGTCATTGCTTGACGAAGATTGTTTTTGGCTTCATCGTCAATTTTAGCTGCTTCATCATTATCTTCGGTGGCGTTTCTTTTTTCAAAAAGACCGGCAGCTCTGTTTTGGTAAATTACTCCAAGAGTATTGAAAGCATTAGCATCGTTCGGTTTTAACTCGGTAACCAACTTAATTTCTTCAATAGCTTGATCTGTAAGATTATTTGATTTGGAAGAAAGATCGTCAATCTCAGATTTAAGATTTTTGAGTTTATTCTCAGCGGTTGATTTTTCTGCACCACTTAAAGATCTTATTTCTCTTTCAAGTTCGAATATCTCGTCATAATTCTCAGAAACTTTATCATTCATCTTACTAGCCATTATATAAATTTGAGTTCCAAGAACAAGGTGATACTGGGGATTTTCTGGGTCTCTTGCAATTAGTGATTCAATAACTTTAATGGACTCTTCGTTTTCACCTGCATTCATATAAGCATCAGCTAACTTCTGGACAAGACTTACCGAGTCAGGAAAGGCTTCTGTGCCTTTGTTGAGAGAAGTAATAGCTTTTTGATATTGTTCAGATTGTAAGTAAAGAGATCCCAAACGATCATAATCAGAAGCATCAGGATTAGGTTTGATTTCCAAAACTGTTTCATAAACTTCAGCGCTTTTTTCAGGGGAACCATTTAAGCGATGCACTTCAGCTAACACTTGATAACTAAGAGTGCTATCAGGGTTAATTATCACAGCATTCTGTAGGTGAGCAATCGATGTTTCGAGTGGGTTGGCAACTTGTGCTACAGTAGTGTCTCCCTGTGCATATTTTACGCCATTATTATGCTCTTGTCCCCAAATCTTGTCAATCAATAATTGAGACTGAACTGATTCAACTGATTTAGCTCCCTGATTTGTATAAAGCGTATTAGCCTTTACCAAATTTTCTCTCATATTTCGATAGCTGTTCTTTCTTTCTGCAATATCAGGATTATTTTGAGCTATTTCCGAATAAACGATTCCCTTATAGTAATATGCATCTGCATCAACTGAGTCTTCGACAATTGCCTGGTCTAAAGAAGCCAAAGCTGCTTCATAATTTCCAGCTTTAATGCCATCCTGTGCTTCCTTAATAAGGGGATTAGAAGGTCCTCCACAGTTCAATAAACCGATAGTTATAACAGCAACCGAAAGAAATTTTAAAAAACTCTTTTTCATTTTTAGATAATTTGATTTGTTAACAAAGATTTTTCAAGTTTATCAAAATAACCATATATACAGCTTTCCGCAAAAAAGAAGACAAACCAAACCTTAAATAATTATGAAAAAAATTATATCTACAGAAAAAGCCCCTGCAGCGATAGGACCTTATAGTCAGGCAGTGGCGCATAATGGAATAGTCTACTGTTCAGGTCAAATCCCCTTAGATCCGAAAACAATGGAAATTGTAGGTACTGATGCATCTACTCAGGCTAAACAAGTAATGAAAAATCTCAATGAAGTTCTAAAAGAAGCTGGGTCTGATTTTTCAAAAGTCATCAAGTGTTCAATTTTCTTAGATACTATGGATGATTTTGGAAGTGTTAATGAGGTATACGGAGCCTATTTCGATAACGATCCGCCTGCAAGAGAAACGGTTGCGGTTCAGACTTTGCCAAAAAACGTGCTCGTAGAAATAAGTTGTATAGCTTATGTATAATAAAATTCAGAGTCGGAATGTTTCTCTTGATATATTTCCGGCTCTGTCTTTTACCTCGAAATAAATTTCTTGAATTGCACTTTTTAAATTCCAATCGGGATGATAAAAAGTGAATTTATCAGATTCGTAATCATATTCAGCAATACCTCTCATCCCATCAATCAGAAAAACGGCCGATTGAAAATCTATTCCGGAAAGATCATCATTCGTATTAATTGAATAGGTTTTTTTGCCATTCCCAAGTAGCGTGACTTCAGGTTCGTGTATGGTTGGAGGTATAGTGTCTCTCAAAGAAATAAAATCTCCAAATTCAGAAATGGTGGCATACAACGTTCCTCCTCTTACAAATGAATTAACCGGAGCATAATCATCTTTGCTTTTTCTATACAAAAGTGTATTCGAAAAAGCTTTATCATCGAGATAAATCTGAAGAAAAATTTCATTTCTTATAACCAAATTTGAGCTTCCCAAACTTATTTCAAAACTGCTGTCCGATTCTGTGTAATTATATCGGATACTCAAGTCACTGAAAAAAGCACCCTCTGGAATAAAAATTTTCATCTGATTATCAGGACTTTTAATCTGAGTAACTCTTGAATTATCTACTCTGAAAATTCCCTGATTTAGAGAGTCGGGAAAAGCATATAAGAAATGTTGAGAAGCACTGTTCCATTTTGCGCCTTTTTGAAAATCAACTAGATTGATATTTACGGAATCATTTACTGAAACCCAATCATTACTCCAATGTCCACTGAGAGTAAATTTTTGCTGGTTTTTTGGTTTGTTTGGTTTTTCTTTAAGTATTGGCACTCTTGCGAACGAGGTGTTCCCGAAATAATCCTCAACTTTAATAATATAAATTCCTTCTTCCAGAGACTTTTTACTATCGATTTTCAAAAACGGGTGATCAAAGTTTTCTTTTCGATACAAAGTTTGAAATTTTCTGGTTTTCTCATTTGTTAATGATTTACGATCTAAAAACATATAATCATCCGTGGAGAAGTTGAACTTGTCGAGTTGCTGTTGAAATATAATTTCATCATTTCTACTTAAACTCAGACGATACACTGCATATCTGTTATATACTTCATCTGCTCTGTCAAATGTATTGATTGATATTCCCGCTTCACCTGAAATTGTAGTAGCTCCAAAATAGGCTGTATCGTTTTTTGTGGAATCAGGAAGAATTTCCTGAGGATAGACACTTTTATTAATTTTTGAGTCAATGTTTAGTGGTTCAATAAGTAAAGATCGGATCACCGGAGTTTTAGTGTCCTTAATTATGAAACCTTTCGTTAGCGGATTAACAGGTTCATTATACTGGTTTCGGATTTCGAAATGAAGATGAGGGGGACCAATTCCTGTTGATCCTGTAAATCCAATGACTTCTCCTTGAACAACCTTTAAAGAGTCCTCAGTCATGTCTTTTTCCAAGGTATAAGAAAAATCTTTTATTCTTATGGAATCAGCAATTGATTGCAATTCAGGATTGAATCTTTGAAGATGAGCATAAACAGTATAACTTCCGTCATAATGTCTTAAATAAATTGCTTTACCATACCCTTGATTAGTAATAAGTAATTTTGAAACAAACCCGTCCTTTGAGGCAAATACATGATAGCCTTCTCTTCCCCATGTTTTAATATCAAGACCAGCATGAAAATGAGCAGATCGAGTTTCACCAAATGTTGAACTTAAATAATTACCCGAATTGGTAGGCCACAAATACTCAGCTTCCTGAGCTGAAATGGTAATATTTATAAGAATAAATAGACCTAAGGTAAAACAAGATCGAATCATGAAACAGATATCTGTAAAATTGATTGTCCATTTTCTAGTTCGGCAGAAATATGATCTCCAGACTTAACTTGTGCTACACCTTGTGGTGTTCCAGTAAATATTAAATCGCCTTCTTGTAAAGTAAAGATAGTTGACAGATAAGCAACTAAATCTGGTATAGAGAAAATCATATCTGAAGTGTTACCTGTTTGTTTTCTAATGTCATTAACTGATAGTGAAAACATAATATTATTTATATTTCTGAACGTATCTATAGGTGCAAAATTTCCAATTGGTGCAAACCCATCGAAACCTTTTGCTATCGACCAGGGGTAACCTTTTTCTTTTGCTTTTTGTTGGATGTCTCTTGCAGTAAGATCAACGCCGATACCAATTCCTGCTATGTGATCAATAGCATTTTTAGAGGGGATATTTTTTCCGGGTTTACCTATTGCTACTACAACTTCACATTCATGATGTACATCATTGCTTACCGTAGGGAGCGTTATCTTTTGATGTGTATAACAAACCGAACTTGTCGGTTTTAGGAAAACGATAGGGTTATCGGGAACTTCATTTCCAAGTTCTTTAGCATGAAGTGCGTAATTTCTACCTATACAGAAGACATTACTTATTAATAAATCCAGTTCGGGGATGATTTTTTTGTCCATACTAAAAGATATAAAAAAACCCCGTATATAATTTATATACGGGGTTTTAAAGAATGTTTAAACCTAGTTAGTTAACAGGCTCTACATTGATAAACTTTCTTCCGCCCGATCGGGTAGTAAACTTTACATGTCCGTCTGCTACTGCAAAAAGAGTATCATCACCACCTCTTTTAACATTAAGACCGGGGTGAAACTTAGTACCACGCTGTCTCATAATAATATTACCAGAGCGTACAAATTCTCCACCAAATTTCTTAACGCCTAAGCGTTTACTTTCCGAATCGCGTCCGTTTCTTGTAGAACCTTGACCTTTCTTATGTGCCATTGTTGTGGGGGATTAGATTAAAAAATTAACTTAAAGCTTCGATTAACTCTGCTTTTTTCATGCTTGAGTAACCGGTTATACCTTGATCAGAAGCCATTTTCTTTAATTCAGCTACTGTGTGAGAAGAAAGATCTTTAGATTCAGCTTCTTTAGGAGTTGCTGCTTTTTCTTCTTTTTCTGAAGCTTCTTTAGCTTTCTTTTTCGCTCCGCCGGAAGCAGAAATGGAATCGATCTGGATTTGAGACATAACCTGACGATGTCCGTTTAGTTTCTGATATCCTTTTCTTCTCTTCTTTTTGAAAACTAAAACTTTATCAGCTTTAACAGTATCAAGGATTGTAGCTGTAACGGAAGCACCTTCAATAGTTGGTTTTCCAATGTTCACAGCACCCTTATCGTCTTTGATAAGAAGTACCTGATCAAATGTAACAGAATCAGAATCTACATTTTGCTTATCAACAAAAAGAACATCTTTCTCAGATACTTTGTATTGATGTCCGCCGATTTCGACTATAGCGTACATGATTATAAAATTTCTTTTAATGGATTAGTTTAGAGCTTTCAAAGATAAGGTTTGTTTTTCTGAAAACAAAGCAAAAATCATATTGTTCTTTCCTTTTCGGATGTATTAAATTCAGGCAAACACAATCAAAATACATTATGTCAAAAATTCCTTCACTACACGAGCAGGCTTTTAAATTTAAAAACACCAAAAGACTTCAACATGATGGAGGTAGAGCATGGATTAAAGATTCGCAACTTCATGAGGCAAGAAAAAATGCAAACGGGAAGTTGAAAACAAAAAAGAGTAAATAATCTTAGCTCTTAATTATAAGAAATAGCGATTGCCATGAGAAAATACCTTAGTCTTGTCGTTCTTTTCTTATCTACAGGGATCATATTTGCTCAACAACAAGGAGCCTGTACATCAGAAGAACATCGCCAGTTTGATTTCTGGGTTGGGGAATGGGAAGTGAAGAACCCGAATGATCAGATTGTCGGAAGTTCAAAAATAGAATTGGTTTCAAATAATTGTGCAATTCTGGAGAACTGGAAAAGCTCGAAAGGCTCTGAAGGTAAAAGTCTCAATTACTACAGCATCCTTGATAAGCAATGGCATCAAAAATGGATTGGGTCAAATGGAATACCAATTGAGTTTTCCGGCATTTATAATGCAAATGCAAAAGCCCTTGAATATTCAGGTAAAGGAGTAGGGCAAGGAGGTGTTTCTCTTTTGAATAAACTTACCTTTTATCATCTTTCGGATACTCATGTTCGACAATTATGGGAACAGTCAACCGACGAAGGAAAGACTTGGAATACTGTTTTTGACGGACATTACTACAGAAAAAAGTAGCTTAATCTTAAGCTACTTTTGCTGTGGCTCTCTGAAATCCTTTGCGATTAATGTGACCAATGTATTTTCCAATAATCCGAACTTCTTCAAATACATCCGGTTCAACAATAATATCATCATAATCTTCATTAGCGGCTTCCAGCCGTAAACCATTTTGATCCCAGAAAATCTTTTTAAGACTGGTTTCTCCGTTATAAAGAACGGCACCAATATCACCGCTCTTTACATCTGTATCCATCAATACTACGAGATCGCCATCATAAATATCAACATCTTTCATACTGAAGCCACTTACGCGTAAAGCAAAAAGTTGATCAAGATTGGGAAAAAGAGAGGCTAAAGTAATCTGACCAAGATCAGCTTCCACGGCTTCCTGTAAATAACCAGCAGCAATTAGTCCGCGGATGGGAATGCCTTCTTTTTCTTCAGATTCGTCCAGTAAATTCTTTTTCTTTTCTGATGGAAGATCGTATTCTTCATCATTACGTTTTATCAGATATCCTTTTTTCAATAAGGCCTGAATATTCTGAGTTACACTATTGGGTGATTTAAAATCGAAATGATCTGCAATTTCTCTGTAAGTTGGCCAGACATCATGTTCTTTTTTGTATTCAACAATGTAATTGAAAAAATCCTGTTGTTTTCTGGTTAAATGAGCATTATCCATAGATGAAAATTACTTAATGTGTAAAGCATGTGTAATAAAAGGAGTTCTTTGATGAGTGTCAACAAAAAATGTGTGCAAAACATGTATAAATTTATTTTTTTTGGAATCGTATTGATATCAATACAGTGTAATTCTATAGACAGGGATACAAATGATCTTTTAACAAATGAATATCCGGTGCTTTATCAATCAGTATTTGAAAGAAATGAAGGGGCACTGTTAGAATTTACCATGCATGAGAATCCTAAAGTTCGAAGACAGGCTTGGAATGCACTCATAAATACTTCCGTAGAAAATATTGATGGTTTGATTGATGTCGTATCAGAATCACAATCTGAAAATGCATGGGCATCTTTATGGTTTAAAGAGTTAACCGAAAGTCAGATAAACCGATTGAATGAACTGTTTGCTCAGAACAATCGAGTCAATAAAGGATTGATATCACTATTAGGATATCAGGGAAATGAGCAGTCTTTGGAATTACTGTTAAATGAGCCAGTGCTACAAGATGTAGAAATGGAAATAGAGCTAGCACTGGCTATCAGTCGACTTGCTGCAAATTTAAATGCTTCTGAAGAAATTCAGCTTCAAATTATTGAAAGAGCGTTTAGTAGTAATAATGCTAAACTGACAAAAGCATATCTATATGGATACTACAGAAGCAGAAATAATGAAGAAATTAAAAAACTGACTCCTACCTCAGAGTTGAAATTGTTGGAACTTTGGCCAAATTACTATCCGGATGATGATTCGGGTGATCAGTACGTTGCTGCATTATTAATCAGAAATCATGCTGAAAAAGTTTTTCATCATTTTGCTGATGTGGATTTTAGTGCCATGGATGTTCAGCTAGCTATTGATATTATCCGTGGAATCGGTAATAATGAACGAAACGACAGATATTCTACAGTAGCTCTTGGTGCGTTTCTGGAGCATAGAAACCCGAATGTAGTTATAGAGGCATTACAGGTACTCAGGCATAAAACAGAAATAGCGGCGGTTATAAATAACAAATTACTAAACGAAACCGCTTTGAATAGAGCTGTTGAAGATCGTGTTCGGCTTGCGGGATTTAATGCTTCGGTGAATCCTGAAGAATATTCGGAGAATTTATTATCTGTTGGAACTGAAGATCCGTATCTGCAAAATTTAAGATATTCAGCGATTAAAAGAATATGGTCAGAATCAGAAGTTTTTGATTATTTAATGGCTGACATTGATACATCACAAGGATTGTTGTATGAATTTCTTATTAGTGAGTTGAATACACTTTGGGCTAATTCTGAAGAAGAAATGAAAACTGAAAACCGTGTTCAGGAAACCCGCGAATTATTGTTTTCAGCTCTTGGTAATGAAATTCCTTCTTTTACCATGCAGGCTCTTTATTCGGATGAACAAGTTTTACGGGATTCTGACTTTGAGAGATTAACTGAGTTGCTAACTACATCTGAAACAGAACAAACTTTGGGAATTACTTCTGTGCTGAAATTCCGGTTTGAGGATAGCTCTGAATCTTTGATTTCTTCTCTTTATGCTGAAGCAACTTCTGATCTGAAACTCGGGTTAATTTCACAGGATTGGAGCTTTATTGAAGATTCTCTGCCTCCAACAACATTCAGAACTCCTGATTGGGAACGACTTGCTGATCTTGGTTCAGAACCGATTTGGGTTTTAGAAACCAGAAAAGGAGATATTGAAATTACTATGGATGTATTAACGGCCCCTGCTACTATTTCTGGAATGGATAGTTTGATAACTGCCGGCGCATATAATGGCGTAGCTTTTCACCGTGTTGTTCCTAATTTTGTAATTCAGGGTGGCGATGTTGGAACCGGACGTGGATTTGGCGGTCCCGATTACACCGTTCCTACCGAAGCAAGCTTTCAACAATACTTTCGTGGAAAAGCCGGAATAGCCAGCTCCGGACCTGACACAGAAGGCAGTCAGTATTTTGCGATGAACGTTTGGGCACCACACCTAAATGGTCGATATACCATTTTCGGTGAAGTAACTTCAGGCATGAGTGTGGTAGATCGGATTACTGTCGGGGATGTAGTTGAACGATCCTATTGGAAATAAAATAATTTGATTTTAAAATGAAATCCAAGTGTAGTTTAGTAAAAATTGTATTTCCAGTGGTTGTACTTTTTCTGCTATTTTTACTCGTATCTGTTTTATCCTCGTATTTTGCCAATAATGATGGAAAGTTAAAAATGGAGTCTTTTAATTCTTCTACAATTTCCGATGCTGTTGCGCAATTTCATCTAAGTGCTGGCAGTTATTACTTAAAGCTAAAGGGCAATTCAGAATATGAATTTGTATTTCAAATGGAATCAGGGCATTCCAAAATTTCTTTGAATAACTATTTAGAAATTGGCGATTCTTTATTTAAAGATTCATTTGATACTGAGTTAATTGTGAAAAAAAGTAACGGAGAAACTCAAAGCTTTATGCTGAACGACAACTATTTTGGGACTCCAAAAAATTGAATCGATTATCTTCACTATAAACTAAGTACTTTTGTACCGACAAAAGTACCAAAAACTCTCAACTGAAAAATTTCACTGCGTTCGCTGTTCGATTATTGAATAAATCCAAAGGTCAACTTTCTCTATTATGTAGACTTACTTTATTTGCCAGAGTGGATTTATTCGTCCTTCGGACACATAATCTTCAGCTCACTTAATCAGTGAAATTTTTCTATGTTGAATGAATTACTCTACGTTTTCACTTTCATCAACTCATCCCAACGTGTGGTGTATCGGTTGCTGAGATAATTTTGATTCATCAACCATTTATTACGATGATCTTTTTCTTTGTGCAATCCGGTGGAAGCAAAAGCTGCTTTATTACGCCCGTATTTTGAGTTGATATCATCCAGGCATTCCATAAGGCGATATTGCTGTTGCGTGTATAAATGCGGATCAAATAAGTCCATCTGTACTTCTGTATTAGGAACAATTCCGGTGAGCATAACGCCTGCTTTTTTATACTTCGTGTTTTCCAGATAAATATGTTTAACCAAAGCTTTTGCAAGTCGGATCATAGTGGGTGTATGTGCGGTTGGTACTTTCATCGACGTTCCAGCCGAGTATTTATACTGCCCTTTTAGATTTGAGTATTTATCACCAATCAATATTATCCGCAACACAGAAGCTACAGAATGCTGAGCCCGTAATTTTTCTGCAGCTCTGGACATATAGGTAGAAACCGCTTCTTGTAAATGTTCAATTTCATAAATTGGAGTTCCGAACATTCGGGAAGTCAGAATTCCTTTTCGTTTATCCAGTGCCTCTCCCATTTTAATACACGGCATTCCATTTAATTCCAGCACGGTTCGCAAACCGGTAACATGCAGCGTTTTTTTCACCCATTTTCTATTGCTGATGGTTTTTTTTAAATCGAGTGCAGTTTCAATTCCATGACGATGTAGTCGAATTCCCATTCCGCCACCGATTCCCCAGATTTTTTGGATGGGCAGATCCTTTAAATGCTGATCGGTTTCTTTGGCGTTTCGTAAAGCGAGTACTCCATCAAATGCCGGATTTCGTTTTGCAATGCTGTTTGCCACTTTGGCGAGTGTTTTGCTTGGTGCAATTCCCACAGAAACAGGGAGTCCGGTCCATTTCAGAATAGTGTCACGGATATACCGGCCATATTCATTCAAATCATCAAAAATATTAGTAGAAACCAAAGCAAAAGCTTCGTCAATGCTATACACTTCCACACTATGAGTAAGTTGATTCAAAATGTCCATGATGCGATCAGACATATCGCCATATAAAGCATAATTCGAAGATTTGATGACCACTCCTTTTTCTTTGAAAAGTTTGCGGGATTTAAATTCCGGCGCTCCCATTTCAACTCCGGCGTCTTTAGCTTCTTCCGATCGGGCAATTACACAGCCGTCATTATTGGAAAGAATGGCGATAGGTTTATTTACTAATTTTGGGTCAAAAGCTCGTTCACAGGATGCGTAAAAGTTGTTGCAATCGATCATAGCATACGCCATAGATTTTTGAAACGGATCATATTTCATGACGTTCATTCCCTAATTTAAATCTATGAATCACATGAGTAACTACTCCCCAGATTGTCCATTCAGTTTCTTCTGTAATAGTGATGGGCTTTAGCTCCATATCATCAGAAACAAGGAAAATCTGAGCTCCTTGCCGAACAAACCTTCGTATGGACGGTTCCTGATCTACAGAAGTAATTACAATGCTCCCATGGCGCGCGGTTACAGAACGGTCTACAATTAAAATATCTTTGTGATGAATGCCCGACTTCTTCATTGCATTGCCCTCGGCACGTACATAAAAAGTGGCAGATGGCCGGTATACAACCAGATCTTCGAGACTTAGTGCTTTCTCAAGATGATCGGATGCAGGAGAAGGAAAACCGGTTTCCATTTTTCTTGCTAATTCTAACTGTCCTGTCCGTGATTTTCCCGGAGTGCTTTTTTGTGCTTCAGTACTTTGCATTGCTAACCATATTTACATATTTAATATATGTACATTATATGTATAAAATGATTTCATCTCAATTATTTTGAATGATATTTTCAGGATTTCACTTTGCATATTTTACAAATACATTACAGACAAAGAGTTAGCAGAAAATGATTTTAGTAATATTTATTCTGATCGGGTTTACAGGAATGGAAATTGTTTCTTACTGCGTACACCGATGGTTATTTCATGGAGTTTTATGGAGAATTCATGAGTCTCATCACAAACCTGATCACGGAATTTTTGAGTTCAATGATCTCTTTTCTCTGATTTTTGCAGGAATTTCAATTTGGTTGATGGTAACCGGCGCTGAAACAATGTTTACTTCAGCTGCTTTTGGCATCGGGACTGGAATAGCTGTTTATGGTTTGCTGTATTTTGTGATCCATGATCTGTTTACTCACAAGAGATTTGTACCTTTTAAAAGCGATAACTGGTTTATGAAATTGGTTCGAAGGGCACATCAACGACATCA
The DNA here is from genome assembly GCA_965601915.1 of Balneola sp. Lineage (GTDB taxonomy): Bacteria > Bacteroidota > Rhodothermia > Balneolales > Balneolaceae > Balneola. The sequence goes on along the minus strand of OZ271847.1, from coordinate 2,965,439 downwards.
TCAGGATGTGGGTAAAAAAGGGCATGAACCGTATGGATTATTTCTTTTTCCTTACGATAAATATCCTGAGCACAAACGAAAGAGAGAGGATTAGTTTTTGAAAATATTCTCTATTTGCTGAAAGTGTCTCCTTTGATGAGCTTCATTTACAGCTAAACAGGCACTAACCGACATTTTTAAAAATGAATATGCCGGGTTACTTACTTTTATTTTTCCAAGATCGAGATTTTCTTTGTCAGCTTTTTCGATCAAAGTGATATATCTATCCTGAATATCCAGAAGTTGTTGTACCAATACTTCCTTGTCCAGGTTTCCTGTAGATTCAGGTTCAAATTGAGAGATAGTGGGCACCGGCCGACTGTATTCAGGACTCACTACTTTGATGAACCAACGAATATAAAATGGATGTTTATATGTCCCTGAACCTTTCGGAAGATGAGAAGTATCTGTATTAATCTTTGCTTCAAGTACATCCAGATAATCCGAATCTACAGTAATTAAATGATCAATAATTTCAGCTGTACTCCATTTTCCCTCTTGTGGTGACTTATTGAAATCAAATGTATCCAATTCAGAAGTTAATTTGCTGATTTTTTCTTTAGCAGATGTAAAAGCATTCAGATAATAGTCGTTGGTATATATTAGTTTCATATATTCATTTTGAAATCAAATCAGAGTACAGATTCAAAGATAAGATTTCAAGATTATAATTATAAAGGTGAAAGAAAGTGATCAGAGTAAAAGTAGGTAGAATTTTATGGAGTATTGCAGCCATATTGGTTTGCATAAGCAACGGAGAGGTAAAAGCGCAGTTGCTGAATATTGAACCAGAAAGTGGATTCTATTCTGATTCTGTAGTCGTTGATATCCAAAATTATAGCAGTGCTTCAACTGTTTATTACACATTGGATGGATCCCTGCCGGACTCTACATCACCGATCTGGAATGATTCATCGCTGGTTCTAAAAGAGACTTCTGTTTTGAAGACAACCATTTTTACAGATGCAGATACTCATCATGTAGTGAAGAGTTATTTTATAAATGAGCCTACTGAACTGCCGGTTCTATCTCTGACAACAGATCCCGATAATTTCTTTTCTGACGAAAAGGGGATTTATGTGGAAGGAACAAATGGAATTACAGGATACTGCGAAGACACTCCAATGAACTGGAATCAGGATTGGGAGCGACCGGTAAAGATTGAATTTTTTGAGAAAGACCGGTCCAAAGGTTTTACAGTGGATGCCGGCGTGAAGATTGGAGGGGGATGTACCAGACTTTACGATCAAAAATCGCTGGATATTTATTTCAGAGGAGAATATGGAGCAAAGAAACTCGAATATCAGGTATTCGAAGATAAGCCAATTACTTCATTTGATCGGTTGGCACTTAGAAGTGGGGGGCAGGATTGGTATCGGGCCATGATCAGAAATGCAGCAGCTCAATCCATAGTTCGGGATCGTATGGATCTTGGATATCAGGCTTTTAAACCGGTAGTGGTTTTTCTGAACGGTGAATACTGGGGCATTCATATGCTTCGTGAAAAGCAAAACGAAGATTTTATAGAATCTAATTACGGATTTGATGAAAATGAACTGGATATACTTACCAGAAACGCGAGAGTAAAAGAAGGAAGTTCCGATCATTATGATTCAATGATTGATTTTATTGAACAAAATGATTTGTCCGTATCAGAGAATTATGAATGGGTTTCAGAACAAATGGAAATTGATCAGTATATAGATTATCTGATTGCACAAATTTATTGGGCGAATGGCGACTGGCCCGGAGGAAATATTATTTTTTGGAGACCTCAGTTACCCGATGGTAAATGGCGATGGCTGTTATACGATGTGGATATGTCGATGGGAAGCCATTCCCGTGGAGTTTTCGATACTAATATGATCCAAAAACTTACGGATACTTCTGTAGAAGGATATGAAAGTCCTGAATGGTCAACTTTTTTGTTCAGAAATCTTTTAAAGAATCAAGATTTCAGGAATAAGTTTGTTCAGAAATTCAGTATGCATGTTCATACAACCTTTGAACCTTCAAGAATGATCAATTTTGTGGATAGCACGGCTCAATTGATAGAATCAGAGGTTCCAAGACATATGGAAAGATGGACAAAATCATTTCGTCTGGGGTCTAATATGAATTGGGAAAAGCATATTGAGGTCATGAAGACATTTATTCGGAGTAGGAAAAACTACACTAAGAATAATGTATTGGATTATTTTGATTTGCTTCGGTTAAATAGCCTTGAAACTAAAGTTCAACCGGCAGGTGCAGGAAAAGTGTACATTGAAGAAATACGTTCTGATAATCTTGAATATGGACTTATATACAACTCTGTTCCTGCAAGTATAAAAGCTGAAGCTAATCCCGGTTACACTTTCGTAGGATGGGAAGGCGCTGCAAATGGCACTGAGATTTCAAAGGAAATTATGATTTCTCAGAATACTGCATTAACAGCAGTTTTTAAGAGAAATCAGATCAATACAGAAGGTATTGTAATTAACGAGATCAATTACAGGTCTGCGGATAATTTTAACCCCGAAGACTGGATCGAATTTTATAATAATTCATCTGAAAGTGTAGATATTTCAGGATGGTATTTTTCAGATTCTGATGATTCTCATAAATTTATTTTCCCCGAAGGAACAATATTAAACGCAAATTCTTACCTAGTTCTAACAAGAGACAGCACATTGTTTAAAGATTTATTTCCTGAAGTTGCAAACAGGATAGGAGATATGGACTTTGGCTTATCCGGCGATGGTGAGCTCGTTCGATTATTTAATTCAGACGATGAAATCGTTGATGAACTCACTTACAATGACAAAGCTCCATGGCCATTAGAAGCTGATGGATTAGGTTCCACGCTTTCACTGTCAAATCCTGGATTTGATAATTCAAATGGGGCAAATTGGGCGGCATCATCAGGGAATGGTACTCCGGGTGCTCAAAATACCGATGTGATAGTTTCAAATGAGGATATTAAATCCAATGAAATTCCATATAAAATCAGTCTGAACCAAAATTATCCAAACCCATTTAACCCAACTACAAGCATTAGTTATTCTATTCAAAGAAATGCCTTAGTGAGTTTGAAAGTATATGATGTTACAGGTCGGATAGTAGCCACTTTAGTAGAAGATGTGAAACCTGCCGGTAATTACATAGTGAATTTTGATGCGGGGAATCTGGCAAGTGGCGTCTATTTCTACCGACTTACTTCACTGGGTGAAATAATTACAAAAAAGCTAACTTTGTTGAAATAGTATTCAGGATTTCGAGTGCCACTCCGCTAAAAACTGATTCACAAACTGTTCCATAAACCGGTGTCTTTCTTCAGCTATTTTTTTGGCTTGATCAGTATTTAATCTGTCTTTCAAAAGAAAAAGCTTCTCATAAAAGTGGTTTATCGTATGGCCTTTATCGCTGCTATATTCTTCAAAAGAAGCGTGTTTTTTGGGAGGAATATCAGGATTATAAAGTTCTCTTGATTTGTGACCTCCATATGCGAACGCACGAGCTATTCCAATGGCGCCAATTGCATCCAACCGATCGGCATCCTGAACGATTGAACCTTCCATTGAACGAACCGGGGTTTCTACTTCAGCTCCTTTAAATGATACATCTTCTATTATTTTGCAAACGTGTTCGGTAGTTCCCTCATCAGCATTCAACGATTCCAACCATTGCCTTGCAACTTCTGGTCCAACAGATAAGTCTCCGTTATGGAATTTATGATCAGCTATATCATGAAGCAGTGCAGCAAGTTCTACCACAGTCAGATTTATTTTTTTCTCAGAAACTGATGCCAGTTTTTTTGCCAGATTCCAAACTCTTTGAACATGCCACCAATCGTGACCGGAACCCTCACCTTCAAGTTTACTTTGAACAAATTCGGCCGTTCTTTCTACGTAGTCAGACATGTACAAAGTTCGGCTATTACATCTTGCTTCAGCTGATCGATCCGTTCTAAGGCTTTTTGTATGGTTGCAGCTTCAACCTTTCCTTCTTTTAGTAATTTCTGAATAATGGAAATTACCTTAGATACAATTTCAGGATCATATTGATGATTATTTCCAAGTACTAAAATATCTACTCCAGCATTTAAAGATTTCATGATGGAAGTTTCCAGATCAAAATGGGCTGTAATAATCGGTTTTTGCAGATCATCAGAAAATACAACTCCTTCGAACCCAAGTGAATCCCGTAACAACCCATTAATAGTTTTCTGGGAGAATGTTCCGGGATTTTCAGCATCAATATTAGAATTTGTACTGTGTGAAGTCTGTATAGCCCTGATGGTTCTTGTTGCTAAAAGAGACTTGTAAGGAAGAAGAAATTCATCAGTCCAAACATCAGAGATATTATCAATGGAATCAGTGGGATGGTAGACAGAACTGTAACCCGGGAAATATTTAGGTACACTTAGTAACTTTTCAGTGTCGTATTCATCCAGAATAAGATTTGCGATGACAGTAGTTTGTTCAGGACTTTCTGAGATTAACCCCGTATTGTTATTATTGGTTTTGAGGTCGATTCTAGGATGAAGGCTGGTGTTTAAGCCGACAACCATAAATTCCTGAGCAAATTTACGGGCAAATTCTTTTACTTTGTTTGTATCGGAGAATTGAGTGTCTTTAAAAATGTTTTTCCATTCAGGATACATATTGTAAAGAGGGGAATATTCACTTCCGTCGTTAGCAACAGCAATAATTGGTGGATTTTGGGAATAGCCTACAAGTGCACTGTTTAATTTAAGAAGTTGATCCGGATCTGAAATATTCCTTCCTGATTTGTCGGTTTCAAAGTCGTAATCAAAAAGTATAACTCCACCAATATTATGATTTTTTATATCCTGAACGATCAGGCTTTCTGAATCAATTTCAGTACCCCGAAATCCAACAACTAAAAGCTGTCCAAGTTCTTTATCAGTGAAAGTTAATGCTTCAGATGTATTCGCTTGTTTTTCTCCACATGCAGAAATAAATACAGACAGAATTACAATGAATATTGATTTAACGAAAGTGTTTTTATTTTTCATCTATTAAGTTTGTTATTACATCTCTTAGATTAAAAGAAGCTCTGATGTCATTATAGCGAGCAATATTTCCATCAGGGTCTATCAAAATATAAAAAGGTATTCCTCCTCCTTTATACTCTTTAAAAGTTTCCTGATCAAATCCATTTCCTCCGTACAATTGAAACCAGGGGTTGGGGAAGCGTTCAATATCCTTTTCCCAAACTTCTTTATCAATTTCTGTGGAAATACTGATTATTTCGAAATCATCACGATCAAAATCAGTGTAAATGTCTCTCATTATAGGAAATTCATCCAAGCATGGTTGACACCAGCCAGCCCAGAAATCTAAAAGTACGTATTTACCTTTAAAATCCGACATGGAAATGAGGTTCCCATTCTTATCTGGAAGTGTAAAGCTAATTGCCGGTTCTCCGGGGGATACAGATTTGATTTCATTATAGAGATATGTTAAAAAATCAGTGTATTCAGTAAACTCAGAAAATTCTTCTAAGTAACTTTTATAACTTTCAGATGCGATAGAAAGCTCAATTTCCCCGATTCGCTCTGCTACTAAAAACATTCTGGCATAAGCTTGGGCTTCTTGATCTTCAATATAATCTATTACCTCAAGTCTTCTTTTGTTTAATTCCTCATATGCGACTCTTTTCAGATCGTATTCTGCCAGCTTTAGATCTAAAGCTTGTTGTACACTGTCATATATCCCAAAAGTTCTGGCGTAATAATGTGTTACATCTCTGATGCCGGCACGTTGTGCTTTAAGTGATTCGAGAGTGAAAAAATTGTTATTTTTGGCTTCTGTCATAACCTCTTTTCTCACAGAGTCAGCATTAAAGCCAGGATTGTTAAATCTGTACATAACAGATTTAACACGATTTACAACGTATTCTCCTTTAGCTTTATCAATTAGAAACTGAAATTTAGTTCCGGTAAGATTGGCAGTAGCTAATTCAATTTTTTTCTTGGTCAGGGATATTGCTTGATTAGGTTTTCCATCTCTGAATTTGTTCATTTCAAGTTCTATCAGTCTATCTAAACCATCAATTTCAGTTAAATATGTTTGATAAGCTTGGTAATCTGTTTGATGTCTTGATTGGATTTCGATATTGAGAGGAAAGTCAGATCTGGAAATTTTAAGACGTAGGTCATCACTGGGATCATTAATAAGTAAAAAACTTTTGTCATCTAACGAAAAAGTATAAAACTCAGAATTATTACTTTCGGCTGAAAATTTGAAATTCCCATTAGAGTCAATATTTAGTTTATATTCCTTTTTGGGGGAGTATTTGTAATGAAGGGGTGATGGATGAATGGTTGCTGAAGCATCACCAACATAATCTAATACACCTGAAATTTTCTGGTTTTCATAGGTGGAAGTTTTGCATCCCATGAAAAATAGCGCGGTTAATGATATTATAAACAGTACTTTAATTTTTTTCATTTGAATATGCCCAGTCAGTTTTCTTAACAAAATTTAGAATAAGCAAATAGTTGGTAAAAGGGTTCTAATAAAATTATCTTTTCTTAAAATTTTCTAATGTTTTATGAGTATATCGATTGTAACAAAAGAATAGTAGAAAACTCTTGTTAGCAGAAGAGGGTAGATCAGAATTTAAAAACCCTATAATAAGTACAAAAAAAATACTGACCTTCACACTTTTGAAACGAGTTTGAGTTTAGTAAAAAATTAATAGAATGATACAGAATAACATAAATAAAGATCTTGAGAGAAAAATAGATCTTTACATTAACGGAAGACTTTCTGACGAGCAAATTGACGATTTGTGGACTGAATTGATTCAGGATGATTATTATATGGATTACATGAAAAGTTCAGCGAATCTAAAAGCATTAATAGAGGAGAGCAGAGAATTACAGAAGCCAACCGTTGCAAACCAAATCAGAAAATATGCTGGTTACATTACTGCAGCAGCAGTGGTTATTTTTGTTGGTGTAATCGGAGTTATGAATTACTCAGTTGAAAATTCATCAAATATTTCCCCAATCGAAAACATCGGTTTGGATATTGTTCGAAGTGAAGATGGAGTTTCTGTTGATATTACAAATGAAACTCTAAAAAGAGCTATTAAACTTGCAGCTGACGGTAACACTTTAGAAGCAAAGAAAATACTTAGTGAAGGTTTAGATAAAATTTCAGAGCCATCTTTACTAGCTGAATTTTATATTACTTTGGGTTCTATAAATTATAATTTAGGGGAATATGAGCAGGCTGTAATTCAGTTTGAAAGAGCTACAAATCAAGAAGACATTGATGTTCAGATTCAGGAAAAAGGATATTGGTTACTGGCTAATTCCTATTTTCAACTCGATAGACTTACTGAAGCTCAACAGACATTTAGAATTACGTATGAATTAGATGGACAGTATAGTCGTATAGCTGAAAGTTACATGAAAGCATTAACAGTAATTACAGAAGACTAGATTAGATAAACTAACGAAAATAGATTTATTTAATTTTTTTTCTGACTCTGTATCCGGCCAGCAAACTTGTAATTAGAATAAGTGGAAGTACTAATTCTGAGGTTGCTGGCTTTTTTATGACCGGATCAACATTTCCTATAATTGTATATGCGCCCCAATAGTGAGGGTCAGCACTCCCAGTCTTGATTTGGTCTATTTTCGATTTTTGCATTGCCTCACTTTTCGATAAACCTTTGTTTAGATACTCATAAAAGTTGCTTGAAAATTGATAAGCAATTTTATCATTGACTTCCCATAAATTTAACCCCAGACTTTTCGCCCCGGCATATCGAAGTGCTCTACTTATTCCCATAATTCCTGTTCCCTGCATATAATTTCCTGAGCCGGAACTGCATGAATTCAGCATTATCAATTCATTATTTAATTGATTATTAAAAAGCTCATAAGCATATAATGCCTGTCCTTTATATCCATCGGATGAAGTTGATTTTAAGTAAATAGTTGAGAATAAGGGATCCTGAGTAGATACTTCGCTATGAGTAGCTACGTGAATTATTTTAGAATTATTGAGTTGATTTTGAAAAGCCTCTCCGGTAGCCATGTTACCTGAATATACTTTTTTGTTGTTAAAAGCATTTAATCTTTCATTTATAGCTGTTGCTTCTAAAGTGGCATAAGGTAAAGAAGGAAGCTCTTTCTCTGTGAAAGAATCAAAATATGAAATTGCAAAAGCAGAAAAATCATTACTTAAGGTTGAAGAAGTATTTCTGTTATTTACGGCAAAGTCTTGCAGAGAAGTAAAATACTTAAATGAATAATCTTCGATTAAATATTTAGTACTTCCAAAACTGTATTCATTATTAGGAAGTTTCGAGGGCAATACCTCAATGGGTAATCTGTAAAACTCATTATCGGGTATTACGGTGATCTGTTTTACAAAATTTGGAATACTATCTAATTTTAAAAAGCTATAAACTTTATATAAATCATTAAGAGAAGTTTTCCCTGAAGCAAGGCCTATAGCAGCATCTGTTAATAGCTTTTGATTGTCTTCCCCAACATCCAAAATAGAGTAATTCAAATTGTGTTTTGTGATTCGAAATACAAATAATTGCTTATTCAATTGAGTGAAATGAATAACTAATTCATCTTTCTGAATTTGATTTTGAATCTTCCAGAAAGGCAGGTCTTTTTTTCCACGAGCTTTGTAAACTTTATTTACTAAGTCTTGTCTTTCTGCTGAAAGCCGATCTATTTCTGTATTTAGTGCTGTTTTTCGTTCCCCTGTTGCTCCCAGATAGTCACTTCTTAATTCCTGAATTTTTGCTGTTAGTTTCTTTTCATCTGCCAGTTCTTTCTCTGTTAATTTATTTGCTTTAAGAAGTGGGTTATTAAAAAGAGATGCATCATTAATGGTCTTAAGCTTATCCAGATAAATAAGTGCTTCTTCAGGTCTTTTAATTTTTTGCAGTAATGAAACCATTATTTCGAAAGCATCAAGGTATTCCTGTTCTACAGTCCAGAATCCGGATTCAGATTCTACCGTACCCTGAGCCCTATCTACAATTTGTTCAATGATGGGTTTAAAGTAATGGTATGCCTCTCTGGCTTTTCCTGATTTAGATAAATACTCAGCTTTCAGATTATGATATTTAATAAGGTCCTGAAATTTAAGCTCGTCCAGAGAATAAGATTTTATATGTTCTATAATAGCTCCGAGCTCTGACACTTTATCTTCCATGCTTGCTATTTGAGCTTCAAACATTAAAGCCTCTATAAGTAAAGGAGTGTCAGAATTTTCTTTTGCTAAGGACTTCATCTCCTCAATGTTTTCAATAGCTACTTTAAAGCGTTCTATATCAACTAGAACTTTGGCTACTTTTCCAACCAATAGCTTTTCACTTCTATATGAATCAGAATCTCGAAATTTTGAACTAGCTCTTTCGAACTCTTCTAAAGCTTTTTCATGATTCTTAAAATTTTCCCAATAATATTCACCTAAATAGTAATGAATAGAACCTAACTCGAAGATATCATTTTGAGAAGATGCCAAATTCTTTGCTTTATCAATAAATGGTAATGCTCTGGTAGAATCACCTATATCATTATAATAGACAAAAAGGTTTTTATAAATACCCAATGTTATTCTATAATCAGGTGAATCACTGTTTTCAAGATCCTGTAAGGCTCGTAAAAGGAAAGATGTGTAATTGTTATTTTCGCCAAGCTGTTTATAACACAGTGCTAGGTTATTAAAAAGCTGTGCTTTTGGAATTCCGGAGTCAGTGTTATTATAAATTGACTCTAAAATGACCTTAGCTTGTTCAAATTTACCTAAGTCATATAAATTCGCACTTTGTTGTAGTAAAATATATTCTTTCCTAAGAACTTGCTCATAATAATCACTTTGTGGGAGTAGAATATTTCTTTGTAAAGTTAATGATTCAGAAAAATTGCCGGTCACACTTAAAGCAAAATCTACTCCACTGAGTATTCCTATTTGTCTTATCGACATAGGATGATAATTATCATTAATAAGGAATGTATATAAAGAAGCTATATAGTTGAATTGATTGATTTCATAGGCGGATTTTAAGCGAGAGTAATTGAATAGTGACTTTTTTAAAGATAATTTCTCTCTCTTTTCTTGTTCCTCGAGTAATGAAATTAAAGTGGGTAAATCTTTTTTATTAAAAAAGTCTGTAACAAAATCGCTGAAAATCAAAGAGTAAACTAATAATGGATAACTAGTTAGCTCACTATTAATTTCTATTCTTTCCTTAAAATAAACTTTTTCAAGTATTCCGATTTCAAACGTAGACAAACCTGAAAGCCAATTGGTTTTGAAATCATCCAAGAAACGATTTTTTTTATTACCAGGATCGATAAGACTCAAATAGTGAGAAGCTATTTCGAAAGAACCGCTTTTAAGTGCGTATTCTGATAATCGTTTCAATTTATGAATATCCTCTTCTCCAGAAGCACAAGAAAGTTCTTCAAATATTGGTCGAATCTCTTTAAGGTTTGACTGAATTATTGCACGACTGACAGATCTATTGACCTGACAATTAGAAGAGTATATTTCATTAAGAGCCCAAAAATTCAGATCAGAGTTTTGCTTTTCTCTGATATCATTTAGATAAATTTCAGATTGATTAATAATCTCATTCTGAGAGCTGGGCTGAAGAAATAAAAATAAAAAGCCTAAAAAATATAGCATTATGCAACAAATATTTACGCTAAAACATAATGCAAAAATCTAATAAATAGGAAAAGAATTACATTTTAGGTTTAGTGATGATAGGTTGAGAAGAATCGCCGCCAAACACAGCATCTGCCGGAGCTACTGTAGTGGTAGTTGGTTCTTCGGTGTCTTCGATGAGGCTGGCATCGGTAACGGAGGCACAGGCGAAAGTCATGGAAGCGATAGCAAGTAGAGCGAATAGAGATTTAAGAGATTTCATAGTGGTGTGATTATTTTTTGAATTAATACTTAAGATTACTGGTCGAATTACATTTTAGGTTTAGTGATGATAGGCTGAGAAGAATCGCCGCCAAACACAGCATCTGCCGGAGCTACAGTAGTGGTAGTTGGTTCTTCGGTATCTTCGATGAGGCTGGCATCAGTAACGGAAGCACAGGCGAAAGTCATAGAAGCGATAGCAAGTAGAGCGAATAGAGATTTAAGAGATTTCATAGTGGTGTGATTATTTTTTGAATTAATACTTAAGATTACTGGTCGAATTACATTTTAGGTTTAGTGATGATAGGCTGAGAAGAATCGCCGCCAAACACAGCATCTGCCGGAGCTACAGTAGTGGTAGTTGGTTCTTCGGTATCTTCGATGAGGCTGGCATCAGTAACGGAAGCACAGGCGAAAGTCATAGAAGCGATAGCAAGTAGAGCGAATAGAGATTTAAGAGATTTCATAGTGGTGTGATTATTTTTTGAATTAATACTTAAGATTACTGGTCGAATTACATTTTAGGTTTAGTGATGATAGGCTGAGAAGAATCGCCGCCAAACACAGCATCTGCCGGAGCTACAGTAGTGGTAGTTGGTTCTTCGGTGTCTTCGATGAGGCTGGCATCGGTAACGGAGGCACAGGCGAAAGTCATAGAAGCGATAGCAAGTAGAGCGAATAGAGATTTAAGAGATTTCATAGTGGTATAGTTATTTTTTGATATTTTTATGGTTAATAACAAGAGGTTTTGAAGCCTAATTTGTTACAAGTTTATACAGATAGTTTTTCTGGTATTTCGAGCATATTTATGCTCGAAATAAAGAGTAAAGATCTCTGTTTTTGTTACAGATTAAATCTATGGCAAAAAAAAATTGCCTTCCAAAAAAATATTAGAAAAAATTAATATTATGTTTATTATCGACATTCTAAGGGGATAAAATGCTTTTGATGTCGCAGACTTAGTTTTATATTCTTATGTATTCAGAGTCAATTCACGTTAGTTTATTGACAAAAATCTTTTAAAAAATCAGAATCTGATTTGACTAAAAATAGAGTTGATTATTCGGAGTTAGTTGAAGCTCTGCAGGATGGGGATGATGCGAAAGCACAAGAGTTGGTTGAGGAGGTCTTTTCAAGATTGGAGGACTATCTTAATGTAACTATGGGTGCCAACCCTCAGGATGCTGCAGAATGTGTACAACAAGCTTTTGTAGATGTATATGAGCAGGTTAGAAAAGATAAGATCAAAGAACCTAAGTATTTTTTTAGTTATTTGATTAAATCATGCAGACATGAATACCTAAGGTTTATCAAGAGAAAGCATCGTTTTAAATATGATGAAGATGCATTAAATTTGAGAATTCAGCCCGAGGAACAGTACCAAAAATTATTAGACAAAGAGCGCCAAAGAATTCTTAAGGAATGCCTGAGTGAACTACAGGATAAATCGAGGGAATTCATTGAATTTTTTATAGATAAGCCCGATTCTACCACAGAAGAAGCAAGCGAAAAATTTGACCTTTCAGGCTCAAATGTCAGAACAAAGAAACATAGAATCCTGAGTCGCTTACATCACTGTTTTAAAAGAAAATCTAATCTTTAGTTAAAAGGAAAAAGTTACGCCGATAGGATTAAAGCTAAGTTGATCGGTAATCTGTAATAAATTCTTTGTTTGACCTGAGTGAGTAGTATACAAAATCAGATCGAATGCTAATAAAAACCCACCCTGAACAATCAGTGATTTACCGTATCCAATTTGTCTATCTGAATTTTTATTAATTCCTCTTTTCCAAAGTCCGATTCCCGTTCCTATATAGGCCAAATCCAAAGTGGCATTAATTAGTAAAATTCTCTCGAAATTCTGCATTTCATTCAGAGCGGATTCATAATTGAAATTCATATCCATAGTCCTTGCTCTATGGTAGCCAAATCCGGCAATTCCAAGATTTACAACATTCCAGAATGCATTCATTTGATGAAAGTATTTTTGATTTCCTCGCACAGAATAGAAACCTATAGTACCTGAAAAAAAGTTTAATGCGGCCCAACTTCCAAGTATTATCATACCTGATTTTTGAATTTTTTGGGAATTCTGAAGTGCATTTTTCGTGTAAAATTTCTGATTTTGTGCGTGTAATGAACTAAGATCAGCAGTAATAATAAAGACTGACAGAATTATAATAGAGCTGAAAATTTTTTTGTAACAAAATTTCATATGAGTTCATTATTTAATGTTTTTGAATCCAAAACATGGTCATCGATGATTGGAAAAACTCTGTCATTTTTTCCCGGTTTTATATTGTGAGTGCCGGTGAAATTACCAAATGCAGGTAGCAATATAGAATTACCAGTGAAATGAAAGCAGGCACATTTGATCGATTGTCGTCCTTTCCCTTTAAACCTAACGGAAGGGTGAATATGTCCTCCAATATATATTGTATTCTGTTTTTTTAATTCAGGAATATCATGAACAAGTTCAAAATGAATGATTTTAAAACTCTCTGAACAATTCAGTCCTAATTGTTTATAATCTTCCTCAGAGTAAAAATCGTGATTACCAAACACAAGATGCATATGTATTTCTTGATATCTATCTCTCCATTTTTTAAAAATTTCCCATTCCTGATTTTGCTGACTATGAAATAAGTCGCCAAGAAAGAAAACCCTTTGAGGCTTGAAATAAGAAATTAAAGACTCAAGCCGGATCAGGTTTTCATTATTTACGGTGACAGGAACAGGGATTCCAGATTTTCTAAAATGACCGGCTTTACCGAGATGTAGATCGGCTAAAAGCAGAACATTTTCCTGCTTCCAGTATATCGCTTTTTCAGGAGTGAGAATGAAATCCTGTGTTTTGAATAAAAATCTCTGATCGGTTGCTCTTGTCATTAGGTATGTTTTTCAAGTTGTAACTGCATTTTTCGAACACGATCAATCAGCTTTTCAGAACTCATTTTTTCACGAAGACGATCCACCATAATAGGAAAAGCAAAAGGTGTGAACCGATCCGGATAATTCATCACTATTTCCTGATTTCTAATCTTTTTTAAGGCTTTTCGAAGTCTAACTTCATCGAGTTGATAGTATAAGACTTCATCATAAGCTTGTTGTAAAAGTAAATTATCAGGTTCATATTCTTCAAACACATCAAAAAATAAAGAAGATGACATTTGAAGATGCTTACTCTTTTTTTGATTTCCCGGAAAACCTTGAAATACCAATCCTGAAATTTGACAAATTTCCCTGAACCTTCGCTTTGCCAGCTCAGTATTATTAAGACTTTTGGAAATATCTTCAATCAAATTTTTGGTAGAGAAAACATCATTTTCTAAAGCAGTTTCAATCGGAATATCCTGATCAGAAAGAAGCTCAAAACCATAATCATTCATCGCAATAGAAAAAGTAATAGGTTGAATTTCTGTAATTCTCTGAGCTACCAATGCAGACATTCCTTCATGTACGTACCTTCCTTCAAACGGAAAAAAGAATACATGACATCCTTCTTTGGAAAAGGTTTTTTCAATCAGGAACTGGTTTTCATCAGGAACCAACGACCAATCTTTCTGTACTTCAAAAATAGGATCAATAGTCCGAATTTCGATCTGATCTGATTCTTTATTTCTTGCCTGTTGAAGTTTAGTTCTCAACAACTCCGACATATTGGAAGACAGAGAGATTCTTCCACCCAGCCAGCTTGGAACTTTTGATTTAGAACCTTTTGCCCTACGCACAAAAACGGTCATGTCTTTGATCTGTACAAGTTCAAGGTTTCTACCGGCAAACCAAAAATTATCACCGATGTTTAGACTAGAGATAAACCATTCTTCAATAGATCCTAATGACCCTCCACTTAAATATTTTACTCTAAGCATCGCATCACTGGCGATAGTTCCGATGCTCATTCGATGTCTCCGGGCAATTTTGCGATCGAAAACTTTATATAATCCATCTTCATCAATTTCTACTTTGGAATATTCCTCATAACGTGATAAAGATTTTCCTCCTGTCGTGATAAAAGTCATAATCCAGTCCCACTCAGCTTCTGTCAACGTTTGATATGCATAGGTTTGTTTAATTTCTTTGAAAATCTGTTCAGGAAAGAATCCATCAGAAACTGCCAGTGTTACAAGATACTGTATCAAAACGTCAATAGGTTTCAGTATCGGTATTCGGCTTTCGATGTCTGAAGTTTGGGCTGCAGTTTGTAAGGCTGCGGCCTCGATGAGCTCGAGGGCATGAGTCGGTACAAAATAGATGCTGCTTTTCGCTCCTGGCTGGTGACCGCTTCGCCCTGCTCTTTGAAGGAAACGTGCCACTCCTTTGGGGCTTCCTATCTGAATCACTGTATCAACAGGACTAAAATCAACACCTAAATCCAGACTGGAAGTGCAAACCACTGCTTTCAGAGTTCCTTCATGTAACGATTTTTCTACCCAGTCTCTGACTTTACGATCCAGAGATCCGTGATGAATAGCAATTGCTCCGGCTAGATCTGGTCGGGCTTCCAGTAGTCTTTGAAACCAGATTTCAGATTGTCCTCGTGTATTGGTAAAGATAAGCGTGGAATTATGATTATCAATCACCGGAAGGATTTTATGTAAAAGATTCAATCCTAAATGTCCATGCCAAGGGAATTTCTCGATCTCATTGGGTAGAATGGACTGGATATGCATTTCTTTTTTGTGATCAGCTTTAATGATTACTGAAGATTCCTCATTATAATCAGCTCCGAGTAAAACTTGCTGAGCTTCTTTAATATTGCCAATGGTTGCGGATATTCCCCAAATAGAAAGATTGGGGCAAATTCCTTTTAGTCTGGAAATTGCCAACTCGGTTTGAATTCCACGTTTTGATCCTAATAGTTCATGCCATTCATCCACAATAATGGCATCCAGATTTTTGAAATGTCGTTCATAGTTTTTTTGAGCCATCAGTACGTGTACACTTTCAGGAGTGGTGATGAGTACTTCAGGCATTTTGCGATTCTGTTTCTGTTTTTCAGCCTGAGATACATCTCCGGTTCGACGACCGATTTCCCAGGGAATTCCCATTTCATCTACTGATTTCTGTAGTGCAGACTGAATGTCTTTAGCTAATGCACGTAAAGGGGTAATCCATAAAACTTTGAGTCCATTGTTGGTTTTGGATGTATAATCTTCAGGATGTTGATCGATCCATTTGATAAGATTGGGCATCCATAGCGCGAACGTTTTTCCACTACCGGTGGGAGCGTTCAATATTCCGATTTTACCAGACAGAAATGCATCCCAGACTTCTTGTTGAAAATCAAAGACCGTCCAATTTTTGGATTCAAACCAAGCTTTTATTGTGGATAAACCGTTTTCCAATCTTAATTAATAACTTTTGAAATAATAATTCTTGATTATCCGCCGAAAAAACGTCAACATCAAAGCGGAAAAATTAAGAAACTAAATTACGTACAAAATGTGGCTGAATATCAAATCGTTCGATAAATACAATCAAACTTTTAAAGAAAGTGAAAAAGACCGTCTTGCTTTTTGGGAGCATGAAGCGGGAACATTCTATTGGAGAAAAAGATGGGATAAAGTTCAAACAGGTGGATTTGAAACAGCCGATATAAAATGGTTTGAAGGCGGAAAGCTGAATATTACTGAAAATGCGCTCGATCGCCATTTGAATACGATTGGTAATAAAACGGCTTTTATTTTTGAACCCAATCATCCCGATTCATTCCGAAGAACCATTACCTTTAAACAACTTCATGAAGATGTGTGTAGGTTCAGTAATGTGCTGGAAAGCAAAGGAATCAAAAAAGGAGACCGTGTTTGTATTTATATGGCGATGACTCCTGAGTTAGTTATTGCAGCTTTAGCTTGTGCAAGAATCGGGGCCGTTCACTCTATTGTATTTGCAGGATTTTCAGCCCAGTCATTAAGTGACCGAATCAATGATTGTGATGCAAAGATGCTGATCACGAACGACGGCTTGAGAAGAGGAGACAAGCATGTTCCACTAAAAGATATTTCCGATGAAGCTCTTAAAACCTGTGATTCTGTAGAAAGCGTGATCGTCTGTCAACGAACAAACCGCGATATTGAATGGGTGGAAGGGCGCGATGAATGGTGGCACAACCTTATCCGAAATGCATCTAAAAAACATGAAGCAGTGGAAATGGACGCTGAAGACCCACTTTTTATTTTATACACTTCAGGTTCTACCGGAAAACCAAAAGGAGTGGTGCATACTTGTGGCGGATATATGGTTTATACTAGCTATTCATTCCGAAATGTATTCCAGGTTGGTGCAGACGATGTGTATTGGTGTACGGCAGATGCAGGCTGGATTACCGGACACAGTTACATTATTTATGGACCACTTTTTACAGGAACCACCGGAATTATTTTTGAAGGAACGCCAACGTACCCGGATGCAGGGCGATTTTGGGAAGTAGTTGAGAAATATAAAGTAACTCATTTTTACACTGCGCCAACAGCAATTCGCGCATTGATGAGTTACGATCTGGATTTTGTGAAAAAGTACGATCTGAGTTCGCTGAAAGTGCTTGGATCTGTAGGTGAGCCCATTAATGAAGAAGCATGGCATTGGTATGACGAGCATATTGGAAATGGAAAATGCTCCATTGTGGATACGTGGTGGCAAACGGAAACGGGCGGAATAATGATTTCTCCACTTGGAGGAATTACACCGACTAAACCAGGATTTGCCACGCTTCCGCTACCTGGAATTTTCCCAGTGCTGATGGATGAAAACGGTAACGAGATTGAAGGCAATGATGTGGAAGGAAACTTGTGCATCAAACATCCGTGGCCGTCTATTGCAAGAACGGTTTATGGAGATCATGAGCGGTATAAGCAAACGTATCTATCAGCATATAAAGGTTATTATTTTACCGGTGATGGTTGCAGGAGAGACGAAGATGGTTATTATCGAATTACCGGTCGTGTAGATGATGTGCTAAATGTTTCAGGTCATCGTTTAGGAACGGCTGAAATTGAAAATGCACTCGATGAACATGAGAAAGTGGTAGAAACCGCGGTAGTCGGATACCCTCATGATATTAAGGGGCAGGGAGTGTATGCATTTATGATCTGCGATGGAAAAATTGATGACACTGATGCCTTCAAAAAAGAATTATTGGATCTGGTTACTAAAATTATTGGTCCAATCGCTAAACCTGATCAAATTCAGATTGTTTCTGGCTTACCGAAAACCCGTTCCGGAAAGATCATGCGTCGAATTCTCCGCAAAATTGCATCTAAAGATGTAGATAATTTAGGCGATACTTCAACTTTGTTAGATCCAAGTGTGGTGGAAGAAATCAAAGAAGGAGAACCAATTTGAATTTCCAATTAACAAACAGGCTAAAAAGCTCAGGTATTAAGTTACTTGGGCTTTTGGTTTTTTTTGGATGTACGGATCATTCTAAAATTGATTCTGACACGAAGATTAAAATAAGATCAGAAATTGAAAAGGTTGTTGAAGAACACCAACTAAGTGGATTGGCTGTTGAATTACTTGAAGGTGCTGAGGTTGTATATTCTGAGTATTTCGGAATGGCAGATTTTGAACGGGAAGTTCAAATAAGCGAAAACACTACCTATAGAATTGCGTCCATCTCAAAAACATTTACTGCAATTGCTGCTATGCAGTTATGGGATCAGGGTAAATTGAATTTGGATGAAGATGTAAGTACTTACTTAGGGTTTGAGGTGAAAAATCCAGCATTTTCTGAAGAAAAAATAACTGTTCGTCATTTGCTAAATCACACATCCACTATAAGGGACGGGAGTGGATATGGAAATTTTCTCGATAAAATGATTTCGGATCAAGAAGCAATCTCTGAGCTATTTACAGAAGGTGGGAAATTCTATTCAGAAGATATGTTTTCAGATGAATACGAGATTGGTGAATACTTTTCTTACTCAAATTCTGCGTGGGGGTTAATCGCTACCTCTATCGAAAATATTAGTGGGAAAAGATTCGATAATTATTTGAGAGATCATGTTTTTATGCCGATGCAAATGTCCGGAAGAATCGATCCTTCACAACTCAGTGATATTGAAAATCTCTCTGTTTTATATCGATGGCAAAATGAAGAATGGACTCCTCAGGTTGATAATTACGAAGGAGAAAAACCAGATCCCAGAGCCTGGGAAAGTTATGAACCGGGTTTTAACGGAACTCTTTTTGGTCCACAGGGCAATGTAAGAGCATCTTCAAAAGATTTGGTAAAACTGCTTCAAATGTTTCGAAACAATGGACTTCATAACGGTGAGCAAATTCTCTCAGAAGAAGCTGTAAAAGAAATGGTCGCTCAAAAGTGGATTTATAATGGCTCTAATGGAGATACCTGGGGTAATTTTTTCCAGTCGTATGGTTTAGGAGTTCAGACATTGACCGCTACAGATTCATTAGATTTCATTTTTCCAGGGACGAAAATGTCAGGTCATGCAGGAATTGCTTACGGCTTGGTTAGCAACGCTTATATAAATATGGAAACTGGAACCGGAGTGGTTTTGATTATAAATGGTAGCAAATTTGGGTATAAACCTTCAGAAGGTTCATCTTTCTATAAACCGGAAGCGGATGTTTTTGAGGTTTTGGAGAAGTATTTGGATTGATTTAAAGTCCTAACAAATATCCAACCGGTAAAAAAGCCAGACTGATTATTAACAAGATCATTCTGAATCGGGTGGAAACCAGCACCGGGAAAAAGAACAAACCATACGAGAACGAGTGCTCGTGAAGCCAGTCGTAATAATGTTGGCGATGGGCTGAACCAAGCGCCATGGTAACGTGTCCGTGCAGGATCGTAATCATAAAGGGCATTGCGAACATAAAAGCTCCGATATATCGAAAACTTTCGTCCATGCCCACCAGTTTAGCCGCGTAATAATACGGCCAGGCAAATAAAACCATCATAGGCACACTTAACAACCAGTTGATGATGACGATGCGTTTATAATTCGATTCTGAGAGTTCGGACATTTGGATTTAAGAATGATGATTTCTGATTTATGAATGTTGAACTGAAAAACAATCAACATTCATAAAACAGAAATCTAAAATCATATTTTTGAGGCGATCAGCATTTCAATTTCACGGTATTCCATATCGAACATTTTCGCGAGTGATTTCTTGGTCAGATGTTTTTTATA
Source organism: Balneola sp. (assembly GCA_965601915.1). Classification (GTDB taxonomy): domain Bacteria; phylum Bacteroidota; class Rhodothermia; order Balneolales; family Balneolaceae; genus Balneola. Next base: position 2,945,317 of record OZ271847.1, on the reverse strand, counting down.
GGAATAGGTTCCGTTTCTGAGCGCCGAATTTTTCCAGAGACATTCTTTTACTCCGCCGGCATCGCCAATATTTAAAATATACGGTACCAGCACATTATTGAGTGCATATGTAGCCGTTCGGGCAACATCTGCAGGCATATTCGGAACGCAGTAATGAGTGACATCAAATGCTTTATAGATCGGGTTCGAATGCGTAGTTCCCCGGCTTGTTGCTATGCATCCGCCCTGATCGATTACGGTGTCTACAATTACACTTCCGGGTTTCATTCCGGCTACCATTTCTTCTGTTACCCAACAGGGAGAACGATCGCCTTCCGCCATTGCTGCTCCAATAATCACATCGGCAAATTTTAAAGCAGAACTTAAATATTGCTCGTTGGCTACTGCGGTAATTATTCGTCGATCGAGCGCATTTTCGAGTCTTCGTAATGCATTTAAATTAGTATCCATTACAAAAACCTGGGCTCCGTAACCCAATGCGGTTCTTGCGGCGTATTCTCCGGTAATTCCTGCGCCTAAAATGACCACAGTGGCGGGCGGAACTCCGGAAATTCCACCTAACATAATACCTTGTCCCAAGCTCTGATTTTCCAAGTAATGAGCTGCTTTTTGAACGGCAATAGATCCGGTTATTTCGTGCATCATTCGTACAATCGGAAATTCTTTATCGGTATCACAAATGAATTCATACGCAATTCCGGTCACTGATTTTTCGAGTAAAGCTTTGAAATAAGTTTCTTTTTGAGATCCAATGTGAAGAGCTGAGATCAGGGAATGATCATGATCCAGATATTCAAGTTCATCATCGGAGAGAGGCGCTACTTTAAGAATCAGGTCCGATTTTTTGAACACATCTTCAGCGCTAAAAGCAATTTCTGCACCGGCATCGGCATAATCATGGTCTGAAAAATTAGCTTCTTCTCCAGCTCCCTTTTCGATATATACTTCATGACCATTTCCCCGAAGAATAGAAACTCCACCCGGAGTCAAGGAAAGTCGTCGCTCATCGTTCGACATTTCTTTGGGTAATCCAATTTTCAGAGACACTGCATTTTCTGAATGCATCAAATGTTTTTCGAGGGTTTTAAGCCCGATTTGTTCAGTATCTAAAGGATTGAGTTCCATCAATAAAGCGGTTTATTTTTGGGAAGATAATGAAATCAATGTTCAATTAAGAATGTGGCAATGATCAATGAAGACTCTTAATTATTAATTGAATCATTGATCATTGAAAGAAATTTTTCTTCGTCCAGAACTTCAATACCCAGATCTTTAGCTTTATCCAGCTTGCTTCCTGCTGATTCTCCCGCTAACACAAAATCAGTATTCTTACTTACCGAAGAAGCTGTTTTTCCGCCATGTTTTTCGATGAGTTCTTTGGCTTCATTTCTGGAAAGGGTTGGCAGCGTTCCGGTCATCACGATTTTTAATCCTTCCAGCTTTTTCGAAGCCAATTCTTTTTCTTGGGCTTCAAATTGTAATCCTGCTGCTTTTAGTCGCTCGACTATTTTTTTATTGACATTATTACTGAAGAACTCTATCACTGATTCGGCTATTCGGGGTCCAATCGAATCAACGGCTAGTAATTCTTCTTCAGTAGCTGATTCAAGATTTTCAATGGTTTTGAATGCATCAGTTAAATCACGGGCTACCGTTTTTCCCACAAAGCGAATGCCTAATGCATACAATACTTTTTCAAAAGGTTGTTGCTTACTTTTTTCTATTCCATCAATGAGGTTTTGAGCACTTTTTTCCGCCATTCTTTCCAGAGGAATAATCTGTTCTATTTTTAAGTCATACAAATCGGCATAATTTGAAATCAGATTTTCGGATACTAATTGATCAACTACGGATTCACCAAGTCCTTCAATATCCAAAGCATCACGGGCAGCAAAGTGTTCAATTTTAATTCGGACCTGTGGCGGACATTCAGGATTTACGCATCGCCACGCTACTTCTCCTTCATATTTAATGAGTTCAGTATCGCAGGCTGGACAAGTTTTAGGAAATTCAAATGCTGATAAACGTCCATCCCGGTCAGGATTTACCACACTTATAACCTGAGGGATAATTTCACCTGCTTTTTCTACTACAACGGTATCACCAATTCTGATATCTTTTCTGTGAATCTCATCTTCATTATGTAGAGAAGCACGTTTTACGGTAGTTCCTGCTAGTTCTACTGGCTCAAGTTCTGCAACCGGAGTAATTGTACCCAGTCGGCCGACCTGTAGGCTAATATCATTGATGATGGTTGTAGCCTGTTCCGCTTCAAACTTATAAGCAATTGCCCAACGTGGAAATTTTGATGTGGAGCCAAGCTGACCTCTCAGACTATTCTGATTAATCTTAATTACAACGCCATCCGTTTCATAAGGAAGCTGATGTCGGAGTTCATCCCATTCCTTAATAATTCTATGAACGTCATCAATGTGTGAGCAGAGTTTTGGATGTTCATTTACAGGCAACCCAAACTCTTTCATTAACTCATTTTTTTTATCCTGAGTCACTGATTCTTTCTCATTTTCAAAGAGAATATCAAAAGCAAAAAACCGGATTGGTCTTTGTGCTACTGCTTTGGGGTCTTGCATTTTGAGAGACCCTGCCGTGGAATTTCTTGGATTTGCGAAAGTGTTTAAACCTTCTTCTTCCCGCTTTTGATTCAATCGTGCAAAAGCTTCACGCTCCATAAAAGCTTCGCCTCGAACCTCCAAAATTTTCGGATAATTACCGTCAAGACGGAGGGGGATATCTGTAATGGTTCGAATGTTTTTCGTGATGTCATCACCTTTTTGTCCGTTACCACGGGTAGCTCCCAGAACAAGACTTCCATCTTCGTATCGCAACCGGATAGATGCACCATCGAACTTTAGTTCTACGAAATACTCATAATCTGAATGTCCAAGAATTTTCTGTACCCTTTTATCAAAATCATTGAGTTCTTCTTCGTTGTAAGTGTTATCAAGGCTTAGAAGAGGAACGGGATGTTGAACAGTCTCAAAATTTGAGGAAGTTTCGCCACCAACTCTTTGGCTTGGTGATTCAGGATCATGAATATCGAATTCTTCTTCCAGAGCCTGAAGCTCTTTAAGCTTTTCATCGAACTCTTTGTCGCTCATGAAAGGCTTGGCATCATTATAATATGCTCTATTGGCTTCCTGAAGAAGTTTTATCAGCTCATTAATTCTCTTTTGAGCTTCCTGTTTTGTCATGGTTTTAAAACTGGATTCTGTATATGACGCTATCGGGTGCAGGAATTCCAATGTTTGAGGGGAACTCTGAATCAGCTTGAGTTGCATATTCCGGTAAGCTCAGTATGTCTCTTGTAAGCACTATAGAATTCAGATTAGCATCAAAGTAGTTCTGTCTTGGATTGCTAATCAGGTTTCCGTTAAAAAGAACCAAAAAACGGGAATACTGGCCACGGATTTGCAATGAATCTACGAAATCAAAATAATAAGCTTCACCTTGATCCATCCAGAAAGGATTTGTTCGTCCATTCAAATCACTGGTAACTCTAACGGGTTCAAGTTTATCATAAGCTGCGTATAAAGTTACTGTCAAGGTTTCTGGAAGTGCCGGGGTTGGGTCTTCGATAATTTCTGCTTGAGGCGTTATACTCTGGTTCAGAGAATCAGAAATTACAGGGGTATCAGTATTGGGCTCTGTTGGTTGATTATCAGAATCTACTTGTTCAGGATCTGAATCATCACCCGAAAACATAGCAACAAAATCGCCGCCGTAAAAGTATATTGCAGTTCCAAACCCGGTAATAAGAATAAAAATAATGAGGAAAAGACCAATTTTAGACTTAGAAGGAGAGGCATAAACTTTCTTGCTCATATCAGCCCAGTTGATGGATGAAACCGTAGGTTTTTCTGCTGAAGAGGCTTTAGGAACAGATTCTATTTTTTCATTTTGCTGAATTTCTTCTTCATACGTATCTGCTGAAGTTAGCTCCGGGTCAACCATTTTTGGTGCTGAGTTTTCAACTTCAACTTTGTCTTTATTGACGCTATACTCTTCTTCTTGAGATTCAGGGTGCGTCAATTTATATAGTTCGTGATCATAAATTCCCGCTTCGGTTGATTCCAAAGCTCTCAAAATATGTTCATCTGAAATTTTTAAGGCTTTTGCATACGATCTGACAAAACTCCTGAGATAGGTTTTACTTTCATTACCACTATCTAACAGCGTATCGTTTTCGATCGATTTTAAAGTGTGTACAGGAATTTTTGTTACTTCGAAGATTTCTTCGAGGCTAAGGTTTTTTTCCTTTCTTATAGAAGCAAGATCATTACCCAGCGACATAGTAAATCAGGTTAATTAATTGCCGTTGTTTTTGTGAAAGCAAACTAAGTAATTAATGTTGACCGCAAAAGCAACAATTGTTAATAAAATTGAAAGCTTTATTCAAATCTTTACAAACAGTAAGGAGATCAGTTTCAGCGCTGATGTTTCCTAAGGTATGTGTTATTTGTGGTATGTCATTATACCAAAAACGGCAATTTATTTGTGCTGAATGTGCTCAGAACAGGTTCGAAAAAGCAGTTACTTCGAAATCTGATGCGATTAATTTACCTGAGGTAGTGACAAAAAGGTTTGCATTATGGCAGTTTGATAAAGGTGGTTATTTACAAGACCTACTTCATAAACTTAAATATCACAGATTGACGGGCGTGGGTGAAGACTTGGGGCAAATTCTGGGAGATGCGCTCAGAAAAAATAATTTTATTGATGATAATGAAAAAAATGAGCTAGTGATTTTACCGGTTCCATTACACCACTCTAAAAGAAGAAAAAGAGGTTTTAATCAGGCTTTTTATATAAGTAAAGGGATGTCTGAAGTGTTAAGAGTACCAATTTTGAAGAAAGATGTTGTATTAAGAATTAAGAATACTAAAACACAGACGGGTTTCTCACTAACCAAAAGAAGAGAAAATATTTCTGATGCATTTTCTATAGCACAACCGGCAACTCTTACAGGGAAAGATATTCTGATAGTTGATGACGTTTTCACAACGGGTGCAACAGCATTTGAATTGGTTACAGAGCTCCAAAAAGCAAAGATCGGTAAAATTTACATTGCAACGGTAGCTCAGGCATGATTTACCCAAATGTTTAGCCTATATTTGCAAAATGGCAGATAGAAAACCCGGAAAATTTGAATGGAATATGGTGGAACTTCCTGACGGAATGACCACTTCGAATGGAAATTGGTATCATATAACCAGTGAAAGGATTGAGAAATATATCCCAGGATTACTTAAAAAATACGATGTAGAATACATTGTCAAAAATGCGGATTACTGGGTTTCAAGTTCAAATGGTTTATCATTGATCTTGTTTTTGGGACTATCATTCTCAGCTTTAAATGAGTGGTTAAGTTCGGCTATTGCTATTTTATTTTTTTTCTTCTGGCATTTTAATACCCCCGCATTTGCTTACCCTTGGTTGAACCCTATGGTAAAGCTTTTCGATTCTGATGGGTTCTTATATCTATCGGCTGCATCCGTGTTGATCTATCAATCTTTTCAGGGTAATTACTTAACAATGTGGCTGGGGCTGGTTTTATTCTTTCTTTTTAAAGTTGGTTTATTAAAAATTTTGCTGAAATGGGTGACATCTAAACGCTCATCAAACAAGCCTGAACTACAAGACAGAATCTTAAATATGCTTCTCATAAGGTATGGGATGAAAGAAGCACTCTATTCCGGAAATATACAGGATATGCAGGATTCTTTACTAAAGACCGTTAATTATCATAAAACCCGGAAGAATAAATGACAAGTTATCTCTCCTAATTTGATATGAAACATATTTACATTATTCGGCACGGCGAAACCGATTTCAATAAATCACATTTGATGCAGGGCAGAGGTATTGACGCTTCTATTAATGAAACCGGAAAAGAACAATCAGAATCTATTGCTGATTTCTTTATTGAAATTGAAGTTGAAAGGATCATTTCAAGCAGCATGAAACGTGCTATCGAATCAGCTAATAGTTTATCGGATAAAAAGGGTTTGATCACTGAAAGGTATTCAGAATTAGATGAAATGAATTTTGGTGACTTAGAGGGAAAACCATTTGAAGAAGTAAAAGAAGAATTGAACTATCTGCATGAAAGCTGGAGTAACGGATTACTTGATATACCTACGCCAAACGGTGAAACACCCATCCAAGTATTTGAAAGAGCAAATTCAAAAGCAATCGAAATATTAGAGAATGCCTGCGAATCAGTCTTAGTATTTGTATTACATGGACGATTGATCCGGATTCTGCTTTCGGAATGGTTAGGCTTAGGGCTTAAGAATATGCATAAGATCAAGCATCAGAATGGGGCCATTAATCATTTGAAATGGGATGAAAGTAAATTTGAAGCAATCGACCTGAATATCATTTCGCATTTGGAAGCTATAAAAGTTGATTAAAGTGTTGCGGGTAAGATAATTTAAATAAGAAAAAATGAATCAAGAGATAATACAGATTATAGAGTTAGTTTTTCTTTGTTTCGGTTTTAGTTTTCTCATTTTTTATTCATTGAAATGGTTGCTTGTATTTTATAAAAATGGAGTCAAAAACTGGAATTATGAAGAATTTCACAAAGAACACAAGAAATACAGAACAATTGGAATCTTAGTTATTTTAATAGGTATTATTTTTTCATTGTTTACGTAATTCAGCTTACAGTAATTTCAATTTGGGCATACTCAACCAATACTTCTGTGCCTAAAATGGATTGAGCTATTTTAATATCTCACTATAATCTTCCTTATCTTTTTAAGCTCGAACCAAAAACACTCATCTTTGGTTTTATATAAAAATAATTACAGATCAGATTATCATGAGTGAAAAAGTAAGATCCATGTTTGCAGATATTGCCAGTGATTATGACCGTGTGAATACGGTTTTATCTTTCGGTGTACATCACGCATGGCGTAAAAAAGCAATTTTAGAAAGTGAAGCTAAAGAAGGTGATCATGTGTTGGATTGTGCGACCGGTACCGGAGATTTGGCTATAGAATTTAAAAAAGCAGTTGGCGAATCCGGATACGTAATGGGTACAGATTTTTGTGCTCCAATGATAGAACCGGCACCGGGAAAAGCCAAAGAAGAAGGTTTAAAAATCGATTTTGAAGTCGCCGATGCCATGGATCTCCCTTATGAAGACAACCGTTTTGATATTTCAAGTATAGCCTTTGGCATCCGAAATGTAGACGATCCTGTAGTTGCACTGAAGGAATTAGCAAGGGTAGTAAAACCGGGAGGAAGAGTAGTAGTTTTAGAATTTGGTCAGCCAAATGGATTACTGAAATATCCATACAATTTATACAGTCAACATATTATGCCGGCAATTGGAGGAATGTTGAGCGGGAACAGAGAAGCCTATACTTACTTACCAAGAACAAGTGCGACATTTCCGGCCGGAGAAAAGTTTTTGAAACTGATGAAAAACTCAGAGTCATTCTCAGAAAAAAGAGCAGTAAAGCTTACGGGCGGAATTGCTTATGTGTATGTCGGAGTTGTTCAATAATTGTATATTCAAACGATTTAACTAATTAAGATGATGCAAATAGAAGAAATAAAGAAAATTTTACCTCACCGATATCCATTTTTACTGGTTGATCGAGTGTTGGAAACCACAGATGAAAAAATCACTGCTATCAAAAATGTAACTGTTAACGAAGAGTTTTTTAACGGACATTTTCCCGGGCAGCCTATCATGCCTGGAGTATTGCAGGTTGAAGCTTTGGCTCAGGCCGGGGCGATCTTACTGATGACCAAAAAAGTAGAAGACCCTGAAAATTCTTTGATGGTTTTCACAGGGATTAAAAATGCTAAATTCAGAAAGCAGGTTGTTCCTGGAGACCAGCTGAAACTGGAAGTGGAATTAGGTCAGATGAGAAGAAATTTTGTAGTTATGACGGGAGTTGCAACTGTCGACGGTGAAGTTGCATGTGAAATTGAAGCTTCAGCAGCGGTAGTTCCAAAAGAAAATTCCTGATGAGTACCAATACTTCAGATCGTCCGGCAAAAATTACCACTCAAACCATTGTGGACATGAAGCAGAATGGGGAGAAAATCTCCATGCTTACTGCTTATGATTTCACTATGGCTCAAATTATTGATCAGGCAGGAATTGAAGTGATTCTGGTTGGCGATTCTGCCAGCAATGTAATGGCGGGTTATGAAACAACTGTTCCTATGACGCTGGAGCATATGATCTATCATACATCCTGTGTCGTTCGGGGAGTTGATCGGGCCTTGGTTATAGCAGATATGCCGTTTATGAGTTATCAGGTTACCGCAAAAGAAGCACTCATTAATGCAGGAAGAATGATGAAGGAAGCAGGAGCTCATGCGGTAAAAATGGAAGGCGGAAAACCGATTGCTGACACCATAAAAAAGATTGTTGATGCGGGAATACCGGTAATGGGACATTTAGGACTGACTCCACAAAGTATTTATAAGTTCGGGACGTATAAAGTACGCGCAACCGATGATGAAGAAGCAGATGATTTGATCAGAGATGCAAAGCTACTTCAGGAAGCCGGATGTTTTTCATTAGTACTTGAAAAGATTCCTGCAAAGCTTGCTGAGAAAGTATCTAAAGAAATTGATATTCCAACTATTGGGATCGGAGCAGGTGGCGGTTGTGATGGTCAGGTATTAGTGTTGCATGATATGTTAGGGTTGAATAAAGGATTTAATCCACGATTTTTACGCCGGTATGCAGATCTGCATTCAAATATGACCGATGCCGTAAAACAGTACATTTCTGATGTGAAGTCACAGGATTTTCCCAATAACGAAGAACAGTATGGTGGTTCATGAGTAATTCAAAACCGCTGATTCTTGTCTGTAACGACGATGGAATTTTCTCACCCGGAATAAAAGCTTTGGCTGAAGTTGCTGCTGAATTCGGCGACGTAATAATTGTTGCTCCGGATCGACAACAGAGTGCCGTGGGACATGCAATAACTATGTCGGTTCCTCTCAGAGCAAATGAAATGATTGTTGCTAAAAAGTTTGATGGATTTTCAGTGAATGGTACACCAGCTGATTGCGTAAAATTAGCACATGGAAATCTTCTGGACAGAAAACCGGATTTGGTTCTAAGCGGAATTAATCATGGAAGCAATGCAGGAATCAATATTTTGTATTCAGGAACGGTTAGTGCTGCAACAGAAGGAACCATTTTGGGATATTCTTCTATCGCAGTTAGTTGTACAGCATACCCTGAAGAAGCAGATCTGACCGGTTCTCAGGAAGCCGCCCGAAGAGTTATAAAATTTGTTTTGGATCGTGGAGGATTGCCCAGAGGAGTTACTTTGAATGTGAATGCCCCTGAAGGTGAATTCAAAGGAATTGAGTGGAGCCGAATGGCAGATAGTCGCTATGTAGAAGAATACGAAGATCGAAAAGATCCATTCAATCGTGCCTATTACTGGTTAACAGGGAAATTTGAATTATTGGATGAAGGCGAAGATTCAGATATTCATGTTTTAAATGAAGGAAAAGCAACAGTTACTCCAATACAGTATGATCTTACCGATTATTCTTTGTTAAAGGAATTGGAAGATGAGGATTTGGAGTGATTCTTCAAGAGTCTTCCATCCCAAGCAGAGGCAAATCTTTTACCCGATGATACATCAATGCAGCTTTGATGCAGTTTTTTAATTCCTGTTCAGGAACGTCATCCTGTATATCGAAAACAAGCGCACGGTTTCCTTCGAATTTGAATAGATGTCCGTAAACATCGCGGAAAGTATGAACCAACAAACTGGAACAACTGAAATACATGGCGTACTGATCGGGAGTTTTTTCCTTCCAGTCCATGCGTAATGTGCTTCCTTTTTTAGCAATATAACTGGGTTCGCTCCATTTCAATGTTTCGTCTAATTCAGAAATTTCTTCGATTTCTTCAGCGGTTTCTAAAACCAACGTTCTGAGACGCAGCATTTTTTCTTTTACTGAATCAGGATAGTTATCGAAAACTTTTTTAACTCTTGGGTCAGAGTGGATTTTTAGACTTTGCATGAAGTAATATTGAGCAAATCTTGAAAAACAAACAATATTGATTATTCAAGATTCATTATTCGATATTCTTAGAATCCTTTGCGGCAAAGCATCCTGATAATTCCGGTCCAGAAATTGTAATAGCGAGGTTTGTTATCTTTGCTGACCTGTACGTTAATTTGGTTCATGTGTGATAACGGAACCGTACCAATATGCTCTCCCCAATGAGCACTTTTTACAGAAACAAAGGAATCATTAATATCTTCTTTTCCAAAAATCTGAGTGTTCTGAAACAGAAAAACCGGATTCAGAGACAGGTCAGTTCCTTTTCCCACTGCAGCGCTGTATGAGAAATATGGGAAATCCTCCAAATCAGGAGTTGCAGGATTGAAAACCTTTTGGACATAATTTCTGGTTAATTGCTCAACAGAACTTAGCACGGAGCTTTTTTCTTTAGGGTACACGTTGTCGCCAAACCAGTCCACAACTTCGCTGAGTTTTTCTGTGATGTTGTCCGGGGTTTTAAGAATTAAATCAGCCAGAAAAGTACCGTGATGTGGAGTGGCAACCGTAGTAAGTGAAGCAACTTTATCAGCAATTCTGAGATGGGTTAGTGCATGTCGCATGTCTAATCCACCCATACTATGCGCTACCACATTTACTTTTTCAAATCCATGATTTTTGCAGACTTGGTTGATGAGTCGAACCCAATTTTTAGCTCGGGTTTCAATAGAAGCGTAAGGAACCACATTTGGTGCAATAGCAATTACACCATGCTCTCGCATCAACATACAAGGGTCGTGAAGAGGTGAAGGTTTTACCAGTGAACCTATAGCTCCGAATCCATGACAAAGAAACACCGGATATTTGGTCTGAATAATTTCAGGCTGCGTAAATTCTTTGAGTTCAAATTTCTTGAGTATTGCCGGAGTGTTATTCGCCATTTGGCACCTCCACTTTTGGTTCTGTAGTAATCAAACGTATCGTACTTCGGATGGTTCCATTCTGATGAATATAAATATTCATATCTCTTTCAGGAAAACGGACTCTTGCAGGAGTTTCGATTTTATATTTTTGAAGAGATGTATGCAGATTCATGTGAAACATCGTTTTTGAAAAAGCCGGAGGAACAGGAACGCGATAAACGGTTCTGGTAAAATTAGTATCGACATCGATTCGGTACGTTCGGTAATTATTACCAATCACAGGGTTTTTTTCAAAATGAGAAGTGACCAATGAATCAATATCATTAGCGGTACTACGATCTGTAGTTTTTACTTCAGGAGAATAAGCAAGAATTATCACGCTCACGGAACATGAGATAGCTAAAAGAGTAGTTATGAGAGGTTTTCTTTTCAAAACACGTAATCAATTTAGACTAAGCTAAGGAGTTTAAGGAGAAATAGAAATCTTTGATCTATAAGGAAAGAGTTAGTTGTTCAATAGGAAGTAATGATCGTTGACAATGTTTTGGTAGTCATCCTGAGTAGTCCAAGTAAAAGTATATACTTTAATGAAAAGAGAATTCAAATAATTCTTACCAAAGAATCCAGCTTTTTGAATCCTTCACAACAGTAACTTTTCTCACAATTAAATCGAGACTCGGGGCGATGATTGTTTGTTTAAAGTAAACAAGCTTCATCCAAACTAAAGCCCGTAACATTGTGTTAATTCATTGTCAGATTTCTGCTGTTCAACAAGAAAAATGTTATCTTAGAACAAATCTAAACAAAAGGAGACTATGAGCAATTTCAGAATTGAAAAAGATTCAATGGGTGAAATAGAAGTGCCAAAATATGCACTTTATGGAGCACAAACTCAGCGTGCACACGATAACTTTCCCATTAGTGGAATAAAATTCAGCCGGGAATTTATTCAGGCTTTAGGATTCATTAAAAAATCTGCGGCTCATGTAAATTTTGATTTAGATCAGATCACTAAAGAAATATCAGGAGCGATCTCTGCAGCTGCACAGGAAGTGATTGAAGGTAAGCACGATAAAGAATTTGTTATAGATATTTATCAAACCGGATCAGGAACTTCCTCTAATATGAATTCCAATGAAGTGATCGCAAAGCTTGCTAATGATTTAAGTACAGGAGACTTAGGAATTCATCCTAATGATCATGTGAATTACGGACAGAGTTCGAACGACGTAATTCCTACTGCAATTCGTATATCTGCTGTTCTTGCGGTGAAAAACAATTTAATTCCGGCACTCGAACATCTTCAGAATACATTTATAAGCAAGGGTAAAGAATATGCAGATGTAGTAAAAACAGGTCGTACTCATTTGATGGATGCTATGCCGGTAACGATCGAACAAGAATTCGGAGGATATGCACGTCAGGTTGAGCTGGGAATCGAACGGGTAAAATCAGCGTTAGAAAGAATGACCGAACTTCCTCAAGGAGGAACTGCAGTGGGAACAGGGATCAATACTCATCATGAGTTTGGTGCAAAATTTGCAGAAAAGATTTCTGAATTAACCGGAGTTAAATTCAGAGAAGCAGAAAACCATTTTGAAGCTCAGGCAACGGTTGATGCTCCGGTAGAATTAAGCGGCCAACTTAAAACCATTGCTGTTGGATTAATGAAAATAGGAAATGATCTGCGCTGGATGAATTCAGGTCCGAACGGAGGATTGGGCGAAGTTCAACTTGCAGCATTACAACCGGGATCTTCTATTATGCCCGGGAAAGTGAATCCTGTGATTGAAGAGTCATTAACTATGGTTTGTGCTCAGGTAATTGGAAATGATACGGCAATCACCGTTGGCGGGCAGGCTGGCAATTTTGAATTAAATGTGATGCTTCCGATGGTTGCGCACAATCTTCTTCAGTCTGTTCAAATACTTGGAAATGCAGCAAGGAATCTTGCAGATCGATCTGTTTCCAGACTAGAAGTTCGAAAAGATGTAATTGAAGATATGGTAGGAAGAAATCCTATTCTGGTTACGGCACTAAATCCAATTATTGGATATGATCTTGCTGCTAAAATTGCTAAGAAAGCATTTGCAGAAAGCAAACCATTAAAGGAAGTTGCTAAAGAAATGACCGATCTAACTGATGAGGAGTTGGATAATGCCCTTGATCCGATCAAGATGACTAAAGGAGGTTTCACTGAATAAAACTTAGATTATAGAAATGTTAAGCTTAACATTTCTATATAAGACTCGTTGAATAAAAAAGCGCTTTTCTGTATTTTAGGAGGCTCTTCAAATATTGATGCAATTTAAATTTTTAATACGTAACGATTGAGTAATGGCGACTACCAAAACAAAAAAATCAACATCTAAATTTACAGCAGCACAGAAAAGAGAAATTCTTGCTGACTATAAACTCGGATGGTTGAGTCGTCATATGTCGCTTATTGGACGTAAGGAAGTACTGACCGGAAAAGCTAAATTTGGAATCTTTGGTGACGGTAAGGAAATTCCACAAATTGCGCTATCAAAAGTCTTCAAAAATGGAGATTTCAGATCGGGTTACTATCGTGACCAAACGTTCATGCTTGCCATTGACGGAGTTACTCCTGTCCAGTTTTTTGCTCAATTGTATGCAACACCTGATACGGAGTTAGAGCCTAATTCAGGTGGTCGACAAATGAATGCTCATTTTGCTACCCGTTTGTTGAATGAAGACGGTTCCTGGAAAGATCAAACCAAAATGAAAAATACATCAGCGGATATGTCTCCGACTGCGGGTCAAATGGCTCGGTTACTTGGTTTGGCTCAAGCTTCAAAAGTGTATAGGAATGAACAAGCACTGAAGGGAAAAGAATGGGCGAAATTTTCCAATAAAGGTAATGAAATAGCTTTTGGTACCATTGGTGATGCCAGTACATCTGAAGGAGTATTTTGGGAAACCATAAATGCCGCCGGGGTTCTGCAAGTACCTATGGTAATGTCGGTTTGGGATGATGGTTGGGGAATTTCAGTAGCAAAAAAATATCAAACTACGAAAGAAAGCATTTCAGAAGTTCTGGCAGGTTTTCAAAGAACAGATGAGAAACCCGGATATGAAATTCTAACGGTTAAAGCCTGGGATTATCCTACGTTAATAGAAACTTATCAGAAAGCAGAAGATATAGCCCGTAAAGAACATGTTCCTGTTTTGGTTCATGTGACGGATGTAACTCAGCCTCAGGGGCATTCTACATCAGGATCACATGAGCGCTATAAGAATGAAGAGAGACTTCAATTTGAAGAAGATTTTTGTTGTCTGAAAAAAACAGGCGAGTGGATCATAAGCAATAAAATTGCAAGTCAGAAGAAGCTCGATGAATTGGAAGCAGAAGCAGAAGTAGAAGCCAATGAAGCAAAGAAAGAAGCATGGAATAACTTCATCGCGCCGATCAAAGAAGAGAAAAAGCAATTGATGCAATGGCTAAATGATTTGAAAGAAGATACAGGCGTTGCCGGAATTGATGATGTAATCAAGAAATTGAAAATAGTACAAAATCCACTTCGGAAAGATGTTTTAAGTGCTGCAAGGAAGGCTTTATACGCTACCATAGAAAAGCCTACATCAGTGAGAAATGAAATTACTGAGTGGATAAGAAAATCAGAGAAAGAAAACTCAGAGAGATTTAATTCTCATTTACTAAGCGAAACAGAGTTTTCTCCACTTAGGGTGGAAGAAGTAAAACCCAAATATTCTGATAGTCCTAAAAAAGTAGATGGACGAGTTGTCCTCAGAGATAACTTCGATAAAATTTTTGAAAAATATCCAAATACTTTGGTTTTTGGTGAAGATGCAGGAAAACTTGGTGATGTAAACAAAGGTTTGGAAGGTATGCAGGATAAATATGGAGAAATTCGTGTTACTGATACCGGAATCAGGGAATCCACTATTTTGGGACAGGGAATAGGGATGTCGCTTCGTGGATTACGACCGATTGCAGATATTCAGTATCTGGATTATGTACTGTATTGTTTTCAGGGAATGAGCGATGATCTTGCAACACTTCGATACCGAACCAAAGCTGGGCAAGCCGCTCCGTTGATCGTAAGAACACGGGGGCATCGTTTGGAAGGAATCTGGCATTCAGGTTCACCAATGGGAGTATTGATAAATGGTTTGAGAGGAATTCATATTTGTGTGCCGAGAAATCTGACATCAGCCGCAGGATTTTATAATACGTTGATTCAGGGTGATGATCCGGCACTGGTTATTGAGCCATTGAACGGTTACAGATTGAAAGAACAACTTCCTGAGAATTTGGGAGAGTTTACGACTCCGCTTGGAATTCCTGAAATTGTAAGTGAGGGAGAGGATATCACCATCGTCTCTTATGGCTCTACATTTAATATTATTGAAGGAATGCTGCCTCAGTTTGAACGAGCAGGAATTTCTGTTGAATTGATTGATGTGAGAACATTGCTTCCATTTGATAAGAACCATATGATTGTTGAGTCACTTAAGAAAACAAACCGCTTGTTGGTTGTGGATGAAGATGTGCCGGGAGGAGCTTCTGCATTTGTTATGCAGCATGTTTTGGAAAAGCAAGGAGGATATCGTTATCTGGATTCTCGTCCGAAATGCTTAACAGCTCATGCTCATCGCCCGGCTTATGCATCGGATGGAGATTACTTCAGCAAGCCAAATGCGGAAGATATCTTTGAAGCAGCATATGAAATGATGCAGGAATGTGAGCCTGATCGTTTTCCAGAGATTTATTAAATCAACCCTCGTGCTTTCAGCTCCAAGTATTTATTAATGGCATTTACAGAAAGTTCTTTCGGAGGAGTTAAAATAGTATGAATTCCTAATTGATTCAGTGCTTTAACGATCTGTTTTTTCTCGTAATTGAATTGTTCCGCAATTGTTTTTGAGTAAATATCACCGACCTTTTTAGGAGTGGAATCAATAAGTGTATTCAATTCAGTATTTTCGAAAAAGATGGTAACCAATAAATGGTCTTTGGCAATGCGTTTTAGATAAGGTAATTGTCTTTCCATTCCTGAAAAGGTTTCAAAATTTGTATATAAAAGTACCAGACTTCGTTGCCTTATATTCTTTTTTAACGAGATAAGAAGTTTTTCAAAACTTGACTCCAGAAAATTAGTTTCCAGATTATAAAGAGCCTGTTGAATTCGTTGAATATGAGCTCGCTTTTTTCTGGGTAGTACAATCGTTGAAGCATCATTGGAAAATGAAACCAATCCTGCTTTGTCTTCTTTCAGTAAAGCGATATTTGAAATTACCAGACTTGTATTGATTGCATAATCCAGCAGATGTAAACCGTCAAAAGGCATCTTCATTACCCGCCCCATATCGATCACATTAACGACCTGCTGCGATTTTTCATCCTGATAATGATTGACCATTAATTCATTCGATCGTGCTGTTGCTTTCCAATTTATGGAACGGATATCATCGCCTTGAACGTAATTCTTGATTTGATCGAATTCCATAGAATGACCAATTCTTCGAATCTTTTTGATTCCAATGTCTGTCAGCCGGTTTGAAATGGCATACAGCTCGAACTTTCTCATCTGAATGAATGAAGGATAAACCGGAAGGTCTGATGAAACTCCTTTTTTGTATTTCCGTCGGGCAAAACCAAAAAAAGTTTCGGCAAAACAAATGGTGTGCCCAAAGTTGTATTCTCCGCGTTCGGTTGGACGAATATGGTACTCCTTTTTTACTTGCTCTCCGGACTTAAGCGTAAGGTCAATTTTAAAATCTCTGATCTGAAATTGCTTAGGTAATTCTTCTATGATCTCAAGATGAGTCAAGAATTGATAATTATTTGATATCACCAGAGAGATTTTGTTTTCATCTCCGTTTGATAACCTTTGAGGAAGTTGCCGTTGAATGTTGATTCCATTTTTGTTTCGAAACAGAATGAATACGTCCAGAAATAAGATAACGATCAGAGCGATTCCTGAAAGTTCAGCCAAAGTTCTGATCCATGGTATAAAAAATCCGATCAACAGCAGAGCTACAATACCGAAGAGAGTGGCAAAAAAGCGGTTTGAAAAATAAAGAGATTTAAGTAACCCGATTATCTTGGTACCTCAACTTTTTCAAGTGTCATTGTAATTACCTGTTCCGCAGTAATTCCTTCCATTTCCTTTTCAGGGGTGAGTGTAATTCTGTGTCGCAATACAGGTTTTATAATGGCTTTGACATCTTCCGGAGTAACAAAGTCACGACCGGAAATTGCAGCAAATGCCTGTGCGGCTCTCATCACAAATACAGAAGCGCGCGGGGAAGCACCTATAGAAATAGAACTACTGTTTCTGGTATTCTGGATGATCTCAGCGATATATTTCATCAATTCAGGCTCTACATGTACCTGATTTACGATGGTCTGTTGTTTAGTGATCTCATCCGAAGAGATTACAGCATCAAGAGAAGAGAGGTCCAGTTTGTTTTTTCGGGAAAAACTACCATCCAGAATTTTAATTTCTTCTTCAAGCGAAGGGTATGGAACATTAATTTTAAACAGAAAACGATCAAGTTGACCTTCCGGTAAGCGATAAGTTCCTTCATGTTCAATAGGATTTTGAGTAGCGATTACCATAAAGGGAGGTTCCATAGTGTACGTGCTTCCGTCCACCGTGATCTGACGTTCTTCCATTACTTCAAATAATGCAGCCTGAGTTTTGGCCGGAGACCGGTTGATTTCATCGATTAAAACAATATTTGAAAAAACAGGACCCTTTTTGAATTCGAAGTCCGAGATCTTGTTATTGAAGATTGATGTACCAATTACATCAGCAGGCATCAGATCAGGCGTAAATTGAATACGGGAAAAATCTGCATCAATAGTTTTGGCAAGAAGTTTGGTTGTAAGAGTTTTGGCAACTCCCGGCACTCCTTCGATTAAAACATGTCCACCCGAAAGTAAAGCAGTGATCAACTGATCGACCATTTCATGTTGACCAATTATGATTTTTCCTATTTCGGTTCGAATCTTTTCAGTAAAGCTTTGCACTCCACTCAAATCTATTCTGGAAGTAAACTCAGGGGTTTCTTTTGCATTATTCTCAGGCGTTATATTATTTGGGTCCTGATTTTCTTCTGTGCTCATCTTTTACTTTGGTTGTAGAATTGGTCAATTCTGAATGTTAATGATTTTAGTGTATCTGAGGAAACATTATCGCTTCTTCTTATCTCAGCAATAAGTATAAATAATTCGTCAATTTCTTTTTCTTTAATCCCTGATCGTTGAGAAAGATTTTCAATAAAACCGCCATCAACCTTGTAAGTTTCAAGTCTCAGGTTACTTCTTATGTATTCCAAAAAGAAGTCAATTCTTTTAAGCGCAATTGTTTTGTGTGAACCTTTTTCCAGATATAAATCTCCAATAGTTTTTGCGAATTCAATACTAGAATTTACAGGAGGATTAATGATCGGGATAATTCTTTGTATTCTTTTTGCTCTGAAGATCATAAAAGTAACAATGCCAAACATTGTCAGATACCATGCAAGGCTAAGCGTATCATCAGCAAGTACATATTTGATTGGACTGGATTCATATTTTCGACCCACTTTATAGTATTCATCCCATATTAAAGGATTTTCGGGAGGTAGGTAGGAAAGTGCAGTAAAAGCATAATCAGCATAGTTTTTATCTCTCAAAAAGAAATTTGTAAACATTGCCGGATTGGAGTGTAGATAAATAGTTCCTTCTCCAACTGTATATTGAACAAATATAAGTTTATTCAAGTTGTCTTTTCCAATTACTATAGTTTCTGATGAATCTATTCGGCTAAAATATCTTCTTGTAAGCTTTGGATACAGCCATTCCTTTTCGATGAGTTTTGGGTTTGTAAACGATACAGTTAAAGTATCCGTAGATTGAACCTCGAAGTTGGTAATAGTCGAATCCCACGGAGAGTAATCGAAATCAGATTCTATATTAAGAGAGTCGGCGAAAGCTCCGCTGAAGTCAGCAGCGGAAATGAATAACTGATCTCCTGATCTTACTCTTTTAAGTAAAAGACCTGTTTCAAATGGATCGAATGCAATTTCAGTGTTTAAAAAAATCCAGTTAAAATTCTGAGCAGTAGATATAAAATCGGAATTCAAAGTCTGATAAAGAGGAGAATGGTTTTCTCTTACTTCATCTATATTCGAAATTAGTTCGATTTGATCTCTTAGGATATATCCACCATAAGGAATTCTATCGTCTTTGGTATAACTTTCGCTCCAGTTGATCTGTTTCGGACCAAAAGCCTGTATCAGCACATATAGGCTGATAACTGAAGCCATTATAGATATATATATGATCTCTTTTCTACTCATTATTTATCCTGATATGCTGAAGAAGATCACTATACACAGATCTCATTTTTAGAAATCTGTCAGCATCTATTTCAAAATCGCCATATTCTGTATAATCATAATAGAGGGTGAGCTTGGAAAAAAGGTTCCGTATTGAGCTGTTGGATATTTCTGTAAGATATTCATGATTGGTTTTGTCTGCTTTCCAATCTATAATCTCAGAATCATCAAGTGATCGAAGAACCATCAGATATAAAAACTTCGCGGCTAGTCTGAAATTCTTTTTCTGAATAGCTTTATCAAGATCTTTTCCAAGATCAACAGAATGAATATGTTGTTTGTCTAATTCTATCGAAAGTTTTTTTGAGGCATTCTTGGAAGTAAAAGAGGATGTCAGATTTCCTGTAAAAAGTGCATTTAAAAGTAGGGCGAGAGCTATCACAAAGAAGATTATGAGTATGAGCTTTAATACAAAATCTCCATATTGACTTCCAAAAATTTCACTCATTAAGGATAAAACCCATCCAAGAAGTAAAAAGATCCATGGTTCAGAACTTTCATAATCTTTTTCATAATTAAAATCAGGGTCTTCTTGATATCTTTCTAATTCAGATTCCTGAACCGTTCTGACTTCAATATCAGAAGAATCTGTTTGTTGGACCTGAAAAGCATTGACCCCAGAAGAGGAAAAAACAAGTAGAAGGAGTGGTAAAATTTTAAAAAATGGAAACCTCATTTGAAAATTTATCCTAATTGGTCAATTTGCTCTCTTAATCCAGTACCGTCTTTTCGCTCTCTTAAATTGAAGAAATGCAATCCTAAAGAAATGAATTGTGCAGATGAAAAGATCAATTGAAAAAAGTAAAGCATACCATACATTAGTCCCATAAGAACTCCAAAGCTACTTTCAAAAGAAGCATCCCCAATACCCATTATAATTCCAAAAACAACCATAATTGGAACAATGAATAAATAAGAGAGAAACCCAAAAAGCATGGCTACAACAAAGTAAACCACAAAAGTAAACCAAAAATTATCCTGAGTTAAGTTCCAGGATCTTTTGATAGCATCACTTGGGCTTAGGTCTTCAATGAAATAAGCCGAGGGAAATAATAGAAGTTTAACTACCCCATAAATGATTAGCGGGAACATCAAAAGGAATGCTACAAATGCAAGTTCTCCAAGTATTAAAGCCAGTACAAAAAATACGATATAAACAGGCACTGCAATCCCAATATAGGTTAGTACCATAATGATACCTTTTGAAAACATTCCTTTACTAAAATGTCCTAAATCAGAAGGTATATCGCCTTGAGCAGCAAATTTTAAATGTTGATGAATTACCGAGAGCAGCATCCATGATGTTATAATGACCGTAATAACTCCGAGTCCAATCGATACACTTGAACCAATCACTGAAGACATGTCACTTTCAAGCATTCCGGGGTTTTGAATAGAACTACTAAACAAAGAACCAAAACCACCACCAAGTAATAAAACAGTAAGCAACAAAGGGGGCAAGACATACACTAAAAAAGGCTTCAGCAAAGACTTATAATAAATTCTGATATATAGAAAAGTATCGCTAAGTATTTGTCCGAAATCGCGCGGTTTTTTCAGATCAAGAGTTTTCATAAGTCAGTTTTTTAGATCGTAAAATTGATTGAGGTAGTATCACAAAATAAATAATTATATAAGCCGCAGATAAAGAAATAATAGCCCAGCTACTCCAGTCAGGCATTTCTGTAAGCCTTGTTACAAAAGATTCCAGAAATCCTGCAAAGATGAATAATGGTACCAAACCTATTATCATCTTAACACCTTCTTTCGCACCATTAATAAGATTCCTTGTCCTTGAAAGAGTTCCGGGAAAAAGAAAACTATTTCCAAGAACAAAGCCTGCAGCTCCTGCAATTACAATAGCAGAAAGCTCAATAGTCCCATGAATCATGATAACCCTTATTGCTTCATATAAAAGATCTTCGTTCCGGAAAAAATTTAGAAAGGTGCCAACCATAATTCCGTTCACTAACAGAAAGTAACCAGTGCCAAAGGCGGTAAGAATACCAAGGATGAACGCATTAAAAGAAACTCTGATATTATTAAATGTGATGCCCAAAAACATATCCATTTGTCTGGCATCTTTATAGACGGCTAAAGGATCTCCCTTTTCGATGTTATTCAGGGTCATATTAACGTATCCATCTCCCAAAATAACACGAGCAAAATTTGTATCGTAGCTTTGCGATATCCATCCTATTACACATGCGATAATAAATACTAAGAAAGCATAAAATAATTCTTTCTGTCTGTACGCATAGATCTCAGGTAATTCTCTGGTCCAGAATGTTATAAGTCTTGAGAAATTCTCTTTTTTAGATCTGTGTATTGATTCATGAACTTTCAGGGAAAGTCCATTCAGGTATTGTTCAGATTTTGAACCCGGATACTGACTTTGAGCAAATGCGAGATCACTTGTTAATTCAGCATATAATTCTGCTAATTTATCAGGATCATATTTAGAGCTTTTTGAAAGAACAGACTCAAATTCCTTCCATTTATCAGCATTTTGGCGTAAAAAAGTAACTTCCCTCAAATCAGGAACAGTAGTTTTGCATTTGATTGGTTAGGCGCTATTTTAACGCCTTATTTTCAAAGAGATAGTACCTTATTTCAGAATAAATGTAAAACTGTATGGAAAAAATAAGTTTAGAAACTTCACAGCATGTTGTCATTAATTATGAGCCTGCTGATATCTTTGAAAGAATTCTCGCCTGGCTTACAGATGCTATTATTCTGGGGGCTTATTCTTTTATTATAAGTATGATATGGGGAGCAATTGAAGTTTCAGGTTTTACCGATTCTGAAAATGCTTTTTGGATTCCGTTTTTGTTAATAGTGCTTCCTACGTTTTTATACTATCCTGTCGTTGAGACAGTTTGGAAAGGCTACACTTTGGGTAAGAAAATTGTAGGTATCCGGGTTGTTAAAATTGATGGCTCGCGTCCAACACTTGGAAGTTTTGTAATCAGATGGCTATTCAGACTACTTGAAGTATCAATTATGGCGGGAAGCATCGCAATCGTTACTATTTTGTTGAATGGTAAAGGACAAAGACTGGGAGATATTGTAGCAAAAACCACAGTAATAAAGGATAAAAAGAAGACTAAATTATCGGATACTATATTTGAGGAAATCGATGAAAGCTATGAACCACATTTTTCCAGAGATCTTGATCTTGCAGATAAAGAAGTCAGAATAATAAAGCAGGTGTTAAACTCGCGAAAAGATTATGACTATAATACCTGGTTTGTAATGGTAACAAAAACCCGCAAAGCAATAGAAAGAAAAACAGGTATTGAGGAGCCGGAAATGAAAAGCCAAGAATATCTGAAAGCTATTCTTGAAGATTACAACAAGCAGTTTTCAGAATAAATCTATAAAATCAGGCGATCTATAAAAACAGCTACCCAAACAAGCGGTAAGTATGCAATAGAAGCAAACATAAGCTTTTTTGCATTAGCTTTGGTTCTTTCTCTTGCAAATTCAATTCCGTAGAAAAGAAAAACAGAGGCAAGTATAAGACTCAAAACAAGAAAAATAATTCCTGAAATTTCCATTACAAACAGTGCGATACTTACAGGGAATAAAAGAACAGTGCAAAGTAATGCCCAGAAAGCCGTTTTCTTACCGGTTATATCATTTTTAGGAACCATTTTAAAGCCTGCACCTTGGTAATCTTCTTTTAGGTTCCATGCAATTGCCATCACATGTGGAACTTGCCATAACAAGACAATGCCGAATAACAGCCACATCCCCGGATCGGTCAGATTTCCTGAAGCTGCAGCCCAGCCACCAACAGGGGGGAGAGCTCCCGGTATTGCTCCGATAATTATGTTGAATGCAGAAACCTGCTTCATAGGTGTATAAGCGATCAGATATATAAAAGTAGTTGCAAATGAAACAGCGCCGGCAATTGGATTAACCATGAAGAATAAATAGAAAAGTCCGGCAAAAATCAGGATAAGAGAGAAGAACATTCCTGAAGCCGCAGAAATTCTTTGATCAGGAAGCGGACGTTTTGCCGTTCGTTTCATAAGTCCGTCCAAACGACGCTCCATAAATTGATTATAAGCACCCGTTCCGGCAGCAATCATATAAGTACCAATGATTGCATGAATCATTAATAAAAAGTTGAAAGTAGCACCACTTCCCAAAACAAAACCCACCAACATACTAGCTAAAACAGCTAAAGTGATGCCTGGCTTTGTAAGCTGATGAAAATCTGATATTACATCAGTAAAGGAACGTTCAACCTGAATTTTTTCTTCAATTATACTCATCTGATAAAACGAAAAATATTGGATTTTTTCAGATTCATAAGTTAATCATTTTCCACGAGTATTGTTACCTTTAGGTATGAAATTAAATGCATTCCAGAAACTGGCGATTACTACGGTAGTTGCGACGTTATTTTTGATCTTAGTTGGTGGATTAGTCCGGGCTGCAGGGGCAGGACTTGGATGCCCGGATTGGCCTAAATGTTTTGGAACCTGGATTCCTCCAACAGATGTTGCTGATCTTCCACCAGAGTTCGATGAAAGTCAGTTTAATGTATATAAAACATGGATCGAATATGTGAATAGGTTGGTTGGAGCAGTTATCGGGATTCTGATAATTGCTACTTTTGTACGTTCTTTCCGGTACAGAAAATCCCAACCTTCTATTTTTTATGGTTCTTTAACAGCTTTTCTTTTGGTACTATTTCAGGGTTGGTTAGGCGGACAGGTTGTTGAAACCGGGCTAAGCGAATGGTTAATTACGGTTCACATGATTCTTGCGATGATAATCGTAAACATATTGCTGTACACTACTTTTAAAGCATCTCAAAATCTTTTAAAGATAGAAATCAAAGAAGATGTAAGAAAAAAATTAAAAGCTACTCTTTGGGTGATTCTAGGATTGTCAGTTGTACAAATGGTGTTAGGAACTCAGGTTCGGGAAGAAATCGATATTATTAAAGAAGTGCCTACAGAATTAGTACCTCCAAGATCATCTTGGATAGGGATGCTTGGTGAAGTTTTTGAAATACACCGTACTTTTTCGTGGTTGTTGGTGATTTCCGGATTGTATCTCGGATATCTGATTTGGGAAGAAAAGTTAGTTCAAACTCTGAATAGACTGGGAATTATAAATGTGGCATTGATCTTTGCCCAAATTGTAATCGGAATCGGATTGGCATATCTGGATGTTCCAAAAGTGTTACAGGTATTACACTTGGTAGGAATTGCACTAATGATTTGCGGGCAATTTTTGATGATTTTGATGCTAAATAAAAGAAAGACTGCTTGATCAGAGTTTTTCTAAAAGACCGTTTAAAAATATCTTCATTTCATTGAGGTCTCTTTTTAAGTCAGCAGAAACAGCTTCATGAGAATCATTTGTATTCTCACTCTTTTCATACTTAAGCACTTTTTTTACTCCCGCACTTGTATATTTTTTTTCTTCGATCAGCTCTTTGATTCGGAATATTAATTCTACTTCTTCCTCACGATAAGCTCTGTTGCCTGCACTGTTTTTCTTTGGACTAAGTTCGGTATAGTTTTTTTCCCAACTTCGTAAAACATGAGGAGCAAGTCCGGTAAGTTTACTAACTTCGCCCATTGAGTAATACAATTTTTTCATAGCAGGTATAAAGTGTATTTTACTTTTTATATTTAACAAAGAAAATCATTTCTGAACTATTTTGAAAGAAACCGATTTAGAAAATTCTTCAGTGAAAGTAAAACCGGACATCAGCGTAGTTGTTCCACTATTTAATGAGGAAGAATCTTTAACAGAATTATCAGTACAAATCGATAACGCTCTATCTCCTGACTTTAATTACGAAGTTATTTTTGTAGATGATGGATCTTCAGACTCTTCTTTTGAAGTAGTAAAAAAACTCAGGAGTGAAAACGAAAATATTAAAGGAATTGCATTTCGTCATAATTATGGCAAGAGTGTTGCCCTGCAAGCCGGGTTTGAAAAAGCAGAAGGTTCATATGTAGTAACGATGGATGCTGATCTTCAGGATGATCCGAATGAAGTTCCTGAGATGGTGCAAATGTTAAAAAATGGCTTGGATCTTGTAAGCGGATGGAAAAAAGAGCGTTTTGATCCCATTTCAAAAACAGTCCCATCCAAGTTTTTCAATTTTGTAACAAGAAAAGCAGCAGGAATTCACCTTCATGACTTTAATTGTGGTTTAAAGGCTTATCGTAGTGAAGTTGTTAAGAATATTTATGTGTACGGGGAATTACACCGCTATATCCCGATGCTTGCAAAGCAGGAAGGTTTTAACAGGATTGGTGAAAAAGTAGTAAAACACCATCCCAGGAAATACGGAAAGACAAAATTCGGACTATCAAGATTTATAAATGGGTTTCTTGATCTGATTACTATTCTTTTTGTCCAACGTTATTTCCAGAAACCGATGCATTTCTTTGGGACTTTTGGAATATTACTGTTGCTTTCCGGTACTGTAATAAATGCTTATATGGCAGTTTTAAGACTCTTTTTTAACAAGGGAATCGGGGACCGGCCACTCTTATTTCTTGGTATTCTCTTGATGGTTTTGGGAATACAGTTTTTATCAACCGGTTTGATTGGAGAGCTCATCAATATCAATCACGTTCGAAAGCAGAAACCGAAAATTCGGGAAGAGGTTTAGTTTCCAGGAACCGGATCTGAACCAGATCTTCCATACCAGCTAATGTAAAGGTAACAAGCTATCGGCACTATGAATGCAATTTGAAGTGTCCATGTATCAGCGAAGAAACCAAATAAAGGTGGAATAAAGGCCCCACCAACAATAGCAGTACAAAGTATACCAGATCCTTGTGCGGTATGTTTGCCCAACTTTTTGATTGCAAGTGTAAAGATAGTTGGAAACATGATAGAGTTGAATAAACCGATGCAAAGAATGGTCCAGATTGCGGTCAATCCTGATGAGTTCATGGTAATTAATAACAGCACAACATTTATCAATCCATAAATACTCAACAGTTTGGATGGTTTTATTCTTAGCTGAAGTCCGGCGCCAATAAAACGACCAACCATAGCGCCACCCCAATACAGAGCTACAAAAGCTCCCGCAAGTTGAGCAGGTGTTACTTCGTCAATTCCGCTTCCTGCCAACAACTCTGCAAGACCTGGCATAAATCCACTTTGTCGCACCACATCAACAATATCAAGACTGAGGAAATAATTAACCATATAACTACCGATAGTTACTTCTGCACCAACATACACGAAAATCCCAATAGCACCGAGCATCAGATGTTTTGTTTTTAAAGCAACGGCATAACTTCCACTTTTGTCTTCATCATCTTCCAGAATTGTAGGCAACTTAACTATTGCAAATACTATAGCGAGTAGAATTATGACACCGGCTAAAACTAAAAAAGGTCCCTGTACGGCAGAAGCTTCTGCAGCATAATACGCCTCCTGTTCGATGGTACTTAGTTCAGAAACTTCTTTTGAGCTTAATACACTACTGCTTAAAATAAATGTTGCACTTACTAAAGGAGCAAGAGTAGTTCCCAATGAATTAAAAGCCTGAGAAAGATTCAGTCGACTCGAAGCAGATTTTTCAGGTCCAAGAGCCGCCACATACGGATTGGCAGCTACCTGTAGAATGGTGATTCCACCTGCAAGTACAAACATTGCCATTAAAAAAACACCAAAAACTCTGAAGTCAGCAGCCGGATAAAAGAGGAAGCAACCCAATCCCATAGTTAAAAGACCGACCACTACTCCCTTTTTATAGCCGATTTTAGATATGATCTTACCACCCGGGATAGAGAAAACTGCATAGGCTGTAAAAAATGCGAACTGAACTAAACCAGCTTCAAAATAACTTAGCTCAAAAACCTCTTTCAATCTTGGGATCAACGCATCTACAAGAACAGTGATAAAACCCCATATAAAGAAAAGAGTGGTAATGATTGCAAAAGCTGAATAATTGGTTTTTATATTAGTCATAAATTTTTCTATCTAGTTGAGTATAAGAAAAAAGAGAAAGAAACTTTTATACGTAAATAAAATCATAGACATAAAAAAAGCATCAACCATAAATGATTGATGCTTCTGTACCGCGTACGGGATTTGAACCCGTGCTACCGCCGTGAAAGGGCGGCGTCCTGGACCCCTAGACGAACGCGGCATAATTTGTTAAAACATTAAGGGAGCCTGATGGGAGTTGAACCCACGGCCTCTGGTGCCACAAACCAGCGCTCTAACCAACTGAGCTACAGGCTCCATAAAAGTACCGCGTACGGGATTTGAACCCGTGCTACCGCCGTGAAAGGGCGGCGTCCTGGACCCCTAGACGAACGCGGCATTTTTAAATATTTCAAAAAAAGGTTATGCAACCTGTACGACACAAAAAGAGAGGCGACAGGCGGATTCGAACCGCCGTACAAGGTTTTGCAGACCTCTGCCTAGCCACTCGGCCATGTCGCCTTGCAAACTATTTCAAAACTTAAATCAGTATGTCAAAGTTCAAATTAAAGTACGCCCGTCAGGACTCGAACCTGAAACCTATTGCTTAGAAGGCAATTGCTCTATCCAGTTGAGCTACGGGCGCTCAATAATTCAGTAAATTTTGTCGGGGAGACAGGATTTGAACCTGCGACCCTTCGCTCCCAAAGCGAATGCGCTACCGGACTGCGCCACTCCCCGATTTTCCAAAATTGGAAAGGCGATAAATATACGGTTTTCTGTCCTTCGTTACCACCAAAAATTTAAGATTCTTTTAAAAAGAATAGATTCTTAAGAATCATTCATAATTGCGGCCACATAATTGCTCCAACTCATTTGAGAAGCAGATTCTTTAACATTTTCAGAAGGTAAAGGATTATCCAGAAAGCGTTTCATCTGAGCCGCCATTGAATCAATGTCCTCAGGCTCTGCGAGATATCCGTTAAATCCATCTTTTATAGTTTCGGGAAAATGACCAACCCGGGTTGCCAGAATAGGGAGCTCAAAATTATATGTTAGTGATTCTACACCGGAAGGTGTAGCTGTTAAATAATAAAGTATACTGCAATCAGCTACCTGAAAATATTTATGCACATCCTCATTAGGAATGAATTCATTTTTCACCACACATGAATCAGTAAGTTCCAGTTCTTCGACCAACTTCAAAGGGCGATAATCCTGTTCGCTTTCTTTGTTCTTAAGAAATAGTTTTTGAGCGACACCGAATAACCCTCTTTTTAATTTAGTTGTGAACTTTGAAGTATCCAGAGTAGCCCAGAATTCTTCTCCACAAATCAGAAATGAAACATCATTTCGTTGGTCCGCTACTTTTTTGAACGCTTTGATTGCATTGTGTAAGCCTTTGTATTTTCTGATAAAACCGAAATAAAGAAATACATGTTCTTTGAGTCCTGTTTCTTCTTTAAATTTTTTGATGTCGAATTCGGGATCGGGTTGATAAAGATCATATACCGGATGATATAATTTAATGACGGTCTTTAAATCGGAAGAACGATCACCTGTTTCATTAACCGCAACATTCTGATTCGGAAAAAGCTGCTTTAGTTCATTAACAGTTTTATAGGCATGAGCAATATAGGTATCGGCATGTTTGATGCCCATTTTCGTAAAACGTTCATCAATAGTGCTTCCTTCTTTCTGAACTACAAAGTGTAGATCAAAAATAATTTCGGAATCGGTATTCTTTCGCAACCATTTAGCAATTGAACCCATGGGTAAGCCCTGAATCGAAATAGCCCACTGAAAGATTACTTTGTCCGGTTTAAGAGAAGCTATATATCGGGCGGTCTTTTTCCAGCTTAGTGGGTTGTTGTAATTGGTTATGTAATTGATTTTGATCCGGGTACCCTCCATAAAATCCGAGGAACTGGATTTATCTACAAATTCTCTTGGTATAATGGATGGATATTGATTTGTCCAAGATACAATGTGCACTTCGTTATCCGGATCTTTATCCAGAGTTTTGGCAAGTGAAGTATTGTAGTTTGAAATACCACCTTTGAATTTTGGTCCGGGACCGAAGCAAACTATTTTTGGCATAAATTAGGTATACTTTTCTACTGCAACGTCATAGACTCTGCGCATTCCATCTTCAAGAGACAGCTTTGGTTCCCAGCCTAATTTTTCATTTACATAATCCATATTTGCATACCGGGAATGAACTCCTACAGGTTTATCCAAAAGAGGTTTGATGTCCGGAGAATAACCCGCAAAAGAGGTAAACACTTCTATCAAATCAAGAAACGAAGTTAACTTTCCGCTTCCAATATTGATTGCACTGCCATCAGTAATGTGATCCATGGCAAGCAGGGTGCAATCCATTACATCCTGAATATGAACAAAATCTCTTCCTTGTTTACCACTGCCCCAAACCTCAAATGGATTTTCTTTGAGAGCAGCTCTTCGCGCTATCGCAGGAACAGGATAGGAAAGGTCCTGATCTTCCCCGTAACCACTAAACGGCCGAATACATGTGACAGAAACTCCGTAATACTCAGCCGCAATGCTCGCAAGATATTCACCTGTTAGCTTAGACCATCCATAGGTCATATCCGGTTGGCCCATTTTTTTAAAATCGATATCGCTTTCTGCTAATGCAATGGCATCGGCTTCAGTTTGCAGATCCACAGGATAAGCTGCACTTGAGCTTGGATAAAGCACACGTTCAGGTTTTTGTAAACAAATCCATCTGAAGAACAATGCGTCAATGGCGAGATCAAGAGCAACTTTCATTGGGTCACCGTCTATAGTTGCACGTCCACCAACAATTGCTGCAAAATGGAATACATCTTTGAAACGGGTTACATCCAATCCAAAACTATTTTTGAAATATTCGGGATCATCAATCAGTGATTCCAACACATGCCGGATGTCTTTCTGGAGAAATACCATGCGCTCATCTTTCCCAAAAAACTCTAATCCATTTTCTTTTCTGGAAGGAGTGTTTTCAGGTAACCAGGTTGAAGGGTGAGTTCCAACTGATAAATCATCTATAAAAATGATAATATCGTTTGTGGTTGAGTGTATACGTTTTACAAAATTACGGCCAACGAACCCGCAGCCTCCACTAATAAGATGATAGTTCATGAATAGAAATTTTAAATATTTGCCTAAAGATAGGGATTTTGCAAAAAAGGGCGAGGAAAAGCGGAATTATTCTTTAAAAATCCCGTTCTTTCAACCGAATTAAACAAAAGAGTTCATGAGAAAGACACTTACCATACTTTTATCGTTAATTATTCCTTCCATTGGATTAGCACAAAGCTTGCAAATCAGTGCCTCCTCCGGGAATAATTCCACGTTGAAAGGGGATTTATCAGGAGATCAAATACTGATTCTTGAGAATGGAAAGAGAATCAATTCAGGAGAATACAGTGCGATGGGAGATGATCCGTCTTTTAAAGTCTATCCATTACAGAACGGTTCTTACATAGTAAGAGAGAATATTGCCAACTTTGTTTTGTTTGACTCTTTTGGAAGTATAATTCGTCCTATCTCTAACAGTTCACAAAGCCAGGATGGCGAAAAGATATCTGAATTAGCAATGGATCCAATGGGAAAAACGGTTGTACTTTACAATCCTCAAATCAGAAATGGAAATAAAAGAGGCTCTCAGGCAAAAGTCGTGGGTCTTGAAGGAGCAGACAGAAATATTTTCTACCGAGAGGATCAGGAGATAAATGCTGTTCGTGTTTCTGAGTCAGGTCAGTTTATTGCAATTGGCTATGGCAAAGAAGGAGAGGATAATTCGGTATTGGTTATGGATAAGTTTGGAAATGAAATAGAAGAATTTGTTTTTGATCGTACAATTACCGGAATTAATTTATACGGAAGTGGAAGTACACTTACCGTTTACTCTGAAGGGAGAGTTGCAGTATTTAATGTGTTGACAGGTGAAAGAATTGGTAGCAGCAGCTTCAGAAACGGGAACCTTATATTTGCCAATTACAGTTCCTCAGATCAAAGTATTGTCGGCTTAAGTGGGGATGTTAGGGGGAATACTCTTTCTAACATTGAAGTTCGCATTATTAATGTGGATGCAAGAAAAATCGCCAGTGAGGAGTATTCAGGTTCGGTGCAAATTATGGATATGAATAGTATCACGCTGAACAGAACAGGAAGGTTTTCATATACCATTAGTGGTTTAAGCGAAAATCTTAATCTGAAAGCGTCATTCTAAAAGAAAAGCCCTCACTAAAAGTGAAGGCTTTTTAATCTAAGCTTCTTTTTTGGCTTCCTCGGAAGCGTCTTCTTCCTCTTTTTCCGAATTAGCTTCCTTATCTTTTAACTTTTTTGGATCAGGAGCTGTCCAGTCGAACTCTAAACCATCTCTGGATTTATTCATTTTAATCTTGATGGTCGAACCTTCTTCTCTTTTGTTTTCCAGCAATTCTTCAGCAAGCGGATCTTCCACATATTTCTGAATTGCTCTCTTAAGAGGGCGTGCACCATATTTAGGATCAAAACCTTTATCGGTGATGTATTCTTTAGCTCCGGGAGTGATTTCGATCGAATAACCGATGTCTTCAATTCTTTCAAATAACTCATCCGAGATAATATCAATGATCTGATGGATATCTTCTTTTTCAAGTGGCTTGAACGTGATAACATCGTCAATACGATTTAAAAACTCAGGATTGAAAACTTTTTTAAGTGCATCCTGTATGGTTGTTTTCATTTTTGCATAATCAAACGTTCCTTCATTCGGTCCGCCAAAACCAATTCCTTTTCCAAGATTGCGTATATCTCTGGCACCGATATTAGAAGTCATAATGATTATAGTATTTCTGAAATCAACTCGACGTCCAAGGCTGTCGGTAAGAATTCCGTCATCCAGAACCTGAAGCAGAATATTGAAAACATCAGGGTGTGCTTTTTCGATTTCATCCAGAAGAACTACGCTGTAAGGCTTACGGCGAACTTTTTCTGTAAGAATTCCACCTTCTTCATATCCCACATAACCAGGAGGTGCACCAACCAGTCGGGATACTGAGAATTTTTCCATGTACTCACTCATATCAATTCTGATGAGAGAGTCATCTTTATCAAATAAAAATTTTGCAAGAACTTTCGCCATCTCAGTTTTACCAACACCTGTTGGGCCTAAGAAAACGAATGAACCGATTGGTCTTGAAGGATCTTTAAGTCCGGCTCGGGTTCTTTGAATGGCTTTAGTAAGCTTAACAATAGCTTCTTCCTGACCAACAACTTTGCCTGAAAGACTTTCCTTCATTTTGAGCAATTTCTTGCCTTCGTTCTGGCTGATTTTATTCACCGGAACACCACTCATCATAGCTATAACTGATGCAACATCTTCTTCTTCTACATCATAAAGGATAGTGGCAGATTCTTTTTCCCATTCTTTCTGAGCAATTTCAAGATCTTCGATCAGACGTTTCTCAGTGTCTCTTAATCGGGCAGCTTCTTCAAAACGCTGCTTTTTTACCATTTGGTTTTTGTCATGACCGGTAGTTTCGATCTGCTCTTCAAGCTCAATAATGTGTTTAGGGACAGTAATATTGGACAAATGAACACGTGCACCGGCTTCGTCCAATGCATCAATTGCTTTGTCGGGTAAAAAGTGATCAGTAACATATCTGTCAGTTAAAGAAACACAAGCTTGAATTGCTTCTTCGGTGTACTGAACACCATGGTGTGATTCATACTTTGGCTTGATCTGCTTTAAGATTTCAACAGTTTCTTCCGGAGTAGTTGGGTCTACCATTATCTTTTGGAAACGTCGCTCAAGTGCACCGTCCTTTTCAATGAATTGACGATATTCATTTAGCGTTGTAGCGCCAATTGCCTGAATATCTCCACGCGCTAATGCAGGTTTTAACATGTTTGAGGCGTCAAGTGAACCACTTGCACCTCCCGCACCAACAATGGTATGAAGCTCATCAATAAACAGAATTACATTATCTGTTTTCTCAAGTTCAGTCATGATCGCTTTCATGCGTTCTTCGAACTGACCACGATATTTTGTGCCGGCAACCAAAGCCGCGAGATCAAGAGCGATTACTCTTTTATCGTACAGAACGCGGGAAACTTTTCTTTCAATGATTCGATCAGCTAAACCTTCGGCAATGGCGGTTTTACCAACTCCGGGCTCACCGATTAATACCGGATTATTTTTCTTTCGGCGACTCAACACCTGAGCCACACGTTCAATTTCTTTATCCCGACCAATAATCGGATCTAATTTCCCATCTTCGGCCATTTGGGTCAGGTCTCTTCCGAAATTGTCAAGGACAGGAGTTTTTGATTTTTCCATTTTCTTCTCGCGTGAACTTCCGGAACTCTGAGATCCCTTGGACGATGAAATACTTGCAGATAGTGAGGATGAATCCAGATCTTCATCCCTTGTTTTTCCTGATATTATCAGGTCCAGTTCTTCTCTGACGGCATCATAAGAAACGCTGAACTGTTGAAGTATCTGAGCAGCAATATTTTCATCATCCCGTAAAAGAGACAAGAGAAGATGTTCTGTACCAATGGTATCACTTTTATAAAGTTTAGCTTCCAGATAAGTGATTCTAAGTACTTTTTCAGCTTGTTTAGTTAAAGGAATGTTACCAACCGTTACGGAACCTCCGGTTCCACGAACGGTGTCTTCAATAGTTTTTTTAAGCTTGAATAGGTCACAATCAAGATTTTTTAAAATTCTTATAGCTACTCCGTCTCCAAGGCGAACAATTCCGAGAATCAAATGTTCTGTTCCAATGTAGTCATGTCCCAGTCGAAGAGCTTCTTCTCTACTGAATTGAATTACGTCTCTAACTTTACTTGAAAAATTGCCTTCCATAACGGCAGGTCCTTCGGTCTTAAATGTTAAATTCTCTTTTCGTATTAGTGTTACAAAAAACGAGCCCAAACCAAGTTTAGTTCATTCTTTTTTGAATGTAGCAGGGCGGATACCTAATTGCAAAAAAAATACTGTCAGATGTGAATTAAAAAAGAGATTTGCCGGTCATCTCGTCAGGCTGGCTGACTCCCATGCATTTTAAAAGAGTAGGGGCAACGTCGGCCAATATTCCGGGATTCATATTAGGATTATCCGGATGATTGACTAAAATTGCGGGGACTAAAGCGGTAGTATGTGCTGTATGAGGGCTGCCATCTTCTTTAATCATCTGATCAGCATTACCATGGTCGGCGATTATTAAAGTGGTGTATCCTGATTTGTTTGCTGATTCAACAACTCTTTTGAGCTCTTTGTCTACTGCTTCAACGGCTTTTATTGCGGCTTTCATAACTCCGGTATGTCCAACCATATCAGGATTGGCAAAATTAAGAATTGCTAGTTTATATTTGCCGGATTCAAGTTTCCCGCAGAGGGCATCAGCAACTTCAGAAGCATGCATTTCAGGCTGAAGATCGTAAGTAGCTACTTTTGGGCTTGGAATCACTAACCGATCTTCCCCTTTGTAGGGAGTTTCAATTCCACCGTTAAAGAAATAAGTAACATGAGGATATTTTTCTGTTTCAGCGATTCGGAACTGCTTTAAATCCTGTTTACTGACCCATTCCCCTAAAGTATTTTTTAACTCTTGGGGTGGATACGCCACTTTAGCGAAGTCAAATGTTTTATCGTAGGAGGTAAACGTAGAGTATTGAAGATTTAAATCTTCAGTTTCAAATTCAGAGAACTCTCTTTCATTCAAAGCTTTTGAAATTTCTCTGGCTCTGTCTCCTCGGATATTATAGAAAATTACTGCGTCATCTTTTTGAATTCTGGATTCTGCTGAATCATCTAAAATCACAGGTTTGATGAACTCGTCTGTGATATCATTAGCGTAGGTAGCATCGAAAGCTTCATCCGCAGAATTGAAATATTCACCCTCTCCATGCACCAGTAAATTGTATGCAAGTTGGACTCTTTCCCAGCGATTGTCCCTATCCATGGCATAATATCTGCCTATAATAGAAGCTAATTTTCCTGTGCCGGCTTTTATAGCTTGTTTTTGAAATTCCCTCGCGTACTTTTTTCCACCTTGAGGTGAGGTGTCTCTTCCATCCGTAAAGGCATGGACATAAACATTGTCAATATCATTCTGTTTGCAAAGCTTAAGAAGTGCAAAAAGATGATCGTTATGGCTATGAACTCCACCATCAGAGAAAAGACCAAAGATGTGAATTTTGTTTTTCTTTTTTGCGTGCTCTATTGAATCCAAGAGGATTTTATTTTCGAAAAAGCTATTGTCCCGGATTGCAAGATTAATTCTGGATAATTCCTGTCGGACAATTCTTCCTGCACCTATGTTTAGATGACCAACTTCTGAATTTCCGAATTGACCTTCAGGCAACCCAACATTATCACCGCTTGCAGATAAACGGGTGTGGGGATAATTTTCGAAAAGAGAATCTATGAAAGGGGTGTCAGCCTTATCAATGGCACTGACGGAAGGATCTTCAGCCAGCCCGAAACCATCTAAAATTACAAGAAGTGCTTTAGATACAGGGCCGGCCATAAAAATAAGATCTTATAAGTTATTTACGTGCTTGGTAAGAGCAGCTTTCTTTCTGGCAGCATTGTTTTTGTGCACAATACCTTTAACGCTCATACGGTCAATGTAAGAAACAGCGTCTTTTAAAAGCTTTTCAGCTTCTTTTTTGTCAGTTGAGTTCATTACGCTTTTAATCAGCGTTCTCATCTTTGACTTTCTGTTACGGTTATGCGCTCTGCGTTTTTCTGCCTGTCGAACTCTTTTAATAGCTTGTTTAGTTTGTGGCATTTCGAATATCGAATTTGATGTAAAAATTTTCAGTCGATAAAATTACGGGTTATCGAAACATTATTCAACAATTGATTGAATAATTCGACAAATAAATGTAATTTAACCTTTCTGTTATGATTATAGTAATTGATGGGCCTGCCGGATCAGGTAAAAGTTCAACAGCTCGTGCATTAGCCGAGCAACTTAATATCCAATTTTTGGATTCAGGTGCTTTATACCGAGTCGCAACGCTTATTTTTTTACAATCAGAAAAAAACAGAACCTTGTTCTTTGACCGCCTGAAAGAAAGTAATATTTCTTTTCACTTCAAAAATAAAAAATTTCACTGCTCACTTGACGGATCAGATGTTTCGGATCGTATCCGCGAAATGGATGTTTCTAATTCAGTGAGTGAGGTTGCTTCTGATCCCAAAGTCAGAGCATATGTGAACACATTGATGAGGCAAGAAATAAGTAAAGATGTATTTATTGCAGATGGCAGAGATCTTGGAACTGCGGTTTTTCCTGATGCAGCATTAAAGTTTTTCATGATTGCTGATCTAAATAAAAGAGCTCAGCGCAGGATGGAAGAGTTAAATGCTAAAGGAATTGAAGCCTCTCTTGAAGAGATTCGAAAAAATCTTTCATCCAGAGATGAAAAGGATTCCAATAGAAAATCAGATCCGCTGAAAAAAGCCAACGATGCTATAGAAATTGATACATCAGAATTAACTTTTGAAGAACAGGTAGCAGTTATTAAAGAACAAATCAGGAAAATTTTACCTGAACATTAATTTTAACCTTATCCCATTACTGAAAGTCAGTTGTGAGGTAAAACATTAACAAAACGATTAAATGACCGAAGAATTAAACAAACAGGAAACTGAACAGGAAGAAGTAACAACCGAAGCTGTTGAAGAGACTGAAGAGCAAGTAGAAGAAACAACGGAAGAAGCTGCAGCTGATGCTTCTGAAGAAAAAATTGAAGAAGCGCTAACTCACGTATTTACCGGAGAAGTTGACGGCGAAGTGTACACTTACGATCAACTTAATACCGCATCAGATGAATATACTGATGACGAGTTTAACGAGATGATGGGAATGTATGAGAATACGCTCAATCAGATTGAAGAAAAAGAAATTATTACCGGTAGAGTAGCTTCCATTGATGAAAAGTATGTTGTAATTGATATTGGATTCAAATCTGAAGGTATTATCGCAGCTAACGAGTTCCCATCAACTATTCTTGAGAATATGGGGCCTGGCGATGAAGTAGATGTATTCCTTGATCGTGTTGAAGATAAAGATGGTCAGTTAATTCTTTCCCGTCGTAAAGCTGATATTCTGCAGGCTTGGGAGAAAATTGAAGGTGCTCACGGTACTGAAGAAGTTATCGAAGGGTATATTAAGAGAAGAATCAAAGGTGGAATGGTTGTTGATATTTTTGGTATCGATGCGTTCTTGCCGGGTTCACAAATTGATGTTCGTCCTGTAAGAGATTTTGATGCTTATGTTGGCAGAACTATGGAATTTGCAGTTGTTAAATTAAATATGGCTGCTGAAAACGTGGTTGTTTCTCACAGAGCTCTTATTGAAAGTGATCTTGAAGAACAAAGAGAGCAAATTCTTGAAACGATTGAAGCAGGTCAGGTTCTTGAAGGTGCTGTAAAAAATATTACTGATTTCGGTGTATTTATCGATCTTGGTGGAGTTGACGGACTTCTTCACATCACAGACCTTTCGTGGGGACGTGTTGATAACCCGAATGAAATTGTACAGCTTGATCAGCGCATGAACGTTGCTGTTATCGACTTTGACGAGAAGAGTAAACGAGTTTCTCTTGGATTGAAGCAGTTGCAACCACATCCGTGGGAAGAAATTCACGCTAAATATCCTGAAGAAATGAAAGTTCAGGGTCGAGTGGTTTCTATCGCTGATTACGGAGCATTCATCGAACTTGAAAAAGGCGTTGAAGGATTGATTCACATCAGTGAAATGTCGTGGACTCAACATATCAAGCATCCTTCTCAGTTAGTACAAAAAGACGATGTAGTTGAATGTGTTGTTCTTAACATCAACGAAGACGAGAAGAAAATTTCTCTCGGTGTTAAACAACTTACTAACGATCCTTGGGCAGACATCCTTGAAAGATTCCCTGTTGGATCGAAGCAGAAAGGTGTTATCAGAAACCTTACCAACTTTGGAGTATTTGTTGAGCTTGAGCCGGGAATTGATGGCTTGATCCACGTTTCTGACCTAAGCTGGGACGATAATGTTGAGCACCCAAACGAAGTTGTTGATAAAGATCAGGAAATAGAGGTAGTAATTCTTGGAGTTGATTTTGATAACCGAAGAATTACACTTGGTCATAAGCAGGTTCAGGATAACCCTTGGAAGCAATATGCTAAGGAATATGCTCCAGGCACAGACATTGAAGGTGAAGTGGTTAAAACAACAGCAAAAGGTGCTTTTGTTAAACTTCCTCTTGGTGTGGACGCTTTTCTGAATTACAGCAAAGCGGTTGAACCTGAGTTTAAAGAAGGCGATAAAGTTGAAGCATTCGTTCTTGATTTCAATGAAGAAGCGAAAAACATCAGCTTGAGTCAGCTTGATAAAGATCAGAAAAAAGCAGAAGCAGCTAAAAAGAAGATCGAAGAAGGCGATGTAGAGACCGGAGCACCAACGCTTGGTGAAATGTCAGGTCTTGCAGCTTTAAAAGATCAGATGGAAGCAGAAGAGAAAGCCGCTGCTGCCAAGAAGTCTAAAAAAGACGCTGACGAAGAAGAGTAATCTTCGGTAAGTCGCAGACTATTCAAAGGCATCCAATTAATTTTGGATGCCTTTTTTTGTTTTAGCCATGGAAGAACAAAAGCACGAAAATTTTATAAGTTAGAAAAAAGAGCCTATAAGTAGAACAAGATTGGCTTTTTGTTCAGCAATGAAGATTTCCACTTTTCAACTTCGTTTCGTACCTCCGGTGCAGAATGCAGTTATGAACTTCTGCTTCCTGAGATCCGGAACAAGAATCAAAGTAGTTCTTTCTAACTTATGTCCATCAAAAACTCTTTAAACCTTCCAAAATCATTCTTAAAAGAGATTGAATAATCATCTACTGAGCTGATTTCTTCCACAGGTTTTAAATCAGTATTAATTTCCTTTTCTACCGTTTCTTTGAATTTGTAGGGATGAGCCGTTTCAAGAAGAATTCCGGTTTTGTTGTTTTGACTCAAATACTCCTTCAATCCGGCGTAACCTACAGCGCCATGTGGATCGAGAGTGTATCCAAATTCTTTGTAGACTTTGTTAATGACCGATCGGGTCTCCTCATCAGAGAATGAGTATCCTGAAATTTTATCTTTCATTTTTTCATATGATCCGTCAAAAAGATCAAGCATTCTACGGAAGTTACTTGGATCTCCAACATCCATGGCATTACTAATAGTCTTAACGGATGGCTTTGGATGATACTCTGAAGTTTCCAGATAGCTTGGTACCGTATCATTTTTATTTGAACAAGCCAAAAAGTGAGATACAGGTAATCCCATTTTTTGAGCGATGAGTCCGGCCGTAAGATTCCCGAAATTCCCCGAAGGGACAGAAATTACCACATTTTCTCTCTGTTCATCATCTAATTGAGCAAGAGCATAAAAGTAGTAGATACTTTGTGGTAATAGTCTGGCTATGTTGATTGAATTAGCAGAAGTCAGATTTTTTGAAGTCGACAGTTCTTTATCCAGAAAAGCTTTTTTTACTAAAGCCTGACAATCATCAAAAACACCATCAACTTCCAATGCAGTAATATTCTTGCCTAGAGTGGTCATCTGATACTTTTGAAAGTCACTGATTCCATTCTTTGGATAAAGAATTACCACTTCGATATTCGGGACAGTATAAAATCCTTGGGCAACAGCGCTCCCTGTATCACCGGAAGTAGCTACAAGTACAGTGAGTTTTTTCTTGGACTGTTTAGTAAAGTGACTCAAACATCTGGCAAGAAAACGTGCTCCAACATCCTTGAATGCATACGTTGGTCCATGAAATAATTCCAGACTATATATAGAATCTGAAACTTGAATCAAGGGTATATCAAAGTTCAGAGTTTCAGAAATGATAGTTTTCAGATCTTTATTGTTGATTTCTTCTTTTACAAAAGGCTTTAAGGCCTCGAATGCAATTTGCTGAAGAGATAAAGTGTCAAGTGAGTCCCAAAATGAGGAAGGAAGTACAGGAATTTGTTCCGGCATATAAAGTCCGTTATCATCAGGGAGTCCTTTAAAAATAGCCTCGCGAAATGAAGTCAGGTTCGATTTTCCATTAGTGCTGTAAAATTTCAAGATAGTACCTCCGCGCCTTTCGAATTAATATCAGAGATATAAACATAGGATTCTAAATCAATATCAGTATATAATGTTTTTATGAGAGTGGATGCTTTTTGAGCTTCTTTCCGGTACTTAAACAATGCGAAAATTGAGGGACCAGAACCTGAAATACTACAACCTAATGCACCATTATTCATAATTAATTGTTTTGCTTCTTTAAATGCAGGTATAAGTAATCCGCGAACAGGTTCTGCAATCACATCATGTAGCGATCTTCCGATCAAATCATAATCTGAACTCGCTAAGCCACTTACCAATCCGGCTATATTTCCCCATTGAGTAATGGCATCTTTCATGTCAATTTGTTTCCGGAGAATTCGTTTTGCATCTGAGGTTTTTATTTCAATTTGCGGATGGATCACCATCACAAACAGTTCTTCCGGGTATGCCAAAGAAACTACATCCAGAGGTTCGTAACTTCGCACTAATGTAAATCCGCCAAGAAGAGAAGGAGCTACATTATCAGCATGAGCAAGACCTGAAGCCAGTTTTTCGCCTTCCATTGCAAACTGAACCAACGCTTTTTTAGAGAAAGGTTTCCCAAGTAGTTCATTTACTGCAAAAACAGCAGCTGCCGAACTTGAAGCACTTGATCCAAGTCCGCTTCCGGGTTTTACTTTTTTCGTAAGCTCGAACTCGATTCCGAAATCAGGTTTCATTTCCAAAGAATCCAGTAAAGCTTTTGCCGCTACTGTAATTACATTTTCATCGTTGTTAGTCGATAACGGGTAGCCTCCGTGAATTGCAGAAATTTTTAATTCAGGGTTTTCTGTTTTTCTGGCGAAGATCTCATCTCCAATACCGTTAATTGCAAATCCAAGGATATCAAAACCACAAGCTACATTAGCAACGGTAGCGGGGGCAAAAACTTTAATTTCATTCATATCTAAGCGGATGCGATTTTCATAATGTCAGCAAAAATCCCTGAAGCGGTTACAGAAGCTCCGGCTCCGGCCCCTTTAATAACCAAAGGTTGTTCTTTATAACGATTTGTATAAAACAATACGATGTTATCTTTTCCTCCCAAATTATAAAAAGGATGTTCTGAGCCAAAGCTTTCAAGTCCGGTTTCTGCTTTCCCATTTTCAAAAGAAGCCACATACTTCAAACGCTCTTTTTTGGCTTCCGCTTTTCTGAAAATATCCTGAAATACAGATTCATTTTCATCTAACTTAGTATAGAATTCTTCCAGCGATTCGGTATTCATGCATTCCTCAGGAATAAAAGGTCGGTTCGAGATTTCATCCAGTTCCATATCCACTCCGTTAACTCTTGAGAGAATCAGAATTTTCCTCATTACGTCCAGTCCGCTGAGATCAAGCCGCGGATCGGGTTCGGTATAACCTTCCGCCTTTGCTTGTTTAACTATTTCTGAGAATTTAGCGGAGCCATCATAATTGTTAAAGATAAAATTCAGAGTTCCGGAAAGTACAGCCTGAATTTTGTGGACTTTATCACCGCTT
The DNA here is from genome assembly GCA_965601915.1 of Balneola sp. GTDB lineage: Bacteria > Bacteroidota > Rhodothermia > Balneolales > Balneolaceae > Balneola. Next base: position 2,903,453 of record OZ271847.1, on the reverse strand, counting down.
TTGATCAAGTCGTTCAACGTTGAGATTACCGGTAATCCGGCGCCCACATTGGTTTCATAGAGAAATTTAGCCTGATAACGTTTAGCTGTTTGTTCTAATTCTGTGAATAAATCATAATCAGAAGAACAAGCTATTTTGTTTGGGGTTACTACTGAAACGCTTGACTGAAGAAGAGTTTTATAGAGGCCGGAGATCTCTTCTGATGCTGTGTTATCAATAAATACACTATTTCGGAGATTTAAATCCTTAAGTGTTGATACATACAGATCATTATCCATCTGCTTATCGCTAGAATTCAGAGTTGTTTCCCAGCTATCGAGATAAATACCGGACTCATCAAAAAGCATTTTTTTGGAATTGGCGATTCCGGCTATCCTGATATCAATATGGTGCTCATTAAGCAAATATTCCTGTTGCATATTGATCTGTTCAATGAAAGTCTTGCCTACATTTCCAACTCCGATCATAAACAAATTGATGACTTTACGATCTGATAAGAAGAAGCTCTCATGGATACTATTAAGAGACTTTTTAAGGTCTCTTTTATCAATTACGACTGAAATATTAAGCTCTGTAGATCCCTGAGCAATAGCTCTGATGTTGGTTCCATTGTGACTGAACGTTTCGAAAAGTTTTGCACTTACACCTACCTGTTGTTTCATATTTGAGCCAACCAAGGCAACAATGGATAGTCCGGTTTCTACTTCCAAAGGATCAATTCGGTGAGCTTCTATTTCATATGAAAACTCTTTCGAGATTGCATTCTGTGCTTTTTCTGCATCAGATAAATCAATTCCGACCGAAATAGAATGTTCGGATGATGCCTGAGTAATCATTATGACGTTGATTTGCTCACGACTTAAAGCCGCAAACAATCGAAATGAAATATTAGGAACAGCAACCATGCCGCTTCCCGTAAGTGTACAAAGTGCAATTTCATCTATACTCGAAATTCCTTTTACAATATCCCCATTTTCTGATCCTTTTTTTGAAATTAAGGTACCTGAATCTTCAGGAGCGAATGTATTCTTAATACGAATAGGTATCTTTTTGTCGAGAACGGGTTGAATCGTAGGAGGGTAAATAACTTTTGCTCCAAAATGAGAAAGCTCCATGGCTTCTTCATAAGAAATATGCTGAATGGGATGTGCTGTAGGAACCAGTTTTGGATTAGTAGTCATCATACCACTTACATCCGTCCAAATTTGCAACTCATCGGCATCTAAAGCAGCCGCAAAAATGGAGGCTGTGTAGTCAGAACCGCCACGCCCCAACGTTGTGACATAGTTTTTTTCTTTTGAAGAAGCCACGAATCCTCCACAAATAAAAACTCCGGATGCGTTTTTTAACTTCTGATGTATAGCTGAATTAGTTGACTGAAAGTCTACCGTGGCTTTTCCAAAGTGTTCGTTTGTCTTTATTAGTGATTTAGAATCAAGAAGTTTGCTTTCTAAGCCTTCCTTGTTAAAAAATCCGCTAATAATGAGCGAGGAAAGCCGTTCTCCAAAACTCAGAATATGATCCAGAGAGCGTGGGGAAAGCTCCTGAATCAGAAAAACGCCCCGATAAATATCTTCAAGTTCATTGAGCGTCAATTTTACTTTCGTAAGTATGTTACTTCTTTCCTTGATATCAAAGAGATCAGCACAAAGCTCTAAATGTCTGTTCTCAATTTCTGATAATAGTTCCAGATACTTTTCATTTTGCAGAGACGCTAAGGCTGAGCATTCTTCTAATAAATTTGTAATTCCACCCAGCGCTGATACAACGACAATAACTTTATCTGACTGAGACTGATTGTTTACGATGTTATATACTTTTCTGATGTTTTCTGCGGATGCCACAGAGGTTCCGCCAAATTTTAAAACAAGCATTAATAATTAAGACTTTTGATTATGAGTGAGAGTGAGAGTGAGAGTGAAACGAGTTGGCAACAGTTGCCGAATGGCGATATGAAAGATATGACCCCCTAAGGGGTTGTAATTGTTGTGATTGTAATCATAGAAATAGCGTTCTCTGGAATTGAGATTAAATGCAGGACGCTATTTCGTAATAAATTTTTCACTTCAGGAAGTCTATTCTAATTTTTGATAAAAGTAAACCCTGAATTTTATTTTGCCACTAAGTCATAAAAGCACGGAATTTGAATATCTGAGTATCGAACACGGATGACACAGATTGAGCGGATAACTAAGGAACAGTTAAAGTCTCGTTTCGTACTGGGGTCTGGAACGAGTGTAACAAGAAAAGACTGAAAAAGAATCAAGAATTGTTATGAAACCATTTAAAATAGTAAAAGAGGAAATAGCTCAGACCCGAATCGAAATCATAAAGTTCTTCGTTGACAAGGAAATGACCACTTTTAAGATCTACTATTCTATTTTCTTCAATTTTAGAAAGCCTCATTTCAACAACTTGATCTTTGATTTCAAATTCTATTAGAAAGTCATTATCAATATTATTGTATTTAAACTCATCAAGATTTGAATTAAGTTCTGGTCCTTTTTTATGAATATAAAATGAAGTTACGTTTCGGAATTCATTGTCAGCTAACAAAAGGCGTAAGTCCAAGTCCAAATCTTTCTCATAAAATTTACCTAAAGCAGCGCTTCTGAGAAGCCGATTTTCATGAGTTGAAGAATCATATTTATCAGAGTGTAAAATACTTTTCGGTGACGAAATAATTTTTGAAAAAACTTTTATTTCTTCGAATGGTTTTCCGTCTCCTCCCATCTGATAAAAATTTAAAGTGCAGATCAAGCCAATAACAATTGCTATGAAGAATATTATTGACTCATTTAACTCAATTCTTCTATGAGCAAATTCGGAGACCAATTTGAGCACAAACCAAACTGGGTAATGAAAAAGCATTGTAACAAAGTAGGCAGGACCAGGAGGCGAAAAGATAAAAAGGAGTAGCAAAGGAGCTCCAATGAATAAAATCCAAAAAGTTATTTTCATAAACTAAATCTCATATAAGAACACTCCAACACAGAGCATTAGAGCGAGATAAATGGAAGCAGAGCTTCCCAGTTTCACTCCGACCGGAGGTCTGGAACGAGTGAAACTTATCCACCAATCAACCAATAACCAACCTACGGAACCTGAACCGTTCCCATAATCTTCTCCACAATATCTTCTGAGCTGATATCTTCTGCTTCGGCTTCAAAAGTTGGGATAATTCTGTGGCGAAGTACATCCATGGCGATAGTTCGTACATCTTCCGGAGTTACATAAGCTCTGTGTTCCATAAATGCCTGAGCTCTTGCTGCAAGATTCAGATTGATGGTAGCTCTCGGCGATCCTCCGAATCCAATCAGGTCTTCTAATTCTTTAAGTCCGTAATTGGCTGGTTTTCTTGTCGCAAAAACCAGATCAACGATATACTTCTCAACTTTTTCATCCATGTAGATTTCGTTGATCACACTTCGGGCCTCCATGATTTTCTCGGTAGTAACTACCGTTTCCAAAGTTGGTTTTGCTCCGGTTTTTGCCATCCGACGCATAATTTCCATTTCTTCGGTTTCAGTCGGGTAACCGATCTTCAACTTCAACATAAACCTATCCACCTGAGCTTCAGGTAGCGGGTAAGTTCCTTCTTGCTCCACCGGGTTTTGAGTGGCAAGTACAAGAAAAGGCTCTTCCAGTTTGAATGTATTTTCGCCAATGGTAACCTGCTTTTCCTGCATGGCTTCAAGAAGCGCACTTTGAACTTTAGCCGGGGAACGGTTGATCTCATCAGCTAAAATAATGTTGGCAAAAATAGGTCCTTTCTTAACCAGAAATTCCGCTTCCTTCTGGTTATAAATGAGTGTACCGATCAAATCTGCCGGTAAAAGATCCGGAGTAAACTGAATACGCTGAAATTCTGTATTTAAAACGGTGGCCAGAGATGATACGGTCAAAGTTTTTGCCAGTCCGGGAACACCTTCCAGTAAAACGTGTCCGTTTGTTAGCAAACCGACCAATAAGCGGTCGATCATATACTGTTGACCAATAATGACTTTGTCTAATTCTTTTCTGATATCTTCGATAAAAGCGCTGCTTTTTTCAATTTTTTCACCAAGTGCCTGCATGTCAACCGTCATTTCACTCATTATTTTCTGATTCCGTTATAATTTTCCTTATGATATGGTTAATTTCTCGCCTTCCAAAAAGCCATCAAAATATATACATGGATCTTTTACAATCTTTTTTACTCGGGCTTCTTCAGGGCCTAACCGAATTTTTACCTATCAGTAGCTCGGGACACCTTGCTCTGGGTAAATATTTCCTCGGGGAAAATAATGAAGCCGGACTAACTTTTGAAATCGTAGTTCACTTTGGAACGCTTTGCAGTATTCTGATTTATTACCGATCCATGATCGGAGATCTGTTAAAATCAGGAGTAAGCTTTGTGGTTTCTCCTAAGGAGAAGAAGGATGATCCTCAGGTAAAAATGATTTTGTTTATTCTGATAAGCATGATTCCTGCATTTATTGTTGGTTTTACGCTCAAAGATAGTGTGGAGTCGATTTTTGATAATCCCTTTCTGGTTTGCATTATGCTGATAGTAACGGGAGCTATTTTATTTTTGACAAAATTCGCCAAAGAAAAAGAAGGGAAAGTAACTTTAGGAAAGAGTTTTATTATTGGTATCGCTCAGGCTTTTGCTATGATACCGGGAATCAGTCGCTCAGGTTCGACTATTTCAACAGCATTATATTTTGGTATTAAAAGAGAGGAGGCTGCTAACTTTTCTTTTTTGATGGTGATTCCTGTGATTGCCGGAGCTATGTTGCTTCAGATTCTGGATCTGATGGAAGCCGGAATTGATACCGTTCAGGTTCAAAGTTTACTTGTAGGTTTTTTTACTGCGTTTATCTCGGGATATTATGCGTTGAAGTATCTAATCGTGATCCTGAAAAATAAAGGATTTCACTATTTTGCTTACTACTGCTGGTTAATTGGCGGGGCTGGATTAATTTATTTCTGGATTTAAGCAATTATCGCCGTTTTTATCTTGAAGCCCGAATCAAATAGTGCTACATTTACACCGCAAATTTAAAGGGTAATATGATCGTATACTTATTTTTTATGTTGGCTGTTTTAGCCATCGCTTCCGCACTTGCTATGGTCATCAACAAGAACGTAGTAAATAGTGCGCTCTTTCTGGTGATCAACATGGTTTCTTTGGCAGGAATTTATCTGTTATTACAAGCTCAGTTTTTAGCTGTTATTCAGATCTTGGTTTATGCCGGTGCCATTATGGTTCTTTTCCTGTTCGTAATTATGTTGTTGAATGTACAGGATGAAGAAAAGCTATTCGATAAATTCAGGGTTAAATATTTTCTCGCTTTCATTCTTGGTGCGGCTGTAGTTGGACAAATTTTTTACAGTATTGCCGGCGTAACCGATTTTCTGCCGGAAGTATCTTCAGCTATGACGCAAGTTGGAACCGTAGAAGCCGCAGGTGATGTGCTTTACACAAAATATTTATTACCGTTTGAGATGACTGCAATTCTGCTTACCGCAGCAGTTGTAGGTGCATTAATGGTTGCTCAGTTCAAAATCAAAAAAGGATAAGAGAATGTTAGAGATTGATTGGTTATTAGCGGTTAGTGCTATCATGTTTTCGATAGGGATTATCGGTGTGCTTATCCGCCGAAATGCCGTTGTGATTTTTATGTGTGTGGAATTAATGCTGAATGCAGTGAATTTGTCGCTGGTTTCATTCAGTAGCTTCCATGGCAACATCGATGGACAAATTTTTGTGTTTTTTGCTTTAGCGGTAGCAGCAGCGGAAGCAGTGGTTGGATTAGCGATCATTATCGCCATCTTCAGAAATAATCTAACGGTTGATGTGGGTGAGATTAATTTACTTCGTTGGTAAGTAAGGATTATTTGCTTTGAATTTATAAAGCTTTCATTCTACAAAGGATGAAAGCTTTTTTTGTTTTATTATCTATTTAAAAATCACATGAGCCATAAGTATGAAAAACTCTCTATTATTAATTCTGATCTCATTTCTATTCCTGCCGAATCTCTTTTCTCAGCATCAGGATCACAAATCCCCATATGCCGGTGAAGAAAACAGAGCAATTAAAACACTTTCTGAATCCGATATTGAGGCTTTGCTGAACGGGAAAGGTTGGGGGTTGGCAAAAGCAGCAGAGTTAAATGGCGTTCCCGGTCCACTGCATATACTTGAAATGAAAGAAGAAATTTCACTTTCGAAAGAACAGGAACAACAGATCACAGCTATATATGATCGGATGAAAAAAAGAGCAATAGAATTAGGAAAAGAGTACGTGAGTCTTGAAAAAGAACTGAATACTTCGTTTGAAGTTCGAAAATTTGATTCAGAGACATTGAAAGAGTTCTTGGGTAAAATCGGAGATATAAGATCAGAACTCAGGTTTGTACATCTTAATGCTCATCTTGAATCATTACCCGTTCTTACCGAGGCTCAGGTTCAGAAATACAACGAACTAAGAGGGTATGGAGCAGGAGATCCGTGCAAAAATATTCCTGAAGGTCATAATCCCGAAATGTGGAAGTTACATAACAATTGCAATTAAAAGATCATTGATCAAAGGCTTTTATCCCTAAAGAGTGAAAGCTTTTTTTGTTTTTGGGATTTGCTACCTTCTTGAAAATCAAAAAGTGGCGTTATGGTTAAGAAATCAATTTTAATTCTAACAAGTTTTGTACTTCTGATGGCATGTGCTTCATCAGAAAAATATTTACAAAAGGGGCAATATGAAAAGGCGATTGATAAATCCATCAGCAAGCTGAGAAAAAATCCCGGAAACGATAAAGAACTGTACGTACTAAAGGAAGCGTACGGTAAAGCTCAGGATTTTGATAAGGATCGAATTGATTTTCTGGAGAAAGAAGGTCGAGAAGAAAACTTTGTTGAAATTTATGATCTCTATGTGCGACTGGATCGACGTCAGGATAAATTGAAAACACTACCGAGTTCGGTTTTACGCCAGTTTACTTTGGTTGATTACGATGAAAAACTGATCGCATCCAAAGAACAGGCCGCAGAGAATTCTTATCAGGCTGGGATTGATTATCTGAAACAGGGAGGAAGATTAAATGCTCGTCATGCTTTCGATGAATTTCAGATTGTGAAAAGCATTTATGACAATTATAAAGATGTGAATGCCCGGATGAGCGAAGCACGATATCTGGGAACCAATCAGATTTTGTTTGTAATTGAGAATAATTCTGAATCGGTTTTACCCGCTCGCTTTGATGATCAGTTGCGACAAATCGGAGTTGGAGACCTGAACAGCGAATGGGCTGAATACAGTGTGTATGAAGAAGAGGATGTGGATTACGATTATTTTGTGGTATTGAACATCCGTGATATTATTGTTTCTCCGGAAGAGATCACCAATAACAAATATACAGACGAGAAAGAAATTCAGGATGGAACCAAATATGTGCTTGATGAAAACGGTAATGTGAAGAAAGACTCATTAGGAAATGATATTCGAGAACCTAATTACATAACCGTAGAAGCTGAAGTTACAGAAACTGTTCAGACCAAGGAAGGTTTTGTAGGTGGGATCATTGAGTTTGTTAATCTGAAGACGGATCAGTTAGAGAAAAGAGAAGATATTTCAGTGACCGCCGTATTCGAACATCTTTCTGCAAGTTATAGCGGAGATGAAAGAGCACTGAGTCGAGAATCTCGAAAGATTGTCCGAATTGACCGGGTTCCGTTCCCTGACAGTGAGGCCATGCTGATGGATGCTTCCGAATTATTGAAAGATAAAACAAAGGATTTGATTTACAGGAATCGAGGATTACTCAGCAAAGCTGAGAATTAAAAATTAAGAATGTAGAATTGAAGATTTTTCTTTATTTAGTATTGAACGATTCACTAAATAAATGGTGACAACTTCAATTTTATATCGAAACCAATTCTTAATTCCAAAGCTTTGTTTTTGCGCTAAAACATGTATCCCGCAGTAAAATAGATTCCTATTCCTTCTTCCGAAAAACCAACATCAGTTCTGAGAATGAAATCAGGAGTAATGAAAGAGCTGGTTACACCTAATCCACCCGAATATTTCAAATCTGAAGTGATATCTGAAAATGAAGCTCCGTTGGGGTAGGTTCTTCCGACATCGAAAAATAAAGTCCCACCGAATTCGCCTTTTATAGCATCGATTTTAAAAAGCCAGGTTCTCAGCTCCGTATTAAAAAGCACTACATTGTCATCCATGAATCGCCTGTTCGGGTAACCTCTCAAAGTTTCTTCATCACCTGCATAAGCCAATTTCCAGTAAGGAACTTCTCCGGCTGTTTGTTTTGTGTAGAAACGGTTTGCCCAGGTAATTTCTTTGATCAGATTAAAAGAAACATATTGTCTTGCATCGAACCTGACTATCGAAGTATTGTATGAACTCCCAAACCAGGTTTGTCCCACTTCAAGACTGCTTTCTACATAATTTCCGTATGTAGGTCGAAACTCACTGTTTCTGTTTTCCCATAAGAACCCGGTGCCGAGATGAAATGTTCTTCCTCCTTTTTCTCCAATTGGAGCTTGCTGAGAAATCAGGCTGTTTGAATCATTATTCCAGGGGGTTTTATAATCAAAATTTAGGATTGCAAGAATATCCAGGCTGTTACGATCCGATCTTTTAAGAGGAACTCTCAGTTCCGAAGAAATCCCAAATGAAAAAGAGTTGAAAGTATACAAATCGGTTGACGCATTAAATGAATCATCGATTTTCTGATAGGATCCGATTCCGTAGAAGTTATCCTGGAAAAATCTGGAAACATAAATCGAATTTGTGAATCTTAGATTGGAATTAAATGCATTGGGTTTATCATGTTCGATAAGAAAAGAGGCCAGACTTTTTGTAGAAGCAATGGCTGCGATCTGTGTAAAGGAATAGAAGGGTTTATTATCGCCTTTGTAATGATATCGATGAAATAAACCTCCTGCCATTAGTCCAAAATCCGAATTATATGAGAGTGCGGGTAAAAAGGCTCTTTTAATAGAATCGGTTACAGCAGTGTTATGCTGTTGAGCCAAAACTGGTCCGGAACAAAAAAGGAGCAGTAAAACCGCTCCTTTTAATTTTATGATAAATGGTTTGATCACTTATATAAATAAAAAGGTGACGAGTAAATAAATCGGAACTAAAATACCAAATGACCAAAGCATATATGCACCGAAAGACGGCATTTTAACGCCACTTTGCTCTGCAATAGATTTTACCATAAAGTTAGGTGCATTACCTATGTAAGTAAGTGCTCCAAAAAATACAGCACCTGATGAAATTGCAATCAGAGTTCTGGACATTTCGGTCATCAGAATTTCAGCGCTACCACCGGCTGCATTAAAGAAAACCAGATAAGTTGGTGCATTATCAAGGAATGCGGAAAGAAGTCCGGTAATCCAGAAGAACATTTCATTTATAGGATCGCCACCTTCGGTAAATACAGCATCGTTTACAAACTGAAGAGCACCCTGACCGTTATTTGCTGCTTTAAGCATCGCAATTGGCGCAATAATGGTGATAAAAATACCTGCAAACAATTTTCCAACTTCCTGAATCGGGAACCAGTTAAAACCGTTTGCAGCACGACTTTCTTTCGATGTAAAGTGCCAGCTTGCCCAGGTTATTAATAGCAGAGTGAAGTCACGAATCAGGTTTTGATAGGTAACATGAACATGATAAATCTCAAATTCACCAATTTTCGCAATCCCTGAAAAAAGCACAGCTGCAACTACACCTAATAGTAAGATAAGGTTAAACCCACCTTCAATTCCTAGTGGCTCAGAACCATCGTCTTTAGGTGGTGTATTAGTTTCCTTCTTATATAATGCCTTATCCCAGAAGTAGTAAAGTATCAACAGAATTACAGCTACAAAAAGCATTTCCCAGAACAAATTGGTTGTTGTCCAGAAGAAATCTACCCCTTGCAAGAAACCAAGGAATAATGGTGGGTCACCAAGTGGAGTAAGTGAACCACCCACGTTTGCAACCAAAAAGATAAAGAAAACGACCATATGCACTTTCTTTTCTCTCCATGCATTTGCGCGAAGCATTGGGCGAATTAATAACATGGCGGCACCTGTTGTACCCATCCAGCTAGCCAGAATGGTACCTAAAAGAAGCAGACCTGTATTAACTTCGGGAGTTCCTTTCAGATATCCTTTGATTCTTACACCTCCCGACACTGTAAACAGTGCCAGCAATAATATGATAAAAGGAAAGTATTCTAGTAAATAAGCATGAAGGACTTCATACAATGTTTTATCAAAACCGAAGGTTATAATCATTGGAATGAGCAAGGAAAATGCCCAGACAGCAGATATTTTCCCAAAATGGTGATGCCAGAAATCTTCAGCAAAAAGCGGAAACAGAGCGATAGACAATAGGATTCCGGCAAATGGAATTACCCATATTAGACCAAGATTACTTCCATCAATACCATGGGAAGAGCCTTCAGCAGCAAAAGTTAGTGTTGAAAAGAGAAAGACGAGTAGAGGCGCTATAAAATATTTAGCACCTGTGATTACATTTTTTTTAGTCACTTTCGAAAGTTTAGAGTTTTAAATCGAGTGTTAAAATAATAGTTGAACAAACACTTCAAAAGGATAAGCATTCCATTGTTAAGAATTTCCTGTAAAAAAATTGTAAACACATTATTCAGGGCTCTCTATTTTGAATGGTAATAAATAATACTTCAGCATAATTTTTAAGGGAAAATAAGCTTTACCTTCCTTCAGTTTTTTGTATCTTTGCCAACCGTCAAAGCTAATGGCTACGGTTTTTTGGGTCTTAATTTTAAAAAAAGTTAAATGGAATCCGCTACGGCGCTGTTTTCTCTCATTATTGCTCTTCCCCTCGTGGGCTTTCTTATCAACGGATTGACCGGATTATTCGTAGAGAGCTATAGAAATAAAAAACAAATTATCGGAATTGTTGCGAATACGATGGTATTTATTCCATTCGTGATTGCAGTTTATTTCTTCATGAACATGAATGCTGGGTCAGAAGCGCTTGTGTATAAGCTTTTTACCTGGATAGAAGTTGGTACTTTTAGCGTCGACATTGCTTATCGAGTCGATCAACTATCAGTGATGATGACCATGGTGGTGACAGGTGTTGGGTTTTTGATCCATCTGTACTCAATGGGGTACATGTCGCATGATAAAGGATACTGGAAGTTTTTTGCCTATCTGAACCTGTTCATCTTTGCAATGTTGAATCTGGTTCTTGGTAACAATTTGCTGCTGCTTTTCTTAGGGTGGGAAGGAGTTGGAGTTTGTTCGTACCTATTGATTGGTTTCTGGTACACCGATATGGCGAAATCAGATGCTGCAAAGAAAGCATTTATTTATAATAGAATTGGTGATTTTGCATTTTTGATTGCAATGTTCATGATTTTCCAAACTGTAGGAAGTTTAAACTTTGATGTTATTCTTGGAAACCTTGACAGCTTTACCGAAGGATATACGGTTGCAATCGGACTTCTGATGTTTGTTGGTGCAACAGGTAAAAGTGCTCAAATTCCATTATTTGTATGGTTACCCGATGCGATGGCAGGTCCAACGCCGGTATCAGCACTTATTCATGCGGCCACGATGGTAACTTCAGGTATTTATTTGATATCAAGGATGTCGCCGATGTATGTGATGATTCCTGAAGTGATGATTATAATTGCGGTAATTGGTGCATTAACAGCAATTGTTGCTGCGACCATTGCAATCACACAGAATGATATAAAAGGAGTTCTCGCATATTCTACTGTTTCTCAATTGGGATACATGTTTTTAGCTTTGGGTGCAGGTGGATTTACCGCTGCCATGTTTCATGTATTAACTCATGCCTTTTTTAAAGCGTGTTTATTCCTCGGGTCAGGGTCTGTAATTCATGCGATGGAGCATGTAGAGCACGGTTTGCATGATGAAGGCAAAGACGTTCATTTTGATCCGCAGGATATGAGAAATATGGGTGGATTGAGTAAATACATGCCGTCTACCTACAAAACATTTTTAATCTCTACGATTGCAATTGCAGGTTTTCCGTTACTTTCCGGATTTTTCTCTAAAGATGAAATTCTAGCATTTACAATGAATGCCGGTTTTGTTGAAGGTGGAAGCTGGGTGTATATGATGCTTTGGGGAGTTGGAATAATTACAGCATTTCTGACTGCTTTTTATATGTTCCGTTTAACATTGACCACATTTCACGGATCATTCAAACTTCCGCAGAAAATTAAAGAAGCAGTTGGAGCCGAGAAGTTTTTACATGAGAGTCCATGGAATATGACATTGCCGCTATGGGTGCTTGCAGTGCTGGCAATTTTTGGTGGATATCTTGGAGTTCCAAACTTTATTGCAGAGACATTTACCGGCGAGCCGGCTCATATTAATTTATTACACGACTGGTTATATAACATCAATGCTGATTATGGGTTGGTGTTAGGAAAAGGATTTAAATGGACACTTCTCGCCGCGTCAGTAATCGTTGCCGTATCAGGAATTTGGCTAGCCTTCAGAATGTATAACAATGATCAGCAGGAAGAATCGGATGCCAAAATAGCTTCGAGGTTTGGAGGATTGTATAGTGTTTGGAAAGACAAGTACAATCTGGATGATGTATATGAAGGTTTGGTTGCAAATCCGACCGTTAAATTTTCAGACAAAGTTCTTGCAGTATTCGATATGAAAGTTGTGGATGGCTTTGTGAATTTTATCGCCGGAACGGTTCGGTTATTCGGTAGTTTATTCAGATATCTGCAAACCGGTGTTGTTTCTAACTATGCATTGGCGTTCGTGATTGGAGTGATCGTCATTCTGTATTTAATGATTATGTAATTCTTATAGCTTTGATGGAACTACTTTTAAATATCACGATTTATCTTCCGCTTTTAGGGATTCCTTTGATCCTTGCATTTAAAAATGAAAATGCGAAAAAGTGGACCGCTCTTTTGGTTACCTCGGTAACTTTTATAATCTCACTTCCATTGATGTTCAACTTTGATGTAGTGAATTCAGGTATGGCTCAATATCTGACAGAAGGAAGTCGAATTTCAAACAACTTAGATATTAAATACCTGGTTGGTTTAGACGGATTGAGTTTGTTGCTTTTTATGCTCACGACCTTCATGGGACCCATTGTAATTCTGTCTTCATGGGAGTCTGTTAAAAAGCATCTGAGCGGTTATCTCTCCATGTTATTATTGCTTCAGACGGCATCACTCGGAGTTTTTGCATCGCTCGATCTTTTGGTTTTTTACGTATTCTTTGAGCTTTCATTAATCCCGATGTACTTCCTGATTGGAATTTGGGGTGGAAGTGACAGAATCAGAGCTACACTCAAGTTCTTCATCTACACATTAGTTGGGTCGCTAATCATGTTAGTTGGTTTGATCTATGTTGGATACGATGCGGGCGCTATGATGAACGGAGCTACTTTTACACTTGACTGGAGATTCCTTTCAAGTAGCGCATATCAAATCGGATTGGAAGAACAAACGTATTTATTTCTCGCTTTTGCTTTGGCATTCTGTATCAAAGTTCCATTATTTCCATTCCATACCTGGTTGCCTTATGCGCATACAGAAGCACCAACGGCCGGATCGGTTGTACTGGCTGCCATCATGTTGAAGATGGGAACCTATGGTTTGGTAAGAGTTTGTATGCCGATTTTCCCAAATGCATTTATGGAATTTGCACCTTACATGGCAACACTTGCAGTGATCGGAATTATTTATGGCGCATTAGTGGCGATGGTACAGAAAGACGTGAAGAAGCTGGTGGCGTATTCATCCGTAAGTCACTTGGGATTTGTAGTACTTGGAATTTTCGCACTGAATACGGTAGCTGTTCAGGGAGCTATTATTCAGATGATCAATCACGGACTTTCAACCGGAGCATTATTTCTTATTGTTGGAATGATTTACGATCGACGTCACACAAGAATGATCAAGGACTTTGGCGGAATTGCTAAAAAGGTTCCTGTTTTTACTGTAATGTTTATGATCGCTACTTTTGCCTCGATCGGACTTCCGGGACTGAACGGTTTTATTGGTGAGTTTTTGATATTGAATGGATCTTTCTTCTCAGAACTGTACAATAATAAAGTGTACGCAATTCTTGCAGCATCAGGAGTTATTCTTGCTGCAGTTTATATGCTATGGATGTTCCAGCGTGTGATGTTTGGTCCGCTTGATAATCCTGAAAATGAAAAATTAGTTGACCTGAATGCACGTGAAATCGGGTTATTAGTTCCTTTAATGATTTTTATGTTCTGGATAGGAATTCACCCGATCGACTTTACAAAGTACTCTGAGAATCAGGTAACTGAGCTTATTATCAATACCAAAGAGAAAAGTGTTGCGGTACTTGAAAACACGAACAGGGAAGAGTTACCGGATTGGACAGCATCATTTTACGGAATTGAACAGGAAGGCGAATCTTTAATGGTATCAAACAAATAAGTTATGACACCGCTCTCGCAACAAGAAATTGAAAAAGCACTTGAGTCTCTTAATGGATGGGAACAAGGCGATGACAAGATCAAAAAAGAATTTCAGTTTGGCGATTTTAAAGAAGCATTAGGGTTCATTGTTCAGGTAGGAATTGAAGCCGAAAAACTGGTTCATCATCCGGGATTGTATAATGTGTACAATACGGTTAAGATCGAACTCAGTACACACGATGCCGGAGACAAAGTAACCCAGAACGATATTGATCTCGCAAAAGCGATAGAAAGTATATAAAACTACGAGAATGGATTATTTAGCTGATTTACAAGCTTTTTTACCGGGTGTGATCACCGCTGTTGCAGGTTTGATCGTAATTACGATTGAAGCACTTAAATCCGGACATAAATCTGCATTTTGGGTAACAGCGCTGTCATTAATTGCAGCTCTGTTTTTTGCCATTCAGGCACTTGGTCAGCCTATGATGGAAGCTTTTTCAGGAATGCTTGTTTATGGTGGAACCGCAGCTTTCGGGAATGTTATCATTTTGATAGGTACTCTTTTCTGTGTGTTTCTCTCCAGTGATTATCTGAGAGATATTGATCATGAGTACAATGAAGTGTATGGTATGATTCTTTTTGCCACTTCAGGAATGATCTGTCTGGCCGGAGCCAACGATCTGATCTCTCTTTTCTTAGGATTGGAAACCATGTCGATTTGTTTATATGTACTTGCCGGCTTAATTAAAAATGAAAAAGAAGGAGCCGAAGGTGCATTAAAGTATTTCCTGCTCGGAGCTTTTTCTACCGGATTTTTACTGTATGGAGCAGCATTGCTTTACGGAGCAACCGGAACTACAAGTCTGCCGGGAATTGGAGCAGCAGCAAGTGGTGACTTATTATTCATCGCAGGTGCGGCTCTATTGTTGATCGGATTTTTATTCAAAGTTTCCGCGGTTCCATTCCATATGTGGACACCCGATGTGTATCAGGCTACGCCAACTACATTGACTGCTTACATGGCGACGGCTTCTAAAGCAGCTACTTTTATGGCGATGATCTTAGTGCTTTCAAGAGCGCTTCCTTTTGTGGAAGGATTAGACTGGCAAACGGTGCTTTCGGTAATTGCCATTGTTACCATGATCTTCGGTAATATTATTGCGCTGGTTCAGGATAATATCAAGAGAATGCTGGCTTACTCAAGTATTGCTCACGCAGGTTATGCTTTGGTTGGATTAGCTGCCGGAACCAATGAAGGATTTGATGCAGTAGCGTTCTATTTATTTGCTTATACAATCATGAATGTTGGGGCATTTGGTGTTGTAGCTTATTATGAGAGAAACAAAGGACTGGACTTTTCAGACGTAAATAATCTTGCCGGACTTGGCTTCAAAAAGCCGATGATGGGAGTGATGCTTTCGCTCTTCTTATTTTCATTAGCAGGAATTCCTCCTTTTGTTGGATTCGTGGGTAAGTATTACGTTTTCGCCGCAGCGATTAACGCCAACATGGTTCCATTAGCGATTGTGGGTGTTCTTGCCAGTGCAGCGAGTGTATATTATTACTTGCGAGTGATGGCGTATCTATACTTCCGCGAAGCGCACAAAGAAGTGGAATTATTCGATGCTTCATTCCTTTACAAAGGCGCTTTAGTAATCCTTGCCGTGCTTACCTTTTACTACGGCATTGAGCCCGTTCTTCCTACCACCGGCTTGATGGATTTGTTAGCTGCTTTTTGATCGCTGATTTAGATGTTATCAAAATCTATTTTGCTATTCATTATATTAAAGAAAGTACAATTTTATGTTGTTTGATATATTTTTAGTACTCTTTTTGACAATAATTTCACTTCTGACATTAGTTTTTTCTCCAATGCTTTATAAGAAGTTCTCTAATAAAGATGAGAAACAAGAGGAAATTAATAAGAAGGTAAAATTTGCAAGAATGGCTGGGATAGCTCCATTTGTATACTTGATAGCAAAAATAATATCGTTAATAAATTAATTAAGTTTTTAGCTATCCTCGTTATGTAGCTCTGCATGGAATGCTTTTAGGAAGCTCCTGCTCTTTGTTTTCTTTTTTCTGACTAACCCTTTTCAAATTAACCCATCCCTGTCCCTTACCTTTAATGAGGGAAGGGGACTCTTTGATAATTTTCGATACTTATATAAAAGTTTCTCTCCCTGATGTCAGGGAGAGAACAAGAGAGGGTCAGAGTATAAATTATATGCTGATTAGTATTTAAACTGATTCCGTAGCTCAGCTGCGGAATGCTTTTGGGAGGTTCTTACTTTCATTCATTTTTGACCTCATCTGTTTTCTCCTTATCAAGGAGGAGGACACTTTTTTAAAATTTCAAAAGAACCTCAGTGCCCTATGTGGTTAAACTAATTCCCCCAATATTGAATGTTATTCTAAATTGTAGTACATTTTGTACAACAAAAGTTAAGAACAATGAGATCTGTACGTTTACCTGAAGATTTAGATAAAGAGTTGGAGATATTGGCTGATCAAAAAAATGTATCCCGTTCGAATATTATAAAAGAAGCATTGGTGGAGTATATGGCAAAAGAAAAGAAATACAATCAACCTTATGAATTGGGAAGTCGTTATTTCGGGAAGCACGGAAGTGGTGAAAGTGATCGGTCTGTAAGCTACAAATCAAGAATTAAAGATAAGCTTCGTGATAAGCACACTGATTGATGCCGGTCCGGTTATTGCCCTTTTTGATAAAGATGATCAACATCATCAGCGAGTGATGGACTTCATGAAAGACTTCCGGGGAAGATTGATTTCAGCCTGGCCGGTACTGACGGAAGTTTCATATATGCTCGACTTCAACAAACAAACTCAATTAGATTTTTTGGATTGGGTGGGGGAGGGAGGTATTGAACTCTATAACTTAGAGCAGTGGCGACTTATCAAGGTGAGAGAAATCATGAATACCTACTCAGACCTACCTGCAGATTTAGCTGATGCCTCATTATTGGTAACTGCCGAAGTTAAAAACCTCAATTCAATTATTTCCTTAGATAGTGATTTCTCGGTTTATAAATTGAGCAGAGGGAAATCGCTTAGGAATTTGTTGTTGGATTGAAGGTTAGTCTGAATGGTTTGAAACGGCTGAACATTGTAACCAATTTAATTTGTTTCACACTTAACTGATAGGAATATTAAATGAAATGTTTGTTTCCAATAAGTGATTGAAAGCAGGAGCTTCCTGATGGCGTTCCCAAGCAGAGCTTAGGAACGAGGAAAAATTAAGCTATTAGTCATCCTGAACTGGGATTTATTTATAACAACAAAAATCATTGCGCTCAAAACAATAAACCTGTATATTTAATGCTCTCTGTTTTTCGGGCAAAGTGCCGGAAAGACTGTTTTCAATCAGAAAACACCCAAAGACAAAACACATATCAATGAGTAAGAATTATTACGAATTCACTTATATCATAAATCCCGTTTTAGACGAGGATAAGTTTTCCGCTGTAGTAGATAGAGTGAATGATTTAATTAAGAAACATGGCGGAGAAGTTGATGAAGTTGACGAGTGGGGCTTACGTCAGTTTGCCTACGAAGTGGACGGAAAACGTAACGGTTTCTATGTAAACATGTACTTTGAAGCTCCAACCGATGCGATCGCTAAGATCGAAAGAGCTTTGAGAATTGACGATGACGTTCTTCGTTACCTAACGCTTAAGTACGATGCAAAAATGCTTCGTCACAGAGAACTTCAGAAGAAAAATGAAGTTCCGAATATCTTTGAGATCGAAGAAGACGAGAACGACTCCAACGAAGACGACGATTAATAACCTCATCAACCCATAAAGATTTTTAGTTATGATTAAGAATCCATCACACCCAAAGAAAAGCGTTCGCAAAGTAAAGCTGTGTAAGTTTACTCAGGCGGGCTTAGAATATATTGACTACAAAGACGTGGAAACTCTGCAACGTTTCACTAACGACCAGGGTAAGATTTTACCACGCCGCGTAACAGGAACAAGTGCTAAGCATCAGCGACAGCTAAATACTGCTGTTAAAAGAGCTCGATTTTTGAGCCTGATGCCATACGTAGCCGAAAACCTTAGATAAGAAAGTACAGAACAATGAAAGTTATCCTAAAAGAAGACGTAGAAAAGTTAGGACAAGCCGGAGAGCTTGTTGATGTTAAAGACGGATACGGACGTAACTATCTTATCCCGCAGGCCAAAGCTGTATTAGCAACTAAAAGCACAATCGCTGAGCTTGAGCTTAGAATGAGACAAGCTGCTGCACGTGCTGAGTTAACAGTTAAGGAAGCTAAAGAGCTTGCTAAGACATTGGAAATCACTTCTGTTACTATCCCGGTTACAACCGGCGAAGACGACAAGATCCACGGAACAGTTACTAATGTTCAGATCGCAGATGCTCTTGCAGAACGCGACATTCTTGTTGACAGAAGAAATATCACTATTGATGAAGATGTAAAAGTACTGGGCGAATACACAGCAACTGTGAGCCTGGTTGGCGATCTGAATCCAAAAGTGAAATTCTGGGTAGTTAAAGCTGAGTGATATTCAGCAACTTCATTCTGAGAAGTTAAACTTTTTTGATATTTCAGTAGTTCTTAATTAACTACCTTTAGTTCAGAAAGTTAAAGACGACCAACCAGAATGAAATTATCCAAAAAAATTACAATGGGAATCATCTTAACGATGCTATTCCCATTTTTTTTATACGCTCAGATTCCCGATCCGGTAAAATTTGAAGTAACCGAATTGCCGGAAACTGTACAGGCCGGAGAAGTATTCAATATTACGATAGAGGCTTCCATTGAAGGGAAATGGCATTTATATTCCGTTTTAAATGACCCGGACGCCGGACCTTATCCCACCGAATTTTCAGCCAAATCACCAAATTTTGTTCTTGCAGGTGATGTGGAAGAATCAAAAGCAGATATAGAATACGATCCGAATTTTGAAGCCGAATTGGGTTGGCACAGCACTTATGCCAGTTTTGTGGTTCCTGTTGCCATTAAATCAGAGTTACAGGGAAAACAGACGATCGATATCGAAGCGTTTTATCAGGTTTGTGATGACCGGGTTTGTCTGCCACCAAAAAGAAAATCAATTATTGCAGCTGTTGAAGTCTCTGGAGTTGCAAATGAGATCTTTGAAGGAGCTGTTGGTGGAATTGAAGCATCCGGATCAGAATCCGAAGCCGTAAAAAAATCCGGCAGTTCCTCTTTCAGTGATGAAGGTATTTTTTCATTTCTCTGGATTGCGATTTTAGCCGGATTCGCAGCTTTATTGACACCATGTGTGTTTCCAATGATTCCTCTCACTGTGTCCTATTTCTCAAAGCAGGAAGAGGATTCTAAAAAAGGGGTTAGTTCAGCGTTGATATTTGGTGTAGCCATTGTGGCAACATTTACTATTCTGGGAGTAATTCTTGCTGCTGTGTTGGGTGCTTCGGGCGCTCAAAACTTCGCTTCTAATCCTGTAGTGAATTTGTTTATTGCGCTGGTATTGGTTGGATTTGCATTAAGTTTGCTCGGAATGTACGAACTTCGACTTCCACACCAATTCACCAATTTCCTTAACAAAAAAAGCAACGAAAGCTCAGGATTGCTCGGCATTTTATTTATGGCAATGACCATAAGTGCAGTTTCATTTTCTTGTACAGCTCCTTTTGTAGGAGCTGTTTTTACGGCAACTGTTGGTGGTGAATGGTTTTATCCGATCCTCGGAATGATTGGCTTTTCAGCTGCATTTTCCAGTCCGTTTGTGCTGTTTGCGATGTTCCCTAAATGGATGGAATCTCTCCCTAAAAGTGGTTCCTGGATGAACATCGTTAAAGTATTACTTGGTTTTATTGAATTAGCTGCTGCTTTTAAATTTCTCTCTAATGCGGATTTGGTTTGGGAATGGGGAATCGTATCCCGCCCGTTAACTATCGCATTCTGGATCGTGATCTTTTTAATTGCAGGATTTTATGTACTTGGCTTTATCACACTGAAGCATGAAAGTAAACCGGAGCAAATTTCAACAGGAAGAATGTTGTTAGCTATGCCGTTCTTAATGTTTAGTTTCTATCTGATTCCCGGCTTGCTTGGATCTTCACTTGGCTTTTGGGATGCATTTCTTCCACCTAAACAAGTGACAGATGTTAGTTTGGTAGCTTCAATTGGAACAGCTGGAGGTGGTACAGCAACATCTGTTGATGAGGGTTGGAGTAAAGACTTCGAAGCTTCCAAAGCATCAGCAAAAGAATCAGGTAAACCAATTTTCATCGATTTTACCGGATATACATGCACGAATTGTCGCGCTATGGAAACCAATGTGTTTCCACTTGCCGAAGTTCAGGAGTTATTTGGAGAAATGGAGTTGGTGAAGTTATACACTGATGGTGGTAAAGATGCTCAGCAAAATCAGATGATCCAGTTTGAGCTGACCGGGAACATTGCTCTTCCAACCTATGTAATCTATGATCCCAGCACCGATCAGGTTGTTGATCAGGTTTTGGGATATACTAAAGAAGAAAAATTTACGTCTTTTTTAAGAAGCGGGTTAGAGGAATTCCAATCCAGATAACTATTGACCCTGAACAAGGAAAGCTTTAGCCTTAGGTAACATCCAATTAATTTCGGCACGCTGACGGCTTATTCTTCCAAATTCCGGTTGTTTGCATTCCTTGCTTCGGCATTATTGGCTTTGTTATGTACAAATCAGGCTCATGCTCAGGATAGAGATTCAAAAAGCATTATAATTGAATCCGTCAATACAGACTCTTCTTATTATCTGGCAGATTGGGTTATTGAACCTTCTATTAAAATCCGAATCGGAAATATTAACCTATCAGAAGAATATTGGAATTTCGAAGCTACAACCGGCACACTCAGTTTCGTTGATTTTCCGGAAGAAGTAATTGAAAATTCAGATGGGGCAATAGTAACTTTTCGAGAATATCCCATTTCACTCAGACGTGTTTATAACGACAGGTTGGTTCAGTCATTTGATTCAACATTTCTAAACGCTAATCAATATGAACGTGGAATCCGAAATCAGATTAATCAGGATCAGAATTTATCCGGCAGTGATCTGCAGCAAAGGGGAAGTTTAAGTCGGGGAATAATTGTAGGTACAAATCAGGATTTTGCTCTGGAAAGCGGATTGAATTTCGAGCTTTCAGGAAAGTTAACGGATGATGTATCTATAAATGCAGTTCTCACTGATAGAAGTATTCCGATTCAGCCGGACGGTACCACACAGAATCTGAAAGAATTTGATAAAGTGTTTATTCAGGTTGAAGCTCCCCGAACTACTATCGAAATGGGGGATGTGGATGTCAGTTTTGAGAAGAGTACGTTTGCAAAGCTCAACCGCAGACTACAGGGAGCTGCAGGATACAATTACAATGATTACACAGAAGTTGGAGCGGCAGCTTCTGTAGTACGCGGAGTATTGAAAAGTGTAAATATTGACGGTTTGGAAGGCGTTCAGGGACCTTATCGTTTAACCGGAAATGAGAACGAAGAGTTTGTAATTATTTTAGCCGGAACTGAGCGTATATTTATAAATGGCCAGCAGGTACAAAGAGGAGAAGAACAGGAATACATTATCGATTATGGTTTGGGGGAGATCTATTTTACAAACAATCTTTTGATTAAAGATGAGACAAGGATCGTTGTTGAATATGAATACATCGATCAGAATTTTAACAGGACGTTGGTTGCTGCTGAAGGAGAAGGAAAGCTTTTTAATGATCGGTTCAGCATTGGAGCAACCGTCATCCGTCAAGCCGATGGAAATAATCTGCTTTCACAACGAACACTTACAGAAGCCGATATAATTGTATTAAGACAAGCCGGAGATGACAGAAATGCTGCAGTTGTTTCCGGAGCGGAGAGAGTTGATCCTGATGAGGAAGACTTCAATGTGTTGTATGTGCAAAAAGACACCACTCAAAACGGACAAACATTTACCATTTTTGAGAATATTCCGGCTGATCCTAATGCGGAATTCAGAGTACAGTTTTCGAATGTTGGCGAAGGACAGGGAAGTTACCAAAGAGCGGGCAATTCAGTAAATGGATTAGTTTTTGAATGGGTTGGACCCGGTCAGGGAAGTTATGAACCATTCCGAACACTTCCTGCACCAATTGAACAACAAATGGCTGCCTTTAATGGAAGTTTTGAGATCAGTGAAAAAGCCAGAATCTTTGGTGAATGGGCAGTGAGTGATTTTGACCAGAACCGGTTTTCAGCTCTGGATGACGGAGATAATATAGATCAGGCTTATTTGGGTGGAATAGAAATAAGTGATCTGCAAGCAGGAATGGGGAATTTGAATTTCAAAGCTGAACGAAGGTTTTCAGGGGCAGATTTCAGATTCTTTGAACGAACGCGGGATGTTGAATTCGACAGAAAGTGGAATCTAAGTAGCTTAAATCAATCTAAAGAAATTACGAACGAGTTATTTGCCACATATAACTTTAGCGAATGGACAAATATCGGGGCAGCATTCGGAACTATTGAAAGGCAGGATTTTTCCGGATTAAGACAGTCTTCAGAGTTTGTTACGGATAATGTGAAAACGATTGGTATTCAATACAGGCAAGAATTGATTCAAAGTGAAGACAATGCATTGGGGGTTAACGGAAACTGGCTTCGGCAAATTGGTGGATTATCAAGAGAGTTTTCTATTTCTGATCAGAAGAAGTTTATTCCTTACATCAATTTTGAACAGGAAAGAAGGGACCAAAAAGGTCAGAAATCAGACTCGCTCACAAATCAATCTCTAAGTTTTTATGAATTTGCCCCGGGAGTTAGTTATGAAACAGAGAAGTGGAGTCTTGATTATTCGTTCAGCTATCGAAATGAAGAACGTGTTCTTGATAATAGTTTACAGGATGAATCATCAGCTTTACAACACAGTGTTCAGTTTGATTTTTTTCCAAGTCCTTTTTTTAACACTCGAAATAAAATAGCAGTCCGAAATAAGGAATTTACCCCGGATTTTGAGTCTCAGGGAAACTCGGATAAAAGGAGTTTATTGATACGTTCAAATACCGATTACGAACTGAGTTCAGAAAAATGGAATGGTAATTTTTTGTATGAAGTAAATACCCAGCGTCAGGCGTTATTACAGGAAACATTTATTGAAGTTGGCCCTGAAATAGGTGTTTATGTATGGGATGATCTTAATGGCGACGGTGTGGAGCAAGTGGATGAGTTTTTTACCGAACTTACTCCCAATGAAGGAACCTATATTAGACAATTTTTGCCGTCGGATGAGTTATTGCCGGTTATTAATCTCAAACTCAGATTTCAGAATGAATTTCAGCCATTTGCTTTTTTTAATGAAGGAGGTGTTCAAGGATTCTTAAGGCAATGGATTTTTGGCTCTCGATTTGATATTGCAGAAAATTCAACAACCAATAATTTAGCTGATGTTTATTTTCTGAATCTATCCACATTCAGAGACTCTTCTAACACCATTCAGGGAAGGTTTTCTTTCGAAAAAAGTCTGGATATGCTTCCGGATTTTGATAAAGCAGATGTATTCATCAGATATAATCAGCAAAGAAGTTTAAACAGAAGAAGTAGCGAAACCCAGACTTTATTTTCTGAAGCAACTTCAATAAAAACTATATATGATATAACATCACTCATCGATGGAGAAACAAATTTCATAAACGCACAGAATAAAACCGAAAGTAATTTCATCGCGAATAGAAATTTTGATATTCATACCAATTCTGTTGAGCAGGGGTTTTCAGCTACAATAAATCGATCTTGGAGAACCGGAATTACTTTCACTTATTCATCAAAAGAAGACAGGCTTCAGGAGGGGGGGGCGGTTAAAGCAGAAATTGTAAAAATTCGCAATACCAACCGATTTTTTTTGTGGCGAAAAATTCAATCTAACTCTTCTTTTGAGATAAGAAACATAAATCTGAGAGGGAGTGGAAATGCAGTATCGAATTTTGAACTCACAGAGGGTTCAGGAGAAGGTATAAACATGCTCTGGTCATTAAATAGTAGCTACAGGGTAAGCAATCTTATCAGGTTAAATTTAATTTACGATGGAAGAACTGTCAAAGACAGACCGACAATACATACAGCACGGTTAACTGTGAAAGCTACTTTTTAATCTATTTCGCATAACTTGTTGTTAGCAAAATTGCAACCAAAAAAATAATATTATTTATGGCTGAAAGTGATTTTTCTGTAAGGTAATGCTTTGACATTTAGTTTAAAATGAACTATTCTTTTGCCTCATTAAACTTAGACAAAAAACATAAAATTAAGCGGAGTGGACATGACATCGTCGATTGCTCTATTTTTTCTACAAGCCGATGCCGGCTTCTTCAACGTTATAGTTGAGAAATTTAACGAAGGAAATGATGGCGGATGGATGTGGCCTGTACTGGTTACATTGATTCTTGGTCTGGCAATTTTCCTTGAAAGAATTATTACCCTTAACCTTGCAGATATTAATACACGGAAATTTATTGTAAATGTTCAGGAAGCATTGCAAGAAGGTGGTATACCAGCAGCAGAAGAATTATGTGCTCAGACACGTGGTCCTGTTGCTTCAGTTTTCCAAGCCGGTCTTATGAGAGCAGATGAAGGTATTGACGCTGCAGAAAAAGCTATTGCTGCGTATGGTTCTATTGAAATGAGCTTCCTTGAAAGAGGACTTGTTTGGTTATCATTGTTTATTGCAATTGCACCTCTATTTGGATTCCTCGGTACAGTAGTAGGTATGATTGAGGCCTTTGATGAGATTGAAGCAGCTAACGATATATCACCAAGTGTGGTTGCTGGTGGTATTAAAACAGCACTTTTGACTACAGCAGGTGGTTTGATTGCAGGTATTATTCTTCAGATCGGTTATAACTATTGTGTATCTAAAATTGACCGATTAATTGCTGAGATGGAAGAAAGTTCTATAACTCTTATTGACTCAATTATCTTACTGAAAGAAGGTAAGCCGTTAACGGCAGCTCCTTCGACTGATGAGAGTGCTGAATAATAATCCCAATTAATAAATAGTTAAAACAGGAGATTATTATGAATATTGTAAGTATAGCAGTTGGTCTTGCAGGGCTTTTGATGGTTGGGGGGATTGTAGCAATGATTATTTCCGGCATTAAAAGTGTAGTTCAGGGCAAACAGGATTTTAAACGAATCGGAATTATGATGATTCCTGTACTAGTTTTCGCAGTAAGTTATTTTGTATTTGAAAGAGATGAAGTAATTGCTGCGGTTATGACTGCCGGAGTGATGATGGCCGGTATGGCACTTGGAATAGTGTTTACCGGACTTAAAGGAACGTTAAGATTTTAATAAAGGCATATTATGCTATTAAAGAAACGTGAACGAGAAAGTGCAGAAATCAATGGTTCATCCATGGCTGATATCGCCTTTCTACTCCTTATTTTCTTTCTTGTAACGACAACAATTAATGTTGACACTGGTATTGGTATGGTTCTTCCTCCACCATTAAATGAGGAAGATACTCCCCCACCAGTCAGGGAAAGGAATCTGATGAAGATCTTAGTGAACGCGCAAGGTCTTGTTACTATGGATGACGAACCAACTCCAATTGCGGAAGTACAACCTAAGCTGGTTGAATTCATAAAAAATCCAAATAATGATGAAGAGTTATCAGTAAGTCCTCAGGCTGCTATTGTATCATTGAAAACAGTACGTGAGGCACCTTATCGAATCTATATAGATATGCTAGATGAGGTAATAGGAGCTTACGCGATTCTTAGAAATGAAGCCGCCCTCTCTGAATTTGGTAGAGACTATAAAGCTCTCAGTCAACAGCAGAAGGAGATTATAAATGATATTTATCCTAAGAAAATTTCAATCGCTGAACCTGACTCATAATGGCAAATTTTAAGAAAAAACAAGCTGGTTCGAAACAAGAAGTCCCAACATCTGCAATGCCTGATGTGGTATTCATGTTATTGTTCTTCTTTATGGTAACCACAGTACTTCGTGAAGTAACATTAAAAGTTAAGATCGATCTAACACAAGCCGCTAATGTTGAAAAGATAGAGGAGAAGCGATTGGTTTCATATATTTATATGGGACCTGAAAGATTATCAAATAATCGATTAGGGCAAGATAAAGTACAAATTGATGATTCAATTGTAGAGGATCTTGGAGCTATCCGTAATTTGATGTACGATAAATTGGTTACTACTCCTAAGTTAATTGTATCACTTCGTGTCGATGAAAGTTCTGAGGTAGGACTTTTAACTGATGTAGAGCAGGAGCTAAAACAAGCAGGAACATTCAGGATAAATTATTCTACCAAGAGTGAACCTCCTTCGGGTAACTGATTTTATCGTTTTAAAAGTTTAAAGGCATCCATGGTATCATGGTTGCCTTTTTTTATTTAAAGATTCAGATATAAAAAAATGGAAGAAGATTTTAAGTCAATAGAAAGCGTGGGAAGAGAAGGGTTATTTAAAAAAATAACTTCCTATGATTCATTTTCATCAGAAAACACGGTTCAATCACTCGTAGATGACGCTGCCGTACTCAAGAAAGAAAAGGGCAAGCATATATTGTTAAGTTCAGACACATTTGTTGAGGGTGTTCATTTCGATATCACATACCATCCGATGCATCATCTCGGTTATAAGATCGTTAGTTCAGCCATAAGCAATATTTATGCGATGAACGGGATGCCAACTTCCGTGTTAATAGATATCGCTGTTCCGAATCGTCAATCTGTTCAAATGATTGATGATTTATACAAAGGAATATATTCTGCAGGTTTTGAATACGAAGTTGAAGTGGTAGGAACAGATGTAGTCCCGAATCATTCCAATATGGTTGTAAACATTTCGGTTTACGGCGAGGTTGACTCCGGCAAAATCACTTATAGAAAAGGTGCTAAACAGGGCGATGCTATTTGCGTTACCGGAGACCTTGGTGCGGCATTAGCTGGCTTAAGGATTTTGATGAGAGAAAAGAAATTCTGGGAAGAACATCAGAATGAGAATATTCAACCAGACTTAGGTGAATATGAGTTTGTTGTAAAAAAGCAGTTGGTACCTGCAGCTAAAAAGAATTTGATCGCAGCTCTTAGTGAACACAAAGTGTTACCGACAAGCATGATCGATATTACTCAAGGGCTGGTTCATGAGGTTAACCAACTTGCTGTTGCTTCTAACCTTGGGGTGTATCTGTATCAGGCAGCTTTACCTATTGCAGTTGAAACAAGACACGTAGCGGATGAAATGCAGGAAGATGTAGATCGCTATGCATTGTTTGGTGGAGAAGATCTGGAAATGGTATTTACATTGCCCGAATCTGAGGTGGAACGGTTTGTTAATGAGTTCAATGACTTTTCTGTTATTGGAAGATTTGTGTCTAAAGAAGAAGGGATAAAAATGCAAACCGCCGAAGGTGATGTCATATCATTTGATGATTTGGCAGAGCAATAATACTGGCACGTTTTTTGACATTAAATTGTTATACATACAAAGCTCAGAAAAACGTATTTAATGCGTATATTTAAAATTCATTTTTAGCAGTTCATATTATTTAAATGGCCGATAAAAAATCCGCTCCAAAAAAGAAAAATATTCAATCACCAAGAGGAAACTCAGATAAGAATAAGAAAGATTCAAAATCTCCAAAATTTCCAACATGGGGATTTCTTGTAATCTTTTTAGTTCTGCTGGTAGCACAATTCATCTATTCAGGTGTTCAAGTAACCAATAACATCAAGTACAGCAAGTTCCTCGAATATGTTGAGAATGGGTATGTACAGGAAATTATCATAAAGAATGGGGCTTACATTGAAGGAACCTATTCCAACTCAGCGGTGTCAAATGGAATTGCAACCCCAGCACAGCAGGATGAAAATCAAAGTTTTAATTTAGGTGGCGATAACAACTCTCATCTTAAATTCAGAACTACGATGCTCCGGGGAGATGATATCAGGCCTGTTTTGGATGATAATAATGTGGAGTATGAAATTACTATAGAAGAAGATTGGTTCAGTGGGGTTTTTGTATGGTTGATCATGATAGGGCTTGCCATCGGGTTTTGGGTTCTGATCATCAGAAGAATGAATCCGGGTCAACAGGTATTAAATATTGGAAAAAATAAAGCCTCTCTTTACGATCAACAGACTGATACTAAAACTACTTTTAAAGATGTAGCCGGACTTGACGAAGCTAAAGAAGAAGTAAAAGAGATTGTAGATTTTCTTAAAAGTCCCGGAAAATACACGAAGCTTGGTGGGAAAATACCAAAAGGGGCATTATTAGTAGGTTCACCGGGTACTGGTAAAACTCTTCTTGCTAAAGCTGTTGCAGGTGAAGCAGAAGTTCCTTTTTTCTCACTGTCAGGATCTGATTTCGTTGAGATGTTTGTAGGTGTTGGTGCTGCCAGAGTTCGTGATCTTTTTAAACAAGCCAAAGAAAAAGCTCCTTGTATTATTTTTATCGACGAAATTGACGCAATTGGTCGTTCAAGGGGTAAAGGTCAGATGCCGGGTTCCAATGATGAACGTGAAAACACTTTGAATTCACTATTGGTGGAAATGGATGGATTCGCTACAGATTCAGGTGTAATCATTCTTGCTGCAACAAACAGGCCTGATGTGTTAGATAATGCTTTACTAAGACCAGGTAGATTTGATCGTCAAATTAGTATTGACAAACCTGATAAAAATGGACGTGAAGCAATTTTCAAAGTGCATCTCAAACCGCTCAAGCTTGCAAAAGAAGTAGACCCTAAAAAACTATCTGCTCAAACTCCTGGTTTTGCCGGGGCTGAGATAGCTAATGTGTGTAACGAAGCCGCACTAATTGCTGCGAGAAGAAATAAAAAAGCAGTTGATCTCGATGATTTTGAAAATGCAATTGATCGGGTTATCGGTGGTTTGGAGAAAAAGAATAAATTAATTTCTCCGGAAGAGAAGAAAATCGTTGCTTACCACGAAGCAGGTCATGCGGTTGCTGGTTGGTTTCTGGAGCATGCAAACCCATTAGTAAAGGTTTCAATAGTTCCAAGAGGTTTGGCAGCACTTGGGTATGCTCAATATCTGCCTAAGGAGCAATTCTTACATCAAACCGAACAATTGATGGATGAGATGTGCATGACACTGGGAGGGAGAGCCGCTGAAGAGATTGTATTTGGAAAGATCTCTACGGGAGCACTCAGTGATCTTGAAAGAATTACCAAAATGGCATACAGCATGGTTTCAGTGTATGGGATGAATGATAGAATCGGAAACATCTCATTTCATGATTCGAAACAGAGCGACTATAATTTTCAAAAACCATACTCTGAAGCAACAGGTCAGATCATCGATGAAGAGGTGAAGAAGATCATTGATATAGCTTACAAACGAACTAAAGAACTCATTGAAGAGAAGAAAGAAGAATTAGAAATTTTAGCAAAAGAGCTTCTCGAAAAAGAAATACTTTACCAATACGATCTGGAAAAACTTATTGGGAAGAGACCTTTCGATACGAAAACTACATATGAGGAATACACTACTCCTGATGCAGAGATGAAAGAAGACTTCAAAGAGGTGAAAGAATCTGTAGACAAAGAAGAAAATACCGAGGAAAAGGAAGTCGACACAGAGAAAAAATCTTCAGAGGTCAAAACGAAATCCGAAGATGATAATCAGGAAAAGCAGGAATAATCTCTTAGTTGATCTAAACGAACTTCTTAACATTTAGGTAAAGAACCGGTAACTAAATCGTAACTTCACGGTAACAGTTCCGCAAAGCGTGAATGATATCATTGGTCACAACAAAAAATGTGATCAAAATCAGCACGCAAGTGATCAAAATATTTAACCTTTTAATGTTGCTTATCCTAACAACGGTAGCAGCATTCGCCCAAGAAACAGGGCAAATTTCAGGAACCATAGTAGATGGTGAAAACGGTGAAACAATCATCGGCGCAAGTATCGGTATTGTTGGGACTACGAAAGGAGCAGCCTCAGATATCGATGGAAATTATACTATTTCAAATTTAGAGCCCGGAACTTACGACCTCCGGGTTTCTTATATCTCCTATCAAACACAGAATATTACAGGGGTTGAGGTTGTAGCAGGTGAAACAACCAGGCTTGATGTTGTTTTGCAGAGTGATGTAACTAACCTTGAAGAGATTACTGTTACTGCTCAGGCAATTCTTAATAATGAAGCAGGTTTGTTAAGACAACGTCAAAAATCAATTGCCTTTAGTGACGCAATTAGCGCAGAAGCGATCTCCAGATCAGGAAGTGGTGATGCCGCCGGTGCCTTAAAAAAGGTAGTAGGAGCATCAGTTGTTGGTGGAAAATATGTGTACATCCGCGGTTTGGGAGATCGATATACATCTTCTCATTTAAATGGTACCGAGTTGCCAAGCGCGGATCCTAATAAAAAAGCATTTCAACTAGATATATTTCCAAGTTCCCTACTTGAAAATATTGTGACATTAAAAACATTTACACCAGATAAACCCGGTAATTTTAGTGGTGGCTTAGTTGATGTAAATACAAAAGATTTTCCTACAGAAAGGTTATTTCAGATCTCAACGTCTGTCTCTTATTTATCAGGAACTACTTTTGAAGATATTCTTTTAAGTGAAAGAGGAGATACAGATTGGCTGGGTTATGATGATGGAAACCGAGACATCCCACAAATAGTTGTAGACTATTTAAGTGACCCTAATAATGACAATTTCCCCAGAGCAAATACTGCAGAAGATGATCCTCAGTTAGCGCAAACGCTCGATCAGCTATCCAATGCTTTCAATACAGATTTTGAGCCGGATCCTACCAATGCTTATGTAAATCATGGGTATGGCTTAACATTAGGGAATCAAACTTCTTTATTTGGTAAAGAGTTAGGCTATATAGCCAGTTTAACTTATGGAGAATCTTTTGATTCATATTCCGAAGGAGTAAATGCAGGATATGAACTTATAGGTTCTCCGGATGATGCCACAGCCTTAACACCAAGTTTTGTATATGATGACACTAAAGGGAGCAGAACTGTAGATATTGGAGGGCTCTTCAATGTAGCATACAAGTTAAATTCCAATCATAAAATCAGAACAACATTTATTGCGACTCAAAGTGGTGGACAAAGCGGAAGATTGTTGACCGGCTTTGATCAGAATTTTGCAGGAGCAACTCTTTCAAACAGAGTGATCGAGTATACTGAAAGAAGTTTGTTTTCAACTCAATTAGGAGGTAAGCATTCATTATCAGGCTTGGGAAATACGATTGTTGAATGGAAAACTGCGTATACAAAAAATTCCCAAACAGAACCTAACAGACGTTTAGCTGTAACGCAAAGTGTAGATAGGGTACTTGCCGGCCGAGATACTACGATACATTCATTTCCTAACGGCTTAAAATTTCCCCTTCGGTTTTATCGAGATCTTGAAGAGGAAAACTTCAATGCTAGTTTAGACATTACTATACCATTTCTATCATTTAATGGGGATAAAGGTAATTTTAAATTTGGAGGGTTATACAATACCGCAGACCGGTCTTTCAGAGAAGACGCATTTGACTTTGAGTCTGACGCAAATCAGTTGCTAAGAAGACCTGACGTAAGAGGGAACTTAGATGCATATGTTGCTTTGTCAGGTATAATAGATACTGAAAATAATGGCGATCCAATATTTGGAGTGTTGCCAAGAGAGATTTCTGATGACAGAAATAACTATGATGGAAGTAGAGATATTAGTTCTGCTTATGCAATGGTTGAATTACCAATAACAGATAAAATAAAGTTAATATCAGGGGCTAGAATTGAGTCGGCTAAAATCGAATTAGTATCGCAGGATACTTCAGTGACGGTCGGTTCTTTGGATGATACCGATTTGCTTCCTTCTGTTAATTTGATCTATTCACTAAACGATCGAATGAATGTACGTAGTTCAGTAACACGTACACTCGCCCGACCAACTTTCAGAGAGCTGGCTCCATACATAACTGTTAATTTTAGCGGTGGGCGTCAAGAAATAGGTAATCAGGATCTTAACAGAACACTAATCGACAATTATGATCTACGTTGGGAATGGTTCCCTAATCCGGGTGAAGTTGTAGCAGTAAGTGTATTCGGTAAGGTTATGGAAAATCCAATTGAGACAGTTATCGATTTACAAGCTCCGGATGGAGACAGAATTACTTATAAAAATGTAGAAGAAGGAAGAGTATATGGGATTGAGTTTGAAGTAAAAAAGAACCTCGCTTTTATCTCAAAATCACTAAAAAACTTTGGTTTGTCAACCAACCTTACTTTGGTTAACTCTGAAGTAGATATACCAGAAGATGAGATTTTAGATATTCGCCAAACAGATCCGGATGCTGAAAGCACCCGCCCGCTTTTTGGCCAGTCAGATTACATATTAAATGCTGATTTAGCTTACGAAAATCCCGAAATAGGATATAACGCTTCTTTGAACCTCAATAAATTTGGCGACAGACTTTCGGCTGTAAGTTTTGGTGCAACTCCTAACGTTTATGAAAAATCATATACGACTATGGATTTTCTTACTTCAAAATTGTTAGGAGACCATGTTGAAATCTCATTTTCACTAAAAAATATTTTAAACCCTGACATAGAAAATTCTCAGGAATTTAAGGGAGAAGAATTTATCAATAGTTCATACAAAAGAGGAAGATCATTCTCTTTTGGAGTTAAATATAAACTTTGATTCAACTAAAATAACCCTAATCAACAAACCAACAATATGTTTAAACGAATACAATTAACTTTGCTCGCATTTGCGTTTGCGTCTGTATCTACTTTTGCGCAAACAACTGTGACAGGGCAAATCACAACCGATACTTACTGGAAGGCAAATACTGAGTATGTGCTTGATGGTACGGTATTTGTAACTAATGGTGCTAACCTATACATCGAGGCTGGAACTGTAATTAAAGCAGAAGACGGACAAGATGTAGATGCAACAGCTCTTGTAATTACCAGAGGATCTAAGATCTTTGCAGAAGGTACTTCTTCTAATCCAATCATTTTTACTTCTGTAAATGATGATGGTTCTTTAGATAAAGATGATACCGGAGAATGGGGCGGGCTAATTATTTTAGGAAAAGCCAGTACAAACAATTCTAGTGAAAAATTGATTGAAGGATTAGATCAGATTGAAACCGATCCTTCTCTTGTTGGATATGGTGGATCTGATGATATGGATAACTCAGGTGTACTTCGTTACGTTTCTATCCGTCATACAGGAATTAATGTTGGCCAGGATAGTGGTAATGAGATTCAGGGGCTTACCTTAGGTGGTGTAGGAGCCGGAACTACTATCGAATTTATCGAGTCGTTTGCATCAGCGGATGATGGGTATGAGTTCTTTGGTGGAACAGTTAATACCAAGTATATGATTGCCGCTTTTGTAGAAGATGATGGATTTGATTGGGATCAGGGTTTCCGTGGAAAGGGACAATTCTGGCTTGTTATTCAGGATACTGATGTAGCCGGTCGTGCAGCTGAGATGGACGGTGCTGGAGGAAATGAAGATACTACTCCTTTTGCATTCCCGGTAATTTCAAATGCTACTTACATTGGCCCTGGTTCAGCAACTATTCCTGATGGAGATGGAGATGGTGAACTTATGCTTTTCCGTGACAATACCGGTGGTGAGTATCATAACTCTATTTT
The DNA here is from genome assembly GCA_965601915.1 of Balneola sp. Lineage (GTDB taxonomy): Bacteria > Bacteroidota > Rhodothermia > Balneolales > Balneolaceae > Balneola. The sequence goes on along the minus strand of OZ271847.1, from coordinate 2,869,350 downwards.
CGCCGCACATTCAGCTTTAGCAGTAAATGTTGAAGATGTTGCTGCAACAACGACAACAGATAGTCGTGCACGTTTAGAAGCAGATTCATTAAATATCAAAAACAGTGTTTTCTTTGATTTTGGTGGAGGAACAGACTTTGCATCCATTACTAATGATGCGTTTGCAGCCACTGAATTTGGAGCATCTTCTGAAGGTAATACGATCACTGATCCGGGATTTGGCAACCTTGCTCTTACTTCTGCATTAGGTCTTCAAGCTTCTAATGTAACTACAGGTGCTGTTCAGCCAGATGATAGTTTCTTTTCTCAAGTTGCTTTTAAAGGTGCTATTGGTGGAAATTTATGGGTGAAAGGTTGGACCGCTTTAGATGAATTAGGTTTTTTACCTTCTCTAAATGCTCCTTCAACAGTAAATGTGACAGGGCAAATTACAACCGATACATATTGGACAACAGATAATGAGTATGTGCTTGATGGTGCGGTATTTGTAACTAATGGTGCTAACCTATACATCGAGGCTGGAACTGTAATTAAAGCAGAAGACGGACAAGATGTAGATGCAACAGCTCTTGTAATTACCAGAGGATCTAAGATCTTTGCAGAAGGTACTTCTTCTAATCCAATCATTTTTACTTCTGTAAATGATGATGGTTCTTTAGATAAAGATGATACCGGAGAATGGGGCGGGCTAATTATTTTAGGAAAAGCCAGCACAAACAATTCTAGTGAAAAATTGATTGAAGGATTAGATCAGATTGAAACCGATCCTACTCTTGTTGGATATGGTGGATCTGATGATATGGATAACTCAGGTGTACTTCGTTACGTTTCTATCCGTCATACAGGAATTAATGTTGGTCAGGATAGTGGTAATGAGATTCAGGGGCTTACCTTAGGTGGTGTAGGAGCCGGAACTACTATCGAATTTATCGAGTCGTTTGCATCAGCAGATGATGGGTATGAGTTCTTTGGCGGAACAGTTAATACCAAGTATATGATCGCCGCTTTTGTAGAAGATGATGGATTTGACTGGGATCAGGGTTTCCGTGGAAAGGGACAATTCTGGTTTGTTATTCAGGATACTGATGTAGCCGGTCGTGCAGCTGAGATGGACGGTGCTGGAGGAAATGAAGATACTACTCCTTTTGCATTCCCGGTAATTTCAAATGCTACTTACATTGGCCCTGGTTCAGCAACTATTCCTGATGGAGATGGTGATGGTGAACTTATGCTTTTCCGTGACAATACCGGTGGTGAGTATCATAACTCTATTTTCGCCGCACATTCAGCTTTAGCAGTAAATGTTGAAGATGTTGCTGCAACAACGACAACAGATAGTCGTGCACGTTTAGAAGCAGATTCATTAAATATCAAAAACAGTGTTTTCTTTGATTTTGGTGGAGGAACAGACTTTGCATCCATTACTAATGATGCGTTTGCAGCCACTGAATTTGGAGCATCTTCTGAAGGTAATGCTATTACAAACCCTGCATTCAGAAGTTTAGAAAGAACAGTTCAATTTGGACTAGATCCAAGAGTACAAGCTGGTAGTGCCGCTACTTCAGGTGCTGTTATTCCTGATGACGAGTTCTTTACAGAAGTTTCGTTCAAAGGTGCCTTTGGAGTTAAAAACTGGATGGTAGGTTGGACTGCTTTAGACGAGAAGGGTATTACTAACCAAGGTGTTGTTACTGAAAATGAAGATGAAATAACAATTCCTAATTCTGTAGTTCTTAACCAAAACTATCCTAATCCATTTAACCCTTCAACCAACATTAGCTTTGAGTTACCGAGTGCACAAAAGGTTACTTTGAAGGTTTATGATATGTTAGGTAGAGAAGTAGCTACATTAATTTCAGGTGAGAACTTCGGTGCGGGTAGAGCATCTGTTAGTTTCGACGCTTCTAATCTTTCAAGTGGAATTTACTTGTACAGATTATCTGGTGAAAACTTCAACAAAGTTCAGAGAATGACTTTGATTAAATAAATATGTTCTCAAAAAAAAGTTTACGTCTCACATACCATTGTGAGGTGTGCTGATCACAGGAGAGTTCTGAGGAATCGGAACTCTCTTTTTTTTTAAAGTGATTAATGTTTGATTCTTTTTGCTATATGTTCCGCTTTTTCTTCAAAGCTGATTTCATCATCTTCCACATCATCAAGCAACAAATTAATATGTTCAGAATCTCTTCCTTCTTTTATTGCTTCCCAAGCTTCGCTGGTAACTATGGTTTCAAGATTTTGTAATCTGTCAATTATCCGGTCTTGCTGATTCTTATTTTCTTCCAGAGACTCAAGCACTTTTAAAAGGTTCTCTTTTGTTTCTGAAGTTGAAAGATTCATGTTCTTGTTTAGAGCTTTCATTTTTTGATTATTCCTGGCTCCTAAATAGATCATCAAAAAGAGGATTAGAGAAGTTATAGATCCTACTAATAAAATTAAGACTGCTAAGCTCATAACTAATTTTGTATTAAATTAAGCGATTAAAAGAATATAGTACCTGAGAATTAATCTAATGATTGTGTGCTATTCTTCAAAAAGTGATAGGATTTAACAGGATTTTTATCTTAAGGAACCGAATTAATTTTATATCGGTTTTAATGCTGAATAAAACAGGAAAAACTTTGGTATTTGTAACGCGCAAAACTCATTTTAACGCAGCTCATAGATTACATAACCCTAAAAAAAGTGAAGATTGGAATAAAAACACTTTCGGGAAATGTAATCATCCAAACTGGCATGGGCATAATTATATAATAGAAGTCACAGTAGGTGGAGAGCCCGACCCGGAAACAGGGTATGTTATTGATTTGGGGAAATTGAAAAAGATTATCAAAGAAAAGGTGACAGATCCTTGCGATCACAGGAACCTGAATTTGGATGTGCCTTTTCTGAAAAATATAATCCCGACTTCTGAGAATCTTGTTATGGCTTTTTTTAATGAATTGAAAGAAGATATCGAAACAACTTCCTCAGACGGTTCCGTCTTATATTCTGTAAAGCTTTTCGAAACAGAACGGAATATTGCAGAATATTGTCCATACAAAACAATATAACTATTCAGTACAGAGATTAAGAGATATGATTTCAAGTCAGATTAAACGATTCTATGATCCAAATTTTACAGTGAGTGATGAGTACAAAGAATCACTTCCGGATTTGCAAAATGGACCTTCTTCACTAATTGAAGGAGCTAATGTACCGATACAGCAGGTTGGCATTTCCAACTTCAAATTACCGCTTAAGTTTAGAAGAAGAGACGGTGAGCCTATTACATTAGAAGCTTCCATTGATGGATATGTAAGTTTGGATGCTGGTAAGAAAGGTATAAACATGAGTAGAATAATGAGAACATTCTACAAATTTAAAGACCGAGTTTTTTCTATCGATCTACTTGAAGAAATTCTAAAACAATACAAAGATGATCTGGAAAGTCAGGAATCATTTCTACAAATTTCTTTTAGCTACCCAATGCTTCAGAAAAGCTTAAGATCAGGTATGGAAGGCTATCAATATTACGATGTGACTTTTGAAGGAAGATTGGATAATTACGATCAATTTTTCAAGCATATGACACTCAATTTTGTATATAGTAGTGCCTGCCCTTGTTCTTATGAGTTAGCAGAACATGCCCGAGAAGAGCGTGAAGTGGCTGCAATACCTCACAGTCAGCGTAGCGTGGCTGAGGTGACTGTAGCATTGAAAGATGAGTTCTTTGTTGAAGATCTGGTTCAGATTTGCAGAACTGCTCTTCAAACAGAAACCCAAGTTATGGTAAAAAGGGAAGACGAGCAGGCATTTGCTGAATTGAACGGAGCATATCAAAAGTTTGTGGAAGATGCGGCTCGTTTACTCTACGAAGAATTGGATTCATACAATAGCATCAGAGATTTTGTGGTACGATGTGCTCATTTGGAAAGTCTGCACAGCCATGATGCAGTAAGTAGAATTTGTAAAGGCCTGCCAAACGGACTTAGGTAGTGTTTTCAATATTCAATAATGAATATTGAACAATTAATAGCGAATTTTAAAATGAACGTTCAGAAATTTACTCTACGAATTTAAGGATTTTATTTTCGATTGAGTCTCCAACTATCAATGTGATTCCTCCAAATCCTAAACCAGCAATTCCTAAATATGCTTTACCAAGACCTTGATTAAGACTATCTGATCTTTCAAGAGTAGCTAATGAGTAAATACTTAATGAAATAATTATACCACCAATAATCTTTGATATGCTTGGTTTTTTTGCGATAAACAAATAATCAACCTCTGATAATGCGATTCCTTGATGGCTATTCTTTCTTTTATAAAAAACTGAATCCTCAGTTAGATATACATCTGAATTTATAATTCTTTCCTCATTACTTTTTTTGATGGTTATGCGATTTCCCTTTAGCATTTCATTTGCAGATACTAAATCTGTATAGTTTGAGGTTTGTACAAGTTTTTTTGAAGGGGTACAGGAGGCAAAAAAAAGGAGAAGAACTAAGTATTTGTACATGTATAACCCGATAAAATAATTGTTTAAACAACTATGTGATTTTATAAAAAAAACCAACACCCAATAATATTGAATGTTGGTCTTTGAATGAATTACGAAAATTCTAAAAATTATCCGTCTGTTTTTGTCGGGTGCTTTTCTAAACCGGGACTACGATCTAAAAACTCCTCGTATAACTCTATATGGCGACTGGTCATCGGTACCTTATAGCCATCTATAAATACATCCAGAATTTTTGTTGAAGTTTGGAAAGGATCTCCGCTGGAAACAAAGATATTCGCTTTTTTACCAACTTCTATAGATCCAAGTTCGTCGCCTACTCCCATGATCTCAGCAGCATTAATTGTAATTGCTTTCAATGCTTCTTCACGTCCCATTCCGTATGTAGCTGCGAATCCAGCGTTGTAAGGAAGATTTCGTGAATTTTCTGTATCCATAGTTCTAAGCGCAACTTTAACTCCAGCTTTCTGCATAATGCCTGGATTTTTATAGGGAGCGTCATATGAATCAGATCCTCGGGTAGGGGTTGATAAAACAGGCCCTGTAATAACAGGGATTCCGGCTGCTGCAATAGAATCTGCAACACGCCAGCCTTCCGAAACTCCGGTTAATACAACTTTTTCATATTCGCGTTCCTGTACCCAATCGATTGCAGTTAAAATATCTTTAGCTGAATTAACTTCGATATAAAGCATAGTTTCGCCTTTTACTACTTCTGCAAGAGCTTCTATCTCCGGGTAATAGCGGGCATCTTCTGAGCTTTCGATCTTAGCGTAAAGCTCTGCTTTATCAAATGCATCATTGATTGTTTTCTGAGCTCTTTCACGTGCTTGTTCTATTTGTTCAGGAGTTCGTCTTCTCCAGCCACGTTGTGCTGTTGAAGGGAAGTTCATAACAATACCTTTTGAACCAGCCGACATCTGATCCGGAGTGTATCCAAATAGGTTAATGGTTGCTGCTGTTCCGGGTAAAGGACCGCCTGCAGGCATGGTTAGCGCTGAAGTAACACCACTGACTCTGGTAACAGGAATTGCTACTGAGTTTGGGTTTACTGCTGTTAAAGCCTGCATTTGAGGTGTTATTGTGCCGTATTCCCGAAAGTCGTTTGCTTCCGAAATACTACCGATTTCTGAAAGTCCAAGTCTTGTACCTGAATCAATCATACCAGGGTAAATTTCCTGTCCTGAATAATCTAAGACTATGGCATCACCCGGAATTTCAACGTTAGCACCAACCGCTTCAATTACACCATTACTTATGATCAGCGTACCATTTTCTATGACGCCGTTTGTAACGGTATAGATTTTTGCATTGGTAAGTGCGTATTTGGAAGTTTCTGCTCGCTGAATTCCATCTGAACTCTGTGCAAATGTAGCAAGGGGTAGAATCAGCGTAACTATTAATAATTTTAATGTCTTTTTCATGATATTCCTCATTCTTTGTTTAAGAGGTCGAATAGATTTACAACATCAGCACCTTCCATACAAAGATGATGATCGTGTGCATCAAAAATTTGCACATCCTGAACATTTGATTCCGGATCAACATAAATGCGTTGATCTGCGGCATCATTTTCGATATCGAAATACTTTACACCATCCACAAAAGTCATTTGTGGTACAGCGTAAATTGAAAGCGGATGTTGATCAAAAATTGCAATGTCAGCATCTTTCCCTTCTTCAATTGAGCCAACCTGATCATCAATTCCCAACTGCATAGCTGGGTTTAACGTAATCATTGCTAAAGCTTCATTATCAGATAGATCACCATATTTTTGGCTTTTAGCAGCTTCGTGGAAAAGATGTCTGATTAATTCACCTGAATCTGAGTTGATAGAAGTATTAACTCCGTTTTTCATCAAAATTGCTGCATTATACGCTGTTGAGTAATACACTTCGAGTTTATATGCCCACCAGTCAGCAAATACAGAAGCCGAAGCTCCAAACTCAGCTAATTCAGGTGCAACTTTGTACGCTTCATTTGCATGCTGAAAAGTTAATTTCTCAATTCCAAAATCAGAGAAAACTCTCATCAGCATATAAATTTCATCAGCACGGTATGAATGACAATGAACCAAAATCTCGCCTTCAAGAATATCTACCATCGTTTCCATACGAAGGCTATACTCAGGAGCTACTTTTCTGGAGCTTTTGTTATTTCTGTAATCATCCCAGGCTTGACGATATTTGAGAGCGTCATTGAATGTATTTCTAAGCATTGCTTCAACACCCATACGGCTCTGAGGTTGAATACCTCTTGCCCGGCCGCCTCTTGTTGGGTTTTCTCCCAAAGCAAACTTTATGGTTCTTGGAGCATCTTCAAAACGAAGATCATCCGGATTGGTAAAACCCCAACGTAATTTTAATGTCTCATTCTGTCCGCCAATTACATTAGCAGATCCATGCATCAAATGAATTGAAGTAACACCACCTGCCAAGGCTCTGTAAATGGAAACATCATACGGATCAACAACATCTTCCATACTTACTTCAGCAGTTACCTGACTTGTTCCTTCGTTAATAGATGTGCCTGCGATATGCGAATGGGCATCAATAATACCCGGCATCACAAATAATCCTGTGGCATCAACCTCTTCAACTCCACGCGGAGTTTTTAAGTTTTTGCCGATTTTATCAATTTTACCATCTCTGACCAAAACATCGGTTTCTTCGAGAGTACCATTGGTTATGGTCAGAACAGTACCATTTTTAATTAATACATCGCCTGTTCTTGGCTGAGCTACAACTGTAACTGAGAGACCAATAAGTAAAGCGAAAAGTGCTGTTAATTTTGTCTTAATATTTTTCATTTTTCCGGAGTCTCCTTATTTGCTAAGATTGGAAATGTGAAATTGTTGAATGCTGCTACGGTAGCTTCGGCTTCATATTCGCCGCCTGAAACTGTACCGACCACAACTATATTTACAGATTGACCGCCTGCATCAACATCAAAATCGAAACTTAATTCCTGATTTTGATAACTGACATTAAGCATTTCAGAATCCGGAGCACCATCGTTACTTGTCATTGTTCCGGTTAAAACACCTCCATCCTGAGTAATGGTCATGGTACCGCTTTGTTCACCTTGTGGTGTTGTGAAAGAATAATTCCACACTCCAATTACATCACTGAATGCAGATGCATCACCGGCGGTTGTGTTAGTGTTTGCCTTCTTCTCCTTGATTTCAAATTCAAATTTTTCACCATCAACAAAAACATATTTGAGTTGAGAATCTTTATCGAAGTAAGAACCTTTGGAAACAATAATATTTCCAAGTTTTCCTTCTTCAACGGTTCCGGCTACATCAGAAATTCCAAGTAAATCAGCAGCATCAGTGGTGAGTGCAGCCAGAGCTTGATCTTCAGACAAACCGTTTTCGATTATTCTTATTAGGTTTTTCTTAACGTCATTAGCTCTGATGTCAATAGTAGAAAATCCGAATTTAATTCCGGCTTCGTTCATTGTTGAATACTGAGTAAGAAACTTGTTATAGAAATCCATTCGTTTCTCTTCAAGTTGTTTTACTTCGTCCGTTTTGTCTTCATCGTCACTATTTTTTGGTTCTTTCGGAAGTTCTAATGACAGGAACACTTTAGCGTTTCCTTCCTTTAATTCGTCAACCAATTCCCAACCTTGTTGCAGATTCCCTAAAACAAGATTGAATCCAAGTTCTTTTTGTAATCTTAGTGCTCTGAGGGCAGTGAGAGTGGTAGAAGCATTATAAAAGATCGGTTTTTGTTTTGCTACAACTGGATGAAAAGCTTCCATAACCCGGTCTCTGGTAGGGCGTTGAATACCAGCAGGATTACTTTCATACATCATAGTATGATTTCTCGAGTTTTCAGCATTGGTATAAAGGTTTCTAAACTTAGCCATAATACCAAGCGTGTTCCCCGGATAAGCACCGGGAGCACCTACAAACTGGCTATACATTGAAACATCATGCTTAAACACTAAATGATCTGGATGTTCTGCATCTTTAAGAACAAGGAGTGCTCCTGATCCCGGTAGCATTCTGCCATAAGGAACGGTATGAGAAATAGTAAAGCCAACTTCACGCATAGATTCAATACTATTTTCATCGGTTTTGATTTGCTCGATTACCTGAATTTCAGGGGTAATACCTGCATAATCATTCGGTGGGTCCGGAGAGAAAAGGTTGTCAGGTCTTTGTGGTTGATCGGGGCGATCAGCTCCAGTATAAGACATACCATCTATGAACCCTGCATAAACGATAAGATCTGTCCCATCGATAACTTCACTGTTATCAGGGATAGTTACATTTTTTCCTACTGAGGATATAAGTCCGTTTGAAATTACTACAGTTGCTTCTTTTAGTGTATCTCCCGGAGCAGTCAAAATAGTAGCATTTGTGACTGCATAAGTGGTTGTAACAGGAGATTCTCCTGAAGAATCACTTTGGGCTGTAATTGTTGAGTTAATCAACAATACTGAAGGAATAGCAAGTACCAAACGGAAAACTAAATTCCGTAATCCTTTCATTCTTAAATTAGTTAGTTAGTATTCTAGTGATAACTGAATATATCTTTTAGATAAACCACAAACTAATATAGAGTTAAGAAATTCGTAAAATTGTGTTTAATGGATCGCACTATTTGCCGTTCACAACTATGGCAATTTTATCAGAATAAACAGCCAATCTTGTAATGTTAGTCAGCCCAAAATCTGAAAGATCCGCAAAAAGTGACCATTCATTTGTATCTGACAATGTATCGAAAGAATACAGTCTATCATCTTTTCCCATAATTATAGTATGCATATTAAGCCATGCCATATCTTCTGAACCATCCAATGTTGAAGTGATTTCTTTGGTCCATTTTGAATTACCTGGAACAGCTTCCATAATTTTCCATGAATCATCATCTGTTTTATCAATGAAACTATAGTTTTTTGTTCCTGGGATGTAGTGGATAGATCTGCCGGGGTTTTCGAGTACTGTTTTTGTGTCATAATTAACAATGTCAATTTCCTGAAGGGTAGGAGGTTCTCCCAAAACAAACGCTACAATTTTTGATTGCAGAAACCAGGTGTAATATCCGATGACTAATTCGGGTACTAAAATTTCAGACTCTCCGGATTCTATTGAGTATTTATATAATCGTTGAAATCCATTCGGGTCGAGTCTTACTGCTGAAATATGGTTTTGATCGGGCATTAAGACAGGTGAATACTCACCACCTTCTGTTTCTGTGATCCATCTTTTTTTACCATTTTCTATATTGTACCAAACAATATCAGTTTGTTCGTTTCTGGTAGAAGCAAACAAAATATTATTACCATCACGAGTAAAAGAAGGTTGGTTGTCGTATCCTTCATTGTCAGAAATATTAAGAGGATTGGTAATATCATAGCCCGTTTCAGTCTTATTCAAATCGAATAAATATATTTCAGTACTTGGTTGGGCCACTGCCATCACAGAAAAGAAGAGTATAGCGGTAAGTGAATATATTTTTTTCATGGTTTTATAGGTTTCATTCTTGAGAAAGGGAAGCCATTACATCCTGTTCGGGGATTCAAACGATCTGCAGGTAAAACCGCTTCTGCAGAATCTGGTGAGACGGATTTGTAAGCAGTAAGACAAAATCCCCATTTATAAGGATCCATATTTTCAAATTCCATCCAATCGATTCTTGAGTATAAACCTGCATCAAATTCATTGGATGAATCATTTTCTGCAATAAAATACTGTTCTTCAGAATTCCATTTAACAATGTGAAATTTTGTACCGGAATTCATCTTAAAAACAGAGTCAGACATCGAGTAGTAAATCTCATAATCATCTTCGAAATTACCCATCAAATAGTCGGGAACAGATGAAGAATTTTTATCAGAATTACACCCTATAAATAGTACTGAAATAATAGTGAGGCAAATAAGTTTCATGAAACAAAGTACGCAATGTAAGAAATAAAAAAAGGTGTTTGGGTTTATAGAACTTTTTTTCAGCAGGGTAAGAATTAAGATCTTCAAATCATCACACACAGTTAATAATAGAATTGTATCTTACCGATTCAATTAACATCTAAGTATTTCTATGAACTTTATAACACGAGTGCTTTCAACCGCACTATTTTTTTCGCTGATCAGCATAACAGTAAACGCACAATTTTTTGAAGATTTTGAGGACGGAGAGAAATCCGGATACTCTGGGGCTTCTGTTACATTGAGTACCGGAAATTGGTTTTTAGATGATGCTCTGTTGGGAAATTTAACGAATGATAAATTTAATGGTTCTCAAAGTGTAAGAATGGATCGTAGAAACGACCGTACTGGTAATATCTACATGCAATTCGACAAACCAAACGGAGCTGATGAAGTTTCTTTTTTCTTGGCCCATTATGGTAATAATGCGGAGGATGCTGCTCTGCAGGTACAATACTCTACCGATGGTGGCTCAAGCTGGACAAATATCGGCGATGAAATTACGGCACCGGCTACTTTAACAGAATTTACGATTCCTGTGGAAGTGGAAGGCAATATTCGTTTTAAATTCATTCAATCTGGTGGTACGGATCGTTTAAATATTGATGATATCAGTATCAGTGACTTTGTTGAAGCTAATGCAGAACCAACCATAAATGTTTTGGTTGATAATGCCACTGCCAATAATTCTGATGCAATCAATTTTGGTTCTACTTTAGAAGGAACAAGTATTACCAAGACAGTTGAAATTAAAAATACAGGTAATCCTGATCTTGAAATAAGCGAAGTTGCAGTTACAGGGCAAGGTTTTTCAGTTACTGATCTGCAGGACAGTACACTCGCTTTTAATGAAACAACGGAAGTTACATTAACCTTTGAGCCAACAGGTGACGGTCAGTTTCAAGGCGGATTTACTATTTCAAGCAATGCAGACAATGCTTCAAGTTTTAGTCTTACACTTGGAGGAGAAGGTTTTGCTGATGGAGATGTAATACCCATCGTTGATGCACGTGAACTTAGTTTAGGCACTCGGGTTACGGTTGCAGGACGAGTTACTGTTGCAAATGAATTCGGAGGTCCTTTATATATGCAGGACGAGACAGCAGGAATAGCTGTTTTTTGGGAACCATTGCATGCAAATGTGGAAATTGGGGACTCTGTTCAGGTATCCGGTCCTCTAACAGTTTTTAAACCAATTCCCGGTGCTGATGCTGACTTTCTTCTACAGATATCGGATACAGAAGAAGATGATAATATTGTATTTGAAGTTTTTGATGTTGATTCCAGAGTTCCGGAACCAAAAGTTATCACTCTTCAACAACTAAATTCTAAAAGCATCGAAGGTCAGTTTGTTGCAGTTCAAAATGTTACCATAGATCATACAGGAGCTTTTCAGGCAAACACTAATTATTCAATTTCGGATGGTATTGGAACTGCTGAATTGAGGGTGGATAATAACACGAACCTTGTAGGTGCAACAGCACCTTCAGGCGCTACCAATATTGTTGGAGTAGTCGGTCAGTTTGGGGGAGTTTTCCAATTACTACCAAGGTTTACTGAAGATGTTGGAGTTGAAGCCGTTTCTTATCCGGGTGATGAAGTTTCAAAAAATCAGACACTGGATGTTGTTACCTGGAATACTGAATGGTTTGGGGATGCCGGAAACGGTCCAACAGATGACGATGTGCAGCTCAGAAATGCGGTGACCGTAATCGAAACAATCGATGCCGATATTTATGCACTTCAGGAAATTGCCAGCCCGTCAAGATTTGCTGAATTGTTAGATAGTTTGGACGGTGCATATGGTGGATTTCTTGCTAATTTCTCTCAGTCTCAGGAAACAGCATTTATCTTTAAAAGAGCAACCATTGATTCTTTAGATAGTCGTACACTTAGCTCAAGCGATGGGTTTACTCAAAGTGACTGGGCAAATGGTAGATATCCTTTATTTTTTCATTTCAATGCGAATATAAATGGAGAACAACAAGAGATTTATGCTTTTAACATTCATGCAAAAGCAACAGTGAATGATCCTGCTTCAGATTACAGTCAAAGATTGAATGCTTCGGGTGAACTGAAAGAGTATTTAGATCGTAATTACAGAGATAAAAATGTTCTGTTCTTAGGAGATTATAATGACGAAATATTAGAGTCATTGGTGAACAGTAATAGCTCACCGTACAAAAACTTTGACGATGATTCAGAATATACAATCGTTACTAAATCACTTGAACAAAGTGGATTTACTTCACGCTCAAGTAGTTCTATGATTGATCATATTACATTCACATCAGAATTATCTGATGAATATTTTACAGGCACAGAGAGAGTTGAAAATCCTTTTTATGTTGGAAGTTTCCTTAGCGAAACCTCTGATCACTATCCGGTTTGGACAAGATTTAAATTCGGATTGATAACAAGTAATGAGGATGAGGTTGAATTACCAGGTTCTGTGACTTTGAGCCAAAACTATCCTAACCCGTTTAACCCCAGCACAGTTATTACATATAACTTGAATGCCGCTACAAATGTTAACCTTTCTGTTTATGATATCACCGGTAGAAAGATAACAACCTTGGTAAACAGCAGGCAGGTTGCAGGCGAACAGAATGTTACTTTTGATGCGAGTGCTCTTGCATCAGGAATTTATATCTATAGACTCCAGACATCAGACGGCGCTTTATTAACCCGAAAAATGGTGTTGGTTAAATAGTATTGAGCGATGAATATTGAGTAGTGAGACATAAAACTCACTACTCATACCTCAAGCCTCAAAACAGGTGTATTTAATCTAAGTTTGATTTTAGTTGTTTGGCTATTGAAGTTTTTGTTCTGCGAAAACGCACATCGCATCGCGCAAAAACTCAGCAAGATCATTTTTGTGCTTGTTGTAGAATTTCGCAAATCTCGGATCTGAAACGTACATATCGGCTAAGCCCTTATACATTACAGCTGAGGTTTTATAGAACTTCTCGTTGGTAGTATGATGTCTTCTTATGACTTCTTGGACATTTTCTGAATCTGCAGATTCACCTTGATCCATCAGTTTCGCTAAGTCTTTTGCTTGTTGGATTTGTTCCTCTTTAATAGCGTCAAAATCAGCTTTAGTCATATTACTGATGTTTTGATTAGATTCAGCTACAACTTCAGCATCGTATTTCTCATTTACTTCTTCTTTCATTTCGCGGACTTCCTCTTTAGAAAACCCTTCATATAGTTCTTCTTCGGTTAACATAACTTTATTCTCCTGTATTTCTGTGATGGTTTTATCGATCGTTTCAATCAGCTTTTCTAAGCGCTTTTCTCTGTTCAGCAGTTCTTTTCGCTGAAATTGAAGAGCTGTTAACTGATCGAAACCGGGATCATCAAGAATTTTTTTGATGTCAGCTAACTCAAAATCCAGTTCTTTATAAAAAAGGATTTGTTGTAAACGGTAGAGTTCTTCTTTTCCATAGTAGCGGTAATTGGAACGCGCCCGCTTAGCGGGTATCAAGAGTCCGATCTTATCATAATGATGCAGGGTTCGATTCGAAACACCGGCTAATTTTGCAAGCTGACTAACAGTATATCTATTCATTGATTTTCCCATTTCTCACAAAGTTAGGCTATTACGTAAGGGGAGAGTCAAGGTAAATTTTCTACATCGAACAACCAGTAAAGAATATCCAATTTCCAATTTGTAAGAATTTTAGTCCGGTACACAAGTCAAGGACTTTAGCCCGCCTAAATGCTGACAAACTAATTTCAAAGTGGTGTGATTATCGAGAGTTAGATTCACTTCTCCAAAACAAAAACACCATCTTCGGTTTCGACTTTAATTCTATTTTTAGAATAGAAATATGAAGTTACCCATTCAAAGTACCCACAGAAAGAAGAATAGAATTCAGAAGGGGAGTTACCATTAATTTTCAGAATCTTATCTCCGAATTTTAAACCGGATTGATGTGCTTCAGATCCTAACACAATATTTTCTACCGTCCAGTAATTATCAGCATTGAAATATGGAATAAACCCAAAGGATGATTTAGAATTCAAAGAATCAAAGTTGGCATTCTTTTCCAGATAGATTTTCGTTTTATCATAATTCAGATACACATTGTATTTCTCTAAAACATCATTGCCAATCTTTGCAAACCCTTTATCAGTAAAATTGATGTCTGCCTCTAAAGCTCCATATCCTTCGAATTGAACATCAGATTTCGAACTGAAAACCGTATCAAAATTTGTGCCCCAAATTCCGGAAGATGAATTATCCAGTGTGGTATCCCATTCAGTTTCAAAATCAGCAAAAATCTGATTTTTTATGGAGTTGGGAAGATCAACGCTGCCGTTTGAACCCGTATCGAAAAGAATATTTCCAAGTTCTTTTCCATTCACAGTAAAATCTGTTTTCGGGGTTCCTGAAAGGGTGGGTTTCTTAAATTTTATTGAAGGAGATGTTTCCGTATCGAGCTCTGAAAATTTCGAAAAATCATCTGTGATCCAGAGTTTATTATTTACATAATCAATTTTCCAATTTGCTTCACGGATCAGATTTGCCCCAATAATTCCATCCGCCGCAATGCAAGGGGAGAGGGAGTTCTCAGGGTATTCGATAATACCTGCAGCTGTATTTTTAAAATCTATACCTCCCAAAGTGATTTTGTTGATCAATGTCATCGAAATTTCGTTGGAATTTCCCTGAGAATCAGATTTTTCTTTGGTAGCTCGTTTTTTTAACCCGTATTCAGACGCCCATTTTTTGGTGATTTTATTATCAAAAGCTCCGGTATCAAATATAAATTCAAGCGTATCATTCTGATCATTTAAAGTACCTTTTACAACAATCAGTCCATGACGGTTTTCGAAATCAACAGATTCCAGAAAGTTTTTTTGCTCAACGCTGCCTCTGGAAAGAAGATGAACATTAGAGATATAGTTACATGATATGAAAGTAAATATCAGTGCTATAAAATAGAATGAGCGAGAAATTTGCATGGATAAAGAGACGTATCAGTATCACTTTTGTTACGATTAAGGATTACTTCTTAACAGTCATTCCTTTTTTTAACACTCTTCCGTTGTAACCTTCTTTGAAAGTAGTTGGATAAGAAATAAAGCTTGGTTCTCCGGGTATCAAAACATTAAAATGGAGATGTTCTCCCGATGAGAATCCCGTATTGCCTGATAAGCCAATTGGTTGTCCCATCTTGACGGTATCGCCAACATCCACTAAACTTCCATTATAAACCAGATGAGTATACTGTGTAAAGAAGCCTGAGTGTGGATGATAAACGGTTATAAAGTTAGCATAATCTCTCCACTTTCTCGAGTTGCCCCCATCCTTATAACCTTCGATTACTCCAACTACAAAACCATCATCAGCTACAGTAACAGTATCTCCGGTTTTCATATCAAAATCGATTGCAAATTTAGAATAAGTACTTTGATGAGAAAAGCTTCCATTGTACCCCTGAATGATTTTATATGTTCTTCCCTTTGGAAATGGGAGGCTCATTGGATAAGGTTTAAGCTTTTTCCCGGGATCCCCAAAAGAAGCAGAAAAGGTGATTTGAATGTCTGCTGTATCCTTTACTGAATAAATAAAAGTTGTGTCACTTAAAGGAGATAGAATTACCGGAAATTGGGTTTTCAAAAGTGAATCCACAAATACATTTTGTGATGATGCACCAATCTTGACCGGGCAATGCAGTGGATTAGGCGTTGACACTATAATCGAATCATTCCTTACCTCATAATTAGTACCAAGTTTTGCCTGATATAACTTTTGATCCGGAATGGAAGTACACGCCGTTACTAAGCTGATCAAAAGAAGTAATAATTTCCGACCAAAAATCTTCATAATTAAAGAATAAGAAATCCAGACCAGAGATCGGAAATTATTTATTAGCTAATAAATCAGAATTTCATCGCATCTTCAATCAATGCAGCTTGTTCAGCTTCATGAATCTTCTTTTGTCCAGCTGCAGGAGAAGCAGATGCTTGTCGGCCTGCATAACTTAGTTTTTGTCCATCTTTCAGAAGTTCCACGAAACGAGGTGCCACGAAAGTCCATGCCCCCATATTCTTTGGCTCTTCCTGGCACCAAACAATTTCTTTTACTTCATTGAACTCTTTGAGTTGTTCTGTAATGTCTTCATCCGGAAAAGGGTAGAACTGTTCAAGCCGGGCAATGGCCACGTCTGAGATGTCATTTTCCTGACGATACTTCAAT
Source organism: Balneola sp. (assembly GCA_965601915.1). GTDB lineage: Bacteria > Bacteroidota > Rhodothermia > Balneolales > Balneolaceae > Balneola. The sequence goes on along the minus strand of OZ271847.1, from coordinate 2,852,689 downwards.
AAATCGTAATAGACTTTCCCGGAACAGATGACCAGGCGCTTTGCTTTTTTTATCTCATCGTCTACAATGAAAGGTTGAAATTTGCCTTCAGCTAACTCACTGGTACTTGAAGTTGCCATTGGGTGACGAAGTAGACTCTTTGGAGTCATAAGTACAACGGGCTTTTTAATTTCCTGTAAAGTTTGCTTTCTTAGCATATGGAAATACTGAGCCGGAGTAGTCAAGTTCATCACCTGCATATTATCTTCAGCACAAAGCTGTAAAAACCGTTCAAGTCTTGCAGATGAATGTTCCGGTCCCTGTCCTTCATAACCATGCGGTAAATTCAGAACTAAAGAAGTAGTTTGTCCCCATTTAGCTTCACTTGAAGAGAGGAACTGATCAATGATTATTTGAGCACCGTTTACGAAATCACCAAACTGCGCTTCCCAGATTACTAAAGCATCTTTTTGTTGTGCTGAGTAACCAAACTCAAAACCCATAGCTGCATATTCACTTAATAAACTGTTATGCACATGGAAATAACCTTGATCATCAGAGAGATTATTCAATGGAGTGAAAGTCTGATTCGTTTCCGTTCCGTGTAGTACAGAATGGCGATGAGAAAAAGTACCTCTTTCCACATCCTGCCCGGTAATTCTAACTGTTCTCCCGGATTTTAACAGAGAACCAAATGCTAATGCTTCAGCAAATCCCCAATCTATTTTCTTTTGATCTTTTTCTACAATATCAGCTCTTTTCGCAAGTTGCTTTAAAAGCTTAGGATTCGCATCAAAGTCTTTCGGTACCGTATTAATCTTAACTGCGATCTCTTTAAGGTCATCCGCTGAATACGTAGTATCAGGAAACTCTTTTCTGTCTTTTTGATCGGATTCAGTACGATCATAAACATCTTCAGTTATGTCAACTGTTGGTGATTTCTTAGCATCTTCAAAAGCTTCCTGAAGTAAATTATCAAACTCATCAAATATAGCCCGAGTTTCCTCTTCAGTCAGCTCACCATTTTTTACCAAATATTCAGTATAAAGATCTCTTACTGGTGGATGGTCATTGATCTCTTTATACATTCCGGGTTGGGTGAATGCCGGTTCGTCACCTTCGTTATGACCGTGCTTCCTGTAGCCTATTAAGTCAATAATAACATCTTTTCCAAACTTCTGACGATAATCCATCGCCATTTGTATAGCATGAACTGCGGCTTCTGGCTTATCACCATTTACATGGAAAATCGGAGCAAGAATAGCTTTTGCTAAATCTGAAGCATACTCAGTAGAACGTCCGTCTTTCGGAAGTGTGGTAAATCCAATCTGATTATTGATAATAATATGAACTGTTCCACCGGTTTTGTAACCTTCTAATTGCGACATATTCAATGTCTCGGGAACAACTCCTTGTCCTGCAAATGCTGCGTCTCCATGCATTAATACAGGAAGTATTTTCTTTTGAGCGTTATCACTTTCATGATGATCCTGCATGGCACGTACAGCTCCTTCAACCACTGGATCTACTGCTTCAAGGTGACTTGGATTTGGCATTAATTCCAGTTGAACTTCTTTGCCATCAGTAGCTTTGTGTGTGCCTTTAGTCCCGAGATGGTATTTCACATCACCGGAGCCTTGAATGGAATCCGGATCAATACTTCCCTCAAACTCTGCAAAAACTCTGTGATATGGCTTGTTCATTATATTCACGAGCATATTCAAACGCCCACGGTGAGCCATTCCGAAAAACGCTTTTTCAATACCACTTTCAGCAGCACGATTCAGCATAGAATCGATCATCGGTATTAAAGTGTCGGCACCTTCTAATGAGAAACGCTTATGACCGATATATTTTTTGTGCAGAAACTCTTCAAAGGCCATGGCCTGATTTAATTTATGAAGAATCTGCTTTTTGTCATCTTTGGAAAGTTCTGCTTTATTAGTGGAAGACTCCATAGTATCGCGTAGCCACTTACGCTCTTCCAGAGAAAGCAAGTGCATATAGTCTGCACCAATATTTCCGCAATAGGTGTCACGTAATAATTTGATGATATCACGAAGTGGCGCCTTTTCTTTTCCACCAAGACCGCCGCAGTAGAATTCACGGTCCAGGTCCCAAAGTGAAAGTCCGTAGTATTCGAGGTCAAGTTCAGGAACATACTTTGGTTCTTTTCCAAGAGGATCAAGATCGGAAAGCACATGACCTCTCATGCGGTACATATTGATCAACCTCCATACGCCAATTGCTCTTCGATCATATTCAAGAGAATCGCCGGATTTTCCACCAAATGGTCCTGAATAAGTGTCTTCTGAATAAGGGATTGGCTCGTAAGGAATTTCGAGATCACTGAAAATATCTTCATAGAACGATTCCTGCCCAGTGAGCAGATCATTTATTTTCTTAAGGAAAGAACCTGATTCTGCTCCTTGAATAACACGGTGATCGTAAGTGGAAGTCACTGTCATTACTTTGCTGATGCCTAACTGATTTAAAATCTCTTTAGACATCGACTGATATTCAGCAGGGTAATCTATAGCACCGGTAGCAATGATTGCGCCTTGTCCTTGCATCAGTCTTGGAACAGATGAAACGGTACCTATAGTGCCCGGATTTGTAATACTGATAGTTGTTCCCTGATAATCATCAAGCTGAAGTTTACCGTTTCTTGCTTTGTCGATCATTTCAGCATAGGCGTGCAAGAACTCTTTGAAGTTCATTTTATTCACGCCTTTAATATTTGGTACAACAAGATTTCTGCTTCCATCTTTGTTAGGAAGATCGATTGCAATTCCCAGATTTACCTGATCGGGGATTACTTTGAAGTGATCTTTGCCATCGAAATAATACGCGTTATTGACAGAAGGAAATTCTTCCAGCGCTTTGATAATTGCCCACGCTATAAAATGAGTAAATGACGCTTTTGGCTCGTTGCGCTGTAAAAGATGTGTATTTATGATGGTACGATCTTCTATCATCATCTTAACAGGAAGCACTCTCAATGAAGTAGCCGTTGGTACTTCCAGGCTTTGATCCATGTTTTCAACAATCTTTGTAGCGACACCTTTGATTTTTTCGAGTTCGGCATTTTTAGGAGCGGCTCCTGCTGCTTCCTGCTTTTTTGGTTCAGGAACTGATTGCTGTTCTGGCTTCGGTTGAGCATCAGTCTTGGCTTCAGAAGATCCATTTGTGGGCTTGTCTTCCAATTCATCAAAAAATGAACGCCAGTGAGCTGGGACCGAGTTCGGATTATCTTTGTATTGATTATAGAGTTCTTCTACAAGTGCTGAATTTGGTCCGAATACGGATTCAAGAGATTTCAATGGGTGTTAACCTCGTGCGATTTTTGCAACTTAAAGTATCTGAGTAATATTAACTGATCAATAATTATGTCCGGAAACCAGAGATAAATATCAAAGTACCTAAAATTAAGGATTACTATATAAAAAAACGATATTAGTTCTGTGAGTTATTTATTGAGTAGATACAATTTTTTGATATGCTGCATTCGGATTTTATTTGCAGGTTGATTGAGTTATAAAAACTAATATTGGCACACTGATTATAAGGATTGGAGTTAATGTGCAGATTTCATCTCGTTCCGACCGGATGTCTGGAACGAGTAAAACAGTATTGCTACGGATCGGTTAAAGTAAAAGATCTACTATTAGCTTTGAACATTTGAAAACTCAATCAGTGAATAGCTAATTCTTATTACCAGACTCAATCTTGGGTCATCACCTGTAGTGCCAAATTGTGAATAAGCTCCTGTTTCAACATATTCAAACCCATTTTTTTGGGAGATATCTAATTCAAATTTTTCAGGTTTAAGAGAATACACTTTTTCATCTATAATTAGCTGATAATAGCTAAAAGAATAATTTAACTTAGATAAGTTTGACTCTTGGTCAAAGTCTATATCATGAAACTCAACTGATCCAATCGAATTTTGGGTCTCAATAGTTCTTGGCCCAATTTGTTTATCAGGATTATGTAAACGCAAAAAAGAATTGTCTACTAAGGATGTAGTATCCTCTTTTGTTGGATTAGAAAAATAGATTCCATTAGCTTGGTTGTGATAGTAACCTCCCAATAAGTTGTCTAAATGAAAATCATCACTTTTTAAAAAATACCAAGTTATACCATCGATTACCGTATCTGATAATACAGAAAGCTTACTTTCTGATAATATTGGTTGATTATTTTTACTTAGAATATCTTCTGATTTAGTAAAAGTCCACTCATTCCCAACTGCAAGTGGAATAGAAGCTATATTATCATTTTCCAAAAAAGTATCAGAAGAATTAAGATTACAGCCTGACAAAAAACCTATTGATAAAAGTAAGATGAGAGATTTTTTCATAACGATTTTTATTAAATAATTGAAATTGACAGTATCGTTATGTGCTATCTATCTGGTTTTTAGTTTTTGATTCGGGAAAATGTATTCATTGATCTTTGAAATTGCAATACTAAATACCTATGCTAATTTCTATTTAATCCAAAATCCTTAATTCTCAATTGAACAATTCTTAATTCATCTCCTCTTTAATTCCCTTCCAACAAACCCTATATTCAGAACAAAAAATTACAGACATGAGCAATACCGCCAAAAAGGCAAAAAACGGAGCAGAAAATATTAACTGGGATTTGAGCGATCTCTATAATTCTTCAAATGATCCTCAATTAAAAAAGGATAAAGAATCAGTTCTCGAAGATGCAGATACTTTTGCATCCAAGTACAAAGGAAGAATTGATGAATTATCTGCGTCAGAGTTTAAAGGATTGCTTGAAGAGTATGAGGCTATACAGGATAAAGGAGGAAAGATCGGCTCTTTTGCTTATTTGCAATGGAGTACGGATACGGGTAATTCATCATTCGGAAAACTGGTTCAGGAATCCAATGAACTTTCATCAGAATTAAGCCAAAAACTGGTTTTCTTTGATGTGGAATGGTTAAAGGTGGATGAAGAAAAAGCTCAAAAACTAATAAACGATCCTGAGCTTTCATTTTATAAACATTATCTGGAATCGTCCCGGCGCTATAAAAAGCATGTCTTGGAGGAGAGTCAGGAACAGATTATGTCTGCAAAATCAGTTACAGGAAGAAGTGCATGGGTTCGGTTTTTTGATGAAACATTGGGTGCGGCAGAATTTCAGATCGATGGTGATTCCCTTACAGAACAGGAAGCGCTGAGTAAATTACATGAAGGAGATCAGCAGATCAGAAAAAAAGCGCATGCTGCTCTTACAGAAACATTCAATGATCTGAGTCACACGCTTACTTTCATTTTCAATACCGTTCTGGCGGATAAATCTACCAACGATAAATTTCGAAATTATAAAAGTTGGGTTTCTTCCCGGAATCTCGCCAATCAAACGGATGATGATACGGTAGAAGCATTGGTAAAAGCGGTGACTTCAAACTACGATCTGGTCCAGCGTTACTATAAGTTAAAAACAGATCTGCTGGGACTGGATGAGATGAAAGATTTTGATCGTTATGCTCCTATCATCCAGAATGAGGAAACCATCAGCTGGGATGATGCCAAGGAAATGGTGCTGGATGCATACACAAAGTTCCACCCTGAAATGGGGGAGATCACTCAGAGATTCTTTAGTGAAAACTGGATTGATGCAGCAATAAAACCCGGAAAAAGGGGAGGAGCTTATTCCGCAAGTACGGTTCCATCAGTTCATCCTTATGTGTTCATGAATTTTGATGGAAAAATCAGAGATGTTCAGACCCTTGCTCATGAATTGGGCCATGGAGTTCATCAGTATTTGTCACGGCAACAAGGCCCGTTGCAAGCCGGTACTCCTTTAACTACTGCTGAAACTGCTTCTGTTTTCGGAGAGATGTTGGTTTTTCAAAAGCTGTTGAAAGAAATTGAAGATCCGAAAGAAAAACTCGCTTTGATTACAGGAAAAATTGACGATACCATTGCTACAGTTTTTCGTCAGATCTCGATGAACCGATTTGAAGATGCGATTCATACTGCAAGAAGAGAAGAAGGAGAACTGACTACCGAACGTTTTTCAGAGCTCTGGATGAATGAACAGAAGAAGCTCTATGGTGATTCTGTGACATTGACGGATGAGTATGGAATTTGGTGGAGTTATATTCCACACTTTTTACACACTCCTGGCTATGTTTATGCCTATGCATTTGGTGAATTGCTGGTGATGGCTTTGTATGAAGAATTTACCCAACGTCCGGAAGGTTTTGCTGATAAGTATATGGAGTTGTTAAGTGCCGGTGGATCGGAATGGCCCCATGAATTAGTAGCAAAAATGGGATTAGATATTACTGATCCCAATTTCTGGAGCAAAGGACTACAATCATTGGAGCGAATGATCGAAGAAGCTGAAGATTTAAATGAGCAGATATCAAATGAGAATTAATCAAATTTCAAAGGAATACGGCCAATTGTTACATTACAGATTGTTGTTTGAAATTTAATATCGAAGAAGAGTACGGATGGCATTAGACAGGCAGGATAAAGCATTACGGGAATTCAAGCAGATTATGGAAGATCTGGTTCACTTACTCAGAACTTCAACCCGGGTTCAGTTAGCCTATATGTGTTGGGTAAATCACGCCCGACAGCAATTTGTTTGGGAAACAAACAGCACTACATTACCCAATGTAATGTTTCAGGATAGAGTGAATTTTGAGCATCATTTTTTGAATGAGTATAAACAGATCGATGAGATCAAAACTCTTCGTGTTGGTGAAGACATCGCCAAAGCAAAGTTGATGCACTATTTTGATTTTGTTCAGGCAAAGTCGATGATTCTGATTCCTTTTATAAACAAAGGCGAAACAGTTGCCATAACAGTTCTTGAAAGTGATCTTGATATTGAAGCCGAACGAATTAAAGATCAGATTTTGTCTTATAACAATGCTTTGGTCAATGTACTGGACACCTATCTTGAAGTTGTTGATCTTCATGAACAACAAAAGGAATGGGAAGTGTATGAGCAGTCGCTTTCAAAATTCAGTCCAAGACAACACCGAGTTGAAGTTTTTGAAACACTCTTAAATGAAATGCAAACTTGCATCCTCGGTGGAAATGTTTCACTGATATGTCAGGGAATGGATACCTGGAATGTGGTTTTGAATTCGGAAAAATCAGCGAAACCTCCTAAAATCGGATTAAAAGTAGAAGAGAAAAGCGTGGCTTTTGATGCTTTAGAAAAGGGTGGCCCTGTATTTTTCATGCATTTCAATAATAATCCCAAGAGGATTTCGAGTGGTGAAGGAATTACAGAAGGTGCAAGTCTCGCAATACCGGTTATAATCCATGACAGAAGGCAAGCAGTAGTAGTTGTAAGTCATACCGATCCGCTTCAATTTAAAGATTCTACCAAGCACAAACTTACGAACCTGGTACGCATTGCAGCTTTGAATATTCAGGCTAGCCTTAGCAGATCTTCGATGACCTCTGGTTTGCTTACTCATAATTTCGAAGCTTACATGACAGAGCTTTGGGAGGCAACTGTTCAGACTGAAATCAGACGTTTGGGTAGAAATGGTAAAAGCAGAACCTGGTTCGGACTTATTTCTCCGGATGAAATAAACAGCCTGAGAACGAAATTCAGAATGGATGAGCTTCAAAAGATTCAGGAAGATTTTGTGAAGTTTTTAAATCCGAGTTTATATGGATTGCAAGGTTTTATCGGGTTTAATTCTGACTATGTCTATAGCTTTATCATCCAGAGTGAAAAAGAAGATGCTATCGATCAATGGATCGATAAGTTCAAGACGAGATTAGCTCACGGGTTACGACTTTCAAACGGGCATACTATAAATATTGGATTTAAAATTGGTTTAACAGAGATCGACGAAAGCAGTACAAATTCTTATCAGTTATTAACCAAAGCTAAAAAAGCACATTCCGAAGCAGTAAATAGCGATGAAGTTGAAGCAGTGGTAGCGTAATGGGTAACGCATATCTCATAATAATTGATGGGTTGGGAGTTGGGGCTCAGGAAGATGCACATCTTTATGGCGATGAAGGAATGAATACACTCGGCAATGTTTCAGCGGAAACAGGGGTAAAACTTCCTAATCTGGAGAAAATGGGATTGGGGAATATCATTCCATTGGAATCTGTTTCAGAAGTCGAATATCCTACTACAGCTTTTGGAAAAATGAGAGAAGTTTCAGCCGGCAAAGATTCCACGACGGGGCATTGGGAAATTACAGGTATTCAGTTAGAACAAGCATTTCCTACTTATCCAGATGGATTTCCGGAAGAAGTTATTACTGCTTTTAATAGAGGAATTGGTGTAAAAAAATCACTGTGTAATCTTCCCTATTCAGGGACAGATGTAATTAGGGATTTTGGTGAAGAACACTTAAAAGCAGGATTTCCTATAGTCTACACTTCTGCAGATAGTGTTTTTCAGGTGGCTTGTCATGAAGATGTTGTATCTGTAGAAAAGCTTTATGAATGGTGTGAGTTTGCACGTAACGAAATATGTGTAAATAAGCATGAAGTTGGGCGAGTGATAGCTCGGCCGTTTACCGGAAATCATCCTTTTGAACGACTTTCAGATCAACGAAAAGATTTTTCAGCAATTCCTCCTGAAAATAATGTGGTTCAGTTACTTCAGGATTCGGGAATAAAAACTTATTCTATTGGCAAAGTAATTGATCTTTTTGCAGGTAAAGGATTCACCCAGTATCGGAAAACAAAAAGTAATGCAGAAGGAATATCCCAGTTACTCTCCGCGATGTCCGCTGTTCAGGATAGCTTTGTTTTTGTAAACTTAATCGATACCGACCAATTGTATGGGCATCGATTAGACCCAAAAGGTTTTGCTGAAAGCCTTGAAGAATTCGATCGGGCACTTCCGGCAATATTATCTAAAATGAAGGATGATGACCTATTGATCATCACGGGAGATCATGGCAATGATCCCTGCTCTGAATCAACCGATCATTCCAGAGAGTTTGTACCTTTGTTAGTTTCACGGAACCAAAAGTTTGAACAGCCTGATTTAGGCACACGTAATACTTTTGCTGATGTGGCTAAATCAATCACTGAGTTTTTTGAAGTAGAAAATGATTTTCCGGGTGAGTCTTTTCTCTGAGTAAAATTTTGCCAAGGCTGTTAGGGTAATTCTTGAATTTCCTTAACGATGGCAGATTCTTTTCCAATGACCTCAACTTTTCGGTACTAAATAAGCTAAAATTTCGTATATTTAGTATTGCTTTCATCAGGAGTGAGTACTTCAGAAGCTTTGAACAAGGTTGCAACCGTTAGCTTAATCAAATTTATAACTCACCCTTTGTAGCTTAGTACTAATTTTCAAAAAACATATTTAACTGTGGCAAAAAGTTCAGGAATCTCCACTCGTGAGTCAGAATCCTTAGATCGTTATCTTCACGAAATTGGAAAAGAGAAACTTATCACCCCGGATGATGAAGTCCGCTTAGCAAAAGAAATTCAGAAAGGAAGTCAGAGAGCACTTGAAGATCTTACAAAAGCGAATTTACGTTTCGTGGTCTCTGTTGCAAAGCAATACCAGAATCAGGGGCTTTCACTTGGTGACCTAATTAATGAAGGAAACCTTGGTTTGATCAAAGCAGCGAAGCGTTTCGATGAAACCCGTGGATTTAAGTTCATTTCTTACGCTGTATGGTGGATTCGTCAGTCTATTCTTCAGGCACTTGCAGAACAATCAAGAATTGTACGTCTGCCGCTTAACCGTGTTGGTGCGCTCAACAAAATTGGAAAAGAACTTTCCAAATTAGAGCAGGAATATGAGCGTGTACCTTCAGCACATGAGCTTGCTGAAAGTCTTGAAATGACGGTTGGTGAAGTCGCTGATACCTTGAAGATTTCAGGTCGCCACCTTTCGATGGATGCTCCTTTTGCACAGGGTGAAGATAACCGACTTCTTGACGTTCTCGAAAACGAAGAGATTCCAAACCCTGATTTTGAATTAATGGGTGAATCTCTGAAAGTGGAAATTGAAAGAGCACTTTCAAAGTTAACAAAAAGAGAAGCGGAAGTGATTCGGCTGTATTTTGGTATTGGTCGTGAGCATTCTCTTACTTTAGAAGAAATCGGTGAACGTTTTGATCTGACCCGTGAGCGTGTTCGTCAGATTAAAGAAAAAGCACTTAGAAAGCTTCGTCACCACAACAGGAGTGCCGCTCTAAGAGCTTATCTGGGATAGTTTATTCCTGATGAAATTTAAGCCTCGCCAATTAATTTTGAGTGAGGCTTTTTTATGTCATATCAATTCCGGAAATAAAGATCGGTTTTTTCAGAAGTTTATCTGAGTAATCATCATTCATATTTATTTTTCGAATCATCAGGTCAGCTTTTACCTCTCCGTTTATTTTATCAAGTAATCCGAGCTTACAATGATTTCTGAAATAGGTTGAAATCTCAGACTCAGAATCCTGCCAGCTCATTCCAATATGAATTCCGGTTTCAGCACATACCGATTCCATCATCTTTTCAACCAGATCTTTTCTTTCCTGTCTGAACCAGATGTGATCAAAGGCTATAAATTCAAAAGTATCCGAACTGAATAATCGCTTAAAAAATGGGAGATGAGGCAATAATCTAGTCATCAGAAAACCGGAAAAGCCCGGCACTTCTATAAGTTTCCATTTAACCGGGAACGCTCTTAATCCTGCAATTAATTCTCCATCTAAGTAGTAACCGTATAGTTTTCCTGTATTATTATGTTTAAGATCATCAAAAAACAAAGAATGATTGCTGTAAAAGTCAGCGATTCCCTTTTTAAAGGAGGACAGTTCTTCAGGATTTAATATTCTGACTTTATTAGAAGTTCTGGGTGACAATCTGCTGAACAAGAAAGTCGATATCTCTTTGGATACTTTAAATCCGAATGATTCACAAAGATTTCGGGACTGAATATTATCTTTTTCGACAAAAGCATAAAACAATCCGGGTGTATCTCCATCATAAAAATCAGTTTCTAACTCCTTTTTAAAAATATTAATAATTCGATTTCTCAGAGAGTTTTCTCTGTCATTCCTTTTTTGTATAACAGATTTAGATCGCTTTCGGAAGGGGTTATAGACAGAGAGATAACGAACGTAGAGAGATTTAAAATTATACTTGTTGGATTTAACTTCCCGATGCACAATACCTGCAGTTCCTAATACCCGATCTCTTTTTGAAATTTGAATAAATTCAAGATTCTCTATTGAGCGAAGCGTTTTCTCAAGTTCAGTATGTTTATATCTTAGTTTTCCGGGGGTGCCAAGAATAGTATTGTTGAGTAACTTCAAAAGTTCATCAGATATTACTGCAGTCTTTTCTACCTTTAGATTATTTTTTTCAGTACTCATAAAAAATCATCAGGATTCTTAGTTACTATTCTCTTAGGTTTTACGTTACATTTCATGATATGAAAAAAAACATTTCCATTTTATTTCTGATTTGTAGCCTTAGTCAGGTTTTACAAGCACAACTGTATCCTTTCAGGACGTATTCAATTGAACAGGGATTGAGTGAGTCTGTAGTCAATGATATTATACAGGACAGAGATGGCTATATATGGATGGCGACCGGTTATGGTCTGAATAGGTTTGATGGATTGACTTTAGAAAATTTTTTTGAAGATAAAGGTTTGAACAGCAGTAAAGTTCATTCCCTTTTTCAGGACTCTGATAACAGGATTTGGATTGGAACCGAGTTTGGAGTGAACTACTGGAAGGACGATAGTATTTATACATCTGCAGATCTTTCGGCGCTTAGAAATCAGCGTATAATCAGTATTTATGAAGATTCACAGGGAGATATTTGGTTTGGAACTGATGGAGCCGGAGCATGGGTATATTACCAAAATGAAGAATTAATTCAGTATTCCACATCGCAAGGATTTAAGAATAACAGAATTCGTAAAATAAGTGAAGATGAAGAAGGAACTCTTTGGTTTGCAACACGTGGTGGTTTAACTCAGCTTAAAAACGGGAATATCAGAACGTTTACTACCGCTGATGGATTACCTGAAAACAGAATCCGGGATCTTGTTTTTGATCTAAATAATAATCTCTGGATAGCAACAAGAGAAGGGCTGGTTAGATACAATAATAGAAATTTTGAAATTTTTGATGAGAATCAGGGATTAAATAACGTTCGTGTTCAAACACTGATTTTTGATAATCAACAAAGACTCTGGCTTGGAACCGAGGGTGGGGTAAGTTTATTTGATGACGGAAGATTTAAAAACTTTACTACTGAAAACGGACTATCAAATGATATAATTTATTCATCAACAGTAGATCAGGAAGGAAATCTTTGGTTCGGAACTTTTGGAGGTGGTGCGACTCTTTTTCTGGGCGACTATTTCGAAAACTTCACGACTTTGGAAGGGCTGACTAATGATGTAGTAACCTCCATCACAGAAGGAGAAAATGATGAAATGTGGATTGCCACGTATGGAGGAGGTTTAAGCCGGCTAAGAGACGGTAATTTCCAAACATTTAGTCTTGATCAGGGATTACTTGATGATAAAATTTTCTCTTTAAATAAAGATTCTAAAGGAAGAATCTGGATTGGAATGAGAAACGGTTTGGCTCTTCTGGAAAATGGTGTATTTAACTTTTTTGATGAAGAACAATTCCCCTACAGAAAGATCAGGCAGGTCTATGAAGATCCGGATGGTTTGTATTGGATAAGCAGTTACGATGATGGAATGATTACCTATGATGGAGAATCGTTTCAGCAACTAACCACCGATGATGGTTTAGCCGACAATACTGTTTTAGGGGCGGTAAGGGGTGATGATGGAAGCACATGGATTGCTACTTATGGTGGAGTTAGCCGGTATTATAAGGGAGAAGTTGAAAACTTTACGATTCAGGAAGGACTTCCGAATAATGCTGTAATGATGGTTGCCAAAGACGATAAAGGACGAATATGGGCCTCTACATTTGGTGGAATTGCCTGGTTTGACGGTCTGAAATTTCAAAGTATTACACCTGATGAGGGGCTTCCAAGCAAGGTTTGCTATTTTATAAAACCAACCGATGAGGGTGCTCTGTGGATTGGTACCAATAATGGGATTGTTAAGTTTGACCCTGAGAAATATCTGAGCGAAGTTCCTGCTGATCAAAATCAGGCGTTTCAATTAATTACTAAAGAACAAGGACTCGTTTCTGATGAGATGAATCTCGGTGCCGTATATGAAGATAGTGACAAACATCTTTGGTTTGGTTCGGTGGAAGGGGTAAGCCATTTCTTTCCTGATAAATATGCGGGGAATCCGCTTCCACCAAAAGTCAAGATAGATGAGATTATAGCATCAGGTCAAACCAATAAACCAAAGCATCATTTCGATTTAGATTACAGCCAGAATTATGTCGAAATAAAATATTCCGGAATCAATTTTACAGCTCCCAATCAGGTTATTTACGAATACCGTATGAGAGGAGTTGATCCAACCTGGCAACAAACCAAGGATCGGGTTGTAAAATATCCTTCATTGCCTAATGGAGAGTACACATTTTCGGTTCATGCCAGAAACACAAATGGCAACTGGAGCGAAGCAATGACTGAAATCACTTTTAAAGTTGCAGCTCCGTTTTGGATGACCTGGTGGTTTATTGCTTTGATCATTTCGGTAGTGGCAGGGATCATCTTGCTATTCTACAATTATTACCGGGCAAGAAAATTGATAGATATTGAACGAATCAGAGTAAGAATAGCAAGTGATTTGCATGATGATGTAGGAGCGAGCTTAACCGAAGTGGCATTACAGTCTGATTTTTTACAGGCAAGTAACGTTGATTCGGAGTTCAAGAAGTCTCTTGAACAAATAGGTAAGCAGTGCAGAAGAATTGTGACCAGTCTGGACGATATAGTTTGGTCGATTGACGCAAGAAACGATACGGTAGGAGATTTAACCGACCGAATGCAGGATTATGTGCTGAATGTACTTGAACCAAAGAACTTCAGTATCAGCTATGATTTTGAAGATCTAAAAATGGAAAACAAGCTTCCTGTACCTGTAAAAGAAAACCTATACCTGATTTATAAAGAAGCTGTAAATAACATTTCCAAATATTCGAATGGAGATAAAGTGGAAATAACCATGAAAACGAATAATGGTAGATTCGAATTCAAAGTGTTTGATAACGGAACATCCGGTAAAGGAGCTAAGAAAACAGGGCATGGTTTACGTAACATGGATATGCGGGCCAAAAGAATAGGCGCAGATATTGACGTTTCCACAAAAAATGGCTTTACTATAATCGTACAGGGAACCCTCAATGCCAACTAACTAAATACTAATTATGGCAATCATCGGAATTGTAGAAGACAATGTAAAAATAAGAGACTTAATACAACGCTATCTGGATATGCAGGAGGATATGGAATGCCCTGTAGCTAAAGACAGCGTAGAGGAAATGCTCGAGTATCTGGAGGAACATACCGTTCCGGATATTTTGTTGATGGATATACAACTTCCGGGAATGTCTGGAATTAAGGGCATGGAAGTTATCAAATCGAAATACCCGGATGTGGATATCATTATGCTTACAATTTATCATGATTCTCACAAGATTTTTGACTCGTTGAAAGCCGGTGCTTCTGGTTATCTGCTTAAGCACACTTCACTACCAGAAATCAAAGAGTCGATACAGAACTTACTGAAAGGCGGTGCTCCGATGTCTCCGCAAATAGCCAGAAAGGTAATCACTCATTTTAATGAGCAGGCACCGAAAAAGAACCCGGACAGCATGCTAACAGATCGGGAACAGGATATTGTAAACGGACTGGTTGACGGACTTAGCTATAAAATGATAGCAGACCGTTATGATATTTCAATTGATACAGTACGAGCTCATATAAGAAATATTTATAAGAAGCTTCACGTTAATTCAAAAGCTGAAGTTATTGCAAAATCTCTCAGAGGGGAGATCTGACATCAGCTAACATTATCATGTTATTTCGAATGTAGGATTGATTGGTGATTTTATTATCAAATCTTCGAATAAATCAAAAATCCCATGAAGCAGTTAAAAATTTTACCACTATCCATTCTGGCAGGTTTGTCACTTTTTTTAACCGGATGCTATACACAATTCAGTACCATAGACAGATACGACACTGAGAATTCAAGGAATTCGAAATATTACTCATGGAATGATGCCGAATTGGAAGAAGCCGGTTATTACTGGGATGAAGAAGAGCAAACTGCAAAACCTCAGAGCTATTCAACAGCAGCAACCGAACCTGAATATGCATCTGTTTCGGACGAGGGTTTTTATTATAAGGATTATGAAACGGAGCAATGGTATCAGGATAATAATTTCGAAGGAGTTTACTGGGAAGGTTATGACGAAGGGTTTAACGATGGTTTTAAAGAAGGTTATGCAGAAGGATATGATGATGGTAGCTGGGATTACGGAAGATATTACACTCATTTAGGCTATGGCTGGAATCGTCCTCACCGTTATCATGTAGGTTATAACTGGTATTATGATTGGTATCCACGCCATCATTCGTATTATACATTCGGATTTGGTTGGGATGGTTATTTTGTAGGATTCGGATATGGTTATCATTACGGTCCTTACTACACTTCATGGGGATATGGACACCCATATTATTATAACAATGGTTTCTACAGTAATCATTATTACTATGGATATTCAAACTATCACTATTACAATACCCGTAAAAATAACAGAAGCAGAAACCATGCATATGGACCAAGAAGCAATGGTTTAACACAAAAATATGACAGAGGAAACAGATCCTCATTACGAAACAGAAGTTCTTCCGGACTTACTAAAACAGGCAGAAGTATAGATTCAAGAACAAGAAGTACATCAAGAGTAAGATCTTCTAATGTAACTAAAAGAAGTCGATCATCTTCAACTTCAAGAAGCAGAGTAGGTTCAAGTAGTAATAGAAACAGGTCATCAGGAACAGTAAAAAGGAGCTCAGGATCAAACAGAAACAGGGGCTCAAATGTGAATCGTAGCAGAAGCTCAAACAGGTCGTCAGGAACTGTAAAGAGGTCTTCGAGTTCACGAAGCAGATCATCTGGCTCTGTTAAACGAAGTTCAGGATCAAATAGAAGTAGTAGCTCTAACATAAATCGAAGCCGTAGTTCTTCACGATCATCAGCAACAGTAAAACGATCTTCAAGTTCCAACAAACGCTCTTCAGCAGTTAAAAGATCTTCCGGAAGTTCATCGAATAAATCAAGAAGCACAAGATCAAACAGCTCATCGAAGAAGAAGAAAAGAGGAAACTAAAAGTTTTTAACATATAAAATTCATCAGGATGAAAAGATTAATACTCTTCATTATTGGGATCGCTGTGTCTACATCATTAAAGGCACAGGACGGAGAATCCCCGGTTTCATACAAAAGTTTGGCTATTCAAATGAGTACAATGAATACCAACGGAGATGCTCAGTCTGCTGTGCTTCCATCCGTATCAGATTACAACGGCTTTGGTAGTTTCATTGACAACCCGGCCGCTATGGCATTATCCAATAAAAGCTTTTATACCATTGGCTGGTTAAATCAAAGCAATACGAAAACAGATGGATATTTGGGGAATACTACCGAAAGTGATTACTCAAATACTAAGTTTGCCAATTTGGGTTTGGTATATAAAGTACCAACAGAAAGAGGAAGCTTTGTATTGGGGGGTGGCTATAATCTGATCTCAAAATCAGATGATGATTCATTTATAGGTGGATTCAATGACGTGAGCTCTATCACTGATTTTATGAAAGGAGCCGGCGGTTATTCGGATATCGCTTTCAATGCTTTTGCAACAGATTTCAGAAATGATGTTAGTGACGAAATCGAATCTATTTTCAGAGTGGATGACCGACCGAATGGTTATGAGGGTATCAACCAATTTGCTGAAATTTCGAATCACAGAAATATAGGAGAAGTTTCAGTTTTCGCATCCACTGAGTTTCAGAAAAACATCTATGCAGGTTTATCACTCGGCTTTTTGACCGGATCCATTAATTACGACCGCAGTTTTCAGGAAGTGGATGAGGATAACTTGTATAACGATGGAGTTATTCCTCCAAGCGGATCTGATCCTGCCACAGATATTTATTCTATCACTTTAGATGATGATCTGGATACTGAATTTTATGGGTTTTCAGCTCGTGGAGGTGTAATTATTAAATTACTTCCGATCCTGAATGTGGGTGCAAGTGCAGCGCTTCCTTCTAAATTATTTGTTACGGAAAGTTTCTATGCCGGAGTAGAAACTGAATTTGATGATGAAACATTTACTTCAGATTCGGATGAGTTTCCGACTTCTTTTTCAAGTGATTACGAATACGCAGTTACAAAACCCGGTGAATTTAAAGTAGGAGCAACACTTAAAGATATCGGTAAATTGTCATTTTCAGCAGCTGCCGAATATATCGATTACAGTTCCACGAAAGTTGACTTTACGATAAATACAGGCGATCTGGATCCGAGCGAGGTTGCCATCCTGAAAGAAGATGAGGAAGCGACCAATGCAGCCATCAGAAGCACTTACAATGCCGTGATCAATTTCAAAGCAGGCGCTGTATACACGTTCGATAATAAGGCGAAGGTTTATGGCGGATATGCTCTTTATCCGGGTAAGGAAGAAACTTATCAGTTTGATGAAGAAGTGTATTCCGCAGGGTTATCATTTCCTTTTTCAAGTGGCATTTCATTTGACCTGAGTGCACAATATTCCACCAGAAATGACCGTTCGATAGTATATCAGCCGGAAGGACAATTAGTCCAAAGCGAGATCACCAAAGAAATTGAACGATTAAATATTCTCGCAGGAATCAAATTCAGATTTTGATACTCAGGTTGATAAGAAAATACCCAAATACCTCCGTAGTTAGTTAGAGTCTTAAGTTTGAATCACTTAAGGCTCTTTTTTATGTCTACAGCCAATTCTTCTTTTTGAAATAGATGATCATTCCAATAGTTACAACAATCATCACTCCCCAGGCTACCGGATAGCTGTAATGCCAACTCAACTCAGGCATGTATTCGAAATTCATTCCATAAATTCCGGCTATAAAAGTTAGTGGAATAAAAATGGTAGCAATGATGGTTAATACCTTCATCACCTCGTTCATTTTATTACTGAGATTGGTCTGATGCATATCATGCAAACTGGAAACCATTTCGCGGTTGTTATCCAGATTATCCACGATCTGTAAAGTGTGATCTGTTACGTCTCTGAGGAACAACTGCGTTTCCGATTTTATGAGAGGAGATTCATCCCGGATCAGAGAATTTATGCTGTCGCGCAGCGGCCACACATTTTTTCGAAACTGAATAAGTTGTCGTCTAATCTTATGAATAGATGGAAGTGTATCGGCATCGCTGTCTGACCAAAGCAGTTCTTCTGTTTCCTGAATTTCATCGTTTATTTCTTCAAGTGCGGCAAAATAATAGTCGATAATAATATCCATCAAAGCGTAAGCCATGTAATCAGGACCGCCTTTTCGCATTCTTGTATTATCGATGGCAAGACGTTCTTTTACAGGTAAAAATATCTTTCGGTCTGATTCCTGAAATGAGAAAATGAATTTATCAGTAAACACGATGCTCACCTGTTCCTGCTGTAACTCACCATCCTCGAAATACAACATTTTAAGCACTATGAAGATCTGTTCTCCGTAATCTTCGATCTTGGATCTCTGTGTGGTGTTGAGGATGTCTTCCTGAATAAGCGGATGAAAATCAAAGGTGTCCCAAAGCTCTTTTAACGTCTCTATATCGTGCAAACCTTTAACCTGAACCCAGGTAGGATTGGGAGTTTCCACATAAGGTATACACTCAGAGATTTTTTGAATGCTTTTGATATCTAATCGTTCCGCTTCATAATCATGGAGTTCGATAATTAACTCATCCAGCTTTTTTTCTCCAACATGGGTGAGAGTACCCGGCGCACTACCAATTTCTTTGGTTGAAAAAAGTTTTTTAGTAGGTAAGAATTTCTGAAGCTTTTTCGGATTCAGTTTCTTTCTGAGACTCATAAGGTTGATTTAATTTGCCCTAAATTAAACAAAAAAAATCCTCATATACATTTTATGTGCGTTATTAGAATTTGTTAGCATATGATTCCGGGTCATTTAATGTCACTATTTACTTAATTATTATTCAAATGTAGAAAATAATATTGCTCGCGGGTTTTTAATCAATTATCCGTAATTACAATCAATAAAGAGGAAGGACATACAAACACTTGGGTTTCACGTAAGCGAAATTGAAGCATTAATAACAGTATTGTTTGTTTGGAACATATTTATAACGCAATACAGGTTCTCGAACCCTGGATATATGAAACAAGTACAGTTCAAGAATGGATGGAGTTAACGGGTTATAGCGATCCAAAATATTTAGCACGTCTATTTAGAAGAAGTTTTGGAGTAACTGCCAAAGAAGCTCTTATTAAAGTCCGAATCAAAGTATTGATTGATTGTATCAAGCAAAACCCCAACCGGAAAAATTACTGTTCTGGAAAAAATACGGCTTACCATATGAGATAGCTTTAAATAAATACTTGTGAAAATATGTAGCTAGAAAAAATCCTACTCAATCTCAAGCTTGAATTTGTGATGGTAAGCTTACTAAACGAACTATTTGGAAAAATAGGGTAGTAAAAACAGATAGTCTTTTTGGCTACACAAAAAGCCTAACGGAAGATTTTGAAAGTTTTTTTGTGATTTTGAATACTTGGGGAAGCAACAAAACCAAGTTCAAAAACATGGAAAATTCATTAAAAAAGTATTTCACTTGGATACTGTCATTTATCTTCATTACTGCTGGAGTTCTTAAAATAATTAGTCCTGATAATACCGGAGATATTTTAATTTTCTTTTTCGGTTTTAGCTATTCTACAACACTAATACTGGTCTACGGAATAGCTTTTGTTGAGCTGATGCTAGGCATATTATTATTTCTTGGGTATCAACGAAGGGTAATCAAGCCATTAGTAGTTTTTAGCTGCTTTTTATTTTTAGCAATAGCATTGCTTGGTTATTTAAATAGTTGGCAATTTGCATGTGGATGTTTTGGGAGATTCTCATTTGGAAAATTTGATGTTGCAATGCTTATGAGGAATTCCCTTCTGCTGTTTATGGCCTTATGGATAACCATTGACACTTCGAAATTTAAGAGTTTGATCCTTTCCGGGTCATTTATCAATAACAATAAATAGGAGTTAAAGATGAAGATTAAAAACTACATCAATAAAGTTGTAGCAATTGCTGCGGTAGTTGCTCTTGTAAGTGGATTTCAGCTTGGAAATGCTGAAGGAACCATGACGACACTTGAATCTACTGTAGGGATTGAAGAGGCATATGCTGGTCCTTGTGGTGATGCCGGTTGTGATGGTAAACCAGGATATTGCGGAACAGTAACCGTAATTAAGGTTTTTAAGTGGAGAGCTACAAAAGATTGTACAGGTAGCAACGAAGCTGAAGGACCCGCATTCCAATAGCCATCACTAAATAGTATGTCCTTGTAGCAAACAAGGACATACTATTTAAAAAATATAATTATGAAAATTCTTGTTTTTTTTATTTTAAGTATGTTACCCCGTATTCTTATTTCACAAAGTTCGGATCCGACTGTACTAATTTCTGATAAAATCGATTTTGATCTAATTAAATGGGAAAAAGGAAATTTTGTTTTAGAAAAAAATTTCAATTTAGATTCTCTTGGAATATACACTCCTTATTTTCTTTCTGTTAATGATAAGGGAAGTTTGGCAATGTTAGATTGGGAGCAAAGATCAGTGTACTACTTTCCAGAGAGTGATTTAGAAAACCCGTACAAAGTAGGAGGAAAAAAGGGGAGAGGACCAGGGGAGTATCAAACCCCTTTTGATATTCATTTATCCAATAAAAATAAGATTTGGATACCCGACAGTGACCAAAGAAAAATCGATATTTGGGATTCTAAGTCAAGAGAGCTCGAATCAAGTTTTCAAATTAAAAATAAGTGGGTTAAGCCTGATAAAATTGAGTTATGCGAAAACAATGAGGAAGATTGGGAAAAAATCTTTGTTCTTTCTTCCCAATATGGACCAGGATTCAAAAATCAAGAAGGAATTCTGCATCAGTATGATATTAAAAGTAGAGATTTAGTGAATATTGATACGTTTCAAGAAATTTCTAAAGACGATGAAAGGTATCCTTATGTAGTTACAGGTCAAATAAAGTGTTCTGCAGATGGGGAATTATACTACACAGGAGATTTTTCAGGTACAATCAGAAAGTATAACTCAAACAATGAAATGGTATTTTATAGAAGTGCTGCCGGATTCAAGGTTAAAGAACCACTATTCATTAAAGTCAAAAAAGATTTTACCAGATATAACCCTGAAGCTCCAAGAGTAAATGGAGAAAGTTTTGTAATTGGCAATAAGTTATTCGTTGGACATTCAAGGACTAAAGACCGCTATGTTTATGCCGTAGATGTTTATGAGATAGGTAAAGGAAGGTATCTGTATTCATTTAAATTACCCGTACCTGCAAAAGAATTAGCAATAACTTCTGAAAGAATATATTTGTTTGAATACGCAGGTGAAAAGGGGTTTAATCTTAAAATCTATCGTTATAGCACAAACTTTTAATATTTAAATATTGAATGAGGTTTGATTTAAAGTTTAGAATTTAAAAATATTTTCAGTCAGGACAGTGCGTTAATTATTTCAATCATTGGATAAACTTCTTAAAAAAATACAGTACCTACATTTGTAAAAACTGATATCTAATAAGTACAGAATTTCTAATCATAATCAACAAATATGTTTAAGCTGTTAACCATTCTATTATTTAGTACGATATTTTTAGCAAGCTGCTATATAAAACCTTACAAAATAATGACTCAGTCTATGCAGAAAATCATAAATCCTGGGGATGTGGTTGTCACTATTAAAAGCTTTAAGCTTATGAATTTAGAAGAAGGTGATATTGTAGCATTTAAGAGAAGGGGGGATAAAACCACTTTTGTGAAAAGAATTTGTGCTGCTTCAGGAGATACACTCTTTATTTCAAGAGATTTCATTCGGACTGAGAAACAAAAAATTCCTCACGATTCCATTTTTGAAATGTTGGTAAATGAATCCGATCATATTGATTCAGTAGGTTATTTTTCATCCACCAATTATCGAAGTCATTTGTTTAAAAGTTCTGGTTTAAATGAAGGAGTACTTAAAGAGGGGTCACTTTCCAAAGAAGAAAAAATGGTAGTTCCTGAGGGTTATTATTTTATGGTTGGGGATAACTACTATGAAAGTATGGATTCAAGATTTTGGGGCTTTATATCTCAAGAAAATATTAAAGGAAAAGTAGTTTGGATTTTTTAAATAGTTTCAAAACCAACAATTTTCCACTATAATCCTAAGTGCTTATTAATTAAACATCTCATTTGCTGCTTCGAAAGCCCATAGCTTCCATTATTCTTGTGCTCGCAGTGCTTATTTTTGGCGGCATTACGCTTTCATGGCTCTCAATTGAGCTACTACCGGATGTTAATCCGCCCACACTTCTTATCAGCACCGAGTATAAAGGTGCACCCGCTGCCGATGTGGAATATCGAATTAATGAGCGATTGGAAGGAACACTTGGTTCCGTTCGCGGAGTGCAGGAAACCCGAAGTCTTTCCCGGCAGGGACAAAGTCTGATTTTCCTCACCTTTAAATGGGGGACCGATATGGATCTTGCTTTCTTAAATGTGCGGGAAAAATTAGATCAGGCGAGACCGTTGCTTCCGCAAAATGCTGAGCGACCTCAGCTGGTTTATTCTTCAGCATCTGATGAACCCATTGCCACTATTGCTGTTACGCTCAATAATGTTTCCAATGAAGATTTTGCCAATCGGTTAGCCGTGAAGCGTTGGGCTGAGCAGGTTTTTACTCGTCGCCTGGAACAGCAAGAAGGAATAGCGCAAGCGCTGTTGGTGGGTGAAGTAGAACCGGAAGTGCAAATCAGCTACGACCCCAAACTTATAGACCGCTATGGATTAACTCTTACTCAGGTTCAGCAGACTATAAGCGATGCGAATGTATTTTCATCCACGGGAGAATTACGCGATGGATGGTATCGCTACGCTATTAAAATTCAGAGTCGAATTGAATCCATCGAAGATATACGTTCCATTCCGGTCATTTCCCTCGCCAACGGACGTGTACTAAATCTGGACGACATCGCGGATGTGGAAATACGTGAAGCCGATCCGTCTTCTTTTGCTCTATTAGATAATCAGGAAGTGCTGAATGTATTGGTGAAAAAGGAATACGGAGCTAATACCGTAACGGTGTTCGAAACGCTTCAGCAAACCATGGATGAGATTCGAGATCAAAATCCGGAGTTTAACATCGAAGTGATTCGCGAAGATGCTACCTATATAGAAAATTCCATTTCAAATTTACTGCAAACGCTGATTATTGGTGGCGTGTTAGCATTCTTTGTGCTGTTTTTATTTCTGGACGATATTCGGAGTCCGTTTACGATAGGTGTTTCTATTCCGGTTAGTATTTTTCTCACTTTTGTGATTATGTATTTGTTTGATATTCAATTGAATATCATCTCGTTGAGTGGTTTAACGCTTGGAATTGGTTTGTTGTTGGATAACTCTATCGTGGTGTTGGAAAATATCAATCGCTACAAGCAGCAAGGATTGGATAAATATAAAGCAGCAGCAAAAGGAACTAAGGAAATTGCGCTGGCAGTGACAGCATCTACTTTTACTACTATTTCGGTATTTCTTCCACTTATTTTCTTAGGTGGATTTGAAGGTGCTTTTTTTCGTGATTTAGCAGCAACGCTGTCTATCAGTTTGCTCTCTTCATTATTGGTGGCGTTGGTCATTCTTCCGGTTTTTGTAGCACAGTTTGGAGGTTCAGGTAGCGGGTTTCTTTCTAAAATTACCGAGTTTTTAGATCGGATTATTGATCGTTATGAACGAAGTTTGAAATCTGTCATAAGGAAGCCGTTAATTCCGATTTTAGTCGCCTTATTTGTCACTTCATTAGCCGTCTATGCTTTTATGATTGTTCCAAAAAATACTCTACCCGAAGGCGAGCCCGAGCGTGTAGAATATTTGGTGGTAATGCCCGGAAATACCTCACTTCGATCTGCAAAAGAAGCTTCCAAAACAATTACCGAGTT
This sequence comes from Balneola sp., assembly GCA_965601915.1. Classification (GTDB taxonomy): domain Bacteria; phylum Bacteroidota; class Rhodothermia; order Balneolales; family Balneolaceae; genus Balneola. The sequence goes on along the minus strand of OZ271847.1, from coordinate 2,828,551 downwards.
TGTTCGACAGGAACTGAACAGTAAAGGAATAATTTCCATCGGGGGATACACCGACAACACCAGTTTAAGTTCTATACAGGACGAAGGATTGAATAAATTCAAAATTATCGTTCCGGTAGAGAGTTGGTCCCAAGCAGACAGAGTCGATAAATTGTTTTCAGAATTATCAAAAATCTATCAACAGTGGAGTTTTACTCGTCAAGGAGATTCCCGAATCGCAGGAAGCAGTTCATCCATTGAAGCTCCTGTTCAGTTCAGCGTAGTAGGAATCGACCGGAGTTTCAGTAAAAAAGTGGGAGTAGCCTTCAATGAATTTTTGCGGAGAGAGTTTGATAATGTAGCACTTTCAGAAAAGTTTCCACAAACAATTGAAGCGTATCAATTGCAGCTGAAGAACGACCGGTTGTTATTTTTTGAAATAAGCGAAGGAGATGTAATTGCCTATCTGGAATCGTTAACCCGCGGAATGTATGTGACAGATTGGAATCGTCAGGACGAACAAATCGCCATTCGTTTATTGGGAACGGGTGAAGATTTGACCGATCCGCAAGACATTAGCCTTGATATCAAAAACAAAGTGATCCCACTTTCTGAAATTGCATTTATTGATGCTGTAGAAGAAGCTGAACAAATCGAGCGATTAGAGCAATCGGCAATTTTGACATTTAACTCCAACTTTTCTTTCACCGATTGGTGGTGGAACGGAGATGAAATTCGGAATCAGATGAACGCTTTTATGCAGCAAACCGGGCATGAAATACGAATCGGAGGAACGGCACTCCAGCTTATAAATTTACTCAAGGAATTAGGATTATTACTTTCAATAAGTGTGCTACTTATTTATTTGATCCTCGCCATTCAGTACGAAAATCTGAAATATCCGTTCATCATTATTTTAGCAATACCATTTGCATGGGTAGGATCGGTGTTTGCGCTTTTTGTAATGGATGTAAGTCTCAATGCTCTTTCTTTTATGGGTGTACTCATTTTAACTGGAATAGCAGTAAACGACTCCATTTTGAAAGTCGATTTCATGAGAAGGTACTACGAAGAAACCGGAGATTTAGATAAAGCAATTAGTGAAGCAGGAAAGAATAGATTCCGCCCAGTTGTAATGACCAGTTTAACAACCATTTTAGGTCTCATCCCCATGTTGATACCATTTGGTGACGGATATGTATTACGTCAATCGTTAGCCGTCGCTTTAATGGGTGGAATGATTACAAGCACATTACTGACATTATATTTGATACCGATGGTTTTTAAGTGGTCAACCTCTACCAAGGCTTCTGTGGTTGAAATTGAAGAAGAAATTAAGAATTAATCAATTAGAGATTAAGAATTTATGCAAAACGAAATTTAAACCCTTACTCAAGCATGGGCTTCAGATCTACGGATTAATGCTAAAAAATTTATTCCGCAGTGAATGAGATAAAGATTTATAAAATAAATAACATGATAAAATACATTACAATTATTCTGATTTCAGGAGTGATTTTAACCTCCTGTAAAGAGAAGAAAGAAGAACCGGAAACTCCGTATCTGGACAGCATAGAAATTCTACCGGAAGTGGTTTTCGATGTGGTGGATGATAAGCCACTTCGGTTTTATATCGAAACCAGAGGAGTGGTTGAGCCTGATCAGAAAATTTTGATTACTCCGAGAATTGGTGGCTTCATGGAAATCCATAATGTAGTGGATGGCAGATCACTTTCAGCAGGAGATATCATTCTTCAGTTTGATAAAGACGAATGGGAATTCCGCAAAAATGATGCTTATAACAAATACCTGAAAGCCAAAAATGAATACGAAACTGAACTGAGATTACGCGGAGAAATCGGCGGTGATACTAATGAAAATGAACTAATGAAGATAAACACCGGATTAGCTGAAGCCGAACTCAATTATGAAAGAGCAAAACTGGATTTAAGTTATACAACTTTAACGGCACCATTTGATGGATATGTTTCAACCAAAGAGGTTGTTTCTAAAGGGGCTTATATGGGAGCAGGAAAAGAGTTAGGAAGTTTTGTTAATACCGATGTGGTTAAAATCCGGTTTGATGTGCTTGAAAAAGAAATTGCACAGATAGAAACGGGAATGTCGGTGGAATTGACCGGACCATCAGGTAGTGAGTTTACCGGAACCATTGTGGCCATTTCTCCAGAAATAAATCAGGAATCAAAGACTGGACAGGCTATTGTTGAAGTTGACAATCAAAGAGGAGAACTGAAAACCGGAATGACGGTAGAAGGAAGAATTTTTGTACGAAGTGCAAGTTCTAAAGTGCGGATGCCCCGGGAAAGTTTACTGAGCAGGGACGGTAGAACTTTGGTATTCAAATTAAATAATAAAGAAGTTGAATGGATATACGTAACCCCTGTAGAAATGAACACCGAGTGGGTCCTTATTGATCATGAATCTATAAATCCCGGCGATACACTTGCCGTTGACAAACATTTCAGCATTTCTCATCAGCAAAAAGTGGTTCCGCTAATGGCGAATTAAATACATGAAAGAGATTCTCCGCCGTAAATATCTGATTTCCTTTTTCTACATGATTGTTTGCATCGTGGGACTTTCAACCTGGGTAAATATCTCCGTAGAGAATGCGCCGGAACTGAATTTACCCAGAATTACGGTTTCTTACGGATGGGGAAATACCGCTCCTGAAATAATGGAGCAGGAAGTCACCCGTAAAGTAGAAAGCGCAGCTAATAATCTTAGGGATGTAAAGGAAATCCGGTCTATCACGCAATCCGGGCGTTCATCGGTTACCATCACTTTTAATAAAAATGCTCCGGTTGAATTCAGAGCATTAGAGCTTAGAGAACAACTTTTCTCGATAGAGCAACAACTTCCACCAGCGGTAACTCCGGCACAAATCAGCAGAAGTGTTCCCGAGGAATTGGAAGATCAGCAGACATTTATTGTTTATACATTAAGTGGAGAATTAGAAGGCAGGGCATTGCTGGAGTATGCTCGTCAATCTATCAAAACAAAACTATTGGGCATAGAAGAAATTTCTGATGTAGAGTTGATCGGGGTAGACGATCCGGCTCTGATCATAGAATTTGATCGGTTGAAACTGGAAAAGTACAAGTTGTCGGCCACTGCCATTACCAACGAGATTCGACAAAAACTGAATTGGCGTACATCCGGCTATTTAGATGAAAGAGGTTCCCGCTACAGTTTGATTTTACCGCCTGATTTTAATAACACAACCGATATTACCAATCTCAGAATTTCCATTTCGGGAAGTTTACGTCAGCTGAAACTGGAGGAGATTGCTGAAATTAAAGTGAGCGATTATCCATCGAAAAGTATTCGCAGAATTAATGGAAGCACAGCGCTTACCATCCGGATTAACAAAGAGCCCGGAGCTGATGCCATGAGTTTGGCAGAACAAACGCTTGCAGAAATAGAATTGGTTCGGGCGGTAATGCCCGCGGGAATGACGCTACGTTTACAAGTAGACTCAACCGAAGAATTACGTGAGCAATTTGATCAATTAGCAAATCAGGCGATGATTAGTGCGGTGTTGGTATTCTTAGTGGTTTTGTTGTTTATCCGAAAAATAAGAGCTCCATTCGTGATTGTAGGAAGCGTGTTCTTTTCCATTTTGATGAGTATAACCGCTTTGTATTTGTTTGATTACACATTGAATGTGATAACTCTTGCAGGATTAACCATTGCTCTCGGTATGTTGATTGATAACGCCGTAGTCGTTTTTGAACAGATTAATCCCAGTTTGCCATCAGATAAAAACGGACGAATTGAGCATATTCGGAAAGAACTACCGAAATCTGTGGTTCCTGTTCTTGGAAGTACCTTTACCACGGTAGGAATTTTTATACCGCTACTATTTGCCATGGAAGAACTCCGGATTTTTTTGGTGCCATTAGCTGTAGCGCTAACCATTACGTTAATCAGTTCGGTAATTATTGCATTTACATGGATTCCATATGCCCTGATTTGGTTAACTCCAAAAATGAAAAAAAAGAAACTCAGCAAAAAGAGTAAATCTGCAGGTTCAAGATTAAGAAGAATATTTCTTCGGATTCTGATATTCAGAAACAAACTGCGTTGGGTTTTTGTGATGGGATTTATTTTTCTGATAGGAATTCCACTGTTTCTGATTGAAACGCCGGAAGATTGGGAAGAAACCCGGTGGCCGAAATTTACTCAAGTATATTTTGATAACAGAGATGAAGTGGATCCTCTTATCGGAGGATTGACTTACAAATTTACCAAAGAAACCTATTTTGGGAGTCCGTGGAGAAGAGATATTGAAGAGCAAATTTCGGTATATATACAAAGCCCTCAGGGAACACCACTTTCCGAAATTGATAAGATTGTAAGTAATTATGAGGAAATTGCACAACCTTATGAAGATGCCTTTTCTTTCTACGAAGCCCGGTTATCCGAAGATTTTGGGGCTTATATTACCTTTTCTGTAAAAAACGAGTACCTGACTGAAAAGGCTCCCTATTATTTTTTGGGGGAGGCGATGTATTTAGCAGCCCAAACAGGAAATATTGCAACCTCGGTGTCAGGTTTTGGACAAAGTACAAGTACCGGATTTGGAGGGAGTTCATCCTCCCAAAGAATTACCTTAACCGGTTATTCGTATAATGAATTGTACAACCTGGCGAGAGAAATTCAGCGGAGATTAGAAAAAAATCGTCGGGTTCGGGAAGTAGATATCAACAACAGTTCGTATTACAGTCGGGATGATTTCTATCAATACAATCTGGAGCTGAATGATGAAAAAATGCTGGCTGCAGGATTAGACCGTGGAGAAGTTCTTGCAGCTTTAGCAATGGATATAAATCGGGAAAATTCGATGGGGAAAGTAGAATTTCAGGGTCAGGAGATGTATTTGATTGGCAGAACTGAAAATGCCCGTTTGTATGAAGAAGATTTGATGGAAAGTATGCGCATTACTAACGCTTCGAATTTTGATTTGCGAACGTACGGGAGCATTCAAAAAGAAAAAGCACTTACTGAAATCCGAAGGGTAGATCAATCGTATGAAAGGGTAATTACTTTCAACTTTTTGGGGAATTACAGGATGGCTCAGAACTTTACGGAAACCATGCTGGAACAAGTTCCCGTTCCTGTAGGTGCAAATATCAGATACGGATACAGTGGTTTTAGTTTTAATGACGATGAACAAACCAAAAATCTATGGCTAATTGCAGCATTAAGCATTTTGAGCGTTTGGATGATCGTTTCAGCTTTATTGGAAAGCTGGACAGGACCGTTGTTCGTAATTTTAACCATCCCATTCAGCGCCGTTGGTATTATGACTGGAGCTTTGGTGAATGATTTGAGCTTTGATCGCGGAGCCATTGCCGGAGCTTTGCTTTGTGTTGGGGTAGTGGTTAATAATGCTATTTTGTTGATTCATCAAAGAAAGCTGGAATCCGAGAAAGGGATTCATGGTATCAGAGCCTGGTATAAAGTCTTTCAGAAAAAAATGAGACCCATTTTGATTACTACCACAACCACCATTTTTGGTTTGATCCCTATGATGCTCTATGGAACCAACGAGTTCTGGGAGAATCTTGCCATTATCGTGGTTTGGGGGTTGTTATTTAGTACGGTGTTGCTGTTTCTGTTTTCGGGGATTTTGGGGAAGAAAATCTAAGTTATTTGCAATAGTGAATAAAATTAATAACAAAAAAAACCTCATGCACTTTTGCACATGAGGATTAAATTTATCGAAAAAACTATTTATTCGATCTCGCCATTTTCAGCGGCTTCTTTAAGCTTTTCATTCGCCCAGATACCAACTTCCACACGACAGTTTTGCTGGCGTCCCGTTGCAGTGCTGTTATCAGCTACCGGATCAGATTCACCGTATCCGATGATGGTCATACGCTCGCCATCAACGCCGGTAAAAGCGGCATATTCGGCAACAGCTTTTGCACGGTCTTCTGAAAGTTCCCTCACATTAATTCACAGGACGTAGAACGGTAAAATATATACAGGATATTGTAATAAGTATACGATCAACACTTACCGGATTTTTATTATGGATAAATATCGAAAGTTTAAAATCTATGTCTATGATTCGTACTATAAAAATATTTTCACTTGTATTTATATTATCACTAGCAGGATGCTCAGGACAAAACCAACCTGGAATAATCTACCCTCAGGGAAATCTGGCTCCATCTGATTTTTTTACTGGTAATGCTTATGTATATGGATTGATGGAGGCTGATTCCATATTTACAACTGCTGCCGGCAATGTAGTTTTTGAAGCGGGAGCCCGAAGTAACTGGCATTCCCATCCATCAGGACAAATTTTATTAGTTACTTCCGGAAAGGGATATCATCAGATAGAAGGGCAGCCTAAAGAAGTAATCAGAAAAGGAGATGTGGTTACGTGTCCACCCAAAACATCACACTGGCATGGCGCATCCACAGATAGTAGCATGACTCATATATACATAGCTCCAAACACAGAAAAAGGGATCGTAGAATGGGGTGCAGCAGTAACTGATGATGAATATGATCGCTGATTTTATCTTTTATGAAAAGTCTGACAGGGATGGTAGTTTTTCTGTTGATTACCACGAATTCAATATTCTCAATTTATAAATCAATGAGTGAAGACGAAACAGAGTTATCGGCCCATGTAGAGCTACAATTCGGGGAAAAAACAATGAGAGCCACACTAAACAAAAGTAAAGCTGCTCTGGATTTTAAGGCAATGCTTCCTTTAGAACTTATGCTCGAAGATTTCGCTCAAACCGAAAAAATAAGTGATCTCCCAAACCCTCTGTCCACAGATGGTGCTCCGTCTGGTGCCGAAGCAAAAGCCGGCGATATTGCCTATTATAGTCCATGGGGAAACCTGGCTATATTTTATAAAGACTTCAGATATTCTGAAGGATTAATAATTCTGGGCAGTATCAATGGTGATATAACCGTTTTAGAAGAATCTGCATCAGCAAGGGTCATTATTCGTTTGGTAAAATAACCCTATTTTAAGTTTCAGAGAATTGTTCTTATAAGCTTTTCAGACAGATGATCACACTCAGAGATTTTAAACAGCATAACGATTATGTAGGATTGCCGGATCCTCTTAATAAAGATATTGATCTTGGAGTATATGAAGAAAGTGAGATTCGGTTGAGATCTGAACCCGTAATGATCGATTTCTACAGGATTTCATTTAAAAAGAATTTTGATACAGATGAGAAAACTGAAACGGGGACACTTCCTGCTGCAATCTTCTTCTACAGCCCTGAGCATCCACTCGAATGGGATTTGGAAAAACAACTACAAGGGTATTACATACAGCTTAGTAAAGAGTTGATCAGTAAGCACCGGTATCTGTTTCAAAACTATATGGAATATGGATCTCATGAACCACTTATTCTTACCAAAAGTGAAGAGCAGGAGATCGAAGAGATATTTCGTGCGTTGATGCGACACTATAAAGAGCGACCTGAAAACACTGGGGTGCTTATCTCTTATGCACATGTACTTGTAACATTGATCGAATCCTATTACAAGCGACAGTTTTCAACCGATATCAATAAATACAATCGTATTGTATCTGAATTTCAGCAACTGTTGCAGGATTATTACAAAAAGGAAGTAAATCAGTTACCTAATGTGCAGTATTTAGCAGATCGGCTTAATCTTACTCCAAACTATCTTGGGGATATTATTAAACATCATACCGGTAAAACTGCTATCGAAACCATTCATTCATTTGTAATCAGGAAAGCTAAAGAACTACTAAAAGGAACTAAGTCCAATATGTCTCAGACTGCCTATCATTTAGGGTTTGAGTATCCAAATAACTTTTCCAAGTTTTTTAAGAATCATACTGGTCAAACCCCGTCTTCATACCGGAAGGGTCTGTAAAATCTATAGCTCTTTCTGTAATTCGTATAGGAAATCGGAATGTGAGTCCGCTAACTTTTGGTTGTATTATTAAAGAACAATTAAAAGAAAAGAATTATGAGTAATAATATAGAAGGAAAAGTAGTAGTAATAACAGGAGCAAGTAGTGGGCTTGGAGAAGAAACTGCAAGACATCTCGCTGAGAAGGGAGCTCATGTAGTTTTAGCTGCTCGTCGATCTGAACGAATTGAATCACTAGCTGAAGAGATCAAAGAAAAAGATGGTAAAGCAATATCAGTAAGCACAGATGTAACACACAGAGATCAGGTCAAGAATCTGGTGGATGCTGCAGTGAAGGAATTTGGCAAGGTTGATGTAGTACTTAATAATGCAGGGCTTATGCCGCTTTCACAAATGGAAGATCTGAAAGTAGATGAGTGGGATCAGATGATTGATGTGAATATCAAAGGCGTGCTATATGGCATAGCTGCTGCACTTCCGCATATGAAAGAGCAGAAATCGGGACAATTTATTAATGTATCTTCTGTAGCCGGACATAAAATATTCCCGGGCTCTTCGGTTTATTCAGCCACAAAGTCAGCAGTCCGTGTAATCTCAGAAGGACTAAGACAAGAAGTAAAGCCTTATAATATTCGTACTACTATAATTTCACCGGGAGCTGTTAAAACAGAACTTCTTGAGCACATCAGCGATGATGAAATGCAGGAAGGAAACAAAAAATATGTAGGTAAAGTAGGCTTAGAACCCAAAGCTTTTGCCAGACTGGTGGCTTTTGCAATTGGGGAACCTGAAGATGTAGATATCAATGAAATTCTGTTCCGTCCTACGGCGCAGGAGCTCTGAGGTAAGTACTAAACGTATCCTTCACCATCTCAATGCCGATTTTAGGATATCCTGAAATCGGTTAAAGTTCTCTTCCTTTTTTGAAGGGAAGGCACAGAGAAGGTTTAAAATCAATCAACGTCAGCTCCAGCATTGTAGCGATGGATAACTATATTTATTTAGAAATATAATAGGCTAAACAAAAAAATCCCCATGCGCTTTTACACATGAGGATTACATACATCGAAAAATCTATTTATTCGATCTCGCCATTTTCAGCGGCTTCTTTAAGCTTTTCATTCGCCCAGATACCAACTTCCACACGGCGGTTTTGCTGACGTCCTGAAGCCGTACTGTTATCAGCAACAGGATCAGATTCACCATATCCGATGATAGTCATACGCTCGCCATCAACTCCGGTAAAAGCGGCATATTCGGCAACAGCTTTTGCACGGTCTTCTGAAAGTTTCTGATTGTATTCTTCACTTCCGGTATTATCAGTATATCCTGAAAACATAATATTGGTGTCTTCATATTTCTGAAGAATTTCAGACAGCTCTGCAATGTTTTCTTTGGAGGCGTCCTTTAATTGATAGGAATTCACGTCAAACAAAATACCTGAGTCAAAAGTAATTTTAATTCCTTCTCCAACACGTTCTACTTTAGCTCCTTCCAGATCTTCTTCGATCTCACGGGCCTGACGGTCCATATAATTACCAATGGCAGCTCCTGTTGCTCCACCCACGGCTGCACCTACGATGGCACCTGTGGTAGAATTTCCTGCGGCTTCACCAATTACGGCTCCGGCTAATGCTCCGGCAGCCGCCCCGATAGCTGTTCCTTTGGCAGTTTTACTGATGCTTTCACAACCCATGAACGGAAGGGAAAGTAAAAGCGCGAAAATACTTAGTCTTGATAAGGTCTTCATATTGTTTTTTTAGTTTAATTGTTACTGATTTAACTAATTCATACACAATAAGTTCCAAGAGTTAACGGGGTGTTACTCAATTCGAAAGAAACATTGATGAAAAAGTAAGGGCATCCCGAACTTGATCCGGGATCTTATGGATAAGTTTCTGATGATTTGATTACAGCTTTAGTCAAAGGTGATAAGTCATTCCCTGCATTCGCGTGGAGATGACGGAGTTTTTTATGCCGTTCGTACCCGTATTCGAAAATATCATTTCATCCTGATGTACGATCTACCTAATGCAGTTAGAAAGCGTGTTTCCGGGGGGGCGCATCGGAGTACGGGATGACATAATTTATTTTCTGATCTATCTACCCAGATGAAAAGTGCTAAACCATTAAGCAGCCTGATCGCGCAGAATTTCAAGTGGAGGTTTGTTATGGATACCTCTGGTGTTCAGAAATCCAATCAACAAAACCAACGCAACCAAAAGAACAGCTTCAATGGCTAAGACCGTAAAGTTGGGAGTGAATTCAATATCAAAATAGAAATAACCCAACAATGCGCTGGCACCTAACGAGAGTGAAAGTCCGGTGAAGGCAGCCATCAAACCAAGAAATACGTATTCAATGATCTGAATTTTGACGACCTGCTGTTTTTTAGCGCCCAGTGTTCTCAACAAAACTGCTTCACGTATTCTCTGAAACCGACTTGTAGCTGCAGAACCTGCCAGAACGATCAATCCGGTGATGATGCTGAATAAACCAATGAACTGGATCACAAAGGTAATTTTGTCAATGAAGTCTCTGACCGTTTCCAAAATTTGTCCAATATCGATAGCTGATACATTCGGATAAGCCTGCACTATTTTCTGCTGGATATCGATGGAAGCTTGTCGGTCCGGAGTTTTAACCGTGGTTGCAAAAAACTGAGGAGCTGATTCTAATACTCCACTTGGAAATACCACAAAGAAATTAGGTTGAGGAGTTTCCCATTCGACGTTTCTGGTACTAGAAATAAAACTTGTGATCGGGATTCCCTGAACATCCCAGACAATGGTATCATTTAAGCTTGCATTCAGATCTTCCATCAGATCGCTGGATACTGAAATGGGTACGGGTTTATCAAACCCTGAAAAAGTCCCTACAAATGCTCCGGAATCCACTTTCTCAGTAGAAACCAAAGAATCTCTGTACGTCGAACGATATTCTCTGGTCAGTGCCCATCTTCTAACCCGACGATTAGTATCCGCTAAAAACTCAGAAACAGTGGTGTCATTAATAGACTGCAATCGCATGGTAACGATGGGAACATTTTGTAAAGTTTCCAATCCATTTTCCTGAAGAATGGTGTTAACCCCTTCATTCTGATCGTACTGAATATCATATAAAGCCAGATTCGGAAGTCCGTCCTGGTTTCCGAAATTTATGGTTCCAAGCAACATGTCTTGAGTTAAATACAAAGAGCTGATCAGAGTAACACCGAGACCAAATGTTAGAAGCAGGGTAGAGGTTTGATTATTAGGACGGTACAAATTGGCTAATCCCTGTCTGAATTCATAACTGAAAGACTTCGGATTCAGCTTTCTGGCTAATTTCATGATTACTAATGCAATTCCCATTAAAAGTCCGAGACAGAAAATTAAACCGAGTGTAAAGTACAACGCTGCCAACAGATCATTCAGCATGAACCAGACATATCCAAAAACTCCGAGGAAAGTAATTCCCATCAGAGAGGCCTTAGTGACCCACGATAATAATTTGGTAAGATTTACATCCACGGTTCGCAAAGTGAACAGGGGAGAGATCTTTCTTACCGCAAGTAATGGAAACAGAGCAAACAGAATAGAGATAAAAACACCTGTAAAGATTCCAATAAAAATGGAGCCCCATGAAATAGCGAGATCTATATCAACGGGAATAAAGTCGTTTACCAAAACGGGTAAATAGAGCTGAATCAAAGAACCCAGCATTGCCCCGATGGTTGAACCAATGAATCCCATAACTCCCGCCTGAATCAAATAAATATTCATAGCCTGATTAGAAGATGTTCCCACACATCGCAATACTGCAACCGTATTTATCTTTTGACGGATGTAGACAAAAATAGAACTGGCTACCCCAATGCCTCCAAGTAAGAGCGCTATAAATCCGATCAGATTCAGGAAGTTTGAGAGATACAGAATGGCTTCTCCAACTTCTTCTTTGCGTTCGGCTACATCATCATAACCGAAACGTAAGGTGTCGTTCATTGCATCCAGTGTCTCTTCAACGACTACCGGATCAATGCCTTCCGGATATTTGAAATACGAGGCGTATTCCAGACGACTTCCTCTTTGCAGCAAGCCTGTGGCCTCAACGTTTTCCATCGGGATATAAATTCTGGGTCCAAAAAAGGAAGCCGCTACAGGTTGACCGGGAACTTCCCGTAAAGCTCCGGAAATTTCATAGGTGATGAGACCAATTTTAACTGAATCACCCGGTTCCAGTCCGAATTGAACCAATATGGGTTCATCTACCAAAGCGCTGTTATTGCTCCGGAAATTATCAGCAGCTGAAGCCGGATCGGTAACGAACTCACCGTAGTAGGGGAAATTACCTTCAAGAGCAGTTATTTGTGATAATCTGGTAGTCCCGCTTTTAGGGAAATAAGCCATCGAAGTAAAATTCAGGGCATTTGACCGGTCGCCTCCTAAAGAATCAAAATATTGATCCATAATTGGATCGAAAGGCTCATTTCTTTCTACTTCCAGATCGGCACCAAGTAATTCTTTGGATTGCTCTTCAATACTGGTGTTAAGATTTTCGCGAAATGAAGTAATAGCCACCTGAGCAGCAACACCAACGATGATGGCTGCCAGATAAAGAAAGAGTTTACTTCGGTTTGATCGTGAATCTCTCCACGCCATTTTCCATGTCCAGAGAAATTTTTTCAAGCCGGCACCTGATCTTTTTTAGAAGTGTCAGAATCAATCACTCCGTTTTTGATCTGAATAATACGATCACATTTTTTAGCCAGTTCAGGATCATGAGTTACCAGCACTAAAGTAGTTCCCTCTTTTTCATTCAGGTCAAAAATGAGACGTTCAATATGTGAACCTGTTTCAGAATCCAGGTTCCCGGTTGGTTCATCGGCAAACAAAATCTTAGGTTGATTTATAAAAGCCCTTGCTACAGCAACACGTTGTTGCTCCCCACCGGATAATTGAGTGGGATAATGATGTGAACGATTACCCAGACCCACTTCCTTTAAAAGCTGAAGAGCTCTTTCCCGAACATCGGATGTGGCTTCGCCTCTCAATTCAAGAGGAACCATTACATTTTCAAGTGCCGTGAGCGTTGGAACTAACTGAAAAGCCTGAAATACGAATCCAACATGCTGATTTCTTACCTCAGCGCGTTCATCTTCTGATAAATTGCTGAGCGTTATTCCATTTAACTGAACTTCTCCGGAGGTTGGTTGATCAAGTCCGGCTGACAATCCGAGAAGCGTTGTTTTTCCGCTACCTGAAGGACCAATAATAGCACACGAGATGCCTGCTTCAATTTCAAAGCTGATGTCGTCCACAACGGTCAGCATTTTGTCTCCGCTTTTAAACCTGCGGCTAAGGTTTTTTGCCTGTAGTATATTCGTCACGATATATCGATTTATTTAAGGAACCAACAAGTAAGTTGATATTATTCATTCCTAAAATTAGATAATGTTAATGCTGTTAAAGAACTGCGAGGGGAACAAATACGTAATAATTATTATACAAGTTGCTGAAGGGCATTAAAAAAAAGAAAATGTTGATAAAAAAAATAGATTCAGATCAGGTGCAAAAACCAAAATCAATGTTTAGAATCAAAGTAATTGATCAGAACGAGATCTTATTAAATCTTCTGAATTATGAGCTTGAGGAAAAAGAAGGCTATAGTGTTTCCGGTAGTGTAAATTCAGCAAAATTTCTGGAAAGTGATGAAGCTGCCCCGGATTTAATCTTAACAGATTTGATTCTTGAAGGTGTGAATGGTTTTGAATTCATCGAAGCCTTCAGAAATAATAAAAAATTCAGTAGCACCAGAATTATAATACTTTCAGAAAAGTTAAATGAATCAGAGATATCTCATCTCAGAAAATTGGAAGTAGACGATATTATTGAAAAACCTATAAAAATTGCGGAACTACTTTTCAGAATAGAAAAAATAAGAAAAGGATAAGGGTACATTATTTTATCGGAGGTCCAAGCATATTATATATTGATGACATCGGTAGTTATTACTGTGTCCATAGTTTTCTATCTGGGAAGTCTTGCGGTTATCAGCAGATATCTTAATAACAGAAGAACACAAGAATTTGAAGACCTTCAGGATTATTATTCTCAACTTATATTCGAGTCTATGGATGAGAAAAATTCTGAGGATATTTTAATATCCAATCTGGAAGAAGAACCTGATCACATATCCATTCTTAATTTCATCTGTCATAATATTTTAAAAGAAGTCGAAGGAGAAAGGGCAGAGCAGATCAAGCAGCTTTTAAAGCATCCGTTAATTAAGGAATACTATCTTAATTATTTGGAAAGTGGCAGTGAGCGTAAAAAAATTAAAGCGTTGATCTATCTAAAAGACAGTAAGTTTTTGTCGGATACATTTGAGAAAAAAGTGATTGGATATCTGGATCACGACAAAAGATATATAGCTCATGCAGCAGCATTGGCTATTTTGAGCTCAGCTAATACGGAGCTCCATTATGATACGATTCATAAAGTAGCAGAAAAATACAGTGATGCCAGTTTTCTTATGATAGAAATCCTTTGGGAATATTGGATGAACGAGAATGTCAGTAAAAAAGAGAAGCATAAAACGATACAAAAATTATTGGGCTCGGAAAATCTGACTCTGGACTTGAAATCAATTTTAGTAAAAATTATATCAGGCTTCAATGAACAGGATTTTGGGATGTATTTACATAATCTACTGAAATTCATTTCCGAAGCAGAACGATCAAAAGACCAGATTAAATTTATAGCGGCCCTGATCGAGGCCTTGGGGAAAATGGGTTATACAGAATCGGAATCAACTGTTATGGAGTTATTGAAATCAGATGTGTCAGAAATCAAGGAAGCATGTTTGTTTGCACTTTCAGCATTTAAAACAGAAAGTTCAGTGAATCAACTCGAGAAAGAGTATTTGAAGGGAGGAATAGAGATCAGAAAAGAAATAAGTTTTTTGGCAGGAAAAGACAGAACCCTTCAAAAAGTTATGAAAATCGATTCTGATGAATTTACAACTGAATTAGCACATAATTAGATATGGAATTTCTGAACAATCCGGCTTTGTGGGAATTTATTAATGTATTCAGTTACTTCGTTCTGGGATATTTTCTGACCATTAACGGTGTATATTTGGCTCTGGTGATTATTTCTTTCTTCTATCTGAGGAAATTCAATAAGAAAAAAATTGCTTACGAAGGAAAGGGCTTATTTAAAACCGATGCCTATAAATCGGTTAGTATCATTGTACCTGCATTTAATGAAGAATCATCGATCATCGAGAGTCTGAAATCACTATTGCAGGTAGATTTTAATGATTTTGAAGTGATTGTGGTCAATGATGGTAGTACCGACAAAACGTTGGAGTTGTTGAAGGATGAATATCAGTTAGTGGAATCTGATTTGGTCATTAGTGATCAGTTAGAATCCAAACCTGTTAAGAAAATATTTCAATCTCAGATCCATGAAAATCTGATCGTTGTGGATAAAGAAAACGGTAAAAGAGCAGATGCCGTAAATGCAGGAGTTAATACAGCTCACAAAGACCTTATATGTACCATCGATGCCGACTCCTGGTTAGAACAGGATGTTCTTAAAAAAATGCTGTTCGCTTTTGTAGAAGATGATGATACCGTTGGGGTGGGTGGAATTATCAGAGTTTCAAACGGATGTGAATTTGAAAATCATGCATTAAAGCAGATTAAGTTGCCCGGAAAATTTGTACCAAGAGTACAGGTTCTCGAGTATATAAGATCTTTTCTCTTCGGAAGAATTGGTTGGGATAAGTTGAACAGTTTGTTGATAATTTCGGGAGCATTCGGGGTATTTGACCGGAAAGCCGTTCTGGAAGTTGGTGGCTACGATGTTGATTCTCTTGGAGAAGATTTTGAATTAACAGTAAAACTTCATCGCTATCACAGAGAGAATGATATCGATTACAATATCAAATTTTTGCCCGAACCTGTTTGCTGGACTGAAGTTCCCGAAAACTGGAGTGATCTGTCAAAGCAAAGAAATCGCTGGCACCGGGGACTTATCGGAACGATCGTTAAACACCGGAAAATGTTGTTTAATCCTAAATACGGATCTCCGGGATTATTAGGACTTCCTTTTTATTTGATCTTTGAGTTTTTAGGTCCGGTTATCGAATTTATAGGATATATAGTTGTGATAGTGATGATGATCACCGGATACCTTAACCCGACATTCGCATTTCTATTTTTAGCGATAGCGATTTTTTTCGGGATGATCCTTTCGCTTAGTTCAGTAGCATCCGAGGAAATGACCTACAGACAATATCCAAGAGTAAAAGACTCATTAAGATTAACAGGGTTGGCACTTATAGAAAACTTAGGATACCGACAGTTACATACCTGGTGGAGAGTTAAAGGAATTGTTGATTATCTGAGAGGTAAAACTGAATGGGGTACTAAGCGAGAAGTTAAAATTTCGGATCGATTGATTCAGGCTTCACATTGGATATGGTTAGTCATAGCAAATATTGCAATAGGAACATTAGCATGGATGGGTTTGTCATGAGAAAACACGGAATCTTTTTTCTGATCATTATTTTATCGATGGTATCAAAAGATATACTTGCACAGGAAGATTCTCTGAAGAATTCTGTGAGTATCAGTGATGAATATGTAATAGTTGAAGACGTTGATAACTGGAATTTTGCACAACTCAGCTATGAACGAAGACTGCAAAACCTGACACTTATTTCAAGATTGCAATATGGGAGCAGACTAAATGAAACAGGTAGTTTTCTTTCGTTTATAGCTTATCCTGAGTTTTCTGAAAAATCGTATGGATATTTAAATGTAGGATTTTCGCCTGATGGTTCGGTTATTTACCCTGAATTAAGGATTTCGTCATCATTCTATACTTCACTGACTGAACAATTAGTAGGTGGAGCAGGATTTCAATACACAAAAGTGCCCGGAGAAGATGCTTACATCGCTAATCTGTATACCAATTATTATTTTGGAAGTTTCTTGTTGATGGTACGCCCATCCTATTTGATTGACGATAATAACAGTTCTTTTTCAGGGACGATTGCACTTCGAAGATATTATAATGGTGCGAAAAGCTATTTTGAGTTTTTAGCGGGTGCCGGAAGAAGTATCGAGAATTCTGCTATCGAGGATGCATTTCAGCAAACATATTTGAACAGGTTGGTAGCTTTGAAATCAGATCATACTTTATCTGAGCTTTGGTCGGTACAAAGTTCACTAACTTTCAGCAGAAATGATTTTTCAAGTGGAACGGAAAGAAATCAGCTTGGAGTTCGTTTAGGAGTAACAAGAAATTTCTAAACATTCATAATCTTCCTATTTTCTGTGATGAAAACGACCATATCACTAATTTTTATATTAATTCTATCCGTCACTATTGAGGCTCAGGATAAAAAATCATTACTGATCTTTGGAGACAGTATAACAGCAGGTTACGGTATTGAACCGCAACAGGCATTTCCCGCAATACTTCAGGAAAAAATAGATGCTGCCGGTCTAAATTACGAAGTCATAAACGGAGGCTTAAGTGGTGAAACATCTGCCGGAGGCCTCAGAAGAATTGATTGGGTTTTACAGAGAAATATTGATGTAATGATTCTTGAGTTAGGTGGAAACGATGGTTTAAGGGGAATTGATCTGAGTTCAACAAAGCAGAATCTTCAGGGAATTATAGATAAAGCCCTGGCAAAAAATCCCGACATGAAAATTATAATAGCGGGGATGCAGGTTCCGCCAAATTTGGGAACCGATTATTCCAGAGAATTTCAGGATCTGTATCCCGATCTGGCAAAAGAAAACGATCTTGAACTGATTCCACTCATTTTGGATAAAGTTGGGGGCAGAGATGAATTCATGCAATCTGACGGGATTCATCCAAATGTCGAAGGACATAAAATTGTTGCTGAGACCGTATGGGGGAAATTAAAGCCGGTACTTAAATAACAATTGATTCAACAATATCAAAAAAGGTTTTCCTTTTATATCAATACTCTGTTTCACAAATGTGTTTACTCAGGATTCAACGCTAAACTTTGACTCCTCAATTTATAGGCTCGCTAAAATAAATTCAGATAACCAGCTTCAACCCCCGAAAGTTCTTTGACGGAAAAACATCATTCATCCTGATTGACTCCTTGTCATCCTCCGGCGAAGCCAGAGGATCCAAATTAGAATTAAAGCCTCTCTGTTTTGAATAATGTGTGATCTTATTTTCAGAAATCCTTCACTTAAGTCAATCAGTAATAAAGAATTCTATAGAAATATTTGCGGTAACCGAAACGGTTTGAGCAAAATCCATCATTGAATCGGATGCACTTCCTTTCATCATTGCGCTTTCCATTACCATTGGAGGTCGATTTATTTGATGATCAGAATAAGAGATTTTGGTTATGGATTTCACATTTACTCCTGATTGTTCTGCAATAAATTGAGCTCTGTCTTTCGCCTTTTGTATTGCCATTGCCAGTGCTTTGGTTTTCCCTTCTTCTGTTTTTGAGGATGAGAAATTACCATTAAAAGAATCGAAGCCGTTTTCGATCAGGGTAAGTTGGATCTCTTCATAGATCGAGAAATTCGAAAAACTCAGACTTACCGACTGAGAAGTTCCTACTACATATTCTCTCCGGTTATTATAATTAGGATATCTTTTACTGAATTGTACCGGCTGATAATTGATATCTTTTTCGTCGATTTTAAATTCTTTGAGCAAGCTGGCCAGTAAAGATTCTTTTTCTTTATGAAGTTTAAAAGCTTCCTGAGAAGTTTTTGCTTCTACATTCAGATTAATATTGAATATGATCAGGTCAGCGGGAATCAGCTCGGTAGCCGACATATTGATGGAAAGACTTCCCGGTACGTTAAGATCTTCAGAAGAAGACTGAGCAAGAGTATTGCAGGTAATGGTAGAAATAGAAAACAGGATAAGTAATAGAATTCCTAATTTGGTAGAAAAATTTTGTAATCTCATAATGATAGTGTGATTTAATTTGGTGTATGATAACCAGATAAGGTCATTCATAAACTTGCATAAAAATGTTAGTCCGTTTTATTTCTTAATGATATTTTCTGCGACCGGATAAATTAATTCAACCCATTCCTGATATTGTTTACCTGAAGGGTGCAGTTCATCAGAAGCAATGTAAGATTTGTCATTTTTAGCCTTCTCTGATACGGGAGTAATATTAACAAATGGAATTCCATACTCAGAGGCGATGGATTCAGCTATTTTATCATAATTAAGTAACTCTTTCCTGACCTTTGATTCTCCTTTAGTTAAACCAAAAGGGGTAACACCGTAATTAGGAATGGATACTACGAATACATTTTCAGCTTTCCCATCTGCATAATTAATAGCTTTTTCGATCAGTGTTTTAAATTCTTTTTTATACTGGTCTATTGAGTAGCCCCGATACTGATTGTTTACTCCGATCAACAGAGAGACCAAATTATAGTTTTTAGAAAGGTTTTCTTCGTTTAAAGCATCCAAGAGCTCATCTGTTGTCCAGCCTGTTGTCGCAATTATTTTGGGGTTGGAGATTTCAAATCCCTTTTTTTGTAAAGAATCAGCCAGAATATTAGGCCATCTCAGCTCCTCAGAAACTGCTTCCCCGATAGTGTACGAATCGCCTAATGCAAGGAATCTTAATGATTCCGACTGTGCATTCAGAGAAAGGAGTGTAAAAATACTTATTAGAAAAGAAAGTAAAATACGATTGAACATGTTTTGGTAATTGTTTTGTGCGATGATAGGCTTTTAAGCAATTATTTTCACAGAAAATTAGAAATTTCAGATGAAAATTTTATTTATGAAAGCGCTTGCATAATCCGAGAAACAGACGTTTCTTTGAAAAAGTGTCATTTATAAAAAATATCATCGGTGGCACAACTTAATTTTATAAAGACTACAACTTTAAATAATCAGGATAATATTATGAGTAAGACGATACGGTGTATGCTTGCTTTTTGTATGGTTCTCATGTTTGGTTTTTCGTCTGTTGCAGGTTCAGTAGTTCCTTCCACAGATGAAATTACTGAAATTTCAGGTCAGGTTCTTGACCTGGATGGTGAGCCACTTGCAGGCGTTAACATTAGAGTTAAAGACAAATTGATTGGTACTACTACTGACGGAGACGGAAGATTTTCTCTTTCAGTTAAGCAAGATCCACCTTTGATACTTGTATTTTCTATAGTTGGTTTTGAACCACAGGAAATTGATATCAATCAGTCTAATACAACCGGTTTGGAAGTAAGAATGGCTGAACAAACCATTTTAGGAGAAGAAGTTGTAGTGTCTGCCTCCAGGGTAGAGCAAAGTATTTTAAAATCTCCTGTTTCTATTGAAAAAATGGATATTATTGAAATTCAAACTTCCGCTTCACCAACTTTTTATGATGGGATAGCAAATTTGAAAGGTGTTGATTTCAGTACACAAAGTATTACGTTCAAATCTATCAACTCGAGAGGTTTTGGTTTTAACGGAAACCCACGTTTTGTACAGTTAATTGACGGAATCGATAATCAGGCTCCCGGTTTGAATTTCGCTGTGGGTAATATTGTAGGTATTTCTGAGCTTGATCTTGAAAGCGCAGAAATGATTCCCGGCGCAGCTTCAGCTCTTTATGGGCCTAACGCATTGAATGGTATTCTTTTGATGAACAGTAAAAGTCCTTTCGAATACAAAGGGCTGTCGGTTAACATCAAACAAGGGCTTAATCACATTGACAGCAATGTAGAAGATGGTCCTCAACACTATCAGTCTTATGATTTACGATATGCAGACTCATTTAATGATAAATGGGCCTTCAAGGTAACAGCTTCATATTTAAAAGCTCAGGATTTTGTTGCTCAGGATTCAAGAGACCAGAGTTTCCTTACCGGGGGTGTTGTTGAGCGCGGAGTTACTGAAAGAAACGGAGCACGTGTTTATAACGGTGTGAATATTTATGGCGATGATATATTTACTCTTGGTTCAATTGCTAAGTCTCTTATTGCGGCCGGTGAAGAACCTGATGCTACTCCAGAAGAACAAGCTACTGCAGCTCAGGTTGCAGGACTAAGATCTTTGATACCTGAGGGGCGAGAGGGCGCGTTTTCTGCACCTGGATTTGCTGAGAATTCATATGTAGATAACACTACGGAAAGTTTAAAGCTCGGTACCGCTTTACACTACAGAATTTCAGACGAGTATGAAGTGTTGGCACAGTTTAATACCGGGTATGGAAGTACTGTATATACTGCAAATGACCGTTTTGTTTTAGATGATTTTAACATCTGGACAGCTAAATTGGAACTAAGAAACCCTAATTTTTTCTTAAGAGCATACACAACTCAGGAAGATGCCGGTGATTCTTATGCTGCAAATACAGTAGCTACCAGAATTAATCAGACAGCTTATTTGACTCCGTACTTTCAGACATTTTTGGGGGCAAGAAGTCAGGGAGCATCCGTTGATCAGGCTCATGCGGCAGCACAGCAACAGGCAACTGCAAATCAACAGAATTTCTTACCCGGAACTCAGAACTTCGCTCAACTTGAAGACCAGTTAAGATCTACTCCTATCTCAGAAGGTGGAGCTAAATTTTTAGATAAATCAGATCTTTATCACGTAGAGGGGCTTTACAACTTCTCGAATATTATCGATCCTGCAACTGTGGAATTGATAGGTGGATTGAATTATCGGATCTATGCATTAGATTCGGAAGGAACTCTATTCGCTTTAGATAATAATGGTGATGAATATGATATCAATGAGTGGGGTGGTTATTTACAGGCTACCAAATCTGTTGATGATTTGACACTTTCTGCTTCTGCCCGTTACGACAAGAATGAATATTTCGATGGGCAACTTTCTCCAAGAGTCTCAGCTATTTATACTTTAGCGGACAGACATAACTTCAGAGCATCTTTCCAGAACGGATTCAGAATGCCTACAACACAAGATCAGTTTATTAAATTGGATGTGGTAACACGACTATTAATTGGTAGTAATCAGGATTTGGTAGATCGATATCGTTTTGAAACCAACCGTGTATATAGTGCCCAAAATGTAGCTGCTGCACGAGCTGAGTTTAACGATAGTGGAGATGAAGCGGCTGCAAGAGCCCTGTTAGGTAATCCTGTTGATTTTGAAGATTTTAAGACGGAAAAGATCAGTACCTATGAAGTCGGATACAAAGGATTTATTACAGATAGATTGCTTTTAGATACCTATTATTATTATAGTGAGTATCGTGACTTCATCGCTGAGATACAATTTGTTCAGGGTGTGCCTAATGGTTTAACTAATGCCCCTGATAACTCAGGCCCTGAGGCTTTTGATTCAGAAACTAATGATGGTAAAGATGCAATTATTCAAGAGCAAGTTAGAACTCAGGAGTTCGGATTTGATGTTAACGCCGATGGTGTTGTTCAATCTCAGGGATGGGGAGTAAGTTTAGATTATTCTCTGGATGGTGGTTACAAGATTGGTGGTAATATCGCTTACAATGAATTGATCAGTGAGCAGGATTTGAGAGATCAGGGCTTCCGTTCAAGTTTCAACACTCCTAAGTGGAGATATAATGTGAAATTTGAAAATAGAAATTTCATAGAGAATGTAGGTTTCAACTTTGTGTACAGATGGCAGGATGCGTATTACTGGGATTCTTCTTTTGGAGATGGTGTAGTTCCGGCTTTTGGAACACTTGATGCCCAGGTGAGCTATAAAGTATCATCTGCAAATACTATTCTAAAAATTGGTGGTAGTAATATTTTAAATGAACGATATGAAACTTCGTTCGGTAACCCGACTTTGGGAGCTATTTACTACTTCTCATTAACATTCGATCAATTCCTGAACTAAGAAAAGGACAAACCAATGAACAAATTAAATAAATTATTTTTATTACTACTTGTTGCAGGATTAGTCTCCTTTTCCTGTGACGGTATTGAAGATTCTCTGATTGAGGATCAGAAAGAAGAAAATCCATTACCTCAGACACCTGAATATTCATCGGGGTCGGCAGATTTTTCCAATTACGTTTCAATTGGTAATTCTCTTACCGCGGGGTTCATGGATGGGGCTTTGTACAATATAGGTCAGTCAAACTCTATTCCTGCAATTCTGGCTTCAAGTTTTGCAGCTACAGTTGAAGGCGATTATACATTTGTACAACCTGCTATAAATTCAGAAAATGGGTTTAATACAAGTATTAATCCGAATCCCAACAACGGAATTACATTCGGACGGTTTAAGCTGGATACTGAAGCAAGGATTCCGTCTCCGGTTGTAAATGGAGATGTTCCCACTGCCTATTCAGGACCTTCGATAAATAATTTTGGAGTACCTGGTGTATCTGTAGCACAGCTAAGGGATCCGGCAACAGCAAATAATCCATTTTATGCTCGGTTTGCAAGTAACCCCGGAGTATCTACCATCCTTGAGGATGCCATTGCCAAGAATCCTACTTTTTTCACATTATGGGCAGGTAATATAGATGTTCTTAGTTATGCAACTGGTGGAGCCTCTAATCCAGCGTTATTAACATCTACTATGGATTTTCAGACTGAATTTACTGGAGTAATTACTGATTTGATGACTGAAACTTCTGCAGAAGGAGTGGTTATTAACATCCCTTTCTTTCTTGGGTTAGCTTACTTCCAGGCAGTTCCAAAAATTGCAATTCCAATAACAAGGCCTGGGCAAAGAGATAGCTTAAATGCAGGATATGCACAGTATAATGCAGGGTTAGATAATGCGGCAAGCGCTATGTTAATTTCTGAAGATGAGGCTGAAAGGAGAAAAATTAGTTTCGATCTTGGAGCCAACGCTTTTGTAATGGAAGATGAAACACTTACAGATCTAAGTGGTTTAGGGTTACCTTCAATAAGGCAAGCTGAGTCAACGGATATCACAGTTCTACCTTTAGGTTCACTTTTAGGTCAGGACCTCGGAGATGGAGTTTATGGAGTTCAGGATGCTGTAGAAGACCGACATGTTCTTTTACCTTCTGAGCAAGTAGAAATTGAAACCAGCCGTCAAACCTTTAATGGGATAATGGCTCAGATTGTAGCTGCTAACTCAGGACGTTTGGTATTGTATGATACGAACGCAAGCGATGGTGCATTTGCAGACCTTTTTGGGCTAAGTGACGGGGTTCCGGGGATAACTGTTGAAGGAGTAGAGCTTACACCTGATTTTGCACCAACCGGTGTGCTTTCAACGGATGGAATTCACCCAAACCCGAGAGGTAATGCCTTAATCGTGAATGAAATTATTGCAGCAATAGAAGCGGGTTTTAATGCAACTTTGCCGGATATCAATGTGCTAAACAGATCAAGTGTCTCTGTTTGTGCAGGTAATTGCCTGAGCCAACAGTAAAATATTTATTGGCAGTTTACGAAGCCCTTCAAATTTTGGAGGGCTTTTTTTATTTCAGTTAGTTTGTCAGATGAAAAGATCGTGATTTAGCTGGCACCATATTTGCTTGATTACCCATAAAGATTTTTCAAAAAAAAGCATCAATGAGTAAGAAAGAAGAAGAAATTTTAGAAAATGAAAATCAAGGTAATCCTGAAAAAGAAGAAAGTGTTCAGAATGAGCAAAATTCTGAGCAGGAAGCTGATTCAAAAAAAGATGAGAAGGAATTGCGAATAGAAGAATTGGAACAAGAATTAGCAACTGCTAAAGATACCATTCTCAGGAAAGCTGCAGAATTAGAGAATGTTCGTAAAAGAGTTCAAAAAGAACGATTTCAGTTGAGAGAGCAAGTTAAAGCAGAAGCACTACAGGACTTTCTTCCTTTAAATGACGATCTGCTGAGGACATTGGATGCAAGTAAGGAGTCAGAAGTTGAAGAAAATTTTCTCGCCGGTGTAGAAATGGTGTCTAATAAATTTGCTGAAATTCTGGCAAAACATGGCATCGAAAAAATAGATGAAACAGGTGTCCCTTTTGATGTAAATCTCCATGATGCTTTGTTGCGACAGCCTGCACCTGATGAAGATACTCCTGATGATACAGTTTTACAGATCCTTGAAAGAGGTTACCGGATGGGAGACAAAGTAATTAAGCATGCTAAAGTTATAGTGAGTCAATAAGATGTCAACTCAACGAGATTATTACGATATACTCGAAATTGATAAAAACGCTTCAGAGTCTGAAATCAAAAAGGCTTACCGTAAAAAGGCGATGAAATTTCACCCCGATAGAAATAAAGGGGATGCTGATGCTGAAAAGAAATTTAAGGAAGCCTCTGAAGCCTATGAAGTCCTCAGAGACCCACAGAAAAAAGCAAGGTACGATCAGTATGGACATGCCGGAGTAAACGGTCAAGGAGGCTTTGGCGGCGGCGGAGTCGATTTTGATGGAATGGGATTCGAGGATATCTTCAGCCGTTTCGGCGATATTTTTGGAAGTAGTTTCTTTGGTGAGCAAGGATTCGGTGGTCAGTCACGTTCGAGAGGAAGAAGGCAGCCGGGAACTCCAGGTTCAGATATGAAAGTCAGAATTCCTTTGGAATTGAATGAGGTAGCTTTCGGAACTGAAAAAAAGCTAAAAATTAAAAAACAGTTAGTGTGCGAGCAATGTACAGGCACCGGGGCCCAAACAGATTCAGATTTTGAAACCTGTGGAACTTGTAACGGAATGGGTGAAGTAAGACAAGTTACCCGAACAATGCTCGGACAGATGGTAAATGTACAACCGTGCCCAACCTGTCAGGGAGAAGGAAGAATTATTAAGAATAAATGTTCAAATTGTTCCGGAGAAGGAAGAGTCAAAGGAGAAGAAACTGTTAAAATAAATGTTCCATCCGGAGTATCTAATGGTAATTATATTACATTAAGAGGACAGGGAAACGCGGGAAGAAGAGGTGGACCTGCAGGAGACCTCATTGTGCTTATCGAAGAAAAAGAGCATGATAAGTTTGACAGAGAAGGAAACAACATTTACTACAATTTGAATTTGAGTATTCCTGACGCAGTATTAGGAACAGAGGTACAGGTTCCAACTTTGAAAGGAAAAGCTAAGCTCAAAATTGATCCAGGAACCCAACCCGGAAAATTACTTCGAATGCGGGGTAAAGGGATTATTGGTCTCAATAACTCCGGTACAGGAGATCAATTATTAAGAGTGAATGTTTACATGCCCTCGGAGCTTTCAAACGACGAGAAAAAAGCAATGGAAAAATTCAGAGAGTCAGAGAATTTCAATGCGGTAAATATGAAAGAGCAGGAGAAAGGTTTTTTCTCCAAGATGAAAGATGTGTTTGGCTAAACAGCTATTTGTTAATGGTTATTGGTGGACTGATAGGAAACCAATAACCATTAACCTATTCATTTATACCTATTCAGCTAATACGGCTGTTCCACTAACTGAAACCATCAACATACTGCCGTTGGCACCTATAGTTTCGTAATCGATATCGATTCCAATAACTGCTGAAGCACCTACTCGTTGTGCTTTTTCTTCCATTTCCCCAAATGCTAATCTTCGTGCTTCCTGTAACTCTTGTTCGTAGGCAGCGGATCTTCCCCCAACAATATCTCTGATTCCTGCAAAGAAATCTTTAAAGACATTTGCTCCTAGAATTGCTTCTCCGGTAACAATTCCCAGATATTTTTTTACTTCTTTTCCTTCCAGTTTATTAGTTGTGGTCATTAACATGATTAAAATTGTTTAGTTCTCATTCTATGTAAAAAGTCTCGGGAATGATACTGAAGTGATAAAAAAAAGTTGCTTATAAGATTGAGATATCATTGACAGAAACAAAAAAACCCATTCTTTTTTGGAATGGGTTTGAAAGAAAATATGTAGCTGATCAATCTCTGGGTCTTGCCTCGTTAACACGAACCGGGCGTCCGTCTATTTCAGCACCATCTAATTGATCGATTGCAGCTTGCGCTTCTGCATCGTTATCCATTTCAACAAATCCAAAACCTTTAGAACGGCCGGAATATTTGTCAGTGATTAATTTGCATGAGCTTACTTCTCCATAAGCCTCAAATACTTCTCGTAAATTGTCTTCGGAAACTCCGTAGCTTAGGTTTCCAATGTAAATGTTCATGTGTATATATATCTTGTTAAAACTAAAATTGGAATGATCATAATACCCAGAACTTCAAGTAGCTCAATACCGTAGCCGAGGTGTAAAGAACAAATCCGCACTAAAAGTACAGTTAAATTAGCGTATCGCCAATTTTTTATTTTTTATAAAAATTAAGTCCAGTTTTTGAATTTAATCCACCATTCCGCAATTTTCTTACTACCAATAATAAGGAAAAATGAAATGGCCACTTTGAATGAAGAAATAAGAATTGAAATCTTAATAGATTTTATTTGTTCATTTCCATCAGTATAACCACCTAAACTATCTTTGATTAAGAAATACGATTCAATCCTTCCGATAGTGTAAATGAATGAGTCAACAAAAATATACATTCCAATTCCAGCAAATACTACTGCACTTAATTGAGCAAAAGAAAGTGAAGCGTTGGTTTCTTTATCTAAATATTCTGATTTAAGAATAAATTCTGTTATTAGTTTAGCGGAGAAAAAAAGAACAAGGGATATTAGAAGAGGAGCAAGGGTTAATAAAGTAGTAACTATTATTTCATAGCTACCAATCTCATTCATAAAAATGTATGGCAACGAAAGTAAACTTTGAAGAAATTGCAAAAAGTAAAATAGGCTTAATAACCTAATGAATAAAAAACAGAGGTTTTTAATCGTCATTTTAAATTCTCAGTTTTAGCTCTGCTCTCATCCGCCATTTCAGCATGATACTCTCTCAACTTTTCAGCAATTGATGAATCTGTCATCCCGATCATCCGAGCGGCAAGTAATCCGGCATTTTGTGCTTTTCCAATGGCTACTGTTGCAACCGGAATTCCATTCGGCATTTGTACGATAGAGTATAAACTATCAACTCCACCCAAAGCTGAAGTTTGAATAGGAACACCAATTACAGGAAGAGTAGTATTGCTTGCAAGCATTCCCGGTAAATGAGCCGCACCTCCGGCTCCGGCGATAATAATTTGAAGTCCACGCTCTCTTGCTGTTTCTCCGTAATCGGCCATGTCATTTGGAGTTCGGTGTGCAGAAACGACTCTTTTTTCGTGAGGAATACCGAATTGATCAAGAATTTCAGTGGCTTGTTTCATGGTTGGCCAGTCACTGTCACTGCCCATTACTACGCCGATAATAGGGTTACTCATTAGATCTTTGATTTTGAGTTTTTAGAAATATAGGGCTCAGAATTCAGAATTCAGAATTCAGGAGTTAGAATCCTATATTTCAATTCCATCTGTTAATTCTTTGGCTTTTTTGTAGGTGATCTCAATTTCGTCCCCCAGTAAAGTATAATGAGCCATTTTCCGCCCGGTTTTACTTTGAACTTTTCCGTAGACATGTAAATGCCCGTTCTCCTGAGCAAGAGCATCTTTGATATGATCTGTTTTAGCGGGACGATTATGAGTTCCAAGTAAATTTATCATAGCAACAGCAGATGCATTTAAACTTGAAGCCCCGAGAGGTAATCCTAACACCGCACGGACATGATTTTCGAACTGTGAAGTCACACATCCTTCTATGGTGTAATGACCTGAATTATGTGGTCGAGGAGCCGATTCGTTAAGGATTAGTTCTCCATCTTCCGTAAGAAAGAATTCAAAAGCGAATATTCCTTTTCCATCAATAGCTTCGGTGGCTTTGATAGCTAACTCCTGAGCTTTCTTTTGAAACTTTTCTTCAATTGGAGCCGGTGAAAGTACAGCTACGCAGATATGATTTTCCTGAACCGTTTCGCAACAAGGATAAACTACAGTACCTGTTTCGTTTCGGGCGACTTGTACTGCAAGCTCTTTGGAAAATGACACGAATGCTTCGGCAAGAATATCGTGCCCTTTTTCTCCTCCAAGATTCGCAAAAGCTTCTTTAGCCTGCTCGATATTCTTTACTGTTTCGTTACCATATCCGTCATATCCGCCTTTTGAGGATTTCAACAAATACGGCCATCCATGTTCTTCACCAAAGTTCTTGAGATCTTCAGCAGTCTTTACAATTTTATATGGGGTCACAGGAATTCCTGCGCTTTCGAAAGTTTGCTTTTCGATCAATTTATTTTCAATCAGAGCAAAGCTTTCGGGAGAAGGGAAGATGGGGGTTCCACTTTTCTCCTGCACTTCTTTCAGTATATCAGAACTGATAAACTCATTTTCCAGAGTAATAACATCGCATTTTTTAGCGAATTCAACCATTTCATCAACCGATTCAAAAGAACCTGAAGTACTGTAAGGCGTCATAAATTGAACAGGTTCATTTTCTGTACGATCAGAAAACACAGCTACCTGAATTCCAAATCTGAAAGCTTCTAAGGCACTCATTCTTGCAAGTTGTCCTGCCCCAAGAAACCCGAGTTTAGTTGTTGCCGGAAGTGAATTATTGAACATTAATTTTTTCTTTTGAAAATACGAATTAAGAATTAAGAATTGGGAATTGATTTGCGATGTTATTCTATATTCTACATTCTTATCTTAAAAGAAAATCAGCTACAGACCACCAATGGATATAGAAGCAAAACTAAAGCAAATAAAGTCAAGATTCGAAGAAGTGAATGCTGCGATGAGCGATCCTTCAGTTTTTGATGACCCCGATAAATACACAGAGTTGACAAAAGAACGAAGCGATCTTGAAGAATTGGTAAATGATTACGATAAGTGGACAGACCTGAAAGGTAGAAAAGAAGGTAATGATGAGCTCATTGAAATGGACGATGATGCTGAAATTACAGAGATGGCAGCCGAAGAGAATAAAGAGATAAAAGTTCAGCTGTCAGAACTTGAAGAAGAGATTAAGATGAAGCTGATTCCGAAAGATCCGGAAGATAAGAAAAATGCTATTGTTGAAATTAGAGCCGGAACCGGGGGGGATGAAGCGGCGATTTTTGCCGGTGATTTGTTTGATATGTATCGCCGCTATGCAGATTCGCAAGGATGGAAAATGAGTTTGCTGAGCTTGGCAGAATCGGAAAAGGGAGGCTATAAGGAAATCGTATTTTCACTAGAGGGCGATGAAATTTTCGGAAAAATGAAATATGAATCGGGAGTACATCGTGTTCAACGCGTTCCTGCTACCGAAAGTCAGGGAAGAGTTCATACATCAGCGGCAACAGTTGCTGTACTCCCTGAAGTTGAAGATGTGGATGTTGAAATTAACACAGCTGATTTAAGAATCGATACTTTCCGGGCAAGTGGAGCAGGAGGTCAGCACGTTAATAAAACGGATTCCGCGATAAGAATCACTCATGAGCCTACGGGTATTGTAGTGGAATGTCAGGAGGAGCGGTCTCAGCATCAGAATAAAGAGAAGGCAATGACCATGCTTCGCTCAAAAATGTACGATATTGAGCTTGAAAAGAAAGAAAAAGAACGAGCTGCAGACCGTAAAAGTCAGGTATCAACCGGAGACCGCTCTGCAAAGATCAGAACGTATAATTTTCCTCAAGGTCGGTTTACAGATCACAGAATAAATCTAACTCTTTATAATCTGGATAATATTATGAAGGGAGATTTGCATGAGGCTATCGATGCGCTCAGAGTGCAGGATAATCTGGATAAGCTGAACGAATTGGCAGAAAACTAATAGATAAAAGAAAACCCCAACCTTTTAGGGATGGGGTTTTTAGAAGTTAGTGCGTTGGTCTATACTTTTGGTCCGGCATTTTTAATTGCTTCACTTGCTTCATTTTCAAATTGTTTGAAATTATCAACAAACATGGAAGCAAGCTTTTTAGCTTTTATCTCATATGCCTCTTTATCGCTCCACGTATTTCTAGGAATTAATACTTCAGAGGGAACTCCATCAATTGCGGTAGGAACTTCCACTCCAAATACGGGATCTTTAGTATACACTGCATTTTTTAAGTTTCCGGCAATGGCTTCGCTTAACATTCTGCGTGTGTGAGACAGCTTCATTCTGTGTCCCTCGCCATGAGCACCTCCGGTCCATCCGGTATTTACCAACCAAACCTGAGAGCCATGTTTTCTGATTTTTTCAGCAAGCAGTTCTGCATATTCGGCCGGGTGCAGAGGCATAAACGGAGATCCAAAACAAGCTGAAAAAGTAGCCTGAGGTTCGGTTATTCCTCGTTCTGTACCGGCAACTTTTGCTGTATATCCACTAATGAAATGATACATAGCCTGTTCCGGTGTCAGTTTCGAAATGGGAGGAAGTACACCAAAAGCGTCACAGGTAAGGAAAATTATATTTTCCGGATGTCCGCCAGTTCCTGTTTCACTAGCATTAGGTATAAAATCAATGGGGTAAGAACAACGTGTATTCTGGGTCAGACTTACATCATCAAAATCAGGTTCTCTTTCATCATTAAGAATTACATTCTCAAGGATGGTGCCGGGCATTTTAGTGGTAGCGTAAATCATTGGCTCCCCTTCTTCCGAGAGATTGATGGTTTTTGCATAACAACCACCTTCAAAGTTGAAGATACCTTCATCACTCCAGCCATGTTCGTCATCCCCGATTAACGTTTTTTCAGGATCCGCAGAAAGAGTAGTTTTTCCGGTACCGGAAAGACCGAAGAAAACAGCCGTTTTACCATCAGCATCATGGTTTGCAGAACAATGCATTGCCATTACTCCTTTTTTTGGAAGTAAGTAGTTCATTACTCCGAAGATTCCTTTTTTGACTTCCCCGGAATACATAGTTCCACCAATAAGGATAATTTTTTTGTCAAAATTACATAGGATGAAAGTACTTGACTTGGTTCCGTCTTCTTCAGGGTTCGCTTCCAAAAACGGAGCGGCCATTACGGTAAATTCGGGTTCATGGTTGGCGAGTTCATCGTTGTTTGGACGAATAAACATATTGTGAGCAAACAAACCGTGATATGCAACTTCACTTACAACTCTTACCTGAAGTCTGTTTTTCTCATCAGCTCCACAGTATAAATCTTTCACAAAAAGCTCTTTATCAGAAAGATAATTTTGTGCTTTTTCGAAAAGACTATCGAAAACCTCTTCAGAAATGGGCTGGTTAATTTCTCCCCAGTCAATATCGTCATGAATAGATGGCTGATCTACAATAAACTTATCTTTCGGAGACCTGCCTGTGAATTTACCTGTGTGTACAACTAAAGCGTGGTCTTTAGTTAAAAAAGCTTCTCCTCTGGATATTGCTTTTTCATATAATTCAGCTGGAGTCAGATTCCAGTTCACATTTTCGTTCTTCTCTAAGCCTAAATATTCTAATCCAATTTTACTCTTTGGATGCTTGTTATAATTGGGTGCCATGGTCCTTTTTGGAGTTTAAAATGAATTCTCTAAAGTTAAGGATTCAATTACCTAATTTTAAGTAAAATCAGGAATAAACCTTATTTTCTTAGGCATTAATGGTTGTGATTGGAAGCGCTTTTTTAATTAAGGAAAGCCCGATTGTTTACCTAAAAATTCATTGTGTATTGAAGAATTAATCAAAAAATAAAACCCTTAGAATTTCAGTAATTCTTACATTTGAATATGGAAAAAACAAAAAATGCAGTAAAATTGGGTTTGATTCAGGCCAAGGCTTTTGAAGAACCAGAAAAAAATATTGAAAAGCATACAGAATTAATCAGGGAGGCAGCGGAGAAAGGTGCAAACATAGTTTGCTTACAAGAACTTTTTACGACCCTTTATTTTTGTAATAAACATGATAAACAAAATTTTGATTTAGCGATATCAAAAGATGGGGAGGTTGTTCAACAATTATCAGTATTAGCAAAAGAATTAGGTATTGTTTTGATTGCTCCATTTTTTGAGAAAAGAGCAAATGGAATTTATCATAATTCATTAGTAGTAATATCTACGAATGGGGAAGTTGCCGGGCATTACAGAAAAATGCACATTCCCGATGATCCGGGGTTTCATGAAAAATACTATTTCAGTCCCGGTGATCTGGATTCAGGATTTCCAGTATTTGATACTGAATTCGGTAGAATAGGAACATTAATATGTTGGGATCAGTGGTATCCGGAAGCAGCGAGAATGTTAGCACTGCAGGGAGCTGAAATTATTTTTTATCCTACTGCCATTGGAATACTGAAGGGAGAATCCAGAAAACAAAAAAGAATCTTTAAAGATGCATGGGTAACGATCCAAAGAAGTCATGCCATTGCGAACGGATGTTTTGTCGCAGCAGTAAACAGAGTTGGGAAAGAGGGAAAAAATAAATTCTGGGGTAACTCGATAGTAGTTGGCCCATTCGGTGAGTTGATTGTTCAAGGTGGTGAAAAAGAGGAGGTAATTATTTCAGAAATAGATTTGAATGAAATCGAACCGCAAAGAAAAGAGTGGCCGTTTTTCCGAGATCGTAGAATTGATACTTATGACGGGATCCTGAAAAGATATATCGACAAACCTTGATACCAGCGAATAGAATAATGCCAGCTGAATGGGAAATGCATTCGGCTACTTTGCTTATCTGGCCTTCAAATTCCGAAACCTGGCCGGGTGAAAGACTACAAAGAGTAGAAAATGTGTATCTGAATATTATTCAAGCACTTTCCAGATTTGAACCGGTTT
Source organism: Balneola sp. (assembly GCA_965601915.1). GTDB lineage: Bacteria > Bacteroidota > Rhodothermia > Balneolales > Balneolaceae > Balneola. The sequence continues at coordinate 2,795,106 of OZ271847.1, read as the reverse complement.
TATTATTAGTTGAGAATAGTAAGATCAGACTAAGAGTAGAGAATTATCTGCTACAAAGTGAAATAGATCATCAAAATATTCATATAAAAGTTTATCCGGTAAATGATATATGGGCAAGAGATTGTGGACCAATATTCATCAAAGACAATGGTGTTCACAAGATCACAAATTGGAAATACAATGCCTGGGGTGAAAAATATCCTCCATGGGATGCAGATAACAGGATTCCCGATTTTATCGCTGAAAAATTTGGAGTTAGTAAGGTTGATATTAATATGGTGTTGGAAGGCGGGTCAATTGAAGTAAATGGCATCGGAGATCTGATAACTACAGAATCGGTATTACTAAACCCAAATCGTAATCCTGAGATGTCAAAAGAAGAAATTGAAGAAACGCTGCAGAAATATTTAGGTATAGAAAATGTGATCTGGTTAAAATCAGGTTTGGCAGGGGATGATACTGACGGGCATATAGATGATCTGACGAGATTTTTGAATGAGGAAACTGTGCTTACAATGATCACAGAAGATGAGGAGGATGTAAACTACTTAGTTCTTCAGGAAAATTTTGAAATTCTGAAATCAGCAAAGCTTAAAAATGGAAATTCTTTGAAGGTCGAAACACTTCCTTTACCTAATACAAAAATTGAAGGAACCACTGTTGACGGATCTGAATATGTGCCGGCAAGTTATGCTAATTTCTATGTAGCAAACGGGTGTGTGTTGGTTCCAATGTATGAGAAAGCGAATGATGACCTGGCTTTAGATTTGTTCAGAAAATATTTTCCAGATAAGAAAATAATCGGGATAGAATGTTCTGATTTAGTTTGGGGACAGGGTAGTATACATTGTATAACTCAGCAAATGTATGGAATTCATTTATTGTAATGCTGAATATAAAAGCCTTTTAAAACGGGCAGATCTATTGGTAGATTAAAAGAATTAATAAGATTTTTTTTTGCTGAATTATAACTAATCTCTGTTTTTAGCTTGAATTTGTGATTCTCTAAAAGTTTAATAAACTGATATTTATTAAGAGGAAGTTTAAGAGATTCGCCAACCACTGCTACTCCACTTGTAAACACAAAACGATGAAAGAAATTAAGTTCTGACAGATCAAAAAAAGTGGAGATTAGAACAGAATGTTTCCTTTTTGAAATTTCTTCGATGATTGATGAAGCGAGTTTTAAAGAGAGATAATCAAAAAACCCTTCCGCTATAAATAGGGTTTTGGTATCCGGGTTATAGACTTGTTTCTGGTTTAATACACTGCTTAAACTTTGACCGTTTTGTATCGAAGCTAAATTTAAATGATCATTCATATATCCGAATTCAGTTAAAAATTCATTCTTATTTGCTATCATTTCGGGAGTATCAATTTCAAAACATGGAATGCCTTTTTTACTCCAATAAGCCCCCAAATGATCGAAACCCGATCCAAGAATGACCAACTGGAAATCCTTATTTATTGAATATTCTTTTTGCAACAATTCATGGATATAATACTTACGAGCCATTATATGCATCAAATCTCCGGGTAGGAGTAATTCTTCCCACCTAACAAAGAAACTTCTCCATCGTTGAGATTGCAATGCTTTAATATTCCAACTAAGATGTTTCGGAAGAAATTGAACAATGTTTTTATAAAAATCAGCAAGAAAAGGGTCAAATCTTTGATTGATCTTAGGGTTTAGTGTCAATCCATAAAATTTTACCGCAATATAAGCGGCTGTATGAGACAATGAAGAAGACATTCTTTAAATTATAAAATATCAGGAATCCTGTTCTAACCTTTTTCTAAGAAAAGGGATAATCTTTTCTCCTATCAAAGGAAAAATGGAGTCTTTATAACTTCTTCTTGGAGATGTATTCAAAGTAGAGGATGTTATAACAACAACTGCATTTAATTCGGGAATCATAAAAATATATTGCCCGCCATTTCCCCAGGCGAAGAAGGTTTTATAGTTGGCAATTTCCTGATTCCACCACTGATATCCATATCCATAGGGATTGTAATTACTGTATGTATATGTGCCAAAAGAATCTCTGATCCACTCTTTTGATATCAATTGTTCACCTTTATAAACACCATTATCAAGCATCAATTGACCAATCTTGAGCATATCATTTGGCTTCAGAGCCACATTATTTCCACCCATATAGTATCCCTGAGGATCTTTGTCCCAACCACCAACAGTGATATTCATCGGGTCGAATAAATATTTCTTAGCAAATGCTTTAGTACTCATTCCTGATGCTTTTGTGATGATAACAGAAAGCAAATGTGATGTTCCGGTACTGTAAACCATTTGATCATCTATATCAGTAACAAAATCCTGATCGAGTGCATATTCAATCCAGTTATCGCTGATTACCCATGCTCCATAATTCCGGGAACTTGTAGAACGAAGTCCCGTTTTCATGGTCAGGAGGTTTTTTATGGTGATGCCTTGTTTAAGAGAGTCTGGATTTTCTTCAAAATATTCGGGGAAGTATGTGTTGATGGGTTCTTCAATTGATGGAATAAATCCTTTTTCGATGGCTATTCCTGTGAGTAAGCCAATAACACTTTTGGAAGCAGATTTAATATTAAAAGGTCGATTTAAACTTCTGCCATTAAACCCTCTTGCTTCAATAAGCTCCCCATTTTGCTGAATCAGTAGAGAACGGACGGTAGAAATTTCATCAGCAGAATTAAAGATGTTTTCAAGCTCAAGAGAATCTCTGGATTGAGCCTTAACCGAGTCATTTAGCCCAAAGAATAAAGCAAAACCGATAAACAGAATTGAAAATAGATTATTCAGTTTCTTTCTTACGGAAGGTAACAGGAATTTTATCTTCCTGAGGTGTTCCGATGTGATATAATTCCCAGTCTGCATCATAATTTGAAATTCGATCTCGCAATATATTAACTAAATCTTCGGAACTTCCATTGTCCGAATCCCAGTCAAAAGTTTCAACCCTGAAACGGAGATTACGTTGCTCTCCGTTCACTTTAATATCGAGGTTTGCGACTTTATCAACATTTGGGATAGTAAACTGAACGCGGACATTTTGCACGATTAATCTCCTTTGTATGGGTTTTCATTTGTGAAGGCACCATCTTCCAGATTGATGATTCTTTTACCAAAAGAAGCCATTTCATCAGAATGAGTAACCTGAATGATAGTCACTCCATCATCCTGATTTAACTTTTGGAATAGCTGCATGATTTCACGGCTTTGATCTGAATGAAGGTTGCCGGTAGGTTCATCAGCTAAAATTAATTTCGGGCTCCCAATCAAAGCTCTGGCAACACCAACAATTTGTTGTTGTCCACCGGAAAGCTGATTTGGAAAGAGGTCTTTCTTAGCCACGATATTGAAACGATCCAACATATCGGCAACCATGCTTTTTCGTTGACTTCCTTTAACTTTTCGATAGAGGAGAGGCATTTCAATATTTTCATACACTGTTAATTCATCAATCAAATGGTAAGCCTGAAAAACAAAGCCGATATGAGATTTATGGTATTCCGATTTCTTTTTTTCAGAAAGATTATGAACAGGCTCATCAAAAAAATGATAATGACCGGCACTGGCATCATCCAGAAAGCCAATTATGTTCAGTAGAGTTGATTTCCCGGCTCCGCTTGGTCCCATGATGGTTAGGAAATCACCTTCTTCAATATCAAGATCGATTCCCTTTAGGATGAAGTGACGTTGTAGTTTTTTATCGATGTATTTGTCGATGTCTCTTAGTTTGATCATTTTCTTATTCAGATTTTAGACTTTTTACCGGGTTTACCAAGGCAGCTTTAATTGATTGATAGCTTACCGACAAAAGAACAAATGTAATTGAAATAGCTATTGCTAAAACAAATGTATTAAGGTTGAGTGTGACTGAGTATTCAAATGATTTAAGCCAAAGATTATTAACATAAATGGCAATCGGTACAGCAATGATGAGCCCTAAAAAATACCATTTTAAAAAATCTTTAGTAATTAGGGTCAATACGTCTTTTAAATTTGCACCTAACACTTTCCTTATTCCGATTTCTTTAGCTTTTTGTTGTGTTGAAAATGCAGACAGACCAATTAATCCTAAGCAAGCCACAAAGATCGCGAGAAAACAGAAAATGGTAAGAACTTTGGAGAGATTAAGTTCATAGAGATATAAAGAATAAACTCTGTCATCCAGAAATTGATAAGAAAGTGGAATATTTGGGAGTATGTTAGCCCACTTTTCTTCGATATCTGAAATTGTATTCTGCAGATTTTCTGGAGCAACTCTGATTGCTAATAATCTGCTGAAACTATTGGTGGGGAAAACTATGGTAGGTTTAATTTTTTCTTTAATTGATGAAGTAGGGAAATCCTGCATCACCCCAATAACAAATCTTTCATTCCCATTAAATATAAACCTTTTCCCAATCGGGTTACTCCAGTTTAATTCTTTGACCGCCGTTTCGTTTACTACAATTGAACGTTTTAAATCGGAAGGAGAAGACCAGTCAAACATTTCGCCTTCAACCATTTGCAAACCAAATGTTTTATGAAAATCGGCACTAGCGAAGATATTATCACTTATAAACTCTACATCTGAATTTACTCCTTCAATATCTTCACCCTTATGAAATGACAATCCTCCGGCAATACCCGGCTCGTATGAACTTGTAGTTACTGATAGTACTCCGGGATTCTTTTCTAACTCCTGTTTCAGTAAATCAAAATTCCCATCAACTTCTCTCATATTTGGAATCATCAAAACCTGCTCTTCATCAAATCCGGGGTTCATCTCCTGAATTAAATCCATTTGATTCTGAATAACTATCGTACTTAGAAGTAAGACTATAGCCGATCCCAATTGAAAAACAATAAGAGCTTTTCTCACCGGGGCTTTAGAGTTTGAAATATTACTTCCTTTGAGAGATGAGATTGGCTTGAATCGAGACAAGAAAAAAGCGGGATAAAACCCGGCAGTAATTCCTGTGACAATCCAGAGAATTCCATATGTGGAAATAATGAATACAAGATTTTGAGTTAAAGAGAGTGATCTTGAAAGTAAATTATTTACGTAAGGAAGCACTAATTCGATAATAAAAATCGAAATTATCAAAGCTAAAAGCACAGTAAGAAAGGATTCACCTAAGTATTGTTTGATCAGAGAAAACTGTGAAGCTCCTGAAGTTTTACGAACCCCAACTTCTTTAGCCCTTGTCATGGCTTTTGCTGTAGAAAGATTTACGTAATTGATACATCCAATAATTAAAATTAGCAGTGCAATCGCTGAAAAGAGATAGATATATCTGATATCACCTTGTGGAATTTGTTCATTATCAAAATTTGAGTAAAGATGAATATCCTGTAGGGCAGTGGACATCAACTTAACCCTTGGCTGTTGAGAATCAGGTAGTGTACCATACAGATTTGCAATGTACTTATCCCTGAATGCATTAAGTTGATCATCCAATTCCTGCTGAGTGGAGTTTTTATTTATAAGAGCATAAGTATATGCTCCGCCACTACCCCAGTTATCGACTGATAACTTTCCTGATTGAAACAAGCTTTCATAGGAAGCAAGAAAGTCTAAATCAATATGAGAGTTATCAGGAAAATCTTCGAAAACTCCTGATACGGTATATTCTCTTTCATTATTGATCATAAGATTTTGACCAATAGGATTAGTACCTCTGAAATACTTTTGAGCAGTGCTTTCGGATAGTAATACTGTATATGGAAGCTTTAAAGATTCTACAGGATTTCCTGACTTCACTTTAAAGTCAAAAACTTCAAAAAAGCCCGGGTTTACGTAGCTGAATTTATCTTCCAGAAATTGAAAATCTTTATACTGGACAATGGTATTAGGATCTGCACCCGATAAAAGTGCAACCTTTTCTATCTGAGGAATTTCATCTTTAATAAGAAGACCGACCGGTCCTGTTGCCAAAACCCAGTCGTTCCACCCATTCGAGTTCAAAAAAGATTGTGAGACCCGATAGATTCGATCTTTCTTAGAATGAAATTGGTCAAAACTGAATTCATTTTGGACAAATAAAAAAATTATGATAGAACAGGATAACCCAATGGCCAAACCAAAAATATTTATCAGACTAAATAACTTTTGTTTGGTAAGATTTCTCCAGGCAATTTTCAGGTAATTTTTAAACATAATTTTCTTATTCAGATTTTAAACTTTCTACGGGGTTGGTATTTGCTGCTTTTATTGCTTGCCAGCTTACGGTAGATATTGCAAGGAATAGAATGGTCAATCCACTAACTAAGAAGGGAAGAATTCCTATAGTAATTTTATAGCTAAACTCGGTAAGCCAGATATTACTCAAATACCAAACCAGAGGGATTGAAATACTAAACCCGATAGCTATTAAAATGATGAAATCTTTAGAAACGAGGAGCAGAATTTGCTCGAGAGAAGCACCAAAAATTTTACGAATTCCTATTTCTTTAATTCTACGCTGAGCTGCTAAAGCAGATAACCCGAATAATCCGAAGCAAGCTAGAATAATCGAAATTACAGATGCAATTCCAATAATGCGGTTCCAGCGAACCTCTTCATTATATTGTTGCTGAACCATATCATCCATAAAAGCAAAGCTGAACGACTCTTCTTCAAAAATATCGTTCCAAAGTGATTCAATTTTTGATAAAGTCTCAGATGTGTTGTCGGATGAAATGCGAATTAAAATAGTGCCCGGATTTCTATCTGTGGCATCAATATGTTGAAGTATCATTGGTTTAAGGGGTTCATATAAACTTTTGAAGTGATAGTTTTCAACAACCCCAATTACTTTTTTACCATCAAAAGGACCTACCCATCCCTGGTTTTCAGGTTTATCATCTAAGATTTTTCCAATCGGATTATCCCATTCCATGGCATCAGCGAATGCTTTATTAATTATAATTTCGTTAGAAGCGTAAGAATTTGACGTTTTTGAAAAATTAGAACCATTTAGCAATTCAATATCCATAGTCTCCAGATATTGCTCATCAATCGCTTCAGATGGTATCCCATCACCAAGCTGTGAAATTGTAGTTGCTGACATAAGTTGTGCCATACCCATATCTACTACACCAAATTCTGAGTAATCTCTGTATTTTCCGGCTGTTAATGAAGTAGAACGGACTCCCGAAATTCGTGATACTTCCTGTGAATAGAGTCTTCCAATTTCCTTTCCATTTTGTAGTTCATTTTTAATTTTAACAGCGATAACATTTTCAGGATTAAAACCTAAATCCTTGTCAAGTAGAAAATTAATCTGACTTTGCATTATATAAGTACCGATCAGTAGAGTAATAGCTAAACCGAATTGGGCAACAATAAAAACCTTTATAATTGATGGGATTTCCTTAGCAGAGGTTTTTTTTGAAAATAAGGAAATGGCATTTTTTCCTGAGATTAATAGTGCCGGATATAAACTGGTGATAAAAGTAAGAACAATTAATAGTACGAAGATGGCAATCCATAAGATAGGGTCACTCAATAAACTAAGATCCAGTTCCTTTCGGAAAATTACATTGGCTATCGGGGAAAAAAGTTCTGCAAGAAAAACACCGGCACCTATAGCTATTAAGCAGGTTAAAAATATTTCTCCGATTATTTGAAACTTGATCTGATGCCTGATCGCACCAACTGCTTTTCGAATACCAATTTCGTGAAATCTCGATGTTGATCTGCTTAATGTAAGCGACATAAAATTGAACCCGGCTATTATAAGAATAACAATAGCTATACTTCCAAGAATAAGAGAATAGGTTTTATCTGTACTTTGAGTTATGCCTGAAGCATATTCTTCATCAAAATATACTTCAGATAATGGTTGTAAGCCGTATTTGATCTGATTACGGTCTTTCCATTCATTACCATAATGCCTTTCCAGAAATGCTGGAAATTTTGCTTCAAGATCTTCTTTACTTGTACCCTTTTTTAGAGTAATCCATGTTTCTAAAAAACCTATATACCAATTTTCTCTGAACATTTTTTGATCTTCAGCAGGAGCACTGTTGATCATATTTTCGAATGGTATTAAAAACTCGAATTGAACACTTGAATTTAAAGGAGCATCCTGAGCTACTCCTGTAATTGTGAAATTTTGGGGTTTATCTCTAAGCCTTATTGTTAGTGATTCTCCTAAAACATCAGCTTTTCCAAAATATTTAATTGCTGATGATTCAGAGATAATGATGTTATCAATATTATTTAGTGCACTTTTAGAATCTCCATAGATCAAAGGGAAGGTAAAGTGTTTAAGGAATTCAGGATCAGTATATTTTATTTTTTCGAGAATATATTTTCCATCTTTAAAAAACTCTGCACTACCACCCGAGATTTTAATTACGGATTCAATTTCAGGCAGTTCTTCTGCTAGTGCTATGGTTTGTGGATATGAGTGAATCGTATTTTTTCTGATCTTATCACTTCTTGGATCAGTGGTTTGTTCAGTAAGTCGATATAACGAATCGCGATTCTCATGAAAATTATCATATGACCACTCAAATCGGACATACATGATCAGAATAATGCAAGAAGCAAGACCAATTGCTAAACCAGAAAGGCTGATAAACGAATCTAATTTATTCTTCTTGAGATTTCGAAATGCAATTTTTAGATAATTCTTAAACATTATTCTACTTTATTCAGATTTCAGGCTATCAACAGGGTTAATTAACGTGGCTTTTATAGATTGAAAGCTCACTACCAACCATGATAGAACAAGAGTAGCTACTCCGGCGGCTAAGAATAGACCAATTCCTAAGTCGATGCTATACGCAAAATCCTTGAGCCATTCTTTCATCGCAAACCAAGCTATCGGAGAAGCAATCAAAAATGAAATTCCTATTAATACCGTGAACTCTTTGTTTACAAGTAGAATAATGTTGGATGAAGTAGCTCCTAAAACTTTTCTTACTCCAATTTCCTTTGTGCGACGCACAACCATTAATGAAGCCAGACCGAATAATCCTAATCCTGCAATCAATATGGTTAACAGAGAAGCAGATGTAACAATTTTACTTAATCTTTGTTCCTGACGGTATTGTGAATCTAAAGTTTCATCCACAAAACTATAATCAAAAGGAGTGCCTGGAGCCACTTTTTCCCAAACTTTTTGTACATAGGCTATTGTTGCCTGAATGTCATCAGTTGTAAGCTTTATAGTATACTTTGGGGCAGCAGAGTTACTCAGGCTCATATTATTGATGCCACTGAAAACTATCTGACCTTTTTGGGTTAGAACTAATGGTTCGACGGGTGAATGGAGTGATTCAAAATGAAAATTATCTACCACTCCAATTATTTCATGATCCTGAAACTGAGTTCCCGGAATTTGCATACCTATAGGGTCTTCAATATTGAAATAATCAACAAAAGATTGATTGACAATTATTGCCCGTTCCTTATCAGATGGGTTTTCTTTGGAAAAATTTCTACCACGAAGAAGATGTATATCGAGAGTTGGTATGAAATCCTCATCCACAATGTTCGTATGAAAAGGCTGAGCCTGATTTTGTTCATTAGGAAAGCTAACTCTAAACCAACCGGCTGTTTGTACAGGTGTAAATGATGACGTAGCAATTTGCTGAATTTCAGGTAACGCTAGCAATTCAGTTTCCAGAATCTGTTTTCTTGAAAGACTATTTTCAAAAACATCATCCATACCCGTATCGGGAGTATTTACATATCCTGAATTGAATGTCAGAATCTGTTCTTTCTGAAATCCCAGATTTTTCTGCTGTACGTAAGACAGTTGTTCTCTGATTGTAAAAGTACCTATGATTAAAGCAATGGATAAGGTGAATTGGAACACTACCATTACTTTATTGAAAGAACCTTTTTCCGAAGATCTGGAGAGTCTCCCTTTAAGAACTTCTGTGGGGCGAAATCCTGACAGAATTAAAGCAGGATAAATCCCAGCAATCAAACTAATGATTAGCGAACAACCCAGAATTAAAGCAACAGTTTGTAACCCAAAGCTAAATTCTAATGCAGTCCCTGAAAGATCGTTAAAATAAGGCAGTAGGAGTTCCGCAAAGATTAATCCTAACCCAACAGAGCAAATCGTCATCAGCAAAGCTTCTCCCCAAAATTGATACATCAGGTGCTCTCTTACAGCTCCAATAGTTTTTCTGACTCCAACCTCTTTAGCACGGGAAGTTGAACGACTGATGGAAAGTGTCATAAAGTTGACACATGCGATCACCAATATTAAAAGAGCAATTATACTAAGTATGTAAGAATATACCGGATCGCTTCCATTGTTTGGGAAATCGGTATTCAAATGAACATCAGTTAGTGGTTGCATTCCGATTTTATATTGAGTCATCTCATATTCTTCATCACCTAAAGCAGCACGCATCATATCTGCAAGTTTTTGAGAGAGTTCATCAGGATCTGTTCCGTCTTGCAGAGCAACATAAGTTGGTCCAAAAATATTGAACCAACTTCTCATTCCTTGTTCACCCATAATTGGTTCGAAATATTGTTCAGGAATCAGTAACTCATATTGAATGGTTGAATTAGAAGGAGCATTTTCAAGAACTCCATCTACGGTAAATTCTTTGAACACTTCTCCAATTTTTAGTGAAAGAACCTGATTTAAGGCGCTACTTTCACCAAAATGTCTTTTAGCTGCATCTTCACTTAAAACGATAGAAGAGGGGGAGTTAAAAACACCGTTGATTGAACCTTCAATAAACTTAAAGTCAAAAATGTCAAAGAAATCTTTATGAATGATGGAAACCCTTTCTGAGATTTTTTGATCATTTTCAGGTACACCTGCAACATTTGAAAACCTGTTTAAATAGGTAATATGCTCTACTTCCGGAATACTATTTTCAAGAGTCTCTACAACTATAAATGGAGTAGAAGTATTTATAATTACTCGTCCATCTTGGAGTGTTTCTTCAGCCCAGACCCTGTAGATATTCTCAGAATTTTTATGGAATTCATCATAGCTCCATTCATTTTGAACATAAAGAGCAATTAATGCACAAACAGCAATACCAACGGCTAAACCAAAAATATTGATGAATGAATAGGTTTTGCTTTTATAAAGATTTCTAAATGCAATCTTGATGTAATTTTTAAACATAATGATTTCTAATCTTTTATTCGTTTTTAAGGCTATTGACGGGATTGCTGAAAGCCGCTTTCAGAGATTTAAAACCTACGGTTAATGATGCAAGAAGGAGAGTGCCACCTAACGTAATTGCAAAAATTTCAATACCCATTTCAATTCTGTAAGGATATTCTGCAAGCCATTGTTGCATTAAATACCAAGCGATTGGGGAGGCTATCACAAAAGAAACTCCGGTTAGTATTCCCAATTCCTTGCCAAACAGGCCAAGGATATTGTTCACAGTAGCGCCTAGGACTTTTCGTACGGCAATTTCTTTGGTTCTTGTTGTTGCCATATACGAAACCAGACCAAAAAGTCCGAGACCACCTATTATGATTGCAATCAAAGTGAAAGCATTCATAATGCGGGCCGTGTTTCTTTCATCTTCAAACATATTGGCGATGTCTTCATCCAAAAAAGTGTATTCGAAAATGAATTCCGGAAATGCACTAACAAAAGCTCTTTCTAAAGCTTGAACAGCTTCCTGAGTATTGGACGAGTTGATTTTGACTGCTCCGGTATAATACCTGTTTTGAACGGCAAGAATTACCGGCGAGATTTCATTTTGTGGAGATTGGGAGTTAAAGTCTTTAACTACGCCTACAATCGGGGCGTCATTTCCCCAGAATGAGTTTATTTTTCCTATCAATTCATCATAACTTTCTCCATATCCAATCTGCTTTGCAAATGATTCGTTGACAAGAAATTTGTTGATAGTATCGGAAGGAGTGAGGTTTTCACCGGCCAATATGGTAAGACCATAAGTATCTACATAATCCTCATCCACAAACTTGATATGGGCGTTGTTTTCAATTCTGGTGGTATCTTTGAAGATGATATAATTTCCGCCCCATACATTATTGCTCGTAGCCCCTGTATTTGAAAAAGTTACATTTTGAATAGAACTTTCGGCAAGTAATTTGTTTTTGAAAGTGCTGAGAACCCCATTATCCTGATTAGGGATGTTTATTTCGATAATTGCCTCTTTATCATAACCTAAATCATGATTCTGGAAGAAATTGATCTGTGAAACGATAACAACAGTACAGATTATTAGAATCTGGGTTATAGTAAATTGAGCTACAATCAGTGATCTACGAAGAGTTAAGCCTCGTCCATAGCTGGAATTTATTTTATTTCGTATTGCCTGTATTGGACTGAAGCTGGATAAGTGCTGTGCCGGATACCAACCAGCAACCAAGGTGACAACAAAGAAAAGAACCATTAAAAATATGAGAGCTTGCGGATTTGTAAATATTTCAAGACTTGGTGCAAAATCAATGATGGGTTCAAGAAGATGTAAAACAAATTCGCTTAACCCTACTCCAAACAGAATAGAAATAAAGGTTATGAATGCAGTTTCTGATAAAAAGTGAATGGTAAGTTGGGTTCTGGTTCCGCCTAAAGTTTTTCTTAATCCAACTTCTTTTGATCGACTTACTGCAATTGCAGTATTCAGATTTATAAAATTAATACAGGCAGTAATCAATAAAAAGAAGCCGATTATTCCAAGTGTAAATAGCGTAGTTTTTTCAACGGTTCTGCCTGTATAGTTTCCAAACCGACTGTCAAAGTGAATTTCATGGAGTGGCTGCAGGAAAAAGTCAAGAGTTGCCACCCGTTCTTCACCACGATATTTTGAGACAATTGAATCGAACTGCTTGTTAATTTGCTCGGGTGTGACTCCCGGAGCTAGTTTTACGTAGGTTTGTAATGAGGAAGAAAAACTATTCCAGTTGTCTTTATCTGCAGTTTGACCGGCCCGGTTTTTTGATTCTGAAGAAGCTAGTATGTCAAAATGAAAATCTGTTGTTTTCGGTGAATCCTGAATAACCCCGGTAATTTCTAAATCCGCTTTTGAGCCTATATCAAACACCAAATTTTTCCCAATAACGTCGGTTTCTCCGAATAGCTTCTTTGCATAACTCTCTGAAATAATTGCGGTATTAGGTCTTGATAATGGATCTGCAGAATCACCCGAGATCCATTTAATTGTGAATATGTTAAAGAAGTCCGGTTCAACAAACCCAAAATCATTCAGTTTAAAACGCTTTGGATTATTGGCATCGTCGAAGACAGTGACAATAGGAGGATTACTAAAATTGTTATCAATTATGGTAACAGCTTCAATTCCTGTAATTTCTTCTTCAATAGCTTTGGCAAGTGGATAGGGACCTCCTCGGTCATAACTAAGTCGCCCATATTGGGTGTCTTCATTAACTACTCTGTACACTCTGTCACCATCTATGTGATGCGTATCGAAACTCAGATCATATTGAATTACGAGAAATATTACGACTGAACAGATTACCCCAAGTGTTAAACCGCCAACGTTGATAAGTGTGTGGCTTTTATTTTTTAGAAGATTACGAAAAGCTATTTTGATGTAGTTTTTAAACATGGCTTAATTCTCTTTTCTGAAGTATCAGACGTGAAATCCTTCTTTCATATTTTCAGTCACCACATGACCGTCAAACAAGTGGATTACTCGCATTGCGTAATCAGCGTCATGAGGTGAGTGTGTTACCATCACAATAGTAGTTCCTTGCTCGTTTAACTCGGCAAGTACTTTCATAACTTCATTCCCGTGATCTGAATCAAGGTTACCTGTAGGTTCATCTGCAAGAATTAGCTTTGCATTGGCAACTACAGCTCGGGCAATTGCAACTCTCTGTTGTTGTCCACCTGAAAGTTGTTGAGGAAAGTGGTTACGCCGATGCATCATGCTCATTCTTTCTAATGCGGCTTCGGCTTTTTCTTTTCGCTCTTCAGCAGAAATCCCCAAATAGAGCAATGGGAGTTCTACATTTTCAAAAACAGTCAATTCATCAATCAGGTTAAAACTCTGAAAAATGAATCCGATATTTCCTTTTCGTAGTTGAGCTCGTTCTCTTTCAGAGTGATTAGAAACCTCATGCCCCAGAAAGTAGTATTCACCGTCTGAAGGATTATCAAGAAGTCCCATAATATTGAGAAGAGTGGATTTACCACAACCTGAAGGTCCCATGATGGCTACAAATTCTCCTTCTTTGATCTCAATATTTACATTGTTCAAAGCAGTGGTTTCCACTTCTTCGGTCGCATAAACTTTTTTTAGATTTTTAGCTTGTATCATGATTTTTGTTGATTTATTGACTCTTATTTTCTTTGTTAAAATTGTAAGGAATTTGATTTAGTCGGTCTTACTTGGTCACAGCTATCAGCGTTTAGCATTCAGCTGACAGCTAACAGCAATTAGCTTTAACCATTAGGTAAAAATTGAATTATGAAAGATTTTAGAGATTTAAAAGTTTGGGGAAAATCACATAAAGTAGCGTTAAACGTATATATGCTTACAAAACCTTTCCCAAAAGAAGAGATATATGGACTTGTAAGCCAAATGCGACGTTCAGCGTCATCAGTCCCAACTAATATTGCAGAGGGATGTGGGAGAGGAAGTGATTCGCAATTCGGATACTTTTTAAATATTGCTCTGGGCTCTGCTTCAGAACTGGAATACCAAATTATTTTATCTACAGATTTGGAATATGTTTCTAAAGAAAACTCTAAGAAAATCCTGACGGAATTAACAGAAGTGAAAAAGATGCTCACAAAACTATATAAGGCAGTTGCTACAAAATGAGACAAGAAAGCTATTAGCTGAATACTAATAGCTGATAGCTTTCTTAATTGAGGCTTTGAGATTTTAATCAGACTATATTTCGAATTCGAAGCTATCACTGCAATTCCAATACCTCATTATCTCCAAATGTATCATAGCTGGATGTTATAACTTTGTCACCCGGTTGTAAGCCAGATGTTACTTCGTAGAACTCAGGATTAAGACGACCCAAACGAATATTTTGTCTTACAGCTCGATTTCCATTTTCATCCAATAGATACACCCAGTTCCCTCCCGTAGTTTGATAGAAACCTCCTCTGGCAAGTAAAACGGCGCTTTCAGCATCTCCAAGTTCCAGACGAATACGTGCAGTTTGACCACGGCGTAGTCCAGTTGGGATTTCTCCAGTGAATTCCATGTCCACTTGAAATTGTCCGTTATTTATAACCGGATAAACTTTTGTAATAATCAAGTCATGGGTTTTTCCATCAAAATTAAAAGAGCCAGAAAGACCGGTTGTTATTCGGGATAGATGATATTCATCGACTCCAACACGAATTTTATAGCTGTCAAGAATGTCAACCTGACCAATTCGCTCACCCCGATTAATAGACTGTCCCTGTTGTAGTTCAACTGTGGTAAGCTGGCCATTTATAGGAGCAGTAACTATCAAATTATCCAAAATAGATTGTACTCCATCGAGACTTCTAAACATTCTTCTCTCAGACTCATCTAACTGACTAAGTTGAGTTCTTGTTTGAATGGAATCACGTTTAAAAGATTCAGAGCTGATCTCAAACCTTTTTTTCTGATATTCATAGTTCTCTTTTGCTTCTTTAAACTCCTGCTCTGAATTCAGACCTTTTTCGTGTAATAACTTTTGACGTTCGTATTCTGGCCTGACAAGATTTAGCTGATTTTCTACGCTGATTAATTGCTCTTTAAGCCTGAGATTGTTCTGCTCGAGGTTTAGTCGCGAGTTTCTGACATTGTTGATCTGATCATACAAACTTGCTTCCTGCTGCAGAACACTCAGTTGTAACGATGAATTAGTTAATATGGCGATGGTGTCTCCCTGTTCTACATTTGTGCCGGACTCAAGATTAACATTTTTAATTACACCACCTTCAAGTGCATCCAGATAAATGGTTCTTATAGGTTGGACAACTCCGGTAACCTGAATGAATTCCTGAAAAGAATCTTCTTTGACAGTGAATATGGTAAGTTTTTCCTTTTCCACATTTAATGTTGATCTGAAATCAGCAATTGCAAAGCTATATACACTGAATCCAACAATTACCAGAATCAGAATAGCTAATGCAATTCTTTTTGGGGTGATTGTCTTCTTTCTAATTTTTTTGTCCATTCCCATATCGCGGGGTATTCGATTTATTTAATTTTATAAGTATATGTCAAGTACTGTGCCAAACAAGTGATAGTACCGTTTAAAGTAGTTATGAGCTATTTAGTAGGAAATGATTGTTCATTTTGATACACTTAGTGTCCGATATCGAACAGTGTTATTTTGTTATTTCGATTCAATGATAGTGTATGATCACTTTTGAAAGCTGAATTGGAAACAGGTACGGTATTTGATAAAACAGCTTAAAAATTTTGAAATGAGTTCTAAGAAAGGAAAAGTATTAGTAGTTGATGATGATGGTGATGTGCTGCAAGCGGCGCGTTTGTTTTTAAAACAGCATGTTCGCTCTGTAGAAACTGAAAAAGACCCATCTTCGCTACCAACGCTACTTAGAAATAACAATTACGATCTTATCTTGCTGGATATGAATTTTACAGAAGATGTAAGCAGCGGAAAAGAAGGTTTTTTTTGGCTGAGTAAAATTCTTGAGATCGATCCATCCATAGCAGTTATTTTAATTACTGCTTACGGCGACGTGGATAAAGCGGTACGTGCAGTAAAAGAAGGGGCTACAGATTTTGTTTTAAAACCATGGAAAAATGAAAAACTGCTTACCACTGTAATGTCAGCAATGGAGTTGACAGAATCCAGAAGGGAAGTCGCCGAGCTAAAGCAAACTCAAAAACAACTGGCGAATGAAATCGATCATCATTACCGTGAAATAATCGGGAGAAGTCCTGCAATGTTGCAGGTATTTAAAACCATTGAGAAAGTAGCTGCAACTGATGCAAATATTCTGATATTAGGAGAAAATGGAACAGGAAAAGAATTGATTGCAAGAGCAATTCACAGAAGGTCAGACCGAAAAGAGCGGGTTTTTATCAATGTGGATATGGGAGCAATTCCCGAAACACTGTTTGAAAGTGAGCTTTTTGGACATACAAAAGGAGCGTTTACCGATGCCAAAGAAGATAAAGCCGGACGTTTTGAAGTTGCTAACGGTGGGACTCTGTTTCTGGATGAAATTGGTAACCTTCCATTACCCATGCAAGCTAAATTATTGACGGTGCTTCAAAACAGGAATGTGACCAGAGTGGGTGCAGTAACTCCCAAATCAATTGACATCCGTTTGATAAGTGCTACAAATCAGTCTTTGAATGAAATGGCCGAACAATCAGATTTCAGACAAGATTTGCTTTTCCGGATCAACACAATTGAAATACACCTCCCGGCGCTAAGAGAAAGAAAAGAAGACATTCAGGATTTGGTAAATCATTTTATCACGATGTATTCCAAAAAATATAAAAAAGAAATAGCTTCAGTAGGACAATCTACTCTTAGAAAACTGGAAAAACATAACTGGCCGGGAAATATTAGAGAACTTCAGCATGCCGTTGAACGAGCTGTAATTATGGCCGAGACCAAAGAATTACTACCCTCAGATTTCTTGATCACATCTCCATCAATACAAACAGAAGAAGTAATTTTTGATGATTATAATCTGGAAGAAGTGGAGAAAATGGTTATTCGGAAAGCCATGAAAAAGCATGAAGGAAATGTAAGTAAAGCCGCACAGGAGCTTGGATTAACCAGAGCTTCTTTATATAGAAGAATGGATAAATATGGACTCTAAAGGTGTATTATGATTACAGGTCTGAGAACCGGAATAGTTATTCGGGTAATTATTCTTCTGCTTATACTAAGTCTGATAAGCTATCTGGTATTCAACACAACTTATTATGTAAGTATTGGTTTGTTGCTGCTTTCCGTTCTTTTTTTGGTGATAAATCTTATTCGTTATGTTGAAGTCACTAATAAGAATTTAGAGCGATTTATAGACGCAATCAGTTATAATGACTTTTCACAAACCTTTTCTGAAAGCTCTCAGGGTAAATCTTTGGATTCATTGAATGAAGTATTCAACAAGATCATTGAGAAGTTTAATAGTGAGCGGAAAAAAAGTGAGGAAAGCTATCTTTACCTGCAGACAGTAGTACAACATATAGGGATCGGAGTGATGTCTTTTAACACATCCGGAGAGATTGAACTTTTTAATAATGCTGCTAAGAAAATACTTGGGGTTCCTTTCCTTAAAAACATTGAAGAACTACGACGTATTAGTGATGAGTTATATACTACAATCAAAAATCTAAATACAGGTTCCCAGAGTTTAGTTCGGTTTACCGTCGAAAATCAGGATATTCAACTTGCGGTTTATGCTACTCAATTTCGAGCCCGCGGAGATTTCTATAAAATTATTTCACTGAGTAATATTTCTTCTGAACTGGAAGAGAAAGAAATGGAAGCCTGGCAGAATCTTACTCAGGTTCTTGCTCATGAAATCATGAATTCCATAACGCCGATTTCATCTTTGTCAGATACAGTAAATTCAATGCTTTCAGGTTCTCTTGAAAATAATTCCGAGAATGAGATTACGGACGAGACTCTCGGAGATGTAAAAGAGGCATTAAGAACGATCAATAAGAGAAGTTTGGGATTGATGCGTTTTGTTGATTCGTACCGAAATATAACGCAGCTTCCTAACCCCGATTTCTCCGTAATTGAGCTTAAAGAAATTGTGGGCAGAGTAAAGAATCTTATGAGTGGAGAGGCATCATCAAGAAATGTAGAAGTGATTATTCAGGAAGAAGCTCCAGATGTAGAAGTAAAAGCTGATGATGAATTGATAGAACAATCATTGATCAATATCACAAAGAATGCTTTTAAAGTTTTAAAAGATAAAGATGAAGCAAAAGTGATACTGAGAATCGGTATTGATGATTCAGGCCATGCCTTTGTAGATGTGGAAGATAATGGACCGGGAGTGAGTGAATCAGCAGCAGATAAAATCTTCGTGCCATTCTATACCACAAGCAAAAATTCATCAGAAAGCGGCTCCGGAATAGGACTCAGTTTATCACGCCAAATTATGAGATTGCATAACGGAAGTTTGTTCCTGTTGGAGACGAAACCCGGCAAGACAATCTTTCGATTAAGATTTTAATTCAGTTTTTAAAAGTTCAGAAGAAATATTTAACTCTGAAACTGGGTTGTACTCCAAGATCGTATACCGAAGCAGAACCTACTGCAACTCGGTTAGAAACAGTGCTTATTCCGGGTCTTGCCTCTGCATACCAGGGATTATTACGGTTTAAGGCATTGTACACTGAGAATTGAAGTTCCAGTTTTTCTGAATTCATATATGCGTTTATGTACTTCAGCGAAAGATCTATACGTGAATAATCCCCAATACGACTTTCTTTTTGAGCTTCTCTGGCAAGAATAGAGTTGGGTGTTCCAGTGCCATAAACCCACGATCCATAAAATTGAAATCCATTTCCTAAATTATAATTAGTCGAGATAGAAAATTGGTGTGTCCGATCGAAAGACGAATTGAAAGATTGACCTCCATTAATAAAAATATTTTCAAGTTCGGATGACGAAAGAGTATAAGTAGCAGACATCCTGAAATCATTGAATCTTTGTTTTGCTAGAAATTCAAGCCCTTTCGAGGTTCCATCATTATTAAATAAAAATGGAATGCTGTTTTCACTATCATCAAAAAAGGAGGAAACAAATTCATTCAACAGGCTGTGAATTCTTAAGTTTTCATACAATTTGTAGTAAGCTTCAATCTGAAAATAAAATCCAGTTTCGGATCTGATTCTGATGTTTGCTGAAAAGTCATCCACAGAAGATGGTGGTTGTTCAAAATTACTCATCACCCAAAAATCGGTGCTGTTAATGGTTTCGAACTCAAGTTGATGTAAGAACTGAAAATTTCTGCTGTACCCTAGTCCAAATGAAACCGCTGATTCAGGAAAAAACTGTGATTTAATTCTTGGAGAAAACTCCAGGTATTTTCCATTACTGAAATAATATACTCTGCCCCCAAGGCTAAGATGAGCTTGATTGGATTGTGTAAAATCAAGCTGACCAAATACATCAAATAGTTGCCCTGTCCTACGACTTCGGAATGATTCACTTCGTGGACTTATTTCGGTATATAGAACTTGAAAATCACTGTAAGTGGATCCAAAAGTCAGATCAACACCAGAAAGTGATTTACTGAATTGTTGATTGATTTGAAATTCCTGTAGCTCATTATCCAGAGATAATGGCTGAATTTCTATTTGAGGATTTTGCTGATTCGCTTCATTAATCCTGCGGAATGAATTGTCTTCTTTGAAATAGCTGGAATAATAATCGCTGAAACCAATACTGCTTTCAGAAATGATATTTTCACCAACAGATGTATTCATGCTTAATTTCAGCATATTACTTGACCATTCATTATCTGTCGAGAACTCCTGAGACTGATTCCGGATTCCACGCTCATAAGTTTGGGATGCTTCGTCTTTTCCGGCGTACATACTCAGAATCCATTGGGTTCCGGATGTGTTTTCAAAATATACCTTCCCGTGCAGATCATAGAAAGTTGCAGTACCGTTTATATTCCTGATACTTCTATCAGGAATCTTATTGATCGTATCTCCCTGAAATTCATAGTTTCTGTTAATGTCTAATCCGTATTCAATAATTTCCTGATTGTTAAACCAGTTAACATCATCTATAAAAGAATGTCTGCCGGATACAAGGAAACTCGCGCGCCCCTTTTTTATTGGCCCTTCAACTGTTCCGCCAAATGCGGTATTACTCAAAGAAGCAGAAGCTGAGTAATGATTCAGATTTCCTGTTTTAGTTAGAAAGGTCAACGTTCCGCCCAAGGGTGCACGATATTGAGCAGGGGTAACATCATAGAAAAATCCACTGGTTCTGAGCACATCGCTGTTTAATCCGTCAAGTAAACCAAATAAGTGACTTTGGTTGTAGAGTGTCAACCCGTCTAGCAAAACCCGGAATCCATCAGAAGAACTACCGCGGACATTCAACCCGTCCTGAATAGCAGGACCAGAAACCACTGAAGGAAGAGATTGTAAAGCCTGAATGGAGTTGTTATTTCCCAAAGGGCTAAAAGCTCCGGCTTCAATCATGCTATTGAAAACAGTATCAGAAGGAGTAAAAAGAGAAGTTCCGTTAATAATGATTTCATTTCCTGAATACAATACAGGTTCAAGCCGAACAGAAATATCTTTCCAGTTTCGGTTTTTAGAAAGATCGATTTCAACTCTTTTAGATTCATAACCAACAAAAGAAAATAAGAGCGTTTTGGATCGTTCATCAGAATTAATAGAAGCTGTAAAAGTACCGTGGGTATTTGAAGTCACTCCTTTGATCTCTCCGTTTTCGTACCATGAAATAGTTGAATAGGGCAGGCGATCTCCACTGGACGCATCCAGGACATATCCCGAAATAGTAGCCGAGCCAGTAGAGGAAGAATTGTCCATTCGAAATAGCAAAGCCTGATTTCTTTCAAAATCTACTTTAAGACCGATATTGGATGAACGTAACTGTGATTCAAGTTCTCCAATTACAGAGGGGAATTCCGAAGTTACACTAACATTCACATTACTGATCAACGCTTCGCGATACAAAAACCGCATTTCGCTTGATTCTTCAATATTGCGAATGACTTTTAAAAGAGGTTGTTCTTTCGAAAAATTTTGAGCGATCAATTCCGAAGTCAGCAGAGCTGTACTTAATACAATTCCTATTACTAAACCGGTTTTCATAAAACCTAATTTAATGGAATAAAGGCAAAGGTATCAGCATTAACTTTGCGGAAAGTTCCTCCAAGAATAATTCCCAGATCACTAAGTGTTTGCTCTGCATTTTCAAGAACAATACTGCCGCTTATTGGCTCTGAAGGATTCTCTAATTCTGAAATATTTAAAGTTATAGCAAAATGGTGTTCAAGTTCTTGCACTACATCTTTAACTGATGTACTGTTTAGAACTAAAGTATTATCTAACCAGTCTTTGAATTCATTTCCATTCGTTTGTACAGGGGTTGAAATCCCATTTTTATCCGCAGTGGCTTTCTCACCAGGAACTAGAATTAGATTGTTCTGATTCATATCATCGAGCCTTATGCTTCCTTCTTCAAGGTATACAGAAGTTTCGTTGCCCCATGTGCTCACATTGAATCGGGTTCCTAACACGGTGATGGTTCCGGTTCCTCCATCTACAGAAAATGGACGCTGCGTATCTTTGGCAACACTAAAAAATCCTTCTCCCGAAATTTTGTACGCTCTTTTTTGTTCTGAAACATCAACTTCATAAAGTAAAGAATGGGGTCTGAGTGAGATTTTCGACCCGTCTGCAAGAGTAACTAACTCAATACTGTTTCCACTTTCAGCAATCAGTTTTGGCTGTTGCTGAACATTGTTAAACCAGAATATCCCAACAAATGCAGCAATTAAAATGGTGGCAGCCACAGCCCAGTATCTGAAAGTTGAACGAATAGGTATGATGTTGGCTGACCGGGGCTTGGTTTGTAATTCAATTTCATTCCAGCTCTCTCTTTTTATATCAGATAGTGACTCAATTTTTTCGTGATTTTTCTTTTTGAAATTGAGTAAGGATTGAATCAATGGATCTTCAATACCATCAAAACCAAGCATAGCTTCGTTAGCTTCATTCATACGAAGTCCGAGCTGTACATCCTGATCATCTTTGGGTAAAAATTCTGAAGTTTCCATTTGTCTTATCTAACAGAAAAGCAGGCTGTGTATCAACAGCCCGCCATTCATTGTTCGGGTATTTATTTTAGTCTTCTCTTGACCCGTCTTTTAGGGAAAACCTGACTGTTTTTGCGATCTTCTTGAATCGAAGCAGTGCAGTGCCGTCGCCTTCCATTTCAATAGTACCTTCAATTACATTTTCATCAATTTCATCCCCAAATGTTTTATTGATGACGATGCTGTAATTAAGAGTCCCGGTTACACCTTGCTCCAAATTACCATTGGCTTCTACTGAATCCTTTTCGATCTCAATATTGGCAAACTCGATATCAATGGTATAATCTCTTGAAGCCTGAACGCTGTCACGGGTTACTCCTGAAGCGCTTCCTTCTCCATGGTGCGTTCCGTCAATTGTTACCACAGAGCTTGTACTGTGTAGTCCTGTAACTGCAAAAGTATCCGTTCGTGCAAAGCTTGAATTTCTGTGTCTGGATTCAAGGCTTCCGTTTTTATTACTGGTGAAGTCAATACTTTCGATAGAATCTGCATTTGCACGGGGACGAACAACGAATGCACCTTCAGGAGACTTAAATAAATAGGTGTTCAATAAAGAAACACTTTTGCTGAAATCTCCACGGTTCACACTTCTGTTATAAGAAAGTGTATGAACGCCGGTTTCTGAATCATATTCATAAGAATAATTGGATTCTCCTCCACGACCGCTTCTTCCGTCGTCATGTGCTTTTCTACGGTCATTCTGATACCGGATTCCATCTGAATCAACAGATGACATTGCATCATATACACTGCTCATAATACCTGAATTTTCGTCTGAAACAGACTCTCCAATGATCTGGGTCGCCAGTTCGATGTCTTCGTCACTAAGTGATTCAACATCGTTATTAACTGCAGAACAAGCTGCGAAAAGCACCATCAGCATCACGCTGAATAAGCTAAGTTTTGATATGTTTTTTGAAGTTTTCATAATGATTTCTCTTTGTTTTGTGTTAAAGACTCTTGGTCATTTGCCTTTAGTACACATCAAAAATTCAATACCCCTAAATTTTTTTAAAATTCACCTGTAATCCTTCAAAAGTGCCCGCATATCTTTCAAAGCCAACCCCATATGATTCTCCACTGTTTTAACAGAAACACCCAGAACCTGAGCCGTTTCTTTGTATGTGAATTCCTGAATAAAACACATTCTGAAAACTTCCTGTCGTTTATCCGGCATCGAAGAAATAGCCTTTTCAATTGCGGTATTTAATTCCTTAGCTCTGGATTCTTTTTCATTTTCTCTGATTTCAATAGATGCTGTTTCTTCATTTTCCGGTTCAGCATCTTCATCAAACTTTTTATGATCTCTGAAAAGGTTCAGCATCCTTGTGTATGCAATCCGAAATAAAAAAGCTCTCAGCGACTTACTTTCATCAATTTCAGATCGTCTTTCCCAGATCATTACAAAAGCTTGTTGAACCAGATCTTTGGCAGCTTCTTTAGCTGTTCCGCGTTTCATCAAAAAGTTGAGCAGGTAATTGTGATACCGGTCGAAGAATTCTTTGAAAGCTTCGTGATCGCCATTCTTTATCTTAAGGGCCAGCTCGGGATCATTGATTTCATCAGCATCCAGTGATGCCAAAAGAAAAATGAGTTGTAGAATAATTGATTGCATGGCTGAATATATCTGTGCTGAAACTAATGGACAATCACTGATTTTGTGTTAATTTATTCATATGCAAAAAATCAGTTTCACAATAATATTGCTAATTCTGATTTCCGGGAATCTAAAAGCTCAGAACGATGACTCTGTACGACTAATAAGAACAGAGACTGAGAAGGGATTTGAGATCACCGCTGAAAATGACAATTACTTCCCGGTTACCATGGAAATTGATTTTGATCTGGAGAATATGAAATCAACCAAAGGGAATTCCATTACAATGGTTATTCAGGGCAGACAGATAAAGTTTGTTACTAACATTGAACAAGTAGATGAAAAAAAATCGGGTGGATTGAAATACAGTCTCAAATATTATCAGGGAAGCATTAATGCCAGGCATGATAATCGTATTGCTTATCGATTACCTTTTAAAAAAGGAACCACATTGAGATTAGATCAGGGATACAATGGTGATTTTTCACATAAAGGTTCTTCAAATTATGCACTGGATTTTAATATGGATGAAGGAACAGAAATTTATTCCGCCAGAAAGGGACTGGTGATAGATATAGAAGAAAGCTTTTCGGAGGGAGGAAGTGACCGGAGCTATTTAGATAAGTCCAATTTTATAAGCATTCTTCATGAGGATGGCACCATTGCACAGTATTCTCATCTCAGAAAAAACGGAGTTAGAGTTCGGTTAGGTCAATCGGTTAAAGCCGGAGAAGTGATCGGATATTCCGGAGCAACGGGATATGTGACCGGACCCCATCTGCATTTTGTGGTATTAAAACCAAAAAAGGGAGGAGGCTTTGAATCCATTCCAACAAAATTTGCTACCAAAGATGGAATTCAGCAGCTAAAAGAAGGAGAAAAATATACAGCTTATTAGCTGTCAGCTGATAGCTGTCAGCTATTTTTCTCAAAATCTTTAAGCGACAGTCCTTCCATCACCGCATCATAGCTGGAGATATCTTTTGGTAGAATAATTTCATTTTTGTCCTGCCCAAGTCCTGATAACGTATCCAGATATTTTTCGGCAAGACGCAATTTCATGGCTTCGGTTCCCATCGGGGATGACAATGCTTCTGCTATTTTCTCGATAGAAATGGCGGTTGCTTCGGCAATCGATTCAATCTCTTTAGCCACACCTTCGGCTTCGTTGATACGGCGCTGCATTTCGGCTTCGGAAATATTGATCATTTCTGCCTTCATACCTTCACCGTCATTTTCTTTACTTCCCTGAACACCTTCCGATTTAGCAATTACAGCTCTTCGATCACGTTCTGCTGTCATCTGACGCTCCATCGCTTTTTGCACGGTTCTCGGAGTCAGAATATTCTTGATCTCATAACGGTGAACTTTAATCCCCCAGGGTAATTCCATTTCAGAAAGTACTTTAACCACTTCCTTACTCATGAATGCCCGCTCTTCAAAGGTCTGGTCCAGATCCATCAACCCGATAACCGAACGTGTGGTGGTTTGAGCAAGCTGAATGGCTGCGTATCTGTAATTGGTAACTCCATAACTGGCATTTACCGGATCCATAACACTGAGATAGATCACTCCGTCTACCTCAACTTTTACGTTGTCTTTGGTGAAACATTCCTGAGGTTCTACTTCGATGGTTTCTTCCCGGAGATCCTGCTTGTAAACCACTTTATCTACAAAAGGAATTAGTGCATGAAATCCCGGACCAAGTGTTTTATGATAATTCCCAAGTCGCTCTACAATATAGGCATACTGATTGGGTACCAATCTCAGCGATTTCATGATTTTAAAAACGATGAAAAGACCAAATAAACCAACTAAAATCTGACTGATTAGTTCAACGATTTCCATGATTAGTTCCCCTCTGAAATTTTGTTTGAAGATTTATTTCCGGCGCTGGTGTGATCACTCACTTTGCTTACTCCTTCAAAAAAGGTTTTTAAATTAGCTGTCTCTACGGGAAGTACGGAAACGTTAGATCGTTCAATGATCTGACCAAATTCCTGAATGTATTGCTCAATCAGTTTGGTTTTAACAGCCAGTTCTCCGCCTGGTTTTTGCATGGCTTCAGCAATTCGCTTTACTCCGTTAGCTGTTGCGTTTGCAATCAATTCGATTTCTTTCGCTTTACCGGTGGCTTCGTTAATTCGCTTTTGTCGTGCACCTTCAGAAATTAATACCTGACTTTGTCGTTCACCTTCAGACTCGTTGATTCTTGCCTGGCGGAAACCTTCAGAGTGAGTGATCTCAGCACGTTTTTCACGTTCAGCCTCCATTTGCTTTTCCATAGTATCAATAATTTCATTGGACGGACGGATATTTTTGATCTCATATCGAAGTACTTTAATTCCCCACGGATCTGCTGCTTTATCAATTTCACGGACAATGTTTTCATTCATCTGCTCACGCTCAGAGAAAGTATCATCCAGTGTGATTTTACCAACTTCGCTACGCATGGTGGTTTGTGCAAGATTTATGGAAGCCGCCTGATAATTTGAAATTCCGTAACTGGCTTTATGAGCATCCATCACTTTGATATAGACAAGCCCGTCCACTGCAACTTCAATGTTGTCTTTGGTGATACATGTCTGACTTGGAACATCGAGAACCTGTTCACGCATTTCGCGTCTGTATGCCGGGCGATCCATAAGTGGAATTAGAAAATGAAATCCGGGTTTCAAATTTTTCTTGAATTTACCGAGTCGCTCCTGAATAACTTCCTCCCGCATTTCCACAATGATAAAAAGCCTTGTAAGGATGAAGTACAATACTAAAATTGTGACTAAAGTTATCGTCCAAACATAATCCATAAGTATCCTTAGTTTTTTTCTTTCAATTTATTTGATGTTGGGGCCTGAATATGATCAACAGGTTCTACAATCCATGTAGTGTTATCCCGGTATTTGATCTTCACTTGCTTACCAGCAGGAACTTCTCCTTCTAAAGTTCGTGCCTGCCATGAAATTCCCTGAAAACGAATACGTCCCTCGTTAGTATGTTCATCCACCGCCTCAACAACGTCCACGATCTGATCCATGGCTTCATAATCTTCGTCGGCAAGTTTAAATGAAGTTTCGCCTTTTAAATATTTCCGGATAAAGGGCATTGCCAAAACTGATATGGCTGCAGATGTGAAAACCCATGTCATTGTTGCAGTAATCGGATCATCCAGAAATCCAAGAAATCGCGCGATTCCAACAAGCAATCCGCTGGCTCCTAAAATCAGTGCCATTCCGCTTGGAACAAGGAATTCAAGCAACATCAGCAGAATTCCGCCTACTAAAAAAATCCAGGTAAGAGTTTCTCCATCCATAGCTTTCTAATGAATTTTACTGTCTTTAGTAGATACCAAAATGATTGATAAAAATCTCGTTTAGTTGGTACTATTTTTGTATTAAGTATGCTACCAATCTTTTATTGAAAAAGTATCAGAATACCAGATATTGTAAAAAATTCAGTAATTAAATTGAGGCTGTCATCCTGAGCGGTCCAAATTTTTAAAAGGGATTGGAGAGTAGAACGCCGAAGGATCTCAAATAATGTAACAGATGGGTAATTGATCATTTGAGACCCTTCGCAATCAAAGAATAGGTAAGAAAGAAATCCAGGCTCAGGGTGACAGTTTTAAAAACTAAGTAGTAATTAAATCCAATGATGCGGTAAACAAAAATGCCCGAAACCAAAGAAGATAAAAACCGTTCTATTGCATCGTTAAAAGAAACTCTGGTAAAGATATTTGCACTCAGCAAACCTTATCGTGGCAGATTCTATTTCGCAACGGTAGTGGTTTTGCTGGCATCCGGAATCTGGCTAACTGTGCCACTCGGACTTCGGGAATTGTTAGACGCCGTTTTTGATAAAGGCGACGAAAGTTTATTGAATATTCTGGCAATCGGATTGATCGGATTATTCGTTTTGCAATCCCTCTTCAGTTTTGCCGGAAATTACTATTTGGAATGGGTAGGGGAGCGGGTTGTAACGGACCTCAGAAAAAAAGTATATGAACATTTACACCGATTGGGATTCCGGTTTTTCTCAGAACGCAGATTGGGTGAAATTACTTCCCGTCTAACAAATGATGTTGGATCTATCCGAACAGCCCTGACGGATTCCCTTCCACAACTATTGACCATTTCCTTCTCACTGATAGGCTCGGTTTCGCTGATGGTGGCATTAAACTGGCGATTGAGTGCGGTAATCTTTGTAACCGTTCCTTTTGTGACCATTGCCACGCGCTACTTCGGGCAAAAGATCAGAAAACTATCCCGTGGAATTCAGGATGATCTGGCAGACTCAACCGCTGTGGCAGAAGATGCTCTTGGAGCCGTTCGTTTGGTGAAGGCTTTTGTTCGGGAAGCGTATGAAGTGACCCGTTATTCCGAATCCATTGAGAAATTGTTTGTCACCGTACGGAAGAAAGTAGTTCTCACTCAGTTATTCTGGAGCGGAGTCGGAATTATGTTCATGGGTACGCTGGTGGTTATTTTCTGGTATGGAGGAAAAGAAGTGCTTGCCGACCGACTTACCGCGGGAGATTTAGTAGCGTTTATTATTTATGCATTAAATATTTCCCGATCAATCAGTCAAACTTCCCGTTTATATACCGCCGTAAACACAGCAGCCGGCGCTTCCGAGCGAATCTTTGAATTGCTGGATGAGATACCTGAAATAAAAGATGCTCCCGATGCCAAAGAAGTGGAAGAACTGGAAGGAACCATCGAATTCAGGAAGGTTAGTTTTGAATACGAGGATGAACGTCCGGTTTTAAATGAAATCAATTTTAAAGTAGAGGCAGGAGAGACGATTGCGCTGGTTGGTCCAAGTGGTGCAGGAAAAACGACCTTGTTAAATCTGATTCCAAGATTTTATGATGTGGAGGATGGGGAAATTCTGGTGGATGGAGATTCGGTAAAAGATCTGAAAGTGAAGTCGTACCGGAATCATATTTCCATGGTGCCGCAGGAAGTGCATTTGTTCAGTACCAGCATCAAAGAAAATCTGAAATACGGCAATCTGGAAGCATCTGACGAAGAAGTGGAGCAGGCAGCCAGAGATGCAAATGCGCATGATTTTATTACCGAACATCCTGAAGCCTATAATTCTATGATCGGCGAAAAAGGAGTGAAGTTAAGCGGGGGACAGCGACAACGAATTGCCATTGCCCGGGCGATTCTTAAAGACCCAAGAATTTTATTACTGGATGAAGCTACTTCTTCACTGGATTCCGAATCGGAGGCTTCTGTTCAGGAAGCATTGACCCGATTGATGAAAGGCAGAACCACTTTTGTGATTGCTCACCGATTATCCACCATACAAAATGCCGACCGGATTCTGGTACTGGATAAAGGTGAAATTGTTGAAGAAGGAACACATAATGAATTACTTGCCAAAGGCGGAATGTACAGCCATTTGTATGAGCTACAATTCAGAGATTTGGCAGGGGATTATTCGGATTAAAAAGAATTAGTTCATTTAGTTCACGTTCCGGCCGTCTCGTTCGGGATGGAATGCTGAAGCTCTGCTTGGGAACGAGGTTAAGTACTCATTACTCTTTCTTTTGAGTTAAATAATACAATATATCTAAATAAAGCCAGACAACTGATATGTATAAAGCAAATGCAGAATACCATTCAAGTTCATAAGGTCTATCCTGTTGGATTTGATAAACTACAAATTCCAAACTTGCCAACATTGTAATAATAGAACCAAATAATACTATACAGAGAGGTATGAATGTGAATATTGAAAGCTCATGAGGGTAATGGATATTAAAATCATACATGTTTAGTACTAAAACTGTTAGATAAAGTGTTGCAATCCCAAATATGACTCCGAAAAAAGCCACCCAAAAAACATCTATCCTTTTACGTGGTTGAATGATATAAATAGAACAGCTACCTATTAATACACTAAAAGAAAGAATAACAGCAAGAGCAATTACACCTGGAACTATAGAATTTATTTGTGCCGATAAAGTCCCTAAAGTAAACCCTAAAAAGAAGGCAGAAAATGGAGCTATATATTTTGTTTTAGATTTAAAAAAGAAGGCAAAAAAACCAACAAATAAAGAGAACCAAAAAGAAAGAAAAAATGCAGCTACAAAATGCGTTTGAATGTTCAACCAACTATCATAAAATTCCCATGAAATAATTGCAGAAAATAAAGTAAGTAAGATTAGGATTGCGACTTTATACAGAATTCCAACTAGAGTCATTTTAAATCCTGTTTCACTTTTAACAGGATTATATGACAAATCAAAAGCCGAATCTTTTAAGAAGATATTGGTCGAGTAGTCCTGGAAAGGAAGTTTTTTGTTTTTCAAACTATTGAATAAATTCTTTGGCAAGATAGCAAAAGGTTGAACTAAAACAAGAAGTAAGACGAACCCATCCCTTTCCCTTCCCTTAGTCAAGGGAAGGGGACTATTTAAATTGAATCTGAGTAAAATAAACGAGTTTCCCTCCCTGTTCATAGAGAGGGACCAAGAGTGGGTCAGAGAATAGTCCGCTATCCGGCACATGATGCGGGACCCCTGTAAAATACTCAAAAATCATTACAGGAGATCACTTCGCTATGCTCGTGAATGGAGGTTGCGGATGAGGTTTGTCCCTGTCTTCCGACAGGCAGGCGGGATGACGACCTTCGTCATCCTGAATGATTTTTACTGTGGAAACGTAACCGAGAAATTGATTCCGAACGAACTTCCGTCATATTCTTCGCCGAATTCTTTTTCCGTAAAAGTTACATTGGTATAAGTCAAAGAAACCCATTTGTAGCCTACCTCAATACGGGGACCGAAAGAACTGTCGTATTCAACATCATCAAAAAAGCCATCGCCTTTTAGTACAGCACCAAGATGAGATGTACCTCCCAAGCCGATTCTCCAGTCATCAGCAGGAACAGCAAAAGCCATAAGGCTTAATGGATAACTTAAAAACATGATGTTGGCATTATCTGCGGCTGTGGTGCTGTATTTCAATCCAATGGTAGTGCGAAAAAGAGCATACTTGAAATTTGGAATTTTGAATTCACCGCCAACTGCTAATGTTAAACCCTGGCCGGCAAGCATTTCCTGTTCACCTCCATCAGTAAACTGGACGGTCGCGATATCATCGCCACCATAATGAACCCCAAAATCGAGCACAAATTTGACGTTCGATGAATCATTATTTTGTGAAAAAATCTTAGTCGGAGCAAAAGATATAATCAGTAACAAGGGTAATAGAAACAAGCGCATTTAATCCTAAAAAAGGTGAAAATTTAGCGCAAGAATTTACTGGAAATATCAAAAATACTGTAATGCAGAATTTTTAATTCCCATCCCCGTACGCACGAATAACATCGGTATAACTCATGTCATCCAGCAGGTCTCGGTCTTTCAATTCCTGAAGAAAACTTGTTGGTATATCTGAATTATATAAAGCAATGATCCCTGAATAAGAAAAGGTTTCCAGAAAACCGGTGCGGTTTAACTGAGTTAAATAATCAGTAGTAACTCCGGAGTTATGCATTCCGATAATGGCTGAATATGAAAATTCATCAATCAGATCGGCATTGTTCAGTTGATTCAGAAACTCAATACTGACTCCACCGTTATACATCCCTATCAATGCTGAATAAGAAAATTCGTCCAAATATCCGGCTTCCTGCATCAGGCTCAGATATTCCATGGAAACTCCTCCGTTGTACAAACCGATTACAGCTGAGTAAGAAAACTCATCCAAAAAACCTGCACTTTGCATCTGGTTCAAATATTCAAGTGGAACTCCGCCGTTATACAAACCGATGATCGCCGAATATGAAAAATCATCCAGATATCCGTTTTCATCCATTTCTGTCAAGTATTCCATGGGAACGCCACCACCATACAATCCAATAATAGCGGAATAGGAAAAGTCATCCAGAAATCCTGCATCTTTCAAACTCTCTAAATAAGTAAGAGGAACTCCGGAGTCGTATAATGCCCGAATTCCTGTTGGAGAAATATTATTTGTATATCCTAAGCGATTAGCTTCCTGCAAATAATCCAGGTAATTACCGGAAATACTTCCCGGTTGAACAGGAGGAGGAAGCGGAGCCGTGGGTACTTCTGAAAAACTTTGAGGTTGGGTCTGAGTTACATTTGCAGAATTAGAACCTTCTTCAAAGATAAACACGGGATTTGGTAAATCAGTGAACATCCATATTCCTGCAAATGTAGCAAAAGCGAGTAGGGCAACTACATTTCTTCGGGCGGAAGATTTTGGAGGTTTCTGCTGAAATTGTTGCTGTGCTTTATTTCCTCCCTGAGCTTGCTCTTCAATGTATTCATCGAGGTCAAAATCAGATGTGGACTCATTGTTTCGGAGATTATTATTGAATTTCTGTGAACTCATTTTAATCCTAATTATTTTCGTCTTTATACATTTCAACCACGTCTATAAAGCTGAGATCGTCATACAAGCCTGAAGCTTTAAGCTCGTCAAGAAATTCTGTAGTTACTCCGGCTTTATAATATTCTGTGATGTAAACGAAACTTAAATCATCGAGATATCCGGCTTGATCTAAATTATTAAGATATTCCATGGAAACGTCATTTTTATAAAACTCAGAAATAGCCACAAAGTTTAAACGGTCCAGATAACCGGCTTTTTCAAACTGCTCTAAGTAATCCAGAGGAATATCATTTTTATAAAATTCGGTGATGGCTACAAAATTGAGATCATCCAAATAACCAGCATTATCAATTTCTTCAATATAAGATATTGGAACACCACCCTGATGTAATTGTCGTGCCTGAAAGGCTGATAACTTACCATCTTCTAAAAGTCCACGATCTTTGAGTTCAACTAAATAATCGGTTACGGATGGCAAAGTAGCACTCGCTCTTTCTAATTCCTGACGAATGGCACGTTCGATCTCGCGTTGTTCAGGAATTTCTATTTCAGGTATCTCAATTTCGGGAATGTCAATTACAATTCTACTTCCGGATTGTCCCTGAGCAATAACAGTTGGCGCTTCATCCGACCCAAACACACTTTCATAAGCCTGAACCGGACTCCAGTCGTGGTACCAAAGAAATGCAGTACATGCTAATGCAGCTCCTAATACTGCATTTTTCCAGAATGAGGTTTCGTGAGTATCTTCATTTAAGGGTATCTGTTGTTTGGATTGATTGCCCTGTGCCTGTTCTTCGATGTAAGAGTCTAAATCGAAATCGTCCGGATTGTTCTTTTTAAATCTGCCCTTTTGTGTCATAACTGGAAAATGTGTTGGTCACTAAGACGAATAAAAGCTAAAGAATGTTTCAGATTCCTCGTTTACAGCAAAAATTTCTTAGATTCAGATCGGACTTTAATCAAATAAAGACACGAGTTCTGAGACGTAAGAAAAGTCTCACGTCTTTTGTCTTAAATCTTATATCTAAGCTTATCATGAAGAAAGTATTCATTCTTTTAATTGCCGTTACAGGTTTATCGACCTCAGCTTTTGCTCAGTTACCGGTTTCACTAAAACTACCACAGGTAAGTCCGCATGAAACCAGAAGTATTACCATTGGTTTTACAGAGATTAGTTTCGATTATAGTTCAATAGGAATTAAAGGACGTGAAATCTGGGGTGGGTTGATTCCTTACGGTGAAGTTTGGAGAACGGGAGCCAATAAAAATACCATTTTTAAAGTAACGGATGATGTTTTGATTAATGGTCAGAAACTTAAAGCCGGATCTTATGGAATGCACACTATTCCCGGGGAAGAAGAGTGGGTTATTATTTTTTCAAATTTCAGTGAGGCGTGGGGCAGCTACTTTTACGATGAAAGTGAAGATGCTTTAAGAATAAGGGTTACTGCAGAGAAAATGGATAGCAGGTACGAATGGATGAAATTTTCTTTTGCGGATTACACAGCAACTTCCGTAGAAATGTCATTGAAATTTGCATACCTGAAAGTTCCATTCACAGTGGAAATTCCTAAAGAAGTAACTTTTGCTCATATAGAAAATCAATTTCGAACACTTCCTGCTTTTGGCTGGCAGGGATGGGTACAGGGAGCAAATTACACGCTTCAGAATGATTACCGAACGGATAAAGGTCTTGAATGGGCAGAGCAGGCAGTACGACGAGAACGAAGTGTTCAGACGGTTGGATTACTTGCGAAGCTTCAGGTAGTAGAAGGGATGAAAGAAAAAGGATATGCCACAGCGGAAGAAATGACTAAAGAATGGAGTAATAACTGGCAGTCGCATTACTCCGCAGCTGAAGTATATGAAGAAGGCGGAGATCTGAAAAAAGCAGAAATCTCTTATAAAAAAGCAATGGATCTGACTGACAATGAAAGAAATAAATCAGCATTACAAAGACGAATTGACTCTCTGGGTGAAAAGTAATCAAGGCTAAAACCAGTAACTAATAACCTGTAACTTCTGGTTAATGGTTATTAGTTATTTGGTTTCTATCAAGCTATTTCTTTGCTTCTCCTTTATACAACAACTCAGCAAGTTCTACAATTTTAATAAATTCAGATCTGTACCCCTTTTTGTCTTCTCCTTTTCCTGAATAAGCAAGCTCTTTGACCATTTCAAAAGAGCTGTTTCCTTTGAATTTCGAATCTCGTAATAGCATTCCGAATGATGCAACTGAAGAAGCAAAAGCAAGATCCTGAGACATTTCATCTGAATTTGAAACATTCACTATCTGAGACACTAATGTGCTTTTATCGCCATCAGGTTGTTTATAGCGAAGTTTTACCGTCATAAGTTCATCTCCGAAATCTCCTGTGGGAGAAGAAGGTGTTTGATACTTAAGTTCGTCGATATCAGATAATGAGGAATCGAGGCTTACTCCATGTGGAATAACCTCATAAAGTGCGGTTACTGTATGTCCGGCACCTAATTCACCGGCATCTTTTTTATCATCATTGAAATCCTGATCCTCTAACAACCGGTTCTCATATCCAATCAGGCGGTAAGCCTTCACATTCTGAGGGTTGAATTCGACCTGAATCTTCACATCTTTTGCAATGGTATGGAGTGTTCCGCCCATTTCTGAAACAAGTACTTTTTTTGCTTCCAGCAAATTGTCGATATAGTAATAATTGCCATTTCCATTGTTGGCAATTTGTTCCATTTTGGAATCTTTCATATTTCCGGAACCAAAACCTAAAACAGACAGAAAAATTCCCTCATTACGTTTTTCTTCGATCAAATCAACAAGTTCTCCCTGACTAGAAACACCTACATTAAAATCACCATCCGTAGCAAGAATTACACGATTGTTACCGTCTTCCCGAAAATGTTCTTTAGCAACTTCATAAGCCTGTTGGATACCTGCAGCTCCAGCTGTAGATCCGCCGGCAGTCAGTTTCTGCAGCGATTCTAGAATCTTTTCTTTATTTGCTCCTGATGTTGGAGGAAGGACCATTCCTGAACTTCCTGCATAAACTACGATCGATACATAATCTTCTTCTCTTAATTCATTAACCAAGAGTTTAAATCCCTTTTTAAGTAAAGGAAGTTTATTTCCGTAATTCATAGAACCGGATACATCCAACAGAAAAACCAGATTTGTAGGAGGGAGATTATCAGATTCAATTTTTTGGCCCTGAATACCAATTTGTACTAACTGATGTTCGGGGTTCCATGGTGCTTTAGATACCTCCGTATTAACCGAGAAAGGATGCTCATCTTTAGGTTGAGTATACTCATAATCAAAGTAATTGATTAGCTCTTCTACACGAACAGCGTCTTTAATTGGAAGCTTTCCATCCATAATCATTCTCCTGACATTCGAATAAGAAGCTCCGTCTACGTCAATTGAAAAAGTAGATAGCGGATTTTTTTGAGCCCATTTGAAGTTGCTTTCGGAGATGCTGTTGTATTCTTCAGTATTGTAATTAAAAGTAGGCGAGTGTGGTGGTGGAGCCATCATAGCCATGCCGCTTACTTTAGTTTGTCTGTCTGCATAACCTGTAACCACAAGTTCTTCAAATTTAACCATAGAAGGCTCCAGCTTCAGAATAAGATTATTCAATCCTTCTTCGGGAACTCGTATTTGCTGATCCAGTTCGTTAAATCCAACATAACGAACAGAAAAAGTGTATTTACCTGGTTTAATGTTGAACTTAAAATCACCATTCACATCACTGGTTCCATGTTTGTTTAACTCCGTAATTTGAATGGTTGCACCGACTATAGGTTGTTGAGTATCTGCATCAATTACTTTTCCTGATACAGTAATTTCTCCGGTTTGTTTTAATGGTTGATAGAGATTTATCATCTCCGGAACTAACAACAAGAGCAATCCAGCTATAAAAGACTTCATAACATCTCCCTAAATTTATTATTGGACTGCAATTAATCTATCAGCATGTACAGCAAAGCAAAATCACATGTCAATGCGAGAGGAGAAGAATATCCAATGCTCAACAAGGAATTTCCAATATCCAATCAGATTAAAGACTTTGGTTATTGGTTTGTCCAGGGAAGATGATCAAGATCTACATTTCCACCGGTGATAATGATTCCTACTTTTTTCCCTTTAAATCTTTCCGGATTGTTAAAAAGTGCAGCCACCGGAACAGCACAGGATGGTTCTATGATCATGTTCATACGTTCCCAGATATATCGCATGGATGAGATAATGGATTCTTCACTCACAGTAATTATATCGTCAACATTTTCTCTAATGATTTCAAAAGGTAATTCACCAAGAGAAGTTCTAAGTCCGTCTGCAATGGTTGTAGTGCTGTAACCGGGTACTAATTTACCCCCTTTAAATGATCGAAAAGCATCGTCAGCTTCTTCCGGTTCGGTGCCAATAATTTCAATACTTGAGTTTATTGATTTAGCTGCTAACGCTGTTCCACTAAGTAGCCCACCACCGCCAATTGGTGTCATTATTACATCTAAATCAGGAATACTCTCGAGGAATTCAACGGCAGTAGTTCCTTGCCCCGCTATGATCCGGGCATCATTGTATGGGTGAATTGGAGTAGCATTGAATTCTTCAACAACTTTTTGGAGGGTATTTTCACGTGCATGAAGACTTGACTCACAAAAAGTGACTTCAGCGCCATAATTTTTTACGGCCTCAACTTTAACATTTGGTGCATTATCAGGCATCACCACATAGGCTTTTATTCCTCTGATCTTAGCCGCAAGGGCTAAAGCCTGTGCATGATTTCCGGATGAATGAGTAGCAACCCCACTTTTTGATTCTGAATTGGAAAGAGTGAGTACTGCGTTACAAGCTCCTCGAAATTTAAAAGCCCCGACCTTTTGAAAATTCTCACATTTGAAAAAAACATCAGCACCTGAACGTTTATTAACCTTTCTACTGGTTAATACAGGAGTAATATGTGCGTGCTCGCTGATAACAGCATGGGCGTTTCTGATGTCGCTGATCTTGGGAATTGAGAGAATGTCTATCATTGAATTATTTATAGTTTTACCAAAATAAGGAGAATAGGGGATTATGTCTTGGTAATTGTCTAATAAATGTAACTATGTATTCGGAGATTACACTTGTATAGATTTATATTTTTAGGATTACTACTTCAGTTTTTAACCAAAGAAATCGCAGCACAGGACAAGGTGAAGCTTGTACGGGCAACATCCCCGATTATTGTGGATGGTATACCCGATGAAGTTGCCTGGGATGAAGTTCAACCCTTTCCAATGGTTCAATATGAACCTGTTTTCAAAGGTGGTTTGAGCGAGCAAACCGATATAAGAGTGGTGTATGATGACGAATATTTGTACGTGGCAGCCAAAATGTACACCGAAGATCCTTCTACTATATCTGCTAATAGTTTATACAGAGACAGTTACAGTGGAGATGATGTGTTTGCAATTATTTTGGACCCTTTTAATGATGATCAAAATGCACTTCGATTTTTTACTACACCTGCAGGAGTTAGATTCGATCAATCTATATCTAATGATGCAAATTCTATAGCCGGTTCAAACGCTGTAAATGGAAGCTGGAATACCTTTTGGGATGCTTCCAGTACAATTCATGAAGATGGTTGGTACTCTGAAATGAGAATTCCTTTTTCCAGTATTGGTTTTCAAAGTAGTGATGGAGTAGCAGAAATGGGTTTGATCGTATATCGCTGGTTAACCCATCACAACGAACGGCATATTTATCCGGCGATACCACCGCTTTGGGAAGATGGTAACATTAAACCATCACAGGCACAGGATGTAATTATCACAGGAGCTGATGCAAAAAAGCCAGTATATTTTACTCCTTATGTATTAGGAGGCTTAACCAGAATTAATGAGCTTGGAGGAGACTCCCTTAGCTATTTTTACGATGACGATACCAAAGCTGAAGTTGGATTTGACCTCAAATACAATATCACTTCTAATCTTACATTAGATGTAACCGTTAATACAGATTTTGCTCAAGTAGAAGCAGACGATCAACAGCTTAATTTAACACGCTTCTCGCTGAGCTTTCCTGAAAAGAGGCAGTTTTTTCAGCAAAGATCAGGATTGTTCGATTTTAATTTCGGAAACACCAGAGTTTTTTACAGCAGACGAATAGGATTAGATCAAAAAGGAAATCAGGTTCGGATTTTAGGTGGCGCAAGACTTACAGGTAAAATAAAAGATCTTGATATAGGATTTATAAATCTGCAAACCGGGGAAAGTGATAATCTTGATTCTGAGAATTTTAATGTATTGAGAGTTAAAAAAAATGTACTTAATCCTTCTTCATATGTAGGAGGTATTTTCACCAGTAGATTGGGTGTAAATGGAAGTTCAAACATAGCTATGGGGGTGGATGGCGATTTTAATATTTTCGGAGATGACTTTATCGAAGTAAGATTAAGTCAAACGATTGATAATTCAGTGGCTAATGAAAACAGATACAGTTTTGAAGACAACAGTATTTTTAGATTAACCTGGCAAAGAAGAGCGTCAATCGGCTGGTTTTATCGTTTTTTTATAAACAGAACAGGAGCAGAATTTAACCCGGGAATTGGTTTTTTCAGAACAGTAAATACTTCGGATTATTTTTATCGTTTGGGCTACGGTTGGCTTGGTAGAGAAGAATCTATTTATCGTCAACACTCCGTAAATGTCGGAAGTTATAATATCTTCCAAAACGATACGTATGATCTTAGAAGTCGATTTATTTCATTGGAATGGAATACTGATTTTAAAACTATTGGTTCTGCCGGTGCTGAAATAAGGTATAATCAAGAGCATTTATTGCCTAGTGAAGATTTTAACCTTGTAGGAAAAATTTATATCCCTGTAGATGACTACGACTTCTTTGAGGGTAATTTTTATTACAGATCTCCCAATAGCAAAAAACTCAGAATAAATACCACTTTTGAATATGGCAATTTGTTTGACGGAAGAAGGATGCAATTTGAAGTCGAACCGGAGTTAGTTGCAAATATTCATTGGGAGTTTGGAGTAAACTACCAGATTACTGATCTTCAATTTCCATCAACTGCAGGAAGAACCCGAGAGAACTTTACCGCACATCTGGGACAGTTTAAAGCTCAATATGCGTTAAACAAAAGACTTTCAACCAGTGCTTTTTTCCAATACAGTAATATTGAAGAGCTGGCAGGCTTGAATTTCCGATTCAGATATAATTTCAGCGAAGGAAGAGATCTTTGGTTTGTAGTAAATGAACAATCTTACACCGAAAGAGATCAGCGAAATTTAGGGTTACCAAGACTTCCTACATTACAAAGCGGATCGATTCTCATTAAATACAATCATACGTTCGTTTACTAATGAAAATATATTACTGAATAGTGTTTTTGATTCCCGTGAGCAGAGATCTCCACCAATATCCGAACACACCTTTTCTTTTATCCCATTCATAATCTATTTCTTTAGAATCGATATCTCCGGTATGGTCAGTATTTAAACCTACTGTATTTGCTACAAAAGTTTTAAGCCTTGTTCCAAGATTTTTGTCATCAGGATCATCACTATTCAAGAATGTGAGCTTCAGATCCTCATAATCCAGGAGTAGTTTTCCTTCAGCTTTCCGATCGGTAACAGTAAAATCAAAATCCATTGAATTTATAATCCCGCTTTTGATTTCCACAAATGCGAGATGTAACAAAGGATCACTAACAGTCGAAGTTTCAAGCTTGTTCAGACTGCCTTGTACTGTATGAAATTCATTTTTTGTGAACAGAGGATAGTCTACATTTAAACTAAGATCAGAAGTGCCCATAAATTTCGTTTTTACCCGTAATTTCATGGTATCCGTAGCATGTTCAGGATAACCCAAAGTATTAACATCAAGAACAGAACCATTTATATTTTCAAAGAAGATCATACCGGCACTATCAGCGCCTTCCTTGTGCTCTTTGTAAGATACATTGAGGTCTGATATGGCTATTTCATCAATTCCTAACTGAATACCTGCTTCTTTAGAAATTTGAGCAAATAAGTCTCTGTAACCAATAGTAGATTTCGGAGGAATAGTTTTGTTTTTAAATACATAAATGTCGCCTTTTTCTACAAGTAGTTTACCAAGTTGAATTCTTGGTATATAAAGCGAATCGAGTAGAAGATCTTCAAAACTGACCCGGTCTATACTTATATCAATACGGTCGGTTGAATATCCTTTGATTCGCGAAAATTCATATTCTTCAAGAACCGGAATTAAAGCCAGATCTTTAACTTCGGCTCTTTTATTAACCCGGTCAAAACCGAATTCTCCGACTTCAAACCGATACAATTTTTCATCCAACCTCCAGGTAAGCCCGTTTCCTGAAAGTATCAATTCATCGAGAAAAGGAAGTCTGGAACCGTCCAGAATCTGAGCAATATCCACTTTTGTAGCCATCAAGTTAAACTTTTCGATCATTACCTCGGTACGACCTGTAGGCTCAACCAGTCGTGCTTTTCCGTTTTCAATCCGGAAATTAAATATGGGTATATCCATTTTATCAGAGAAGGAAGAGTCTTGTTTGGTTTGACTAAACGTACTGCTTTCAAGAGGGCGCGAATAAACTTCGATGTAAGGATTTTCTATTACGATAGTACCAAATTTTGCAAGATCATGAGTAAGAAGGGACCACCATTGTATTCCTTCAATCGAAATAGAACCGGCAGATACTGATTTGATCGGTTCCTGGTCATTGGATGGCTTTATGACCAAAGAATCTGCTGTAATTTCTCTTTTCCAGAATGAAATATTCAGTTTATTGAGTTCAGCGGAGTAAGTGCTGTCAGTTTGAAGTGACACCTGCTGTTCAAGTAGATCTTTTAACTCATCTTCATACAAATTCGGGAAGAAAATTCCGGAAGCTATAATTGATAGTATTGTTACAGTAACTCCAACAAAAATCCATTTTTTCATCTTTGTCTCGATCTCTTATAAATTTGAAACTTCGTCATAACCCTTTTAATATTTAACTCCAATTTACGTAGAATTTTAGTAGCCTTATGTAAATCTAAATAATCATTATGAAAAAGCTTTTTCTACTACTTTTAATAACTCTTTTAACTGTAAATGTTCATGCGCAGATTCAGGAAGCAATCGATCGTTTTGAATTTGATCCTGATATAACTTATGATTCAGATATCCCTTCACCTGCCGAGTTTCTTGGGTACGAACTTGGTGAAGAATACACGTTTCATCATAAAGTAATGGCGTATTTTGAGAAACTTGCTGAAGTATCCGATAAGATCACTTTTCAGCAGTATGCAGAAACTTATGAGGGAAGATCAGCAAACTATGCGGTTATTACTTCCGGTCCAAACCATGTAAATCTGGAGAGTATTCGTCAAAAGAATCTTAAAATTGCCAATGATCCCGGGTCTGTAAGAGTAGGTGCAGATCCGATTGTTGTATGGATGAGTTATAATGTTCACGGAAATGAACCATCAAGTAGTGAAGCAGCAATGCAAACGGCGTATCGATTGGTTGCAGGAACAGATAATGAGACCAAAGAATGGTTGAGCAGATCGGTAGTTATTATTGATCCGATGTTAAACCCTGACGGAAGAGACCGGTATGTGTACTGGTATAAATCAAGCAGAGCAAATGTTTTAAATACAAATGCAGAAGATTTAGAACATGATGAAATCTGGCCGGGCGGCAGAACAAACCACTATTGGTTTGATCTGAATCGCGATTGGGTTTGGTTGGTTCACCCTGAATCACAAGGAAGAATTAATGTTTATCAGGAATGGATGCCACAAGTTCATATTGATTTCCATGAACAGGGATTTAACAACAACTATTTTACGATGCCGGGAACCACTCCACGAAATCATGAACTTCCTGAAGATTATGAAAAATGGGCAGACGTTTTTGGTCGTGGAGCCATCGAAGAGTTTGATAAAGCTCAGGTTAATTTCGAAACCAGAGAACGATTTGATTTCTTTTACCCGGGATATGGCTCTTCATATCCAAGTATTATGGGTGGAATCGGAATGCTTGCCGAGCAGGGCGGACACAGTCGCGGCGGTCGTGCAGTAGAAACCAACGAT
This sequence comes from Balneola sp., assembly GCA_965601915.1. Classification (GTDB taxonomy): domain Bacteria; phylum Bacteroidota; class Rhodothermia; order Balneolales; family Balneolaceae; genus Balneola. Next base: position 2,752,338 of record OZ271847.1, on the reverse strand, counting down.
GGCTATGTACTTACGCTTCGTCAGAGAGTTTTTGATCATTACAAGAACGGGATCTCCATAGTTAAAACTTCAGTAGAAAACCGCGAAAGACTCTGGGATTATTTCAAAGGAGCACGATCTCAGAGGACGCAAAAGGGAAATACTAAAGCATACATCCTGCCAAATAACGAAAATGACTATACCTACGATTTGGTCAATCTGATGTTAAAGCATAATGTGAAAGTTGAACGTGCTTCTGATGATTTCAATCAGAGAAATGCATACAGTTACTGGGATGGAAGTTCGTCTTCAAGAGCATTTAAGGAGGGTGATTTTATCATTAAAACCAATCAGCCGGCGCATCTTTTCATCAATACGATAATGCGAAGACAATTGGAGATCAAAGATTCAGTAATGTACGATATGAGTACCTGGTCGGCGCCTCTGGCTTATAATCTGGACGCTGCATGGACAACTTCTGATGTTGGTGTAAATACCGAGCCCGTTTCAGAAATGTTATCTCATTCTGATGAAGTTAAAAATGGCAAAGCAACTTATGCTTATACCGTAAACTGGAAGCAAAGAAATGCTCCGAAAGCTCTGGCTCATTTGTGGAAGTACGGATATAAAGTTCGCGCTGCATCCAAAGGTTTTACCAAAGATGGCCATGAATTTTCAAGAGGTAGTTTGGTTATACTGATGGGAAGAAATCAGCACAAAGCGGAATCTATTCATTCTGATATGAAAATGATCGCAGAAGCTACTGATGTCGAAATCACCGGATTTAATACCGGCAGAATGGACGAAGGAAGCGATCTTGGTTCACCCAGTAACCGACCCATTGAACAACCAAAAGTTGCTTTAATGATGGATTCCGGATTCAGTTCTTATACCGCTGGACAGCTCTGGTTTTTGTTCGATCAATGGACTGACTTTGGGATCTCAAGAATTCGGTCAGATAGCTTCAACGGATTAGACCTGAATGAATACGATGTGATTTTAATGCCCGGAGGTTTTGGTTTGAACGGTGTGTTTAGTGAAAACACCAGAGAGCGTATTAAAGCCTGGGTAAGAAATGGAGGAACTTTAATCGGTACAGAAAGCAGTGCAAGCTGGTTAACCAAAGATCAGTCCGGTATAACTCCGGCAGAATTATATGAGCCCGAGGATGACAAAGATGACAGTAAAATTGATCCTGCTGCTTATACAAAATATGAAGATCAGGAAGACTCAAGCGGATTGAGAAGAATTCCGGGTTCAGCGTTTAAAGCTTTGATCGATAATTCTCATCCGTTAGCATTTGGAATGCCGGATAAAATGTATTCATTGAAATTCAGCACCAATGCATTAAAACCAAATACCGCTTTCAGTACAGTTGGATATTACATGAAAGATGCGGAAGAAGTATTAGCTTCGGGTTATGCTTCTCAGGAGAACAAAGAGAAGGCAGCAGGTATGGCTTTTGCCGCTGTTCATGGAATGGGAAGCGGGAATGTGGTTTTCCTACTCGATAATACCCAATACCGAATGTTCTGGGTTGGCGGAGCAAGAATGGTGCAGAATGCTGTTATGCTGATGCCGGGGTTTTGATAATTTTATGTTTAGTGTAGTAAGAAATGAAGCCTCGATTAGAATTAAAATTTTTATATAGTGATCCTTCAAAAATATGGGTTAAAGCTTCAAGTGAAAGTTTTGCTGGAGAAACGGAGCTATATTTTAATAGTGAAAAGTTAGAAGTACTTGTTGAAGAATTAGCAAGTTTTCCAAGTTCTATTTCTGACGAAGTTGTTTTCGAAATTGGAGAAAAGGAATCTAGATTTGGATATTGTAACCTTAAATTTTATTGCTATGATTCTTGGGGACATACAGCAGTGTTAGTTTCTGTATCAGATGAAGATTTATGTTCGGCTCATTTTAAAGTTCAGTTTGAACTTGCGGCTTTAGACAAATTCAATTCTTCTTTAAGAAGTGCTTTGAACTCTGGCAAAGGTATAGTCAAGTTAGAAGGTATAAATGCATATACTCAAAACATATAATTTCATTACACTTAACAAACGGTTAAATGTGACTCGGTTACTATCCGAGTCCTAACTTAAAACTCAACGCCTCGCCGCTTAAGCGCTGGGTCGTTTGTTTGCCTAAATTGAAATCATGAGAATATTAATTCTATTTCTATTTTTATTCTTCTCTAACCAATTCTTGATGGCTCAAGAGGAAGAGCTTTTCAATTATTTGAATGAAAATTCAGAAGTATTCCAAACCGATACTTTACATGTTTTCTATTTTGAAAGATGGAATGAAGATTATACTTATAGTCAGATTATTAAGTACGAAGGAGAACTGATCGAATCCAAATGGTTTCCGCTAATCTCAAAATACCTATCTATTGATGAGAAGGCATACTTAATAGGCAAATTCGAGATTGATGATTCCCATACTGGCTTTATTATTCGTCATCAATCTACATACAGCCCACAAAAAATATCCTTGCTAATTTATGATATGAGTTCGCTAAATTTTTCAAACTCTCAAATCTTAGCTGATGATGGTGGGGACGGAACTTGGGCTTTCAATGTTGACGCCTGGTTGATAAGTGAGGGTAATCACTTAAAACTTGTTAACTGGAGGACTGAGCGTTGGGAAGATGATGAAACAGAAGAATGGCATCGGTCGGATTCTGTTTGGATTAATATTTGGAATGGAAATAATTTTGTGCTTGACGAAACTCACCAATTAGATCGAAGCAAGTTCAAAACTTATTACGATCAAAAATATGGTTCTGCAAACTAATAACCGTTCAAAAATAGTCCGAATTAATATGTTGAAAAGCCCATTTTAGGATGTGGGCTCTTCAATTTCACTTTTATGTTCTACCTGCCAAAAAAGTCCAGCTGAGATAGAAAACAGCGTTACAAAAATCAGGTTCACAAGAATAATTTCACTGATCGAACTGTAGGGTAAGTGATGTGCATTCATCAATAGTGCTATCACAATAGTTGAAGCCTGAGCAACGGCTGTTATTGCGGATGCAATTGCCATTTTAGATGCCTTAAATCCTGAAAACACCATTCCGATAACAAAGATCAAAAATACTCCGAAGTAGATCATATTAATATCATTGTTCTCTGAACCTATCAAGCCAACAGCACCATTTGCCCAGAGCAAAAAGAGGGCAGTAAATAATGCTAAGCCCGTAGCAATTCTGTAAATGATGTTTGAAGATTTGGTTCTGATAAAGACATAGCCGGTTCCGGTAAAAAAGAGAGCAATTCCTGATATCAGGAAGTCGGAGCCTGACCAGTTTACCTCATCGGTTATAAAGTTTGCGGTAAATGGGATCAGTAATAACCCAAGAGTTATTAAAGCCACTTTAAATACGGAGGCTTTGAGTGTTATTTTTTCTGTCATGGTAGTAATTTTAGGTTAAAGTACTTTGGTTTACAAAGTGAATGAATAAATTTTTTAAGCTTTTTCTGATTTTCAATTTTGTATGGATGTACAAGGTCATTCCACCAATTATTAATAATAATGGAACGGCTCCGGGTTCGTCTTCTATGAAGATCATAAAGAAGAGGAGCAAAACTCCCAGTCCTGTGATTCCAAAAGAGAGCCATTTTCGTTGGGTTAATTTTTCTGGTTCCTTTTTGTTCATTGCTGTGCTTTAATTATTTGTTCCATTGCTTTTAAGTGTTTTTCAAAAGCTTCCCGTCCTTTTGAAGTTATTGAGTATTTGGTGTTTGGTTTATTATCGATAAACGATTTCTTCACATCTACAAAACCGTCACCTTCAAGTTTCTTTATGTGTGTCGAAAGATTTCCATCGGTAACCTCCAGATATTCTTTCATAGCGTTGAAGTCCAGAGATTCATTGACGGTAAGAACCGACATTATTCCAAGCCTTATCCGGTTTTCAAACGCTTTGTGTAAATCGTTAAAAGAAACATTCATATTGAAGTACTTATCGCTCGTATTTCACATACAGGTAGATTCCATACACCATATGAAGAATGCCAAAGCCAAATGCCCACATCCAAATGCTGTATTCAATGAAGTAACAACTCAGCAGTCCCAGAATAATCATCAACATTCCGAAAGAGCGTACTTCTTTATAAGTAAAGTTGGAAGCGCTGATCAGTCCAAGCCCGTAAAATATCAGGGTAAGAGGAGCGGCTAATCCAGCAAATCCCTGGCTTATCATCAGCAATATCAAAATACCACCTGAAAACAATGGAAAACTGATAGCGGTGATCATTCTTCTGGAAGTTGGGTTCCAGATCGTTTCGTTTATGGTTTTTGCTTTATATCCGGAAAGAATGATTGCTGTACCAATCGACATCAAAAGAACAACGACTGCTGTTGCAATAACAGGAGGAAGACCCGCTACCGTATCACCGGTGCTATTTATTGAATACTGAAAATTGTCCGGATTAAAAGAAAAAAAGTTAGAGGCAGCATAAGCTCCGGCAACTGCATAAAAGCCTGCTAATACTCCGGCCCAACCCGATAAAGAAAGAAACTTGGAAGATCGCTCCATCATCGAGCGAATCTCAGCAAGATCTTTTGTGTAATCTCTTTGCTTATTCATAAAATTAATTTAAAGTACTTTGAAAAACAAAGTATATAATTATGAAATTACAAACAAGATTAAAATTTATCAGGAATTTTAATTTGGGAATTTGTCTAAAGGGTTTTGCCGGTCATCCCAAAAAGAATAAATCATGATCCGGTTAGCGGAGTGTTCGTAAATTATGGAGTAATTTTCTATGATGAATGTTCTGGTTAGATTATCATCATTGAGAATTCCTAAATTCGGATAAACTGAGATAAGTTCTGTAACCATCTCTATTTTATCCATCAATTCTAATGAATAATCGGGATTCTCGTTGCGGTCTATATAATATTCAAGAACTCCATAGAACTCTTTTTGCGCTCTGGAAGACCAAATTATTTCTTTTTCAGCCATTGTCTGACTTCTTCAAAGAAATCAGCCTGAGTCTTGAAATTACCTGCTTTGATTTGCTCTCGGCTTATTTCTATACTCTCTTTTTGAGGATCTGTCAACTGATTTAGGTCATCAGATTTTAGATGTTCGAGTACAGATTTCATGAGATCCAGAACTTTTTTATCCTGAACAGCAGTTAGCTCTTCTACTAATTCTTTTTTTGTTTGCGCAAGATCCATACACCATTCTACAAAATTTAGAGAAGATTTAAAATTCAGGAATCACTTTTATTGATTTCTTTCCATCCGTTTTCTGTTTCTTCTTTTGTTCAGGTATGGAATAAAGAACATATAAATCCCGGTTATCCAAAGAACTGTAACAATGATACCGGATGGAAGGAAGATCCATAGTTTAGCAGAGTCGTGAAACCAAGAACCGTCATGCAGAGCTTCTATGATTCCGGAACGTCTGAAAGCTACGTGAAGTACATCGCCTGTTTTAGTGTCGATCTGAATTTCCCAATTGTTCACACCCCGAACTTTTACCATGCCCTTGTCAGGACGAACATCCAATCGATCAATATCCTGCCATTGTTTTATGCCTGCAGAATCCACAGATGCTGAGATCTCAAGAATCTCATCAAAAGTTAGTTCAAGATCAGTGGATACCCCTTCCATTGTTGGAGGTTGAATCCATGCGAACTCCTTTTTGACTTGTAAGAATAAACCTGAAATTAAAACCACTAAAAAGGGAAGTGCAATGATGATAGCTCCCCATTTGTGGATTTTACGGCTATCTCGCCGTGTATGCCATTTCATATGATGAAAAGTCTGTAATGAAAATTAGTATTTAAGACCGGGTTGAGTGATCTCGAAGTTTTCTTCGGACTTGGCTTTTTTGACCATCTCTGCAACGTCTTTAAGTAAAGCTTTTGCATCAAAAACGATACCGTCTTTGATAGTATAAACGACTCCACCGTGCCTCTGAACATTATTCTCTTCATCAACGATGATAGCGCCTGTTCCGTATAATACTTTCAGGTTTGCCATGGGATTAGCATCAACAATGACCATGTCTGCCAGCTTTCCTACTTCAATTGTTCCAAGTTGATTATCCACTCCTAAAACTTCAGCTCCTTTAAGTGATGCAGATTGAAATATTTCCAGAGGATGGAAACCGGCTTCCCGAAATAATTCCATTTCCTGAATGTAACCGAATCCATATAACTTATAGATATACCCGGCATCTGAGCCGAGCGTTACCCGCCCGCCACGATTTTTATATTCATTGATGAACTCCATCCATAGCCGGTAATTCTCTTTCCAGGCAACTTCCTGTTCAGTTCCCCAATCCAGCCAGTATGAACCATGGGAAATCCGACTTGGAGCGTAAAACCTCCACAACGAAGGAAGCGTATATGTTTCATGCCATTCGGCTCTTCTTTGTTTCATAAGGTCACGGCTGGCTTCATAAATCGTAAAAGTCGGATTCATACTAAAATCCAATTCCAACAATTCATTCATTACAGAATTCCACTTATCTGAATAGGGTGGGGCTGCTTGCTTCCAAAGTCTCCCGGCTTCTTCAAAACGATGCTGTTCATTATTGTAGTTGTAATCCAGCGGATAATCCTGAATGATCTTATCTGTAAAAAGTGCTTCAGGAAGCCCGTACCAATGAGTCATACTGGTTAACCCATACCTTGCTGATGCTAAGACATTATTATAAACAACTCTTGTTTGAGCATGATGGGCCATGGTTCCCAAACCCAGTTTATTGGCTTCATCAATGGCCGCAGAATACACTTCCGGTGAAGCTCCGAAAAACTTAATTCCGCCGGCACCGGCTTTGTGTATCATTTGAACCCATTTCCTGGCTTGCTCACCGGTTGTAATCGGTGCATCACTTCCCATTCCAAATCCTATCCAGGCAGAAATTCGGGGAGCAGTAATTTCATTTTTTTCACTTCGTTCTTTATGACGTAATGTCCAATCCATTCCGTTAAATGAACCCGGCTCCCGAATGCTGGTGATACCGTGAGCTAACCAAAGTTTATATACATATTCGGGAGTTGTTCCCTGAGCTCCACCGCCTGTATGAGCATGCATATCAAAAAAACCAGGAAGTACGTACATGCCGGTTGCATCAATTTCCTGAGTATTTCCATCTGCCTGAGGACGTCGGTTTTCATTGATTGGAAGTCCGGGATAACCTACCGTACTTATTTGAGTGATTTCGTTTCCTTCAACAACAATATCGACCGGACCGGTAGCCGGAGATCCTGTTCCATCAATTAGATTTACTCCGCGTATAATCAGACGATCATAAGGGCCTTCTCCTTCTGTTCGATCAGGAGCATCAGACATTTGAGCATGCAGAGAAGTAGCACCAAGTAAAACAAAAATTAAAAGCTTTATATAAAGTTTCATGTAAGTGATTTAATGAAGCTGTAAAGTAATCAAGAAAGGCGTGCGGTTGCGTAAAAGTTAGTTACAGAAGAAGGGCACCTTCATGCTTTAAAAGCCACTCTTTACGTTCAAGTCCACCGGCATAGCCCACCAATTTATTGTTGGAGCCAATGACTCTGTGACAAGGTATTACAATAGCGATTGGATTTTTCCCATTAGCTGCTCCAACAGCTTGCGAAAAGTTAGTATCTCCAAGTTCTTTAGCTATTGTACCGTAAGTAGTTGTACTGCCATGAGGAATTGATTTTAGTTTTTCCCAGACTTTACTTTCAAACTCGGTACCATGTGGATTCAAAATAAGATCAAAGGAATTACGCATTCCTTCAAAATATTCTCTCAGTTGAGTTTTTGCGGATTCCGTATGGATATCCGGTTCCTCAGGTCCATCAAATTCCATGAATTTAATTTGAGATATACCCCCATTCTGAGATAAAATTCTCAAATAACCAATAGGCGTTTCAAGGTAGCTTACGTGAGTCAAAAGTTTAATTATTTATGTTAATAGAACCTGTTCTGTTAAAATCATACTCAGATTCCTTAAAAAATGGAAGAGAGGTATCGAGTAATGTTGAACCATCTAAAGAATATTCTAACGATTCATCACTTGTTAATAAGTTATACGCAGTTCGACCTAGCTCCAGAAAATTGAGGGATACCGGAATTTTGACAGAACCGGTACTTTTTTCCTGTATATCTACAGCAGAGTTTGAGGAACCTGAAATTGATTTCAGCCCATTTATATCTACTGTATAGTTAAGGTCATCTAGTGATACTCCGAAAGCATTTGGGTTGTCAATAGATAACTCGAGTTCGAGATCTGCTTTAGTAAATGAAATATTTTTTACAGATAGACCAGAAGCAGAAATTTTTGGAGTTTTAACTACAGGAATAGTTCCACTTTTTTTGAGTGGAATCTCCCTTAGTCCAAGCACCGGAAGATCTACTCCGATAACTGCGTCAAACTCATAAGCAGTTTCATCCTTATCTCTTATCCCTGAAAACGTGTTGTACAAGTCAGAAAAAGTGAATCTGACGGGTACTTGTATTGTGCTGGTACTAACAGATTTTATTTCCGTGGATAGTGGTTGATTTCCCTGAACGAAAGAATTCTGATCAATCAAAAAATCAAAATCATAAGAAGCAAGATTAATGGCTATTTGATTAGGATTATCAACATCAACGTCGAAAGTGAGTTCGACATCCTGAAGTGAAAAATCAGTGATATTGACATCACTTACAGATAGTTCAGGTTTTTTTACCGATGCAAGGTCTTGAAGCGCAGCACATCCTAAGGTTATGATTAAGACAAAAAGAAGAGCTTTTTTAAGCATTATTTTTTCTTTTAAGATAAGAGCGAAACCTACCAGAAAAAAAATTTAAATTTTTTTGTAACAAAGGTGTAACAACGTTCTCATGTATTTGCTTAAAGGGTCAGAATCTTGTGTTTATACACATATGCTTGTCAATTCACTCCTTTAGTGAAACCTAAGGTAAGTCCCCGAAAATGAATGTTCGGGGACTTTTTTTTATTTCTATCAAAAATATATTCTGTAAAGGATAGAAAAGTTACGACCGGGTTCCGGTCTCAAATCTTTAATTCTTGATAAGTGATTGTAATACTCTTCATCCAGAAGATTGTTCACATTAAGAGAAATAGTGTGAAGTAGTTTATCGGTATCGAAACGGTATTGAGCAAAAATATCTGTCAGGAAATAAGAATCTGTTGGATCTTCAAATTCACCTGTTCGGTTCTGTTCAGCTGCGAAAGTGAATCGTGAGCCAATTTCAAATCCATCCTTAGCATATTTTAAACTTGATTTAGCTTTAAACGGTGGAATTTGTGGCAGGGGACGAGTGCCTGAATTATTTCCATTCTGATCAGTAGTGTCTTGTTGACCAATAGTAAAACTTGCAGATGCATCTACAACCCAATTATCTAAAAACTGATGCTCAGCAGCGACTTCAAATCCATAGAGTTGGGCTTCTGTTCCAACAAACTGATAATTTTTTAAGCTGGGGAATCTGCTATTGGCTTGTCCTGTGTTCCGGGCATAATTAAAATTTGAGAAATCATTATGAAATACAGCAGCTTTAAACGTGGATGTTGATCCCTGCCATCTTGCAAAAACTTCTTTGGCAATACTTCTTTCCGGCTCTAACTCCGGATTACCAATTTCAAAACTTAGTGAAGCTAAATGAGGTCCTTCGGAATACAATTCTTCAAGCGAAGGAGCTCTGAAAGAATGAAGTAATACAGTTCCTAAAGAAAAGCCTTTTCCAAGCTCATAAAAGGCGTTTAGTGAGCTGGAAAGTGCATAAAAATCTCTGGCTCGGATATTTCCAATATTTGAATTTGGATCGTCTACTTTAGGTTGGTTAAGTACATAGTTAAATCGTAAACCTGCTTCAATTTTAAAGGCGTCCAATTCAACTTCTTCGATTAAGTAAGAGGCAAATTTATAGCTATTAGCATCAGGTGTATTTGCCCCACGTACAGCATAGTCTTCGATTTCAGTCCAGATGCCAAATTTTCCGTTTTCAAAGAAACCAAGACCTCCATGGTTGGCGCTTAACTGAGCCGTTGTTGTTACTAAACCAAACTCTGTACCAATTGAGCTTGTAGTTTCAAACTCTTTGTGATTATAATTATTTATACTGAAATCGCCTTCTAACGTTTTGATGATTGAAGTTTTAGGAAGATATTCGCCTTTTAAAGCATAGTTGAATTTTCTCATTTCAATATCAACACCTTCAGGATGTCCATTTGGATCTGGCGGAATACCATAGTTACTTAAGTAAGTGCCAAAAGAACTTCCAAAATATCCCCAGTCCTGAACATAGCTGATTCCGACGGCACTGTTCGTTGTTTGATATTGTGTATTTTCAATTTTTCCGGCAGGTGTTTTTGTATCTCCTCCAATTCTTCCATTTAAGTTTGTATTGACTACAAGGTCATTTACCGGAAAAGAAAAATCTACAGCAGTAGAAGCACTGGTATTTACTGATTGCCCTCCAAGAGTGGCTGAGCCTGTAAATGATTTAGGCTGATTTGGAGAAATAAGATTGTTAACCACATTGACTATTCCGCCAACGGCATTTGAGCCATATTCCAATGCTGCAGCTCCTTTGGCGATCTGTATTTCTGAACTTGCAATAGGATCTACAGAAACTGCATGATCAGCTGATTGATCAGACACATCGCCTGTTGATAGTCCATCTTGTAAAACTATAACTCGTTCATCTCCAAGTCCACGTATAACGGGTCTCGTAGTAGCATTTCCATAAGATCTTTGATCTATACCAGGTAGGTTAGAAAGAGTGTTGGCTAAAGTTGTTCCTAAATTTCTTCTTAAAGAGGCTCCTGTAACAGATTCAGAAACATGTTCAATATTTGAACCGGTTAAATCATTATTTTTTCCGATAATCTCAACAGTTTCAGAAGTAAGGAGGGTCTGAGTTAGCTTGATTTCAACTTTACGATCTCCACTTATTTCGATTTTACGTTTTTGAGTTTTATAGCCTATGCGATGAACACTTACGGTATAAGATCCCTCAGGTACATTCTTTATTTCAAATAGTCCGTTTACATCAGAAGCGGCGGTTCGGTTAAGTTCTTCAAGGTGAATATAAGCGAAAGAAACAGGTTCATTCGTTTTTTTATCGGTAATAGAACCCGATAAAATAAAAGAACCCTCTTCGGAGCTCGGAGAGTTTCCGATTATTGTTCCGAAAAGGGTTATAAAAAGAACTAAAAAGTTCATGTGTTAATTAGAAGATTTTGCTGCTGATTCAGATTCAACGTGAACATGAATTTCCTGAGTATTAAAATCAGAGTGTCCATTGTGCATTAACATAAGCGTCATTTCAGTAACACCTTCAGCTTCTGCATGAATATGGAAACTCCACTTTCCATCTTCTTCATGTTGTTCGAATTCGGCAATTCCATCATCTTCAAATTCAGCGGCGAGGCTATATTCCGGCTCATCAGGTTGAAATTCATCTCCATCATCAGCTAAAAAGAAAATGGTAATTAGAGCGGTTTCCTCTCCGGGTTCTAATTCAAATTCTCCGGTAACATCACCACCTGGTAATTGTGTTACCACATCTTGTCCGTTCATTTTAAGAACAAAACCAGCTGGTTCTTCATGATCATGATCATCATCAGATCCGGTTGAATTATCACATGCTGCGAATAATCCGGTTACAAGTAATAAAAATAGAGCAGTCTTAGCTGCATGAATAAATGAGGTTTTCATAGCTTTAAATATATGTTTGAAAAATTAGTATATGATCCAAATCTGTGGATCAGCAGTTCGAAATCAAGCTATAAAGGGAGGAGAGCGACCTAATTTAGTAGATATGAAATTTTTTAAAATTTGGTCATTCTTATAAAAAATCTTGGAGTCAAATGTGATAAATGCATCGAATGATATTGGCTCGATAAAATCAGCATCGGACACAAGGGTAGAGATAGGACAGTAGACTTCATATTCAATTATATGAGCGTGTTCTGCATGTTCAATACATTCTAAACCATCACTGTGATAATGAATCAAGGAGGTAAATAGCCCTCCTAGGATCAACACAGCTGTTGCGACGTAATATTTTGATTGAGTTTTTATCACTTATTTAAGTTACGATTCTGTGATGTTTAATTCTATGTTTATTCTATCTTAAAGGATGATTATTACAATTTATTATATAAACAGAATTTATCATGGCTGAGTTATTTGAAATGGCAAAAGATTGGTTTTTAGGACTAGGGGAACAATATGGGGTTAATCCAATTATTTTCGGTTCCATTTATGTCGGTGCCATTCCCTTTTTTACACTCTCATTAGGATGGCTTGTAAAAAACTACAGAAAGGGTAAATCTATTGTGTTACCAGCTCTTAGTACAACATTTTTTTTCATTTCTGCCTATTTATATTTGATAATTGCCGGAAAGAATGTTCCATGGTGGGTGTATGTAGTTGTAGTTTTGTTAGTGGCGGTAGGTGCTTATTCGACTATTAGAAAGATCAGAAAAAGAGTAGATGAAACGGATGGAGAAGCTGCCGGTGATTATGAATTTGATAGTGTTGTTATTGGTGGGGGAGCCGCAGGATTAACTGCATCAGGGATATGTGCGAATTTCGGTGCTAAAACCATGATGATTGAGCGTCACCGTTTAGGCGGAGATTGTACCTGGACAGGGTGTGTGCCGAGCAAAATTATTCTTAAAGCCGGAAAAGTAGCTCAACAGATGCGGGATGCAAATAAATATGGATTGATTGATGGGGATCCGGAGATCAATTTCGAAAAAGTAATCCAACATATTGATCACATCAGAAATGAGATCTATGAAGATGCAGATAAACCTGAAATATTCGAAGAAATGGGAATTGAGGTAGTAGAAGGTGAGGCATCATTTCTGAATGCTAATGCAATAGAAATAAAGCTTTCTGACGGTTCAAAAAGAAAAGTTACTTCAAGATTCTTCTTTATTGCGGCTGGTGGTAGTGCCTTTGTGCCTCCCATTAAAGGGATCGATTCTATAGATTACCTTACAAATGAAAGTCTATTTGAAATCAAAAACCTGCCTGAAGAATTATTAATTATTGGTGGAGGTCCCATCGGAACAGAAATGAGTCAGGCTTTTACCAATTTGGGAAGCAAAGTCACAGTTATTGATATGGCTTCAGGAATTATGATGAATGATGACCCTGAATTAACTCATATTCTTAAAGAAGAGCTTATAAAACAGGGAGTAAAGTATGAGCTAAATGCCTCAGTTAAATCAGTATCTCAAAAAGATGGGAGAGTTCATGTAAATATAGAAGTTGATGGAAGTGAAAAAGTAATTTCAGGTGACAAGCTATTAATGGCTACAGGAAGAAAGCCAAATATTGGAGGTTTAAATCTCGAAGCAGCAGGAATCGAGTACAACAAAAAAGGAATTAAGATCAATAAATCCTGTAGAACAAATAAAAAGAACATTTATGCGATCGGAGATATCGCAAGTAAATATCAGTTTACACACATGAGTGAGCATATGGCAAAAGTAGCGACTTCTCGTGCTTTGCTTAAAATTCCTATGAAGATGGATTTGAAGCATATTACCTGGGCTACTTTTACGTCTCCTGAGGTGGCACATGTAGGAGCAACAGAGAAAGAGCTGAAAGAAAAAGGAGTGAAGTTTGAAACCTACCGCTTTCCATATTCCAAAATTGATCGTGCTGTTACAGAGGGAGAGGATATTGGTTTAATTAAAATTTATGCGAAGAAACTAACCGGAAAAATTTTAGGAGCTTCTGTTGTCGGTGCTCACGCCGGTGAGTTTATTTCTGAGTATGCTGTTGCAATGAAAAATGGAGTTTCTCTCAGGAATATAGCTGATACAATTCATCCCTATCCAAGCTGGGGATTGGGAGCAAGGCGGGCGGCTGATCAATGGTATATAAAAAATCAAAGTACCGGAACAGTGAAATGGATCAAGAGAATTTTCGGATACAAAGGAGACATTCCTGATTACAGTGATCCTGGTCGGGTGGTTTAATTTGAAACTAAAAGGGCAGATTCCTCAAAACTATTATCAGAACTTGATTTCATTTTTGGCTTTCTGATTTCTATTGAAGAAATATTTCCCTGGTTACCAAGGTGATCAATTACCTGTTCCCGAAGTATGAGCGTTTCTTTATTGCCAAAGTTGAAGCAACCAACCGTAGAATTTAATCCTGATACTTTTTCTTTGCTATTTGAGTAAGAAACCAACCAAAATCCGGAGCGGCCATTTTCGTATTCCCATTCAATTTTAAGTTTTGAACCGGAATCTAAACCAAAAGGGGCATAAAACTTACTACCGAATTTTATCTCGATCTCACTTTCTCTACACCCTGCAGTTCCAACACTATAGGTGATCTCTTCAGAGGCAATTTTACAGAGTACAGGTTCCTCATTTCTGATACAGATTTCTTTTTTGGTAGAGAAGTCAGCGTTTACATCAAGATCCTTATAATAAGCGTCATCCGAAAAGATAATTGCATTTGATCCTTGTGAAATCAGAATTTCTTTAAGTAGATCTAAAAAGTATATGGTTTCACTATTTTGAGGTATAAATTCATTGAGCTGAGAAGATAGATAACTCACAATATCAGAGGCATTTTCTTTTAGTGTATTTAAAACATACAGCTTATGGTTCTCTTCGGTTGATCTTTCTGATATCTCATTTCTGTTAAATAGTGTATGAATAGTGTTGTTTAACTCATTGTATGAATATTGTTCAAGTTTCAAGACCTTTTGAAACTTTAATATCAGGTCCTTAGAAGTTTTTTTATAGCGTTCTTTTTCTGCGTACAAGTCGTTAAAAACAGAAACAAGATTTGCTCCTTCTTTTAAATGCACTTTAAATGAAGTGCTCTTAGTTCTTCGGTCAGTTTCACTATTTAATTTTTTCCCATAAAGCATAGATAAATTTACTGAACTGTCAGAAACCAAATGTTGCTCAGTAACTACATAGGGGAGTTTACTATTATTTTGTACGTAAAAGTTGTTACCCGTTGTATTCAGCTCAACAGGATTAGCGGTGGGTTTTGAATTATAATATTTCTGTTTTAAGTGCGAGTGAACCTCCTCAATCAGAGCAAATACCTCCGGCTTAGATATAAAACTACTTCCAGCGATGAGAGATTGATCTATTAATTCCACTATTCGATTAAATTTTGGATGTGAGTTAATGTCTTCATAAACAATCTCACGTACATCAGAAATAAAATCGGTACCAAATAATCCGGTTAAAGTTAACGCAGTTTCAGAAGGACTAAAGATTAAACTATTCCCATCGGCTTCAGAAACAAGCAAAGGATCTCCATTTGCATCAACCGCAAAAACAATATCAGTTAATTGATCACTTAGCGTAATAGTTCGTTCTTCATTTGTAGAAGTAAATCCCGAAATGGAATAAAAACCAGCTATTCTTTCTCGTACTTCCGGTGAAAGGTCTTGAAATGAATAATCAACCATCTTTGTAGTAAAAGAATATTCAGCTTCACTGTTGGTTAAAGTGTTGGAGCAAGAAAGTCCAACTAGGGGCAGCAATATTATCAAAAACCTTTTCATGATAAAATTATTAGAAGTTTTTAATCTTTATTAAGATTTTCTAATAATTTTATCGGATTATTTCACCCAATACTTAAATAGTGGGAAGATTTATTTTAGACTTCTGATAATTTACTACTATGCCTGATGTACCAACTTATCTTTTTCAAGTACGATATGGTGCTCTCCATGATAGCCAATATCCATACCCTCTAGTTCTAATTTTTCTTCAACCCTTCCGCCACTGGTAACAAATGAACAGATCTTCCAAACTATGTAAGTTGCAGCTGCAGAGTATCCAATCGTAAATAAAACTGCTTTCACCTGAATCCATACTTGAGCCGGGTTTCCATATAGGAGTCCTGCTCCTCCATTAATTTCCGGATTAGCAAAGATTCCAGTAGCAATAGCACCAAAAATTCCAACAAGGCCATGAATTCCAAAAGCATCCAGAGTGTCATCATGATTCATCATTGATTTGAGATGAACGACACCCCAATAGCCTACTAATCCCGAAAGTATACCGATTGCCAGCGCTCCACTTACATCTACAAAACCTGAAGCAGGGGTAATTCCAACCAAACCTGATATAGCTCCAGATGCCATCCCAATTAAGGTCGGTTTCTTTACGATAAACCATTCGATTGTCAACCAAATCAGTGCTCCGGCACAAGCAGCCACGTTTGTTACCAATAACGCATTTGCAGCTATCCCATCGGCAGCAAGTTGACTTCCTCCATTAAAACCAAACCAACCAAACCAAAGCAGAGCAGAACCTAAAATCATGAATTTGATGGACGAAGGTTTCCGAACCTCCTCCAGTCCATGTCCTTTTCTTTTTCCAACTAAGTAGGAGAGTACAAGACCTGCAATCCCTGCATTAACATGAATAACCGTTCCGCCAGCAAAGTCCATTTCTCCCGATTCACTGAGAAATCCACCTCCCCAAACCCAATGCGCAACCGGAGCATACACTAAAATTACCCAAAGAATGGAAAATAATCCCCAGGTTGAAAATCTTACCCTTTCAATAATTGAACCGCTTACTATAGCCACCGCTATTGCTGCAAAAGTTCCCTGAAATACAACGAAGAGCAAAGTTGGGATAGAACCACTAACATCATTAACACCGATTCCTGAAAGTAAAAAATTATCCAACCCACCTATGAAAGCATTACCGTTAGAGAATGCCAGAGAATAGCCGATTATAATCCATACTAATGTGCCTGTACAGAAGGCCATATAGCTCATGCCGATGGTATTTAAAACATGCTTGTTTTGTGTAAGACCTCCGTAGAAAAGAGCGAGTCCAGCCGGAGTCATGAGCATAACCAAAGCAGTAGCAATCAAAAGCCAGGCTGTATCTCCTGAATTTATGGAAGTGGCTTCTTGCGCAAAAAGTGTAGTTGTTGAAACAAAGAAAAGAGTGAGTGTAGTGAGTATTCGTTTCATAGAATATTTAATTGATTTTAGTTTAACAGTTAAACTTCTCAATTATAATGAAACAGAATCCTAAAATCATTAGGCCTAAGGATTTTTTCCTTGATTTAATAAAGAAAATTTAATGTAAGCGCTTTTTTATTTAATAAAGCGATAAATATCTTAAAAATTATTTAAGAATATCATTGATTAAGCTAAGATCAGAACGTAAAAGGCTATTCCCGGAATCAAAAGTAAGCCCCTGAAGGATCATTTTTTTTGCGTCCTCATAGTTAGAACGGCGGATTTGAGCCATTGCCAATTCATGGAAAACTTCGGCTGCAAAAGATTTCAGGTAGATATTCTCAGGTTGTAATTGTCTGGCAGTTTCAAGTTGACTGGTCAGCGTTTCTTTATTTTCAATAGATTTTGGTAAAGGGACAAGAGAGTCCAGAATGATCTGCACTTTGGTTTGTCTGATAACAGGATACCCTTCTGGATATTTTTTTTCTAATTCGTCAATGGTTTCTCTTGCTGTTTCAAACAAACCTGTTTGTGATAATCTGAGTGCGTAGTTACTGGAAACCGAAACATAGTATGTTTTCAACCTGGAATTTTCGGGGTCAAGTTGAAGCGCTTTACTGATATTTTCCCTTGCTGAAATAGTTTCTCCCTTCAATGAAGCAGTTTGGGCAAAAACTGTGTACATATAAATTTTATACTCAGAAAGTTTCTCTTTAATGAATTCATTAACAAAGATATTACCCTCAACTTCAACTAATAAATCTTCAACGGCTAACTGTTTTTCTTCTGATTTGAGTAAGTCTTCAACTACTTCTCCCAGGTAATTAACCATTGTATAAGTTAATAATGAATCATTTTTGGTCACATTCAGCATAGAACGAAGGAGTTCCGACTTTTGCTCCGGTTGTAAAGTAAAATCTGACTGTGAGATCGTAGCGATGTATTTATAAGCATTGGAAAACGTATCGTTTGGATACAGTAAAACAGCTTTATTCATTTGATTGTAAGCCGATTCAAAATCTTTAACGTTATTTTTGATTAGAGCTTCGTTATGATATTGAATTGCCAGCAGTTGTTTTTTAGAAATAGGAATAGTTTCTGCTACATATTCAGCATAAAGCTGATCAGCTCCTTTTTCATTTAATTCGTCTCTTGAAATAAGTTTACTGTTTACCAGAGTTTGCAATACACTTTCAATTCCGGTGTCAAAATCGAAACCATTGTCTGCATCGGTTAGCTCTACAATTATTTCCTTATCACCATCCAAGACAGAAGCATACACATGAGCAGGAGTTTCATAGATCTTAAACGGGATTTCAAATTCTTCAGCGTAGCTAACGAACAGAGAAGTGGCAGTCACACAATTATATGTGTTGGCATTTACAAGGTCGGGTACCAAAGATTCAAGTTCATATCGTAGGAAAACTTCTTCATGAAGATATTTGAAAATCTTCTCTGCTTTTCTTTTATCAGAATCTCGGTTTCGGATCTTGCTTTGAAGTTCAGATAAATGCTTCGAGTAAAAGCTGTCAAAACCTGGAGAATTATCCGTTAAAGCTAACTGTTGGAACGAGGTAAGATTCGTGTTGTCTGTTTTATTATTTACAAAAGCTTGTTCATCTGTACTAATATAATTTATTGCAGATTGTGCCTTAACAAATTCAAACTGCAGAAAAAAAAGAAGTATTAGTACAATGGATTTCATTATTGACCATTACTAACTGTAAGAGTGTAGGAGCCAGATTTTAATAAACCGTCCTCTCTTAATTGCTCTATCGTATTTTTTGCCAAAGAAGTTCCGGATTGTTTTGAGTTTCCATAATCTCCACTCCTAAGTTTTATATCTGCTTGCCAAACGATCTGCTCTTTTTGAATATCAATTAAAATTCCAATTAAATAATGATCATGTATAGTACTTGTACTACGACTTATTGTCTCTTTTTTTGTATCTGCCAATAAAAGTGTATGGCTAGATTGAAATTCTAATCCCTTCATCAAAACTCTGTTAAAAATTATCTCCATCTGTTTTTCTGCTTTCAAGCTATCGTTTTTTATCTCAGGATATGGGTAATGGTCGACCTTAATTCCTTCCTCATTGAGTTCTGAAGTCATGCCTTCAATGAAGTTATCTGTAGCTTTCTCAAAATATTCTGAAAAAAGAGTGGATACTACTAAGGATTCTATTTTTTCATTATACCCATCCATTTTTTGAGTCTTTAATTTCGTAGAAGTGCAACTCAATACTGTCAATGAAATTATTACTAATACTATTTTTTTTGATATGTTCATTATTAACTGTTCTTTTGAATTTCATCAAGCTTGGCTAAAGCTCGTTCTTTTAAGTTTTCAAACTGATCTTCCGGAATATGTCCGGTAGTAAATTGATTGTATAACCAAATTACATAAGTGGCCATTACATCTTCATAACAATAATGCTCGATGAGATCCAGTTCGCCACGTTCAAACATGGCAAGCACCTCATTTCCTTCTCCTGTTTGTTTGAACGGGATTCCTATCAAATGTCCCAGATGTTTCAGCTTTGGCCAGGAGCTTGCTCCGTAATTACTAAATTCATCTACCAGATCCACATTATGTTTACTGTAACGATATCGAATATCGTAATCGCTTAACCGAACCGGCATTTGTAATCCATGCTTCATCGCACGATAAGTTAATACAGGAAGATCAAAGCCTTTTCCGTTGTGATGGATTAATCCGAAATCTTTGAAAGTGCCGATCGCATCAAAAATCTGTTTTAAGCCTTCTTTTTCATCTTCTCCATTCCAGGAAACTTTCTGACGCGGTTGACCGGTATTTTCTATCCAAAGCCCAACCCAGGAAACCATTCTATGGTACATAGGAGGGAGGAAACCTGATTTATTTCTTGCCAATTCTTCAGAAGCAATTTCAAGCAATTGTTCCTGATCCGAGTCCTGATCATCCAGAACTTTTCGTACAAAATCAAAATCCGGAATAGTTTCTATATCAAAAATAAAATACATCGCTTAAGTTGTTTTAAACGAGTATAGTTAATGAAAGGGAAACTTGCTTAAGGATTTAAGTTGTAAGAAAGTATTTTTATTCCTGGATTAAAGGGAAGCAAAAAACTTACTTATGTCGTCATTTTTCCCCGCTATGTAGCCATCTAATGAAGCAGCTACATAGTAAACTATCTTAGGCATAATTTACCTTGTAATTTTAATCAATAATTAAGTGGGGGTAACTCCGAATTTTAGAAATCGGATGAAAAAATTAAGATTAGAATACTTAAGCTCAAATAACAATTATTAAGTTTTACACTTTTTGAGTTCAACTTCGTTTATTTCAAAGTTTGCCTAAAGCTACAGCCTTATTATCTTCTAATAAAATCGTAGAATGTAAGGCATGTCGAAACAGAGTAAAGAAGTACATTTACATACAAAAGGAATATTACCGGTTCAGAAACTTAAAATTTTAAGGGATCTTGAGATTCTTGATTCTCATCCGGATTATCCTATTCAGGACGATCAATTTCAGCCTAATTCTCTGGATCTCAGACTGGGCGAAATAGCATACAGAGTCCGTTGTAGTTTTTTACCTGAAAACGAAACTGTACAACAAAAAATCGACAAGCTGGAACAATATGCATTCTCCATTAAAGATGGTGCCGTGCTTGAAGAAAATTGTGTTTATATCATTCCTTTGTTGGAAAAATTGAAGCTCCCCAAATCACACTACTCTACTCAAAACGGTGTTTCCGGAGATCCGAATGAAGTGAAACTATTTTCTCATGAGAACCTGTCTGCCAAGGCTAATCCCAAGAGTTCAACTGGTCGCCTGGATGTATTTACACGGGTAATTACCGATTATTCCCACCGTTTTGAGGAAATAGCTCCCGGTTATCAGGGTAACCTATATCTGGAAGTAGTACCTAAATCATTTTCTATAAAAGTACGAACCGGGCAGCGACTGAACCAATTACGTATTCGTCACGGTTTTGAAGTAGTTCCTGATCAGGATTTGCTAAGAATTCATAATACCGAACCATTACTGTTCGATGAAAACATTGAACCTGTAAGCATGGAGCAGATAAAAGTGAATAAAGGTCTGTTTATGAGCGTACAGTTAAAGGGTAAAAAAGGCGAAATAATAGGTTATAAAGCCCGTAAGCATAATAATTATATCGATCTGGAGAATATTGGTCATTATGAGATTGATGAATTCTGGGAACCTATTTATGCAACCAAAGACTCCAAATATATTTTAGAACCGGAAGCATTTTATATTTTCGCATCAAAAGAAAGAATCAGAGTTCCTGCAAAATTAGCTTGTGAGATGATGGCTTACGATACGGGTTCGGGGGAATTAAGAACTCATTACGCCGGATTTTTTGATTCAGGATTTGGTGGGAAAGTAGAGGATAAAGGAGCGAGGGCGGTGCTTGAGGTCCGCTCTCATGATGTTCCATTTATGATTGAAGATGGTCAAACTTTGTTCAGTATGCAGTTCGAGCCGAATACGGAAATTCCGGAATTCATTTACGGTACCGAAATAGAAAGTAATTATCAGGGGCAGGGTTTAAAACTTGGTAAGCACTTCAAACAAGTATGAGTAGTTATCTCGTAAATCGGTGTATTTGTCACGAACATACCTTTGTAGAGATCAAAGAATATGCCGAAGAACAAGGCTATACTAATTTAGAGGACCTGCAGATCGATAATTTTTGTAGTAATGGATGCAGAATGTGTGCTCCTTACGTAGAAATGGTTTTAAAAACCGGAGAAACTGAATTTGAGCCGGGTGCCTATTACAAACGAAAAGTAAATAAATGAGTTCTGTATTTCCAAAAAATCTGTTTTATGTCCCCGAAATAAGTCGGAATGATGAACAGGTAATTATTGAAGGTCAGGAAGCCAGACATATTTCGAAAGTTCTTAGATATAATGTAGGTGATGTTATAACGGTTGCAAATGGAACAGGGGCTCGCTGTAATTGTGAAATAGTTCAGATTACAAAAAATAATGTTACTGCAGAGATTATAGATCAGAAAAAGGTTTCAATTCCTTTAATTAAAAAGGTTATGGCATTTGGAGCTATTAAAACCCGGGATCGGTTAGAATTTGCAATAGAAAAAGCAGTTGAGTTAGGTGCCTGGGAAATATGTATTTTTGATTCTGATCACTCAGAACGCTCCAGAATCAATGAAGAAAGAGTGCATACTCAGATCATTAGTGCATTTAAACAAAGCTGCAGATATTTTCTTCCGAAATTGATCATTAAAGATTCATTGGAATCAGTTTTGGCCCAATACCGAGATTACAAACCAAGAATAGCTTATGTTGGTGATGATGTTCAATCGGAAACACCCGGAGAGTTAGATGATCCACTAAACTTGTTATTAGTGGGGCCGGAAGGTGGTTTTTCTGATAGAGAAGTTGAATTGTGCAAAAAAAATAATGCTCAATTTATAGATCTGGGAAAAAACAGATTGCGAGCTGAAACAGCTGTGGCTGCTTTTTTATCTTATTATCTACATTCAGGTTAAAAAAATGCGATTTCAAAGGTTTATTCGAATCTCGTAATACTCTCTTAACATTTACTTATTACACTTACCATTTCAATTTTTAGCTCAATAATATTCAATGTCATCTAATTCTTCCGGGGCATCAGAAAGTAAAAGTGGAAATAATTTTTTAGCGGTACTTAAACAAGAAAGAATTTTTATAGGACTGATCGGGCTCTTTTTTATAGTTGCCGGATTAGCTTCTCCATATACTCATATAGCGATGTGGGTTGGTTTTATCTTTGCTGGTTATTCTGCTATCGCCAATGATAGTATTCAAACTATTGGTACTTTTCTGGCTTCCAATGCTGAACGACCATGGTGGGCATTATGGCTTTATATTGGGGGTATTTTTCTGGTGGTTGTGACAATAAGTTGGTTTACGTTTGATGGGGATGTTAGTTATCAGAGACTTTCATCAAAAGGTTTTGCCGATGCTCCAACAGATTTTACTTTTCTTCAGGTTGCAGCACCTATCTTTCTATTGATTTTGACCCGGTTAAAGATGCCGGTTTCGACGACCTTCCTTCTTTTAAGTTGTTTTGCGACCGATGCGGCAGGAATTACTTCAGTTCTTGGAAAAAGTTTACAAGGGTATTTTCTGGCATTTGGAGCAGGTTTATTTGTTTGGTTACTAATTACCAATACATTGGAAAAACGATTCAATGGAAATGCCAGTAAAATCTGGATCCCGGTTCAATGGCTTACTTCAGGTTCGTTATGGGCGGTTTGGGTGATGCAGGATGCTGCTAATATTGCGGTTTATTTACCACGATCTTTAAGTGTAGGAGGATTCCTTGGGTTTTCATTATTCATTTTCTTTGGATTAGGAATTCTTTTCTATCTTCGTGGAGATAAAATTCAACAGATTGTAACCGAGAAGTCCAGAGTAACAGATATCCGTTCTGCAACTATTATCGACTTTATTTATGCTTTATTGCTTGTGTATAAGCTCACCATTAGTACAGTACCAATGAGTACTACATGGGTTTTTCTTGGACTTCTGGCAGGGCGAGAGATCGGAATGAGTATTACCAGTAGTAAAGAACTTGGACAACCAATGCCAAAAGTTCTGAAGATGGCAGGTAGAGATGTTGGCTTTGCTTTAATCGGACTGGCTGTTTCTATAGCTCTGGCTCTTTCGATCAATCCTGAAGTTGGAACTGAGATCTTTAAAGCAATTGGACTCTGATTTTAAAAAGGGTTCAGGTTTTTACTAATGGCTTTGAAAAACGGAGTATAAGGCACACTGCTCATAATTTTCAAATCCTGCATAAAATTTGATTCTTCGGATAGAAACCTGAATATAGCATCTGTAGGGTTTTTCCGGAACAGATCTCTAAATACACACAAACTATCCTCCGTAGAATTACTAAGAATGTGAAGCAGGAGTAAATCGTAGTAGCGATATCTGAATTTCGATTTTGGAGGTAAAACCGGTGGCTGTCCTGCTATCAAAGCACTAGCTAATTCTCTGGTATATTCCTGTGTTTTTAAAAAAGTGTAGCCGGTGCTTGGCTTGGTAAGTCCGCCTACGGTGCCAAGATTTATGATATTTGAGCCATATGTTGGTTTATACTCCATATCCTGCATGGGAATTTCACCATATTCTGTACGCTTTACATAATATTCCGAATGATGAAGGCCGAATTCGTTCAGCATATAATCTATGATCTTATCTTCATAGTCTTCTTTTGGTAAAGGTGTTTCAGAAAAAACGGTGAACTCAAGAAGAGCTTCATGATGACTAAATGGCAATACATACATAAATGCCACTCCTGGTTCAAATTCATTATCAAAATCCATGACGGTGAAAGTAGCTGGGTCAAACACGGGATGCTCTGCTTGAATATCAAAACCAAGAAAATGTTGAATCAGTGGATATTTCGGAGCAGTTCTTTCCGGTTTGAAAACACTTTGAAAGATATAGTCCGCGATGTAGCTGTCACTCTTTTTAGTAAGAAGAATGGTTTTTTTCTTGTGGGAAGTCATGTCAAGAATATCTTCTTCAAGAAACTCAAAATTCTTGTGCTTTTTGAGCTCACTGAGTACATATTCTTTGAAGTCTGAGCTTCGAATAGAATGGTATGAGTAGTTGTCAAGATAAAGGAATGCATCCATTTCCAGAGCAGAGAAATACGCTTTATTCCAGGTGCGGTAAATTATTTCACGAAACGGTGGCGGTTTATCCGTCCAAAAACACCATGTCTTATCATTTACCGGAGCAAAAGCTGAATCGACAACTAAAACCTGACCTTTATAACCGCCATCAGCGAGGTACCATGCCAAACTCAATCCTGACATTCCACCGCCGGCTATAATCAGGTCATATTTTGCTTCAATTTTCAAATCCTTCCTTTTTTTCTACCTGAATGTGCGGATTTGTATTTAGCTGAAGTTTAAAAATATCCGGCCGTGAATAATGTCCGGTAGTATCAATAAATAGGTTTCCTTCGCTCAATGAATCTATATCCAGGTCAGCGTAAATAATTTCACTTTTCTCTTGTACAGGTTTTATAAGATAGCTTGTATCAGGATTTATAACAGCGCTACCACCGTTTAATAAATAATCATTACTGTTAACCGGAATGGACTCGATCAGTTTCAATGCTTCTTTTGAAGAAAAATTATTTTCTGAAATTCCATCAAGCATTTGTTGTTTTGTTAGAGTACAACCTGCTGCGATAACAAAACACTGGCCTTCAAAAGCATATTGTCTGCTTGCAATTTGATGAAGATCTTTTACCATTGGCCACTGAGCAATATGAATGTGCTCTCCGGAAGATCGTGTTGCAGCCCGAGCGAGAGGCATCCAGTGTTCCCAGCAAATTAAACCTGTGATTTTAACACCGCTATCATCAATAGTGGGGAGTGTACTTCCGTCACCCATCCCCCAAACTAAACGTTCGGTGTACGTTGGCATCAGCTTTCTGTGAAGATCAAAACATCCATCAGCCTTGAAATAAAAAATAGTATTATAGAGGGTTCTTCCAATTTTTTCATTGGCTCCCATAACTATCAGACAATTATTTTCGGAAGCCGATGCAGATAGCAGGTCAAAAAATTTATCATCTATTTCTATCGAATTTTCAGCTAAAATCCGGTAAAGTTGTTTTGCTCCCGGGTGATCCCAGATTCCGGCTTCGGGAGCATAATCCAGCCATACAGGATAACCGGGAAGCCAAGTTTCCGGAAAAACAATCATTGAAGCTTTATTGGAAGCGGCTTCTTCAATATAATTACACGCAAGCTCTACACTCTTCTCCAGATTAAGAAAAACAGGAGGGTGTTGAACAACGGCAATTTTATACGGATTATCCACTCAGTAATTTTTAGTGAAAAAGGATTCTAAATTATCCCAAGCAATTGAAAAAGCAAAAAATAAAATGATTGATTTACGAAGCGACACAATAACGCGCCCAACTTCTGAAATGTTAGATTATATGATGAAGGCAAAAGTTGGCGACGACGTTTTTGCTGAAGATCCAACAGTTAGCGCTCTGGAAGCAAAGATATCACAAATGTTTGGGATGGAAGCCGGATTATTTGTGCCATCCGGAACGATGAGTAATCAACTTGGAGTAAAAGTATTAACAGATCCCGGAGACGAAATTCTTATCGAGAGAAAAGGACATATATTTAACTACGAAACAGCCGGGGCAGGGCTCTTATCCGGGGTTCAGATTAATCCGGTTAATGGAAATAATGGAAAACTGTCTGTAGCTGATATCAAAAGCGAAATCAGAGGTTCGTTTGACTGGGAGCCTAAGACCAAAGTTCTGTGTCTGGAAAATACAACTAACAAGGGCGGGGGAGTGTGTTATCAAAAAAAAGAACTGGAGGATTTAAAAGTCTTCGCAGATAAACACGGACTAAGTATTCATTTAGATGGAGCGAGAATCTGGAATGCAATGATAGCTTCGGGACTTGAATCTACATTTTTTGGAGAGATTGCGGACAGTATTTCTGTTTGCTTCAGCAAAGGGTTGGGAGCTCCTGTGGGGTCAATGTTGCTGAGCTCAAAAGAAAATATAGCTAAAGCTCGACGATACAGAAAAATGTGGGGAGGAGGAATGCGCCAAGTCGGGTTATTGGCAGCTGCTGCAGAATTTGCAGTTGATCATCACTTTGAACTATTGAAAGAAGATCACAGAAGGGCTCAGGAAGTTGCTGAGGTTATAAAAAAATGTACTGCACTTAAAATTAATTCAGATTCTGTTGAGACTAATATTCTGATCTTTGATGTGATCAATGAGTCTGCTGAAAGCGCGCTCCGGAAACTGGAAGAAGAAGGAATAAGAATGATTCCTTTCGGACCAAATACAATCCGGGCTACATTTCATTTTGAGATCCGGGATAAAGAGATAGAGGTAATAAAAAGCTCTTTAGAGAAAGTATTTAATTGAGATCAAATTGTAACTTTATAGCTTGCAATGAGTATCAAAATTGTCTGTTAATTAAAAAAAATTACTGATGAAACTTAAAACTACTATTCTTTCCGCAAGCTTACTTTTGATCTCTGCATTTGTAATCAACTCAACTGTTAAAATTCATCACGAGGAAGCCGCAATTAAAGAATTGCTTGAAACCGGGTATATACATGGAGCTTTTAATGAATTGAACCCGAAAGCAATGACCAAAACTTTCCATAAAGATTTTGCCATTTTCTCGCCTGGTAAAGAAGGAGAAATCAATCGTTATCCAATTAAAAACTGGGTAGAAGGAACAAAGAAGAGAAAGGCTGACCCGAATTTCGATCCCGCAAGTAATAAATGGGAACATAAATTTAGGAGAGTAGATGTTTCCGGAAGAGCGGCTCATGTTGAATTAGAACTTCACAAAGATGGTAAACTTGTTTACACTGATTATTTATCTCTTTTAAAATTTGAAGATGACTGGAAGGTAGTGGCTAAAGTATATCACCAACATGAAACTCCATAAAAGTATATCAAACTTATTTAATTTTGTAATGCCTCGACTACTAATGTTCGGGGCATATTTATTTACAGCAAGACTACTATTCTGAATTCTGATGCGATATAAGTTTCTTACTGAAAAGCGTAGGAATTAAGATAATGGTTAAGAGTATCCGCAAAATTTATTGCTCTGAGATTTTTTGCAACAATGATACCATTTGGATCAAGTAAGAAAGAAGTAGGATAGCCAATTATACCATATTCATTCGGAATGTCATCTGACAAAATTTGTGGCCATTTCACGTTAAACTTATTGAGAGTGTTTGCGAGATCTGTTTCATTATCATTTCCTGCAATGCCAAGAAACTCTATTTTTGACTTATCTAACCGATCATAAGCTTCTACATGGGTCGGTAGTTCCTGAATACATGGTGCACACCAGCTTCCCCAAAATTCTAAAAAGACAAATTTTCCTCTGTAATCAGATAACGAAATTTGTTTGTCAGAAGAAAACTCAGTTCCGGTGATTGGTCTGGCAGGGAACCCTATTTGAGTGGAATAAAGAGTAGAATCAGCAGGTAATTCTTTAAGTCTGAGTACCATCTTATTTTCATCTACTCCCAGATTTTGATAGATCCGACCATCAAGCTTTAAATATTCATCTAATTCGATAGGTGTTTTCTTTTTAAGGGAGTTCCTCTTTCCTACAAGAATGGACGTAACAGACTTAAATTCTGTACTCTGAAATCCGTTACTGATCTGTAATAAAGAATCCTGAAATGTGGCTGTGTAATGAATGGGATGATGATTCATCAAACCAAACTGGCTCGGTTGTATTTCAAACTTCGTTTCAAGTTGAACAACGGAATCATTTCTGATGGTCTCATAGCTTAGTATGTGTGTTTGCGCTTTACCACTTTTACTAATTCCTGTTTCATCAACAGATGAATAGGTGGTCTCATCACTGAAATCTCTATCATTGTTGGTATCAATTCTATAAAAAATATTTCCGTTTTTATCCGTATAGGTAACAATATGAGTAAAAGACTTGATTGGCTTTTCAGTCAAATTCTCTTTTGAAGGATCAAAATTCCAACTTGTTTTTAAGTCTTCAAATCTTGCTGAATCAATGTTCCCTGCCTTAAAATTTTGATATACAAACTGCCTGGCATCAAACCATATTTGTTTAAGGACAGGATCTTTCCAGTTATCTGGTATTCCTCCAACTTCAACTCGGGTTGCAGCCCAGAAGTTGTCCCTGTTTGGAGTAGTACTAATTACTCCAAAACTTTTATAAAAATCTCCGGTTCCTTCCTGCTGTGTAATTGGTATTTCATGAATGATGGATTCAAATTTTTCTGGTTTTTCTCTACATGAAAAAATCAGAAATGAAATAAATAAAAGCTTCACGAATTTCATGAAATGAAAATAGAGAACAGATACTAAAATCAAAAAAATTAATTAGTAAGAATAGATTTTATTAGAACATCTACTACCTTTACAATTTCTTCCTTTGAAATTACTAATGGAGGAACAATCCGAATTACGTTTCCGGTAGCATTGGAAAGAACATTATGTTCAAACATTTTTTCAACAACGGGTCGTGCAGGCTGATTCAGTTCCACGCCGATCATTAAGCCCATTCCACGAACTTCAATTACTGAATCCAGATCTGATGTTTTCTCTTTGAGTAATTCCATCATGAATTCGCCTTTTTCTTTGGCTTGATCTAAAATACCTTCTTCTTCAATGGTTTTAAGAGTAGCATTTCCAATCGCACAGGCAAAAGGATTTCCGCCGAAGGTTGTACCATGATTTCCGAATGAAAGGGCAGAAGCAACTTCTTCTTTAGCCATAATCGCTCCGATTGGAATTCCGCTTCCTAATGCTTTAGCAGCTGCAACAACATCAGGTTGTACTCCAAAGTGTTCAAATGCCCAGAATTTTCCGGTCCGACCAACGCCTGTTTGCACTTCATCAATGATCAACAGAATATTTTTTTTATCGCAGAGCGTCCGGACTTTTTTAACAAACTCTTTTTCAGCAATATGAACTCCGCTATTTCCTTGTATTAGTTCAAAAGCGATTGCAATGGTTTGATCGTCTACTTTTTCGAGAAGCGCTTCATAATCATTAAATGGAGATTGGTCATAACCTTGGGGCAGCGGATCAAATCCTTCCTGATAAACGGGCTTACTCATTGTAATGCTGGTCATCGAACGACCGTGGAAACCATTTTTGAGTGAAATGATATTTCCGGATTTACCGTGAACTTTACCCCATTTACGAGCCAGCTTTATGCAAGCTTCCATAGCTTCCATGCCACTGTTGCAAAGAAAAACGCGGTCCAATCCTGATAAATAAGCCAATCGTTTTATAAACTCGCTTTGAGGCTCTGTGTAATAGAAATTAGAGACATGAAGCAATTTCTCAGCTTGTTCTTTTATAGCAGTAACAATAGCCGGGTGACAATGCCCTAAGTTATTTACCGCAATTCCACCCAGAATGTCTAAATATTCATTTCCATCCGTATCCCAAACTTTAGAACCAAGTCCACGATCAATAGTAATAGGATATCGGTTATAAACCTGAAAGTGATGTTTTTTTTCTAGCTCTTGGGCGTTCATTTTTTGCGTTTCTAAGTTAGGTTGAGAGTGGTTCAGAACTGATAAAACTTTTTAACTTGTATAAGTTACAAAGCGACAGAGTAACAAAGAAAAAGTAATTGCTTTGTTACTCTGTCACTAAAACACTTTGTCACTTTCTTAAACTAATATTTGTCTTTTCTTCTTTGTTCTTGAACCGAGCGATAGAGCTTTGTTAGTTCTTTTCCTTTCTTTCGTTTCTCGGCTACTGTTCGGGAATAGTGAGCTTGTTCACGCAATAGCTTTTGATAATTATAATACTCGCCTTGGGAAATCTCTCCAGATTCAAGAGCCCCAAGTACGGCACAGCCAACTTCTTCGGTGTGGGTGCAATCATTGAATTTGCAATCCTTCGCCAATTCCTCAATTTCGCTGTAAGTTGTTTTAATTCCTTCTCGGTTATCGGTCATTCCAATTTCTCTCATTCCTGGAGTATCAATAACTATACTTTGATTAGGAAGTACGATCAATTCACGGTGAGTGGTTGTATGTTTTCCTTTATTATTGCTTGTACTTATCGAATTTGTTTTAAGATGCTCTTCTCCCTTAAGTAGGTTTACTATTGTAGATTTACCAACGCCCGAAGATCCTAGAAAGCAATAGGTTTTATACTTTTCAAATAGTTGTTTCAATTCTTCAAAACCAGTTCCTGTTTCGCTGCTTATGGCTAGAATTTCCACATTGGGAACTCGATCGTTGATTTCCTTTAATATCGAATCAATTTCATCATTATCAATTAAATCTATTTTTGTTAGTAAAATGATAGGAGTGATTCTTGATGAGTGACAAATTGCCAAATACCGTTCAATTCTTTTCAGATTTAAATCGTGACCAACGGCTTGAACAATAAATGCATAGTCAATATTTGTAGCGATAAGCTGAGTTTGGCCTTGTTTCGAAACAGCTTTGCGTTCTATAACTGATGTTCTTGGAAAAACTTCCAATATTATAGCTGTTTCTTCATCCATCATGATAATTTTAACCCAGTCACCAACCGCAGGAAAGTCCTTTCTGTTTTCTGCAGTAAACCTTAGATTCCCTGTAATCTCGGCTGAGAATGTACCTTCATCAGTTTGAACAACATATCTTTCTTTGTGTTCAATTATCACTCGCCCCAGTACATGTCCTTCCAAATCTTTTTGAGAGATCAGTTCAGTTATCTTGCCGGTAAACCCCAATTCTTTCATCTAACTGAAATTTTAATTATCAAGAATCTGTATAATAATGAATTTCCATATAGTTAGAAGACGCAGCCTGTTCATCCTTCATCTTTTTGACTTCTTTAAAAATCCCCCCAAAAGTCATTCTTTTTTCGGGCAATAGATCAGATTCTTTGGAATGAGCGATAAGAAAAGTTTCAGAAGAATTATCGTCTCTCAATTCGTACACATTGTAGTGATCTATTATCGGTATCATTGTAAACGTGGTAACATTTCCGGTCATAATGGGAACCATAATGAAACCATTGAAATCTGATTTAGATTCTACATGTTTTGGAATTCCTTCAATCACTGAATTTTGAGCAAGTACGCCTTTTCCGTTGGTTTCGGATGGCAACAAATATTGTGCAGCGTACTTTTTGATGTCGGATTTTAAATCGGGAGAAAGCGTCCTAAGTATTTCTTTTTTCGAATCATCCGAAAGTTTAGATAACGAAAGCTCCAGAAAAAGCACCATTTTCTGCTTATCTGATATTACTCCTGCTACTTTGCTAAGTTCAGCAGAATTAATTTCTCCATCATTAGCTTTGGTAATCAGGTTATAAAATCTGCCACCGTTATCCAGCAAGGTGAGTGCTTCTTGAAGTGAGGTAAAAGCAGTAATTTTCTTCATGATTGTGATGAGATTCTGTTTGAGTTTGATGTTTGTCTTATTAGCATAATTCTAATCCGATTCTTCCCCGTTCCAAATCCAGTTTGGTGATTTCTACATTGATGATATCACCTACTCCAACTACATCATGAGGGTCTTCCACTTTTTTGTTTTTACTCATGGCAGAGATATGAAGCAAGCCATCCTGTTTTACTCCGATATCTACAAAAGCTCCGAAATCAACGACGTTACGTACGGTTCCTTGTAGCTTTTGACCTTCTTTGAGGTCTTCCATTTTTACAACATCAGTACGTAAGATCGGTTTTTGAAGTGACTCTCTTGGATCACGCCCGGGTTTTAGAAGATTTTCAATAATGAGCTCTAAAGTCGGAACACCTATTCCCAATTGTTCAGCAATTTGAGTGGTATTAATACCGGATAATTTTTCAGCAATCTGAGCTTTTTGATTTTTCAGGTTCTCCAAATCTATTCCGAATAAATTACAAAGCTTTTCAGCGGCTTTATAACTCTCCGGGTGAATGGCTGTATTATCTAACGGATTTTTCGATTCAGGGATTCTCATAAATCCGGCAGCCTGCTGAAATCTGAAATCACCCACTCCTTCAATCTCTTTAATTTCCTCCCGAGAAGTGAAAACCCCACCGGTTTCTCTTTGTTTGACGATCGCCTCAGCTACGCGTTTTCCCAATCCTGAAATATGCGTTAGAAGAGGAGCGCTTGCGGTGTTAAGATTCACGCCAACTTCGTTTACACAGCTTTCAACTACATCATCCAGTTTTGATGATAATTGTGTTTGGTTAACGTCATGCTGATACAGTCCCACTCCAATAGATTTCGGATCGATCTTTACCAATTCAGCTAAAGGATCCTGTACACGTCGCGCGATAGAAATATTTCCTCTTTGAGCAGCATCCAGATCAGGGAATTCATCCCTTGCTACTTTTGAAGCAGAATAAACGGAAGCTCCTGCTTCATTCACAATGAGATAGCTGACTTCTTTTCCACTTTTTTGAATGTAATCAGCAACAAACTGTTCCGCTTCCCGACTTCCGGTTCCATTTCCAATTGCAATAAGTTCAACATGGTGTTGATCAATAAGTTTGCCAAGCACTGCTTCTGATTCAGCAATTTTTTTCTGAGGTGGAGTAGGGTAGATGGTCATGCCATCCAAATATTTTCCGGTTTCATCAACAACGGCAAGTTTACAACCTGTTCTGTATGCAGGATCTAAACCAAGAACGATCTTTTTATCCAATGGAGGTTGCATCAAAAGATTTCCGAGGTTGGTGGCAAATGTTTCAATGGCATGTGCATCTGCCAGGTCGGTCAGGTGATTTCTTAATTCCCGTTCCAGAGAAGGAGACAAAAGGCGTTTAAAAGCGTCCTCAACAGCATCCTGTAAACGCTCAGTAAAAATACTCAGATCGTTACTA
The DNA here is from genome assembly GCA_965601915.1 of Balneola sp. GTDB lineage: Bacteria > Bacteroidota > Rhodothermia > Balneolales > Balneolaceae > Balneola. The sequence goes on along the minus strand of OZ271847.1, from coordinate 2,719,061 downwards.
ATTACGATATCATCTATAGTTTCTAAAGTACGTTCTTCCCAGACTTCTGTATTTAAAAATAAGACGTTTTCTTTTTCACCACGATTGATGGCAAGAATCTGATAAGGTTTCAAGCGATCAACTTTTGAAGAAAACTCATAATAATCCTCAAAATTAGTGCGCTCTTTAACGGTAGGATTTTTTTTGGTTTTTATAGACGCATGTTTTAAAAATATCTCTCTGAGTTTTTCACGTACTTCCAAATGTTCATTGATCCATTCTGCTACAATATCTGTTGCTCCTTTCCAGGCGTCTTCGAGGTTTTCAACCTCTTTTTCTATATTGATGAATTCCTTGGCGTGGTCATCAGGATTTCCTTTTGTGATTTCCTGCTCCCAGATCATTTGTGCGAGAGGCTCCAGCCCTTTTTCTTTAGCTTTATCGCCTCTGGTTTTTCTTTTTTGCTTGTAAGGCAGATACAAGTCTTCAAGAACGGTTAAATCTGAACATTCTTTGATCTGTGCTTCAAGTTCCGGAGTGAGTTTGTCCTGTTCTTTAATGGATTTTAAAATAGTTTCCTTTCGGGATGCTAACGTTTTTTGGAAATCAAGAGCATCTCTTACATCCCGCAACTGCTCCTCATCCAAACCTCCTGTAGCTTCTTTTCGATACCGGGCCATAAACGGGATTGTAGCTCCTTCATCAATAAAATCTGCTACGGTTTTAATCTGTTTTACTGAAAGGTTTAGTTGTGATGAAATAGTCTGTAGAATTTTAGTATCTGCCATTCTTAATAAGTGTTAAAATTTTATTGAAAATAGAAAGTTGAATGGAGTTTTGACACTTTGATTTTTAGAAAAAAAATCATGTTGTTCAAACAATACGTTCACAGAATCTTCACATTCGTTGCATAATATTGGGTATTAACTAATGGCAAAAAGTTTGGTAAAAAAAATCCTTTTGCAAATAGTTAAAATTATTCTTAAAATCTAATACAGATATTAGAATAAGAATATTAGAATTTGATTCGTACACAACTGGAGTTGATTCTTTAGATTTTCATATTCGGATAGAACGTATGAGACAGAAGCAAAAAACTATCGAAAATTTTTTAAACCAACGGATTTTTGAATAGAAATCACTTAACAAAAAGGAGCTGTCATGAAGATTTCACTTGTCATACTATTAGGAGTTTTAACAGCTTTTTCTGTTAAAGCTCAGAACATTTACAGTCTTAATAATGAGCTTAGTTCAATACAGATAAAAGGCACATCATCTTTGCATGATTGGGAATCAGATGTAGAAAAATTTGAAGGTTCTGCACAACTTGAATCAACCGATGAAAATCCACTTATACTTAAAGAACTGCATCTTTCTATAGATGTAGAATCCATTGAAAGCGGAAAAGGTATAATGAACAAGAAAACCTACTCTGCTTTAGACTCTAAAAAACATCCTTCTATCCTTTTTGAATTTTCAGAATTAACACAAATAACTCAGGATTCTGTTTTTGTGACCGGAATATTAACTATAGCCGGTGAAGAACAATTGGTGAATCTGAGTGGGGCGTATCAGCTTCAAAATAATTCTATGTTAAAATTAAGCGGATCATATAGTCTGTTAATGTCAGACTATGGAATCAAGCCTCCAAAGGCAATGCTCGGATCTTTAAAAACCGGAGATGAAGTAGAAATAGTATTCGATGTCATCTTTGAAAACAAACAGGAACAATAAATATAATGTCATGAAAGCTTTAACCAAATATCTCTATCTAGTAACCATGATGGCCCTTTTCACAGTAACCAGTGTAATGGGGCAAGCACAAAAATATCTTCAGAATTTCAGAAGTGTTGATAAATCAGGAATTAATGTTTTTGAAGCTCCAAAAACACCAAACGATAAATTCGATGGATTATATGTTTGGGTTGGCGGTGATTTTGCCATACAGTTTCAGGGTTTAACACAAACAAATTCCGGTGATTCATTAGCTGACATAAAAAGTAATTTCAATTTGCCTACAGCGAACCTGAATCTGGATGTACAGCTGGAAAAAGGTTTAAGAATGCACCTGCGAACGTATCTTTCTTCAAGACATCACACAGAAGCATATGTGAAAGGTGGATATATGCAAATTGATAACCTGGACTTTATTGAAGAAGGATTGTTATCAGATTTCATGGAAAGTTTCCGAATAAAGGTTGGTATGGATCAAATTAACTATGGAGATGCTCAGTTCAGAAGAAGTGATAATGCTTCAGCGTTATACAATCCATTTGTAGGTAATTATATCATGGATTCATTTACCACTGAACCTTTTATCGAATTCACTGTTTTAAATTCCGGATTCATAGGAGTTCTTGGAGCAACGAATGGCCGTTTAAATCAAAGTGTATCTTCTACTGATGATGGATTCGTACTATTTGGTAAGTTGGGGGTGGATATTCAACCTCAGGAAGATCTCAGACTAAGATTAACGGGTTCTGTGTATAGCAGCAATGACAAGAATACCAGAGATTATATCTATGGTGGTGACCGTGCAGGAAGTCGCTATTACGAAGTAGCTGGTGGAAATGATTTCTCCGGGCGTTTTAATCCAAGATATGCTTATCAGAATGCCTTTCAGATAAACCCATTTGTTAAGTTCAAAGGACTTGAGTTCTTTGGAGTTATAGAACAAGTTAATAACGGAGCAAGTGCAGGTGGTGGTTTTACTCAGCTTGGAGGCGAACTTATCTACCGTCTTGGCGAAAATGAAGACCTTTATTTAGGAGGAAGATACAACACCGTATCCGGTGAGTTAACAGATGCTGCTCAAACTCAGGAAATATCAAGAGTAAATATTGGTGGTGGTTGGTTTATGACTGACAATGTGTTAACCAAGTTTGAATATGTAAAACAAACATATGATGGAGCCGGCTATAACGGTACACTTTATCAAGGGGCAGAATTTAGTGGAATGATGGTTGAAGCAGTAATAAGCTTCTGATAATTCCTGATAGTTAAAAAAGCGGGCTTTGACAAAGCTCGCTTTTTTTATATCTGTTTGAGCATTATATCGAACAAAATCATCAGCTCATCGTCAACTTTGATTAAACCTAATAATGCTCTTGGTGGATCTATATTGAAGTCTGTCATTTTAAGTAGTTGTTCTCCTTTTACACGATATGAACTACTTGAGGCAGTATCTGATTCAAAAAATAATTCATAATTGTTTACAGCTCCTGCAATTGATATGGAAACATACATTTGATTTAAGAGCTGTTCGTTTTTTGAAAAGCTGAGAGGTACAATATCAATCGTAGGAAAAACGGAACTTTTAAGTGTTTTCCTTAAATCCCGGTTAATTCCACGTTTACCACATTCAAAAGAGTTAATAAGTAATTTTAAAGTGTCCCCAGATATTCGATAACTTTTTTCATCAAATTGAATTGAATGTTGTAAAGTATCCCGATCGAAAGAACCCTCATATTCACATTCAAAATCAGTGACGTTTGAGGTTCCTTTTATAGTAAGCTCAGAGTTATCTGACAAAAAAGTTGTTTTAAGATCGTACGTAATCTGAGCTGTTAATGTGTTTAAAGGCAACGCCAGAAATATCAGAACGGGAATAAATCGCAATAACATTGCCTTCATAATACCTGTACATTGATTATCTTCTTTGCCATAATTCAAAATACTCACTCATCAATCAGAACATCAAACTAAAATGAATTTAAATTCTCTAAGAGAAGCGGCGCTTGAAATCTCGAAAATTGGTGGAAACCATACGCTCAACTACTTTCAAAAAGGGGTGGAGGTAATTAGTAAAGCTGATGATTCTCCGGTGACAATTGCAGATCGTGAAACCGAAGAACTAATGAGGGAAGAAATTCTCAAAAGGTTTCCTGATCACGGAATAATCGGCGAAGAACATGGAAAAACCAATGAGAGTAGTTCGATTCAATGGGTGCTGGATCCTATTGATGGAACAAAATCTTTTATTCATGGAGTTCCATTTTATACAAACCTGATAGGTATAATGATTGACAATGAACCGGTTGTAGGGGTTATTAACGCTCCGGCTTTGAATGAGGTTTGCATTGCAGCCAAAGGTTTAGGAGCAGAATTTAATGGTAAGGCATGTACAGTAAAGCAAACTACTGATCTTAAGGACTCTACGTTCTTGGTAACCGAAATCAACCGTTTTAATGAAATGGGGATACAGTCTATGTTTCAGGAGTTTCTTGATAAGACCAAAGTTCACAGAACATGGGGTGATGCATACGGACATATGATGGTAGCGATAGGAAGAGCAGAGCTGATGATAGATCCGCAACTAAGTATTTGGGACGCAGCTGCACTGCTACCTGTTGTTGTTGAGTCTGGAGGAACTTTCATGGATTTTAAAGGTAAAGAAACCATCCATACCGGAGAGGGGTTTTCCTGTAATAAATCACTTGCTCCTAAGGTTCTTGAAGTAATGGAAAAATATTCGAAGAATTGATTTTAAAGAATCCGGATTTTCGATTTAAAACAAATTCAAAATATTGATGATCAGCAAAAATATTTCACTTTTTATATCACTGATTTTAATTGCGATTTCAGGCATTCAGGATTGTACTGTTACAGATGAGTTTGATTATGAAAAGCAACCAAGACTTCCTATAAACTTTCAGCATCTTGATCTTGAAATGACCATTGAACCTGAAAAGGAGTTAGTCAGAGGTATAGCAACCTATAGCATTAGTGCAAAAATTCCGGGCCAGACAGAGTTAATACTTCATGCAACGGCTCTTGAAATAGATGCGGTTTTGTTTGATAAGGAAGAAGTAATACATGAAGTTTCAGGTGATTCATTAATCATAAGTCTGGACGATACTTTAAGTATCACTAAAGAATCTGAATTAGCCATTACCTGGCAGGCATCGAATAATTTTGGGTTTCATAAAGATCGATTTGGAACTGTATGGGCTTCTCTTAATCCGCGAGCCTTACGTAATTGGTTGCCTTCTTATGATCATCCGAGAGTTCAGTTATCAGTAGATGCAGAAATTACCTTACCTGCAAACCTTGATATGGTATTCAATGGGGTAGAAATCTCTGATGAAATTACTTCAGCTGATCAAAAAACGATCACTTTTCAGGCTGATTCGCCAATACCGGTTACAGGTTTAAATTTTACCATTGGAAATTTTAATGAACTTGAAGCTCAGTCAGGAATTCAAAAAGTACATATATATAGTCAGAATGGAATAATTTCAGAATCGTTACAGCAACAACTTTTAGCTGAAGCAGTTCAAACAAAGCGCGCATTCGAAAACGCATTGTCATTTGAATATCCTTGGGAATCATTGAAAGTTGTAGTACTGGAAGATGGGTATTGGGATGTAAAAAGTGATGCTGCAGGAATTGTTTATCTATCGCTAAGAAACGGGAATCTTATAACCCAGTTACAAAGAGGAATTGCTGCTCAATGGTTTGGGCAATTTCAACGTATGGAAAGCTGGACCGAACAATCTGTGATGATGGAAATAATGAAAAGCAGTGTTCTTGAAAGTGCTGGAATTGAGGAGAAAGCGGTTAATAACCCTGATGAGTTATGGGAGTTAGAAATCTGGAATCAATTGGTAGTATCCGGAGAGGGAAGAGATAAATTTTACTTTGGGATCATCAAAAACTCAATGACCAATCTTTTGACCTCAAGATCAGGAGTTATCAATGAGAATTTTTATACCGATTACTGGTATGATTTGACAGGAAATGACTTTTGGGAAATGGACATGGGAGATGATGAGATTACCGGAATTAAAGAAAATGAAGATTGGCCGGCTTATGGAGTAAGTGTTTCTTACAATGAACTTGATTCAAGAGTAATGATAGAATTCGAAAGAGTAAATGATTACAGTGATGATCTCCAAAGTCTTACTTTGAATGTGTATTCATTTGATGATACGAGCTCTACGGAACTTACTTTTTCCGGTGAAAGGGATTCTGTTTCAGTTACTGTTCCTCAATCTGTCGAATTTGTAACAATATCTTCAGCTACAACGAATGTCCAAGAAATAGGATATGGGAAATTTCCTATGATTTTTTTGCTTGCACAGTTGAGGAGTGAAAATGTAGAACATCGCAGATTAGCTGCAGGTTTGTTAGGCTATTACAGTGATAATCCTGATCTGCAATTAGCTATCAAAGATGCTTTGGAATCAGAAACAGATATTGAAACCAAAGCGAATCTCATTGAAACACTTGGAGCTTATACAGCAGGAGCAACAGGAACAGATATGCAATTTATATCTGAATTGAATAGTGATTACCCTTCTATTCAAATAGCAGCCATAAGAGCCTTGAAAAGATACACAGATAACGAAAATGTACCCGGAGTGCTTCAACAGAAAATGGAAGTTTCTTTATCAGATTCAGTTTTTGAAGAAGCATTATTTGCTTTCACTGCTGTTGCAGATACAAGTCAGCAAATTTCAGCAGCAAACCGATTAATAAGATTTGATTCTACGGGAACAAAAACTGTAAAGCTGTTAGATAACCTTTCTTTTGCAGATACCACCGGTCAGGTTCGCGATATAGCCGTACAGTTAGCAGATCATTCCTATCCGTTTGCAACCCGCTCAAAGGCGTTAGATATTCTTTTAAGAGATGAAAGTTCACCAGACTTTTGGGGACAGAAAATTGTGGAACTTTCTGATGATTTTGATCCAAGAATAAGATTGAAAGTATTAGAAGGGCTGACTTTTTTGTCCGAATCTGATGAAAAGAATATCATGGAGGCGGTTTTACTTTCGGAGTTTGACCCGAGGGTAAATGAAGAGTTAGATAAATAAAAAAGGCATGTCGTAACAACATGCCTTGTAATGGTTTTAAGATTGTTTTAGGATTGCCTGATCCATTTCGCAAAATCGCCGAAGCTGGCTTTTTTACCATACATGAGAATTCCTACTCTGTAGATTTTTGCACTAAGCCACATCACTCCAAAAAACGAAGCTATCAGAAGCACAAAACTGGCAAGAATTTGCCAAACAGGGACCTCTGTCGTTGCAATTCTCGTAATCATATTTATTGGGGATGTCAAAGGAAAAAGGGATGCGAAAACTGCGAGACTAGAGTCAGGATCCACCATTATACGAGTATTTAAAATATAAGCTCCCATCAATGGTACCATTAAAATTGGCATGAATTGCTGAGTATCTTGCTCGGAATCAACAGCAGAACCTACGGCCGCAAATAATGCGGCGTACATGAAAAATCCTAGTACAAAGAATAGGAAGAAGTACACAAAAATCATGGGATCAATGGAAAGAACTTCCAGTGATGCCGGATCAAAACCTGCTTCTGCTGCGGCTTGATTTATTTCTTCTGAACTTGCTACATCGGAAATCTGATCTTGTAACAATAGTCCGGCTACGGGAACCGCTGCAACAGATATGCCAATATACATGAGTACCCAAACTGTGAATTGCGTAAAACCGAGCAGGCAAACACCTGCAACTTTACCAATTAAAAGCTCAATTGGTTTCAATGAAGAAGTAATAACCTCTACAATTCGGTTTGTTTTTTCTTCAATTACACTACGCATTAGTACAGCTCCATATCCAAACAAGCCAATAAAGATTAGCAAACCAAGAACGAACCCAACTCCCGACATAAAACCGGATTTATCATCTTCCGTATCACCTTCAGCAGTAAGCTTACTGGAATCAAGTCCGGGTCGGTTAGCAAATAAAGCACGAACCTCATCGCTGACTTCAGCTCGTATTAGTCTTTCTTCCTGGATGACATCTCTGACATCACCCCGAACACTCGCCGTGAAAGCAAGACCTCCGCTTCCGCTATAAATCAGCTCTGCATTTTCGTTGGTTTCAATATGTTTTTCTTCCAAAAGAAGATAAGCATCCATTTCTTCCCGAAGTACCATAGCCTTTACAGTATCGAATGGAAGAGATGAAACATCAGAGTATCTGGTACTGTCTTTGGAAATTATATTTTCAACTAAAACCCCGGTTGTGTCATAAACTCCGACACTCTTTTGTGTTTCAGTTTCACTGGTCATGATCCAGACCATAAAAGTACCAAAGGCAATCAATGCAAGTGGTGTTAAAATAGTGGATAAAATAAATGATTTAGAGCGAGCTCTGGTCAGGTATTCGCGTTTCAGGACTAGAAGTATTTTTGAAAAACTCATGCTTGTGCCTCCTCTTGCTGTTGTGCTTTCAGATTGTCTTCCCCTACTGTAGAAATAAATATTTCATTTAGTGATGGCTCTACCCGTTCGTATTTATGAATCTCCGCGTGTTGCATGGCAAGTTTCAGAATATCCTGCATGTTTTGGCCATTAAGCACCCGGATTTCAGCAAAATTTGTGGACCTGTTATTAAGTCGAACGCCTTCAAGATTGTCAAGGAAACTTCCATCGCCGTCGAATTCTAAATTGATGGTATTCTTACCAAAGGAAGCCTTTACTTCTCTTAGTTTTCCTTTAAGAACGGCTTTCCCTTTATTGAAAAGGCAGATATCATCACACATTTGTTCTACTTGTTCCATTCTGTGTGTTGAAAAAAGGATAGTTTTTCCATTGTTTTTGAGCTCGATAATGATCTCTTTCAACATATCACTATTGATTGGATCTAACCCTGAGAATGGTTCATCAAAAATATAAATATCAGGATCGTGAGCAATCGTAGCAATGAACTGGATCTTTTGTGACATCCCTTTAGAAAGTTCACCAACTTCTTTTTTAACCCAATCCGATGCTTCAAAACGATCCATCCAATAATGAATAGCTTCTTTAGCATCTTTTCTTTTCATCCCTTTTAACTCGGTGAGGTAAAGAAGTTGCTCTTCTACTTTCATTTTTTTGTACAAACCGCGTTCTTCGGGCATATACCCGATCATCTTCTGCGTTTCTGGGCTTGCTTCCACACCGTTGATCGTAATAGACCCAGTGTCCGGACCTAAAATGTTATTGATCATCCTGATAGTAGTGGTTTTGCCGGCACCGTTTGGTCCCAGTAATCCGAAAATACGTCCTTTTTCTACTTCGAAGCTAACGTCATTAACCGCATGGTTTTTACCAAACGACTTTTTGACGTTCTTCACATCAATTACCGCCATTTTACCTCAGTTTTTAAATTTAACTTTAATTAAATCTTAGATACGTAATTGTTAATTACTTTTATGCCCAAAGATTCTTTATTTATCAGTCGTAAACAACTACGAATATATTACACTTCAGTTTCGAAAATATGAATATAATTCATGTAAGTGCAGAATGTTATCCTATTGCTAAAGTCGGAGGATTAGCTGATGTAGTAGGCTCACTTCCCAAGTATTTAAATGAGGAAGGAGAAAAAAGTTCTGTGATTATGCCCAAATATGGAAATCATTGGGTTCAGCAAAACAAGTTTGAAAAAATATATGAATCAACATTTAATTTTTGGGGAGAAGATGTCGCTTTTACAATAGAGCGTCTTATTAGCCGTGATTTTGGCTTTCCTGTTTTTATGGTAAACATTCCCGGAAGATTTGACCGCCCCGGTGTATACATTGATCCTTGGAGCGGACATCCTTACTGGGATGAAAAAGAACGGTTTGTCAGTTTTCAGATCGCTGTTTTGGAATGGATCAACGAACGAAAAGATTCTGCTCCTGATATTATTCATTGTCATGATCATCATACCGGATTAATCCCGTTTATGACATCACAGTGTAACCGGTATCGTGAGCTCTCGCAAATACCAACTGTAATCACAGTTCATAATGCAGAGTATCAGGGACGTTTTGACATAGGAAGTTATAGATTATTACCGGCTTTTAGTTTTGGTAACTCAGGTTTGTTGGAATGGGATGGAGCGATGAATTCGCTGGCTGCCGGATTAAAAACTGCCTGGAAAATTACTACGGTTTCTAAAAATTATATGAATGAGCTCAAGCAGGAGAGTAATGGGTTGGAGGCTTTGTTTCAGTTGGAGGAAGAAAAATCAACCGGAATTGTAAATGGAATAGATGCAGAGGTTTGGGATCCGGCTACGGATGAATTACTTGCTCATAATTTTTCATTCAGAAGCCGAAAAAGCGGGAAAGAGAAAAATAAAAAGGTTCTTTGTAAGGAATTTGGATTAAACCCTGAATTGCCTGTTGTATCATTTATTGGGAGGTTAGTTCGTGAAAAAGGTGCAGATCTGTTACCGGATCTAATAGCACATTTTATGAAATCAGATCAGGAAGTTAATTTTGTATTACTTGGAACAGGTGATCCTCAGTTGCATGAGATATTCAGCAGAATGGCAAATGATCACGTAGGTTTTTTTGACGCAACCTTGGAATACAATGAAAAATTAGCCCATCAGATTTATGCAGGTTCAGATTTTATCCTGATGCCGTCAAGAGTTGAACCTTGCGGGTTGAATCAGATGTTTGCCATGAGGTATGGTACTATTCCAATTGTAAGATCAACCGGTGGATTAAGTGATACTGTTAAAGATATTTCTGAAGAGAACGGTTATGGAATTTCATTTGAAGAATTTACTCTGGAAAATGCAGAATATGCTGTTCAAAGAGCTATTGATTTATTTGAAAATCAGACATTATTTAATAAAGTAAGGTCGGTAATTATGAAGCTTGATTTTTCATGGAACCGATCAGCCAAAGAATACATTAATCTTTACACACAATTAACAGAAAAAAGCTAAGCAGATGAAGAGTTCGGTAATTTCAGTAATACTTGGAGGAGGAAGAGGGACAAGACTTTTTCCATTAACAGATCATCGTTCCAAACCTGCAGTTCCTATAGGGGGGAAATATCGTCTTGTGGATATCCCTATTTCAAATTGCCTTAATTCTGATATCAGGAGGATTTATGTGCTTACACAATTTAATTCTGCTTCTCTGAATCGCCATATAAAGAATACGTACAACTTTGATGTATTCAGCAGTGGTTTTGTAGATATTCTTGCCGCTGAACAAACTGCTTCAAACCCGGATTGGTTTCAGGGAACTGCGGATGCAGTGCGCCAGTCTTTACATCATATGGCCAATCATGATCACGATCATGTTTTGATTCTTTCCGGTGATCAACTGTATCAAATGGATTATAGAAAATTACTTAAGCGGCATAAAGAAAATGAATCGGATCTTACGATAGCTACTATTCCGGTAAATGCAGAAGATGCTACTGGTTTTGGGATAATGAAAACTAATTCAGATGGATTGATCGACAGTTTTATAGAGAAACCCGATTCTGAGGCTTTAAAGGATTGGAAATCTAAGGTTCCTGAAAGATTCAAGGTTGAAGGCAAAGAATATCTGGCATCCATGGGTATTTATATCTTTAATAAAGCAACGCTGAAGAAATTATTTGATGATAATCCCGATGCTACAGATTTTGGTAAAGAAATAATTCCAAAAGCCTTAAAAGAAGGACTAAGAGTGAGTAGTTTTGAATTTGGGGGATACTGGACAGATATAGGAACTATAAAGTCGTTTTTTGATGCAAATCTAGCACTGGCGGATACAGTTCCGGATTTCAATCTTTATGACAACGATAACTTCGTGTATACACGAGCTCGTTTGCTGCCGGCTTCAAAATTAATGGGCACAACATTAGAGCATGCACTTATGGCTGAAGGATGTATAATCGAAGCCAGCCGGATAGTTCGGTCTGTGATTGGAATCAGGTCCAGAATTGGGAAAGGAACAACCATCGAAAATTCGATCATTATGGGTAATGATTATTTTCAAAGTAAAGACGAAATAGAATCAGCTACTTCTGAAAAACCTGCATTTGGTATCGGACAACGTTGTTACATAAGTAATTGTATTGTCGATAAAAATGCGAGTATCGGTAATGACGTTCGGATAGTAGGAGGAGGTCATCTTGAAGAAGGAGAGCATGAAAATTATTATGTAAGGGATGGGATTATTATCATCAAGAAAAATCAAGTTATACCAGACAGAACGGTTATTTGAATATCTAATGATGAATTTTTACCAAGTACTTATAAAAAAGGTCTTTGCATTGTTTTTTATTTCCAATTCGATATTAGTTATCGAATATTCATTATTCAATATTCTCTCACTTGCGATTTAAAATAACCATAGAATATCTGGGTACCAATTTTTCCGGTTGGCAGATTCAACCTGATGCACGTACGGTAGAAGGTGAATTAGAAAAAGCTTTTACAAAAATACTTCAGCAAAAAACTGACCTGGTAGGGCAGGGCCGAACAGACGCCGGTGTACATGCCAAGGGACAGGTAGCTCATTTTGATGTCGATGAGCTAAATGATCCCGAAAAACTCATATTTGGAGTAAACGGTTTGATTGGTGATGAGGTACAGATTAAGTCTATTGAAAAAGTTCATGATGAATTTCATTCCAGGTTTGATGCATCAAAGAGGGAATATGAATACACTATTCTAAAATCACGCTCACCGTTAAGAAATCTTACTTCATGGGTAGCACCAAGAAATTACAATCCGGATAAATTATATGAATGTGCGAACCTTTTAAGTGGGGAGTTTGATTTTTCAGGGTTTTCGAAGTTTAATGAAGAAAATTTCACAACACTTTGCACCATTCATCGCTCTGAATTCGAGGAATCTGAAAATGAATTTATTTATAAAATAAGTGCAAATCGCTTTTTAAGAAATATGGTGAGGCGTATTGTTGGTACAATGATGGAGGTTGCAACCGGAAAATTATCAGTAAAAGAATTCGAAGAACTGTTGAAAAACCCCGATGGAGATACAAAAACTTTCACTGCCCCTGCGAAAGGACTCGTACTAAAAAAAGTTTTTTACTAAAAAGTGAAATTAATATTGATAGTCAGGGAATAATCTTTTTATATTTGTCGCCCCTTCAGAGATGAAGGGTACACTGAATTCCTCGGTAGCTCAGTGGCAGAGCAATCGGCTGTTAACCGATCGGTCGTTGGTTCGAATCCAACCCGGGGAGCTTGCCAAAGCCTGATTCGCGAAAAGCGGATCAGGCTTTTTTGTTTTTTTACTCCCCAGAAGCTCTCTTTCCTTTACGTGGCACTATTGTCTTTTTTGATCAATCAGGCTTCGAATATTCGATCAATTCCTCTACATAATTAAAATCCCCTTGTGACTGAGTCAGTTTAATAAAGGTTTTTACTTCCGGCGCATATAACCAGATTTCTTCTTCTTCCGCATTATACCCTCTGGAATTTGTGGTTTTACCAGTGTATTTGATAGTATAAGCCATGAATGTTCCGGCTTCTACCGTCTCTTCCTGATAGGACAAAACTTCTGCATTTTGACTTTGAGTTCCCGTTGTACCGTCTTGACTGGTCCAATTGTTTTCGTATTTCCAAGTTTTACCAACTTCCAATGGCCAGTCGTACTTAGGGGTTTCGCTTTCATCCACTTTTACAATGTCGGGAAGGGGAATGGTGTCATTGCCTATGGTCATGCCCAATCCTTCATTCATTTGTACGATCATTCGCTTATCGGTGCCATCTGAACGTACTTCACCTGCTGTGGTTACGCCTTTGTATTTCCAGACCCACGTTTCGCCAAGTTGGTAATCCTCTAGTGTAGGTTGTTGGGTAAGGTTAGATGTTGTTGGACCGCCACAAGCGGCTAATATAATCAAGGAAACGAGTGTTAAAAGTTGATTTTTCATGGTTTGTAAATGTTAAGTAGGTAAATATTATTATTGTTCTGATTTAAGATCATTGATGAATTGAGCATCTACCCAGAATATATCTCCTGTGTCGCCACCGTAAGATCTATGAAAGAAAAAGTACTTTCCATCGGAAGTAACGCTTCCATATGCTTCAGGGACATCTGTATTTATCTTATCTCCTAAATTAATTGCTTTATCCCATGAACCATCTTTGTGTCGGAAACTAATGTACAGGTCAGAATCACCATACCCATTGTCTCTTTCACTATCCCATATTATGTAAGATTCATCTGGTGCAATAAAGGGATGTGCTGTCCATTTTCCTGTGTTGATCATTGGCCCCATCTTTTCCGGTGCTTGGCGCTTGCCGTCCTTGAGTGTTGAAATACGGATTACATCATTACTTTTATAGTCGTCAAAAACATAGGTGCCCTTGGCCGATGCTGAAAGGCGCATAATTCCCCAATCTTCCCTGTCAAACATGGGACCTAGACTCTTCACGTCTGACCAACCAGCGTTGGTTCGCTCTCTATATTTACTTCCCAAGTGCAGTGTCTTACCGTCCGGAGAAATAAATGGTTCCCCCGCTCTGGGTGGCACAATGGACTCATTCCACTCACCATCTTTGTATTGAATAACAACTAATGTATTAGATTTGTATTCTCCGCCTCTTCTACGGAAATAGAACTCTTTTAAATCGGGAGAAAAGGCAGCTTCAGCTTCTCTATGTTCTGTTCTAATAATATCAGGAGCAAATAATTCAGGAGTTAAACCTGGTGGTTTTTGACCCAGGTAGATCTCTGACGAGTGTTGTGGATTAGTAGTCTTTTCTTTACTCTGCTTTTTGTCGCATGAATTGAATGCAAATGTAATCAGTAGAATCAAGGATAAGAGTGTTGTTTGCTGAGTTGTCATCTTTATTTTTGATTATGATTAAAATGTTGAATTGATGTGAATCTTTATTTCGTGGGGTATTACTGAGTGATTGAGGAATCTGATCTGATCCCAAAAATGAGCAGATACCCGATCATCCAGAATTCGCCTACGGTAGCGGGAATGGTTAGGAAATCAGTGAAGGACAACTCAATTCCGGCATAGTAGAGCAATGTGCTTAGTATATAACCGAAACCACCAATAATTAACGTATATCCTAACCAAACAGGCATTCGGTGAGACTGGGTGACTATGTGTCCCATTGGAATAAGCCATAGCCCGAAAAACAAACTTCCAACAGCCCAGGCATTACTGATTATGTTATGAAAAACTGAAATTAACAGGATCTGCTCTTCAGTCACCAGAGAAGAGGCAGCAACATTGATTATCGACCCCATAGCTATAGCACTGATCATAATAGCTACTGCATTAACGGTACCCCAGATAGCCAAAGACCAGGCTGCCCATTCATTAATAAGTCTGAATAATTTATAAAACCAAACAGCCGCCAGAACTTGTGACAAAACTATTCCTAATTCCAGCAATAAGCGGGTTCGGATAATGGATTCGTTTTCAATGATATTTTGAAGGGTTGCTGCAGGGTCGCCCGTGATAAACACTTTGGGATGAAAAACAAGAAATCCCAGTACTCCGAAAACTGCCAAAGACAAATACCAGATACCCGTAATTCTGGCATCTTTTTTAAGTGATTGATGTGATGAAGTCATTATTAATAAGTGTGGTTTTGATTAAATTAGGTTGGGTATGTCAGGTAAAAAAGTTGCTACCTATTTGAGTCTAATGATTTAGGCGTTGAATTCATGATGATTGGATGATTATCTGTTCAATCATTTCATTCTGTTCTTGGTTTTGGACATGCTTTGAATGCTCAAGAAGGATGCTTTTTCTAAGGGATGGAAATATCTTTTCTGCCCGTTTTATCATTTTGATCCCGGGAAACAGGATGTCTTTTTCTGCTGCGAAAAGGGTAATGGGTGTTGTTATATTTCCTGCTTTTTTAGCATCAATGATAGGAACCGGGGTAAAGTCCATTTCAAACTCAAGAAAGACCTTAGAGAGAAATTGGATAGCAAACTCATCCCGATCGGTAAACAAGTGGGAAAGAAACTTCTCAACATACTTTACTTTTTTTGTCTTCATATACCTTTTCATGGGAATGAATACTTTGAAAATGGCCTTCAACGGATTTCCATTTACGATATAAGTGGGTGCTGAGAGATACACTTCTTTTATATTGCTCTCATCGTATTCCAGAGTTTTAAGAATGATCAAACCTCCAAATGAAAAACCGGCCAGAGTAACCTGCACTAATTCAAGAGTTGTAATAATTTCTGTCATCCATTTACCATAGGATTCATCGCTCATACTCAGGCGCGTCTCGGCACTTTTATTGGGTTGGGCCAGAACATCCACAGCGAAAACTCTGAATTTCTCATGCAGATTAGCATAAGTTTCCAGGGCGATAGGAGCGCACCCATTGGAACCATGAACAAGAATGATCGGAGGATTTTCCTGATCACCCGTGACGATGACATTTGTTCTCCCAAAGCTGGTATGAACTGTTATGTACTCAATATCGAGATTGAGGCTATTCAGTTTTTGATTGTACAGGCGGAGTATTTCGTTCTTTCCTTTTTTTGATTTAAACATAGTATCAGATCACGATTCTTTCTTAGTCAGGTTTTTTTTGGTGTAACCCATCGCTCCACCAATGGCAGTTCCAATCGCAATTCCTGCGGCTATATAATTTGTTTGCTTATTATCGTTCATTTGTTGAATTAATCTTGATTATATAATGGGTTTTAAAACTGCATTCCTTTATTAAGGTCAGTAGCTGTGTATTTATGGACTTCTGCGAATTGCACCTAGGCAGCTATTCTTTAGAATTTAAACCCGAAGTAAAGGTTTGGCTCAAACCAAAAGACGTTTCCATATTTATCATCGAACTCTTTAAATCCTGCTGGCGAGTTGTTGTCGAAGAACCATTGATTTATATGAACCTGGGGCTCTATGAAAAATCGTTTTTTCTTCCCGATTGTGAAATGATAGCCTAAGTGATAAGAATTATAAACTTTAAAGCCATTTTTAATCTTATTGCCGTCTAGATCGGTATAAGTTTGAATTTGCGGCAGTACTTCAATAGACGTAAAAAGCCCTTTCCACAGCATACGTTGATAAGAAATGCCAATTCCTGTTTCCCTTAAATATCCATCGTAATATTCTGTCCCGGAATCTATTTTATCGACTACGCCATCCCACCAAGTGATTCCCATAGGTTGAAATAATCGCCATGTAGCGAACTTCACTCCAATGATGTTCTTTTCATCTAAGTTGCGTTTTACATGAAATTCAACCATTTGAATACTTGTACGCTTGCCATAACCTGAGATAATCTCATCTGGAACGATATAAGGTATACTTACCCTCCATTTTTGGGTGACTTCAGTTTCTTTACCCTCCGGTGAGTTAGTTTGAGCAAAAGCAGTAATTGAGACAAGTGTAAAAACAATAATAAGTAGGTTTTTCATTGTTCTAAATTTTAAATGGTTAAATGAATGATTTGATATTTGTCGATAGATTCAGTTTTAAAAATCCACTAAATCGAATCGGCAGATCAATGATCGTAAGAAATAGCAGTTCAAACGTCCTGAAATGAAAATGCGGACGTATTAGTGAGATTCGGGACTTTTGGGATAATTAGGGAAAAACCTGAACTAAGGTTTCAATTCCCAAAACTGAATTTGAAACAGAATGTTATTCTTGGATGCTGAATGAGATTAAACATCAAATTCATTTTAGTTCCTTTATTCCCATGATTTTATATCTTCTTTCTGTATACATGAATTACGGGGAGTACTCAAACACTTAATACATTTTTGGCCGATAACAAATCCATAGCTATACTGCCATTTCTGAACCTCAGTTCAGACCCTGAAAATGAATATTTCAGTGATGGTATCACCGAAGATATCATAAATGCATTGACCCGGATTAGGGATTTAAAGGTTACTGCGAGAACTTCTTCATTTGCGTTTAAAGGCAGGCAGATGGATGTCAGACATATCGGTAATCAATTAGGAGTCTCAACGGTGCTCGAGGGCAGTGTACGAAAGTCAAACAAGAGAGTGCGAATCTCTGCACAGCTGATACAAACGACAGATGGCTTTCAAATTTGGTCGGGCCGTTTTGATCGTAATATTGAGGATATTTTTGAACTTCAGGATGAAATCAGTTTAGAAATTGCCGAACAAATCAGAGAAAATTTTGGTCACTTAGAAATTGGTGAACATTTGGTGGATGTACCTACTCAGAATATTCAGGCGTATAATCTGTACTTAAAAGCACGGTATAATCATTTGCGATGGGATAGTGAGG
This sequence comes from Balneola sp., assembly GCA_965601915.1. Lineage (GTDB taxonomy): Bacteria > Bacteroidota > Rhodothermia > Balneolales > Balneolaceae > Balneola. The sequence goes on along the minus strand of OZ271847.1, from coordinate 2,701,112 downwards.
GGATTGGAAATGCGATGAAATTTTATCCGCAATGTATAGAAATGGCCCCTGATTTTTCCTGGCCTTATTTTGGAGCGGGTTACTGTCATTCTATGTTTGGATCATGGACTCCTAATGACAGCTCTCTTGAATTAGCAGCTAATTATATAGATCGGGGATTTGAAATAGATAAAGAATCGTTTCTCGGTTATTACAGCAAAGCTACGCTTGAATTTTGGGGACACTGGAATTATGGGGAGGCAGAAAAGCTGTATCTCAAGTCTATGGCTTTAAATCCATCTTACACCGAAGCCGAAGAAGGGTTGGCTGAATTGTATACGGCTATTGGTTGGTTCGATGAAGCCATGGATCATACTAAACACATTCTTCAACTCGATCCGCTTTCGCCCAATCATCATTTTACCAAAGCAAATATTCATTATTTGAAAAAAGATTATGAATCAGCTTTGGAAAGTACTGACGCAGCTCTGCGAATTAACCCTGACTTTACACATGCTATCAGTTTAAAGCAACTTACCTTGATTAAGTTAAAGCGCAAAGTAGGATTGGATGACTTTATAGAAAAAACGCCACTAGCTGAATCTCCGAAGTCATGTAGTATGCTGTATTCACTTACTCACCAACCCAACGATCATGGCATCAGGCTTGAGGAAATTGATGAGATTATAGCAAAAGAAGGATTCTCATTAACGCCATGGTCTGTGTTTCTGTACGCACAGTTTGGTGAGAACAAAAAAGCGTTGGAACTTTTTGAAAGGGCAGTTTCAGATAAAAGAGGTCAGTATGCAAACTTTCTAAGTCGCCCGTTTTTTTCCAATATTCGGGAAACAGAATATTTTAAAGAGTTGGTCACAAAAACATTCGAACCATCCCGGTTACCCAATAAACGATCAAGACCGGAGCTGAATAACGAAAGTGTGCATAGAAAAAATGATGTTGATACCAGAGCGTTAATGCAACCTGCAGAGATCGATATGGCTCTGGAAAAACTCAATCAGTTAATGCATCAGGATGAGCGCTATCTGGATACAAACATAAGTCTGAGATCACTGGCAGCTGAGACCGGAATTCATCCTAATAAACTTTCCTGGATGTTGAACGATCAGGTCGGGGTAAGTTTCAACGACTTTGTTAATAATTTCCGGTTTGAATGTTTTAAGGAGAAAGCGCTGGATCCTGCGAACAAAAATTTTACGTTACTGGGTTTAGCTTTTGAAAGTGGGTTTAATTCCAAATCAACTTTCAACGATTACTTCAAAAAGAAAACAGGTAGTACCCCACGTAAGTGGTTGAAGAATAATCAGTAGGAGAAGTGATTCTAATTCTTGACATTATTAATCTGTGTATGCTTGATAATGGTAGCTGTTCTCAAACTTCATTCATTTTTTCTTGTATGAACAGACTTTTCTCTTTTTTAAAAAGGTCCTGAATTTCATAATAATCGCCGAATTTATCATTCCGTACGATTAGTGTTTCTATCCTGCTGATATTGTTTCCGTAATCAAAATAATGCATATGACAAAAATTTTAGTTGCAGGAGCCAGCGGTTATCTTGGTAAATATATCCTTAAAGAACTAGGTAACTGGAAGATACCGGCTATAGCTTTAGTTCGGGATTCGGAGAAGTTGAACGGTCTGAAACTTGCAAACGTGGAAGTAGTGAAAGCTGAAGTAACCCGGCCAGAATCATTATTTGATGTTTATAAAGATGTTGATACTGTGATATCAACTGTAGGTATCAATCACCAAAAAGATGGGCTTACTTATATGGATGTCGATTATCAGGCAAATATAAACCTGTTGAGGGAAGCAAAACGATCAGGTGTTAGAAAATTTATTTATGTGTCAGTTTTAAATGGTGATAAACTGCGTCATCTAAAATTCGTTGAGGCAAAAGAACGGTTTGTAGATATCCTCAAAGTCTCGGGATTAGAATTTACAGTCATTCGACCTAATGGTTATTTTTCAGATTTGAGATATGCCTTAAACATGGCTGAGAGAGGCAGAATCGTGCTGTTTGGGAATGGAGAGTCAAAATTAAATCCTATCCACGGGGCTGATCTTGCAGAAGTATGTGTACGGGCTGTTGCTCAGAAAAATAAGGAGATAGCGGTAGGCGGACCCGATATTCTTACTCAAAATGAGATAGCGGAAATGGCTTTATGTGCATGGAATAAACCAGTTAATATCGTTCACGTTCCGAATATGCTTAGGTCATTGATTTTAAATGCAGCTCAGATCTTTTTACCTGTACATAGGTTTGGACGGGTTGAATTCTTTCTCACACTTATGGCAGGCGATAATATTGCGACGCGCCATGGGTCTCACCGCTTACAGGATTTTTTTAATCAAGAAGTACAACAACTAAAACAACAATCCAATCAAAAATAATCTTATCAATATGAAATCTTATCAAATTTTTATCCTTGTGGCCATGGCATTTCTGCATACAGGCTGTGGAAATACAGGTATGTTTGTGGCATCTAATAGCACCGAGGTTCAGTTAAAAGAAGGAAACTATACTATTGTGGCTAAAAATATTACGGGCACCTCTGAAACATCCTATTTATTTGGAGCTAGTTATTCATGGGGAATTGCTACCAATTCTATAGGTATAATTCCTCTTGATAGAAATAAAATGATTTATAAAGAAGCTCGTGAATCGCTTTGGGATAACTTCGAGAAACAAGGAGAAACTATAGAAGGGAGAACATTAGCTCTAATTAACATTCAATATGACTCTAACACGACGAACTTTATGGTTTATACAAAAGCATCGGTTTCTATTACCGCTGATGTCATCGAGTTTGAATAAATCAAGTAGAAGTGGTGCTATGAGCAAAAAGTTCCATTCAATTAAGAATGGAACTTTTCATTTACATAATGTCTTTGATTGAATTAACAAAATGTCTGGTTTATCCGCACTCTTCAATTACTTTTTCTAAAGTTGTTTTCACTTTTATACCTGTCAGTTTTGACAGCAAAGGTAACAGAATGAATCAGTTTATAAAGGTTCGAATGATTAAGAAAAAGAATAGATTCTGAGCATTTTTCAATCAATATCTTTTCAGTGCTATTTCTAATGCTTTGATAGGTTATTTTCTAGAGATTAAATTCGCAATCCGCTACTTCCGGGATACTCAAAGCTTGATTCAATAAAAGCGGGTCAGGCTTTCTTATCAGTATAATAGTATCCGCATTTATTATTTCAAATTGAAATGATTATCCGACCTTACTAAATCGGGACGAGTGCCGTAAGGATCAATGCTCACATAGCTGGGGAGTTTATCCACTTGAATAGTGATTTGTTGACTTCCAGTGATAATTTTCTTTGTGTCAAGGAAAAAAATCTGTTCTTCGAATGCTTCAGAAGGGTGGGTAGAATATAATCCTATCATAATTGGTTCATTCATCTCTATCGGAGAGTCAATCCCATCTATAAATTCCAGTTTTTGAGCTTCCACCGTGAGTGTGACTTCATATCTGCCATTTTGTAGTTCGGAGTAAGCCGCGCCTTCAACAGAAAGATCATACGTGATGATCTTCTTAAACCAGTCGTTGATTAATTCTTGGTATTTCCGTGGGGTAACTGTATACAATTCATTTAAAAATTCAGGAGTTGTTACGGAGGCATCAACTTCATCTTTGTGCCTCTGAACAAGCGTTTTCAGCACCTTGTTTATAGCTGATTCACCAATAAGATCCTTAAGACCCATCATCACCATATAGCTTTTACCATACAGCATATAGTGTTCGCCTTGCTCAAGGTAAAGTGGTTGTTCCGGGGTAGCAGCATAAGACCGCCCAGTAAAATAGGTGTGATTGGCAGACTTGCCAAGCTGGAAAAGTGAGGGCATTCCATAATATTTTTCCATAACTACTCCTTCCGAGTATTTAGCAAATCCTTCCACAAAGGTCTGACCACCGCTTACACTTTGCGTGCTAAGCTGATGTCCCCACCATTGATGTGCAACTTCGTGAATAGTTCGTTTAGCAACCAGGTTAAAAGCTTTCGGATTGCGTTCATCCACTAAATAGAGATTGTCTTCTACCATGCTGATAGTTCCTGCTGCCGCGAAACCTCCGAAACCCCAGAAAGATGGAAGTTCTGCAATGCGAAGATGATCCAGTGGATAGGGTCCGAACTCATTCTGCATATAATCCAGAGTCTGTTTCATACTGTTCGTGATTGTTGAATTGTTAAAATCATGACCGGAGTGGTAATAATGTTCCAGACTAATCCCCTTATAATCTTCCTGAACTGTTTCCGTAAGTTTGATGTGAAGGTATAATCGAAAATTATGAAAAAACTCTTATACATTTCGTTAATGTTCACAATATTGATGATCCTTATGAAATCCTCAGGGAGAAGTCAGGCAGTGAATACCCCCTTAAAAATAAAGGTTCATTTTGATAAAAGTGGGGATGGACTCACTAAAAATGAAAAAAAAGGGATCCAGCAGATTATTGATTCCCATGGTAAAGAAAGTGCCGTCATTCTCGAGAAATTACCGGATAGTGTAATTATAGAAGTTCAAATTATTGATCGCGACCTACAGATGGTGGATGGTGTTTCCGGCTGGACTAACGAACATCTACCTACAGGAAAAATAGTTGCTCTAATTTCAGAAGTGTATCCGGGCGGAGCGTTACAAGCGGCAAAAGAAGGAATGAAAACTTTTATCTTTCATGAATTTCATCATCTTACGAGGGGGTGGAGTATTCATCAAAACGAGTTTGCTCAGGGCATTGACAATGCCATTATAAATGAAGGTTTAGCCGTAGTATTTGCGGAAGACTATACGGGTATTCGTCATGAAGCAAATGCTTATTCCGATGAAGCTGAACAGTGGGTAGAAGAGATTTTGCAACTTCCCAAAGATGCGAATTACAATCACTGGGTATCTGGTAAACATCCGGATGGCAGGACATATATCGGATATCGAGCAGGTAACTATGTAATCCGAGAAGCCATGCAGAAATCCGGCAAAAGTATATTGGAATTAAGTAACCTAAGTCCAGCTGAGATTTATGAATTGGCGGGATTCAAAAATGAGTAGTTTTTTCACCTTGAATAAGAAAACTTCAAATTTGATCAACCAAAAGCTTGGTAATTACGGTAGTCAGAGCTAAACCATATTTTATGGTAAGATTCGTCCGTCTTATTCTCGAATTTCTTTGATGTTAATGTAACTTAGTAGATTTAACCTGTTATGAACGGGGGAAAGAAGTATTCGACTCCTATTCCTCAATAATATTTATAACCACGTTTCCTTTTTTATGCCCCTTTTCCACATATCTGTGAGCTTCCGGGACTTGTGGAAGTTTATAGTATCTGTCGATTACAGGGTTTAGACTGTCGTTTTCCATCAATTTTTTGAGTGTTTTAAATTCTCTGGACTTAGTCTTTATATCCCTGAGACCTGAAGCCATAAAGAGTGCTTTTCGTGCTGAAAAAAGCGTAGATAATAACATGTCAGTTAAACTTCTGATTGTGAGTACAGGTGTCAGGTAAATTCCGTTTTTTGTGAGCACAGATTTGCATTTCTTAAAACCGGATGTACCTACGGTATCAAAAATAATGTCATATTTTTTGTCTTCCTTAGTGAAATCAGTTTTAACATAATCTATCACATGATCAGCACCAATTGTTTTAACCATTGATACATTTGAGGTGCTGCATACTCCGGTTACCTCAGCGCCAAAATATTTGGCTATTTGTACGGCAGCAGTACCAATACTTCCGGAAGCCCCATTAATCAGAATTTTTTGTCCGGATCTCAAGTCAATAGCATTTTTTAAAAAAGCATAAGCTGTTGATGCACCATCAATAATAGCTGTAGCCTGCGCATGAGTGTAATTATCCGGTTTTAGCGTTAATACATCATTTTCCATTATTGTAAGATACTCGGCATAGCTTCCTCCATTCAGATCAGTAGATCCGAATACTAAGTCCCCAACTTGATACTTCCTGACATCCTTACCAATGGCTGCAATTTCACCGGAAAAATCGGTGCCTGAGATCTGCATTTTAGGTTTAAGAATACCCATAAATAATCTGCTAAATAAAGGGTAACCCGTTCTCATAGCCGTATGCGCATTTGTCACAGAAGTGGCATGTACTTTTATTAATACTTCATCAGATTTTGGAAAAGGTTTTTCAACTTGATTGAGCTGGAGAACATCCGCATCCCCGTATGCAGTTGATATAATAGCGTTCATTTTTTGAGTAGTCATAATTCAGAAATTGATTTGTTACGTTTGAATCTGAATTCAATCTACTTAGCTTGATATTTACAAACGTTCAGGTTTAGAAATGTGAACGTGTTAAGAACGTACCGATTTCAAATAAGATTTTGGAGTCATTCCCGTTGATCGCTTAAAAAAAGCATTAAAAGCGGTTTTAGAGTTGAAACCGCTTTCGTAAGCAAGGGCAAGAATTGTGAATTGTTGTTTTTCCGGTTCTTGAAGCAATAACTTAAAATGTTGTACTCGGTATGAGTTTACAAATTCTGAGAAGTTTTGGTCAAAACCAGCATTCAGAATCTGAGATAACTGGTTGGCACCAATTCCCAATAACTCAGCCAGTTCTGCTAATGTGAGATGGGGATTTAAATAAGGTCTCTCCGCAGACATAAGTTTCTTTAGCTCATTCCTGTATTTTTCAACATGCTGCTGACTCACCAGCGATTTTTTATATTGCTGTTCAATACCGGACGGTACTTTTTTTGATATAAGAAAAGTGCCGAATAACTCCCTGAACTCGGGATGATTATGTAATGGCTTGATAATTGGATCAATTTTCAAATAAACAAGCATAGGTAATCGATACTCAAAAGCCCGCCGGATATACAGAAATGCCTGCTCAAAATTATTAAGAGCACATTCAATGATAATCAGCAAATACAATGCTTTTTCCATGGATTCACTTTGCAGTGCTTTCTCCAGTACCTTCATTTCCTTTTTGGCTAAATCTTTCTTTCCCTGAAATGCGTGAACAAGTGCGATTCCTCCTTTTTTTATCAATTCAGATTTATCAGAGGGAAGACTTTCAAAAAAGGAGAGAGCTTCATCATGATGCCCGCTAAGTAATAAAGACTGACCAAGTTCAGTATATGAAACTGTTGAATCGGGATTCAATTCAAGACTCTTTCGGAGAAAGGCAAGAGCTTCATCATACCGGTGTTGCACATAAAATATGAATCCTTTTAAATGATGGGTGATTTCAGAGAGAGGATCCATTTTTAAAGCAGTATCAATGTAGTTTTCAGCTGCTTTGAAATTTTTCTCTGTTATAATAACAGACGCCATAGTTTGATAGTAGTCAACAATGGGACGTTCTTTATGAACTTTACTGAGATAAGCATAGGTTTTATCCAAATTCCATTCCTGAAGAAAGCTGATCCATGATTGCTGCAGGTTACATTCCGGAAGATCCGGTTCCAGCTGTATCGCATTCTGTAGATAACTCATGCCGGTAGGAAATGCTTTTTCCCCAGGCATGTACCCTAAGGTGCCCAGTAATGTGTATCCCAGATGCATTCCAAGATGTCCGTATACATAGTCAGGTGAATGAATAAGCAGCGGTTCAAGTAATTGTATACCTTTATGGATATCTGAAGCTGTCATTTTTAAAATATGATATCTTGCCTTCAGATAGGTATTGTAGTCGTCTGGTGTAATATCCTGAGCGGGCACCAGCGACTCATCGATGTCTAAATGCCCCAAATATTCACGAAGTCGTTCGGCTATGGCAACACTTACTTCGTCCTGCGCCTCAAATACGTCTTCTAAAATTCGGTCATATTTATCAGACCAAAAACAATAATCTTCCTCAACATCAATCAACTGAACAGAAATCCTCATTTTAGAGCCACTCAATCTTATGCTACCAACCACCAGTGTTGAAACATTGAGCAATTCTCCGATTTCAGAAGTACCCAAATTTTGATCTTTTAAGCGGAATGCTGATGTACGTGAGGTTACTCTCAGTTCTTTTATTTTAGATAGGGCATTGATAATTTCTTCCGTCATCCCATCGCAAAAATATACCTGTTCCTCTGAAGAACTCAGGTTTTGAAAAGGCAGAACGGCAACAGATTTTTTATCAAGTACTTTTGTAACTGAAGATTTTTCAAGTGAGATTTCAGAGATTAAACCTTGCTGCCTGATGGCGAATACTTCAACAGGATCGATAACATTTTTAAAAGAAAAAGTCCCTAAAGGTTTGCTATCTAGGTTTGTATGATTATTCAACTCATCGTTCACAGATTTTGATATAAGAACACTTCCTGCTGAACTCATTGCTTCTATACGGGCAGCAACATTAACACCATGCCCGAAAATTTCTGTGCCGTCGTAAAAAATATCCCCTGAATGAATACCCATTCTGACAGGAATCTGAAGATCATGTGTCAGAAATGAATGTTGTAAAGCGATGGCACACTGCACAGCATTCACTGCGCTTTGAAACATACTTAATGTTCCATCACCAAAATACTGAATGATGTTCCCATTGAACTCCTGATGGTGACGCTCGAACACTGACCTGTGGACTTCTCTGATTTTCCGTGCTTTCGCTTCGTCTTCCTGCATGATGGCGGTATATCCAACGATATCTGTAAATAATATAGCTGCCAGTTGTCTCAAATGGGTATTTTGATTAAGTATACTTTTAGATGTTTAAAGAAAGGTGGAGTATAGGTTATTTCAAGATAAGTTGAAGCGTTACTTTGAGTTATAGGATAAATTTTTACTAGCTTTTGAAGCGGATCAGTTAGATGCTTCAGACTGAGCTATTTTCTTACTAAATAAGAACAATTTGAGCATTCATACCGGTAAATAAGGTTCAAAATATTCGATGGGCTGAAATATTTATTCAGCTCCAGTCATTAAAAATCATCCTGACAATGCTTTAATCTCAGAAAGTTAGTTTATCCGACCCAAAACCATATCTAAAAACTTTGATCTGATTTCCGGACTGGCATCTCGGTAGGTATCAAAGGGTACATGCTGATTTGTTTTTGAGGTATCAATGGTAATACCCCATAATGGCGAAACACTTGTTGGAAGCATGGAATAGCGGGCATCACCGAGTACATTTGGATGATTTGGATGTTGAACTAATAAATTGTCCGACAAATCGGAAAAACGTTCTATATCTCTATACATCACCGTGGCACTAAATGCTTTATATTCTGTCTTCCAATCAACTAAAGATGCACATTCTCCCTCATAAACAATGGGTGTTGAAAAAATACCTATCCGAATTCCTGAACTGCAAATTTCACCGTCATCCACAAAACGAACGTTCCATAGAATTTGATTTCCAATGGTCGGCTTGGTAATAATTTCAGCATTGGAATTATTCTCACCGATTAACTCATCCGCCGCAAAGTGTTCAACTCTGTTTTTTTGAATTCCTGCAAAACATAGATACAGAAACAGCCATGCTACAAGACCGTAACTATGAGCTTTCTTTTTCTTGTAAAAAGCAATGGATGCAGCAATCAGTAAACCTCCGGTAAGCAAAGGGTCAAAAACAGAGACGATGTTTAAAGCGAAGCGTTCATCAACAAACGGCCAAAAGAGATATACACCATAACTGGTGATATAATCCATTAAACCAGCCGTTGAGAAACCCATCAGGCTAAAAAAGTAGGTATGCTTAAAGCTGATTCTCTTTTTAACAAAGAACCAGAGAATAAATGAGACAAATAGTGCACCAAAAGGAATAAAAATAAATGAATGAGTAAAATGGCGGTGTAACTCAAGCGTAAGCAGTGGATTTGACGCAGAACCTAAAAACACATCGGCATCAGGGGCAAGAGCGGCGATAAAGCCAATAAATGAAGCCGTTCTAAACGTGTCTTTATCAGAAAATAACTGAGCGCTGGTTGCTCCCACTAATCCATGAGTAACCGGATCCATACATTTTATTTTGGTTCACCAAAAGATAGTGATTACACTATACTGGATTTGAAGTATTAGAGATTTATATCCGAAAGTATAAATAACGAGTAGATTGCAAAGTATAAGAGATGGTTACGTAACCGTAGTCACGCAACCTATCTACAACTATCTTAATTTCTACGGGGTAACAACCAGCTTTCCACGCGTATGCAAAGTCTGAACATCTTTCAGAGCCTGACCAGCCTCTTCTAATGTGTATGTTTTTGAAACGTGAACTTTAATTTTCCCTTCATCGGTTAATTTCTGAATATGTTGAAGTTGCGCTGAGTTTGGTTCTACGAACACATATTGGAAATTAATGTCTTCACTGATATTAGGATTTCTGTTGGTAATAGAGACCAGATGCCCATTATCTTTCAATACTCCGGATTCCATAACCTGATCAAGAGCGTTCCCACGAGAGCAGTGAAAGATCCCATCAACACCGTTGGGTTCGATAGCAGAAACCATTTCCCCAACATGATTATCTTTATAATCCACAGTAGCATCAGCACCAAGTTCTTTCATATAATTATGGTTTTTCTCACTAGCTACGCCAATTACTTTAATACCATGTGCTTTTGCTAATTGAATGGCTAATGTTCCAACACCACCTGAAGCTCCCAGTATCAATAATGTTTGTCCTTCTTTCATTTCAGCTACATCAAAAAGTGCTTGGTAAGCAGTTAATCCAACCAAAGGAATTCCTCCGGCTTCTTCCATGGAAATATTTTGTGGACGTTTAGCTAAATAACTTTCCGGAAGTGAGATGTACTCTGCAAAAGTTCCGTGTTGGATGATGGGTCTACGAGCATACGCATACACTTCATCACCTTCGTTAAATCTTCGGGCTGAATGGCCTCTTTGTTCAACTATGCCGGCTACGTCCCACCCCGGGATTGCAGGAAATTCAGATGGAATAGCATCTTGCAACATTCCCTGTGTAGCAAACGCATCAACAGGATTGACTCCAGCTGCTTTTACGCGAACCAATACCTCACCTTCACCCGGTTCAGGTTTTTCAAGTTCCCCTGTTTCTATGTTATCTAATTCTCCAAACTTGTTATAATAAGCTGCTTTCATTGATTTCATTCTTAAATATTACATTTAATTTTTCTTTCAATGAACAAACAAGTGAGTATTGTTAGCCGTTCTAAAATAGTGATCAATAAAAGCTATGGGAAACATTCCACGAATTGATTACAGCTTTATTAAGAATGTGTTGTATATCAAATAGATTAATACTCACACATAACAACTCAGTTTCCCGTACCTTTTGTAGATGAATTTTCATCAGATATAGATTGAATTGACCTCCTATTCAGATCGCTCCCGAAGAGATCAGATTTTATTAATCGCAGGAATTATACTTATCGGCTTTAACTTAAGACCGGCATTATCAGGAATAGGACCTTTGATACCAATGATACGAGAGTCGACAGGTCTGTCTAATTCGATGTTGGGTTTATTAACTACACTTCCACTGGTAGCGTTCGGGGTTTTATCTACTTTAACACCTCTTTTTACCCGGCGATGTGGCATCGAAAAGACATTATCCGGAGCTTTACTTTTGTTGACTCTGGGTATTGTTCTCAGAGCTTTTGGATATATTCCATTATTGTTTTTGGGAACCATACTTCTGGGAATAGCCATCGCGTTTGGAAATGTACTTTTGCCTGCTCTTGTAAAACGGGATTTTGATAAAAGATCCGGATTTATGACGAGTTTATATTCCGGTATGATGGGGGTAGGAGCGGCTCTTGCTGCCGGACTTAGTGTACCAATTGCGGAATATTTTCCGGGGTCCTGGAAAACTTCACTGGGAGTTTGGGGATTGTTTTCAATTTTGGCATTTCTGGTGTGGATAAGCCAAAATAAATTCAGTATTCCTACCAATTCAAAAAGAAGTTTTAAAAAAGCCATGAAGGATCTGGGATCAAATTCACTGGCATGGAATGTGGCTCTGTTTCTGGGATTGCAGTCAATAGCTTTTTATGTAATACTTGCATGGCTGCCAGATATCCTGATTTCGAAAGGGTTTAGTAGTTCCAAAGCGGGTTGGTACTTATCGCTATCACAAGTAACCGGAGTACTTGGATCTGTGCTCGTTCCTGTAATTGCCGCAAAAAAGGATGATCAGAGAAAATATATATCGGTTTTAATTCTCCTGGAAGCCATTAGCTTAATAGGTTTATGGCTGGGGACTAACGTAACCGTATTTTTATGGGTTTCCGGAATCGGATTTTCATTAGGCGGAAGTTTTGGGCTGGCATTGTTATTTATTGTACTACGATCTTCGGATTCAGAAACAGCAACAGAACTTTCGGGAATGTCACAATCTATCGGATACTTGTTGGCTGCAACAGGTCCTATATTGATAGGGGCTGTTTTTGATTTAACAGGAGACTGGGACACAGCTCTTTATATCTTATTTATGATCTTATTTTTCAAGCTTTATACCGGCTTAAAGTCAGGGAAAGCTGAAGCAATATGAGAGAAGGCCATATAGCTTTTTGAATAGATTATGCAATCAAAGTGATTAGGAAAGAGAGAGTGACGCATCGCGCTTATACTTATTTATTTGGAGTACATCGATGCCAAATAATTGCTTTATTATGTAATGAAATGAGAAAGGTTTTATACACTTCAGGAAGATAGATTTCATCCAAAGTAACAGAAGAATTAGAGTTTGCTCAATGCTGAAGTTCGCTATTCCGAAATTGGTAAAAGATTATTGACTGCATTCAAAATGTGAGTATTCAGAGTATCGGAATTTTGAGGTGTATCACTCAGTGAAATAGATCAAAATCAATAAATATTGAGGAGAGGTTATCTAAATAACTACATTGCAGTGAGTTATAATTAGCAGGTTTTTTTTAATGAATTAAATCATAGATTGGCAGCTGTAAAGTTTTTAACTACTTAAGCATGGGATAATGAGATGGAAAACAGCAGCGATAGTACTTGTATTTTCATTGATTAAGGTTTAAATATAGATTATTTAGAAATTATCTTCAGAGAAGGTGAAAGTTTGAATAAAATATCAAAAAGGTTTTTTTCTCCAGCAGTTTCGGGATTAATCGTAGGTCTTTTGATTATTTCTATTGGAACGGTGATTGCGTCTTTGCGTTATCAGGTTTTGATTCAGAATCAAGCCAGAGAATCACAAGAGGTTCTTGAGCTGATTGAGCAGAACATTGAGCAAACTATTCAGGAATCGTACAGTGCAGCATTAACCCTTGCACTTACCGTAAATGATAAAGGGGAGGTTAAGAACTTTGAACAAATTGCTCAACGTATTATTGATAACAGTGATGTAATTGATGTTTTGGAATTGCTACCTCAGGGTGTAATTGAATATGTGTATCCTTTAGAAGGAAACGAATCGGTAGTGGGATATGACATATTGAGCGACCCGAAGGTTAATGTTGAGGCTTTAAAAGCTGCTGAATTAAATACGATTTATTTTGCGGGTCCTATTAATCTTAAGCAAGGTGGGCAAGCGGTTATTGGTAGGTTACCAATAAATATTGAAGGAGAAATATGGGGTTATTCTGCTATTCTGATTTACCTTGAAACGTTGATAGAGAAATCCGGAATAGATCAATTCCCGCAGGATAGGTATTATTTTCAACTATCGAAAGTAAACCCGAATACCGGAGAAGAGGATTTCTTTCTACCTATTAACGATCAAGTTGAACTCGATTCATTTTCATCGGTAAAATTCCCTGAAGGAGATTGGAGGCTCTATGCAAAACGATTAGATACTGAAGTTGCAGAATCTAGTTTTTTGTTAATTTTTGGGTTTTCAATTTTTGGTGGATTTTTAGGCGGATTTCTGACTACTAAATTTTTGAGAAGGCCGGAAGAATTACAATCTCTGTTACATCAAAAATCAGAGCAATTGCTTACAAGCAGAGAAAAATTCAAAAAGAATTCTGAGCTTTTGCAATCCGTTCTTGATAGCCCAAGAGGAATAATGATATTCTCTTTAGATCCGGCTTATAATTATTTATCGTTTACGAGATCCCATAAAGAGCTTATGAAAGAATTATGGGATGTTGAAATTGAGGTCGGAGAGAATATGCTCGACTATATGAAGGATGAAGAACTTAAAGAAACCTTCAAAAAAGATTGTGATGAAGCTCTGAAGGGAAATTACTTTGATTACATCAGAAAATATGGAAATGAGAATCTACCTGAACGCTATTGGGAAAGCAGGTTTGCTCCGATCACTTCTAAAGACAATAAAATAGTAGGTTTAACTGTCTTTGTTAATAACATAACACAAAGAGTAAAAGCCGAAAAAGAAATTAATCTGGAGAAGCAACTCTCTGATTCAATTATAAATAGCATGCCTGCTGTTTTCTATTTGTATAACAAGGAGGGCAGGTTTTACAGATGGAATAAGAATTTTGAAGAGGTAACAGGGTATTCTTCACAAGAAATGGAAGAAGCTCATCCGTTAAATTTCTTTGATGATGATGAAAAGGAATTGTTGGCTGAGAAGATAGGGAATGTATTTGTAGCAGGCGAAGATAGTGTGGAAGCTAATTTTTTAAGTAAAGACGGAACTAAAACCCCGTATTATTTTACAGGTGCGGCAATTAATTACAACGGGGAGGAGTGTTTACTTGGTGTGGGTTTTGACATCAGCGAACGGAAGAAAATTGAAGAAGACATCAATTTTGAGCGACAACTTTCAGATTCTATCATAAACAGCCTTCCGGGAGTTTTTTACCTGTTTAATAAGGAAGGAAAATATGTACGTTGGAATAACAATCTCGAAGAAATTACAAATTATACTACTGAAGAGATTAAAAATGCCCACCCGCTAAACTTTGTTCATGAAGATGAAAAAGAGTTACTGACTGAAATTATTGAAAATGTTTTTGAAAGTGGCGAAGGTTATGTAGAAGCTGACTTATTGACTAAAGATGGGAGCAGAATACCGTATTATTTTACAGGTGTTTCAATAAATTACAGAGGTCAGGAAAGTTTATTAGGAGTTGGAATCGACATCAGTGAGCAAAAGAAAGCAGAGCAAAAACATGCCGAGGTTCTTCAGCAGCTTCAGAATCACCTCTATAATTCTCCATTAGGTGTAGTTGAATACGATGGCGAATTGAATATCATAAGTTGGTCTAAAAGATGTGAGCAAATATTTGGATGGACTGAACAGGAAGTGGTTGGAAAAAATGCATTTGATCTCATTTATGAACAGGACAAAGCCAAAACACAGGTAATTGCTCATGAGTTGAAAAATGGAAGTGTTGATTCCAATATTTCGCATAATAGAAACTATACAAAGTCAGATAAAATTATCGATTGTGTATGGTATAACACCGTCGTAAAAAATTCTTTAGGAGAGATAACTACGGTTATGTCTTTGGTGGAAGATGTTACTGAAAAGAAAAAATCAGAAGAGATTATTGAAAACTCACTAAAGGAGAAAACCACTCTGCTTTCAGAGATCCATCATAGAGTAAAGAATAACCTGGCCATTGTATCAGGTCTTCTTCAATTACAAAAGAACGAGGTTAATGACGAGAAAGTAACCGCAGCCTTTGAACAAAGCATCAACAGAATCATATCTATTGCAATGGTTCATGAACTGATGTATAAATCTCCTGAACTTTCTTCAATTAATATTCAGTCTTATCTGGATATGTTAGTCCCTGCAATTTCGTCCACCATGAGTGATCAAAGCAAAAACATAGAATTTGTTATCGAAATTGATGAATATAAATTGAATATTAATCAGGCTATTCCAATAGGACTACTATTGAATGAGTTAATTACAAATTCATTTAAATATGCTTTTCATGATCAAGAGAAAGGCATGATTAAGGTGAAGTTGGATGCTGACGGAGAAAAAGTCACTGTATTATATGAAGATGACGGATCAGGTTTTGGAGAGGACAGTAATTTTGATAAGCCGAAAAATCTGGGATTGAATTTAATTCATACACAGCTTCAACAATTGGATGCAAACTACACGGTGGATACCAAAGGTAAATTTAAACTTCAGTTTACTTTTGAAAGCGAAGACATCGAACCAATAGTTCCCTGATCACTTTTTTGCGATTTACATCTTTGAACAATTGTAATTCTAATTATTATGTAAATACCGGCAATTAAGTTTTACAATTATGAAAGACACGTTTTATAGATTTATAACCGGTATTTTTATTTTATCATTACTGTTTGCTTACTCTGTTAACGCTCAGAATTCTGACAGAGAAATGATACTATCTCAGATTGAAACTTTGTTTGATGGCATGCGAGCCGGAGATAGTTCTATGGTTTCTTCGGTGTTCACAAAAGATGCTACCATGCAATCCATTACTAAAAACAGGGACGGACAAACTGTTTTGAGGCAAGGTTCTTTGGCAGGTTTTAAAAACGCTGTAGGAACTCCTCATGATGATGTATGGGACGAGCGTGTGGCAAATATTAAGGTAAATGTTGATGGAGATATGGCAGTAGCCTGGGTTCCGTATTCTTTTTACTTGGGAGATAATTTCTCTCATTGTGGAGTAAACTCTTTTCAATTTATACGAACAAGCGGGGGTTGGAAAGCTATTTCTATTGTAGATACCAGAAGAAGAACCGACTGCGCTGAAGACCTGTAATCATAACATTATCTTTTAAATCATACCCAATACAATGAAAAAGATCCTATCCATATCACTAAGTTTCATTCTGTTATTTTCGATAACTGCATTCGGTCAGGACAAATATGCAAAAGATGTAGAGTCTGTTGATGGGATCATAGAAGCATTATATGCATCCATATCCGGAGAAAAAGGGGAGGAAAGAGACTGGGATCGATTCAGGAATTTATTTATCCCGGAAGCAAGACTTGTTCCTACAGGTAAGAATCAGCAAGGTAAGTTGATCTATCGTGTTTATTCACCGGAGCAATTCATACAACAGACCAGCCAGAGTTTTGTTGACAATGGGTTTTATGAGTACGAAACACATCGATCAACTCAGGATTATGGTCACGTCGTTCATCTTTTCAGTACTTACGCCTCCAAAAGAAGTAAGAGTGATGCAGAGCCATTTAACACCGGAATTAATAGTATTCAATTGTTTAACGACGGAGAACGATGGTGGGTAGTAACTATTTATTGGGCTCACAATACTGATTACAATCCAATTCCGGAAATGTATAAAGGTAAAAACTGAGAGTTTAGCCTATCTACTCTACAATCTTAAATCGTTTTTTGGTTTCTTCACGAGTAAAAGCATCAAAATGCCACCATTCTGAATTAAGAGGCAGAAAGCCCGCTTCAGTCATAATATTACGGAGAATCATCCGGTTTTGAATTTGATCCTTCGTTAGTTCTCCTTTTTCAAGTAATTCGGCTTCCTTATCGATGTTTGCCAGATAAGTGAAATTATCGTAATCAGTACCCATATCCAGTGGTTCGCCTGACGAATTTGCAAGTGTTATATCAACTGCACCTCCGTAATTGTGAATAGATCCTGATGTCGGGTTAGCTACATATTTTGGTCTTTCTTCGGCAGATACATCAACACTGTCCCATAAAACCTGTTGAATTCTGCGTGGACGTGCCGCATCCCAAATTAAGAGGTTTAGTTCAGGATGAAGTGTATCGAGTGCTTCAGCCGCTTTATATAGCTTTTCAAGAGTTTGGGGTTGTAAGTAGGCTTCTTCAAGATCTCCATAAACATCTTTTCCAATAAAGTTATTTTCAGAAGAGTAGCGGAGAGTAACCAAAATAGGCAGTTTTTCTGTTTCTACTTTTGATAATCCCTGAGAGGCAAAAATCTGATTCCAGTTTATTTCTGAATTTGCTTTTTCATTGGATTTGTGACAGCCAGAGATCAGTAAAAATCCTGCAACCATAAAAATAGGAAAAGATGATCTCATAATATTATTTGGTGTTTTGGTAAAACAACAAGGATATCTCAGCACCCGCATTCAGAACAGCTTCCCGATCAGGAGCGTTTTTTGAAAGAAAGACCATAATAAAACCGGAGTTGCCATCTTTAAATACGATTCCGGAGTCGTGGTGAACATTAGTTATCCAGCCGGTTTTGTGAGCTACTTCGACATCTTCAGGAAGTAAAGCCGGGATCATGTCTCCGTACTTTTGATCTTTAAGGATAGCAATCATTTCTTCATTAGCTTTTGCACTCACTAATGAGCCCGAAGCCAGTTTTTCAAACATAACCAACAGATCGTGTGCGGTAGTACTGTTACTTAAACCGGCCCGGTAGGCTTTCAGATCTTCCACACCACGTAAAACCATAATGCTGTCGGCACCAAGCCCTCTCATGGTTTGTGTTACTTTTTTAGCATCCAGATGATCGATCAGTATGTTTGTTGCAAGGTTACTGCTTCTTGTAATCATCTCGTATGCAAGATCGTAATAGGTGGTTTTTTTACCCAGCTTATTGTAAAGATCTTTTTCGCTGTCTTCGGTTACTTCCATTGTAAACGGCGAGCCATCTACAATACTTTTAAACTCATTTTTAACTGTAATAGAATCGTAAACGGAAAATTCCCCTTGCTCAGCTCTTTTATATAATTCTATCAAAACCGGAGTTTTCATAGTGCTTGCAGCATGAAACCGTTCATCTGTATTTATTGATAACCTGCGCTCCGCATTTTCAAGATCCTGATAAGCTATTGCAAAATCACCTTCTAACTCTGAAAGTATATTCTCTATTTCTGTCTCCATTTGTTCAGTAGTAAGGACTTGTTCGCCGCTACAGCCAAACAATAGGATGATGGGAAGAAATTTGAATATTTTTTTCATGAGCGTGACCGCGTTTATTAATTATTTTTATTTAGTAATTTGTCGATCAATTTTGCTTTTGTAGGATCGGAATACATTCCGAAACCAATTACTAATGTTCCTTTAATCCCGGTTTCTGATTCAATGGCGTACACAGTAGATTCACTTCCGGGATCTGTTCCTGAATCCTGAGCAAAGGAATCTATGATTGTTAATTGGCTAACCTGAAAGATTTCTTCCAGTTCCTCGCAGGTAATATTATTTTCGTCAATTTTATAGGTGTAAGTGAATCCTTTTTCTTTCATTGATTCAACAGCATCTGCTAAGTCTTTATACATGTCTCTCTGAGTTATGATTAAATGGTAAAAAAAAAGCCTTTCACATGATGAAAGGCTTTTCAAACTAAACGGTAAAAATTACCCGTTGTTTTTGATTTCCTGAATTTCAAGACGAACTTCCTGAGCTAGTTTTTTAAGATCTTGTAGCCCTTTTCTTGCTCTTGTTCCAGCAGCTTTATTCCCTTTTTCGTAGAATTTTTCCATTTCTGCTTTAGTTTCGTCAACAAGATTTTGTAGTTCTGATACTCTACTCATTATGTATCTCCGTTATTTGAATTAAAATTATTTTCCAATTTTTTTGGAACTGCGTTGAAGCTATCGAATAAGGGCTATTCAGTCAAATTAAAAAGTGCTTTTTTTGGCTTTTTTATGAAAAAAATGCCTAAATCAGCTGATTTTTGTCCTCTTTTTCAGATTTGGCCACTCACCGAACGAAATTCCTGTAGTTAAAGTAGCCGGAATTCGAATATCAATTTGTTCATTACTCAGGTTTTTTTTGATAAATGAGGAGTCCAATTCATTCCATTTAAGAACACTATTCTGATCGTCAGATATAAAAATATCAGAATCATGATCCTGTGAAAAAATTACCAATTCGTGGTCATCAAACTCTCTGTATAAAAACTCTGCAAGCTGTATAGGGGGAATATATTTTTTGCCTTCCTCTGAGTGAACTAAACTTGAGAGGAGAAGAGCAGGAGTAGCAGGTATGCTTTCAAGTGCTGAATGATTTAACTTAAGTGTTCCTTCTGAAGTTAAACTAATCAGTTCTTTTTGAAATCCATGAAGACCTACAGAAGAAACCCCGTGATCCGCAAAAAGTGCGACTAAACGGTGGTTAAGATCCAGGATAGCTCGTTCACGAGCATCTTCACGCATCATGCCTGTTTGTATTAAACGATTGGTGTACTCACTGTCACCATGAATTATGATGCCTTTACGATTGCCATGTTTTGCAAGAGATTGAGCAAAGGACTTTAAAAAAACAGGATGGTCGAGATGTTCGAAATCAATAAAGGCGATGTATGAAGTCACTGTTATTTGTTTAGTGAATTAGAAGTAAAACCAAAGGGAAGAAGATGATTAGAAAAATGAGCAGATTGAGTGCCGTCTTTGTGATAAAACTTCATCGGATGATTCGGTAAATGCTCATAAATCACTTGTCTGCAAGCTCCGCAAGGGCTATTAAAATCGCCCTTTTTAGTGGATAAACACATTGTTTTAAATTTTCGGTTCCCGTCAGTAACTGCTTTCGCAATTGCAACTCTTTCAGCACAAATACCATTTGTCCATCCGCTTACCTCTATGTTTACTCCTGAATATTCATCGCCGGTCTCAGTTTCCAGTAAAGCAGAAACAGGAAAGTCAGAGTTTGTTGCTTTTGCTTTATTAAATAGTTCTTCTAATTCCACGCGGTCATCATTTGATGTGCGAATGTGTTTCAAAGAGATCAATTTCAGATCAGCAATATCAGTCAGGATTTCTACGCTCAGATCAAATTCTTTTGTCCAGAATTCCTGTTGTTCAAGTTCTGTATCATCTCTCAATATCAAAGTTGCCGGTTCATCATCGGTAGACAGACAAAAAGAGCAAGCCGCCTGAATGGCCGGAATGGTTAATGGAAAGGAAATATTTTCAAGTCGAACTCCCGGATATAAATTTCCGGACTTCCCTTTTATGATGCAGGCTTTCGGATTACCCGAATAAGGCACATACGCTCGTTGATATAAAGTATTCCAGTCGATCATAGCGGATTGAAAATACAGGAAAGACGAGAGTAAAGCTAAGGTTTATTAAGGTGGGTGAATATAGAGGTAATGTGTAAGGTATAGGCTCTGATCTTTAAATTTTACTCCTTCACAACAAATGTTTTCCATTGCCCGGGGTTAAAACCCCTTTTTGCTTATGTACGGGGTTGTAGAAAGAAAATAAGCAAGCAGGGACTTCAGTCCCGCGAATTAGTTTGAGGGTAAGTAGTGAGCGGTAAATGTTATTCCTTCAATCCACATATTTTCCATTACCCGGGGTAAACCTTTTTTTGTTTATATACGGGGATGCAGAAAGAAAATAAGCAAGCAGGGACTTCAGTCCTGCTTACATAACAAGTGAATTTCTAAACTTTACTATTACTTTTTCTCGTAATTATCTTCAATTCTTCTTCGTGAGAAATCGATTTATGATGTTCTTCCTGATTATAAATATATCTTCTAACTTGCATTACGTCGTTTTGGCTCACCGAGAATATTCCATAACCAACCTGCCATTGAAACTTGTCGTCAAGAATTACATTTTTATTGATCCAGAATGAGGATTCACCTTTGATCAACTTTATAACTTTTGCTGGATTTTGTGTTGGTTTCAACCTAAATAGACAGTGAATGTGGTCTTCGACTCCATTAATAATATCAAGCATTATTCCCTTTTCAGCTGCGTAATCTTTAACATGCTTAAATAACTTATAGCGGTAGGATTTAAAAAGAATTCTCTGCCTGTCTTTCGTACTCCAGACTGCATGCAGCCAAATTATGGATAAGTTTTGTGGCATTCTCTATGACTCTTTATTTATAAAAATACATATCCGTCGAATTTCAATGTATCGAAAAATTTCAAAACAAATTTTTTCTTGCTACTACCCGGGGTTAAACCCCCTTTTTGTTTATGTACGGGGATGCAGAAAGAAAATAAGCAAGCAGGGACTTCAGTCCTGCGAATTAGTTTGAGGATAAGTAGTGAGTGGTAAATTTTACTCCTTCAATTCACATATTTTCTACTACCCGGGGTTAAAACCCCTTTTTGCTTATGTACGGGGTTGCAGAAAGAAATTAAACAAGCAGGGACTTCGGTCCCGCGAATTAGTTTGAGGCTAAGTAGTGAGTGGTAAATGTTACTCCTTCAATCCACATATTTTCCATTGCCCGAGGTAAACCCCTTTTTGTTTATGTACGGGGTCGCAAAAAGAAAATAAGCAAGCAGGGACTTCAGTCCCGCGAATTAGTTTGAGGGTAAGTAGTGAGCGGTAAATGTTACTCCTTCACAACAAATGTTTTCCATTGCCCGAGGTTAAAACCCCTTTTTGTTAATGTACGGGGATGCAGAAAGAAAATAAGCAAGCAGGGAGTTCAGTCCCGCGAATTAGTTTGAGGCTAAGTAGTGAGTGGTAAATGTTACTCCTTCACAACAAATGTTTTCCATTGCCCGGGGTTAAAACCCCTTTTTGTTTATGCACGAGGTTGCAGAAAGAAAATAAGCAAGCAGGGAGTTCAGTCCTGAGAATTAGTTTGAGGGTAAGTAGTGAGCGGTAAATGTTATTTCTTCAATCCACATATTTTCTACTACCCGGGGTTAAAACCCCTTTTTGCTTATGTACGAGGTTGCAGAAAGAAAATAAGCAAGCAGGGACTTTGGTCCCGCGAATTAGTTTGAGGCTAAGTAGTGAGTGGTAAATGTTATTCCTTCAATCCACATATTTTCCATTACCCGGGGTTAAAACCCCTTTTTGTTTGTGTACGGGGTTGAAGAAAGAAATTAAACAAGCAGGGACTTCAGACCCGCGTTCTTTGCAATTCAGTTTTACCTCAACACCCAAAACTAATCATCCTTCACAAACTTCATAGTTCGGATTTCAGAATCCATAAATAGGGAACTGTCCTGATAAAATGTTCGATACTGACCATTGATCCACATTTCAGTCTGATCTCCAAAATGATCAGAAAAAGGATTACCGGACTGCCCGGTAGGTAATACGGTTTGAATTTCTCTTAGGTCAGAAAGATCTACAATTCTGCGAATCGAAGGACCTAATACCATTTCATAAGGTTGTTGCCAGCTATATTGAGCATTATCTACACTCATTCCATGTCCGTCAACTTTATAAGGCCCTTTGCTGAGTATATTATCTACAATCAAACGGAGTGTTCCGGGAGAGGAGGGATCATCCGCTGCCTGTGCAAAAAGTGGAGGTCTAAGTGTTAATGTATGCAATTGTTCCCATCGCCAGTCTTCCGATTCCTGTCCAAGAGAATCGCTCAGAAATAAAATAGCATCCTGCATACTTTTGAGAATGATATCCGATTTGGATTCAATTTCATCGGTGGTAATATTATCAAATACAGACTGATAACTGGAATCTCTTAATGTGGAATCGCTGAGTAAAGCATCCATGGTTCGAACGGGGATATTCTCATGATGCAAAAAATTAGAATAGGCAATTTCTCCCAGTTCATCTTCCAGTGTATTTTTAGTCAGATTCAAAAAGAATACATCAAAGATGGAAGCGGCTGTGGCGTTGTTGGTATATCGGTAATCCCAGTTCTCCAGATAAGAAACAGCATTGTCGAAATTGTACACATTTTGACTTTTGATAGACTCAAGTATGATCGGCGTCAACTTTTCAGCGTGTTTTGAGTAGTTATCATTTTGCAGATCTGCAAAAAGTTCCGGCGTTACCGTTTCGTTTTCTTCCAAAATTTCAACTATGCGCTCAATTCTGGATGAAGGTTCCCAGAAAGTGGCTATATAGTGATCGTAATTATTGGTGGTGAGTTTATTATTAGCGTTGGCGATCCAACCTTTTTCCGGATTAATAACGGAAGGCATTTCATCAAATGGAATGTATCCCTGCCAGTCATCTCCGGGAATCCAACCTCTGCGAAGCGTAACTTTTTCTCCACTTCTTATTGGCAATCGGGCTGTTGAAAACATCGCGATATTTCCATCCCGGTCTCCATACATAAAATTCTGGCCCGGAACCCCAAAATGAGGTAAAGCATCCTTGAAATCCTGAAAAGTATCTGCCCAGTTAATTTCATATAAAGTTCTGATCTCGTTACTTAATTCATGGCCGGTCCATTGCATGGAGATAACATGTTCGCCCGTCAATTCAGAAACGGGAAAGATATCAGAGATCACCGGACCGTGTTTGGTATATCTGATTTCAAGAGGAACATCATCGGCCTCTTTAACTTTGATGACATCTCGGACCTTATTGAATGGAAGATAAGCAGCGGTGCTGTCGCTCAAAGAATCTGCCACATATCTTCCGCGATCATTCGGGTCTGTAATCTCCAGAAAGAAATCGGTGTCATCCGCCATGATATTTGTTAACGACCAGGCCATTTCATCATTCTGTCCAATTACCACCCCGGGAACTCCGGCAAGTGATGCACCCGAAACATTTTTCCCATTCAGATTCAAATGAACTTCATACCATTTGCCTGGCATATCCAGTCCCAGATGCGGATCGCCGGCAAGTAATGGATATCCGGTTTGAGTTTTGGAACCATCCACTACCCAGGCATTACTTCCCACATGGGTTCCCTGCATTTGAAGCAATTTTCTTTTGTCGATTTCCTGCTGAAGTACAGGCATCAACGATGCATTTAAACGAATACTTTCAGGATTGTTTAGCGTAGTTGGAGCGTCTTCAGGATATCGGAGTTGAAGTTGTTCAAACTGCTCAGCCGTTAATTCGTTCTTAAGATATCCATACATCACTTCGGTCCACCAACTCATATTCAGTTCCCAGGCCATTAACCGGGTGATAGCTACAGACCGAGTTGCATTCCACTCCAAAGGTTTGAGCCCGGTTAACGCGAATTCTACAGGAAGTTTATTTGAGTTGGTTTCAATGAAATGATTTACACCCGCTGAATAAGCATCCAGAACAGACAACTCCTTTTCAGTTAATTCCTTTTCAACGATCTGTTCCGAAACTTCCCAGAAACCCAACGTGCGTTGATATTTATCCAGATCAATAAGATCAGCTCCGAAGAATTCAGCAAAACGTCCTTCGGCGGCAAGCTGTGTAAGATTCATTTGCCACAAACGATCCTGAGCATGCACATAACCGAGTGTAAAATAAAGGTCCTCTTCATCAGAAGAATAAATATGAGGAACGCCAAATGCATCCCAGTGTACTTCCGATTCTGTATTTATGGCTGAAGAAGATATCGTGGCCTCATAATCGGGCAGTGGTTTGTAAAAAGTCCAGTAAAAAGCGAGCCCTGCAAAGCCGACAATCAGGATTACAAAGAAAATGAGAAGTTTAAGAAACGTGTTCATGGATGAATCTGTTAAAGTGGCAAGAAAGAAATTAATGAATTTATAGAAGAATGTAGGAGATAGAATGTAGAAGTTTAGTACTTCAATATTCTAAACTTCTACATTCTAAATTCTTACCTTAACCAAAATCGAAAATCAATAAAACAGAAGAATGGATATTAAGAAAGTTGCCGTAATTGGCGGTGGAACAATGGGAAATGGAATTGCTCATGTTTTTGCAATGAACCGGATTCCGGTGAATCTTATCGAAACGAAGCAGGAATTTGCAGATAAAGCAATGGCTACCATTGACAAAAACCTGGAGCGCATGGTTTCCAAAGAAAAGATCTCTGCCGAACAAAAAGTAACAACTCTCGACAGTATCGAAGTATTTCTTAGTATAAAAGACGGCGTTAAGGATGTGGATCTGGTAGTAGAAGCCGTTCCCGAAAATTTTGGAATCAAAGAAAGCGTTTGGTCAGAAGTGGAAGCCAATGCTCAGAACCATACCATCTTTGCAAGTAACACGTCTTCCATTTCTATAACTAAGCTCGCTTCGCTCACCAACCGACCGGAAAAATTCATCGGGATGCATTTCTTTAATCCGGTTCCGGTTATGAAACTGGTGGAAATTGTACGCGGATTGGAAACCGATGACGAAACTTACGAAGCAGTAGAAGCTACTTCTAAACTATTAGCTAAAGTACCGGTTCCTGTTAACGATTTTCCGGGATTTGTAAGTAATCGTGTGTTGATGCCGATGATCAACGAGGCGATTTTTTGTGTGCACGAAGGTGTAGCTACCCCCGAAAATGTGGATGAAGTTATGAAGTTGGGAATGGCGCATCCAATGGGACCACTTCGTTTGGCTGATTTCATCGGACTGGATGTATGCCTCGATATTCTGAATGTGTTGTACGAAGGGTTCAAAGATCCGAAATATCGTCCGGCGCCATTATTGGTTAAAATGGTGGATGCAGGAAAGTTGGGGAATAAAACCGGGGAAGGGTTTTATAAGTATGATTGATGGCATCAAGATGTCATCTTACAAAGGTTAATAACCTTAGTTAAAACTAATCATATTTTCTTTACACTTTGGACCAGGATTTGCAGGATTATTGGATTGGCAAGATTAGAGTGTTCTCGGAATTAAAACGAAAGCATTTATATAAGTTGAGTAAGTAATTGAGATTCAGAAATAAATCCTATTCATACTTCCATCCTGTAAATTCTGGTTCAACTTTTTATTAATTAGCTCATATTTTTTTCTCACATACTCAGTTGTAGCCCATGATTACATTCCATTGCATATTATTTTTTCTTTTGTTTGAACCAGGATTCGCATGATTATCGGATTTGCGGGATTAGAGTTTTTGCCAAATAAAACTCCGGAGCATTTAAAACACGCATGGGCAAAATTGGAGCTCAATAATTAATCCTCTTCATCCTTTAATCCAGTAAATCCTGGTTCATCTTTTTATTAACTGCCCACACTTCCTTTGTACAACATTCCATTCCTCCATGCCTTCTGTGGTTTAACTCCATATCCTAACAGTTTGGTAACACTATGGATTTGAACTCTTAACATTCTTTTAGTACCCTTTAGTCCTTAAATTTTTTTACTAACTCATCAATTAAATAGGTACAGGACAGGACACGTATGAAAAAACTTTTACTAACAATAGGTTTTTGCATTATTGGCATAAGTTCGGGATACGGACAGATTATAAGCCAATACATCGAGACCAACTCAGGATCAACCCCAAAGGGAATAGAGATTTTTAATAACACAGGTGCAACTTTAGATTTTTCTGTGAATAATTTGGTAATCAAAAAAGGTACCAATGGTGCAGCACTCAGTCCAGATCATACGGTTTCTTCCGGAACATTAGCTTCGGGTGATGTTATGGTTATAGGAACATCCGATATTGATACTTACATGGATGGTGAAGGATTGACCTCTGTACTTTTTTCTACCAAGAGTTTTACATTTAATGGTGATGACGCACTATCAGTTGAATACGGAGGAGTAGTTACTGATGTATTTGGAGACCCAGGAACAGGTGACCCAGGCTCAGATTGGAATGGAAATGGGGTTTCAACTGCCAACCAAAACATTCAGCTAAAATCAGGAATTACAACCGGTGATACGGATGGGTTTACAGATCCAAGTGAGAGATTTGAAACTGTAAGTACAAATCCAAACAGTGATTTAACTGGTTTTGGAGTTGCACCTGCATCGGGAGCTTCCGCAACCAAGTTAAATATTAGCCTTGTTAATAGTGGAAATAGTCCAACTAAAGATATTGGATTTGAAGTTGTTGTTCAGGCATTGGATGCTTCGGATCAGTTAGCTAATGTAGATTCAGATATCGATATCACATTTACTTTAGGTTCGGGAAATGGTTCGTTAGGAGGTACTACTACGGGTACTATTTCAAGTGGAAACAGCTCTGTAACAATTTCTGGTACAACTTATGATACTGCTGAATCAGGAGTATCTATCACTGTTGCAGATGATGCTTCAGGTTTAACTTCAGCTACAAGTTCTACATTCGAAGTTTTGGACGAAGCTACCAAATTGGTGATCAAAGATTTTCCTAGTTCAGGTGCAGCTGATGTATCAATAAGTTCGTTTACTGTTGAAATTCAAAGGTCAGATGATTCTATTGACCTAAATAACACAAGCTCTATAACTATCTCAAAAGTGTCAGGATCTGGTACAATGGGCGGAACCTTAACAAGAAATGCTTCAAGCGGTGTAGCAACCTTTGATGATATCACTTTTGATGCAGATGATGATTATACAATCCAAGCTACAGATGGAACTTTAACAAGTGCTGTAAGCAGTACTATCACTTTAAGCTCCCCAGATTTTACAGAAACTTTTGAAACTGAGAATTTTAATGTAACTGG
Organism: Balneola sp.; assembly: GCA_965601915.1. Taxonomy (GTDB): domain Bacteria; phylum Bacteroidota; class Rhodothermia; order Balneolales; family Balneolaceae; genus Balneola. Next base: position 2,673,094 of record OZ271847.1, on the reverse strand, counting down.
TTCATATGGTGATGGAAGCTTTGTGGGAACTTCAGGTGTTGAATGGACTTATGTTGAATCGAGAGATGATGCAGGTTATCCTATCAATGGAGATAATGCTATCATGCTTAGACGTTCTTCTGATAATAGTAGTTTGACTTCAAACGTAATCACTGGTGGAATTAGCGACTTTTCAGTTAAATTTAGAAAAGCATTCACAGGTAGTGGGAATAGACAAATTGAGCTATTTATTGGTCCTGATGCAAGTAATTTGACGTCTATAGAAACGTCGGATGCATTTGATGTTGATGGAGAGATTCGAACATTTACAGTTTCTGATATTAATTACGTTGGCGATTTTGTACTACGCATTTCGAATGTTACTTCAAGCCAGGTTAATATTGATGATATAACATGGAATAGCTTTGATGATGGAGAAGTTTCTGTAACAGGAACTCAAGGCTGGAGATTAATTTCTTCGCCGGTTACAGCGTCTTTTGATGATGTATTAGGTGATCTTTGGACTCAAGGATTTACAGGGGCTGACTCTGAATCAGGAACTTCCAGTGTGTATTCTTACGATGAGTCAGTAACAACCGGAGACTTGGACGATGGATTTACTTCTATTTCAAACCAATCAGATAATCTTACACAAGGATTCGGTTATGCTGTATACGTATATAGCGATGACAACGGACCAGGAACTGCCGGAGATGCAGGTTTTCCTAAAACCATCTCTTTCTCAGGATCTGTGCCTTCCGCAAATGTAGGACCTGTTGATTTCACATTTAACAGTAGTGGAAATGCCGCAAATGACGGTTGGAACTTGGCAGGTAATCCGTTTGGTAAAGCTCTAAACGTGGATGATCTTGGGTTTTCTTCTGAAGCTAACTTAGATAATTTTGTGTATGTGTATAGAGGCGGATCATACACTGCTCTGGATGCTTCCGGTACGGCAAATACAGACACAGTAGGAGTTGGTGAAGGATTCTTTGTAAAAACAAGTGCTGCCGTTTCTTATACATATCCAATTGCTGCAGCACCTAAGTCAGTAAACTATGAAAGCCGAAATATCAACTTCACTTTGAACAATGCCGACTTTAGTTCAAAAGCTACGTTAAGATTCCACGATCAGGCGGCATTTGGTAAGGAATCGTACGATGCGTATTACCTTGCTTCTATGGAAGCTAATCATATCGGATTCTATTCTACCGAAGATGGGAATAAGCTTGCGGTAAATTCTCTTCCTTATGATTTAGATATGGAAGTGGAAGTTCCTTTCGAAATCAGCGGAACAGAAACAGGATCATTTACGCTGAACTGGGAATCACCTTCTGATTTTGATGCAGGATGGACGCTGACACTTATCGATAATGTAGCTGAAGCAGAAATCGATCTAACGGAAGAAACTAGTTACACATTCGATGTAAATGGAACTGTTGACAATCGCTTTGCGGTAAAAGTGGTTCCATCAACCGCTGTTTCCAACGAATTTGAAGACAAACCGGTTACTTTTGGATTGGAGCAGAACTATCCGAATCCGTTTAACCCAAGCACTACGATCAAATATTCAGTGGGAGAATCCGGTCCGGTGAGTATTGCCGTGTACAACGTGATGGGGCAAAAAGTAGCGGATCTTGTGAATGCAACGCGCGGTGCGGGTGAATACCAGGTAACATGGAATGCCTCGAATAATGCAAGTGGTATTTATTACTACCGACTAACATCACCGGGACAGGTGATTACCAGACAAATGACATTAATTAAGTAATTAGCTGTTAGCGTTCAGCGGTTAGCTTTTAGTGTCAATGAAGTCACTAAAAGCTAATAGCGAACAGCTGATAGCCCCAATTTATACCATTATGAAAAATTTTCTTTTACTACTACTCGCACTAACGATCGTACTTATTTTAACTTCACTTGCAATGGCACAGCCGGGCTTGCCATCGGCACCGGATCAGGCTCCTATTGACGGAGGTCTGGGACTGCTTGCGGCGGCAGGTGGAGCGTATGCCTATAAAAAACTAAGAGACCGAAGAGCGGAATAAACTGAGTTCTTTGTAGTCTTTTTCGGGGTACCGAATTAAGATGTTAAGCCATCGTGGAATGCTCTGCGATGGCTTTTTTATTTAACGTTTGCTTTATTTGAAATATCAAAATCTTTACCTAATGTGATGGATTACATTAATTAATCAAACTTCGGGTATGAATATCTTCTCATCAACCTCATTTCGGAGAATTAAAAAGAGTGCTTTATGCGTATGTACTTTTTTGATCTCAGTTCCACTTTATGCACAAACAGATATTGTGAATTCTCTCAGTCAGGGAAATAATCAGGGATACGGAGAGGTAAATCCAACATATGTCTATTCTCAAGGATTTACTATCGGGAGCAGTGACGTTACTTTAAGTGAAGTAAAACTGGATGCATTTGTTGAATCAGGGAGTGGAACGGCACGGATAGTTATTCGTACAGGACAATCTGTATCAACAGGGGAAGAGGTTGAAGATCTTGGTTTAGAGACAACTACGAATACCACAAGAGATGGAATTACTACCTGGACTTCATCTGATAATCCGGTACTATCAGCCAATACTACTTATTACGTTCACCTTGTTTATGGCTCAGGAAGCAGGACCCGATGGGATGCAGATGATACGGGCACAAATACAGGTACATTGGGAACTCTACCTGCAAATAACGTCTTTGCAAATGGTGGACCTGTAAATGGCGTTTACTTTAATATGGCAGTTACCGGATCTGTTTATATTCCGGACCTTTCTATTACAGGATCTGCAGGCTGGAGATTAATTACTTCGCCGGTTACAGCGTCTTTTGATGATGTATTAGGTGATCTTTGGACTCAAGGATTTACAGGGGCAGACTCTGAAACAGGAACTTCCAGTGTGTATTCTTATAACGAGTCTGTAACAACAGGAAATTTAAATAATGGATTTACGTCTGTATCCAATCAGTCTGCTAATTTGAGTCAGGGTTTTGGATATGCCGTATACGTTTATGAGGATGATGATTTTAATACAGAAGGTACACAAGGAGGATTTCCCAAAACTATTTCATTTTCCGGAACAGTTCCTACTGCTAATGTAGGGCCTATAAGTTACACATTTACTAACAGTGGAAATTCTGCAAACGACGGTTGGAACTTGGCAGGTAATCCGTTTGGTAAAGCTCTAAACGTGGATGACCTTGGGTTTTCTTCTGATGTTCATTTAGACAATTTTGTATATGTATACCGGGGAGGATCTTATACCGCACTTGATGCATCAGGAACTGCTACGAGTGATACCGTTGCAGTTGGAGAAGGTTATTTTATAAAAACAACGGGAGCAGGCACTTCATATACGTATCCAATTGCTGCAGCACCTAAGTCAGTAAACTATGAAAGCCGAAATATCAACTTCACTTTGAACAATGCCGACTTTAGTTCAAAAGCTACGTTAAGATTCCACGATCAGGCGGCATTTGGTAAGGAAGCGTACGATGCGTATTACCTTGCTTCTATGGAAGCTAATCATATCGGATTCTATTCTACCGAAGATGGGAATAAGCTTGCGGTAAATTCTCTTCCTTATGATTTAGATATGGAAGTGGAAGTTCCTTTCGAAATCAGCGGAACAGAAACAGGTTCATTTACGCTGAACTGGGAATCACCTTCTGATTTTGATGTAGGATGGACGCTGACACTTATCGATAATGTAGCTGAAGCAGAAATTAATCTTGTAGAAGAAAATAGCTATACCTTTACCGTTGATCAGATCATTGACAATCGATTTGTGGTAAAAGTGGTTCCATCAACCGCTGTTTCCAACGAGTTTGAAGACAAGCCGATAACTTTTGGATTGGAGCAGAACTATCCGAATCCGTTTAACCCAAGCACTACGATCAAGTATTCAGTGGGAGAAGCCGGCCCGGTGAGTATTGCCGTGTACAACGTGATGGGACAAAAAGTAGCGGATCTTGTGAATGCAACGCGCGGTGCGGGTGAATACCAGGTAACATGGAATGCCTCGAATAATGCAAGTGGTATTTATTACTACCGACTAACATCACCGGGACAGGTGATTACCAGACAAATGACATTAATTAAGTAATTAGCTGTTAGCGTTCAGCGGTTAGCTTTTAGTGCCAATGAAGTCACTAAAAGCTAATAGCTAACAGCTGATAGCCCTAAAGCTATACAACTATGAAAAATTTATTTATACTTTTACTCGCACTAACGATCGTACTTATTTTAACTTCACTTGCAATGGCTCAGCCGGGCTTGCCATCGGCACCGGATCAGGCTCCGATTGACGGCGGTTTGGGACTGCTTGCGGCTGCAGGTGGAGCGTATGCTTGGAAGAAGCTGAAAGACAAAAAAGCTGAGTAAAATAAAAACCAATTGTTTAAACAATATGCCTCAATTTCTTTTGGGGCATATTTTCTTTTCTTCCCATTTGGACCAGGATTCGCAGGATTTTTGGATTAGCGTTATTGAATCCAGTCTAAATAAAAGCTTCCAAAATATTTAGTAAGAGAATGATAAAATAATCAAGGTTTATTATAGTAATCCTCTTCATCCTTAAATCCAGTCAATCCTGGTTCAACCTTTTATTAATGAGACTACATTTTTCGCAATGTATTTTTCTATCTGTCGCTGCTAAAATTCCCTTTACTCTGTGCTCTCTGTGGTTTTACAAAAAACTCAATCAAACACATTATCCCGATAATCTGCCCACCAATTCGGAATATTAACTTTTGGCTTTCTACATAAGTAAACCGGAATGCCGTTTTCCTCGCCTATGGCATATGGGTGATAAATTCGTTTCACTAATTCAACTTCTTCAAATACGTAATTAACAGAACCGGTTTCATTTCCTATGCTGATCCATAAGTCTGCTTCGGGATCCTGATATCCCCACAACCAAAAGCTTCCGTGTCTGCTTATAGGATCAGGAAGATCATATTTATCTCCCAATATTTTAAGTGCTCCTGCTTCACCATAATTTTCGGCCCAGATCACACAGGAAATTTCTTTGCTCCGGCAGTATTCATCATAGAGACTATCAACCAGAGCAACTTGCTCTTCCCAGCCAAACATATCGGCATAATCACCGGTTAGTTCTACTCTGCCATCAATCACTTCTTTGTCAGCATATTCTACATAACTTTCGATGGGAAGAACAGGAGTTAAATAGGGGATGGCAGGAATTACAGGAATCACTAAAACCGCGATAATTGCATAATTCCAGACAGGTTTTCGTTCAAACCAGGATTCAATTTGTACAGCTCCGGCTGCAAACATAACCGGATAGGCTGCAAAGAAATAATATGCTTTTGATTGAAGGATCCACATCAAACCAAAAATAGAAATGAAAGCAATCGACAAAACTTTGAACTCTTTCAGTTGTTTGTTGAAGAAAGTTGCGGTGAATCCAATCAGTGTAAGTATCAACGTGAAAAGAAACTCAAACTGACTCATAGCAAAATCCCACCATACAACTTCGTCAAGCTGTTTTTCTTTGAGTGTTTCCAGATGCTGAAAAAAGGGGAGGTCATGATTTATTTGCCAGAGAATGTTCGGTAAAAAGATCAGTAATGCAATTCCCCCTGATAAATAAAGCCATTTTGATTTGAATAACTCACCACGTTTGTAAAACAATAATCCGATGGCAACTCCTGCGCCCCAGATCAACATGGTGTATTTGTTCATAAGTCCGAATCCGGCCGCAACTCCCATCAACAGAAGAAATTTGTGATTTTCTGTACGAATGAATTTCACCAGAAAATAAAAACCCATTGTCCAGAATAACTGATCAAAAACAACGGGTTGGAACAAGGTATGGTTTCGATAAAAAGGGAGGAAAGCAAATACAGAAACTCCTGCTATAAGAACAGCTTTGGATTTTCCACCCATTTCCTTTGCCATCGCACAGCACAAATATAGAATAGCGATTCCTGCTAAAGTTGGGAACAAGCGCACTCCGAATAATGAATAGTCAAAAAGCAGATAGGAGATCTTGCCAATGAGTGCAATGAAAGGTGGAAATTCAAAATATCCCCAGGCAAGATGTTCACTTACTGAAAGGTGGAGAAGCTCATCCCGGTGAAAGCCATAATTTATATTTCCAAAGCTATGGATTATGAATTTAATGAGTGCCAAGACTCCAATAACCGGAAGATATTTTTTCATAAAAACTGTTTTTGAACAGCGGGATGCTACGATAAATTATGGAATTTGTTATCAATCAAGTTCAGCTAACAGACTTTGCAGGTCCAATGGTTTGGTAAACATCTCAACCGATCCGTCATCTCTTTGAGGCCATTCTTCTTTTGGTCGGTCCCAATATAATTCCACACCGTTTCCATCGGGATCGTCCAGATAGAGCGCTTCGGAAACACCATGATCAGAGGCCCCGCTTAAAGGATATTTGTGATCTCTGAGTCGTACAAAAATTTCCGCAAGATCTTTTTTAGCAGGATAAAGGATTGCGGTATGAAATAATCCCGGGACATTGCGTGGAGCAGGATCAGAATTTTTACTGAACCAGGTATTCAACCCGATATGATGGTGATATCCACCGGCTGAGATAAATGCAGCATCTTCGCCATAGGTAGTTATGAGCTCAAAGCCAAGTAATCCGCAATAGAATTCAAGAGACCGGTCAAGATCTGAAACTTTCAGGTGAACGTGACCGATGCTGGTTTTGGCTGGAATCTTATATTTCATAGATGTAGTAAGTTTGTTTTCTGAAAATATAAAAGCCCCTCAATAAATTGAAGGGCTTGAGTTCATAAATTCAGAACGGCATTAGTTACCGCCGTCACGATTTGCTTTTCGTGGAGTTGGCCAGGTCATTTGCTCGCCTGTTCTGCGACTGACCGGAAGAACCGCACGGTCTCTTGGAAATGTTTTTGGATCTTCAGATGCCATGTAGGTTAACACCGCTGTTAGAATCGCATTATTGCGAATATCATCAAAAACCAACTTGTCGTAGGTATCACGATTGGTATGCCAGGTATAATTCCAATAAGCCCAACTCAGAGAGCTCAGTGAAAAACCCGGTGCTCCGGCTGAAACAAAAGAAGCATAATCAGATCCGCCACCTCCGGGAGTTCCCGGGAATGTAGTTTCAATGTGTCTGGTGATATCATCGGGAACAGCTTCCAGCCAGCGACCTAAAAATTCATACGCATGCAGAAATCCTTGTCCTGAAATCCGAACCACACGTCCGGTTCCGTTATCCTGATTGAATAAAGCCTGGAGATTATCCACTACTTCAGGATTGTCTTCTACATAAGCACGTGAACCATTCAAACCTTGTTCCTCAGAACCCCAAAGTCCGACAATGATGGTTCGTTTTGGGTTTGGATAAACCGTTTTAAGAATGCGTGCAGCTTCCATCATGGTAATAGAACCTGAACCGTTGTCGGTAGCACCGGTTCCTCCATCCCATGAATCAAAATGAGCAGATAGAATGATGTATTCGTCCGCTTTTTCTGAACCCGGAATAGTAGCAATGGTGTTGAAGGTTTCTACTTTTCCAAGATCTTTGGAAGTGGCATTCACTTTGATCTTCGGTTTACTTCCGTGTTCCGTTAATCGATAAAGAAGTCCGTAATCTTCCAATGAAAGATCAACAGTCGGGATTTTCTGCGTACTTGAACTAAAGATTTTATTCACTCCGAATCCTTGCGACCATCGGGATTGGATTATACCAACGGCACCTGCACTTTCAAGGGCTTCGATAATAGTTCTGGAGTTATATCCTGTATTATTTATTCGCTCTCTCCAAGCCTGAGTCATTTCACTTCGTTCTTTTTTCATCTTTTCAAAAGACTCTTCCGTAGCATATTCTTCCCAGTTATAATCCGGGCGCCCCGTAGGCTGATTCATGGAAACAAGAACATATTTTCCTTTGATGCTTTTTAACCAGTTTTCAAATTCTGCTTTATTGGCAACTTCAGGAATGATGACGGTTTCAGCTTCAACGCCGCCTTTTTTAGTACCTGGGCTCCAGGCAAGAATCATTCCTTCCAAGGTAACAGTTCTTGGATGTGTAAGGTCGATATGAGTGATGCCTCTTTTCCAGCCTCTCCATTCTCCAAACTGATCTTTTTTGGCTTCAATACCCCATTCTTTGAAGGTTTCTACAGCCCAGTTATGCGCTTGTAATTGCTGTGGTGTGCCTACCAATCTTGGTCCGATTACATCCATTAATTCATGGGCAAGCTTTTCAAGATGGGAGTTCTCAGTGGCCTCTGTAACAATAGCTTTAACTACTTCTTCCGTAGTTTGTGCAGTAAGGATGCCAGGAATCAACATCAGCATTACTACAAATAGTGATAACGTTTTTTTCACGATATAGATATTAGTTTAAAATTTAACGAGGCGAATATATCTAACTAAACCGAAAGAACAGGATAGAGTAATGTTTTTTTACGATTGAATGCAGAGCAAGAAAATGGAAGATTTAATGAATGGAAAAGTGCTTTGGCATTTTCTGTTACCTTATACTTGATGTGGGATCTCCAAGTTATAGCCACGAAATCACAGAAATGGAATATTATCCCACACCACACCATCATCCCGCACTACGATGCGGGAACTCCTTAACCATGCTCGGTGCCAAGGAGCAGGAGATCGCAGATCAGGTATGTTCGCGATGACGTGATTTTACATTTAGATGATATTCACCCGATAAGATCCTTCGACGTATTCACTCTTCATCGTTTGTCTATATTTGGACCGCTCAGGATGACAGCCTTTATTTAGTCATTTAATTGTATAGCAGCTACTTGATTTAATACATTTAGTGACTAAAACAAAAAAACCTCCAACTCTTTCGAGCGGAGGTTTAATAATATATTTAGAACTACTTAAAGTCATCCTCCGGGGAATGCAGAGGATCTGGATCTAAATAAAAATCGAGACCTTAGATTACTGGCACAATGATGCCTGAAGCCAAAGAACTAAACCTTTAAGCAGTTTCTAACATTTTCTTCAGCGTTACGCCAATATCAGCAGGACTTTCAACTACAGTAATTCCTGCTTCAGCTAATGCTTCTTTTTTAGCCTGAGCTGTTCCTTTACCACCAGAGATAATCGCACCAGCATGTCCCATTCTTCGGCCCGGAGGCGCTGTTGATCCTGCGATGAATGCCACTACCGGTTTGTCTACATTTTCAGCAATATAAGCGGCTGCTTCTTCCTCAGCAGACCCACCAATTTCACCGATCAATACAATAGCTTCGGTATCAGGATCTTCCTGAAGCATTTTAACAGCGTCAAGGTGAGTGGTTCCAATTACCGGGTCACCACCAATTCCGATTGCTGTGCTTTGTCCCAAACCTTCTTTCGTTAACTGATCAACCGCTTCGTAAGTCAAAGTTCCTGAACGGGAAATCAATCCAACTTTACCCGGAGAAAAGATATTTCCGGGCATAATCCCAACTTTAGCTTCTCCCGGAGTTATAACTCCCGGACAATTCGGACCTACAAGTACAGCTCCGTGGCTGTTCACTACTTGTTTTGCAACGATCATATCTTTAACAGGAATTCCTTCGGTGATACAGATAATCACTTTAATTCCTGCAAAAGCTGCTTCTGTGATCGCATCGCCGGCAAATGCAGGAGGTACAAAAATTACAGAGGTATTAGCCTGAACTTCTTCAACAGCTTCAGCTACCGTATTAAATACAGGTCGATCGAGGTGAGTTTGTCCACCTTTACCCGGTGTTACACCACCAACCACATTGGTTCCGTATTCTATCATTTGTCCTGCGTGAAAGCTTCCTTCACTTCCGGTAAAACCCTGTACGATAAGTCGGGTATCTTTTCCTACTAATACGCTCATTTTAATTCTTTGAAGTTTAAAATTTATCAGTCCTAAATATAGCATCAAAGTTGAGCAAACGAAAGTCGTTAAAGGCGGATATAATGTTAATTGTTATTGATGAATAGTAAGCAGATCATCTAACCATTCGCCAATAACTAAATATCAAATTCCGTATTATCCGTTATGATATCCGACGACAAAAAAGAAGAAGTTCGTGATGCAGCCGATATAGTGGAAGTAGTGGGAGACTACGTTAAGCTGAAGCGCTCGGGAAGCAATTTTATGGGATTATGTCCATATCACGACGAAAAAACACCTTCTTTTACGGTAACTCCACGCTTGGGTATCTATAAATGTTTTGGTTGTGGAGAATCCGGAGATGTGTTCAAATTTGTAATGGATCAGGACGGTGTTGGATTCACGGAAGCCGTTCGTCAGCTTGCAGATCGTTACGGAGTTTTTATTCCGGAAGAAGAATCATCAGAGCCCACGGAGAGTAGTCAGCTTAAAGAGGGAATCTACCACGCGCTGAAGTTTGCCGGAGTTTATTTCTACAGAAACCTGATCGAAAATCCTGATGCTGAAAAAGCGATCAATTATCTGGAGAAACGTGGATATAACCGGGAAGTTTTTAAAAAATTCGGTTTGGGATATGCTCCCTCCGGTGGAGAAGATCTGTACAAGGCGGCTTTGAACGCAGGTATTTCTGAAGAATATTTAGTTGAGGCTGATCTGATCAAACCCAGCAACCGTGGGCAAGGATATTACGATACTTTTCGGGGTCGACTTATGTTTCCTATTTTTGGAACCACGGGAAAAGTGATTGCCTTTGCAGGACGAGTTTTGGGAAATGAAAAGACCGCAAAGTACATCAATTCATCGCAAACCAAAGTGTACAACAAAAGTGAAGTGGTGTACGGAGTGAACTTTGCGAAGAACGAGATCCGTAAGCATAAAGAAGTGATTCTGGTTGAGGGTTATACGGACGTTATCACTTTGCATGAGCACGGAATTCAGAATGTGGTGGCAAGTTCAGGAACAGCACTTACTCCCGGACAAATGAAAATTCTGCACCGGTATGGCGAAAAGATCGTGATGATCTACGATTCGGATAATGCAGGTCAGGCTGCGATGAAGCGTGGAATTGACATAGCTTTGGCGGAAGGGATGGAAGTGCAATTACTGGAACTACCGGAAGGAGAAGACCCGGATTCTTTCGTTAAACAATTTGGTAAAGAGTCTTTCAATGACCTTAAGAAAGAAGAATCCACCGATTTCGTGGAGTTTCTTTTACACAAAGCAGATGAAGAAGGTCGTCTGGAAAATCCGGTTCAGTTAGGAAAAGTGATCACAGAAATACTGAGCGCAATAGCAAATATCAAAGAGTCGATACAGCGACAGATCTATGTGCAGCATCTGCATCAGAAAACCCAAAAGTTCAGAAGCGGGAGTGACCGGGATCTGTTCGTGGAAATGGAAAGGATTTTATCCCAAAAACAACAGGATAATCTCAGAGATCAGCGCAGAGAGGAATTCCGAAGAAAGAGAGAAGAAGAAAATCATTCCAATGAAGAGGTACCATTACCGGATTTTGAAGAAAGATCAGATCGGGATTCGGTTCTTGTTTCAAAAAAGAAACCTCAGTTCGAAAAAGAGCTGATTCGTTTGATGATCACTTACGGACGTGAAATGGTGGAGTATATTTGTTCACTTACCAACGACAAACTTTTCGAAGATGAAGAACTGAGAAGCTTTTATCAGGATATTCTTAAACGGTATATGGATGAGAAAGATATTTCGATTCAGATATATTCGGGCAAAGAAGAGCCATTTCCGCGATTGGTGGGTGATGTTTTACTGGAACAGTATACCCCAAGTGATCGTCATCATGAAAAGGTAGGATTGAAATACGAACGGGATAAAAATCCATACAGAACGGCAAAAAGTACGATGAAGACGTTAGAATTGGCGTTCTTTAAAAGAAAACTTGCTGAACTTGCAGACCGGTTTAAAAAAGCTGAAGATCAGGATGAAAAGAAGAAGATCATGGCAGCTCAGTCAAAAATTCAGAGTAAAGTCACCAAACTCTCCCAAACCTATTCGGATGACTATTACGATGATCCCGAAAATTACTCAGATGAAGTAGTAAAAGAAGGGAAGTTCGAGTACAAGATGAAAAGTGAGCGGGAATAGTTATTGGTTATTTGTTGTTGATATTACAAATAACCAATAACTATTTACTAATAACTACTGATGAAGACCATAAATCCTGCCACCGGAGAGATCATTAAAGAATATTCCGAGATGAGTTTTGACGAAGTTTCGGGAATCATTCAAAGAGCAAATAAGGCACAGAAACTGTGGAAGCAAAATTCATTTCCTGAACGAGCAGCGTATTTGAATAAAGTAGCTGAGTTACTAAAGGAAAGGAAAGATAAATACGGGCAGTTGATGTCCCGCGAAATGGGCAAGCCGTTGTCAGAAGCTAAAGGAGAGATTGAAAAGTGTGCATGGGTTTGTGAATATTATGCCAAAAATGCGGAAGAGTTTTTAAAAGACGACCCGGTTGAAACGGATGCTTCCAGAAGTTATGTGTCGTTTCAACCATTGGGGACAGTACTTTCTATCATGCCGTGGAATTTTCCTTTCTGGCAGCTATTCAGATTTGCAGCTCCTTCATTAATGGCAGGGAACGCAGTAGTTTTAAAGCATTCTGAAAATGTAACAGGTTGTGCTCTTGAAATAGAAGAGCTTATACACGATGCCGGAATTCCAAAAGATCTGTTCAGAACTATTCTGGTGAGTAATGACAACATGAAACCGGTTATTCAGCACGATGGAATTGCAGCAGTAACGTTAACTGGAAGTACTCGTGCCGGTAAGATCGTAGCTTCGCAAGCAGGAGAGGCATTGAAGAAAACCGTGCTTGAGTTGGGAGGAAGCGATCCTTCGGTGATTCTGGCTGATGCCGATATCAAAGCATCGTCAGAAAGCTGTGTGAATTCCAGATTATTAAATACGGGACAAAGTTGTATCGCAGCAAAACGCTTTGTGGTTGTTGAAGAAGTCTACGATGAATTTGTTTCTGAATTTAAAAGATTGATGGAGCTTAAAAAGATCGGAGATCCTTTTAATGAGGATTCGGATCTGGGCCCGATGGCAAGAGAAGATCTCAGAGACCAACTACATGAACAGGTTCAGGAAAGTATAAAAAAAGGTGCAACCGTAAGTTTAGGAGGCGAAAAACCCGGAGCTGCCGGGGCATTTTATCCACCTACGATCTTAGAGAATGTAAGTAAAGGAATGCCCGCTTATGAAGAAGAGTTTTTTGGTCCTGTGGCATCTATTATCAAAGTAAAAGATGAAACGGAAGCCATAAAAGTAGCCAATGACACCAGTTTTGGTCTCGGAGCATCTATCTATTCTCAGAATAAAGAAAGAGCTGAAGAAATTGCAGCAACCCAGCTTGAAGCGGGGTGTTGTTTCGTAAACGATTTCGTTAAATCCGATCCCAGATTGCCTTTCGGTGGAATTAAACAATCAGGATATGGAAGAGAATTGGGGTTATATGGAATCCATGAGTTTGTTAATACCAAGACGGTTTATGTGAAATGATCAGGTCATCCTGAACCTGAACCTGAACCGATTAAAACCAAGAAGTCATTCCCACGCGAATGCAGGGAATCCATATCTTAAATAAAATTTTTGAGTATCGGATCAATCCGGATCTCGGGCATTCGCCGCGAGATGATTTTTTCCAGATTAATATCTGCCATCATTAAGGTTGCCAATGCCAGCAGAAGCTTCCCCTTTTGCTAATGCATTCAGGCGGTCAACGGCATCCCAAAGGGTCATTGATTCTTTTAAGGCTTCATCGAATACATCATTCACGATAGGATAGAAGTATTTCATTCCCCAAACCTGGCGTGCAAGTTCTGCTTTCATACGACCGGCATTCATCCATTCAACTTCTTCATATAATCCTGTTTGAATGAACAGTGAATCATTTTTGAAATCGGGTTCTTCAACATCATCAGTGATAACCAAACCTTCGGTGATAAGAGAAGCTTTAAATTCATCCAGTTTAGTACGATCCCATTCAAAGTCTGATCTAAACTTCTCAAAATCTCCTTCCCATCGTGAACGGAACTCATCTCCATTTTCATCAAGATATTTTCTAACAAAATCGAAAGCAGCTCGTTTTCTGATCGCGAAGTTGATCACATATCCTGATCGGGTGGTATCATCATTAATAATATAATCAGGTACAATTCCGCCGCCGCCATACACAGTTCTTCCGGCATCGGTTTTAAATTTAAGTGAATCGGGAATATCATCTGAGAATTCGATAGCATCACTCATCGCATTATTTCTGCGATAAATTTCATAAGCATATTCCTCGCCTCCGCCTTCCACAAAAGGTTTCTGAATCAGGCGACCCGAAGGAGTGTAGTAACGGGAAATGGTAACACGAACATTACTTTCATCAATAAGTTCATATTGTTGCTGAACAAGTCCTTTACCAAAAGTTCTTTTTCCTACAATTAAACCACGATCGTGATCCTGCAAAGCTCCGGAAACAATTTCGCTGGCCGAAGCAGCACCTTCATCAACAAGTACAATAACCGGTTTGTCTTTGTATTCGCCATTTTTGCGAGAGAAATATTCGCCATCGAAGCGGCTGTGTTTACTTTTGGTGGATACCAAAGATGTTCCTCTTGGAAAAAATTCTTCTGCAATCGCAATCGCCTGACCTAAATACCCCCCGGGATTTCCTCTCAGATCAAGCACCAACCGATCCATTCCCTGAGTCTTAAGTTCCTCAGAAGCTTCCATAAATTCCTGATGAGTGGTGGCCGCAAATCGGTTAATTTTGATATATCCGGTTCTTTCATCTAACATATAAGATGAGTCAACGGTGTACAATGGAATATCGTCACGTGTGATGGTAAAGTTCAAAGGAGTAGAAACACCCGGACGAACAATAGTTACACCAACCTTAGAACCTTTTTCGCCGCGTAGATTTCTTAGCACTTGTTCATTGGTAAAGCCAACGGCATTGCTGTCTTCAATGGCTACGATGCGGTCTCCGGAACGTATTCCAAGCTGATCACTGGGTCCACCTGAAATGGCGGTTACAACTGTAATAGTATCCTGAATGATATTGAACTGAACACCGATTCCCTGAAATTTTCCTGCAAATTCTTCCTGTACTCTTTCACTATCGTCAGGTTCTATGTAAACAGAATGAGGATCAAGCGTAGAGAACAGCCCACGAATGGCATATTCGGTGAGTTTGGTCATATCCTCGTTCTCAGTATTGTTCTTTACATAAAGATAAGCACGTTCAAAACTGGTGAAAGCTTCAGAAATAGAAGAAATATTCAGATCAGTAAAAGAAGTGTCAACAGGAGTGCCATCAATCTGGAGAGTGGAATCTTTGATATGAGTTACGAACTCTTTGATACTCACTTTGTACATATTGTCCAGATCTGCTTCCCCGAAATAATTGGAAACTATACTCCGTGTAGCCTGAGCATATTTTATAATATTTGTTTCATCATCGTTGGTGGATTTGAATATGGAATCTAATCCGAATGCTTTTACGGTAAAAAGTAAAACTATGATGACTAGTAGCGGGGCAATAAATTTCTTCAATGACATATAAATGATACTAAGTTTAGTATAATAACTGCTGATTATAACAAAATGTTTCGTAAACCTCGTTTAATTGTAATCTTTTAACAGAAAATTTTGGTGAATATGGAGATTTAACATTTTAGGTCATCCTTAACAGGATCTTTGTGAAGTAATCGCTTTCATTTTGTGAGTTGTCACCCTGAGCCACTGTATTTTTACGGTACTTATTTTGGTTGCGAAGGGTCTCAAATTCGGATAAAGTTTACATCACCACTTTAATCAAAGTACTCTATCAGCGTTTGAGATCCTTCGGCGTACTCAAATTTTGAACCATCGTAATTATTCGGACCGCTCAGGATGACAGTTTTTATTCAACGACATTACTACAATATATAATGGCTCAGATCCTTGTCTTTAACCAGATCTTCCAGTTGCTTACTTACATACGAAGGATCTATAGTGATCTCACCGGAGTTAATATCATCAGGAACAGCAAATAGCAATTCATCGAATAATGATGACATTATCGTGTGTAATCTTCTTGCCCCGATATTTTCCACCTGAGAATTAACTTCGGCAGCAATTCTGGCAAGTTCTTTGATCGCATCTTCCGTGAAATTGATCGTTACCCCTTCAGTTTCGAGCATGGCTTCATACTGCTTGGTAAGAGCATTTTTAGGTTCCGAAAGTATCTTGATGAAATCTTCTTCAGTTAAAGAATTCAATTCCACTCGAATCGGGAATCGTCCCTGAAGTTCCGGAATCATATCAGAAGGTTTTGAAACATGAAAAGCACCTGAACCCACGAACAGAATATGATCGGTTTTAACAATACCGTGTTTGGTATTTACTGTGCTTCCTTCCACGATTGGCAGAAGATCCCGTTGTACACCCTGTCGACTTACATCCGGGCCGCTTTTACCGCTACCTGATGAAGATTCAGCTATTTTATCGATCTCATCTATGAATACAATGCCTTGCTTCTGAACTCTTTCCAAGGCTTCCTGAACGGCTGAGTCATGATCGATCAGCTTTTCCGCTTCTTCCTCAAGCAATAATTCTCTGGCTTCTTTGATCGGAAGCTTTTTCTTTGACTTATTATTCTTACCCATATTTCCAAGCATATCCTGAAGATTCATCCCCATCTCTTCCATGCCACCCGGGCCAAACACCTGCATCATCGGTGTTTTCTTGTTTTTCACTTCGATCTCTATCTCACGATCTTCAAGATCACCATTCTGCAATTTTTCACGGAAACGTTCACGGGTACGTTCGTTCAGTTCACTGTCGTCTGCTTTTGAAGGATCAAAGTTATCTGAATTGGAACCGGAATTTCCAAAACCTACACCGGCACCTTTCTTTTTTACAGGAGGAATAAGAATATCGAGTATTCGGTTTTCAACAGCTCCTGCTGCTTTTTCTTTGACCCGTTCCTGCATTTCCATTTTTACCATATTAACGGCAACATCAGTAAGATCACGGATCATGGATTCCACATCACGCCCTACATAACCGACTTCTGTAAATTTTGAAGCTTCCACTTTAATAAAAGGAGCCATTGCCAATTTTGCCAAACGTCGTGCAATTTCTGTTTTACCAACACCGGTAGGTCCGATTAGTAAAATGTTATTCGGTACAATTTCTTCGCGTATCTCTTCGCGGGAATTCAATCTTCTCCATCGGTTACGAAGTGCGATGGCAACAGATCTTTTTGCGTTTTTTTGTCCCACAATGTATTTGTCCAGTTCACGGACAATTTGTTGTGGTGTTAAATTCTTTTCTTGCGTCATTTGTTAGTCCTCAATTTCTATGATCGACAAATTATGATTCGTATAAATGTCGATATCAGCAGCAATGTTCAGAGATTCTTCAACGATCTCTTTGGCTGATAAATTCTTTGCATGTTTACTTAGCGCACGGGCAGCAGAAAGTGCATATGACCCGCCACTCCCGATGGTAGCAATATTATCATCAGGTTCAATAACATCTCCCTGGCCTGAAATCACCAACGCATTTTCGTTATTCATTACGATTAACAGAGCTTCCAGTTTTTGGAGGAATTTGTCCTTGCGCCAGTCTTTGGCTAATTCCACAGCTGCTCGCTGCATATTACCGTTGTACTCGTTCAGCTTTTCTTCATAGCGTTCAAAAAGGGTAAAAGCATCTGCTGTGGAACCTGCAAATCCGGCTAATATTCTACCGTCATAAAGGGTTCGTACTTTCTTGACTTTCGATTTCATTACGGTTTTATCCATCGTGGCCTGACCATCACTACCCAAAGCAGCTTTTCCGTTATGGATCACACCTACAACCGTTGTTGCATGTAAATTGAATGCACTCATCATATTTTATTAGTTATAATTTCTGATAAGTTGGCAAAAACCAAGCCAGCCTGATTATCTTCGGGTTGAAAATCTTTTATTTCAGGCTGACGTTCGAATTGACAGTCTTTATATGACTATCTGGTTTTCTTGGTAATCTCGAGATCGTCTTTTCCTTTATCCAATTCCTCGATGATTTCAACCTGATCAAGTGCCTCATCGATAGATTCACCACGCATAACTACATCGGTTATGTCTACATCTGATCCTGAAAGGGTAACTTTGAAACGGCTTAACGGAATGCTTTCATCACCAATTAATGCAATTTTGATATGTAACTTTGACATCCATTTCCAGCGCTTACTGAACAGGCCTTTGTCGATCATGGTTTCCAGATACGGATTTACATACAGATCCAAAGCACGGTATTCAGAAGCATGTTTGAATTTATGTAACCATGTTTCGATGTCAGTAAGAATAGTATCACTGCTGATCACATCGCCGGTTCCGGCACACATCGGGCAAACATTAGATACAGAGTTGATCACACTTGGACGAATTCTTTGACGGGTGATCTGAACCAGCCCGAAATCACTCATGCCAATTAGATTGGTTTTGGCAGGATCCTTTTTGAACTCCTTTTTTAGTTCATCATAGATCTTCTTTCTGTTTTTGTCATCCCGTTGATCAATAAAGTCGACCACGATGATTCCACCAATATCACGTAAACGTAGCTGTTTAGCTATTTCCCGTGCAGCCTGAAGATTTGTTTTTAGTGAATTATCTTCCTGACGGGCTTTTGCAGCATATGGACCAGAGTTCACATCCACCACATACATGGCTTCGGTTTGTTCGAAGATCAGATATCCGCCGGATTTCATTCTCACTCTTGGATTGAATATGGAATTTACATCATCGGCGATACCCATCTGGTCAAAAATGTGCTTTTTGCCTTTGTAATGATGAACATTTTGCTCCATTTCCGGAGCAATTTGTCCGACATACGATTTCAGCTGGCGATACATTTTCGGATCATCAACCAACACACGATCATAATTCTTAGCAAAAAGATCACGGATCAAACTTTCCGTCATGTCCAGATCTCTGTGAAGCAGGGTAGGAGGTTTCGCATTTTCTAATTTATCCAGAATGCTTTCCCACTTTCTCAGTACATCGCGCAGATCATCCTCAAGAGCTTTATCATCCTGATCTTGAGCTACGGTTCTTACGATCACACCAAATCCATCCGGTACCATATCGCCAAGGATATTCTTTAAACGGCGACGTTCTTTATAATTGGAAATTTTCTTGGATACTGCGATATAATCTCCCATCGGAATCAATACCAGAAAACGACCTGCTATGGTAATATCGGTTGAGATTCTTGGCCCTTTAGACCCGATTGGTTCTTTTACGATCTGAACAAGTAGTTTCTGTCCGTTTTTCAGGATTTTTCCTGCAAGAGCCTGCTTTTCGTGATTAGCCAGTTTATCTTTTTTCTTGATATCATCTTTTGCGTAGTTGGGAATGGCATTTTTCCCATTCAGCATAGAAATGTATTCATCCAGATGATCTCCGGCATCGGAAAAGTGGAGAAATGCATCTTTGGGAGTTCCCATATCGATAAAAGCAGCTTTGATACCGCTCATCACTTTGTGAACTCTGGCTACATGGATATTACCAACAGTACGCTGGTTCTCTTCGGATTGAATGAATAGTTGTGCGAGCTCGTTGTCTTCGAGCAGGGCAATCCGGGCCTGATCGCCCGAGGAATGAATGATGATTTGATTCTTCATTAAATTTCTTTTTTGTACGACCGGTGCCGGCGATACAAGCTATCCAAAAACGTATTCGTTGAACTAAAATGGGCTCGTAAAATGCTGTGAGATAGGATGCGTACTCTTCTGAGAGTGCGGCAACAGCGGTCAGATTATCTTTAAAAATTGGTTTGTGGGTCGCTGATGCAGTATGTTGATCAGCGAAAAGTTTTTGCACAATTATTATATACAAGCATGTGCAGAAAAATAAAAGATCAGCAAAAAAGGACGCAGAGATATCTGTTACTCTGTATGCGTCTGTTTTTTCCCGATATGTATTCGTTGCAAAAAGCAAAAAATAAGTTCTTTAAAATCTTGTCTTGTTGACAAAGAATATAAGACAGAACAGACTTCTTTGAAACGGTTATTTTGGGAGAGTTACAAGTTTTATGATGGGGTGGTAATGAGTTTGTGTTATCACAAGCGGATGTTTGTGATAGGGTGGGGTTATTTAATAATCTTATATTCTTTCGCTCTTTCTACACCTAGCCTGACTAGAAGTTCAAGAAACAGGTTGTAATAAAAGACCAAAATACCATAAGCCAACCATGTAAAAAGTATTAGTAAAACGGTAGCTATAATAATTACTATTAATGATGCTTTTAATGGATCAACTTGTTGCTGAACATTATTAACAGTTATTTCACCTCCATTATAATAGAATCCAAAAATTATAAAACCAGCAATACTGTAAAAGACAAAAGCGTAGCTAAGAAATAAGATTAGCTTGACATATTTTCTAGTAGGAGTTGGCATTTTTACATTTCTAGCTTGTTTTAAAAAAAAACATAACGACCCGGCGTTTAAGCGGCGCAGGTTTTCGGTTTTTGTTGAAGTAACTGATTTATTTTATTGCCCACAAGCTTTCCGGCGAACCCTACCTGCGTCCGACTTGAAACGCTTGTTATAAGCATTTTCTATTTAGGTAGATGAAATAACATTACAGAAAGCTTTACTTCTCTATTTTCATCACCTTTTAAATGAAACCTGTAAAAATACCAACCATCTTCTTTTTCAGAAATTTCACCTAGATAATTTGAATGGTTTGGTGTTACCTCTTTTACAGTCTCTAAAACTTTTGAAAATTCTTTGTTTTGAACAAACATAACAATCGCAGCCTTTGAATCACGCCAAGTCAAATAGCCTAAAAGTTGATCGATTGTTTCTAAGTAAGATTTTTGACCTTTCCAATACTTTAGCTCTGCAATAAATACATTTTTTCCTTCGTGCCGTAACAGGATATCTGTTTTACCTGTTTTGTTAAAGGTTTCTCCAGTCGCAGAACCTTCGAAATTTGGCTCAAGAATTAAGAGTATATGATCGCGAAGGTGTTCTTCTTCTTTCTCAGAGTAGGTGCTTGGCAACCTTTCGAATTGTTTGCCAACATCATGGATAATTGACAAAATTTGCTGATAGATGGTTTCATCTAAAGTAGGTTCAGGCTTATATCCTTTTTCTGAAACTCTTGGTTTAGGTTTTGAACTTATTGTCTTAGTTCTTTTGGCAGGAACAGAAAATGTACCTGATGTTGAATTAGACTTACGAATTGGGACACCAAGTTTTGAGACTAGGTCATTCTTTTTCAGAATTTGTTCTCGTCTTGATTCAAAGGTTTGAGATGCTAGATTCTCAATTTGGTCATTGAATGCATTCAAATCTTTTGTCAAATATTGAATCTGCTTTTCAATACTACTAATCGTTGAATTAGCACTTTGCTGAATTTTCTCAGCTGACAAGTTGAAATTGATTATCTCAAAACAAATGCATTCTTCTTCTATTGTAATCAAAGGAGATGAAAGTGAATAAGTGCTAGCTTGAACCTTTAATAAATCGCTATCTCCAGTAAAAGGCAGGTGATATTTTATAACATCTTTTGGATATGATTTTCCAGAATGCACATAATATGATACAGGATGTTCTTCAGCTGGAATTTGAGCCTCATAGGTTGAAACAGTTAACTCATCCTTATGGATTTGAACAGGATTAATCTTGAATTTGGAAATTATATGATCAATAAATTCTTGCTTGTTAACATTCAGAATGTAGTCATCAGTTTGTGACTCAATAGATGATATAATTTGCTTTTTCTGGTTCTCGATCATTGAGTAACCGTCATACTCCGAAAATGCACGAAAACCTCTTTGTCTCATATCTTTTATCTCATTTTAGAATGCTTATAACATAATATTATCCAAACAAGGATTTTCCCTGTTTGTACCTATAAAATCCAAAACTTCGCTCTTAACCCTATCAAAAAAGCATTCCAAGGATTTTATTGGGAATAATGACGGTATCGCTTTTCGCAATAAAATCCCGACATTTTCAAATCCTAAGATAGCAGAATACCTAACTAAAACAAGGAGTAAGGGAAGGATTTGAAGCACATCGTTTTCGAAACACGGATGTATCGGATTCAGGGATTTCACGGATTTATAGTTGCTCTAATCCGTGTTCATCTAATGATCTGTTTAATCGGTGTTTCAGAACTCATAGATGCTAATTGAAAGTAAAATCTTAAGGCTGTCATCCTGAGCGGTCCAAATTTTCAAAAAGGGTTTGAGCGTTGTACGCCGAAGGATATCAAACGAATGAAACTATCTCATTTATCTTATTTGAGACCCTTCGCAATCGAAATTGAGGCTTCAAAATTACAGATGCTCAGGGTGACAATTTCTTAATTAAATCCAGACCTCCTGCATTTGCCCGCCTTCCAAAGTTTTATACAGCGGACAGGCGTGGAGATGACCTTCTTTTAACATCAAAAACCCAAACTTCAATGTTGAATGTTCAACGTTCCTACGCTCTGCTTCCAATCCGTCTTGCCCAAAGTCTTACATCATCCAGAATGATGTAAATCGAAGGAAGTACAATCAGCGTAACAACAGTAGAGAACAATAATCCACCTACAATCGCTCGGGCCATTGGGAAGTAGGGAGGTCCGTCGCCACCAATTTGGGTAGTTCCGATACAAAGCGGGATCAAACCAAGAACCGTAGTTGCAGCAGTCATCAAAATTGGACGCATACGGTCTTTTCCGCCCTGAACAACGGCTTCGGCTCTGCTCAAGCCTTTTTCACGGAGCTGAATGATATGATCAATGAGTACAATTCCGTTATTCACCACAATTCCCATCAGAATTAGAATTCCAATTGATGCCATGAGGTCGAAAGTAGTTCCGGTAAGGAAAAAGAACCAGAAGATTCCCACAATACCGTAAAGAATACATGCAAGAACTCCGGTAGGAAACATAAGCGATTCAAAAAGCGAAGCCATGACCAAATAAATGAGGAAGAATGCGATACCAATATTGAATAACATAGTATTCAAAGCTTCAGCATCATCATTGAAACTACGACCATAACTCCATGAATAACCGGCAGGATAAACAATCTGATCCATAATTTTTGTGAGTTTCTCTCTTGCATCATCCGGAGTAGTTCCATCTACTAAATTCAGAGAAATTCCAAGAGAAGTAGATCGGTTCTGGCGGAAAATCCTTCCTGGTCCGGCGGTTTGTTCAAAACTTGCCAGCGATGATAACGGCATAGTCTGTTCACTATTAGTTTGTATAGGTAGATTCTTTAAATCATCAATAGATTGTTTGTCTACATTTTGAAGTGCAAGTGTAACATCAATTTCTGAATTCGCACTTCGGACTTTCCGAAGATTTTGCCCACGGACTGAATTTGAAACTGAACGTGCAATAGCCTGAGAGCTTAAACCATATGTTCTGGCTTTTTCGGAATTAATAATGAGGCGAACTTCATCACGACCTCGTTCTGCATCCGATTTTACATCGGCAAAACCTTCTACCTGCGCTGCACGCCATTCTACCTGTTCTGCCAGTTCGGTGAGTACATCCATCGATTCCCCCTGAACATATACCCGAATCGCTTCTCCATTACTTCTGCTTCGGAATTCAAATGCAGGTTCGCCAATGGTTACCATCGGAAGATCTTTTTCAATTTCATCCTTTATGTACTGTACCGACTTGGTAGCTTTATCTTCATCGATCAAAATGATCGTAGAATTAGCAAATTCAGGTTCGTAATAGGTATAAACCGATTCTATTTCGAATTTTTCCTGATTTTCATAAAGATACTCTTCAATTTTATCTACGGTTTCTTTTACACGCTCCAATGTGTATGAACCGTTGAGATTGTAACGTAGACCAAGTTCCCGATCGGGGTTATTGGGAAACATATCAATATTTAAACCTGCTATTATCGGAATAGCAATACTGAAGAAAAGCAGAACTATACTAATTGTGGAAACATACCTTCGGTCAATGAACCAGCTAAGAAATTGTTCATACTTTTCTGAAAGTTTATCTATGATAGTACGTTTTGGAGCTTTATTTGAAGCAGGGAGCTTGGATGTTAAAAGAGGGATTACGGTAAGCGAAATCAGCAGTGATGCAGTTAATGATATAATGATGGGCATCCCAATATAAAACATATAGGGTGCGATGAAGCTCTCATTCACAATATTAGGAAGAAAAACAACTACAGATGTTAATGTACCAGCAGTAACAGCTATGCCTACTTCTCTGGCTCCGATTAGTGCGGCTAATTTTGGTTTTTCTCCAAGACGTTGGTAACGATGGATGTTCTCAGTTACTACAACGGCATTGTCAACCAACATTCCAATAGCAAGAATTAATCCGGTCATGGAAAGGATGTTGATGGAAATATTCAAAAAGAAAAAGAAACCCAGAGTAACAACCAGTGAAAATGGGACAGCCATGGCAACTATTAGTGTGGTGCCAAGTTGGCGCAGAAAGAAAAACAACATAAAAATAGACAATGCTGCGCCTAAAATACCGGCATTCATTAATTCTTCCAACGAACTTAGAATTCCATCTGCCTGGTTATTCATTTCATATATCTGAATCCCCTGCATCTCAGGTAATTCATTGATTTCTTCGATTTCTGCTAAAACACGATCAACGGTGGCAACGGTATTTGCCGAAGACTCTTTTACAATATCCAGACCTATAGCATATTTGCGATCTAAATGACGAGCATAATTTCTGATAGGAGAAGTAAAAGACACTGTGGCAATGTCTTTTAACCGAATGTTATTGTCATTAATAACCAGATTTTCAAAATCTTCTATTTCTTTAAGCTCACCCATCGGACGAACATTATAGCGAAGTCCTGCATCGCTGATCTTTCCTGCAGAAATAGAAAAATTAGCTCTGTTTAACCTGTTAGAGAGGTCACTTATATCAATATTGTAATTCTGAAGTCGGTTAGCATCCAGCTCAATTCGGATTTCCTTTTTTTCTACTCCATACAGAGTTACCTGACCAACACCTTCAATTCTTTCAATTCGTTGTTTTAGATTTCGGTTCAGCAAATCATAGGAGTCAGAAAGGTCACGTTCACTGGAAATACGTAATTGAAGCATATTTCCGCCACCATCCTCAAATTTGAAAATCTGATAGTACTCAAAATCATCGGGAAGTTGATTCCGAACACTTTCAATCTTTTCTTTGATTTCTATGGCTTTCAAATCGATATCACTTCCCTGGTCAAACATGACATTAACTCCACCGTTGTTTTCACCGGCATTAGAATTAATTTGCTGAACACCACTTATGGTGGCTAAAGCTTCTTCGATAGGGCGAATAACTTGTTCTTCCACTTCTTCCGGAGAGGAATTGGGATAAGGAACCTGAACAAAAGCACCCGGAAACGATATGTCAGGCATATATTCTAATGGAACCAAACGGGTCGCAATAAATCCGATAACTACCAGACTTATGAAAACCATCATGGTGGTTACTGGGCGTTTAATTGAAAGATCGGTCATTCCCATTGTATTACTCCGAAACAGTTTCAGTTGCTGTTTGGTAATTCTTTCGGTCCATTAAAGAATACATCACCGGAATAACAACTAAAGTCAATAGTGTGGAAACAAGTAACCCACCTATAACTGTGATTCCCATTGGAGCTCTGAGTTCTGCTCCATCTCCAAAGCCAATGGCAAGTGGTAAAAGTGCTAAAGTAGTAGTTAACGTAGTCATTAAGATCGGACGTAAACGAGATTTTCCACCTTCAATAATAGCTTCATATTTATCCACTCCACGCTCACGAAGTTGATTGATAAGATCGATCAATACAATGGCATTGTTTACAACAATTCCGGCAAGTAAGATCAAGCCGATAAAAACTACCACACTTATGGTGGTTCCGGTTATAAATAGAGCGAGAATGGCTCCGACCAAAGCTAATGGAATCGTAAACAGAATAATGAAAGGGTGGAGGAGTGATTCAAACTGTGACGCCATTACCAGATAAACAAGGAATACTGCCAATCCAAGAGCAAAAAGAAGTGAGCGGAAAGATTCGCCCATTTCTTCATTCTGTCCTGCAACACGGGCAAAAATTCCGGTTGGCATCGTGGTTTCGTCTATAATTTGTTGAACTTCAGAAGCTGCTTCTCCAAGATCTCCATATCCTAAATTAGCAGAAATTACAGCAACTCTTTGTTGATCAATTCTTCGGATTTCTCCCGGTCCATTTGCAATTTTGACATCAGCAATAGCACTTAGAGGTACAGAACGTTGTCCGTTAGGGTTGATCACCAGATTTTTTATCTCATCGAGCGAAGAACGATCTTCTTCCTGTGCTCTAACAAGCACGTCAATTTTTCGGTCTCTCCATGAATACCTTGTCGCAACATCACCGCGAACATTACTGACTACACGATCTGCCACTTCGTGAACCTGAAGTCCGAGCGAGGCTGCTTTATCGCGATCAAAAAGAATCTGAATTTCCGGACTTCCGGTTTCCATGGAATTTTTGATGTCTTCAAATCTTGAATTTTCACTCATTTTTAAAGCGATTGCATCACTGACTTCTTTTAGTTTATCAAGATCAAACCCGCTGATTTCAACTTCTACCGGAGTAGAAAATGAGAACAGGGAAGGGCGAGCAAATTTGTATTGAAGTCCGGGAACGGTTTGAAGAGAATTTCTCATGGTACCCATTACCTGCTCTTCGGTATCAGACCCTGAGCCACTTGCAAGAAGTACGTTTAACTCACCCCAGTTTTCACCACCTTGATCGGGATTGGCATCCAGCCTGTTTCCTGTTCCGGCTACAGCAAAAGTAGATTTAACATTGGATTTACTTTTTGTAGCATCCTGAACAGCTTTCAAAGCTGAATCAGTTTGTTCAATAGGAGTTCCCGGAGGAAGTTTGAACTCTACTTTAAATTCTCCCTGAGATAACTGAGGGATCAATTCAATGCCTATTTGCTGAACCAATGCAAGCGATCCTGCAAAAGAAAGAATTGCAATTAAAAGTACTGCAAAGCGATGATTTAATGAGCCTTTAAGTAAACTCAAATAAATATCTTCCGTTGCTTTATATCCTTTATCAAATAACCATACAAACGGTGAGAATATGAATCCAAATATTTTACCTATAATTCTCGCAATTCCTTTAACTATTTTTGTGAAGAAAGTGGGTATGGTATAAAAGAAAAACATTCGAAGTTTTCTCATGAACCTACCAAATCCGGTTCTTGGTTCTTTCAATTCAAGAGGGGTGGACTCTTTAGAAGAACGATCTAAAGAAGACATCATAGGAATCAAAGTAACAGCAACTGCAAGCGAAGCAATCAGTGAAAAAGTAACGGTTAACGCCTGGTCGCGGAATAATTGTCCGGCGATACCATCCACAAAAACAAGTGGAAAGAATACCGCTACGGTGGTTAAAGTGGATGCAATTACTGCTGTTCCAACTTCTCCGGCGCCATCCTGAGCAGCCTGTAAAGTATTTTTACCCATGTCTTTATGGCGCGCGATATTTTCAAGAACCACAATTGAGTTATCCACCAGCATACCTATACCCAATGCAATACCACCCAGCGACATGATATTTAAAGTGATATCATTTCCATACATCAGGTTAAAAGTGGCAATAATTGAAACCGGAATAGATACAGAGATAATAACAGTGCTCCAGAAATTTCTCAGGAAGAAGTAAAGAACCAATACTGCCAGAATACCACCAATGATTCCTGCATTTTTAACTTCATTTACAGCTGATGAAATAAAAATAGACTGGTCATAGATTTTTTCCAGTTTCATTCCTGAAGGAAGTTCTTTTCTGATCTGACTGATCTCATTTTCAACTTCTTCTGCAACGGCAACCGTGTTTGCATCTCCTTCCTTATAGATAGCAATTTCTACGGCTTCTTCACCATTTAAACGGGTAATTGCTTCACGTTCTTTATAACCCTGACGAACATCAGCAATGTTTTTCAGATAAACTGTATTCCCTTCAATAACTGAAACAACGGTATTTCTGATCTGATCAATATCTTTAAACTCATTTAATGTTCTTACCAGATATTGCTGTGTTCCTTCTTCCAGTCGTCCACCGGAAAGGTTGATATTTTCAGCACCTAAAACCTGAGTGATATTTTCTATGGGAATGTTGAGGTAGGCAAGTCGTTCCTGATCTATGTTTACCTGAATTTCCTCTTCCAAACCTCCACTGATCTTAACAGAGGCAACACCAGTTGATGACTCCAAATCCTTTTTAAGAAGTTCATCTGACAAAATTCTAAGCTGCTTTAATCTGTTTATTGCAGCATCATCATTAAGGTCTTCGGTATCCAGAAAAGAAGCATAATCTATGTTTCCATTAATATTTTTCTGTTCATTCTTGTCTTCTTCTCCGGTGTAATAAAGTGCATACCGGATGATAGGATCCAGCGTAGGATCAAAACGAAGTGTTACCGGCTTTTTAGACTGAAGTGGAAGTTGAATGGCATCCAGTTTCGCAATTACATCCAGATTGGCAATATCCATATCTGTTCCCCAGGCGAATTCCAGAACAACGTCTGATTGCCCGGCGCGAGAAACAGATCGCACCATTTTTACACCTTTAACAACTCCTACTGCTTCTTCAATAGGTTTTGTGATCAGGTTTTCAACCTCAACCGGAGCGGCTCCTTCAAATTCAGTACGAACCGTTAAGGTAGGATAACTGAGATCAGGGAGGAGGTTTACATTTAATCGGCTTAAAGAAACAATTCCGAATAAGAGAATCGCAACCGTAAACATCGAAATGGTTACACGTCGTTTTACAGAAAAATTGATGAGTTTCATGGGTTCGTCCGGTTAGCTTCGAACTATATTAACTTTGGCGCTATCCTGCAGGCTTCCTTGTCCGGTAGTAACTACAATTTCACCATCTTCGAGTCCTTCTAAAACTTCGATATTGGTTCCGTTTACATATCCGGTTCTAATCTCTTTCTTGTAAGCAAGTGAATCTCTAACAACAAATACGGATTGTTTCTGATCTTCTGAAATAATAGCAGCCTTTGGAATCATTTTGGTTGCAACTCGTGTGTCGTACACAACTTTAACTCTGCCAAACATTCCCGGTTTTAGGTGTTCATTGCTTCCATCAATTACTACAGTTACTTTGAAAGTCCCGGAAGCAGGATCAACAATAGGGCTGATTCTTTCTACATGTGCTTTAAAAGTCTGACCAGGAAGTGCATCCACACGAATTTCAGCAGGCTGATTTTTATTAATTTTTGCCATTTCATGCTCAGGTACATATAAAATTGCCTGGAGAGGATCGAAATCAGTTACTCTGTATACATTTTGGTCAGTGCCTATCATATTTCCCTTTTTGATAAGGCGCTCTGAAATAACTCCGCTTATAGGTGACTTAATAGAAGTGTGTTCAAAATTCAGTTTAGCTAATTCGTAAGCTGCTTTTTGAGCTTCGTATTCAAATCGCTTACTTTCATATTCTTCTGCTGAAATAGCGTTTTTATCGTAAAGTTCTTTGCTTCGCTGAAAATCGTTATATAAACGATCCATCGTTGACTTAGCGCGTTCAGCTTCAATTCTGTATTGATCGTCTTCGATTTTTGCGATCACTTGTCCTTCTCTTACGCGATCACCTTCTTCTACCATGATCTCGCGAACAATTCCACGAACTTTAGCTACTACCAAGGCTTCCTGCTCTGCTTCAAGAGTTGCGGTGTTCGAATAGTATGCGGAAATATCGCCACGGGCTACGGCGCTTGCTTCAACAGGGATTACGACGATCTCGTCCTGATTTTCTTCATTCCCGTTGTTATTGTTGTCTCCATTTCCACATGCTGTAAAGAAAAGTAGTAAAGCAGCAAGTGATCCGAATTTAGTGATATTCATTTTGTCTAAGTGTTAAATTTCATTTCGTAAGCTTAGACGATGTGAAATTCAGATTGTTACGATAGAGGAGGAATTGTTTTGGTTAATTCAATTTGTAAGAAGTCCTGAAGGACATGCTTGCGGAAGGTTTTTAAAAAAATCATATGGCAGGAACCAATTAGAACCTTATACAAGAAGGACGTTTAAATCTGGGTTGAAGTTGAAGTTTTTGGATGCTTGTATTTGAATTGAAGGATTTATTTGTATGAAAATCGATGCTTTTATCCGCAGTCCTTAAGGACGTGCTTGTCTAAGGTTTTGATAAACTTGATAGCTCTAATTAATTGTAAAACCTTACACAAGAAAGACGTTCACGTCTGGTTTAAATGCAGAGTTTGTAATGTTTGATAAGCAGTTCTGAAAGGAACAGTCGTTTTAATTTTAGCAAAGGAAATATCCAATTCTAAAATATTTGTAAGGAATACGATTTAATAAGTCTTACTAAGAAATCTAAACTTAGATCAAGATCATGTCCAATTCATTAGTAATAGTATGGATTCATTTGGTGTGGAGTACAAAGGATCGACAACCGATGATCAGGAAATTTTTTAAAGCTCAATTGAATACGTTCATTAAAGAGGAAGCTTTAAGAAAAGGGATACATGTAGATACAGTAAATGGTGTGGAAGATCATATTCATGTATTAGTGAAATTGAAATCAACACAAAATATTGCAGAAGTTACGAATTGGTTGAAAGGGAGATCTTCAAAATGGATCAATGATAATTTTTATCGGGAGGGTGAGTTTAAATGGCAAAAAGGGTATGGAGCTTTTTCTGTTGGAAGATCAGATATAGACCAATTAAGAAAATATATTTATAACCAGGAGCAACATCATTCAAAGCTGAGTTATGAAGATGAATTGAGGGTTTTTGAAAATCGGTGATGATCATCCTTTATTTTTTGCAAGAAGTCCTGAAGGACTTACTTGCAAAAGTTTTCAAATAAATCATTGGAAGCAAATGAAATAAAACCATACACAAGGAAGACGTTTACGTCTGGTTAAATGGTAATTGGCGGAATGTTAAGGGCAATTTTCAATTGTTGAAAGAACGAGAACATAAATTCGAGACGATAAGCCAGCAGCCCTAAAGGACATGCTTGCGTAAGGTTTGAAAAATAATTCTCAGTGCAATGACCTTTTCTCTGGATTCTTTGCAATTAAAAAATCGATCTTAAATTCTACTCAGAATCTTTTTCAGTTTTTGGTACTTTTTTAAAGATGATATCTCCATAATAAGCAGTTGCCGAACCTTTAGAATTATCCGAATCGGTCATGATAGCTACACCGGTAATTTTACGTGGTTCTTCTTCAAAAGCGTCTTTGTAGGTGTCATATACATTCGCAGTAGATGTTATCCATTCGCCGGCTTTGCTATCACCTGATTCAACAGCAATCATATTTACCCAATTGGTATATACATTTTCCTGAACTTTACCGGTATCAGCTACATTTGCCCAAACATAATTCATAGAGCGTAACGGAATATCAAAATCAGTAAAGGTTTTCATACTTCCGTACTTAATGCGTTCGCCTAACGGCAGATCTTTACGATCATATTCATAAGTGATATAAATTCTTGCTGCGTAATCATCTCCATCTTTTTCAGTCATATCACCTTCTTCCAGCACACCATCAATTTTCCATTTCCATTCGATAACAGGAAATTCTTTAGGATCGATCTCCACTTTATACATCCATCCAGAAGCTGAATTATTACTCACTGCTTTAATATGAGGCTCATCTTCATCAGTAACCAGAGTATATTCTGTATGATCTTTCTTGGGGAGTGTTAGTTCTTCCCACTTAGATTCAGAATCTTTGGAGTATTCTTCAGGATTAAATTCAGTAACCGGTATTACCAGAGTAGATTCCGGATCGGGTTCTTCAGACTTTTCTTTCTTTGCATCGTCAGAGCAAGCTGCAGAAATAAATAATGTTAGAATGAATAAATACCCGAAATATGTTTTAAGCTTTTCCATAATAAATAAGTTGTTTCTTATTTAGATAGAAAAAGCCCTCAGATTGTTCCCAAACTTATTTTTTCTTCTTGAAAACGATGTTACCGTAATAGGCAGTTGCTGATCCTTTTGAGTTATCAGAATCTGTCATAATAGCTACTCCATTAATCATTTTTGGCTCTTCATCATCAAAAGCTTCTTTATAAGTATCATAGACATTAGCTGACGATCTTACCCACATTCCCGCTTTATCGTTTCCGGATTCTGTGGCAACCATGTTTACCCAGTTGGTAAATACATTCTCCCTAACCGTACCAACTTCTGCCTGATTCGCCCACACAAAATTCAACGCTCTAAGTGGAATATCGAAACTCGTAAATGTTTTCATAGTTCCATATTTAATACGTTCACCAAGAGGAAGATCTTTTCTGCTGTAATCATAAGTCACGTAAATTCGGGCAGGATAATCATCGCCGTCTTTTTCAGTCATATCTCCGTTTTCAAGTACGCCATCAATTTTCCATTGCCATTCTATAATTGGATATTCTTTTGGATCAATCTCAATGTTATATCTCCAACCGGAAGCTGAATTATTACTCACAGCTTTTACATAGGTTTTGCCATTTTCATCCACTAAAGAATATTCTGTCCAGTTTTTTTTAGGAAGAGTAAGTCGTTCCCATTTTTGTTCTTCAGCATCTTCATCAAACTCTGCAGGATTGAAGCTTGTAACAGGAATCACCAGTGAATCCTGAGCAAAGCTAAATCCCGTCACTAATAACGAGATTAATAATGTGTTTAAAAGCGTCTTCATAGATTTCCTTTTTAATATAATTACGTAAATGATCGCTGGGTAGTTTGTAACGGAATTTATAAGATGTTTGTTCAGGTAGTATCACGATTGTGTAAATAAATAATCTGTATTTCTATTGTTTGTGACTTCAGCACTTTGTAGTTTATCTTCAACGGTGTTGGTCTTTACGATTTTATAAGTCGTTGAGTTAAAAGGGAATTCCGTGATTTCGAAAAATATTTCGAAGTAATCGGAAGCTGTTCCCGCAACTGTAATCCTTTCTGTATCGATAATTATCGTGACGGAACCGCAGCCTCACCTTTGCCACTGTTTCAGAAATTTTGAAGCGGGAAGGCGCTGCACAAGGAAAGCCAGGAGACCTGCCAGCACATAATCATTGATTGTATTCTTCGGGAAAAAGAATCTGTCGACAAATGCTGTATGCGATTCTACTTTTTTATTTTTACTGTATTTATTCTTTTAGCTGTACCCGTTGAAGCTCAGGTTGCTGATACTGTAAAGCTGGATGAGATAGAGATTCGGGCATCACGTATTTATGTTGCAGAGCGTTATCAACCGATTTCTATTTCCCGAATCGATTCTTCCCAAATTCAAATCTACTCTTCAAGTAATATTTCCAATCTACTTGAAAGTTTTGCTCCTGTTCATGTTCGAACTAATGGCCCGGGAGGGCTTGCAACAATTTCACAGCGAGGGTTTTCACCTTCTCAAACTCAGGTGCTTTGGAATGGATTCCAGTTGAATCATGCTATGCTTGGGCTTACTGATTTATCAACGATTCCTGCTTTTGCAGTTGAACAGATAAAAGTAGCCTCAGGAAATGGAAATACTTCTTTTGGCGACAAAGGAGGAGGAACAGTAGCTATAAAAACTCGGAGACCTCAAAATGAGATCGGTTTTTCTCAATCTATCGGGTCGTTCGGCCAATCCATTTCGGAAGCTTATGCGGGAGGTGGTTTTGGGAATTGGACAGTTGGGTTGACAACCGGGGTGGAAAACTCTTCTAATAATTTCACCTATTCAAAGCGTGAGTTCAGTAATGAAGCTGGAGGTTTCATTAATGTTGAAAAGAAACGAGAGAACAATAAACTGAAAGCTGAAACCGGAATCTTGTCTGTGGATTGGCAAAAAAAACTTCAGCATTTTTCTACGATAGTTTGGGCGCACGACATGCATAATGAGATACCCGGAAGCATCAATGGATTATCTCCCATGGCCTACCAGAATGATGCTTACCTGAGATGGATGAGTCGATACTCTACGAATATAAAAAATCAGCGAATTGCAGGAAAAATTTACCTTAACCGACAAGATCTGGATTTCATCAATCCAGCAAGCAACATCAACAGCATAAGTACCAATTCTTCGCTTCTTGGAGATATTGAACTCAGAAGTACTTTACATCCTAATCTTCAGCTTATTTCTGCTGTTCAGATTGGATGGAGCAAAGTGGAAGCCAGCGATTATTCAGGGAGCCCTGAACGGTCTCAATTTACTGTTCAGTTAAATCCTGTTTGGCATCTCCTGAATCCGGTTCATACCTACGGAGGATTTCGTTTTGATTACTATAGTGATTTTGAAGACGCATATTCCGCAAATATGGGATTAAATATAGAGCTATTTAAAGACGTGCTGTTTCTGAAAGGACAGGTAAGCCGCAATTTTATTGCTCCAACCTTTAACGATTTGTACTGGCCGGCGCTGGGTAATCCTGATATTAAACCTGAAACCAACTTTAAATATGAAACGGGTCTTTTAGTTGAAATCACGAGAGATATTATCCAAAACTCGATGGAGCTTACGTACTATGATGGAAGGGTTGAAGATGGAATTCGGTGGCTACCCGGTAATGACGGAAGGTCACGACCTCAGAACCTAGAAGAACTTCGTCTTTGGGGATTTGAAGTAAGAGAAAACTTAACTGTTAAACTTGTCGATTTTCGCTTCAATCTGCAGGCAATGTTGATGCATTCTTTGGCAGAATTAACTGAACCTCGTTTTGAAGGTGACCAAGCCATCAATAAGCAGCTCAGGTACACTCCCAAGTGGCAAGCCAAAGGTTCAGCAATGTTGAGCTGGAAAAATTTTAGCACTCTGTTTAGCTATAACTTTACTGATGAACGATTTTCTTCAGCTGATCACAGCAGTCCATTCGATCCTCTCCCGGCATATCGCCATGCTACGTTAAATGCATCATATCAGGTAGAATGGAACGGCTTTCGGTTTATACCTCAACTTTCGGTTCAAAACCTGTTGGATGAGGAGTATTCAGTAATTCGGGACTACCCTATGCCCGGAAAATCTTATCAATTCAAATTAACTATAAAGTACAAACTGAAATAAAACACTCATGAAAATAACACGATACCTACTATTCAGTTTTGCAATGTTCATTTCTTCTATGGGAACAGCGCAGGATAGAAATTTAGTACAGGTGGTAGTTGGGAATGAAGGAAATTTCAACGCCAGCAATGCTACGATTACAAATTACATAGTTGAAACAGGCGTAGCTACAGATGGCGTTTACTTTGATGCTAATGAAATCGGCATTGGAGACGTAGTTCAAAGTATGGCTTGGGATAACGGACAACTTTTTGTTATAGTTAATAACTCACAAAAAATTGTAATACTTAATGATCAAACCTTTGAACAAACCGGGCAGATCACTTTCCCAGAAGGATCAAGTCCCCGCGAATTTTTAAAAGTAACGGCAAATAAAGCATACGTGACCGATTTATATGCAAACGCTGTATACGTTGTTGATCTACAAGACTATTCGGTAGCTGAAACAACCATTCCTGTAGGAACAAACCCGGATAGAATCATTGAACATAATGGCTTTGCTTACGTGGCTAATAATGGTTTCGGATCCGATAGCACTATTTTTAAAATAGATGTTTCCACAGACGTTGTAGTAGACACTTTTGAGGTGAGCCGAGGACCAGGAGGTATGGTTGTTGATTCGGAGGGAATACTTTGGGTGATAAGTGGAGGATATGCAGGAGATTTTGATGAGAATTTTCAAATTATTCCGGGTACTTCAAAGCCGGGAGGAGTTCACGGTATAGATCTTTCTACAGGAGAAGAAGCAGCATTTACAGAAATACTATCTGCTGATTCTGATATAGCCCTTAACGAAGCAGACGGTAAGTTATATATAAATACGGGGGGACTTCGTTCTTACGATATTGACACTGGAGAGTTCTCCGCCGATACCTTAGTAAAAGGTAGTTTCTATGCAATTGGATATGAACCGGTAAATCAGAATTTATATTTGGCTGATGCCAAAGACTTTAGTTCTAAGGGTGATGTGGTTATCTACAATGAAAATAATGCTGAAACTGATACATTTCAGGCGGGTATTATCCCCGGAAGTTTTATGTTTTTATATGAGGATATGCTGAATACCTCCTCAGAAATTACAGATCAGATTGCCGGATTTAAACTTGATCAAAATTATCCAAACCCTTTCAACCCGACTACACAAATCCGGTATTCAATAAGTCAGCCCGGTCATGTTAAGCTGGAGGTTTTTAATATAACTGGACAGAAAGTTGCAGAACTTGTCAATGGAACTCAGGTTGCAGGAGTCAATTCTGTTCAGTTCAATGCCTCTAATCTTTCTTCCGGAATGTATCTCTATCGAATTATAACACCGTCAGGTTCTTTATCTAAAAAAATGATGCTGATCAAATAAAAGCCGATATCTTTTATAGTAAATTTAAAGGCTCCTTCGGGAGTCTTTTTTTGTGCTGATATTCTGTAATCCGATCTCTATTTTCATATTTAGGTAATAGTTACAAGTCTAATAATGTATGAGATGTAAAATGAGGGGTTGGGAAAGGTCTTATCAACAGATGTTTTTATGCTCTTGGGTTATCCACATCCAATAAAAGCGAATTTTTGTGGAGTGCTGATGTAAAGAATGTTGCTTAGGCAGGGCAGGCATTTCAATGTAATATGAACGGTGTTAAAATAGATAGTTTTTAAACCGGAATCATCCCTGTTAACTATTACTTTTCTGCTAAATAAATATAAAGAGCACCATCTTTGTAAAATTCATTTATCCAATAAAGATAATTAAAGTTTAAATTAAATTGATTTATAAAATATAAAATATAGTCTATAATTTATTTTTTTTAATTAGATTAAAAAATTGCTTTGATAAAATGTATCAGAAATAATTGTGGATAACTTTTAAAATCGAATATTTTCAAAATCAGCTTTTAAATAAATATAAATGCAGTTTTTTGGTTTAAATCCAAAAATAGATTTCTATAATTTCTGAGAAAGGAGATCAAGCAAATTTTAAAAAATCAATCTTAATTTTAATCGAAAAATCAATGTGGATAAATGTGTGAAATTGTGGAAAAGTAATGCATATTTAATTTGCTCAGCCTCTCTTACTCGTATATATTAAATCTCACTTCAAAAGGAGAAATACCCTCCTGGCTTTAGGTGCAATTCCTGTTCAATCAGCCCGAAGAAAAGAAGAACATTAGCAATGATACACGGAGAAATTATATGAAATTTTCGCGCTTTTATACTCAATCGGATTGGAAAACTCCATACGATAATATGAAGTTTGTTAAACGAACTTCAGAAATAAAAAACCCTGATGGCTCTCAGGTATTCCATATGGAAAATGTGGAAGTACCGGAAGGTTGGTCGCAGGTAGCTACTGATATAATCGCGCAAAAGTATTTCCGAAAAGCCGGTGTTCCTGTAAAATTAAAAAAGATCTCTGAGAAAGGAGTTCCGAAATGGCTACAGAGATCTGATGCAGACGAAAAGAAATTAAAAGAAGTAGATAAAGAAGATCGATTTACTCATGAAGTAGATAGTCGTCAGGTTTTTAATAGATTGGCAGGTTGCTGGACGTACTGGGGATGGAAGCATGATTATTTTGATTCAGAAGAAGACGCGAAAATTTTCTACGACGAATTATGCTATATGCTGGCCAATCAAATGGCAGCTCCTAATTCTCCGCAGTGGTTCAACACAGGTTTGAACTGGGCATACGGAATTAATGGTCCGGCACAAGGGCATTATTACGTTGATGCCAACACCGGAAAGCTTACTAAGTCAAAGGATTCGTACACACATCCTCAGCCACATGCATGTTTTATCCAAAGTGTGGATGATGATCTGGTAAACGAAGGAGGAATCATGGATCTGTGGACTCGAGAAGCACGTTTATTTAAGTACGGTTCAGGAACTGGTAGTAATTTTTCTAACATACGTGGAGCTAATGAGCCTTTAAGCGGAGGGGGAAGGTCTTCCGGTTTGATGAGCTTCCTGAAAATTGGTGATCGCGCAGCAGGTGCAATTAAATCAGGCGGTACTACTCGTCGTGCTGCAAAAATGGTTACCCTTGATCTTGATCATCCGGATATTGAGGAGTATATCAACTGGAAAGTTAAGGAAGAGCAGAAAGTTGCTGCTTTAGTGGCAGGGTCCAAGATCACACAAAAGCACTTAAAAGAAATTATCAAGCTTTGCCATACTCCAATCGAGATTGAAGGAAGAACATTTAACGGTGCCGTTAGTCGTGATCCTTTGAAGAATAAAGATCTTGGAAAAGTTATCCGTCAGGCGAAACGTGATCAGGTTCCTTTGAATTACATTGAGCGTGTAATCCAATTAGCTGCTCAGGGTGTTACTGATCTTGAATTTGAAACTTACGACACCGATTGGAATTCAGAAGCGTACGCAACCGTAGCCGGACAAAATTCTAACAACTCGGTTCGTGTACCAAACGCATTTATGCAGGCGGTTAAAGATAACGGTCAATGGAATCTGTACTGGAGAGTGGAAAAGGCAAAAGCGAAGAAAGAAGGTCGCGATCCGGAGCCAATGAAAGTGATGGAAGCCAATGATCTTTGGGATCAGATTGCTTATGCAGCCTGGGCTTCTGCTGATCCGGGAACTCAGTATCATGACACCATCAATGAGTGGCATACTTGCCCGGAAGATGGCGAGATCAAAGCGAGTAATCCTTGTTCAGAATATATGTTTCTGGATAACACCGCCTGTAACCTGGCTTCATTGAATTTGATGAAATATTTCGCTGATGAAGACTGCACTACTTTTGATGTGGAGTCCATCAGATATGCTTCCAGAATCTGGACAGTAGTTCTTGAAATATCCGTATTAATGGCTCAGTTCCCATCCAAAGAAATTGCTGATCTTTCTTACGTATTCAGAACGCTCGGACTTGGTTATGCTAATATTGGTGCCGCATTGATGGTTCAGGGAATTCCTTACGATAGCGACGAAGGAGCTGCTACAGCCGGAGCAATTACTGCAATGATGCACATGAAGTCATACGAAACAAGTGCAGAAATGGCGGGCGAGCTTGGACCATTCAAAGGATACGAGAAAAACAAGGAGCACATGCTTCGTGTGTTGAGAAATCACCAGCGTGCAGCTTACAATGCCGATCCATCGGAATATGAAGGCTTGACGGTTAAACCAATGGGAATTGATGCTACTATCTGCCCGGACTACTTATTAAAAGCTGCCCGTGAAAATGCAGACCGAGCCGTTGAACTCGGAGAAAAGAACGGATACAGAAATGCACAGGTAACCGTGCTTGCTCCAACCGGAACTATCGGATTGGTAATGGATTGCGATACTACCGGAATTGAGCCTGATTTTGCATTGGTGAAATTCAAGAAATTAGCCGGTGGTGGATATTTCAAGATTATTAACCAGAGTGTGCCAAAAGCTCTGAAGACACTCGGTTATTCTGCAAAAGAATCCAAAGAGATTATTGATTACGCAAAAGGTGCTGCAAGCCTGGAAGGATGTCCGCACATTAATGAAGAGTCATTGAAAGCAAAAGGATTTACTGATGACAAACTAAAAGCCGTGGAAGAAGCACTTCCGGGAAGTTTTGACATCAAGTTCGCTTTCAATCAGTGGACACTTGGCGAAGATTTCTGCAAAGACGTTCTAAATATCAGTGAAGAACAACTTTCTGATCCAACTTTCGATATGCTTCGTCATCTTGGATTCAGCAGAGATCAGATCATTGAAGCCAACGATTATGTGTGCGGAACCATGACGGTTGAAGGTGCTCCGCATCTTAAAGATGAGCATTTAGCCGTATTTGATTGTGCTAACAAGTGTGGCAAAACAGGAACACGCTATATTTCTGCAAAAGGTCATATCAGAATGATGGCAGCAGCTCAGCCATTCCTGTCCGGTGCGATCTCAAAAACGATCAATCTTCCAAACGAAGCTACCATCGAAGACATGAAAGATGCTTATATGCTTTCATGGGAAATGATGTTGAAAGCAAACGCGCTTTACAGAGACGGCTCAAAATTAAGTCAGCCTTTGAACTCTCTTGCGGATGTATTTGAGGAACTGGATGAAGAAGAAGTGGAAGAAACACAGGCAAATTCAGCCGCTCAGGATAAAGTGGTTGAAGTTGCGGAGCGAATCATTCACAAATATATGGCTCGCAGAAAACGACTTCCTTTCCGACGTGAAGGTTACACTCAAAAAGTGAAAATTGGCGGTCAAAGTGTTTATCTGAGAACCGGAGAATACGAAAACGGTCAGCTTGGTGAAATTTTCATCGATATGCACCGCGAGGGAGCAGCATTCAGAAGTTTACTAAACTGTTTTGCGATCTCGATTTCTCTTGGACTACAGCATGGCGTGCCATTAGAAGAATTTGTGGATGCTTTTGTATTCACCAAGTTCGAGCCAAGCGGAATGGTAACCGGAAATCCTCATGTGAAAATGAGTACTTCGGTAATCGATTACATCTTCCGTGAACTGGCGGTTGCTTACTTAGGAAGAGAAGATCTGGCTCATGTTCCTTCTGATGAAATTACAACCCGTGAACTTCGTCCGACACCGGGTGGAGAAGTAGTGGAAACAACCAAAACTGTAGCGAAAGCTCCGGAGCCGGTTGCAACTCCGGCGCCTGCACCCGAAAAAGTAGAAGCTTCGACGGCTCAGGCAAAAGGAAAGGCGGAAAGTAGCTACGAAAGCGATTATGAAAAAGCGAAGCAATTAGGTTATACCGGCGATGCCTGCCCGGAATGTGGTAGCATGACCATGGTTCGAAACGGAACTTGTATGAAGTGTATCACTTGTGGCTCAACTTCAGGTTGTAGTTAACTCGGTTTCCTGAAACCGTAAGGACGGATCGCATCCGTCCAAAGATTTTCTTTCATGGAGAACAGGATAAACCCTGACTTGCTGAATGCGAGTCGGGGTTTTTTATGACATCGAATAATGAACAGAGGAATATTGAATGTTGAATTTTGATCAAATATTGTTGGTTAATATCTGCAAGTAGTCCTAAAGGACATGCTTGCATAAGGTTTTAATGAATATTTTTTTAATCAAAAAACCTTAAACAAGTAGGACGTTTACGTCCGGTGAGGAGGCAAGGAATTAATTTGATCAAACCAAATTCACAACCAACACAATTTGCATCACTTGCCGAAAAAATGCATACTCCGAAAATTCAATTCGGAGGTTCATGGAACAACAAAGAGATCTGAAGGGCTACTGGCGGCACAATCTTAAATATCTGTCGATATTACTTACCGTTTGGTTTACCGTTTCTTATGGGTTTGGAATTTTATTAGCGCCCTGGCTTAACCAATTTAAAATGGGTGGATTTAAACTCGGCTTTTGGTTTGCACAACAGGGTTCCATTTACACTTTTGTTGTTCTCATTTTCATTTATGTTTATCTGATGAACCGCCTCGATCGAAAGTTTGGCGTTAGCGAGGAGGATGCATAATGGATGTACAAGTATGGACCTATATTTTAGTTGGAATCACATTTGCGATCTATATCGGAATTGCAATCTGGAGTAAAGCCGGATCTACCAGTGAATTTTACGTAGCCGAAGGAGCTGTAAATCCTCTCACAAACGGAATGGCAACGGCGGCAGACTGGATGTCGGCAGCTTCATTTCTATCCATGGCGGGTTTGATCTCATTCATGGGATACGACGGCGCTGTTTATTTGATGGGTTGGACAGGTGGATATGTTCTACTCGCTCTTTTATTGGCTCCGTATCTCAGGAAATTCGGAAAGTTCACCGTTCCTGATTTTATCGGTGATCGATATTATTCAAACTCCGCCAGAACTATTGCCGTGATTTGTGCTTTGATCGTTTCCTTTACCTATGTAGCCGGACAAATGCGTGGGGTTGGACTTGTATTCTCAAAATTTCTGGAAGTAGATATTTTCTGGGGAGTGATCATTGGAATGGCCATTGTATTCTTCTATGCCGTTTTGGGAGGAATGAAAG
Organism: Balneola sp.; assembly: GCA_965601915.1. GTDB lineage: Bacteria > Bacteroidota > Rhodothermia > Balneolales > Balneolaceae > Balneola. Next base: position 2,631,201 of record OZ271847.1, on the reverse strand, counting down.
GAATTACCTATACACAGGTTGCTCAGTATTGTGTGCTGATTTTTGCGTTCATGGTTCCCGCTTTCTTTATCTCGATGCAATTGACAGGAAGTCCGATTCCTCAGATTGGATTTGGTTCTACGGTGGCTGATGGTTCCGGAACTTATTTACTGGATAAATTAGATCAGTTACATACAGAACTAGGTTTTGCGGAATACACTTCCGGTACTAAAAGTATGCAGGATGTATTTTTTATTACCGTAGCATTAATGGTGGGAACTGCAGGACTGCCACATGTGATAGTCCGGTTTTTCACCGTTCCTAAAGTAAAAGATGCCCGTATTTCAGTTGGTTACGCACTAATATTCATAGCCATTTTATATACAACCGCTCCGGCAATTGCAGTATTTGCCAGAACGAATCTCATCGAAACGGTTAGCGAGCAACCTTATGAAGAAATGCCTCCCTGGTTTAGTACCTGGGAAGAAACGGCGCTGTTAAACTGGGTTGATAAAAACGAAGATGGAATTATCAACTACGCTCCGGGAGTAGCCATTGTGGGTTCCCCGGATATTGTGAGAGATGGACTGGAAATTCAGCGAGGAGCAAACAATCAGGTGATGATCTCCAATGAAGTCACCGCCAACGACAACGAATTATATGTGGATCGGGATATTATGGTATTGGCAAATCCGGAAATTGCAGGATTGCCGGCCTGGGTGGCAGCATTGGTCGCAGCTGGTGGATTAGCAGCAGCACTTTCCACAGCAGCGGGATTACTCCTAGTAATTTCTACTTCCGTTTCTCACGATCTGATCAAAAAACAATTCAACAAAGATATTTCCGATAAAGCCGAATTACGATATGCAAGAATTGCAGCGGCAGTAGCGGTAGTAGTCGCCGGATATTTCGGAATCAATCCACCCGGATTTGTAGCACAGGTCGTGGCTATAGCCTTTGGTTTGGCAGCCGCTTCATTTTTCCCGGCTATAATTCTGGGAATCTTCTACAAAAAGATGAACAAGCAAGGAGCACTTGCCGGAATGATCACAGGCTTGCTATTTACTTTAGCCTATATCATATATTTCAAGATCGCTTTTCCTGAATTTAATACTCCTGAATATTGGTGGTTTGGTATATCTCCGGAAGGTATCGGTACTTTTGGCATGATTCTGAATTTACTGGTTTCTTTAGCTGTTGGAGCCATTTTCCCGGTTCCACCTGATGATGTGCAGGAAATGGTGGAGAGTATTAGGTATCCGAGGTGATTTTAACTAAGATATATTTTAAGAATGAAAAAAAAGGAATTTGTCAAACAGTTTATAGGTGCTTTTATAGGGATTTTAGCATTTGAAATAATCTTAGATATAAATGATATTTTTAATCACTATTGGCTAGATTACTTATTTGAGATATTTATCATGACAATTTTTGTGTTTTTGGGAATACTTTTGATGAATTATTTAACCTCTAAGTTTTCAATCTTTTCAAAGCTCAAATAGCTTGAAAGCAGCTAAAGTTTATTTTGTTCCGTAACTCCGACTGTCTGCCGAAAAAGTCAGACTGCGGGATGAACCCCGGAAGTTTTTGCTCCAATAAATTATCCTCCTTCCGTAACTCCGCTGCGGAATGAATTCAGGAAGCTCCTGCTTCCGGTGAAAATTAATTCCTCCTCAAGAATTCACATCAAAACTATTTACAACTCCTATCCAACTTTTTTAGCTACATTCGTAGGTCAGATTTTTCAAACTAACTAATCAGGATCTATGAAATCATTTTTATCTGCTTGCTTTGCATTGGTATTTGCAGGAGTTTCATTTGCACAAACCAATCCTCAATGGATTCGCTATCAAACTATATCTCCGGATGGCTCTACCATCGTTTTCACCTATAAAGGAGATTTGTATTCGGTCTCTTCAACCGGAGGAAATACCACTCAGCTTACTTTTCATGAGGCATATGATTATATGCCGGTATGGAGTAATGATGGAAAAACGATCGCTTTTGCATCCGACCGGTATGGAAATTTCGATGTCTATACTATGAGTGCTCAGGGTGGAGCTGCCAAAAGATTAACCTTCCACTCGAATGACGAAAAGCCATTCAGTTTTTCAGCAGATGATAAAAATGTAGTTTTCGGAGCTGTTCGAATGGATACCAAAGAGCATCGTCAGTACCCAACAGGATCTCAGCCCGAATTGTATTCCGTTCCCGTAAACGGTGGCCGAGTGGATCAGCTACTAACTGTTCCGGCTGAATTTGTTCAGTTCAATAAAAACGGTTCACAGATGGTGTATCATGATAAAAAGGGCGGAGAAAATGAATGGAGAAAACATCATACTTCTTCGATCACTCGCGATATCTGGACGTACGATACCAAAAGTAAAACTCACAAAATGATCACCAGTTTTGAAGGAGAAGATCGTCAGCCGGTGTACAGTGCAGATGAAAAATCCCTGTATTACCTGAGTGAAGAAAGCGGAAGCTTCAATGTTCACAAACTTTCATTGGCTGATCCATCAACAAATACACAGCTGACTACTTTTGATTTACATCCGGTGCGTTTTCTGAGTGTTGGGAATGGTACACTTTCTTTCGGATATGATGGGGAGTTATATACAATGAAAGAAGGCGAAGAACCTCAAAAAGTGAAGGTGAATATCACCACACAAGAGAAGAGTAATTCAGATAAGTTTATAACGATTAATGGTGGCGTTCAGGAAATGGCGGTTCATCCCAATGGAAAAGAAATTGCATTCGTAGCCAGAGGAGAAGTATTTGTGACTTCCATCGACGGTTCATTAACCAAAAGAATTACCAACACACCGGAAACCGAACGATTCATTACTTTTTCTCCCGATGGAAAAAGTTTGTTGTACTCAGGAGAGCGAAATGGAAAATGGAGCATCTATAAATCAGAAAAGGTTCGGGAAGAAGAGCCGTTTTTCTTTGCTTCAACACTGTTGAATGAAGAAGCCTTAGTTGAAACTAATGAAGATAATTATCTGCCCGAGTATTCTCCTGATGGAAAGAAGCTGGCTTATATTGCAGGAAGAAGAACGCTTCGAGTTATGGATGTTGATTCTAAAGAAACGGTGGATCTATTAACACCTGAAGATCTGTTCCACATGAGAGATGGCGACAAATATTTTACCTGGAGTCCTGATAGCAAGTGGTTGCTTGTGGATTGGAATAAATTGTTGAACAATAGCGAAGTATTACTTTTATCAGCAGATGGAAAGGAACGAATTAATCTCACCGAAAGCGGTTATTACGATTATTCACCTAAATGGGTGAATGAAGGAAAGCAAATGATATGGTTCAGCAACCGCGACGGATTGAAAAGCTATGCAACCAGCGGAAGTTCCCAATCAGATGTATACGCTATGTTCTTCGATCAGGATGCCTGGGATAAATACCGCATGAGCAAAGAAGATTATGAACTGATGAAAGAGATCGAGAAAGCGAATAAAAAAGAGGATAAATCCGAAGAAGGCAAAGAAGAGGACGATAAAAAAGAAGAAAAGAAGGAAGAAAAATCTTTAGAGTTTGACTGGGACGGAATGAAAGACCGAAAAGCAAAGCTAACCATTCATTCCAGCTACCTTTCTGATGCAACTTTATCGAAGGATGGGGAGAAATTATACTACTTGTCCCGATTTGAAGGCCGATACGATCTTTGGGAAACGGAACTCAGAACACGCGATACCAAAAAACTGATTAGCTTGAATACCGGAGGTGGAAGTCTGGTTTGGGATAAAGACATGGAAAATCTGTACTTGTTGAGTAGCGGCAGGATTTCTAAAGTGAATCTTTCAGGAGGTAGCACCAAAGGAATTTCAATTTCTGGTGAAATGGAATACGATGCCCAAAAGGAAAGAGAGAAAATGTTCGAGCATGTGTATATCAGAACTAAGAATATCTTTTATGAGCCGACTTTCCATGGAAACGATTGGGATATGCTGTATGAAGAGTATCAGAAATACATTCCTCATATTTCAAATGGTTATGAGTTCGCGGAAATGCTTTCTGAAATGTTAGGCGAGTTGAATGTGTCACATGCCGGTGCAGGATACGGAAGTAATATCGAAAACGGCGATGCTACAGCTTCCTTAGGAATTTTCTGGGATTATAACCACAAAGGCGACGGAATTAAGATCACGGAAGTTATAGATGGCGGACCGCTTGATAAAGAATCTTTGAAAATTGAAGAGGGAATGATTATCCAAAAAATTGATGGTGAAACAGTTTCTTCAAACAGAGACGTGGCAAGCTACCTCAACAGAAAAGCGAATAAATTTACTTTGCTGGAGATTACAGATAGTAAAGGAAAAAATGCAAAGCAGATTACGATGAAACCAATTTCTTTAGGTGCTGAACGTGGCCTGTTATACGATCGTTTTGTTCGAATGAACGAAGAAGAAGTAACAGAAAAAAGTAATGGTCAACTCGGATACGTACATATTCCGGGAATGGGGGATGGACCATATCGAGACATCTATGAAGATATGCTCGGTAAATATTTTGATGCCGAAGCAATTATCGTTGATACAAGGTTCAACGGTGGAGGCGACTTAGTTGCTGATCTTGCAATGTTTTTTACCGGCGAGCGATTTATTACTTACGCGACCGAGGCAAAAGTGGTAGGCGGCGAGCCAACATCCCGCTGGACAAAACCCACACTCACTATGTTCAACGAAAGCAATTACTCTGATGGTCATTGCTATGCTCAGGGATATACTGATCTGAATATTGGAATTACTTTGGGAATGCCCGTTCCGGGAACCTGTAGTTTTGCAGGATGGGAAGGATTACCAAATGGCGGTTATTGGGGTGTTGTTCCTGTAAGTGCAAAAGACAAAGCCGGGCGTTGGATGGAAAACTTGCAAACAGAACCGGATGTAGAAGTTAAGAATATGCCGGGTGTAATCAATTCTGGTCGCGATCAACAACTTGAACGTGCAATTCAGGAATTAATGAAAGAAGTGGAAAAGTAATTCTTAATTCGAAAGGGGAGCTAATGTTCTCCTTTTTTTCTTCAACTTTAATCTTCCAAATTGAATTTTGGATCAATCGATGAATGAATTCATGGAATATTAAATGATTTGTATTTAGACATGTATTTACAAAAACCAGAATTCAATCTTCATAAATCCCTTAATCATCTTATCTTCAAACCAGAATAAAATCATAAGATTTGAAGATACGTCTCGAACAACTCAATCCGGTAATAGGTGATCTTTCCGGAAACAAAGAAAAGATTCTGAATTCCATTCAAAAAGCTCAGAATGATAGTATAGAATTATTATTACTTCCTGAGCTTATTGTATGTGGTTATCCACCAATGGATCTTCTTGAAAAAGAAATTTTTCGTGAAATGTGCTCCAAGATTAATGATGAGATTGTTAAAGCGTCATCAGATATCACCGTTGTTTTCGGATCAATAACTCCGAATCAAAAAGGTAGTGGAAGAAAATGCTATAATTCGGCAATTGTAGCTCAAAATGGGAAAGAAATTACGCGTATCCATAAAGCACTTCTACCTACGTATGACGTTTTTGATGATCTGAGATATTTTGAGCCGGGAGATACTTTTGAACCGGTAGTGATAAACGGAGTTTCATTTGGAATTACTGTTTGTGAAGATATTTGGTTCAATGATAATGAGATTAACTACCATACTTATTCGGTAAACCCAGCTGAAGAGCTGGTGAAGAAAGGTGCAGAAGCGATTATCAATATTTCAGCTTCACCATTTACAAAAACCAAACCAATCAGTAGAGTATCAATGCTCCAAAAGCATGCTGATGAGTTAAATGTTCCGCTTTTTTACGTAAACCAGGTTGGGGCAAATACAGAACTTATTTTTGATGGGGATTCGCTTGCGTTAGATAATTCAGGTAAAATTATAAGCAGGGCAAGAAGATTTCATGAAACTCATATAGATTTAGATTATACCTCAGAATCCGGGAAAATTAGCCAGGTTAATAATTCTTCATCCAGACTGGATGCGCCTCCGAAAATTGAAAGCATGTTCAATGGATTGGTGTTGGGTCTTCGGGATTATCTTACCAAAACAGGTATTAGTGAGAAGGTAATTTTAGGATTAAGTGGTGGAATTGATTCCGCTTTGGTTTCAGTAATTGCAAAGGAAGCTCTGGGAGCTAAAAATGTATTTGCAGTTACTATGCCTTCAGAATTTTCAAGCGAGGGAAGTGTAAGTGACTCAAAGAAATTGGCAAATAATCTCGGAATTGAGTTGATGGAAATTCCAATTAAACCGATCTATGACTCTTTTTTAACTCAGTTAGAACCTGTTTTTGAAGGGACTGACTTTAATGTGGCGGAAGAAAATTTGCAGAGTAGAAGTCGTGGCGATCTTTTGATGGCTATTTCCAATAAATTCGGATATATGTTGCTGAATACCGGAAATAAATCGGAAACAGCTGTTGGGTACTGTACTTTATATGGTGATATGTCAGGGGGACTTGGAGTGATTTCAGATCTTTACAAGACAGAAGTGTATGAAATGTGCAGATGGTTGAATAATGAATTCTATAAAAATGAGATTATTCCACAATCAATAATTGATAAAGAGCCAAGTGCAGAATTACGTCCGGATCAAAAAGATTCAGATTCTTTACCAGATTATGGAACTTTAGATGCTATCCTGGAATACTATCTTGAAGATCAGTTATCAAGAGAAGAAATTCTTACCAAAGGATTTGAAGAAGAGACGGTTGACCGAATACTTCGTTTAGTTGATGTCAATGAACACAAAAGATATCAAGCAGCACCTACATTAAAAATGTCTGCTAAAGCATTTGGGGTTGGACGAAGATGGCCGATTGTTCAAGGCTGGACCGGTCAGGAAAAAAAAGCAAAAAAAGTTAAATCCAAGAAACAATAAGACGGTTTATTTCGTGTTGAAAACCGGGATTCGAAAGATGCCTTATCATACAACTATGGCATTATTTTATTATTTTAAAGAGTTAAATCTACAGACATTCATGCATACATTTACAAAACTCTCGTTATTCGGTTTGATATTGCTCTGCAGTTCATCAATTTCAGCCCAGGATTCCACTGCTATTCAAACTGAGGAAATGCCATTAAGGCTACTTCCGGTTACAAATCCTCTTCTTGATAAAAAGATAGAAACAGAACCGGTTGATGAACCTGTAACCATTGAAATGGATGCTTTTCAACAAGACGTGTTGAGAAGAATTACTGATATTTATCAGTTACATGTATTAAGTCTTGAATCACAATTGGCAAATGAACCTCTGGAAGCAGAACGCCACATTAATGATGCGGTTAACGCTTCTCAAGCATTGCTTGATGACTACCCTGAGATCAGATCAGATCGCAGATTCGCAGAACTTTCAAGGGCGGTAGTAAGTGAATATCGTCAGTTTTATGGGATTTCAGAATCCGCTAATGAAGCTCAGGGAGAGATTTTTGCTATTCAGGAAGAGCTTTTTGCTGATGACGATGCTTATCTGGATGAAGGTTTCAATTTCCCGAAGGATGCAATTCTGAATAAAACCGATGTTCCGTTAATTCAGAATCGATATGTAACCAATAGTCTTGTTTACTACACCTTGAAACGACCCGAAGTGATGGAGCTTTGGCTTCAGCGCGCTGAAACTTACATGCCGATGATCGAAAGGATTTTCAAAGAGGAGGGAGTACCTCTTGAGTTAGCGTATCTGGCATTTATTGAAAGTGGGTTAAATCCTAAAGCCAGAAGCTGGGCTTCAGCGGTAGGAATGTGGCAGTTTATCGCGGCAACGGGGAGAGTGTATGGATTAGAGATTAACTGGTGGGTTGATGAACGACGTGATCCAGAAAAAGCTACCCGTGCAGCCGGTCGACATTTAAAAGACCTTTATGATATTTGGGGTGACTGGCATTTGGCGATGGCAAATTATAACATCAGCCCAAGAGGTTTGAATCGGGCAATAAGAAGAGCGGGAGGCAAAAAGGACTACTGGGAAGCATATCCGTATTTGCCAAGAGAAACAAGAGGGTATGTTCCCGGATTTATTGCAACGGCAATGATCGGATTAAACAGAGAAGAATTTGGTTTCCAGAATAGATATGAAGGAGAACCTTACCGTTACGATGTAGTTGAGGTTGAAGGTTTGATGCCATTGGATGCGCTAGCTAAAGCATCAGGTATTACAACCGAAGAATTAAAGGATTACAATCCTGAACTTTTACGATGGGCAACTCCACCGGGAAATAAATATCCATTAAAGATTCCGGCAGGAGTAAAAGAAGAATTCATGATTGCTTACAAAGAAATTCCAAAAGATAACCGTGCTCAGGATATGACAGTTCACACTGTTAGAAGTGGAGAATCTATTGGGTTGATCGCTCAGAAGTATGGAACTACTGTCCGCGGAATATATGCCAGTAATGATAATCTCTCCAACGTGATTCATCCCGGTCAAAAACTGGTTATCCCTTTACCTGCGGGTAGTGCCGGTAAGATTTCTGCTAATCGACCCACTAATATTACAAATACCAGTCGTACACGAAGTACTAGCAAGCCAAGTACTCCATCGAATTCTTCTAAACTTACCTATAAAGTTAAAACAGGCGATACAATAGGTCATATTGCAGAATGGTATGACGTAAGAGCATTTGAAATTCGTGCATGGAATGGAATTGGAAACACAATAAGAGTTGGTCAAAACCTAACCATTTATGTTCCGAAAGCAAATTTAGCCCATTATCAAAAGGTGAACTCAATGAGTTACAGGGAGAAGCAAAATCTGGAACAAAAACAGAGAAGAGGAGAAAATATACTTATTGCTTCAGCTTCAGGTAGTTCAGATGGATATAAGACTTATACTGTTCGCCAGAATGATACTTTAGGAGAAATTGCCGAAACGTTTGGTGTAAATACTTCAACTCTCAGATCATTAAACGGTATTTCAGGATCAAGAATTTATGTTGGTCAGGTTCTTAAAATCACTGAAGAGTAATTAATGAGACTGTCCAAGAAACTATTTTTTCTGGTTTTTCTATTTGGTGTGTCGAGCTCTGTTAATGCCCAGCAAAATGACATTTACTTTCTTATAAAAAAGAATTTCTCAATTTTTAGTAAAACCTATGAAAATATCGCTCTCGAGTATGTTGATGAGGTAGATCCTGAACAGCTTATGAGAATAGGCTTGGATGCTATGATGGAAACGCTGGATCCATACACTGTTATTTATAATGAATCACAAAATGAGCAGGCAGAAATACTCCAAAGAGGTAACTACGCAGGTATTGGTATTGAAGCCGGTTACAGGGATGGTAAAGTTGTAATTGTAGCACCAACAGAAGGAGGTCCTGCAGAAAGAAGCGGAATCCGGGCCGGCGATGAAATTATAGCTATCGATGGAATTTCAACTGAGAATTTACAACCAGAAGAAGTTCAGTCACTTACACTTGGAGAGGAAGGTTCTGAAGTTGTCATAGATATCCAACGTTTTGGAGTCAATCAAACCTTGGAATTTGAATTAACCAGAGAAACAATTGAAGTAAGGAATGTTTCTCATGCAACCCATCTGGGAGATCAGGGTGATATTGGTTATATAAAGCTCAATCAGTTTGGGTTAAGATCTGCAGATGAGATTAGAACTGCGATGATTAAGTTGCAGGAAGAAAAAGAGTTGAATGGTTTACTTCTGGACCTCAGAGATAATCCCGGAGGAATTTTACAAGAAGCAGTAGGTATAATCGATAAGTTTGTTGATCCGGGCTTGTTAGTGGTAGAAAATAGAGGGCGACTCACAGAGTACAATCAATCGTTTACAACGAGAGAACCTGTAGCATTTAATAAGCCGGTAATAGTATTGGTTAACGGAGGAAGTGCCAGTGCCTCAGAAGTTGTTTCAGGCGCATTACAAGACTTAGACAGAGCTGTTATTCTTGGAGAGCAAAGTTTTGGGAAAGGTTTGGTTCAGATTGTTAAACAACTACCCTACAACACGTCAATGAAAATTACTATTGCCAGATACTACATTCCAAGTGGCAGAAGTATACAATCAGTGCAATACACACATGAAGGCAGAGGAAATTCAATAATAAGATCTAATGAAGCTTCCGGGATATTTAAAACAAAAAATGGAAGAACAGTACAGGAAGGTAGAGGAATTGAACCGGATGTTGTGGTAACTATTGAGGAACCAACTTTACTTGAAATCGCATTACTGCAAAAAGGTGTTCTGTTTGATTTTGCTACTGAATATTATTCTGAAAATCAGCAGTTAAGTTTTAATACCGTTCCTGATAACCTATTTCAGGAGTTTAAAACCTATCTGGAAGAAATTGAATTTGATTTCAGTAGTGAAACAGAAGACTATTTGGATGTAATTGAGAACGATTTATCCTCCGTTGAGGGAGTATCTCAACAAATTGATGCGCTACGAAAAATTATTGATCAACATGAAAAAGAAGAGCTTAATAAAAGCCAGGATTATATAGAAAAAATGTTATGGCTTGATTTGGTTTCAAGAAAAAAAGGAAATACAGCAAAAACTGACGTATCGCTTTCCTTGGATAGGCAAATACGTGCTGCAATTGATTTGATTCAAAAACCAAAAGTCATGGAATCAATTTTAACAGGCGAGAACTAATGCCTGCAAAAGCTGATCTTCATATCCATACTAAATGCTCGGATGGGAAATTAACTCCTAAGGAAGTAATTAGACTGGCTTCCGAAAAAAAACTCTCAGCAGTATCAATAACTGATCATGATACATGTGACGGTTACTTTAAAGCGTTGCCATATGCCGAAGCAGCTAATATAGAATTGATACCCGGGGTTGAGGTGACATCTAATTTCAATGGAAGAGAAGTTCATATTCTTGCTTACTATTTTGATGCACAGACGGATTATTTTTTAAATTTTCTGAGAAGCCAGAAAAAATCCAGAACGGAAAGAATAAAAGGCATCATTAGCACATTAAATGAATCTAAGATTGATGTAACATATGATGAGGTTTGGGCTGTTTCTGAAGGAGCAAATTTGGGCAGGCCACATATTGCTAAAATATTGATAGAAAAAGGATATGTAGAAAATTTTAATCAAGCATTTGAGTTTTATCTTAGTGATGAAAAGCTTGGAGAAATAGATAACTCATATCCAGAGGCTTTCGAGGTAATAGAAAAAATAAAAAACGTTGGAGGTGCTGCAATACTGGCTCATCCCGGGCGATTTTTGACAAAAGATGAAATCCTAGAATTTATTGATGATGGAAAGCTCGATGGAATCGAATGCATACACCCAAGCCATAATTGGAGAAAACAACTTGAGTTAACTCAATTATGTGAAGAAAAAAAACTATTAAAAACCGGGGGTAGTGATTTTCATGGAAGTTATGAGCAATCCGGGTCTCAGGTTGGAGTTATCACAATTGCTCATAAACATGTTGAATCCATGAAGAGAATGACAGATCAACGAAAAAAAACATCTTTAATTAAAAAATAATGGGAATTAAGTATATAGAGCCGGATTCAAACCCTGAGAATGCTAAAATTGGTATTGTAGTTTCAAAATGGAATTCATCTATCACTGATAAGATGCTAAACGGATCACTATCAGTACTTACTGGCAATGGGATAAAAGAAGAAAATATTATTGTAGCCAGATGCCCGGGCTCTTTTGAATTGCCTCTTGCAGTAGACATGATGATGAAATCTCATGAAGTTGATGGAGTAATAGCTTTGGGGGTTGTAATAAGAGGAGGAACTCCGCATTTTGAATATGTTTGTGATGCGGTAACTCAGGGTATCCTGGATATAAATTTGAAATCAGGGAACCCGGTAGCATTTGGAGTTTTGACTACTGATGACGTAAAACAAGCCATAGACCGTGTTGGTGAAAAAGGAAATAAAGGGGGAGAAGCTGCTATGGCATTACTCGAAATGATTTCGTTGAAGCAGAAACTTGGTAATTAAGGAATTCTTACCTTGAAATAAGGTGATTATTCGCCTATTTTTTAAGGCTTGAAAACATGCTTGAAAATTGAAAGAACTTACACTAACGAATAAAAATCAAACTTCTGCTGATAAGGAGAAACAGGCTAAATTGATTAAGTCTGGTGAGATTCCTGAACATATTGCCATAATTATGGATGGTAATGGCAGATGGGCGAAAAGTAAAGGCAGCATTAGATTGCATGGTCATAAAGTTGGTGTGGATTCTGTGCGCGATATTACTGAGTCATGTGCGCAGTTAGGAGTTAAATATTTAACTCTTTATGCTTTTTCAACTGAAAACTGGGGCAGGCCTTCTGCTGAAGTACGGGGTTTGATGAGATTATTGGTTTCGTCGCTGCGAAAAGAAGCAGATAATCTCCATGAGAATGATATAAAGTTAGTGACCATTGGACAGATTGATCGTTTCCCTGAAGATTGTAAAAAACAGTTGCAAGAAGCGATCGATCTTACTGAAGAAAATGAACGGTTACAGCTTTGTCTTGCTTTGAGTTATTCAGGAAGATGGGATATAACAGAGGCAGTTAAGAAAATAGGTACACATGTTAAGGAAGGTCGTTTAGATCCATCTTTAATAAATGATCAAATGATTGCGGATCATTTATCTACCGCTGAAGTTCCGGATCCTGATTTAATCATTAGAACAAGTGGGGAGTATAGAATAAGTAATTTTTTGCTCTGGCAGTTAGCTTATTCAGAATTATATATAACCGAACAATTTTGGCCCGACTTTAGAAGGGAAGAATTATATAAGGCAATTGAATCGTATCAGGGAAGAGATAGAAGATTTGGAAAAATTCAAACTTCCAAAGACGAAAAGGGTAGTTCAGCCCGTTTACTGAAAAGCAAGGATTAAGTGAAATTCATAAAAAAGAATTTAATTTTGTTTAAACATATATTTGTATCAGCAGTATTTTTTATTGGTATCGGGACTTTTTTAAACTCTACGTTCGCTCAGGATACTTTCGAAATAACAGACCCATCTCAAAACACTCCACAGGAATATACCATAGCAAGTATTGCAGTTGAAGGAAACGAGAACACAAGGGAGCAGTTCATAATTAATGCAAGTTCTCTAACTTTGGGTAGAACTATTACTTACCCTGGAGAAGACATACCTGATGCAATTAAACGATTGTTTCGTTCAGGGCTTTTTTCTGATGTAGAAGTGTATATCTCAAATCAAACCACATCAGAAATAAGCCTGACAATTAAGGTTGTTGAGAAACCGGGAATAATTGAATATAAAATAGAAGGGGTTAAAAGGTCACAAAGGAGAGATTTAGAAGATTTAATTAAAATTACACCCGGTGTGGCGATTACCGAAGCTTTGATTGCTAAAGCTGAAGCTACAATAATCAGATTTTATAAAGGTAAGGGCTACTGGTACACTGAAGTTAATACTAAAATCCAACCCGCACAGGATTTAAAAAACAGAGCACGTGTCATTTTTAATATTGATGCAGGTGTTCGATTAGAAATTAAAGACATCAAGTTTAATGGTAATGAAGCATATTCTGACCGTAAACTCACAAAAAAAATGAAACCACTTAAAGAAGATAAATGGTGGAAGTTTTTATCTAAGAAAGTATATAAAAAGGATGATTTTGAGGAAGGAAAACAGAATGTTTTAGCGTACTATAGGAAAAACGGATATAGTGATGCAAGAATTTTGAAAGACTCTGTATTTATCTATAACTATGTGAAGGACCTTGATGGGGTTGGTGTTCATATTGAAATAGATGAAGGTCCACAATACAAAGTTAGAAATATTACTTGGGATGGAAATACTGTATACACGGATGAACAGTTGTCCAATGCACTGGGTTTTCAAAAAGGAGATATTTATGACGAAGAAAAGTTTGAAACTAACTTAAACATCAATAAAAACAATACAGATGTTACTTCATTATATCAGAATATTGGATATTTATTTTTTAGACCTTTTCCTACCATTGAAAAAGTAGCTGAAGATTCTTTAGATATTCATATTGATATTTATGAAGATAAGGTTGCAACGGTTCGGGAAGTTTCATTCTCTGGAAATACTAAAACACACGATGACGTAGTACGAAGAACTTTAAGATCTACTCCGGGTAATAAATATAGCCGAGAAGCAATCATTCGTTCGATAAGAGAGCTTGGTCAACTTGGTTACTTCAATCAACAAAATATTCAGCCAGACCTTCTACCAGATGAAAATGAAAAAACTGTTGATATTGTATACCGTTTAGATGAGTCAGTATCTACTGATAATTTCGAGTTTTCCGGAGGGTATGGAGGTCAGGCGATAGGTGCAATTATTTCCGCTCGAATTAATTTTAACAACTTTTCTATACAGAGGGCTTTTGAAAAAGGAGGTTGGACTCCAATCCCATCAGGAGATGGCCAAAGACTTTCCTTAGGCGTTCAGGTCACTGGGCAAGGGTATCAGAGTTACTCTATGAATTTTGTTGAACCTTGGTTAGGTGGAAAACCCACTTCATTGGGAGTAAATTTTTCTTACAATCTTATCAATGATACCAGAAGTAGTTACAATAATGGTAAGTCTGAGCTTTTTTCCGGAAGTATATCCGTTGGTAAGAGATTAAAATGGCCTGATGATTATTTTTCTACAAGAACTACGCTTGGTTATCAATTGTACGATGTTCAAAGAAGTACGAGTTCGTTAAGGCAAGGTGTCTCTAACTCTATCACGATAGAACAATTATTAGAAAGAAACTCTGTAGATAATCCTCTTTCACCCAATATCGGTTCTAAATTGAGTCTTTCTGGTGAAATAGGGCTTCCACTTTCAGGTTTTGCTGATTTTTATAAGGTTAAATTTGGCTATCAAAGCCATTTCCCTCTTGTTGATAAATTAGTGTTAACTAGTACTTTTGATTTTGGATATTTAGGATATTTCACAGAAAATAGTCGTACAGATTTTGAAAGATTTTTATTAGGTGGTACTCAATTACAACAAAGACAAAGTTTCTTGTATGATAATATAGACATGAGGGGATATCCTGGTGGCTTAGGGCAAAGTATTGCTCCTTCGGAAAATGGAGTTCAAGTTGGTGGTAGGATATTCAATAAGTATACTGTAGAAATGAGATACCCTGCAATCCAAAATGAGCAATTACAACTAATACCATACTCTTTTGTAGATGCAGGTAATGTATACGCTGGTTTTACAGGCTATGATCCTTTTGAGTTAAAAAGATCAGCAGGTTTTGGTGTAAGGTTATTTTTACCAATTTTAGGTTTGGTAGACTTAAGCTATGGTTACAGATTTGACGGAGTTGACGAAACAAATCCAGCCGTAAATGCTGGTAAATGGGAATTCTTATTTAACATTGGAGCACCGTTTTAATAAATGCTGACAAATTTTTTAAATATTAAATACTTTTTTTGGTTACTGATTATAGTTGTTTTGGGAAATCAACAACTTAATGGTCAGAATCAAAAAATTGGATTCTACGAATCTGATTTTATTCTTTCCAAGATTCCTGAATATGCTGGGATGGAACAACAGCTAAAGGTTATTAGCGATAAATGGAAAGAGGAAATTCAGGATTTACAACTTCAGATAGAAGATCTTCAGCAAGATTTTACTGCTAAGGAAATTTTGTACTCTGAAGAAATAAAAAAAGAAAAAACAGACGAAATAAAATTAAGAAAAAGAGAGTTAGATAATTTCCGGGTTCAAAAATTTGGGCCAAATGGTGAATATTTCAATAAACAGAAAGAACTTTTAGAACCAATACAAAGACAGGTTTTTGCAGCTGTAAGAAGAGTGGCACAAAGAAATGGAATGGACTTTGTATTTGATCGGTCAGGTGATATATACATGGTTTATGCACGCGGTGAATGGAATCTAAACAACGATATACTCGAAGAATTAGGAATAGAAACAGAACAATAACTGAAGATTAAAAAATTAATGAAACGTTTATCATTATTATCAATATTCCTTGTAATATTTACTATTCAAGGATATAGTCAACTTAAAATTGGATACACAAATCCAGAAGTGATTCTCTCTCAACTTCCAGAAGTACAGGAAATAGATCAACAAATAGGCTTTTTCTTACAAGAAAAAGACTCCCTTCTTTCTATTAAAGCTGTAGCGCTACAACAAGAACTTACAGAATATGAACAGAATAGAAATACAATGAGCCAAGCTCAACGTCAACAAAGAGAAGCTGAGCTAACTCAAAAGAACGATGAATTTGAACAGGAACGCCAAAATAGTATTAATGAAGTACAACAAAGGCAATTAAGCTTGCTAAGACCTATAAGACAAAAAGTATTTACTGAAATTCAGAATGTCGCTGATTCCTTAGGTTTGGATCTTGTATTAAATCAAGGCTCAGTTAATGGTGGAACTATTATATTCTATGCTTCTGAAGATCAGCAGGATATTACACAACAAGTTTTGAATAATTTAAAACAATCATAAAAGCAATAACATGTTTAAGAAAGTATTACTCGGTGTATTTATAGCCATTTGTTTTTCACTAAATACAAATGCTCAAACTGTAGAACCAAAAATTGGATTTGTAAATCCTCAAGCTGTGTTAGAACGTATGCCTGAAATGAAAGCTGTACAGCAAAGACTCAAAAATTTTTCAGATCGTAAGGCTCTCGAAATACAACAAAAGGAACTTGAATTGCAGCAAGCAATCAATGTTTATGAGCAAAAAAAAGATGTAATTGCAGCTTCTGCTAAAGCCGAAGAAGAAAAGCTTTTACAGCAAATGAGTGATGATCTAAACGAAGCGGATCGAAAAGCACAACAAGAAATACAGCAAAAAAGAAACGAATTACTTGGACCTCTGTTAACACAGATAGGTAATGCAATTTCTACCGTGGCAGAACAGAAAGGTTTAGACTATGTACTAAATATTACAACAAGCACTGGGGATTCTATAATTTTATACGCTTCTCAGGAATACAGTCAAGAGTTTAATATTACAGATGCAGTAATGGTTAATCTAGGTATTTAATCAAATTCTATATACAAATAGAAACCCGCTTCTGCGGGTTTCTATTTTAGATTCTTTCGGCGATTTTTGAGATAATCTTCGAAAATATAGCCACCTAATTCATCAAGTGAAGCAAAATAAGCTTTTCCTTTATTAGCTTCAGTCATCTCTCGTACAAATTTTTGCAGGTATGGATCACTGGCGATCATAAAAGTGGTGATTTGAATATTTTCTCTTCGGCATTTCACAGCCTCATCCAAAACTTTATTAACGATCTTTCTGTCTAATCCAAAACTGTTTTTATAAAGTTTTCCATTTTCAATGATGCAGGAGGGCTTTCCATCAGTAATCATGAAAATCTGTTTATTTGCAAACTTCTTTCGTTGAAGCAGATGTCGAGCTCTTTCAAGTCCTTGTAAGGTATTAGTGTGAAATGGACCAACTTTCAGGTAGGGAAGATCTTTTATTGAAATTTCCCATGCCTCATTACCAAAAACAATTATATCCAGTGAGTCTTTAGCATAATTATTCATGATCAATTCGGAAAGAGCCATAGCTACCTTCTTAGCTGGGGTGATCCTGTCTTCCCCATACAAAATCATGGAATGACTTATATCTATAAGTAACACAGTTGATACAGAAGTATAATGATCTGTATCATAAACACTAAGATCGTCTTCTCTTAATTCAAAATTATCAATATTACTATGATTCAACATATTAATAACTGTACCTACAGAGTCGATTTGACCGATATCATTACCGGGATTCCACTTTCTCGTTTCAGGCTGTCTTTCAAGTCCTTTTCCGGAGTGTTGAGTTTTATGAGATCCTAAACCACCTTTTTCAAGATTTTTAAATATTTCTTCTAAAGATTTTTGTCTTAAGCTTCGCTCAGTTTTCCTAGTGATGATTAAAGTATCTTGTTTATTATCATCTTCTATATACCCACGATCTTTCAGGTCTTCAATAAATTCAGCAATAGAATATTGCTGATTAAATTGATCTGTAAGACTATATCGTTCTTCTAATTGATCTAACCATTTTAGTGCCTGATCCACATCGCCACTTGAAATAGTTATTAATTCCTGAAAAAGATTCAACAAAGTATTAAATGGCGTCTTAGAAGACGATTTACCAAACTTTTTGTTCCACTGTGTATATCTGAAGTTCATATCTTATTTTAACTACAAATTAGCATAAGAAACCATTCAATTGAATTTAAAAACATCTGAAAAAAATCATTTTGACCGACTCCGGATCGAAAAAACTCTTTGGAGTGAAGGTTTTGAAAGAATAATGGGCTTAGACGAAGTAGGAAGGGGATGCTTGTGTGGCCCAGTGGTAGCAGCTGGGGTTATTCTTGACCAAAAACAATCAATAAATGGAATACGAGACAGTAAAAAATTATCTGAAAGAGAAAGACTGGAAATTGCAAAGGAAATTAAAGAGAAAGCTCTTTTTTATACTGTGAAGGAAGGTACGCTTAGAGAAATATTTGATTTAAATATTTTATGGGCATCATTAAAAGCAATGCAAAAATGTGTGGATGCTGACGGTGCATATCCTGATTATTTGCTAGTAGATGGTAATAGGTATGTTACATCTATGATTCCTTTCACTTGTGTTATAAAAGGGGACGATAAATCAGTTTCTATTGGTGCTGCATCTATACTGGCAAAAAATTACAGAGATGAATATATGAGAAACCTTTCAAAAGAATATCCTGAGTTTGATTGGGAAAATAATGTTGGATACCCCACAAAAAAACATAAAGAAGCTTTAAAAAAATTTGGTATTACAGAACATCACAGGTTAGGTTTTAATCTTGGTACAAATAAACAATATCAGCGGTAAATACTGAATTCTCTTTTATGGAAATCCATATTAAGACAGATTGCTAACATCAACGAGTTAGTTAAGAATGCAGAACCACCATAGCTTACAAAAGGCAATGGGATTCCAATCACAGGTAATAGCGCAGTAGCACTTCCAAGATTGACAATGAAATGGATAAAGAAAACCGAGGTAATACTTACTGTTACCAATTGTGCGAAAGGATGTTTATGATTACCAGCTGTTTTAAGTAGCCTCATAAAAAGAAATAAAAAAGTAACAATTAGTAAACTCAAGCCTGCAAATCCAAATTCTTCTCCTACAACACAGGAAATGAAGTCAGTCCATTGGGCTGGTAAAAATTTAAGCTGAGTTTGAGTGCCTTCAAGGAAACCTTTGCCAAGTAACCCTCCGGAACCAATTGCCGTTTTTGCTTGTATCACATTCCACCCGGCTCCGGTAGGGTCATAAGATGGATTTGTAAAAGCAATTATTCTTGATATTTGATGCGGTTTCAGGATACTGGTTAATGCTAAATTTACACCCACTACTGTAACAATTCCTGTGATTAAAGATGTAACAGTTAACCACACTCTTTTTTGTACTAAGAATATCAGAATAGAAATCAACAGTGTTGCAATGGCACCAAACTTCCAGTCAAAGACAGTCAGGTAGAGAATAATAGCCGGTGATATAATATATATTGAAACACCATAAGGAAGCCCAGACCAGAAAAGTATAACAGGAATCAATGCAAGAAATACGATTGCGGTTCCGGTATCATTTTGCAAAAGCACTAAAATAGTAGGCAGTAAAATCATTGCAACTGCTATAAGTGCATATCTTACATTTTCAGCTGATATATCTCTTCTGCTTGTCAAGTATTGAGCTGTTGCCAGAATAGTAGCAATTTTCATGATTTCACTACTTTGCAGGTTAAAGAAACCAAGTCTTAACCAGCTTTTAGCGCCATTTATTTCATTCCCAAAAATCAGTGTAATAATCATTAAAAGTATTCCTATTCCGTAGAATAAATAGGAGAGCTGCATATAGGTTCTTGGCGTAAAGAATTGAAATGCGATCACTAAAACTACAGAAAGGGATACAAAAATGAGTTGTTTAGCAAAATTATTCTGAATGTTTGAAGGTAAAAATTCAGAAACAGGCCCTTGAGTCGCACTAAAGATAGCAACTAACCCTATAGTTGCTAATACCAACCAGGCTCCAAAAATTGACCAATTTAAGTTCCGAAGATTATTCATCTGCTTCTGAATTAGTACCTCGTTCTGAATTATCTTCTCTTGGTTCCCAATTCATAACATAATTATACACCCATTCTCTGGATATATCATCTGTAATATATTTTTCAATTAGAAGGGATGCAATTGGGACAGCTGACGCTGACGCCCAACCAGCATTTTCTATAAAAACTGTAACAACTATTTCGGGGTTAGTGTAGGGGGCAAAGGACGTGTACCACCCATGAGAATATCCAAATGGATTTTGTGCTGTTCCGGTTTTTCCTGCTATTTCTATGCTATCTAATCGAGCAAACCCTTCTCCGCTTCCTTCTAAAACATTAAGGCGCATTCCTTTTTTTACCGTTTCTAGGTAATAATCTTTTACCCAATCAATTTTTTCAAAAGTGATTGGAGTTTCTTCATATGAACCATCAGCTTTTTGAATAGACTGCACTATATGAGGTTGAATTTTATATCCTCCATTTACAATCGAACTGGTCATTTGAGCAATCTGGAGTGGAGAAGCTGATACCAATCCCTGACCAATTCCAAAATTTAAAATATCTCCTAGGCCCCATTTTCTAACTCCGAACCTTTGGTCTAAATAAGTGCTGTCCGGAATAATTCCTCTGTTAGCGCTTGGTAGGTCAATATCGTTTGGAACGCCTAATCCAAAATCTTTAGCAAGTTTACTCCATTTATTTAGATTTCCGGATGTTGCAATTTTATCCATTAAGCTCAGGAAATAAGTATTGCTTGAATGCGCAATAGCTTTTTCCATGTTGTACTCACCAGGGTCAGCGAGATCTTTATAAGCTCTACCACGAATATATTGACCGGTATTATAGATCTCTGTTTCTGGAGTAACAATCCCCAAATGCATTCCTATAATTCCCATCAGTGGTTTAAAAGTTGAACCGGGTGGTTGTCTGCTTGAAATTGCTCTGTTAAATAGGGGGCGGGTAGAGTCAGAATTAATAAACTGCCAGTAATCTCTGTCAATTCTTCCTGCTAGCTTTCTGACTTCGTATTCGGGAGAACTTACCATTGCAAGTACAGCTCCTGTATTTGGATTCATTGCAACAACAGCTCCACTTTTACCTTCCATTAATTCTTCAGCAAACATTTGAAGATTCGCATCAATAGTAGTGTAAATATTATCTCCTTGTACAGGAGGGGTTGTATTTCTTTGGTCTTCAAAATTGCCCAGAGCCTGGCCAAGAGCATTTACTTTCAGGTAGTTTACACCAGCATCTCCTCTTAAGTTATCCTGATAGATAAGTTCAAGTCCACTTTTTCCAATTCTATCCCCTAAACGAATATTTTCATTTCCCGAATAATCTACTTCATCAGCTTCTCTTAAATATCCCAATATATGAGAAGCCATAATTGGAGCCGGGTAGTTTCTTTTACTATCAATTTGATGTCCTATTCCGGGTAATCTCCAGAGGTTTTCTTGTATGAGTGAAAAGGACTGAAAATCGATATCAGAAATGAGTTTTGATGTTCTGAATCGGGAATATTTTTTGGCCTCATTAACAAGAGATGTGATAAGACTGTCTGTCTCTCCTAAAAACTCAGCAAGCAGAGGGATAGAGGAATCATCAAAATTCATGGGAGTAATGGTTACGGAATAGATTGGTTGATTATCAACGAGTAATATTCCGTGTCTGTCGTACACTAATCCACGGGCAGCGTCTATTCGCTCTTGACGAATTGAGTTTTTATCACCGAGTTCGTCGTATACTTCATACTGAATCACTTGCAAAAAGAAAACTCTTCCCAAAACAGCAAAACAAATAACTCCCATTATAATCTGAAGTGCTTTTATAGAAGTTCTTGTTCTTTGTGAAGAGTTAATCATTAATTTGAATCTCCTTTAAGTACGAATAGTAATGTTCCAATGGTCGCTGTATATAAACTACTTATAAGCAAAATAATTATAGGAGAATATGTGGAACTATAGACGTCAAGGAATGACGCAAAAATCAAGAAAAAGAGGTTATGTATTAGCGCAATACCTAATAGATATCCGAAAGCTTGCCAAACAAGTAATCTTAATTCAGAGTTGCGATTTAGAAAGTTATAAATCAGAAAAAAAGTGATTGTTTTAGCAAACATATTTAGTCCCCAGGTATCAAAGAACATATCTTGGAAGAAGCCTAAACCTGCTGCAAATAAAAGAACTTCATAGCGTTGGTATCGAATTGAGATCCAAGCGATAAACACAAGTACAATATCTGCAGTTGCCCCAAAAACAGTTAAGAACTGGAATATCAACAATTGTACGAGAATAAATGCCAGCCCTACGATAATATGCTTTAATCGACTACTTCTCATTCAAAAATATTTTGAAATTCATTATTAAGCTTAATTACAGAGCTATCGGGTATGAAATTAATAATAAAGCCTTTTGCAGACTGATCGAGAGATGCATATGGTTTTAGGAAAACTCTTTGAGTTTCTTTGCCTTCTTCAAATTCATATCGAACTACCTCTCCGATTGGAATGCCTTTTGGGAGTTCATTACTAAAGCCTGAAGTAACTACTGTATTTCCTTCTTCGACTGGAATTGTTTGAGGTATAAAGTCGATCACAAGCTCGTTTAGTTTTTCAGGGTTCCATGAAACAATTCCGGGAGCACTTACATTCTGAACTAAACCACTTACTCTAAATAAAGAATTGTTATATGGTAATATCTGGGCATAACCATCAGTCACAACTATAACTTTACCGAGTAAGCCATCTGAAGTTACCAATGGCATGCCTACTTTTATCCCATCTTTTGCACCAGAATTAATAGTAATACTCTTGTTAACACCTGTAAGCTCTTTACCAACTATTTGTGTGGGGATCAGTTTGAAATCAGTCGAGTCTTGGTACTCAAGCATTTTTCGAAGTTCAATATTTTCCAATTCTATTGATCTTAATCTACTTAATTCATCCTGAAGTAATACGTTTTGTCTCTGAAGATATGTATTTGTTTTCAGAGCTTGTCTGTAAATCCTGATGTTGGAAAGAGGTGTTTGAAGAATACTAACAGTAACCGTTGAAAATTGGCGCAAACTATTTATACCTCCCTGGTTTCTGCTAACTGCAATAGATACAGATATCAAAATTAACAGGGCTGCAATTATGTAATCTTTGGCTTCACCAACTTTTTGGGTTTTTAATTGCATCCATCATTCAAATTAAGAGATCACAGGACGGTAATATTCCAGATTTTCAAGAATTGCACCAGTACCGCGAACAACAGCAGTCAACGGGTCTTCAGCAATATGAACAGGAAGATCTGTGGTTTCCATGATCAGCTTGTCAAGGTTTTTTAATAAAGCTCCACCACCGGTAAGCATTATCCCACGGTCAAGAATATCTGCAGATAACTCGGGAGGAGTTTGTTCAAGAGACTTTGTGATAGATTCTACAATAGTATTAACTGATTCAGCAATTGCTTCTCTGGCATCTTTTGATGTAATATGGCGTGTTCTTGGAACGCCATTTACTAAATCACGACCTTTTGTGATCATTTCAAGTTCTTCATCAAGAGGTGCAGCAGAGCCGATCTCACATTTTATTTTTTCAGCTGTACGTTCCCCAATTAACAAGTTGTGGTTTCTTCTGAAGTAATTGATGATATCTTCGTTCAGTTCATCACCTCCAAGTCTTACAGATTGCGCATACACAATTCCTGAAAGGGCAATTACGGCAATTTCAGTAGTTCCTCCACCAATATCAACAATCATACTACCTACAGGTTCATGAACATCAAGACCAATTCCTATTGCTGCTGCCATAGGTTCATCTACCAGATAAACTTCTTTAGCTCCGGCATGTTCAGCGCTATCCCTTACAGCTCGTCGTTCAACTTCTGTAATGCCACTTGGTACACAAATAACCATTTGCCTGGTAGAGGAATACCATTGCATTTTTACTTTCTTGATCATTCCTCTGATCATATGCTCCGCTACCTCAAAATCCGCAATTACACCATCTCTTAGTGGACGAACAGTTCTGATATTTCTGTGTGTTTTTTCGTGCATTAACCGGGCTTCATGTCCGGTTGTTACCGGTATCCCGTTTTGATTTAATGCTACGATACTTGGTTCATCAAGCACAATACCTTCACCACGTGAATAGATCAGAGTATTTGCTGTTCCAAGATCGATGGCTATATCAGTATATAGAAAATCGAACAGTCCTTTTTTCTGCTTATTTTTTGACGAGGCAGGAGATGGAATTCCGTAATTATCAGACATTTCCGCTATTGTAGATGTTAAAAGTGCTGAGGATATATTTTTGGGAAAATACGAGAATGAAAGTGTTAATGCGAACTATAATTTTTAATGTCTAAAATGTCGCTTTCCTGTAAATACCATGGCCATGTTTAATTCATTGGCTTTGGCAATTACTTCTTCATCCCGGATACTACCTCCCGGTTGTATTATTGTTGTTGCACCTGCTTTTGCAGCAGCTTCAATTCCATCTGAAAATGGGAAAAAAGCATCTGATGCTATTGCTGAATCAGTTAAATCTAATCCTTCTTTCTTAGATTTTTCAACGGCAATTTCTGAAGAGTCGACGCGGCTAGTTTGCCCGGAACCGATTCCAAGTGTTCTGCCCTTTTTAGCATATACAATTGCATTAGATTTAACATGCCTAACAACTTTCCATGCAAAAACCAGATCATTCATTTCTTCTTCGGTGGGAACTCTTTCAGTAACCACTTTAAAATCTTGCTTATTAATCGGGGAAAGATCTGCTTCCTGAGTAAGAACTCCTCCAAAAATAGATCTGAATGATAAGTTCTGTAACTCACTTACTTGCTTTTTGATCCGAATTAATCGGCGATTTTTTTTCTGTTGAAGTAACTCTAATGCATCTTCATTAAAAGCTGGTGCAATTATAATCTCCGTAAAAATTTTATCAATAGCTTTTGCTGTTTCAAGATCTAATTGTTTATTAACCACTACAATTCCTCCAAATGGAGAAACGGTATCCGTACTAAATGCTTTATTGTATGCTTCTTCAAGACTTTCACCGGTTCCTACTCCACACGGAATCGTATGCTTAATAATCGAACAAGTTGGTTTATCACTATCAAAAGATGAAATGATATTAAGGGCTGCATCAACATCAATAAAGTTATTGTAGCTTAGCTGTTTTCCGTGAAAGCAATCAATAATGTCGTCCTGGGTTCCATATACAGCTCCCTTTTGATGAGGGTTTTCTCCATATCTCAATTCCTGAGAGAGGGGATAAGTTGCATTGAACTGTTTGACGGGTTCTTCATCTAATAGATCATTGAAGTAGTTAGCAATAGCTGAGTCGTAATCAGCAGTATGATTAAAAGCATCTTTTGCGAGCGTTTTTCTCATATCGAAAGAAATACCTGCTTCACCATTTAGTTCCTCGGTAAAGGCATCATACTGATTCGGGTTACTTAGAATACTAACATGAGCGAAGTTCTTTGCTGCGGCTCTTATCATGGTAGGTCCTCCGATGTCTATAAACTCTGTAGCAATAGCAGGAGTAATATCTTCTTCCTTAATTTTGTTTTTAAATGGATAAAGATTTACTACTACTAATTCGATAGGCTTGATGTCAAGTTTTTCAATTTCAGCTACATCATCAGAATGACTGGTTCTGGCTAAAATTCCACCATGAATAAATGGATGAAGTGTTTTTACTCTTCCGTCCAAACACTCTTGAAAACCTGTAACCTTAGATACATCTTTAACCGGAATACCTGCTTCAAATATTACTTTAGCAGTTCCACCGGTGGAAATTAATTCCACACCATTATTATGCAACGCTTCTGCAAGTTTTACAATATTGGTTTTGTCGGAAACAGAAAGTAAAGCTCGTTTAATTTTTAAAGGTTGCGTTGGTAGAGAGGATAGAGGTTTAAGTGCCACTTTAGTTAGTTTATTTTGATTAAATAATCCCGGATAACTCGAGGATATAGTTTATGTTCTTCTTCTAATACTCTTTTGCCCAAAGTTTCAGGAGTGTCATCATCAAATACAGGAACTCTTGATTGAGCTAATATTGGTCCCTCATCAAATTCTTCAGTCACTATATGTACTGTACATCCTGATTCTTTATCACCTGATTTCAAAACCGATTCGTGTACTTTAATTCCATAGCAACCTTTTCCGCCATGCTTTGGTAGCAGGGAAGGATGGATGTTCAGAATTTTGTTTTTAAATTTATGTATCACAGAAGCAGGAATTTTTTTTAGGTACCCTGCTAAAATCAAAAGATCCGCTTTATTTTGTTCAAGGATGGCAAGTAGTGAATCTTCATATTCTTTCTGACTATCAAATTGAGAAGGTTCAATGACCGATACAGGAATCTCTGCTTTTCTTGCTCTTTCTATAGCTTGAATCAGTTCCTTATTAGTGATTAAACCGGTGATTTCTGCAGATAAATCTCCGTCAGTAATTGAATCAATAATTGATTGAAAGTTTGAGCCTGAACCTGAGGCAAAAACAACGAGATTCTTCAAAAAGAGAGAAATTGAAAATTGTTAATTTAACTTTCTGAAGATACACAATGTTTAGCTTTCAATCAGCGGTTAATTCTTTTATGGAGGCGTCTTTGAAAGTTCGATTTCCTGATTGAAGATCTGATAATTATTAAAACTCCAAGATATCTGAAGTATTGTAATTCTGATTATTGTAGCCAATGGAATAGCAATTAACATTCCCAGTATACCGGCTGTTTCGGCTCCAACCAAAATGATAAAGAGAATGGCTACAGGATGCATATCAGCAGAACGTGAAAATAAGAGTGGCTGGAATACAATATTATCTAACATTTGGACAATAAAAATTGCCAACAAACAAACGAGTACCAGACTAAAATCTCCGGTTTCAATTATTGAAATAATTACGGAAAGTATATACCCAATTATAGGGCCAAAATAAGGGATCGTATTAGCTAACCCAACGGCTATGCCAACACTAAGTGAGTTTTCCAGCCCAGCAATTGAGAGTGTTGACCATGAACTTAGGGCAACAAGAAAGCTTTGCATTAACACACTTCTGAAATAAAGGCCTAGTCTTTTTTCAATTTTATCGATCAGGGTAAGTGAAGTTTCAAAGTATTTGTTAGGAATAAGACGAAGCAGGTCTCTTCTGATTTTAGAACCGTCCTTAAGGAAAAAGAACGCAACAAATGGGACAACTAATATCGCGGAAAAAATATCTGTAAATACCCCAACTACACTACCAAAAAAAGTAGAAAATTGATCAAAATCGAATAAGGAATTTAGAATTTGAGAAAGATTATCGCTTAAAAACCCGGGTGGGATAAACTCATAATCATCACTTAAACGAGTTTCAACCCGGTTTGCTATCATTTCGATATTTTGAATATCCAGCTGACCGGCAAGTTGAACCATTTGTTCGGCTACTTTTGGAATTACCGTTGTCGATGCATAAACAAAGATCAAGATCACTGCTGAAAGAGTAAGTGTAATTGCCAAAGTCCTGGGAATACGATTTCTTTGCAGCCAGTTTACAACCGGATCAAGGATATAACTTAGAATGAGAGCAAGGATCAGGAATAGAACCAGATTACCAAGTTTTAACAGAATCCATCCAAGCACTACCAGTGCGGCAATGCCAATCGTGAATTTGATAACTCTTTCTAAGGTAATGTTTTTCAAAAAATTATTAACTTTACTTTAATCATTTAAAAAACTACCTAAATATAAAATGAAATTCCTGAGTTTTTTAGCTTTCTTGTTTTTTGTTCAAGTTCCTTTTAATTCAAAAGCTCAAGTTAAGTATAGATGGCTGGATGTTGGTTCATTTCATAACTTTTATTCTAACATAGGCTCAGAAATTGAGGAAGGTTTTATAGGTGAACAACAAGCAGGTTGGCAGTGGCCAGCAATTTATGAAAATCAGGATGCGCAAGTTTATAAAGGGTTATGGCTGGGAGTAGAAAATTATACAGATAGTTCTGGTGTTCTTTACGCTAAACGAGTAGTCCATGTTGGTGGCAGACAAGATGGAGAAGGGGAATTTTTTCCTGTTAGTATCAAAACCATAAGTAGATTTGAAAAACCATATGTAAGTGTTGATGGAAGAGTATCAGAAAAAAATAGCGTTGAAATAGATGAAATAGATCCGAATTTAAAAGCCGACAGAGAGATTGTTACTGTAACAAATTCTTTAATTGGTGTCACAATTAAGAGAACGATAAAGCAATTCAGTCAAAAGTATCACGATAATTATCATATTATTGAATACGAATTTACTAATACAGGAAATACAGATGATGATGAATTTATCGAGTTGCCGGATCAGGAAATAGAAGGGTTTATACCATTTTTCATTACTGATTTAGCACATGTAAAAGAATCAAGGTATACGATTGGTAATGCTACGGGTTGGGGTATAAATACCATGATTGACAGAAGAGGTGACGGTCAGTTTCCTTCAGAGGAAAATAAATTCAGAGCACACTATACTTGGCATGGAAAATACGCTAATTTTTATGAGTATGATAATTTGGGAGCGCCTATTATTGAACCATACCTAAGCCGCGGGTACTTATCAGCAGATGATACTACCGGAAGATTAGCAGCGTATCATTTTGGTGGCACGGTAACTTTGCATGCCGATGTATCTGCTAGCAATTCTGAAGATGACCCAAATCAACCCTTTACAATGGATGAGGTTCATTCCGATAATAATTTGATGTATCAGAATAGTGCTTATAATGAAAATAAAATGATTCTTGAGTATGATTTGATGTCGGAAGGGAGAGCAAATCCAAGACATGCATTTAGAGTAGAGCCAACTGGTTATGATGGGTTTACTAATCCTACCGGTGATCCTGCTTTAGGAAATAATCAAGGTGGTTTTTCTTATACAAATGGATATGGTCCATATGACTTAGCTCCAGGTGAAAGTATCAGAATAGTCATTGCAGATGCCTCTTCAGGTATATCTAAAGAATTAGCTTATGAGACTGGTAAGAGGTTCAAAAATGGAGAGATTTCTGCGGAAACTAAAAATCAAATCATTTTTCAAGGTAAAGATTCATTATTCCAAACGTTTGATAGAGCAATAAGTAATTTTAAATCTGGATATAGCATAAATAGTGGACCCGAGCTTGTTTCAAGTTTTAAAGTAAATAGAGTCCCCGTTGGTGTTGATTTAGAATGGGAATTTAATTTAGCAGAATCAGATATCTCGGGTTTTGAAATTTATCGTGCTGTTCAGGAAGTTGATAGCGCATATAGTTTGGTGTATAAAGCTTCTCCAAATGAGAGAGCAATTAATGATAATGTGGAAAACAGAAATTTAACTCCGGGTAAGTTTTTTGCTGAAGCCCCTAAATCAGGCAAAAGATACTATTACTATATCCAATCAGTAGATAAAGAAGTTAACAATAGCAGCACAGGTAAAACTCCAACAGGTAGTTATTTAAAAAGTAGTAGATATTATACGCAAACCTATGATCCGGTATATGTAACAACAAGTGTTGCTTCAGAAGGAGAATTAGAAATACCAGGACAAGTAACTTTAAATCAAAATTACCCTAATCCATTTAATCCAACTACAAAAATTTCGTATTCATTACCAAATTCAGGTTTAGTAAGCCTTAAGGTTTATAATAGTTTAGGACAGGTAGTTGATGTATTAGAAAATGGTTACAGGGCAAGAGGGCTACACAGTCTACAATGGAATGCATCTGGAAATGCTAGCGGAGTTTATTTTTATCAATTAATAACGAATGAATCAGTTTTGACAAGAAAACTAATGCTGATTAAATAATTACTGAATTTCGTTAAGAAACTTATTTATATTTTTAAAAATAATTTCTGAATTGAACCCTTTTCTTACTAAATAGTCAAATAGTTTTTTCTTTCGTTTTTCGGGGACAGTTCTAAGTAGTGACGGCTTTTTCTTTTCGAATAATTCTCGGATAACAGATGCCTCATCAGATGATTCAATTTGTGATTGAATTGCCTGATCAATGATTTGAGAATCTATCTTTTTTGAGAACAAGTGATTTCGGATTTTATTTGGTCCCCATTGATTAAACTCAAATTTGTCATGTACGAACTTCTCTGCAAATTTTAGATTGTTGATGTACCCTTTAGATTCCAATTCTTCAATAATTTCATCCATTATGCCGGAAGAGTAATCTTTCTTATAACCTTTCTGCTTAAGCTCAAAAGAAGCATGATCCCGACGTCCTAATAATCTTAAAAAGTACTCCCTGATCTTCCACCTTTCTTCAGCTTGTTCTATCTGCAGATATAAATCTTTACTGATAATTGAACCCTTTTTGAGATTCAATTTGGTCAGTGTGGAATCAGAAACACCAATAATGAAGCCTTGCTCTCCAAATAATGAATACCGAAAAGTGTTCTTTTTTTGAACTTCAATCCGGATAATCTTTACTGGTAGGTCGGGAAGTTCTGGATCTTGTTGATGATTAAAATTAGCCATGCCATTAAAATAAAAAAGCCCTGCGTTCAAACAGAGCTTTTTTCAAGAGAGAATAACTTAATTAAGCCTCAGCTTTTTCCTTTTTGTCTTCTTTTTCTTTAGAAGCATCAGGAATTGGCTCATCCAGGTCTTCGCCACGTAATTTAGCGCGGACTGTTTTTTCAATTTTTTCAGTGAGATCCAGATCTTCCTCAAGAAACTGCATAGCGGCATCAGCACCCTGACCAATTGGTTCACCATCAAAACGGAACCAACTTCCACGCTTTTCAATGATGTCAAACTCAACGGCAAGATCAAGGATTTCAGCAATTCTGGAAGTTCCTTTGCCGTACATGATATTAAATTCAACCACTTTGAAAGGAGGAGCTACCTTGTTCTTTGCAACTTTTACTTTAGTTCGGTTACCAACAACTTCATCCGCTTTTTTGATAGATCCAATTCTTCTGATATCCAGACGAACAGATGAGTAGAATTTAAGTGCACGGCCACCAGTGGTGGTTTCAGGATTTCCGAACATAACACCGATCTTTTCACGAACCTGATTAATAAAAATACAAGCGGTGTGAGATTTACTTACTATACCAGTAATTTTTCTTAGCGCCTGTGACATCAATCGAGCCTGAAGTCCCATATGCGAATCGCCCATTTCTCCTTCAATCTCAGCTCGTGGTACTAATGCCGCAACAGAATCAACAACGATAACATCAAGCGCTCCTGAGCGAATCAACGTTTCGGTGATTTCTAAAGCTTGTTCGCCACTGTCAGGTTGAGAAACCAGTAATTCGTCTACTTTAATACCTAATGCTTTAGCATAGCGTGGATCGAATGCATGTTCAGCATCTATGAATGCTGCATATCCACCTTTTTTCTGCGCTTGCGCGATTACCTGAAGGGCAAGTGTAGTTTTACCACTTGCTTCAGGGCCATATATTTCGGTGATACGGCCACGTGGTACACCTTGAACACCCAGTGCGTAATCTACCATAATTGAGCCGGTTGAAATGACATCCACATCTTGTGCAGCATCATCTCCAAGTTTCATAATGGTACCTTTACCATGTGTCTTTTCTATCTGTCCAACAGCGATGTCTAATGCTTTTAATCGTTCTTTTGAGTCAGCCATTTTTTTGAAATTTGTTTAATTAATTTTCGTCAATATAAGTCGGCAGGGTGTCAATATGTGTCATCTTCTTTCAGAGAAGAATATATGTTCGATATATGTAAGAAAAAAGTTTTTTCTAAACTTTTTCAATGATCAAGGTTTTTGATCTTGAAATTTAATCCTGCTTCTTAGTTAGACCGGTCCAAGTCAATTCCTTACACTTTTTACTAAAAATGTGGAAAATGATGATAAATCACTCACCTGAAATAGTAGGATTATAATCAATAGGAAGCATATCTGATACTTTTTCAAAACTCCAATACCCATCAAACAAAAGGTCTGTAGGGGTAATTACATAAGCAGAATTATCAATAAGTATGGAGTCACTTAATAAAGTCATTGAAGAATTTTGAAAATCAGGGAGAAGCCTTGGGTTTTTATTGAGTACACCTGCTCTATGATTTAAATACGACATGTCTTCATACTCGTTTTTATAAGTGATGTTCAAGAAATTTAAAAATTGAAACTTAAAAAGTGTGCTATCTACTTTTTGGAAATAATGATGCTGAGGTACTTCTTCTTTTGAGACATAGATAGCATTGCTATCTCTTTTTTCACTTTTTACATAAAAGCCATTTTCATTTAATGATTTAGTTATTAAAGATTTAGTAAAATGAAGAAAAGAACCTTGATAAGCTTTTAGTCGATTTTCAGTCCATTTATTTTGGGTACGTTTTCGTCTTGAGTATAAAGGTTCAAAAAAAGCCTGTCCCGAAAAAGAATTTCTATTCCCTTTGTAATCGACAATAAAATGGTCAAGATAGAAATAAAGGACGTAGCCAAGGTCTTTGTTTTCGATTTCTATTCGATCAGTAGTTATAGCAATTAATACTCTGTTATCAACATCAAAATCAAAATAGATGGCATCTTTATTTTTAATAATTGTGTTTTCTGAAAATGGTCCTTTACCTAGAAAAACATCCTGAAATACCCGAAAATTATATTTCCAGGATTGTTGATCAGGTTTTACTACAAGTTCGTTCATTTCATATATATCATCTTTTAGTGTAAATATGTACGATTTTTTTAACTGATTGGTGTTTAATTGCAATGTTTGCCCTTTAAAACCAACAAAACGTGCAACCAGGTCGTGTATTCCTTCAGGTATTTTATTTAATTCGAAACTTCCATTCTCCAAAGAAAGAGCTCCAATTGTAGATCCATCAATAAAGACTTGTGCACCCTGAATAGGAGTTTTCATATCGTTCTCGTACACATATCCTTTTATAGAATATTGAGAAATAGCTTCGCTCGAAAGAAGAAATAAAACAATAATTGTGGAATATAGTTTAAAGTTCATTGGTTACTCTATTCAAAGCATCCATTACTTCTTCGATCTGCGAAGTGGTTGTATAAGGTGCAGGACCAAATCGTAGAATCTGATCTCTGGCATCCGTGAAAATATCTCTCTCCAACAAAGCAGCTCGAATCTCTCGGGCTTTCGAAGAAGTAAGGGATAAGAAACCTCCATTATGCTCTTTGATATCTTTCTGATGTGTCAATCGGATGAGATTAGGATCAATATCTTTCTCAAGGAAATGTGATTTTAGTAATTCCACTTTTTGCACATACTGATGACGAAGCACTTCTTTCGATAATCCTTGTTCCTCAAAAAAATGAGCTACTTTAGCCGCACGATATTGAGAAGAAGGGTCATAGGTTCCACTTGCAAAACGCTGATCGGAATCGTCATAATGAGTAGGGGAGTTGTCTCTCGGTTTATCCAGTGTGCTGAAAGAGGCGAACCAACCGGTAATTGCCGGACGCATATCGCAGTTTTTTGGAAATCGAAGAAAACAATTCGCCTCGCCCCACTGCAAGTACTTATATCCACCAATCAGAATAAAACAATCTTCGAGATCAGCTTCTCTTATTGAAAGTGGAACCACATTTGTACCGTGATAATCATCAATGAGTACTTTGATATTCCGTTCTCGTGCAGCCCGGGCAATTTCAGTTAAGTGATGATTGATCAAACTGGATTCGAAATACACCCTCGATAACATTATTGCCGAAGTACGATCGTCCATTTCAGCGATAATTCTTTGAGCAAAAGTTTCATCCGGGTCAGTAGCTACATAACTGACTTCAATCCCTTCTTCTTCCAACCGGTGAAGTTGACGAAAAAGCGAATGGAATTCCCCATCAGTTGAAACGATCTTTGGTTTATTTTTCAGGTCAAGAGCACTCATCCAGCTCACAAAGAGAACATGAGTACTTTCTTCCCGGCAATAGAAACCGTTAGGATCGTCGTAATAATATCTGAGATAATTTCGGAGAATTTCTGTTTTCTCCGCTGCTTTTTCCCACTTTTTATCTACTAACTCAGCTGAGTCATGAAAATATTCCTGTTGACCTTCAAGCGCTACATCTGGCCAGGCTTGATGAGAATGTCCGGTAAAAAGTAGCCGTTCAGAAACTCTGAAATGAGAATAATGGGGGGTAAGTTGTTGTGCTAATTCATCTATATTTTTCATACAGGAATGTTAGCCACTAAAACACAAAACCACAAAATTTTTGGTTAGGATTGTTTGATGCTGATTTTGAAATCAAAAGTTCCAAATTGTTCAAAACCTTGACAAGTAGGAGTGAAGTCCCAGCTTGTTTACTTACTAAATTTTAAACGATTTATGGATAAGACAGGTTTAAAATTTTGCGTTTCTCTACGCCCTCTACAGTCAAAAAAATTTGGGTAAAACTAAAACTCCGATCGGATTTCCCAAAGATCAGGGAAAATATGCTGATTCAGAGTTCGCTGTAAATAAGCAACACCCTCTGAACCACCAGTTCCTTTTTTAGCTCCGATCGTTCTCTGAACCATTTTTACGTGTCGATATCTCCATTCCTGCAAACCTTCATCGAAATCAACCAGTAACTCACTGAGCAGAGCAACTTCCGGATCATTTTTCATCACTTCGATCAGTACTTTTTGATTTTCTTCGGTAGTGTTAAAGATCAGTCCTTTTTCATTTTCTCGTTCTGCAGTTACCTGATATCCTTTCTGAGACAGGTATTCACAAAAACTTTCCCAAATCGTTGGTTGATTCATATAATGTTGAAGTTCCTTTATATGATCGGGCTCATCCTTATGAGCTTCAAGCATTAACGGAAATCGAAGCCCGCATAAAATCTCTATTATTCTGAATTGCAGAGATTGAAATCCACTGGATTGTCCTAAGAATTTTCGAAAACTGTTGAACTCAAGTGGAGTCATGGTTTCCAGAATATCTACCTGAGAAACCAGGGTTTTCATTATGGTTAAAATCCGACGCATGGTTTTTACCGAAGTCCAGGTATTTCCGTTTTGCATCTCGGAATTCAACTTGCCGAATTCATGAATGATCTGCTTAAACCAAAGCTCATATGTTTGATGAATAATAATGAACAAAGTTTCGTCATGCTCCGCCGGATCAGATTTAAGCTGTTGAAGCTCCAGCAGTTCATCGACTTTTAAATAGTTGGTATAAGTGATTTTCATTATTTTTAATCGTTAGAGGTTAACTCACCGGCCATAGAAATTTGAAATTGATGTTCAATCTGTTCTTTGGATTCTGACTGAGCAAGCAAAAACATCATTTTGGTCAAGGATGCTTCCAGGGTCATATCTCCTCCGGATACAGCCCCGAGTTTAAGAGCCGCTCTTCCGGCCGGGTATTTGGTGAGATCTACAGAATCGTAATCAGCCTGAGAAACTATTGCCGGTATTACATTATGATCCGCACATTTTTCTAAAAAGGGAAGAAGATTAAAATCACCCTTTATTGGAAAGTTTCCGCTCCCGAATGTTCGGATTACGATGGCACGTAAATTGTCAAGATTCAAACAGTTCAGAAATTCCGGATTCAGAGAAGGATGCACAGTAAGTACAAAAATTTCGTTAGAGAAAGCAGCGTTGTTTTTAAACTCGGGAAGCACTCCTTTTGGTTTTACACTCATCTGGATATTTAATCCGATTTCTGCAAGGGGTGGGAAGTTGGGCGAACCAAATGCGTCAAAATCACCAATACTTAATTTTGTAGAACGGTTTCCTCTGTATACATGATCATTGAAGCAAATCCCGACCTCAGCCAAATCAGTAGTCGCCATTTCTACTGAATTAATAAGATTTCTTCGGGCATCGCTTCGAACACTGCTTAATGGAACCTGACTCCCGGTAAATATCACCGGCTTTGATAAATGCTGAAGAGCGAAAGATAAAGCCGATGCAGTATAAGCCATCGTATCCGTGCCGTGAAGAATTACAAATCCATCATACTCATGGTAGTTTTCTTCTATACATGATGCTAATTGTATCCAATGAGTTGAATTTAAATCTGAACTGTCTTCAAAAAAGAGAGGAAGTGTAATGATTTCAGCAAGTTCATCTAATTCATTCACTCTTTGCACAAGCGAATCAGACCATGATTCCGGGTCAAGTTCAACACCTTCTCCTTTAGCACGCATCGCAATAGTTCCACCGGTCTGAATAAGCAAAATTTTTTTCATGTAGGAAAGTAAAAACTAAATATCATACCGCCAATCAAATATCTCTGATAAAACAAACAACTCGGTTTACTTCTTTAAATCCGGTTCTTTTGTGAAAAGTGATGCTCCCGCTGTTTTCAATTTCGGCATCAGATCCCATCTGATCACAACCGTTGTTCCTTCCCCAGTCCATTCCTTTCTTTATGAGTGATTCTGCATAACCTTTCTTCCGAAATTCTTTTTGAATATAAATTCCCTCGAGATAGGCTACCGGGCTCGATTCAGAGCCTTCCACAAAATCTTTTCTCAGTGAGAAATAAGCAAAACCTATATAATTTTTCCCTTTCTTTGCCAGGTATGCAGTTTGATCTTTACGACGAAGAATATTTTTACAGAATTCATATTCTTCATCAAACTCACACTCCGGCCACATTTTGAGAAAGAGCTGTGCGAGAGCAGTCAGGCTGTATTCAGAAAGTTCTTCGATGGTCATAGTTTGATATTTTTTCAATAATAAGTATCAATACTTTGCAGGAGTTTCTTCTTCTGGGATTGACATTCTGATAAACTCACGAACATCATCATTGGCGTTTTTCAAGTCTTCAGCACGCAAATACATCATATGTCCACTACGGTAACCCTTGAATGAAAATCGATCTTTCATTTTTCCACTTGGATCGATTTGCCACATCGTGTATTTAGCATCGAAATATTTGGTAGCGCCGTCATAATATCCGCTTTGGATCATAGTATGAAGAAACGGATTCTGTGCCATAGCCAGGCGTAGATTCTCTCCGGTATTGTTTCCGGATCTGTCCCACGGACCAACAGGGCCGAACATGTTATATTTAACATCGGTTTTATAATTCAATTCGTTTCTGAAGTAATAATTCACTGCCGGAGCAAAAGCATGTAGCCACGATGTTAGCTCTGAATTGAAATCCGGACTTTCTCCACCATCGGTTCTGTCCAGACCTTTATAGCGCGAATCCAATCTTCCAACGGTATGACCTTCATCACGAAGTAATTCTTTCCAATAGAAAGAGGTGGGGACATCCAGATTGTATTGAAGGATCGCTTTTTTTGAAATTCCGGAAAAGCGTGCCATTTGCTCAGCTGCTTCATTTCGTTTTTCATCACTGACAAAGCCACCTTTTGCAAGAATCGGCATAAGTTCATTAACCGCATAATCTTCAGCAAGCGGTAAAACTTCAAGAAGATCCATAGATTGCAGATCCTGAGGTAGCTTTTCATGATACCACGCAGCTGCGGTGAAATAAGGAAGTCGCAGGGAGGCTCCCAACGGGCCATCACGTCGGCGTTCTGAAGTATGAACACCAAGTTCGGTCGGAGAAACCAGAATTACACCATTCAGGTACATCCATTGGCGGCTTTGAAGTTCAAGAGCCAGACCCGAAACTCTGGTAGTACCGTAACTTTCACCGATCAGATATTTAGGCGATCTCCAGCGATCTACACGATTAACAAACGTATTGATCCATTCTGCCAGATATTCGATATCCTGATTCACTCCAAAAAACTGACTATGATCTGCTTCTTTGTCCAAAATTCGGGAGTACCCTGTGTTTACCGGATTCACAAATACTATATCGGCTACATCAAGAATAGAATGCGGATTGTCTTTTACGCCATAAGGCTGAATGGGAAATCCTTCATCATCAATGCGTAACACTTTTGGACCTGTATAAGCGAGATGCATCCAAACAGAAGCAGAACCCGGACCTCCATTAAATGAAATAACCAAAGGACGGCGACGATTATCTTTTACATCCGTACGTTCGTAATAAGTGTAGTGAACGGCTGCAATAGGTTCTCCATCATCATTCCAAACCGGTTGTGTGCCGGTAGTTACTTCATAAGGCACGCGTTCACCTTTAATGGTTACCTCATGGGTAGTTTTTACAGTCTCATCTGCCGGAATAGTACGCTGAAAAGCTAAAGTTGAAACTGAGAACATTAAAACAAGAGCAGGAATAAATATGGGAAGTCGTTTCATAATCGTGTTAGTTAAATTTTATGAACGATAGTGGAAGAGGAGGAAATTTTCAGTAAAAAGTTGTTGGGGCTGATAAAGAAAAGACAACCAAACTACACCCATAATTGATGAGTTTTGTTGCTGATTTCTATTTCCGGTTCAGCCATTCATTTTTCAGAATGGCAGGCAACGGTCTCGTGTATGAGTAGTAGCGGATTTCTACTCACAAACCTTTCGGTTTAGCATTGACCTTTGTTTGATGTTCATACTTTCGTTTTATCACTTAAACCGCTATTACTTATACACTGTGTTAGGTGGCGTTTTTATTGCTTTATTCAGTTTTTTTGTCAGTTTATAAAATTCCGAATAATATTCAGCTGTAGGTTCTGCTATTTCCTTAAACTTTGAAAGATAAAGTTGTTTTAAACTAGATTTTGCTGATTTAACTTCATCAGAATTGTCAGATAGTAGTGCTTGAACTAACTCTCCATTTTCTTGATGAACTGAAGTCATTACTGAGTTTGGAATTAAACCTTCTATGTTTCTTTTTCCAGCTTTGTTTTGTCCAACAATAAAGTAATTTACGTCCTTTTCAAATCCAGTTCTTTCAATGTTCTTTTTGACTTTATCATAGGTGTCTAAGTCTAAAGTGATTAATACATTATTAAACCTATTCTTTATAAATTTTAAGAGAATATTGTTGGTCAAAAACCCAAATCCATCGTAAGCAAAAAGTTCTCCGTCAAAATCAAGCTTATTCACTCCGTGTTCATCATTTTTAAGTAACTCAAAATATTCTTTATCAATTGCTCCCTCAACAAGAAGTATGGTATTTTGATTACTGAAGAATGCATTTTTCATAGATTCAAACTCAGGCCCAACCATACCCAAGGCTAGTTCAAAAGGTTCACGCCAATTTTCATTTTCTATAGGTTCAATATAGGTTTCTCTCAGTTTTTTGCGCTTAACTTTTCTTTTAACAAGAATATTTGATTTGGGATTATGATGACTAAGTAAATATGGACTGTGAGTGGTGGTAATAACTTGAATCTCTAACTCTTTGGATAAGTCTTGAAGTATTCTACCAAATTCTGCTTGAGCAAGTGGATGCAAAAATGATTCTGGTTCTTCGATTACAACAATAGGCGTTGTCTTACCCGATTCATCATCTATATCCATTTGATTTTTTGCATTGAATATACTTGACAGGATTAGTGTTCGGTTTTTTGTTCCGCTTCCCCAGTCTTCTAATGGTAATTCATAGTTTTTCTCTCCTAAGTATATTTCATAAGGTAATTGTTCTAAACTTAAGTCTAAACCACTTATAGATAAACCAACTTCATATTTTTCTTGCAATCGACCAATAAGAGTTTGAAGTTCCGATTTATGTTTTTGAACTGCTTTGGTTAACTCCTTGTTTATGGCTCTGATTTTAGATTCAATATTTTCCTTCGATTTTCCTTCAATATTGTCAACATAACCGTGACCACTTCTTCTAAATCTTCGGTCGATTTGAGTT
This sequence comes from Balneola sp., assembly GCA_965601915.1. Lineage (GTDB taxonomy): Bacteria > Bacteroidota > Rhodothermia > Balneolales > Balneolaceae > Balneola. Next base: position 2,591,559 of record OZ271847.1, on the reverse strand, counting down.
GAATTATGAAAAATTATTGTTTGAGATGTGTGTATACGTCTTAGGATTTCTCCAGTTCCATATTTATCTTCTACTTCTTTACCGTTTACTTCAATTGAAGTTCTTGTATTCTTTGGAATGGGCGATAGGTTAATACAAATATCTAGAATAGTATCGATTACAGGTAATTCTTCCGTATTCGATTCCTTTTTTTCTTTTTCGAAATATTGAAGAAATTTTATTAAGCCGTAATCAGCTTCTTTGTCAAGAAATAAGCTCAATTTTAAGTTTATGTCTTCTTTTCTCTTTTCCTTTTCTTTCCATATTGGGAAATCAGAGTTGTAATTTAATCTTTCCGAATAAGGTGCTCTACTAAGTATATTTAGCATAGCACGGATAATATTAGATTTACCAGAATTATTCTTTCCACATATTGCAGTGTAATAGTCCTGAAAGTCAATTTTCGTATCTTCAATGGAACGATAATTTTTTAATTCTAATGTCCTTATTTTCATATTATCCTTTCAGTTTTTCAAATGCCACCTAACTTATGCATACACGCATTGCGTATATGCCTGTCTTATTTTGTCTCGTATATACATGATTATACAACAAAAAGCGAAATTTCGAATAGAAAATGACCTTTAATTCTGTTCAGTATCAAGTGACTCTAAAAATTCCACAAACCGTCTCGGTAATTCAAAAGGTCGTTCTTCAGGGATGGGAGGGAAGCGAGGTTCCGGTTCCGTAGTGGGTTTTTCGGGGCGGAGTTCCGGGGTCCAGATAAATCCTTCTAATCTGCGACTTTCTAACTCGGTGTATTCCGGTAAAAATAATCCCTTGTTTTTACCCATCTTGGCTTCTACCATCTCACCGTTTTCAAAAATCAGAATGGTTTTGGGAGAAGTACTTTCGAAAGCACCATCGGGTTCTCCCGCATCATTGGTGATGTGATATAACACTTCACTGTTCGGGTAGATCGTAATCCTCGAAATATCACCATTTTGGAAATCAGCTTTAAGTGTATCGCCGCGAATCTGACTCAATCGTCCGGTCGTAGTGTCTTCCTGAACCGCAAATGGTTTGGGATAGGATTTTAGATATTGAACTTCAGAACTATCCAACTGCACAAAAATCAATGGTCCCGAAAGCTGAATGTTTTTATTCCAAACTTTGGGTGTTCCTCTGAGCCGAAAAAGCTCGGTTTGGGAATCATAATACAAAGTATCCGATAGGGAAGAGAACTTTTCAGACCAAACATTAACATCGGTAAAAGCATCAATGGTAGTCAGAGAATCTTTTTCGATTAAAGTGATCTCTTCAGCAAAAGTATGGGTGGTATCTGATTTTAATGAATCTTGTTCTACCTGCCGAAGATATCCGTTACCTTGTAAATATCGTCTTCCTGATGAATCGGCTTCCAGATAATTACCGGTTAGCAACGCGTTATTGGTGCTGTCTACTACAAAAAGATTATCAAACAAACGTAGGAATTCCTTTTCGCGGTTTATGAACAAACTGTCGCCTTCCACATATTGAGCGGAATCGGCAAGTTGCACATTTCCGCGAAATTCGGCGCTGTCCTGATTTTGAAAATAGACTCCTGAATTAGCAATCAATATTCCATCTTCGTCATCTTCAAGGCGAATATCGGTCAGGAATTTCCCGACTTTGGTTGCGAAGTTGTAATCCACTTTATTTCCGAATAACAAAGAGCTGTCTTGCTTGATGATCACTTTGCCCCGAAGTTCGCTGAAATCAAGCACGTTAAAATACACCAATGTGTCTGTCCAAATGGTTTCAGTTGGAGTGTCGATTTGAATATTTCCATAAGCCCGGAATTCATCTTTCTCAAGAAATTGCCAGGCACTGTCGCAAACAATAGTAAATCCACCGGTACTAAGCGTTGCGTCATAAAATTTACGGACGGGCTCTCCGTCAACCGTCATACTTTGGAGCGTTTTTACACTTTCGATATTAACGGTAGTTTGGGTAAATCCTTCCGTCAGTAAAAAAAGTGATGCTAAAACAGCAAAAAGATATGAGATTGTTTTTTTCAATTTAACTGAGTTTTTCCTGTTACTTCAGTTAACGTGTAGTTGGTCAGATCGGTATTTCCATTAAAACCTACGGCTGCAATACTGTCGGTTTCGGTGATGATCAAAACATTTCCAGGTGTTGAAACCTGATCTTTTTCGCGAATCCATTTCAGATAATCAGAAAATAAGGATCGTCCATTTTTTGAAATAACTTCTACATTTCCGAATAGTTCAAACTGTGCTTCAGCCGGAAGATAAACTGCGCTATCGGCTGAAACTTCGGTATCTAATGAATCTGATTCATATATGGAAATGAAAACAGGTCCGCTCAGATAGGTCGTTTTTTTTCGGTTTTCACTGATGGTCAAAGCCCGGCTACTTTTTAAATTTAGTTTCAGTAATCCGTCTTCAATAATATCCATGCTGATGTTTTTACTTGCAGAACTACTAACTAAAGAATCACTCAATGCTTCTTTTATTCGCTGATTGTCATATTCAGTAAGTTCTGTGCACTGAGCGATTAGAAATACCGAAAAAATTGCAGCAAAGAATGAATTACGTAGTTCCAAAATAACGATCTCCGGCGTCTCCCAGGCCGGGAACGATATACGCCTGGTCGTTTAATTTTTCATCGATAGAAGCAGTGATTATAGGAACATCAGGATGATCTTTTTGCAATCGTTCTATTCCTTCGGGTGCGGCAATAAGGGCTACAAAACGGATGTTTTTTGCTCCGGATTCCTTCAGGAATTTAATAGCATGACTTCCACTTCCTCCGGTTGCCAGCATGGGATCCACAACTAAAGTATATCCTTCAGCAACACCTTTGGGAAGGTTATGATAGTAGTTTACGGGTTCATGAGTTTCTTCATCTCTATAAACACCTACGTGACCGACCTTCGCTTCAGGGATAAAATTTACGATTCCATCCACAAGACTAAGTCCGGCGCGTAATATAGGAATCACTATCACATCAGCCGAAGGAGAAAATCCTTTTGTTTTTTGGATGGGCGTTTCTACTTCGAACTCTTTAAGAGGCATGTCTGAAAGAGCATGATAGGCGAGGATGTTCCCTATGTTAGCCATCGCCCGCCTGAATGCTGCGGTATTGGTTGATTTATCCCGTAATGCGGTCAGGTAAATATCGATTACGGGATGATCTACTTCCAATACTGAACTCATATTTCAATCCTTTAACTATTAGGCTTAACGTCTTTCATTTTTTCGAAGTACTTCTTACTTGCTACTGCAACAGTACCAGAAAGCGCAAATAATGCTATAATATTCGGGAAGGTCATAAGACCAAGTGCAATATCTCCAATCGCCCAGACGGTTTCAAGAGCGAGGATTGCACCAAGAAAATGCATAACTAAATAAACCATTTTATAATAAATGATTGATTTATCGCCTGCAAGATACTGAATAGAACGGTCGCCATAGTAACTCCAACTTATTGCTGTAGAGATACCAAAAAGAACCACACAAAATGTTACAATGTATTTACCACCAGAGAATGGGAGTCCTTTTTCGAAGGCTAAAGCGGTAAGAGGAGCTCCATTTTCAACGATAGAGGAGTAAAGTTGGGTTACACTTTCTCCATTTGTTGTCGTGGCAACATAAGTTCCGTTAATCAATTGAATAGTACCGCTAAATAATTCCGTACGGTTTTCATCCACATAAAAATCTCCAGTAGCGTGGTCATTTCTGATTACTTGACCATTTGTAGGTTTACCATCTACTATAATCAAAGAATTTCCTTCAATTTCGTACGTGTTTTCAAGGCTTGCTGGTAAAAATTCAACATCATGTTTCTGTTGCCAAACTCCCGTAGAAACAATTACAAGTCCGGTCATCGTACAAACAACCAAGGTATCAATGAAAGGCTCAAGCAATGCAACGACTCCTTCACGAACCGGCTCCTTAGTTTTTGCGGCACCGTGTGCAATTGGTGCGGAACCTTGACCCGCTTCATTTGAAAATAAACCTCGTTTAATTCCCCAAACTAAAGTAGTAAGAAAAACACCCGAACCTACACCGAATAGACCAGCTTCAGGAGTAAATGCGTATTCAAGGATAGTAGCAAAAGCGGGTCCAACTTCACTCGCATTTACCAATAAAATAATTAAGGCTCCTAACACATAGATGATCGCCATAACGGGCATCAGACTTGCTGTTACTTTACCAATTCTTTTAATACCACCAATAATTACAACACCAACTAAAGAAGCTGTTACTAATCCGGTTACCCAGCCAGGAACTAAAAATGTACTTCTCATTGTATCTGCGACAGTGTTTGCTTGTACCGCATTACCGGTCAGGAAAGAACAAATAACAGCCATTGCTGCAAAAAAGATTGCAAGCCATTTCCAGTTGTCGCCCAATCCTTTTTCGATGTAATACATTGGGCCACCGGATACAGAACCGTCATCATTCACTTTTCGGTATTTTACAGCAAGCGTACACTCTGTGTATTTTACAGCCATACCAAAGAATGCAGTAACCCACATCCAGAAAAGAGCTCCCGGTCCACCATAATGTATAGCAATAGCAACACCGGCAATATTACCAATACCTACCGTTGCTGAAAGTGCTGTTGTTAATGCCTGAAAATGATTTACGTCACCAACTGCATCGGGATGATCATATTTTCCCATCACGGATAGAACTCCGTGACCAAAACGTCTGATCTGAACAAAGCCGAGTCGAAGTGTTATAAAAATTCCAAAACTTAATAGAACAACAACCATGAAGGGGAAGTTTTCCGGTGTACTCCATACAAGGTTGTTAAGGCTGTTTACAATACTTTCAAATAATTCCATGCAGTCAATAAATATTAATTAGTAGCTTTTATATCGACTGAAAGTAAAAAAGATTTGGCAATATTTATGAGAAACATTTTTTCTTTAACATTTTTAGTGAAAATTAATCACGAAAAAAGTGAACGATATTGAGTAACCTTTGTTTTTTCAAAAGATTAAGTTAACATTGTTAACGAATTTAAATACCTTAGATATCACTAGTAATTATGACTAAAGCAGACATTGTAGATATAATATCATCATCGGTTGGACTTACAAAAGTTGAAACAGAAGCGGTCGTAAATGGTTTTATGGAAACCGTCATTGACGCTATGAAAAGAGGAGAAAATATTGAATTAAGAGGTTTTGGAAGTTTTAAAGTGGTAAAGAGAGCTCAGCGGGTAGCAAGAAACCCAAAGACTAACGAAGAAGTTATAGTGCCGGAGCAATTTGCTCCTGTTTTAAAAATGTCTAAAGATTTTAAAGAGGCAGTAAATCAAAGTATGTCAGACAAAAATTGATTTAGAAAAGGTTTTAAAAGTTCGTAATTTTAAGACTAATTAAAATTCACAGAAATAAGAACAGAAATTTTTTGGTGATTATTTATGCCAAGTGGTAAAAAAAGAAAGCGCGCAAAAATTGCAAAACACAAGCGAAAAAAGCGTCTGAGAAAAAACAGACACAAGAAGAAGAAATAAATTTTAAGGCTCCATATCGGAGCCTTTTTTATTTACGCTTGTTTTCATTCCAACTGTGTTTACATCGCTTGCATTGATAATAATGACTGGATAAACGCAGCAGAATATTTGTAATAAATAGGGTGATTAACAGTTTTAATAAATTAGCGGACCGATTGGAAGTAAGCTCTGAATGACATTTTGGACATCTCACTTTAGTTATTTCAATATCGCTCAGAGATTCTGCAAAATCTTTAATGATTAATTAGGACTCTTTTAGTTTATTATCTGGTACAGCAATTCTATAGTCTCCTATTGCAACGTTGTATCCTATAGTAGAAATTGACGCTTCGTAAAAATTACAGCATTAATCCGGGCATCTAAAAGAAAGCTTTTAGCGATATAAGCATCATTCGGATTTAGAAAAGTGTAAATGACAACCAGCTTGATACCCTTTATCAGGCGGCAACTGATTCTTTGAGAATCTGATCCGAGATAGAAATGACTTTGTTTGCTTTAAAAAGTAGATCCTGCAGTCTTCTGGAGACAAACTGGTTTACTTCATTCAAGCTTTTGGGTGAATTTAATTCGTACTGAAAATACGATATTAGATTTATAGCGGATAAATATTTACCGTTTTCATCACCCTCAATCTCAACATGCCAACGGGTGATTATATCATCTTCAGCAAGTAAGCGGTTTACATCTTTACTGACAGTTTCCATCCATTGACTGGCTTTTTCAACCCGGTAGTTTCCATTTTTGTCCGGTTTTATGGGCTGACAAGAATCTTCATCAAATAGCCAAGTCATTTCAACATCTATAGTTGGTTGAATCTGAACTTCTTTGAGTTTATCAATTTTGAACAGTGGATGAGAATCTAATCCAACAAGATTCTTCGCCAGTGAAATTTCTCTAAAACTATCCCAATCAAAGTTTATGGAAAGGGAATCAATGAAGTTTGATATTTTACTTAGATTAATTTCAAGTTCTAACCCCGTGGCATTTATTTTACTATTTTCCCAGGTCTTAAATACGTCAGTGGAAATTCCTCTTGCTTCAAGATTTGTTTCCACAGTATTTATGATCGAACTAAAAATCGGATACTGCATATACCTCCATTATATAAGTAAGTCTCTTAATCAGTTTCTTAACTGAAGTCTCAATGAATTATTACGAATTAAAATATTTAAAGAGTTTTATTAAATCCAAAATTATAGGTAAGGAAATTGTTATCTCTAACACGAGATATAAAAATCTAATAGAATTTTTTATCGAAGGTGGAGAGCAAAATCACAAGTTGGTGTTTAGTACTGCTCCGGGAAATACTGCTTTATTTCTGGATTATTATTCAAATCCTAAAAAAACAAATACTGTAACTTTTTTTGAAGAGATATATAACCGTAAAATCAAAAATATAAAGATTGCAGACACAGACAGGATTTTTCATATACTATTTGAAGATGGATATGAGCTTGTTTTTAAACTCTTCAGTAATAATGCGAACGTTTTTCTTACTAAATCAGGTGAGTTGATTGAGTCTTTTAAGGGAGGCGATCTGGATGAACTTGATACTCCTGATGCAAAAGAAATAGAACTGTTTTCAAATTTAAAGACCAATGCCTCGCCTAAACAAAAAATAACGGGTTTAAATCCATTAATTCCACGAAATAATCTGAATGAATTGATCGAACTTAATTCTCTTGATGACTTATCAGATGAAGAAATCATTTCATTTACAAAAAAAATATCTGAAATAGCTGAACATGATTCGGTGTTTCGGCTTTTAGAAAATGGAAACACAGCGATTCTGAATGAAGCAGTTCTACCTATAGAAACTGAACGTATATTCGATTCGATTAATGACCTTATTGCATATCGCTATAAAACCTATTCTCACAATCAGCGTTTGAGGCAGCAAAAATCTGAGTTAAAGAAAAGCCTGAAACGTCAAATAAAAAGAACAGTATCAGGATTAAAAAATCTCGATAAAGCAGATAAAAGTGTAGACAGGGCGGAGAAATACGAAAAATTTGGTCATCTTCTGATGGCGAATGGTCATGTAAAACCGGTTAACCCAGAAGTTATCGAGGTGGATGATTTGTATGATGAAGGCAGATCAGTAAAGATTCCATTGAATGAAAAATTTTCTGTGATTGAAAATGCTGAAAAGTATTATGCCAAGTCAAAGAGATCATTGGAGTCTTACGAAGAAGCAAAAAGTCGAATTCCAATTTTGCAGAAAAAAGAGCAAGAACTAAATAGTTTACTTGAAGAGGTGGGTGAAATAAACAGACTCCGAACTCTGAATGACTGGAAGAAGGTTAATAAAAAAAGCCTTGAAGAATTTAACATTCTGGATTCCGATAATTCTTCAGATGATCAGGGCCCTTTCCATACGTTAACTGTTGAGGAATACCCCGTTTGGATTGGTAAAAATGCAAAAAGTAATGACAAACTTGTTCAAATGGCACATAAGGAAGATGTTTGGTTACATGCCCGGGGAGTTCCCGGATCTCATACTTTGATTCGCATGGGAAATGACAAAGAAATGCCTAGAAAGTCCGTACTATTGGAAGTTGCTTCGTATGCAGCATTCAATTCCAAAGCAAAAGGTTCTGAAATTGTACCAGTCATAATCACTAAGAAAAAGTACGTTCGAAAACCCAAAGGAGCTGCGGCAGGTGCTGTTCTCGTGGATAAAGAAGAAGTAGAATTTGTAACTCCAAAAAAGCCGGAGAGATGAACGATCATCGTCTTAAAAGATTTAAAGGCAGCTTTTATCTAAGCGGATTTATGGCTGCCGGAAAGAGTGCGATTGGGAAAGTAGTAGCTCGGAAATTGAATTTACCTTTTGTGGATCTGGACACTGTTATAGAGAAAAAGTCTGGGAAAAAAATTCCACAGATTTTTAAGGAAGATGGTGAAACTAAATTCAGAGAACTTGAATGGAAATATCTCTTGGAACTAACAAGAGAGTTTAATGGCGTGGTTTCATTAGGAGGGGGAGCGCTTCAAAATCAACCTGTAATTGATCATCTGAAGCTTCATGGGATGCTCATTTTTATCGATACACCATTAGATATAATTATAGAGCGAATTAGAAAAAATCCTAAACGTCCGATTTCAAAACATGAAAATGGAGAAATAAAAAGTGAAGAAACGCTTAAAATTGAACTGGAAGCCTTATATTCCAAACGAATAGAATTCTACAAACAGGCAGAAGTTAAGGTAATTACATCAGGTTTAGAGCCAAAAGATGTAGTTGCCGATATACTTATCGATAAGATCAAAAAACATGTATAAACGTATTCATGTGAATACTTCAGAAGATGTTGAGCATTATATCAACATTGGATATGACATTTCGGATAAACTAATTGCTTATCTAAAAGAACAATATAGCTGTATGAAAGCGGTACTTATTGTTGATGAAAATGTCTTGAATTTATATAAAGAAAACCTTTTGAAAGAGCTCTCAGATATCTTTGCTGATGTATTAGTTTGTGTTGTTCCTGAAGGAGAAAAAAGTAAAAGCTTTGCTCAGTTTTCGGAAATTTTAAATCATATTCTGAATTTTGAAATAGACCGAAAGACTCCTGTAATCGCTATTGGAGGAGGGGTAACCGGTGATCTGGGAGGTTTTGTTAGTGCAAGTTGTCTAAGAGGGATGCCACTTATACATGTTCCAACATCACTTTTAGCTATGGTTGATAGCTCTATCGGCGGTAAAACAGGAATAAATCATGAAGTTGGTAAAAATCTTGTTGGGGCTTTTTATGAACCGAAAGCAGTTTTTACAGATCTGAAGTTTCTGGAAACTCTTCCCGATAAAGAACTTATAAATGGTCTTGGAGAAGTTATAAAGTATGGAATGATAAGAGATGAAAGAATTTTCAAAACCCTCGAAGATCTGAACCCTGAAAAAGGTTTCAAAATTACAGACAAATGGATCGAACTTGTTGATGTTTGTGCTGAAATAAAGGTAGATATCGTACAAAAGGATTTCAAAGAATCAGGTCTCAGAGAAATTTTGAATTTTGGCCATACTTTTGCCCACGTAATAGAAAGAGTTGGTAATTACAGCGGATGTTCTCATGGTGAAGCTGTTTTTATGGGAATGTGGGGAGCGGTTAAGCTTTCAAATTTATCAGGTTTTAATGTTGATATATCCAATTTAAAGGCATTTCGCTCGTTATATACGTCAAATTTTAAAACAGATCTTACCTCGAGAGAATTGACAGAAATGATGAGAAAAGACAAAAAAGCAAGAGATGGAGCTATAAAGAGCATACTACTGAAAAACGTTGAAGATCCGTTTACGAAGGAAATCGAAAATCTTACACTTCTTGATGAATCTTGGGAGTTTTTGGTAAAGGAGTTTAATTAAGGTGGTTCGCTGGATACATAAAGTTTGGAATGCTTTTTGGGCAGTTGTTGCAACTTTAGTAATAGTAGTTGTTTTCGGAAGTATTGCAATGTTTATGTTCATCCAAACTGAAACATCCAAAACATACATAGCCAATCGTATCGAGAAGAATTTCAGCCAAAAGTATAATGGGGTATTTACGATTGGAAAACTTGACGGATTGATCCCTTTTCGGATAGAGTTGGAAGATGTAAATCTATATCCGGATTCTTCCTCAATAACTCCTGTATTTCAGAGTGATAGCATTTCTGCTAATTTGAATGTTCCGGCATTGCTTAGAAACCGTTTTATAGTAACAGGTTTAAATATTGAATCACCGGAGGTGATTATAGACCCTGATTCAAAAACATCCATTCTCTATGCTTTAAAGAAGAAAAATAAAAATATTGATTCTACATCTTCTGAAGCTCCATTTTTTGAAATTGTAGCCCCTAGTGTAACATTAAATAGTGGAGAATTGTTAGTTAGAAATGCTTTTCAAAGACAGGATTCAACAAATATGCCTGATAGTATTTTGGTTTCAGATATCAACCTTTCCATGTTTTTTGAATACAGACAGGATGAGCGTTTTGTAGATCTTGAAAACCTGACATTCGAAACAGAAAATTTTGATCTTGGAAGAACTATCATTCACGGACAGGTATACAGTGATGATCAGTTTCTGGAATTTAATTCATTTAATTTTATTAATGAGCAGTCTTATGCGAACTTCACAGGCAGGATCGACGGCATCAATATTTTTAATACAGATTTTGTTGATCAGTTAAGAGCTGCAGATTACAACCTATTAATTCAGGATCTTTCGATTTCAAAAGAAAGACTGAACAAGATGTTTACCAACATTCCTGAACTACAGCACGATATTTTTCTGAATGCAGATTTCACAGGTGATCTTGGTGAGATCACGATGAATGATACCAAACTTAGATATGGAAATTCGAGTATCCAAACTTCCGGAAAACTGCAAAATCTGATTGATATTGAGCAATTTAGTTATGATTTAGAGTTTTATGAAACCACTCTGGATACCACAGATGTTAAATATTTCTCCGGACAAATCAACGATTATCAGTTAGAGGCTATTTCGGAAGCTGTTCTTGAGGCAAAAGTGCAAGGAGATTTGAAGTCGACATCCGGTAATTTCTCAACAGAATCACAAAGAGGAACCATTTTTATTGAGGGACTTGCAAACTGGGAAACCAAGTCTCTGGATATTTTATTTGAGACAGATTCTCTGAATATTGGAAACTTAATTGGGGGGTATATAGAAAGCACAAATATTACATCAGAAGGGCTCTTTAAGACGCAAAATTACGAAGATTTTTCAAGTTTTGAACTTGCTGAATTTAAATCCCAAAACTTTCAGATAAATGATACAAGCTTTTCATTGGTAAAGCTTGAGGCCTCTGGTTCCAATAAAACTATTTATCCGGAATTTACTATTGAAGCAAATGGAGGAAAGATTAGTGGAAGTGGAGTGTTAGACTTAAGCGGAGAAGTTAAAACTGTAGATGTTAAAGGTTCAGGAAGTAATCTGGATTTAAAATACATATCGCAAATCAATAATCTGGCAAATATAATTGCAGATGTTAATTACGATTTAAATTTTGAAGGGAGTTCTTGGGAAGACGTAGCAGGAATTCTTGATCTTGAAATACCATTTTCTACAATTGGAGAAGACACTCTCAAACCACATTTAGTATATGCAGATGTTGCCAATATTGAAACTAATAATAAATCTGTAAGAATTACCACAACCGCCGGAGATATTTCCCTGAATGGGGAATACAATTTGAATGATCTGAGGAAAGCCTTTAACCATTGGAAAGAATATTTTATAGTAAGATCCAAGAAAGAGTTTTTGTTTGAGGATACAAGTTTAGTTTTAAAATCAGCTTCTGAACAAGTTGAGTTCCAAAACCAGGATGTTAATCTAAATGCTCAATTAAAAGATGTTGGTTTGGTTCAAAGTTATTTTCCTGACTTTCCTACTATTGTTGCATCTACCAAAATTAATTCCAGCATCACAGTTGACGAAAACAGACTGTTATTCAATGCGGATATTTTTGATCCTGATTTTATATACGAAGAATATGAAGGGGATTCTGTAAGAACTCAGCTTACTGGAAGTTTTCGATATAACGAACCTCTTAAAAAGTTTTCTGAATTCCTTGTTTCTGCAAATATTCAAAGATTAAATACCCCATATTTTGCAACCCGTGGTTTCAATGTAGATTTTACTATGAATATGGATTCTTTAAGTTTGAATACAAATATTCAACAAATTGGAGAAGAAGCTTTTTTGAGACTGAATTCAAAAGGGACATTAACAGACTCTTCTTTTACCTTTAATTTTGATCAATTTGAATTAGGTTCAATAGCTTATTCCTGGACCAATAGAGGAGTTCCTTCTGTTAGTTTTACCGATAATAATGAAGTTGTTTTCAACGACTTTACTTTCGAGAATCAGCAAGAACTATTTAATATTGAAGGTACTTTTAGCGAAAGCCCTACAGACTCAGTAAATTATTTCTTTAGAGGGGTACAGTTAGGCCGAATTTCTGACTTAATAAACGGCAAAATTGATTTTGGAGGTAGTTTGAATGGAACCTTTACAACCAGAACTTTGACCAGAGTACCCACTATAGAAGGAAATATCGATTTAAGAGCACTTTCTTTAAACGATCAAATAGTCGGGGATTTTGAAGTGTCAAGTAATTTCAATTCCGAACTCAACCGATTTGATACCAAAGTATCCGTTGAAACAGACTCAACAATTTATCCTGAATATTTCGAACGTAATGATAGACAAGGACAGAACCTTTCTTTTTCAGGATATGTATTAGCCCCGGAAAACGGCGAATTTCCTCAGGTTGATTCCCTCTTTTATTTTGATCTTGATTTCAATACCATCGATCTCTGGATCATTCCTTTTCTTGCACCTAAAGTATTTACAGAAATGTCCGGAGTTGCATCTGGATCAGGTGAAATATGGGGAGATTTAGAAAACTATGATTTCAAAGTTGATTATGATATCGGACTAGATGACGCTGTGTATATGAAACCACGATTTTTGGATACTTATTATTATGGTCAGGGTCCTATATCATTTACCAGAAGTGAAGGTTTGGTCTTTGAGGATATATTTTTGATAGATCCTTCAGGTGGTATGGCTACTTTAAGTGGGTTTTATAATTTCAACGATTTTCAGCCTGTACACAGTATGAACATTCGTATCGATACGGATGAGTTTCAATTCCTGAATAATGATTTTGATGCCACAGCACCATTTTTTGGAGAAGCCTATGGTACAGGTGTTGTTAATATTTCGGGTTCAAATATAAGTCCTGTACTCACGACAGTAGAACCTATGGTGATTTCTGACTTTTCAACCATTGAACTTCCTTTGCTTGAAGAAACAGAGTTTAATCAGGATAATAAGTTCATACGTTTTGTGGATTCGTTTGAAGAATATGAATCGAATCTCAATCAATCTAATGACGGTTCATCAGTTAAAAATGATCAGGAAATAGATGCTTCAGAGCTTACTTTTGCGGAAAGATTTACTTTAGATCTTCAGTTTATAGCAAATGATCCGATGACTGTGCGTTTGATTTTTGATCAGGTAACAGGGGATGTGATTACGGCTGACGGTACCGGTCGATTAAGAATAGGTCTTGAAGATCAGGATCTCAGTATTTTCGGAAGGTTCGATATAAGTGGTGGTAATTATCAGTTTGTTAGTGGTGATATTTTCTCCCGTAGATTTTCCATTGAACCCGGAGGTAGTATTATCTGGGAAGGGGACCCGCAAAATGCCCGATTAGATATTAATGCCGTGTATTCTGCACGTCCAAATATTAGAACGCTAACAACAGCACGTTCAGAACTCGATTTAAATGATCCTAACAGTATTCAAAGAACACCGGTTGACCTTGTTCTGAACATCAGTGGTTCTATTTCAAGTATAGAAAATAATTTCTTTTTCAGATTACCTAATACATTTGAATCGAGGCAAAACTCAACGCTTTCTACACAAATTGCTGCGTTAAACAGAAATGAAGATGAGAAACTTTTACAGGCTACAAGTTTTCTGCTGATGGGTGACTTTATTCCCGCTTCATCTGTAAATGGAACCTCATCGTTAACTGAGAACTTTTCAGGGAGTGGCGCTGTTTTAAATCCGTTATTATCAAATCAGGTTATAAGTCCTTTGCTTTCCAACCAAATTAACTCTTTATTAAGTAGTGACATCAGTAGTTTTGACGTCGACTTTAATTTAAACACATACAATCAGGTAGATCTTGGTTTGGCTTTGAGATTATATAACGACCGGATAATAATTAGAAGAGATGGTCAGATAACTGGAGCACAATCAAATATTGGAGATCTTGGAGCTACGTATAGAATTAACCGCACTTTTTCGGTAACAGCTTTCCATCGTCAGGATCCAACATTCAGTAATTTATCAGAAAGTCAGGATACACAACAAGGACAGGACATTAATGGAGTTGGTGTAGAAGCGGAAGTGACCTTCAACACTTGGCAAGAGTTTTTTAACAGGTTGGGAAGTCCTTTTAGAAAATTGTTTGGTATCAAAAAAGAAGATGTAAATCAGGATGAGAATCCAAGCTAAAAAAGGAATTAATGAGTAGAAACTCGCGATTAAGCAGTTTAGAAGAAATAGTAATGGATTTGGTGAAATCGAGTCCGAATAAATCATTGACCAGAGATGTAATTGCACATGCTTTAGCAATCAATAGCAAGAAAGAACATCGTCGCTTAGATAAAGCGATTAATCGCTTAGACAACAAAAAACTGTTGAGTAAAAACGGGCAACAGGTTCAGCTAAGAAATAAGAAAAAAGATCCCGGTTCTGGAAAAGGATTAGTAAGTGGAAAGATCGAGTTTAATACAAGAGGGACAGGGTTTCTGATTGTTGAAGATATGGATGAAGATATCCGAATATCTAAACATGATACCGGAATTGCTTTACAAGGTGATATTGTTTCCGTAAAAATTACGGGTAATAAGCGTAATGGCCAGCCTAAAGGGAAAGTAGTTGAGATTGTTAAGAGAGGGAAAGAGTTCTATGTGGGTACTTTCAAAAAAACAGGTCAGAAAACTTATCTGATTGAGCCTGATCAAAAATCTGCACACGTAGATTTTTTTGTTTTGAAAGATAATATCAACGGTGCACAGAATGATGATAAAGTGCTTTTTGATTTGATTAACTGGACCCATCCTAAAGCCTTACCAGAAGCTAAAGTAACCTCAATTTTAGGTAAATCAGGAACGAACGACGCCAATATTCTTTCCATTTTAGCAGAGAATGAGCTGAAGTCAGATTTTGCTACAGAGATAGAAAAATTCGCTGATCGAATTCCTGTTGAAATTCCAAAAGAAGAATTTGATCGCAGAAATGACATGAGAGATCAATTTGTATTTACAATTGATCCTGCAGATGCCAAAGATTTTGATGACGCGCTTAGTATTGAAATGCTTGATAACGGAAACTTCTATTTAGGTGTGCATATTGCTGATGTGAGCCACTATGTTTCAAAAGATACAATTCTGGATAAAGAAGCTTATGGTCGAGGGACGAGTGTATATTTGGTTGACAGAGTTATTCCAATGTTGCCTGAAAAGTTGAGTAACGGAGTGTGTAGTCTTCGTCCAAATGAAGATAAGTTGACTTATAGTTGTTTCATGGAAATTGATCCAAAAGGTAAATTGGTTAATTATTCAGTTGAAGAGACGGCAATACATTCAAAACAGAGATTTACATACGAAGAAGCTCAGGAAGTTCTTGACGGGGCTCAACATAAATATAAAAAAGAGCTTAAAACTGCAGAACAGCTTGCAAAGATTCTACATCAAAAAAGATTCAGAGAGGGGGCCATTGATTTTGATAATCCGGAACCTAAATTTGTACTTAACGAAAAGGGAGCTCCGATAGATGTTGTCATCAAGAAAAGAATTTTTGCACATAGACTGATTGAAGAGTGTATGCTGATGGCAAATAAAACAGTTGCTTTGCATATCGAAAATCTCAGAGAAAGATCCGGAAAGCGAAAATCAAAGAATCTTTTTCCTTTTTTCTATAGAATCCATGATAAGCCTGACACAGAGAAATTAGCTGGAGTTGCAGAACAGGTTTCTCCTTTTGGGATAACATTTGAAGTGTCAGATAAAATCACCCCAAAACAGATTAACAGTTTATTAGAAAAAGTGAAAGGAAAGCCTGTTGAAAGCATTGTGAACGGCCTCACACTTCGTGCAATGGCCAAGGCAGAGTATTCTCCTGCCAATATTGGGCATTTTGGATTGGGTTTTCCATATTACGCACACTTTACGAGCCCTATTCGCCGTTACCCAGATGTAATTGTTCACAGGTTGCTAAAGGAATATTCTTCGGGAACAACCGGTTATAACTTTGAAGCACTTAAAAAACATGGTGAACATTGCAGTAATCGGGAACGTGTAGCTGTGGATGCAGAACGTGATTCAATAAAGCTTAAGCAAGTGGAATTTTTAAGTTCAAAAATTGGTAAACAGTATGAAGGAGTGATCAGTGGAGTCACTGAGAGGGGGTTATTTGTAAACCTGAAGGACATATACTGTGAAGGCATGATCAGAGTTTCCGACTTAAACAACGATTACTATATCTATAATCAGAAAATACATGCTTTGGTAGGTAAATCTTCCGGGAAATCTTATCAAATGGGTGATTCGATAAAAGTGAAAGTATCGAATACAAATCTCCAAAAGCGACAAATAGATTTTACTCTAGCTAATTAATTGATACGTTATGAGATACAAAACTTTACTCTCCGTTTTATTTAGCCTTTTTCTAGTAACAACTGTTTCTGCACAGTACTTCTCTTATGGAAAAAACCGCGTGCAATACGAAGATTTTGAGTGGAGATTTCTTCAATCAAAACATTTCGATGTTTATTACTATGGGGAGAAAAATTATAAGCTTGCTGAGTTTGCATCCATGAGTGTGGAAAGTGCTTACCGACAGCTAAGAGATGATTTTGATCATGAGTTATCTGATCGTATTTCAGTTATTATTTACGATTCGCATAATGATTTTTCTCAAACAAATGTAGTTACTCTGCCAACAAGTGCAGAAGGGATCGGAGGAGTTACAGATAAATTTAAGAATCGAATGACCATTCCTTTTGATGGAGAATATGATGATTTCCGAAGAACGATTCATCATGAATTAGTACATGCTGTTTTTAATGATATGTTCTACGGAGGATCTGTAAATTCAATAATTCAGAACAATATTCAGCTTGTTTTCCCACTTTGGTTTGAAGAAGGTTTGGCTGAATACACGGCTTTAGGTTGGGATACAAACACAGATCTATATATACGTGATGCAGTTATCAATAACTATTTGCCCCCCATAAAATTTTTGAGTGGATACTATGCTTATAGAGGTGGACAATCACTCTGGAATTACATAGTAGAGCAGTACGGAAGAGAGAAAATCGCCGAAATACTACAAAGTATAAAGACAAGCCGGAGTGTTGAATATGGAATCCGAACTTCAACAGGGATGAGCATTGATGAACTTTCTAAAGCTTGGACGGAAGCTCTCAAGAAAAGATATTATCCAGAAGTTGCAGAACGGCAAAGAGCAGATGCAATAGCAACTTTATTAACTGAAAGAGGAAAATTTGGTACTTATAACACCAGTGCTTCCATATCTCCTCAGGGTGATAAAGTTGCTACCATAACAAATAGTCGTGGATATTTTGATGTTGTCGTTATTAGTACTATAAACGGTCAAAAACTGAAAACCCTCATAAAAGGGGAAGATAATCCCGATTTTGAAGAGTTGAACATATTGGATCCCAATATCAGTTGGTCTCCTGATGGTTCTAAAATTGTTCTTTCCACTAAAACAAAAGGAAGAGATGATATTGCCATTATAGATTACTCAACAAAAGATATTCAGAAGATTAAATTCCCTAATATCGATGCAATTGGTTCAGTTTCCTGGTCGCCAGATGGTAATAAACTTGCTTTTGATGGAAATATTGGGCCCTTTCAGGATATTTTTGTTTATGATTTGAATTCAAAATCATTAACAAATTTAACAAAAGATATCTATTCAGATAGTGAGCCGGTCTGGGCTGATGACTCTGAATCAGTTTATTTTGTATCAGACCGTGGTACAAACACGATTTTAGGCTCAGTGGTAAATACATATAAATTGTTTGAAGGCGAAGGCTTTTATCAAACTGATTTATATAATGTGAAGATTGGAGATACATTCGCTTCACAAATGACAAACACACCAAAATGGAATGAAATCCAACCAAAAACTACCAGAAATGGAAGACTAGTATTCATTTCTGATGAAAATGGTATTCAAAATTTAAAAGAGCTGGATTTAAGAACAAGAACAACAATTCCATTAACTGACTTACAATCTGGAATTTCACAAATTTCTATTAGTGCGGATGGCACACGTTTAGCGTTTAATGCCATAAACAGTGGTTATCTGGATGTATTTGTATTAAAGTCACCTTTAAATAAAAAAATTGCAAATTCGATAACTGATAATTATTGGGCAAAAAGAAGGGTTAGTGAATCTGATCATCAGAGAGTTCCGGCTTTGAGGCATGCTAAAGATATATATGCAAAAGGTATTGTATCAGTTACGGAAGTCGAAAAGAGAGAAAAAGAACAATCAGATTCTTTAGCAATAGCTCAGAATGAAGTTGAAACTGAAATTGATTTCAGAAATTATGTATTTGCAGACGATGTAGTACAGGATACAACTTTAGTATTAGATGATGTGAGAGCTTTTACAGTAGAGGATAATTTGACTTCTGATGGAAGATATGTGCCACAGGAATATCGCTTGAAATTTGACGTTGATATAGCATACAGTCCTACTTTCGTGGCGTCTACTTATGGTTCTTACGCATTAACACAATTTATAATCAGTGATCTTTTAGGAGATCACCAAATCGCACTTGGAACCAATTTTGTTTTTGATCTTCGTGAAAGTGATTACAGCATTCAATACGGGAATCTCAAAAACAGAACTAATTACTTTGCAAATTACTTTCATACTTCGCGAAGATATCAAAATATATTTGGTGAACTGGTTAGGTATCGAACTTATGGTTTTGGTGGTACTGTTCAATATCCTTTTGATAAATTCAGAAGGCTTGATTTTAATCTTTCTTATATAAATGTTGATCTTGATTTCAACTCAGTATCTGACAGACCTACTGGAACTGGAAATATTGCTGAACAAAGCGAAAGTAGTAAGTTTCTATATCCTGAGGTTGTATTTACCGATGATAAAACAAAACCCGGTTTTATCACTCCAAGTGGAGGATATAGATACTCTATAGGTTTGAGTGGTAGTCCTGTTATTGCTAGTTCAGCCCCCCAATTTGCATCAGTATTGGGAGATTTTAGAAAGTATTTTGACCTTGGCTCAAGGTATAGTTTTGCATTACGTTATTCAGGAGGTGCTTCTATAGGTGCAGATGCTCAGAATTATTTTATGGGTGGAAAGCTTGGCTGGATCAATCAACAATATTCAGATAATGGTTTTTCAATTGATCGATTGGCAGATAACTTTTTTACAGTCCCATCCTTGCCACTCAGAGGCTATGAATTCAACTCTATAAATGGAAATAAATTTAGCCTTGTTAACGCTGAATTTCGATTTCCGTTATTTGCAGCTATTGTACCCGGAGCTGTTCCTATTTTACCACTTTATAATGTTACAGGTGTTGCTTTCCTTGATGCCGGAACAGCCTGGGGGGAAGATATCAGCTATAACTTACTAAGTGAGCCAAATGAAAATGCACCTATCGCTACCAATGGCAAGGAACTGGACTTTACTGTTGCTAAAGAAAGAATAGGATATTTATCAAACGGAGATGGGACATTTTCTCAATTCACATACTTGGATGGAGATGTTTTAGTGGGAGGAGGTTTTGGGTTCAGGGCAATTTTATTCGGATTGCCATTCGGATATGACGTTGGTTGGCAATACGATCGCACAGGTTTCAAGAGAGATCCTGTCCATTATTTCTCAATCGGAATTGATTTTTAATTTATTTTGATTTGAAATTACTGGTGATTAACAATCGCTGGTAATTTCGATCAGGATCTTTGTAATAAACAAATGCAGTGTAACTTTGTTTCTGCTTTGTTA
Source organism: Balneola sp. (assembly GCA_965601915.1). GTDB lineage: Bacteria > Bacteroidota > Rhodothermia > Balneolales > Balneolaceae > Balneola. The sequence continues at coordinate 2,571,436 of OZ271847.1, read as the reverse complement.
TCGTATCGTTAATAGGTAAAATGTTTATTTCAGGGTTGTTCTTTCCTACACTGAAATACTTATAACGATAATTACCTTCCTTAAAAATCAGATTGGTCTTCCAAAGATTTAATTCTTCGTCGTAAGTAAGTTTTCCTCTTTCAGATAGCCTCCACTGATTAAAATCACCTGTTACATATAAGTCAATATCTTTAGTGTTGAGAGTGCCCGATACAAACCTGAACTCCACACCTGCATATCTGGAACTTCTGCTATTTACTGCTAACCCATTTGCATTACTATAACTTAAGGTTGGAGAGGATGAAAAGTTTAAAATATCTCTTCTTAGAATTATTCTTGGAGGTATATACTCCGGTTGCCAATCCTGAATTTTATCCAGATTAATATTTAAATCAGTAAGATCGAGCGGTATGAAATCAAAACTTGAAGAAAACGAATTGTTCCTTTGGGTATAGAATCTGATGTTTCCCTGATTAGAAGTATTAAAGGTTTCTGTGGCAATTGCCGAACCCCAAAAACCATTTTGAACAAATCCAAAACTAAGATCAAACTGAGGAAACTCTATTTCTTCAGGATATGAATAGATGGAAAAGAGTTGGTCAATGGCTTCCCCTTTTTTTCCTGCATTAAATACGGTTTCAACTCTTGATTCGATCTGTCCTGTTTGCTCAGTTACAAAAAAAGGTTGGCTGAAAAGTTTAGTATCAGAATTAAAGTCATAAATATGAACCATGTAATTTCCGCTGGTCAGAAATTGTATTCTGCTATTAGGAAACTCAGCTTTGTAATTATAGTAATTCGGTTCAGAAAGTTGATTAATTGCACCAGACTGAACTATTTGTTCATTAAATCCATCGATAAACCAAGCTTCAGGAATGTTACTGGGATTCCAATTCTGGTCGAAATGCTCAAATTTTAATCTGAATTGTCCACCTAAAGAAGTGAGTTCATCAAATTCGAGAATAATTTTTTCATTACTATCCAATTCAATTATAGGAGAACTATTTCTGTTACCTTTACGATAAATTTGAATACTCTTAAAGGATTGAGGGGCAGGTAATTGGTTTTTAACCAATAATAAGCCTGAGTTTTGATCTTTATTTTCTGCAAACCTTGTTTCTAAAATTTCAGAAGAACCTCCACAAGAAAAAAGTATAAGAGAAAAAAACAGCAAGAGAATTTTATACATCAATTACCCCTTCAAAAACATAGTGAGCAGGTCCTGAAAGTTTCACATTTTTATAGACTGACTTTTTGCGATCGTAGCTAAAAGAGACTTCGAGGACACCACCTTTCACCTGTACTGTAAGTTTTTCATTATCAGAAGATTGATTTTGGAAATGAAAAGCTATTGCAGAAGCAATAGCTCCGGTTCCACAAGCAAGGGTTAAGCCTTCAACTCCCCGTTCATAAGTTTGAAGTTGAAGTATATCAGCAGATATCTGACAAACAAAGTTAACGTTCGTTCCAGGAGGATTCATTTGTTTGCTGTATCTGATTTTTGAGCCAACTTCTACAAGTAATTCTTCATCACTTAACAATTCTTCGTCTCCGAAAAGTACAACATGTTCCGTACCCGGATAAAGTTGTATTAATTTAAGATCTAAAAGTTGAACTACATCGGGTATTTTAACATCAGGAAAAGAAACAGTAACCTGATTTGATTCATCTTTTACTTCTGCTTGATATATAGAATTATGAACATTAAATGAATGATTCAAATCAAATCCATGATCACTTGCAAACTTGGAAAGACACCTGCTTCCATTTCCGCACATCCCTGCGTCACTTCCATCAGCATTTCTATAAATCATTGTGAAATCGGTGTCAGGTAAAGAAGATTCCTGAAGTGCAAGTAAACCATCAGCACCAATTCCGAACTTGCGATCACATAGCTTGGGTGTAATATCAACTATCTTGTCCATGGAAAATTTATAAGAACGATTATCGATAACGACAAAGTCGTTTCCGGCGCCTTCCATTTTATAAAACTTAATCTTCATTTGTTATTTAATCAGTATAAGCCGGTAAATGTTTCCATGATTCGTTCTCAGAGATATAAGGTTCTAACCCTCTCATTAAAGAAGAAAATCTAAAAGAAAGAACTACAAAAATAAGTTTTGCAGATACATTTTGGCGAAACATTACTCTGCTGTTATTTATTTCTTCAATCATACGTTCCAGTTTAGCATCTTTAAGCGATGAAGTGAACTTCTCTATTGATGAGAGTTGATCGATATTAGTAAGAAGTGTTTTATTTTCTGTTTCTCTGTAAACTATGAGGTCACGTATATACATTTCAAGCAAGTTGGTAATAGCTATCATTCCCTCAATATTGTTAGAACTCTGCCAGTCCTGCGAGATCTTAGAAAGTTGTACAGCATCCTGACTGTACGACAAGCGTAAATAGTCTACTACTTCCTTCCGATTCTGCTTCAATCTCTGAACATCAAAAAAGCGGGTTGCTGCATAATTTCCATTCGAAACCCGGGCTAAATACTGGGCGTCCTCAGGCTCGATTTTATCCATCTCAATCAAACCTTGCTCTACTTCTTTCTGAGTTAATGAACCTAAAGCAATATGTTGACAACGAGAGGTAATGGTAGGGAGCAAACTTTCATAGCTTTCAGTAGTCAGAATAAACATCAGACGATCTGAGGGTTCTTCCAGTAACTTGAGAAAAGCATTCGCAGTTTCCTTTCTCATGGTTTCTACCTGAGTCATAATTACAACTACTCTTCTTCCTTCATTGGGGCGAAGTTTTGCGACCGGACGAATTTCATCACGGAAATAATCAATGGGATAAAAGGCTTGTAAATTCTTTGAAGACCCGTCATCATGTATGGAAGGACGCTGAGAAAAATTTATAATTTCATAAGGATCATCAGCCAATAATTCTAGACGTTCCCGAAGATCTTCAGCTCCTGCAGAGGTTGGTTTTGGAATAAAAACATGAATATCGGGATGAGCAAACCATGAAGATTTTTTGGATGTTTGATACTCTCCAAGATCAGATAAATGATTTACCCCGTTTATTGCTTCTGCAAATGCCAGAGCAAAAGCCGTTTTTCCAACTCCGGGTGCTCCTGAAATTAAGTAGGCATGGCTAATTCGTTCAGATTCGAGCATTCTCTCAACCTGATTCTTTGCTCTTTGCTGTCCTACGAGGCGGTTATTTCCAAAAGAGATCTTCAATTATTCCTCCCAGATAAATTCAAAAAGTAATATTCCGGCTGTTAATGTAACGCCGATAAATCCAATTAGAGCAGCAAGATCATTTGTAATTAATTGTTCTGATCCGTTTATAAAGGCTTTTTTTGTCAGATCTGTCAGTAGCAGAATGAAAGGAATAAATAAAGGAATTGTTAGTACTGAAAAAACAGAACCTTTATTATCAGCCTGAGATACGATAGCTGCGATCATTGTAGATACACTGCATAATCCGATAGTTCCTAATAGAAGTACAGCGGTAAAAGCAGACCATGATACAATGGTAATATTGGCAAAGAACATGTACAGAATTATAGTGAGTGAGTTTACAACCAGGCTGAAACAAATATTATAGAATAGCTTTCCGGTAAACACAGAAGTTCCCGAAGCATAAATTCTTAACAGGTCATACGTTTTTTTATCAGTTTCTGTAATAAAGCTTCTACCCAGAGAAGATAAAGACGCGAAAAGTACAATTATCCAGGCCAAACCACTCTTAGGCGTTGGGTTTAGCTCACTGGCTTTAAGAGTAAAAAGAACCAAAAAAAGAGCAGAGATCACAAAAGCCAACACCATGTTGAAGGCAAACCTTGTTCGGAATTCTGTCTTAAGATCTTTTTTTAAAATAGTTAAAGCGCCCTGAAACCAATTCATGCTCAAGTTTAAGAATTAAAAGGCGGATATGCTTGGTTGATAGGTCTGATTATTATCAAAAGTATCAATTAATCTTTGATTGATTCCCGAATCGGTGCCTATATTCCAATGCTAACCTAAACTACCTAAAAAACCGAAATGGATTTATTCTCACTTTTAGAAAATGAAACAATTTTACCTGATTTAAGAGTCGAGAATAAAAAAGAACTCATCTCAATACTGGTTGATTCATTACACCAGAAAGTTGGTGACGAAAACATTAAATCCATCAAAGCAGCTGTTGAGGAACGGGAAAAAATAATGTCGACCGGTGTGGGTAAAGGATTGGCTATACCACATTGTAAATCTGAATTGGTTAGTGAAAGTTTCGGAGCCTTTGCAGTACTAAATGAGCCGTTGAATTTTAACTCTGTAGATGATCTTCCGGTTAAACTGGTTTTTTTATTGATTAGCCCGAATGATAAAAACAGCATGCATATCAAACTCCTCAGTAGAATTTCGCGCTTGATGAATAGTGGTACTTTTCGGGAAAAAGTACTGTCATGTGAAACTTCAGAAGAAATTTTATCTGCCTTTCAGGAAGAAGAAGAGAAGTATTTCGTAAATTGATATGAAATACCTATTGAAATTATTACTGATATTATTTCTGATTCTTTTTTTTGGAAGGGCACAGGGTCAGGATCTTGAAGATCTGATCAATAATTCTTCTAATCCCGAAGCTTTCTGGTCAGTAACGGTTTTAAATGAAAAGGGAGACATTCTTGAATCAATAAACTCCGATAAACTCATAATTCCTGCATCCAATCAAAAGTTATATACACTTGGTGCTGTACTTGACAGACTGGGAAGTGATTTTAGGTATACAACAAATATATACGGAGACGGAAAATTAATTGATTCTACTTGGCAAGGAGATATGATTATCAAGGGTTCTGGTGATCCAAGTATTAGTGGCCTTCTTTATGAAGGGGATAGACATTATGTGTTTAAGAGTTTCTTACAACAATTAAGGGGCGCAGGTATCGGTAGTTTGAATGGAAAGTTAGTAGCAAATATTGGGATGTTTTATTGGCAAAAGTTTCCCGTTGGATGGGATTGGTATGATTTGACATTTTACTATGGAGTAGAAATTGCACCACTTTCGTTCAATAATAATGCAATTGATTTAATCGTCAAGGCAGATGGTGATTTGGGAAGTAAACCAAATATAGAATGGTTCCCAAATAATACTGATTATGTAACTATTTATAACTCTCAAACTATTATTGAACCAGAAAGAAAATATGATGAAGACTATAAAAAATACTTGGGTCAAAACCGTTTTCATTTAGGTAGTAAACTCCCACAAGGATATTTAGAAAAGGAGTCTCTAGCTATAACAAACGCTGAGGATTATTTTTTAGACTCCTTTAATCTTTTTTTAAATAAAAGTGATTTTAAAACTTTAAGTAAATTTTCCACCCAAAATGGTGATATCCCAAACTATTGGAAGGTATTTCCTGTATTGGCATCACATACCTCAAAGCCTCTTTCGGAATTAATAGAATGGGCTAATAAAGAAAGCGACAACTTCTACACAGAAATGTTACTAAAAACACTTTCTGCAGAAACGAGAGGAATTCCCGGAACATTCGAAAATGGAATTAAAGAAGTAAAGTCATTTTTAGCTGAACAAAATGTAGATACAAATCTGGTAAAGATGAATGACGGTTCCGGATTAGCGACAGGTAATTTTACGACGACCGAAAACCTGAGCAATTATCTTTTCTCAATGAAAAGTCATAGCGAATCCGATATTTTTATTTCAAGTTTACCTGTGGCCGGAATTGATGGCTCAATAGCTCATCGTTTTAAAGGAACACCTCTTTACAATAATCTGAAAGCAAAAACGGGATATGTTGGAGGTTCAAGAACTTTGAGTGGTTATTTTGAATCTGCATCAGGAAGATCACTGACTTTCAGCATTGCAACTAATCATTTTGCCGGAAAAGTTCGTCCCGTAGATAATTTTCATCAACAGATTTTGGAATTTCTGTATCAAAAATATTGATTAAGTTTAACCATGGCTGATTCAAAAGCACATATCTTAGTTACTGATGATGAAAAAGGCATCCGTAATACTATGAAAGAAATTCTTGAGTTTGAAGACTATAAGGTTTCTCTTGCAGAAAGTGGCACAGATGCTTTAGAATTTATCTCTAAGAATGAGATCGACTTGATGTTTCTTGATATCAAGATGCAGGGAATAGACGGGATCGAAACTTTACGTCAACTCAGAACCGCAGGATTTGAGTTTCCGGTGATTATGATCTCAGGTCATGGTACCATCGACATTGCTGTAGAAGCAACCAAAATGGGGGCTTTCGACTTCATGGAAAAACCCCCAGATCTGAATCGATTACTCGTAGCAATAAGGAATGCATTATCTCAACAGGATCTCTCCAAACAGGTTCAGAAGATTCGAAAAAAGCTGCCTGAAATACAGGAGATAATCGGAGAGAGTAAAGCCATTTCCAAAGTCAAACAAATGATTGATAAGGTGGCTCCAACGCAATCCAGAGTACTCATAACCGGTGAAAATGGTACCGGTAAGGAATTGGTTGCAAAATGGATTCATGAGAAAAGTCCGAGAGCAAACGAAGAATTTGTTGAAGTAAACTGTGCAGCCATTCCATCTGAACTTATTGAAAGTGAACTATTTGGTCATGAAAAGGGAGCTTTTACCGGAGCCGATCAACAACGGATAGGAAAGTTTGAACAGGCTAACGAAGGAACATTATTTCTGGATGAAATAGGCGATATGCCACTGGATGCCCAAGCAAAGGTACTCAGAGCTCTTCAGGAAAGTAAGATTACAAGAGTAGGAGGTAATGAATCCATCAAAGTTGATGTGCGAATTTTGGCAGCAACCAATAAGAATCTCGAAGAAGAAATTAAAGATGGGAATTTCAGAGAAGATCTTTTTCATCGAATCAGTGTGATACCAATCAAGGTTCCGTCATTAGAAGAAAGAAGGGAAGACATCCCGTTGATTGCAGAAGCATGCCTGGAGAAATTGAAAGCAACTGATATCTCTTTTTCATCGGTATGTTTTGATGATTCGGGATTAAATGCACTTAAACAAAGATCATGGAGTGGAAATGTTAGGGAGCTTTCTAACGCAGTTGAAAGGTTGGGAATTCTTTCTGCGGATGATTGTATTGACAAAGAAGCTGTAGATGAAATACTTGAAAGCCGTAATAATCAAAATTCTGATCTTTCAGAGCTGGTAAACAGTACAGAGAATTTTCAGGATTTTAAAGAATCAGCAGAACGGATGTTTCTTATTCAGCAGTTGGAGAAGAATGAATGGAATATTTCGCAGACTGCAGATGCTGTAGGTTTACAGCGAAGTCACATCTATAACAAAATGAAAAAATATAATATAGAGCGGTAATATGAGCGCAGAAATCATTGATGGTAAAAAAGTTGCTGAACTAATGCGGAACAGGGTCCGGGAAGATGTTGATGACTGGAAATCAAAAGGTAATCGCGCGCCGTTTTTACAGGTTGTTTTGGTAGGGGATGATCCTGCTTCAAAAGTGTATATCGGAGCAAAGACCAGAGCCTGCGAGGACGTTGGAATTGAAACAGCAACTGAAATTCTTCAGGATACTATTTCTGTAAAAGAATTAAAGTCAGTGATACGAAAATTCAATGAAGATGATAAAGTAGACGGGATTTTAGTTCAGTTGCCGTTACCGTCTCACCTGAGTTCGCACGATGTAATCGAAACCATAGATCATAAAAAAGATGTGGATGGTTTTCACCCCATGAATGTTGGAAGACTATCTTTAGATCAGCCTTGTTTCAAAAGTTGTACTCCCGCCGGTGTTATGGAATTATTTAAACACTACAGCATTGGAGTAAAAGCAAAGCACGCCGTGGTTGTAGGAGCAAGTAATATTGTAGGTTCTCCGATGGCTACTATGTTGTCTCGGGAGAATTCATCCGGAAAAGCAACCACAACAATCTGCCATAAGTATACAAAAGATCTTACGCTCCATACTATCAACGCAGATATTCTGATCGTGGCGGCTGGGCAACCTCATCTCATCAAGGCAGAAATGGTTAAGGAAGGAGCGGTAGTTGTGGATGTTGGAATTAATCGGGTTGCAGACGAAACCACTGAAAAAGGCTACAAATTAATCGGAGATGTAGACTTTGATTCTGTCCGTAAAAAAGCCAGCTGGATCACTCCGGTACCGGGTGGAGTAGGTCCAATGACTGTAGCTATGCTGATGAAGAATACATTACTGGCAGCGAAGAAAAGTTTGTATCCTGAATAGTTTTATTCAGTCGGTTCTGATACTGAGATTTTTTTAGGATAAATACTGACGATCAGATCTCGTTCTTTAGAACCTGGTTTAAGTTCATCAAACTTTATTCCATAATTTCGCATTGCTGCTTCATCTCTTAATTCATTATAAGTTCCCACGACTTCGTCCAGCATATCAATATAAATTTTGTAAGAGGTTTCTCTTTTAGTTTTAAGAGATATGACAGCTTTTTGGGGAGATTCTGATAAATGAGCTTCTTTTCCGTTGTTTGTTATGAAATTTTTTAAAATGGGTTTGATCTGATTTATTGAAACCTGTTTATCATCCATTGATACCAACCCTTCTGCATTAACCAATATATTCATCAGGTTTCTTTCTCTTATATCCGTTTTTTCATCTGTTGGTGGTGATAAGACCAGTCCTATACCGGTATCTACATTAATAGTGGTTGTCACTAAAAAGAATATGAGTAGAAGAAAAGCAATGTCAGCCATCGAGGATCCGTTGATTTCTGCTTTTTGACGGGATGATTTATTGAAGAGCATATCAGGTAGTTTTATTGATCTTTATAAATAATTAAACATCAAACCTTAGTAAAAGCTGTAACATGAGCATGTCATGAATTAATTTTAAATAGGGTGACAATATGATGTCACTCCTGTGTTGTAAGTTTGGGTAAACAATAAAACAAAACCAGGTTATCATGACACTTAATACTCTTACAACGCAGCCAATTAGCAAAGAAAACAATACCAAGCTTTTTGTTGCTCCGCTATTACAACGCATTCAAAAAGAGAGCAAGCAGGAATTTACCGAAATGCAGGAAGCTTTTGATCTGCTTGGCTGGGGAAGTTTACCGGATGAACTGAAGATCGAGATCTATAATGATGTTCGGTTTATGGTAATGGAGCTGAATGGAAGATTTTCAAGCTGCGACGAATTTGTCCAGAAAAGAAGAAACAGCGTTCACTTTTGGGTAAGCAGTTTTCAGGATGGAATTTGTACTCTTGCAGCAGCTATTACAAATTTAAAAGCTAGTTTATAATTTGAAAAACTTGGCCTCACTTAAAAAACTAATTTACCGTTATATGATTTTAAACAAATGATATTATTTCATTAGTATGAATTTTCGGAATAATTTATTATTTAAACATGGGATAATAATGGGAAAAAATGATCAAAAAGGTTTCAGGAGAAGATTTTTTATTAAAATCAGCTATTGAACAGCTTGAAGCGTCTGTGATTATAACGGATAATCAGGGTATCATAAAGTATGTCAATCCTTTTTTTACTAAAAATACTGGTTACTCATTAAGTGAATGTATAGGGAACTCCCCTAGTTTGTTAAGTTCAGGTCTTCAATTGGCTTCTTTTTACAAGGAAATGTGGATTACAATAAATAAAGGTAAAAGTTGGACAGGGGAACTACAGAATAAAAGAAAAAATGGAGAGCTGTTTTGGGAAAAGGTAAGTATTAGCCCTGTTATAGGACCGTCAGGAGACGTAAAAGATTTTATTGCAATCTACCAAGATATTAGTAAAGAAAAAGAAGCAAAAGATGAATTGGCACAGCAAGAAAGACTTTTGTCGAATGTAGAGGAGATAAATGAAACCGGGGGTTGGGAGTACGATTTAAAAACAAAAAAAATATTTTGGACTAATGAATTATATCGAATTCATGGATTTAGGAAGGAAGATGATATCAATTTTATAGAAGAAAGTCTTAAATGTTATGAACCAGATGATAGAAAAGTAGTACAAGCAGCATTCAATAATACTATTGAAACGGGAAAGGGCTATGATTTGATTTTAAGGTTTCAAGATAAAAAAGGGAATCAAAAATGGATTCGTACAAAAACAGAAGCAATTAAAGATGAAAGAGGGAATGTTTGCAAAGTTTTTGGATCTGTAAAAGATATTACTGAAAAATATGAAAAAGAAAATGAGCTGAAAGAGACCAAAATACGTTTAGAGTATGCACTATTAGGTACTGATGCAGGTTACTGGGATTGGGATATAAAGCAAGGTGTTTGCGTTGTAAATGAAAGATGGGCTACCATGTTGGGTTATAGTTTAGAAGAATTAAACCCGCTAACAGTCAAGAAATGGCAATCTATTACTCATCCAGAGGACCTAAAAGTTGCATATGCCGAAATTGAAAAATATTGGAATGGAAAAACTCCTGTTTATGAAGTAGTCCTAAGAATGAAACATAAAAAGGGGCACTTGGTTTGGGTGTTTGTCAGAGGGTCAACTTTTGGTAGAGATGAAGAAGGAAATCCTGTAAGAATGGTTGGCACTCATCTGGATGTTTCAGCACGGTTCAAAAGTAGAATGCAGCTTGAGGAATCAGAAAAGAGATATAGAACTCTATTTGAAGAATCAACTGATCCAAGTTTGATATTACAAAAAGGAATAATAAAAGACTGTAATCTTGCAACTATTAACCTTTTAGGTTATCAGTCAAAAGAAGAATTAATAGGAAAACATATTGTAGATATATCGCCTGATAAAATAAATGGAATTCCAACAGTAAAGCTTGCGGAAAAGAATAAAAACGAGTCTGTGAATAATGGGCATTTACGTGCTGAATGGATTCATGTAAAAAAAGATGGGACTTTGGTGCCTGTAGAAATATCTACTACAAGGATCAATGCACACGAAAATATTGAAGAGGCTGTTAGTTATGTAGTTTGGAGGGATATTTCAAAACGGAAAGAAACAGAGCTTGCGCTTAAAGAACTATATGATGAAAGAGGAGTGTTGCTGGCAGAAATCCATCATCGCGTAAAAAACAATCTCGCCATAATATCAGGACTAATGCATCTTCAAATCTCTCATTCTAATAATAGGAAAACTAAAGAGATACTAATGAAAAGTGTGAATCGTATATCTGCTATAGGTCATATCCATGAGTTATTATATCATTCAGATGATTTCGTAAATATCTCAATCACAAGAAATATTCATAAGCAAGTGGAGTACATCCAGAAAATGTACGAAACAAAAGTAGGAGCGAAGATTGAAATCAAATTAGATTTGGATGAAGTTGTTTTAAATATCAATCAAGCTATCCCATTCGGATTATTAATAAATGAAATTCTTAATAATGCGTACAAACACGCTTTTAAAGAAAGAGAGGAAGGAGAGATCAATATTGTTTTGCGAGAAAAAAATAGTCATGTAAATGTTGAAATAAAGGATAACGGCGTGGGATTAGGAGATGTTTCAAATGAATTTAAAACTCTTGGAACAACGCTGATTCATAGTTTTATCAGTCAACTTGATGCTGAATTATCAGTGAGTATTGAGAAGGGCCTTGGTTATAGTATTCGATTTTTGAAAAAGGATGAGAAGGGTTCAAGTTTAAGTGAAGTTATAAAAGGGTAAGTTTTTCTTTGAAGAGTGACACTATGATGTCACTCTTGTGTTGTAAGTTTGGGTAAACAATAAAACAAAACCAGGTTATCATGACACTTAATACTCTTACAACACAGCCAATCAGCAAAGAAAACAATACCAAGCTTTTTGTAGCTCCGCTATTACAACGCATTCAAAAAGAGAGCAAGCAGGAATTTTCTGAAATGCAGGAAGCTTTTGATCTGCTTGGCTGGGGAAGTTTACCGGATGAACTGAAGATCGAGATCTATAATGATGTTCGGTTTATGGTAATGGAGCTGAATGGAAGATTTTCAAGCTGCGACGAGTTTGTCCAGAAAAGAAGAAACAGCGTTCACTTTTGGGTAAGCAGTTTTCAGGATGGAATTTGTACTCTTGCAGCAGCTATTAAAGCTTTGAAAGTGAAATCAATCGTTTAAAATTGAAATCTTTCACCCTTCATTTCTAATATTTTTCTTTAAGGTCTGGGTGGCATTTGTTTGATTATAAATTTCTTCATCTTCAATCGTAATTTTTGGAGTTTTTGCAGAGCCTAACTTTTTTGAAATAGCTCCAATCAAATTTGTTAATCTTGATTTTTCTCTTTCAAAATAATATCTCAGGTAGGTTGCACCGGCAGTAAACGCTATTGCACCACCGATTGGGGCAAACATAACAGCTGTTGACTTAGGTAACCCTATACCTTTTAATGCAACTAATAGAAATACAGACCCTAAAAAGGCAGGCATAATGAGAAAGGGAATCTTCATTGCAGTCCAATTATGAACGTACTGTATTTTTGTTTTTCCTTTTTGAGGAGATAGCGAAATATGTTTATAGCCAAATTCTTTTCTTCTTTGCTCCCATTCAAATGAATTTCTGCTAGTGCTTGTTTTTCCTATACCTCCTGTAATTTTACGGATTTCTTGAACTATTTCTTCCCAGAGTTCTTCTGATAACTCCCCATTTACATAGGCTACGTCTTGAATTTTAGAAGTTATCTTTGACCATTTAAAATTCTGATCAAAACTAGGCTTGTCAAAAACATCTATAGCCTCAGCTAATGAAGATGGGTCAATTCCAACTTCTTTAGCGAGTTCTATCAACTCTTGTTTATTAAGACCTTCTTTATCACCATAAAGGTCTTTCTTTTTCTGAATTTCTGAAGCTTTTGAAAGTATTTTTGAGATCTCGCCTCGATTGTAAATATGATTATCGCCCATAAGTGTAAATTAGTTTAAGCTTCGTACGACTCATTAAAAAAATAGTTATTCAATACGGAACTTGCATACAGATATCCTTATCTTTGAAAAACTGTAAGCCAAAATCTTTTTATTATAATGAAAGACTCTTCTCCATTTGAGCGCATAACCAGGCAAGGACTTACCTATGATGATGTGCTCCTTGTGCCAAATTATTCACAAGTACTTCCAAGAGATGTTGATCTGAGTGTAAACTTAACTCCATCTCTAAAACTCAACATCCCGATAGTTAGTGCCGCTATGGACACTGTATCTGAATACAGATTGGCTATTGCTTTAGCAAGAGAGGGAGGGTTGGCAATGTTGCATAAAAATATGAGCATTGAAGATCAGGCTGAACAAGTTCGGTTAGTAAAAAGAAGTGAGAGCGGTATGATTGTAGATCCTGTTACATTGGATGAGAATTCAACGGTACAAGACGCTCGTAGCCTAATGAGAACCCACAAAATTGGTGGTATTCCGATTGTAGATCAAAAAGGAATTTTAATAGGTATTGTTACAAATCGGGATCTGAGGTTTGAATCTGACCTGAATAAAAAACTTGGTTCCATAATGACCAAGGACGAGCTTTATACGGCAAAAGAAGGAACTACTCTTGAACAAGCAGAACAAATTCTTCAGCATTACAAAGTTGAAAAGCTTCCAATAGTAAACACCGAAAACAAACTTGTAGGTTTAATCACTTTTAAGGATATCGAGAAAAAGATGAATTTCCCGAATGCTTGTAAAGATGATCTTGGTAGATTGAGAGTTGGAGCAGCAGTCGGAGTAACACCTGATACTTTAGAAAGAGTGGATGCTCTTGTAAATGCAGGAGTTGATATAGTAACTGTTGACACTGCTCATGGGCATTCTGATGGAGTTCTTAAAATGGTTTCACAGATAAAAGCTCAGTATCCGAATTTGAATATCATCGGTGGAAATGTAGCTACAAGAAATGGCGCGGAAGCACTAGCTGACGCCGGTGCCGACGTGGTAAAAGTAGGTGTTGGTCCCGGTTCAATTTGTACTACTCGGGTAGTGACAGGTGTTGGGGTACCTCAGCTAAGTGCGGTAATGGAAGTTTCAGATTACTGTATGAGAAATGAAATCGGATTAATTGCAGATGGTGGAATTAAGCAAACAGGTGATATTCCCAAAGCGATAGCAGGAGGTGCAGATGTTGTTATGATGGGTTCAATGTTTGCCGGCGTGGATGAAAGTCCGGGAGAGACCATTATATATGAATCGCGTAAATATAAATCTTATCGCGGAATGGGAAGTATAGGAGCAATGAAGAAGGGATCTAAAGACCGTTATTTTCAGGATGTTGAAGATGATATTAATAAGTTAGTTCCGGAAGGAATTGAAGGTCGTGTTCCATTCAAAGGGTATTTGAGTGAAGTAGTTCATCAAATGACAGGTGGCTTAAGAGCTGCAATGGGGTATTGTGGAGCAGAAGATATTGAGCACATGAAAACTGCAGAATTTGTTCAGATTTCTGCGGCTGCGTATAAAGAAAGTCATCCGCACTCAGTACAAATTACAAAAGAAGCTCCGAATTATTCTGTATAATTCATTCTGATGAAGAATGTATTATTTATCGTTTATTATTTTCCTCCTATGGGAGGAAGTGGAGTTCAACGACCTTTAAAATTCGTCAAGTATTTGAGAGAGTTTGGTTGGAATCCTATTGTAATTTGTCCCGAGCCCGGAGCTTATCAGTTTTTTGATGAAACTTTTGAAGAAGAATTAGATAAACTCAATCTCGAAATACACCGAGTAAAAGGTGGTACACTATTTCATATTATGGGAGGGGGGAGAAAATCTACGGGTTTGATAACAGGAAATTTTGCAAAATCACTCCGTTGGATTTCAAACAGGATATATTTTCCAGATAATAAAAAGGGATGGATCAAGCCGGCATTAGAAACAGCAGAAAAGATATTAAAGGAAAGAAAAATAAATCTGGTTTTTTCAACAGCACCACCATTCAGTAATCATATCATTGGTAAAAGGATAAAAGATAAGTTCGGAATTCCTCTTGTAACTGACTACAGAGATCTTTTTGTAGAAAACCAATTTTATAAAAGACTATCTGAAAGTGATTTCAGGAAAAGAAAAGAACTAGAAAACTCCTGGCTTGAAAAATCAGATGGTATAGCTGTATTGGATAACCATGCTAAATCTATTATTGAAAAAAAAGAGAATTACATTGACCTGAATATCAAAGTAATTCCTCATGGTTTTGATCATGAAGACTATTCGGATGACCTTGAATCCGGTTTAAAATATCAAAAAGGGAAAATAAATTTCTTATACAGTGGTTTGTTTTATGAATCCAATCAACCTGATATCTTTTTAAAAGCGATTAATGAGCTACTAAAAGAAAGACCTGAACTCAAGAAATCAATAGCTCTTCATTTTCAAGGTGGATTAGATTCAAGAATTGTTAATCTGATCAGAAGATTTTCATTCGATGATATGGTTTTTGACTATGGTTACGTCAAGCACGATCAGGCAGTAACAAATTTAAAACATGCAGATTTTTTATGGATGATTTCAAATTTTGATAAAGATTTGCAACAGATAAAGTCAGGAAAGCTCTTTGAATATACAGGTTCAGGAAAACCGATTCTTGGACTTGTATATAAAGGTGAAGCTCAATCCCACCTTGATCAATATGGAGCAGGTTTTTGGGCTGAACCGGATGATTTGATTAATATAAAAGAACGCATTGGTGAGATTATTGAGCTATGGGATAAAAATAAATTGCCTGAAGCGAATAATAAATTTATATCACAATTCAACCGGAAAAAAATTACCGGTGATTTAGCATCATTTTTTGATGAAATTGAAGGAAAAAATTAAGAGTTCAAAAATGAAATCCTTTTTAAAGAGACTTTTCGAGGATCGACATAAAGTTATCGATATAATTTTATTAGATGATTCCCGTCCCGGAAAAGACGACTCTTACCGAATAAAACCCAATAAGTTTTTCATCTCTTTTGGTGTCTTTTCTCTGTTACTTGCTATTATGGTTTCTCTGATCTTTATGTTAACTCCGCTTGGTGGGCTTTTATACAGTTCTGATGAGGCTAAGATCAGAAATCAAATAACGGATATTACAGACAGAATAATTGCACTGCAGGATTCTTTGGATATGAGAGACCGACAATTAAATGATATTAAAAATGTGATAAGAGTAAATAGTGATACAACTTTGTCCCTTGATGAAAGGTTAGCAGTTTTTACATCCACTGATGAGAATAATAATAAGAATAACACAGCTCAGCTTTCTGACTTGAATATATTTGAACAGTTTCAAAATTCTGATTTTGCTTCGGTTAATATCCTGCAAAACAGTCCAGATTTTCCGACAATGGCTCCGGTTTTCGGTACACTTACCAGAACTTATGAGCCAGACCTTGGGCATTTTGGGATTGATATTGCTTCAACAATCGGTGAAGAGTTTATTAGCGTTGCGGAAGGTACGGTTGTCTCGAGTGGTTGGACAATTGATCATGGTTATGTAATTTCTGTGCAACATAAGGAAGGAATACTGAGTGTTTATAAACACTGTTCAAAATTGTATAAAACCCAGGGAGAAAAAGTATTTAAAGGAGATGTGTTAGGATTAGTAGGCAACACCGGGATTTCAAGCTCTGGCCCACACCTTCATTTTGAGATATGGAAAGATGGAGTATCGCAAAATCCAGAACCATATTTAATTTTTTAATAAAAGAGATGTTTAATTCAAAAAAAACCAATAAAACTGTGAGTAATCAAACAAATCAGTCCCCGTCTGTTAATATTATTAGTGAGGGAACAAAGCTAAAAGGAAATCTTCATTCAAATTCCGATATTCGTGTAAGCGGAACAGTAATAGGAGAGGCTATATCAAAAGGAAAAGTTATAATTACGGGGCATGGGGAAGTAAAAGGGAATGTTACTTCATCTGATGCAGATATTGCAGGCAAAGTAGAGGGCGATGTAAAAGTTAATAGCAAGCTGGTATTGCGCAAAGATGCAGTGGTTGATGGGAATATTTACACAAAGTCGTTAGTGGTGGAAGAAGGAGCACAAATTAACGGAACTTGTAAAATGGGAGCAGATGTAAAAAACTTGTCTCAACACTATGATGCAGATTATGCAGAGGAAACAAAAGTTAAAGGTGCGACTGCTTAAATGAAGATCAACAAGGAGCTGGCTCGTTATGTAGGTTTAGGAGCTGAAATAGCAGCCAGTTTAGTTGTTCCTATATGCTTGGGATATTGGGTTGATTCATATTTTGATTCCAGACCATTCGGTATTCTGACAGGCTCTGCTTTAGGTTTAATTGTTTTTTTTGTGTTGATATTAAATGTTTCCAGAAATTATAATGAAAAAGACCCCAATAAGAGCTCTGAATGATAAAGTTTATTCTTAAGGGGAGTTTCCCTCTTCTAATTCTAACATTCATTTCATTTTCGTTTTTAGATGTAGACCCTGCAGTAGGAATTTTTTGTGGATTATTTCTTAGCACTATTTTCATTTTAAGCAGCGCATGGGTTATAGAACAGTTTTGGGAAGCTGAATCCTCCCTTTTTGTGAAGGTTTTCTTTTTTTCAATGGCAATTAGGTTTTTACTTGTTATTGCGGTAATGGGAATTTTATTAGGAATCACAAAAATTGATGAAATATATTTTACAGTTAGTTTGATAATTTCCTATCTTTACCAATCTGTAACGGAAATGATTTTCATCAACCAAAAACTGCTAAAAAAGCGAAACAAAAAGAAATGATTCAGACTTTTCGTCGCCTCTTTTTAACAATTTTATTTTTATCGGTTAGCACACCAAATTTATTCGCGGCGGATGCTGAAAAGGAGAGTGAATCTCCTATCGATATAATGGGAACTGTAGCTGATCATGATTATATCAAAGCTCCTCAGTTTATCAATGGGGGAAAAATATATCTTCCTAGATTTCTGTATTGGGAGAATGCTGATGGTGAATCTCAGTTCAGTTATTTCCCTAAAACAAAGAAGGCGATTGAGTCCGGAGAATTTCAAACAGTTGAAGGGGTTTTAACTCCTGTTAATGGATCAATGATCATTGATCTTTCTATCACCTCTCATTTAGTTTATTTTTGGATAGGATTGTTTTGGGTAGCGATATTTACCTGGTATGCCGGCCGTCGGTACAAAAAAGGAATAGGGCGGGAAACAGAGCCTAAAGGTGCTATTCAAAATGTATTCGAAGTGTTTTATTTATTTATCAGAGATGAAGTAGCTCGACCAAACATAGATGATAAAAAAGCAGATAAATATGTTCCTTATCTGTTTACTGTATTTTTAGCGATTACCTTTATGAATTCCGTGGGTTTGCTGCCATGGGCGGCAACAGCTACCGCTGATATTACAGTTACTGCGGTTTTAGCTGTGTTTACATTTGTGATAACTCAATTTAGTGGAACAAAAGATCATTGGGCGCACGTATTCTGGTTTCCGGGTGTTCCTTTAGGGGTGAAGTTTTTGATGATTCCTGTAGAGTTGATTGGTTTATTAACCAAGCCATTTGCATTAGCGATTCGGTTGTTTGCAAATATGATGTCAGGAAAGATTATGATTATCGCTATTTTAGGACTGATTTTTATTTTTAACGATATGTATGGTTCAGTAGCTGCCTACGGAGTAAGTGTGTTCTCGGTAGTTATGACTTCTATACTATATATTTTGAAATTATTTGTAGCCTTATTACAGGCTTACATTTTTACATTACTTTCAGCGGTATTTATTGGAATGGCGGCTGAAAGTCATGATCACGACGAAGAACATTATCATGCTGAACATTCGGCATAAATCAAAACCATAAATAATTAAACTATACTAATATGGGACTTTTAGCAGCTGGTATCGGAGCTGGAATCGTAGCAATCGGAGCTGGAATCGGTATCGGAATGATCGGTAAAGCAGCTACAGAAAGTATCGCGCGTCAACCTGAAGCTTCTGGTGACATTCGTGGTGCAATGATTCTTACTGCAGCATTCATCGAGGGTGTGGCACTTTTCGGCGCCATTATTTGTATCATTCTTGCACTAGGTTAATAGATAATTACTACACCAATGACTTATCTGTTAGCAGGAGGATTGTTATCATTTAATACAGGTTTTGCACTTTGGATTGCTATATCCTTGATTGTATTCCTGTTGATAATGATGAAATTTGCAATTCCGCCAATTTCTAAGGCACTACAAGAGCGTGAAGCAAATATCAAAGAATCTTTAGAATCCGCGGAAAAGGCTATTGCCAAAGCGGAACAAATATCTAAAGATAATGAAAAAGCTTTACGTGAAGCTGAAGCAAAAGCTCAGCAAATCAGAAAAGAAGCGATCGAAGAAGCGGAAGTGCTTCGTTCAGAACGAATTGCAAAATCTAAAGACGAAGCTGCGCAGATAATCGAGCAGGCAAAAGCCACTATAGAGCAGGAAAAAAAGCAAGCATTGTTAGAGTTGAGAAATGAAGTAGCAAAACTTGCTGTGAAATCTGCTTCTGTGATTATTGATGCAGAATTAGACAACGAAAAGAATAACAAGCTGGTCGATAATTTTATTAACGACTTGTCAAAGAACTAATTAGCAGATGATTGTTTCAAAGGCAGCACGCCGTTATGCGGCAGCACTTTTACAAAATGCTATAGAACAGAATTCAGTTCAGAATATTCTGGATGATATGACTGGTATTAAAAATACCATCGAAGAATCCAGGGAATTACAACTGTTTTTGAAAAGTCCAATCATCAAACCAACAGAGAAGCAAAAGGCTTTATCTGCTATCTTTGGAGATACTGTCTCTAAAGAAATTAATAGGTTTTTAACCGTATTAAGTAATAAAGGCAGAGAAAATCTTTTACTGGAAGTTGCAAATGCTTTTATACAAGCTTTCAAAAATAATGCTGGTATTATCACTATAGATGTGAAATCAGCGAAAGCATTGTCAGGTTCTCAACAGGAAAGTTTAAAAAACATACTGGAGAAAGCTACTGACAAAAAAGTAGAATTAAATCTTCAGGAAGTTGAAGAGCTTAAAGGCGGTTTGGCTGTAAAAATTAATGATACAGTCATAGACGGTACAGTTAAGCATAAACTTGAACAGCTTGAAAACAAATTCCTCGATTCATCGATGGAATTGAATTAGAACAGTTATAGAAATTAAATAACAAAATGAGCCAAGTCAGACCAGACGAAGTTTCAGCCATACTAAGAAAACAATTAAGCGGCTTCGATAGCGAAGCAGATGTTTACGATGTAGGTACCGTACTTGAAGTAGGAGACGGTATTGCTCGTGTTTATGGCCTTTCTCAAGTACAAGCCGGTGAGCTTGTAGAATTACCTGATTCAAAAGATGAAAAAGGAGAAAGTATTACCGGAATGGTACTTAACCTTGAAGAAGACAATGTTGGTATTGTACTTTTTGGATCATCCGATTCAGTTAAGGAAGGACACACTGTAAAGAGAACAAAAGATATTGCATCTATCAACGTAGGTGAAGGTGTTCTTGGTCGTGTTATCGATCCTTTAGGAAACCCAATTGATGGTAAAGGACCAATTTCAGGTGATACTATAAAATTACCACTTGAGCGTAAAGCTCCGGGTGTAATTTATCGTGAGCCCGTAGCTGAACCTCTTCAGACTGGTATTAAAGCGATTGATTCTCTGATTCCAATTGGGAGAGGACAGCGTGAGTTGATCATTGGGGACCGTCAGACTGGTAAAACTTCTGTTGCCATTGATACTATTCTGAATCAAAAGGCAACTCAAGACTCTGATAATCCGGTATTTTGTATTTATGTAGCCGTTGGGCAAAAGGGCTCTACTGTTGCTGGAATAAAGCAAGTTCTTGAAGAAAATGGAGCAATGGATTACACGGTTGTTGTATCTGCTCCTGCAAGTGCTTCAGCTCCTATGCAATATATTGCTCCATTTGCCGGTGCAGCAGTGGGTGAGTATATCAGAGATACAGGAAGACATGCTTTGGTTATTTATGATGATCTTTCAAAACAAGCTGTTGCATACCGCGAAATGTCATTACTATTAAAAAGACCTCCAGGACGTGAAGCTTATCCTGGTGATGTATTCTATCTGCACAGTAGATTGCTTGAGCGCTCTGCAAAAATCATCAATGATGATAAAGTAGCTCAGCAAATGAACAACATCCCTGACGAGTTAAAGCCAATGGTTAAAGGAGGAGGGTCGTTAACCGCTCTTCCAGTAATTGAAACCCAGGCTGGTGACGTTTCCGCTTACATTCCAACAAATGTAATTTCTATTACTGATGGTCAGATTTTCTTGGATACTGATTTGTTTAATCAAGGTATTCGTCCCGCTATTGATGTGGGTACGTCTGTATCTCGAGTTGGTGGATCTGCACAGGTAAAATCTATGAAAAAATTGTCCGGTACACTTAAGCTTGATCTTGCTCAGTATCGTGAGCTCGAAGCTTTTGCAAAGTTCGGATCTGATTTAGATGCTTCTACTCAGGCTCAATTAAGAAAAGGAGAGCGTACAGTAGAGTTATTGAAACAAGATGTTTATCAACCACTTCCGGTAGAAAGAGAAATTGTTCTCTTAAAGGTTAACTCTGATGGTTTACTCGATAAATTACCAGTTGAACTTATCAGTGAATTTGAAGAGCAATTCCTGGAAACTGTACTCTCAAAGTACAGTAATGAAATGGAAGAACTAGCAAAATCAGGTGTGTTAAGCGACGATTTTGGTAGTAAGGTAATTGACTCAGCCAATACTGTAATCGATCAAATTTTAGCCGGACAACAAGCATAAGAAATGCCGAATCTACGCGACATAAGAAACAGGATCAGTACTGTTAATAGTACGCAGCAAATTACTAAAGCCATGAAAATGGTGGCTGCTGCAAAGCTTAGAAAAGCTCAGGACAGAATGACCAAAACAAGGCCTTATGCGTCTAAGATTCAGGAAGTTGTAGGTCGTTTAGCTGAAAGTGGAAGTGTAGACAGCCCTCTTGTTCAATTACCCGAAAAGGAAGAAAATCTACTTTTTATTGTTATTGGTTCTGACCGCGGATTATGTGGAGGATTTAATAATAATTTATTTAAAGAAGTAGAAATCAGATTGTCTAAAGAATTCAACGCTCAACTTGAGGCAGGTACAATTTCATTAGTGACTATCGGAAAAAAAGCTACTGCTTACTTCAAAAAACGGAAGTATAATGTGGTTAATAGTTTTCCGGGATTCTTTGATAGTATTGAGTATGAGCCTACTTCAGCAATAATGGAGGCAGCTGCGTCAGAATTTATTAAAGGTTCTTACGATGAAGTATATATAGCTTTTAACGAATTTAAGTCTGTGATATCACAAAACAGAAGAATTGATAAAGTTCTTCCGATTGATCCATCAGGATTTAATATTCAATCTGATGATGAAACTAAATCTACGATTGACTATATTTATGAGCCTGATTCAAAAGCAATTTTAGATAAGCTTTTACCGCTTCATTTAAATATGCAATTATGGCGTGCAGTACTTGAATCTAATGCTTCTGAGCAGGGAGCAAGAATGTCTGCAATGGATAGTGCTACAGAAAATGCTAAAGAATTAGAAAGAGATTTAAAACTCAAGTATAATCAGGCAAGACAAAGTGCTATTACAACTGAAATTTCTGAAATTGTTTCTGGTGCGCAAGCGCTGAGTGAATAATTTTTTTATTGAAATAAACGGAGAGTTGGCAGAGTGGTCGAACGCGGCGGTCTTGAAAACCGTTGAGGCCTCACGGTCTCCGGGGGTTCGAATCCCTCACTCTCCGCATTTAAAAATAGCCCTTTTAAGGGCTATTTTTATTTTGAATAATTGATATTTTAATTCGTTACCATCCAAAATCTTTAAGGATGAATTCTATAAAATCTGTTTTATTATTTTTTGCTTTGTTGATCTGTACATCAGCCAAAGGACAGGATACATTAACTATTTCAGTTTTTGATTTCATAGAAAGAGGAATTGAGAACTCAGGTCAGGTTAAATATAAAAGTACGGATGTTGATCTCGCTCAAAACAGGGTTGAAATGGCAAAAGATCAAAGAATTCTTCCAAGCTTATCTTTTAGGTCAGAACACGCAATTGTACCAGGTGTTTCAAATCCAAATGATGTTCCTGAAGAAGAGATTTATCTTGATCCAGCCTCAAGAAATGACTGGGGTGAAGTTGGATTATATACCAGATTAAGAATATCAGGAGCGCAACCAATTTTTACCTGGGGTTCTATTAATAAAGCTATTATTGCTGCTGAGGAAGCGGTAAAAGCAACAAACTTTGAATTTGAAGCACAAAAAGAAGATTTAAGGGTGAGGCTATATGAGCTTTACTACAGCTATGTTTTAGCATTGGAAATTGAAAGGTTACTTAAAGATGCTCAGGATAAAATTAATCAGATTGAAAACTCACTGGATGATGCAGTAGAAGACGGAGATGATATTGATGAAACTGACATTTATAAATTTAAAGTGTTTAAAGCTCAGTTTGGTATACAGAAGTCAGAAGTTGATGAGAGTTTGCGGTTTGTTAAACAAACATGGGACTATTTTTTAAGGAATTCGAAAAATACAAAGTTTGAACCATCGGTCAGGTTTTTGGATACTAATCAAAATGAGTTGTCGGGTTTGAATCATTATCAAAACAGTGCATTCACCAATAGGAATGAGATAAGAGGAATTGAAGCCGGAAAAGAAGCTCTTGAGAAGTATATCAGTTTTCAAAAAGCAAAAAACTTACCTGGCCTGTTTTTTGGATTTACTACAACATTTGCATCAACTCCGGTAAGACCAAGACAACCAAATCCTTTTATTCGTAATCCTGAAAATACATTTAATACGGCTGTAGGATTAACTATCAGACAAAACCTGAACTTTTTTCAATCCAAAACTATGCTGGAACGCTCAAGAATAGAAGTTCGAAGAATGGATTATCTTTCTGAGGCAGCAAAAGATGGCATATTGTTAGAAGTAAATCAGGCTTATCAAAAGGCAGCAGTTGCAAAAGTTAAAGTTGAGCAGACTGATGAAGCATTACGAACTACTAAACAATGGTTAAGAATGGAACAACAAGACTATGATTTTGGTATAGGTGAGGTAAAAGACCTTATAGATGCGATGAAAATGGAGCTTGAATTAAGGCTTCAGGAAAAAGAAAGTATATTTGAATACAATATTTCGAGAGCAAAACTAAATAATGCCTCAGGTATTCCGTTAGAATTACTCGAACAAAATTAAGGATGTAATGAAAAAAAGAATTATTTCGATTTTATCACTTGTTTTACTTTTTAGTTCAATAAATGTATTGGCGCAAAGTGGGAAGGAGGAAATTAAAACACTTCTCGAAGAAAGAGATGAAGAAATTAAAACTCTTCTAGGTCCAAAAGGGACTGAATATTCTGATGAGCAAAGAGCTAAGCTTAAGGAGATAATAAATGGTATTATAGATTTTCAGGACATGGCTAAGGTTGCTCTCGAAGAAACCTATGATACTCTTAATACTGAAACAAAAACAGAGTTTGTTGAACTATTTGCGACCATTATTAGAGATCAATCATTAAATAAACTCGATATCTACAGAGCAGAAGTTACTTATCAATCAATTGATGTCGATGGTAATGAAGCTGAAGTTAAAACTTTTGCGGAATTAGATGATATCAGAACTCCGGTTGATTACACAATGAAAAAAGAAAACGGAGAGTGGGTAATTAAAGATCTTATCCTGGATGAAGTTTCAACTGCTGATTCTTACAATCGCCAGTTTCAAAGAATCATTAAAAGAAAAGGATTTGACTCATTGATGACTACTTTGAGAAAAAGAGCAGCTAAGGCATAATATTTCTATCTTAGTATGAACTAACTACAGATATGCTAAAATCAATCCAAAATGAAAAGCTGGCTAAAGAAGGATATGTTTATGTCAGCTACGGTCATACTAAATATCTGAAGCATACATTAGCTTCAGTTGTTTCTTTAAGAAGACATGATAAAGAAAGACCAATTGCTCTTTATTGTAGTGAGAAGCAAAAAAAAATCTTAGAAGACAAAAACTTATCTCATTTTTTTCAAAAGGTTCATGTTCTTCCCGAAGAGAATTGTTCAATCGTTGGTTTTAAACATAATGTATATCGTTTTATGCCTTTTGAAAGAAACCTTTATTTGGACAGTGATATAATCTGGTGCAAAAACCCGGGGTCACTTTGGAAATCATTGAGTATTTTCGAGTTCACTATCACAGGTAATCTTGTTTCTGATATGTTTTTTGGAGCTACTAAAGGCTTTGGAGTTTTGAAAGATTTTTTATTCGGAAGAAGAAAAAAAACACTTAATAATTTCGGATTAAGTTACCTAAGCCGGGTCCAATCCGGGGTTATTTATGCCAAAGATTATTCACAAACTAAAAAAGTTTGTGAGTTAGCTTCTGAAATGCTGGACAGAAAAGACGAAACTCATTTTAAAAGTCGAAAAATGGAGCAAGGGAGAACAGAAGAATCATGTGAATGGAGTTTAGCCATGGCTATGTCTAAGCTTAACTACCCAGTGTACCCTTGGTTACAAGGACATAACAGTCCTCAATTAGATTATATATCGGATTTAACGGAACATGATGATGACTTTGAATATGTAGCCTGTAAGTATTATTGCAATGATTTTGCATATTCTTTAAGAGGACTTAAATCAAAAAAATTAAGAAAAGTATTTCTTTCTATTTTAAGTTTATTTCCGGGGAAAGGAGATTTTTTGATAACAACACCCTTTTGTTTACACTTTGGATGGTTGCATGAAAAAACTCCATTCTATGCTTTTTCAGAATCGAATTGGAAACAAATACAATCATCAGAAAGGTTTAAGGCAGATACTTTTGTCAAAAAAAAGAGTTCCAATAATAATCAGTAGTAAGAATTCTATATTTTAGGAATCTATGTCGGATTCTTTTTTTAGTAACCTTATTTTCATCTCAATAATGATGCTTTTCACTATGAAGAAAGTATCAGCTCAGGAGAACGATGGGTATAAGTTCTTATATTCCTTTGAAACATATTTGAATGCTGATTCCGATTCAGTTGCTTTCTGGAGTTGGGCTAATCAGGATGGAAAAGTGGATAGAAAATCTGACAATTTCATAAATACCTTTACAGTTTTAAGCCCTGATATTCAGGTTTTTTCAGGTTTGGAATTTAGTTTTGAATCAGATCTCATCGCTAGAGTTTCTAAAAACAGTGAACTATATTTTTCACAAATCTATAGTCAATTAAAAACACAAAATTTTGATCTGAAGATTGGGAAATTTTATAGAAACCAAGTATTAGGTCAGTATAAGGATTTAACAGTTGGTTCTTTATTGGTTAGTAGAAATGCTGATCCTTATTTAGGGTATAATATTGAAGCCAAAAGATTTTTATCCGTTCCTTTTTTACAAGGATACCTTAAATATAAGTTCAGTTATGGGGATTATATATTAGGTGATAACAGATTTGTTGATGACGTTAATTTTCATTCTAAATCTTTATACTTACAAATTGATCTGAATAAGTATAAAGTTTCAGCAGGTATAATACATAATGCATATTGGGGAGGTAATAGCCCTGTTTATGGTCGTTTACCTTCCGGATTAAATAGTTATAAAAGAATTGTTTTTAATAATAGTGGAAGTGGTAATGCATTGGATGGAGAACAAATTAATAGATTAGGTAACTCAATTTCCGGATATGATTATTCAATGTCATATAATTTTGAAAATTTCCGAATTCAAATCGCAAAATTATTTTTTATAGAAGATCGACCTGCATCAAGGCATCGAAGTCCTTGGGATGGTCAGTGGAATGCAACTGTTGAGTTTTCAGATAATAAACTTATTGATTATGTAGTTTACGATCACGTAAATACAAAAAGACAAGATGCAAAGTTTTTTGAACCGAGAGGAAGAGCGAACTATTATGCACATTATATTTATAGTTCAGGATTTACAAATAAAAATTTTGTTTTGGGCAATCCATTAATTTCCTACTCGGAAATAGAAAAAGACTTTTTCCAATCTACAAATAATGTTTTAGTAGCTCATCATATAGGTATTAAAGGTGCTTTCACAGATCAAATAGGTTTTTCGCAAAGAGTGACTTACAGTAGGAATTATGGAAATTGCTTTGATCAATTAGTTGAATCTGGAAGTTGTAATTTTGAACCAGATGATGACGTTGAGTTAAAACCTCTTTCTGAACTCAGAAAAGATTCATTTAACTTATCCAGTCAGTTAATATATTTTTTTTCTGACCTAAAAAGATCAGAGATTTCTATAGCTTTAAATTTCGATTTCGGAGATTTTGAAAATAATTTTGGTTTTGTTTTTGGATTCAAAACATCTTTAATAAATCAAATAGAGAACTAATTTTAACTTTGCTATAATTCTAAATTGTCGAAAAGAGTACTCTTAATAGCCCCATATTTTCCTCCAAAAAGGAGAGTTGGGAGTATAAGACCTTTCCGGTTTGTTACATATTTAAAGGATTTTGGTTGGTCTCCTGCTATAATTTGTTTGAATGAGCCTCATGAACAATTAACAGACCAAGAGAGTGAAATATTAAAAGATATTCCAATTTTTGAAATAGAAATACCCGTTAAAGAGGTAAGAGATCTGGATAAAAAGAAAAGAACCAATTCTTTTTCGTTAACAAATTTTGTTGACAATAGATTTCCTTTAGATACTTGGTTACCTGTTTTTTTAAAAGACGTGAAGAACATTGTTGAATTTGGAAAACAATTTCAACCTGATGTTGTTTGGAGTACAAGTGATCCTTGGTCTTCTAATTATATTGGAAAAAGAATAAAAGAAGAGCTGGATATTCCTTGGGTAGCTGATTTTCGTGATCCATGGACATTATGTAATGTCAGATATGAAAAAAGGGGATGGCCCGGTACTTTCTTTGACCCAAGATTCGAAAAGGGTGTAATGAATTATGCTGACTTTATTACATTTACTGCAAAGGCTACTGAAACAAAATATGAAAATCACTATCCGGAAATTACCCGAAAAACTGAAACTATTTATAACAGTTTTGATCAGCAATTTTTTACTAAGAATTCAGCACATGAAGAATTAGCATTATCCGGTAATACACTAAATATTCTTTTTTTAGGGAAGTTTAGGAGCTTATCAACAGCAGAAGATATACTTCAGGTTCTTGCTAACATCAAAAGAAGGAATAACATTGACTCTGATAGAATTTCAGTCTATTCGATGGCAGATCTACAAGGAAAGGATTTAATTAAAGCAAAAGAATTAGAAATAATCAGTTCATTCAAAGTAACGGAACGTGTCCCCAACGAGAACGTAATTGCATTAATGAATAACTTTGACCTGCTACTATTAAGCACCCAGCCTGAAAGAGATGACATTATACCTGCAAAACTATATGAATATCTTATTGCAGAACCACCTATATTTTCTTTGGCTCCTAACGACGAAGTAGGTGAGATAGTAAAATCTACTGGTAGAGGAATTCATTTTAGGAAAAATGAAAGAGAAGAAGCTGCTGAATTCATTGAATCAATGTATAAATCAGAAAAATCAGGCAAAAACATTTTCGCGAATAATTCTATAAATGATAAAGAAATTCAGGAATTTAGTGCAAAGAATAGCACTTCTAAGCTGGTTAATATTTTTGAAAACTTGATTAACAGTGACTGATAAAAAAGAATCCTTAGCAGACAAGGTAACAGTTGTAGTATTTTCAAGAATTTTAACTGCGATCATTGATTGGTCCATTATAGTTATAATTGTAAACCTTGTTTCTGAGACCCAGTTTGCAATCTTAAGTACTCTCCTGATTGTTTATGAAATAGCAAAAAATATAGCAACTCTTGGTTTTCCGGAGAGTATATTCTACTATTTCGAAAAGCTTGGTAAAACACTTCGTAAGGCTTTTGCAATTCAAACAACTGTCATTCTTTTCATAACGGCAACTTTAGCTGCATTGGGAATATTGATTTTTAAAATAGTTGTCCCATTTTTTCTTACTGAATTCGAACCGGAGAGTGTTGGGTTAATACAACAATTACTTCCCTTTATTGCATTGATTGTTGTATTTGAAGTTCCTACATGGCCTGTCAATAATATACTATTAGCTTTAGGTAGACAAAAGGAAGCGGGTTGGTATCAGATATTGACTAGTTTGTTATCTCTTTTTGTAGTTATAACGCCTCTCATATTAGGTTATTCACTTACATATGTGATTTATGGAATACTTTCATATTCATTAATAAGATTTGTTGGGTCATTTGTATGGGTGTATTTGGTTATACCGGATGGTCCTTTGAGATCTAAGGATATCAGCGTTCGAGAGCAGATTAATTTTTCTATCCCTTTAGGAATTTCATCTTTAGTGAGTCAGTTCAATAAATCCATCGATAAAATCATTGTAGTCACTTTTTTCGGAGAAGTTCTTGTTGCTAATTACAATGTGGGTGCTAATGAAATTCCCATTCTTAGAGTTATTCCATTTGCTGTCGGGTCGGTACTTATAAGTAGATATGTGGGATTTCAATTGAAAGATAAGTTGAAAGAATTAATCAATCTATGGCATAAAAGTATTGAAAAAGTAGCGATACTGATTATTCCATTAATAATTATGTGTATCGTATCTGCTGCAGAAATAATACCTTTGCTTTACGAAGCTGAAGGAACAGATTATTCCAAAGCTGTTTTACCATTTCAGATTTATAATTTGATCATTCTTATCAGAGTAGCTCATTATGGAAGTGCTCTTCAGGCATTCGGGGATACTAAGGGGATCTTACATCTTAGTTTATCCTTACTTGGATTGAACATCTTATTCAGCGTACCCGGAACTTACTTTTTTGGGATAGTGGGAACAGCTTTGGGAACTTTATGTGCAAATATTTTAAACTGGTATTTTACTCTGAAAAAGATTGGATCACATCTAGAAATTTCATTCTATGAGGTATTACCTTATAAAAAATACTTTAAGATTCTGGGGCTTTCGATGTTAATATCGGTACCCGTATATTTTTTAAGGTTATTTTTTGTTGATCAGAATTATTCAAATTCAGAGATTTTATTAGCTACGATGGGGATGTTTATAACAGTTTATTTAATCCTTGGTAGTATTCTTAAAATAATTTCCAAGGAGGACTGGAAACTATTTTTCAATGCGTTGACACTCAAGTTTTTTTGGAAAAAATCCTAAGACTTTTTAAGTATCGCTACACCCTTATCACTATCTATGAATTTGAGTTTCAGATTGGGATATAGTTTTATCCATAGCTCTATAATCTCACTTTCATCCTTTCTGTTTGCATCATCCAGAATAATTATGGCATTATCCGACAAATAATCATATAAAAGCGGAAGAGCAGGATATCTTACATGTTTGCTTGTTTTAAAAGGAGGTCCGTCAATCACAAGCATATCAATGCTTTTGGGAATGTCTACATTGGAAAGATCATACCAAATGTATTTTTTTTCGCCTATGTTTTGCTCAATTAAAGGACAGTGATTTAAGTCAACAATGTCTGATACCCCATAAGTTTGCAATTCGCTCAAATTATGAGAAAAATATTTTTCGTCATGGTCTATAGATGTGATTTTTCCAATGTTTTTATTTTTTAGAAAAAGAGATGAGATTATAGTTGAAGATCCGCTTCCTATTTCAAAAATAGTTTTTGGTTCTTCAAATGATATTTCTCTTATAATAGTGTATATAAGTTCGGGTTGAGCAGCCCAACCCGTCATAAGTGGTAAAGGAACAGTCGGATTTATAGTATTGTAAATCGAAAAGAGCGTTTGATTTTTTTGCTGAACATCATAGATCGCATTTTTATTCAATCCGTGAAGATGATAGAAACCTGCATACATAGCAAAGAGAAACATTGTAAGCAAAATAGATTCATTTAAAAGATTGAGTAAGTAACCTCCGAGAATTAATATTGCTCCAACAATTACCGTAAAAGAGGCGAATATTTTTATATCAGCGCGCTCAATTTTTAAGTCAACCCACAGCAGATTTCTGAGAAAACGAATCATATATTACACTTTATTGAATATGTGTTTTATGGAAAACTTTATTCTGTCTCCATATTTGTTGTGAATGTAAGGATATGGAACAGCTAATATAAATAGCTCTATCATAAATGAATCAAAACGGATGTTCATACTTAATGTTACTCCAAAATGCATTCCTATAAGTAATAATAATACAAATGGGCGAAGTTTTTTGAACCAGACTAATAATCCTATAAATTCTGTAGCAATTCCTACAAATAACATAGCTGTTGCTGCGGGAATGTAATTCAGTGCAAGAGTTTGAACAAAGTTATAATCGAATTCTCCTTCGCGTGATAGAATATCGGTACCTTTTTCAGCAATCCATAGCCACAAGTGTCTACCATCAATCCATCCCGGGCCGGTACCAATAAGTTTTGAAATAGACGCTGAGAAGTATCCTAACCCGATATAGAAAATGGTAAATCCAATAATAAATTTATATCGACTTTCAGCTTCTTTAAAGAAAGGTATACCTAATGCAAAACTGAACAGTGCCATTCCGGCAAGATTAGCACTATGAGGAATTTCTCCGATGGAAAACCGGGCAACATATTGAAAATGTAATAATACAAAGGCAATAGCATATTGCCACTTAGAACCCAATCTGAAAAAACTGATCACCATTAAAATTGATATAAGGATCGCATTAATGACCGGTAAAGAATTACCGTGCATAAAAGAAATATCAATTGCAGTTGCAATTCCTAAAGGCAGAACCACATCCGTAATTTTTAATGTATATAGTCCCCATTCCCATGCCAGATTAATTACCTCATAGACCACAAATAGCTCAAATATTTTAAGATATATTTTATGAGCTTCTCCAAAGTTATCTATAGAGCCGTATAAATTTTCGGCAATCAGATTTCCAATCTTTTTCATTTGAAGTACTCCGAACGATTAAGATTGGGATTAAACAACGTTGTATCACTTTTAAAAAGTAAATATGGAACAACATCAACGATGACACTATCATTTTCTGTAATCATTCCGTTTACTTTGTATATCATCCAGTCCTGATTTTCAAAAAACTGGTTACCAAGCATAGTTCGCAGGGCACCGACTCTTTGCTCGTTCCAGTTTGTAGTTTTTGATACAAAGTTTGAATAATCAATTTGATCAACACCAATTTTTCTCATGGCAACTGGTGTGCCCACGAGGTTATCCAGATCAGTAGTATTCCAAAGATCAGAGCTGTCGGTATTGGTAACATCTCTGACCAAAGCCCTGGTCCAAGGATTACCTGCTTTCGAAAACATAGGATAAATACTGAATGGCCAGTATTCTCCTTCATGAGTTGCTACCAATAATATATAGGCAAGCAGAGAGATTAAAGTAATTCGGATCGATTTTTGTATAAAAGACATTAAGAAATTAAAACAAAATTAATCATGAACTCACAAGTTAAGATATAAATCACTTATTGTGTAACTTTGAGTGTCCAAAAATAAAGAATTATTACGGCTAACAATACGATGTTTCATAAATCATCAATAATTGCATTAGGAATTATTTTTTTAACGAACTTTTCTTTGATTGCTCAGCAGAATAGCAGTCAGAGGTTATTACTAATTGAGGACTTTGAATATGAAAAAGTAGGTGATTTGCCATCAAGATGGTACAACCAAAAAGGGGAGGCTAAGCCTTTTGAATATGATCAAGAGTTAAAATCTACCTACCATTATAAAATTATGGAAGAACAAGGTAATCACTTTCTGAGATTCGAAGGTAATCGAGGCAAGCATATGAGTTATCCTCTTATAAACAATGATTCCATCAATATTAAAGAAACACCAATATTAAGCTGGAGCTGGCGAATTCATGATATTCCGGAAGGGGCTAATGAGGATGACAGCGATAAAAACGATGTCGCGGCAAGTATTTATGTTGCTTTTGATATGGGACGTGTTGCTCTTTTTAAAAAAGTACCGAAAACAATAAGGTATACCTGGAGTTCAACGTTACCAGTTGGAACTGAACTCTCTAAATTTTATGGGAATCAAAAAATAATCGTTGTTGGATCAGGGGAAGAAAAAAGTGGTGATTGGCTAACTTTTGAGCGTAATATCGTTGAAGATTATAAAAGACTTTTTGGAGATGAACCTCCTGCAAAACCACTTGCTATTCTAATACTAAGTGATGCTAATAATACACAGAACAAATCGAAAGCAGACTATGATGATATAATGTTGAAATCAAAGTCCGCAAATTAGCAGTTAAATTCTTAGATTCTGAGCCTCAATTTTAGACTAATAAATGACAAAACTACTTCAGCTTTTTAAGCCGCTCTTACGATTAAATATTAAGAAACCTTTTTTGGTACTTGGCATCAGCTTGGTACTTGCAATTATTGGGGGATATTATTCTGTTCAGCTTAAAATTGACACCGATATTGCAAATCTTCTTCCTAAAGACAATCCAAATGTATTAGCTCTTGAGAAATTAAAAAATACAGTCGGTGGCGAAACTGAGATGCAGGTTGCTATTAAATCTCCAAGTTTTGAAGCCAATAAAAGATTTGCTGAAGATCTGATTCCCAAGACACTGGAATTATTTTATGCGAGGTATAATGATAAATATTTTAAAAGAGCTGAATACAGAAAAGAGACAGAGCTAATCAAAAACAATGCTCTTTATTTAGCCAGTAATAATGAACTTGAAGAAATTACAGAATGGCTTCAGGAAGAAATAGATAATGCCAGAGATGAGGCTAATCCTTTTTTTATAGATTTCGAGGATGAAGAAGAAGAAACTGAACCTGAAGACGATAAATCGGAAGACTTTAAAGAAAGTTATGAAGTGTTAGTACCTTCTGAATATCCTATAAATGAAGATAGCACAATTATGGTGCTTAAGTTCTTCCCAACAGGATCAAAAAGTGATATCAAATATCTTGAGGATATGTTCAGAGAATACGATTCTTTGTTGGCTGAAATGGATCCTGCA
Source organism: Balneola sp. (assembly GCA_965601915.1). Classification (GTDB taxonomy): domain Bacteria; phylum Bacteroidota; class Rhodothermia; order Balneolales; family Balneolaceae; genus Balneola. Next base: position 2,537,586 of record OZ271847.1, on the reverse strand, counting down.
AGTTATCACCCCGAAATGGAAGTCCAGTTTGGGGGAAGGCTAAAGCGTCATTTAGAAGAGCTTACTTCAATTATGAATGATGTTCTTGGAAGTTTTGCTACCGGAATTTCAAGTGTGATAGTTTTAGTAATGCTTTATTTCTTTTTTAAGAAGTATCTTAACTATAGAAGAGGGGTTAAGGAAGATCTGGAATACTCAGTCTGGAGTCATTTAATACGTTTACCAATTCCGGTTCTGGTAATCGGTGTTCCATTGGTTTTCAGTCTTCTGTGGACATTTGGACTTACTTACTTCTATCTGGGTATGTTAAATACTATGACCTCAGTGCTATTTGTGATTTTGTTCGGGTTAGGGATTGATTATGGGATTCACTATTACGCACGATATATAGAATTGCGGTCTCAGGGAGAATCAGTTGAATCAGCTATTGAAACTACAAATGATAAAACCGGTGAAGCAATATTCGTAAGTGCTTTTACGACAGCTGCTGCATTATATGTATTGATGTTTGCAGATTTCAGAGGCTTTTCAGAATTCGGGTTTATATCCGGAACAGGGATTATGCTGGCGCTATTTGCAATGCTTTATGTGTTGCCTTCTATTCTTGTAATTTTTGAGAAATTTAACTGGATCTTATTCTCTACTTCTGATTCAGATTCCAAAAAATATGAGAACAAGAAGTATCCATTTGCAAAAACTCTGGTGGTAACAGGTTTAGTGCTCTCTGCCATTGTTATTGGGTTCAGTGGAAACTTAAGTTTTCAATATGATACCGGGGAGCTGGAACCAAAATTTCCGGAGTACGAAAAATTTCGTGAAGTAGCAGGGCAAGTGGGTAATTCCGATAAAAGGAACCCGGCATATATTATTGCTGATTCTGATGAAGAGGTTAAAGAATTAGTTCAGAATTTAGAACAGAAAATGCAAGCAGATACCGCTTCCCCAACAATTCTGGATATTGAAGCACTTCAGGATCGGTTTCCTTCAACTGAACAGGAAGAACAAGAGAAGCTTGAGAAAATCGCCAGAGTAAGAGAATTGCTTGATAACACTTTCATCAGAAATAAAGAAGACGAAGATCTTGATAAACTTAGAAAAGCTGCTCAGACAAGGGAGCCATTATCTATAGATCAAATTCCGCCGTATTTAAAATCTCAGTTTATAACTAAAGATGGTGAAGTTGGAAGATTTGTAATTATCTATCCATCTGTTGGACTTTCTGACGGTAGAAAATCTATTGCATTTAAAGATGATATTGGTTCTGTAACACTGGATAGCGGAAAAACTTACTATGCAGCGAGTACTTCTATTGTAGCCGCTTCTATGCTTGATCTTATGAGGACAGAAAGCCCGTATATGGTTGGGGCGACCTTTATCATCATATTCATTTTTATGTTATTCACGTTTAGGTCTTTCAGATGGTCTGTAATTTCCATGTTACCTTTAATAGTTGGGTTATTATGGCTTTTTGGAATTATGATGATTTTCGGATTTCAATTTAACTTCTACAATTTAGTAGTTCTTCCGGCAATTCTTGGAATTGGTGAAGACAGTGGGGTTCATCTTGCTCACAGATATAGAGATGAAGGAAGAAATTCAATGTGGACTGTGCTTTCGAGTACAGGGCAGCATATCACCATGGGCTCAATTACTACGATGTTAGGTTTTGCAGGATTGTTATTTACAACTCATCCGGGGTTGCAATCGCTTGGAGTTATGGCAGTGATAGGAATAGGGATGACTTTATTAACATCACTAACTTTTCTGCCGGCACTGATTCAATGGTTAGAAGATAAAGACTGGATCAAATATTAATATGATTGATACCCATTCTCACATCTATCTCGAGGAGTTCAGGGAAGATTTTGAAGAAGTAATGAAAAGAGCTCAAGAAGCAGGGGTTTCCGAAATTCTTATGCCTGCCATCGACTTCAATTCAATTGCTAAAATGGATAAGATTCACTTTGAAGGAATAGCTTTTCATAAAATGGCAGGATTGCATCCATGTGACGTAAAAGAACTTGAAGAAGGATTTGAAAATAAGCTTCTGGATCTGTGCATGGAAGAAAGTGTAGTTGGGGTTGGAGAAACCGGATTAGATTATCACTGGAGTACTGAGTTTGTTACTGAACAGAAACTCAGTTTACATGCGCATTGCAGAGTAGCCAAAAAGGTGGATAAACCAATTATTCTACATAACAGGGAAAGTACTGAAGACTTGCTCCACATCATTGAACAGGAACAGGATGGCTCTTTAAAGGGAATCTGGCATTGCTTTAATGGATCTGTGGATGAAGGTAAACGAGCTATTGATTTAGGATTGAACTTAGGAATTGGGGGAGTGGTAACATTCAAAAATGGAGGCGTTGATAAAACGGTATCTGAGTTACCATTAGAAAAAATGGTTTTAGAAACTGATGCTCCATATCTATCACCCACACCAAAACGAGGCACAAGAAATGAACCTTCATTTATGAAGTTTACTGCTCAACGGCTGGCTGAAATTTTTGAAATACCTGTAGAAGAAGTTGTAAACCAAACCTCAAAGACCGCTAAAAGTCTGTTTAAAATCTGAATTCTAAGTATTCAGGTATTTATTTTTTAGGTTCAGAATTCTGTTTACCGATTCATTTATTCTTGATTCTGAGATATCACCGGACTCAACAAGGTTTTCTACGATCGTAATACATTCATTCAGATCAATTTGTTCTTTCAGAAGATTATTTCCAAAACAAAACACATCGATTCCCGCATTGATACCCAGTTTTAATGATTCTTCAAGTCCGTAATGATCTGAAATTGCTTTCATCTGCATATCATCAGATACCACAACTCCCTGATAGTTCATTTTCTCACGAAGATGTTCCTGAATAGTTTTTCTGGATAAAGTTGCTGGATATGTATCATCAAATTGATCATTAAAGATATGTGAAGTCATGATAACAGGACATGATTCCTCCGAAATCAGGATTTCATAAGGAATTATCTCGTCCTTTTGCCAAGTTGCGCTTACATTTACAAATCCTGCATGGGTGTCACCCTCAGCGCTCCCGTGTCCCGGAAAATGTTTACACGCCGTTATTATTCCATGTTGCTCATGGCCTTGTATATAAGCTCGGGCATGTTGTGTAACTTTCTTAGCTGAATTACCAAAGCAACGTTCTCTTTTGGCGATAATCGAACTTTTAAGATTTAGTGCAAGATCAACACATGGGGCAAAATTTGTGTTTATTCCAATCTCTTTAAGAACAGACCCGATAAGTTCGCCCTCTGACTTTGTTGTTGAAATATTATCAATCTTACCCAGTTCTGCATGAGATTGAGTTTCAGGAAAGCCATACTCAGGTTTTAACCTATTGATAAGGCCACCTTCCTGATCCACACCTATAAATAATGGTATTTTTGAAAGAGACTGGAGTTGAGCTGTTAAATCCTTAACCTGTTCGGGTGATTTTATATTATGAACGGGTTTATTGTGCACCATATCTTTGTCAAAAAGAATTACCCCACCCGGTTTTTGGTGCTTAATTATGTTCGCTATTTCTGAGTTCGTTTTTCCATCGTCACCATGAAAGCCGATTAAGAATAACTGTCCTATTTTTTCTTTTAAAGATAATGTTTGAAATGATAGTTGGTTTTGGGTCATTTTTTCCAAAAATTCCATTTAATATTTAGTTACAGAAGTTCAACTTCAGATGGTTTAACTTCAACCCTCTTTAAAAAAATAATGTAAAACTACGGATGCAAAGAAAAATACTTTTAATGCTTGGTGTATTTGTTATAACATTTACATCTGCATGTGCTCAAAAAACAATTAATAAATTTCAAACTAAACCGGGTATTGACGTACTTCAAGCCAATAAATTCGAAGTAATTAAAGGGAAAAAAGTAGGTTTGATTACGAATGCTACTGGTTTGAATTCGGAATTAATCCCGACTATAGATATCCTTTTTGAATCAGATGATGTTGAATTGGTCGCACTATTTGGTCCTGAACATGGAGCAAGAGGTGAGATAGCTGCGGGTGATAAGGTAGATGATTATACAGATCCTGTTACAAATGTACCTGTTTACTCTTTATATGGATCTACGAGAAAGCCAACACCAGAAATGCTTCAAGGTATAGATGTACTCATTTATGATATTCAGGATATAGGAGTACGATCGTATACTTATATAAGTACAATGGGACTTGCTATGGAAGCAGCTGCCGAAGAAGGTATTGATTTTCTGGTGCTCGACCGACCTAATCCTTTGGGAGGAAATAAGATTGAAGGAAATATCGCAGAGGAAGGGTATTTCTCATTTGTGAGTCAATATCCAATACCATATGTATACGGAATGACTCCCGGAGAAGTAGCTGTTATGATTAACGAAGAAGGTTGGCTGGGTGAAGGAAAAAAAGTTAATCTTGAAGTTATTGAGATGGAAGGATGGAACCGATCCATGACTTTTGATGAAACAGGTTTGCAATGGATTCCGACTTCCCCACATATCCCTCATGAAAATTCAGCTTATTTCTATGTTTGCACAGGAATAATGGGTGAACTTGGAGTGTTTTCAGAAGGTGTTGGATATACTTTACCTTTTGAAGTTTTTGCAGCAGAATGGATTGAGGAAAGAGAATTAGCTTCAAAAATGAACGCACTCGAAATTCCCGGAGTTGAATTCCGTCCAATAGTATTTAAGCCATTTTATGGAAGAGATCAGGGAAAAACCTTACATGGAGTTCAAATTCATTTTTCTGATTTTTCTAAGGCCAATCTGATGAGCCTGCAGTTTTACTTTATGCAGGTGCATAAAGAAATGTACCCTGATAAAGATGTTTTCGAAATGGGAAAAAACCGATGGAGTATGTTTCAAAAAGTGACGGGTACCGATCAGATTCTGAACAAATTTAAAGAATCATATAAGTACTCTGATATCTCAGAATATCTAAACAAAGATGTTGAATCATTCAAAAATAAATCTTCAAAATACTATCTCTATAAATAATGATCAGAACTCTAATTTTTTCGTTCATAATTTCACTTTCATTTGGTGGAAATTTAACAAGCCAGGATATAGATCTTAGTGATTTAGAAACTCAGCCTGATACTTTACATTTAAGTATCGTGATTCCGGAACAGGATTATGTGTCATATTCTTTTTCTAGATACCGTGTTGCAGCCAATACGCACCCTGAAGCAACCGCGTATGTTAACGGTAACAAGGTTAAAGTATATTCAAATGGTGCTTTTGTTGACATGATTGAGCACACAAATGACACTACAGCTATTGAATTTAGAGTAGAATGGAATGGGGAAGAGCTGGCTGATACTTTGTATTTGGTAAAACCCGCACCTGTTACTGCTAACATTGATGATAATATGATTAGCGACCTTATGGTTCTTCCAACAGAGGATCTTTGGTTAAGTGCAGGAGATCGTTTAGATGTGCAATTCTATGGACGGTCAGGAGAAGAAGCTGTTTTTAATATCGATGGATTCAAACGAAATATCCCTATGCATGAAGTCCCTGAAGACGAAGCAGGAACAAAAGGTGTTTATAAAGGACATTATGTAGTGCAGCCCGGAGATGATATTGAAGACAGAAATATCACGTTCAAAATGAAGAAAGGGTTGTTCGGTTATCACAAACGAACATCAACCTTTACTGTCAGATTTTTGGCAAAACCCGTTACCGGGGAAGTTATAGACGAGAATGCCTACCTGAATATCGGGATGGGAACGGACCGTTTAGGAGGTGCCAAACATGGAAGTATTGCACAAGGGGTAATGCTAAATATTGTAGGAAAAGAGAAAGGCAATTATAAAGTTCGGCTTTCCGAAAGTTTGCACGGTTGGATTCCTGAGCGTTTTGTAGAACTCAAAAGTGAATTTACCCCTAAACCTGAATCATTAACCGGTAATATTAGAATTTCAGGTAGAACAGATAAAGATCTAATTACTTTGAGTTTATCAGAAAAATTACCTTACATCTCATACCAGGAAATTAACCCGAATAAGATCATCGTAGATGTGTTCGGGGCTACATCAAATACCAACTGGAAAATAAAGCATTTATCATCTTCAGGTATTAAGGATGTGGATTGGAGACAGGTTGAGGACGACAGATTCAGATTGATAATTGAACTTAATCATTCACAGAATTGGGGGTACTCTGTTGGATATGGTTGGGGTTCTCAAATGAATATTGAAATACGGAGACCACCTAAAATCAAAAGTGTGATTAATCCATTGGAGGGTAGAACAATTGCTGTTGATGCAGGACACGGTGGAAGTAGTCTGGGAGCATTAGGAGCTGCAGGAACTATGGAAAAAGAAGTTACACTTGAGATTTCCCAGAAGCTGGAGAAGTCATTAAAAGAAAAAGATGTAAACGTGATTATGACAAGAACGGACGATAGTTATGTTTACATGAGTGAAAGAAGAGAAATGACTCTTGAAGGAAATGCTGAAATTTTAGTAAGTATTCACGCAAATTCATTAGGATATGGCAGTGATCCCTTACAAGTCAGGGGGACAGGTTCTTTTTATAAACATATTGCTTACAAACCATTAGCAGAAATCATGTACTACAGAATGACGGATTTAGGTCTAAAAGATTATGGATTAACAGGTAGTTTTAATTTTTCTCTTAACGCCCCCATAGAGTTTCCTAATGTATTGGTTGAAACTGCGTTTCTTTCAAATCCTGAAGAAGAAATATTACTTACAGACGATGAATTCCAACAAAAAATAGTTGACGCTATTGTAGCTGGTTTGGAAGAATTTTATCTGAAACATGCTTCTATTGAATCATTAGAAGAAATGCCGGAAAAATAATTAAAGGTATAGGGTAGAACAGCATTCAAAATTACGAATATGGTATTACTACTAATTCGTAATTTTGAATATTATAAGCCTTTTTCTCAGTTTGAAGTTATATCAACCGGTTTGGTTGATCCATTACTACCTGCTACCGCATTTTTGTACGCATCACTTACCTTGAAGAACTCTTCCGGATCAGTAACAGGGTCTTTCTCAAGCATCAAATCAAGAAGACCATCCATTCTTTCCAAATATTCAATTTTTAAGTCACCAATCACATTCTTTTCTATTTCGGCCACATCTTTTTCATTTTTCTTTGGAAGAAGTACTTTCTTTATTTCAGCTCGTTTAGCTGCCAATACTTTTTCTTTAATTCCACCCACAGGAAGAACTAACCCTCGAAGTGTAATTTCTCCGGTTAAAGCAGTTGTACCTTTTACCTTTCTTTGAGTGAAGATAGAGGCAATAGCAGACATTAGAGAAACACCTGCTGATGGCCCGTCTTTTGGAACAGCGCCTGCAGGAACGTGAATATGTAGGTCCCAATATTTAAAAGCCGCTTCCGGAATTCCTATTTTTTCAGAATGAGCTTTCAGGTAAGAAATTGCCAGCATTGCTGATTCTTTCATCACATCTCCAAGCTGGCCGGTAATATTTAATTTACCGGAACCTTTCGAAACACTTGCTTCAATGAATAAAATGTCTCCACCAAAAGGAGTCCAGGCAAGGCCTGTGGCAACTCCCGGAACGGTAGTTCTTTCAGCAACATCGCTGAAGAATTTTTGTTTTCCAAGAAACTCGTTAACGTCATCTTCAGATACGGAAAATTCTTCGATTTCACCTTTCGCTACTTTAGCTGCTACGCCTCGGCAAACACCGGCAACCTGTCGCTCAAGATTTCTTACTCCGGATTCTCTGGTATATTGATCAATTATTTTATGAATCGCATTATCATCAATAGAGATCTGATTTTCTTTCAATCCATTTTCTTTGACTTGTTTTGGAATCAGGTATTTTTTAGCAATTTCTGTCTTTTCTTCTAATGTATACCCGCTGATATTAATGATTTCCATTCTATCCCGAAGTGGTGCAGGAATGGTATCCAAACTGTTTGCAGTAGCAATAAAAAGAACTTTTGACAGATCATATTCCAATTCAAGATAGTTGTCGCTGAACGTATCGTTTTGCTCCGGATCCAGAACCTCAAGCAGGGCCGATGTAGGGTCTCCACGGTAGTCAGCGCCAACTTTATCGATCTCATCCAACATAATAACAGGATTACCTTTTCCGGCTTTTTTCATGGAACGAATAATTCTGCCGGGTAAAGCCCCAATGTACGTTCTTCGGTGTCCGCGGATTTCGGCTTCGTCCCGAATTCCTCCTAAACTAAAGCGCTCAAATTCTCTATTTAAAGCTCTTGCAATAGATTTGCCAAGAGATGTTTTACCAACACCTGGAGGCCCGTAGAAGCAAAGTATTGGCGCCTTCATATCTTCTTTTAGCTTTAGTACAGCCAAATACTCGATAATTCTTTTCTTTACTTTTTCAAGGCCGTAGTGATCTTCATCTAAAACTTCTTTAGCAATTTTAAGGTCTAGTCTGTCTTCCGAAAACTCATCCCAGGGAAGATCCAGAATCCATTCCACATAGCTGTGAATGATTCCATAGTTAGGGGAAGCATTCGGAGTCATTTCTAGTCTACGCAATTCCTTTTCGGCCTCTTCTCTGGCATAATCAGGAAGTTTTTTCTCTTTTAGACGTTGTTTTAACTTTTCAACTTCCTGCTGTTCCGCATCATCACCCAGTTCTTCCTGAATGGCTTTCATTTGCTGGCGTAAATAAAATTCACGCTGCTGATCATCGATGTCAGACTTAACTTTCGTTCTGATCTTTTCACTCATGTCCAGAACCTGAACTTCCTGCTCGAGAAACTCCATTACCTTATTGAGGTTCTCAGAGAATTTTTGGATCTCCAGCAATTGCTGCTTTTTACTGATATCAACATTCAGGTTAGAAGAAATAAAATTCAACAGAAAAGTAGGACTGTTGATGTTATTTACTGCTATTGTAGCTTCAGAAGGGATATTAGGAGAGAGGTTTATAATTTTTGTAGCGGTCTCTTTTATATTCCGGATTGATGCATCCAGTTCAACCCCCTGAATATCCATTTGTTTTGGATAGGGTTTTACTTTTGCTTTGAAATACGGTTCACTTTGTACAAACTCTTCAACTTCAAAACCGGTCTTTCCCTGAATTACAATACTTTTACTTCCATCCGGCATTTTTATCAGTTTGATGATTTTAGCCAGGGTACCAATTCTGTAAAGATCCTTGCCTTCGGGTTCTTCGACTTCTTCTTCTTTTTGAGTTACTACTCCGATAATTTTATCACCGGCATAAGCTTCTTTAACCAAAGCAAGAGAGCGATCTCTTCCAACTGTAATAGGAACTACCACACCTGGAAACAGTACGGTGTTTTTCAAAGGAAGTATCGGAAGCTCTTCAGGAATTTCCGATTCAGTTAGTTCTTTCTCTTCTTCTTCCGACATTAACGGAATAGCTTGTTCGAAGTCATCAAAATTAACATCTGATTCATCAAAACTTTCGAACCTATTAAATCTGTCTTTCATAAATAAATTTGTTTTCAATTCTGATAAACTAATGGCAAATACAAAGCCAAAGTTTACTGTATTGCAATCCGTCAGTAATTTTCTTCCTTTGTCAGAATGCTAAGGCAAACTGTCAGTTATAGATGAAATTGCAAAACAGCTATTCCAATACCTGAAATATTGTTTTCTGTCGTAAATGATCGCGCGGATACCATCATGGATAACGATAAATCCCAGTATTTGGTTTCTATCGCAGTACCGGCATTAAATGAACCTGGCAGACCGGGAGTGAATTGCAGTCCACCTCTTAAAGGTAAAAAAGGTAACAATCGAATTTCAGAACCTATAGAAGTGGTTAATTTTGTAGTGGTAAAAGCATTGTTCGAAATTCCAATATTTAAATCGCCCATTAACTTAAATCTTCTCAGCTCAAGAAGAACACCTCCGCTAAAAGAAGTCGGTAATAAAGTGCTGAATTCTTTTTGTTCAATATCAGATTGGTTGTCTACCAGTGGGTTTCCAGTTCCGTTTTTATCAGTAAAAGTAAGAAATTGACCTGGAACACCGATATAGGCTTCATCAACTGGATTTGGGAAGCTAAGCTCGGTAGAATTATTAGTTAATTCAATGATACTTAAGGGATTGTCGTGGTAATGCACAAACCCAATATCATTCATAGAAAATGAAATCCTAAGCGATCGGTTGGTAGTTTGTTTATTTGAGGAAAGCGTTGATAAATCTCCTCCGAATGTGAGTAAATAAGTAAACCCTACATCCAAACCAATTCCGTAACCATGAATATTGGTAAGCTCACTTTCAAATGAATCGAAATTATTCAAAACAGCATTATCAGCCGTATTTCCTGCGAGATAAGCAAGTGCTGTTTCACTAAAATTCCCAGCCGATTGGTAAGAAAAGGTTTGTTCTCTGTTTATTTCAGGATTTCCCTCAACTTGCTGATATTCATTTCTCCAACTTGCATTTTGATAAGGACCGGCTAAAATTACTTTAGGTGCTATTCCTATCAAAAAATTGTCAAGTCTTGAGCTTAATCCATTAACCAGATTAACCGATTCAGCATATCCGAAAGAAATCTCATGAAAAACCTGATAACGATGAACTAAATCCTGATTTGAATAAAAAATATTATTGATTTCTGTCTCGGTAGCATCATACCATTGCCGCCCAACGTCAATATTTGAGCCAACCCGTGTTCTCGCTGATATTGAATATGCTCTTCCATTTTTGATCCAATTCAATCCAAACAGAGAAGACTCAAATCGGGCTAAGTGGATGGATGTAAGGCGATCTCTGCGATAGTGAATGTCTAAAATCTGATCTCTTTGGTCGGGATTTATTTGATACTGTCCGGGATTATAATTGCTGAAATAATCAAGATAATTGTCTTTTTGATCCAAAGGATTTTCATAATTAACAACTCCGTTAAAGAAAGATGCGGTGCTGCCTATACCCAGATCAAGAGTATTTAAACGGTCATTGATTAAAAGATTCGCCGGATTATAAAAATTTGCATGATAATCAGTTATATATGTACTTCCTCCACCACCCAAAGCCATATTCTTTGGTGTTAAAACCGGTTGTGAAATTGCTTGCATTGAGATGCCAAGCCCTATAAATAGAAATAGGAATTGTCTCCACATAATTTTAAACGCCGTCTTTTTTACTAACCTATTACCTGTAGGGGTGCTGCCCTAAGCATAAGTTTCTTTTGTCCTCTTGATTTAAAAAATACAACAACTTTTGCATCCATGCCTGATCCTGTTCGATTGATGATCTTACCGGGACCAAATTTAGCATGCTGAACCACAGCTCCAACCTGAAAAGGATCATCACCATCCTGCAGATCATATTGAATAGTATTTCCACTGGCTGATTGTTTGGTTTTTCCGCTAATTGGAGATTCCCAATCGTATTCAATCGTTGTTGCACCTGTTGATTTACTCCTTGAAGATGATTCATCCAGAGAGAAACGATCTGCTTTCTGTGTAATTGTGGAACCTGTTTCTGTTCTTACAACTCCGGCATCTACCTCATCAATAAATCTTGAACGCATCTGCCGCTGTTCTTCCCCAAACTTATAGCGAGTACGGGCGTGGCTAAAATATAATCTTTCTTCAGCTCTGGTTATGGCCACATAAAATAATCTTCGCTCCTCTTCGATATCCACTTCAAAGCCTGTACGGGCACCTACCGGAAACAGGTTTTCTTCTAAGCCAACAACAAATACCACCGGAAATTCTAAACCTTTGGAAGCATGAACGGTCATCAAGGTTATAGCCGGTTTATTCTCATCGAATTTATCCTGATCTGTGATCAGGCTAATTTCTTGTAAGAACGCACTTAAAGATGGGTTCGAATTCCCTTTTTCATAAAAAGAAATAGCATTTTGAAATTCCAGCACATTGTCCCGCCTCATCATAGACTGTTGGGAATTTTCTTCAACCAGAGCTCTCATATAGCCTGATTGTTCCATGATCGATTTTGTTGCCTCAGTTAACCCTAAGCCATTATCTACCTCTGATTTTAATCTGTTGATCATATCAACAAATTCCCTGATCCGAACTTTTGCTGGCTTGTAAACATCCGTATTTTCGACATTTTGAAGTAATGACCAAACAGATTGCCCTTCACTTCGTGCAATTTTTAACAGATCCTGAATTGACTTATTTCCAATTCCTCTTGAAGGTTCGTTGATGATACGGAGCAGATTCGTTTCATCATGTGGATTCACCAAGAGGGTGAGATAAGCCAGTACGTCTTTAATTTCTTTGCGCTGATAGAAGGAGAGTCCACCAACTAATTGATAAGCCAGATCTTTCCTTCTTAATGCTTCTTCAAATACCCGTGACTGATAATTGGTACGGTACAAAATTGCAAAGTTATTGTTATTATAGCCATGTCGTATTTTTAATTCATGGATATAACTAGCAATTCGATTTGCTTCATCCCTTTCATCATAGTTATCCAAAAGAATAACCGGATCACCATAATCCTGTTCGGTCCATAACGTTTTATCTAACTGCTTTGAATTTTTTTTGATGATGGAATCAGCACACTGTAGAATTGATTTTGTAGAACGGTAATTCTGTTCTAATGGAATCCTTTCCGCTTTTTCGTAATCTTCCTGAAAGTTGAGGATATTTGATATATCAGCTCCGCGGAATGAATAAATACTTTGGGCATCGTCACCAACAACACAGATATTCTGAAATTTCTGTGCCAATAATTTAGTCACTTTATATTGAGCATGATTGGTATCCTGATACTCATCAATCATGATGTATTTGAACCGATTCTGATAAACTTCGAGTACCTCAGGAAACTCTTCAAAAAGTTGAATGGGTTTTACCAGAAGATCATCAAAATCCATGGCGTTACTTTGTTTCAATCGTTCGATGTAGATCTTGTACACTCGAGCAGTAATATCATCCAGAGTACTTCCAACAAATTTATTCTGATAGGTATCCGGGTCAATCAATTGGTTTTTTGCATCACTGATCTTATTCCGTATAGTTTTGGGTTTTACCTCTTTCGGATCAAAATTTAACTCCTGAAGGATTTGTTTAATTACAGTTTCGGAATCGCTGGTGTCATATATAGTAAAATCTTTTCCGAACCCAATTCGGTCAGCTTCGAAACGAAGTATTTTCGAGAAAATAGAGTGAAAAGTTCCCATCCAAAGCTTCTGAGCTTTATCACCAATCAAACCCTTGATTCGCTCTTTCATTTCGCGAGCTGCTTTGTTGGTAAAGGTAAGGGCAAGAATTTCGTTTGGTGCAGCTTTGAATTGCTGAAGGAGATATGCGATTCTGTAGGTAAGAACTCTTGTTTTTCCACTTCCTGCTCCGGCAATGATCAACAATGGGCCCTGAGTTGTAGTCACGGCTTTTCGTTGTTGCTCGTTTAAACCTTTCAGAAAATCAGGTTTTCCTTTGGGCTCTTCAGATGGAAGGGTAAATTTTTTCATGGAATATTATCCGAAAATCGATTTTATCATTTATTGAAAACTATGGCTAAGGATTATGAGTCATTCCCTCGCGAATGCAGGGAATCCGGGATTAAAGTGAAATCAATAATTATATTTTAGGGCGAACATTTTAATCATGCGTTTCAAGCTAATTATGGCATAACGTAAAACTTCTTTTATTAATCAAAAAACGATACAACATAAAATTCCTAAATTGAAAGTGATATCCAGATCTCCTGCATTCGCGTGGAGATGACAGAGCTTTTATTTCATATTTTGCCAACACACAAAAACCTCTGCGTTCTTTGCGGTTAATCTTTATTCAAACTCAGTTAATTGCTCTTTCAATTTGGCGAGATTTTCTTCTCCATCACGCTTTTTGTTGCGTTCATTTTCAACTACAGCTTCCGGAGCATTTTCAACGAAATTGGGATTATTCAATTTTCCATTGATTCCTTTCAACCAGCCTTCAATGCGTTCAATTTCATTTTTGATTCGCTCAATTTCTTTGTCAACATCAATAAGTTCGGCGAGAGGGACATAGATTTCATCTTTTCCTACAATGGCTGCAGCCGAAGCTTTTGGTTTCTTAACGTCATCGGCTATATGAAGAGATTTCATAGGCTGAAGTTTTCTAAGTACCCATTCGTTTTCTGTGAGAACTTCAAAGTTTTCAGAATTGATGAGTACTTCAATATCAGCTTTTGGCGAAAGTCCGTTTTCCGCACGAATATTCCGGAGGGCAGAAATCATCCCCTGCATATTTTCAAATAATTCTTCATCAGATGAACTTACTTTTTCTTCATCAAAAGTTGGCCATTTTGAAACACATAAAGCATCTTTAGAACTTCTTTCCTGAATATGTTGCCAAATCTCTTCACTAATAAATGGCATAAAAGGATGCAGGAGTTTCATGAGAATTTCAAACATTCCCAGTGCTACATTCAGGCGTTCATTATCAAACTTATCGCCATAATTCGCGGGTTTTGCCAATTCAATGTACCAGTCACAAAAGTCATCCCAGATCAATGAATACACTTTTTTTATGGCATCATTTAAGCGATACTTTTCAAAATCCTCTTCAACTTCTTTAATCGTTTGATGAATCCTGCTCAACATCCAACGATCCACTAAGTTATCGGTGTCAATGTCAGTAGTTGGTTCATATTCAAATTCTTCGTCCATATTCATGGAAAGGAATCGGAATGCGTTCCAGATTTTATTGCAGAATTTACTTCCTTGTTCACATAGCTTTACGTCAAAGGGGAGATCGTTGCCTGCAGGAGTTGCAAACAGCATTCCCATGCGGATTCCATCTGCACCGTATTGCTCAATGAGTTCCAGAGGATCTGGAGAGTTTCCAAGACTCTTACTCATCTTCCGGCCTTGCTTATCACGCACAATGCCGGTGTAATATACATTTCGGAAAGGGAACTGATCTTTATATTCATATCCGGCAATGATCATTCTTGCCACCCATAAAAACATGATTTCGGGTGCAGTAACCAGATCATTGGTTGGATAATAATAATCCACTTCTTTTTTGGAATAAAATCCATCAAATACTGAAATTGGCCACAACCAAGAAGAAAACCATGTATCCAGTACATCTTCATCTTGTTTTAGATCAGAAGAGGAGAGGGCTTTATTGCCGGATTTTTCTATGGCAAGTTTTACTGCTTCCTTTTCTGATTTTGCCACAACATAATCATCATGACCTTCGCCATAATAATAAACCGGAATTCGATGTCCCCACCAAAGTTGGCGACTTATATTCCAATCACGGACATTTTCCATCCAATGTTTGTACGAATTCTTGAATTTTTTTGGAAAGAATTCAACCGTATCATCCATTACATTATCAAGAGCAGGCTTACTCAATTCTTTCATCGAAACCCACCATTGTAAAGAAAGACGTGGCTCTATCGGTACATCTGTTCTTTCTGAAAAACCTACTTTATTCTGATAGTCTTCTGTTTTTACAAGTTGATCGTTTTTTTCAAGATCTTTTGCAATTTCTTTCCGTACATCAAATCTGTCTTTGCCGATATATAATTGACCTGATTCACTGATTGTACCATCAGCATTTAACATGTCGATAGTTTCCAGATTGTGACGTTGGCCTATTTCATAATCATTCACATCATGAGCTGGAGTGATTTTCAAACACCCTGTTCCGAACTCCACATCCACATAATCATCTTGAATAACAGGAATTTCTCTGTTAATCAATGGAACTATCACGGTTTTACCATGCAGATGCTTATACCGCTCATCATCAGGATTAACACATACTGCTGTATCACCTAAGATAGTTTCGGGGCGGGTTGTAGCGATGGTCACAAACTCATCAGAATCTTTGATCTGATATTTGATGTGATAAAGTTTAGAATTTACTTCTTTATGAATTACTTCTTCATCACTCAATGTGGTTTGAGCAGCAGGATCCCAGTTGATCATCCGCTCACCGCGATAGATCTTTCCTTTCTGATGCAGATCAATAAAAGTATCAATTACACTTTCGGAATATTTTTCATCCATTGTGAATGAAGTACGATCCCAGTCGCAACTTGCACCAAGTTTTTTAAGCTGCTCAAGAATGATTCCACCATGTTTGTGCGTCCATTCCCAGGCATGTTCCAGAAATTCATCTCTGGATAGATCGGCTTTTGTAATTCCTTCTTCCCGTAACTTTCGAACAACTTTTGCTTCTGTTGCAATAGATGCATGATCGGTTCCCGGAACCCAACATGCGTTATATCCTTCCATTCGAGCTTTTCGTACCAAAACATCCTGAATAGTGTTATTCAGCATATGCCCCATGTGTAGTACTCCGGTTACATTTGGCGGAGGAATTACAATGGTAAACGGTTCTCTGTCGTCCGGTTCAGAATGGAAATAGTTATTCTCAGACCAGTATTCGTACCATTTATCTTCAACTTGAGTTGGATCGTATTGAGCAGGAAGTTCTTTGGTGTTTGTTGAATTACTCACTTTGGCAGTTAATTACAATTCTCTTTAATCAATCTATTTAAAGTGACAGAGTAGCAAAGTTGCAAAGCCAATACTTTGTCACTTTGCAACTAAATACTAAGTCACTTTTATTTAACTCTTTTCAGAAGAACACCAAAGTGTCCGTCGCAGTTATGTTTATGAGGAAGCGTTTGATATGCTTTTCCATCTTCAACTAAAATTTCTTCAGGAACAAAGTCCTCAAGTGGTTCAAGCACATAGTTATCGCTCATCTTATCAAGTAATTTATTTACCTGATCCATATTCTCTTCCGGTTCCAGAGAACAAGTGCTGTAAACCAAACGTCCGCCTACTTTTACCATGTTTGCAGCTTCTTCAAGAAGTTGTTCCTGAAGTTCAACAGCGTTTTTCAAACCTTGTTCATCTCTTCTCCACCTCAGGTCAGCCCTTTTACTCAGCACACCTGTTCCTGTACATGGAGCGTCCAAAAGTACGGCATCCGCAAGAGGAAGAGATAATTCAAGAACATCGCCTCTTCTTATTTTGATATTTTCAGCACCGAAATTAAGTGCACTTTCAGCAAGTTTCTCTAATCGCTCTGATGAAATATCCACGGAAAGGATATCACTTTTGGCTTCAGTCAGATCTGCAATCATAATTGATTTAGTGCCAGGAGCTGCACATAGATCGTATATCTTTTCACCGGGTTGTGGATCAAGGATAAACGGTGCAAAACCAGCAGCCAGATCCTGAACATGACACAATCCTTTGTCAAATAATCCTTTTTCGATGAAAGGCTGAACAGAATCTACTTTATAGAAATTAGGAAGCCATTCGCTTGGTTCAAATTCTATACCCATTTTCTCCATTCGGAGTTCAAAATTTTCCGGCTTGGTTCTCAGGGTGTTCACCCGAACATAGTAATGTGGCCGACTGTTGTTAGATTGATATAACTTAAATGCTTCGCGCTCACCAAATCGTTTGTTCCATCGTGATACCAACCATTCAGGATGAGAAAAAGTAGTAGCTACCAGCTTAGTTCTGTCTTTAAATGCCGGTTTAGGCAGAGTTTCTTCTCTTTGGATATTTCTAAGTATTGCGTTTACAAGATCACCTGTTTTTGATCCGAGCATATACTTAGCTATTTCAACAGCTTCATTGATTGCTGCATAATCGGGAGTACTATCCATGAACAGCATATCATAAATAGCGAGGCGCAGAATGTTCTTCAATTCAGGCTTCATCTCTTCGATGCCTACAGAAGAAAAATGATCGATCAGAAAATCCAGATAACTTCTTTTTCTGAGGATGTTCTGAACATATTCTCTGACCTGAGCTTTTTCACGGGTATCAAGTTCGTTGGCGTATGAATAGTCTAATTTTTTTTCGAGGTCGAATTCAATAAGAATTTCGACGCTTACTGATCGTTCTGAAATATCTGGTTCCAAGGTGCTCAGGATTTAAATTTTAGTATTAGGTGCTTATAAAAAAAGGTGATCAAGCCACCTTTAATGCAAAAAAATGCGGTAAATAAAACAAGCCGGAAAATCCAGCTCGTTAATGCTCAAAGATAAAATAATAAGAGGGGAGTTGCTACTCTATATTGCTTAAAAATTATGTTTAAAAATTACATTTCACATCACTATTTGTATCTTTGTTTCATGTTCAAAATTCAGGATACCATTCTTACAGAAGAAATTGCGACCACGAAATTCGCGTGCGATCTCCCTCGTTGCAAAGGAGCTTGTTGTGTTGTAGGCGATGCCGGGGCTCCCGTTGTAAAAAGTGAAATTCCTGTTCTTCATAAAGCATACCGCGAATTAAAGAATGAAATGAAACCTGAAGCAGTAGCGATAGCAGAAAGAGATGGCGTAGTTGTTGGAAGTGAAAAAGCGGGATACGAAATTTCATGTGTTGGAGGTGCTGAATGCATTTTTGTGAATTATGATGAAGAAGAAGTTGCCTATTGTACCATTCAGAAAGCCTATTTTGAAGGCAGATTCAATTGGGAGAAACCTCTGAGCTGTCATTTATTTCCTATTCGCTTGAAGAGAATATCCGATTTTGATTATGCCAATTTTGAATACGTGGATTCTTTATGCTCCGCCGCCTGTGAAAAAGGGAAAAAAGAAGAAACCTATCTGGCGGAGTTTTTGGAAAAACCACTCGTGCGTCGCTACGGACAGGAATGGTTCGATGAATTTATTGCTGCATGCAACTATATCAGAGAAAAAGAGTCTGAATAGTACATGCTTAAAAATCAACAAAATATCGGGCAGAAGCAGCAGTTAGGGCAGCAACAGAAACTTTCCCCACAACAGCTTCAGTTTATCAAATTGTTGCAGCTTCCTACTATGGCGCTGGAACAACGCATCAAAGAAGAGCTGGAGATCAACCCTATACTTGAGGAGACCGGCCCGGGAGAAATTCGTCAGGACAGAATTGAAGTGGAAGACGAGAAACCCGTTTCTGAAGAAAAAGAGGAAGGGCTGGAAACGCTGGAAGAACATGAAGTGGATTGGGATGAATTCGACTCCAATACCGAATATGAAGGTGAAACTTATTCCACACCAACTCATCCGGATATGCAGGAATGGATGGACCTGCCGGATCCATACCATGCTTCATTATTGGAAGATCTGGAAAATCAGGTGGCTTTGCTGGATCTCACCGATGAAGAAGAACTGATCGCAGATCAGATTTTGGGTTCTCTGGATGAAGACGGATACTTTCGTCGGGAACTGGAAGCCGTAGCCGATAATATCGCATTTAACCACAGTATCTACATTGATGCAGAAGACGTGGATCGGGTTCGAAAGCAAATTCAGCAACTGGATCCCATAGGAATTGCTTCCACCAGTTTGCAGGATTGTTTGCTGGTTCAGTTAGAACACTCATCCAATGAAATAGATGGACGTGAACTCGCCATGGATATTGTCAGAGATGCCTGGACCGCGTTTGAGAAAAAGCACTTTAATAAATTGCTTCAGAAGTTTGGGGTTTCAGAAATGGAATTGAAAGATGCTTTTGAAGCTATTCGCGGAATGGATCCGAAACCGGGAGCCACAGGAACCGAAATGGAAGAATCCGGAAATTATATTGAGCCCGATTTTGAAGTGTTCTGGCGTAACACCGATGAACGGGATCTGGATAAAGGGGAATTTGTCATTAACCTGAATCAGCGTAATGCACCAACTTTAAGAGTTTCTCCGGATTACAAGCAGATGTGGGATGACATTAAGGAAAAAAGAGAAAAACCGGATCAGCAGACCCAGAATTTTATAAAAGGAAAGATAGATTCTGCCAATTGGTTCATTGAGTCCATCAAACAGCGACAGAATACGTTGATGAATGTAATGAAAACCATGGTGGCGCTTCAGGAGGATTTCTTCAAATACGGTGACAATCTGAAGCCGATGATCCTGAAAGATATTGCTGAACGAATCGGAATGGATATTTCTACTATTTCGCGAGTGGTAAACGGGAAATATGTTCAGACCAGTTCAGGAGTGTACGAGTTGAAGTATTTTTTTAATGAAGCCATGGAAACCGAAAGCGGGGAAGAGGTGTCGAACCGGGAAGTGAAAAATGCTCTTCAGGAAATTATTGACGGCGAAGACAAGAGAAGTCCGCTGAGTGATCAGAGCCTGGCGGATAAGTTGAACGAAAAAGGATATAAAGTAGCCCGAAGAACAGTCAGTAAATACAGAGAGCAACTAAATGAGCCCGTCGCCAGACTTCGGAAGCAGATCGTTTAGAATAAAACAAAAGTCATCCTGAGCTTGCCTGCGAAAGATCTCCATATCTCTTTTCAAGTAAAACCTTAGCTATTAAAAAACCATCATCCCGGAATTGAATCGGGATTTTATGCAAAGATTCAAGTCTTTTTTAAAGACTTCCAATGCATTGGTACAAAAGCATATTCATCTTTTTGAGTATAGAAATATCTAGAGATCTTGATAACAAGACAGTCTTACTATAAAACAGGTGATTCAAGGAATATGTACTATGAAATAAGTGTGATTAATTTTGATACTTGCGATTTACATTTAATTAACCGTAATTACAGTCAATACAAGAGGAAGGACGTACAAACACTTAGGTTTCTCAGGTAAAATTGAAACAAAAAAAATATGTTTGTATGGAAAATATAGAGAAGTCATTTGAAGTGCTGAGACCAAATATTCAGCAGATTCGAACAGTACAAGAATGGTCAGAGGAAATGGGATGTAATGACCCCAAATATTTTGCACGTCTTTTCAGAAGAAATTTCGGATACACCACAAAGACTGCTTTAATAAAAGTAAGAGTTGAAAAGCTTATTGATTGTGTGAAGGAAAATCCTGAACAAAAGAATTACTGTTGTGCAAGAGAGATTGGTTTGCCTGATGAGATCGCATTGAATAAATATCTACGTAAGCATACCGGTAAAAACCCTACCCAATTCAAAGAAGAAATTCTTTCGGGAGAGCTCACTAAACGTACAATTTGGAAAAAAGGGTAGTAAAAAGGGATAGTCTTTTAGGATAAACTTTTTGGCTACACAAAAAACCTAACATAAGGTTTTGAAACTCTTTTTGTGATTTTGAATACTTGGGTAAAGAAAGAAATCAAAACCTGAATCATGGAAAGCTCTTTTAAAAGATAATTCACTTGGATTCTGTTATTTATTGTTTTGCAGCTGGGCTAATTAAATAGCTGGTAATTTGCCTGTGGATGTTTTGGTCGATTTCCATTTGGTACATTCAACTTTCCAATGATGTTAAGAAACTTACTTCTGTTGTTAATAGCACTTTGGATTACAATTAATACTTCGAAGTTAAAGAACTTGATCCTTTCTGGATCATTTGACAACAAAAATGAATAGGAGATAACAATGAAGATTAAGAACTATATCAATAAAATTGTAGCAATAGTTACTTTAGTTGCTCTTGTTAGTGGTTTTCAATATGAAAATACTGAAGGAACCATGAGAACTTTAGAATCAACAATAGGAATCGAAGAAGCTTATGCAGGTCCCTGTGGTAGAAGAGGGTGCGATGGTAAGATCAGCGACTGTGATGGTACTGCCTACACTGTATTTGCTGTAGGAAACATCGAAATTACCAGATATTGTACTGGTGAAAAGCAAGATGAAATTGATGCAATCCAGTTTTAAAAATACCGCATTTTATTGCGGTATTTAATTTAAAAGTGTTTTTATGAAGTATGTTTTATTTAATTTGTTATTTAATTGTGTTCTCTATTGTTCAGTTTACGCTCAATTTACTAATCAATTTACTGATAATTGGAATGCTATAAACCAAGAGAGATCTCAAAGAATAGGTTTAGATTCTTTGAATCAAATTGAAATACTTATTTCCTTAGAAGAGTTCGGTTTGTACGAATTTGCTTACTTAACTTCAGACAATGAAGGTAATCTTGCGGGGTATGACTTTAAAAAAGAAAGAGTAATTTACTTTAGCAAAGGTTTAGACAAAAAAATTGAGTTTTTAACCGACGGAATTGGAAGGGGACCTAGAGAAACAAAGTTAGTAAGGGATATAAAATTTGATGATAATGGTAATATTTGGTTAGCAGATTTGGAGGGGGGAAGGATAACAAAATGGTCACCTGAGAATAAGTTGCTAATTTCTTTTAAACCCAATAAAAAATACACAAGACCATACCGAATAGCTATTTGTAAAAATTTTATTACCATTCTCTCAGAGCAATATCTGGGGGAGGGCTTATATCATAACTTTGATTTGAACGGGAAAAATATTAGATCATTTATGACATTGAATGATCAGAATAAGGATAGTTTTAGGCTTTGGTCCAATGCATCATATTTTAGAGGAAATATAAATTGTCATGATGAAAATATTTACCATGTTGGTAAATTTAAGAACTTCATTAGAAAATATGATGAAGATTCCAATCTGATCTATTCAAAAAAAGTTATTGAATTTGAAGGAAACCCTGAACCTCTGTTAGAAATAGAAAAAAGATCCTCAAGGCGTAAAAATGATGTAAGGACGATTAGTGGCCAAGTGGAAATAGTAAACGACAAACTTTTGGTGTCTTTCTCAGGAAAAAGAAATTCTTATTATTATCTGTTAGATGCTTATGATTTAAATGGTAACTACCTTAAATCATTCCAATTTAAATATCCTGTAAAAGAATTTACAACAGATGGTAAATTCATTTATACATTAGAAACACATCGAAAGAATATGCACCAATATATAAGTAAATATGAATTACCAGAAATTGACTAAAGAATTAAATAAGGCACCTTTTTAAAAAAGGTGAGCCAATTCAATCATAGTATGATGAATTTTTTTTATAATTATTCTCACAATAATCTTTACATAATTATAAAAGAAAAAAGAAGTGAAGGAGAACTCAATCAATTAGGAGAAGGGTGAGGTTCCGAATCTAAAGAATTTAGCAAATCAACAGGCATTTATGTGACAACTTAAAATTCTAAGAAAAAATCATTAATTGAAATGATCTAAACCCAAACAACCAACTCCAACAAATCCCACCAGCCATCGAAATAGAAGAGCAGAATAACTAACCCAATACTCACAAGGGTATGTAGTCCAATGGTTTTCAGGAGATAAGAATTTCTTTTAATTCCCAGTTTTTTAGAAGCATTTAACGAAGTGATGTTAAAACTGGAGAACCAGATCAGTACATAAATAACAGATAGTATGGAAATTGAGACGGATCCGAATCCTGCGAAATACATTGTGACAATGAGTGTCCCAATCACAAAATCCAGATGGAAAATCCAGGTAAATAAATTCAATACCTGATTGAAGTGAGATAATTCAGAGTTGGGGGCATAGATCCATATCAAAGCAATCAGTTCCACCACAAAAACCAATAAAGAGCTTACCACAAACAGAGAGAAATAATTCTTTCCCATAATTCCCAGATAGGGTAGATGATAATACAGCGCTTCGATACCGATACCTGAAATAAAAACTCTGGCAAGAATGTAGGTAATCAATCCACCAAAAAGAGCATGTTGAAACAGTAAGAAGATCCCACTCAAAGAAGAACGCTCCCTGTAACTCATAATATCATCCACAAAAAAGCGATGAGCAGTAAAGTACCTCGGGATGGTTTCGTAATAAGTAGGATTTAATTTTATGTTTACCGTCAGACTTATCCACAAGCCAAGCAACACGATGGTACTCCAGTGAATCAACGGGAAGCTTTCTGAAGTTTTCGGTAAAGCGATGGAAGAGGCTTCAAAAGAATCTTCCATCAATGTATTTTTTAAATAAGAGTTGTTATCAATCACAGATCTGAGTGAACTAAATTCAAAAACCGAATAGATATTCTTATCGCTGATCAGACATTCTTTAAACAGCGCCAAAGAATTATTTACTGTTCCATTCCCAATGTTACAGTAGTAAGCGGTTATCAGGTTTTCAGTATTGACCAGTGAATCTCCCTGCTGAAAAAAGATGTTTCCGTAGTGCTGAAATTCTGACTTATCAACCATGCTGTGTCGGGAGGCAATTATTCCCTGAAAAGTATCCACAGTATCCAGTGAAGAATTCAGAATCGAAATATCATTGAATATGTTCTGTTTGGTTGATTCAAACCCTTGTCTGGTAAGAAACGGATGATCCATTTTCAGTATGAATGGGATATCAGACTTAATCACAGTGAACAACGCCGAATCGTTAAAACCACCTTCAAGAATCAACAGATCGGTGTTATGCTGCTTTAGATAAGAGAGTTGTTCATTGAAAACATCTGCTTCTTCCGGGATGATAAGCTCAACTGCAATGCGTTGCTGAGCATCTGTCGATTGAAGTGTGAAAAAGGCTAAGACACAAATCAGTAAAAATGAAATATGTGATTTCAGCCTAAACACTCAGGCTTCAACGGTTGCTTTCTCTCCGAAAAACTCAGTAATGCTACTCTTTTTGATCGGCTTTGCAATCAAGGTTGCAGAGGTGCAATCGGTGACTTCAACTTCCACATAATCGCCCGGTTCAAAATCTCTGCGATCAAATACACAGATTTTGTTGGTATCGGTACGACCACTCAATTGTTCTTTAGATTTTTTACTTTCTCCTTCAACAAGGATCAGGTGACGTTTTCCGATCTCGTCCAGATTACGTTCCGCCTGAATAGCCATTTGTTGCTCAATGATCTCAGACAATCTTCGTTTTTTAATTTTTTCTGGAACATCATCTTCGAATTTACGATGAGCCAGTGTTCGTTCGCGTTCCGAATATGCAAACATATAAGCGAGATCGTATTCCACTTCTTTCATCAATGAAAGAGTTTGTTCGTGTTCTTCTTCGGTTTCATGACAGAATCCCGCAATGATATCCGTAGAAAATGAAACGCCCGGAATGATGGCTCTCATCTGATCGATCAGTTCAAGATATTGCTCCCTGGTATAAGGACGACGCATTCTTTCAAGCATCGAATCACTTCCAGCTTGTGCCGGAATATGAATATAGTTACATAGATTCGGTTGTTCGGCAATAATGTGAAGCAACTCAACAGGGAAGTCCTTCGGGTGAGGAGAGGAAAATCTGAATCTGATTTCAGGATTCACCTGACTACACTCCAACATCAGTTTAGCGAATGTATTCTCACCATCTTTGTAGGAGTTAACATTTTGTCCCAAAAGAGTAATTTCTTTATAGCCTTCATCGCTAAGTTGACGAACTTCACGTAGGATACTTTCCATCGGGCGACTTCTTTCACGTCCACGGGTAAAAGGAACCACACAGAATGAACACATATTATCACAGCCACGCATAATGGAAACAAAAGCTGAAATTCCGTTGCCCACGGTTCGAACCGGAGCTATATCTGCATAAGTTTCTTCCAGAGAAAGCAACACGTTTACTGCTTTACGACCGTCTTCTACTTCCTGCAACAGGCGAGGAATATCACGATAGGCATCAGGTCCAACAACGATGTCAACCAGATGCTCCTGCTCGATGATACGGTCTTTGATTCTTTCTGCCATACAACCAAGCACACCAACGGTAAGATCTTTATTGGTTTTTTTGATGCTTCTTAGTTCCTTCAAACGGTTCCAGACTTTCGTCTCGGCATTTTCACGAATTGAACAAGTGTTTACCAGAACCACGTCGGCACTGTCCGGATCGGCAGCAGGAGTCATCCCATCTTCAATCAGGATGGAATTTACAATCTCAGAATCAGCGAAGTTCATCTGACAGCCGTAAGTTTCTATAAAAAATTTCTTGTTTTCCACTGTACTAAAAGTTCAATCTAAAATTCTAATTTGGCCAGCTTTCCGGTTTATTTCTCCAGCTGGATAATAAATCCAGATCATCGCCGGTAACGATACCTTTTTCCATCGCCACGTTGATTAATGTTTTGTAATCGGTTAGGCTGTAAACTGGAACATTTATTTCATTAAAACGGTCTTCCGCTTTTTGGAAGCCATAGGTAAATATGGATAAAACGGCGTCGGTGTTTGCGCCAACAAATTTCAATGCTTCCAATACAGAAATAGCAGAACCTCCTGTTGAAATAAGGTCTTCAATGATAACGGTTCTTTGACCTTTATCCACGCCACCTTCAATTTGATTTCCCATACCATGCGCTTTTGCTTTGGCACGGACATAGGCCATCGGTTTATCCATAGCTTCTGCAACCCAGGCTGCATGAGGAATTCCGGCTGTAGCCGTTCCTGTTATTACATCAGTCTGAGGAAAATTTTCTTCAATAAATGAAGTAAGTTGTTGTGCTATTTTCTTTCTGATTTCAGGGAAACGCAGTGTTAAACGATTGTCACAATAAATAGGCGAATTCCAACCTGATGACCAGGTAAACGGATTGTTTGGCCGTAATATAACAGCATTAATATCTAATAAGTCAGATGCTAACTCTCGTGCAAATGAGTCGTCAATGATCATAATTGTCTGTATTCAATGTTCTTTCTTTGTCTGTTCGACGAGTGAGAGCGTTGTATTATTCAACGACCCAGAAAATAAGACTTTTTAAGCAGATTAGCGCATATAATCCTGCAAGTAAATCATCGGCTAAAATACCGAGCCAGCCATGCTTATTCTGTAAAGATTTGATGCCTAAAGGCTTTAAAATGTCGAAAAACCGAAAAAGAATAAAACCGGCACCCAGAATCATCAAATTGTTAAGAAAATCTCCGGTGAATGAAATGCTTATAAATGCGAGCGACTGACCCGCCCATTCATCCATGACCAGCTTTCCCGGATCTTCACCCCATTCCTGCTCACAAGTTTCACTGATCAGATAAGTAAGAATACCACAAAGTGCACAGAAAACAGGTATTGCGTAAGGAAATCCGTCTCTGATAAGAAAGTAAACCGGGAAAAGAGCGAGCAAACTTCCCCATGTTCCCGGAGCAAAAGGCAGGTAGCCAGAACCCAAACCTGAGCCTATTAAAAGCTTAAGTTGTTTCATCAGTTTTCAGACTTAGAAAACAGATTTTTGTTCGCAATAAGATATTCAATCGCAGAATATACAGTGATTAAAGTCACAAACATCATCATCCAGAACAGTACCCCTGTATTCAGAATATATTCTGCCCAGGTTGCAATAAGATTACCTGTTCCTTCGAAAACTCCGATCAGTAGAGCTAAATAAAGGAACACCAACTGAATTGTAGTTTTGGTCTTTGCCAGTTTACGGGTTTTCATCTCAATTTTCTTGTGATTGGTGTAAACGCGAAGTCCGGTCATGAATACATCTCGAACAATAATTACAATTACTGCCCACCAGGGAAATTGAGCAGGATCGATAAAAGGAAGTACAATAAATGCACAAAAGGTTAAGACTTTGTCAGCAAGCGGATCTATAAAAACTCCGAATTTAGATTCAAGCTGATACTTTCGGGCGTAATGGCCGTCAAAATAATCGGTTATTGCTGCTATAGTGAAAACCAAAATACTCAACAATCCCATAATCAGTCCTCCCTCGAGGTACAGGTATAAAAAAACCGGCGCCAGTACGATGCGAAGTGTGCTGAGAATGTTAGGAATATATTTCATCGCCCGAAGATAGGAAATTGATTTGAGATAATAATATGAAAACTGGCTTTTTGGTGATGGAATTAGGAATTTTGAAGTATGACGGTAAAAATCATCTCTATAGGCAACGAATTATTGATTGGCGACACCATAAACACCAATGCTTCCTGGATGGGGGAGTTTATGACAGGCTTGGGCTTTGCAGTAACTGAAGTAACAACTATTTCGGATACAGCTGATTCTATAAAATCCACGCTGAAGAGAGTTATGGATGAAGCGGATGTTGTCTTATGCACAGGAGGATTAGGTCCCACGCATGACGACATCACAAAAAAAACACTGGCTGAACTATTTGATGCTAAGATGAAGTTGGACGAAAACGTTCTGAATTATATTAAAAAATTATTTGAACGAAGAAATATCCCGTTTTCGGAATCAAATTACGATCAGGCTATGGTTCCTGAACATTGTGAAGTTCTGTTCAATAAAATGGGGACTGCTCCGGGAATGTGGTTTGCAACCAGTAATTGTTATTTGGCTTGTATGCCCGGTGTTCCTTATGAAATGAAATATTTGATGAAAGAACATATAGCTCCAAAACTGAGAGAAATTTACGGTGACATTGGTTATCTGTATTCAAGATATTTGCAAACAGCCGGAATTGGTGAAAGTACATTAAGCGATGAAATTATTGGAGATCTAAGTAATTATATTGAAAATGGAATAGAACTGGCATATTTACCAAAACCCGGTGGAGTAACACTTCGTCTTAAAGGGCAGGGTGATAATGAAGAATCCGCCATAAAATCTGTTGAACAACTTGCGGATGCTATTTATTCGAAAGCGGGGAACTATATATACGGGGAAGGAAAGGATTTTACACTTTCGGAGTGTGTGGGAAGTATTTTAAAAGAACAACATAAAACAATTGCTACGGCCGAAAGTTGTACGGGGGGAATGATCGCTAATGAATTAACAAATATCGCAGGGAGTAGTGCTTACGTTTTGGGAGGAATTGTCAGCTATGCGAACGAAGTTAAGGTTGGGCAACTTGGTGTTTCTGAAACTGATCTGGAAAAATTTGGTGCCGTCAGCAAGCAGGTAGCATTACAAATGGCTAAAGGAGTGGCTGATCGACTTAATTCTGATATAGGAATTTCCACTACAGGGATTGCAGGTCCGGGTGGCGGAAGTGAAGAAAAGCCTGTGGGAACGGTTTGGATGGGATTCTGGAGTAAAGATCAGCATTTTGCGGTAAAAGCATTGTTCACTAAAGATCGTTTATTAAATAAAGAACGAAGTATGAGAACATCTCTTGAAATTGTTCGGCGTACTTTTCTCGGAATAGATGAAATGCCTTATAATTTGGAGAGACACTTTTCTTGAAAAAACTGATTTTCATATTTATCTATGCCTTGTTTCTGTTTTCTTTCGGAAAAGCACAGGTTTCTGATTCAACATCTGTGGATTCAGTGATAACTTCTCCGCCTTCAGATAGTTTTGCAGCACAGGCAGATACCACCGTTCCGGAAAAAGAGGAGAAAATAATCCGGGTAAATCCGTGGAAGAATGAGGTTCCAATCGGTTCTTCATTGATCACGAACGACAGTCTGTTACGATGGAATATTTACCCGAATTGGGGAGATTTCCAGGCTTATCGTAAAGATGCGATTTCATTCAGAAGAGGCACCATCGGCAGAACGGATACCTACCTTATAAAAGGGTTTGAGCCGTATGAACAGAATTTGTTATTGGATGAAATCTCTCTAAAAAATCCGGTTACCGGACTGAATAACTATAACTATGTTCCCCATAATAAGATCGGAACCGTGTATGAAAGTTATACCGGAAGTCTGAGATCGAATATTAACATTCGGGATTATTACATAAACGAACCGATCAGTTATCTGAATTTTGATGAAGCCGGAAATGATTATCGGAATCTTGAATTTTTCGTAGCTCAGAATACTGCTCCCGGAACCAATATTGAATTATCTTACTGGGACAGAAGGGACGGCGGATTTTATCCGAATAATAATGCGGAAGGAAGTCAAATCTTAGGAAGAATCTATCATCATTTTGGAGAGAGATATAAGTTGGAGGGAATGTTTCTCAGAAATGAATTCAATAATGAAGAGCCGGGTGGATATATATTTTCAGACCCATTGGCTTTTGGTTTCGGTCAGTTTACTTCCAACCCAGGCAGTAGTAGCGGAGAGTCGGAGATGCTCAGAAATGATCTGAAGATCGGGCTGTATGAGCGAGCGGATACGAATGCTGCAGAAACCGGAGGTTTGATAATTACCCGAACGAAAAACGATCGTTCAGTGCGCATAAATTCAGATACTCTGAGTTGGGATTTAGTGAACTATGGGTCACAATTATTTAAAAAGTTCAAAGTTTCAAATCTTGATCTTAAACTTGGAGGTAATGCGAATTACTATCAGAGGAATTCAGGAAACACACTTAATATTGATAACTGGCTAAGCTCGGGAGTTAATCTGTCGGCTTCGTTGAAGTTGGGTGATTTGGTAAATGTATATTCTGAAAATTCTTTTCAATTCAGGAATACAGATCATAATTCAAATGCTTTTTCAGCTGGATTACTATTGGGAAATATGGAATCAACCAACGTAAGAATATCTACCTCGTCGGAAAACAGAATGCCTACCATTCAGCAGTTGTACTGGCAGTCCAAAAATTACTCGGGCAATTCCTCTCTGAATAATGAAGACGTACTTTCAGCAAACGGTGAAGTGAATGTTAAATTAGGATCATTCTGGAAGATTGGAGTAGGTTCCAGATATAAATCCACAAACAATAAGATTGTGCTCAATAGTGACAGCACGTTTTCTAATGCTGCAAAACAGGATGTTTTATTTTCCTCAGGATATGTTGAATTTCAGAATGAGCGCTGGGAAATTTCAAGTTCTGTAGCCTTTGAGACCGAACTGGAACGTGACTTTCAGCAAAATGAAATTCCATTAAACAATATAGATACCAAGTTCTGGATCAGAAATTCACTGTATTATAAAACCTACGCATTTAAGCGGGCAGCATTTATTAAAATGGGCCTGAGAGCCCTTACATCACCGTTAAGCTATGAAAGCAGATATTATAATACCGAATTGAGCTACTGGCAAAATAACTCTTTAAGCTTAGATGGAAGCAGGCAGGAATTTACTCCTGCTTTTTTCAGATTAGATGCGGAACTTTCTGCCCGGGTTCGTGCAATAATGGTAGTAATACGTTGGGAAAATGCACTTGATGGTTTTGGTCAGGCAGGCTACTTTGAGACGTCATCATTCCCGATGCCACCACGAAGATTAATTGTTGGAATAAGAGCCCAATTCAGGAATTAAATATGAGTCTGAAATACGTTATTAAGGAAGGTACAGCCGGTTTTAAACGCGCAAAGCTTGCGGTTACAACCTCCATTTTTTCATTATTTATTGCGGTTCTGTTACTCGGTATTCTCAGCAGGGTTTCATACAACGTGTACACTCAGGCAATGAGCCTGAAAGAAATCCGGATCGAAGTTTTTCTTTTTGATATGGACGATCGCTCCACTCAGGAGATTCGGGATCAAATCCAAAATGAAGAATTGGTAACCAATATCACGTATATATCTAAAGATAGTGCCTCGGTTATCGCAGCAGAAGAATTTGGAGCAGGCGCTACCGAACTTATTGAATTGAATTTTTTACCGGCATCATTTCAGGTTGAAGTAAACACGGAATCCGGCGCCGAATTAGTGGAAAGCCTCGCTTCACGGATTCAGAACATCCGCGGAGTGGATGAAGTAGAGTACAACAAAGCGTTGTTAAGAGCTTTGGAATCAAATCTGAATATTTTTAGTCTGATGGGCGGAGGATTAGGAATTCTGATACTTCTGGCTGCGGTGGTGTTGGTGTATAACACTATTCGTTTGACTATTTATGCCAAAAAGGATCTGATTCGAGCCATGAAGTTAGTGGGCGCCACCAATGGATTTATCCGTAGTCCGTTTATCGTAGAAGGAATTATCCAGGGAGTAGTGGCGGGTGGTCTGGCCGTATTGAGTGTATTTGCTATTTTTGAATTTCTGATACCGCTTTATGTACCTGATGTGGGAATTATCGCATGGCCATTTGGAAGATGGTACTTCCTTGTAGGAGCAATGTTAGGTTTAGCTATTCTGATGGGTTGGTGGGGAAGTAGACTTGCATCCAGAAAATATATCGCCGAGACTTATATTTCGGGTAATTAGGAATAAATAAATTAAGAATATAAAATATGAGAATAGTCTTGAAAGTATGAGATGGACATTCTTAATTCAGCTATTTTATATTCCTAATTTCTACGCTTCTGCTTTTTCTTTCTTTTCTTCCTGCTCTTTCAAACGTGCATCACAGGCTTTTTCATCCTTACAGGTTCCATAAAAATGAAGGGAATGCGATTCTATATCCATTCCGTGGATCTTTCCGATCAATTCCTGAATTTCTCCGATTCGCGGATCGCAAAATTCCAACACATGTCCGCATTTGTTACAAATGATATGATCATGCTGTTGGTAAGCATATGCACGCTCATAATAATACTGGCTTTTACCAAATTGCTGACGCTGAACCAATCCGCATTCAACCAAAAGATCTAAGGTATTGTAAACCGTAGCACGGGATACTCTTGTTCCGACTTTCTCCATTCGATAGAAGATGTCGTCCGCATCAAAATGTCCATCGGCGCGATAGATTTCTTCCAGAACCATAAACCGTTCGGGTGTTTGCCTTTGCTTATGCTCTTTCAGATAAGACCTGAAAATTTCCTTTACCAGATGAATAGTTTCTTCGTGTGCCGGGTGCGCCATGCGATCAAATGTTTTTCTTTAATATAAGATTTGTAACGGTGCATATGAAACCCTGAGAATTTCAATTTAAGAATAGTATATTCCATGCGGTTAAATTTGAATTAATAGTATACGTATGCCTACAATTGTGCCTTTTGAGACATTGGCAGAACTGCCGATAAATCTTGCGAATAAATACGTTGGTAATAACAAAGCGGTATTTCACTATAAACCGGATCCTAAATCTGAGTATAAACCAATATTCTGGGATCAGGTAATCGAAGATGTAAATTCGATGGCAGCATATTTGCTGTCTAAAGGAATTGAACATGGTGATCGCGTAGGGATCCTCAGTGAAAACCGGTACGAATGGGCAGTGGTTGATCTTGCAATTCAAACCCTTGGTGCGGTGAATGTTTCATTATATACTACTCTGCCTGCAGGTCAATGTGAGTATATCTTACAGGATTCAGAAACCAAATTGTTCTTTGTTTCTACAGGAATTCAGCTTAAAAAGGCCGTTGAAGTTTTCGATAATTGTGAAGAACTGAAAGAAGTCATTGCATTCGATGTTCCGAAGAATAAATCACATTCAGAAAAAGATTTTGTATTCCTTTTCAGTGATGTACTTAATGAAGGAGCTAAAAATTTACCCAAGTTTAAAAGTCAACTGAAGGAGAGAACCAAGTCGGTTAAATCGGAAGATGTTTCTACGCTGATCTACACTTCAGGAACTACAGGTCGACCAAAAGGAGCTATGCTTACGCACAGAAATATTGTAAGTAACGTGAAGGCAGCAACGCAGCACATTTACTGGGATGATAAAGACCGTTTACTTTCTTTTTTGCCGCTGTGTCACTCTTTTGAGCGAACTGCCGGATATTATGCGATTATTTCCTGCGGCGCTGAGATCTATTATGCAGAAAGTGTAGACACCGTTTCTAAGAATATGCCGGAAGTACAACCAACGGTGATGATCAGTGTTCCAAGGTTATTTGAAAAGATCTACAATCTGATTGTTAAAAGTGTAGAGGAAGGAAGCGCTACCAAGAAGAAAATTTTTAGCTGGGCTGTAGAAACGGGCCATAAATATGCTTCCGGAAAGCGCGGATTGGTTTCCGTTCAAAAGAAAATTGCCGACAAA
Source organism: Balneola sp. (assembly GCA_965601915.1). Taxonomy (GTDB): domain Bacteria; phylum Bacteroidota; class Rhodothermia; order Balneolales; family Balneolaceae; genus Balneola. The sequence goes on along the minus strand of OZ271847.1, from coordinate 2,504,232 downwards.
CTGGTGTTTGATAAACTCAAAGCCCGTACAGGAGGAGAGGTTCGGTTGTTTGTTTCCGGAGGAGCCGCTTTACCTCCCGAAATTGATGATTTTTTTAAAGCTGCCGGCTTAACCATTCTTCAGGGATATGGTTTGACGGAAACCTCACCGGTAATGGCAGCAAATCGTGTTGGAGAAGAAGTAACAGGTGTTGTTGGAGCGGTAATTCCCGGAGTAACAGTTGGAATTATGGATCTTGAATCCGGTGAAGTGATTGCGCAGATCAGTGGAGAAGATTATCCAACAAATTTAAGTTCAGAACCTGGTGAAATTCTCTGTAAAGGTCCGAATGTAATGAAAGGATACTGGAGAAACGAAGAAGCAACCAAAGAAATGATCGACGATGACGGATGGTTACATACCGGCGATGTGGGACGTTTTGTGGACGGAAATCTGAAAATCACTGACCGTATTAAACACATGATTGTGAATGCCGGTGGAAAGAACATTTATCCCGGGCCGATTGAGGATATGTTCAAGACCAGCAAATGGATCGATCAGATGGTAGTTGTGGGAGAAGCTCAGAATTTTATGGCCGGATTGATCGTACCCGATTTCGAGATTCTGGCGAAATTTGCGAAAGACAGCGGATTGGAATACAAAGATAATGAAGTGCTTATTTCTCACCAGGAAGTCATTGAAGTATTCAAAAAAGAAATCAGATCTTTTTCAAGAGAGTTGGCATCTCACGAAAAGATCCGTGATTTCCGGTTATTACCCAATGAGTTCACGGTAGAAACAGGGGAAATCACTCCGACTATGAAAGTAAAGCGAAGAGTGATTGCTGAAAAATACGCCGATCAGATTGCGGATATTTTTAAAGATGATAACGGGTAATGATCGGTTGACCGACGTTTCAAAATCGATCCCGGTTTCCAATTCCTCCAAAACGTGGGTTTACAACATTATTTAGAAGCGAACCAAACCGGTAACTTAACCCGAAACTGATACCAGCTTCATAGTTGGTTTCCAGTTGTCTGCGTCGCAATAGTACATCATCAAGATCTGCGTCACCTTTAGGAAGGTTGATTTGATCATGAATGATTTCGAGGAAACCACCAATCTCAACAGAAAGTCCTCTTGTGATACGAATTTCGAACTCTGAATCAAACTGAAAACTGTGACGAGAGGGGGCGTGGAGGTATTGCGAAGCATTCACACCTATCTCGATCTCACCCCATGGTTGTACTACTTCGTAACCAGCGTTTAAAATATGCTGTGGAAGCACTTGTTCGATCTCATTGTAGATCGTAGAGTCTCGATAGGTGATATGAGAAGCACCCAAACGATATGCAACGGTGAGTTGTCTCCGATTTGCTTCGCGATAAGGATAAAGACTCCACTCCGCGGCCCCCATAAAGCGATAACGTAAGTCCACGTTAGAAAACGTTGAGGTTAAAACATCTGCATAGGCTCCAACAGACCAATGAGGAGAGATGCTCCGAATAGCATAACTGGTGAACCCATCTCGTCGGGATGTATTGGTGATGGATCCTTCATCGCGTTCAAATCGATCGTAGTTGTAGTTGAAGAATGGTCGTAGTTGAATCTTCCAGTCCTCAGTTACATGGCTCACGTAGATTCCGTATCTGGTGTCAAAGGATTGTTGTTGAGATTCGAAATCAGCACTCCCGTCGGCATAGACTTCGACCGTCCAGTTATTCCACGGATCTTCGCCAGTATCGATTTGTTCTGCTGCAGATACTTCAGAAGAAAGAATATCCACTAATACTTTATCTTGCATAGGAGTTTGCATTAAATACGGAACGAGCGTGGCTTTAAGTATTTGTAGAAATCCGTTACGTTCTTCAGCTTCTGTTGAGTTTGCAGTTACCGTGTAAGGGATGGAGAAATTAAGCCCATGGAAGATACCTAAGCCTATGGCATCAATGGTTAATGCTTCTCCTCCCGATCCTGTGCTCTCTTGAGTAACAAGAACATGAACATCTGCAACTTCACGGTCACGGACGTGATTAACATAAGGCATCTCCTGGCGTATGAAAGTTTCATAACAAGAAAAATTACAGTCGAGAAATAGAGCAAGCCTGGTTGGTACTTCAATCTCCAGATTCTGTGCTACTGAAATGCCAAAAGAAGGACAGAACCATAAAAGTATCGATAGAATAATTGAGGTAGTGATATTTTTGTTTATTCTAATGGAATTCTTAATCAGCATAGTGTGGCTTTAATCTAAGTTAATCGAAGTAACGGATTAATTTTATAGGCTACAAGCTTTCTGTTAAACCGCGCATGTAATCCTCTTGTTTTAACTACTCATTCGGAAAAACGCTTATTAATGCACTACTATTGATGCCTTTCGATAACAATTGTATTGTAATTCTTTTGCAATATATAGCTTCTTACAGGCCAATCTGTTGGTAAAAGCGCACAACCAATATCTGAATAGGATTCAATTGCTGGCGGACCAACTTCTATTTGTTCGTCTCTGTTATTAGCCATTTGAACAAGGCAATTTCCTCTTTTCTCATATATTTCTGTACTAACCATGCTTACTTCTCCTTTTCTTCCATAGCTATGATTCAATAGTGGTAAATCAAAATAATTTTCATATTCAGATATTACTTCTATAAGTATTCCAATTGAATCTCCTTGAGTAAAACTAATTTGATATTCATTATTTATTGGACAACATTCTAGCATGTGATCAAATTCTCCAGTCCAAATAGATCCTAGGCCGTATTTTGAATTTAGGTTTTGATCTAAAATAATTTTATCGCCCCATCTAATTGTCTCAATTCTATCAAAAATTGTGAAAAAGGTAATAGCTGTAAAGCCGAAAATTGCAATGAGAGTTAATAAGATATATGTGGTAGATTTATTCAATGTGTACTAACGACCCGGCGTTTAAGCGGTGCGGGTCTTCGTTTTTGTTGAAGTAACGGATTAATTTTATTGCAACCAAGCTTTCCAGCGAACCCTGCCTGCGTCCGACTTGAAACGCTTGTGATACTGCGAGTTAGGTATTTAATAATCATCAAATGTAGGTCTACGAAATTTTTGATTTAAAGCAGGCAAAAGGGAATCAGGAACACTAAGATTGGAATCCATTAGAATTATCTTTCTGATAGAATCAGCTTCATTATAAATATTCTCAGTTAAATGATTTCTGAGAAATGCACTTCTTTGAAAATCCTTACGATCATATTGTTCTAATGAATCACCAAATGTAATTACATGGGTATTGATCAGCTTAATTTCTTCTCCAAAGAGTTTAACTAATTCAATTACCTTAGGTGATGATGAATCAGTTTTTTCTATTTTTCGAAGTATGGAACTCGGTAGAGGATAGTCCCAGTAAAATTCATTCTTTTGATAATTGAAATCAGGTTTTCCATCTAACTTAAGGGTATGAACAGTAATTTTCGCCAGAATAATGGAATCCATTGATATGGCCCTGTTACTTTCGAAAGATCGTTTTAAATCGGATACAAGATTGTACGAACTTTCAGTATTCCATTTTTCTAAAGTCCGGAGTATTTGACCTGATACAATTCTTCAGCTCTTTGAACTTGTTGATCTATATATTCAAAATCCGTTTCATAAATTTCATAGTAATACCTGTTATTGACCAGGCTTTGATCAACAGCTGTAAACTTTGCTATAAAAAAAATAACGGAAATACATACTGGGACTGAGTAGAGAATCCACTTGCCTGTTTTGTAAACAAGCCGGGTTTGAAACCAAGCGATCAAAAAAATATTGACGGGTAAAAGAAAAAGAATGAATCCATTTTGTTTTATCAAATTCAAATGATTCTCGTAGCCATCAAGTCCAAGAGGGAGGAATGTGAACAAGCTACCTAATCGGACGACAAACATGATTGCCATTCCAAAAATCAGAAGAGGGTAAGTTAGGCTTAGCCTTTGAAAGAGTTGCTTCCTTCGGGACAGATTTTTACTTCCGGCAAACCAAATGGCGATACATAAACAAAGACCCAATGCTGTAGCAAATGAAGCAAAGAAGTAATTATAGAATTGAAAAGCAGAATCTGAAATAATTAATAAGTCTGCTCTCAACGAAGTAAAAGCCCGCAAAGATTCTCTGCCAAAATTGAAAAAAAGAGAAAGGATAAAAGAAGCTGAGATACCAACTAATAAACCACTCCAAAACTTAAAGATTCCAATCTCTTGTATTGAAATCTTTTGCCTGCTGAATTTAAATCGATTCATGTTTTAAAGCCCTATAACGACCCAGCGTTTAATGGGCGCAGAGTTTTTGTTTTCTTTGAAGTAACTGATTTATTTTATTGCACACAAGTTATTGATCGCACTCCGTCTGCGTCCCATTGAAACGCTTGTTATAGGGCAAACGGATGTTGGATTAACCACCCTGATGAACCCAAATAAATTTCTCACCATTAAAGTAAATAAGCCCACCGGAACCTTCACTCTGGCGAATACTGATTGCTGGATTTTCTAACAAAACTTCTTCTTCACCATCAATATCACCATTTTCTTTAAAAGTGATTTGATAGGTTTTTTGTGTATCGAAAATCTTCCATTCATTTACCCAAGAAAAATCTCCTCCCGCATTACCAAAACCATTTCCAGCTCCTGCTAAAAAGTAAGTGTCGTTTTTTAAGTAGAAAATTATCCCTGATATATCATTCCGAAGCTTATTTTTTACTGCTATGGCAATATCAGATTTGCCATCCCCGTCAAAGTCTGCTTCGTAAAAATTTGGATTGAAGGAATTGTTTATTTGAAAGACAGTTTCATGAGCACTCAATCTTTGTTCAGCCCACTCGGGTAATTCCTGAGCAACCCCTATTAATGGAGATAAAATCATTAAAGAAATAAATAAGTTTCTCATAGATTTATAGAATTAAGGTTAGCCCTATAACGACCCAGCGCATAACGGGCGCGGAGATTTTTAATTAATAAACGACTAATAAGTTAAAACAAGCAATTCTGGAAACCGAAGCTCCGTCCGCGTCCCAGTTGATGCGCTTGTTAGTGGGCTGACGCTTGTTTAAAAAGCACCGAAAATTTGCAACAAACTGAAGAAAACAAGAACGATTGCTCCAAAAAAAGTAGAATACATAATACCTCGATGCCAGAATGGTAACTCTTCCTTTCTTTGAAAGTCTTTGTAATAACTTAGAGTAACAATAATCACTAGTACAGTAATTGAATAAAGAGGATCCAAACCCAAATCTTCGAAGAAATGGACTAATTTTCTCCCGAGTTCTTCTTTAGCATCATTCATATTTGCAAGCCCACTAACGACCCGGCGTTTAAGCGGCCCGGCACATAATTAAAGGTTTGGAAGTAAAGTAACATTTTCGAGCATTATGTGCGGGGTCCGCTTGAAACGCTTGTTATACACCTAAGATTAAGTTTTAACTTTGCCATGTTATTATAGTACCAACTACCTTACATTTTCTAAGAAGCACAAGACCTTCTTGACCAGCCAAAGCATCCCAATACTCATTAGGTGTTGTATAGTGCCAAAACTCATCCGATGATTTCTTTTGATTTTTGAGATTCTCCCAATCTTGAAGTGCGAACCTTTGGAAGGTAGTATCAATTCTTAGTACTTCTTTATTTTTTTCATTCCAACTTTCCATCCAAAAATCCCAAAGGAATTTATCTGCCTCTTCAGTCGATAAAGACTCTGTTAGCCATTCAGCTTTTAAAGAATAACCATGTGTCAATCCATTAACAGAGATTGTAGCACCTTCTAAAACAGATAGCGAGTCACAATCATAAATATTTAAATTGGTCTTAGTTTGTGACCCAGAATTACCTATTAAGTACATGATCAAAACTATAAACGTAATGTATATTTTCATCTCTTAAAGGTGTATAACGACCCAGCGTTTAATGGGCGCAGAGTTTTTGTTTTCTTTGAAGTAACGGATTTTTGAGCTAAGAACAAATTTAGCAAAACCTCATCTGCGTCCCATTGAAACGCTTGTTATACATACGATTATTTATCACTTAATTTTTCCACCAAACTACAACATCAACTAATTTTGAATGTGTTGGAATTTTTGATGGATCAATATCTTCTTTCTTTTCATCCCACCAACCAGGATCAAGACCTTTCTTACTGATACTAAAAGATGAATTTAGAGAGTCGACCACTAATACAATGTGATTCATATCTGGTTGATAATCGTTGACAGTACTAAATTTGAGTAAATCTGCATACGTTGAATTCATTCCTACTCCATCATTTGTCCTAAAACGATTATCAACAATCATAACTCGATCAATGTTCGAAGACATTCTGTTTTGACGCTTTGGTGTCAAAGTAAGTAAATGTGTATTAGTAGAATCATAGATTTCGTAATCATCATAATATGGTTCTCCAAATTCATCAGTACCGATCTTTTTTTTGATTAGATCCGAGGGATAAATGGATAATACCTCTCCAATAGTAATCCCTTTCTCAAAAATCCAAACACTAGATGGTGTGATACTATAGTTACTTGTTTGTGCTTGAATGAAATTAGGATATGAAAAACAAATGGCGAAAGTGAGATATATAAAACTACACTTCATTTTAAGAAAGATTTAAAGTATGTATAACGACCCGGCGTTTAAGGTGCGAGGGTTTTCGGTTTTTGTGAAAGTAACAGAATTAATCAGTTAGCTGAAAGTTTAAATGCAGAGCCACTACCCGAGTCAGCCTTGAAACGCTTGTTATATGGCTGATTTAATAAAAGAAGTGAATTAGAACTATTACTAAAGCACAAAATATTAAACCAACAAAAAAATCTGAACCGCGAACTGATATAAGCTCATAATCATCGACACTTTCTTTTTGTGCGGTATAATTTTTATAAGAAATATATTTTTTATTGGTAAATACAGCAATGATATTGAAGAAGGACCATTTGATAAAAGCTCCAATTACTTCAATAAGTACTCCACCAATAAATCCACTCATTTTATACTGTTCTAGATTAAGCCATATAACGACCCGGCGTTTAAGCGGCGAGCCTGTTTATTAAAATTAAAGATCCGAACCGCGTCCGAGTCCGCTTGAAACGCTTGTTATACATATATTTAATTGATTTAGGTATATATCATATACAGAATTAAGAAAATGGAAAGTAACGAATAGAAAGAAGTAGAAACCCAATATTTGATGGGACTTTTTGCCTTAGGTACCCAACCTTTAATTGTGAATCTTTTTTGCTTAGTTAATTGTGTGAAAACAAGAAAGATCATTCCACCTGTCAGTAAACCAGTTAAAAATCCAGTTAAAAAGTCTCCCATTTTACTTTCCCATTTAGTGAATGTTTATATGTATAACGACCCGGCGTTTAAGCGGCGAGTCTGGGGATTAATATTAAAGACCCGAACCGCGTCCGAGTCCGCTTGAAACGCTTGTTATATGCCGGGATTTTTTTCATTCCAACAAAATAGTTTGACATGATGAATAAACTCTGCTTTAGAATTCTGGCACACATTCGAAAGTTCTGAACCACCCCAATCTTCTGTCATTAAATGAGCGTGATCATTTTTACCCTTTTCTGAGTTTTGGATCAACTTGCCAACTAGTGAGCGAAAACTTTTGAGACCTTCTATATCAGAATGGATTTCTAACTTTTCATTTTCTCGATCAAATTCAAATGTCAACATTCTCTTTCAGTTTAAGGCATATAACGACCCAGCGTTTAATGGGCGCAGAGTTTTTGTTTTCTTTGAAGTAACGGATTTTTGAGCTAAGAACAAATTTAGCAAAACCTCATCTGCGTCCCATTGAAACGCTTGTTATACAGCTACTTGATTAACGTTGCAAGTATACCAATACCTAACAATGAATAACTGATTACAAGCAACTTTTTTGAATTACGAATTAAAGAAAAAACAAAAAGGGATGTAATACCAGCAGAAATTATTCCTTGAACTAAAGCTGTCAAGGCATAGATAATAGCACTTTCATAATACCAGTATTTACCAACCATAGCATCTGAACCAAAGTAGTATTTATCAATGGTTTCTGGATTAGCTATCACACCAATGTTTATCCATTCACTTAAAAATAGTAACGCAATTATAAGTGAAAGGAGTAGTCCAGGAAAAACAGCCCATTTTGAAATTTTCTTATTCACGACTATAGTATTTGCAAGCTGTATAACGACCCGGCGTTTAAGCGGCGAGCCCAAAGTTTAAAATTAAAGACCCGAACCGCGTTCGAGTCCGCTTGAAACGCTTGTTATACAACATTTTTAAGGTTGATTAATTTTGGAACATCCCATTCATCTATCGGTAAGTTTTTCCAATAGGTAAAATTTCTTGGAAATTCAGATTTGTGCTGCTTTATAAATTGGATAAACAGTGTATTGGATTCTTTATCGTTAATCGTATTGAAATTTTCTTCTGCAGACTGAAATATTAATTCAGCCAATTCTTCTGCTTCCCACTCATTTAAATTACCAAAGCTTTTATAGTAACTAATAAATTCTTTTAACCTTGTTGGGTCAGCATTTTCAATACCCCAGTCTTGTTGTGAACTATCATATTCAATGTTTAGGTCATTTGAAAATTTCTCGAGAAAGCTCATGTTGTATAACGACCCGGCGTTTAAGCGGCGAGTCTGGAGGTTAAAATTAAAGACCCAAACCGCGTCCGAGTCCGCTTGAAACGCTTGTTATACGTTTAGTTCCAAAGTTCATTTTCAGGATTAAAGTCATTAAGGCATATATCTTTTTCATCTATATCAAAAGAGACTGCTTGATTTAACATCGTATTTATAATGTTTGTATAAGCAGCTAAATAACCTTCTCTAAATTCCTTGCCATCTGCATCAGAATTCTGATACTCATTCTTTGCTTCTAAGGCTCTTTCTTTAATCAGAAAACCCAAGTCTCTTAAATAAAAACGATGTGTATCACTCATAGGAAGATTTGTTAAACGTATAACGACCCGGCGTTTAAGCGGCGAGTCGAGTTTTAATGATTAAAGTTTCGAACCCTAAACGAGTCCGCTTGAAACGCTTGTTATAAGCCGAATTTATTTAAAATATTTAGAAGTTAATTTTTCATAGTCTTCAACTAACCAATCCTTTCTTTTTACAAAAAGGTCTTTGATTTCATTAGGGGTATTACTCCAGATGTAACAGCCACGATCATCGTACATATGGAATCCCTTGTCTGATTGATAATCAAAGAAAAATACGGACTGACTAATATTAGGTTCAAAACCCATTTCACGATTCGCAATACCTCTAAATATTGAATCAAAATTAATTTGGTTAAACTCTATAAGTCCGATTGTAATTAAAGCGTCAGTTTTTTCAGGTATGCTTTCACCAAGTTCATTTGTTTCAAAAAAACGAGTCGTAACGATTTCTTTAGAATGGTAGAAATTTGAAAAAATATTATTTGGGAATAGTTTATATAGATATTCTGATGCTTCACCAAAAAGATCGATTCCTAAATAATCATAACATAGAAACCATATTTTGTTAGTTCTATCAAAAGCCTCATTTACTAAAGTTTTAGCTTTTGAAACTGAATTTTCCACTCGTTCTAAAGTTCCATTATTAAAATTATCTCCCAATTCGAATCTTAAGCTAATTTTTCCACCAATACTGTGCTCTATGGTTATAGATGAGTTTGGATAGAACTTATTCAAATAATTTTTAAAACTTTCTCTGAGCATTGATTGGAAAAAATATAGGCTTATAACGACCCAGCGTTTAAGCGGCGAGCCAAGGGTTTGAAATTAAAGACCCGAACCGCGTTCGAGTCCGCTTGAAACGCTTGTTATGTTCGATTAGCTACCTCTGTAATCATTCGAATAAGCTTTTGGGCTTCTTCCTTGGTTAACTTTATTGGTTTCATACTGGCAGCCAATTTTGCGTTTTCTGATAATTCAATACCAATATGCTTCGAACCATTTTTGCTTTCAACTACATGTGCACGTATTACTGATTTAGCAATTCCTTTAGTATGAATTATTTCTTCACTTGAAGTATGGATAATGGAACCACCAAGCATTCTTCCTTTTCCCTTCTTAGAAAACATTGACCAAAAAACGAATGCCATGAAACCTGCAAATAGGATTAGTGGAAGAAAGCTAAATAGACCATTCATGACTTTTGAATTTGTTTAGAGAACATAACGATCCGGCGTTTAAGCGGCGAGCCTGGAGTTTAAAGTTAAAGTTTCGAACCCTGATCGAGTCCGCTTGAAACGCTTGTTAGCTGTATTTTTCATTTTTCGAAAAGCTTTGGGTAATCTTTCAAAGTATTCAAGTTATTTTTTAAACCACCGTTAATTACATCACTTTTGTGATAAAAATTGAAATTTTCCAAAGTATCTCTGGCACTAAGTGGATTTTCAGAAAGCCAAGACATCAAATCCGTTTTCGAAACTAAGTTTTCTCTTGACCATTTTGAATACAAAATATGATCGAAGTTTTCATATTCAACTAAATCTGTGATGTAGTAGATAACCTTAGTTGTGTCAGATAAGTGTGGTTTAATTTTTTCTACAAATAACTGATAATCAATTTCAGAAAGGGCAATTAAAGCGTACAGTTTAGCTGGTCTATCTCCACGATTCAACAGATCAAGGAAAATTTCCTTTCGATCGGGTTGGTTTATCAGGACTTGGTAATAAATTGCATTTAAATTTGCCTCTGGACCACAACAATCTGCAAAGAGATTTGTATTTAGGAGAGTTTTGAATGCTAATTCTGGATATTCATTGAATGGAGTTTTGATTGGAATCTCTTCTTTCGGGAAATTGATGATTCCTTCACCGCTTAAATCAAAATTCTCAATTTCTTCTTTTGAAAACTTCTCTATCCGTTCATGCCATTTTTTTTCTTGGCAGCTCTGCAAAAACACACAAAGTAAAATTACCCAGAGATATTTATACATGGTTAATACAGCTAACGACCCGGCGTTTAAGCGGTGAGTCTGGTTTAATTTATTAAAGTTTCGAACCCTAACCGAGTCCGCTTGAAACGCTTGTTATGCATTTTCTTCTTTAAATTTATCGAGTAATGAATAGAATAACTCCATTCCCACTTTTAGCTGTTCTTTGGAAACATTGCGATCATATCCTTCCCACTTTATGGTTTTTGGATCTAACCCAATTGCGGTTGCCATGATGCAATTTGCCCAACCAGCTGTTGATTCTCCGAAACCAAGTTCTTTGGAAACAAATTGATGAAAATCTCTAAAATTAGGACTAGAATCCTCTTCAATACCTGCTTCATACATCGCAAAAACATAACCATCAATAAAAGCACGAAGTTGTAAAACAGACAGATTTCCAACATACAAAGCAGGTCTTTCTCGCATTGTTTCAAAGACATCATAAATTGAATAGCTACTCATATCTTAAAATGCATAACATAATATTATCCGGAAAGCCTAAATGAGCGTAATTCCTGAATAAATCAGAAATGAGGCTCTAATATTCATTAAACAAAGATTCAGGATTTATTCAGGAATAATTGTGAAATATAATTCCCGAATAAATCAATAAATCTGTAAGGAATACCTGACTCAACGGTCTTACCAAGATAATAAAAACCAAAAGTAACTCAACAAAAAATGGCTAAGTCTGATTTATTACAATCGGTAAGGCACGAGATAAGGAGACGAAATTACAGCTACCGAACAGAACAAAGTTATGTTTCATGGATAATTAGGTTTATAAGGTTTAATGGCACCCGGCACCCTTTAGATTTAACGGATGCAGATGTGGAACGCTATCTGAACTTTTTAGCAAACGACAAAAACGTTGCTTCATCAACACAAAATCAGGCATTGTCGGCACTGGTATTTCTATATAAACAGGTTCTGAAACAACCCACACTTAATCTGGATAGCCTTAAAAGAGCAAAATCAAGCGAACACCTTCCCGTCGTACTTTCGCAGGAAGAAGTTGGGCAAATTCTGAGCCACCTTTCAGGAATAAATCTTCTGATCTGTTCACTTCTTTATGGATCAGGCTTACGTATCTCGGAGTGCTTGAGATTGCGTATTCAGGATATAGATTTAGATTTTTATCAACTTTGGGTGCGTTCTGGGAAAGGAAACAAAGATCGCGTTACCATTCTGCCTAATACAAGTTTAGCAGATTTGAAGCAGCAGATGAAAAAAGTGAAATTAATACATCAACAAGATTTGAAAAAAGGGTTTGGAAAAGCAGTACTCCCAAAAGCATTGAGCAAGAAGTATCCGAATGAAAATGCGCAGTTAAGATGGCAATATGTATTTCCTTCAAAAAGTTTGGCTAAAGATCCACGGTCAGGAATACTACACAGATACCATATTTCTGCTTCAATGGTTAACAAGGAAATTAAAAAGGCTGCAAAAAAAGCCGATATCAACAAGAAAGTATCAGCGCATACCTTCCGGCACTCATTTGCTACCCATCTTCTCCAAAATGGATATGACATCAGAACAGTACAGGAATTGTTGGGGCATAAAAACCTGAAAACTACCATGATTTATACCCATGTGATAAATAGGGGAGGAAATTACATTAAAAGTCCGGTCGATCATTTGCGAGGAACGAAAGTGACGAAGCAATCTTATAATTAAGCCAAATATTTAAAGATCACTTCGCTACGCTCGTGAATGTATCCAAATCAAAACCAACCGGCAGTAGGAATTCGGAACGGCCACGGGATAGACGAAAGCATGATCAGCAATCCAATCAGATAAAAGACAGCAATTCTTTTAAACTTGGTCACCGATTCCTTTGCTCTTTTGGACAGTGAAAATCCAAGAGTAATTAACGCTATAGCAATGATCATCATACTAAAGTGCTCAACGGTATAAAATCGCAAAATTTCGTTCTTGATGGCGCCTTCTTCAAAAGAAACAAACGGACTCATAAAGTATAACCCGAATCCAAGTATCAACTGAATGTGGGTGAAGATCAGAGCAAGAAGACCGGGTTTTTTATCGGATGCCTGATATTCCTTTTTTCCGAACCAACCTGAAAATGCATTTATAATGGCCCAGATGATCAGAACTAAAACGATCCATCGGTTTACGGAGTGTAGGTGAACTAAAATGTTGTACATGCTGATCTAATTTGAGTTTAATTCGTTATGAATTTTTTTGATAATTTTCTTTACCCGTCTCTTATTTACGCCAATATCCCAGTAGCCTTCGCGACTTGCACTCCGAAGATGAACGATCGCAGATGTTTCTGATTCTTCGATCCGAATGGCTACATCATCCAACCAACCAAATACCGGAATTTTAAAAACAGCGCTAATTTCAGTGTTCAAAGAGTCCGATAAATCAGACTTTTCATGCGTGTCCATGTTTTCCAAAGCAGTGTGAGCTGCTGAAACTACTTCCTGAAACTCATTCTGAAATTCGAATGTACCCCGGTAGCAATTGGGAGAATCAGGACATTCTGGTAAAGGATTTTCTACTTCAAAATGGCGGAGTTCTTTAAACTCAGCGTTAAAACATCCGGAAAACATTACAGTCAACATAAAAAGCAGAAGATAAATTTTCATAATTCCCTTTCAAGAACAGAAATTGTCTGCTCAAAGTTTTCAGTAATCGAGCAAAGATCCAGACTTTTTTGCTGAATGAAATCTTCCCCCATAGCCGAATCCATAAATTGGGTTAATCCATCAAAATAACCATCTGCATTCATCAGAATAATGGGTTTATTATGAAAACCAAGTTGTTTCCAGGTCAGGATCTCAAAAAATTCATCCAGAGTTCCGAATCCGCCGGGAAGTACTACAAAAGCAGACGATTTTTTCTCCATCAGTGCTTTTCGAGTGTGCATATCGGGAGTTTCAATAATTTCTGTTGCTCCGGTATGTACTACTTCTTCTCGTTTAAGTGCTGTTGGAATAATACCAATTACTTCACCATCTGATTCCAATACAGCATCCGCGATAATTCCCATCATGCCTACTTTGCCGCCACCATACACAAGACGATGGTCATTTTCAGAGATCCACCTGCCCAATTGTTTTGCAAGAGTTACAAAAGCCTGATTTTTCGGAGTTCTTGATCCGCAGTACACACAAATTGAGCTCATACTGTTTCGAACATTCGGGTTAGAACTGCGTTTAATTTATCCACGAAGTAAGTAACATCTTCTTCGGTATTTTTCTTCCCAAAACTTACTCTGATGCTGGACTTTGCAAGATTGTCATTTAGTCCGATGCCCGCCAGAACATGAGAAGGTTCAACAGCACCTGAAGTGCAGGCAGAACCGTTGGAAACACAGATTCCATCGATATCCAGATTTAATAAAAGCATTTCGCCATCAATGAATTTTCCGTCGCCTTTCGAGAAAGATAAATTCAGAATATGAGAAACTCCGGTTTCCGGATTTCCATTGATGGTATAATCCAGATCAAGTTTATTATCCATTTCTGAAAGTAGGAGGGAGCGCAGTTTTTTATAATGTGCTGTATTTTCTTCCATCTCATTGACAGCAAGTTCGAGTGCTTTTGCAAATCCGACCACTCCGGGAACATTGAGGGTGCCGCCACGTCTTCTTCTCTCCTGAGATCCGCCGGTCATCCAGGGAAGCCAGCGCGTTCCGTTTCTTACGTACATGATGCCAATTCCTTTCGGACCATAAATCTTATGTCCGCTTCCGCTCATCAGATCGATACCAAGTTCATTCACATCTACGGGAATTTTTCCAAGACTCTGAACGGCATCAGAATGAAACGGGATCCTCTTTTCGCTACAAACTTCCGCAATTTCTTTGATGTGATTAATACACCCGATCTCATTATTCACATGCATTATAGAAACCAGAGCGGTTTTATCGGAGATCTTTTCTTTTACGGCATCCGCGGTGATGGTACCGCATTGGATGGGTTCAGCAAAAAGATTTTTAAACCCTTTCATTTTCGACATTTCTACCGGATGCAGCACGGCGTGATGTTCTAATTCTGAACTGATGATCTCATCCTTATCACCGGCTAAAGCCAACACTCCTTTTATGGCTGCATTATCACTTTCAGTTCCACCGCTCGTAAATATCACTTCTGATGGTTCGGCTCCGATCACCGAGGCCACAAATTCACGGGCATCTTCAACTGCTACTTTCGCTTTTTGTCCTAAGTGATGTGCTGAATTCGCATTTCCGAAATCATTTTTCATGAACGGAAGCATGGTTTCCAGAACACGTTCATCAATTGGTGTGGTAGCGGCGTTGTCGAAATAAACAGTTCTCATAAATCGGGTTTAATTTGTATTGAAAAATATTCAAAATAAGGTTGAATATCATCCGCAAAGTTGAGAATTAAATAATGGTAAATCAGGCGAAATGAAGTTAGATAGTTCTTACATTCTGATAAATCTAAATCCGAAAAATACAGAAAATGGCTAAACTCACTCTTAATGACATTGAAGTAAAAGATAAAAAAGTGCTGATGCGCGTAGACTTTAATGTTCCGTTGCAAGATGGCAAAATCACTGATGACAACAGAATTGTACAAGCACTTCCATCTATTAATAATGTAATTGAAAGAGGGGGGGTATTAATATTAACCAGCCATCTTGGACGCCCTAAAGGAGAGAGTAATCCGGAATTCTCTTTAAAACCAGTAGCCGATTATCTGACCGAAAAGTTGGATACAAAAGTTCATTTTGCAGAAGATTGTATAGGAGAAACAGCTGATAAAGTTATTAATTCAGCTGAGTTCGGGGATGTAGTTCTGCTTGAAAATGTACGATTCCATAAAGGGGAAACTTCAAACGATACTGACTTTTCAAAAGCATTGGCTGCTCATGCGGATGTATTTGTGAATGATGCTTTTGGAAGTTCTCACCGTGCGCATTCTTCCGTGGCCGGAGTTACAGAGTTTTTACAGCCGGCAGCTTCAGGGTTTTTGTTGGAAAAAGAAATTAAATATCTGAGTGAAAGTGTAAATAACCCTGAACGACCTTTTGTAGCAATTCTTGGAGGAGCAAAAGTTTCTGATAAAATCGGAGTTATAGAAAATCTTTTGAATAAAGTGGACACCATCATTATAGGTGGAGGAATGACGTACACATTTTACAAGGCATTAGGATTACCGATCGGAAATTCTTTGCTGGAAGAAGACAAAGTGGAACTCGCAAAAGAGTTAATCCAGAAAGCTAAAAAAGCAGACGTAAAATTAATGCTTCCGATCGATTCTGTTGTGGCTAAAGAATTTAGCAATGATGCTGAGCATAAAGTAGTAAATGATAATGGTATCGAAGATGGATGGATGGCATTGGATATTGGTCCTCAATCTGCAATTTCATTTGGGAATGCAATCAAAAAAGCAAAAACGGTAGTTTGGAACGGGCCTATGGGCGTTTTTGAAATGAGTAATTTTGCAGATGGAACTTTTGCCGTTGCGGAGGCGCTTGCGGAAGCAACAACATATGGCGCTACCACTATTGTGGGTGGAGGAGATTCAGCTGCCGCTATCAAAGAATCCGGGTTAAGTGATAAGGTTTCACATGTTTCTACCGGAGGCGGGGCGAGCCTGGAATATTTGGAAGGAAAAGATCTTCCCGGAGTAAGTTCGTTAACAGATAGATAAAAAATTTATGGGATTTAGAAAAAGCGCATTGTAAACAATGCGCTTTTTTATTGAGTTTATTTCCCAAAGATCTCATTTAAGAACTCAGCCATCCTGTATCCGGATAAAGCCATTTGTTTTTGAGCAATATTCAGAGCCATTTCTTCATACTCCTCAGAAGGTTGCTGATTTTGCTTTAAATCTTCTGGATAAAGATTTTTCATGGTAATTTCTCTTCCTTCGTTATTCCATTTTATAGAATTTTGAATCTCAATCTTACCTGTATATTCGGATTCAGGGTGCATTTCAGCAATCATATCGGCATGTTTGATATAATATTCGAAATCATCCATTTCTTCCGGTTTAGGAGAAGCAACGTCAATGATACCATCCCAGTATGCATGTAAATTCCATGGCCAGCTATCTCCTAAACGAAAACTGTTCCCGCCTCTGTCACCATCAGGTGTATCATCAGTTACTCTGGATGTGTTATGTAATGGCATGTGAATGTCTCCAACTAAATGTAGAACCCATGCAATTTGAATTGCTTTTTCTTCATCAGAAACCTGAGGGTCTGCGAGTGTTTCTCTAAAGTGAGATATTCTTTCAACAATATGCTCGTCGTCAACCTGGCCCTCTGTTTTTACCGGACCGTCTTCCGTTTGCTTCCAATAACTCCCTATGTAATGCCAGTTACCTTTATGATATTTTTCGTAGCGCACTTCTTCATCACGGTCTCTGACAATATCAGGCCAATAAGAAGCATTCATAAAGAAATATTTTTCGGCGTTCATTTCTCCTTCATCATACAAATCTAACAAGTCCGAATCCTCAGGAGCCTGCTTTAAAATATTGATGATGTTTTCTTTAGCGGATGGAGTCAGATTTTCCCAGGCAATGGCAGCTATGACTCTGTGGCCGGTTGAATTCCAGGCGTAAACGGTAACTGGATTAACCACCACTGAACAAAGAAGAGAAAAGAGTAGAGTAGAAGCGATAATTTTTTTCATATAACTAGTAGTTTTTAAATTTTATCAAGAATACGAAATCATTGATTACCTAAACATTAAAAGCTGACCAAGATTTAATTATTAAACATTGACTTAAAATAGACAATGTATACCAACTGATAAAAATCTTATTGAACAATCATTTATATAATAAATGATGATTTTTTTTAAAGTTTTTTTGTAAGGAATTCTTCTGAGCTTGTCTTACTTTACGAACAAATAAATTAATCCAATACGTAATGAGTTCACTAAATAAAGCACAATTAATTGGCCGACTTGGTCAGGATCCGGAAGTAAGATACACACAATCTAACACTGCAGTAGCTACACTTAGCATAGCAACAAGCGAACGCTATAAAGATAGCAATGGCGAGCAACAGGAACGCACAGAATGGCATCGTGTGGTCGCATGGGGAAGACTGGCGGAAATATGTCAGCAATACCTTAACAAAGGGTCGCTGGTTTACATTGAAGGCCCGATTCAAACCCGATCATGGGAAGATAATCAAGGTCAGAAAAGATATACCACAGAGATCAAAGCTCTTCAAATGACTATGCTTGACAGTAAAGGTTCTGGCAACTCTGGTGGAGGTAATCAGGGGGGGAATAGGAATGATAACAATCAAAGCCAGCCTATGTCCAGTAATGTGGAGTTAGGCAAAGATTTTGATAACATGGATGATGATCTTCCATTTTAATTCTATCATCAATTACCAGATTAAGCGGTGCAGGATTTTCTTCCACCGCTTTTTTTATTTTGGTTGAAGTCTGAACCTGATTAAATTCTGATCAGTATAAAATTAAATTCAACAACTATTTTACCAGATATATCACTTGTTTTAACAGACTATTCTCTTTTGGCAGCATCAGTTGTCGCAGGAGAATTTGATGCCGTTGTGATTTCGATCCAATTGATGATCATGATATTCGGCTTAATTTTGTCTGCTATTTTTTCGGGTTCTGAGGTGGCTTTTTTCTCTCTTTCTGCCAGACTTGAAGATCTCACCAATCCAGAAAAGCCCCATCTCGGCGATTCTAAAATTCTAACGATGTTAGACAAACCCCGGAGATTATTGGCTACTATTCTAATCGGCAATACATTCGCAAATATCATTGCATCTGTAATGGCTGCAGTAATTACAGGATCTTTTGTCGCTCAATTCGGTTTATCAGAAGCCGTGGTTTATACCGTGGAAGTTATTGTTTTGACTTTCATGATCTTAATTATTAGTGAAATTACCCCAAAAATTATTGCCATAAATGATCCGCTTACTGTTTCCAGAAGATGGAGTACACTGATTTATATACTTTTTGTTCTTTTTAAACCTTTTTCCAAACTAATCGCAGAAAGTACCATGTTGATGGAAAGATATCTTCCTAAGCCTTCCAACAAAATGACTTCAGAAGATATTAGAACTATGGCAGAAGTAAGTGAACAGGAAGGTTCAATAAAAGAAGACGAACGTGAAATTATCGAAAATGTAATTGAATTTGGAAATATTACCGTTCGTGAAATAATGACCTCAAGAGTGAATATGATAGCGGTTTCTACAGAAGATTCACTCACAGATATTCTTGAAATAATTCAGGAAAAAGCATTATCACGAATGCCTCTTTATGAAAACGACCTCGATAATATAGTTGGTGTAATTTATGCCAAAGATATACTTCCCTATCTGAATTTGGAGAATGATGAACCTTCGTTCAACTGGAAAACCATATCCAGAAATGCGTTGTTTATACCTGCAACGAAAAAACTTGATGATTTGCTCAGGGACTTTCAACAAGAAAAGACGCATATCGCTATTGTTGTTGATGAATATGGCGGTACAGAAGGAATAGTAACAATGGATGACATCCTTGAAGAATTAGTAGGAGATATCACGGACGAATCCTCTGATGATGAACAACTTTATACTCAATTCAAGAATGGTATCTATATATTTGATGCCCGAATAGATCTTGACGATATGGAAGACGTGGTTAATCTCGAACTTTCATCTGAAGACGACGACTTCGAAACATTAGGTGGATTGATTTACCATCTGACTGAAAGTTTACCAACAGTTGGCGAGCGGGTTAATTACAAAGGGATGGAATGTACTGTGCATTCAGTTCAGAATAATCGAATCAGAAAAGTCCGCGTAAAAATTAATGAACAACCTAAAGAATTAGCTGAAGAGGAGGAAAGCTGATTCATGGATCTTGCAATTCAGGAACAAGTTGATTTAGCACCTTTTAATACAATGGGCCTGCACGCCGAAGCTAAGTACTTTGTCAAAGTTAAAAATGTAGATGATCTGGAAAATGCTTTCAGTTTTGTGGAGAATCATCAGCTGGAATCGTTAGTTATAGGTGGCGGAAGTAATGTTTTATTCCGATCTGATTTCGATGGATTAGTGATTCTAAATGCAATTTCAGGAGTTAATTTTAAAGAAACAGCAGACTCTGTTTTGGTAAAAGCCGGAGCAGGAGAAAACTGGCATGGGTTAGTTTTAGCATGTATAAAAAGGGGATATGGAGGAATTGAAAATTTATCATTGATTCCCGGTTCAGTAGGTGCTGCCCCCGTCCAGAATATTGGGGCCTACGGAGTAGAACTTGAAGATATTTTCATTTCATTAGAAGCTTTTTTCCCCGGAAGAAAAGAAATCAGATCATTTGATAAGGAACAGTGTGGTTTCGGGTATCGTGATAGTATTTTTAAAAACGAATTAAAGGGAAAAGCCGTAATTACATCTGTTACACTTCGTCTTTCAAAAACTTCCAAAGTAAACGTTTCTTATAAAGCATTATCAGATTATTTGGAAACACAAGGAATCATAACTCCTGATATCAAACAGGTGAGTGATGCAGTAATCTCGATACGTCAAAGGAAACTCCCTGATCCGAAAAAAATAGGAAATACAGGAAGCTTTTTTAAAAATCCCGTTATCTCAGTTGATCAGTTTAACGGATTAAAGCAGAAATACAACGATCTGCCCGGCTATCCGGTTTCTGAAAAACAAATCAAAATTCCTGCAGGCTGGTTGATTGATAAAGCAGGATGGAAAGGGTTCAGGGATGGGGATGCCGGAGTTCATGACAAGCAGGCATTAGTGCTTGTTAACCATGGAAAAGCATCCGGGAAAGAAATTTGGAACTTAGCTGAACAAATTCAGCTTTCAATAAAAGAAAAATATAAAATCTCACTAATTCCGGAAGTAAATGTTATTGGGTAATAAAATGAAACATTCTTTTAGATCATCGATCTTAATTATAGTAGTTGGGCTGCTTCTACCATCCTGTGTCTCTATTCAAACCAGTCCTGTTTCAGGCAACAAGAGAGCTTATGGTTATTCATGGGAAGAGGAATTGAAAATTGGTAAAGATGCAGATGCTGAAATAATTGCTCAATATGGCTTGTATGAGGATGAAGAACTTTCTAATTACGTATCTGAATTAGGTAACCAGCTATTAGAAGTAAGTCATTTTAACAGAGAAGACACACCTTCTGAGTACAGAAATACAGATTTTACTTTTCGGGTTCTTGCCAGCCCGGTAGTAAATGCTTTTGCTTTACCCGGTGGCTACGTTTATGTAACCAGAGGATTATTAGCGCATCTTGAAAATGAAGCTCAGTTAATGGTGGTATTAGGTCATGAAATTGGTCATGTTGCAGCACGTCATGCATCACAAAGAGCAGCAGAACAACAATTCGGACAGCTTGCAATAATAGGAGGGGCTGTATTAGGTCAATCTCTGGGTTTAGACGGGGGGAATATTCTTCAGCTTAGTAGTCAAACCGCACAACTGTTATTCCTGTCTTACAGTAGAGACGATGAAAGAGAATCAGACAAGCTTGGCGTTGAGTATTCAGCAATGAAAAATTATGTAGCAGCTGAAGGGGGTAAGTTTTTTGAATCCTTAGAACGTATTTCAGAAAAATCAGGACAGAGCATTCCTTCACATTTGTCTTCTCATCCTGATCCGGGCGAAAGAGAAGAAAACATTCCAAGACTGGCTCAGGAGTGGGCAGAAAAAGGATATGAACAAACTATTGTGGATGATGAAGAATATCTGAATATGATAGATAATATCATGTACGGGGAGAATCCAAGAGAAGGGTTTGAACGAAATGGAATGTTTTATCACCCCGATTTGAAGTTTTTATTTCCCGTGCCCCAAGGCTTCCAGGTCATTAACCAGCCATCAGCGGTAATATTAGTTAATGAAGTTCAGGATGCCATAGTACAGTTTTCAATCGACAGTAAAAACTCTACTCCCGAAGCTTCCGTAAGAGAATTTCTTAATCAGGAAGGAGTAAATACTCTTGAACAGAACTCTACACAACCTAATGGTTTAAATGGGTATGAAGCAGAGGCGAGTATTCAACAGGAAGACGGAACACAATTAACCCTTGATATTACCGCTTTGAGCTATGATGGAAATATTTACAGGTTTCTGAGTTACACCACTTCGGATAAATTCTCAGAATATGAAAATGAGTTTAATTCGGTATCAGATGGTTTCGACAGACTAACAGATTCATCTATATTGAATGTTAAACCGGTAAGGTTAGAATTGGTGAAGACAAACCGATCTGCTCCATTCTCAAGCTTTTTACCTTCTGTTATGCCTATGAATATAGATGGCATGGATATTGCAATAATAAATCAGGTTGGAATAGATGAAACTATTCCTGCCGGAAGATGGATAAAATTACCAGTACAAAGATAAAATATGAGAAAACAGTATCATATCCGTGAAGTAGACGGAGACACACACATTTGGGATGTTGACAGATTAGTAAAATTAGCAGAGCATTATTTACCAAAGGAAGTAATGCTGGAATCGATTGATGAGCTCGATGAAAATTATTGGTTCAAACAAAAAGACGACATTCCTTCAGTGCGTGTAATTGCTGAGCATGTAGACTTAGCAAAAAAGGCAAATTTCAAATACCCGGTTATTCTTTCATCCGATGGAAGAGTTATGGATGGAATGCACAGAATCCTCAAAGCTTTAATGAAAGGAAAAGAGACTATTAAAGTTGTTCAGTTTTTAGACGATCCGGAGCCGGATTATGTGAACGAAAAATTGAGCAAGCTCCCTCAATAGTTATTTGATCAATAACATTTTGTGGGTTTTTTGATAATTCGTTCCGTAAACCCGTACGAAATAAACCCCCGAAGAAAGATGGTCTGCATTAAACCTGAAAGAATGTGAACCGGCTGAGAATTTTCCGGTTCTGATGGTTTGAATTTTTTGCCCCAATGAATTATAGATTTCAACAGAAAGTTCTTGTGATTTGAGGAGAGTAATCAGTATCGTGGTTGAGGGATTAAAAGGATTGGGGTAGTTATCTACTGTGATTTTGTTAGGCCGGTCAAAATTACCGGTCAATTCTTCATTTGTTGTAACAATTTTCTGCTCTTTCATCTGTAAAATACGATTGTAAGCTTCATCTATTCTGGACTCAGGAATATCTCCCGTATTCACTTTCTCGCTTATCAGGTTGATCAAAAAATTAGGCAATGATATACCATCGTATAAATTAGTGCTGAATAAAAGAATATCTGTGCCGGCATTAATGGTTGTAACAACCGCCTCTTCCATCCCATAGTTATCCTGAATAGCATCCATGAATAACTCATCTGTGATCACTAAGCCATCAAAACCAAGACTATCCCTTAACATGGTTGTGATCGTGTATTTTGAGAGAGAAGCCGGGTAAACAGAATCCCAATCTGATTTATATAAATGTCCGGTCATAACGAAATCGTTATAACCTTCATCTATTAACAATTTAAAGGGGTCGAGTTCGCGTTCTTGCCAGGTATCTGAAATATCAGTAAATCCAAAATGAGAGTCTTCGACCGCACTGCCATGTCCGGGAAAGTGTTTTAGTGAAGTTATTAATCCTGATTTCTGGAATTCATCAATGGTCCAATTTGCATGCCGAAAAACTTCGAATTCGTTATTAGAATAGCTACGATCCAGTCTTGCAATAGCGGGGCTATCCGGATCTACATTTACATCAACAACAGGCGCAAAATTAATGTTAAATCCTGCATCGGTTAGCCAGTTTGCCATAAGAGCGGCGTTAGCCCTGGTAGAATCTTCTGAATTAAAAGTATAACCTAAATCATAAGCTGAATAAGTTCGTTCGTACCCATTTTGTTCATCTAAACGCGCTACAATTCCACCTTCCTGATCAGTAGAAATAAATAAAGGATGATTCCTTGAGTAGCCTTGCAACCGTTCATTTTGAGCTTTAATTTGACTGGGAAATCTCAAATTGTAACCGAACATCAATACCCCTCCAAGATTTCTATTTTGAATGTCAAATTTTAAAGAATCCTGAGCCTTATCGCTGGTACCAAAACCAACCATAATCATTTGCCCGATTTT
The DNA here is from genome assembly GCA_965601915.1 of Balneola sp. Taxonomy (GTDB): domain Bacteria; phylum Bacteroidota; class Rhodothermia; order Balneolales; family Balneolaceae; genus Balneola. The sequence goes on along the minus strand of OZ271847.1, from coordinate 2,480,297 downwards.
TTCTTCCAGGGTTTGTGCTTGTACAGATGAAAAGAAAATCAGACTAAGAAAAAGAGTGGTAGCTATTCTTGGCATTTTTTGAAATTAGTTTGACTAAAATTCTCCTCTAATTCCCGTCAATCCAAATTGTGAACATTATGTTTTACAATTAGAAATGAAAAAGCTACTTAGCAGTGCACACCCAATTTTTCTAAAACAGAACCTGCGCCATTAGAATTTTTATTGATTTTTGTATAAGGATATTCAAACCTGTAAGGCCTGTCTACTCTCAATTTTCTGAAAAGAGTAATTTTATCCGGTCTTGATGCAATTTCCCGAAGATCAGCATCATACTCTCGCAAAGGGTTGAGTCTCAGTAATAATTCATAGTCTGAGTAATTCAGGTCCGCCAGATCTAAATTTTTTAAACTGTAAAGATGTTGATAGGGAGCTATTTCAAATCCAGAAATTTTACTGATCTTTTCTATTACAAGCCTGGATGCATTTAACTTTGCCTGTTCCGAATAACCCGCTATATGCGGAGTGGCGATAAATGCCAGATCGGTTAAGTCAGAATTGAAATTTGGTTCGTTTTCCCAAACATCTATAACCACATCTTTAATTGTTTGTTGACTTAGCCCTTCAATAAGTGAATGCTCATCAATTACTCCACCTCGGGATGCATTGATGATTAATTCATACTTTCTGTTTTTCAATGTTTCATCACTAAACAAATGGAAGGTTGGATTAGCTCCGGATATTGTTAATGGAACGTGAAATGTTAGAATATCACAGCTTAAAATATCATCCAATATAGCGGATTTATAATCTCTATCTCTGAGTTCTTTAGGAGGGTCATAACTTTCAAATTGGACATCAAATTTCTTTAATTGATCCATCACTGCTGAACCCGTGGCACCTGCTCCGATTACACCAACTTTGAAATTAGATAGACTTTTATTCCTCTTTATACTCCAAAGTAGCATCGAAGTGATTACATATTCACTTACTGCGTTTGCGTTACAACCTTTAGCATCAATTATTTTAACTCCTTTTTCTTGAAAATAAGGGGCGTCAATATGATCACTACCTGACGAGGCTGTCCCAATTACTTTAAGAGAGTTAGAAATGTTTGGGAATGTTTTGCTATTCAGCTTTGTGACAGTTCGGACTAAAAGAATCTGAAAACCTTCCGTATCGGGCAATGGGTTCTCAGGATCAAAAAGAGTTAGTGAAACATCTTCAGGTAAAAACTTCTGAAGTTTATAGATGTTCTTGTCGGCTAATATCTTAAGCAAATAACCTGAGATTAAATGGTTGAATTATTCATCGGAAATATTCCACTCAAAAAGTTATACTTGAGTATGAGTACACAACATAACATAGTTTCAATAATTCGCAAAAAAAGGGATGGAAAAGTTCTCTCAGCAGATGAGATTATTTATCTGATCAAAGCTTACACGGCAGATGAAATTCCCGATTATCAAATCAGTTCTTTTTTAATGGCAGCGTTCCTTAATGGAATGAATGATGAAGAGTCTGCTGCTTTTACAGAGGCCATGTTGCATTCTGGAATAGTAGTTGACCTTTCTCATGTTCCGGGAAAAAAGGTGGATAAACATTCTACAGGTGGCGTTGGAGATAAACTGTCTCTAATTTTAGCTCCAATTGTTGCAAGTGCCGGAGTACCTGTCCCAATGATTTCTGGCAGAGGGTTAGGACACACAGGAGGAACGTTAGATAAACTGGAATCTATTCCGGGTTTTTCTGTGGATGCAGATCTGACACGATATAAAGAAATTCTTGAGAAACAGAATTTGGTCTTAGTTGGTCAAACAAAAGAAATAGCTCCGGCCGACAAAAAATTATATGCATTGAGAGATGTAACAGCCACGGTTGAATCCATTCCGTTGATTGCGGGAAGTATCATGAGTAAAAAGCTGGCTGAAGGAATTGATGCTTTAGTATTGGATGTTAAATACGGTTCTGGAGCGTTTATGAAAACAGAAGAAGAAGCTATCGAACTGGCGGGGGCTCTTGTCAGGATCGGTGAACAGTTTGAAAAAGAGACTATAGCCTTTTTAACAAACATGCAGCAACCACTTGGATACAAAATCGGAAACTGGTTGGAAGTAGAAGAATCTATTGAAGCTTTAAAAGGAACAGGGCCTGATGATGTTATGGAAGTCTCGCATCTGTTATCCGGAACAATGATTTATTTAGGAGGTAAAGCAGATTCGATAGAAAAAGGAATAGAAATAAGTGAAAAGCAAGTTGAAAACGGTGAAGCTTTTCAAAAATGGCTGGATATTGTTGAAGAACAAGGAGGAGATGCTTCGTTTATCAAAGATCCTGATTCCTACCCTAAGGCTAAGTTTGAATTTGAACTTAAATCAACTGCAAGTGGATATATTTCATCGATGGATGCATTTGAAATGGGGATAGGTTCACTGGAACTTGGTGCGGGAAGAAAAGTCAAGGAAGATGATGTAGATCCGCAGGCTGGAATTGTTCTTCATAAAAAGGTTGGAGATAAAATCACAAAAGGTGAAACAATTTTAACCGCATATACGAACAAGCCAACCAAGATCGAACCTGTTACCGCTCAATTATACGGAGCAGTCAAGATCGCTGATGTAAAACCTGAAAAGGAAAAATTGATTACAAAAGTAGTTGACAAAAACGGAGTTCGGGATTTTCGACTTTAATATGTTGAATTACGGATATAATCAGTTAATTTATATCAGATGAACATAGGGCATTAAACAAAAGGAAAAATCATGTTTAAAAGATTCATACGCGCATTAAAATCAATGTTTGGAGGAGTTATAAGCTCCATGGAAGATCCAAAGTTAATTCTTGAACAAAATATCAGAGAATTAAACGATCAGATTCCTCAAATGAATGAAAACATTGCAACGGTTAAAGCCAATCTGATCATGCTTCAGAAAGAGTCGGCGCGCAATGAAAAACAAATTTCTGAGCTGACTTCTAAAATAAAATCAGCTATACAGGCAAATCGCGATGACATCGCAGAAGGGTATGCACTTCAATTAGAGAAGGCTAAAGAAACATATTCTCATACTAAAGACCAGCTTCAGTTTGCTGAAAGAGCTTATGAGAAAGCTTTGAAAGTGAAAAAGGTATTTATGCGAGAAAAAGATCGCAAAATTCAGGAAGCAAAAGAAGCTTTACGTGCCAGTGAACGTGCTGAATGGCAATCTAAAATCGCAGATACTTTAGAACAGTTTGAAGTTGGAGGAATGGATCAGACTCATGATGAGATGATTAATCGTTTAAACGAACAAACTGCTAAGAACGAAGCCCGAATGGAAATTGCCTTGGATGGTATTGATACTGAGACAATGGAAATCGAAGCAAACGCCGAAAAAATCCGTGCTAAATCATTGGTAGAGCAGTTCAAAATGGAAATGGGTGAATCTTCCGGGTCAATTAATATCGACGAAGAACCTGTTACGGAAAAAGAACAAGCTCCGAAGAAATCTGTTGGTAATAAGGAAAAAAGCTAACAGGAGAATATCATGAGTAGCAAAAGCGAACAGGATAGAGAACGTCTTAAGCAGGAATATAAAGAACATTACAAGCGTATTAAAGAGCTGAAAGAGCAAGGAAAACGTGCCCAACAAAAAGGTAAGATTGCTCAGGCAGTTAATAATATGAATGCTGATAATATTCTTGAAACTGTAGATGAATTTCTCGGAAAAGTTCGTGATAAAGTAAATCATGCTGAGGCACGCCTGGACGTTGCAATGGATAGCATGGACGATGATTCTTCTTTAGAACAGGAAATTAAGAATGAACAACATGAAGCAGAGCTTAAAAAACAAAAGGCAAAGCAAACATTACAGCAGGTAAAAGCTGAAATGGGTATGTTGTATTCCGAAATTGAAAAAACAGCTGAAGAAATTAAGACCGAAAAAACTATCGGTAGTAAGAAGGATAAACATTCAGTATCTGAAGATTTAAAATCAGACGATAATAAAGATCAGGCTTAATGTCAGACGAACTAAATATTAACTATACCAGAGAAGCATTTCTGAATCCGATTAATTTGGGTGGATTGCTTATTGCGACTCTTACGGCGATTTTCATCAGCGATTTTGGTGATGCGTCCAGCGTTATGTTAACTACTATTTTTGGCTTAGAGTTGATGTATCTGGGAATAGTACCGAAACTACCACGGTTCAGAAAAAAGACTGAACTAAAAAAAATAAAAGAGCGACATGCTTCTAACAATGAAAAAGATCTTTTTCAGTCGTTGGATGGTGCCAGCCAAAAGAGATTTTTAGTACTCAAGCACTTAGCCAAACTTGTTCAGGAAAACTTTGAGAAACTTCCATACAGTTCACAGGGATTATTGGATAATATCGGTAAGAAGATCGATGAATTACTTGGTAATTATTTAACGCTCTTAGATTTAATTAAACGTTATGAAGTGTATTTGAATACTTCATTGGAAAGCAACTTGAAAGAAGAGGTTGTACGCCAAATCGAAGAAATCAAAACTATTGAATCTGAAAAGCTTAAGCGTACCAAAGCACGGCGTGTTGCAATCATGCAGAAAAGGCTTCAGAAGTTTAAAATTGCAAAAGAGAAATATTTAGTGTGTGAAACCCACCTGGAAACCATCGAAGACGCAGTTAGGTACATCTATGAACAATCTATGACGATGAGTAATCCTGAAGAAATTGGATTCCAGTTAGATAACTTGTTAACTGAAGTGGATGAAACTTCACAATTGATTGAGGATTTAGATCAGGATATCTTACCAGAGTATACCACCGAATGGGAAGCTGAACTGGATTTTGATTCCATTTTAGATGAACTTTCGGAAGATGTATCCAATATCTCAAGCACTACAAAAAAACAAGTTAAAGAGTAATAAATGAGTCTTTCTTTCCAAACACTACTTCTTGAAGTCGAAGATTCAGGAATATGTGTTCTTACTATCAATCGACCTGAAAAAATGAATGCACTGAATAATCAGGTTTTTGAAGAACTTGATGTAGCATTAGACCATATCAAGAGTAATGAAAGTATTAAAGGACTAATTATAACCGGCGCAGGAGAAAAAGCATTTGTTGCCGGCGCTGATATCAAAGAATTAAATACCCTTGGAGATTCTGAAGCAGTAAAAAAATCATTAAGAGGTCAACGCGTATTTCAAAAACTGGAAGATCTAACTATTCCGGTTATAGCAGCTGTAAATGGTTTTGCTTTAGGTGGAGGCTGTGAACTTGCAATGGCTTGTCATATTCGAATAGCTTCTGAAAATGCACAATTAGGTTTGCCTGAGGTAAGTCTGGGTTTGATTCCGGGTTACGGAGGTACTCAACGACTGCCAAAGTTAGTAGGCGAGGCTAAAGCTTTGGAAATGACATTGACCGGAAGGTTTATAAAAGCTCAGGAAGCACAGAATATAGGTTTAGTTAATCAGGTTACTGAAGAGTCGGCTTTAGAAGCATCTCAGAAAATGATGAAAAGTATGATGAAGCAGGGACCTCTTGCTCTTAAAAATGCTATATTGGCCATCAGAAATTCAGAAGACAATTCCGGATATGAAACAGAAGCAAATCTATTTGGAGAATTGTATAACACTGCTGATTTTAAAGAAGGTACAAGTGCGTTTCTTGAAAAGAGAAAACCAAACTTTACCGGTAAATAAGAACTAACAAATCGTTAATGAACGACGAACCTCCATCGAGTAGATTCTCATTATTTACACCAAATTATAAAGGAGCCTGATTAATATGGAATGGCTTCTTATCGTTAGCACTATTTTAATGAGCGGTTTTTTCTCTGGTTCCGAAATTGCATTTGTGACAGCCAACAAATTAAAACTTGAGGTGGCATCACGGAAAAATGATTTGGTTTCCGGTTCGATTGGCTTTTTTGCTAAAAACCCCGACACTTTTATAACCACTACTCTGGTAGGGAATAATATTGTAAATGTCTTATATGCGACTTTTATGGCAATATTCCTGGTAGATCCGGTTACATTTTACTACGATCAATGGTTTGGAGTAGAACCATCTGCATTTCAGGTTTTAGCTATACAAACAATTATCGCTTCGCTTGTCATTATGCTATTTGGAGAAATTATTCCCAAAGGGTTATTCAGAGCTCAGGCTGATATAATGGTTAAAGTTATCGCTATACCTCTAAGGTTTTTCTATTGGATCTTAAGACCTTTGATTGCATTGGCAAACAGTTCCTCCAATATTTTGATTAAGTGGTTGGTACCTGATGCTGAACGTGCTGAGCAATTTTATCGTCGTCAGGATGTGGAACTTATTGTAAAAGAACTTAGGGAAAGTGGGGGTAGTGAAGATATAGATGAAGATGACTCTGAAATCCTTCATAATGTATTGGAACTTTCGAATATGCGAGTAAAAGAGTCCATGATTCCCCGGATTGATATTGAAGCGGTCGAAAAATCCACATCAATAGATGAAGTATTGAAAACGATGATAGAGTCGGGTCATTCTAAACTTCCGGTTTTCAGAGAAAGTATAGATGATGTGATAGGGGTAGTATTTGCACATGATTTCTTTAAAAACCCAAAGAGTTTGCATGAAATCATACGTCCGGTTAAACTGGTTCCGTCGAGTAAAAAATCTAAAGATCTAATGACCGAATTTCGTCAGACTAATATGTCCGTAGCAATAGTTTTGGATGAATATGGTGGAACTGCAGGAATGATTACAATAGAAGATCTACTTGAAGAGGTTGTAGGAGACATTCAGGATGAGTATGACAACGAAAATGAATTAATGAAACGGATTGCTCCTAATAATTTCGTAATTAGTGGGAATGTTGAAATTGATGAGTTGATGGAAGAATTCGAAGAAATTGAAATTCCTCTGGAACCTTCTCAGTATGATACCGTAGCGGGATACATCATCAATCATTTGGGGCGCATTCCGAAAGTGAATGAGGAAATACTGGTTGAAGGCAAAAAATTCATCATCAGTAAAGCAACTCAAAGCAGAATTGAGACCATAAGACTAACTATTATAGAATAGGGCACTATGTTTGATCACTATCCAAAATGGTCGCAGGAATTTGCGAGAAAATACCTTAGCAGAACTATAAACACTTTTTTGTTACATGGAAATGTCCATGATCTGGTGGCATTAAAAGAGGATGATGGAACTAATTTTCATCGGTTAAAATCTTTTTTGGCAGATGAGTTTTTTGGTGCCCGGGATTTTGTGGTTTTCTATGATCGTGCATCAGGAATTTATTTCAGAGACAAGGAATCGCAGCAGGATTTTAATCAGGCGATTGCCGGACGCGACAGCATAGTTGGTACCGAGTATGCTAAGAAAATGCCCAAAGATCCGGTTCGGGTGATGTCACTTTTAGAGCAATATTTCAGATTGAGACTCGACCAAAAGAAAAGTGTGGCGCTGATCATTGATTATGCTGAGACAATCATTCCTATGAGTGATGCAGGATCAACAGGCAATGAGGACCGAACTTCTCAAGTCTATTTATCACGTTGGGCACACGATCCGATGTTTTTAGCTTCCGATTTTACTTGTGTGATGATTACAGAAAATTTGGCTGATTTGAACAAAACCATCGTTCAGAATCCTTATACCACCGATATAAAGATTTCCATTCCAGGTGAGGATGATCGTTTGGAATTCATCAAGTATGAAACCAAAGAAGATGATTACAATAAGCTCTCAGAGGTAAATCCAGATATTATTGCACAGCAAACTGCGGGACTAAACTATGTGAATATTAGAAGTGTGCTATCCAATGCTCGCGAGAATAATGAGAAAATCACTTTTGAAGGACTTTCTGAAAATAAGAAAGATCTTATAGAAGCAGAAGCATACGGCTTGCTTGAATTCGTAGAAACACCATATTCGCTTGATAACGTAGCGGGACATACTCATGTTAAAGCTCATCTTCGTCAGGCAGTTAAAGCGCTTAAGGCTGGACGCCAGGACGTGATGCCGATGGGATATTTGGTTTGTGGTCCTGTTGGGACGGGTAAAACCTTTTTGGTGACTTGTTTTGCAAGTGAAGTAGGAATCCCGATGGTGAAACTGAAGAATTTCCGAAGCCAATGGCAGGGGGTTACCGAAGGTAATCTGGAAAAGATTTTATCGTTATTGAAAGCGATGTCACCGGTTGCCGTGATGATTGACGAAGCGGATGCTTATCTAGGTGACCGAAGTTCCAGCGGAGACAGCGGAGTTTCAAGTCGGGTGTTTTCACAGATAGCCACTTTTATGAGTGACACCACTAACCGTGGAAAAATTGTTTGGTTTTTGATGACGGCGAGACCAGATTTGATGCCTATTGATTTAAAACGTCAGGGTAGAGCGGAAGAACATTTGGCGTTGTTCCCACCTCATACCCAAGAAGAACGACAGGAGTTGTTTGATGCTATGAGAAAGAAGACCGGTCTTGATCTTTCAGAGCCGGACTATGTTCCGCAAATGATTGAAAAGGGATTGAAGACTTTCTCGGGAGCCGATATGGAAGCTGCGCTAACCAGAGCAAAATTCCGCGCAGCTGCTGTCGGTGAGAAGAAAGTCACCCCGGAAATTCTGGACGATGCCTTAGCTGATTTTATTCCACCAACTTATCCTGAAGAAGTAGAGTTACAGACTCTGAATGCTGTGATCGAATGTACTTCAAAGGAGTTACTCCCTGAGCGTTATCGCGAAATGGATCGCAATGAGATTTTATCTACGATAGAGGAATTGAAGTTTAGGGTAGGGTAACGACGTCTATGTATGGTGAGTGCGCTCACACTTTCCAATAGCACTGTAGTATCGAATTGCACAGACAGTTGAGAATAGATCAAAAGCGCATTTACTATACATTTTGTTCAATATATTTAATTGTGTTTTTCATCAATCTGATCCAACACATTTTATGTGTAAACCTAATCCTTATTAAGGATATATCCATTTGATTTCGCATATTCTTCAATAGTTTGTAGCCCTAATTTTTTTCTTCGATCGTTTACAGATTCAATTTCATTGATGGGATAAATTTTATTCTTACCTAAAACACTGTCCCAAATAGCCTGTGTTCCATATTTTTGCTTCTTATTTGTTTTCATAAGAATTCGATCAACAAGAAAAGCGAGATGCCAACCTTCTGATTCACGATTTTCTACCGATTGTTTTAAAATCGGTAGATAAGCCTCTTGTGTTTCAATATCAGCATGTTGGATAATTAACCAAATCGCTTGGTTTGCTTTTGCTCCAACCTTACTTTTACCAAGCCATCCGTATGTGTCAATTATTTGTTCTAACCTGGTTATAGCTATAGAGTCCTGTTCATCTATAAGGGACCATATAAATTTGTATTCTTCAGAATTTCTCCCAAACCTGGTTTCAGCTTCCGGTAATAAAAGACGTAATGTTTGATCCTGAGTACCGAGTTTTTCTAGTTCTATACGTAATTTAGTATTTACATTATTATATAGTTCATCAATCATTTCCACACCTTTATCAAGAATTTCATCTTTTTTTAGAGTGGTTTGTTTCACATAGTATTCCGGCACATACTTTTCTCTTTCTGTGCCATTTACGTGAAATAGTTTTGCTGTACTTAGCTTATAACCATAGGGTTGATGATTAAAATAGAAATCATCAACTTCGCCTGCTAATCTTCTCATTTCTGTGCCTACTATTAAAGCATTTGCTACATTTTCAAGTCCGATTGCTAACCCTTCTCCCATACTTCCTGTCCATCTGCCAACCAGTACCACTATAGGTTTTTTATATTGTTCTAATCGAGGACTAACATATTCAACCCAACTTCGTTTAACGTCAGGTCCCAAATCAGATTGGGCAAAAAAAGAATGCTTTTGATATGGTTTAGGCTCATCAATAAATCTTCCCATTATACCACGTGCTTCGTAAGTGTCTCCACCATTAACCGTGTTTCTCAAATCGATGATTAACCCTTCTGACTTTGATAAACTATCAAGTGCTTTATCAAATTCAGTTACTAAAAGATCATTTCCAAGAGAGTTGTTGATTCTTAAGATGCCAATTTCACCTATTTTTTTTGTAGTCAGTAGATTAGCTTCTTTTTTAAAACTGATAGAATCCAGATCAAATTCAAAAGCTTTTTGTTGATCTGGTAGACGTAAAGTAAGTATACGAGGCTCGTTATATCGGCCTGCTAAAATTTTGTTTGCAATCCACTCCCTTGTTTCAGAATCGTTTTTATCATTACAATAAGTTGGAAACTCATCAATAGCTTGTTTAAAATCGACACCATTAAAACTGATAATTTCTGCGCCTATTATTTCTTCTGTAGGTTTATCAATCTGACTTTGCCAAGCATTAGCTATCGTAAATCTTCCGTTCTTTTTTTTTGCATAAATAGGAGCATATAAGCGGTAAGAAGACTTTCTATTAGTGTGTAGGGTAAGGTGGTTATCATAAAATTCATTCAACAGGTATTCAAAAAAAAGTACCGTTTCCTCTTCCGATTTTATGTTTTTGACCTGTCTTGAGTAATAATCTGATATGCAATTTAGATCAGTATTCTTTTTATTCAGATAGATATAGTGTTTTTGGATGTTGCTGATAATTCCATAAAGGTCTTTTCTTATATCTTCGTGCAATACTTTATTATTTTGAGAAAAGACTGATGAAGAAAAAGCAAGTACTATAACTGTAGAGATAAGTTTAATCATTAGAAAAGTAAATTATGTCTTTAAGATACCTATGTATCATTTGATACTGGGTGGTTTTTGTTTAGACAAGCCGTGTATTTTTAATCAGGTTTAAAAATTATATCCAAAATGAAGTCCTAGCTCTCCAAGAAAGTATTTAGGGCGTTGATCATCTAGTTGTTTAAATGATGGAGGCATTTCTGTGTGGTAAGGACGATGTGTGATAGCTAATGAGGGCTCAATAAAAAAAGAACCCTTGAATAACTTGATATGATATCCTAACCGGTAGGTATTGAATATTTGAAATCCACTATCAATCTTATTATCGGTTTCATCTACAAATGTTTGCCAGGCATTCATTACGTGAATTGCAGAATATAATCCCTTCCCCCAAAACCGTTGATAAGCAAAAGCAAAACCGTGTTCTCTAATGTACCCGGGAAACTTTTCATCCGGATTTTGAAACGAAGTTATCGGTACACCCAACGACCACTCGTATTTCCAGGTTTTCAATTCAAGAGAGATCGCATCCTTATTGGTTAAGCGATAACCAAAGTTGAATTGGACGAATTCAGGACTATATTTTGTATCCAGATTCCCTAACAGGGCCAATGTACTACCAATAAAGAAGCGCTGTGTATCCTTTTCTTTTTTTTTAAGTTGCGCTTTTAGTGGTAAGGAGCTTAAGGTCAAAACAATTAAGGAAATACTAAACGTTTTAATTAACATAATTCTTCTTGATGTATATTTAGAGTCAATTTACACCGAAGAAGACTCGGAAATCATTCACTTAAGTTAATAAAAGATCGTTCATGCTGATTTTTCCTGTATTCGAGCTCTAAGTCTGCTTAATGATTGTGGTGCAATGCCAATATAGCTGGCTATCTGATGTTGAGGAACTCGTTGAAGCAGGTCAGGTCTTTTTTGAATGAGACTTAAATACCTCTGCTCAGGATTAGATGTTTTAAATTCATCAAAGTTGATCTTCTCTTTTGCAAGAAGTTCTTCTGATAATATTCTACATAGAGTTTCAAACTTTGGGAATTTCTCAAAGATTTCAGCTTCCATATCCGGTAAGGAGATTAATAGAATGCAATCTTCTAAACAGTCAAGAAAATATTCAGAAGGTTTGTTATTCATAACGCAGTGAGGAGTAAAGCCCTCCATTTCCGTATAGAATTCCGTCGTTTTCTCTTCTCCATTCTTAATATAGTAAGATCTCATGCAACCTTTTAAAACGAAGTAACTTCTTTGAGAGTTTTCTCCTTCCTTTAATAAAACAGTACCTTTGTCTACTGAATTAAATATGTCCAGAGAGACAATAGCCTCCCATTCTTCCTGCGTTAAAGGAATATATTCTGTAATAAAATTGTACAGTAGTTGGTGCATATATCCGGACTTGACATCAAAGCTCTTTAATGAGTAAATCTATGAAAGATTACCGACAATGAAAGCACTCTTTTTTCTTATTTTTAATTAAAAAATGACCACTCTTTTTCATTGTCCTTTTTGCGCATCCTCGGAAAGAAGGATAATTCTTAACACCGATGGAATGAATTTGGTAAAGTGCGAAGATTGTTCATTTATTTACCTTAAAGACCTACCTGATGAATCGGTTTTATATGAAGGCTATCACGAATGGACAGGATTTCAGATAGAGAACTATTCAGCTCAAAGTTCTGATTCAAATCTTAAAGCTCTTTGGCATATCAATCAGCAGAGGATTGAGGTGTTAAAACAGAGATTATATAATGGTTCATTATTAGATATCGGTTGCGGATCTGGAGGATTTATGCTTTCCGCAAAAGAAGCTGGTTTTGAAGTAACCGGTATTGATGTTTCTGAAAAAGCTGTTGAGTTTATATCAGATGAACTAAATTTGAACGCTTCCAATGAAGCTGTACAGGATTTAGAAGAGTCATTTGATGTAATCACTCTCTGGCATGTCTTAGAGCATTTTATTGATCCGGTTTCGGAGCTTAAGAAGATCCATGAGCGGTTAAATACAGATGGGGTGTTATTTGGAGAAGTCCCAAACTGGAAAAGTATCAAATTTCAGTTATCAGGAAAAAGATGGGAAGGGGGGAACCATCCGTTATACCATCGTTCATTTTTTACTCCCCAAACCCTAAAAAACACCCTCAAGGAAGCGGGATTTTCAAAAGTAAATTTGATACACTTGCCCTACACTAAATCCGGTAATAAAGGCTTGTATTATTTACTCAAAAAAGGATTTAACATTTTTCATAAGGATGCTTTTCTGACTTTTATGGCCAGGAACTAACAAGTGGGCTAATTAACTCTGATACTAATTCAAAAGCAGACTACTAACCGGGGTTAAGTTTTTGCATTCATTTTCCTTTTAAACTGTGTACATTCATGCCTCACTTATAAAACGAAGGAATGAAAAAAGAACTGGAATCCATTCGCGAACGTCTGGATGAAATAGATCGAACAATTATAACTGCTCTGGCACAACGTCAGGATTTAGTAAAAGAAGTCTCTGCTTTAAAGATCAACAAAGAATCCGGAATTCGCGATCTTGAAAGAGAAGAAAGATTATTGAACCGAATCCGTAAATTTGCACATGAAATAGGTTTAGATCGCTATTATGCAGAGCATTTATTTCGGGAGATCATTACAAATTCTGTTCGTTTTCAAACTCATTCTCTTGTCGATCATCAGAATAAAAATAATGGTGACTCTGTAAAGGTTAGTTACCAGGGAACTGATGGAGCTTACAGTCATTTAGCCATTCAAAGACATTTTGGTGAGCGTTTCGGAAATGTTGAAAGTTATGGTTACGATACATTCAGAGAAGCAGCTCAAGCGGTTCAGGATGGGGAAGTAGATATGGCTTGCCTGCCAATAGAAAATACCACAGCCGGTTCAATAAATGACACATATGATATTCTGGGTGAATCAAAACTTCATATTGTAGGCGAGGAGATCCTTAAAATAGTTCATTGTTTAATGACGGTTGAAGAAGTTGAGGTTTCACAAATTCGACGAATTCTTTCTCATCCTCAGGCCATAGCACAATGCACTAATTTTTTGGCAAAACTTCCCAGAAGTAAAGTAGAATCCTATCTTGATACGGCAATTTCAGCGAGAAAAGTATTAGAAGACGGTGATTTATCTCAAGCTGCAATAGCGGGTGCACATGCGGCAGATCATTACGGATTAAAAGTGATTGCTCATGATATTGCAAATCAAAAACAAAACTTTACCCGTTTTGTAATTGTAGCTCCAGAGCCTGTTAAAGTGGATCTTCAGATTCCTGCTAAAACATCGTTAATGATGGTTACTTCAAACGATGAAGGCTCGTTGATTGAATGTCTGAATGTACTTCATGAATTTGAGATCAATATGAGTAAGTTAGAATCACGCCCCAGAATGAATGAACCATGGAAATATTCTTTTCACCTCGATATTGTTGCTAATCTGGAAGAAGAAAAAACACAAGAAGCACTCAAAAATCTAAAAAAGAAAGCTGCTGAACTTACTGTATTGGGCTGTTATGCAAGACAGGAATAGAATTAGTGTAGTAATCAAAAAGAATAGGTGACTCTAAAGAAAGTGCTGTACTGAGTTTGTAAAAAATTTGATCTTGGTTCTCTGATTCGATATCGAACATCAAAATTCAAGTTCGAATCGTAAAAAAAGCGATATCTGAATTCTATCTCATCAGAATTAGCACTGTACGAAGTTGAAGTCAGCCATTGTTGATCAGTACTTGCGAACTCAATCATGAATTCATGGCGTTCTGCAAAGTTATTAATCCCTACAGATGTGACGGCACTTGTACCATTCGATAATTCAGCATTAAGATTTTGACCCAGTTCTCCTGCTATTCGGATAGAACCTCCTTTAAGCACTTTTTTAGCAGGTAAATCAAAAACAATTCTGGAAGCAATGGCAGCATAAGTAGAATATCCATCTGGCTTTAAGTAAGCATTTGGGGCTATCAAGATTCCGAAACCCTTTTGAATGATATTGTTAGCATCACGGGTTTGGTTTTCAACTCCAAAATAATAATTCAGATTATGTTCGTTATTTTGGAAATCAAGCCCTCCGGAATAGGGAAACGAAAGTGCATTACTATTTTGATACTCTATAATTGCTTCACCGAACCAATCTTTATCCAATCCTTTTTTTAAGTATAATCCGTCTGACCAGTGCAAGTAAACAGCGTTACTTTGAAATCGTAAGTGAGATCGTTTTGCATTACTTAACACGCTAATTGATTTTTGAAAGCGACCGGCCTTTAGAATAAAATTATCTTTTTTGTATTGATAATAGAATTCATCAAATGAAACAGAACCGTAAGCTAAAGCTTGGTTGCCATCAGCTATAACTGTGAATTTAACTGGTTCGAAATCTTTAGAAATCAGATAGACAAGTCTGCCTGAAAAAGAATGGTTTTCAGAAAACATATATCGAATTCCAGGGCGGAATCTAAGTAAAGTATTGTCACCACCAATTCCATCAGGTTCTGAATCGGCTCCGATATGAGCGAGTCTTATATTACCGTAAAACTCATATTTTTTTTCTTGAGCATTAAGTTCGAATACACCAAGTATTAAAAATAAAAAAGCACTAATTAACCTGGAATTAATTTTCATTGTGATTTAATTAAATCAATTTTTTGAATATTAACCAAAATCAGCTTTCAAGAATTCTGCTTTTAAATTCGTTTTTTGTTAAACGATATAAACAATGTTGGGACAGTGAGTGGCTTTTATCCAATTTAGGATGAGCAAATTCACTAAGTTTTGTCATGCCAATTTTTTGCATCACTTTTTCCGATGCTGAATTATCCAAACTGGTAAAAGAAACAATCTTTTCTAATTCAAATACATTGAATGCAAAGTTTAAACATCGATTTGCGCCCTCGGTTGCCAGTCCCTTGTTCCAGAATTCTTTACGAAGTCTCCAACCTATTTCTACAGCAGGGACAAAATCAGCTTCAAAATCAACGTTTTTCATTCCGATAAATCCAATGAACTCTTTTGATTTAAGATGATCAACCGCAAAAAAGCCAAATCCTCGTTCTTTAATATGATCATTGATTTTCTCTGCAAGCTGATCCGACTCTTCTTTAGTTAAAATAGAAGGAAAGTGTTTCATCACATCCGGGTCGTTATTCATTTCAGCAAAGAGATCTAAATCCTTTTCTAAGAATTGTCTGAATCCAAGTCGGGGAGAGGTGATCATGTAACTCATTTGTTCAGATTAACCTTTCTATCTTCCCATTCTATTTCTAATGTTCTTTTCTGATTCAATTGATCAGACGAGCGAATCCACTTTCCATCCTGCCAAACTCTGGTAAATCCTTTCTCCAAAGGTTCATTTGGGTTCAATTTATCAAGATTATGTAAGACGGTGGTAAACCTTTCTTTTTTATTTCTGAATGAAAATAGCACCCGGTTTTCTAATCGTTCATTCGAGGTTGAAACTTTTGATCTGGCTTTTTCTAACTTTTCTTTTACCACCATGAGTGCATGGGAGCGAGCGAGATTATTAACTTTTTCTTTAAAGAGTTGAACAGCTCCCAACGTATTTAACTGAATTCTTCGAAAGAGATCCTCAACCTTCATATTAATTTCATTGATATCAGGAACAACCATTACAGCTGCCTGAGTGGGCGTTGCGGCTCTTGCATCTGCTACAAAATCAGAAATAGAAAAATCCACTTCATGTCCAACGGCACTAATTATTGGGATTTCACAATGAAATATAGCTCTGGCAACGGCTTCTTCGTTAAACGGCCAAAGGTCTTCCAGTGAACCGCCGCCACGACCTGTAATTATTACATCTACATTTTTATGGTTAGTGAAGTAATTAATTCCTTTCACAATTTCAGGAGCAGCATTTACTCCCTGAACACTCGCATGATATAATTTGATCTGAGCTAAAGGCCACCTTTTTTGAAGAGTTGCCCTGATATCCTGGAAAGCAGCCGTGGTCCTGGAAGTTACTACCCCAATAGTTTGCGGGAATTTTGGTAGTGCTTGTTTATGAATCTCATCAAAAAGTCCCTCAGTTTTGAGTTTTGCTTTAAGTTTTTCGAATGCTTGCTGAAGTTTCCCTATTCCGGCTTGTTGAACTAAGTTCACTATCATTTGATATCGACCATGAGGTTCATAAACCTGGATGTCTCCACCTACAACAATTTGTTGGCCATCTGTTAATTCAATTCCCAATCGTTGAGCAGTACTTCTCCAGATTACACAAGGCAACTGAGCTCCGGAATCCTTAAGTGTGAAATAATAATGTCCATTAGCGCTTTGTTTTACGTTACTGGCTTCTCCTTCAACCAGTTGATCCATAAAATTTTGCTCGAGCAGATTCTTGATCTTTCCTGTGAACTCAGATACGCTTGGGATGTCAAAAAGAAAAGGTTGTTGTTCATTCATAACTGGGTTTAAACATACGGGAAATATTGATTCGGTTTTAGTATAATGAAGAAAAGATTACATAAATGGTAAGAATTCTTTTTTTCATATTGTTATTTGTATTTGTGTCAATTGTTTCTGAAGCACAGAATAGAAACAGTTATGTTATGGATATTTATCAATACAATGAACAGCTTGAGAACTTAGTAGACCGGGTCATTGATTCCTTGGGCGGAAAAGAGGCAAATCTTGAAATCAAATCTTATAAATCAAATGGAGAAATAGCTTATCAAAGTGGGACAAAGTCTGTTTTCGATTTATTTTATTTGAAAGAAAATTGGGTTCGCATAGATCAGAAATTTGAAGAAGATTATCATTTTTTCTCACGTCATGGAAGAAGAGGATGGGAAAAGAAAATGTCAAGAGAAGAATCCCAAGAAAAAAATTTCAGAGGAAAAGAATTGGACGAAGAAGAACAGTTTCATTTTTACAAAAACAATCTTTTTGATTTTGAGAAAAAACGACTGGAAATATATTATGAGGGGGAAGTAAAAATGGGTGATATGACGGTAGAAGTCATCCGGCTTTCTGGTTTCGGGTTCGGCGAAGAAATGTATTTTATTTCTAAAGAAACTTACCGACCGGTTATGAAACAGGTTTATATATTAGATGGAAACTATCAGGCGGTGATCAATTATACAATCAAAGGTTATATGAAAATTGGAAAAGTTTGGTTACCAAAAAAGTTAGGAGTAAAAAGGGGAGATGATGTTAAAGAGATCGATTTTTTTGGGTACGATCTCACTGCTTCTTTTGACAGAGACTTCTTCGTTAAGAAATAACTGGTCGAACTATAATTTCAAAATAATTTAAAAGTGGGCAGGTTTTTGCAAGAAAAACATCTTCTTCCAAATTTTTGGCCGCTATAATTGTAAAGCCTAAAATTATTTCTTTGGCTTCTATAAATGCTCCATCAGTAACTACGGTATTATGATCGATAAGATGAGTACCGGATTCTTCGAGTCGTTGAGAATCAATATGTTGATCTCCAAGCTTTTTTATCCAGTTTATATGAAGCGAAATACGTTCTTTTAAAGCTTCATCTGAAGTATCAACTCCTTCTTGCCCCCGAAAGATGAGTATATATTTATTCATAAGCTGATCTGAATTTAATGGCTTAATTAACTCAGAAGAAATGAATAATGCTAATTTAAACTCTAAAAGAAGACAATTTTGAGATAATAAACTCCTATATTTCTGAAAATTGAAAAACAGATAAGGCACAAATAATGCTCTTAAAAAATCTCCGCCCGGTAAGTCACAATCAAGATGGATCTGAAACTGTCGATATCAGAATTAAAGATGGACTAATTGAAGAAATTGGGGAAGGGTTAAAAGCAGAAAAAGGGGAAAAATCCCATGATTTTAAGGGAGATTATGTAAGTCCCGGTTGGATGGATATGCATATTCACTTAAGAGAACCCGGTTTTGAACACAAAGAAACCATAAAAACAGGTTGTGCAGCTGCAGCATTTGGAGGATTCACAGCAGTGGCTTGTATGCCAAACACCAAACCCGCAACTCACACTCGTGATGTGGTAGAATACATCATCAAAAAAGCAGAAGAAACTCCGGTAGATGTTCACCCGATCGGATGTGTAACTAAAGACAGAGCCGGAAAGTCTATAGCGGAAATGGGCGATATGAAAGATGGCGGTGCGGTAGCTTTCAGTGACGATGGCGATCCCGTGTATGATTCTCAGGTAATGCGGGTAGCTTTGGAATATTCTTCGATGTTGGAAATGCCCATCATCAATCACGAAGAAGATCTGGCACTTTCACGTCCGGGACATATGAATGAAGGCAAAGTTTCAACAAAGCTTGGATTGGACGGAACTCCCGGAATTGCGGAAGAGACGATGATCGCAAGAGATATTTTGCTGGCAGAATACACCGGTGGTCATGTGCATGTTGCTCATATCAGTACCAAAAATGCAGTTGATCTCGTACGTCAGGCTAAAAAGAAAGGAATTAATGTTACCACTGAAGTTTGTACACATCATTTTGATCTGACAGATGAAGAAATAGACAAACAGAAGTTTAATACCAATTTCAAAATGCATCCGCCACTAAGAACACAGAAAGATGTGGATGCAATGATCGAAGGATTGGTTGATGGTACCATCGATGTTATTTGTACCGATCATGCTCCTCATGCTATTGAAGAAAAAGAAGTAGAGTTTATTTACGCTCCAAACGGAATAATCGGACTTGAGACCGCCTGGAGTATCTCGAATATGAGATTATTCAAAACCAAAAAGCTGAACTTGCAGCAACTGGTAGAAAAGCTGTGCTACAATCCACGAAAGATCCTGAATCTCGAAGCCTCTGAAATAAAGAAAGGAGCTAAAGCAAATCTGACTTTCTTCAATACCGATGAAGAGTGGACTTTTGATGCAAAAAATGTTCGGTCGAAATCAAAAAATTCACCTTATCTGAATCAGAAATTAACCGGAAGATCTACGGGTATTTTTAATAAAGGTGAATTAGTTATTAATACGCTGAAATAGTCCCATTATCAAAGTATTTACAAGATTCAGATTATGATGGTTAAGCAGGTTTCATTAAAATTATTTGTAGCAATAATACTTTTTTATAATTGTGGTGAAAAGAAATTAGATAAACCTTCAGTACCTAATGAAGAAATTGTAATAGATTCTGTTTCGCTTCTCTACAATGAAATGGCGGTTGAATTATGGGCTCCGATTTATCCTGAAAAGATTCCCCAAGCTATTGCCCTATATGATACTGCAATTATGATAGATGAGAGAAATATTGGAGCTCATGCAAACAGATTAAATTTATTGCTTAAAATTGACTCTTTAAAAGCCAGAAAAGCATTCAATCAAATTGAAAATTTATATCCAGAGGTAAAGTTTAGTTCTTTCTTTCTTGGTATGATGAACGAATATTACGGTGAAAGTAATAAATCTAAATTTTATTTTGACCGAGCACTAAGTTTTACAAAAGGTGAAATGTCTAAAAGTTCAGAAAGGTCTAAGGAGATGGTCATATTAAATGATTTAGGTCTCATTTATTTGATGCTAGATAAACCTGAAAAAGCTGATAGTGTATATCAGATTATTGACGATCAATTTTATGATGAAATTGACTACTCATTTTATTCAGGACAATTCAGAGTTGAAACTAAAAATGAATTAATTAAGGATTTTTATAAATCTGCATCTAATGGAGAACTGTAATAATTGATCCTGGCATACGAAACATCCACAAAAATTTGTTCGGTTTCCTTTCAGGATTCAAAGGGGGAAATCCACGAAAAAAGAATTAGTGGAAGAAGTGTGCATTCTGATCATATATTCTTATTTACTCAAGCGTTCATGGATGAGTTTAAGTTTAGGATTGAAGATCTGGATGCAATTTTAGTCAGTATCGGTCCGGGATCTTATACAGGATTACGAATCGCAGCTTCCGCTTTAAAAGGACTCTTATTTGGGAAAAGTGTCGACCTCTATGAAGCAAATACCCTTGCCGGTTTAGCTTTAAATGCAGATTTAAAAGAGAATATTAACATTCATTCGGTGATAGATGCTCGCAGGACACATGTATACTACCAACAATTTGAATGGGATGGAAGCTTGGAAGCCAGTACCAAGCCTGAGATCACAGAAATTTCAGAAGTAGAAAAAATCCTTAATTCCGGTGAGATCATTTCAGGGAACGCAATCAGTCGTTTTGATAAAAAAGCAATACAAGAGTTAGAATTTTTTGGAGAGGAACATATTTCTGCGAGTTCATTGATCAAGTTATTTGAGATTGATATGAATAATAAGTTTTGCAAAAAAGTATCTTCTGAGGCATTAAATCCTAACTATATCAGTAGCAGCCAGATCAATAATTCTTCTGGATAATTGTTTAAATGATTTTAGATTTCCCATCATTTTTCAATCAATCCTAAAGGATGTGCTTGTGTAAGGTTTTATTGAAGCCTTAAATAGTCAGGACGTTCACGTCCGCATTGAGGGCATTACTTTACATTCAATGAATAAAGATGCATTAAAAGCATAAAAACTCATGAATCTATCTTTTTATCCCAAACTCACATTACATTAACCATTAGATTCATTATTTTGCAAAACTGAATTCAAAAAATTTAATTTATGAGTTGGTTCAAAAGAAAGGACAGCAACATACAGACTGAAACCAAAAAAGAGATGCCGGAAGGCGTTTGGGTTAAGGTTCCGACAACAGGAGAAACTATTCACCGTCGTGAGTTAGAAGAAAATCTTTGGGTTGATCCACTTAGTGGCCATCATTTCAGAATAGGTAGTAAACAGTATTTTTCTATTATTTTTGATGACGAAAAGTTCGAAGAATTAGGTCAGGAAATACAATCTACCGATCCTCTTGAGTTCGTAGATAGAAAGAAGTACAAAGATCGACTTGTAGAGTCAAAAAAGAAATCTGGTTTATCTGATGCTGCACGTGTAGGTGTCGGAAAAATGAATGGTATCGATGTAGTAGTAGGTTGCATGGATTTTAGTTTTATCGGTGGAAGCATGGGATCAGTAGTTGGTGAACGCCTGAGTATAGCTATTGATCATGCACGCGAAAATAAAATACCGCTTATAATCATTTCACAGACTGGGGGCGCCAGAATGATGGAAAGTGTTCTTAGTTTGATGCAGATGGCAAAGACATCAGCAAAGCTTGCTCAACTTGATGAAGAAGGTGTTCCTTATATTTCTTACATGACCAATCCTACCACAGGAGGTGTAACTGCAAGTTATGCAATGTTGGGTGATTTCAACGTTTCAGAACCCGGAGCTTTAATTGCTTTTGCTGGTCCGCGTGTTGTTCGTCAGACGATTGGTCGTGATCTCCCGGAAGGATTTCAGACTGCGGAGTATTTGCTCGATCACGGATTCCTTGATTTTATTGTTGCAAGAAATGCGATGAAATCTAAGTTGACGAAGCTATTGAAGCTTGTTTTGCATAAGAAATAACATTTCAGTTCATAGAAATTTCAAATCTTAAGAATTAATTGTTATGTGTTGAAAACACCAATAACAATTAAGCAAAAACTAATTAAATGAGATTCGCTGATTACGCTAAAATTTATGTAACGGCTGGCAGAGGTGGCGATGGTTCCGCTCACTTCAGAAGAGAAAAGTATGTTCCCAAAGGTGGTCCTGATGGAGGAGACGGTGGTAGAGGTGGAAGCATTATTCTTAAAGGAAATGCACAATTAAACACTATTCTTGATCTTCGATACAAAAAGTACATAAAAGCAGGGCATGGTGAAAATGGTGGAAGTAGCCGTTCTACAGGAAAAGACGGGGAGTCAATAATTCTTAAAGTACCATTGGGAACAGTGGTTTTTGATGCTGAAAGCAGAGAACGACTTGGCGAGATCACAGAAGATGAAGAAGAAATTGTGATTGCCAAAGGCGGAAAAGGTGGACTCGGAAACTGGCATTTCAAAAGTGCGGTCAATCAAACTCCACAGCATGCTCAGGAAGGTAAGCCAGGCGAAGAAAGAGTAGTAGAGCTTGAATTAAAGTTGATAGCTGATGTAGGCTTGGTAGGTTTCCCTAATGCGGGGAAAAGTACGTTGCTTTCGGCACTATCACATGCAAAACCTAAAATTGCCGATTACCCGTTTACTACATTGGAGCCGAATCTGGGTGTAGTAAAATTTTCCGATTACCGAAGCTTTGTAATGGCTGATATTCCCGGAATTATTGAAGAAGCTCATCAGGGAAAAGGACTTGGAATTCAGTTTCTCAGACACATAGAAAGGAATAACGTACTTCTTTTCATGGTGAGTTCTCAATCAGATATTGAATATGAGTACAATGCCTTACTTGATGAACTTAAAGCTTACCGAAAAGATCTTTTAGATAAGCCTCGGGTTTTAGCTATTACCAAGATGGATTTAAAACAAGGTTTTAAGCTGGATAAAAAATTTCATTTTGATGATGAAATTTCCGTAATTCCTATTTCTTCTGCTACCGGTCACGGTGTGGACGAGTTAAGAGAGGCATTATGGGAAAAAATTCAGCATGCAAAACAAGAAACAAACTTCTGATACTGATTTTAAATCAACCTATGACGGTTCAATATTTTCAAATGCAAGAACTGTAACGGATAGTATTAATATACTTACAAGTTCAGAAAACAATATTAAGCTAAGTGAGTTAATACAAGTTTTGGAACTTATAGAATGTATAGGGTTGTCTAAGACATTTTATTACGACGCTTCAATTCCTGAAAAATATCGTGATAAACTATTAGAATCAGTGGAGCTATTAAGTAAAAATACCGACTTAAACTCCAAGAGAATTAAACCTTATAAAGTAGAAGATAATAAAAAGGTAATCCTATCTAAAAAAGCTTTTGAGAATGCAATAGATAGTATAATTGAGCTAACTCAGGATATTACATTGTTAAAGTCTACTTCCCTTGCTACTTCAGGTGGATTTAATGAATATCAGATCGCTACCTTCGATTCAATATTAGAAGAGAGATTAAATATCCAAAATTCTGAATTGATCGACGAATTTGTAAATGATATTCAAAACAGAAATAATGTTACAGGAAGAAGGTTTGTTTTAAATTTATGTCGTAATGAATATGAGGAGGAGTTCAAAACATACTACAATTATGTAAAAGGATTAACTAATGATCTAAAGTCATCTTTTTACAGTAAAAGTATAAATACATTTAGGTCACACCTTTTAAACATATACGCTGAAGATACACAAAGCGCATACCAACCTACTGATTACTCAAAATGGGCAGTTTCTGAGCTATATGCGAAACAGGCTTGGAGAAAAGTGTCCTCGTCAATAAATAAAAATTCGAACGTTCAAAATCTTATAAATCAAAGTAAAACTGAAAATGGGTTTTTAGGAAATCCTACAATACCACCTTTTGCAATTAGTGTTCTTTATAACTCTTCGAATGTCAAAAACGGTTTAGATTTAATAAATTTTGCTGTATCGGAATCAAAAAGAAGAAGTTTTCTTTCCTATCGAAAAAAAATGTGGGAGGCATCATTTGACGAAGATAAATATCGATCATTCACCAATTTAGTAGAAGAAGCTGAAGAGGATTTCCAACGTTTTTTTGATAAATCACAAAATGAGAAAAGAAGTTCAAAATTGATCTTTGGTATTGACTTACCTAAGATTCAGTTGTCGGATTTTCTTGCGGGTTTAGGTGGAGCTGTTTTAGCCATGTATCTATCAGCGCCATTAACATTAGGTATTGAAATGCTTGCTTTTAAACTTGGGCAGAATATTTACAATTCTACAGGAAAAAGAGGGTTCCTGAGTTTTTATAGAGATCAACGTACTTTATTAAATGGTTTGAATGAAAATGTATTTATTTCGAAAGTTGAGAGAGTGTTTGGGAAATCTCTTAAAATGGAATAGTACTTATATCATAATAATGCAAAACAAGAAGATACTTAGAAATTTAGTAGCGCTTACCTTAATACCGGGTTTAGGGTGTAGAAGAGTTAAACATCTTATTCTGGAATGTAAAAATCTTGAAAACCTGTTTTCTCTGAGTAAAACTGAGCTCAGAAGTTATGAAGGTCTTGGCGAAGCTTCTGCATTAGCAATCCTTTCCTTTGATGACTGGACGTTGGTTGATCAGGCATTAGAAGAAACCGAAAAAGCCGGTGCATTAATTGTTACAATGGCCGATTCTGCTTACCCGGAATTACTAAAGCAAGTTTATGATCCGCCCATTTTATTTTGGTTAAAAGGTAACCCTGAAGCACTTTCAAAACCGGGAGTAGGTGTAATAGGAACTAGAAACGCGTCGACTTATGGAAAAAAACAAGCAAGAAAACTTTCAAAGAAATTAGCTGAGCAGGGGCTGTGTATTTTCAGCGGACTTGCATATGGGATTGATACTATTGGTCATCAATCAGCTTTGGAGGTAAATGGAACAACGGTAGCTGTATTAGGTTCAGGAATCGATAATCTGTATCCTCAAAGCAACAAGGGTGTGGCAAATGAAATCGTACAATCAGGTGGGGCAGTGATATCTGAATTTCCGCTTGGAACAATCCCGGATAAAGGAAATTTCCCACTTAGAAACAGAGTGGTAAGTGGTTTAAGTTTGGGGGTTTTAGTTGTTGAATCAGGAATTAAGGGTGGAAGCATGATTACCGCTGAGTTAGCTCTTGATCAAAACAGAGAGGTTTTTGCCGTTCCACATGCATTGGATAATCCTTCAGGAACGGGATGTAATTATCTGATTAAAAAAGGGGCTGCAAAATTGGTACAGGTTGTAGATGATATCCTGGTAGAATTACCGATCAGTTTTGATAGCAATGACCAACCTATTCAGGAAATATCTGATGAAGAACCAAAAGGGTGGAGGCAATATGATCTTGATGATACGAGCAAAAAAATCTGTAAGTCATTAGAAGAATGCCCCTTTCAAATAGATGATTTAGCAGATCATTTAAAACTCGATACCAGTCAGCTTTTAGTAGTTCTCCTTCAACTCGAGATGCAGGATATCATTGTTCAAAAAGCAGGGAAGGTTTTTGAGTTGCGTTGATCTATCTTCTGCTTGCATTAGCAATCTCTTCAAAGTCTACATTTTTATATTCGAAAGAAGTTCTATTAAAAAGTTTATCAGAGAGATTATCTCGCCAATCTTTGTGGAGAGCCAGTTCTGAACCTAAAGGAGGAATTACAGTGAATTTAACTGTGTAGAGGTCATCTCGTTCTCCTGGTAATTGAATATTTCTGGCATAATGAAAATTATCTATCAGATTGATATGCGGCACAATCTGAATATCCGTTAAACTTTCACCGGTCCTTTGATTAATTACTTCTGCAGTAAGTGTTAGATAGGCAACAAATCCACCTCTTGGAGTGTTCTTTGGAACAGATACAGATTCATCAGAAGCCCAGTTTACCCTTGCTTCCAGATGTACATCGGTTTTTGATTCAGCGAGATGTAAATCATTGGGCGTTACATCATCCTTAATTGCCCCCTCGAAAATGACTTTAATTCCGGGTTCTATTACTTCTTCACCAATAATTAATTCTTGTGCAGAAATTACTGTAGAAAGAATTAAAGAAAGCGTGATTAAAGAAATTAAACTTTTCATTGTTGAATAGATTTTTAGTTTAATTTATCACTATTAAGATTAAATCTAAATAAAATTAACCTGCTAATTCTTTCATTATTTCATCAACGTTCTTCTCAAGTCGGGTTCTTTCCTTTTCGTATTCATTGGGAGAGGTTATTGATCCATTAACGCTGCAGTAGAATTTAATTTTAGGTTCTGTACCAGAAGGTCTGGCAGAGATAATAGCACCGTTTTCAGTTATGAACTGAAGTACATTTGAAGAGGGTAAATCGATATTAGTTTCTTCTCCTGTCATCATATTTTTTTCTTTTCCTGACTGATAGTCTTTAATAGAAACTATATCTGAGCCGCCTAATGATTTAGGAGGATTTTTACGGAATTTTTTAAGCATTTGTTGAATCTCTTCAGCTCCTGATTTTCCTTTTTTAGTAATAGCAATCAAACGTTCCTGATAAACTCCATACTTAACGTAGATGTCCAATAAAGCTTCGTAAAGACTTGAACCCTGATCCTTGTAATAAGCGGCCATTTCAGCAATTATTACAGCAGAAACAACAGCATCTTTATCGCGAACATGTTCACCAATTAAGTATCCATAGCTTTCTTCTCCACCGGCAATAAACTCTTTTTTACCTTGCAGTTCCGTCATTAACTCACCTATATATTTAAATCCGGTAAGTGTGTTATAACAATCCACACCGAATTGATCTGCAATTTTATCGATCAGATAAGAAGTAACTACTGTTTTTACGATGTACTGATTTCCGGTCAATTTACCGGCATTTTTCCATGCAGTTAGCATGTAATTAATAATCAGAGTTCCGGTTTGGTTACCGTTTAAAAGAATCCATTTGCCTTCTGTGTCTTTAACTGCAATGCCCACCCGATCTGCATCAGGGTCGGTAGCCATCACTAACTCGGCATCAATTTCTTTAGCCTTATTCAAAGCCATGCTTAAAGCATCCTGTTCTTCCGGGTTAGGATATACTACAGTAGGAAAATTACCGTCAACCACCATTTGTTCCTCTACCAATGTCACATTTTCAAAGCCATACATTTCAAGAGCAGGAGGTACTAAAATTCCGGCTGTTCCATGAATAGGAGAAAACACAATTTTCAGTTCCTTTTGTCTCTTAATAGCTTCCGTTGATACGGAGAGATCAGCTAATTCTTGTAGATATTTTTGATCAATTTCTTTTCCAATTACTTCAATTAGATCTTTATTTCCATCAAAATAAATATCATCGACAGATGAAATTTTCTGAACTTCATCCATAACCTGTTGATCATATGGGGAAACCAGTTGTCCACCATTAGCTCCGTATGCTTTAAATCCATTATACTCTTTCGGATTATGAGAAGCAGTTAGAACAACCCCGCCTTGACAATTTAATTCACGAACGGCATACGAAAGTTCAGGAGTAGGTCTTAGCCCTTCAAAAAAGTAAACTTTGATTCCGTTAGCTGAAAAAACATCAGCTACAACTTTGGCCAGAATATCAGAATTGTTTCTGCAATCGTGTGCTATGGCAACTTTAATTTCCTGATTCGGATATGTTTTTTTTAGAAAGTTAGAAAATCCTTGGGTCGCAATTCCGAATGTATACTTATTAACTCTGTTAGAACCAATACCCATGATTCCTCGTAACCCACCTGTACCAAATTCCAGATCTTTGTAAAAAGCATCTGTTAATTCTTCAAACCGTTTCTCATCTAATAAAGACTGGATTTCCTGTTTTGTGTGCTCATCATAGCTTCCATTTAACCAGCTCTGAATCTTTTTCTGTACTTGTGGGTCTAAATTGTTCATCAAACAGTTTTACTTTTAAATTTAGGTTCTAATATAAGTAATTGCAGTTATTGGTGATGTTGAATTATTATTAAAATCTTTGCTGATTTGTAATTTGAAGAATGGGTAAAAAAATATTTTCCGAAAGCTATTATTTAGCAATTCTATAATTATCGGCTTATTATCGAGAAAATATGAGTAATTAAGAGATAAAAAATTCAAGAAATGAGATCAATATTTTGTTTGATAGCAATTTCAATAATTCTACTCAGCTGTAGAAGTAGTGAGCAGGCACAATCAAATCAGGAACTTGCTGATCGTGGAAATTCAGAGCAAATAACTCAGAGTGCCACTAATTCCGAAGAACTCGAGGAGCTGTACTGGAAAAGAGTCCAGGAAGCTAAAATGAATTATACTGATGCGGATGTTAAGTTTATGGTCGATATGATAGGTCACCATGCACAGGCATTAATTATGTCAGATTTGGCACCAAAAAACGGAGCAAGTCCAGCAGTGCAAAGGCTTGCTGCACGAATTATAAATGCTCAGAAAGATGAAATTAAGATTATGCAGACTTGGCTCAGTGACCGTGGAGAAAATGTGCCTGAGGTACATATCAATGGGTTAATGCTGATGATACACGGAGTGGATGGTGGTCATCATGACCATATGAACATGGTTGGAATGTTAAGTCAGGAGCAGCTCGTGGAACTATCTGAAGCAAAAGGCACAGAATTTGACCGGCTGTTTTTGAAATATATGATTCAACATCATCAAGGAGCTGTTGTAATGGTAGAGGAATTAATTTCTACAGACGGCGCTGTTCAGGATGAAGGTTCATTTCGTTTAGCTACAGATATAAATGCTGATCAAAAAACAGAAATTGCAAGAATGAAATTAATGCTTCAGGATGTCGTAGCACAACAAAAAGTTTCAAATAAATAGTTTAATACATTAATAATAAATACTATACATATGAAAAATAAATCGTTACTGCATTTTTCAATATCAGGGTTACTGTTTGTAACTTTGTTTGTTTACGGATGTTCTTCGTCCGGTACTATTGTAGAAAATGCTAATTTTAGTTCACCGGAAGTAGCTCCTATAAAGAATGCTGAAATTCCATCACCAGATCCTCGTCAGGGACTAGGAGCTGGTCTTTTCGATGCAGAAGAAGCTATCTGGAATATGGAAATGCTATCTACAACTCCCCCGGCATCTGATTTTGTTGGAGTGACTAATTCCGATCTGGCATTCCAGGGTAATTATGCATTTCAGGGAAATTATAATGGTGTCATGATATGGGATGTATCAAATCCACAAAAGCCTGAATTGGTAGAAGATTACTTATGTCCAGCCTCGCAAAGTGATGTTTCTGTATATGGAAATCTGATGTTTGTATCAGGTGAAGGATATGGAGGCCGATTAGATTGTGGTACTGAAGGAGTGCAGGAAGCGGTAAGTGAAGAAAGACTTCGAGGAATCAGAATTTTTGATATTACTAACATTGAAGAGCCTGAGTATGTTGCAAATGTACAAACCTGTCGAGGTTCTCATACACATTCCGTTTTAAAAGATCCTGAAGATGATGAAAATGTATATGTCTACGTTTCGGGTTCGGCAAGTGTGCGTCCTGAAGATGAACTTCCGGGTTGTTATGCAGATGAAGATGATCCGAATTCAGCGCTTTTCAGAATTGAAGTGATAAAAGTGCCATTAGCGAACCCAAGTGAAGCCGCAATTGTAAGCTCACCAAGAATTTTTGAAGACCTTGAAAAAGCTCCACAACATGGGTTAACTGATGCTGAAAAAGAGAGATTCAATGAGCTTAAAGAAGAAGGAAGATTCCCATTTGTAATTGAAACTGCAGTTGGACCATTTCTTCAGGTAGCAAATAATAATATTGTACAATCTCAATTAGCAAGAATTGTAAAGGAAAGAGGTGGAGAAGGAGAACCAACCGCTGCAGATAGTGCTTATCTCAGAGAAAATATACAGTCTATTGTAGATGAACTTCGCGGTGTAAG
This sequence comes from Balneola sp., assembly GCA_965601915.1. Lineage (GTDB taxonomy): Bacteria > Bacteroidota > Rhodothermia > Balneolales > Balneolaceae > Balneola. The sequence continues at coordinate 2,450,275 of OZ271847.1, read as the reverse complement.
TAACGATGGTGGACCTGAGCCAGGACCGGATCAGTGCCATGATATTACGCTTTACCCTGAGATTGGATTAGCAGGTGGAGCTTGCGAAGGTTACGGTTTATTGCTGGATATAACAGATCCTGTAAACCCAGTTCGAGTAGATGCTGTAGCGGATTCTAATTTCTCATACTGGCATTCAGCTACATTTACAAACGACGGTAGTGCTGTTCTATTTACTGATGAGTGGGGCGGAGGTGGAGGCGCAAAATGCCGTGACACCGATCCTGATGAATGGGGTGCAAATGCGATCTTCACTATTTCTGATGATAATCAACTTGATTTCCAAAGCTATTATAAAATTCCTGCTGTACAGTCAGGTACTGAAAACTGTGTTGCTCACAACGGTTCTATGATTCCGGTTCCCGGGCGAGATATTATGGTTCAGTCTTGGTATCAGGGAGGAATCTCTGTATTCGATTGGACGGATCGTTCAAATCCGGTTGAAATTGCGTTTCATGATCGCGGACCTGTTTCTGCAGAAAGAATGCAAAGTGGTGGTAGTTGGTCAGTGTATTGGTATAATGGTTTGATTATTAGTTCTGAGATTGCCCGTGGTCTTGATATTTTTGATCTGACACCAAGTCCATATATGACTCAGAATGAAATTGATGCATCAAAAACCGTTAAACTTGACTATTTGAATGCTCAGGGGCATCCAATGTTTGAATGGCCATCAACTCCGGTGCTTGCCAAAGCTTATGTGGATCAGTTAGAGCGTGACAATGAGTTAGATAATGCAAGTGTTACTTCATTAAGACAAGGGATAGCAAATGCCGAGGCTTCGACAGGTAAGGGGAAATCAAAGGTATTTTCTCAGCTAGCCGAACAAGTTCAAGGAATGGCAGGAAATTCAGAAAAAATGAGTATGCTTGCTAAAACACTTAAAGATTTAGCTTCAAAATAAGTCTGATCTTTAAAGTTGAATGTTTAAAAGCCCTGTTTTGCAGGGCTTTTTTTGTTTTAAGGTTTGTAAAGTCTCATTCTTATTTTTTCTGTTCTGGATTTGTTGGAGTCTTCATTAAGTGATTTACCTAATGTAATAATGAAATAAAAGCTACTGGGTATTTCATTGTTCCGATTTTTAGGTTTAAAGGGCTAGTCAAAAATTTTAAATATGCAATTTAATTTATAGAGAGGTGCATGGTTGTATTATCAAACATGTCAACTCCAGCCGTTCAATTAGTTAAATTGTATTCCAAAAGTCACACCCAATCGTAATCCAAGAAAGTTTGTGTTTTCTTTATTTTCTTCAGAAAGGTTATCAAGCTGTTTTTCATTTTCTATTTTATAGTTTGATTGAAAAATGGGCACAAAAAAAGAAAGATTTGGCTCAATTTTAAAAGCGCCTCTGTAAGCTTGAATTCCAAAACCAGGCTCTATGTAGAAAGATTGTGATGTAAGTTCAAATTTGTCTAGATAACTTGATGGCAAGAGCTCTAAATTTTCAGAGTAAGAAATAGATGAGAGATTAAGCCCAGATTTAAGGCTGAAATATGGAAAATAACTTAAATTTTTATGTAACTGGTTTTTTAGATGAAGTTTTCCTTGTATTCCAAATAAAAGATTTGACCCATTTTGATTGTAATACAAATCCTCAATAAAATTATAATAGGCTCGTTCAGTTGCGGACTTTTCTTTTCTAAAAAATACACCAAAACTAAAATCTTGATAAACACGATTTAAGTGAATCCCAAATGCAGAACCAAATGGCATGTAGTCTGTATTACTTAGGCTTGGGATATTCTTCTGAGAGAAATTTTGAGCGGATATTTTTCTAAGACTACTATGATTGTAGGTTCCAAGCCCAGACCAAATCCCAATTTCAAATGTTTGTGATTTGGTTTCGGTAGTAGATGAGAATAGAATGCAAACAATAAGAAAAATCCAAAAAGTAAAATATCGTTTCATAAAATCAGTATAAGATTATTTTTGTTGTAAATAAATCAAATACTTTTAGCGACATAACCGGTTTAAGATTTCAGAACATGCTGGAAACTTAGCAACAAGAGAATTTCTTTCTGCAAGTTCAAAATCTTCGAAATAAAATCCCGGAGAGACAGTACAGCCCACAAAGGAATAAGCATTGGGTTGTAGAACTTCTGAAGCAAACCAGGTATTTTTTGGAACAACAAATTGAGGAAGTTGATGGTCTGCTATATCTAAACCAATCTTTTGGAAAGAATATTTTCCGGTTTCATTGATCATATGTACAATAAGAGGTGAACCTTCATAGAAGTGCCACATTTCATCCTGTTTGATTTTGTGGAAGGCTGAAAAAGAATCGGAGGTAAGAAGAAAATAAATACCCGTACAATAATTTCTGTTCCCATTAAATTCATCAGGAAGAGCAGATTCAGAGATAACTCCTTCACTCCGGTAATTTTCTTTGAAGTAACCACCTTCGGGGTGTTTTTGAAGGTTAAGTTCTTTTATGAGTTCAATCGATCTGTTCATAATTGTAATGTTTAAAAAGAAAAGGCGTTGTCTATTACGCCTTTAGCTTAATTTGAAAAGAATGATCAAGGATTAGATACAGTATTGATCTTAATTTCCTTCCTTAAATCGCTCGTTAATCAAAACAGGCTCACCAAAGCCGAGTTGTTCCAGCCTGTCCATTTGAGTTTCGGCATCACCCACGAATAGCCATACCATTCTGTCAGGATTCGCATATTTCTTAGCAAGCTCACTGATTTCTTCTTTGGTGATATCCTTAACGATTTGCTCACGGTCTTTAACATAATTTGCCTCCCAACCGTAATCGCTGATGTTATCAAGCATATTTAATTTTGCTCCCAGAGTTTCAAACCTTCTCGCATTACTTTTCAGCAAAAAGCTTTTTGTTGTTTCCAGATCTTTATCAGTAAAAGTGGAAGGGTAGTCGACAAGAATTTGCTTTACTAAATCTGCAGACTCATAAGTTACGTTCGTTCTGACACCACTACTAATAGTAAATGGACCTGCAATATTAGACCCTGAGAATCCTGATCCAATTCCATAGGTATAGCCCTTTCCTTCACGTAATTGTTGAGTAAAACGTGAAGCAAATCCACCGCCACCAAGAATATAATTCATTACAGTAGCAGGGTAATAATCGGGATGAGTTTCAGGCAAAGCTAAATATCCGAATCTTAATACAGATTGTTTAGCATTGGGAACATCATAGAAATAAACTTTTGAGGCTTCAGGTTGCTCCGGAATTACAAACTCCGGGATCTGAACAGGTTTTGCTTCCCATTGTTCTTCAAGTTGATTTAAAGCAGTGGTAACTTCTGATTTTGATATGGAACCAACGATCATAAAATCAGAAACAGAAGGGGAGATATTGGCATTATAATAATCTTTCAAATCCTGAATAGTAATTGATTCAACACTGTTGGTTGTACCTATAGAATTATAACCCAGAATATGATCTTCGCCATATAGAATTTTATTGTAGGCATTGGTTGCAATGCTGTTAGGGTTTGCACTTTGTTGTGCTATCTGACTCAGAGTGCTTTGCTTTGCAAGCTCAAACTCTTTTTCATCCCACCGAGGTTCGAGAAGAATTTCTTCAACTAAATCCAGAGTTTTTCCAAAATTTCTGGATAATGTATTTGCTGTGATAGAAATAGTTTGTCGACCTGCGTTAACATTTAAATTTGCTCCAAGTTCATTGATTGCTTCTTCTAATTGTTCAGGAGTTTTGTTAGCAGTTCCTCTCATCATGAGATCTGCCATCAAATTAGAAACACCGGTTTTGTTAATGTTTTCGAGCAGTAGTCCACCTTCAATTTCAAGGGTGAATTGAACCAGTGGTAATTCATTATTTTCGATTCCAAATACTTCCATTCCATTATTTAAAGAAGCATTCCATACTTCTGGTACTTTTACATCCGGACTGTCACCGTATTCAGGTTCAACAGTTCGGTCAAAAGAAGATGGAGTTCGTTCATATTCTGTTTCTTCCGGAAGCTCGAATTCTTCATTCGCTTTTCCTTGCACAATTTGTTCTTCTACAACTTCTGCGGGTTCTGCTCCCGTTAAAATCAAATTCTTTTGTCCCTGAGGTACAAAGCTTGTAGAGACATAATGTTGATCTTTGATGTATTTTTCATAAACCCTCATTACATCTTCTTTTGTAACAGCTAATGTCTTTTGAATATCTTCGTTGATGTATCCCGGATCACCTGCAAAGATATTATACTGAGCTAATTGAAACGCCTTCCCAAGTACACTTGATAAACCATTATAGAATCCTGTTTCGATACCCGCCTTAATTCTATCCAGGTCGGCTTGAGTGAATCCATCTTGTTCAAATTTTAGAAAAGCCTGATTTACTGCTGAATAAACGGAGTCTAAATCTGTCCCGGGATAAGCTCTGACAATAAGTGCTGTTTCACCTGCAATCTCAGAATTTTGGCTAAACATGAATACATTAGAAGTGAGCTGTTCATCTTCAACAAGTATCTTATTAAAAGGAGCTTTTTTTCCGTCTACTAAAAGTTGAGTAAGTATATCCAAAGCATACATATCCGGATGATATTGCTCAACAGTAGGCCAAACCATTCGTAGTTCCGGGAGACGTGCAAAGTTATCTTCATAGTATAATTTCTTTGTTTGATCTAGAGAAACGGGCATGTTTGGCAACGGATTTATTTCATCACCCGCCGGAATTTCATCAAAGTATTTTTTTACCCATTCCTTAGCTTGAGCAAAATCGAAATCACCGGCTATAACTAATGTGGCATTGTTTGGTACATACCATTTGTTGTAGAACTCTTTTACATCGGCAAGAGTAGCGTTTTGTAAGTCTTCCAGCGAGCCAATTACCTGATGATTATAAGGATGGTTTTCAGGATACAAATTTTTGCCAATCACATAATTCACATGTCCGTATGGAGCATTATCAACTCCCTGGCGTTTTTCATTCTTAACAACCTGCTTTTCTTTGGCAACAACTGCTTCAGTAACGGTATTGATGAAGAATCCAAGCTTATCAGCCTCTGCCCAGATCATTTTTTCGAGCGCATCATTAGGAACGGTTTGAAAATAATTGGTTCGGTCTCTGCTTGTTGATCCGTTTGCTCCTGAACCTCCAATACGACTACTCATTTTGTCCAAACCACCTTTACCCAGGTTTTCAGATTCCAGAAACAGTAAATGTTCAAAAAGGTGAGCGAAACCGGTTTTTCCTTCTTTTTCACGTGAAGAACCTACATGGAAAGTAAGTGCAACTGCGGTAACAGGATCAGAATCATCTTTATGAAAAATAACTTCAAGTCCGTTATCAAGGGTGAATTTTTCGTAATCAACGGAGAATTCCTGTTTGTTGGATGAGCAGGATATGAAAAGGGTCAACGCCAGAGCAAGTACTCCGGCAGATTTGGTAAAGTATCGCATTCGGTGAATTGGATTATTATTTAAAATTCGAATATAAGACGAAGCTTAGACTCAAAATGTTAAATTAATTCACCGGTTTTTACATCTTAAATAGCAGCCTTTTCCTTTACCTGATTTTTATGTACCGATAAAGAAGAATCATTTCTGATGATCATATAACCGGCAAAGATCAGAAGTATCCCTAAAAGCTCAGTTACATACAAAACGTAAGTATATCCGAACTTTGTAGCAGTTCCTCCAATTCCTGGAAGAATTCCTCCGATTGCTATTAGTACATTTCCCCAAAATCTTCCTTTAAATTCTTTATTTCCGAAATATTTGAAAGCAGAATAAAAGGCACCCCCAACTAAAAATATGACGGCATAGATATTAATAAACGGTGTGATAAGTCTGATATAACTCCATTCCAGAACATTGCCATTAAGTTTATCACTCACTTTTGCTACATCCAAAGGAGAGAGGATTGTGAGAATGCTTGATATCACTAAAACCACAACCAGAATTGCTGTGAGGATATTTGCGGTTTTTCTTTTCATAAGTAGATAAATGGTTCCCTGAGCAAGTGGAACTCCTCCTAAAAAGGCTCCTGCTATGTACCAGGATTTGAAAAGAAAAGGCGACCAGCCGTAAATGGTGTGCAAACTTTCAACTAAAGTGCCTATTCCATAGCAAACTACTCCGATGGTCCACCAAAGCAAATAAAGTGCATCCGGTTTTTGCCTCCAGTGCTTATAGATGATGGAGAAGAAGTAAACAGTAAATAATGTGGTGATAATTGGAATGTATGCTACAAACGGCATTAAAAATATGGTTTATTTAAAAGCTCCAAGAAATAAAAACTATATGAAGAGAGTGTGAAGGCAATTAAAATTTGATGAGTAAATTTCTTATCTCAAAATTCCACATTTTTATAATTTAATTGCTATCTTAATCAGCCTTTGCAGGAGTGCAGAAATTTCAATACTCAGTTATCAAAAATTTTAATAAAATCGCGATTTAGCACATGAATAAAGGAACAATTGCTCAGGTTATCGGACCTGTTGTTGACGTTGACTTTACAGACGGTGAAACTCCAGCCGTACTAAATGCCCTTACCATTAAAAATCCTACCGATGGTTCAACACTATATCTAGAGGTTGCACAGCACCTTGGCGAAGATAGAGTAAGAACGATCGCGATGGACTCCACTGACGGATTAGTTCGTGGAATGGAAGTAGAGGATACCGGAAAAGCAATCTCAATGCCGGTTGGTGAAGATATTCGTGGAAGACTATTTAATGTGGTTGGAGAAGCGATAGATGGAATTTCTGCTCCCGAAGGAAAAAATAATTACCCTATACACAGAGAAGCACCTGCTTTTGATCAGCTTGCAACTTCTACAGAGATGCTTGAAACAGGTATCAAGGTTGTTGACTTGCTTTGCCCGTATGCAAAAGGTGGAAAGATTGGATTGTTCGGTGGTGCCGGTGTAGGTAAAACCGTATTGATTCAGGAGTTGATTAATAACATTGCAAAGCAGCATGGTGGACTTTCAGTATTTGCCGGTGTTGGAGAAAGAACCCGTGAAGGAAATGATCTTCTTCGTGAATTCATCGAATCAGGTGTAATTAATTACGGTGACGAATTTAAAGAATCAATGGAAGAAGGGGAGTGGGATCTTTCAAAAGTTGATGAGGAAAAATTAAAAGAGTCCCAGGCAACATTAGTGTTTGGTCAGATGAATGAGCCTCCTGGAGCACGTGCTCGTGTAGCTCTTTCAGGTTTGACTGTAGCTGAGTACTTCCGTGATGAAGTTTCCAGAGACATTCTTTTATTCATTGATAATATTTTCCGATTTACTCAAGCCGGTTCTGAGGTATCAGCACTTCTTGGTCGTATGCCTTCAGCGGTAGGTTACCAGCCAACACTTGCAACCGAAATGGGTGCGATGCAGGAAAGAATTACTTCTACAAAGAAAGGTTCTATTACATCTGTTCAGGCAGTTTATGTACCTGCGGATGACTTGACGGATCCGGCTCCGGCAACAACATTTACTCACTTGGATGCAACTACGGTACTAAATCGTGCATTGACTCAGATTGGTATTTATCCTGCGGTAGATCCATTAGATTCAACTTCAAGAATTGTTGATCCAAAAGTAGTAGGAGATGAGCATTATGATACCGCTCGTAGAGCAACTACATTATTACAGAATTATAAAGATCTTCAGGATATAATTGCGATTCTTGGTATGGACGAACTTTCTGATGAAGATAAGTTAGTTGTAAACAGAGCAAGAAAAGTTCAAAGATTTTTCTCTCAGCCATTCTTCGTGGCGGAACAGTTTACAGGTTCTCCGGGTAAGTATGTTAAAATTGATGACACTGTGAAAGGTGTTAAAATGATTCTTGATGGAGAATTAGATCACTTGCCGGAAGGTGCTTTCTATATGGTTGGTGATATAAACGAAGCCATTGAAAAAGGCGAGAAGATGCTCGCAGAATCTGAAGAAGCTTAAAACTGATTGAATGAGTACTTTTGAAGCACAAATTCTTACTCCTGAAGGATCACTGTTCAGCGGTGAAGTAACCGGAGTTAAAATGCCGGGAACAGAAGGAAGTTTTGAAGTTAAAGCAAATCACGCTCCCATTGTTTCTACTTTAGAGGAAGGAGAGGTGTTGATTCGAAAAATCGAAGGAGAATCAAATTACACCATCTCCGGTGGATTTGTTGAAGTAGCCGGCAACAAGCTTACCCTTCTTGCTGAATCAGTGATAGAAGAATAATAAATCCTGTTCTTCATGAAATTGAAAGCCAACTTTCGAAAGGGAGTTGGCTTTTATTTTGTTTACGTTTTTAATACTATAATAATAGTATTAATCAAATAGCTTATGAACAAATCTATATTTCTTTCAATGTTAATTGTCTTAACGGCAATTACGCACGTCAATGCCCAACAAGGTCCGGACACTACATTTACAACAGGTATAGAAAATCCCAAATTTGCTAAGGAAAAAGGTCCCATTGTTTGTATGGATTCGGCTCATAACAGTCGGCATACTATTAATAATGGTTTTACACCGGTAGCTTATGTTCTAAGAATAGATGGTTATCAACCTCGTGATTTTAACAAAAGAGTTGAGAATAGTTCAGATCTTAATCAGTGTGATATTTATTTAACGGTAAATCCGATTCATGAAAGTAATATCGGAGATTGGGCACTCCCAAATCCTCCGGTGTTTTCTGAAGAAGAATCGGATCATATTATTGAATGGGTAAGTGAGGGTGGAAGTTTGTTTTTGATTGCTGATCACATGCCGTATCCCGGTGCGGCTTCAATTCTGACATCAAAACTTGGATTTGATTTCAGCAATGGTTTCGCTCGTTTAGAAAGAGAAGGAGATGGGCCTGACATATTCAGTAAAGAGAACGGAAGACTTAAAGACTCACCTCTTACAGAAGATATTAAGGCTTTAACTTCATTTACCGGTTCTGCTTTCAAATATCCGGAAGAAGCCACACCTGTTATGGTCTTTAAAGAAGGGGATTTCAGTCTGGAGCCGGAAGTGGCATGGCAGTTTACGGACACCACAAAAACTATAGATATCGACGGGTATGCTCAGGGAGTGATTATGGAGGTGGGAAATGGAAAAATCGCGGTATTTGGAGAGGCGGCCATGTTTACCGCTCAAACAGTAACTAATGATAATGGTACTTTTAGAATCGGAATCAATAACCCGAGATTAGCTCCGAATAATCTTCAGTTTTTAAGAAATGTGTTTTATTGGTTGGGGAGTGAGTGAAAGTTAAAATCTGTTTTTTGTATTCGGAACAATAACTACTAAAGTTTAGTGATCACAGAATTTGTTTCTGAGATAAAGATATTACAAATGATCATGTATTTTTTTGCTGATAGCATCAATGCTATAACAAGATAAAGTTAAATTTTTATTTCAGTTACCCGATAAGAAAAGTATTTGGAAATCATTTTCATTGCCAAACTTGAAGGAGTTATTCTAAAAAAGAAGTTTCTTATGCTGATTAATAAAGGGTTAGAAATTTGACCTAATTTTCCAAGTTTTAAACTTTCCTTATTAATTTCTTTTGTTCGATGGAAATGATTTTCTTCATAAGTAGTAAAAGCACGGTAAGATATTCCATATTTGTTGAGGCATTTAGCTAGAAGATAAGCTCCCTCAATAGCAGTACAACCTCCCTGCCCTAAATTAGGAGTGGTAGGATGAGCGGCATCTCCAATCAGACTAATATTTTTTTTTGTCCAGCCTTTTTGAGGATTTCTGTCAACGAGGCTGTTCTTTAATATTTGTTCTGTATTATTTATCAATTCCGGAATAGGGTGATGCCAATTTCCAAAAAGACGATTTAGTTTGACTTTAGTGCCTTCCGGTTCGTCATCTTTTAAAAACCCTTCATTATAAGTAGCCCACCAACCATATACTCCATCTTTTACAGGAACAATTCCAACCCGTTTTCCTGATCCATAAGTTTCACTTGCGTAACCGATTTCAAAATCAGATTCAACAATCCCTCTCCATATATTATATCCCCTGAAAGTAGGTTCTCCATCATTTATGACATGTTTTCGTACAACTGAATGTATACCGTCAGCTCCGACTACAGCGTCTGCAAGGAACGTCTTGCCATTTTTAAATTCTAACTTTACCTGATCATTTTCTAAGTTTGAAAGGTGTAGAATTTCATAACCGGAATGTAGTTCTGCTTTGATATTTTTTAGCAGAATGTCATGAAGATCTTTTCTGTGAATACATACTACCGGATAATCGCTTTTGGGAGATGTTTTACTAAGAATGTTACCTTTGTCAGTTTTAAGGAAGACATTTTCAAATTGACCGCTTTTACTCAGAATATCATTCAATAAACCAAGCTCATCCATTACAGCCAGGGCATTTGGAAAAACACTGATGGCGGCACCTATTTCTTCAAAATCAGGTTTTTTTTCAAAAATATGGATGTCAAATTCTCTTGTTGAGATTTGTCTTGCGAAAGTAAGTCCCGCGATTCCACCCCCGATTACTGCAATTTTCTTTTTCATTTAATTATTTTAAAGGTCTCGACTATTCATATTGTGTTATGCATAAATTTGCAAGTGCACACCAGACTGAAAATCCGCGAAGATTTTCAGAATTTAGGCAAGAACAAGCAATTACTTATATACATAATTGTGCTTTCGTTATTTTCCAATTTCACTATCTAAAATTTGAAGAATGTTATTGATTCTTTTCCTTAATGTTTCAGATTCTTGATTATTAAATAAATTGTATGTGAGTGATTGTGAAATGGCACCTTCTAATCTTGAGTCGGTTAACAAATCGTTTTTTGTAGGGGTTTTTAGGTTGGATTTTTTCGATTTCATTTTGGAGTCTTGATTAGACTCCAACAAACTTCTATTTGTATGATTCCAAAAATAGTATTGTAAATCCCGTCGTATACCTAATGCAGTGGTATAAGAAAGTAGGTCTTGTTCTACATATCTCACAAACATTTGCTCAACTTCTTGAAGTTGAATGACATCGGTGCTCCAATTAACTAATAGTTGTTTAAGCTCTTCATTTTTTAGTATCTCAATAGTTCCAGAGTTTACGAAGTCATTTTGTACCGGATCAAAAGTTGTTGGAACAACACTACTTAAATAGAACATAATACTATCTCGCTCAGCGGTGTTTGGGTTTCGATAATATTGTAATAATCGCTCACAATTTTCAATAATAGCATTTCTATGTTCGATTTTAATATTAAGTTGTTCCTTATTAGAGATAAACTCTTTTTGAAGCCTCTTTAATATGATTTGTTCATTTTGATTTTCTTTTTGCTGTTCATTCCAGTTATTAATCTGAAGTGCAATCAAAATTCCAATTACAACAAGAACAATCTCTCCAATCGCATAAATCAAATACTTACTGAATTTATTTTCAGTCAGCTTTTTCTGTCTAATTTTTCTAAAGAATTTTATCATTTATTATCGGCTTAATGTAGTTTTACTTACTGTTAGCGATTGTAGGCTTCTTTTCTAAAGTTACACTAAAAAGTTCTTCTTTCTTTTTTCTTCCTTTCAGTTCTATCTTTCCTTTAGAGCAAAATTGATAGTTAGAGTGGGGTAATATTTCTTTAATTGCACCTGAGATCAATAAGTCAGCTTTTAATTCCTTACAAAGACTTTGGATTCGGGCGGTCGTATTCAAAACGTCCCCCGTAAATACGATTTCCCTTTTCAAGTCTCCAATTTCTCCAATAGTGACTTCACCGAAGTGAATCCCTGCTTTGAATCCAATTTCAAAACCGAATTCACGAAATAAAACTTCTTTTTGTTCCTTGAGTTGATCGCATATGTCAAAGAAGCATTTGATGCAGTTTGCCTGGTCAACCCCCTTGCCAACTTTCCATGAAATCACGATTTCATCTCCTATATACTGGTAGACTTCACCGAATGAATTAATAATCGGGTCTGACATAATTTTGTAATAGGAGTCTAGTAATTTGAAGTATTTTGTGTGCCCCAGAGTTTCGGCTATTGTAGTCGAAGATTTCATGTCTAAGAACATGAAAATGCGTTTTTCAATTTTGGGGTGATGGTATTTTCCAGTAAAAAAATTTAAAAACAAATGATGCCCCAGGTTTTCACTTATAGCTGAATAGATCAAACTAAAAATAATCCTTACTGACAAATGAAATAAGGTGACAAGAAAAGAGATACTCATGAAAAATCTACCCAACTGTTGCCAGGGATCAGCTTCTAGTAAACTTATGCCTGTTTCGAGCGTAAAGGCCACAGGATAAAAGATGACGATAATGATGATAGTTAGAGTGAGGTAGATTAGGAATTTGTAAAAAAGCTTGGCCCATAGTGTTCGGTTTGAAAATCTCTTTTCTAAATAAACCACTTCTAAAGCTCCTACAATAAGTCCAACCAGGGCATTCGCCAGACTGGCAAAAATAAGCACGGGGATAGTGAAGGAAATATCAGTATCCGGATTAAGGTTCTGGTTCCGTGTTATTCCTATCTCAGTTATATCAGTTATCCATCCAATCAATACCCAAATTATCGCGAAGGGAATAATCCTCGAAATGTTTCTTTTCGCTTTGGGAGTTATTTTCACGTTAAATTGATAATGTTAGGAATGATGATTTATATAGCGTTTCCATGCTAAGTTCAGTGGTTCTACCCATTGAATTTAGTTAGGGTTGGGATAAGTTGCTACGTAACTTTAAACTTAGCACGGAAACGTTGAAGAAGAGCGTAGCGAATTCTTCTTCAACGTAAGAATATGATTAATACAGTTCATTATATCCCTTAAAATCATAGGGATATAATGAATTTTACTCTATTTCAAAAAATATACAACATCAGCTTATCTTATTGAAGTGTTCATATAAGGCTGCAAAAGAATTTCTGAGATTCTACTTTTACCATATTTGAATGATTGCTTTGATGAATTACTGAACTTCCTCTAAAACATACTTTCGGTCCACATCTTTCAACAAACGGCCGGCTTTGGTATGAATGGAGTGGTAAAATAAGAGAACGGCAGATTCTTCATAGGCTTGTCGCAGTAGTAATGTTTTTGCTTTCTTGGATTGAATGGGATCAACATCCATTAACTTCATTGCATATTGGTTCAAGTGCGATTTGCTCGGTAATAGATCACCAAGAATGTAAGCTGTTTCTCCGGCATCCTGAATTTTTACGACCTGATGACCGGGAGTATGTCCGCCGGTACGAATGATCTCAATGCCCGGTAGTAATTCAAATTTTGTATCGGTTAGAAATACGATCTTTTCATCAGCCACCAAACGATAGAATTCATCCAGTTCGTAATGGGCTCCAATATTATTTTGATCGGTTTGAACTTGCTCTAATGCATACATCCATTCCAGTTTCTGTACAAAATAATTAGCGAAAGGGAGAGTGGCTGTGGTTTCAGATTGTTTACCAACAAAAGTGGAACCTCCCGCATGATCAAAGTGTAAATGAGTCAAAACCACATGCGTGATGTCATCAGGGGTTAGACCAAAGATATCCAGATTGGTTTTCAGATTAGAAGTATCAGCGTATTCACTGTTCTTATCCAAACCCCAGCCCAATCCGGTGTCCACAAGAACATTTTGTTTACCGGTTTTGATAAGAATAGGATCGATTCCTATTCGTGCAGTCAGTTCCTGCCCGTACTTCTGACTGGCATTTCCTGTTATATCCTCGGAATGAATTTTTCGAAAACTTCCGTCTTCAAAAGCTTCGAAGACCCCTTCACTTAAATGTTCTATTTCAAATTTTCCTATGCGCATGCACTATTATCTGTCATTCTGAATAAAGCGTAGAATCTACACAATTGAATAGTTTTGAAGATTCTTCGGAAGTATATTCAGGATGACTTGATTATTTTATAATCCAAACAACTTAATAAATCTTTGGTTTCAAACAATTCGTTTTATCTTCCAACATGGAAAATTTTGACGCAATAATAATTGGATCAGGACACAACGGATTAACCACAGGTTGTTATCTGGCTAAAGCCGGAAAAAAGGTATTAGTTCTTGAACGAAGAGACACAATTGGTGGGGCAGTGTGTACTGAAACGATGTTTAAATCTCCTGAAAACCCTCGGGGATTTAAAATGGATGTAGGTTCTTCGGTTCATATCATGATTCATCAAACAGGGATTATAGAAGAATTAGAGCTTACCAAATATGGGTTGGAATACATCGATATGGATCCCATCATGTCTTATCCGGTTCCTACTGGAAAAGGAGTGATCCACTTTTGGAAAGATGTGGAAAGAACGCTGGAGTCTATTTCAAAAGTTGCTCCTGAAGACGTTCAGAATTATAAAGAGTTCGTAAATTTCTGGGGAAAGATCAATCAAGGAGTATTGAAAGCTTTCATGACTCCGCCTACAGCAAAGAATATTATTGCTGAAATGGCAAAGAATCAGATCAAAGACGGTGCTATGTTCAAGAAAGGAGAGCAGGCATCGGGATTACAAAAGATATTATCAAGCTACGGAAAAGTGGTGAACGACGCTTTTGAAAGTCCATACATGAAAGCTGCCATTCTTTGGTTTGCGGCACAATCAGGTCCTTTGCCGGACCATTCTGCAACGGGTGATTTTGCAGGATGGCAATCGATGTTGCATGAAAGTGGAGCAAAGCATCCGCGTGGTGGAAGCGGGATGTTAACCCAAGCTATGAAAAACCTGATCGAAGCTCACAATGGTGTAGTGAAAGCGAATCAACCGGTTGATAAAATTCTTATAGAAAATGGTAGAGCAATTGGTGTAAGAACAGAATCAGGAGAAGAATTTCGGGCTGAAATCATTGTATCTAATGCGCATGTTCAAACCACAATGATGAAAATGGTGGGCAGGGAACATCTCGAAGAATCTATGTTTACCAAAGTAAAAAATATTCATGTGGGCAATGGTTTCGGAATGGTGATACGATGTGCTGTTAAAGAACTTCCTCAATATACCGCTGCTCCTGATGATCCTGATATCCACAACGGAATTCAATTACTGGCTCCATCCGTACAATACATGAATAATGCGATCGGAGATTATACTAAGGGGCTTCCTCCTGAAAAGCCCGCTGCTCTGGCCATGACTTTTTCAGCCATTGATGAGGATGTAGCTCCGGATAGAAATCACACCATGTTTGTATGGGCGCAATGGCATCCTTATGAATTGGCTAATGGTGCAAACTGGGATGACATTCGCGAAAGGGAAGCGCAAAAGATCTACGATGTGGTTGTTGATTATGCACCTAATATGAAGGATAAGCTGATCGATTGGTACATTCAATCCCCATTAGATATTGAGCGCAAACATGGATTATTAAGAGGAAATGTAATGCATGTGGAAATGAGTTTTGATCAGATGTTTATGTTTCGACCTATTCCTGAAATGAGTCGCTATGAGACTCCGATCAAAAATTTGT
This sequence comes from Balneola sp., assembly GCA_965601915.1. Lineage (GTDB taxonomy): Bacteria > Bacteroidota > Rhodothermia > Balneolales > Balneolaceae > Balneola. Next base: position 2,434,909 of record OZ271847.1, on the reverse strand, counting down.
ATTTGTCCAGTGCGTCCTGCCATCCGGGAGGTGGAGTTTTTGGGGCAGCCGGATTTAATGCTGCAAGCGTAATTTTAAAACAACATAAAAAGAAATTTTTTTGATATAAATAATGAGATCTGAAATTATAGTTGATCTGAAAAAACTGGAAAGTAATGTAGAAGCAGTTCGTTCATCCGTGAAAAAAGGAACTAAACTGATGGCAGTCATAAAAGATGATGCTTATGGTCACGGTGCTGTAGAAATTGCTAAATACCTGACTAATAAAGTGGAATGGTTTTGTGTTGCAACACTTACCGAGGGTATCGAATTGAGAAAAGGAGGGGTTAAAAACCCCGTTTTGATCTTTGAATCACCTGACAAAGAAAGAGCCGATCAATATGTTGAATATAATCTTACGGCATCATTGTCAGATATGTCATCTTTTGAAGAGTTAGCTGATGGTACCGAATATCATCTAAATTTTGATACCGGCATGAGAAGACTTGGAATTACTCCTGAAAACGCAGGACAGGTCTTTGAATTAATGAAAAAAAATAGAAAGATGACCTGCACTGGAATCTACACTCATTTTTCATCTTCTGATGAACCACAAAATGCAAGTGTGGAAAAGCAATTGCATCAGTTTAAAAAAATCAGAAAGTTTTTTCCGAAGCACTTATTAACGCATGTAGCTAATACAGGAGCCATTTTTCACTACAAAGGTATGGATGTTAGTTTTGATGCTGTAAGACCGGGTATTTGTTTATATGGATATATGGCCGGTGATGATGTTATGGTTGAAAGCCTCAAGCCCATACTAAGTTGGAAGAGTTTTGTGATGCAAACAAGGTTAATTAAAAAGGGAGAAAGTGTTGGGTACGGCCAAAGCTGGATAGCTCCTGAAGACGGTGTCGTGGGAACAATTCCGGTTGGTTATGGAGATGGATTGATGCGAATACTAAGCGGGAAATTCAGAGTAAAGATAAATGGAAAACTTGTTCAGCAAGTTGGAAGGGTTAGCATGGATTACTTCGGTATATATTCTTCTGATGCTTCATCATTTGTTAGAGGTGATGACGTCTATTTACTTGATGGCGAAGAGTTAAACGCCAAAATTTGGGCTGATGAAGCCGGAACTATAGCTTATGAAATGATCACGGTTTTAAGTAATAAGAATGAACGTAAATATTTTACTTAAAAGACGATCTCAGCAATCTCAATATCAAAAATAAGAGTGTCACTTCTTACTGCTATGATATCTGAATCATCAACAGCTCTGTTTAAGTAACCCAATTCGGGGGGGACAATTAAAACTCTTTTACCGCCTTCTTTCATATTAAGAATTCCTTCTTGAAATCCTTCTGTAAAGCTGGTGCTAGAAACGTTATAAGATGTTGGGGTAGTTCTGCTGTTTTTATATGTACTTTCGAATACAGTTCCATTAATACTTCTGCCGGTAAAATAAACATCAACCTGATCTCTGATGGTCACCGTTAACTCTCCATTTCCTTCTTCAAGTTCATAAATAATTAAACCTGATTCTGTTGTGTCCGGGGTTATTCCCTGAATTGAAAAGGATTCTGGTACAGTAGTAAAATCATCAGGCGGTAGACTAAACGGATTGTCTCCACCACAGGAAATGCAAAAGAAAATTAAAGCAATAGCTAATAAGAAATTGGTTTTCAAAGCTGAAATGGTATTCATTAAAATTCAGAATAATAACTGATAAATAGTATAATTAGTGTCCAAAGATAAAGGGATTCTATCAAAAAAACTGTTTTCAATTATTCTGAAAAAGTCTTTTCAAGTTGTTTTTTCCTTTGACGTACTGCTAGTTTGCTTATCCAGATAGATAGTTCATATAGTAATAGTAACGGAACTCCTATTAAAATTTGAGATATTGGATCAGGTGGCGTTAGAAAAGCAGCCAATACAAGACAAGCAACAACAGCATGCCGGCGAAACCTTCTCATGATATCAGGAGTAAGGATTCCGATTCTACTGAGCGAATAACTGAAAACCGGAATCTGAAAAATCAATCCGCAGGAGAGTACCCAGGTTGTAAACAAGCTGAAATAATTATTGATATCAAAATCATTACGAATTACATCTGAGATCTGGAACTGAGTGAAAAACTGCAAAGCAAAAGGAACAAGAATCAGATATCCGAAAGAAACACCGATAAGAAAACAGAGCGTAATAAAGAAGGCGCTCATAACGGTTTTTCGCTTTGTAGAAACTTCAAAAGCAGGTTCTACAAACGACCAAACCTGATAAAAGAATATCGGCGATCCGATAATAAAACCGATTACAAAGAGTACGCCCCAAAAAGCAAAAAACTGACCCGGTAAGCGTCGACTTTGTAAAGTAAGATCAATGGCATCCATTTTCATGATTTCATACATGAAAAATTCCGCTTTACTTGGACCGAGTAAAATCTCATTGATTAGAAAGTCAGAAAAGAAAAAAGCAACTCCAACACCAACCAAAACGCCAACCAAACCTTTTATGATTCTCCAGCGGAGTTCTTCAAGATGTTCAAGAAAAGACATCTCTTTAGTTCGATCCTCAGGCTTTTTTGCCTTGGGTGGTTGCTTTTGCATGATCTGTCGTTCAGCCAAAATAGATTTTTTAAGCAGTTACAAAATCATAAAGAGGGAAATTCTCACAAAGAGCTTTTACTTCTTTGGTCACTTGCTTATGAATGTCTTCATCAGTGGGAGATTGAATCACTTGATCGATAAGACGAGCAACTTCTCTGAATTCTTCTTCTTTGAAACCTCGTGTTGTCATCGCCGGAGAACCAATCCTGATTCCGGAAGTAACAAATGGAGATTCAGTATCAAATGGAACCATATTTTTATTCACTGTAATAGCTGACTTTCCAAGTGCCTCTTCTGCAATTTTACCATTCACTCCTTTATTTCTGAGATCGATAAGTATCAGGTGATTGTCAGTTCCGTTACTAACAATGTCATATCCAAGCTCTGTAAACTCAGCCGACATTGCTTTCGCATTTTTCTGAACCTGAGTTTGATACGTTTTAAAATCATCCTGAAGAGCCTCTCCATATGCTACAGCTTTTGCAGCAATGATGTGCATCAAAGGTCCTCCCTGTGTTCCCGGAAACACTGCAGAATCTAAAACTTCACTCCAGTTTTTTACACGACCTGATTTAGGTGCAACAACTCCTAAAGTATTTTCTCCATCTTTTCCGATTAGGATCATACCGCCACGTGGCCCCCTTAAAGTTTTATGAGTAGTAGTTGTAACTACATGAGCATGAGGAAGAGGGTTCTTCAAATTTCCTGTGGCAATCAAACCGGCAGTATGTGCCATATCCATCCATAGAAAGGCGCCAACTTCATCTGCGATGCTTCTGAAAGCTTCGTAATCATAGTCACGGGAATATGCAGAAGCACCGATAGAGATCATTTTAGGTTTAACGGCTTTAGCCTTTTCCCTAATCTTATTGTAATCAAGTCGACCGGTTTCCTTTTCAACTCCATAAAATTCAGGTTTGAAATAAATTCCTGAGAAATTTACTGGAGAACCATGGGTTAAATGACCTCCATGAGAAAGATCAAATCCCAAAAGAGTATCACCAGGTTTCATAAAGGCCAGATAAACTGCAGCATTTGCTGTTGCTCCGGAATGTGGTTGTACATTTACCCAGTCTGCATTAAATAATTTTTTTGCTCGATCTCTGGCAAGATCTTCAACAACATCAGCAAACTCACATCCCCCATAGTATCTTTTACCGGGATAACCCTCGGCATATTTATTGGTTAAAACACTTCCTGAAGCCTCCATTACTGCACGTGATGCAAAGTTTTCAGAAGCTATAAGTTCAAGATTGAAATTCTGTCGGTCTGTTTCATTTTCAAGCTGTTCAAATATAGCAGCGTCCTGCTCTCTAAGCGTTTTCATCTGTTAAATTACTTTTGGGTAAGTGTTTCAATTTTATTTACTCGTCTTTCGTGTCTGCCACCTTCAAATTCCGTATTGATCCATGTTGGAACTATCTCACGAAGTTGCTCTTTTGTAAGTTCACGACCTGGTAGGCACATGACATTGGCATTGTTATGTAGGCGGGTCATTTTCGCTGAGTTTTTAGAATATACAAGACCTGCACGCACTTTCGGGTATTTGTTTGCAGTCATACAAACTCCCTGACCGCTACCACAAACGAGAATTCCAAGTTCGTGTTCTCCATTATTAATTCGTTCGGCAACCTGAACAGCAAAATCGGGGTAATCAACGGATTCCTCAGAATGAGTGCCGAAATCGACGGGAGTGTGCCCAAGTTCTTCCAGAATTTTGATTACGATTTCCTTGCCTTCAAAGCCGGCGTGATCACTCGCTATGGGAATTACCATTAAATCTTGATTAGGTGAAATGATGGCTTTAAATATCTCTAAAATTTGGGTTAGATTAAAGGACAAGAACAGGAAAAGAATCACTTACTCAAAATAGATTTGAATTATCAAAAAGAACTAAATATAGCTAAAGCAGCAGCTGAGTCAGCTGCAGAAATTATTAGGGAATATGCATCCGAAAAATCATTCGAAACGAATCTGAAAGGGAAGAATGATCTGGTAACAGATGCAGATATTGCTTCAGAAAAAGAAATTATCAGGGTTATAAAAAAAGAATTTCCTGATGATGAAATTCTTGCTGAAGAAAGTAGTGCAAAAGATAAAATGACTGATTCCCGTACATGGATTATCGATCCAATTGATGGTACTACAAACTTTGCTCATGGATTTCCTGTATACTGTGTAAGTATTGCGATGTGGGAAAACAAGGTTCCCAAAGTTGGTCTGGTACTTGAAGTAGCAAATAATGAATTATTTTTTGCTGTTGAAGGAGAAGGGGCTTTTTTAAATGGAGAAACAATATCGGTATCTTCCATCAAAAGCTTCTCAGAATCATTAATCGCCACTGGGTTTCCATATACCTCTTTTAATCATATTGATGATTATTTGGCTTTGCTTAAAAATTTGATGCAAAATACGCATGGAATAAGAAGACCAGGAGCTGCTTCTTATGATTTATGTTGTTTGGCGTGTGGTAGATTCGAAGGTTTTTTTGAATCAGGGTTGAGCGCCTGGGATGTAGCAGCAGGATCACTCATTATCAAAGAAGCAGGTGGTATCGTAACCGATTGGAACAATGAACAGGATTGGCTTTTTGGAAAAACTATTGTAGCAGGGAATGCTAAAATGCATGAAGAGTTAATGAGAGAAATTCAGAAGTATTTTTAAATTCAATGGGCACGGGGTAACGCAAAGTTTTTTATCAGAGATAAATCGAGATTTTTAATAAAAAGCATAAAAGAAATAAATGTTATCGTGGTAATATAGGACTAAAGTTCTTAATTGATCACTATCTCAGAGCAACCTCAATAAGCAAGAATAGACTTTAGTCCAACTTGCTCAAAAAGCATCTATATGTTTAGAATTTTCACAAGTAGATTCTTTAGGATCGGTGGTATTAATAAATTGGAAATCAACCTAGAAACTCATCCAACGAACTCAATGGAGCGGGACCATTATAAATTTTCAGAGGTTCACCGAATTCAAATCCAGCCAGATGGCCGAAATATCTTGCTCTCGCTTCAAGTTGTTTAAAATACGAAGGAGTCGAAATGTATGTCTCCGGCTCATTCCCCGGATCTTCGACATTGAATTGTGTGGAAAAAGCCAGCATAGCCTCTTTTTTCTTTTCCCATGTTTCTGAGATATCGAACACAAAATCAGGTTCAAAAGGACGATCTTGCATGTAATGAAGAATGTGGTCGGGTCTCCATGGAGTAGTTTCAGGGATCTCAATTTTTTTTAACCCGGAGTAAAAAAGTGCATCTAACACTAATTGTGTAGACTTCCCATGATCAGGATGACGGTCGTGTGGTGCACCGGTTATACAAATCTTGGGCTGAGTTTTTCTAACTTGTTCAATAATCTTTAGTTGGTTTTCTCTGGAGTTTTCAAGAATTGAATCGCCTAAATTTAGGTTTTTCCTGTACTGTATTCCCATTATTTCAGAGGCATTGTATACTTCTTTTGCTCTTGTTTCAGCAGTTCCGCGTGTCCCCAGTTCTCCTTTTGTCAGATCTAAAACACCAACTTTTTTGCCTTGCAGAACAAGTTTGCAAATTGTACCTCCAAGATTCAGTTCCGCGTCGTCGGGATGAGCAGCAAAAACGAGTACATCAAGTTTCATAAAACAGATAAATTAATTTAGTTTTACTGCAACGAAATGTGGAAAGCTTCGTAGCAGTGCTCCAATAATACCAAATAAAAGAATGAGAATTTTAAACAGTCTTTCTGAAGGAATACGTATTGCGTTTAGAGCTCTGAGCATCAATAAAATGCGATCATTCCTAACGGCACTTTGTATCATTATTGGAATTACTATGGTTACAGTGGTTGATTCTGTTACTACCGGGATGGACGAAAATTTTGATAAAAGTATGGCCATGCTGGGCACCAATGTGGTTTATGTAGAAAAATGGCCGTGGAATAATGATAAGCCTTGGTGGGAAATTATTGGTCGAAAAGAAATGGAAATCGATTATGTAGAGTTCCTGAATCAGAAAAGCAGATATGCATCTAATGTTGCAGCATCCGCAAACAGAAATGTAAATATTCGATTCGAGGACAAAAATGCAGAAAATGTTGGTCTTAGTGGAGCAACACATAATTATTTGGTGATACAAGGATTAAATATTGATTCCGGAAGGATGTTTACTCAGAATGAAGTTCGTTCAGGGAGAAATGTTATCATCATTGGAAAGTCACTTGAAGAAGCATTTTTTGAAAATGGAAATTCTCTGGGTAAACAAATACGTCTTGGCGGACAGAAGTTTACCATTATTGGAACTCTTGAAAAACAAGGGAGTTTTCTCGGGTTAGGGGATTCTGATAACAGAGCTATCATTCCAATTACTTCATTTAATAAAATATTTGGACTAAGAAGAGGGATTCAGATCGGTGTTAAATTTCCCACTGAAGAAGCATTGGAAGAAGGGCAATATGAAATTGAAGGATTAATGCGTCAGGTTCGGGGATTGGATGCCGCAGAGGAAAACGATTTTGCCATTAATAAACCTCAGGCTTTTGAAGAGCAATTGGCAGCGTTTAAAGGTGGTTTGTATGCCGTAGGATTTGGTTTGGTTGCTCTTTCATTATTAATTGGGGGTATTGGGGTAATGAATATTATGTTTGTATCCGTTCGTGAACGAACAAAAGAAATTGGAATCAGAAAAGCTGTAGGGGCAAAATCATGGGAAATATTATCTCAGTTTCTGATTGAAGCAGTTGCAATATGTGTAGCCGGAGGTGTAATAGGAGTTATTTTTGCAGCTATTGCTACTTTTTTTATAGATCAGGCTTTTACTGCTACAATGAATTTTAGTGTAATAGCTATCGCATTTTTCATCTGTACATTGGTAGGTTTAACATTTGGATTTATACCTGCCTATCGAGCTGCAAAATCAGATCCTATTGAATCTCTGAGGTTTGAATAATGAATTTTAAAGAAACTTTTTCTCAGGCAACAAGTTCACTTAAAGCGAATAAAATTCGTTCTTCGCTAACTTTATTGGCTCTGGTAATCGGTGTTTTTTCTGTAATAGTTTCCACTACTGCGGTTGCTGTATTGGATAATTTTTTTACTAATACCATGAGCATCTTGGGGAGTGATGTTATTACTGTGCAAAGAAACCCGGCAGTACAAATGGGCCCAAGAGATGCAAGTCTCAGGAATAGAAAACAAATCAGATTCAATGATGCTGAAGAACTTGATGATCGAATGAGAATAGGAGAGGGACTCAGCCCTGTTACCACATTTAGCTTTACTAAGATTGAGTATAAAAATGAAGAAACCGATCCTGATGTTATGGTACGGGCAGGGAATCAGGAATTTTTTGAAAACAATGCCTTTGAATTTGAGGATGGTAGAAATTTTACAGAAGAAGATATTCAGTATGCCCGGAATGTGGTTATAATCGGGAAAGATGTTCAGATGGAAATCTTTAAAACCGAGTATCCTCTTCAAAAACAAGTGAGGATAGATGGGCGTCCTTACACTGTAATTGGTATTCTAGAGAAGAAAGGTCAGATTTTTGGTAATTCTTTCGATAATATTGTTGTAATCCCTTATACAACTGGTATTGTAGCTTATGGAGGAAACAGAGGTATTGGAATTCAGGTTAGGGCTCCTGAAATTCAGAAAATTCAGGAAACTGTCGATGAAGTGACCGGCATAATGCGGGTAATAAGAGGAGTAGGACCTTCCGACGATAATGATTTTGAAATTATCACGAATGATTCTCTTACCGGTACTTTTGATCAATTTACTTTTATTCTTTATTTCGCTGGTTTTGCTGTTGGATTTATTACGCTTCTTGGAGCGGGAATCGGTGTAATGAATATCATGCTCGTGTCTGTTACAGAAAGAACAAGAGAGATAGGAGTACGAAAAGCTGTAGGAGCAACCAGAAAAGCCATTGTAAATCAGTTCTTGGTTGAAGCCGTCTTTATCTGCCAGCTTGGAGGTTTAATTGGTTTGGTTTTTGGAGTTGGTGCCGGAAATTTAATGGCTATTTTGATTGATACTGAAGCAGTGATACCTGTCTCATCTTTATTCTTAAGCTTCTTTGGAATGTTAGCTGTGGGACTAATTTTTGGAGTATATCCCGCTATGAAAGCATCCCGACTTGATCCAATAGAAAGTCTTCGTTACGAATAACTTTTTGCAAAGCTGGAATTTTCGGTTCCCTATCTATTTATTATCTTATAAGAAAAAGGGCGATTATGAATGAAGAGATTCTTCAGAATTTAAATGAAAAGCTGGATGTAGCACTCGACAGAGGTAAGAAGTTTCTTGAAGACGAAGAAATTCAGCAGAGAATTGAAGATGCTAAGCTTGTGGCAGAAGATACTGTTCGCAAACATCCTGTAAAAAGTGTTTTGATTGGGCTAGCTGTTGGTTTTTTAATCGGTAAAGCACTTAGCGGAGATGATGACTAACTATGGACCAGCTCGGGCAACGTATAAAACAGGTTTCAAATGAATTGAAAGGATACGTGGAAACACGCATCGAGCTTTTAATTCTTAATCTCAGTGACAAGGGCACGCTTTGGTTAGGAAACATGATTCAGCATTCCGTCAGTTTTATCATTCTTGGAACAGGTCTGCTGTTTAGCTTAATTGCACTATCATTTTATTTAGGAGAGCTTTTGAATAATAATGCACTGGGCTTTCTAATTGTCGGCGGCTTTTTATTCATCGTCGGAATTATTTTAGTATTAGCCAAGCCTAAGAACATATCCCGGAAAATACAGCAACAAATAATGCATGATGTAATTGAGGCTCTTGAATCAAAGAAAGAAAATGAAACGATAAAATATCTTGAAGAGAAAAAAACAGAGGATATACAATGAGTTCAGCAAGAGTATCTGAAATAGAAAAGAAAAAGCAAGAGTTAGAAAATGAGTTAGTCCGAATTCAGGAAGGGATAGATCGTTCTATAGATGAGGTTAAAGATGAAGTTGCTGAAAATCTGGATCCGAAAACTATCATAAGAAAATATCCTTTACATATACTTGGAGTGTCAATTCTGGCAGGTTTTTTATTAGGGAGACCAAAGTCGAAAGGGTATAATTCATCCGGAAGTAGCTCTTTATTAGCTTCTGAAATTAAAAAGGCCCTAACAAAAAAAGGTTTATCTATGCTTGGAGAGATTTTAGATGAAAAACTAAATTCCAGGCGTGATTAAGAATAAATTTTCTCGTCTAAATTATAGTTACAAAAATATTATTTAAATCTGTTTCCGGTGAAACTATCTGTTCTTGGTTTCGTGAAAGCGGAGCAGTTAACCAAAAGAAATCATCAATGAAAAAAACAATTCTTTTAGCGGCATTAATTACGCTTTCAATATCCTCAATTTCATTTGCACAAAACAAAAGGGTAATTACACTCGATGAAGCAATTACAATTGCGTTGGAGAATAATTATCAGCTTAAGCAAGCAGAGAATAATCTTGAGCTCAGTGAATACAGAATTAATAGTGAAAAAGCAGATTTTCTTCCAAGTTTATCCTCAAGTGCCGGTTACTCAACTCAGGAGGGTCAGCAATTTGTACAAGAGAGGTTAGCTTTTACAAACGTAACTTCTTCCGGAGCTAGAGGAAGTATAAGTGCCAGTATTCCAATCTTCAATGGATTTGATAATATTCTGACTCTTCGCTCATCAGAAAAGGATAAACTTTCGAATGAAGAGAGGCTTAAAAGAGCAAAAGAAAATGTGATTTTCGATACTGCTACCAGATTTCTTACTGTGCTTCTCAATAAGCAACAATTAGAAGATGCGAAAGAAAGTCTTGAAACATCAAAGATTTTATTGGAGCAAACATCAGCTCAGGTTGAAGTAGGATCAAGACCAAGTGTGGATCAATTTAATCAGGAAGCAACAGTAGCAAATGATGAGTTTACAGTTACACAAAGAGAAAATGCACTTAAATTATCGAGACTTCAGCTTGTAAGATCTCTACAAATTGATCCTTTAGGAAATTATGAATTTGCGGTACCAAATTTTGATCCTGAATCCGCTAAAAATAATGTTGGTTCAGCTGGTTTGACAATAGACGCACTCATAAATGAAGCGCTTACAAGTAGATCTGATATCAAAAGTACGGAGTATGATATAGAATCATTAGAGTATCAGCTGCAATTGGTAAAAGCCAGGCTTTATCCAACATTGAATGGTAGTGCATCAATTTCTACAAGTTATAGTGATCAGGCTCGTGACCCTGTAACAGGAGGTGATGTAAGTTTTAATGACCAGTTTTTCGATCAAAGGGTAAATAAGTCTTTAGGTCTTTCTTTGAACTTTCCGATTTTCCAAAACTGGAACAGAATGACTCAAATACAATCTGCAAAAGTTAATCTGAAGAATGCAGAATTAGGTCTTGAAAATACCAGATTACAAGTTATACAAGAAGTGACACAGGCGTTAAATGATTACACATCGTATTCAGCACAATTAAAAGCTGCTGAAAAATCATTAGTAGCATCAGAAAAAGCATTTGAAACTCAGCAAGAACGCTATAATGTGGGTGCCAGTACACTTATCGAACTAAGTCAGGCTCAAACACAATATTTCAATGCTCAATCTTCGAGAACAAGTGCTTTGTATAATTTGATATTTCAGGACAAGCTCTTGGATTATTATGTAGGTAAGCTTTCAGGCGAAGATATAAGTTTTAATTAATCAGTAAGAAAATCAGAGGGTATTATGGCTAAAAAAGGAACATCTACTATGCGAATAATTACTTACTTCGCAGTATTCCTGATTGTTGTAATTGGCGCGGGTATCGGACTCAGAGCAGCAGGTGTAATTGGTGCTGGAGATGCCGGGACAAATGTAGAAACTGCTGAAGCCAAACTTAAAACAATTACTCAACTTGTATCTGCTTCAGGAAAAATTCAACCTGAAGTTGAGGTAATCATAAGACCTGACGTTTCAGGAGAAATTATAGAACTTGCTGTGAATGAAGGTGATTTTGTAAAAAAAGGTGATCTTCTAGTTCGGATTAAACCCGATATTTATCAGGCAAGAATAGATGAATTAAATGCTGCTCTACTTACTCAAAAAGCAAGGTTGGAACAAACTAGAGCAAGTATGATTCAGGCCGAAGCAGCCCATTTAAAGAATAAGGAGCTGTATGAAAAAGATATTATTTCTGAGCTTGATTACATTCAGACCAAATCAAATTATGATTCTCAAAAAGCGAGTTTAAAAGCTTCTGAATACCAAATTCAAAGTGCGGAAGCACAGCTCCGAAAAGCTAAAGAAGAATTGGAGCAAACAGTTATAAGAGCTCCTCAGGATGGAACAGTTACAGGGTTAGGGGTAGAGTTAGGTGAACGTGTACTTGGTAATTCCCAAATGGCTGGTACTGAGATGATGAGAGTTTCATTGCTTGATAAAATGGAAGTTTTAGTTGAAGTAAATGAAAATGACATCGTTAATATCAATCAAAGAGATACTACAAGAATTGAAGTCGATGCTTATCCTGAAAGAAGGTTCAACGGAATTGTAACTGAGATTGCAAATTCGGCCAGAGTAACAGGTTCGGGAACCAGTGAGCAGGTGACTAACTATCAGGTGAAGGTTCGTATTATCACTCCGCATAATTTAGCGATGGCTGGAGGGGAGTTGGTACAAACATCAACCTCTGAAAACCCTGAGGAAAATTTTGTACCTAATTTTAAACCCGGAATGTCAGCAACTGTCGATATTGAAACAAAAACAGTTCGTAATGTAGTTTCAATTCCAATACAGGCAGTTACCGTCAGAGATTTTGCCAAAGATTCAAAAAGAAAATCTTCTACTGACTCAACTAATGTAAGTGAGAAATCGTCTGATTCTATAAAGGATGATATGATTATCAAATCTGAAGATATCAGAAAGGTAGTATTTATAGTTAAAAATGGAGAAGCCGTACGTCATGAAGTGGAGACAGGAATTAGTGATGATACTCATACACAAATTCTTTCGGGAATATCAGCAGGCGACATTATTGTTATAGGAAGTTATCGCACGCTTTCCCAAAACCTAAAAGATGGCGAAAAGGTCAATGTTGAAGAAAACCGAACATTTGCATCAGTAAATTAAATTTTAGTCAGAAAAAATATGAGTCAAAGACCAGTCATACAAATTGAAAACCTCACTCGTTTTTATCAAATGGGTGAGACATTAGTAAAGGCTTTAAATGGAGTTAGTTTCAATGTGCTCGAGAATGAATACATTGCAATTATGGGGCCTTCAGGATCAGGTAAATCAACTCTAATGAATATGATTGGTTGTTTGGACACTCCTACAGGCGGTGAATACATTCTGAATAATAATCGCGTAAGTGAAATGGATGATGCTGAGCTTGCAGAGGTTAGAAATCGTGAAATTGGTTTCGTGTTTCAAACATTTAATTTACTTCCAAGAACTTCATGTCTTGCTAACGTAGAACTTCCATTAATTTATGCCGGCGTTAAAGCATCCGAACGAAAAGAACGAGCTGCTGAAGTATTAACTAAAGTTGGATTAGGGGACAGGTTAGATCATAAACCTAATGAACTTTCGGGGGGACAAAGACAACGGGTAGCAATTGCCAGAGCGTTGGTGAATAAACCTTCTATTTTGCTTGCTGATGAGCCAACAGGTAATCTTGACACTAAAACGGGAGATGAGATTATGCTTTTGTTTGAAGAACTATATAAGCAGGGAAATACTATTATTCTGGTTACTCATGAAAATGAGATCGCCGAATATTCAAGAAGAGTCGTTAGGTTAAGGGACGGAATAATCGAATTAGATGAAAAAGTTGAAAATCCAGTTCTTGCCAATAGCTAGTTAGTTTAAAAGATTACAAAAAAAAAGGCGCTCTTCGTTTGAGGAGCACCTTTTTTTGTTGTTGGTAAATTTATAAATATTATCTGAAGCTTATTCCGACACCAACATTACCAGTTATGTAATTAGCTAAGGTAGCTTCACCATAAATAGCAAGGATTCCAAGTCTAAGTCTGAAACCACCAAGCATGTGAATGTTACTGTCGCTATCCAAAGAAAAAGCAAAAGGATCAGAGATTACATCATATCTGTTAAGAGGTAATTCAACCGGGTAATCACCTTCAACATCAATGTCTAAAGAAGCTTGCTGATATCCTACACCGCCATAAACTGAAATAAAAGGTAAGGATTTACCAACATAAGCGTTAACAACGAAGGTATTAGTTTCTGTCTTAACAGCCTGATCTGTAAAATCACCAGGATTGCCTGGATCATTAGGAGTAGCAGTAGGGGCTGGCTGAACATCTAAATTTGCATCAAGGTTAATCTTGTTAAAACCAACCATAACAGATAGGTCCACAGGTAATAATTTGCCTCCGGGTAGATACTGATTTAATCCATGTTTTACAGCTCCACCAAGAACGCTGAAGCTTCCAAAACTATCAATATCTGTTTCAGGCATATATCTGAGAGTTACATCAGTTGATTTAATAAGTCCGACACTAGCTTGTATAATAGGTGCAGGAACAGCAGGAATACCGATGCCTTTTGGCATATTGAATCTGGATAGTTCGTTTCCATTATTATCTTCAATAATAAGCTCAGGGCCGGTAGAATTATCACCTGATATTGTAGGAGTTATTGTATTATTAGCATCAGCAGGCCTTATATTTGATAATGCAAGATTAGCTATATCAAACTCTTGATCAGATGAAGGAACAAGAGCAATAGAAGGTCTTATTTGAATACTGAAACCTAAAGTCTTCTTTGGAGTTGCTCCTTCAGTGAATCCTGCATTTAATCCTGTCCCAAAACCTGTTGGAAGTGGACGGATATATTCTCTTGTTAAAAGTTCTGCATCTGCAGCTCCAGCCTTTAAAAAAGCACCAATATCACCAAATTGTGCTTTAGCCGGGCTTACAGCCATAAACCCAATTATCAAACTGTATAAAACAGCATTAAAAATATTCTTGTAGATGTTTCTCATAAAATCTCCTGTTTATAGATTAAAGATGAATATCTGCATTATTTATCAAACTTTGAATACCCTTTTTGAGGTATTTAGTATTCTTAATCTTCAAGTGATTCCAGCATGTTTATGTATGAGTGATAACGGTTCGGGTCAATGTCACCATTTTCAAAAGCGGCAATAACTCCGCATTTTGGTTCATGTATATGAGTACAAGTATTGAACTTGCAATTTTGACGTGGTTCTATCATTTCAGGAAAATAAAGGGACAATTCCCAATCTTCTATATTTACCAATCCAAATTCACGTATTCCGGGTGTATCTGCTATAAATCCTCCAGAGTCTAGAGGGTGAAGTCGGGCAAATGTAGTTGTATGTTTTCCTTTATTTGAATAATCAGAAACTGCTGCAACTTTAAGATTGAAGTCCGGATCGATAGTGTTCAAAAGGCTTGTTTTTCCTACCCCGGAAGGGCCAACAAATCCACTAACTTTATTTGATAGTTCCTTTTTAAGAGAATCTATTGAAGAGATATCATGAATACTACTTGTCAGAACTTGATAACCTAAACCTTCGAAGAGGTTTTTTAAATCTTCAACATATTCTACATCATTATTTTTTGCCAAATCCATTTTATTTATAATAATTCCTGGTTTGACGTCATAAGCTTCGCAAGTAACCAAAAACCGGTTTATAAACCCTTCATTAAGTTTAGGTCTGCGAATTGATTGTACCACAAAAGCCTGATCTAAATTAGAAATAAGAATATGTTCACCTCTTTTACCATGAGTGGCTTGTCTGGTTAAATAATTCTGTCTCTCATGAATTTCATTGATTGTTCCAGTACCATCTTCATTAATGCTAAGAGTTACTTTATCACCCACAGTTATTGGATTAGTGACTTTCTTATTATCTAATCTGAATTTACCTGGTAAACGACTCTTAACTATTTCTTTCTCCGTTGAGATTTTATACCAACTACCAGTTGATTCAATAACTATTCCATAAATCATAAATTTTTAAAGAAATTTAAATTTAAAAAAAATTTCATTTCTACCTTTAAAGGTAGTGCAATTTAGGCTGTAGATTCTTAATCTTATTAACTGATAAAAAATATGCATATATTTTTTTAAAAGGGATTTTAACAATAAATAAACAAGATGGCTAAACTAAAAACATCAATCTGTGTTTTTATGGGGTTTTTCATGATCACTTCGTGTGACATGTCTGTCCCGGATAAACCTGATTTTACCACCTCGCACGCCTTAGAAGTACCTTTTCTAAATAATAAAGAATTTGTTTTTATGGGTGATAGTACCGGTGCTCTTATCGATACTACCAGTGAAGACTTAGATTCTCTTTTTACGATAGGATCTGATGGCTCAATTACAATTTCAACAGAAGAGGAATTTGATTTCGGAGACCTCAACGATGCTGTTCCCGAAGTTGATGCACCATCAACTTCCTTTAATTCTGCTGTAGGAGAAATCGAAATCGGTAGTTTTTCATCAGGGAATGGAGATCTTGGTGCTACAGATTTCGCTGAAATTTCGAACGGAGCAGAACCACCAGCCGGTGTTAATGTGCCGGCAGGCGATAACTCGGCAAACCCGGTTGAAATTGAAATTGGAAACAATACAGATTTTTTTACAAGTGCAACGATTAGAGATGGTGCATTGGACTTAACTGTAACCAATGAGCTGGGATTTGATATTTCTACACTTGAGATTTCTTTACTATCTAACGGATCGGCAGTGGGTACAACAGCAACATTTAATAATCTAGTAGATGATGCTACTGAAACAGCGTCTGTAGCTTTTTCAGAGGGGGATGAACTTGCAAACATTGCTGTAGAAGTTGTGATTACTTGGGATGCTTTTAACTACCCCGCTGATGCTGGAGAGTTAATTATTAATGCAGCTGAAGGAAATAATCTTTTTGCTTCTTCAGTAACAGCAAACCTAGAGCCTCAGGATTTCAGCACTTCAAATACTACTACTTTCAGTGATACAGAGTTTCAATTTACAGATGTATCACATTATGTAGAATTAGCCTCTGGTAGTATTTCTGTTACAGATCTTGTAAACAATATGGGTATTGGAATTGAAACACTTCAAATATCTTTTCCTGGTATAAGAAACGGAGCTTTTAATCCGGCTGATAGTTTAGTAATCGATTTTCCAACTGTTGATCGGAACTCAAATGCTAATGACTTAACTGTTGACCTATCCGGATATAGATTGTATGCATTAAATAACGAAGTTACTTATAACATAGTAGCAGCTACTGAAAATACACAGTCGGGCCCAAATGCGGGTGCAGTTACAATCACAGAAAACGATGATATTACAGCATCTGTAAATATTTCGAACCTTGAAGTTGCTAGTGCTTTTGGAATTGTTCTTAGCCAAACTGTTCTCTTAGGAGATAATGATATTTCCAACGATAATGGAAGTGAGGTTTTAGATGTATTTAATGATAATGAAGCTGATACTACTGCTATAGATGGACTGGACGAGTTTTCTGAAGATCTTGATGGGCTGAGCTTTACAAATCCAAGGATAGATATCAATTACAACACCAATATTGGTATTACTACAACTGTTTATGCTGCAATGGTCGGTATTGATGGCAGTGGAGAAGCTATTTATCTATCAGGTAAAAGTGGAAGTCCTAACGAAGTGGTTAGCGGAGATCCTATTACAGGATTAGTTGCAAATGGTCAACAATTACTTCCTTCTCAATTAGTCAAATTTGAAATTGACAGCAATAGTGATTGTGAGACTACTACTTGTCAAATTTCATTTAATACAACAACAACCAACGTTGATGATTTTTTAAATAATCTGCCAAGTGAAATCAGATTCGTAGGGAGAGCGGTTGTTAATGAAGATGAAAACGAGGGTACTATTTCTACTCCTTTAACTTTTGATCCAAATCTAAGCGTAGATCTTCCACTGGCAATTAGTACGGAGTCTGGTAATCCAATTTCATTTTCAGATACTACGGATGTTGAATTTGATCTTAGCGAGGATCAGGTATTTACAGAAGGAAGATTTTTTATGACATATACAAATAATCTCCCATTAGGTTTAGATGTTAATCTCGTATTCAGAGATTCGGTTTCGAACCAAACAATATTTACTCTTCCAAATCCAGGTGAGTCAATTGATTTAGTTGCATCTCCTGTAGATGCAAATACGAGATTCTCGACCGGAGGAACAGAGAATACTCTAGTATTTTCACTAAATGAAGCTCAACTGGCTGATTTAGATATGGTAAACACATTGATTTATGATGTGTCGATGCAAACATCAAATAATAGCAATGTAAAATTGAGGGCGAGTGACACTTTTGTTATCAGTCTTGCCGCTAAAATCAGATTAGAATCTAAAGTTGGGGGAGAATAATAATGAAAGCAATCAATAAAATATTAGTTACTGGATTATTTTTTGTAGTTATGGGTAGCACTTTTGCCCATGCACAATCAAGACACTATAGTTCACAAAGTTTAGGAATGGGTGGCGGTGGAACCGCTTATGTGGATGGTTATCATGCCAATTTTATTAACCCTGCTAACCTTATGATAAATTCTAACAACCGGAGACCGAAAAGAAACCTTGGTTTAATAGGCGGAGTTGGAGTTAGAACAGGAGGTACACTTATAAACCTTGATGTGTATGAAGAATACTTTACAAAAGGTCTTACACTCGAAGGTCAGGTTGCCGAAAACATGTTAAATGACTGGTTTGGTGGATCTGATCAGTCATTGACTCGTGACTTCTCGACAACCATGAGTATTGTACCTTTTGGGTTTTCTAATCGTGGAAAAAAATCTGCTGTAAGTTTGGCTACAAGAGTCAGAGTTACCGAGGATTTTGAAATTAACCGAGGATTTGCTGCATTAGGGATTTATGGATTAGATCCTGCTGAATTTGGTACAGCGACTCCTGTTAATTTTAATTTTGGAATGATTGCATTCTCTGAAATATCTGTAGGATATGCCAGAGAGATATTGACTTTACCAAATTTACTATTTGCCAGAAATGTAAGGCTTTATGCAGGTGTTGCACCCAAATACTTAATTGGTGGATTCAATAGTTCATTAGATTTCAATTCGACCATTACAATGCAGCAACGAAATGTTGGCGGAGAGCAGGTTACTGAACGTATTATTCATGACTTTGACTATCGTTTAAATACAATGGGTGCTCTTGCCGAAGATTTACGAGCCTTCGAAGCTGCTTATGATTTAGATAATAGCGTAGTTGTTGATGACTACCTAAATAATGAAAGTGAGTATGCCGGTGTATATGCTACTGGTTTCGGGTTTGATTTGGGTGCTACTCTTGAAATGGATATCTCAGGAGTACCTATTATAGATGGTTTCTTTGGGAAGAAGAAAACACTCAGAATCTCAATGGCAATTACTGACCTCGGTAAACTCAACTTTGACGATACTCCAACTGCATTATCAGCTACTGGGCAATTTGATTTTTCAGGAGCAGGGGAAGAAGATGGTGAGGTAGGCGATTTTTACGATCAGCTTGCTGACAGTCTTCAAAATGAAGTCTACGGAGATTTTGATGCTCAGGATATCTCAGGTTTAGAATATCAACTTCCTGCTATGTATAACTTTGGAGCCTCTCTTGTGATGGGTAAACTTACTACTTCTGTAGATCTTGGGTTTGGTTTTAATGATAGTGGTACCAATAGCCGTAGAAGTGCTTTAAATTTAGGTTTAGAGTATCGATTGTTGGGTTTTATTCCACTGCGCTTTGGAACCAGAGTCGGAGGCTATAGTTCTAATGTATATTCAGCCGGTGCCGGTCTCGATCTAAACTTCCTTGAGTTGTCTGCAGGGCTTTCTCTTGTTGGAAATGACAAGAGTAACGGAGGATCTGTTGCAACCGCATTTAGTGGATTAGTACTTAGGTTCTAAATTCCGAATTTACCGAATTAAATTTTCTCAAAGCTCGTTATCTGATAGAAAAATTCTGAAAGATGACGAGCTTTGCTATTTATGAATTTGTTGGTTTAATTTTAGCTCTTCCACTGAGTTATTGGTTTGCTTGGTTTGCAAAAAAACATACCTATTCTACATATAAAGACGAATTAGAAAAGCTATTTCAGCTTTATTGGAATGGGGAAGAGGATGATGAGATGAATGCGTGGCTTAAAGTGAAAAACCTTATTCCGCAATCAGATAAGAGTGATAAGCGAATCAAATTTATTAATAAACAAATTAAAGAATTGAATAAAAGTAAAATCTACAGTAATTCATTAGTGGATGAGAACGGAGATGTAAACCAGAATCCAAATCAGATTAAGGAAACCGACTTATCAAAAGTTCAGTAGACAATTTATTCCCTCTGGTAAGATGTGTCGCTAATTCATATCCAAGTAAGCTACTGTATAACAAACCTTTGGACCCCAAACCCGCTAATACAAAACAATTTTCAATATCTGGATGATTATCCAATATCGGTAAACGATCCGGAGTTGAAGCGCGAACACCGGCCCAACGATCAATAATTTTAATTTTTCCTTTTAATTCAGGCATAACTCTGAATAGTCTTTTCAGAATATATTCTTCACCATATTCATCGGGATTTTCATGGTCAAATCTATGTTCGTAAGTACTTCCTGCAACAAAGGTTTTCCCATCTAAAGAAGCAAAATATCCTCCTGCGGAAACTGCCGATTTATATGGAAAACTATCAACACATTCCAAAACCAAAACTTGTCCTTTAACAGGAATTAGTGGTAGCTCTCTGAAGAAATCATATTCAGTTGTTTTAATTCCTGCAGTAACGATCAATGTTTTACATCTTGTTGATGTTCCATCCTCAAAATTAATGTCCCAATATCTTTTATGATTGTCCGGCCAGTTTTTTGGATTACCATCATAATCAGGATCATATCCGCGAAATACTTCATTATGTTCTAAATCAAATTTCCTGCTTTCAATAATTTTGGTTTTTGTGTTAGTATTTAGATAATCAACGATTGCATTAAGATATTCTGGGATTGCTACAGTTAGTCCACAATTAACCTGAACTCCACCTTCTACACATGCTAAGCCGGGATATTTCTGTTCAATATCATCTTTTTCTAACCAATCACACCAGCCTGGTTGCCAATAGCTTTCATTATAATTCTCTTTCATTCGGGTTGCGATCTTCTTTTCGAGAGCAGGTCGGATAACACCTGTTTTTTTAAAGAATTTCCGGTCTGTACTGAAAGCTATATCTTCAAAATTATCTAAGGTTCGCTGAACTGAATCAGTCGCTCTCCATGATTGATTTGCATATCTACCTGTTGCAGGATTTACTAAACCGATAGGGGATCCCGAAGCTCCACCTGCTATGCTATTTGGGTCGAGAACTAATACATCTGAATCGTTTAAATCCGTAATATTTTTGGCAACTGATAAACCTGCCAGACCAGCTCCGAGAATACAGTATTCATATTCTTCTTTCATTTCAATAAAGGGAGCAGCATTTCAGAATTAATAAATTCAACTTTAGCCTGATACATTTCCTTTTTTGCAATTTGAACTGAATTGTCAAGATCAATACCCTTAACCGCATCCATAATAACGTAAGTTTCAAACCCACATTTTCTCGCATCCAAAGCAGTCCACTTTACACAAAAATCCAAAGCCAAACCACAAATGAATACCGTTGAAACACCAAGTTCGTCAAGATATCCTTTCAACCCGGTGCTTGTTTTATGATCATTTTCAAAAAAGGCAGAATATGAATCGATAGATGAACGAAAGCCTTTTCTAACAACTAAACTAGTTCGATTTGTTTCCAGATCCGGATGGAATTCAGCTCCTTTACTGTCCTGCACACAATGGTTTGGCCATAGTATTTGTTCACCATATTCCATAGATATAATATCATACGGGTTTTTGCCTTCGTGATTTGATGAAAAGCTACTATGGTCCAAAGGATGCCAATCCTGAGTTTGTACTACACAATCAAAATTTGCTGATAAATTATTAATTGCAGGGATGATCTCATCACCGTCAGCTACTTCAAGTCGACCTCCCGGGCAAAAGTCATTTTGTACATCAATAATTAATAAAGCAAGCATAATGTTTAATTTGAGTTTTTTTCGATAATCTGGTCTCTCAGAATCTTTAATCTTTTCGATATCCCAACTTTATAAACATGCGGATTATCGAATCTTTTATATTCAGGATTAAGCAATTTGATTCGGGATCTAACATAATCAGCACTTTCCTTCGTATTTGAAATTTTAGATACCAATTTTCCTTTGGTAACTTTTTGTTCAAGAAGAGGAGAGGTGTCTAATTCAATAGTATGAATCTTTTTGGTAGAAAAATGTGGATGTTCAATAACTTCCGGAATGGACTCATCGTCAAGAGAAATTCCATCAGCATAAAAACTACCATCTTTGTTGTAAAAACGGGTTACTTTCTTTGATCCCGGAAGGGTAAGCTTTTCAATATTCTCAGACATCTTAAGTGTTGGAATACCGTTTACAGAAGCCAGCTTGTAAACTCCACCTAATGCCGGATCATCATAGGCTGTAACCAGTTTTGTTCCGACTCCAAAAATATCAATTGGAGATTCCTGATCAAGTAAACTTTTAATCAGATATTCATCCAGTTGGTTTGAGACGGCTATTTTTACATTCTTAAATCCTGCATCGTCGAGCATTTTTCGGGCTTGTTTTGACAAATAGGAAAGATCGCCGCTGTCTAAGCGAATGGCTTTTAATTCATGCCCTTTGTCTTTTAGCTCTTTAGCTACAGTAATCGCATTTGGGATTCCCTGAGATAACGTATCATAAGTATCCACCAAAAGAATGGTGTTTTCAGGAAAATGCTCAGCGTAAGTTCTGAAAGCGGTTAACTCATCCTCAAAAGACTGTATCCAGGAATGAGCCATTGTTCCTCCAACAGAAATTCCATGAAGCATTCCGGACATTACATTAGAACTTCCGTCAAGACCACCTATAATAGCTGCTTTACTTGCCTGAATTCCTCCAAAACCCTGAGATCTTCGCAACCCAAAATCTAATACAGTTCTGTTTCCTGCTGCCTGACGAATTCTGGAAGCTTTGGTAGCAATCAAAGATTCAAAGTTCAGAATATTTAGTAATAAAGTTTCTATGATCTGTGTTTCGATCAAATTACCTGATACTTTAACTAAAGGAGTATTTCCAAAGACTATTTCACCTTCTCGAGCTGCGTAAATATTTCCTTTGAAGCTGAAGTCTTTTAAGTATTCTAAAAATGGTTCTTTAAATCCTTGAGATTTTAGATACTCAATTTCATCCTTACTGAAGTGGTAGTTTTTTATGAGATCAAGGAAATCAGAAATACCTGCAAATACCACGTACCCACCGTTGAAAGGCATTTTCCGGAAAAAATAATCAAAGGTAGCGGATTCATTTTTTCTGCCGGATAAAAAATATCCCTGAGCCATGGTAAGTTCGTAGAAATCAGTAAATACAGCAGGGTAGTTAGGGAGCATTCGTTTAATTTATTGAAGAGAAAATAAAAAAAGGCTTTCAGAATCTGAAAGCCTTTTGTAAAACAAACCCGGTCAGGGTTTGCAACAATCCGAAATTAATTAAGATATGATTTAATCCAGTCAGGGTTAATTTACGCTACGGTAGACCTCTGTAATTCCGTCGTTCAATTAACTTTTTTATTTTCTTGTTTCCTATCCAGACTTTTTGATTTGTTTCTACATTTACGAATTCAAGGTTTACAGTATAAAAAACTGCCAGAGTTTTACTGTCAATGGCTTCATCAACAATAGAACTTATATTTCCTATCATCATAAAGTCAGCCCCTAATTCCCGTGCCATTTTACTGGTAGTTTCTATAGATGCATTTTGCTGTTGGTCCAGTCTTTCCTCACGAATCTGATTTCTTTCTTCGGGCCCTGCAACAACGGTAATTTCTCCTGAGTTTACAAAAGCACGTTCAAGCTCTTTTGTGAATACTTCAGTATCAATATGTTCCATGCTTTCATTACGAACACGTCCTACGATTACAACAGGAGGCTTTTGGTTGTTACGATTGAACTGGATTATCCAGGGATGCGACATCACCCCATCATTGCCGTCAATCATTTCTTCAGCTACTAACCGTGCATCTGTGTCGTTCCATTTTCCCGATAGATCTGTAGTTGTGCCGGGATCAATTCTGGATACTTTCTGTGACGGCTTGCAACCGGTTATTAAAAAAGCACCCGCTAACAATAGTATTAATGAGTATTTCATAGTTTTGATATTATTAAGAGTTAAAATGTCAGTTTGCATAAATAGATTCAATTAATTCCAATTCTGTTTCGGGAGTTACAATAACCTCAAATTCTTCAGTTAAAAGAACTCTGTTCCTGAAGCTCAGATATTCAATTCGTACAGTATGACTTCCCGGAGGCAGTTTGATTACGTTTGCCCACGCTTTACCGGGCATAGTTTGCCATCCTCTGAGATCCGCTTTTTCAGTAACTTCCTGTCCGATAAAGCCCAGTATTTGCAATATATCACCAAGGAAGCTGTTTTTTTCTCCAACCAATCCCGAAATTATTTTAGTACTTGCTGCCTTAACACTCGCTCGGACTAATGCTCTTGAATAAATTACAGGTTGTTTGGCTTTGTAGACATCGGCAGATACCAAATCCATTTCTTCAATCAAATTGAGATCTGTTTGAATGGAGTCATTTATGATAGCTCTGATTCCCGAAACCCTGGAATTATAGGTTTCTAAAGCAGGAAATGAGAATTTAAGATAAAATTCATTGTTATCTTCTGTTGAGTAGTCGTCTATAAAGATTCGTGCATCTTCCTGAACTTTATAAGGTGCCCGACCTGAAAACCCCGTTAATAAGATATTATATGAATCAGGTTCAGCAAGTTTTTGAATTTCTTTTGAGGATGTTGTTCTAAACCCCGAAACTTCTGATTGTTCATTTAATGCAGCTTGAAGCTTCTCATATTCGATTCTCGCGTCATCATATTTTCCTGATTTAGAATACAGTACCGTACTTAGATAATGACTGAATGCACTATTTTGAATATTAACTTTCCCGGTATTCCATTCAGCTTTACCAGTTGAATCACTTTTTGAAAGTGCTTCCGCCAGACCTTTAATTTTGACATCAAGCTGCTCCATTTTGTAGGACATTCGGCGAGTTTCCACCAAAGCGGATTGCCAATCTTGTTGATGTATATAATTCAATGCTTTAAATGCATTCAGGTACACATCTTCATAGGGTTCGCCATCATATACCAGTTTATTATCGTTTGTCAGAAATGCCCCGGCTCCACGACTGATACTCTTAGTGAAATTCTGATCAATCTCCGTTTCTGCTTTAGAAAAGTGTAGCGAGCTCTGATCATAATCCCCCGCAAAATGATAAATTGTGCCACTTTCAAGATGAAACAAAACTTGGTCTTTACTTCTGTAGATGTTGTCTTTTTCAAACTTATCCAATAACTGTTTTGACTCTTCGTAATTATTATCATTAAAACTGTTTCTGAGATCGTTTTGAGCATCATCAAGCATATAAGAATGGCATCCTGCAAAACAATAAACCACGCTACATAAAAACGCTGGTTTAAGAAGATTCTTTAATGATTGATTAAGGTGCATATTGTAATCCGAAAAAACAGATTTATATAAGTTTAAAATGGCTTAGTATATTTACCGCCAGTAAAATTTAAACCAATAGTACGGGATTTTTTTGAATTCGATGCATCACATAAAAGTGTTAGTAGTAGTTTTACTCTGTTTTTCCTGCGCTGTTCCAAAAGCGCCCACAGGAGGTCCACCTGACAAAGAAGGCCCGAGGATTGTAAAAACTTATCCGGAGACCGGAACAGTAAGTTTCAGTGATAACACCTTTAAATTTGAATTTTCAGAGTTTGTTAACAGAGGCTCATTTCAAACAGAGCTGAATATCGAACCTGAACTGGGAATACCCTATAAAGTTGACTGGAGAAGAAAAACAGCATATATAAAGTTTGAAGAAGATCTTCCGGATTCAACTACCATAATCATAACCATTGGTGCAAACACAAAAGATACCCGAAATAATGAAATGGGACAGCCTGTTCAGCTCGCAGTATCAACAGGGAATGAAATTGATGAAGGAGAAATAACAGGTTTTTTGAGAAACGCTAATACCGGAAAATCTAAAACTGAAGTGGAGGCTCTTTTATATCGTACTCCGGTAGATTTTACGAAACCTGCAAATTATACAGCAGAAACTGATACAGGGGGAGTATTCCGATTCAGATATCTGAGAGAAGGAACTTATAAAGCTATTATAGTTGATGACAGAAACCGTAACAAGATCTGGGATAAACAAAATGAAACTGCCAGAGCTATTAACTCCGAATTCATTGAGCTTGCAGATAATAGCAAAGACACATTAGATGTAATGTATTGGTTGGCTTCTGATACGACTAAGCCACAACTTCAAGCGGTAGGATTGCTCTCCTCACAACGAATGAGATTAAGATTTGGGGAAGAAATTCGTTTTACTAAAGACGCTCAAATTTCAATTAAAGATTCTACAGGATCGGAATTTACTTCTGCATTTCCGTTATACATATCATCAGAAGACCCATTCATAGCTTATGCATACAGCAGAGTGCCTCTTCCTGAAGATTCTTCTTTTAATATTGCATTTTCAGGTATTGTTGATCCGTCAGGAAATGAAGCTTTAGAAATGCAAGATTTTTTCCAGGGAAGTAATCAACAAGATACCGTAAGACAAGACATCCTTACATACAATGGTGAAAACGGTTTGTATCCCGATCAGAGACTTGTGGTGGATTTCATCCGACCCATAGAGGATCAAATGATTATTGACTCTACAGTTGTTGTTGAAGGAGATGTGGATTTTAAAAATTGGCCAGGAATATCATTTACAGATAATAAGCTCTTTATTCCCCCTCAGGGAGAATGGTTGGAAGGTACAGATTACAGGTTTCTCATCTGGAATCCTAAGACAAGAAAAAGACAATTAATAGAACCAAATATCTGGGAACCGGTTGATTTTGGAGGAGTAGAGGTTTCAGCTCAGGCTACAGATTCTCTGGAAACCTTTTCGTTGAAGCTGTTCGATGATTCAAATTTATTTGCAGTAGATACAACATTCACGGGTTCTATCTCAATAGAGAATATGCCGCCTATCAGATATACCTTGGTTGTATTTATAGATGAAAACAATAATGGAGTCTGGGACTTTGGTAACATAGAGCCCTATTTAAAGCCCGAACCTTATTATATTCGTACAAATGTAAATGTACAACGAGGTTTTACTTCAGAAATAACTATCAGTTTCAGATAATTATGGAAGCAATAAAAGAATTGATACCCGAACAATATTTAGTTTTGGTTTCGGTCGGGGTGGTCCTAATCCTAACTATTTTGGCAGCCGC
Source organism: Balneola sp. (assembly GCA_965601915.1). Classification (GTDB taxonomy): domain Bacteria; phylum Bacteroidota; class Rhodothermia; order Balneolales; family Balneolaceae; genus Balneola. The sequence continues at coordinate 2,407,945 of OZ271847.1, read as the reverse complement.
TGTATCTTCAAGACTTTTTAGAAGAGCAATTAAAAAGTCAGAAACCGATGCTGGAGAAGATTTAACCAATCTCAAATTTCTAAAAAGGGGAGTTACCGTACTAATATATCTGATTGGTATAGGCGTGGCTATTTATATCATACCTGAGCTTAGAGGAATTGCAAAAGGGATGTTTGCAAGTGCAGGTTTATTAGCAATAGCTGTTGGTTTTGCAGCTCAGCAGGCATTAGGAAATATAGTCAGCGGTATTTTCATCGTAATCTTTAAGCCCTATAAGATTGGAGACCGTATTCAGATAAGAACAGATCTGACTGGTGTTATAGAAGATATTAATCTGCGACATACAGTGATTAGGAATTTTGAGAACAGAAGGATTATCATACCTAATTCAGTGATAAGCAATGAGGTAGTGATCAACTCTAACTATGCAGACAGTAAGATCATAAAATGGGTGGATATGTCAATCAGTTATGACTCAGATATTGATTTAGCCAGAAAGATTATACAGGAAGAAATAGCAGCTCATCCTAATTTCATTGATAACAGAAATCAGGAACAAGTCGATGCAGGAGAGCCACTTGTTCCGGTTAGAGTTATTTCATTTGGAGAATCTTCAGTAAATGTGAGAGGGTGGGCAACTGCTGAAGATCCCGCAAAAGCATTTGTAATGGGTACCGATCTCAATGAAAGTATTAAAAAGAGATTTGATAAAGAGGGTATAGAAATTCCTTTTCCGTACAGAACATTGGTATACAAAGATCAAAATAGAAAAGAAGAAAAATCATAATGAACCAGACAAAAACTAAAATATTTTTCCTTTTTACAGGAATGTTAATCTTGATGATTACCGGAGATGTGTTTGCACAAGAGAAAATTCGTTCTGTAAGTGAAGCGGAGCTGAAGGAATGGTATAACACCAGAAAAGAAACCTATAAACTCGAGCAGCAATTCAGAGCCAATGCCGATCAATATGAAAGTGTAGTTGATGCTTACTTTGAAGCCAGAGATAAATATTTGGTAGAAAACGGCTGGGAAGTACAGAATTTCAAGGATGTGGAAGAGGCGATTTATAACACCATGTCGGGAATTCGAGAGCAGGAAGATATCGATGAGGAGAAAGAAGAAATGAAGGAGCAGATAGATTTCATCAAAAACAATGAGTACATGACCGAAGAGCAAAAAGCTGAAGGAATAGAAACCATGTATATGATTTTTGATCAGCGCCAACAAATGGTAGATATGACCAAGCATAACTGGGATGTGATAAAACCGTACCGAACCCAACTCGAGCAATTAGACGACTGGATGGCTAAAAATGCCGAAGAACCTTCGGATTTGTAGGTGTCATCAAATAAAAAGATTTCAATTCTGATATTATATTAACAGCGCATGTATATATATCATATAAAATGTTTAAAAAATCTGTCTTGATGAGAATTTAAAATTAGTGATATGATCCAGTTTAAGGTAACGGGAAAAACACAATTAAAACCAGATGATATTGTAAATGGATTGTTCAATGAATCAAACTGGACTTCGTTTACAGGAAAGGGTTTAGTACCTGGCATCCAAAAAGTTGAGATAATTAGATCAGGCAATGAAGTAACAGGAACAAGGTTTAATGTAACTAACACAGATGGTAGTAAACATGTAGAAACCATTACGAGCTATGATCCCGGTCTTACATTAATCATGAAATTACATCAGTTCTCGTTCCCACTCAATAAATTTGCTGATCATTTTTATGAAAAATGGACTTTTAATCAACAAAATGAATACACTTATTTAGAGAGAAGTTTTGAAATGTTCCCTAAAAATCTAATAGGCTCTGTGCTGTTAAGGTTTATAGCTTATTTTTTTAAGAAAGCAGTGGCTGATCATACACAATACATCGCAAACCAAGAATAATTATAGCCTTTTTATTTTGATTAGGTCTAATCTCTATCGTTTTATCAATAAAGTAATTCGTATCTTTGTTTTATGAGATTATTCGCCCAAATATTGCTTGTTCTGGTTTTTGCTTCTTTGTTGCCATTAGAGGTGCAAAGCTCAGAGAATAATCTTCTTTCAACCATTGAATGGGGCCAAAAAAGTAATACGGTTGGCGATAATCACCCAAAAGTTCCTAATCTGTTTGTTCCTCATCCCGGGCATGAGTATGGAGCTCTTATCACAAACAGGCAATTTGAATCTGTTCCTGTAAATGATTCCGAACGTGAGTACCACAAATCAAACTCACAATTCTCTGTACGAAAAATAGCTGTCGATTACCTTAAAAGATCACAGATCTTTGAAATAAGCCTTTCGATCAATGCATTGATTTTTCCATTCCATTTTCACTTCTGATCAGCTTGATATATGCCGGCGTTCCAGCTCAGGCGGTTTTATAATTAAACAGTATGCTCTGTAAAGCAAAGAATTAAGCAGGGTATGCTATACCTATTATCTAAAAATTATATCAAAATGGAAATAGATCTATCATCAGTGATCATAACTGTAATTGCATTCTCATTTTTTATTATTCCAATAGTTTATGATCAATTGAAAAATAAAAGGAAATAAACCCAACTAATTTATGAGGCGATGTAAAGAAACATCGCCTTTTTTATTTTGTATGGATAATTGAAGCAGAATGTTTGTTTTTGGGTTTAGATATTTTTCGTCCAAATCATTTTACAGCTTCTTATTTAATAAGGGGCTTTTTTTTGGTATTTTGGAAACGCTTCCAAACTAATTAATAAATCGATTACCGGAATGTCTGTACAAACAGAAAAAGCTTCTTTAGAAACGAATTCAAAATACCCTTTCAGTTTATCAGAACCGCATAAGCCAACCAATAAAGTTCGTTTTGTAACGGCTGCCAGTTTATTCGATGGTCACGATGCCAGCATCAACATTATGCGTCGTATTCTGCAAAGCAGCGGGGTAGAGGTAATTCACTTAGGTCACAATCGCTCGGTTCATGAAATTGTGAATTGCGCTATTCAGGAAGATGTACAAGGAATAGCGATTAGTTCTTATCAGGGCGGACATGTGGAATATTTCAAATACATGATAGAATTATTGGAAGAGCAGGGTGCTTCACATATCAAAGTGTTTGGCGGCGGAGGTGGAGTTATCGTTCAGGATGAAATTGATGAGCTCCATGAAGCCGGAGTGTCTCGTATTTTTTCTGTGGATGACGGAAGCGAAATGGGATTACAGGGAATGATCAATTACATGATTCATGAATGTGATTATGACCCGGTAGAGTCTGCTGAAGTTGATCTCGCAAATATCACAGAAAGAGATCCCAAAACCATCGCCAGAGCTATTACTGCTATGGAAAACGGAAACGAAAATCTAATCTTATACAAAGATGGTAAATTATTGGATGGCAATGGAAAAGAGGTATTACCTGAAAATGATAAGACTATTCCTGTGCTTGGAATTACAGGAACCGGAGGAGCAGGAAAAAGCTCGCTGACGGACGAGATTGTATTACGTTTTCTAACCGAATTTGAAGATCTGAACATTGGAATTATTTCCGTAGATCCTTCCAAAATTAAGACCGGAGGAGCATTACTCGGCGATCGTATTCGGATGAACAGTATCGACACGGAAAGAGTGTATATGCGAAGTCTGGCGACCCGAGCTTCAAATCGTAGTACCAGTGCGGCGCTTTCCGGAGCTATTGAATTGTACAAGCAAGCAGGTTTTGATCTTATTATTGTGGAAACCAGTGGAATTGGACAAAGTGGGACGGAAATTGTGGAGATATCAGACATTCCGATGTATGTAATGACCAGCGAATACGGCGCAGCCACACAGTTAGAGAAGATCAATATGCTGGATCTGGCTGAAATCGTTGTGCTGAATAAGTTTGAAAAGAAAGGTTCTCTGGATGCTTATCGTGATATCCGTAAGCAGATGATTCGCAACAGAGGAGAGTGGCACGCCAAGCCGGAAGATATGCCGGTTTATCCAACCATTGCAGCACAATTCAATGATAAAGGAGTTAATAATTTGTTTGCCGCAATTGTCGAAAAGATCAATGATTGTTACGGTTTTGATTGGACGCCAAAGATTTACACGGATTCAAGTCCGGCAGAAGATATTCAGGCGCAGGCGATTATTCCTGGTAAAAGAGTTCGGTATCTATCTGAGATTTCAGAGACTATCAGAAACTACCACGAGTGGGCAGAACAACAATCAGAAATTGCTTCAAAATTAGAAGAAGTACGTGGAACACTGAATCAGTTAAATAACTGGAGGCCATATAATAAAGAAGTGTTAGTTAATGATCTTTCTAAGATGCAAGATCACTGGACTTCCAAGCTGGATGTACGCCCGAAAAGAATTCTCGAAGAATGGGATGAGCTGTACGAACGCTACAAACAAGAAACCTTTGATGTGCAGATTCGCGATCGTGTTATTAAGAATGATTTGTACAGAGAATCATTGAGTGGATTGAAAATTCCTCGTGTAGCTATGCCGGATACCAAGCATGCCGGAGAACGATTGAAATTTGCCTTAAAAGAGAATTTACCAGGATATTTTCCATATACCGGAGGAGTTTTTCCTTTCAAGCGTGAGGGAGAAGATCCGACGCGTATGTTTGCCGGGGAGGGAACACCTGAGCGAACCAATAAACGATTCCATTTTGTGAGTGAAGGTTTGGAAGCTGCACGACTTTCCACCGCTTTTGATTCGGTAACTTTGTACGGAGAAGATCCCGGTTATCGCCCCGATATTTATGGTAAGATCGGTAATTCGGGAGTGAGTATTTGTACGCTGGATGACATGAAGAAACTTTACTCCGGTTTTGAGCTGACTAAGCCAACTACTTCTGTATCAATGACTATCAATGGTCCGGCGCCAATGATTTTAGCTATGTTTATGAACACAGCTATTGATCAGGAAGTGGAGCGTTACCTGAAAGCAGAAGGTAAGTGGGAGCAAGCTGTCAAAGACATTCAGGCGAAGTACAAAAAGCTTGGATTACCGGTTCCTGAATATTCCAATGAGATTCCCGTAGGGAATGATGAGTTTGGCTTAGGTTTATTAGGAATGACCGGAGACGAACTCATCGGCAAAGAAACTTATGATCAGATCAAAGCTAAAACGCTTTCGGTAGTTCGCGGAACGGTACAAGCGGATATTCTGAAAGAAGATCAGGCGCAGAATACCTGTATTTTTTCTACTGAATTTGCGCTTAAAATGATGGGAGACATACAGGAATACTTTACAGAGAATCAGGTCAGAAATTATTATTCAGTATCTATTTCCGGATATCATATCGCAGAAGCAGGAGCAAATCCGGTTACACAAGCGGCTCTTACGCTGGCAAACGGATTTACTTACGTAGAATACTATCTCGCCCGTGGACTAAATATCAATGATTTTGCCCATAACCTGTCGTTCTTCTTTAGTAATGGCTTAGACCCTGAATATGCGGTGATCGGACGTGTAGCGCGACGTATCTGGGCAGTAGCGATGAAGAATAAGTACGATGCCAATGATCGTTCACAAAAACTGAAATATCACATCCAAACCAGTGGACGTTCGTTGCATGCGCAGGAAATCCAATTCAATGATATCCGTACCACTTTGCAGGCATTATTGGCGATATATGATAATTGTAATTCATTGCACACCAATGCTTATGATGAAGCAATTACTACCCCGACTGAGGAATCGGTGCGACGTGCTTTAGCCATTCAAATGATCATTAACAAAGAAATGGGAACGGCCAAGAATGAGAATATCAATCAGGGATCGTATTTCATTTCTGAACTGACCGATCTGGTGGAAGAAGCTATTCTTACTGAATTCGATCGCATCACCGAACGAGGTGGTGTGCTCGGCGCGATGGAGAGTATGTACCAGCGTGGAAAGATCCAGGATGAAAGTTTGTACTACGAATCCAAGAAACACAGCGGTGAGTTGCCAATCATCGGTGTAAATACTTTCCTGAAAGAAGGAGAGGATGAAGAAGAGCAAAAACCGATCGAGTTGATTCGTTCTACCGAAGAAGAGAAGAAACAGCAGATCGCTAACCTGGAAGCTTTTTGGAAACGAAACGAAGACCGAAGCGAAGTTGCGATTAACAAACTGAAGGAAGTCGCCCGAAACAACGGCAATTTATTTGAAGAATTAATGGAAACAGTTAAAGTGGCTTCACTGGGGCAAATATCAAATGCGTTGTATGAAGTAGGCGGTCAGTACAGAAGGAATATGTAGGTTAGCACAAGCGGACGCTTGCGCTAGGATGGGGTCAATAACTAAATTGAATTCCAATTTCTAATGCTTTGTTCTAAAACTAATACTTTATTTTTTAGGTCTAGACAATCAAGTGAATCAGTATGTAGATAATTCACTATTTCTCTTGAATAGATAGCTTTTTTCGTTTGATACTTAATCTTCGAGTCTATTGGTTTAATTAGATCTTCGAGCTTATCAAATTGAGTTTGTTTAAAATTAGGTTTTGCTCCTTTTTCTTTTAGCCAAGAATTGATAGCGCTTGAATCTAGATAATTTTCAATTTCTCTTCCTTTTGTTATCCAGCAATTGTCTTCTCCTATCTCTTTTTGAATTCTAAGCTTAGTATCGTTTAGTTTTTTGTTAACTCTTTTACCATCTTTGTCAATAACCACAAAAGCATTTGTATTGATTTTAAGTAATGGTATGAACTCTTCATTGAACCATTCATTTTCAAAACTCAAATTTGATAATAAACGTCCACCGTAGAACATGATTGAATAATGTAAACCTTCTATTAAGTTTTCATTTACAAGTTTAAGCCATGAATTTATATAGACTCGATCACTAGGTCCTTCAACCCAAATTATTCCATTTGATTGTAATATATCGCTGGCTTTTACTTCAAGGTCATTCAGAATTTCTTTTTGATCTTTTAAAGACTCAACAGAATTTATTGAAGCATTGGTTTGATCATTGTTTACGTGTATTATTTGAGAATTTTTTCCGATCCCTATTGAATCAATTACAACATGAGAATGAGTTGTTATAAAAAAATAGCATTCATTCTCTGAGGAATATTTTTTTATAAATCGATATAATCTTCTCTGTAAAGAAGGATGTAAGTTGTTTTCAAGTTCTTCAAATGCAAAAACGTAACTTTTAATATTCTTTTTTTCAATTTTTGGCCTAATAATCAAATTTATGAGTACTAGCAGAATTGTTTTAATTCCGCTACCCATCTTTGATAACGCTACTCTATTATTGTTAACATCGTCGAAGTATATCTCCCATTTTGTATTATCAATTTGTTGAGTTAAAATTCTCTTGAAATCTATATCCGGTCTTACAATTGAATTTAATTCATCGAGTAATTTATTCTCGATTAAAGAGCTATCTAATGAAGCATTATTAATAATTTTTTGTATTAGTTGTGTTGTACCAACCCCATTTTTTTGAACATCATATTTATCATGATTAGAAATAGATTCGGGAACTATATCTCGTTCTGCTGTTATATGTGAAAAAAGTTTTCCTGATAAAGGTGATTGAGTTGTTCGCGCGTAACTTTCAAAATATCCTTTAGCTGCATCATTATATTTATCATCTATTGAAAGAAAATGCTTGCCAGTATTATTGTTTTTTTCTGAAAGCTTGTAGTGTAATTTCGTTCCTACAAACTTTAATCCATAAACTTGATGATTTCCATGAATTAGTCCGCCACTACTTCGATTATTAAAACATTTTTTGATGGTATCCTCAATCATATTTTCAGAGATAATAACATCAGCTCTCTTATCAGATCGTCCTAGAGTAAGAAAATCTTTATTTTGATTGGTGAGAAAGTATACGAGATCAATTATAGAACTCTTTCCAGAATTGTTCTTACCAATGATAACATTGATAGGAAAAATTCGCTCTATACTAATTCCTTTTTCATCAAAACACTTATAGTTCTTTAGAGTAATCGCTTTATTTAGAATCATTTTTTCTTTTAATAAAAGGAATACTGAGAATATTTCCTTACAAAAATTTTTTAAAAATAATTGTTTAGCGTAAAGTCATCCTGACCCCGAAAGCCTTCGGGAGAAGGATCTTGTAGTCGGAAAGGCTTTTACTGTGATTTGGGCAAGAACATGATCGTTGGGGAAAATCGCGAGTGGCTCTTAAATTGTGTTCCTCACACCGATAAGATTCTTCGGAAGTATCCTCAGAATGACTGGCTGAAATTACATTTAAAAATTTCAAAACAACTTTAGCCAAACAGAAAGCACAAAAAACCATATTGTATTAGCAACCGTGAGTACAGCTAACCGTTGCCATTTCATTTTATGAAATCCTTCATTTTCGAGTTCCATCGTTGTTTTACCTATTCTGGGCAAGAAAGTGCTGAACATAGAAATGAAAACATAAGGAGCAAATACAACGAGGATTATAACTTCTTTTAGTGATAGCCCTCTAGTCTTCTTTAATTCTCTGACTTTATGCTTCTTTTTAGAGGTTGATTGCGTTAGATGATCGATCTTACCAACTGAATATCCTCTATTCTGAAGCTCTTTATTAGCAATTAATACAGCTTCTTTATCCCAATCATCGGGATTTGAGGTGATTTCAAAAAGCTCTTTATCTGCTCTTGATTCTATTGGAGGATTAAATCTCAATTCGAGCTTTGTTTGATCTCAGTCACATTGAAAAAATCTCCTTGTTGGGGGTCTGAACCACTCATGTTTTGTGATAAATTATTAGACAATGATTTCCCGGTTTTGCGGTCGTAAACAATTTTACCGTTTATTTCGATGTTCAGATCCTGAATCTGGTTATCCGTTTGTTCCATATTCATATCGCCGGGTCCTGCATAGTAGGAGAGGGTCACTTGATTATCGGTTATTGCTTCTACCGTATAGTGAAGAGTAATACTCATTTGTCCTTCTTCGGTTTCTGTTTTTTCCCAGGTATCACCAACCGATATCTTTTGCTCAGGCATTTCCATAAACATATCGTCTATCAGGTTTTGATCGAGCATCGGATTGTCTGTATCCAGATCCGGCTTTTCAACTACTACGCCGCGGTTATTTACTTTAAATGTAACTGAACTGTTTAATATTGGCTCAAACTGTTGTGCCATCATTGCACCCATACCCTGAGCCGTTTCAGGATCTTCTGAATCATAGGAAATTTCCATTCCCTGAGCACTCATATAAGCTTTTATACCTGATACCAGAGCCTTAATAGTATGGATTCCATCACTTGTTTTATCCAATACTTCAAATTCAGTATTGAGGGTATAATCCATCTTCATGCTTTCTTCCTGGAGTGAAGCGTCCACAAAATTTGTGTTGATCATCTGCGTGGAAATCTGATGTTTGGAACCTTTCTTCAGATCAAGACGCAATTCTATATTTTGAGCAAATGTATGTACAGTAAAGAAGGTGGCAATAAGTAAAGAAAAGAAAACAGTGCTTTTTACTTTTTTTGAAATTTGGAAAAAAGAAGACATTGAATAAGAAATTTATGGGTTGATGAAACTCGGTTCAGTGATGTTCTAAATACTCACCAAGTGTAGTAATAATTTTTTCCTTTTTCTGAGTTAGTTTTAACTATAAAAGGATGCTCATTAATCAATAGCATACTTTTACCTGAAATGATCAGTTTGTTATTCGAATAAAGCAGGTAACAAATAGTTTTCAACAATGTATTCCGATTGTAGATGAGAATAAGGTTGCCCGTAAGCGGTAGAAGTAATCACAATCACCAGTTCCTCATCCTCAAAGATGATCACTTTATTACCACCGTTGCCACTGGCCTGAAAAGCTTTATAAGTGCTCCCACCCGATGTATAAGTATGATTCCAGAATAAGAAACCATAATCGGTTTGATTACGCACGTCTGCAAAATGATTGGTCAGGGATTGCTCTGCCCATTCTGATGGGAACACTTGTTTGCCATTCCATTGACCGTTGTTTTTGTAAAGCTGACCATATTTGGCGTAATCAAGAGCTCTGAGCTGCAATCCTCCAGCAGTATTACCCACATTTTGAGGTGTATATTGCCATTGGTAATCTGTAATTCCTAATGGTTTAAATAGCTTTTCATCGGCATACTCTACCAAACCACTGGGCACTGACTTGTGAATGATATCGCCCAAAACAACCACACCAGCAGTGAAATAGCTCCAGTCTTTGCCAATCTCTTTCTCTTCTTTCATGGGAAGATCCAAAGCGAATTTTACCCAATCATCCGTTGGATACATATTTTCTTCATTTCCTGGAGAATCATAATTGCTGTCGTCACCTTCAAACCCTGAACTCATGGTGAGTAAACTTTTCAGCGTTACTTTTTCCTTATAGGGGGAGTAGTTATCAAAGTTATTCAGATCATAGAATTCACTTAATGTTTGATCAGTGCTTTTCAAATATCCGTCTTCAATCGCAATTCCGGTCATGGTAGCTGCAAAGGACTTGCCTACAGATCTGGTATTGTGTAAAGTGTTTCGATCTGCTCCGTTAAAATATTCCTCAACCAAAAGCTTTCCATCTTTAATAACTACTATGCTGGTGATATCTTTAAACCGATCCTGAGCGATTCTTTCATTCAAAGCTCTGATCTTTTCTCTGTTATAACCACTTTTATAAATGTCCCATCCACTATTTTCTTCAATTTTCTGAATGTTTATCCGGTTTTCAGATACTTCCGGTTCAGCAAATGCAAGAGAAATACTTCCTTTGGCAATGATATCTCCTACGGTAATTTCTTCTTTATTCAGATAAGGACGTAGCTCAATATTTAGTGTATGAGTTCCTTCTTGTAAAATGGAGAAAGCGTTGCTTCGATACATAAAACGCATCCATAGAAATTGTCCCCAGGAATCTAATCCTCCCGGACTCAGTAATGGTTTATGAAGGATCGTATCCTTGTTTTTCTCTTGAGGAAGCCCGGCTCCATGATGCAGATTTTCTTGATAAACTAATTTGTTATCCAGATAAAACGAAAACTGATAGTTTCCTTTTTCCACAAGCTCGTCAACAGAAAGAGTAGAGTCTATTTGATGTAGGTAATTAGTCAATGAATTTCCAAGAAAAGCCTTAAAATTGAGTCGACTGTTGTCTTCAAGTTCAAATATCGTGAGGAAATCATCTTTATTAGTGTCATTAACTGGAAACTCACCGGTTAAGAAAACTATTTCACCGATATTAGATTTATGTACAGGATCTGTTATTTCATTTGGTTCCACGATGTTTTTTATAGTTTTCGATCTATTCTGTGCGCTTGCAATAGTAAATAGAAGCGTATTTAGTATTAAAATTATGAGGACTTTTCTCATGGCTTGATAAATTGATGTTCAAAAGTGTAGTATAAGCTTAGTCATACGCATTGAATAGAACCAGATTAACATTATCCACATTTTCTTCTGAATTCGCCCGGAGTGATTCCCATGTAGATTTTAAATGTTCTGGTAAAATGACTTTGATCTGAGAATCCGCATAAATAGCTGATTTCGGATAAACTGTTATCACCATGCATCATAAGTTTCAGTGCTTTTTTGATTTTTCCTTGTCGTACATAGTCTCCCAATGAACTAGAAAGATATTTAGGAACTGATCTGGAAATATGAACAGGATGGACACCGACCTCTGCAGCAAGGTCATTAAGGGAGTAATTAGAATGATTAGAGCTGGCATGGAGAATTTCTTTCAGCGTTTCTATCCATTCAGGTTGTTTTTCTTTATTAGTTAATACTTGCTCAATATTCTCGCATAATTGCAATAGTAACAGCTCAATGGATACCTGCGACAGATTATCACTAAGACAAAATTCGAAATATATTTTACCCAAAAGATGATGTGCACGAGGATTTTCAATAAGCTGACTACCTTCCCACAGTTCCAGATTTAGTTTATTCTGTTCAAACCAATCTCGTTGAAATTCAATATGAAATCCTCTGGCTTTTTCTGATTCTTTTTTATTGAAGTGAGTTTCCTGCCAGTTCAGAAAAACCAAACTTCCAGTGGAACATCGTGACTCCCTTTTTTTATTGATATCGTAAAGTTTACCTCTTAACAAATACATGAAATAAGGGTTTTCATGATAATGCCAATCAGTTTGTGGGATGAGGTAATCATACTCAGAAAGAAAAATCCCCGGAATTTTCACTTCCAGCTTTTTTTCTCCGTAGTATTGTCCTTGGGTAAGAATCTTCATCAATTAATCGATGATATTTTATTTAGTATCGAGTCCTCGTACTTATAAATCGAAGAAAAGTTATAAGTAGTTACAGTGCTGTTAGAAAACCTATCTTTGACTGCTTAAGGAAGGAATAACAATTTGATTCATTATGGCGAATGGGATTTTATCTTTTTCAGAATTATAAGCTCCACCGGTAAATACGGCAACCATTTCCAGCTCAGGATAAATCATAATATATTGTCCTCCATTACCCGTAGCAACAATAGCAGTAGTAGTCCGGTTTTGATATTGGAAAGGAATATTCCACCAAAGATATCCGTAGTCAATGTTGGTGATTTTAGTTTTCGGGGATGTAGATTCTTCGATCCACTCTTTTGAAACAATCTGTGTTCCATTATAAGACCCTTTGTTCAATATCAGTTGACCAATCTTTGCCATATCTCTTGGAGTCATATGAATTCGTTTTGCAGATTCGATTACATTTTTTTTTGAGGTATGATCCCACTTTAAATTTGATATACCAATTGGTTTGAATAAAAATTGGTCCGCAAAACTCTGAATACTCATTCCGGAGGCCTGACTAATTATTTCTGCTAGTAGCACAACCCCCATCGAGCAATATTCTGATACAGTACCCGGATCATTTACTATGGGAAGATCAATGGTGTACTGTAACCAGTTTTTCTTTTTGTACACTTTATCTTCCTGTCCTTTTGATTTTTTATTCCAATCGTTGCAATCCAACCCGGTAGACATCGTCATAAGATGATTAATGGTGATTACTTGCTTTCTGGGATCCTTATTTTTTTTAGGTGATAAGGATTTTAAATATTTGAAGATCGGATCATCTATGCTTTCTATGTATCCTTTATTAATAGCGATGCCTGCAAGTATGGATCGAATGTTTTTTGTAGTTGAACGAAGATCATGGGGAGTATCGATAGAATAATTACCAAAGTATTCTTCCAGAATTAATTCATCATTTTTTACCAATAACACACTATGAAGGTCATGTTTTTCATTATAGAACTGAGTGAACATCTTAACAATCAACTCATCGTCAATAGAGTGATTTTCAAGAGAATTCGTTTTCCATCCGTCAGACCGGCTTTCTGGTTTAGAATACGAGTAGGTATTTTGAGCTACTAATTTTAGTGTCGAGCTCAATACTAGAATAACAAGACAGAATGATTTTAGTTTGTACATGTAGGATAATTTATTATTAGTATAATACTAACAGAGCAGAATTATTATCTCATCAAGTACAAAGATTATTCTTTTTTGAAACAACTAATCTTCCAGGTAGGAAAAGTAAATGTTTCGGCGGTATTAACCCATTCACCTATCCAGTCGAAACTATCATTTGTAATATTATAAAAAGTCAAACGGTAATAACCTTCGGTTCCATTAGGGGCAGCTTGTTCACGATATAGAACGATATTTCCATCATCGGTTTTAGAACCTTCCCAGACCGGTAAACTATTTACCGCACTTGATGATGAATAGTAATGCACATACCATTTTGTACTGTCAGTATTGAATTGACGGATACTTCCCGAGTGAGTTCCATCCGCTTTTAAAGTTTCATCCTGAACTGCCATTCCGTTCATGATATATTTCCAACGCCAAATCATATCTACTTTGCTGTTCCAGGTTCCATCGGCAGCACGATTTTGAGACTTACATTCACTTTCACCAATCAAAGGAGCAAAATCTCCGGTTTGCAGAAAAGCTGCAGGATTTAGTTTGCCGAATGGATTCTCAGAACTTGGTTCGTAATCATATTGAGCAATTGCAAAAGAAGAACTTATAGATATGGAAATAAAAAGGAGAAGTAGCTTTTTCATGAGTTTTTATTTAAAAAGAAACTCAATATTCCATCCAGAATCACAATAATGCAGTTAATGATACTTAATTTGCAGTAAATCAGATAGAACTAGCTTTTAATACTTTTCTCAGAACCTGTGCACCTGTTTTGGATAAAGGAAGTTCAGATGCATCCTGAAGCTTAATAACAGATTGTTCAAAGTCGACCTGATCAAGGTAGCCGAGATTTAGCAAAGCTCCGCGGTGTACTCTTATAAACTGATAAGGAGCTAATTGTTCTTCAAGTGATTTTAAACTTTTTCGAAGGGAGTATGATTTTCCTTCCGTATGAATCTTCACGCAATAATCATCGGATTCGATCCATGTAACTTCAGCAAGTGGAATCAGTTTTACCCGATTTCCAATTTTAATACTTACCTGAGGATCGCCTTTGATCTCAGAATTAGGTTCATCAAAGTCTTTCTTAAGAGAACTGATCTCAAACCATTGGGCCTCAATTACAATATTTTTTGAATTACTATAAAGTGTCAGAATCAACACACTGTAAGCAAATAGAAATGTAATTCCTTTTTGAACAATGAAGAACAGGTAGTTTTGAAAAAACAGTTGTAAACTAAATGCACCCTGATTCACGAGTATATTTACCAAAGCTAATATAGCAATAGCCGTTACCCAACTTAAAAGAGTAATTACAGCAAGTTTAGTCCGCCTAGAATATGAAGCTCCAGGCTTTTCATTTGAAAAGATATTCCACGAAAACCATGCCAATGGTAAAGCAGAAAAGGACCAGATTATCCAGCGAAAAAAATGCGAGTAGATAAGTTCAGATAAAGATAATTCAACGCCTTCTCCAAGAATTTCAAAATTGGTTAAGTAATAGTATTGTTGTAGAGCATCATATAAAATGATGAACACAAGAAACCCAATGAATAAAAGAGTGGCGTTTTTTAATTTCATAATAAATAATCGGATGTTTTAGCTTTAATTCAAAGCAGGATATTCTATCATTTACAATGCTCAAAAATCAAAATGTATTAATCATAAGAACCGTTTGACCGAAATCAGAATGATGCAAAACTGTCATTTAATCCGATAATTTACTAACTAACAACCTCTTACTAACTTCAAATCATATAATATGCTTAAGCTAAATTTGCTGATTATCACCCTAATAATTTCTTCTATGTCTATTGTAGCACAGTGCATGGACGGGAATTGCAAAAATGGGTATGGTATTAAAAAGTATGACAACGGAACTTACGAAGGTACTTTTTCAGATGGAGAAAAAACCGGATGGGGTTGTTATATATTTAACAGTGGTAGCATAAATTGTGGAAATTGGTTATTCGATAAAAAAGAACTTTGGAACAGTTTTTTCAATGCTGAAGATGAATCATTCTACATTGGTTTATACCATCAAGGCTATCAACAAAAAAATGGTATTTATGTAGATGGTGATAGTCAGGGGATAATTCAGGGAGAACCTTCTAAGGGTTATTCAACCAACCTGAAGAGTCCGGAGGTTTGTTTAGAAAAAACAGAAACAGGAGAATCAAGACCATGCGGGTATATAGAATCTACTTCATATGGATACCATAATTTGAAAAACACCGAATCTGATTTTTACGATGTACAAACGGGTTGGCGTTGTATTGGTACCCCAGATTTAAAAAAGAATATCCAAAGTGCAAAATGCGGTCACTATGATGGGTTTAATGACAGCAATGCATTAGTAGAATTACACATGAGAACGAATTCGAAAGGAAATTCAACATCGTCAATACGATTAGTCGAAAATAAAGAGTTGAATTGGGATGCCCTGTACTCGCGACAGAATACTCCACAATTATTATGGAAAGTTGATGAGAATGACAAAACTTCTATCAATGCAATCAACAAAAGTAAAATACCTTTTGATTATTCTACTCATATAGCCAATGGATCAGGCTGTATCGAAGGAGATTGTGAAAATGGTACAGGAACTAATATCTCAGATGACGAGATCTATCAAGGCAGGTTCTTTAATGGTAAAAGACAAGGGTGGGGATGTGCAATAGAAAAAGAAAACAGTGAGTATATACTTTGTGGAAACTGGAAAGATGGGATGCCTCAGTACCTAAGTTTCTTTTTCAACAACTCAAGAGAATACTTCTCGATCAGCAGTTCTAAAGATGGTAATATTGGTAATCCTTGGGGTATTTTTGTAGACCGAGGAGGAAATATAACCTACAGAACACGACCTGAATTAGATTAACATTTGTATCATTTAAAGTGCTCAAAAACCAAAAAGTATTAATCATAGGAACTGTCTGGCCTGAACCTAAATCATCTGCGGCGGGTCTACGAATGATGCAGTTGATTCATTTTTTTCAAGAGAGAAGTGCGAAAGTTACATTTTGTTCAGCGTCCTCCAATATCGAGTTTTCAGAAAACCTTGATGACATGGGAGTAGAGAAAAAATCTTTTAAGCCCAATGATTCTTTGTTTGATGAGTTCATTGAAAAACTTCAGCCTGATATTGTGATATTTGACCGATTTATGATAGAGGAACAATTTGGTTGGAGGGTAGCTGAAATATGTCCAAATGCTATCAGAATACTTGATACTGAAGACCTTCATTTTTTGAGATTAGCTCGTCAGGATTGCGTGAAGAAAAACCGAAAATTTACAAAGAAAGACCTTTTAAGCGATGATGCAAGAAGAGAAATTGCAAGTATTTATCGGTGCGATTGTTCACTTATCATTTCAAAATATGAGATAGAACTTCTTGAAAATTTATTCAACATTGATTCCAATATTTTGATGTACTTACCATTTATGGAAAATGAAATTTCAATATCTGATCAACAAGATCTTCCGGGATTCGGGGAAAGAACTGATTTTGTCACGATTGGAAATTTTCTGCATCCACCTAATTGGGATGCCGTGCTTCAGTTAAAAGAAAAGATATGGCCTTTAGTTAGAACAAGTCTTCCCAAAGCAAAAATGTTGATATATGGTGCATATTCTACCCAAAAAGTGCAACAACTAAACAATGAACAAAATGGTTTTTTGATCAAGGGAAGAGCGGAGGATGCAGATAAGGTGTTAAAGAGTGCCCGTGTTTTATTGGCCCCTTTAAGATTTGGAGCCGGTTTAAAAGGTAAATTAATATCCGGAATGAAAAACGGTACCCCTTCAGTTTCTACTGAAATTGGGATTGAGGGAATGAATTGTAAAAGCTGGTGCGGGTGTGTAGAAAATGATCCTGAACCCTTTGCAGAAAAAGCAATTCAGTTATATAAAGATGAAAGTTTATGGAAAAAATCTTCAGAAAACGGATTCAGTTTACACAACCATTTATTTAACAAACAAAAACACGAAGAAAGATTAGAGTTGAAGCTAAAAGAGCTTCGTGAAAATATAGAAGAACATCGAAGTAGAAACTTTATTGGCTCTATGATGCTTCAAAATACTATGAACAGCTATAAATACATGAGTAGATGGATCGAAGAAAAGAATAAAAAATAATCGATCATTTTATTACTTTCTTCTATTATAACAGTTTGAATATGAACCACAAAAGAAGTAAAAATCGCCTCACCAACGATCTTGATTCTGAAGATCAGGATTTTGAATATGATGATGATTTTTATGATTCCACTTTCGGAGAAAAAGGCCAAACAAAAAACCTGAACCCCAAACAGGTTGCTTTCCGAAGAAATGCCTGGGTTTTAGGCGCATTTATGTTTGTCGCAGTTTTATGGCACTTTGACTGGAACCCAATGAAAGCTGTGTATGGAGTAGGCTCAGCGATTACAGATATCTTTGAAAGTGAAGAACCTTCGAATATTTCTCAAGCTCCGTCTACTTCCGCTACAGATCTTTCCCAGTTAGAATATTATGATCAAATTAAAGATTTAGATTTTGATGGTTCACCTTCGTTACAAAATACTCAGATATTGTATCAGAATGAGGTTACTGTTGAGTATTTAAGGGATCTGGATCAGATCGGGTTTCTTAGTGACCTCACACCTAATGAGGTAATGGCACTTTTTAGTAATGGTGTTACCACCGACTACATCGAAAAGTTAGAAGAACTTGATTATCTGGATGAAGTAAATTATTCAGGGATTATAGGATTGTATGCAAATGGGGTGACTAAAGATTATTTACAAACACTTGAGACTGTAGACTATCTGGATGAGGTTAATTATTCCGGAATTATTGGACTTTACGCTAACGGAGTGTCTGAGTCCTATTTGGAGACGTTGGAGGATATCGATTATCTGGATGAAGTAAGTTATTCCGGTATTATTGGAATGTACGCCAATGGAGTGTCAGAAGATTTTCTTCGCCAGCTTCATGACCGTGATTTACTTGATGATATGAGTTATTCAGACATAATTCGTTTTTCTCAGGGTAATTAAAAAGATTTATTGCTTCAGCTTTTCAATTCTTGATAATGATTCTCTGATATCTTTCAATACATCCAAAACACCTTCCGCATTTGAAGCTTCGTTAGAAGAACTTGTTCGATTTTCAGTAACAATATCTCTCTGATCCAGTACTTTATCTCTAAATTCGGATGCATTAATAATTCCAATTAAAGAAAGGTCAGCAGCGGCAGAAGCTGAACTTCCGGCAGTTTCAATTCTGAGAATACTTAGTCCAAAAGCTTTTAAAAGGGGGCCTTCTTTAAAAGTCAGATCCTGAATTTTATCGAGCGGTATGGTTTTTTCTGTTAAGAATAGATATCCTTTTTTGAATTTCAATGATCTTGTGGTGAGTTCACAATGCAATCGATCGAAGTATTTATTTACAAAAACGTATCCGAAGATGAGCCATAATGGTATGAAAGGAATCGTGAAAATCATCACAATACTTAAAAATAATCCATACCATATCAAGTAGGATTTGATTTTAGGATTGAACTCTGCTTTTACAAGGGTAGTTGCGGGTTGGCTCATGATAAATATGTAGTTAATAAAAAAGGCAGGATTCCTGCCTTTTGAGTATACATAAATAAGTAGTTGAGAGCTACTTTTCTTTGTTGAGTTCTTCTTCAGGAATAAAGTCCATGGCAGCTGAGTTCATACAATAACGTAATCCTGTAGGCTCAGGCCCATCATCAAATACATGCCCTAAATGCCCTCCACAGTTTGAGCAAACAATTTCAGTCCTCGTCATGAAATAACTGTTATCTATTTCTTCAGCGACTAAAGAATCAGCAATAGGTTTCCAGAAACTCGGCCAGCCGGATCTGCTATTATATTTATGTTCAGAACTGTAAAGTTGTTGTCCACACCCTGCACATACATACAATCCTTTTTCTTTATTGTCATTATATTCATTAAACCAAGGAGTTTCTGTCCCTTTTTTTCGAAGGATTCTAAATTCTTTTGCAGTTAGAATTTCTTTCCATTCGGCTTCAGTTTTTTGGTAAGGATATTTTTTATCAGGATCAGGTTGTGTGTTTATAAACATAACTTCTTTAGTATGCTCATGGTTTTGTACTTCATTTGATGCATCGTCGCTTAAAAAGGCTAAACCCAGTAAAGCGGCAATTGAAAGTATTAGAATCTGTTTCATAGCTTTATTAATCTCTTTTATAGAACATAACAATACTACGAACTGATATGTTTCACAGATGTATAACTTTTATATAGCTGATAGAAAGTTATACTTTGTTACCACTCTCTGCTAAATTCAAAATCATAATCATCTAATAGGGGAAGATTTTTTTGTTTGAATAGTCTAATACCGGCAGTAAAACCAACCCAGAATCTGTATTGACGCCCTTTCCATTCCGGACTCCATAGACTATACCATGTATAGTCATTTGCTGTATTAACGCGGGTAACCTGAATGTTATAGGAGGGACCACCATAAATTGATGCACCTGAAGCAAATCTATAACCGAGTAAATATTTATAGGAAAAAATCAGGTTTGTTTTTTTTGACCATTCTTCCTCGAAGTGATGAAGTACAGAAAGTTCCTGATTTACGAAAAGCCTTTCACTTTCTATTTTTCTGAAAGAATCATTGATGTTTTTTTCCAACCCAACCGCTAAACCGAATCGATATACATCGCGATTTAAGAACGGGTTATATCCAAAAATAGCAGTGTTATAAACTCTGTGAGTTCCTGTAGTAATACCAAAATCAGTAAAACCTGCATCCGAGAACCTCATGTCAATATTTTTACGTCCATTTCCGTATAAACTTAATAATCCGACAGAAGCCCCATTAAACTCTTTCGCAAAATTTAAAAGACCGATCTGCATTCCATTTGCAGTTTCTGCAACATTTAATATTCCTGAAATCTGTAGACCATCCATATTTTCAGATATATTTGCTAATCCTGAAATAAGCAAACCTTCCTGATTTCTCGAGTAGTTTAAACCTCCAGTTATTAGTAAACCGGAACCATATTCTTTTGCCACATTGAAAAAGGAGGAAATCATTAACCCTTCCATATCTCTCATCGCAATATTTCCACCACCTGTTACCATTAATCCTGAAAGGTTATCTCCTGCGATATTAAATAGTCCAGAAGCTTGAAGTCCTTCTACATTACCAAGAGCAATGTTTCCTCCAAAAGATCCTTGTAATCCCGATATATCATCTCCGGCAAAGTTAAATGCCCCTGCCGCCTGTAAACCCTCAATATCATCTTTACTGATGTTTCCAACCCCGGCTACTTGTATCCCAGACATATCATTTGTGGCATAGTTTGCCAATCCTGCAATATTTAACCCTTCCATTGACCCTCCGGTAGCGTTTACAAGACCTGCAATTTGTAATCCTGAAGTGTAATCCCGAGTATAGTTATATAGAGTTCCAAACTCTACTCCATCAAGTCCACCATGGTAACCTCCAATGAGGTTAATTGAATATCTCGCTGTGTAATCCGGAGCAGCAACACCATTGGTTCCCAGAGGATTTACGATGGTGATTCGCCATTTTCGGTATTTTAGACGATTATATCTTTCATAGTCGTCATCAATTGTATCTGTTTGTGCGAATGTGCTGAATGTTATGCCTGAAAAGAAAAGCAGAAAAAGAATAGTAGCCGTTTTTTTCATCTCAAATAATTGATTTTGATTTTGAAACGGCTACGAAAAGGATGTAAAAAGGTTTCTAAAAAATAGAGATAAAAGAACTATGCTCTTTCATCCAGTAATTCATTCCACATTTGAACCTCAGTAACCTTAGAAAGATGTGCTTCAACATCACCTTCGATTGAAACAGATTCAATCTTATCATCTTGTGAGATGGAATTAACAATTTTTTGATCTTCATCAGATACAACTTTTCCAAAAACAGAGTGTTTTCCATCCAGCCAAGGAGTGTCAATATGAGTAATAAAAAATTGACTTCCATTTGTTCCTGGACCCGCATTAGCCATTGAAAGTACACCCGGTTCATCATGTTTTAATTCCGGATCGAATTCATCTTCAAAAGTATATCCAGGTCCTCCACGACCATCTCCATTTGGGCAACCTCCTTGTATCATAAAATTATCAATAACACGATGGAATGTAAGATTATCGTAATACCCTCTTTGTGCAAGATTAATAAAGTTAGCAACAGTTTTTGGTGTTTTCTCAGGATAAAGTTTTAGGTTGATATCTCCTTTGTTAGTTGAAATAGTTGCCTTCATAATAGTTATTTGATTGTGATTGTTAGAAATAAAAAGTTTGAGTCAAGTCCGGGATTTTCGGATCCGGTTTGTGCATTCGAAATATGATGAAATTTATAACCTGCAGATAAACTAAAACTTTTTGTTATGTGATTTTGAATCATGACTGACGGATCAAAAGTATAATTTAGTTTTCTTCCTTTATCGGTAGGAAATTCTGTTTCCATTAAAATAAATGATCCGGAAATACCAAACTGATAAGAGAAATATTTGTTTATCGGTTTTGCAAAGAGAAAGCCTACAGGAGAAAAACCAAACCCGGTTCGTGAAACTCTCCGATTATTTGCATCTCTTTTTGGATAATCAAAGTGTATAAAGGGAATAATATCTGCTGTATAGTACAAAAGAGCATCTTTTCCATACTTACGAATAGCAGTTCGTATTCCAAAGCCGGTGATTAAAGTCTGTGCGCTTCTCGTTTTACCAAGAAAATATACAGAAGAAAATGAATATCCAGACCATGCTCTGAATTCAAGAGGTTGCTTATTTAGTTTTTGTTGCGCTTTAGAAGTTCCGGAAAAAAGAAGGAGAATAAGTGCAAAAGAAAAGATGAAATAAACCCGCATTAGTTAGATTCCTTTTCTTTCTTTTGCATAGAAACTAATATTACTGAGAGTGCCCAAATAATAACCCAGCATATAGCCAGGTACCATTTTTCAATAAAGAAAAGGATTCCGAATGATGCAATGTAAATTATATGATAAACTATATCGGGAGTGGTGGTGGATTTAGTTCTTTTTCTCAAAAAAGGCACAAAAAGAGCAAGCAGTTTACTAATTAGTAACAATCCCGTATAAGCCCAAATGATTATGTATGTGGTGTTACTATCATAAAAGAACGTGGAAACAATAATCCCTAAGAAAAGGATATCCAATATTGAATCTTTTAGCCAACTCATATTTTTTTAAAATAAGTTAGCAGTTCTCAAGTAAAGTGGAAACCGGTTATTTTTTTGTTAAAGATGTGACTAATAGAATTTCATGTCTGTTGCCTGATTTAGATATCCGATTGTCAGAAGAAACGGAGGTCCAAGTCATTCCATTATTAGTTGTTACATCTACCACGTAGCCTTTTAAATTTATGAGATGCCCATTTCTGAGGTTAAATATTTGATCTGAAACTTCGTCATTTGCAGGTACTATGTGCCATAAGTCAGTAAGTTCGTTAATAGTATCAATTTCTAACGGTAGCCTTATTCTTTTAAACTCGAAGCTTCTGTTCTTTAATTTAAAATTGATGTAATCAAGATTTTTTTGATCTGAGGCTTCGCCCCAACTCACTAAAATATCATAAGAAGAAAACTTAGACATGTTATCGAAAAAGTACCTTCTTTTTTCTACTACTCTTACTTCTGCAGTTATTTCACGGAAAGGTTCAAATGTATTTCCATTAAACTGAATCGGTTCTTTATTAATAGATTCAATATACTCGGGAGCATATTCTGCGGAGATTCCCGGACCTCTTTTAATCGGGATTTCTGACCAAGCCATAACGGCTAAACCCACAAGCGTACAGAGCATTAAATACTTAACCATTTTTTCTCCTTGATTGTCCTTTTATTTCACTAAAAAGAGTATAAAAAGAAACTGGTGTTACAAATTAAACGGAAGAAAGGTTGCTAGCTGACAAGCTTTTTATAGTTCATATAAAAATTTTCAAGATCTTCTAAGTAGAAATTTTCAAGAGCAGGATTACCGTCTGTACCTAGTATATCTTCAAATATGAAAGATTGGGGGGCATGGTATTTGAAACTGAGTTTACCATTATCTAAAGTAACCAATTCAATATCTTCAAAGCTATACTCTACTTTTTCGGAGTCAAGTAATATTATTTCTCCCAGCAAAAAATGCCCCTGACTGTCAATAAATTGATTTGCCTCTAAACTATGTCTGGAAACTATTTCATTGTTAATGTAATCTTTGACGGAAGTTTTCATCTGCATATAAACAGAAGTTTTGGTAAGACAAAGTTTAATCTCGTTGTATTTATCTTCTATTTGAAAAAGGGTTGGTTGGTCCTTTGGTGGATTTATTTCACCAGCATACAGAGAGGAAATCCCTGTCAGAATAAAAAAGCTCATAAAAAAAAGCTTAATCGATCTCATGTAAATGTCGAGGATAAATTAACTATATTTGCTACCGTGAGACGCAAGAAATCTGTAAATAGTTTCAGATAATTTTACGTTTTTTTAAAATAACACATTAATTCCGAAAAAAAATTAGAATTTATGATCCAAAGTGGTGTCAATCCTTTAGACTTTCTGATTCTAATTGTGGATGATGCAAAACCGAATGTTGTGTTGTTATCGCACATCTTAGAGCATGAAGGGTTTGAAGTAGAAAAATGTTTTGATGGAGACGAGGTTTTTGACAAGGTAACAGAGCGCAAGCCCGATCTGATCTTGTTAGATATCAAAATGCCGGCCATGTCGGGTATTGAAGTAGCCGAGCAATTAAAAAGAAGTGAATTTGATGATATCCCGATAATTTTTTTAAGTAGTACTAATGAGACAGTAGACAAAGTAAGTGCTTTTGAAGCAGGGGGAGTAGATTTTGTTAATAAACCTTTCGACAGAGATGAGTTGTTAATGAGAATCAGAACTCATTTAATGCTCATGATTTTAAAGGAAGAATCAAAACATCAAGTAAAAGTCTTAAGAGAAAGAGAAACAGAATTAAGTAGAGCAAACAAAGAAAAGCACCAACTAATGAGGATGTTAAGCCACGATATTAAAAATCCTCTTTCAGGTATGATGGGATTAATAGGTATATTAACATCAGGCGATTCACTTAGTGACGAAGAAAAAAATGAAATGCTCGAACTGCTACAGGAAAGCAGTGAAAAATTGTTATCAGTGGTTAAAGAAGTATTAGACAAACATCTTATCAGACAAGATTTTAGTGAATTAGCGAGAGAGAACATCGACTTAGTTAAACTTGCTGGTAAAGTCATGAGCAGGAATTCTGCAAAGGCAACACTTAAAAAGATAGTGTTAAGGATTGAAAGCGATGAAACAGAAATCGAAGCACACGTTGATAGAATTAAGATCTTTGACACTTTAAATATTTTGGTTTCAAACGCAATCAGGTTTACCATGACCGGTGGTAGCGTAATTATTAAAGTTGAATCTGATGAAGATCATTTTTTAATAAAAGTTGAGGATAGCGGGATAGGAATTCCTAATGATATACTTGAAGATTTTTTGATATCATCAGACAAAGATACAGCCACTGAATATGAAGGTACTTTGGGAGACGAACTTGGTCTTGACGAAGTTAGGTATTATGTTCAGTTACATGACGGAAAAATTTGGGTTCAATCTGAAGAAAAAGTAGGTACAACATTTTTTATTGAACTACCGAAAGCAACTAACTCACTATGAATCATACTATTTTAGTGATCGACGATGATGAGCCGATTCACTTTATGACCAGGAATTTATTAGGTAAAGAATTCAGCCTTCTTCACGCACGCGATTCGCAAGAAGCAATTAATATTCTTTCTGAACATTCTGTAAATTTAATATTATCAGATATTCATATGCCGGGATTAACCGGTCTTGAATTGCTGGAATCAATCAGAGATGACAAAGAGAAAAGTAAAATTCCCGTTCTGATAATGACCAATTTGCCTACTGTGGAAAAAGAGCAAAAGGCATTACATCTTGGGGCAGCAGACTTTATTAAGAAAGAGAGATTCAATAATGACAGAGAAGGTATACTGGACATTGTAAGAATGAAGATTCTAACAGATGTTCGGGTCGGTGGTCTTGATGACGACATTGAGCAGCATAAAAATAAGTTTGTGATGAAAGTGATGGAATCAGCAATCAAAGGTTCTTTTACTGAAACCTGTAAGGTATTTTGCGATCACATAGCAAATATCTCTAAATCTGACTTATTGGTTTTTTATGGTAATGGAGCAGAAAATTCAGATCCAACTATAATAATTGGAGAAAAACATCCATCTAATGAAGCATTGACTGGTTTTTCTAACTCGTCAACATTTTCGAAACTTTTCTCCGATAAAGAAGCTTTTCTGAGTAATCATATATATAACGAGGAGTTAGGATCTTTCATTGATTTTTCATCAAGTAATGAGATGCCTGCTGAGATAGGAGTGCCTCTTTATTCAGCAAACGAAAAAGCCATGTTGATGAATAATATGAGTGCACCCAGCGAAACTGAAGTATTTGCATGTGTAGTAATTAAGAGATCTAAGTTGTTCACAACTAATGAGTTTGAGCTTATTTCAAGACTGGTTACTCAAACCGGGGCTATTTTATGGCGACTGTTTCAGCAAAGTAAGTGATGTGTGAGAAATCCAAAATTTTATTAATAATTGAAGGAACTTATCCCTGGTATCGTGGAGGGGTAAGCGAATGGGTTTTTCAGTATCTTCAACATTTAGATGAATTTAATTTTCATATTCTTCAGGTAGCTACGGATGAATTTCAAGGGTTAGATCCTGAAGAAGCACTTTATCCCCTTACAGAAAATATCAAAAGTTTTACGAGAATTTCTCCACCTCATGATTTGTATGAATGGGATAAGATCAAATTTAATTGGTTAGACGAAGTTCCTAAGTCTTTTGGATCATTAAGTTTTGATCTTGTTCATATTGCAAATACAGGGTTCGCAGGATGGTTAGGAGTTCAGATATCGAAACAGTTTGAAGTTCCTCTAATTTTAACTGAACATGCCATTTATTGGAAAGAAGTTGAAAAAGGGGCGGTAGCTTTAGAATGCGGATATCAGATACCTGATACAAAAAGTTTGAAAACAGAAATGGTAGAAATTTTCAAAAGTATTGCGGAAGAGGTTTATAGTAACACAGATGAAATTATTTCTGTATCCAGAGTAAATATTAAAGAGCAGCAAAAACTTGGTGCCCAATTCCCGAAATATATTCCTAATGGGGTATCAAAAGACCTTATCTCAAAGGCCAAGGTAAGATCTGAGATACCTACTATTGGTTGGATAGGGCGTTGTGCAGAAATGAAAAACCCAAAGAAGTTTTTTGAGGTTGTAGACGCTTTTGTAGAGCTAAATTTTGAAGCTGAATTCATCATAATGCTAAGTGATGCAAATGAGCCTGAACTTGAATTAAAAATACGATCGCTTTCAAAAAAATATCCGAAAGTTGAAGTGATATGGAATAAAGATGCTAAAAAATACTTAAGCAGATTAGATTTCCTATGTATAACAAGTCATAACGAATCCCAGCCTCTTGTAATGTTTGAGGCACTTTCAAATAAAGCAATTCCATTCGGATGGCAGGTTGGAGATTTAACAAACGAATTCGGATTTGTAAAAGATCAGGAATCCGATATAAGAGAACTTGTATCGGGTGTTTGTTCACTTTGGAGTGATCAGAATGAATTCGAAAACTTTGTAGAAGAAAAATTTAATTATTTGAACGAATATCATATTTGGCAAAAAATATTCCCCAAATACAAAGATTTGTTTGAAGAGTTAACTCAGAATAAACAGGTTGCATAATGAAAGAAGACGTAAAGCCTGTTATTTTGTTTGAGACTGAAGGTTCTTATCCGTACAGTGGTGGAGGGGTAAGCACATGGGCACATATTTTATGTACTGAGCTTAAAGAAGATGTTGATTTTCACTTAATGGCAATAACAGGAAGTCCTTTTGTTGAACCTCGATATAAGCTTCCTGAAAATATAGAAGATATTATACACATTCCTTTATGGGGTGTAGAAGAACCTGTTCATTATTATGATAAAAAAACTCCATTCTCTAAACATATCGAGAGAAAATCCAAAACCACAAGAAAAGCTGTAAAAGATCTTTTTCTACCTGTTTACAAAGATTTTATTGATTGTCTGATTGCTCCGTTTCAGGATGTATCACGTATAAGCGAAGTTATTTACGGAATGTGGAAATATTTTCAGCATTATGATTATAAGCTGACTATGAAAAACCCAATTCTCTGGGCCATTTTTAAAGATGCACTCATTGAAAAATATGTAGAAAATTATGACCCCGAGTTTGGAGATGATCCGAAAGTAATTGATATGACTTTCGGAATGCGATGGCTTTATCATTTTATGATGCCTATTGCTGCACCAATTCCGGAAGAAGTAAATGTAACTCACTCTACGTTAGCAGGATTTCCAGCTTTAGCTTCGGTAGCAGCTAAATATGAGTATGGAATACCTTCCATGGTCACCGATCACGGAGTTTATATGAGGGAAAGACTTATAAACGTAGGTCGTTCAGATATGACTTTCTTTTCAAAAAAATTGCTTGTTGATATGTCAACCTTAGTGACAAGAGCAGTTTACCATACCGCGGATCAAATCTCACCTGTTACTACAGCAAATCAGAAATGGGAAGAACGATTTGAGGCTGATCCTGAGAATATTTTACCTATTTATAATGGTGTGGATACGGAACTTTTTAAACCTACTCCAAAGCCGGAAAAAACAGAAGGAGTGCCCACTGTTATAGCTGTTGCACAGGTTTTTCCTCTTAAGGATATAGAAACAATGATAAGAACCTGTGATATAGTAAGGAAGTCTATTCCAAATGTTCAGTTTACTGTGTATGGTAGTTTAGAAGTTGATAAAGATTATGTAAAAACATGCCGAAAGTTAGTTAAAGAATTAGATGTGGAAGACCATTTTACTTTTGGTGGATTTCACAACAATCCCAGTATGATCTTCAACGAAGGGGATATTTCTATTCTTACTTCTATATCAGAAGGGTTTCCTTATACTGTGATCGAATCAATGAGTTGTGGCCGGCCGGTTGTAGCCACTGATGTCGGTGGAATAAAAGATGCATTGGAAGATTGCGGTATTTTGTGTAAACCCAGAGCGCCTGAAGAAATAGCTCAGGGTGTTATCAAACTTTTAGAAGATTCAGATCTGCGAATTGATCTGGGTAACAAATCACGTGAAAAAGTACTTCTTAATTTTACCACAGACCGATCCGTTAAGAATTACCTCGAATCGTACAGGAAGCTTGCAAACAAAAAAAGAGCACCTTTAAAAGATTCTTTAAAGACTGAATCAGTATTGAATCTTATCAAACATATTGAACTAGATAAAAAAGTGCATGCAAACTGAACAGATTCATATAAAAGAGCATGAAGAAGTTTTCATTGATCCTTTTTTTGAGCTGGTGGAAAAGGTATATGATCTGGTAGGAAATCCATTAAGTGTATGGGCCGTTGCCGCTACTATCGAGTCGCTCGGAGTTCGTGACATAGATGCCGTTACAGATTATGGATACAATTCGGTCTTCGAATTAGCTGAAGATGTATATGCAAAAGTAAAAAAAGATGTTCGCAAGAAACACGACGAGGAACAGGAAGATGATAAATTCGAACTGGGTAATATTTGGGAGAGTTTCAGGCTATTTGCTAAACATTTTGGGTCAGGAATATTATTCACGATGCCGATGCTATCCCAAATTGCAGCCATTATCATCTTTGAATATGCATTATGGGCTTGGTTTAGGTTTAATGTAGCTCAGGCTACAATGATTGCTTTAGGAACCATTGGAGCCTTTATTATCACAGGTGGTTTTATTCAGGTTTTAGGGCGCTTGGTTTCAAAATACATGGGGGAGAATAACTACTATTTAAGCTGGAAAGCGATCAAATCAGTAACCTATATAGCGGTTCCTTTGGTCTTGGGGATTGGTGCACTTTTGTTTGTAATCAATCTGATTTTGCCATTCTATCCACAGAGAATGATGACTTTGGGATTGGGATATTTCTTTCTGATCTCTGCAATGATGCTTTCTGCTTCGGTACTATACGCAAGTGATCAGAAGGTAATAATATTGTTCAGTATTTTATTTGGGACACTTTCTGTAGCGTTTTCAATGGAAGTGCTGGACCTTGGAATCTATATTTCACAATGGATTGGAATTGGATTAACGGCAGGAATTCAGATCATTTATACTCTTATTTACTATTGGTATAAAATCAGATCAAACAGACAGCAATTGTTCAAACAATCCCTTCCTAAACTTGAGGTAAGCTATTACAATACATATAGATATTTCCTGTATGGATTTTCATATTTCACTTTTCTTTTTGTTGATAGAATTCTTGCATGGTCGGCAGGCCCACCGCCTCCTCCTTACATAATCTGGTTCGATACCCCATACGAATTAGGAATGGATTGGGCTTTGCTCAGTTTTATTTTTACGATTGCACTTTTAGAATTTACGATTCACCTATTTGCCCATCGATTGATTCCTGCTCAAAAAAACTCCACGATATCTAAGCTGAAAAACTTTAATACCTACTTTAGCAATCTGTACTCTTTACAATTAGTACTATTACTTGTGGTAGGTATTATTTCGATAATTGCAACTTATTATGGAGTATTAGCCTTGCAGGTATTTGAAGATGATTTTCCTGAGATAAGAGATTTTTTCGCCAATCCACTAACCTATAAAGTTTTCTGGATGGGAAGTATCGGATACTTGTTTTTGGTTTTCGGACTTCTGAATTCTTTGTTCTTCTTCACTCTGAACAGACCTGAATTTGTAATGTATTCAATGCTTATAGCTTTACTTATAAACGGAATAGTGGGTTACGTTTGTAGCAGAGTTTTTTCTTATGAATACGCAGTTTTGGGTATGTTGGCGGGAGCCATTTCATTTGCTTTGATAACCGGTTTGATAGGAAAAAGATTTTTCAAACATTTAGATTATTTTTATTACTCTGCGTATTGAGGACTTCTTATGAGTAAAAACGTAAAAGATTACATCAACATATTAGGAAATCGTTTAGGTAACGCATTTTCTTTGGATGAGTTCGGATTAGAAGAAGAACTCCAGTTCTGGGCACTTTCGGCAGAACATATGTCCAGAAGTAAAACACCTACCTTTCAGGATATCATTAACTGGATAGATCTGCTTTATGATGCACCGGTACATTTTGTGTATAAAAAAGAAAATGAAAAGCTTGTATTAATAAAAAGGCAATTAATAACTGAAAATCTATTACAGAATAAAGAAGGATCTAAAGCCAAAAAATTAAAAAACAACGAAGCTTTAGAAGCTCAAAGAGCTCAGTATATTCAGGATTTTGAAAGTCAGCTTCAGAATCTGGAAAAGAAACGTGAATGGGATGATGAGTTTAAAGAACATGGGATATCAGCTCATACTATCGGTAATTGTGAGCATATTCCTTTGTATACGAAGAATGGAGAGAGCTGGGGAATTTATGTTGTTGGACCATTTCTGAAAAGTCCTGAGAATATGACTCCAAAGTTCTCCATCATTAGCAGGTTACTATCCGGTTGGTTAATAGAGCTAGATCAGAAGGAAAAAAAATCACTTAAAAAATATGAAAAGGAAATAAATGATCTTGTAGGAGAGCTTGGAACAGGGGCATTAAATACAAAAGCATTTTCTGATTTATTTTTGAAGTATATCATGAATACTGTTGCCGGAGAATCGGGAGCAATTATAGAATTTAAAGACAACAAACCCGTAATAATCACTTCTAATGATATCTCTGATGAATTACAGGGTAAGCTAACTGGTTCGGGTTTTGATCCTTTCTATGATTGTGTTGAAGGGGAAATCAAAACATCCGAAAAAGCTGATGACTATTATTCCAAAAATGATTTTAGTCACCTTTTTCTTCCTTATTTAGGAGATGTGGTGAAGGGGTACGTTTTAATACTTAAAAGGGGAAAGGATGTAGAATTTCAAACTACCCCACCTATAGTTCATGACGCAACGGAAGCGGTTGGAAGCCTTTTCGAATTCAGAAATAAGAATCTTTCTTTTTCAGAAAGTATGATGGAAACTTTTTACCGGATGGTCAGAGCCCATGAAATGAAAAGAGACAAGACCTTGCATCATACACCGAGACTTATCGCATTTACAGAAATGTTTGGAATGTTGTTTGGTTTGGATGCACAGGAAGCATCAACTTTAAGATTAACAGCAAAACTACACGATATTGGTTATGCGGGAGCAATGGGCATTAGTTCTGTAGCAAGCGTTGGTTCGGAATTAATACATCCTGTTGCCGGAGCAGTAATGATCAGTAATTTCCCGGTTCATGAAGACGTGATTAAAGGTATTAAAACTCATCATGAATGGGTTAACGGAAAAGGTAAACCGGATGGTTTGAAAGGTGAAGAAATACCATGGACAGGAAAAATAATTTCAGTTTTTGAATATATAGTGGATTTTGTTGAGTCCAATCCTGAAGTACCTGTAAGTCAAGAAGATGAGATGCTTGAAAAACTCAAAGGGAACTTAATACAACGAGCAGACGAACAATTTGACATGGTTTTGATTCCAACTGTAATTCAGCAATTAACAATGTTAGGATGGAAAGGCTGTGCTGAATTAGGAGTAGAAGAATAATCTGTGAAAAAACTTTCTTTTTTAGTCATGTTTCTGTTCTTAAATACATGTGGAGATATCACCGACCGAACTCTTTCTGAAGATGAGGTACGAAGATTTGGCGTTTCTTATTCTGATTTTGATGTAGAAACAGCAAATGGTTATAAACTGTTGGTAACCGAGCCATATTACTCAGATAAAGAAGAGCTTTTAAGGATTCGAAACGAAGGGATAAAAACTCTTGCATATATTTCATTAGGAGAGGTTCATCCTTCAAGATCTTATTATAGCAAATTTAAAGAGTCAGGGTTAAGAGGTAAAAACCCGGATCAGGAATCCTTCTATATTGATTTAAAAAGTAAAATAGTAAAAGAGGTATTTTTGAAAGAAATTATACCTCAATATCTGTCAAAGGGTTTTAACGGGCTTTTTCTTGATACCATTGATGCTGTTTCGCCTTATTCAGATAGAAGAGATCAACAGGCAGAAATGATAGATTTGATTCTTTCAATTCGAAATCAATACCCTGATATAACGATTATTCAGAATGCCGGATTTTTCTTATTGAGTGAGACTTCTAGTGCCATAGATGCAGTAGTAATAGAAGGGGTTGCATCAGGCTACGACTTTCAGACTAAAAAGTACTCAATTGCCTCAAGAGAAATTTTCCAGCAAAGAATGGCTTTAGTAGATTCATTGACAGCGAGGTTTAACAAGCCATTAATTATTATAGATTTTGCTGAAAGTTCTGAAACAAGAAAACATATTCAGAGTCTTCTGAGCGATTATAATTTTCCTTATTTTATTTCAAATATCTCATTTAAAGGACTTCCTGTAATTTCTAAAACCGGAACGGAGAATTAAGATGTCGTACTGGTTAGTAGTCTTTTTGGCAATTCTGAGGTTGGTTCTCTTTTTTGTAATTCTGTTTGTTTGGATAGGTCCAAAATTTTTAGGACATGTTAAAAAATTGAGTGGAATCGACCGAATGCTTTACTCTTGGGTAGGAATTGGCGGGATTCTTGTGGTTACGATTTTTTTATTGACCATTCTCAATTTGTATGATCTGATTGGTTTATTTGTAGTTTTGATCGGAATACCTCTGTTAAGGGCGGTTTTCAAAGAAAAGAAAAAAGGAACCTCAATCAGGTATCTTTTTCAAACTATTGAGAATAATATTGTTTCGGGACAGGTAAAAATAATAGAGTCTATAAAATCATTTACGTTTAAAGGACTCAAAGAGAGGTTTTTCAAACCCAAAAGATATTCTATTTTTGATAATAGGTTTAATATTGCAGCTATTATTATGGGTATAACTGCATGTATTATTAGAGTTGTTCCTGTTATTCAAAACGCAGCTCCATTCAGCAGGGGATGGTATTTTGAATTAGAAGCGGTTAAAAATATCAGACTCCAGCAATATTTTACAGAGCTTCCGGAACCCAAAGGGATGCACTCTTTAATAACTATGTTTAGTTCGTTAACACAGGTGGGACCTGAGTTAACGTTGAGTTTATTAGGAAGCCTTACGAGTTTCTTACTTACTATAATTGTCTTTTGGATAGTAAGGGAAATAACAAAAGGAACTCGATTAACCGCTGCAATTTTCGGAGCTTCCATATTTGCCATTTTTCCAACACTCTTATTACCAATTTCACTTGAAGCTGCAAATGGGACGAATACTATTTCTTTGGCATTATGTTTTGCTTTACCAACGGCATTCATTTTTATTAGGAATCTAAGGTCTGTGGATAAAGCCCCTTGGTTTTATATGACAATGGGAGTGCTGGCTACGGCTTTAACAGATATTTTTGTATTACTTATTGTTTTGCTTCCATTCCTTATCTACGGTTTACTTGCAATTCCTAAGAAGAAGTTTGTTATCAATGTTATTAAAGTGATAAGCTATCTAATTGTTGTTTTTTCAATAGCCTTGAGTCCATATATATCTTATCTGTGGATAAACGATTTGAGTATAACAGTCTTTTTTGAATCTCAGCTTCTTGATACACTGATATTTAGTTACTTCCCTTATTTAATAGCTGATTTATCAAAACTTAGTAATATCTATTTCTGGATTACAATAGGGTTGTTTGCCTTATTTATGATCCTCTTTTTTGTAGAAAAAAAGAAGAGATTCAGAGATGAATTGGTTTTTTTTACAATGATGGCTTCCATTACATTTTTATTCACTACCTACAACACTCTTAGTTTACCGTTAATTGATATGGATCAATTGAGTGTATTCTATGCAATCTTGCTATCAGTATTAGGCGGACTATTATTTTATGCTTTATTTACCGTTCTTGAAAACATTATTGAAAGAAGGAGTGATTTTTTCGAATATGCACAATCTTCGGTATTGATTTTAACAATTGGAGGGGCTGTTTTCTGGTCAGGAGGGGTAAACACAGGAACAACTCTTCCTCAGACTTTACCAAATGGTTTTTTTGAGGGGTATTACAGAATAATAAATGAAAGATTACCTTATACCTATGCTACGGTAAGTCCTCCAATCGATGATGTTTTAGCTCAGAACCGTCACTTCTATATGAATTATGAATTCTTTTTAGAAAGCTATGGCGAAATTGATTCACTTTACAATGAGTACCTTGAGTTACCCGAAGAAATGCAACCGGATTCTATAAATATTCCGCCTGCCAGCATTTTTATTTTTGTAGAAAAACCTCCATATAACTCAATTCAGCAAGGAATTTTGTTTGAGTCAGGTACCCAGATGAAAGCCATTGAAAATTGGCTGGTCACTTTTAATGGCCTGCCGGATCGTGAATTAAGGATATTTGAAGAGACAAACGACGCTATCATATATGAGATAGTAAACAGAGCCGATCAATCAGAAATAGGTGATATACTGATGAATATTTACCCAAAGAAGGAAGGACGTGCTGCAAAATTGTTTAAATAAAGCTGTTAAATTTTTTCTCTGCATTGTTTTTGTACTACCAGGTTCATGTTTTAATAACCTGAATGCTCAATCAAGAATATCAGGCGAAGAAATGTCATTTATATACCTGATTGAAGACTCTTCAGATGAAAGTTCTGTAGAAACTGCAGATCAGATAAGGGCGACTTTTAAGTACTCTAATTTCTCTTACACATCAATTGATATAAGAAATGATGTTTCCTTTAGAATTCCTGAATCTGCTAAACTCATAATTAATACTACGGTAAATATCTATAGAGCAGATCAAAGCCAGATTCAGAACTTGGTTGAGTTCGTTGCTTCCGGTGGAAGCATTATATTTCTTGGAGCCATTACTACTGATGAGTTCAGTTATTTACAGGGAATAAAACCTTTTTCAGATTTTACAACCGCCGATACTGTAAGAGGTGTCAAAGCTATTGAAAATATATTCCCCGGTTTTAAAGGAATGCGGTTTTATTCTCCGACAAGCGTACCGCACAATGGTATTAAAGCAGAGAATTTTTCTCAGAAAATTCGTGTACTGGCAACTGCTTTTTCCGACGAATCTTATCCTCTGATTATCGAAAACACTATAGGGTTAGGTAGTGTTTACGTATTAAATTCCGGAGCTTTGTTCGAAAAGCTATATCGAGGTATAATTTTTTCAACGATTTTAAAAGCACTACCAAATCTACCATACAGAGTTTCAAATGTGGGAACTATGTTTTTGGATGATTTTCCTGCTCCATTATACAATACCAAATTAGAACCTATAAAATCAGAATATGATGTTGAGCAGGCACATTTTGTGTATAACATTTGGTGGCCGGATATGAAAGCTTATGCAGATTCAGTGTTTATGACTTATTCTGCAATGACGGCATTTAATTACAACGCTAATGTTGTTCCTCCATTTGATTTTAACGAATGGGAAGCCGCCCGTTTAATAGAAAACGGTAGAGAAATTAAGCCCAGTATTGAAGTTGCAAGAGATATAGTAAGAACTCGACATGAAATGGCGTTTCACGGTTATAATCATTTTTCTCTAAATGTTGAGGAATGGAATTCTAACAAAGATTTCATGGTAGCAGCTCTTGATGCTACAAGAAAGCGTTGGCGAGTAGATGATTTGGGACCACTCCCTAGAAGTTATGTTCCCCCTACTAACTACATTGATTCTACCGGAATTCAGGCTTTAGTAAAAGGGATGCCTTCCATCAAATATATGAGTTCGTTGTATCTTGGGGATATTCCTGATGGCGGGGGAAGAGAATTTGGTCCTGATCCTTATAATTCAAAATTATTTGATTACCCAAGAAGTACCAGTGGTTTTGATATGAATCAGAATTCTTTGTTCGAGCAACATGGAATGCAATTATTGACAGGAGTATGGAATCACTTTGTGCACCCGGATGATATATTTCAAATTCTACAAAGAGAAGCGGATGCATTCGAAAGCCGAAATCCGGATAGTTTGGGGTGGAAATCAACACCCGGAAAAAATACGAGTATGTATCAGGAATTCAGGAAAAGAATTACCTATACAAGAACTCAGTATCCTTTTACCAGATTGGTAGCCGCTGAATACGGAGCTCCAATAGTTCAAGATTGGCTTGCCTCATCCACAAGATATCAGCAAAATGCTAAAAATTATATAGTAAGTGTTGAACCTCCAAACAAGTTTAAGTCTATTTCCCCAGATAAAGAAGAAAAGCATTGGTTTATGTATGTGGCTTCCCAAGACAGACAGCGGATAGAATCTTATTTATCCGGGAATGTTGAAGGTTATTCCTTTTCAAAGTATTGGGACGGTTTTCTTTTTCAGTTTTACAGTAAAAAGAATGCGTTAGTAATACCAAGATCTGCTATTGAGAGAAGTTCAAATAGCGTTAAAGATAAAGTGGTTATGGCAGCATTAAATGATCTTGACAGTTATCAAACTGAACAGAACATAGAAACTTCAGTATCTGTACCCGTGCTAACTCCTGAGCAGTTGTTACAGAATTCTATTACCAGATATCTTAATAATCCAAGAGACAGGGAGCTTCAGGAAGATGTTATTCGACTAAGTATTGAAAATGACGAAGCAATTAGAGCAATTCAAGTCCTTGAATTCAGATTACGGTCAACACCAACTGAAAACTGGAAGCAGGAAGATCTGGACCGGCTTACAACGTATTACGGATATGAAAGTGCAACTATGCGTGCAGAAAATTTTCTGGAAGAACTCTGGAGAAAGTTTGGAAACGCCAGGGTTATAGCGTTTAAAGATCAGGTTGCAACCATGCTTGGTTTATTTTCTCCTGAATTTGTGCAGAGATGGCAATTACGAGAGATAGAAGAGTTTGGAGGAGACACAGAAAGAGTGCTTGAATATACTTCTTCGATTGAGTCAGTAGATACATGGCCTGAAGTTAAAAAAAGGGTATTAAGTCTGATTGCTCAAAATCCGGAGAGTGATAGCCTTTATAAGTATATAATTCAACGTTCTTTCTTCTATGAAGAAGCGGATAGCACGATTGAACTATTAGAACGTTTTCCAGTTTCTGCACATGATCAATTAAATGAATTCGCTGATGATTTTGCAAATATCTATGGCTATGAAAGATTAGAATTCGAGAAAGCTCTGTATTGGGCTGAACGAACCAGTGAAATTTCAGACCGAGCTAAGCTTGGGTGGTTGGCTGAAAAACAGGACTTTGATCAGTTCGAAATACGAGCCCGAGAATATTTATCTAAACCAAATAGTCCGGATTCTTTACGATCTTATGCCGGAGCTACATTATTTTATAACCAAAAAAGGAATGAGGGATATGAATTACTTTATCCATTATTTAAAAATGGTATATCATCTGATAAAGAAGCTCAAAACTTGATTGATATAGAACTCGGTTATCTGAGTTATACTGAACGTTTCGCGCTTTTTTCTGAATATCCCGAATTTTTCAGCAGATCATCAAGTTTGAGGCTTCTCGAAGAAAGGCGATGGAATGAAGGTATCCGTTTTTCTGCTTTCGGGGAATATTTCTCAGATAATTTTGATAACCAATCAGCAAGAGGGGGAGCTTCCATTCAGTTTGGAAATCGAAGAGAAAAAACACACCTTTTTAA
The DNA here is from genome assembly GCA_965601915.1 of Balneola sp. GTDB lineage: Bacteria > Bacteroidota > Rhodothermia > Balneolales > Balneolaceae > Balneola. The sequence goes on along the minus strand of OZ271847.1, from coordinate 2,369,904 downwards.
AGCAGAAGATATTTATATAAATAATTCAGTAGGAAATCAGAGTAACTTCACCAATTTTACTGGTATTGGGTACGAATTCGAAAAAAGAAAAGCAGATTTCAGCCGAACTTTTAAATTCAATCCCTCAGTTTTTTACGGAGATGAGGGGCTACTTGGTGAAGTATCAACAACATTTACATTCAGTAAAGATTCTTCATTTACTTCTTTGGAACTCTCGTTTGAACCTGAGTTAACGCTTCAGTCTATCGTTCAGGATATTTATAAAACAAAATTTGAATTCTACAGAGAGGATCCTTGGTTTGGAAATAACTTCTTGACCACACTTTCAGGAAATACACAATACTACACTAATTCCGTAGTGGATTATTCTTTGACCGGGAGAGCTTATCTTCAGCCATGGGAAACTCCATTCCGCGGACGATTGATTGGGGAATTAGGTTGGCAGGATGCATCAGAACAATTCGTAAATGCTGATCCGTTTTTCACACAGAATGATTATTTACTTAAAGGTTTAGGATTTGATCTGAGATACAGAAACCCGAATAATTTTGAATATGATTCTCTGATTGAACTCGAACTAATGGGTAAACATGCTAATATAGATGGGTACTTTATAACTGGAAGATTGAATTTGGAACATAAATTCAGAAAGTTCTGGCAAGTAAAAGCCGGTACCGAGTTCTCCACGAGTTCAGTGTATCAGTCAAACAGAATATTTTTAACTATTTCGTACTTCTTTCCAAAGAAAATCCAAATTAGTAACAATTAGAGATACATTACGTACTCAATTAAGTGAAAAAGATAAAGCCACATATTGAATGGTCCGCCTTTTTGATCGGATTAATATTGATGGGAAGTATGGACCCAAACACTCAAGGAACTTCATTTTGTTTTTTTGAATGGATAGGAATTCCATATTGTCCCGGTGAAGGATTAGGACATTCGATAGCATGGTTTTTCAGAGGAGAGTTTTCTAAAGCGATTGAAACGAATCTTTTTGGGATTCCTGCCGTACTTATTTTGAGCTATAGAATTTTATCGATCTGGAAAGATCTGATCACAAATAAATTAACTACACAAAAAGGACAGACAGATGGCAGAAATATATAATTATGTTCCTGAGGCAGAAGGAGATGAAGCTCTTTATTTAGAAAAACTTTTATCTCAGCTTGACGAAGCCGGAAAGAAAAAATTCTCAAATGTTTATCGTTCGAGACGTAAAGATCCACAGAATATATTGATTACCTGTATTTTAGGTTTTTTTCTTATAGCAGGAATACATCGTTTGATGCTTAATCAGATAGGGATGGGTATACTGTATATTTTTACAGGTGGTTTATGTTTAATTGGTACCATAGTAGATTTGGTTAACTATAAAGATCTAACTTTTCAGTATAACCGAAAGGTAGCTCAGGAAGTACGCTCTCTTCTATAAGAGACCAAAAACACGATTAACGTTAAACCCGAACCTGAAATTAGGTTTGAAAAAATTAGTTTCTGTTCGGGTTAACAAATGTTGTTCAGTAAACCATTTACCTGACATAAAAAACATTTGAAAAACGTGTCCGCCTGTTTCTAGTTCATAAACCAGTGCGGCATGATTTTTTGTATCTGAAAACCGATCACCGATTACCGGCAGATATTCGAAAGATAAAGATTTACGTTCATTGATTGTATATCTGCCAGCAAATCCCAATCCGGCAACTGTATTATATAATTCTTCATCAGCTTCAGTTTTAACGACGGTGTTGAAATGTGCAATCATAGGTGAAATCTGAAAGCTGAATTTATCTGAAAACTTTCTTGCCAGCATTACAGATCCCAAATAGTTTAATCTTTCTGTAAAACTCATACTGAAAGCTTCTTTTTGAGTACGAATTCCAATATTTCCTTTTAAAACCAATGAAACAGGAGAAGAGTTAGAAACGGTTTGACGTAAAAGACGTACATCAGTACTGAAATCTACATTATCTTCTCGGCTGGTTCTTCCAAGTCCAATGTTAATATTATCAGTTAAACCGTAACCAAAAGCGATGCGTACATTCGCTCCTTCATCTACTCCAAAAAAGGTATCAATTCCTCCCCGAACATCTCCGAAATTATGTTGAATCATGCTGTTAAGATCACCTTTACCCAAAAGCTCAACTGTTCCTAAGCCTGCAATGTTCTTAGTTAGAAATGTTTCCGAAACAGGTCGGTCAGGGTTTGCTCTTTTTCTTTCGAGTTGTGAAAATCCATCTGAGAAGAATAAAAGAGCTAATGAAAGGGAAAGTAGCGTCTTGATCATATTATTTTTCGATTGGTTTCAAAAGAGCATTTATTTGTATTTCCTGTTCCTGATCAACTTTTATAAAGAGAATTTTAGGTGGTTCTATTTTATAATCCTCAAGTCTCAAAATCCAGTTAGCAGTCATCAGTAGTCCCTGTTCCATTCTTTGAAGACTTCCATCAACTTCAATTTTCTGTTCCTCTCCGTGAATTTTAAAAACCCCGGAAACGGTTACATCCTGAGCCTCACTAGAATGGTTGTCAAAATCAGTGATTAGCTTTCCGGTAAACTCAGCAAAGGGATATTCGTTGGTATTCAGGGTTAATTTCATGTCTTTATCCCGCTTTCCATTTCCTGTATCTAAAGTTTCAAGATCGATGTAGAAATCCAGAGTTTTGTTATCCAAATTGATCAAGCCAACAAGATTTTCAGAATTACCTTCAAAATTATGAAGCGGTACTTTGGAGTAAAAGGTTACTTTACCTTCTTCCGTTTTATAAGACTGTGCTGATATTAAAGATCCTGAAAGAAACAGAACTATAAGTATTAGAATAGCTTTTTTCATAACTGAGTACTAGTTGTTTTGAGCACCTTGATCAATCCAGGTTCTTATTTCAGCTATTTCCTGTGCTGAAATACTCCGACCGATTGGCATCTTTGATCCAAACTCAGGATTAGAATTTAATTTATCAGATAAAGGACTGATATCGGAGCTATCGGGTACAATCACTAAACTGCCATATTGCTGACCAATGCTGTTAATAGCTGTTTGATACGAGGCAAGGTTAACATTATTAGCGTTTCCACCGTTGGTATGGCATGCACTTCCTCCACAACTGTTATTGAAGATAGGTTGGATCTTTTCAGAATAGCTGACTGAGCCTGTAATTTCCGGTGGAACCTGATCTTCAACATTAGTAACGCATGCTGTTGTTAAGACGATCATTGAAGTTGCAAAGAGTAAGTTTTTCATAACTTTTAATTAGAGAAAGTGACAATTTTATGATTCTAAACATTAAATGCCTCAAAAAGAGTAAAAAAAGTATCACATTGATTCTATAAAGCCTACGAAAAAAAAAGAAACCCGGATCGATCAAGACCCGGGTTTTTTCTTTAGGGCATTTGGTGCTGTAGCAGCATCCAAAAGCTCGATTGCTCTTCAGTCCATAATTACGGAACCAAAATTCTTTAGTTTCGTTTGAATTTAAATTCAATTATAAAATAGTGTAATCCGCTGGGTTTAAATCGGTAGCTTTGTATCTTTGCAGTATGAAATTTTTAGAAAAAAACGGATTTACTAAAAGAGATTTTTTTTCTGGAATTGGGATATTCATACTGGTCTTTCTGACAACTCTTGTATCAAGAAATCATCGTATATCTCAATCAGATGCTATAATTACAGTTAAAAATACATCTTTGTATTTATCTGATGACGTAACACTGAATGAACTTACAAAAGAATTAGATTCACTAAATATTGACTATAATCAAACCGAAATAGAGTGGGTAAGCCCTTTACTTGGTTGGAAGAGTTTCAAAAAAGGCCATTATTTATTGAATGGAGAATACTCGTATGATGATTTTCTTACCAAGCTTGCATTTGGTAGTCAGGATCCGGTCTCAGTAACAATATTGCCTGGTATTATGAAAGAACGTTTTGCCAGAAATCTTGCCAATCAAATGAGTTTTGACAGCCTAAGTGTAATTCATACTCTGGATGATAGCCTTTTTGCAAGAAAAAAAGGGTTAGCAAAAGAAGACTTGATAGGGAGGATGTTGCCTGAGACTTATGATATTTATTGGACATCTACTCCTGAAGCAACAATCAGCAGAATTTTAGATGAATTTGAAAACAGAGTGCTGAAACCATATAAGTCGAGATTCGACTCACTTGATTATTCAGTGAACGATGTTGTTACTATGGCATCTATAGTTGAATGGGAAGCAAACATTGAAGATGAAAAACCTGTTGTTGCAGGATTATACTGGAATCGTTTAGAACGAAGAATGTATTTGCAAGCAGATCCTACCATAAGTTTTGCTGTGGGTGAGCGGAGGAGATTACTTCTTGAAGATTACAAAATTGATCATCCTTACAATACCTACACTAATTATGGATTGCCTCCCGGTGCAGTTACAAATCCAAGCTTGAACACAATTAAAGCCACTCTATATCCTGAGAATCACAATTATTTATACATGGTTGCAAGTCCTGAAGGAGGACATCTTTTTAATCGTACATATGAAGAGCACTTAGTTGATGCAGAGAAATGGAGGAGGTGGCTCAGGCAACAATACCGAATTAAAAGGCAAAGAGAGCAGGAAGGACGGTAGGGAATGTTGAATATCCAATATTCAATAACCAATATTGAGTTATCATTTTGGAGATTAAATAGTAATTCAGCAGTACACTAGCTAAGGACTTTAGTACACAGATATTGCCAGGAAGCTTTAAGCTCTTAACAATAGCTTAACATTACGGTAAAGTTAATTTCAGCTTAGATGTTGATTATCAACCAAACAAATTTCGGATATGATAATCGGCAACGACTTCAGCCAAAAGGCCAAAAAGGTACTAAAAACAATTTCTGAGTTAAGTCAGGGAGAAACCGATATTCGTATTGAAGTAAAGTCTGTAAGTAAATCTATGGAAATAGATAAAACTGAAATGAAGAATCTTTTGGAGTATCTGGAGTCAAAAGAATGCATTAAGATCGAGACTATGGGCGGTCCATTTTTATATGGAGATGTTTCGATCACAAAGAAAGGAATTGCTAAATCAGAGAAATAAAAAAGGCTCCAATCGGAGCCTTTAATTAAGCTGGTTTTAGGATTAATTATCCATTCTCATCAAGAATCTCGTCAATGCGTGTTAAGATATCTTTTAGGTGAGCTTGTGTTTCGGCATTTGTTCTAAAAGATATTTTATTCTTTACTACATTTTTCAACTCATTTAATTCATATCTCAAAGCAGGTCTCATGTCAGAATCTCTAATATCAATATCAGGGCTGTTCCAACCACCACTAACCTGATCTTCTTCGAAGTGAACATTTATCTGACTGATATATTCTCTTTGAAGATTTCTTCTGAAAGCATCTATATCATTAGATCCTGAGGTATATATTTCCGACCATATTCCTCTTCTCAAATCTTCTAACATATCGTACATATTGTAAGAAGATTCAGGATTCAATTCGTTTTGTTCTGATAATCTGGAAAGAACTCCGGGATTCAGTATTCCTCGCATGAGACTACTTTGGAGTCCTTTAATTCTTTCTAAAGCTCCATTATGCTCAATTCTTCTCAGGATATCCTGATCAAGTAACCATTCAGGAGTGGTGAACACATGTTCGTTCATGAAAGTCATAGCTTTTTTCTGATAATCAGCTGGAACCGGATCGTATACGGGTCCTTCCTGATCAGCAGCTTTTCTATTTTGATAAACGCCACCAATATTAGTTGCTACATGTCCTGCATAACGTCTCCATTGGAATACTAATTCACGATAGATTTCCTCAAGTTCTGTATAATCCTCGCCGGGTGTAGTAGTCCAGTCGATAAGATTAGGCACTACTCTTTTCAGGTTCATCAGACCATAAGTACTGGATTTAACAGGATCGTCACCAAGATCTTCGGTTTGTGAAGAAGGATCATATCCGGTAGAAGATGCAAACCGGTAAATAGGATCATCTGCTTTTTCCATGATCCAGCTATCAAGAGTTTCTAATTCATCTTCCGGAGTTTCAGCGTCAGGAATTACTCTGTATCCCCAATTCACAGAATATTTGTCATATGGACCAATTTTACGGATGAAGCGGATATTTTCATCGCCGGGTTGTGCGATGTAATTTTGACGTGCATATTCCATGATTGTAGTTGCAATACCAAATTCCTGAGTAAACTTACCAGAACGTAAAGAATCTGTTGGGTATGCCGAGCTGGACTGCATATTATGAGGAAGACCGATTGCATGTCCTATCTCATGAGAAATTACACGACGCATGGTTTCGCCAATAAGTTCATCATCTAATTTAAGGTTTCTTGCAGCCGGATTAACAGCTCCGGTTTCAATCATTAAGCGGTTTCTATAAGAGCGCATATGGTTGTGATACCAAACAATGTCACTTTCAATAATCTCACCAGATCGAGGGTCTGAAACACTTGGCCCTGTAGCATTTCTTACAGTGCTTGCTACCCAACGTACAGTGGAATAACGAATGTCTTCAGGGCTCCAGTCAGGATCCTCTTCAGCTGTAGGGGGAATTTTTGCCTGAACGGCATTTTTGAAACCAGCAGCTTCAAAAGCTTCATTCCAATCTAAAATTCCCTGCACAATATAAGAGCGATATTTTTCAGGAGTTGCGGGATCTAAATAATAAACAATTGGTTTTACGGGCTCTACTAATTCTCCTCGGGCATATGCTTCCGGATCTTTAGGTTCAAGCCTCCACCGACGAATATATTCCTTTTGATGGGCTTTAGGTTCATCAGAGCCATAGTCAATTTGTCTGATGCTGAAGTATCCGACTCTGTAATCGGCAAAACGCTTCATCATTGGTTCTTCTGGAAGCAAAACAATTGATTGATTTACCTCTAATGAAAGTGTCTGAGTGTAGCCTGAACTTGGAGGATTTGCAGCCACATAAGTCATAATTTGGCGAACTTCTATATTCTCAGGAAAACTTTTTACAGACTCTACGAAACTACGATTACTGTCTAATCTTCGAACCTGATAAGCTCTACGCAGATATGATGGTAAACCACTTATTGCTTCTACATCATCAGAAAATAAATCAGTTACATTAATTATAATACCTGATGAATCCTGATTTAGAGCTTCAATATCAAACGAAGCTATTACCGGTTCAAAATTATTTGCTTTTACAGATTGATAAACCGGAAGATCTTCATCCGCAATTGCTTCGTAGGACTTCTTTCTGAGAAGAATCTTGTCTTTAAACCGAGTGAACGAAACTACTTGCTCAGCAGATTTGGAACCGGCAGAGTTAAACCCTGAATATTCCGGTGGCACTCCCGCAACTCTGCTCACAAGCAATAATTCTCTTCCAAGAAGTTTGTTTTTTATTTCAAAAAAGTATTCGTCTTCCTGTTCATAAACATTAAAAACTCCTTCATCTTTGACGGCATTTTTTTTGATTACATCATCAAAAGATTTAATCCCACTTTTTGAGGAGGATCTTGAAGGAGGGGGCGTTTTGGAATTTGAAGAAGAAGTAGTCGAATTCTTTGCTCCGCTACATCCGGAAATCAAAATCCCGGATATCAGAACAATGCATAATTTTAGCGTTCTTTTTTTCATAAAGTAATCGTGTAATTAGTTTGATAGCGATAAAGTAGATAAAAAATGAAGCTGAGTTCGTAAAATAGTTTTATAACTGATTTATATTTATTCAAATGAAAGAATATAAGGTGCACTTTCATTACCGTATATGTCTATAGAAGTAATTTCTACTCTGTTTAAAACAGTAACTAATTTACTGTTTTGATTAATAGAAGAATAATAGATGGGGATTTTATTACTATTTGGATCAACAGATTGAGAAATCCATTGATCACCATATCTTATATAAACCATCCATTTACTGATGGCATCCTTATCTGATTTTGAAGCCAGATAAAATGTACCATTTGAGGTCGTTTCAATATCAAAAACAGGCGCTTTGCTCGTTGCAACAGAAGAATTCCAATTCATTGCAGGGACAATAGCAGGTTGATGGTAAGGTCCTTCTTTTAGTTTAATTCTTAAAGAATCTTCATCAACTAAAGGTGCAATGCTCCAGTGTACAGCACCAGGAGCTTCCATATTCATACCGCGAGTAATCATAATCTGATTAATAACCTCGTCGATTTGTCTTTCTCCACTTAGCCTGCCAATGCTCATGCCGGGCCATACAAATCTGTTTTTCGTGTTTTGACTGTTCCACCAACCTAACAATACCGGAAAGCTTTGAGGAATTTGATTTACCGGCCAGTACAGTTGAGGAGTGAAATAATCTACCCAACCCTCGTTAAGCCATTTTTTTGCATCAGCATATAAAACATCATACTGATCAAACCCCTGAATAGATTTAGGGTGTTCAGGTCTCCAGATTCCAAATGGACTCAGACCAAACTTAACATGAGGCTTTTCTTTTTTGATTGATGAATAAACAGAAGAAATGAAAGTATTAACGGATTCTCTTCTCCAATCTCCTTTACTTAGTGTACCGCCATTATTTTTATAATTATTCCAGCTTACTTGATCCGGAAAGTCCTGTCCGCCGTTATAATCAGGATAAGGATAAAAATAATCATCAAAGTGAATTCCATCTACATCATATCTATTAACGATGTCCATCACAACGTTAAGAGAATGCTCTTGTGTCTTTTTCAAAGATGGATCGAACCACCAATAACCGTTTTTAAGTTCCAATACCTGATCACTTTTGGTATAAACTACAGATTGCCCCGAAATCGGTCCACCGGACGGATGGTGTGCTCTGTAAGGGTTTAACCAAGCGTGAAGTTCTAATCCTCTTTTGTGTGATTCTTGTATCCAGAATTCGAGAGGATCAAAATTATTTTCAGGTGCTTTTCCTTGTTCTCCGGTTAAATAATAAGACCAAGGCTCAAGTTCACTTTTATATAGAGCATCAGCCTGCGGTCTTACTTGAAAAATAACTGCATTAAAGTTCGTTTTTTTTAAAATATCGAGTAGGTAAATGGCTTCGTCTTTCATTTCATTTACAGAAAGTCCCGGAGTACTTGGCCAATTTATATTTGCAACCGTAGCAACCCACGCAGCTCTGAACTCTCTGTTTATTGACGGATGTTCGGCTTGTTTATAATCAGGTCTCAAAGTTTTAGTTGAAGCGCATGCTGTAACAAAGAGTAAGTAAATAGTAAGTAGATAAAAAACTGACTGATAAGATTTCATTATTAAAAAAAATAAACCATTCTGAATTGAAGAATGTAGATACTGAATTAGATTTCATTTACAAAATTTTGAAAACGATTTTTTAAGAAAAATGAGTACCTTTAGTTCTTTCAAAATTTCCAACTAAATAAAATTCATATTATGATTATTGGTGTACCTAAAGAGATAAAAACACATGAAAATCGTGTAGCTCTGCAACCAGGAGGTGCTTTACAGCTTAAAAGAAATGGACATGAAGTAATAATCCAGAAAGGAGCAGGGGTTGGGAGTGGTTTCTTTGATGAAGATTATATAAATGCCGGTGCTACCATAATTGATGATGTGGAAGAAGTTTGGCAAAAGGCTGAGATGATCATGAAAGTAAAGGAGCCAATTGCTGAGGAATATCCTAGAATGCGTGAAGGACAGGTAATTTTCACATATTTCCACTTTGCTGCAGATGAAGCCCTTACCAAAGCAGTAGTTGACTCGAAGTGTATTGCTATTGCTTATGAAACGGTTGAAAAAGCGGATGGTTCTTTACCACTTTTGATTCCTATGAGTGAAGTTGCAGGCCGAATGGCAGCTCAGGAAGGAGCTGTTTACCTTGAAAAGCCAAAAGGCGGTCGTGGAATGTTGATGGGAGGAATTCCCGGAGTTCAACCAGCTAAAGTACTTGTACTTGGTGGTGGAATTGTAGGAGTGAATGCTGCAAAAATTGCTGCCGGAATGGGTGCAGATACTACCATCATGGACATAAACATGCCTAAGTTAAGATACCTTGATGATGTGATGCCAAAGAATATTCACACATTTTTCTCTTCTGAAGCCAATATCAGATCAATGCTTTCAAGTGTGGACGTTATTATTGGTGCAGTATTAAAGCCAGGAGCAAAAGCACCTCATTTGATTACCAGAGAAATGCTTAAAGAAATGCGCCCGGGAACAGTTCTTGTTGATGTAGCTATCGATCAGGGTGGTTGTTTTGAAACTTCGAAACCTACCACACACAAAGATCCGGTTTATATGGTTGATGACGTAGTGCATTATTGTGTAGCAAACATGCCGGGAGCTGTGCCTTACACTTCTACACTTGGGCTTACCAACGTAACACTTCCTTATGCAGTTGCACTTGCAAATAAAGGTTGGAAACAAGCTCTGAAAGATGACAATGAATTGCTTCAAGGGCTGAATATTGCCAACGGTACTATTGTATATCAGTATGTTGCAGAAGCATTCGGAATGGAATGGGATAGTGTTGAATCAGTGATGAACTGATCTAACGCATGACATTTTTGAGAATATTTAAGGCCCGGTTCTAAAAGATCGGGCTTTTTTTTGTAATTACTTTAATTAATAGATATCATCTATTTAAGAAAAACTTTAACTGTAGGAAGTTAGGTATGTTCAAGAGACTCTTTTTCTTAATATTGATTTTCGGCACGATAAGTTGTACCGATAAATCGAATAGTTTTGACTATGAACTGAATTTAATTTTGGAAAAAGGGTCGGGTAGTTACTTAACTCTTATACCCGAGGGGGACTTTAGTTTAGATAATTTAGTTTTTACGGTTAATGATTCAGTTCTATCCGCAAATGTTAACCCGAGGAATGAAACTTATTATTCTGTTGATCTTCAAGTATTTTCAGCAATGCGAGATGGAACACCTGAAACCGCGATAATATCTTACAACAATACAGAATCTGTTATATACTTTACGATTGAAACATGTAATCCCAGAAGACTTACCCCTTTTTATGTTGAACCCATTGATGACGATGAATTTTTATTAGAATGGAAAACTTGTGATGAGTTGGAATCTGATTTCGGCAATCTTACACTTAACACAGATTATTCAATAGTCGAGTTAAGAACACAACATGTTAAAGTATTTGATAATTATAATGTCATCAAATCATTAGATACCACTTTCGTTGTTTTAACTGACTCTTCATATATCAGTAAAGAATTTTACCCAAGAGTTATTGGTTCAGATACTTCTACAGTTGCGGTTCGGACCTTTGTTAAAGTTACCAATGTTCAAGGGCCTCTGCCAGATCAAAAAAGGTATGTACATAATCAAAAACTACCTATTTTATTTTATGATCGTACAAGTGCTTCAGGAGGAATTGAAGTGCTAAATCGCTGACTAAATTACTTAAGCTACTCCATAACCCGTCGAAGCCACCCAAATCTTATACCATTGCTCAGTAGTTAATTCGATATTAAGAGATTCTACTGCTGATTTTATACGTTCAATTTTTCCGGATCCAACAATAGGAATGATTTTTGATGGATGAGTTAACAGCCAGGCATAAATAATTGTATCGATGGAATGTACCCCGACTTCTTCAGCTACTTCGTCAAGAGTCGCATTCAATCTTTGAGACTTTTCATCATACGGATTAAATAACACTCCTCCAGCAATGGGAGACCAAGCCATTGGGTGGACAGCCCGTTCTAAAAAGAAATCCAAATTTCCATTTTCAAAATGCTCTAATTGATATGGGGAAATCTCAACCTGATTGGTTACCAATTTTTGATCAATATTTTGTTGCAAGGATTTAAATTGATCAATTGTGAAATTAGAAACCCCGAAGTGTTTCACCTTTCCTGACGTTTTTAGATGATCGAAGGCTTTCCCTACTTCTTTAGGATCAAGTAATGGGGCAGGGCGGTGCAATAGAAACAAATCTATTTGTTCGATGTTGAGTTTATTGAGTGAAGCTTCGGCAGATTGTAAAATATGATCGTAGCTGTAATCATAATGTTTAATGGTTCTTTCGGGATATTTCTCGGATAGAAGTTTGATCCCACATTTTGTTACTATCTCGATCTTCGATTTAAGAGCTGGATTAGACTTTAATGCTTTTCCGAAAGTCTCTTCACAGGAGTAATTCCCATAGATATCCGCATGATCAAAGGTAGTAACTCCCAAGTCAATACACTGCTCAATAAAACCGGCTAATTCAACATCAGAAAAATGCCAGTCCATAAGCCGCATTTGTCCATGTACTATTCGGGAGATTTCTAAATCTTTGGTCAGTTGTATTCTTGATTTGCTCATCTAACGATTCTTAAATGCTTTACTATTCAATTTTTGGGATGCTCTGTTAGCTATTTTACGAAATGGACCACTATTAATTAACTCTTCGAGATGTTTTTTCTGAACTTCTGGATGATCAATTAGTAGCAAATGAAGTTGTTTAGATTCACATTTAATAATTTTTTCGGCTAGCTCATTATTTAAGGAGCTGTTTTTAAGTTGAAATCTCAAATTCTCTGCTTCTTCAAAAACTACCCCGCGAGATTTCAGAATTCGTGGATCCTGATATGGAGGAAGTTGTAACATTAATAGCTCGATTTTCAGGACAATCTCCATACGTTCTTTTGAACGAAATTCTAAATGAAGGTTCTCCCAATCACCAACTAAATCGAATGCCTCTGTTTTTGGATTGTAATGTTCAAGTAAATTGATAACTCTTAAGTAAAATTCACCATCATAGTCTTCTTCAGGTGTCCATTCCAAATCAATTGCCCTTAGTGAATTTCGATTATAAGCATGAAGTAATGAACTTCCGGAAAAGGCAGTCATATCTTCAGGTAAAGGCTCGGTGTTCATGAATGTATTCCACTCAATGGTCCAGCCTGAAGCAACACGTAAGGGTTGTAAATCTATCATATTCAAAAGTAGGAACTGAATAGGTGCCAAACAAAAAAAGCCGAATCAAAATCAATGATTCGGCTTCAAAAGCTACTACTTTACGATTACTTAATAAGTGTTAACCTTCTGGTTTGTATAAAAGAACCTGCTTTCATACGATAGAGATAAACTCCACTTGCATAGGAACTCATGTCGACTGTAATCTGATATGAGCCGGCGGCTTTTCGATCTTTCAATAAAGTTGAAAGTTTTCTGCCAAGCATATCATAAAGTGTGATTTCAACTACAGAATTTTCAGGAACTCTGTATGAGATGTTTGTTGAAGGATTGAAAGGGTTTGGATAATTCTGTTCCATAGAATAGGACACAGGAACTTCACCCTCCAATAAAATATCGGTAGTTATAGAAGAGGTTTCTTCAGATAGATCACTCTGATTACCTGAAAGGTCAAAAGCTCTGATTGCGAAGAAAAATTCTGAGCCGTTGTCAGGCAAGCCTGTAATTTCAAATTCATCAAATTTTGAAATTATAATAGGAGATTCTCCTTCATTAGCTTCAGTTCCGTTATAAACACCAGATTCAGAGCCATAATAGATAAGATATCCTGCTAAATCGGTTTCAGTATTAGCATCCCATGTTAATAACATATTTAACTCATCATCCGGGGATAACATAGAAGTAAAATTTGATGGAGCAGCCGGAGGAGCAAGGTCAGGAACACTGATAGAACGGTTTGCTTCCTTCGCTTCAGCATTGTCAGCATCAACAGAAACTTTGTATTTGTTTGGTCCGGATACAGCTTTATCAGCCATTACCATCCACTCTATAGTTAACGTAGTTTGACCAGCCAATGCTACGACAGTAGTGTCTGCGGGACCACTAACAAGGGTCAATCCATCGAATAATTCCATTTCTACAGTTACATTTTCTGCATTTACCGTTCCCTGATTGAAAATATTTGCAGTCACTTTAAAAGGATTTCCCGCAAGACTATCTCCTTCAATCTCCAGACCACTTGGCGCAGTAACTGAAATTGGGAGAGGGGGTAGTAAGTCTTTATTAGGAACCAGAGGACGAATAATTGTATTATTTGAACTATTTGATTCCTGAACTAAACCTTCGGGATCAACTTGTAAAGAAAGGGTTCTGAATTCCGGATCCTGGGGAACAACAAAATCCAAACTCAGGATAACAGAATCTTGTGCAGGTATTATTGATACTTCTTCAGTACCGATTACCGGAGCGGTACCCTCACTTGAAATGTCGCCGTCATATAGTGCAAGTACGACATTCTCTGCATCAATCGGGCCAAAATTTCTTACCACCAATGAAACGGTTACAAGATCCCCTTCCTGGAATACACTATCTGCAGGTGTAAAGGACAGCCCATCTTCACTTATTGCGAGATCGGGGAGTTCCTGAGCAAAGCTCAATGGCATAAAATCAGCGCCTGCTCCGCCATTGCTTTGAAGGACAGATGAATTTCCGGTTGATTCAACCTTGTAAACATGATTACCGGAAAGAGTATAGAAGTTGTAGCCTTCACCAGCGTTAAGGGTTCCTTCAAACACAGTGTCTTTAGAGGTTGTGTAAGGAAAATCATCTTTATCACCGAGATATGTGATTCTTACATCGTTATCATCATCAAAAGAGAAAACATCCATTCTGGAACTTATTGCTGGAACATAAAATAATTTTCCGGCACCAATCCCTGTTTCGTCCATGGCTCGCGTCATGTAGTAATAACTTCCACTCCAATCAGCGTATGGGATGTTAGCAACAGTAACAGTTTTTTGAGCTTGTACTTCCCAATAAGTTTCTTCCGTAACAGGATGTGTGAATACTTCGCCTTGCCCTAAAGTATCAGCCATTAAGGTGTCACCTGTTTCAGAATTGAATGCATATACAACATTATTATCATGATAGGATGACACTGTTATACTATTTGTCCAGTTTCCGATATGAGCAGAATATCCGTAAAAAGTAGTACCTGAAAACCTTCCATTAGCTGCAGGTACGTAATAATCCTGATCGCCATAAGATAAAGCTGAAACAGGTTTGCTTGCTGATACTTGCAGGAAAGTTCGATGAGGAGTACTTGGAAGAGTATAATGCTCTCCTTTATTTAAGACTCCTGCAAACAGGATTTCATTGGTCTCAAGATTTTTAATACTAAAGCTGGTGTTATCCTGATAGCCAAAAACAATAAATCGTTCTTCATTTTGATAACTGCCTACCATATACGTATTTAATAAAGTTGAAGTACCCCGCCCACTCTGGTCGATGGCAAAATATCCCTGAACAATATTAGAAATAGCATCTCCAACTAAAACAGTATAGGATTTACCTCCACTAATATTGAAAATCCCATTATTAGCATTAAAGTTAGCAAAACTATTTTCTGCTAAGGTATCAGTAAAAACAGTGTCGCCTAATGCGTTTGTAATTAATATATCTGAGTCGTTGAAGTAAGAAAAAATGGTAATATCATCGAAAGTATATACCGTAGTATTAAAAGTTGATTCATCAACGCTGAAAGTGCTTTTATAAAATTTTTGTTGATTGCTGTCTTTGAGCTGTTGAATTGTTTCCGGGTTAGATGTTCCACCAATTTGCTGTGAATAAGCTGACTGACTTATCAGTATGGTTATACCGAAAACAAAAAGTGCTACAAACCCACATTTAGTAACCCTTTGAATGATCATAAATCCTCTCTGTTATTAGTTTATAATTTTAAGATGATCTAATGTAGTAAAGGTTTTTAAGATAGAATGTCCGGATGAGTGAATCCCTGTTTGTGGTTAATCAAAGATTCAATTAGGTGAGTTTTAGTCTATCTTCCGTAAGAAATAACCTTTAAAGGATCTGTTTTAGCCGCAATTCTTGCTGGGATCCAGGAAGCTAAACCACATAAAACAGTTGTAATTGCTGATACCAGAACGAAGTCTAAAAGGTGAGGTTCAACCGGGGCATAACTCATGTAATAATTTTCTTCGGATAAAGGGATTATCTGAAACTCAAGCTGTAACCAAGCAAATAAAAGTGAAATTCCTATCCCTATTAATAAACCTGTTAATGCCACAAGTAATCCTTCCAGTAAAAATATCTTTCTAATGGCTGATGACTTCGTGCCGATAGTTTTTAGAACCCCAATATCTCTAGTCCGTTCCAATACCATCATTAAAACAGCTCCAATCAAATTGAAAGCAGCTACTATGATCATGACTCCAATAACAAGAGGTATCATTTGTTCCTGAAGCTGAACCCAAGCAAAAATGTTGAAGAACTTATCAAGTATAGATTCAGAGAAGAAAGGGAAGGCAAGAGCTGTTGAAAGTTCACTCTGAAAACTTTCTATTGAATTTGGATCATTTAGTTTTAGCTCAATTCCGCTTGCTTCAGTTTCATTATACAGAAAAAGTTCTCTTGCCAGTTCCCTTTTAACTACAACATAAACATCGTCGAACTGATCTATTCCGGTTTGATAGATTCCGGTGATTATAAATTGCTTGATCTCAGGCGAAGCAGAAAGAGAGGGGGTTTCTAAAATAGTGAACGTTGTAACCACATCTCCAATATCAGCACTTAGTTGCTGGGCAAGTTTATTACCAATTACAACTCCATACATTCCATTTTTCTGTTCAGATAGATCATAACTTCCCCGATTTATATAATCTTTTAAACCGGAAATATCACCTTGCTCATCCACTCCTTTAAGAATGGTTCCACTCACTTCGCTGCGAGTCTGTATCATCACTTGTCCTTCAATCACAAGCTGTTTCTGAGTGATCTCAGGAAATGTCCGGTCCAGGTAGTTGAATAATGTATCTGCCCGCTGAATGGTTGGGTTTATAAAAGATTGTGTTGCCACGGTATAATGAGGAGCAAATCCCAAAACTTTATCATTAATGGTAGATTTAAACCCATGAACAATGGAAAGAGCGATAAGCAAACCAGCGGATCCAATCGCAACTCCTGCAATAGACATCACTTTTATAAATGACAAAAAGCGGGCACCTTTTCTGGTGCCTTTGAAATACCGAGTCGCTAAATGCCATTCGAAGTTCATTTTAATGATTTGTTAAAGGTTATTGGTGTTTATCGATTAACTAGTAACCATTAACCAACTTCAGGTTTCATTTGAGGGAAGAATAAAACGTCTCTAATTGAATCTGAGTTTGTCATGATCATAGAAAGACGATCGATTCCGATCCCAATTCCGGCAGTAGGAGGCATTCCGTATTCCAATGCTCTGATAAAATCTTCATCAATGGTCATAGCTTCATCATCACCGTCAGCACGTAATTTTGCCTGATCTTCAAGTCGTTCTCTTTGATCAATCGGGTCGTTCAACTCAGTGTAAGCGTTTGCTATTTCTTTTCCGTTACAAATGCACTCGAACCGTTCAACCAAACCTTCTTTTGAACGATGTTTTTTTGTAAGCGGACTCATTTCAATTGGATAATCTGTAATGAAAGTAGGCTGAATTAATTTTGACTCTACATATTCTCCGAAAATTTCATCAATGATTTTTCCTTTACCTGATCCTTCTTCAATATCTACATGGAGTTCTTTGGCTACCAATTTAAGCTCATTAAGATCCATTCCTGAAAGGTCTTTACCTGTTTCTTTTTCGATAGCTTCTAACAACGGAATTCTTGGCCAGGGAGCTTTAAAATCTATTTCATGCTCGCCTACTTTAACCGTTGTTGAGCCATGAAGATCCATTGCAACTTTTTCGATCATTTTTTCAGTAAAGTCCATCATCCAGTTGTAGTCTTTGTAAGCTACATATAACTCGACCTGTGTGAATTCGGGATTATGGAATCTCGATAAACCTTCATTTCTGAAGTCTTTAGAGAATTCATATACACCATCAAATCCACCAACGATTAAACGCTTCAAATAGAGTTCGTTGGCAATTCTGAGGTATAGATCCATATCGAGCGTATTGTGATGGGTAACAAAAGGCCTTGCAGAGGCACCGCCATAAACAGGTTGCAGAATCGGAGTTTCGACTTCCAGATATCCACGATCATTCATAAAGTTGCGCATGGTTTGGACCAATTGTGTTCTCTTGCGGAAAGTTTCCCGAACATCAGTATTTACGATTAGGTCCACATAACGCTGGCGATATCGCATTTCCTTATCGGAAAAAGCGTCGTAAGTAACTTTTTCACCATCTTCATTTTCTACTTCTTTAGGAATGGGGATAGGTCGAAGCGTTTTGGTGAGAAATTCAAATTCTTCGGCATGAACCGTTGTTTCTTTTGTGCGGGTTTTAAACACAAAACCTTTTATTCCTACAATATCACCGATGTCTACCATTTTCTTGAACACAGTGTTGTAGTTTTCAACTCCAACGTCGTCTCGGCGGATATATACTTGAATAGTTCCTTCAGAATCCTGCAGATTAAAAAAAGCAGCCTTCCCCATGATACGACGGGTCATTACCCGCCCAGCAATAGAAACAGTTTCAGTATCAGGATTGGTTTCCTCATCTCTGATAAGTTCTTCGCTCTCTAAAACCTGTTTACTTGTATGGGTAACATCAAAAGAGTAGGGATAAGGATTTACTCCCATTTTTTGAAGTTCAGAAAGTTTTTCTCTTCTTATTTCTTCTTGTTCAGAATGTGTAAGTTCCTGATTCGACATGTATTCGTTTAATTGTCAATTTTGCTTTTTGTCTAAGCACCAAAAATACCGAATTAAGCGGATAATTGTGGGAATTAACCTGAATCTTTATGAATTAGTTTGCAACGGCTTGAATCAACCCATATTGACAACTTCCCAAAGGATGTTTTTCTATACTATTCACCGATAAAAAGTGGGGTTTCTACTGAATTTCTTTCCGAAAAAGAATTACTTGAATGGAAAAGCTTTTCTAATCAGCATCGAAAAAATGAATTTTTGACGGCAAGATTGTTAATTCATGAAGCTATGTCTGAATTGTCGAGTCCTGAGGATTTTGAACTAAAAAAACATCCTTTGGGAAAACCATTTATTCTTGCTGATGGAAAACAAATATGTGTGAGTTTGAGTCATTCAAAAGAATTTGTTTTTTGCGCAATCTCTCCGACGACTGATATAGGATTGGATACCGAATGGACCGAAAGAAAGGTAGATCCAAAGATCGTAAAAAGAATTTTAGGTGAACAAGAGTGGAACGTATTTTCTGATGAAGATCCGGTATTGCTCTGGACTATTAAGGAGGCTGCTGTAAAATGTCTTGGAACAGGACTCAGAACCAACCTTAAAGAATTACAAATCAAAAAAAACTCGGAAAACCGCTTTTCTGTAAAAATTAATAATGAAAAAACCTTTCAAATTTGTAGTTTCCGAAAACTGAATCATCAAATATCTATTGCTTTTTAAAGCACAAAAATACGATTTGATTTTCCAAAGCCTGAAGACACTTTATCTATCTAACGGATAAAGTGTCTTTAGGTTTTTTTATGTCTAAGAGAAAAAATATCAGCACATGGCTTTTGCAAACGTTACCAAAGAACAGCTCAGAGCATCCTTAAATGAAACTAAACCGGTTGCAGAGGGATTGAGAAATATTCGTGTTTTATTCGTCCCGACTCATATAGATCCGGAACATCCGAAGGAACTGACTTCCATCTACAAAAATATTTGTAATAAGAATTTTGAAACAGTAGTAGTTGTAGAGTCTTACAAAGGGGAGCTGGAAAAGAAGTTGAGTATTCCGTCAAATCACTCTTTTAAAACTCCATTTGGAGAAGTTCCCGTGAATGATCAGTACAGAAATGAGCTCTGCGATGAGGAAGATGATTTTTATATAAATGATGGAGGAATGAGTGATGAAATGAGTTTGTACACTCAGCTTATGATGATGCAGGCGTGTCAGGAAGATTTTGAAGTTGTAAGCATTCAAATCGGAGATTATGATCCGGCTATCGTCAAAGAACTGGCATTTGCATTGGATGAGTTATTCAGAAACCGAAATGCATTGATGATTTTCTGTTGTGATCTGCCGAATTCCAAACCCGAAGAGTTAGAGAAATTGAAATCATTGATTGATTCAAATAATGAATCTGGATTGCATCATTATTTGAATAGTAACGAGAAAGAAGTAGAAGGAGCCAGAGCATTTATGACCGGCATTTTAATTTCAAAGTACTGGAATCTGAATATTTGGTTTACCCCGGTAAATGAAAAAACAACTTATGCAGGGGGATTTGCTCATGTTCCTGTCAGTGAAACGGTATGAAAGTGAAAAAGAAATCCATTACAATTTTCGGACCCGGTAAAGTTGGTTCTGCTCTGAATCGGGCTTTGTCAAAGGCCGGTTATAGAGTGGTTTCCATGTTTGCTTCTGATGAATTTCCTCAGGCATTGAATGAATTAGGGGAATTGATTTTAATAGCTACTCCCGATTCTGTCATAGAATCATTGGCACTTAAAATTTCAAAGTCATTTTCTGATTTTGAAGGGAAAATATTCGTGCATTGTTCAGGAACTCAAAGCTCCGATATACTCGGTTCCTTGAAGGATAAGAAAGCTGCTATTGGCTCATTTCATCCAATGAAATCGATCACATCCAAGCAAAACTCATTTTCGGGTACTTGGTTCGATATTGAAGGCGATCAGAAGTGTTTAGCGGTTCTATCAAAAGTTGCAGAAGATTTGGATGCTAAAACAATCGAAGTCGATAAAGATACCAAAGCTTTACTCCATGCTTCGGCCGTTATGGTTTCGAATTACTATCTGGCTTTATTGCAATCAGCATCAGAAATTGCCCAGCTTTCGGGAGTGGATAAAGATTCTGCTTTGGAAATTTTGCTGCCACTTTCTTACTCAGTATTGGAAAATGTGAAAGAAAACGGCATTGAGCACTCACTTACCGGACCTATTGCCAGAGGAGATGTTTCCACAGTAGAAAAGCATGTTAAACTTTTGAAAAAACAACCTGAATTGTTGAACCTTTACAAGAATTTAGGTGTGTTTACATTAAATTTAGCTTCGTTGGATAATGGAACCTATTCTGCATTGAAATCCATATTTGAAGAAAATAAATGATGAGATCATTATTCATACTACTACTGGTAATTTTTATTTCAGGGTGTTCAGCTCCAAAAGAAAAAGGAACTCTGGAAGACACTACAGCTACAGAGTTGGTTAATCATATTGAATCTTTTAAAGGTGAAAAACCGGTTTTGGTTAATTTCTGGGCTACTTGGTGTATTCCTTGTATTGAAGAATTTCCTTATATCATGGAGTTGAAAGAAAAATATGATGATGAGTTTGAACTGATATTCGTATCCGGTGATTTCGAAGATGACAAAGAGGATGCACGGAATTTTCTGAAAGAACAAAATGTACAGTTCACAACATATTACAAAACCGGAAAAGATGATGAATTTATAAGAACCGTTTCCGATACCTGGTCGGGAGCTTTGCCTTATACAATGATCATTTCCAAAGATGGAACTGTTTTAACATCATGGGAAGGAAAAGCCGAATTTGAACATTTTGAATCTGAATTATTAAAAGTAATAAATGAGGGTTAATATCATGAAGTTTTTACAATCAGTTAGTGCAGTATTTATAATCGGGATTATGTTCTCGACGGTGGCGGTTTCTCAACAACCAGAAATTCAGGAACTGGCTATAGGTTCTGATGCTCCGATGCTTGATCAAACCGTAAAGGATGTTTCAGGAGAAGATCTGAACTTAAGAGGTGTAGCAAAAGAAAACGGATTGTTAGTAGTTTTTTCTTGTAACACTTGTCCTTGGGTAGATCGATGGGAAGATCGGTATCCTGTGGTTTCCAAACTTGCGAGAGAAAATGAAATCGGGATGATTGCTTTGAATTCAAATGAAGATTATCGGGAAAGAGGAGATGGGATGGAAGACATGGTTAAGAGAGCCGATAAAGCCGATTATGACTTTCCATATGCTTTAGATAAAGATCATAAAATTGCGGATGCATTTGGTGCCAGTAAAACACCACATGTTTTTCTATTTAATTCGGAAATGAAATTAGTTTATGTGGGTGCTATAGATGATAATGCACGTAGTGCAGAAGATGTAGAGGAATTTTATATCAAGAATGCAATTGAACAATTAGTTTCCGGTGAAGAAATCACACAAGCTAACACAAGATCTTTAGGTTGTACCATTAAAAGAGTTGATTAAAGCTATAATTTGAAGCCCGAGACCAAAGATTTCTATCATAAAGTGTATGAGGTAGTGGCCCGGATTCCTTCCGGAAAAGTCACTAATTATGGAGCTATTGCCGGATACCTTGGCGTAGAGTCAGGAGCAAGGATGGTAGGTTATGCTTTAAACAATTATGATCCTATTGAACTAGGTTATCATATTCCTGCACACAGGGTTTTAAATCGTATGGGGCAACTAACTGGTCGTGCTTTTTTCGATGGCGATTCAATGCGGGATAGACTCGAACAGGAAGGAATAGAATTTATAGAAGAATTTACCGTTGATTTCAATAAACACTTTTGGAATCCGGCTACGGAGTTGTAGTTTTGGATAAACTAAATGTATATCGATGAGAAAAATAATTAGTGTAGTTCTGTTTTCATTTTTACTGATCTGCTCAGCTCAAGCACAACAATCTATTGCCATTGGTGCTGAACTGCCCGGTGCGGATATTTCAGTCAGAGATGTAGACGGACGAAATTTAACTCTCTCTGGTGTTTCAGAGTCAAACGGATTGTTGGTTATTTTTTCTTGTAATACTTGCCCATGGGTAAGCCGATGGGAAGATCGAATGAAAAATGCGGCTGTCAACGCCAATGCAAATAATATTGGGGTTATTGTACTTAACCCGAATGAGAGAACAAGAGAACGTGGTGAATCACTTGACGATATGAAACGCCGATCTGATAAACAGAATTACAATTTTATTTATGCTCTTGATCAGGATCATAAAATAGCAGACGCTCTTGGTGCTACCGAAACGCCGGAAGTATTTTTGTTTAACGGTGATATGAAATTGGTTTATAAAGGTTCGATTGATGATAATCCGAATCGTCCTGAATCTGTCGAAAATCATTATTTAATGGATGCTTTAAACGCTTTAGCAACAGGTGAAGTAATTACGAGATCTCAAAGCCAGGGGCAGGGATGTTCCATAAAGCGAATTCGGTAATTTTCTAATAAAAACCTTATTTTTATAGAGCTCGTTACAAGACGAGCTTTTTTTATGCAGTGAAATCCTATTATCGAAATGCCAACCTGGACCTTACATACAGAATTTAAATTTGACGCCGCTCATTACATTGACGGTTATGACGGGAAATGCGGACGAATGCATGGTCATTCTTATAAAGTAAAAGTGACCGCGAAGTCTAATAAACTAAATCCATCGGCTTATCTGGACAGCAATGATATGGTTTGTGATTTCAAAGAGTTGAAATGGGCAGCCAAAGATTCTGAAAAGGGAGGATTGGATCACGGAGTTCTTAATGAGTTGATGGAGGTAAATACCACTGCCGAAAGAATTGCAGAGTTTATCCATAAAGAAACTATGAAAAGAATTCCTGAAGGAATTGATCTTACTGTAACGGTTTGGGAGACCGATACCTGTTGGGTGGAGTATTCGGATAAGGATTGAGAGTGACTTAAAGTATATAGTGTTATCCTGAACTTGTTTCAGGATCTTAAGCAATGGCAATAATCCATGTTAATTGTTCCGTACTTTTGTGTGGATACTGCTTTTCGTCAGCACAGGCTCCAGTTTCTAAAACAACCATAAGAAATGCAGATGTCGTTTTCACCAAACTTCGATAAAAAACGTACTCTGGATAGATTTGAACTCTGAAATATTTACGCCGCATTTCTTATGGATTTAATTGAGAGCAGCGTTTAATTTTATGCATGTATGAGACGAATAATGAGTACAGTCATCGCCCGGCATATGCAGGCAATCTGGATATAGTTGTTAATTGATGAATGCTATGTTTGCTTAGGTTTTCTTTAAGCAATGAAGTTTATCAACGGATAAAGAAGACTTCTTTTTATATTTGTTTTCTTTAAAAAGAGAATGATACAAATTAGATAAATCCAGATTCCCTGCATTCGCATGGGAATGACAAGTCAACATCAATAAAACGGTCAATAATTTTTTGTGAACTAATTTGGAAGAAATCTCTTTCAATTTATCCAAAGCAATTACAACACACATTCCGTAACTTTGAATTATGCAAGTCAAAGAAAAAGAGACTGACATTTTACAAGCAGAATATCCCATAATGGAACATTTTTATACCATTCAGGGAGAGGGTGCGCATACCGGAAAAGCATCTTATTTCATCCGAACTGGAGGTTGTGATGTACAATGCTGGTGGTGTGATGTAAAAGACAGCTGGGATGAATCTATCCATCCACGAATGAAAGTGGAAGAATTGGTGCAAGTTGCTAAAAAAAGCGGAGCTCCATTCGTGGTAATTACCGGAGGTGAACCGTTACTTCATGATTTGGGTCCGCTTACAAAAGCACTTAAAAATGCAGGATTACAAACTCACATCGAGACGAGCGGGTCATCACCACTTTCCGGAGATTTTGACTGGATCACCTTGTCACCTAAAAAGTTCAAACATCCGGTCGAAGAAATTTATCCACATGTGGATGAGCTGAAGGTAGTTGTTTTACGAAAAAATGATCTGAAATGGGCAGAACAACATGCCGCAAAGTGTCCTGAAAAAACACAACTTTTATTACAACCTGAGTGGGATACGCCTGAATCGATTCCTTTGATTGTGGAATATGTGAAAGAAAACCCGCAGTGGGGAATCAGCCTGCAAACCCATAAATTTCTAAAAGTACCATAATGAGTTTTGAAGAAGGTTCGGTGATCATAACTGGGGGGAGTAAAGGAATTGGTCTTTCGATTGCTAAAATGTTTGCTGAAAAAACAACTCGTCCACTTGTTCTGATTGCGAGAAATGTGCCGGATTTGGAATCAGCCAAACAACAATGTCTGAAATGGGGAGCAGAAAAGGTGGATACAATTTCAGTGGATCTTACTTCTGTTGAAGAAGTAGATAAAATAAATTTTGTAACCCTGAATCCGGCTATTTTAATAAATAATGCGGGTGTATTTCTATACAGATATTTGATGGATACGAGTCCGGAAGATTTTAACCGTCAGTACCAATTAAATACATTTACTGCTTATAATCTAACCAGAAAAGTGCTTCCGGTTTTGAAGGAGCAGGACAGAGCGCTGATCGTTAATATCTGCTCTCAGGCTTCATTGAAAGGCTACGGAGATAGCGGCGCCTACACGATGAGTAAACATGCTTTACTGGGATACACACGATCTTTGAGAAGAGAATTGTCAATCAACCAAAACATTGCTGTAACCGCTCTGAATCTTGGGCAAACCTATTCCACTTCCTGGGAAGACGTAGATGTTGATCCGGAAAAACTAATTGATCCTGAAGATGTTGGAAGAGTGATTGTTTCATTATCAGAATTGAGCGAGAGAAGCGTGGCTGAAGAAATTATTCTGATGCCACAGGGTGGAGAAGTAGAACCGATGTGAGTTAAACGAGTTTAGCGAGTTCTTCTATAACGGTCTCGTGTATGAGCAGTAGCGGATTTTATATGACTACTTTTCTGGCTACAATATACTCTAATAAAAAGAAAAAACGGTTCAAGTTTACACTCAAACCGCTATTGCTTATACACAATGTTCTCTGCTGGCTTTTTTAATATTTTATCGGGTTCTCTTAACTGATAACTTCTGCCTTGAAGCCCTTGCTTTGAACAATTTTTATCACTTCATCTTCGGATATTCCTTTGGAACTCACGGTAAGGATTTTGTCGCTGTTGTCCGTATCAACATCCCAATGACAAACCCCTGCGGCATTGTCAAAGTCTGATTGTACTTTGGATACGCAACCTCCACAATTGAGGTTTGTTTTGAATTTCAGTTCTTTATTTTCCATTGTTTTAAAAATTTTATTTGTTATTTAATAATGCAAATTTTGTTACTATTCCATTCTTTATTGTTGTACAATTTTGGAAATGATTTGTAAGATTTACTATATTACTTTTTTCCATTTCAATCGCAAACTATTACTTACAACACTTACGCTACTCATTGCCATAGCTGCTCCTGCAATCATTGGATTGAGTAAAAAACCATTAATTGGGTATAAAATTCCTGCTGCAATCGGAATACCAATCAGGTTATAAATAAATGCCCAAAACAAGTTTTGCTTAATGGTAGCGACCGTTTGTTTGGATAGTTTGATGGCTTGTGGTATTTTGGTTAAGTCTGATGAAATGATGGTCATTTTAGCTACATCCATAGCAATGTCAGAGCCTTTGCCCATTGCAATACTAACATCTGCGGTTGCCAATGCGGTGCTGTCGTTTATTCCATCTCCAACCATTGCTACGGTTTTGCCCTGTTTTTGAAGTTCTTTTACAAAATCAGCTTTGTGCTTTGGCAATACTTCTGCTTTGTAATGTTGGATGCCTGTTTGCTCGGCAATGGCTTTAGCGGTAGCTTCGTTGTCGCCTGTGAGCATATATAAATCAATGCCCATTTCCTGCATTTCTTTAATTGCTTGAGCAGAGGTTTCTTTTATTTTATCGGAAATAGCCACTACGGAAAGAGCTTGTTTACTGTCTGAAAACCAAATAACGGTTTTAGATAATTTGCTCCATTCCTCCGCTCGTTGTTGCAATTCTTCGGGAATAGCGATGCTATTTTCAAACAATAACTTTTTGTTTCCTACAAAATAGGTTTCGTTATTATAGTCGGCCTTTGCTCCTTTTCCTGTAATGCTGTCAAAATTGGAAAGTGTTGTTGGAGTGACCTCTCCCAAATATTTTACAACCGCTTCTGCCAATGGGTGTTCAGATTGTTTTTCAATACTCAAAAGAATATCTTTAGTGCTGTCGTCATTGTTCAACCAATGGATGTCTGTAACCTGTGGACGACCTTCAGTAATGGTTCCTGTTTTGTCCAAAATGATAGCATCTACTTTTTTGGCTAACTCCAAACTTTCGGCATCTTTAATTAAAATGCCTTGCTCGGCACCTTTGCCAACGCCTACCATAATCGCTGTTGGTGTTGCCAATCCCAAAGCACAGGGACAAGCGATAACCAACACCGTTACTGCTGCTAATAATCCTTGAACTATAGCATTTTCACCACCAAAAATCATCCAAACTATAAAAGTTAAAAGTGCGATTCCCATAACTACAGGCACAAAAATCCCTGCTATTTTATCCACCAATTTCTGTACAGGTGCTTTGCTCCCTTGTGCATCCTGAACCATTTTGATAATTTGGGCAAGCATTGTTTCCTTGCCGACTTTAACGGCTTTAAATTGAAAACTACCTTTTTGGTTTATCGTTCCCGCAAATACTTTTTCGTTTTTATTTTTCAATACAGGAACAGGCTCACCACTCAACATACTTTCATCTACATACGAACTGCCCGAAATGACCATTCCATCCACTGCAATTTTTTCGCCCGGTTTTACCAAAATCACATTTCCTTCAATAACTTCTTCAATAGGCGTTTGCTTTTCTTTGCCATCTGCTTGAATTACGATAACCGTTTTGGGTTGTAAGCCCATTAGTTTTTTAATAGCAGATGAAGTATTTCCTTTGGCTTTTTCTTCTAATAATTTTCCTAACAATATGAAAGCGATAATGACGGCTGCGGCTTCAAAATAGACGTGGGCGTGTAATCCTCTTTGATGCCAAAAATCTGCAAATAACATATTGAACACGCTAAACACATAGGCAATACCTGTGCTCAATGCTACCAAGGTATCCATATTGGCTTTACGGTGTTTGGCTTGTTTCCACGCATTTACAAAAAAATCTCTACCCAACCACAAAACAACAGGTGTTGAAAATGCCCACATAATTTCATTGGCATAAGGCATTTCCATAAAAAACATTCCTATTATAACCACTGGCAAAGAAAGAATGACAGCCCAAATGGTTTTATTTTTGAGTTCTTTAAACTTCTTTTCGTGAATGGCTTCAAGGGATTCCTGCTGTTTGGATTCGTCTTCAATTAATAAATCATATCCTACCCCTTGAACCGCTTTTCGTAGGTTTTCGGCATTGGTTACGTTGGATAGAAATTCAACGGTCAGATTCCCTGTAGCATAATTTACCGAAGCATTTACCACTCCCTCCTGATGTGTTACAATACTTTCTGCACTACTTGCACAAGAAGCACAAGTCATTCCCAAAACAGGGAAAGTTTGCGTAACTGTATTTTGATTTGTTGTTGCCATATCTCGATTGTTTTAATTACAATGCAAAGTTGGCAACAATGGGTAGTTTTTTTGTTGTGTAATTTTGGAAATGAGTTGTAAGATTTACTTATACCTCATCCAAAGGTTTTCTTCTGTCTTCACGTATTTTTTTAAAATGACTGGGCGAAAGCCCTGTTACTTTTTTAAATTGATTACTCAAATAAGCAACACTTGAATAATTGAGTCGAAAAGCAATTTCACTTAATGATAATTCGTCATAAACCAATAGTTCCTTTACCTTTTCTATCTTTTGAGCAATAAAATATTTTTCTATGGTCGTGCCTTCTACTTCCGAAAACAGGTTGGACAGGTAGCTGTAATCGTGATGGAGTTTTTCACTTAACAACTCCGAAAGGTTGGTTTTTATATCGTTGTCCTGATGATGAACCAAGTCGATAATGATGTTCTTTATCTGTTCAATGATACGGCTTTTTTTGTCGTCAATCATTTCAAAGCCTAATGACACCAACGCTTTACTAAATTTTTCTTTTTCTTGTCCTGTGAGTTCTCTTTCAAATGTTACTTCTCCCAATTGTACATCATTCGGCTCAATTCCTAATTTATCCAATTCGCTTTTTACCGCCATAATACAGCGGTTGCAAACCATATTCTTTATAAAGAGTGTTGTCATATTTTTTCAGAATACTTCAAGTTTATCACAGGTGTTTTTTTAGCTTGCAGAGAACAATGGGATAACACGCACACTATTCATGTTATCCCAATTGCATGTTTAAGTTTTATTCATGTTATTCTTAAAATATTGAGGCTAATATGAATAAAAGCGATTTAATAACCAAGTACGAACATCATCTTACGCTTAAAAATTACAGCGAAAACACATTAAGATCTTACCTTAATGGTCTGAATATTTTTCTGGATTATTTAAAGGCTAACCAAATCAAAAAAGTTACATCAAAAGAATTAGAAACCTTCTTTTACTTTAGTAAAAAAGAAATGGGATTTAGTTACTCAATGATGAAACAACTCCTGGCTTCTGTAAAATTCTTGTATAATGAGGTGTTGAAAGAACCGATAGGCTTCGATTTCAACATTAAAATGAAAAAACCTTCTACCATTCCGGAAGTTTTATCAGTTCAAGAAGTACAAAGATTTTTAAATACGTTTAGCAATCTAAAGCATAAAGCAATCTTTACTTTATGTTATTCGGCAGGATTGAGATTAGGGGAAATACTCAACATCAAAATACAAGATATTGACTCTGACCGAATGCAAATACGCATCCAGCAAGCAAAAGGAAAAAAGGATCGGTATTCCATTTTATCACCAAAGGTTCTTGAATTGTTAAGAAATTATGTAGCCGAATATAAACCTAAAGAGTACTTGTTTGAGGGACAATATGGAGGAAAGTATTCAAGCGCTTCGGTTCAACAGTTAATGCGAAGACATCGAAAAAAAGCCAATATCAAAAAGAAAGCCACTCCTCATACCTTAAGACATTCCTTTGCAACTCATTTGTTGGACAATGGAACAGATATTCGATTCATTCAGGAACTGCTGGGTCACAAACATATTTCTACTACTCAGATTTATACTCATGTGAGCTCCCGAAGTATAAAAGAGGTCAAAAGTCCAATTGAAAACTTGGACATCTAAACGATTCCCAAAATCTTATCCATCACCCAAGAAGTATGCATAGCTGTGTCTCCGGTGGAAGGGTGGATGTAGCTTTCTTCAAATAAATGACGGGCAATATTTTCCACATGAAATTGCTGAACGTGTTTAGGGTGCTCAATGTGGATTTCTTTTCGGTTTCCACTTTCAATCAACACAATCGGCTTATCATCAAACACAGAAAATTCAATGTGACCTTTTTTACCGGTAATCATTACTTCATCTTTGTATTCATTAGCTCCGAAATTCCATGTTCCGGTTCCGGTAATTCCATTCTCATGAACCCACTTTCCGGTTATAAAATCTTTGGCAGAATAAAGTCCGAGTCTGTTCTCAGCTTTACCTTGTGCATCGGTCACATCTCCAAAGAAATAGATAAACAAGTCTAATCCATGACTGGCCAGATCATCAAAATAACCACCGGGAGCTATATTTTTATCGGTTCGCCAATTAGATTTTCCGGAAAGATCGGTTTCACTTGGAGTCCGGTGATATTCCAAGTTAACAGATTCAATATTTCCAATTTTACCCTCATCGATCCATTCTTTGATTTTCAAAAATCGGGGAAGTGATCTGCGGTAATAGGCAACAAACAATGGTAGTTTTTTCTTTGCAAATGCTTGGGTAATAGCTTTACTATCCTCATAGGAAACCCCGAATGGTTTTTCCACGCAACAAGCTTTGCCTGCTTCAGCAACTTTCAGAGCATATTCTTTATGAACATGAGGTGGAGTTGCGATATAGATAGCATCCACATCCGGATCATTGATTAGCAGATCGGCATCATTATAAAATTTCGGAATGTTGTGTCGTTGGGCATAATCGCGAACCTTGGTTTCATCACGTCGCATTACTGCAACCAATTCAAAACCTTCCGTTAGTTGATAGGGCGGACCGCTTTTCACTTCCGTTACATTTCCACAGCCAATAATTCCCCATTTGATTTTGTGCATATTTAAAACTGATTTCATGCTTTATCTGTTCAGGTAAAAGGTTGTTGAGAATACGAAAGTATGCCCGATCGAATTATTGGTAAATAGATCCTGAGTCCGATATTCGATATTAAATTCCAGTTTTCTTTTTTGTTTGTAAAACCCCAATCCGGCATTTACCCGGTTTTCACCTTCAAACTCACTTTTGTTGAAACTGCCCAGAATCTCATTGCTGATGATCAGATATTTTTCTCCTGGGTCAAGGCGCTCTCCTTCGAGAGGGAAGTCGTAGCTGATTCTATATCTCCAGCGATTTATATAATCCTGTGGTTGTATGCGTTGTTCTGTTCGTAATCGGTGAGATAATCGACGGTCGCCGATAAAACTTACCACTGCCAGTTGCTGTAACAAACGATACTCAGAAGCTTCAGGATTATCCAAAGGGTCACTTATACGGAATAAATAACCGACACCAACTTTTGTTTCTACTGAAAGATTATAAGCCACCGAAAATGCTGTTTCAATATGCTCCATTGCAAATCCATTATTGCTGCTTTTTATGTTGTTGAAAGCAGATGTTTTGGAGTTGAAAGCCAATCTGTCCGATTGTTTCCATGAATAAGAGAATTCAGGTTCCCAAATGAACCCCACATTCTGAGCAATTCCAAATGCCGGATAGAAAAGCACAACTATAAATAAAATAAGAGGGGTACGATTCATGGAATCCAGATATTATCAAACGAACGACGAACGATTCTTCTTTTTTGAATTAATACTCCCTGATCAGAAAAAAGAAGCTCAAAAGAGCCTAACTCTTTTTTGTTTCTTGCATCGATTTCCAGTTCATAACGAAGAGAAAGATTTGTGTAATCATTATCCAGAAAAAACCGAATATCATCTTCAGAATCAGGTTTTGGTAGAAATTGACGCTGAAGTCTTGTTATTTCGTAAGAATTATAGTGATTAGCTATTTCTTCGTTAATAGCGGTTCGCAAAGTTTCTGAAATTTCGTCGATTACGATTAACTGTTCTATATCTAAGATTTCTCCGTTTCCTTTAAACTCAACACTGTATTTATGATCATGCCACTCTAATTTGGCTTCAAAAGTCTGGACATCACCATCTTTTTCCTGATAATATTTGATTCGTTCAGGGTCATCGAAGTATGTATCAATAAATTCCAGAGCAAGAATAGGCATTTCATGTTTTTTGATCGATTTTTCAATCTCATTTTTCTCGGATTGAGCAATCAAAACAGAAGAAGCTCCAAAAGAAAAGCCTAAATAGATAAGAAACAGGAGGTAGGTTGATTTAATACTCATTGAATCCTTTACCTTCGAAGATCTTTGGAGTAAACTTTTCAATTCGTCGCGCACGGGTGGACGATTGCTTAGCCCCGGAAAAGTGTAAAAGATAGCCTCGTTGTCTGCCGGGAGTTAGTGCATCGAATGCTACTTTAAATCCGGGGTCTTCTTCAAATTTTTGTTCAAGTTCTTCGGGGACTTCATAGTCTGAAGTTTTCTTGAATTCGACTTTTAATCCTTTTCTTTCGTTCTCTGCGGCTTCTTTTATATACTCCTTAATCTTAGTTTCATTACTCTGAATTTGCTGTGCACTGGTAAATTTCAGGTAACGGGCAGACTGAGAATTTTCTCCGGGGCTTTCCAACATCTTATGATCATCTTTAAGCAAAACCCCTTTGAAAAGATTTATAGCAGCAGATTCTTTAAAAGCACTAATGATCAATACATTTTTTCCATTGATAGTATAGCAGGGCACGTTCCATTTTAACTCTTCAGTAAGACCGCATTCTAAAACAAGCAAACGGAGCAAATTCAGTTCTTCGCGCCAGTCATTGACTTTACATTTCGCTGTACCTCCCAGCGGACATCTCATGCATCCGTCTTCAAGATATTTATCAACTTCGGGGATCATTTGTCACTAAAAATAGTGGGTAAGACCGAATTAAATTCTCTCTCGATTTTTGGTTGGAATTCCGCACCCGTCAACAGGCCAAACAATTCGGCATAGCGTTCATAAACTTCCATGCGGAAGGAGTCAGGCAGGTCAGGAAGAGTTTGTCCGTCCAATCCCTGAAAGTCATGATCCATCAGCCACTCTCGAAGGAATTCTTTAGAAAGTTGTTTTTGAGGTTTACCTTTTGCCTGTCGCTCTTCATAGCCATCCAGATAAAAATAACGGGAAGAGTCAGTGGTGTGAACTTCATCTATTAAAGTGAGCTCTCCGTTATATAAACCAAATTCATATTTTGTATCCACTAAAATTAATCCTTGCTGTGCGGCAACTTCTGTTCCTCTTTCGAATAATTTAAATGCAGTTTCTCTGATATTATTCCAGAGTGATTCTTCAACTATTCCTTTTCTCAGGATATCTGCTTCGGAAATATCTTCATCATGACCTTCTTCAGCTTTAGTAGCAGGGGTGAGTAGAGGTTCCGGAAATTTATCATGTTCTTTCATTCCTTCTGGAAGAGGAGCTCCGCATAATTCCCGTAAGCCTGCTTTATACGTTCTCCATGCGTGTCCTGTGAGATAACCGCGAATTACAACCTCGATAGGAATGGAGTCACATTTTTTTGCAATGGTAACATTTGGATGTGGAACGTCAATGATATGAGTTGGAACAATATCATTAACTTTATCAAATGAAAATGCCGCCATTTGATTCAGAATCTGACCTTTAAAAGGTATGGCTTGTTTCATGATATGATCGAAAGCAGAAATTCGATCTGTAACCACAATACCTAATTTACCCTTACTGATTTCATAAACTTCACGAACTTTACCACGGTAAGGAGGTTTGAAGCCTTCTACAGATGTTTCGATTATACAATGATCAAGAGCTTCGCGCTCAACAAATAATTGTGACACGTAATTTATTTCTTTTTAGTTGAACCCCTTTCAACCAGAACTGGGTTTATAACAGTTTGATATAATTCAGAATCCGGGTTTTTGATAATTTCTGCCAAACGGGCTGTTGCCTGAACTCCAATGGTATACATTTTTTGATCTACAGTAGTCAGATCCAAATATTTAGAGAATTTGATATTGTCAAAACCCATCATGGCGATATCATCGGGAACACTCATACCTAACTTATTGATTGCATGAATAGCTCCAAGTGCCTGAGTATCGTTTGCACAGAAAACAGCATCCGGGAAAACTCCCATTCTATCATATTTATTGATGGCTTCAAATCCGGCTTCTTCAGTAAACCCACCATGTTTTACGGAATCTCCGGTGATAAATAGCTTTTCATCAATCTTCATTTTGTAATTTTTCAGAGCATCTTTGAAACCCTTTTCACGCTCAACGGATGATCTGCTTTTAACCGGAGTACTGATCATTCCAATACGTTCATAACCTTGCTTAACCAAATGTTCGCCCGACATATAGCCACCCTGATAATCATTCAGCATGAAGTAATTGTAATTCTCATGTTTTGAATTTACAAGTACAACCGGTGTGTCTGAAGTTTTTAGAACGTTATCAATTTCATCTGTGATATCAATAGAAAGTATGATAAGCGCATCAGCAGTTCCACGATCAAAGAAATTATGAATAGCTTCTTCAGGGTTTTTTGATCCTGTGTTATAAAGGATAATGTCGAGATCCATTTTTTGAATCTCGTCTTTTACACCTTTTAAAACTTCATTAAAAAATGGAGTTGTGAAAGAAGGTACGGCAACGGCAAGCATTTGTGGTTCTTTACTGGCTAACTTTCGAGCACTAACCTGAGGCCGAAAATTCAATTCTTTAATAGCTGTAGATACTTTCTCTTTAGTATCTTCAGATACATTGTGAGAGCCATTTAATACTCTTGATACTGTTGAAATTGCAACACCTGCGTGTTTTGCAACTTCATAAATTGTCACTTTTTTTCCCATAATTACTCCTGATAATACAATAAGGCTCGCTTATTTGTTGAGCAATGAACAAATAAGAATTGCCATTTGAATGAACTTCGAAGATAATGAACTTTTACAAAGATGTTTGTTACCAGATTTTTAAAACTAGTCAGGAACTTTTTACGTAATATTTTGCATTATGGTCTTAACAATGACAAATCTACTCAACATACCGTATAACTTGATGAGACCTTTTTATGAGAAGACATCTTTTCATAAGTCGGTTATTGAAGATGTTTCTGATGAAAACTTGAAAGGGGCATACAGTCATTGCAGGGCGATAACACGTTTTCATGCCAAGACTTTTTATTTGGCTACCCGCTTTCTCCCAAACGAAAAACAACGTGGTATTTTTGCGATATATGGAATGTGCCGCTATCTGGACAATCTTGTTGATGATGCCGAAGATCTTATAAAGAATGAGCAAATCAGTATCTATGAGATAGATCAAAAATTGGATGATTTCCGAAAAAAACTGAATAAAGTTTATAATGGACAGGTTATTGATGATCCAATTATGATTGCATATTCTGATGCATTAAAAAAGTTTTCTATACCAAAAGAATTGCCTCTTTTACTAATTGAGGGTGTGCGTCAGGATCTGGATAAGACGAGGTTTGCTGATTTTCAAGAGGTTTATGATTATTCCTATAAAGTGGCCTCAGTGGTTGGGCTTATGACCAGCGAAGTATTTGGCTATTCATCAAAAGAGGCGCTACAAAGAGCAGTAGATCTTGGAATTGCAATGCAGCTAACTAATATTTTGAGAGATGTAGGTGAAGATTTAGGAAGAGACAGAGTATATATCCCTCAAGAAGATTTAGACCGATTTAAGATAAACGAAGAAGAGCTATTTGCCAGAAATAAGTCTGATCGTTTTGTTGAATTAATGAAATTTCAAATTGAACGGGCAAGAGTTTATTATGAAAGAGCTTTCGAAGGAATTGAAATGCTTGACAGAGATAGTCGTCTCCCAGTTTATTTAGCTCATAGAAACTACAGTAGAATTCTGGATAAGATTGAAGAAAACGATTACGATGTATTTAACAAGAGGGCGTATCTGAATCAATCCGAAAAATTATTTATTCTTCCTAAAGTGTTTTTTGATCTCCGAAAAGCAAGTTAATTCATTCTTGGAGAATCTCTCTTTAAAACGGTATTATTGAGCCAAATAAAATTGTTATATAATGCCGGAAATTAAAAAAGTATTGATTGCTAACCGTGGAGAGATTGCGGTTCGTGTAATTCATTCATGTAAAGAGTTGGGAATCAAAACTGTAGCTGTATTTTCACGTCCTGATGCGTCTTCACCTCATGTAATGCTCGCAGATGAATCTGTTTTTATCGGGGAAGCAGCATCGTCAGAAAGTTATTTGGTAATCGATAAAATTATTGACGCGGCAAAAAAATCCGGAGCAGATGCTATTCATCCCGGATATGGTTTTTTAAGTGAGAACGCTGCATTCTCAGACAGATGTGAAAAAGAAGAAATTATTTTTATCGGACCTAAATCAAGTGCAATAAAAGTTATGGGCGATAAAACAGCAGCGAGAGAGCTGGTAACTGAATTAGGAATTCCAACTCCTCCGGGATTAAAGTCTGAGTTGAAAGATCTTGAGGAAGCTTCAAAGATTGCAGATGAAATAGGTTATCCCATTTTAGTAAAAGCTGCTGCCGGCGGTGGTGGGAAAGGGATGCGTATTGTTCACAAAAAGGAAGAATTTGAAAGTAGTATTAAAGCGGCTAAGTCTGAAGCGAAGAATGCATTCGGAGATGATCGAATTTATATAGAAAAATATCTGGAAGAACCTCGACATGTTGAATTTCAGATTATGGCAGACATGCACGGTAATGTAGTTCATGTATTCGACAGAGAATGTTCGGTTCAGAGACGCCATCAGAAAGTGATTGAAGAAGCTCCATGTCCGATTATGACCGATGAGCTCAGAGAAAAAATGGCTGAAGCAGCCATTAAAGCAGCCAAGGGGTGTGATTATATTGGAGCAGGTACCATAGAGTTTCTCGTGGATAAACATCTGGACTTTTACTTCCTGGAAATGAATACGCGTTTGCAGGTGGAACACCCTGTCACAGAAATGATATCCGGAGTGGATTTGGTTGCAGCGCAGATTTTAGTTGCGGAAGGAAAAGAATTACCTTTTAAACAAGAAGATTTGAAAATTAACGGTCATTCAATTGAATGTCGAATTTACGCCGAAGACCCTACCGACAATTTTCTTCCAAGTACCGGATTGTTACAGAAACACCGTGTTCCTACCGGCGACGGAATTCGAGTAGATGCCGGCGTAGAAGAAGGACAAGAAGTGACCATAAATTATGACCCTATGATTTCGAAACTCACTGTTCATGGAACAAATCGAGACGCTGCAATAAAAAGAATGTTGAGAGCTTTACACGAATATGAAATAGCAGGTTGCAGAACTACTATTCCGTTTTGTGAATACACATTAAAGCATGATGCTTTTAAGAGTGCTAAATATGACACTCACTTTGTGAAAGACCATTTTAAAGCTGAAGATCTGGATACAGAAATCCCGGATGACGTAGTGGCACTAGCAGCTACACTATTAAAGAAAAATAAACACATTAGTCCGAAAGAAATGCAGGTTCATACCGAAGCATCGGACTGGTGGGCAAACAGAAGATAAAAATAAGATTTTATTCAATGAGTAATACTCAGGAACTATTCAAAAAACTAGAAAAACTAGCTACAGAACAAAGAAACCCTGCAAGTATGGAGATTGATGCAGCCTCGCCGCAGGAGATTGTTCGAATTATCAATTCTGAAGATCAAAAAGTTGCAGAGCTGGTATCCAGAAGATTAGATGTTATTGCGGAAGCAGTAGAACTAATCAGTGAAGGTTTTAATCTGGGAGGCAGATTAATGTACTTTGGAGCCGGTACAAGTGGAAGATTGGGTGTTGTTGATGCTTCTGAATGTCCACCTACTTTTGGTTCTGCTCCAGAACAAGTGCAAGGATTTATAGCAGGCGGTAAAGATGCAATGTATGCTGCAAAAGAAGGGGCTGAAGATTATGAGGAAAATGGAGCGGAAGAAATAAATGATCTTGGAATTTTACCTCCGGATATTGTTTGTGGTTTAGCGGCTAGCGGACGAACCCCATATGTTATTGGAGCTATCAACGAAGCCAAAGCTAAAGGTTGTAAAACCATTCTGGTAACTACTGTTCCTAAAGAACAGTTGGATGTTCAGCCGGATATCATCATAGATGTACCGGTTGGGCCGGAAGTGGTAATGGGAAGTACAAGAATGAAAAGCGGTACAGCTCAGAAGATGGTGTTGAACATGTTAACGACCGGAGCTATGATTCGCCAGGGTAAAGTGTATGAAAATGTAATGGTGGATCTTCAGCTAACGAATAAAAAACTGGTGGAAAGAGCTAAACGCATAATCATGATGTTTACAAATCTTGATTATGATGGGGCAACGGAATATCTGGAAAAGGCAGATCGTCATGTTAAAACAGCAATGGTTATGGCTTTGGGTAAGGTTGAAGCTAAGGATGCCAAATTGTTGCTTGAAAAAAATAATGGCTTCATTAGAAAAGCTATTGAGGAATTGAGATCGTAATGAGAACATTGTTCAGCATTTACCTTTGGACTTACTTTGTACTGCTGTTCATTATTTTTTTTGTGATCATTTCAGTTGTATTTCTTATCACATTTCCATTCGATAAATATCGAAAGATTCCCAACCGAATACTTTCGGTAATGGCAAAATTGATGATGAAAGCCAGCCCCAAATGGAAAATAAAGCTTAGTGGTACAGATAAATTCGATTCTGAAATCCCCACTGTATTTATTTGTAATCATCAAAGTTTTCTGGATATGGCTCTTGCCTATCATTTACCATGGCAAATGAAATGGGTATCAAAAAGGAGTTTAGCTTTTATTCCGGTAATGGGTTGGCTGGTCTGGTTAACGGGCCATTTGACAATCAACCGTAAAAGTAAGTCTGCTTTGAAAAGATTGAATAACCTGGTTCAACCTTTAAAGGATAAAGTACCGGTAATGATCTTTCCAGAAGGTACCAGAACATTAGATGGTAAACTAAAAAGGTTTAAAAACGGAGCTTTTGTATTAGCTCATGAATATGGTTTCAGAATTCAACCTATGGTGATGGAAGGAGGGCATATTGCTATGAAGTCTGGTAGTAAAGTTGTAAATCCTAAAGTCAATTTCACACTTTCTATTCTTGATCCGATTGAAGCTAAAGATTTTAATGATATTAACACATTAAAAGCTCACTCTTATCAGTTAATTGATCAGGAATTGCAACGAATTCGTGGAAATTGAATCTATTTGACCCGGATTATTTATACAAAAATACAGAGTACCATCATCGTATTATGATCAGCATAATTATTGCTGAGCTTCTATTTATTTGTATAATCAGATACTGGCCTTACTCTCAGCAAACAACTGAGCCAAAGTTCATTTATGAATCCAATCAGGAAATATTTGTAGAACAACCTATCGCCACAAAACAAGAATCTGCACCTGCAAGTCCCCCAAAACCACAGACTCCGGTTCCTGTTCCCAGTGATGAAGTTATTGAAGAAGAAATTGAACTGATGGATTTTGAAGATATGCTCACTTTTCAAAAATTAGGAGAAGGAGAGGTAGGACAGATTGGTGATTCTGATGAAGCAGTAGCAAGCCCTCAACGAGCGCCAACACCTCGTAGAATAATTGAACCGGCAACACCTGACGAAGCCAAAAGAGCTAATATCATTGCTGAAGTGTATGTTACTTTTTTAGTAGACAAGGAAGGTATTGTAGAAGAAATTTTCATTGATAGGATTCATAAATACGAAAGTAACAAGAGAGACTACGAAGTTTTAGAACAGATAGGGTATGGTTTGATAGGAGCTTCTTTGACTGCAGCTCAAAAATGGAGGTTTAATCCTGCCAGAGATAATGGAAAGCCGGTAAAAGCCTATACAACTCAAGTTTTTTCTTTTGGTTTTTAATGTTGATATAGGTTCAGAATAGCTCTATCATTGGCGTCCGATCTTAATAACTCAGTTCGACTCTATTCATCTTACGGAGAGGTGCCGGAGCGGTCGAACGGGCTCGCCTGGAAAGCGAGTGTGCCCTTTACGGGGTACCAAGGGTTCGAATCCCTTCCTCTCCGCCATTTTTTTTATTCGTATAAAAAAAGCCCTGACTAAGTCAGAGCTTTTACTTCCATTTTTGTAGTACAATAAAGTAGTCTGAAATTGTTTACTACTTCATCAAAGTCATCCTTTTGGAAACTACTCCAAAATCAGTTCTTAACTGATAAAGGTAAATACCACTAGACAGATTTGAAGCGTCAAAAGAAACAGTATGAAATCCTGATGCTTTACTACCATTAAAAACAGTAGCCACCTTTCTACCTAATAGGTCATAAACGATCAACTCAACATTACTTCTATTTGGTAAACCAAAGCTGATATTCGTGCTTGGATTAAATGGGTTAGGATAGTTTTGCTTCAATTCAATTTCAGAAGGTATATCAGCAAAAGGCTCATTGTCGTTTGACGTTGCAACACCGTAAGTAACGGCTCTTAAATCGTCAAATATAATGAAACCGGTTGAAGGTTGACCATCTGTATATGTAAGTTGATAACTGTCCAGATAAGCGTTTCCAGAAATTGAACCATTTCCATTAACCCAAGGAATTACCTCGTCATTAGCCATATCCCATTCAATGAGTCTCCAGCCTAACCAATCTACGGTATGCCATTCGCTGGCTTCAAGTTCTCCGTTACCATCTCTTACAACAAATCTGAACTGATTGCCATTTCCATCACCAAAAACATAAGATTGTAGTACTCTGGAGTTTCCAAATTTAGGACTGGTTGAACCTCCCCGATACTCACGAATAAGATGTTCAGAATCTAAAGTTCTCCATCCATAATTTACTCTCATGGCTTGGGTACTCCCTGTAAACGGATTCACTATAACATTTTCTTCCTCAAGGCTGGTTTGTTCAGCTTCTATTCCTGTTGTACTGCCGGATTGACTTGGTTCCCACCATGCATTAAGATTAGTTTCGAAATTATCTACAGATATTTCAGACTCGATTTCCTGATTAGTAGTAGGGAAGGTACGTGTTATATCAGAACCAATTTGATTTCCAACAGTATCACTTAAAGTTCCTTTGATTTTAAGAACATAATTGGTGCTTTGGTCTAATCTTTGGGTAGGGAAAAAATTTAAAACACTTTTATCGCCAACTTCATAGTATTTCAGCACTCCTGGTACAACATAATCACCTTTTCTAATTTCAATCGCACCATCAAGGTTTGTTGTATCCAGATACTCATTGAATGTAACGGATGCAATTGGTAGTAGTTCATTCAGTTTAGTATTTGTCGGAGTTATATCTGAAGCGACTGGTGCCTGGATATCTTCTCCACCTGTAATAATGTCTAGAATAAATGAATCACCAGCAACAGAATCTGCATTTCCATCCAAATTATGAGAATAAACAGATGCATCGAAAGCCGTTGAGTCTAGTTTTAGTACGTACTCAGTTTCAAACTCCAGTTCATTTGTAACAATGTCCAACCGGGAATCAGATATCCATCTTAATCGAATACTATCAGAAGGAGTGATTGAAAGAGCGTTCTCAACAGAAGCTTTATTCATATTTCTGGAAAACTGAAGAACTAAATCTTCACCAGGATTTACTAAAAAAGGCTCTTCTGTATTGTAACTTTCTATTGAAGGTGGTATTGAAGAAATCAGTGAAGCATCATGAAATGTAAAATCATCATTAACCACATCAATCGTAGCTGTATCAGAATAAAAACCATCGGCACTTACTATAATTTGTTGTTCGCCATTGGTAATATCTTCGAGATAGTAAAATCCATTTTTTAGTTCTTCAGGGTCCGAAGAATATTGATTGAATAAGGATTCAAAAGTATCTGTAGTATATGTTTGACCATCTATAGAAATGGTTGCTCCATTAAGAGCCTGCCCACTATCACCGTCTGTAATTCTACCGGTAGCAATTCCAACAACAGGGCGCTCAGTTGCTCCAAAGTAGTCTATAATGGTCCAGAATGCAGCCTGAGCTTCGAGTCGTTTGTATTCGGAATTCAGATTTCTTTTTTGTTGAAAAGGGTTGGTATGAAAACCACCTTCACTTAACACAGATGGCATATTTGTTGTTCTGTTTACATGTAAATACGGCCATCTATTAGAGTGATTATCAGGAAAACCCTGGTAAAAAGTTCGATCGGCATAGTTACCTATAGTTGGAATTCTCATCGCATCTGTGAGTTCCACAATTAAAGTATCGCCGAAAATCTTTCCACCATTTGGAGTTTTTTCTACAGTTTGTCCGTTTTCTCTCCAACCTCCATGTAACATCAAAGTATTATTTGTTGATGTTGCTCCGGCATTACTATGTATAGAGTAATAGAAATCAGCCCCCGTGGCGTTAGCTATGTCGTCTCTTTGTCCTAAAGGAACTTGTTGAGAATCGTTCGTTCGGGTTATATATACAGTATCTATATCAGTTTGTGTTAATAGCATTTCTCGGATTGCTAAACCAATTCTCAATACTTTTTCGGCTTCAGAATATCCATAAAGTCCTTGGTTTTCAGTTTGACTGTGTCCCGGATCAAGAAATATTGATGCGCCGTTTAAGCCGGTTACTTCCTGAGCTTGTATAGAGCTTGTAAAAGTAATTGTTACTACTAAGAATAAAATAGATGATAATTTTTTCATTGATTTTTTTGCTGAACTAAAATTCATGGAATTATTGATCTCTCTTAAGATTATTTCTGGATATTCAGGATATAAATAGCACCCTGATCAGGAACGTCAAATGCGATTTTGGAACCGTCAGGAGACCAATTTGGGTTCTGAGCTACAATATCAGATCCGGATGTGAGATTAATTTGTACAGCTCCATCTGTACTATAAGCATATAGATCTCCTTTGGTAATATTATAGCCATTATCTTCGCTTACAGATGCAACAACATAACGGCTGTCAGGAGACCAACTTGGTCGGTTCGCTTTACCCAAATCTACCAAATTACTTCCATCTACATTCATTATGTATAAGTTTCCTCCATAGACTTCAAATGCCAGTTTCTGTCCATCAGGAGAAATTTCAAGATTTAAATATTGTGCATCCTCAAAAGGGGAGATGTTTTCAGTAGAGTTGGTAGGTATTTTTCCTTTAGCTATAGATTTATTTTTTAATACATAAAAAGGTTTTGCTGGTTGATTTTTAAACCTTTGAGGAACCTCCATTTCTGAGTCAAAGGTTTCAATATTTTCATTTTGAATTAGAACGACTTTTTCGCCGTATTGAGCCCATTGAGGTAGCGCTTCCATTGTAGGACGGAATTCTGAAATTTGGTTTGGTTCCGAGCCATCCGTCTTAAAAATAGTAACAGCGTGGCTTCGTCTTCTGTTTTGAAACTCATTCACACGTGTTAAAATGGCCTCAGAATCGTTTGACCAGCTAAATCCGTAACCTGCATCAGCTTCAGTGAGTTGGCGAACATTTGTGCCGTTAGCATCAGCCATCCAAATGCCTACATATCTTTTCCCTGAAAAAGCAATACTCTCTCCATCAGGAGACCAAACCGGAGCCTGAAAATATAGGTCATCATTTTGAATTAATAGTTCCGGTTCACCATTTACACTGATTTGAGCAAAAGCTGAAATGGTAAATAGGAAAACAGTCAAAGCTGTTACAAAAGTTTTTTTAAGCATAGTACAAGTTGATTTATAAGTCATTTTCTAAAAGTATATCTACGAAATTTATTGTGGTTCCGATGTTTCTGATTATGTGGTTTTAGTTTCTTTTTTCTTTCCAAAATCATCTTCGATTTTAACAAAAGGAGTTACAATCATTATTGGAATGGCAGATATCAGTACCCAAATGAAGAATGTTTCATAGCCCACTTTTTCCTGAATGAATCCTGAGACAGCTCCTGATAGCATCATACCTAAGGCCATTAATGCTGTACAGAAAGCATAATGAGCAGTTTTATGACTGCCTTTAGCTACATAAATCATAAACATTAAAAACGCAGCAAAACCAAAGCCATATCCGAATTTCTCTATTCCTACTAAAGCACTGATTGTTACAAATGATTCTGGTTGAAAATGAGCCAAATACCAGTAGGCAATATTCGGAAGGTTTATGATGATTATCATAGGCCATAACCATTTTTTTAAACCATGACGGGAAATAACGATACCACCTAGAATTCCACCAACGGTCAATGCCAATAACCCAATGATACCGTTAACTACTCCAACTTCTGTAACTGTTAGCCCAAGTCCACCGGCTTCTCTGGCGTCCAATAAAAAAGGTCCGGCAAGTTTTACCAGCTGTCCTTCACCGAGTCTGTATAGTAAAATGAATAGAATTGATAAGATGATCTGGTCTTTTTTAAGAAACTCAACAAATGTATTCAGAACAGCTTTTAGCTGAGATTCACCTTCCGCTTTTACCGGAACATCTTCTTTAGGTTTTGGAAGAATAAATCCATGGTAAGCAGACATTACCATCATTAAAACAGCTACAATTGAAAGAATTGAGATCCATGAAAAAGTAGGGCTGTTCGTTTTTGTAGCAATTACTCCTGCTAAAACGATAAATACTCCTTCTCCACTCCACATAGCCAAACGGAAAAAAGTAGAGCGAATTCCCACAAAGAAGGATTGTCTTTCTTCATTAAGTGCAAGCATATAAAACCCGTCAGCAGCTATATCATGGGTCGAAGAGCAGAAAGCAACAATGAAAAGGAATATTAACGATGCATGAAAAAAGCTGGGAGTATTTAATGTTATAGCAGCTCCTGCAAATGATAAACCAATTAATGCCTGCATTACAAACGTCCACCAACGTTTTGTTTTAAAGATATCAATAAAAGGGC
Source organism: Balneola sp. (assembly GCA_965601915.1). Taxonomy (GTDB): domain Bacteria; phylum Bacteroidota; class Rhodothermia; order Balneolales; family Balneolaceae; genus Balneola. Next base: position 2,325,334 of record OZ271847.1, on the reverse strand, counting down.
TCCAGGCCGGTTTAAAAACCCAGGGAGCAGACAATAAACTGGTGTAAAGTGCGATTTCTGCATTATCTATACCAAGGTCCTTGTACATAATTACAGAAACTGTAACTACGATAACATATGGGATTCCTTGCGTGTAATATAAAGTTGGAATCCACGACCAGGGATTCTTTTTAAATGCAGTAATTGAACTCATAAATCCTCTTTATTTGATAAGTGTAATTTTCTGAACATCTGTCCAGATAAAATTCTTTTGCTGAATCTTTATTTTAATAAGATACACTCCACTGGCGTTATTATCAGCATTCCATATTGTTGTATGACTCCCCGGATTTTTAACTCCATTAAAAAGAGTCGAAATTTTTTGCCCTGTAATATCAAACACTTCAAGGGTTACATTTCCGCTTTGTGGAATTTGATAGTTAATATTTGTAGATGGATTAAAAGGGTTAGGATAGGCAGGGAGGAGCTTAAACCCTGAAGGACTATCCTGGTACTCTTCATTGCTGACTTCCATATCCTCTTCTATACCTACAAAACGAATTGCATCAGCCACAACATAACGATCTGAAGCTACTCCTTTATTGTTTAATATCACCTGATCGGTATCATCTCCTGAAAAGCGAAATTCACCGAGTTTAATCCATTGAGAGTTGTTAGTAGTCTGGTTTGCGTAAACTGTATCTTTGCCTTCTGAATGGGTAACAATGAAAGGGGCGTTTAGAGCCCGGTTTCCGGATGAAACCCACCATCCAAATAAATCATATAAACCTTCATCAGGTAAATCAGGATTAAACTTTACGGAGACAGATCCATCACCACCTAAAGCAATTAAAGAGGGAGTATCTGAATAAAATCCTGAATTAGCGGATTCAATCCATCCCTCGCTTACACTTGCACTGTCATCACTGGTATCAATAATTTCTTCAAAATCCACTACTGGTTCCTTGGGGATTGAGTCTGCATCTACCACAGCAAGAAAAGTAGCCACACTTCTTTCAAAAGTACCTCCTTGCGGCCTGTTGATGAGTGAATCCCTGATTGCCATTTGGCTTGAACCACCACCATCTAAATTAATAGCTTCAGTTGCTCCAAGATCGATCATAATTTGTGCAAGTTCTGGTAAGCTAACTCCAACAGATGCACTTTGACGACCATCTACCACTATGAGAATCGCTTTTCCATCTGATGTATAACCAACAGCAGTTCTTGGATCAGGATCATCCCGACCAACACCTGAACCCCAGAAAATTTCTTCATTATAGGTGACATTCACGGTATCACCTTTTACTAAAACTGGTCCACCACCAATACCCATAAATGCATCAAGATATTGAGTTCCTTCGAACTTTTGTGGGGCGGGGAGAGGGGTATCGGAAGAATTTATATAAGATAAGGGGGCATCAAATTGATAAAGGTTGTCAATGCCGCCTCCGAAATGATAAACCCAATCAACCGACATACTTCGGTCTTCTTTAATGCCAAACATACCTCTGATAACGGGATAACTTTTAGCATTTCTTGTAAGTGAGGTTATATTTTGTGCTAAAACTTGTCCCGGATTAACTAATGTAGAATAACTTGTTCCTCCACCAAAATAACCGCCATTTATAGTAGCAAAAGTGTTTTTTCTTTCAGCGAAATCTGTAATTTTCTCTGTGCCACTACCTGCAAGATACGGGACTAAAGCTATTGCAGATTCATTTAAATCAACTTCCAGATACCATGCTTTAAATTTAGGGCTTTCACGAAGACCTTCATAAAATTTTACTCCTGAAGGAAGGTTTACAGTTTCTGTTTTTTCAGTCCAGGAAATAGTTTGCGCATTGACTGAAAACAAAGTCAGAAAAAATAGATTAAAAAATAATAAAAGCGTTTTTTTCATAGTTATAATACCTTTGTGTAGATACCCTAATGAAAATTTTAAATCAAGATGCATAAGGTTCATAAAGAGAGTTTATTTGTAAAATAATTGAACAGATTTTAGTTGTATTATTTTGTGGAAGAAAAGTGGTCAAAAAATTAGTAACATCAGATTAAAACCGAAGGATTCAGTTAATAGATGATTAACAAGAATAATAAAGATCAGCATCTTTTTGAGCTCGTTGTTAGCGATTTAAAAAATAAAATCTATGATGGATTTTATAAGCCAGGAGAGAAGCTGCCCAATTATATAGAACTTACTAAGATATACGATGTAAGCATGTCTACTATTAAGAAGGCTATGTTGGAATTGAATGAGCAGGAATTTCTTGTTAGTAGAGTTGGAAAGGGTACTTTTATTAATGAGGAAAAGTTAAAAAAAGCTTTAAAAAAGAAGAATCCAACCAATAAGGTGCTATTCTCCATAATAAATTCTAATGACGCTGACTTTTTTAATACGCTGTCAATAGTTAGGTCATTAGTTGAAGAGCAAGGTAAAGAGCTTGTTTTAAAAGTTTACGAGGATGTGCATTCTCAGGAATCTTCGTTGGCAAATATTACTAAGGAAGAAGAATACGATCTGCTTATAATTGGTACTGCTAGAAAATCTACTTATGGTGTCAAGCTGTACCAGAAATTATTGGAGCGTATACCTACTATTTTTTGTCATGACATAAATGATGCTGACTTTCCTGTTATAACTATAGATAATTATCAGGTTGGCCAGTTAGCTGCTAAGCATTTATTGAAAAAGTCTAAGAGAAAAATTTGCATCATACTTGATGAAAATGGGTATAAATCCGATGACTTAAAGCTCGAAGGCTTTATGAAAAGTCTGGAAGAGAATTACTCTAGAAGCAGGTGTTTTGCAGTAAGAAATTCTTTTAAGAGCAAAGGATCTACATTTGAAGATGGCTATAACCTTGGGTCAATTATAGATCTCAAAAGTTCTGAGATAGATTCTGTATTTGCATCTAATGATGAAGTTGCAAGAGGATTTTATAAAGCCCTTGTTGATAAATCCTATCCTGATTTAGATAAAATTTCTTTTCTTGGTTTCGGTAATTTGCGCGCAAACAAGAAAAGGAAATATAACTTTAGTTCAATCGGTATAGATCGAAAAGGGCTTAAAGAAGCTTATTCTCAAGCATTTTCAGAACTGTTAAATCCCAAAAACGAAGAGAAATATTCAAATCAAATATTTCTAAAACCGAGACTTATATCCCGGTCTAAAGATTAATCCAGCTCCTTCCATCTTACAAAACCTTCCATTGCTTCATATTCAGCTAAGCCAAGCTGATCATATAAAGCGGCTGTGGTTTTGGTTCTGTCATCAGCTCTTTGCCAAAATTCTCTTTTATCAGTTCCCGGGAATAAAGGTCTGTCTTTTTGTGATTGATGCTTAAAAATACCTTTCCTTTTACGATCTGTTTCTTCGGGACTTAAAGGAACGGCCATTTCAATTTCTTCAATTCCCCATTCCTGCCATGCGCCACGATACAACCAAGTCCAGCAATCTTTCATCCACTCTTCATCTTTAAGTTCTCTTAAAGCTTCAAAAATTGCATTCAGGCAAACCCGATGAGTTCCATGAGGATCAGAAAGATCTCCGGCTGCATAAATTTGATGAGGTTTTATCTCTGAGATAAGATCTTTGGTGATTTTAATATCTTCGGGACCAATTGGTTTTTTGCGAACTTTACCTGTTTCATAAAATGGTAGATCAAGAAAGTGAATATGCTCATCGGGTAAACCAACATATCGAGCGGTCGCTTTCGCCTCGCCTCGCCTAATTAATCCTTTAATGGTTTTAACTTGTTCAGAATCAACTTCTCCTGGTTTCTTTTGATTCAAAGAATTTCTTACATCTTCATACAGATTTTCAATATCGCTGGAAGCTGTTCCAAAAGTTCTGTGATAATCCATTACGAAATCAGCAAAACGTACAGCTTCGTCATCAAATACCGCAATGTTACCCGAAGTTTGATACGCAACGTGGACCTCATGCCCTTGATCTGCTAATCGAATAAATGTTCCTCCCATTGATATTATATCATCGTCTGGGTGGGGACTGAAAATTAAAACTCTTTTAGGAAATGGCTCTTTTCTTTCTGGTCTTTTTGTGTCATCAGCATTTGGCTTACCGCCTGGCCAGCCAGTTATGGTATGCTGAATTTCATTAAAAATGCGAATATTTACATTGTAAGCCGTTCCAATTGATGTTAGTACATCGTTCATTCCATATTCACTATAATCCTCATCAGTAAGCTTTAGAATAGGTTTGCCTAAATGTAAACTAAGCCAGACTACTGCTTTTCTGAGAATTTCATCGGTCCAGTCAATAGGTCCAACTAACCATGGGGTTTTAACTCTTGTAAGTTCAGCAGATGAGGCTTCATCAAGTATAATCTCTGTATTACCATGTTCTTGAAGGAAAGTAGCGGGGATGGAAGAGGTTATTTCACCTTCCACCGTTTTCTGGATAATACCGGCTTTTCCTTCACCCCAAGCCATCAAATAGATTTTTTCAGCACTTAAAATAGTGCCTACACCCATAGTAATTGCTCTTCTGGGAACATTTTCTACCCCAAAAAATCCACTTGCAGCATCTAAAATAGTCAAGCTATCTAATGCAATAAGTCTGGTTGTTGAATTCACAGACGAGCCGGGTTCGTTAAAGCCAACATGACCTGTTCGTCCAATACCAAGGATTTGAATATCAAGCCCACCAACTTCCTTTATCTTTTTCTCATAATTTTGACAAAATTCATAAACATTATCCCTGTCAAGTGTACCATCGGGAATATGAATGTTTTCAGGCTTAATATCGATATGGTCAAAAAGATACTCATTCATAAAATACACGTAGCTATGGATTGAATCGGGTTCCATAGGGTAGTATTCATCAAGATTGAATGTAATTACATTCTGAAAGCTTAGTCCTTCTTCTTTGTGAAGTCTTACCAACTCATCATAAATTTGAGTTGGGGTAGAACCTGTTGCAAGACCTAGAACAGCATTTTCACCTTTTTTGGCTTTCTCTTTTATTAAAGATGCGATTTGTTGAGCAACATGTAATGAAGCCTCACGTGCATTTTCAAAACTGTTAGTGTGAATTTTTTCAAACTTTCTGAATTCAGGTCTTACTGTAGTATTCGCCATTAAAGTAAATAATATATTAGCGTAAAGATTTATGTTTAGGAAAATACCAATTAAGCATTTCAAAAACACATTATGCACATTATGAAAGGGGTTTTCTCTTATTAAGCTTTTGTAAAAGATTAATTTGAATCGTCGTTAAACCAAAGAATTTCCTGTTTAATAAGATGTGAATTTTCCCAAGGAATAAAATGATTAATGTCTTCTATAACCATTTTTGGTTTAGTATTGCTCAGTTTTTCTTTAAGAAATTCTGCATTCTCATAAGGTACCAGTCTGTCTTTGGTTCCCTGAATTACAGAAACCGGAACCTTAACCTGATTCCACTTATTCTCAAGGATTGTCAATTCATTTTTTAAAGCTAAAATTTCTTCATTTGCAGAGTAAAGCATATCAGGTAAAATCCATGATAATACTTTATAATGAACTGGAACTTGAAACCATTTTGTCTTTTCAAGATCAGGATCTACAGATGCAGCTACAAATATTAAACCGTTTGTAAGCTCGGGATATTCAATGGCAAATCTGGCTATAACCGGACCTCCATATGAATGTCCTACAAAAATATTTTTCGTTGAATTATTCTCTTTCTCAAGTACTGCTAAAATAGCTTTAGCCTGATTAGATAATTTTCGTGCGGGTTTTCCTGAATCAGACTTACCATATCCCGGGCGATCGATAGAAATAATTCTGAAAGACTTCAATAGCTGTTCGTCGGTTAAAAATCTTCTGAAATTATCCCATGAACCCGGAGAGCCATGCACAAATATAACTTTAGTTTTTGAAGTATCACCAATGGCTACATAATGAATATCGCTAAAATCTGTTTCTGCAAAAGTAAAATCAGGATCAAATTTAAGATTTTGAAATGAACTGAGAATCTCATCTTCACTTAAAGAAAAATCTAACGTGTGTAAGAACATAATGCCTACAACAACAAAAGCCGTTATGCTTACAAAAAACCACTTTAGGATTTTTAAAAGTTTTTTCATGAGTTGAAGATATAGCTCTGAGCTATGATAAGGATTAACTATTTGTAAATAGTTTGAATGATTTGTTAGGATTGAAAGTTACTACCACATGAAATTTGATGAGAAAATTTACAGATGGATCACAGATGAAGGGGAGGAGAGAGCTTGTTCCGCAATTTCTGAAGAACAATGTACGGATGTACCGGGAAATTTTTTAAAAAACTCATTAAGTGGATTGTGTTCAAAATTAGCTGAACAACTTGTGAGTCCGGGGGTAACTTTGCCATGGATACTTAATGTCATCGGAGCATCATCAGGTTTAGCAGGGCTATTAATCCCTTTAAAGAACGCAGGATCTTTGCTTCCTCAATTATTGGTTTCTGCTAAAATCAGGGCATATAAAAAGAGAAAGTATTTTTGGGGGCTTGCTGCTCTTTTTCAGGCAGGCATGATTTTATTAATGTTGATTGGGTTCTTGTTTTTTGAAAAAAACATCTCAGGAACGATCATCATATCAGCTTTATTTTTATTTAGTATAGCAAGTGGTGTAGGTTCCGTAAGTTTTAAAGACGTGATGGCAAAAACCATCCCCAAAGGGCGACGAGGGAGGTTGCTTGCAACAAGAGCTACCGGTGGAGGAATTCTTACTCTACTTGCAGGTGTGTTTATGTATTTCTTTCTGCAGGGAAGCGAATCTGAAGTTCCGATCGCAATTATCATTTCGTTAAGTGTCATTTTGTGGATTGGAGCAGGTATTTTTTTTCTTTTGATCAAAGAACAACCTGGAGCAACGGAAGGAGGTAGAACACCTATAAAAGAGATTCAGAAGGGCTGGGATCTATTTTTGTCAGATACAAACCTGAGAAACTTTATTTTTTCAAGAGCAATGTTAATGGCTATTCCCTTAGCTCAGCCATTTTTGATACTATACGGTAAAGATATAACAGGTGCAGATTTCAGGGGATTGGGATTATTTGTAATTGTAAGTGGAGTTGCAGGGTTTATAAGCAGTCCCTTTTGGGGAAAGTTCGCAGATAGGTCAAGCAGAAAGTTAATGATGGTAATTGCAGGGCTTGGAATATTGAATTTACTCTTAGTACTCTTCTTTGATCTTCTGAATAGTTCAATTCAAAATATTTATACATTTTCAGTTATAATTTTGTTGAATATGATGATACATAGCGGAGCTAGATTAAGTCGGAAAACCTATTTAGCTGATTTTGCTCCTGAAAAAGAAAGACCGTTATATATCTCACTATCGAATACTTTTATAGGTCTATTTACAATTTTAGCAGCAGGAGTAGGATTTATTGCTGAGCTATTTTCATTGAATGTCCTTTTCCTATTTCTTATCGGCATGTTAATTGTCAGTATATTTCTTTCATATAGTTTGAAAGAAGTTGAGTAGAGGCAATTTTTCATCAAACAATTGTTCAGAAATCATTCGGTATATTAATATATTAGGGGCTTGTTAAAAATGGGAATAAATTCACTAAATGCAGGATATAAAAAAAAATAAGCCCGCGTTTTGGGACAGATTAGGAATTGGACTATCGGGTATTTGTGCTATACATTGTTTATTGGTTCCTGTAATAGTTGCTTTAATTCCGCTATGGCCTGCATTCGAAGAATTTCACGGCTATACACACTTTATATTCTTTGTAGCGATTGCACCAACTGTTTTTTTCTCATTAAAGAACAAACACAACTCGATATGGGCATCCATATTTTTGATTTCAGGATTGCTCATAATTTTCCTGGCATGGTTATTTAATGAAACACTGGGAGAATATGGAGAGGCAGGTATTACTCTAGTAGGAAGTATTTTTTTAATAATAGGTCATTGGGTTAATTACCGATCTAAAATTAAGCCATCTAATAAAAGTTGATTCGCTTCATCCAATGATGTATTGGCAATTCCGGTAAAGTTATTAACCATATTCAATATCCTAAAAGAACACCCCCAGCTTAAGGTAACTCCGGCACCCCCATGACCATAATTATGGATTATCTTTTTTTCTTTAACGTTCTCTGATTCCAATCTTAAACCATTTTCTCTATTTCTGAGATATCTAATACCGGTTTTTTTGAGTTCTTTATCAGTGTCTGGAGTAGTTATCCCAAATGTGTGAGCTAAGATCTCAAAGTTGATTTTTTTTATTTGATGGGGAAATTCATCATGGATTTTAAAATAGTTATCTTTGGTCGTATCAAGTGAAACTTTAAAACGACTTCCTCCTAAAGTCCAGTTTTTTTTACCGGGATAGAAATATACATCCAAAGGCTGATGTTCAGTATTTGAATAAATTTCTTTTCCGGGACTGAAGTTATAAGAAACAATATTCCCATCAGGATCCATAGGTGTTATTGTATTCGGAATCTTTAAAAGATGCCCAAGTAAAAGTAAAGGGGAAGAGGTTTCACTTTCAATTTCATTACTACCTATGCCGGAACAGTTGATGATGACATCGGCAGGTAATTCATTTAATGAATTGAGATCAATTTTTTTATTAATAATAATTCCGTCCAACCTCATAAATTCTTTAATGATTTCGGGAAAATATAAATCCCAATCGGCGAAGTAGCAGTTGAAAACCCAACCTTCTTGTATTTTGAACTCCGGGTGATGTGGCATCCAATCAATATCTGAAACTATCTTCAGGTTGCTCATTCTATTGAGATAATCCGGAGCATCTGTTTTAAAGCAGAAAAGTTCAAAGTGTTTGTGTTTTTTTAATCCCGGATAATCATTCTGATACAATGTGGAAAAAATACTCTGACTAATTTCAAAAATCTGATTTAGTTCAGGATGATAAACCGAGTGTGGAATAACAGAGGCTGCCGGATACAAACTTGCAAAAGTAGGATCACTCAATTTACTTAAAGGAAACTCCTCATAATATATTGACACTTTATAACCAGCCTTTTTGAGAAGCAGGGCTGTGGTAAAACCTGAAATGCCGGCTCCAACAACAATTATTTCAACTTGATTTTCCATTTATAAAAGTTACTAATATTTGGCTTCAATCTTGAACTAAACCGCATATCTGATTAAGTTATATAAACCTTAGGACATAGATGAGAAAAAGAAAATTCATCGCTATTTTATTTTTTGCTGTTAGTTTTTCGGCGTGTGAAACTATTTCCGATTCCGAAGATCCAAAAGATTATCCTGCCTTTATTCCCGAACTTGAAAGAGCAACGTTAAACTCTCTTAATGAGCAATACCATTCAACTAATAATGGACAAATTTGTTCTCCTCTGAATGAATATGGTTTCACCGGTTTTAGTCGGATTCTTTTTCCTAGTGACGAAAACCCGTGCTTAAGTAGAAAAGAAACATTAGTTGAGCTTCCTTTTTCAGAATCAATTCTAGAAATAGCAAGGCAATCTTTGGTATTCAATTCGCAATTTACTGGAGTAGAAAATGTCTCAGATCTACAAATTGAAGAAATTATCTCTTTAGATGGATGTACAATTTGTGAAGGACCGGATATAAACAATGTTCCTTTACAATGGAAGATTACTTTTTCTTCTCAGAAAGTTAATGATATTCCTGTATCCGGTTCATCAATTGCTGTTTATCAGGATGTAAACGGAGTAAACAGGATCTGGGGTAATTGGTATAAAGATATTGTTGACCCTGGTTTTGTTATAGTAGGTTCAAAAGCTGCCAGAGAAAAATTGATAGGTGAACGTTTAAGGTATAGAAACGAACAAAATCAAATCCTTGAACAGGAGATCTATGAAGAACATATTGACGAAAAACCACAGTTGTTCTATCAGTTGATTAAAAGAAACGATGGTGCCGAAATTCACAAAGTCTGGAAATTATTCGTGTATCAAAATGGAACGAAAACGAAAAAATGGGAAATTAACATTAGTACAATTTCCGGAGATATTCTTTCTGTTGAGACTATTTGATTAGAAGGAAAATTATATATTAATTAATGATTAAGAGTATACTGAAGCTGTCGATAATCAGTAAAATTAGCAATGAGTAAAATGAAGAAAATATTAATAGTAGAAGATGATATGATCATATCTTTGGTTGTAGAAAATATGGTCAAAGAACTGGGTTATACAGTAGCAGGAAAGGCGGTTTCGGGTGAAGAAGCTGTTAAAATTGCGAAACAAGAAAAACCTGATATTCTTTTGATGGATATTCGGTTAAAAGGAGAAATGGACGGTATTGATACTGTTGCAAAGATTAAAGAGCATATCAATGCTCAGGTTATATATTTAACCGGGAACTCTGACCGATTAAACTTTGAAAGAGCTAAAGATACAGATTTTGCTGATTTGATTGTTAAGCCGTTTACTATTGGTGATCTTGATAAATCATTGAAATTGGTAAGCTGATTATATTTTTCGCATCTTTTTTGTAAAGTATTCGTAACTATTCGGGAACTTAAAAGGGCACTATGACTACCAGATTTAAAAATTTAAAAAATGATCTGAAAGATCTTGAGGAAGATACAACATCACAATTAAATCAAAGTAAATTGGATAAATCGTCCAATTCCGGAAAGCTTTCTAATTATATATTACTATTCGCTTTTGTTGCTACCCTTACCTTTTACGTTGGCTCTCAAATAGATTTCGATATAGAGAACCCTTTAACTGAAGTTGTTCAATCTTTTAATGAGTACGATCCTGAATTACTTGCAGGAATGGGTACCTGGATGGAGCAACTAGGTTACGGAGAACTAACCAACGAAGAGTTATCTGCTCTAAGGGATGAAGGAGTTACAGCCACAGAAACTCAGAGACTTCACGATCTTGGGTATACAGATATTACTTTAGATCAGCTCATTGAGCTTCAGAATGCAGAGGTTAGTGCTACTTATGCTGGGATGATGCAGGAACTGGGTTATGAACTTACTGTTCCAGAGCTTGCCGAAACAAGAAGAGCAGGGGTTACGGCTAATTTTACAAGCCGAATGATGGATTTAGGTTATACTCAGGAAGAGTTAACCAAAGAAAACCTAATGAGAATGAGAGGTGTGGATGTAACCGATAGAACCGCACAATATCTTATTGATCAAAATGGAACAAGGCCTACTGTAGATGAGCTTATTCGATATAAAATCAGCAATCAATAAGGATCTCAAATTAGCTTTTCTTAAATCTTGGAACTATCCTAACTACATGCTGTTTAAGATGTTAGTAAACTTATAACAAAACTAACATCAATGAAGACATTAATTACTGCACTAACATTTTCTATTGCATTGAGTTTTTCCGGCTTAATACAAGCTCAGGATGCCCCAACTAAAAACAAATCAGGTTTTGGTCCTAAGATAGGTTACTATAAAGCCCCTGATGCCGAAGACGGAACCATGTTTATCGGAGTACAGACAAGAACAAGAGGTGAAGTTTTTGGATTTGAGATGGCTGCCGAATATAGAGGTGAACAAAGTTATTCTACAGCGAACGGTGATCTTACAATTAAACAAATCCCGGTAACGGCTTCATTATTAGCACATGTGCCTTTAGCATCTAATTTTCAACCTTATGGACTAATAGGATTAGGAGCTTATTATACTTTTTATGATTATAATGGAGGTTTCATAAGTCCGGGAGATGATGCTGAATTCAATATTGGCTACCACCTTGGATTTGGTTTAGATTTGCCACTCAATGAGAGTGCTGGACTAAATGTTGATTACAGATATTTATATCTGGATGATCAGGGTGATGATCTTAATGATACTGAATTTAGCGGGAATGTGATATCAGCTGGTTTAACATTTTATTTCTAAGCTAAAATTATTCTATTTTAAACCTGCTTCTTTTGGAAGCGGGTTTTTTTATTTACTAAAGTTTTAAAATTAATTTAGAGAATGGCTGAGATCGTACTACCTGAAGTTGAGTTAAACATTTATTCCCCAAAAGAGCCAACAGAGGCAACAATTGTTGAAAATTATATTTGTACAGCAGAGAATAGTCCCAACATTGTTCGCCATATCACTTTTGATATCTCAGGTACAGACTTGGTAGATCGAATCAGAGTTGGTCAATCTGTGGGCGTTCTGCCTCCCGGTGAAAATGAAAAAGGTAGACCACATAAACTCAGACTTTATTCTGTTTCTTCTCCAACTAAAGGTGAAGGAGGAAAATCTCATCTTGTTTCTACAACTGTAAAAAGGTCTATTGATGAAGTAGACGGAAAACTATACTTGGGCGTAGCATCAAATTATCTCTCTGATCTTAAACCGGGAGACAAAGTAAAGCTAACAGGACCGAGTGGGAAAAGATATCTTTTGCCTGAAAATGCAAAAGATTTTAATTATGTATTTTTTGCGACAGGAACCGGAATCGCACCATTCAGAGGAATGATAATGGAGCTATTCGAAAACGGTTATGAAGGGGATGTAGCTTTGATTTTCGGATGTGCTTATCGAACTGACATACTATATCCGGACTTTATTCGAGAAATGGGGGAAAAACATTCAAACTTTCATTACCTGAGTTGTGTATCAAGAGAGGATCGTAGGGAAGATGGAAGTAAATATTATGTTCAGAGTGTGATCAATGATCATGCTGATAAATTAGACCCAATTTTGGGTAAAGAGAACACCTTGATTTATATCTGCGGAATGAAAGGAATGGAAACAGGAATCTACCATAACCTTGCACTGAGAGGCCATATAGATTACTTACAGCTTCGCGGTGATCTTCCTGAAATAGAACCGGAGAAATGGGATTGGGAAGATATGAAGAAGAATATTAAACCTTCAGCACGTACGTTTGAGGAAGTGTATTAACACTTAATGTACTTTGTTTAAATCAGATACTCCGCCTGAGACGATAAATTTCATAAAGTCGGCGGAGTCTTTTCTTACAGGTTTAACATGTTTTTTTTCAACTATGTACAGATTTCCTGAAAAATTATAGGAGTGAGGGCAGTAAACTGCGATTTCATCTATCAGATCAATATCTTCTAAAGATTCCTGTGTAATGAATCCTAATCTTTTTACACCCGGAACGCCAAAATCTACTACTACAGGTTTTGTAAATTTTTTTTTATCTCCAACAAATGCTTCGGTAAGATCTTTAAGAGAGCTGTAAATGATACTAACTAAAGGGGTTCTGGATAGTAACTTTTCAAAGAGATGTACTATAGGTTTTGTGAAAGCTCTCGTGAATATGAAACCAAGAAGAGTAATCGCAATAAATCCGGTAATTATACCAAGTCCAGGAATATTGTATTCAAACCATCTGAAGAAAAGATAATTCATAGTTTCATTTGCCCAACCAATGGCAATTGAAACTAAATAAAGTGTGGCTCCAACCGGGAAAACGATTAATAATCCGCGAAGAAAGAAATTCAGAATGGTTTTCATGACTTGAATAAATTTGTTTGAATAAATGTCGCGACAAAATCCCGAAAGCACAAAATGAATGTTATCAGAATTAATTGCGAAGGTTAATTTGTGTATTATTCCCTTCTTAATTAAGCACAAGATTTTATCGAGCAAATAGATATGCCCGGGGCTTCAGTCCAACTTGGATGGATTGTAGTTTAGGAACTAAATCAACCATCGAGTGTGAGACATATTTTTTTTATCTTCACCTTCTTAAAATTTTAATACCATAAATAAACCGAATGTCCATCAAGACATCATCTGAAATCAGACAAGAATTTTTAGACTTTTTTGCTGAAAAAAACCACGCTATAGTTGACAGTGCACCGGTTGCTCCTAAGAACGACCCTACGCTATTATTTACAAACGCGGGGATGAATCAGTTTAAACCGATATTTCTTGGTGAAGAAAATACGCTCACACATGAAGGAAAAGAATGGAATAGAGCGGCTGATACTCAGAAATGTATTCGCGTAAGCGGTAAGCATAATGATCTTGAAGAAGTAGGGTATGACACTTATCACCATACTCTGTTTGAGATGTTAGGTAATTGGTCGTTTGGTGATTACTTCAAAAAAGAAGCTATCTCATGGGCATGGGAATTACTGGTTGATAATTGGGGATTAAATCCTGATCAGTTATATGCCACAGTATTTGGTGGTGATGAAGAAGATGGGCTTCCGGTTGATGAAGAAGCAATTGAGTTGTGGAAAAGTGAAACTTCCATTGATCATAGTCATATTCTGAAATGTGGTAAGAAAGATAATTTCTGGGAAATGGGAGAAACCGGACCTTGTGGACCTTGTTCAGAAATTCATATTGATCTTCGATCGGAGGAAGAGCGTAAAAAAGTGGATGGAGCTTCGCTTGTAAACGCAGATGATCCTAGAGTGATGGAAATCTGGAATCTGGTATTTATTCAATTTAACCGACAGTCAGATGGTTCGTTAAAAACACTTCCGGCTCAGCATGTGGACACAGGAATGGGTTTTGAACGTATTTGTGCGGTATTACAGGGCAAGACTTCAAATTATGATTCCGATGTTTTTACAGGTTTACTCGATCAGATATCGGAATTAGCAGGAATTAAATACAATAGTTCAGACAGTGAAACTGATATTGCAATGCGTGTTATTGCGGATCATATTCGTGCAGTTGCTTTCTCGATTGCAGACGGCGCATCTCCCGGAAATGACGGACGAGGTTATGTGATTCGTAGAATTCTTAGAAGAGGAATTCGATACGGTTGGGATAAATTGAATTTCAAAGAACCGTTCTTTTTTAAACTGGTTGATGTTTTAGCTGAGCAATTCAAGGATGTTTTTCCGGAATTGAAAGCTCAGAAAGAGTATGTGATCAATGTGATCAAATCAGAAGAAAAAAGCTTTCTTAAGACATTAGGTCAAGGAATCGAACTGTTCAAAGAAGTATCGAAAGGGAAAAAAGTAATTTCTGGTGATGATGCTTTCAAGCTTCATGATACTTACGGCTTCCCGATAGATCTTACTCAGTTGATGGCTCGTGAACAAGAAATTCAAGTGGATGAAGACCGTTTCAATGAGTTAATGAAAGAGCAGAAAGACAGAGCTCGTGCTGCTGGAAAATTTTCTGTTGATCAGAGTGGGCTTTCAATATGGAGGTCGATTTATCCGAAAGAGTTGTACCCTGACAAAGAGACTGTATCCGATTCAATTTTTCTAGGTTATGATGAAACAGAAATTACAGTTGAAATATTTTTAGAAAAAAGTATAGACGGTAGACATGCTTTAATTTTTGATAAAACTCCATTTTATGCTGAAAGTGGTGGGCAAGTAGCTGATACAGGTGTGCTATTGAAAAGTGGTAAAGAAATTAGAATACTTGATGTACAAAAAAGTAATAATCAAATACTTCATTTTACTGAAAAGATACCAAGTGATCTCACAGGAACGTGGACAGCAAAAGTAGATGTTAATCGCAGAAATGAAATTCAAAAACATCACTCTGCAACACATTTAGTTCATGCTGCGCTAAGACAAGAATTAGGTGATCATGTAGCTCAGAAAGGGTCTTTAGTAGATGATCAGCATTTGCGTTTTGACTTTTCCCATTAT
This sequence comes from Balneola sp., assembly GCA_965601915.1. Classification (GTDB taxonomy): domain Bacteria; phylum Bacteroidota; class Rhodothermia; order Balneolales; family Balneolaceae; genus Balneola. The sequence goes on along the minus strand of OZ271847.1, from coordinate 2,309,821 downwards.
GAAGCTGTTACAGATGAAGAACTTGCTCGAATTGAACAAAGAGTAAATGAAAAGATTCAGGAAAACATATCTCTGGATGAAAAAAGAAATGTTCCTATTGATGAAGCGAAAGAAATGGGTGCGATGATGTTATTCGGAGAGAAATACGGTGATGAAGTACGAGTGATAACTTTTGATCCCGATTATTCCCGTGAGCTTTGCGGAGGAACACATGTTAAAGCTACCGGTGAAATTGGTTATTTCCGGTTTACTCAGGAAACATCGGTAGCTGCCGGAGTTAGAAGAATTGAAGCGGTTTGCGGAAAGGCTGCCGATAAATTACTTCGTGAAGAAAATAATTTAGTGAAAGAAATTAAATTAACTATTGGACAGAGCAACGATCTCGTAGCTGATATCAAAAAACTCCAAGAAGAAAAGAAATCTCTTGAAAAGCAACTAACGGAACAAAACCTTCAAAATACCGGCGCTGTTTTAAGCGACCTTATGAAGAATCCGGAAAAAATAAACGGTGATATCTCTTTGGTAAAAGGTGAAATCTCTGGAGCAGATATGGATGTTCTAAAACAACTTGGTTATGATTCACTCGAAAAATCCAAAAAAAATACGATAACCGTTCTGGGTTCTAAAGATGAGAGTGAAGGAAAAGTTTATCTTATGGTATCTGTAACTGAAGATTTAACTAAAGAAAAAGGGTTGAAAGCCGGAGCCTTAGTCGGGCAACTGGGGCGCTTAGTTGGAGGCGGCGGCGGCGGTCAGCCAAATCTTGCAACAGCAGGTGGACGTCAACCTGAAAAGCTTTCAGAGGCTCTTGAGAAAGTGAATGAAATTATATCAGAATCACTTTAAAAAATCTGAATAAGCTGATTACGAAAACTTCCTAAAAATTGAATATATTCAAGCCCTTTTTGACGGGCTAAGCATTAAAAACTAATTATGGCGAAAAAGAAAACGGATAACGTAGAATTTGCTCCAAGAGGAATTGGAGATGAAAAATCGGGTGCGGTACAAAAGGGAGTGGATCTTCCGGACGCAACCAAATCAACTCACAAAGACCTTAAACTTTCTGCAAAAAAGCTTAAAGAGATGTATGAGCAAATGTATTTGCAACGCAGATTTGAAGAGCGTGCAATGCAACAGTATCAGAAAGGAAAGTTTGGTGGGTTTCTACACCTTTATATTGGACAAGAAGCAGTTTCAACTGGAACAACCTATGCACTGAATGATGATGATGACATCATAACAGCGTATCGTGATCATGGCTGGGGGTTATGCCGTGGTATTTCAGCTAATGAAGGTATGGCAGAGCTTTTTGGTAAAGCAACCGGTTGTTCCCGTGGTAAAGGTGGCTCCATGCACTTTGCCAAAGCAGAAAATCATTTTTGGGGTGGCTATGGAATCGTAGGCGGACATATTCCTATTGGTGGCGGACTTGCTTTTACTAATAAATATGAGCAGAACGGACGTGTAGCTACTTGTTTTTTCGGTGATGGAGCTGTTGATCAAGGAGCTTTACATGAGACTTTTAACATTGCGCAGCTTTGGGGGCTTCCAGCGATTTTTGTTGTTGAAAACAACGGATATTCGATGGGAACTGCTGCAAAAAGACATACTGTTGCCGAAATTGTTGATCGAGCAAAAGGTTATGGTATGAAAAGTGCAGTAATTAATGGAATGGATGTATTTTCTGTGTATGAGAAAATGAAAGAGATTGCTGATGATGTACGAAAAAATTCAGAACCTTGGTTTGTTGAAATCAGAACGTATCGTTACAGAGGACATTCAATGTCTGATCCTCAGAAATACCGAACCAAAGAAGAGTTGGAAGAATATCAGAATATTGATCCGATTGCTCGTTTAAAAACATATTTACTTGAAAACAAAATTGCTACTGAATCGGCTCTTAAAAAAATTGAGGAAAAAGTAGAGCAGGAAGTACTGGATGCTGTAGAATTTGCTGATAATTCTGATTTCCCGAAAGAGGAAGAGCTATACGAAGATATGTTCGTTGAAGAAGATCCATATTTCCACACCTAAAAAGAATTTCAAAGAATAAAATAATGGCTGAATTACAATTTAGAGAAGCAATTAAAGCTGCCATCGATGAAGAGATGGCAAACGATGAGAAAGTCTTTATCATGGGTGAGGAAGTTGCCGAATATAATGGCGCTTATAAAACTACCGAAGGACTTCTCGACAAATACGGATATAAAAGAGTAATCGATACCCCGATCTCAGAACTTGGTTTTGCAGGAATTGGTGTTGGTGCCGCGATGAATGGGTTACGCCCAATAGTTGAATTTATGACCTTTAACTTTGCAGTATTAGCTGCAGATCAGATCATAAATCATGCATCTAAGGTGAAGTATATGACTGGTGGACAAATTAATTGCCCTATAGTCTTCAGAGGACCTAATGCTTCAGCCGGACAATTAGGAGCTACTCACTCTGTGGCTTACGATTCTATGTACGCTCATTTCCCGGGACTAAAAGTGATATACACTTCGGAACCTGCGGATGCAAAAGGATTATTGAAATCGGCTATTCGTGACGATAATCCGGTACTTTTTATGGAATCGGAGCAAATGTATGGACTAAAAGGCGAAGTTCCGGAAGATGATGATTACATCATTCCAATAGGAAAAGGAAAAGTAAAACGCGAAGGCGATCACGTAACTTTGGTCGCTCACGGTAAAATGTATCATCTGGCTGTACAGGCCGCTAAAGAATTAGCAAAAGATGGTGTTGAATGTGAGATAATTGATCCAAGAACGGTTAAGCCGTTGGATCTTCCTCTGATCATAGAATCAATCAAGAAAACCAATCGTTGTGTTATACTTGATGAAGCACATCCGTTTGGAGGTTTAGCAGCGGAAGTTGGATTCCTGATTCAACGTGAAGCATTTGATTACCTGGATGCTCCTGTACAAAGAGTAACACTCCCAGATGTTTGTGCCCCATTTGCAAAAAATTTATTCGATTTATGGTATCCAAGTGTTAAGCAAGTTGTTGATGCCGTGAATCAGGTTACTTACAGAAATTAAAACTCACTTACTAATTGAAGAAATATGGCTATTAAGATAGAAATGCCGAAGCTCAGCGATACCATGGAAGAAGGGGTAATCGCTAAATGGAATGTTCAAGAAGGCGATAAAATTTCTGCCGGAGATATCATTGCAGAAGTAGAAACTGATAAAGCAACAATGGACGTGGAAGCGTTTGATGACGGAACTCTTCTGAAAATTATCCCCGCAGAAGGCGATTCTGTTCCATTAGGCGGACTCATAGCCATAATTGGTGAGGAAGGAGAAGATATTTCTGATTTACTGGACGGAGCTGATTCAGATGATAGTGGATCTTCGGATTCTGATGAGGAAGAGACTAAAACTTCAGTTGAAGAAGACAGTAAAAGTGAAGAAGATTCTGAGAATTCAGATAAAGATGTAAAAGAGGAAAGTAGTACTTCATCATCTGATGATGGAAGAGTAAAAGCGTCTCCATTAGCACGTAAAATGGCTGAGGATAAAGGGATTGATCTGAATTCGGTAAATGGTTCCGGCCCGGATGGAAGAATTGTTAAGTCTGATATCGAGAACTTTAAAGAAAGTAGTTCAGGAAGTGGATTATCCAAGCCATCAAGTACTTCGGCATCCACAGCATCAAGAACTTTCCAAAGTATAGAGAGCAAAGAGGTTAAAGTTTCTCAAATGAGAAAAACAATTGCCCGCAGACTTTCAGAGAGTAAATTTACGAATCCTCATTTTTATGAAACAATTGATATCGATATGAAGGCTGCTATGGCTGCTCGTTCAGCTATGAACGAAGCCAACGATGTCAAGATCAGTTTTAATGATATTGTAGTAAAAGCCTGTGCTATTGCTCTAACGCGTCATCAGGCGGTAAACAGTTCCTGGCATGAAGACACTATCAAAGAACACGGAGACGTTCATGTAGCGGTTGCTGTGGCTATTGATGAAGGCTTAATGACTCCTGTTGTTACTCATGCTGATAAAAAGGGGCTAGCAGAAATCTCAGCTGAAACCAGAGAACTTGCCGGTTTAGCGAGAGACCGAAAGTTACAGCCGGACCAGATGGAAGGAAGTACTTTTACAATCTCTAATTTAGGAATGTTTGGCATAGAAGAATTTACAGCGATCATCAATCCACCGAACGCTTGTATTCTTGCAGTTGGAGCAATTCGTGATGTTCCTGTTATTGAAAATGGAGAAGTAGTTCCGGGAAAACGCATGAAAGTAACATTGTCCAGCGATCACAGAATTGTAGATGGTGCCAAAGCAGCACAGTTCCTTAATACGGTTAGGAATCTGCTTGAGAATCCACTTTCAATGCTTCTTTAATTATCAGAATTAATTTTTCTCTGTTAAAAATATGACCGGGTCAATATCCAGATTTGATCCGGTCAATTGATCTATTACGATCAAAGCCCTGTCCATATCATTCTGATTTTCAGTAATTACATAAGAATAACCGTCTGCTTTAGTTTTTACTTCTGATCTGATATTATATTGATTCTGAAGGCTTTGAGATATCTGAAAGGCTTTGGTTTTACTAGGATAAGAGCCAGCCAAGATCTGATAATCATAAGAGTAATCAGAAACTGTACCCTGATCATATTTAATAAATGCGTTGTTAAGTAATTCGATCTCTCGGAATTCTGAGATCCTTTGTTGGGCTGCACTTCGATTTACAAATGGTCCAGCATAAACAGTATGCGCCTGAACAGATAGATTTTCCAATTTAGCGTCTATGTTATATTCAGAATTTAAATTATCTCTGAAATTTGCAGCATTTTGTTCGCTCGAGAAAAAACCTAACTGAATAATGTATTTAAGATTCTCGGGATATTGATAAGGCTGCGAATAACATTGATTGATAACAGAGGCAGATTCAGAACTGGAAATGGAACTTTGAGCACTTTTCTGGAGAGTAATTGCTTGTCTTATTGAATTTTGAGGAGTACTTCTAACCGAAAATAAAAAATTGTTGTATACGATCTCAAAATCGGTGCCTGTAGCTGTTTCAGCTTGATTAGCAGCCCTGATGCTGTTGGCAAAAGATTCATAATTTCCTGCTTCTACAGAAAAACTACAGCCTTCAGCATCAACAACAGACAATTGATTATTTGCTCTTGGCTGCTTGCTTATGTCTTCAGACTTGATAACAGGGGAGGGAGTAGCTTCGGCAAGCTCTTCTTTTTTGTTATCGGCTTTATCTTCAACAGTGTTTTCTGTTAAAGGGGCTGTTTCTTCAGTTTCAGTATTAGCTTCATCAGTAGTATTTGAAATTTCAGAACCTTCTTCTTCAGGATTATTCTGTTGAGTGTCTGAAGAGGGGCTCTCAGAGTTTTTAGAGTCTGAATTTTCAGCAATCAATTGCTCAGGCGTAGAATAGTATAATCTCAAAACAACTCTGCGGTTCTTACTTCTTGACGCTGCAATAGGGTTTCCCTGATCATCAAATTCAATTACAGGTCGGGAAGAAGCATATCCGGATGCTTTAAGTCTTTCTTCGTCTATTCCCATTTGATTGAAGTATTTAACCACATTTGATGCCCTGGCTGTTGAAAGTTCCCAGTTGGAAGGGTAAGATGCCGTAGTTATAGGAACGTTATCTGTATGTCCTTCCACATCTATTTCAAAATCATCATACTCAATGAGTCTGAAAGCTGCTAAAACCCGATTAAGCATCTCTTTAGATGAAGGCTGAATTTCAGCGCTTCCAGAGCGATATATATCATCGCTTCTAAGTTTTATCTTGACGTCATTTAATTCCCTAAATATTTCCAGCTGACCTGCTTCAATTTCTTGGGCTAATAAAGCTTCCAGTCTTTCTTTTATTTGCTCAATCGGAGTTGTGATGAATTCTGTTTCATTTTCAGATGATTTAAATAAATCGGAGACCGAAAATGTTTCTATATCATTCAAAGAAGAAACAGAAAGAAGAATGATCAGAAAGCCCAGAATAATGGTTATTATATCCAGATAACTAACCTGCCAGCTGTCATCATCAGCGGATTCAATTTCCTGATCAGGGTAGAGAGAATTTTTTTGTTTGTATGGATCTTCTAAACTCACGGTTCACAATAATTAAAACTGTTGAACATTGCGATGCATATGAGCTTTAAGCTTGTCATAAATCTGCAAAGATGATTTCTGATCTTGAATAAGTAAAACGCCTTCAAGAATCATTTTTTCTCTGAAATATTGAAGAGAGGCAATATTATTCATTTTCTTTGCCATAGGGGTGAAGAGGAAATTTCCTATCAAAATTCCATATAAAGTAGTCATTAATGCCGCAGCCAATCCTGAAAGCAAAGATTCAACTTCATTAAAACCAGATAGAATAACAATCAAGCCAAAAAGGGTTCCCAACATCCCAAAAACAGGAGCAGTTTTACCCATACTTACCATTATTTGATTGATCTGCTGTTGACGGGTATACGTTTCCTGAATATTAATTTGACCTAATTCGCGGAATTCTTCGGTTGAATAATTAGTATCCAGAATTGAAAATAGATACCCTTCAAAACGATTACTGTATTGTTCGCTAAGTTGAGATACTGCGGCATTTCTGTCTATACGTATCATCTTCTGCCATTCAAGTATATTTTCAATATCCTGTTCAAGGAGTTTATCATCAATATTACTTTGAGAAAACAACCGGAAACTTTCTCTGAACGCTCTGATCACTTTTCCAAAAGGGTAACTGATAAATACACTTGCCGAAATACCTCCGAAGACTATGGCAAGACTCGGTAGGTTTAAAAAATCAAGCTCAGATGGAATCACATTATATTCTGTAAACCCTATAACCATTAATGACCCCCAAACCAGAATTCCAAGAGAAACCAAAAAGCTGATAATATTTGAAAAAGAGATCTTCATTAAGCGTTAGTAATTTCTTTCAAGGTTATCATTCAATAAACCCTGACGTTTAAGTTCTTCAACTATGGGTGGAGAAGGCGGAATGGGTACATTTTTATCCAAGTCCAGAGCTTGTTTCCAATTTGATACAAAGTTTTCAATAGATCCCAAGCCGTAATAAATACTTCCTTTCAACGCCAAAACATCTGCTGTTTCTTTGATGTTTGCAGCTCTGTTTATAAGTAGTAATGCCTGATCATACTCAGCACTGTAAAATCTTTGTTGGGCAAGAATATAAAAAGAAGTTAGGCGGTTGGCTTGTGCATGATAATAATCCTTCAATTCATCTTTTAAAAATGAGCTTAAGGAATCACGGATTTCATCGTCAGATCGGGTTTCCGGAGCTTCAGAAAAACTCTCTGGAGAAGAATCTGAATTCTCAGTTGCAGAATTTAAATTTCCGGATGCTTTTTCAGATGATCTACATCCGGTTTCAAAAAATACTAAGATGCCTAAAATAAAGAACAATGATAATATGTGCAGCTTTTTAGGTCTCATTAATCTACAACTTCTTCTTCGAGATGTACGGCGTAAGCTTTTCTGAGCGAACTTAGAAGTATGGTCTTAGCTTCGTCAGTTCCTTCAGAATCACTTACATTTTCGAGCTCCATCCTGATCAATTTCTGCTCTCTCTTAGGACGTGCAGATAAGATTTTATCAACAGCAGCTTTCTCTAATCCAATTAAAGCCTCAAGCAAGGTAGGTGTGTTTAGTGGCTCAATGCCTTCTTTTACTATCTCTTCAGAGAGTTCCGGTATCTGATCAACAGTCAAAAATCTGGCTTCAAGCATTTCTCCCAGTGCCGATCCGGACTCTTTTATTTGTTGGATATAGCGTTTTTGTTCTTTTATAGGAAGTTTCTCTAGAATTGGCAGAATGTTATCCATCCCAAGCTTTTCTTGTTTTTCAACATCTCTGATTTCAACAACCTTATCAAAAAGTCTGGATGATATTAAACTATGTTGTTTGTAAGTAAGATTATGCAGCGTTGACATCTTAAGCATTATTTCTGTTGCTTTTTCGCCATCAAGTTTATTGATTATTTCAGCTGCTTTTTCTTCCGGAAGGTAATCTATAACCAATGCTGCTGTTTGATTAGTTTCATTCTTAAGTAGCTCCATCAACTGAGTATTGGTAACGTGCTCAAGAAATTTAAAGAGCCCCAGGTTGGCGTAATTTTTCTTTTTTGATGTTTTGTTTTCGCCCTCCTTGATCAGGGTATTAAAGTATTTAGCGGCTTTATTCTTTTCTTCAATAGTCATTGGGGGCAGTTCTTCCAAAGCCTGTACTATATCACTGTATTTATCCTCTGGCAAATCTTTTTTGATAGAACGTATAAGAGTAGAGTCGCCAGATGCAATAATTTCAGCTGCTTTATTAGCTCCGTTAATTGGGTCTTCATCAATCCAGTATTCTAGGAGAAGTGCGGTTTCTTCGGGTTTAGTGAAGAAATTTTTTGAGAGTTCATCAAACTCTTTCATAGAAAACTCTTCTTCTGAAGTGGTAATATTAAATGACTGATTACTGAAATTTCCAGGATTTTCACTTCCCATTGAAGAGGGTAACCCACCACCATCTAAACTTAAACTTCCCTGCAAACTTCCTCTTTCTAATCTCAGATTTGAAGACGAGCTTTTGTCTTTATTAAAAATATTTTGAGCGATCAGAGAAAGAATAAATAAACCAATAAGTATAAATTCAGTAATGTAATTACTTAAAGAAGAAATAAAAGTAGTTGGTTCAGCTGTTTGCTCAGTAATATCGGTTGTTTCAATGGGAATTGGTTTGAAATCGGGATCTGGAATTGCCAGCTGAGTAATATTGATTTGATCTCCTCTGGCCGGGTTTATTTTGGCTGCAAACCCAGCAATTTGTCTCATAAAGTCTAATTCGTCTACAGAAAAACTTGTATCAGCATAGATATTTACGACGATGTTATTGAGTTGAAGTCTTCGAACTACATTTTGATTAACTACCGGTTCATTGGTAGTAGTTGACTGAGGAGTGTTTTGCAGGTTTTCTTGTGGAAGAAATGGGAGTCCGGGAAGTAAGACGTTTTGAGGTCGTTGAGTTACTGCCGCGTTTCCGGTTGTGGTAACAGTTTCCTCAGTAAATTCAGCGTCAATATTTACATCAACAAAAAACTTTTTACGATCAAAGTGATTAGCAATAACCTGAATTACCTGAGAGTCATAACCTTGTTCAAGAGTAGCAATTTGAATATCAGATGACTGAGCAAGACTTGAAGTATTGGATTGAGCATTTACATCAGGAAAAAAGAAAAAAAAGAATACTGCAATACATATGTAAGGCTGAATAAAAATTCTTTTAACAGTAAAAGAAGTATATGTCTTAATCATTGCACTTTTAGCAAAGCCGTCTTAATCGCCATGTTCTGTTTTGATGATCTGATCCAATGTTTCAGTATCAGGAATATAAATATCTGGATTGAATCTTGTAGCCATATCCCAGCTTTTTTGGGCCTCTTCTTTATTCCCTTGAAGGTAGAGTAAACTGCCCCTTAAAGCATATCCTTGGGCGGTTTTGAATATTTCCAAAGATTGATTAACAAAATCTAATGCTTGATTAGTGTTTCTGCTGTAAAAAGCGTTCTGAGCTTTTACAATTAAACGTAGTGTTTCATCTACTTTAGATCTGAGTTCATTTTCATACTCATTGAGTTCAGAGCTGTTTTCCAGATCTGTAAGTATTGCGTTTTCATTGATTTTATCTTCTTCAGGTATAACTCCATCAGGAATTATATTAAAGATCATACCCTCTATAAAATCGCCTTCAGCAAGGGCTTTTATTTCAAAGTCTATGAATTCAGGATCTGAAGAAGCTTGCAATACATCTAACTGGTTCTGATCAATTCTGAGACGGTACTTGCCCGGAGGAATTTCATAGGAGTAAAAACTACCATCAGAAAACGTTCTTATTTCAAGTACTTCATCATTTACCTTATTGCTGAGAAATAACCTTACTCCTCCAATTCCACTTTTTGTAGTTGATGAAAAATATCTGTTAACCATTCCTTCAATTATTCCTGATGAATAAAATGGTATTTCAATCTGTTTGAAAAAGTTTGGGTCAGTAATTAATGCAAATTTATCGTTTTCAGGAACCAGTAAAGGATTTTGAATTGCCCCTTTATTAACCTCCATGTTATACCTGTAATAAGGTTGCATTTGTGTGATATAGGTGATTCCATTTTTTGTACCTGATTTACTTCCGGTTCTATCAATTCTAACCGCGTCACTATCAATGATATCATCCCCTTCATTGTAGATTCCGTCTCCGTTATAATCAACGAATAAACGAACAGCTGCTGCAGATCTCCCAACCTGATTTCTACTTGTTAATAATACATTTCTATTAATAGGATCATATCCAACAGATCCTCTGATTGTATTCGTGAACGTATTATTTCCACGAAGGCTGTTTAATCTTGAATTTACCCTGACTTTATTAAAATCAATAACCAATCCGAAAGAGAAAGCATCATAAGAGAACTTGAAATTTCTGGAATAGTTTAGCTGTAAATTGCCCTGTCTGAAAACACTTTTAGAGACAAACAAGCCAGCTTCGCCGAGTTCATTAGTATTAGGCAAAAATGAAAGCTCAGATCTTGCAAATAAACCGTGAAAAAATTTAGGAGTAGTCTGATATCTGGGAAAGGTATAAGTAGCTGAAAGTGTAACTTCAGCGTTTTCTGCAATATCAAAAAAGTTCTCTCCTGAACTCGAATTACTGAAACCTGAACGTAAATTAAGTCTTCCAAAACGCGTACTTAAATCTACCCGATATCTTGAAAGGGGGCGAGGTTTTCTTTCTAATCTGGAAGCAAATAACCGCACGTTTAAGGGAATGTCTCCAAAACGAAACGGGTAGAATAAACTTCCCTGAATCTCTTGATCAACACCTGCAGTATTATAGATACCCGTATTTTCAAAAAAGTTAGTATAACTAAGACCTATACTGGAAGAGTTGGCTAAAATCACACTTCCGCGAGTCTTTGCTAAGATCCCAGAAAGGAATTCGGTTGTAATAAGATATTTATTCATCAATCTTGCAGAAAAACCACCATTGAAAGTAGGGATATCTGAATGATAATCTTCAAAATATTCAACACCGGCATTAGCAGTTAGCCAATTTGAAAGACCTACTCTCACATTACCCTGGCCAAGCATTCCTCTATCATTGGTTCCGATTATCGGATTGTTAAGTCTACCAACATTTACGTTATAATTGATTTCTCCACTAGGTAGGAAAGAAAAAGGGACTTGGATTCTTTTTGATTGTTCGATGATTTCACCGGTCGGTCCAAAAATCTTAATATCATATGAGGAAGTACCATACGTCAATGGAGTAATAAACCGATAGTTTCCTGCAGCATCAGATTCCTGAAAATCAACAAGTGTGTTATTCAAATAAAGTTCAATTTCTGATCTAGGGATTGTATTTCCCTGTATAATGAACTCATCATATAATCTTCGAGGCTCTATTGGTTGGTTCGTGAGTCTGACTCCGGTATATGGAGCTCCTAAATATCCGTCAGATGCAACCTGGCCAGCTTGTATTGAAGTGAGTATTTCACTACCAGGGATTGCATACCTCCAGCGTAAATTGTCTGTTGTAAAATTATTGATATCAGAAGATATAGCTCCGTTCAATGCACCTTGTACATCTCCGCCCAATAGTTCACCGCCAATAGATGCGTTGTAAATAAAAAGGTCGGAATCAACAGTATTTATTGTAGAGAGGTTGTAATCAAGAAAACCGGCCCCAAATACTTTACGATTACGGTCATACTTCAGTTCATAGTTTTTATCAACTAAGGTTTGATTTCGAGCAATCAACTGTCTTTGATTACGCCTCATAATGCGTTCAACTACAGGAATATTATTTGGTGTATCCAGTTGGATTGCGAGGTTGTTAAAATCCACCGAAAATTTTAAATCAAATATTTTATCATATAAAGAGCTTTCCAAATAATAATCCAATTCCTTGATCATATATTCTTCCTGCGTTAATTGGAAGCTTTGATCACCGAATGTTGCCTGGTTGTCGGATAAATTTATTGAGTAAGGGGTCTGTTCCTCTAAAAAACGACCTTTTAGTATGATCTTATTGTTAGTTAGATCTGTATTTTGATCAATTTCAAGTAACTGAAATAACTCACGATAGGGGAGGTAAAATTTATCATTTTTATAGTAGGCGATAACTACTGAATTTACTGCACTACGGTAAGAAAATGAAAGATATACTTCTATTTCATCTTCTGGTTCTTCTTGAGCGGATACAGGTTTTGTATAAGCAAGAAGGCTGAAGATGATTAAAAGTAGAGAAATATATTTCCATTTTTCAAATATCAACTCTTAACAAATTGTGTAGTAACAGTTTCTGTATCCATTGGAACAATATCGTCCGCTGATACATCATTTCTCTGAGCTTCAAAAATTAGCTCAACAGAATACGACCCATTAGGTAAATTACTTATATCAACTTCCTGTCGATGTGTACCATCAAAATAAAGTGAAGTCGATCTGAAAGATGAAGCGACTACTTTATTACCTGAGTCTTTAATATTCAGTGTAATAGAACCTAGGAAAGGAGAATTCCCACCTCTTACATAATCAGAGATAACTGCGAGGGTATTATTATTATCTAACATCTCTGTTCTGGTTTCTGTTACATTGATTCCAGTTGTCACATTACCTTTTTTATAAAAAAGTCCTGTTATTTGTTCTATTGTGATTCCCACCCTTGCAGATACAGCGCCTGATTCCTGTAGTTCAACCGGAGGTGTTTGCGCCGAGGAAGAGGTTTTTATACGAGCCCAGTAGGTTCCATCGTCCAATCCGGATGTTGGGGAAACCCTTAACCTAACAATTTGTCGTTGTCCTGGCTGCAAAGTGAAAGTTTTTGGGAAAGCACGAACCCACTCATGAGCAGAAAATGCTGCTTCTGTTTCAGCATCATCATAAATTACACTTCTGGTTCCTTCGTTATCAGAGGTTGTGTATGCGAAGATAAAATCAACGGATACTTCCTGAGGTTCGTTAGACCCATTTATTACCAGATACGTCCCAAACTTTGTGTTTTCTTCAATAAAAAGGTTGGTTGGAGAGATTGTTATCTGGGAAAAACTATAATCAACACCAATTGTCAAAGTTACTATAAGTAACAATAAAAGCTTTTTCATTTTCTGTAGATTTATTAAATGATGCTCAAATTAACAAATTCAAGTGCAAATTAGTATTTGAATTTTTCAGTGTGAATGAGACAAAAAAAAAGTCTCGTTTAACAACGAGACTTTTTAGAATTTTAAACTCTATTAATCGTAAGTAATAGTGAATACGATTGGAGTTCCGTTAGCAGTACTGTAAGCACCAGTTCCGGATGGAGCTGCAAGCGCACCACCAACATCAAGAGTAATATCTCCACCTGTTAATGTAACAGTTCCACCATCAGTTACTTCAGAAGCACCTAACCATACAGAAGGTACAAAAGCAATTGCATCAGTAGTACCTGCATTGTCAAGAGTAGCGTCGTCCCATGCAACAACAACGTCAACACCTGAAGTACCAACAATCTGAAGAGAACCAGCAGAAGCACCGTCACCTAAGTTAGCTTCAGTAGCATCATCGTTAGCGTTAGCATCAATAATTGATGCAGCGCCAGTTTGGATAGTTCCAAGAGCGATGTCAGTTGGAGTTAAAACAAGAGCTGCTTCAACTTGAGCTGTAACTGCAACGTTAGCGGTTTCCTGAGCGAATGCAGCAGAACCTGCAAATGCGAATACTGCGATAAGAGCGAAAAGTGATTTTAAATTTTTCATGATCGAAATTAGTTTAATTTGTTCGTTGAGAAAAAGTTCGGAATATCAAAATGTGATTCCAAGTTAGAAGTCTTTAATTAAGATTTACTCATAATCCACGGTTAGGCGGATAAACCCGTTATAAACTCCATCCTGTATATTGCCAACCATTATAGTTCCATATATAAATACGTACATGGTTTGCCATTCGAATTGATTTTTTAAAGCATTTCTGTTGATTACGGTATAAGCAATATCGCCGTTTATAGGCTCAGAACCCTGAATTGTGTTCTCTCCACTATTGTTATAAGATGCTCGGATATCGAAAGGTATGCTATCTGTAATAGATGGATCTGAATGTGTAAGTGTTGAAGGAGTGTCTATAGAAAGTCGTACAGATTGAGAATTTATTCCTGTAACAGAAAAGATTCCCATATTAGAATCTCCTAATTGAATGGATTTTTCACCCGAGCCAACGACTATATCTCCAAAATTTAGTTCAGAAACTACTTCTGTTTGAAATTCAGGTTCAAGTTCTATCTGGATATTTATGTATTGTCCAAACCCTAATAAAGGATTTAATAAAAACAGAATCAGAAAAAGGGATAAGACGCTATTATATTTGATAATCTTATTAATCATATATCAAAGTAACGTCAATATTTCCGGTATAACTTCCGGCATTAACAGTACCAACACTCAAAGAGCCGTATATATATAAGTAAGCTGTTTCATTAAAGGCTGCAGGATTGTAACCTTCATAGACCGGAGTTGGGGGAGGTGAAGGTGGAGCAGTTGTTCTATATTTGATTGGAAATTGTGCTGTTCCTGAGTTGGCAGTTACAGAGATAATACGGGCCTGTCCTATATTATTACTTCCCCGATTTGCGTATGCAGCTTCTAGTTCAAAATCTATACTGCAGCTCGGGTCACCAACACACCCGGGATTTCCTCCCAATAGTAATTCATCATCTGCTGTTACGGTAACAAACACATCTAAATATTTGACGCCCGTAATAGTGATAACTTTAGAATTAGCAATTGTTAGTACATTAGATCCTGATCCGGAAACAATAGTTCCGAATTCAAAATCAGTTCCAGGGTTAAGTTCAGCAACTGTTAGTGTATAGTTATAATAATCTCCGAAATCTATTTCCTGAGCTGAAACAGTAGTACCAGTCAAAAACACTATCAAGAAGGTTGATATGTACAATGCTTTTTTCAATGGATTAGATATAATCGATTTCTACGGTGAATTCGCCTTCGTAACTCCCAGGTTTTGCTTGCTCAATAAAAACTCTTCCACCAACCCATATAAAGAATTCACCTTCACTGTTGAAAGTGAAATTTCTGTTTTCGACCTGAAGTATTTCAGAAGTCAATTGTTCTTCAATATCATTTCCGGAAAGCTGGTAATTTACCCGGATAATTCCATCACCATTGATTTGATTTAAAATCTGAGAAGGTTGATAAGTGATCCTTATTTCAGCATCCGGATTACCTCTTGCAATCATAAATCCTGCGTTAGCACTTGTAGTGGGAGGTATCAGGAATTGATTGTTTACCGGATCCATACCCGCAAGTCTTATATTCTGTACAGTAACAATTTCAATTGTTTGTATTACAGTTGCAGTTATATTTATATCCGCATTAAAGCTTTTTTTGGAATTATCCTGTGCTTTTGCCGATGTCACTAAGAGAAAAGAGAATATAAATGCACAAAAACGGTTCATTGCTGACTTTTTAAACAAAGATTGAAATCTAATCACTAATTAACCAGTTAATTCTTTTTAATAAGAACGTTCTAATGTGAACTATAATTTCACTGTTATTTTATAAGAGTGAATTTCTGGATAAAAGTTTTAGAGTCTGTAGTTAATCTGTAAAAGTATACACCGCTGGCAAGATTTTGAGCCTGATAGCTAATGTTATACGAACCAGCAGTTAATCTCTGATCAATTACTGTACTTATTTTACGGCCCAAAATGTCGAATATTTCGAGTGTAACCTCAGAATCTTTATCGATGCCAAAAGGAATAGTAGTTTTTGGATTAAATGGATTGGGATAATTTTGATTTAAAAAAGCTGTTTCAGGGATGTTTGCTTCAATTTCTTCAGTAGTTATTTGAAGTGTAAATCTTGTCGACGTTGAGCGTTCTTTTTCCTTGAGCTTAACTTTTCCGTGTGATACATTAGAGGACATCTTACTTTTAGTGCTATGATTAAACTCGTAAGTGTTTTCTTCTCTAAGATTAATTTTGATTCCTTTTTCATTATCTATTAACCAAATTAACCACTCATCGGGAGCTCCTTTAATCCCACTGGCAGAAATTCTGAACGTTCCATTAACAGGAAGCTGATTTTCAAAAGCATTTAACTGTAAAGGAATTTTGAGGCGGTTTGTTAATTCCAGTGGTAGACTGTTTATCGATAGTTGGGTACCATCGTCAAGTAAAGAATAGAATTCAATATTTGAGCTTGAAAATGGAATTAATCTAAATCCATCTTTAGGATCCCTGCTTTTACTTCCTTGATCACTGAACATGAAATTAGTTCTTTTACTGAGACTGTTGACGGAAGCAGTTAATTGAATTACAGGAGTTGAGCTCAAATTTTCTTTTCTAAGAAAATTCCCACCTGTTGTTTTGGCGTCTTTAGTTACTTTTAATTCCGGGCTGGATGAAGAAGCCTTAACCCAAAAGCCCTGAAAAGGAGCAATTAGTCCGCTTCCTAAAGTTCCTGTTACACCGTTCCACGTCAGGTATTCTCCATTTCCGCCATTTGCGGCAGGGTCCCAAATATAAATGGTTGATTCGATATTGGTTTTTGTCCAGTTTGGAGAATCATCCCAATCGATTGTGGCGCCAAACGGATTTCCGACCAGATTCCATCCTGAGTCTGCAGCTGTAGTATAGGTGACACCAAAATCTATTTCTCCCGCAGTTCCAAAAAATTCCTGCCCAACTACATCCAATGTATCCGGTAGAGGATCATTGTAGCGGGCATCCGCAGGAACATCACCAAAAAAGAATACGAACATTCCCTGGCCCGCGTTTAGTGAAGCCGCAGAACTTGACGGAGCACGATATCTTTGATTATCTGTACCGGGGAAGCTTTCAAGATATGTTAATACGTTAGGTTGTAAGCTATCTAATGGTGTGTTTCCCAAAGTTGAACCTGAATAGCCCTGGGTTAGTGTTCCATCCAGGAAATCTCCGTAGGTAGAAGCAACTGGAGAGGAGAGGAGCCGCCATCCACGCACCCCTGAAATTTTCCTCTGAAAACGCAGAACGCCTGTTCCGTAAGATATCCCATCAGCTATCAAGTTTTTGCCACTTGGAATAAGAAGTTCTCCATCATTCATTTTCAGTGAATCCGATATTACAAGATTATCTATTACGGATACACCATTTGAGTTATCAATTACTAAATTTGTGTATTCATGAGGATCTGTGATAGCTTGTTCGGATGATCCATTTAATACCACAGTACCAACGGTGATTTCTGAAACATTGATTACATCTCCTCCAATGGTTAGACTGTCAGTGTTACTTCCTAAAACACTTCCTCCATTCAAATCACCACCGACAGTAAAGTTTATTCCTCCAGAAATTGTCAGATTTGCACCTGGTTCAAAGGTAATGGATGAAGCAATCCCTCCTGAAACATCAACTACAGGATACTCGTTACCAACTTCGGGATCTGCAGGTATCAGTACTACAGAAGTTACTCCGGGAACAGAGCCGACATTCCAGTTATCTACATCTTCCCAATCGGATGCTGCACTTGCAGATCCTAACTGACTTTCCCAAATGTGAGTAAAAGAGGCATACTCCACATTCGCATCATCAGTAATAGCACTTCCATTTAATGTGCCGGTTATATTATCTGTTCCAGTAGAAAGGGATGAAGTAAGTGTTGCGGTGTAAGTTCCATTTCCATTATCAGTCACCGAACCTAGGCTTCCCAAAGCGGTTGGCGTTATCATTAGCGTAACAGTAGAACCACCTGAACTTACATTATTACCGAATTCATCTTTTACATCTACAGTGATGGTAGATGTACTGCTGCCATTATTTAGAATAACTGTTGGGGAAGCGGTAATTATAGATGTTTCTTCTGAAGGTGCGCCGGCTGAAACGTTAAATGTATTACTTATTCCTGTTTGCGCTCCGGCAGAATTTGTTGCTGTAATCGAACAGTTGCCTACACTTGAAATACTTAACGAATGCGTCGATAAAACACCACTTGAAAAATTGGCAGTTGTACCTTGGCCGGTTTCTAATGTACAATTTGAAGTAACAACTACTGTTCCATTAAAGCTTGTTACGGTTGAACCTGTTCCGTCAATGGCAGTGATTACTGTGTTAAAAGTTTGTCCTGCAGTCTTAGCACTGATATTTCCTGAAGGGGTTCTTTCAACTCTGAAAGCAATGAGTGTTCCGGCGTTAACAATATCGAATTCATTACTTATGGTGGAGCTTATACCGGGTGCACTTGCGGTGATTCTTTTTGAGCCAATTTCATCTATAGTCAAATCAGCAAAATCAGCAATTCCCAAAGAATTTGTGTTATCTGATAAAGTACCACTTAATATTCCTGATCCTGTTGTAAGTGCCATTGAAATAGACACACCTGCGTTTTCAACCTCATTTCCAAACTGGTCAACAATCTGAGCTCTAACTGAAGGGGTGATGATACTGTCCTTATTTGTATCAGAAGGTTGTTGTATAAATATCAAACTATCCTGAGTACCTGGAACCATTTCAAGTGTTCCGTAATTGGTGGCTCCTCCAAGACCGGTAGATCCAACATTTTGAATATTGCCGGTATTAGGTAAAACTCCGGTTGTAGGTCTTATTTGTAAACCTGAGAGCGTGATTTCTCCCGGGTTTGATGAGGATTCTGTATCAATAGTAATCGTTAAAAGGCTGGAAGTAATGCTTGTAAAAGAGGCGTCAAGGGT
Source organism: Balneola sp. (assembly GCA_965601915.1). Classification (GTDB taxonomy): domain Bacteria; phylum Bacteroidota; class Rhodothermia; order Balneolales; family Balneolaceae; genus Balneola. Next base: position 2,291,094 of record OZ271847.1, on the reverse strand, counting down.
TGTACTACCTCCATAGGCCGCAGCTTCTGTAACTGTGACTGTAGCTCCTGTATTCCATTCATAACCTACAGGCGCTTGTAAAACAATGGTGCCCGAACCTGTAAGTTCTCCTGCAAAACCTTCTTGAATGATTGGTCCACTTAATGATGTGTATGACGAATTAGCATCATCTGCAGAAATTGCTTCACCGCCGGTTGCAGCAGTTATCTTTCTAATTGCTGTTGAATACTTTTCAGCAAGATAATCTTCAACTTTTTCTCTTTCATCTTCATTAAGATTTTTACCATAAAGAATGACTTCAGCTATCTGACCATTCCAGCTGTTATTTCCTGTATCTTTTCCACCTTTACCAACAATGGCTTTAGTTGCATTACTAATTGATCCTGAAGGAGGGGTGCCTGCAGCACTTGGGTTATTCAGGATTCCATCAACATACAAATCAAAAGTTGTTCCGCTTTCCCAATGTAAACTGGTTATTTGAGTTTGTGTATTTTGAATATCCGAAAAACTTTCTAGCTGATTATCAGCATCATTCCCAAGAATTCCAACTTTTACTACATTTGTAAATGAGCCACCAGTGTTAGCTCCTGAAGCATCATACCGCATAGTAAAAATTTCATCTGAACCATTAGGGTCGTCAGCAATCCACATTCCTTGATCTGAATTTGTTTCATCTGATTTATAAACAAGAAACAGAGTAAACTCTGTCATTCCATTTATGTAATTCGTTTCCCCGTCATTATCTAAAAAGTGATCTCCATTTCCTGCAAAATCAATTGAAGGTTGTTCACCAAGAGGAACGGAACTGGAAATAAAAGTTGGACGGTTTCCTGATCCTGCAGTACCAGTAAAATCATTACTGTTTCCACTTTGATCCTGCCATGTAACAACTTCAGAACCACTGGTAACTACACCAACATCTGCTCTGAGCCAAACTTCCAGCCCATTGATAGCTTCAACAGCGTTAACTTCAATAGTTCTTTTTAGTGAGTCACTTTTGAGTTCTCCATCACTTACAATAAAAGAAATCTCACGAGCTGGACCGGTAGGGATCGAGCCGAAATTACGGTATTTGACCGACCTCAGCGCTGTCTGATAGTCAGAAAAGGAGGAGGTGCCGGACAATTTTAATCTGCCGTTTGAATCGTTATAGGTGCCGGAGATTCCAAATACAGGAAAATAAATTAGAGAATCTTCAGCTGCTTTAAAGTTTCCATTAATTACAACTATTGCACTGTCAACGGAAGTGTCATCCGGGTCAGAAACTTCGATGGTATTCGTAATTTGAAGATCGGTGCCCTGATAAGTAGGAGTAGTTGCTTCTATATTTGAAAGTAATGGCTTAGAATTAGTAGATGTAACGGAAACATCCCGGGATTGTGTATTGCTATCTGCATCTCCATCATTAACCGTAAATGAAATAGTTCTGTCCAGTTCTACAGGATCTGAACTTGAATTCTCATAAGTCACATTTCTTAACGCGGCTTGGTACTCAGCTAAAGTTGCTGTTCCAGATAGAGTTAAAATACCAGTAGTTGAGTTCCATGAACCTATTATATTAGCAGTATTTGCAAAACCAAGTACATCTTCTCCTAAAAAGTAATTTCCTGAGATCTCAATTTCAGCGCTTTCAAAGTTTGTGTCATCAGGGTCGCTGATTGTAATAGATGATGTTATCGATACAGCCCCATCATTTTCAGTATAAGATAAGGTTCCACCTTCTATTGAAGTTAGTACCGGAGTACTGTTATCCGCTATCACATTAATAGTTCGTGAATCAACATTACTGGAATCATCCCAGTCAAAAACCATAAAATCGACCTGTCGTAAAGAAGTAGAAGGATCGACTCCATTTAAATTTTCATATGTTACGGAACGTAAGGCTGTTTGGTAATTTGCTTTAGTATCAGTTCCGGTAATTACTAATATACCTTCTGTTGAATTATAAGATCCTGAAATATTTCCAATTGGTGTAAAATCCAGAACATCTTCAGAACTCTCAAAATTAGACGTTATAGAAACGTAAGCACTATCTAAAATGGTATTATCAACATCAGATACTGTTAACGCAGAAGTGACAACAGTAGCAGCGTCGCCTTCCGTATAATCTAAATTTGTAGCTTCAACATTGGCTAATTGTGGTGGAGTATTGCACCACTTATCACAAAGAAAATCGTTAATACTGGCAAACTGACCTCCATTCAAAGTGGTGTTCCAGGAAATCAATTCGGCTATATATCCGTCAAAATTATTTGTAGTTGCTGGGTTACCAAAAGTAACCGGGTCGTTGGTACCATCTTCTTCAGCAATGGTAGCATCACCACCATGATTATTCATTGTACCAGCTGCTCCGGCACTTTGAATTCTGGCATTACCGTTTACTGATGCTTCCCAGATAAGTGCATTTGCATCATGAGAAGCTACCAGAATATATGAAGTATTGGTTTCCAGGGATCCCAAGTTTATAGATTGATCATCTCCGTCAACCCACTCAGCATTTGTACTCCATGCATAAGCAAATAAATCACCATCCTTAATGGAAAATTGGTAACCATTTGATCCACCACCTTGTTCATAAATGATTTGTAATCCTGATAAATCAGTTCCTGTTCGGAAAACTAATGCAAAAGATTTTTCATCATAAGGTCCACCTGTATTTAATAATGCATCGTCATTTAACTGAAAGTTATCTCCTGCATCTCCGGAATTAAAATCAAAGAATAAACCACCTCTTTCACCAAAATAGTCTGAATTAAAAACAGGTTCATCACCACCCGGAGCAGTCGCAACTATATTTGCTCCACTTCCTCCAGCATTGTCTGAACGATCTCCCCATGTTGTAACTGAAGCTCCATCTGTTGGTTGATCATTTGTTAAAAGATCTCCATCAACATCCTGTGCATCAAAATGGAAAACTGTATTTGCAAAATCTGTTGAAAGATCAGAAAGAGAGGTAATGATATCTAACTCTCTCGACTCCGTATTACTATCGTTACTGCCATCACTTACCGTAAATGAAATAGTTCTTGTAGATTGATCGGGAGAGTTATTGGTGTTTTCATATCTGATATTACGCAAAGCAGTTTGGTAGTTGGCAATCGAAGCTGTTCCGGTCAGAGTGAGAGTTCCGGAGCCGTCATTCCAGCTTCCGCTGATTGATCCTGTATCAATAAAAGTAAGAGTATCGTCAGAGGAGAGGTAATTTCCTGTAATTTGAATTTCTGCACTTGCAAGGTTTGCAATATAAGGTGCTGATATAGATATATCGGATGTAATAAAAACAGCAGACCCACCACTTGTAAAAGTTATAGGGTCGTTTTCAATATCTGATAGTACAGGAGGATCTGATACCTCAGAGTAAAAAGTACCAGGGTTATTCTGATTATTATATTCTGTTGATATCCAGTCAGAAGAATGGGCTGTGTTAGACACTCTCACTTCATCAATAAAGCCATTAATTCCGAAACCGGAAGTTGAAATATAAAGAGGGTTATTATTTGTAGAAAATGCAGTTGTTACCGCGTCACTTCCTGCAGCGGTACCATTTATGTAGATATTCCTTCCGGAAGCAGTTTTAGTAAAAGTAACATAAACTGTTGAACCTGAGGTAATTGAGGAACTGCTTGTCAGGGTAGATCCATCAGTTGCAAACCGAAGAGTTCCATCAGACCTGATCCACGTTGAATACGCTTCCGTGTAATCGCCTTTTGTGATAAGATCCGGAGTATCTCCGAAATTATTTACATTAAGCCAAGCCGATAATGTTATTTCACCGGTAATATCGAGTGTGGCATCATCAGTTACGGAAACAAAATCATTGCCGCCGGCGGTGGTAAAAGAACGGGCATTCCCAATTTTACCAGAAGTGGATGTTGTGCCATTATTTGTTCCGTTATTTCCATTTGAAGTTGCATCCGCAAAATCATCAAAATGCAAAACTGCCTGATAATTACTGTTCCATGTATTTGTGGTAGATTGATCGGTGGTTTGAGATGAATTCCCATAATACACATAGAAGTCAGTATCAGTGGTCGCTCCAAGAGTTGGGAATTTTACCCAAGCAATAATTTCACCGGTTACAGCATTGTAGCTTTCTAATTGATGATCAAGCTGTGTTGACCCGTCTGCAGAAGTAAAGGTGATATCAAAACCATTTGAGTTTTCAACATTACCACCATTGGCTGTAGTTCTTAAATCGTTATCAGTAAAACTAAATAATACAGGAAAATTGGTAAGATCGGTAACACCACTAACCTGAGTATTATCGATAGAAAATTTTTTACGATTTGAATAGCCGGGTAACTGTGCCATCAGAATATCTGACCACAGAAATGTCATGAAAAAAATGACAATAGCAATATGAATTCTCTTACCTGTATGCATCTTCTTGATATATAAAGAAAGATAGCAATTAACCAAGTTTATTTGGCTTCATTAACCAATTCTAACTTCCACATTAAAAGAGATGTATTCAATTACTTTATCAAAGTAAACTTCTGAACAATAACCTTGTTATTGGTTATAAGGCGGTAAAAATAAACACCACTTGCAAGATGATCACCGCGAAACACAGGATTATATCTTCCTGCAGTTAATCTTTCATCATAAATGGTACTTATTTTTCTTCCAAGGATATCATAAATAACCAGATTTACATCCATATCTTCATTAATACCAAATGGAATGGTAGTAGTAGGATTAAAGGGGTTAGGATAATTCTGACTCAGAAATACTTCTTCAGGAACATCTCTCTCAATTTGTTCAGTGCTTATTTTTAAAGTAAATCTGGTACTTTGTGAGATCGATTTTTTTCTGACTGCAGTTGCTGGAACAAGAGGATTGCTGTTTTTGGCTAATTTTGATCTTGTAGTTTGATTGAAAGTATATGAGAGTTCTTCAAGCATATTAATTTCCTGACCGGTTTCATTATCAACGAGTGTTAGAATCCAGTCATCAGGTATGTTTCTAAGTCCTGCCCAGACCATATTAAGCTCTTCATTAACCGGTCGATTATTTTCAAAATAATTGACGTTAAGAGGTATAAAGATCCTCGAATTAAAATCTAAAGGTAAACTGTTAATTGCCAATTCAGTGCCATCTTTAAGTAAAGTATAAAGCTCAATATGGGATGAAGAAAGAGGGAGAAGGCGATAAGCATCAAAATTATCTTTTCCTTCGGTTCCTTCCTCTGAAAACATAATATTTGTGTTTTTTACTCTTCCTGAAGGAGATGTTACACGTAGTTGAATTTGTGGATCTGCAGTCCCTTGTTGTTTTGCTTTTTCTGAATCAGTTTCAGGAAGTGATTTTCTTAAAAACCCTCCGCCGGTGGTTTTAACGTCTTTATTTACTTTGAGTTCAGGGCTAGGACCATTCGCTTTAACCCAAAACCCTTGAAAAGGAGCAATCAGTCCGCCAGTTGGCAACGTACCGGTGACCCCATTCCAGGTCAGGTATTCACCGTCTCCTCCGTTAGCATCAGGATCCCAGATATAAATCGAGGATTCAATGTTGTTTTTAGTCCAGTTTCCGGAGTCATCCCAGTCAATAGTAGCAAGAAAAGGGTTTCCGACCAGATTCCATCCTGTATCAGCGGCAGGAGTATAAGTTACGCCAAAATCTACTTCAGTATCGTCTCCATTCCATTCCTGTCCCTGAACATCCAGAGTATCGGGGATAGGATCATTGTATCTCGCATCCGCTGCAATATCCCCAAACACAAAGACAAATACTCCCTGACCCTGAACTACGGGGTCAGTAGCATTGGAAGGTGTTCTGTAGCGTTGATTATCTGTTCCCGGAAAGCTTTCCAAGTAAGTTAATACGTTGGGTTGTAGGCTGTCTAAAGGAGCATTTCCAAGAGTGGATCCTGTGTAGCCCTGAGTTAATGTACCATCCAGAAAATCACTATAAGTAGTATTAAAAGGAGAGGAGAGTAAACGCCAACCTCTGGAACCGGATATTCTTCTCTGCATTCTTATTGAACCGGAACCATATTCTTTAGAATTAGCAATCAGGTTCGTTCCGGTTGGTAAGAAAAGAACACCGTCTGTAAGTTTAAGTGAATCTGAAACGGTAAGATTAGCAGAAAAGTTAGCCCCGTTAGAATTATCAAGTTCAAGATTAACAAAATCATTCGGGTTTGTCACTTCCTGATTTGTAGATCCATTTAGCTTAACATAGCCTACTGTCATATCAATATTGAGATTACCACCTATAGTTACAGAATCTGTATTACTACCAAGTACCTCGCCATCACCTGATAGTTCTCCAGTTACAATAAGCTCCTTTCCACCGGAAATGGTCACAGATGCACTTGCTTCTATTGAAAGCTGAGTGACTGTTGTATTTGTTGTATTTATAACGGGTTGTTCATTTCCAACTGCGGGGGTTGCCGGTATAAGTACTTTATCACTTGGAAGAGGAACAGATCCGGAACTCCAGTTGGCTGCTAAATCCCAGTTTCTTGCATCGGGAACTGATCCAATTTGAGATTGCCAAAGATTATTGAATTCAGCAAATTCGACTTCTGCATTATCTGTTATCGCGACAGCGTCCAAAGTACCTGTAATAGTTGCCAGACCTGCTATTACTGAAGAAGTTAGAGTGGCAGAATAAGTTCCGTTTCCATTATCAGTTACTGTACTAAGAGAACCATCAGTGGTATTTAGTATAATTGTTTGTCCACCAGTGGTGCGGTTGTTGCCTTCACTATCTTTAAGTTGAACAGTAATTGTTGAAGTAGAAAATCCGTCGTTTAAAATCACAGTTGGACTTGCTGTTATTGCAGATGTTGCAGGAGAAGCAACTCCTGGGGTTACATCGAATGAATTACTCGAACCGGTTTCAGTTCCGGCACTGTTGGTAGCAGTAATAGTGCAGGTTCCTACATTCGATATTGAAACAGTTCTGCTTGAAAGTACTCCTCCAACAAAGTTTGGAGTAGTTCCCTGTCCGGTACCAAGTGAACAATTTGAGGTAAGTACGGCTGTTCCTGTAAATGTATCTACTGTATCCTGTAATCCATCAGTGGCAACAACTGTGATATTAAAATTTTGACCAGCCAATTTATCCGCAATATTACCGGATGGAACTCTTTGAACCGTAAACTGAGTAAGCTGACCAACAACTACAACATCAAAGTCAGAACTGGTAGCATCAGTTAAACCGGTACTTGATGCAGTTAAGTTATAAGTACCAATATCATCGATATTTATGTCATCAAATTCTGCAATTCCGAAAACATTGGTTTCTTCTGTTGTTGTTCCTCCAAGTGTTCCTGAGCCACTAACAGTATTTAGGCTCATAGTGATATCTACACGACTTTCTGTTACAGAGTTACCAAATTGATCAATCAATTGAACTCTTACAGCGGGAGAAATTGCCGCACTTACATTGGAGGCTGTTGGTTGTTGGGTAAATTTCATTTCTACTTGTGTACCCGGCACCATCGTAAGCTGACCATAATTTGTACTACCTCCTAATCCGGTAGTGCCTGTATTTGTAATGTTTCCTGTATTTGGAAGTATTCCTGTAGTAGGTCTGACTCTGAAATCAGAAAAGGTAATTTCTCCCGGGTTCGTAGTAGAAACAGCAGATACTGTAAAAATTATCTGAGATGAAGTTCTACTGGTGAAACCAATAGTCAATTCTGTGCTTCCGCCAAATGCCGGGGCTACCGAAGCAGAAGGAGCACCGCCACTTGTATCCCATTCATAACCTGTCGGAGCATTGAAGACAAATGTTCCTCCATTCGTAAATTCTCCCAGGAAGCTTTCCTGAACTCGTGGACCTGAAAGGGTAGTGTATGTGGTATTTGCATCATCTGCAGAAATAGCCTCTCCACCCGTTGCAGCAGTGAAAGAACGTATCGGAATGCTGTATTTTGTAGAAAGATAATCTTCAACATCTTGCTGCTCGGTTAATGAAACCTCTTTTCCATAAAGAATTACTTCAGCAATTAAACCATCCCAACTATCGCTTTGATCCTGAGTTCCCTGACCAATTATTGCGGTCGTGACATCTGTTAAAACACCGGTTGGTATATTTTGGAAAAAAGTTGGATTACTTAAAACACCATCTACATAGAGTTCATAGTTTTCTTCAGATTTCCATTTAAGCATAACAATCTGACCGTTCGTTGTCTGGGCATCCTCAAAACTTTCCTGAACGAAGGCAACAGGAAGGTCACGCATACCAGTAGTAATTACGTCATCGCCACTACCATTATCACCAACATCATCATAGCGAATACTGAAAACCTCGTCGTTTCCACCTCCATTAGGTTCATAAGTTGTCCAGAAGCCTCTGTCAGTTCCCACTCCATCAGATTCAATAACAAAAAAGATTGTAATTTCATCAAGTCCGTTTAAATAGTTTTCAGCATCAGTATCCTCAAGACGAACAGCAGATCCTCCCGGAAATTCAATGGCATTTTGAGAATTGATACTCCCAACACTGGTTTGATAGATCGGAGATGTTCCTGTAGCAGTAAAATGACGTGCATTACCACTTTGATCTTCCCACCTGCCTACATTGCTTCCCTGAGTACTTGATGTTCCACCTCCCGTTGTAGTGAATGTGCCTTCATTTCCATCCAGCCATAATAGAAGGTCTGTAACCGATTTCGGAATACTATATGAAATGGTTCTTGCCAATGTATTACTGTCTCCATCACCATCATTTGCGGTGATACTTACGATTCTGTCGGAATCAGTAGGAGTAGGGGAAGTATTTTTATACCGAACCGTACGGAGTGCAGAACGGAAATCAGCTTTAAGAGCAGGACCGGTCAAAGTTAAAGTTCCTGAACCATCGTTCCAGGATGATGTAACCCCAAAAATATCCTGAAAAACCAATGTATCTTCCGCAGGTAGGTAACCGCTTGTTATTTGTAAATCGATGGTTTCAATATTTGTATCGTCAGGATCTGTTATTGTGATGGTTTCAGATACTAAAGAAGAATCGCCGATGTTATAAAAAATGTTTGCTGTTTCAATATTAGCAAGAGTTGGAACCGTATTTAAACTCGTTACGGAAATATCTCTGGTAGTTCCTACTATACTGCTATCGATACCATCATATACTCGGAATTCAATTTTACGATCAAGACCGGCAACAGGGTCCGAACTAGTGTTTTCATAGGTGACAGCTCTTAAAGCTGTTTGATAATTAGATAATGTAGTAGTTCCAGAAAGAGTAAGAACTCCTGTTGTGGCATTAAAAGAGCCGGTAATTCCAAGTGCGTTTGTATAATCAAGTACATCTTCGCCTAAAAAATAGTTAGTGGTGAAAGCAACTGTAGCACCTTGTAAATTGGCATCATCCGTATCAGAAATTGTTATGGCAGAAGTTACCTGAGTGGGGCCATCACCTTCAGTAAAAGAGAGAGTGGACCCTTCAAGTCCTACAATTAGAGGTACATCATTCGAAGGATTAATATTGATTTCTCTTGTCACAACTCCACTCGAATCATCCCAATCATAAACAATGTAGCTGATTTCACGGGCAGTAGTAGAGGGGCTTGTAGTTTCTGTATTTTCGTAAGTTACTGATTGTAATGCTGCTTGATAGTTCGCTACCGTAGAAGAACCGGTAAGAGAAAGTACCCCCGTAGTACTGTTATAGCTTCCTGAAATACCAGTTCCACTTCCGGATAAAACGTCTTGCGAACTATCAAATCCTGAGGAAATGTAAACTCTTGCGCTATCAAGGTTAGTGTCATCTTCATCTGAAACGGTGATGGATGAAGTAATAATTGAAGCAGGATCTCCCTCATTATAAATGAGAGGGGATACTTCAATGTTTGAAAGTACAGAAGATGTATTGAACCATTTATCATTTAAATACCCATAAATATTGGTAAAATCTGATGATGACAACGCAGAATTCCATGAAACAAATTCACCAATAATTCCCTGAAAATTATTAGTGCCGGCAGGGTTGTTTCCGGTAGTAGCAGGGTCACGTGTTCCGTCTTCTTCGCCTATTTCAGCACCACCACTGTGAGCTCTTTGAAAATCAACATTTGTAAGTGTGGAAATTGTACCGCCATTTACATTTGCTTCCCAAACTTTATCGACAAGAGCACCAGCAGAAGCATCATGGCTGGCAATTATGATATATGATGTATTAGGCTGAACTGTACCAAGGTTAATTGATTTATATTCATCAGTTCCGGGCCATTCTGAATTATTCCAAACAAAGGCGTACAAAATTCCATCTTTTATGCTTAATTGATACCCACGAGTTCCTCCGCCTTGCTCATACATAATTTGAAGACCTGCAGTAGAAGAGCCCGTTCTGAACATCATAGCAAATGATTTTTCAGTATAGCTACCGGTATTAAGAATGGAATTGTTTGGGAGACTTAGGTTATCATCTGTACCATCAAACTGAAGAGCACCTCTGCCTCCTAAAAAAACAGGATCAAAATTAGGACGTTGTGCTCCGGCTCCATTGGTAGCAGAAAGGTCAGCCGTACTTGCAGCTACATTATCAGAACGATCCCCCCACGGAGAAATAGCAGATGGAGTTCCAGGCTGATCACCTAAATCCAAATCTCCATCAACATCGAATGCGTCATAGTGGAATACACCGTTGCCTTTATATAGCGCAAGGTCTGTTATCGTGGACGGGTATTCTACATCCCGTGTAACTATAGAGCTGTTCTCTGTTCCGTCATTTACTGTAAAGCTAATAGTCCGTGTTGTCATTGTTGGAGAACCGGATTCATTCTCATATGTGATGGATCTTATAGCAGACTGATAAGTAGCGAGTGTTGCAGAACCAGTTAAAATTAAACGCCCGGCAACCTCTGACCAACTTCCAGTAATTCCATTCTGATCAACAAAACGTAAAGTATCTTCAGAAGAAACATAGCCACTTGTAATTTGAACTCTTGCACTGTCAATATTAGTGTCATCTGAATCATTAACCTGAATAGAAGAAGTAACAGCTTTCTGACCATTCCCGGCAAAGTATATGATAGATCCGGTTTCCATATTTGTAAGTGCAGGTGCGTTATTTACCTTAACAACACTAATGTTTCTGGTTTGCAAATTACTGTCATCATCGCCATCGTTAACAGTAAAAGAAATAGTACGAAGTAATTCACTTGGTGCCGGATCTGTATTTTGATATGTGACACTTCTTAATGCAGTTTGATAATCTGATAAAGTAGCAGTTCCTGTGAGTGTTAATATTCCGGTTCCAGATGCATAACTCCCCGTAATGCCAAGTTGATCTGCAAAATTCAATACATCTTCAGATGAATCGAAATTGTTTGTAATAGAAACCGTCGCACTTTCTATGTTAGTATCATCACCATCAGTTACTGTAAGTGCAGATGTGATAGCTGTAGCAGGAGATCCGGAATTAAAAATAATTGCACTTCCTTCAATATTAGAGAGGACAGGTTCTGCATTTAGCTGTGCAATAAAAGTAAGTGGACTGCTTTGGTTGTTGTATTCTGTTGCAATCCAGTCGGAGCTTCTTGTAGAATTCGAGATTCTTACTTCATCAATATCACCCAAATAGTCAAAAGTTGTGGTGGATATGAACAGATCATCATCACTGATTGAAAACGATTCCTGAGAATTATCAGATGCGACAGGTACACCATTTGTATAGATAACCCGATCTCCATTTGACGCTCTGGTAAAAGTAATGTAAGACCAAACATTATTGGTCAACTGTCCGGTTGGACTTGTTAACGCATCGTTATTTATCTGAAACTGAAGTCTGCCAGCTCCATCAACCCAGACGGAATAACCATTAGTATAAGTCCCTTTTGTAATGATATCAGGTCCATTTCCTAAATTTGCTATTCTGGTCCATAAAGAAATAGTAATGTTACCACTGATATCAAGAGGAGAGACTCCGTTATCGGCAACTGTAATGCGATCGTTATTACTATTGAAGTCTCTCGCAAGACCTATTTGCCCTGTAGTTGAAACTGTGCCGGTGTTTACGCCGTTAGTTCCATTACCCGATGCATCTAAAAAATCACCATTAAGATGAAGGACCATTTTGTAGTTAGAATCCCACACATTTGTACTCGACTGATCGGTAGAAATTGAGGAATTACCAAAGTAGATATAAAATTCAGTATCTGTTGTTGCAGAAAGAGTAGGGAAACGAACCCACATTTCTATTGCACCTGTAACCGGATCATAACTTTCTAACTGATGACTTAAGATTGTGCTTCCATTCGCAGAGGTAAATCGAATATCATAACCGTTTATATTCTCAACACCACCGCCATTACCGGTTGATCGAAGATCATCTATAGTAAAGCTCATAAGAACGGGAAAATTAGAAAGGGTAGAAGAGCCTGAAACCTGAGCAGAATTAACTTGTCCTTTCAAACGGAAATTATATCCCGGGAGCTGAGCATAACTCTCTTGGGTAGAAATAATGAGAATTAGTACCACTACAAGAAATGAAACAATATGCCGTCTGCTAAACTTCAAGTCATTTAACCGTTAGATGATCACTAATATAAATATGATCGGCTAATTGAGTGCCATAGTTAATCAATTCTAACAATAAACACAGACTGACAAGCTACTTAAGGAGGGTCATTTTTTTTATAAAAACTTCATTAGAAGTAACAAGTCTTATCAAATATACGCCACTGGCATAACCATTTGCATTCCAGTCATAAGTATGGATGCCTGAACTTAATCTTTCAGAAACCAAAGTGGTTACTTTTTGCCCTAAAATGTTAAAAATTTCTACTGTTACCTGAGACTCTACCGGAAGATTAAATCTGATTTTTGTACTTGGATTGAATGGGTTTGGAAAGTTTTGCTCAAGTTTAAACTCATCAGGAAGATCAAAAGCATCTGATCCGGGCTCAATTCTTAAATGAAATCTTTGCTTATCGGGAGCGGCTTTTGTAGTGATCTTTGGACTTTTTCCCTTCCGATTCGGAGTTTCTTTACCTAAAACTCCTTCAAAAGAGAACAGATAAGTAGATTCATTAAGGATATCTGTTTCAAAACCTGTTTTAGTATCAACGAGATAAACATTCCAGCCGGCTGGAATGTTTTGGATATTCTCGAATAAAAAATGAAGTTCTTTGTCTCTTGAAAAACCATTTGAATATGATTCAAGGTTAATTGGTATTTCCACAGGGATCCCAAATTTTCTGGGTAAATTATTTATAGAAAACCGGTTTCCTGCTTCAGATACTGATGAAATATCCAAGTAGGTTCTAATTCCGGGTGGAGGAACTAACCTGAAGGCATCATTCCGATCTTTCAGTAAACTTGCATCCTCAGAAAACATAAAATGAGTGGAAGATTTTTGGATATCATCGGAAACTGAAATAGTGAAATGTGGGTGTCCTTGCTTTTTATTGGTTGAAACTGACTTACCTACAAAATTACCACCGGTAGATTTAGCATTTTCATCAACAATAAGAGAGGGAGAGGTATCATTAGCTTTTATCCAGAACCCTTGGAAAGGAGAAATTTTACCGTCCGTTAGATCTCCTGTGGTTCCATTCCATGTTTTGTATTGATTGGTGGTATAGTCCCATACATAAACGGTATTATCTATATTCGTTTTGGTCCAGCTTGGATCGTCCCAATTAATGGTTGCTGCGTATGGGTTACCAACTAAATTCCATCCGGAATCCGCAGAAGTTGTATATGTTACCCCAAAATCAACAGAGCCGGAATGCTCCTGACCTTCTACAGACAAGTCAACCGGAAGTGGAGAATTGTATCTTGGGTCTGATGCAATACTTCCGAAAACATAAGTATAAAGACCACGACCTGGTGTTAATGAAGCAGAAGCATTTGAAGGAGCTCTCCATCGCTGATTATCAGTTCCGGGATATGATTCATCATAATACATAACGTTTGGTTGCAGGCTATCTAAAGGGGCATTTCCAAGAGAAGAACCTGAATAACCCTGAGTTGTAATTCCGTCCAGAAAATCATCATAATCTGAGTCTATTGGGGAAGAGAGCAATCGCCAACCATTAGAGCCGGAAATAGTTTGTTTAATTCTTAACTGTCCGGAGCCGATTGATTTAGTGTTGGCAATCAAATTATTTCCGGATTCAATTGTTAAAGTTCCGGACGTGAGAAAAAGTGTACCATTTACTTCAAGATTAGCATCCAGAGTAACTCCGAAAGAGTTATCCAGTTTAAAATGATTAACATCAGAAGGTAATCCACTGCCGGTTAGCTGAGCAGATGAGCCGTTGTATGTGTAAGAACCGGAATTGCTGAAGGATCTTGTTGTAGTTCTGATATTTCCGGATGCTCCTGAACTTGAAATTCCGTTTGACGAACCAATTTCGAGAGTTCCCGATGTTACTTCAAAAGAACCGGAACCGGTAATACTCTTAGAGCCTGTAGTTAAAGTTCCACCGGAAGCAACACGCAAAACTGAACTTACTTTTACTTCTACTGAAGTTTGATTTACGATCGAAGTTGAGCTCGTTATAGTTACAATATCTCCATCTCCGATTATTATAACAGCGTTATTTGTATTTCCCGGATTTGATGTAGCAGCTGGTCCACTATGACTGGTTCTTGACCAGGTGCTGTTTAAAGACCAGCTTCCTGACTGCCGGCTGTAAAATGTAATCACTCCAAGCTTTGTAAACCTTTTTTTGTGATTTACAGAAATTTCTCCACCATCGGTACTTTCCAGATTATTCATGGTAATTTCATATTCTACATCTTCAGTTATTGTAGAAACTGTTAATGTAACTTCTCTGCTGTTACCTCCGGTATTTAAAACCGCATTTGAAACTGAAAGAGGGGAAGAATCACTTTTTCTGATTATACTGTAGTTTCCTGTATTTTCAGATGTTGTTTCATCCATCGATTTATTGAATGTAATCACAACCGTGGTAAGTGTTGGTGCCGTAGCACTTACTGCAAAGGGGTTAGGGCTTTGTATTTCATCTGAATCTCCCTCTACTTCTCCCTGAACATCAATCTGATCATCTCCTTCAACTTCAACGCCACCACCGTCTTCTACAGTTAAATTATTTTCAATGATAACGGTGTTTCCTGATCCTCCATCAGTATTTAATACGGCGCCGGAATCTACTACTACATTGTAAAACGTGACATCTGTTCCCGCATTAACGGTTTGAGTGGAATCGCCGCTAAAGGTAACCGTACTTGAATCTGCATTGAAGTTGGAATTATTATTTACTGTAAAATCCCCTTGAAGGTTAATATCGGCATTTCCCGCATTTACAGTTCCTCCAGCCGTAAATGAAGCATCACCTCCAACATTTAAACTACCTGAGTTTAAATCTATAACCCCACCACTACTTAATGAAGCGTTACCGCCGATAGTGATACTTCCGTTATCTACACTCATGTTACCATTGCTGCTGAAACTTGCATTTCCTGTAACGGTAACGTCTGCATCCTCAACGTTGAAATAACCACCACTGCTAACATTAATATCATCGTTTATGAAAACAGTACCCGAACCCAAATTAGTTGTTCCACTGTTACCTACATAGGTCTGATCATTAAAATTAATAGTCCCTGAATCAAGGTTTAATACTCCGCCACTACGTATATCAACTTCACCATTGAAAGTGGTAACTCCATCATTTCCGTTGTAGGTACCATTTATAGTTGTATTACCATTTATTTCAACGGTACCGTCTTCCGCATTAAAAGTATCACTGTTGGATACGTCAAAATCTCCGTAAACTGTCAGGTCTCCATTTCCAAGGTTGAAAGTCCCAATAACTTCCATATCCACATCTTCAGAAGCTGTGCCTGCAGTAAAACTTCCGTTAGTAATGTTAACTACAGTTTCAGCAGAATTCAGATTAAGGTTATTTTGACCGGAACTTGTGGCAGTCATCTCTAAATGGCCATTAATTATATTCAGGATTCCGGCTCCGTTGATTGTAAGATCATCTGTAATCGTAAGTGTAGCGTTATTACGAATGATTAATTCATCTCCCGGATTAGAATACCAAGCGTTTATAGTTACAGAACGAACCGTAACATTGGAAGTGATAACCGGATAAGGAGTAGTGTTACCTCTTAACCCAACAGTTTGACCGGAGGCAGGAACACCTGAAGGATTCCAATTTCCTGCTACATGCCATGAGGAATCAACTGCTCCAGTCCATATTTTATCTTGTCCGAGGACCTGTGAGGAAACCAATAAAGATGTAATGATAAGGAGTGGTAGGAATAACCGGTTTTTCATGGCTTGGTAATATACCGATAAAGCTCGTCATAGCTTAATTAGAGCTGTTTAATGAATAATTCTTAATTAATGTTTCAATAAGTAAATACTTCTTATTTCCCGAAAGTTATCTTAGTTTAGAATCCTGAAATTTTACGAATAAACTGTTAGTCTGGATTTATTATGAAGTTGTTAATCACAGGGGCTGGTGGACAATTAGGTAAAGAGTGGGTTGAGTATTGTTTGCAAAACGATATTAACCATACCTCATTTGGTTCCGAAGAGCTGGATATATCTGATTTTAATCAGGCAAAAGAAGTTCTTGATACAATTAAACCGGATGTACTCATAAATTGTGCTGCATATACTCATGTAGATGATGCAGAAGAAAATAAATTATTATCGTTTAAGGTAAACTCAACAGCGGTAAAGAATCTTTCGTGGCTTTGTAAAAGTAACAATATAAAACTGGTACATTACTCCACTGACTATGTATTTAGTGGGGAGTTAAACGATAAAATTAAATTTCCTTCAGGATATCCTGAAGAAGCAGTTCCAAAACCTGTTAACCAGTACGGCTTATCCAAATGGCAGGGAGAAAAGGAACTTCAGGAATCGGAGTGTGATTATTTATTGATTAGAATAGCCTGGCTATGTGGAAAGCATGGGAACAATTTTGTTAAAACCATGTTAAGGCTTGGTTCTCAAAGAGACTCATTAAACATAGTGGATGACCAATTTGGTAGCCCGACATTTTGTAGTGATGTAGTTGAAAAAACATTTAAGCTACTTCAAAATAATAAAAAAGGGATTTATCATATTAGCAGTTCCGATATAATCACCTGGTATGAATTCGCTTCTGAAATTTTTAATATTTCAAATATCGACATAGCATTGAACGCTGTAACTTCAGAGGAGTTTATAACGAAGGCAAAAAGACCTTCTTTTTCTAAGTTAAGTACTCAAAAAATTAGTACCATTAGCGGGATTGAAATCCTTGATTGGAAACTTGGATTAGAGAAATTGATACAACAACTATAATGAAAATTACAGAAAGCAGAATTAAAGGAGTTTTTCTTGTTGAGCCTAAAGTTTTTGAGGACGACAGAGGTTATTTTTTTGAATCATTTCGCAATTCACAGTTAAAAGAAGCCGGTTTTGATATAAAATTTGTACAAGACAATGTTTCTAAATCTTATCAGGGTACTATCAGAGGTCTGCATTATCAGATAGAAAGTCCACAGGATAAATTAATCACTTGTCTGTATGGAGAAATCCTGGATGTTGCTGTTGATGTACGAAAGGATTCCCCAACTTTTGGTAATTATGTAGCATTTAAGCTTTCAGAGAAAAATCACCGTTCACTCTTAGTACCAAAAGGGTTTGCGCACGGGTTTTCAGTATTAAGCGAAACAGCTATTATTTCTTATAAATGTTCAGACTATTATAACAGAGAAGGAGAAAGAGGGATCAGATGGGACGATCCTTTAATTCGAATTAATTGGGACGTAAGTCGCCCTATACTTTCTGAAAAAGACAAAAAACAACCATTATTTTCATCGCTTAAAGAAGAGGATTTATTTTGAAAAAAATCATTGTTACCGGTGGAGCCGGTTTTATTGGATCTAATTTAATTTTACGTCTGTTTGAAGAACATCCGGACTGGACAATCATGAATATTGATAAGTTAACGTATGCTTCGGATGCGTCTTATTTGAAACCTCTTAAAGATTCTGAGAGATATTACTTCAAGAAAATAGATCTGGTGAATAGAGATGAAGTAAAAGATATTCTCAAGACTTTTAATCCAGATGGTGTTTTTCACCTTGCTGCTGAATCTCATGTAGATAACTCTATTTCAGGACCAGAGCCTTTTATTCTGTCTAATGTTGTAGGAACTTTTAATATTCTTGAGGAATGCCGACAACTCTGGAAAGACGACGATGAATCATGGATAAATAATCGGTTTCTTCATGTTTCAACAGACGAAGTTTACGGTGAATTAGAAGATGATGGTTTGTTTACCGAAACTACTCCGTATGCTCCCAATTCTCCATATAGTGCTTCAAAAGCAAGTAGTGATATGATTGTAAGAGCATATTTTCAAACCTATGGGATGAATGTAGTTACAACTAACTGTTCAAACAATTACGGACCTCATCAACATGATGAAAAATTGATTCCTACTGTTATCAGAAATGCCGTAAAACACAACGATATCCCTGTGTATGGAAAAGGACAGAATGTAAGAGATTGGTTGAATGTAAAGGATCACTGTTCTGCATTGGAAACCGTTTTTCTGAAAGGAACTGCCGGAGAAGTTTATAATATTGGCGGTAACAACGAATGGAAAAATTTAGATCTAGTACATAAGATCTGTGAAATACTTAACGAGGAGTTGGGTAATGGTCCGGAAGGTGACTATAAAAACCTAATCACTTTTGTTACTGATCGTCTTGGACACGATTTCAGATATGCTATTGATGCAACTAAGATTAAAAATGATCTCAATTGGACACCCAATTCCGATTTCGATGGAATGTTGAGAGATACAATTTTGTGGTACACAAAAAAATATAATTCAAAATGAAAGATTAAAGATGAAAAATGAGACTCAGATTTTTCATCTTTAATTTTGAATATTTAATTCAGTAAAATGAGCAATAGAAGATATTGGTTAATGAAATCGGAACCTGATGCCTACAGCATAGATGATTTGGAAAGAGATCAGGTTGAACCCTGGGACGGCATCAGAAACTATGCAGCTCGAAATTATATGCGGGACGAAATGAAAATAGGGGACGGAGTTCTTTTTTATCATTCTCGTATTTCTCCACCTGAGATAGTAGGAACTATGGAAGTAGCCAGCGAGCCTTATCCCGATCCTACTCAATTTGATAAAGACTCCAAGTACTTCGATGAGAAAAGCACTAAAGAAGACCCACGCTGGCAGTTAGTGGATGTTAAATTCACTCAGAAATTTGAGAATCCGGTAAGTAGGGAAGTACTTAAAGAAGATGGAGAACTTCAGGATATGGAGTTATTCAGGTTAGCCCGACATTCTATCACTCCGGTTCGTGATAGTGAATGGAAGAAGATTCATGAGTTGGCAGGGGCAAAGGAGAAGTAAGATTTAGCTGAATCATCTTTTTGTACAAACAAATATTCCACAGCCGTATTCACACTCAAAATTTGTATTTACATTCTTCTCAGTTAATTCAGAATCTTCAAAAAAGTCTCCGTTATCATCTATGTAAGAAAAGGATGTAATTGCGAATTGCTCTGAAAGGATGTCTAGGAGATATTTTACAGAAAACACTCTGTGAGCATTAAATTCTACCCTTTGAGTACCGATGGGAACAGAAAAATAAAAAGTCCCATTCTGTTTTAGCATTTTAGTGATATTATTTATGGCTTTTAAATAACCGAAATAGTCAATTTCATCTCCATATCTGCCGAGTCCGAAATGTTCGATAGCATGTAAGGAAGAAATCGAATCGCAATATTCGACAAGGTCTGTGGGAAGCTGCATAAGATCTGCCTGCCGAAATGAGATATTCTTTACTTTACTCGTTATAGATCGAATATCAATTATTTCTATTTCACGGAATGATGCAACATGAGCAACAAAACCATCCGTTCTTGACCCGATGTCCAAGTGTTTTTCAGGTTTCGCATTATTGATTAAACGGGCTACATATAAATCCTGATGGAAATAGTGCCCTTTCATTGTACCACCTTCTTGGCTTTTATCAGTCAAAATCGGATACATTTTACCCATTTTGAATGTGGTGTCTGAACCTTTTTGCTTTTTAAATTTATTAAGATCGTCATAAAACCATTTATCATGATTTGGATTTATGGATCTAAGAAATTTTTTAGCATCAAAACCGTAGGTTAAAAGGGTTTTGTAAATTTTTTTAGCGATGAATTTCATTCTTTTTTTTAGATGAAAGAATATCTGTTTAGATAATTTTATTTGCAAAAATATTTTGAAACTTAAAATGAAACTCATTAAAAGATTTTGCTACAAAAACAACGAAACATAGTTTCTTAAGAACAAACCGGCTAAAAAAGGTGAGAGATCATTCAGTCATTTTGACTTCCTGAAGGTGGATTTTTTTTAGCTAATTCTTGAATTTTAGATTTAGTGGATTGTTTATATGCCTGATCAGGATTAAGCTTTATCGCTTTCTCATAATTTGTTATTGCTTCGCTCTTATTTCCAGCTATTTCATAGGCCTCAGCAAGACTATCATAGGTATTCCAGGAATCAGGGTGTTCGATAGTATTGAACTCAAAAATTTCAATAGCTTTGGACGGTTTGTTTAATGCTTTTAATAAAAAATATCCCACATCATTCAGGTGTGTTTCAAAATTATTGTTTACCAGTAACGGGTGTACTTTTATTACACGATATTCCTCAACAAAAGCTTTATAATTGTTTTCTAAAGAAGATCTGAGAACAGATTCAAAACCAAGATTTTCAGCAATTATTAGCTTCTCATCTATCAATCCGGCTATATGATTGATAATATTGTCAATGTTATACCATTTTGAAAGTCCATTAGAAAGAAAAATGATACTCAATTCGTCGTCGGGGTAAATTCTATAAGCCGTACACAAAGAACCTGAAAAGCCGTAAGAATCTTGACCGTTTACTATTATTTTATCCCATCCGTAAGTAAACGTTCTGTTAGAATTTGTATACGGATATTCTTCCCACATTAAGTCTTTTATTTCTTTTTCTAAGAATAGATCTTGTTTTAAAGAGCTATCCCATTCAATGAAATCATCTACAGTTGTATTTAGTCCATTTTTGGAATGTGCGTATGTACCCTGTAAGTAAGAGTGATCGATCATCAAAGTACCTTTAGTAAATGGAAAGTATGGGGTAACTCTGTTGCGAATGATATCTCTGGAATCAGATGAGAAAAAAGTGTTTTGGCTTTTTTTAAATTGATTATCGAGTATAAAAGCAGATACACTTTTACCTGTTACTTTTTCAATGATCTTTTGAAGTAACCAAAATCCGGTTTGATTGTAATCATATCTACTGCCCGGGCTAAATCTTACCTCTTGTGAAAACACTTTTTCTTTAGCTTGTTCTTCAGATAAATCCTGAAATGCTGCAATGGGGGACATATCAGGTAATCCCGAGGAATGAGAAAGCAAATGCTTGATTTGTACTGATTCCCACTCTTTTGGGAGATCATTAACATAGTCTGAAGCAAAGTCTTCTAATGATACCTTACCACTCTCAATTAATTGAAACACACCAACAGAAATAACAGGTTTGGTGAGAGAATAAAGCCTAAAGACAGATTCATCAGTAACAGGAACCTGATGTTCTAAGTTTGCATATCCGAAGTTCTTCCTATAGATGATTTGATCTCCCTTTTTAATAGCCATTGACACTCCCGGGATACCTTGTCGTTCTATAAGGTGTTCAATATAATCATCTATCTGGGTATATTGCTCAGGTGTTAACTGTTGCCCAAAACAAATTGTGCTGAATGAAATACACATTAAAAAACAAAATACTTTCAAAACTCTTTTTTTAAATATTAGTAACTATGGTAAAGTCACTTTTAAAATCGGGAAAGGTTACAAACCTCTTTGAATGTTTAATTTGGGAATAAGAAGAGCGAAGCGAATTCTTCTATAACGGGCTGGCTATGAGTAGTTGCTTTGGTTGTTTTTTGGTGTAGTACTAAAATAGGGAAAAAGTAGGAAACCAAGTTCGTTTAACCCTCTGCAAGCAATTACTTATAGCCATTGTTGTAGCCAATTTTTATTCTTTTTTTTGTTCAAAAAGTTTCTCAAATGCATCATAAACCGCAATATGTAAAGCATCTCCGTGTGTTTTGTCTTCCAAAAATTTGTAAAACAATTTTGTATTCGGTTTTGAATTTTTATTTAATTTAGCATACAACTCCTTCGTAGTCCGTTCCATTACTTCTCCCTCTTTTCCACCAGCTATATAAATCGATTTTTTAGAATTATACGTTTTAGGATTTTCGTCTAACAGTTTTTCGTCATCCCACCATAAACTTGGACTGACAATTATATAATTGTCAAATAGTTCAGGTTCTTTGAATAGAATCTCCGTTGCTAATAGTCCACCAAGGGATTGACCAATAATTGTTTTCATTTCCGTTGTTCTGTATTTGGAATCAATAAAGGGCTGAAGTTCTTTTTCTAAAAAGGAAATGAATTTTTCAGATTTTCCAGACGTAGGAAACTCTTTTTGATCAAGTTCACTTTGAGAAGGATAAGTAAAATCTCTTTTTCTATCTACATTTGCTATTCCAACAACAATTGATTCGGGAATCATATTAACCCACGAAAAAGAACCGAATTGTACAATTCCAGAAATATGAATGAAATCCTCATCTCTAGAACCATCAAGCAAATATATTACGGGATAGTTTTTCAAGCTGTCTTGAGAATAATTCAATGGTAGATAGATATTCAAATCTCTTGTTTCGTTCAGTAGTTGAGATTTAATTTTTATTGTTTCTCCAATTGTAAATCCCGTTTCACTAATTTCTTCGAGTAAATCTTGTCCGTACGAAATTTCAACTGTTAATAGTAGAATTAGACTTAATATTATTTGTTTCATAATTTTTGCTCAACGGTTGTATTTGAAAAGTAGCGTGTGTTTAAGTACTAACTTTTCGAATCGTAAAATACTTAATTAAATGCAAAAAACGGTTTAGATAATAATCTAAACCGCTATTTTCATCTATATATTTATTCCACTACAATTGGAATATCACTTACAACTTTCCATTCATCGTTTTCATCTTGAACTAAGACAAGGAATTTATGCATATCTGAAGTTGTTTCCGATGAATACAGAACATCTACAATTGCTGTATGTCCTGAAATTTTTATATCGTTGAACTTGATGTCATAACTTGAGCCACCAATTTTTTTATTTTTCATCATTTGCATATAGATTTCTTTTGAAATGATTACAGCATTTTCACTCCCTTTAAATCGATTTGCTATTACTCGATAGTCTTTATGTAAGAGCTCCGTAAGTTGTTTTGTATCTCTGTTTGCAGCAGCTTTTTCAATAGATGTTACTGCTTCTTCAATTTGATTTTTCATATTGTTTTGATTTTGATCCTTACAGTTTGAAAGGCTGATAGTGCTTAAAAAAGCCATTAGGATTAATTGTCTCATTTTTTGAGTGTTAAATTATTAAAGCTCAAAATTATTGAGAAGTCAATCCCCTTCCTTTGACGAAAGTCACAAAATCAATTATTAAACCCTTTTCCGAATTCTACTTAAAGACTCTCGGCTTATTCCCAAGTATGAAGCTAAATATTGAAGGGGAATCCGTTCTATAAATTCGGGGCGGTTTTCGAGAATGTATAAATACCTTTCTTTAGGCGAATATGTTGTCAAAAATGAAGAATATTTTTGTTCTCTTATGGTTAACTTTTCCAATATCATTCGTCCCAACTTTTGGTAGAATTCAGATTTTTCATAAAGAATTACCAATTTAGCTTTGTCAATGTATAGAACTGTACTGTTTTCAATTGCTTGGATGTTTTTTTGCGAAGGAATATTATTGGTCATACTTTCAATTTCACGAAGAAATTCATTTTGAAAATAGAATGCAGTATTTATCTCCTTGCCATCATTATTTATGTGAAAAGTTCTAATTGTTCCTTCCGTTAAAAAGTAAATTCCTCTACAGATTTGTCCTTGTTTTAACAGGTATTCTTTCTTTTTGAGTTTTTTCGTTTCGAGGATAGATTCAAAAATATCCCAATCCTTATCTGTTATTTTTAAAATCTTATCTAATATATATTTTAATGGTAAGCACATTGTCTCTTTTAATTACCGCCAACGTTCCGTGTATGGTGTCGTAGCTATCCCGCAGGGTAGCTATGCACTATACACATTGTTGGGGGCAGTTTTTATTCTGTTTGTATTCTAATAAATCTTTCAATTGATTCTCTTTCTTCCTTTGGTACTTCTAAAATCGATTCCTTAAAAACTATTTCCTCAGCATTAATAGAGAGGATATGGGGCTCTAATTTTTCAATATCTTCAAATGACATTCCGTATCGGAGCATCCAAATATGTCTTTCATTATCCGTTCCATATTTAATGAACTTGGCGAGCTTCTCGGCTCGAGTATCATTTTCCTTTTGAAAATATTTTATAAAAGATGCATAAAATACGTCCGTTAATTTGAAGCTAATTAGCTTGTCAATAAAGTCATAGGTATCTGTCATAATGAGGTCATAATCTACATCTACTGCTCTTGTTCCTGGAGGAAATAGACTATATACATTATGATTTTTATCGGGAATTGGATGGTAGCCTGTAATAAAGTTTGCAGTTATTTGATTAGTATTTCTTCCATACTTCTCTAGACTTGCTCTTTCATTGGTCTTGCTTGCGTGTGAGTAACGATACCAACAAATGTTTTTAAAAGTCTTTCCGTGAACTTTCCAAAGCATAATTTTTATTGCAGTATCCAATACATTCCCTTCTCCATCACCAAGTGAACGATTTAAATAAATTGAATATAACAATCGAAAATAGGAGTAGAGCTCCAACCTATTCCTAGGGTCTTGATTTAATCTATTTAGTGGTACTATTTGATTATTGTCAAAAACGGTATCAAGAATTTTCTTAATTACTTCTTCTGTAGATTCAGATGTTAGTTTCTCTAAATCTTTTTCAGTTAAGTTGAATTCATCAGAGTAAGTATCATTTAATATCGCCTCTTTGAAATCATTGTAATCTTCATCTTTTTGCTCAGACTTTTCTAGTGAAGATTCTTCATCTAATATTTCATCTTGTTCAATAACACTTCGGAATGCAGCCATTTTAGAAGGACCATTAATAATGACATAGCCAAAATCAAATTCATTTAAAGTAGTTGACCTTCCTGCACGACCTATGAGATTCTTTACTGATAGAGGTTTACTTCTTTCTAATCTGTCGAGGAAAACAATATCAAAAGGCATGTTGACTCCTTGTTCCAAGGTTGATGTCGCAAAGCAAATTCTACATAGACCGTCCTGAGTAAATTTCTCAAGTATTAACCTTGTTTGAAGAGGTAAGGAGCCATGATGTATAACTATGCCTCTCTTTAATAAAGCAAGTAGTTGAGAATAATAGTTTTTGTTCGCTATTGTATCTCCACCTGTATATTCTTTTAACTGTTCTATGTAGGAATCGATTTTCTCACCTTCAATTTCAGAACATAAGTTGATGTATCTGTCAAATTGATTTAGAAATCCCTTATTGTAAATTTTGCTTTTTGAAACATAGAAAAGTACAGAGCCATCGTTTTTAATTGTTCTTTCAATGGGGTCAAAGGCACATTTCTCTCTTCTATTGCCCATTATAGACTTGTCAATTCCGAAGTGATAGAAATTCCAATCATCATCTGAGCAGAGGTATAATTGTCCAACATTCTTTTGCTTGAAACGGATTGACTTTGATGAATCCAATTCAAAGTGATTTTTTTTAATTTGGGAGTCAGGATTCTCTACAAAAGGATGGGCAAAAACAAATTTAGAGTCAGGAAATGCTTTTTGAGCCCTTCTTACAATACTGTCAAAATACAATCCTCGTTTTGAGTCTTCATTACTCAGTTGAGCTTCATCAAATAGAAATGTATTTACTTGGTATTGCTCTTTAAACTTAAATAACTCCCTGCACCTCTCTGGTGTAACTATGAAGACATTGCGTTCTGTATGTTTCGTGTTGATCTTGTCTATAAAGGTTAAAATGTTTACAGATTTATTATCAATTAATTTATTAAGCTTGTGATAATACTCATTAATGAGTGCTCTTGAAGGAACTATAATGACAATGTCATCGGTGCTCTCCTGAATAAGATTCATAAAAGCATAAGACTTTCCTGTACTCGTTGGAGCCGAAAAACTAAAGCATTTATTTGATTCAATTTCACTAATTATACTTGCTTGTACGGGTGTATATGTATGTTGAAAATTATCAATAATATGCCTTCTGTATTGCCTGAATACAACTTCTTTTAATGATTGAGGCTCAACATCTTTATAAAAAAGACCCATATAGTGTAAAACCCTTTCCTGATGAAGATTGAATTCTTCGGGTTTATAAAGCTTTAAATAGGAAAGAATTTCCATATCAGTTGTTGACACGGGCCCATTCTTATAAATTCGGTCTAAAACAAAAGATACTATATCGCCAATATTCTCGGCACCAATGATATTTTTTATTGCATTGTTCATACGTTGACTGCAACACAGATTAGCTCATCAAACCCCTTAAGGGCATTAAAGTCAGTATTCGCTTTTATTCCATTAAGTATTCTATTGGTGTCTGTGTTTTTGCTGGAAAAGGCTGCCATAAATCCTTTCTTTCCATTGGAGTGATTGTCTAAAGACTCCGCACAGTAAAATTTATCGATATCTTGTAAATCAGATGAGTCTTGTTCTAAGCTTACAAATTCAACAATTTTATTAAAAGCTTTCCCATAAGCATTGCGATCAGAAAGAAATTTAGCCTCACCAAAAAGTATGATTTTAGTGAGATTTTTAGAGTAAAAGTCAAAGCCATCATTTCCTGATGCTTGGCTTTTAAAAAGCTCTGCTAATGGTATATCTAAGTATTTGTTTTCGTTTACTATTGCTAATCTTGCTAGTTCCGAAACAACAATTTCACCTGAGTCCTTAGTTATTTCATCATTAGTCTCAGCAATAATATTATCAGCTATATAATCAATTGTTTCAGTAGCACGTATTGTGAACGCATCCCTTATATACTTCTTGTCGAAGTCACTTATCCAAGCAATATCGGACAATGATTTGAAAACATCACCAAGAGTTAACTTAATATCGGTTGGCTCAATCCTGAGGAACAGGATATGTGGCTCAATCTGAATTCTGTCTATGACTCTGTATGTGCTCATTTATTTTTTAATTGCCCCCAACAATGGGATAACACGCACACTATTCATGTTATCCCAATTGCATATGTAAGTATTATTCATGTTATTCTTAAAATATCAAGGCTAATATGAATAAAAGCAATTTAATATCAAAGACTTAGATTATTGCTTCCAAAAAGCAGGAGAGAAGATGATCAACACAGTAAAAATTTCCAGTCTTCCGATCATCATCAACATAATCATCACCCATTTTCCTAAATAGGGCATTTTAGCAAAGCTGTCGGTGGGACCGAATTCTCCCCAACCCGGACCAATGTTTCCTAATGCGGCAATACTTGCTCCCGCAGAAGACATAATATCATATCCGAATAGAGAAATGATGAAGGCTCCAAGTGCAAACATGATCATGTAAAGAATAAAGAAGCTCAGAACGGTTCTCTGCATATTCTGATTGATCGCCTGGTCTCCAATTCTAACCGGAAGAATAGCTCTTGGGTGAATGATCTGTTTGATCTCCCGACCTGTGTTTCGAATCAGAATCATAAGCCGAATCATTTTAATTCCACCTCCGGTTGATCCGGCACTTCCGCCCGTAAAGAAGAAAAGGAGCAGTAAAAAGGCTCCGAACGAATACCAAAGTTCGTAATCATCTGTTCCAAAGCCCGTAGTGGTAATTATTGCTATCGCCTGAAAAGCTCCGTAACGAATGGCTTCCAGCAAAGAATATCCGTCAAAAAACCAGAGTGAAAATGAAATTCCCAAAACACCAATCATACAGATTATGGTATAGAACCGGGTTTCGCGATTGGCGAAAAAAGGTCCTACTTCGCCTCTGAGCAATCGAAAGTGCATGGCAAAGTTAATTCCGGCAAGAAACATAAATATCGTTATGATTCCGTCCACATAAGCAGAATCAAAAGCGGCGATGCTGGCATTTTTGGTTGAGAATCCGCCGGTGGCAAGAGTTGCAAATGAGTGGTTGATCGCTTCAAACCAATCCATAGAAGGATGGGCCCAAAGTAATAGAAACTCTGTACCAGTAAATGCCACGTAAACGACCCAGAGTAGTTTGGCAGTCTCTTGTACTCTTGGAGTAAGTTTGTCGGTTGTTGGACCCGGAGATTCTGCCTGGAAAAGCTGCATTCCACCAATACCAAGTAATGGAAGTATAGCAAGCGAAAGAACGATTATCCCCATTCCACCCAACCAGTGAGCAAGCGAGCGCCAGAATAAAAAACTTTTGGGTAATTCTTCTATGGCTGGATTAACAATTCCTGTTGTGGTGGTACCGCCAAGAATAGTAGAACCTGTTGTGGAAAGTCCACTCATGGTTTCGAAAACAGCATCGGTATAATTCGGGAGAATACCGGAAATAGTGAAGGGGAGAGCCCCTACCAGTGAAAGCACCAACCAGGTCATACTTACTACTAAAAATCCTTCTCGTATCCTGAGTTCAGATTGAGGCTTAAAGAAATACCATAGAAGTCCACCAAGTACGAAAGCTATTCCCGCAGAAACTAAAAAGGAATGCCAGGTTTCCTGTCCATAAATGAGGTCGATGAACAAAGGCATCAAAAGAGCAAAACCCATAAAAAAGATAAATGCTCCAAGTACTCCAAGAACCACTGTAAAATCAATGGTTGGGCGGTTAAATGCGTTAATTACGCTTTTCTCAGCCATTACTGAACATTTTTGTGACTTTATCAATTGCTTCAGGCAGGCAGAATACCATAACTCTGTCTCCGGAATTAATCACAGTTTGTCCGGTAGCAATTTCAACGGATCCTTTGCATAAAACTCCACCAATGATACATCCATCAGGCATTTTAAGATTTTGAATTTCTTTTCCTGCAATTTTAGACCTGCTTGCAGTTAATAATTCTATCACTTCTGCCTGAATTCCTCTGAGCTCAGTTACTGAAATAACTTGTCCGCTACGAACATGGCGATGAATTTCATTAGAAGCAGCAACTTTTTTATTTACAACTGCATCCAGGCCAATGGTTTGGCTAAGTGGGATGAAATCGGGTTTTGATACGAGTGCAACCGTTTTTTTTACATCCAGATGTTTTGCCATTAAACAGGAAATAATATTGGACTCTTCGTCATCTGTTACCGCTATAAAAGCATCCATATCGGTAATTCCTTCGGCAGCGAGAAGATCCGGGTCGGTAGGGTTACCATGCAATATCATAGCATTTTTCAGGTCGATAGCCAATTCTTCAGCTTTATCGTAATCTGGTTCTATAAGTTTTACAGACCAGTTTTTTTTAGAATCTCCACATAAAATGCGAGCTATGGTTGTTCCAATCCCTGTTCCTCCGGCAATCATTACTCTGTTTAGATCTGTTTCATATTTTCCGGTAGTTTCAATAATTGCTGGAATGTCCTGAGTTTTGGCAAGTATAAAGATCTGATCGAACGTCTGTAGTTTCATCGGACCACGTGGCATTAATGTTCTGCCTCTTCTGCCTATAGCGACTACCCTGAAGGTGATCTCTGAATTTTCAGAAGCATAATCGATCAGGGTTTTTCCTATAAGCGGTGAATTCCTATCCAGTCGGATTCCAACCAATTGCATCAAATCATCAGCCAGATTAATTACATCACTTGCCGCTGATCTTTTCAAGAGCTGTGCAATTTCCTGAGCGGCACTAAGCTCGGGATTGATCATCATATCAATTCCAAGATCAGTGGGCTTAAGTGGGGATTTATGATGAGAAAACTCATCATTTCTTACACGAGCTATTACCTTTTTGGCTCCCAGCTTTTTACTGATCATGGAAGCAATCATATTTACTTCATCTATACTGGTAACTGCGATTACTATATCTGCATCTGATACCCCAACGGCTGCAAGATCCTTAGCCGAAGTGGCATTTCCTTCTTTTACAAGTACATCAAGAGTTTCGGAGGTTTTAGAAAGGCATTCTTTTTCCCGATCGATAACGATGACATCGTGTTTCTCTTTGGAGAGTACGCTTGCCAGGTCGTACCCGATTTCTCCTGCTCCGATGATAACTATTTTCAAATGAATGTAATTTTTGCATCAAAATTGTATCAAAAGCTACACTGTTTTCATGTGAAATGAAAGAAATTGAACAGAGTATAAATAAGCTTTTTATTCGGTAATAATCACAACATCAACAGTGACAGGAGTAGACCTTGCGACCTTCTGATCTGTTACCTGAAGTGTAAATCTATTTTCACCTTTTACAAGTTCAATACCTATTTGTCTGCCTGTTCCTATAGTTCGTCCCTGACGTTTCCATGTGTAGAGTACATCACCAGTCTCGCGGTTAGTTGCAGGACCGTTTAGAATATAAGAAGGGTTAGCCGGATTCCATTCGAGTGTTTTATCTGCAATGGTTTCAGAGAACTGCAATCTTGGAACAACCTGAACTTCAAAAGTCTGTGAAGTTAGTTCAGTACCATTGTTCATATATACGAGTGATATTGGCTGAGACCCTGCGCTTCTGGCCGTCCAGGTCAGGCTGTAAGATCCTCCGTTTTTAAATCTCCATGGTTCATTCATTTTAATGTCAGGAAGAGATAGAGCGCCACCTACTGCTATCAGTTTTGGAAGTTCAGGTTTTGCTACAGGTAATGACTTAGGAATAATACTAATTCGAGCAGAATCGATGGAATTAGCAAATCCTCTACCGTCATTTTGTATCAGCACCAAGGTATGACCGTTTGGTTTTGTAACGGTGAAAGTTGGTGATGGGATTTCATTTCCATCCAATACCCAGGTCGACGTTAAAGCATCACCATCGACATCAAACTCAGAATTACTTCTGAAAGAAACCTGTTGGTTAAGAAATACACGCTCAGGAGCTATGATGTTGGGTGAAGGTTTGCTGTTTGCTACAAATGTTTTGCGTTGAACTGTACTGTTATTAGAAGCTGAAGAGTTGTCTGTAATCTCAAGACGAACTTCATGCTCTCCAGGCTGAATAGCTTTGATTATCTCTGCAGCATTTTCGCTAACCAGTTCATTATCCAGATACCATTTATAAGAAGTAATAAAACCATCACTATCTCTGGATTGTAATGCATTTAATCTCAAATCGGTACCGGCAGCAATAGAAGAGGGGAGTTCCCAGATAATTTCAGGTTTTGCATTTACCTTAATACTCTTTGTAAGACTTACCGTGTTGCAGGATGTTTCAGAATCCGTTTCCAGTTCAAGAGTAACGAAATATTCACCGGGCTTTTCGAAAGTAAAATCTGAATTAATTCCTTCGACGACTTCTTGTCCATTTTCATCATCTATTAACCAGCGTGCGGATTTGATTGATCCATCTACCTGAGATGCAGTTCCATTAAGAGTGATGGTCTCACCCGGAATTGTATATTCAGGAAGCTCAAAATTAGCTTCCGGGCCTTCAACAACGGTGATTGTTGCCGTTGTTTGACTTACGTTACTACAACGACCGGAGCCTGAGCCTTCCACGGTAAGTGTAACTGTGTAAACTCCCGGACTTGTAAACACATGATTGATTGCTGAGCCTGCTTTTGTCTGCCCGTCACCTGTATCCCAGCTTAAAGAGGGAAGAGCACCTGAAGGATCCGTACTTGCAGAACCATCAAATCTAAGGCTGTTGTTTACACAAATTGTTGTGTCAGAAATATTCATTCTTGCAATCGGTGATCCTTCAATGATCACCGGAATTTTAGCGACAGAAGCCTGCTCAGTAAATCCGTCGTTTAATGTGAGTTGAGCTTCATAGATGCCTGGTGTTTCGTACACATAAGAGGGATTAGCCTGGTCGGATGTTACTCCGTTTCCGAAATCCCATTTTACGCTGAAAGGATCGCCGTCAGGATCGAAACTTCTGGAACTGTTAAATAGCACAGTTTGACCAGTACACGATTGAATTTGGGATGCAACAACAGCTTTTACAGGGCGGTTGATTAATACTCTGATTGTTTCTGTGGTAATACTGTTATCAAGACCTAAACCATCATCAACAGTTAAAGAAATGATATGAACCCCGGGTTCAGTAGCTTGCCAAGTAAAAGAAGATTCATTTCTTTTTGTGCCGTCTGGTAGTGTCCATTCAAATGTAATTGGATTATTATCAAGATCATAACTTGAGGAAGCGTCCAGCGTTACTGATAAGGCATTAGATCTTATCAGCGTCTCTGTGATGATCAAAGGAGCGTGGTTAACCATTAACTCGCCATCAATTGAAGCTCTGGAATTACTTAATCCATCATTATCAACTACTGTTAAAGTAAAAGATTTAGGTCCACTTTCTCTGAAAAACCGCTGAATTACACGTCCTCTTAATTCTACACCATCACTGAAGCTCCAGATATATCTGGAAATACTTCCATCAGGATCATACGATTCAGCTGCAGAAAATCTGATTTCAGTATTTGGTGCTACGTTATCATAATCTGTTGTCCAGACGGGTACAGGAGTTGTATTTACTCTGATTCTTTTGTTTTTAATTCCTTCTGCAAGCTCATAATTTGAATCATCTTTTACACGAAGAGAAATAGTTGTGTTTCCGGAGTTTGGAAGTGAAGTAGTAAGTTGAGGCCCTGTTCCAAGTAATTCGCCTTCGTTGTACCATTCATAGCTGGTGATCAAACCATCGGAATCAGAACTAAGAGACCCGTCAAGGGTAAACTCTTGTCCCGGAGCAACAACAATTGGTGCTGTGAAATCGGCTGTTGGATATTGATTAATGAGAAGAATATGTTCAGTTGTACGAATACTGTTTGATAATCCTTCGCCATCATTCACTCTTAATGTAACTCGATATTCTCCGGTACTGTTGTAAGTATGTTGAACTCGTGGGCCAGTTGCTGTAGAGCCATCACCAAAATCCCAGCTATAAGAAGTGAGGGCAGATTCAGAATCGGAACTTTGTTCAGCTGAAAATGCGACTCTGGAACTGGAAGTAACTTTAGCAGCAGTTATAATAGGGTTTGGAGCGGTATTTATTCTAATGGTTTTTGACAATTCCTGAATTGAGTTCGAAACACCACGCCCATCATCCACAACTAATTTTACATTATAAGTACCAGGATCTGAAAACTGGAAATCAGTAACTGAATTAGAAGCGATCAGGTTATCATTTACAAACCATTTGTATTGAAGAGGATTGTTATTAGCATCAGATGAAGGAGTACCATCTAGTGTTAAATTGTCGCCCGGTGCAGCTTTTTCACTTAATGTAAAGGAAGGTTGAGGAGGGGCATTAACTTCATAACGCTTTGTAACGGAATATAGACTGTTGCTTGCACCTGAACCGTCATTCAGAGTTAAAGTGATAGGATATACACCCGGTTCAGTGTGATTAAGAATTACCGTTGATTCATTGTTAGGTCCGGTTATTCCGGCTCCCTGCCACCGGTAAGTCAAAGAATCGTTGTCAGAGTCGGTTTGATTAGAAACGGAAGCAGAAACCTGTTCATCAGTTCCGATAAGAGGTGTAACATTAAGTTCAGCATAAGGCTGTGTATTTACCCTGATGAGAATTTCACGTTCGTCAACAGAACATTGAGGATTGCTTCCTCCATCAGATACTTTTAATCGAACTCTGTATTGTCCCGAAATTGTGCTTGAGAATCGGAATGTAGATTCTGTGCCTCTCGGAGAACCGTTTACAAACCATTGGTAGCTCAGACTTCGACCCTCTATATCGTATGAGTTGTCACCACGCAGCAACAGAGTCTCAGAAGGGGAAATAATATTTTTTGAATTATTAATTCTTGCAACAGGCGGGGTATTAATAAATACCGTTTTAGAGTAAGCCCAATATTCAGGTAATAAAGCTCTTTGGTTTGGAACAAGAACATTGACTCTAAGTTCACCGGGATCGTCGGATGTAATAGATGGGGTTTTACCGGAAGCAACTTGTTGATTTCCTATAATCCATCTTGCATTATTAAGTTCGGAATTACTGAAATCACTACCAATTAGTTCAAAAGATTTTTCCACACATTGATTGGAAGGTAACTCATTTACCGCAAGATTTGGCTTTCGTATTCTGTCTGTAACGTAAGGTTCATATAACCAAAGAACGGGTTTATCAAATCCATAAACGGTGAGAGTATTGATCCTGTCTGTAGATCCTGTAATGTTTAATCCCCAGTTATTCTGTAATCCAAACTTAATCGGAGGAATTGCAGACCGGGTTGCTTCGTATACTTCTCCGAAAGAATCCATTTTATTAACACGGGAATCTTCTTGCCCATTAACTGTAAGTCTGGGAGAAGAAGGGGTAGTTTGATTTAGGATCTGGTATGGTTTCAACTGAAAAACAGTATTTCTCCCTGAATTGAAAAGACCGATAGAAAGATCCACTGTAATTATTTTCCATTGATCCGAATTTATGATCTCACCTGAATCAGAAATCAATCTGAAGTTGAAGCTGTTAACGTCGTCGCCTTCATCAGTAGTTACTCTGATTACGTAACCATTTTCCGATTGGCTATCAATATCAGAAAGTGAAACCCATCTGTTTCTGAAACGTTCTTCATTTTTAGTTGAGAGGGTGGCTACCGTTTCAGAAGGATTAGCTTTTGATCTTAAACCACCATTTTCAATGCTGTAAACCTGATCAAAAGGGAAGAGGGTAAAGGTTGTGGTAGTGAATGCATTATTTTGAGTTACTACATCTACAGCTCCGCCAAGTCCTGCATCAAAAATTTGAAGTCTGGCATCAGGGGCGTTCGCTTCAGGTTTAATCCATATGTTATATTCATGGCGTGAATCTCCACTTAATACATTGGTTCCTTTGCCTGAAACTGAAAGATATATTTCCTGGGCAAAAGCAGAAGACGAAATAAATAAAACAGTAAGAACGAGTGTTAATCGTTTTAACATAAATAACCCAATTGGAAATTACTTAACCGTGTATGTTTTGGTCAACGTTGCCGTACTTTTTTGATTAGTCTTAAATGTAATAGAAAGTTTGCCTTGTTGCACGTTCATTGTTACACCCCATCGACCCTGAGAGTCAGTTTTCACAACCCGTTTATTTCCATTGTTATCAAGCTCTACTTCCATTTCAGGAAATGCCTTTCCGGTTATTGTTTTTGTTGAGTTTGCGGATGATATTTCATTGCTTAAAACAAGACCGTTTGCACGAATATCAAACAAATAATCTTCTGAAAGTCGAGCAACTCTTACTTCTTTTACTGTTTTGTTTTGAGAGCCATCAACAGCTGAAACAACGATGGTTTGATCATAAGAATCAAGCATCACAAAGGTAGTAAATTCTCCTGAATTCGAAGGGGTAATATTTTGGTTTCCTACCATGACCTTTGCATCAGGTTCTGTAACACCACTAATTTTGAATCTGATACTTTCTGAGAATGAGATATTTCTGCTAAATAAATCACCAAAAACAGGAGGAGCTTTGGTGTCTTCATTTCGAATAATTCTTAAAGCTTCAGAGAACGGACCTCTTAATCCAAGTTCATCGACCGACTGAACCCTCACATAAGTGGTACCAAGAGGTAAATTACTGAGTAAAAATCGTGTGTCAGAAATCTCAAAAGAATTTACATCGGTATTAAAATTATATGAAGTACTGTATTCTATGTTATATTTTTCTGCTTTATCAACCTCTCTGAAGCTTAGCAGGAAGTTGTCTTTGTAAATGATAGTATCATTTCTTTGAGAATAGTACTGTGGAGAAGGAAGTAATTTAACAGGCTTAAGAGGTGGTTGGTTAGCTCTTACCAGAGTACCTTCGTTCTTTTTTATGGTAACTATTACATTGTTTGCCGATACATCAGCATCTCCGTCATAATTGGATAATTTGACAAGGCCATCGGTTCTGTTTTCTGCATAGAAGTTTTGAGACTTCAGAGTGGTAGTGGAGCTTCCTGCATTTAGCACATAATTACTTTTCTCTTTTCCCAATGCAGATAATTTGGATAGTAAGCCACCTTCCACAAGAGTTATTTCTGTATCTGAACTTTCATCAAGTTTATCTATTCTTGATTTTCGGATAGTAGCAGTAGTTTTAGGATTTACAATGATGTTAGAGCCATCAGTGAAGGTCAGAGTAGCATAACTTTTTTCCTGAGTTCTGACACCATCCGATTCTTCAAAAAGATCACCTACAGAAGCATCCTGCCAGTTGGCTAGCAATCCTATTCTTTTATCGACTTTCCCGTCTTTTTTAGATAGTTGAGCCTGAATAGAAACCAATCTGTTTGTTGTTAAGGTTTGTTCAAGTGCATCAACATAGGCTTTTAAAGAGCTGCCAACTTCAAGTGCACGATCAAGATTTCCCTTTCGAACTTCTTCCAAAAAATCTTTCAATGATTCATTTGATTTTTGTAGCTCTTTGGCTGCAAAAATGGTAGCTCCTTCGCTTATCAATTGATTAATGCGCTGTTGTTGCTCATTTACAGTAGTTGAAGTCAGGGCAAGATTATTAAGCTTCAAAAGGGAAGCACTGGATAAGGTAAAAGTGTTTGATGAAAGATTATGATCAGCGAGTTTCAATACTATGGGCCAGTTTAAAGCGCTACCGGCATATTGCTGAGAAATTTCCTGAAGTTTTTCACTTGAAAAGGAAACCGGTTGACTCTGTCCGAATGCAGAATAAGTGCTTAAAAGAAATAATATTGAAATTAAAACTCGTTTCAATTATCCGGTGTGTATGTTTTTGGAAATGTTAATGTGAATTTAGTACCAATCTCTGGTGAAGATTCGAGAGATATTTCTCCATTATGTCGCTGAATAATTTCTTTTACATAAGCCAGCCCTAAACCAGTTCCTTTTTCTTTAGCCGACTTGGCATTTGATTTAACACGAAAGAATTTCTCAAATACTTTACTCTGGTCTTCTATACTAATTCCGTACCCAAAATCCGTTATACTGAAAATAACAGATTCCTCGTCTGATTTCAGGTCAATTCTGATTTCTCTATCAGGCTCACCATATTTAACAGCATTACTTAAAAGATTCTGTACTGCATCAAAAACCAGGTCTTTGTCACCTTCAAATTGAAAATTAATTCCTTTTTCTGTAACCATCAGTTTCAAACTTTTAGAAGTAAGCAATGGCTTTGACAGCTGATGTACATCTTTGGTGATTTGGAGCAGATCAATATCAGTTACATTAAGATTGATTTTACCCGACTCAAGTTTCTGAACTTCGAGAAATCGGTTAACTAATTCATTCATTCTTTCACCGGAATTAAGAACTTCCTGCATCAATACTTTTGATTCTTCCGGAGACATTGAATCACTGTCGATAATCAACTTGGATAACCCTACTACACCAGTGATAGGATTTTTCAACTCATGTACGATTACATTGATCATGTCATTTCGTTTTATGTCCAGTAATCTATCTTCAGTCTTGTCATGTATGATAACATAAGCACCAATTTGCTTTTTGTTCTCATTAATTATTGAGAGATACTGAAAATGATAGAAATACTCTGATCCATCTTCATTTGTGTGAGTAATCTCAGACTGATCAACCCGAACTGTGAAAGGGTCGGGATAGTGAAAAGACTGATTCGAGTCGCTTACTTTAATAGATGAGTGAGTAAGTATATCAGTTAGTTTAGAATCCTTAGGATTTAACCGAAGTTCTTCAAGAAACTGAATAAATTGATTATTGATAAAGCTAAAATGCCCGTCTTCTCTTATTACTCCTATAAGATCTTCAGAATAGGTAACCATGTAACGGTTTTTCCATTCTTCAAGAATGATCTTTTCAACATTTAATTTTTGATACCTCTGTAGAGTGGTTCTTATATCCTCAAGTGTATCATGCATAGGTTGGAATTCCGGTAGTGTTACTTCCTTAATGCGATGGTCAAAATCCAACTTCGAAAGATAATCGACATCGTCTAAGAGCATTTTAATAGGTTTGTTAACTCTTAGACTCACATACCAGCTAAAGCCAAGCATCAGTATCAAAACCAAAGCAGCGGTTATATACGAGAAATTCAGAAGCTGAGTAACCGGTTCAAGAATAAAAGCTTCGTTCACCGCAACTAAATGCCAGAATGGAATGGTTTCAAACCGGGAAGACAGGACGTACCAATCTTTTGAATTAACTTCTACGATTCTCTGATCAGAGAAGCTTGTTTCACCTGTAAGCCCTGATGGAAATTCAAAACCAGAATTCTGAACAACACTATTGCCTGTTGAGTTAGAAATTGTTGCCTGATATTCTCCTCCTAAGGGTATATTCAGGAGATTGTCATTCATTACCTGAGAATTGAAAAACATCTGAAGCTGAAAAACATTAGAACCTATTTGAAAAGCTTTTTCTGTAATCAGGAAATCTACATTCTGATTGCTATCAATAACCCAGATGGTTTTAATGGTAGGATCAAGTCGTGATGAATACCATTCTAAATCTTCCTCAGGAAAATCAACGGAATTGTAAATACCTCTTACCAGATTAATTTCATCAGAACTTTTCGTGTCTTTAATAAGCACACGCATTAAACCCGGAGTGTATTTAATAGCTCTATTTGCAAGTTCAGGTGCAATTGCAGGATCATCAGAAAGCTCCTGAGCTAAGGTGTTGGTAGAATTCAGCCAATCCCTGATGGTATTGTCGGTTTGTCTCAGAGTATATTCCTGAAGTTGAGAAACTATAGTTGAACGTTCTTTTATAACGGTTTCTCTGTAACGCGGTTCAACAAAAAGCCATATCAAAGCAATCGCCGCCAAAATAAGCAGCGATGAAATTAAAAATATTCTGTCCCGAAGCGTTAATTTGTTAAACATGTACCATAATTAATATGCGTATAAAATGAGCTTTTATGCGCAGAAAAACGATTAGAAAGATATCATAAATCTACAGTATACAAAGGCTTTTTAGTAGAAAATCAGAAGTAGTTATGTTGGCTTGAAGATTTACTCACTTCTTTCTATAGATTTTATTCTGACGAACTGATTAATGTGTTCTTTTTCAAAAGAAAAACGGGATGTCAATCCTTGATAATTGGATATTTCCAGAAGTCCGTTTTTTAAATATGCTGGATTTTCAACTCGGGATAAGGTATTTAAGATAACCTTTGCCACATCATATCCTATAAATGCAAAACGGTTTGGTTCGGTTTGAAAGCGAATACGGAAAGAACTCGCAAATTCTTCAGCGGGAGTCTCTCCGTAGGAAACCTCAAATCCGGAGCTAAAATGAATGCTGGTTTCATTGAGTCTTATGGATTCGAGATCTACATCTGCCCACTCTTCAGAGCCCAATAATATATAATCACTTTGTGAAGCTTCAAGATCTGTAATCAGGTTTCTTACTAGGGTTGTTGCTGCTGCGCCTGTAAAGGGAGCATAAATTGCTTTAAGGCCCGGGGCAGGAACTAAAGTATCTGTTTTAGATAGATTTTCAGTGTATTCAAAAATATCATATCCGTTTGATTCCAGATCTTCAAGGAAAAAATGTTGAATGAACGCGCCAAGACGTTCCGCCTCATGTCTAAATGCAAGTGCAGAAGCGGCACCAAGAGATCTTGAATCAGCTAAAACCGCTAAGGTATCTAAACCTAAATTATTTACAGCATATTGCGCCATTTTTTTTCCTTGAACAGCAAAGGTAGGATTGGCCTGGAAAAAGTAATTATTGGCAAGATTCAGTGTGTCAGAATTTGCAAGAGGAGTAAGTACAGGAACTTCATATGCTTCAGCAAGGTCTGAGAATGAACTTGCTACTTCAGAAAATAAAGGTCCGATCACTGCATCAACATCGCGCTCCCAAACCAACTGGTTTAAAACATCTTCGGCATTTTCTGAGTCATTATTGGTTTTTGCAAAATGAATAAAAGCCTTTTTGTTAGGTTGATCAGCATTAAACTCTTCAACTGCCATTTGAATTCCAAAATACAAGTGTTGGGGTATTTCGTAATTCTGTGAATTCATATCAAATGAAGGCAGTGCAACCCCGATATGATAAGACATTCCATTTGGTGCATATGAATACTTCTTAAATGGATATTTTGAACTATACATCAAAGAGTCGCTTAAAACTTCTTCTATTCTGATTAATTCATCAGAGCTGCTTATTGATTCATCTGAATAAATACTTTTATATGTATTAAGAAGAGAAAGTGCTTTGGATCGGTTAATTCGTCCTAAAGCGCCTGAAATAACATCGAGTAAAACTTCAGCATTATTGGTTTGTTGGAATACTCCCTTGATCTGGTCAAGGCTCAAATAGCTGATTTGTTGATCATAAAGAGAAAGACCTCTTGAATAAAAGAAAGAATTTCGATGATTATTTTTAAGATCATTTAAAGATTCGAGGCTTCCCGCAAAATCATCGAGTTGAAAAAGAATTAATGCCTCTGTGAATTTCGCTTCAGGAGCAAATTCAGTACTGTTTGATTCAAGCACCTTCTTGACCGCGTTTCTTGCTTTATAATAATTCCCTAAAGCAAAGTGACTTTTTGCTGTAAATAATTGTGCTTCAATGTCATCCAAAGAATTAAAAACCCGTATCGCACACTCATAGTCTCCATTTTGGAATAGCGTTTTCCCATCCTGAATTGATTGCCCCATTGTTACAAATGAAAATATCAGAACTAATAGAAAAGAAAGAAGGTGTGTTTTCATGAAAATCGGATTTGATTGCATATGCTTACACTTCATGTAAGAGAAAATGTTCTGAATTATTCCCATTCAATGGTAGCAGGAGGTTTAGAGCTAATATCGTAAACTACCCGGTTAATTCCTTTCACTTCATTAATAATACGGTTGGATACATGACCAAGGAATTCATAAGGTAATTGAGCCCAATCAGCGGTCATTCCGTCCACACTTGTAACAGCACGTAGTGCAACGGTAAATTCATAGGTTCTTTCATCTCCCATTACTCCAACGCTTTGAACAGGTAATAAAACTGCGAGTGCTTGCCAGGTAGCATTATATAGTCCCTGAATCTTTAATTCATCAATAAAGATTTTATCTGCTTCACGAAGAAGGTCTAATCTTTCCTTACTTAATTCTCCAATCACTCGAATTCCAAGTCCGGGACCAGGGAAGGGGTGACGACCTATAAAGTGCTCTGGAATGCCGAGCGCTCTGCCAACTTCCCTAACTTCATCTTTAAATAATTCCCGAACAGGTTCTATAAGCTTCAGTTTCATCTTCTCGGGCAATCCACCTACATTATGATGAGACTTAATGGTAGCAGATGGACCTTTAAAAGAAACACTCTCGATTACATCCGGGTAAAGCGTACCCTGTGCCAGATATTTGAATTCAGACTGATTACCAATCTCTTTTTCAAATACATCTATGAAAGCAACACCAATTATTTTTCTCTTCTTTTCCGGGTCGGAAACACCATTCAATCGCGAAAGAAATAGATCACTTGCGTCTACACCTCGTACAGGCAGTTCAAGATCTTTGATATACAAATCTAATACTTCATCGAATTCATCTTTTCTCAACAACCCATTATCAACGAAAACACATTCGAGCTGATTACCGATTGCTTTATGAATCAGTGTAGCAACTACAGTGGAATCCACACCACCAGATAGGGCACAGAGAACTTTGTCATCTCCAACTTGTTCTCTGATAGACTCAATTTGTTCGTCGATGAAGGAATTAGCCGTCCAGTCACCGGATAGGTCGCAGATTTCAAAAGCAAAATTATGCAGAATCTGTTTCCCACAATCAGTGTGAGCAACTTCCGGATGAAATTGAACTCCATAAATTTCTTTTTCTTTGTGATGAACAGCTGCTACAGATGCATTATCGGTATGCCCGACGATCTGATAACTGGCAGGAAGTTCATGGATGTGATCTCCATGACTCATCCATACTACAGATTCATTTTCTACATCTTTAAGAATACCTGAGTTGTCATCAACAATGAGGTGAGCACGTCCGAATTCCCGCTTATTTGCTTTTTCAACGCTTCCCGGAATTTCTGTATGTGCAAGAAGTTGTAATCCATAACAAACGCCAAGCACGGGAACATCCCAATTCAAAATTTCAGTTTGAAGCTCCGGAGCATCTTCGTCATTCACACTTTTTGGACTTCCTGAAAGAATAATTCCTTTGGGAACAGGAGAGGAGACCGTTTCTAAGTCAACATTGAATGGATGTATCTCACAATAAATATTGAACTCTCTTAAACGACGTGCAATGAGTTGGGTGAATTGTGATCCGTAATCAAGGATTAAAATCCATTCGTTATGTCGGCTCATTAAGTAATTGTGTATGGCTTAAGCTATTATTTCTTTATACTCATCAGCTGAGAGCAACTGCTCAAGCTGTGATGAATCAGATACTTTGATCTTAACCATCCAGCCTTCACCATAAGGATCGCTATTGACCAATTCAGGATCATCTTCAAGTGCTTCATTAACTTCTGCAATTTCACCATCTATAGGCGCGTATAATTCTGATACTGTTTTTACAGCTTCTACAGTACCAAAAGTGTCATCGGCAGAAAAATCAAAACCTTCGTCTTCTAATTCTACAAAAACTATATCTCCAAGCTCACCCTGAGCAAAATCAGTGATTCCTATAGTGGCAGTT
The DNA here is from genome assembly GCA_965601915.1 of Balneola sp. Taxonomy (GTDB): domain Bacteria; phylum Bacteroidota; class Rhodothermia; order Balneolales; family Balneolaceae; genus Balneola. The sequence goes on along the minus strand of OZ271847.1, from coordinate 2,248,478 downwards.
CCATCACCATTATCTTTAATCCACTCATGTTCGCGTGTATATTTTAATTCACTTGGTACACTCATCGTACAGCCTCCGGGTCAAATTTGAATGATGTTTCTAAATATTTAGTAGTGAATTTCCCGGCTTTAAAATTCGGGTCATCCATTAATTGTATGTGATAGGGAATAGTTGTTTTAATTCCTTCGATAATAAACTCTTCTAATGAACGCTTCATTTTTTTAATGGCATCTTCCCGTGTAGGTGCTGAAACAATTAGTTTGGCGATCATAGAATCATAATGTGGAGGAATTCGGTAACCTGAATACGCATGAGTATCTAAACGAACTCCATGACCTCCCGGAGGGTGAAATACTGTAATTTCACCTGCTGAGGGACGGAAATTAAACTCGGGATCTTCCGCATTTATACGGCATTCAATGGCATGACCTTCAATTGGAATTTCACGCTCTTCAATTTCTATTCCTGCAGCAACTCTTATCTGTTCTTCAATTAAGTCATAACCGGTAACTTCTTCAGTTACAGGATGCTCTACCTGAATACGGGTGTTCATCTCCATGAAGTAGAAATTCTCATTGTCATCAACCAGATATTCTACTGTTCCGGCACCTTCATAGTTAACAGCTTTAGCTGCGTTAATAGATGCTTCGCCCATTTTTTTGCGAAGTTCAGGACTAACAAGGGGAGATGGAGCTTCTTCAAGCACTTTTTGGTGACGACGTTGCAAAGAACAATCCCGTTCACCTAAATGAACCACGTTTCCATGTTGATCAGCCATTATCTGGATTTCAACGTGATGTGGATTCTTAACAAAACGTTCTATATACACTTCCGGATTGTTGAAAGCTGTAGAAGCTTCCTGACGGCACATCTCAAAGTTCTTTTTAAGCTCTGAGGCTTCTTCAACAACACGCATTCCACGTCCGCCACCACCAGCCGAAGCTTTAATGATCACCGGGAATCCGATGTCATCACAAACCTTTTTGGCGTCTTCGTATGAATCAACAACACCATCACTGCCGGGAACAACAGGCACCTTGTTTTTGATCATTGTAGCTTTGGCTACCGCTTTGTCTCCCATTTTGGAAATCGATTCAGGAGATGGACCTATGAATTTAAGTTCGTGTTCAGTACAAATTTTCGAGAATTCTGCATTTTCACTTAAGAATCCATATCCCGGGTGAATTGCTTCTGCATTAGTTATTTCAGCGGCCGCGAGAATACTTGGAATCTTGAGATAGCTGTCTTTTCCTGCCGGTGGACCTATGCAAACAGCTTCATCAGCAAACTTAACATGTAAACTGTCAGCGTCTGCAGTAGAATAAACTGCCACCGTTTTGATTCCCATTTCTTTGCAAGTTCGGATTATCCGAAGGGCAATTTCTCCACGGTTTGCAATCAGAATTTTATTAAACATATTGTTTATTAATCTTTGCTGATTATGAAGAGAGGTTGATCGAATTCAACTGGTTGACCATCATCAAGTAGAATTTCCTGAACAGTGCCACCGAATTCAGCTTCAATTTCGTTCATGATTTTCATTGCTTCAACAATGCAAAGAGTATCACCTTTAGAAATTTTGTCTCCAACTGATACAAAAGGATCTGAATCAGGGGAAGGAGCTTTATAAAAAGTTCCAACTATAGGGGATTTAACGGTTTCACCTTTTGCTGTAGAGCCTGAATTATCAGAATTACTTTCTTCACCGCTTTTAGCAGGAGTTACCGGGGCTGCGGGCTGTGCCGGAGCAGATGGTTGAACCGGAGCAGGTGCAGATTGATTATAGGTTACATTTTCAATATCAGCAGATTTCTTGACTTTAATTTTGAAATCGCCTTCTTCAATAGAAACCTGATCTACATCACTGTCTGAGATCAGGGTTATAATGCTTTTAATAAGTTTTAAATCCATAGTTTTTTATTTAGCTCGTTCCAGATAATCGCCCGTGCGTGTATCAACACGGATTTTTTCACCTTCATTTATAAACAATGGTACATTGACAACCGCTCCCGATTCTAATGTTGCAGGCTTACTTCCTCCTTGAGCAGTATCTCCTTTTACACCGGGATCGGTTTTACTCACAGTTAAAATAAGTTGATCAGGTGGTTCTGCATATAGAACTTGTTCGTCATCCGCATTGAAAAGAACATTGCAAACCTGACCTTCGATTAAATAATCTTTGCGTTGAACCTGATTGGCGTTAACCGGGGTTTGCTCATAGGTTTCGCTATTCATGAAATAATAGAGATTTCCATCTTCATATAAGTATTGGTATTCTCTTCTTTCGACTCTTATCTCCTCCGCATTTTCTCCGGATCTCCAGGTTTTGTCGATGTTCTTTCCATTTACAATTCCGTGAAGCTTAGTGCGAACAAAAGCAGGTCCTTTTCCCGGCTTTACATGTTGAAATTCAGTGATTGAATATAATTCGCCATCCATATCCAGAACCATTCCGTTTCTGAAATCTGATGTAGAAACTTTAGACATTAATTTTTTCTCCGTTTGTTATTCAGCCAAAAATAAGAGTAGTGAATCCGTATAACAAATTATTTAAATGAAATTAGAAATGATGTTATATAAAATTGCCAGAGGACAAATTACGTATATAAACATTGGCCATACTTTAGAAAATAAAGTTTGTCTGATTCCTGCAAAACCATATTCCATTTCAGTGATAGCTGAATCCGTTTTCCAAACAAATGCCACAAATACACACGTCAAAAGTCCGCCTATTGGTAATCCAAGATTATTAAAGATGTTATCAAAATGACCAATAAGTGCCGTGTTGAAAGAAACAATGATCGAAATAACCAGAACACCAAGACCTACAGTCCAGGCCGCTTTTTTTCTTTTGATCTCAAATTCATCAATTGCATACGATACAGGAACTTCAAGCAGTGAGATTGTGGAAGTTAATGCCGCAATACTTAGTAAAAGGAAGAAAACCACTCCAAGAATTAATCCTGTTGCTCCGCCAATAGTATGGAAGAGGGCGGGAAGGATTTGAAACACAAGATCGGTACTTGATGCAAGCTGGTCTCCAACAAAGATCTCGATCCCTGCATTTTTTGCCACGTACATAGCCGGAACAATTAATAGTCCAGCTAAGAATGCAATCCCTACATCAGCAAGTGTTACAAAAGCTGCAGCCTGAGGAATGTTTTCTTTTTTATTCAGATAAGAACCATAAGTGATCAAAGCTCCCATACCTAAAGATAAAGAGAAGAAAGCCTGTCCCATTGCTGAGAATATCAATCCGGCGTTGATCTTAGAGAAATCCGGCAATAAATATTCATTAATTCCTTCAGATGCGCCCGGCTGAAGCAGTACATAAACGATCATAATTACAATAATACCAATCAATAAAGGCATCATAAATTTTGTAGCACGTTCAATACCGTCGCTTATACCTCCCGTAATGATCTTAATTGTCCCCAACATAAAAACAGAGGCTATGGTCGCATTTTTCCATCCATTTCCGGTATCGGTAAGCCATGCAGCAGCTGCATCCCATCCCAAAAAGTAAAAGATCTCTTCGAAGGCAAAACCAAACGCCCATCCTGCGATAACGGTATAAAAAGAAAGAATCATTACCCCACAAATAACCCCCCATAATCCAACCAGAGGGAAAAATTTGTTATCAGAAAGAGCTTTAAATGCTCCAACAGGGTTTTTACCGGCTTTTCTACCAATAGAAAGTTCGGCTACCATAACTGGGAAACCAATTAAAAAAGTACAAATCAAATATACTATCAGATAAGCTGCACCACCTTCGGTAGCTACTTTAGTGGGAAAACCCCAGATATTTCCAAGTCCAACGGCTGAGCCTGCTGCGGCAAGAATAAAGCCTAATTTTGAATTCCATGAACCACGATCGGTTGTTGATGTACCTGCCAAAAGATGTCCTCCTTAAAGGTTGTTTATTTTAGCTAAAATATTTTTTGATCACGTTATTCGCAACTTTCTGAGTATAACTCCGGAAGTTGGTGCAAGAGTATAAGAATTTTCAACAGTTATTGTGTCCTTATTTAATGAAGAAGAATCTTTATCTACTAAAACTTCCCAAGTGCCTTTGGGTAAATCTATTTCATTCTCCTGATTCGGATTTCCATTCAAAGAGATGAAATATTCAAATTTATCTAATTTTATGTCACTTTGGATCGAAAATGTTACATGCAATGGATCCAAATAATATTTGAAATAAATATCTTCAGGCATTGCTTTACGAAGGGCAGGGCTGTTATTTCTGATCTGAATCAGATCTTTATAATAATTGAAAATATCTTTATTAATATCGATCTCGTTGTAATTGAGCCAGTTGGTCTCATTGTCTTTGTTATAACTATCATGATCAATCATTCCTTTTCTTGAATCTTTTCCGGTTGGGTCAAAAATGAGTTTAGATCTAGCCCATTCCTGTCCGGCATGAATCATTGTAATGCCTTGGCTTACAAAAAGAGTGAGAGCAGCTAATTTTGCAAATTTAGTTTGGTGCCCGTCTAAGTAGGTTAGAGCCCTTTTATTAGTAAAATTTTCTTCATTTTTGTGATGATCGAGAGATATTCTGATAAAATCTCCCAAAGTATATCCATCATGGCTTTCAATATAGTTTAGTGAATGAGCTGATGTGTTGAATAATCCCTTTTCACCATTTTCGAGCGTGCCACGGATAAAATTTTCGAGCGCTAAACGTGATGTTTCGTGATTCCATCCGCCAAAGATAAATCCTTTATCAGAAACCGGATGAGACCCTTTTATTCCATTTCTGATTTTATCGTTCCATGAGATCCATCCATGATCAGAGAATCCGGCAGGTTTGTATTCACCGCCCCAGGGTTCAGCGATCAAAATTACATTCGGATTAATTTTTTCAGCTTCATTTTTTATGAGGTCTATTGTTTCCCAATCTATAATCCCGGCAAGATCAAACCTGAATCCATCTATGTGATATTCTTTGATCCAGTGCAGAACCGAATCAACAATCAGTTTCTTGGAAAACTGAGAGGAACTATTTATGTCATTTCCGGTCCAGGAGTTGTTTATGAAATGACCGTTTTCATCAAGTTTAAAGTAATGCTCTTTGGCTAAAATCTTTAAAGGATTCTGATCATAATGGGATGCATGATTGTATACTACATCCATTATCACAGCAATATTCTCTTCGTGTAAAGACTTGACTAGGTTACGTAATTCATTTATGGCAAGTTCATCTCTGCCAATAACTTCGCCTTTATGAATGCTGGCTTTAGAAGAATAAATAGTTTCTGGGGCAAAGAAGAAAGAAGTCATGTAACCCCAGTAATTTCTGGAGTAGGGATTCCAGGTATTTTTAATTCCTTCTTCCGTTTTTTGATTGAAAGGAGGTTCAAAATATCCAAATTTCTGGAGGGGGAGAAATTCTACTGCATTAATTCCAATTCGATTCAAATGAGCAATTCCACCAACTTCAGCCTGCCTGAAATCATTATAAATTCCCTGCATATAAGTTCTGGCTGATGAATGAGCTACCATGTCTTTTACATGGGTTTCGTAAATCACTAAATCTCTGGGATCCTGAACTTTTACAAAAGTATCACCTTTCCAGTCAAAATAGGGCATCTCGATGATGCGGGTTTTGGGAAATTGCAGATGATGATTTTTTGTAGTTACAAATTTGCTGTAAGGATCTGCAGCAAATTGAACTTCGTCATTTCTCTTAACTCTGTAGTGATACCATTTTCCTTTTAAATCCTCTGAGGTAAAACCATTCCAGATTCCTGTGTCATCTTTTCCTAAAGGAATTTCAGATACGGGTTCACCTTCATAGTCATCATAAACTAAGGCGATAATCTGTTCTGAAAGTGGGGAGAAAACCCTGAAAATTACTCCTGTTTTATAGAAAGAATAACCTAATTCAAAATTGGAAAAATCTATATGGCTCAATGGATTACTAGTATCAGGTAATAGTACTTCCTGGTTCTGCATTTGTTTCTACAAACTTGAGGTTACCTTCAGTATCTTCAGCCATTAATATCATTCCGGCACTTTCTACTCCCATCAATTTTTTTGGAGCAAGATTGGCTACTACACTTACTGTTTGACCAATCAATTTCTCCATTTCTACATGCTTGGCTATACCTGAAACTATGGTTCTTTTTTCAAATCCGATATCTACTTTGAGCTTAAGTAATTTATCCGATTTTTCAATTTTATCTACTTCTAAGATCTTACCGGCTCTGATGTCCAGCTTCATAAAATCGTTAAATTCGATGTTATTTTTCAATGGTGTAAATTTTGAGGTTGGATCGTTTGCCGCAGCTCTTTCTTCAAGCTTTTTAATTTGAGCATCGATTTGTTCGTCTTCTACTTTGGTGAAAAGTACATCACCGGGATTGATTTGAGAATCGGATTGTAACATGGAATCAGAAATATCTTTCCAACGGATTTCATCTTTCATTCCAAGTTGAGCTCGTAATTCTTTCATTGACTCGGGTAAAATTGGATCCATCAAAATGGATAAAGCAGCACAGATCTGTAAACTAACATGCAAAGTATTATCGCAAGCTTCCGGGTTTTCTTTTCTGGATTTCCAGGGCTCGGTTTCAGTAAAGTATTTATTTCCCGCCCTGGCAAGATTCATTGCTTCAGAAATTGCTTCTTTAAACCTGAATGACTCAAGAGCTTCTGTAACCCTTTCCCTTTGAGTTTTGATGGCATTTAAAGCATTAAGATCTGTTTGTGATGGGTTGGAGAGTTTGGGAACTTTACTGTTTGCAAATTTTTCAGTAAACGAAAGCGCTCTGAATACAAAGTTACCTAAAACCGCTGCCAGTTCATTATTTACACGGCTTTGGAAATCCTTCCAGGAAAAATCAGAATCTTTACTCTCGGGCAAGGTAGTTCCAAGAGCATAACGAAGTAAATCAGGGGTAAAGTCTTCCAGATATTCGTGTAACCAAACTGCCCAGCCACGTGATGTGGAAAGTTTTTTCCCTTCCAGGTTTAAAAATTCGTTTGCAGGAACATTTTTTGGCATTACATAACCGCCGTGTTCCATCAAGATGGTAGGAAACATGATGCAATGAAATACTATGTTGTCTTTTCCTATGAAGTGATAAAGCTCCGTATCTTCATCCTGCCAGTATTTTTTCCAGGCATCAGCGTCTCCTTTAGCATCCGCCCATTCTTTAGTCGCAGAGATATACCCAATTGGTGCATCAAACCAAACGTAAAGCACTTTTCCTGCAGCGTTTTCGAGAGGAACAGGAACTCCCCAACTAAGGTCACGTGTAGCAGCTCTGTCAGCTAAACCGTCATTTAACCAACTTTTAACCTGACCCATCACATTTGGCTTCCAGTTTTTTCTGGTATCCAGCCATTTTTCAAGTTTTTCCTGAGTATCTCCGAGTGGCATATACCAGTGCTCGGTTTCTTTTAGTTCAGGTTTTTCACCCGAAAGAGCTGATTTAGGATCTATTAATTCTGTAGGAGAGAGCGAAGTACCACAATTTTCACATTGGTCACCATAAGCTTCGGTAAATCCACAATTCGGACAAGTACCTTTCACATAGCGATCAGGTAAAAACATATCAGCTTTAGGATCATACAGCTGCTTTTCTGTTTTCTTTTTGAAGTATCCCTTGTCGTATAAATTTTTAAAAAATTCCTGAGAAGTCTCGTGGTGTGTTTTCGAACTCGTTCTTCCGTAATAATCAAAAGATATCCCGAAATCCTCAAAAACTTTTTTATTCATATCATGATACCGATCCACAATATCCTGAGGAGTTACACCTTCTTTTTCAGCAGCGATAGTAATAGGAACGCCATGTTCATCTGACCCACATATGAAAACTATATCAACACCAACTAAGCGTTTATAGCGTACATAAAAATCAGGAGTGAGGTAAGCTCCTGCAAGGTGGCCTAAATGCAAAGGACCGTTTGCATAGGGAAGTGCGGAGGTAACAAGAATTCTTTGATTGTCTGACATTAATTATAGTAAATACTGTGTTATTTCAAGCAAAGATAAAGATCAATCAGTGAATAATGAACTATAATTCGATATTCTCTCTAAACCATGTTACGAAGCATGAAATGAAGAACCTTATTGAGCAGATTTACAGCTGCAATCAACTAACGTTGCGTAGTAATTATTAATTTGATCTTCCGTCATATCCCCAAACTCATTTTTGAATCCATTATTTTTGATTGAACAAACCGGTTTTTTTGGATCAGTATTATAAATGTTAATGGAATATACTTCTTCAAAATCTAAGCGTCGGTTATTAAAATAGGTGCTTGTATTAGATAAGCTTATTAAATGGTTTTTTTGTTGATTGGCTTGGTTTATAACTTCGCAAAAATCGGAGGATACTACCCTAAAGTTCAGCTCAGGACGTATCCGGTAACTTTCACAAATATACTCATCTGTACTTTCTATTATCTCGCAGCTGAGATAAATGATTAATGTATTCTCAATGTACTCTTTGTATTGATAAGTATCATAGTTAGTACGGTTATACAGGCTTGGATCAAAGTAAGCTTCACCTTCATGATAATTATACGATTTGAAGGTATATGAAAAATTATACTGATTTGAGTCCTGATGTTGAATAGACGTAGATATTTTAAGAGAATCGCTGTTTTGACTAAAAATATCATTTGTGCTCACAAATAAGAGAGCAAAAATAAAAACTATAAAAATCAGTTTTTTCATAAGTGTCCAGACGGATATTTTCTTATTTATCAATTCTTTCTAAATAGGCTTCGGTAACATCCTTTGCGGTATAAGTACCGTTTTGATAGTTTTCATGAAGATCAGCAATGGTTGCTTCTTCAAGACTCAGTTGTTCAAATGATGACTTGGAAGGTTGACAAGCGATAAACCCTGCTAAGAGGAAAAGGAGAGTAATCCTTGAAAGTTTCATAATCCGTAGTTAGTTAAAATGAATTGCACGGAATATAAAACAGGAGAGGAGAAAAGGAAGTAAAATCTGATGAATTACTATTATAGTTAATCAATAACTACAAGCAGGAGTTGAGTAAATTCGCTTGAAATCTTCTGAAGGATGAAAATTTTTCAGATTCCAAGGTTCTTTTTTTTTGATTGTTAAATTTTTGTTAAACCAATAAAAGTCGTCTCTATCAACTATTAGTTTATCTTCAGTTATCTTTTTAATAAGCATCTGTTCTTGCCATCTGCCATGTTCAATAGTGAAATTCAGAACTAAATTATTAGTTAATGTATCAAGCGACCATCTTTGATTGGGGGAAGAATATTCATAACAACCACTCATTTTTAAATAAGCTAATTTTTCGTCATTATTAAGGAGTGAATCTGTTAGAAAAAATTCGACTTTAGTATTATCAAAATCATATTCCCAAAAAGAGTTTTCCAAATGTTCAATAATTTTCTTTTTTGATAATTCGGTTTTAGGTGGATTGTTGTTTCTCACCATTACAAAAGAATGATAAAATCTAATCGTATCTGGAGATATTTTTGTTGGAAAGTCACTTGGCGTTTCAATCCCGTCAATCCATATAGTATCTTTTCTATCCTCAGAAATTAAAACTCGTCTAGTTCCAGATTCGAAATTCAATTTATCAATATGGTATTTGCCAGTAAGTTCTTCGTATTTATTATAAAAGAGAACATTATTAAATGAATCTATTTTCCAATGTTCTTTTCCAACTTCAAAATTAAGCACATACCACTCACCTACGAAATTGCCGTTATCTGTAGAGAAGATGTTTTTACGGCAACCAATGAAAGTAGTAAGGATTAGAATAAAAATGAGATAAAATTTCATAATCCGTAGTTAGTTGAAATGAACTGAGACGGAATATAAAACAGGAAAGGGGAAAAGGAAGTAAAAACTGATGAATGCCAATTAAGAGTTCAAAGTTATTATTTATGAATTATTAATTCCTTAATACAACTCATACTCCAACAACCTACACTCAATCGTAGAATTATAAAGCTCAATCCTTTGATTGGTACGCAATCCAACCTGTTTGGCAAGATCAAAATTTCCGGTGAATACATATCCCCATTTTCCTGAGCATTCTTGTTTAAAGAAATCACCAATGCTTTCATAGAGGTCTTCCAGTTGCTGATCGTGTCCGATTCTTTCTCCATAAGGAGGATTCAAAACAACAACACCTTTTCCTTCAGGAATCTCCGTTTCTCTGAAATCACATTGTTTGAATTCAATCAGATGATCAACACCGGCGGTTTTAGCATTTTTTTTGGCGGCTTTTATGGCTCTTGCGTCCATGTCCGTGGCAATGATTCTGCCTTCAAATTCTTTATCGGCTTCCCGTTTTAACTCAGAGCGTAATCCGTTCCATTCACCCACATCAAAACCAAGTATGTGTTTGATACCGTAGTTAGGCCGTAACAGTCCTGCGGGGCGATTGAGAGCTTTGAGAGCTGCTTCAATAGCAATGGTTCCGCTTCCGCTCATCGGATTGATGAAATGCTGTCCGGGTTTCCATTTTGAAGCTTGAATAATGGCCGAAGCAAGTGTTTCCTGCATAGGCGCTGAGTGATTTTCGACTCTGTATCCTCTTCGTGAAATAGATTCTCCGGAAGTATCCAGATATATCATTGCCTGATCTTTTTTCCAGAACAGGAAAACGACTGTTTTACCAAGATCAGGACCTGAATCAGGTCTTGTTCCTGTTTTATCGCGTATCCGATCCACAATAGCATCCTTTACTTTAAGTTGAGCAAACTGCGTATTGTTGATGGTCTTGTTATTGATAAAGGAAGTAATGCTCACATATCCATTCTTATCGATGTAATCTTCCCACGGGATACTTACGAGCTGTTTATGGAGCTGATCCGCATTAAAAGCGCGGAATTGCTTCAATAAAAAATGAACACGATGAGCTGTGGTCAGACAAAGGTTTAATTTCATGCAATCGTGCAAAGTTCCTTCGATCTCTAATCCTGCAACACGTTCTTTTTTTACGGTGTGACCTAATTCTTCCACTTCTTTTTTCAGGAAAGAAGTCATGAATTTAGGACAGGTTATTGAAATGGTGGAGCGTTGGTGGAAATCAGCCATATTTTAAGGTATGAAAAAACAGGAAAAAGATAGTTTTGAATTTTTTGCAATTTTTCAAGCTGTCCTAAAGGACGTGCTTGCTCAAGGGTTTAATAGGATCTTTCACAAGTAGGACATTTATGTCCGGTGAAAAAGGTAAACCATTTTAGATTGGCCTCGTTAGCTTTTCAAATCTGAATAGAGCTACAAAATATTTTGCATAAAAAAGGCTGTGAATGATATCACAGCCTTGAAGTTATTCAAAATGAATTATGCAATCTCAACAACTTCGATCTGGAAGGTGAGATCTTGTCCTGCAAGCGGATGGTTTGCATCAAGCGTTACTTTTTCATCGCCAACTGCAGTAATCTGAACAGGAATGGCCTGTCCGTTTGGTTGATTCAATTGTAATTGAAGTCCGACTTCAGGCTCCATTTCATCAGGAAGCTGATTTTTTTCTACTTCTACAACCATTTCAGGATTTGGCTCTCCATAAGCTTCTGCTGCAGGAATATTTGCTGTGGTAGTATCACCAACGCTCAATCCTTCAATTGCTTTTTCAAAACCGGGAATTAATTGTCCCTGACCCATAGTAAACTCCAGCGGGTCTTTTTGAAGGGATGAATCAAATACAGATCCATCTTTAAGTTGACCTGTGTAATGAACTTTTACGGTGCTACCGTCTTTAATTATTGACAAAACGTTTCTTTCTTTGGAATTATAAAATTAATTAAGAGCTTAAAGATAAGGAATCTAACATTGAGTATTCGAAACCAGATCTAAGCCAATGTCGCTAAACATACCTGACATCCGTCAAACTTTAGAAAAATCTAAAACCATTGCTATCATAGGTTGTTCAGCAAATCAATATAGAACGAGCAATTACATTGCCAAGTTTTTGAAGAATCGGGATTATACCATTATTCCTGTCAATCCTTCAGAAGATAAAATATTAGGGGAGAAGTGCTATGGTGAATTGAATGATATCCCCGCTGAGACCACCATAGACATCATTAATATTTTCAGGGCTAATGAACATACGGCAGGAATTGTTGAGGAAGTGATGCAATGGAATAAGAAAACAGGGCAAAATCCCGTGATATGGACTCAATTGGATGTTTCTTCTGATGAAGCGGAGCGAATTGCTGAAAAAGAAAACCTTTCTTACGTGAAAAATCGGTGTATTATGGTTGAAATTGAAAGAAATGAAAATGAAAGATTTAAAATTCAAGATAGTAAAGAATGATAATTTTTAATTTTTCATTCATCATTTTCATTTCTCTTATTCTCAACTTTCTCCCTCATCTTCTTAGCCAGAATTTTCTCCACCTCTTTTTCATCTTCGGGTTTTACTATCGAACGATGTAATCTGATTTCTCCTTCATATTCAAATTCCAGCTCAATAACCTGATCTTCATACCATTGATAGGCAATGAGATTTTTCCATGGGAATTCCCGATCAAGAATTACGAATCCTTTTTTTCTGAATTCCGGTGTAATTCGTAAAGTGATGGCATATAATCCAATAGACATCAATGAGATTCCGGAAGCAAGTCGAATAGGAGTAACAGGAAGCTGATCCATTACAGAAGTTCGTGCAATTCCGAGAACTATTAAAGTGAGTGCAATAAGATTTGGCAGAAGGTCGGAGATAAAAGCTGTGTTCACATACTCAATATCACCCAGATCTTTTTTCATTTGGTACTGATCGTAAGCGGCTCCGGTAAAAAAACCGGCAATTGAAGCATAAAGCCCGCTCATAAAACCTGCACCAAGAGGTTGAGGGAAGTATCCCATATTATTCAAAAACCTGAGCAGTAAAAATAAGATCAATGTCAAAATCCCTGATAATAGGAATCGCCTCATTGTGATTTCTTCCAGTTTCAGGTAACGTTTTTTCCCCAGCCAAATACTTATCAAAAAAACCAGCGATGAAGATATAATAGTCCAGATCATTTCTTAATTTTGGATATGCAAAATTCAGTATTTCCAGCTTCCATAGAAGTTAGCAACAAAGAACAAATTCTCGAAATTGAATGGAATGACGGAGTGAAATCTGTGTATCCGTTATTCGGACTTCGTAAAAACTGTCCGTGTGTGATGTGCCGGGGAGGGCATGCTCACATGAATGAGTTTGAACCAAAGATGTTTTTTGTTGAAAATCCATCTAAAATCGATATCAAGGACATTCAGCAAGTAGGAAATCATGCCATTCAAATTACCTGGGCCGACGCACATAATTCCGGCATGTATCGCTGGGAGACTTTACGTTTCCTGGATCCGGCGAATCATGAGGGATTATCGTGAATTTGATATTGAAATAACAAATAGAGCTAATAAAGTTATTCCAAGTAGTGACTAAAAATGAAGAATCAGCAAATAAACCAAGGGTTGAATCCCTTTCTTGTTACTGAATGTGATTTTGCAAAGATCATAGACAAGTAAGGACTTCAGTCCTGATTTAACAATTCATTGCTTTAAAATAAGCTGCAATTACTATTTAGATTCTATCTATATAGTGTTATTTTAGGAGCAATAAATTTTAATCAATCATAAATAATGAAACTAACAACATTTTTTAGCGCTGTTGCTTTATTCATCATAACTGGATGTAGCAGTCCGCAAGAAGTTAATATTTACTCAGCAAGGCATTACGATACCGATCAGGCTTTGTACTCTGATTTCACAGAAGAAACGGGAATCAAGGTAAACCTTATAGAAGGTGGATCTGACGAGCTAATTGAACGAATTAAAAGTGAAGGGCAAAATTCACCGGCAGACATTTTAGTTACCGTTGATGCAGGTCGGATGTGGAGAGCAGAAGAGGCTGGTGTTTTAAGTTCAGTTGATTCTGAAGTACTAAATGAAAGAATTCCTTCTTCACTCAGACATCCCGATGGACTTTGGTTCGGAATTTCAAAAAGAGTTCGGGCTATTGTTGTAAATCCAGATAATGTTGAGAATTTCGATGAGCTCACATATGAAGACTTGGCAACAGAAGATTGGGAAGGCAGAGTTTGTATCCGTTCCTCAAATAATATCTATAATCAGTCATTGATGGCTTCCATTATCGAATCAAACGGTGCTGAAGCCGCAGAAGCCTGGGCAAATGGAATTGTAAATAATATGGCTCGTACTCCTCAGGGTGGAGACAGAGATCAAATCAGAGCAGTAGCAGCCGGGATTTGTGATGCAGCAGTTGTAAATCACTATTACTTAGCGATGATGTTAACAGGAGAGGACGAAGACGATCTGGCTGTAGCTAAAAGCGTTGAGTTGGTATTTCCCAACCAAAGTGAATTAGGAAGAGGGGCTCATGTTAATATTAGTGTTGCCGGAGTTACCGCGAATTCTCCAAATCGAGACAACGCAATAAAATTTCTTGAATACCTGACCAATGAACAATCACAAGGATACCTTACTGTTGATAATAACGAATATCCTGTTAATGAAGATGCAACCTGGAATCCTGTTCTTCAGCAATTTGGTGAATTCAAAAGTGATGAATTAAATGTTTCTGCTTTAGGAAAAAATAACCCTCAGGCAATTCAAATCATGGACAGAGCGGGTTGGCAATAAGGTTGGAATAACCAATATTGAATATCCATCAATCAGTGTAGAATTTTTGAACTCATTGTAATTTTAAGGTTTCGTTGCTTTGCGGCGGAACCTTTTTTATTTACCAGAATCTGATTTTCTGGTTTTAGTAATTGACTTGCTTAATAATATTACCGGGATTATACCTACCAGAACAATCGCTAAAGCCGCACCGGCTGATTCCCCAAGTCTTTCATCAGAAGCAAGTCGATAAACCTGTACAGCTAAAGTATCAAAGTTAAAAGGGCGGATTATGATGGTAGCGGGTAATTCTTTCATTACATCTACAAATACCAACAAAAACGCAGATAATAAACTTGTAGATAGAATTGGAGTGTGAATTTTGGTCAGAATTTGTCGGAATGAGTATCCCATTCCCCGGGATGCTTCGTCAACAGAAGAAGAAATATTTCTGAGACTTGAGTTAATTCCATTGTAGGAAACAGATAAAAATCTGACTACATAAGCAAAGATCAATGCGAATAATGTACCGCTTAATAAAAGTCCGGATGAGAGCTCGAAATTTTGTCTAAGAAATGAGTCTATAGTGTTATCAAGCCAGCCAAATGGAATCAAGACTCCTACAGCAATAACAGACCCCGGGATGGCATATCCCAGCGCTCCGAACTGATTCAGACCTTTTATTAACTTTGTTGGGTTTAATCTGGCGGAATAAGCCATCAATAGCGCTATACTAATGGTAATAATACCAGCTATTGCAGCTACACTCAATGTATTTAAAGCGTATAATAAGAATCGCGGATTGACGGAATCCAGATTATTAAAGAACATGATCAGTAACAATACAACCGGTATTATGAATCCTAATAAAACCGGAACTATACAAATTACAAAAGCAGTCCACGCTTTTGATCCCTTGAGGTTGAATTTATGGAAATGCTTAAACTGGCTGGTTACACTTACCTGATCTTTAATCTTCCTTCTTGACCATCTTTCAAGCAAAATCAGCGCAACAATAAAGAGCAATAAAAATCCGGCAAGTTGAGCTGCCGCAGGGCGTTCTCCCAGACCAAACCATGTTCGGTATATGCCGGTTGTAAACGTCTGTACACCAAAGTACTGAACCGTCCCAAAATCATTCAAAGTTTCCATTAAAGCGAGTGCCAATCCTGCTGCAATTCCCGGCCGGGCCAAGGGTAAAGCAACTTTAAAAAAGGTTTGAGTATTAGAATAACCCATTATCCTGCTCGACTCAAAAAGAGATGCAGATTGATTTAGAAAAGATGAGCGAGCCAGCATATAGATATATGGATAAAATGCTAATACCATAATCAGGATGGCACCCCATACAGATCGTATCTGAGGAAAGAAATAATCGCCAACTTCCCAACCCATAAAAGCTCGTAGATCGGTTTGGAGTGAACCTGTAACACCAAGATAATCGGTGTAAATGTATGCCATTAAATATGCAGGAATTGAGAAAGGCAAAACAGCGGCCCATTCAAAATATTTTTGACCGGGAAATGAACACATGGTGATTATCCATGCAAGAGAAACTCCGGTAAGAACTGTACCAATAGTTACACCGATAATTAATAAGAAAGAGTTTGTGATGTAATCACCAAGAACAGTATCTACTAAATGTTGCCAGATATCTCCTGAAGGGATAAAAAAAGAAGTAAGCACTGATAAAATCGGAATTGAAACCAATAGTGCGATTATTCCGGAAATCAATGCCCATTTACCTGATAATGCAGATGGAGAGTTTTTTTGATCGGAAAATGAAAGGGTACCGGCTAAAAGTCTGAGCGCTTTAAACATATCAGAAAATACTAATTACTGAGCTGCTAAGAGATTTTAATTCCGAATTCATTTTTAAGGGCAGATTTTGCAGCGTTATAGCCACACATTCCATGAACACCGCCACCAGGAGGTGTAGAAGAAGAACAAATATAAAGCTTATCAGCAGGCAGTTTATAAGGATCCCATTTTAGTAAAGGTCGAGCAAAAAGCTGTTTAAAGTTTTGAGCACCACCAATTATATCGCCACCGATATAATTTGGATTGTATTTTTCAAAATCTACAGCATTTATGGAAGACTTTGCGATGATGGTATCCCTGAACCCGGGAGCGTAACGCTCGATCTGTTTTATGATTTCTTCTTCCATATTTTTTGTACTTCCATTTGGGACATGACAATAGGTCCAGAGGGTGTGTTTACCTTCCGGGGCGCGAGTATTATCAAATACAGAAGCCTGAACAGCCAACACATAAGGATGTTCAGGGTGTTTACCGTCCCAGGTTTGTTTTTCAGAAAGAATTATTTCTTCTAAAGAACCTCCAAGATGAAGTGTTCCTGCTTTTCTGCATTCTTCATTTTTCCAAGGAACTTGTTCAGTAAGTGCAAAATCAACTTTGAAAACTCCGGGACCATAATTGAAATTCAGCAACCGGTCTTTGTTATAATCGGAAAATTTACTTTCTGCAATCTGTACGATTTGACGAGGAGTCAGATCAAATAAAATAGGTTTTTCAGGTGGTATTTCTTCGATTGATTGAACGAGATTTCCAGTCTCGATTTCTCCGTCAAGTTCCTGAAAATATGACGCCATAGCCCGTGTAACCGAATGCGAACCGCCTTTTGCAACGGGCCATCCGACTGTATGAACGGAAGTTCCTAAAACCAATCCATAGGCAGCTGTAAAAGCATTTTCAAGAGGTAAGATGCTATGAGCTGCCAATCCGGAGAAGTAAGCCTTTGTTCGTTCCATATCAAAGAAACTATTTGATAAAAGCTTACATGAAAACATACCGTACCAACCAAAACGCATCATTGCTAAAGGATGGTTTGGAATTCTAAGATCCCCGAAAAGATCTTTAGAAAGAAAGTCCCAGGAATCGATAAATTCCTTGAAAAGCTTACGGTAGCTTTTGCCATCTTTGCCCAACCTTTCAAGTGTATTGCCGAGATCTTTTTCAGTAATTACAGCATCGCCGTGTTCTAATGGATGGGCAACAGGAAATTCAGGATGAACCCATTCTAATCCATGTTTTTCAAGTGGGAGAGAGGTTAAAAAGGGAGAACTTAATGCAGTAGCATGAACTGTTGAACAGACATCATGAAAAAAACCCGTTTCGTTTAGCTCTTCGGTTCTTGTTCCGCCACCAATAGTATCTTTAGCTTCAATAACTTTTACTTTCAATCCTTGTTGTGCCAAAGCAATTGCTGCAGACAATCCATTAGGACCTGAACCTATTACAAAAGCATCAAAATTAGAATCCACTGTAGACAATTAATTAGCTCCTTTAGATTTAGCTTGAGCAAGCTTTATTGCATTGAATACATTTACGATGCCACCTGTTGCTGAAAGGTTCGAAAAGGGGACAGGATCCTTAGTTCCTGGTCTGTAAACAGGTAATTCTGTATACGGCGTAACAGAGTTTAGTAATATTTCTTTCACTTCGTAAGCGCTAAGGTCGGGGAAATAAGACATAATTAATGCTGCTACTCCGGCCACAACCGGGCTTGCCATACTGGTTCCCGAATTAGCTTTATAAGTGTCATTAGGAGTAGTGGAATAAATATCGACTCCCGGTGCAAATAGATCGACGGTATTGTTTCCATAATTACTGAAAGAAGCAGCTGTTGTGGAGTCTCCCATCCATGAAGAAGCTCCAACAGTGATAAAGTTTTTCATCATTCCTCCATCTTCATAAAATTTATTGGGGTAGCTTATAATGCTATCCACATTTTGAGAAGAATTGCCAGCTGCATTTATAATAAGAACATCATTTTCATCAGCAAATTGAAGAGCTTCATCAACATAGAATTTTCTTGGGGAATATGATTTTCCAAAGCTGGTATTTATGATATTTGCTCCATTTTCAACAGCATATCGAATAGCATTACCAATGTCTTTATCACGTTCATCACCATCAGGTACGGCTCTTATTATCATCAGAGAAACCTCAGGAGCTATACCATTCATGCCGATAGCGTTATTTCTGATTGCTCCGATAATTCCAGCGACATGAGTACCATGATCACTTCGTGGACCTTCCACGTCGTTATTTCCATAAAATCGGTTTTCAAGATCATCAAAATCATCACCTACAATATCTCTGGGGTCAAATTCAGGATTGTAAGCATAGTTATAAAACTTGTCGGTTTGCTCATAGGTATCCTGAATATCTTGTTCTGTTAAATCCAGGTCTCTGAAATATTTTACAATTTGTTTGGCTTGCTGGAGATAAGGACCGTCGTTTGAATTAGGTTTTAATTCCTGATTTGAGACTGAGTCAATAGAAGCAACATCAAATATTTGCTTAGCTCCATTAATGGCTTGTATTACATTGGAAAGATTTTGAAAGTTTTGTTTAGCTTCCTTTCTTTCTTTTTCAAATTCATTCTTTACTTCGATAAATCGTTCATATTCTTCTTTAGCTGAATCTGAGAGTAAATTTTTTTCAACATTTGAGTACTTGTTTTTTAAATCAACATAGATTCTGGTAAGCTCATAGGTGTCTTTTTCAACATTTTGTCCATTCTTTCCGCCAATAAAATTCCAACCGTGAATGTCATCGATATAACCGTTGTTGTCATCATCTTTCCCATTATCCGGTATCTCGTCTCCATTAATCCAGATATTTTCAGCGAGGTCTTCATGTTCTATATCAGTTCCTGAATCTATTACAGCAACAATCACTTTTTTTGAAGGCTGTTTATTATAAAGCAAATTTGAATAGGCACTGTCAGTACCAATCCCAATAAAATACCGGTTGTCCTGATTTTGATGATGCCAGTCCCGCGGAGCTTTTTCCAATTTCGTAGTTGATTCAGTTACAGGTTCCTGTTCTGAACTTTCAATCTGATCCGAAGTATTTCTATCGATTGTATTTTGTGAGGAAGAGCAACCTGCAATTATTAATAATGCAGGAACCAATAATTTAAATTTTTTCATCTATGCCTAAAGAATTAAGAGATATTGTTAGACTTTTTCTCTTTTAACCAATAAAGTAATGTATCTATTCCAAAAGTAACTGAAAAAATCAGTACCAACAACAAAAGGCTTCCAATGGGTTTCCAAATGATGAATCCTCCAAGTGTTCCTAATACGGCACCAAGATATTGAATATATCTCAACTGATCATTACTGGCGTTCTTTATAAGTTTTTCAAGTCGTTGTTCATCATATTCACGAAGATTATCTTCAACTAATGCGTGAACGTCTAATTGATTGATGAGTTTGTAAAGGAGAGAAGTAACAACATTTTCAATAGTTGAACTATGAGAGTCTATTCTGTCAGGAAGCGTATCAAGAAAATCGTCCATTTTATCCAATCCTTTTTCGACTCCTCCGGGAAGTTTTACCAGAGCTTCCTCTACTAACGTTTGCATTTCCTGACCTTTTATAAAGCTGTATGCTTTCAAAGCTACTTTTTCGAAAGAATTTTCTTCAATATTATTTTCAATTTGATGAATAATGGTTTCAGCGATATTGGCTCGAACATCCGGTTCAGCAATCATTTCATCTACGTAAGAAACAGCCAGAATTTTTAGCTCAGCTCTGAATTCAGGATCATCAATTACCTGTTTGATATATTCTGTTGCCTGCTCTCGATATTTAGAAATAGCTTGAGATTCCTGAATTTTTTGTTTGATAATCTCAGGATTTATCAGGTCTTCGGATACAGCTGCAGCCAAACGGTAGGCGATTCGGTCTTTTTGTTTTGGAACTAATCCCTGGCCAAATACAGGACGTTTTTTTGATGGACGAAAAAGCATTGTAATTGCTAACCAGTTCGTCAAAAAACCAATTAAGCCGCTTATACTAAGAATTCGCATTAATCCTTCAAATTCAATCAGGTAGCCAAATATAGTAGTTTCAAATCCATCAAAATCCCAGAAAAAAGAAGTAATAAAAGTACCCAGAAGCAGCAAAGGAAAGAGGAATAGAAGCTTAAGAAGCCACTTATGTTTACTTTCATCTTTCGGAGGAGTAGTTCTGACTATTTCAGAATTACTATTAGGTGAATTTTTCTCGATCTGTTTTTCAACAATTCCCCAAAGTTGTTTGCCAAATTCTTTGGTTCTTTCGGTGATGATATTCTTGTCTTGTTCTGCCATGTTTTAAAATTTTGGCAATGTACGAAGTTCAAAAGTGTATGTTACTGATAAAACATAGACAGGTACTGATTTTCAAGCCGGGTCATTTCAGCTTTTTCTGATTCCGACTGATCATCATACCCAATAAGGTGTAAAAGACCATGAATAAAAATCCTCAAGCATTCTTTTCGTGAAGTTTGATCATGTTCTTTAGCTTGTTCAATAATCCGAGGAAGACAACAATACAAAGTTCCTTCAATCTCCTGCTTATTCTCATTCTCGTCGTATCTGAATGAAATGATGTCTGTAACGTAGTCTCTTTTCAGAAATTCCAGATTGATTCTGACAATTTCCGATTCATCAACGTAAGCTAGTTCAACTAATTCAAAAGAAGCGTTCTCGTGCTCGGCAACGAATTCAAAAACTTTACGGTAATCTATTTCCTGAACCGGAAGATCTGCTTTTGTGGCGTTGAATATTTGAAGAGGGTAGATATCTGCCACATTCTTATTTTAGAAACTAAAGTCGTCATCCATCGATTCAGTCAGAGACAATGCAATGCCACACATCATGAGATCTTCAGGGAGTTGAGTAAAATCTCCGTTCAGTAAGCTTTCATCCACATTTGCATACAAACTACAGCCTGCAGCTTTTTCTACGATAAGTCCTGAAGTTTTTGAGTCAGATTTACCGAAAAAAGTAACCTGCTGTAAAATATCACTGGCAACAAAAGCTGTGCAATTATGCAGTTGAAGAAAAGTATTGTATGCATAAACAGAAACCATATTCATCTCTTCGCCATTTACATCTAACCCAAGATGGATTTCAAGAGCGAGTTTACGGTTTTCTTCCTCATTTTTGACTTCAATACGGAATACATCTTCTCCAAGTGGTTTTGGAGTAGCTCCGAGTACTTCGCCGATTTTAGAAATGTTTTCTGGTGTAAACTTATGAATCATAATTTTTTGGTTTAGCTCTCAGTAATATACTACTCTGAGAGCTAACTATAAATATGTTGTTAATTAGAGTCCGTAACGGGTACCTATTCTTATGCTTGATTCTCTATCGTGGGGAAGAGGTGGAATTTCTGTCCCCATAAACTTAGAATTTATTTCTTCAGCTATTTGTAATGCTTTTTCATCAGCTCCTGCTTTGAAATAGACATACTGTGCAATTTCAAGTGACTGGCGTTCCCTCATTACATTTTGAGATTGATTTCTTGCTTGCTGAATTAATGTATTGTTTTGTTGAGTCAGCCTTCTTTGAGCCTTGATATCAGCATTTCTTCTTGCCTGATCATACTCGGTGCTTATCTCGTTAATTCTATCTCTCAGAGTGTTGAATTCATTTAATTCATCATCAAGGTTTTGTTTAAATCCTTCAATGGATTTATCCAAAATTTGAATCGATTTATCAGAATCGCCTACTTGTGCATAAAGATTTGCGTACAGCGTTTGAATGGTGCTTACATCTTCATCTTCTCTGACTGGAATTACTTCAAGACCTCGATCAAGCCAGTATTTCGAACTGTCAGGCTGACCTTCATCGAGAAATTTCTCTGCTAATTGAAGGAAATTATAGCGATAGTTGCCCATCATACGACGTATATTTTCATCAAAATAGACATCAGTATCATCCCAATTACGATGAGAAAAATTTCGCATTCTTTTTGAATGAATTTCAGTGTTGATATAACCACTACCAATTTGGCTATCCATTTTCTTTGGAACAACACGATAAGCTTTTCCTTCGGTTCTGAAATAATCCTGAAGATTCAGCTGACTCTGACCTGAAACAGTATTTGCAAAATAAACAGGTCGTAACCATTCATTAGCTCTTAATATTTCAAGAATCAAGCGATCCTGAGTTTGCAAATAGCGTATCTCAGAACCATCCTGATTACGTCCATAAAGACGCCCGTCCAGTTGCCAGCTTACAACCTCATCCAGAGAATCAACAGGCATTTCGTAATCGGTGCCTGTTTTCAGGATAGGAATTTCGCTGTAGTCTGCGCCAATGGCTTCTTTGTAGCTATTGTCTTCAGAGAAGGCTCGACGAAGCATATCTTTATCCACAGGGATGTTGATTTCCTGAGGTCTCCATTGGGAAAGTCCGGAGGTTAATCTGTCAATTTCTTCGTCCGTTAGATTAATAGGAAGAGGAGCCGATTCGTGTGACCATTGATCCCGAAGCTGTTTTATGTACCAATCGGTATTTAAAAGACTCAAACAGACGATTCTAACATCTGTGCGAATGCCTTCAACCTCCTGAGCATACCAAAGTGGGAAAGTGTCATTATCACCGTTGGTGAAGATCAACGCATTTGGAGCTACAGATTCCAATAAATTTTTGGCATAATCGGGTGCGACATACCTGTCACTTCGATCATGATCATCCCAATTCTGATATCCCATCCAAACCGGAGAAGCAAGTAGAGTCAATCCAATTACTGCATAAGCAGCCACAGAATTTTCTTTGATGTATGATTTTAGTAAATCAACTAAACCGGTTACACCAATGCCAATCCAGATTGCGAATGCAAAGAATGAACCGACGTATGCATAATCACGCTCGCGAGGTTGGAAGGGAGGTTGATTCAAGAATATAATAATGGCTAAACCGGTAACAATGAATAATGCTCCTACAGCAACAGCTCTTCTCCAATCAGCTGAAAAATGGTAAATCATTCCAAACAGCCCTAATAAAAAGGGAATATAAAAGAATGAGTTACTGGCTTTGTTACTTGGATATTTAGGTGGTGAAAAACCGGATTGCCAACCGGTGTCCTGAATATCGGCAGCTCGTCCAATAAAGTTCCAGTTGAAATAGCGAATATACATGTGATTAACCTGATAACTCCAAAAGAAGTCCCAGTCACTATCGTATCGTGAATAATACTCTAAATGTCTTGGGTCAGGGGAATGTCTTCTTGGAAAAAGTTCTTCAGCAGCTTCGCCACGGGTAATTTGTCCGGTGGCATCATCAAAATTATTTCCTTTTAAAATAGGGGTGGAACCATATTGTTCACGCTTTAAATATTTTACAAAAGCTTCTACAGTTTCAGGATCGTTTTCATCGATCGGAGGGTCCGCAATTGAACGGATCATAATGATCGAATAAGAAGAATACCCAATCAGAATCATAGCATAGCTGATCATAATGATGTTAGCCATTCGGTGTTTTCTGGTATGAGTATAATAAATTCCCCATGCTACAGTCAGCATAATCAGAATAATAAACGTGATTGGTCCGATAAGCCCGTAAGTGGCATCTCCGATCTTTGACGAAATATCCGGGATACTTTGAATAGTGAAAGGATAGATCAAAAAGAATGAAATTACTGAAAGTACGCCCATAATACTGAAAGAAATCAGTGTGAAATCTCTCTTCTTGAAATAGATAATTAATGCAACAAAGAAAAGCGTAAGAAGATTAAGTAAGTGCACTCCGATCGCCAAACCAAACATATAAGCGATCATAACCAGCCATTTTTCATTGTATTGTGCTTCATGACGTTCCGACCATTTTAATGCAAGCCAAACCACAATAGCTGTAAAGAACATAGAAAGCGCATAAACCTCAGCCTCTACAGCATTAAACCAAAAAGTGTCAGTGACTGCAAAAGTCATAGCGCCAACAACGGCACCGCCATACATCCCAATCTTATCCATTAAGCTAAATTCAGCAACATCACCTTTCCATTCGCGAATCAAGCGTACAATGATCAGATACAATAACATTACTGTAAGCGCTGATGCGAGTGCACTTATAAAATTTATACTCACAGCAACGTACTCTGTTGGCATAAACATTGAAAACATTCTACCTAACAACGAATAAAAGGGAGCACCGGGAGGGTGGTTAACCTGAAGTCCGTGCGCAACAGCTATGAATTCACCTGCGTCCCAAAAACTTGCAGTAGGAGCTAAGGTGAGCGTGTAAATGATTAAGGAAACAAAAAAAGTAAGTAAAGCCAGGTACTTATTGGTCGTTTTATGATCTGAAAACATCAAAAATTTGTTTGTGAAATTGTTTTTTGGATAGTCGATTATTACCGTTATGCTTAGCATTCAATTATAGGCATAGCCGGATTCTATTCAAAATTTATGAATACAGAAGGTAATAATCTTCAGAAGAAGAAACGGCAGCTTTTCAAAGGTATTTTTCAGTTAACAAATTTTTTAGAATGAGCGAAAAGAAAGAAGTTTTTTCTTCAAAACTTGGAATGATTTTAAGTGTGCTTGGTATTGCCGTTGGTACCGGAAATATTTGGAGATTCCCAAGAATTGCAGCACAAAATGGTGGGGATGATGGCGCAGGTGCGTTCCTGATTGCATGGGCAATTTTTCTGTTTATGTGGTCTATTCCCTTAATAATTGCGGAATATGGTATCGGAAGACATAGTAGAAAAAGTGTAGTTCAGTCTTTTGCTGATCTTATTGGCGAGAAAAAAGGGTGGATGGGAGGTTTCATCGGTTTTGTAGCTACCGCTATCATGTTCTATTACAGTGTGGTTGCAGGATGGTGTTTGTATTATTTATCGCAGGCTTTATTTACACCGCTTCCGGAAACCGCTGATCAAGCAATGGGAATCTGGAATAGTTTTCAGGGATCTAGCTGGCCAATAATTACTCATGCTACCGTGATGTTAATTGGCGGTTACATCGTATTGAAAGGAATTAAATCCATTGAAAAGGTGAACAAGATTTTAATTCCATCACTTTTAGTGGTCTTAGTAATCTCTTTGGTGAAAGCTTTAACGATAGAAGGAAGTGGAGCAGGAATTGCATATTTATTCACTCCGGATTGGAGCGATCTGAAAAACCCTAATCTTTGGCTGGAGGCGTTGACTCAAAATGCCTGGGATACCGGAGCTGCCTGGGGATTGATCCTGACGTATGCCACGTACATGAGGAAACAGGATAATGTAACAGTAAGTGCATTTCAGACCGGAATTGGAAACAATATGGTTTCTATCGTTTCGGCGATCATTATTTTTTCTACCGTGTTTGGCACGCTTGGAGCAACTATGAGTAATACGGAAATTCTGGATGTGATGAAAACATCAGGCCCTGCTTCTACAGGACTAACTTTTATCTGGATGCCGAGATTATTCGCCACCATGAGTGGTGGAGGAATTTTTTCCATTCTGTTTTTCCTTGGATTGACTTTTGCTGCATTCAGTTCTTTGATCTCCATGATCGAGCTGGCAACCAAAGTGTTTGTTAATACGGGCGTGGACCGAAAGAAAGCAACCATGGTTATTTGTGTGGCAGGATTTGCTTTTGGAATTCCTTCTGCTATGAATCTGAACTTCTTTGCCAATCAGGATTTTGTTTGGGGAGTAGGATTGATGGTTTCGGGAGCTTTTATAAGTTATGCCGTCATTAAGTACGGAGTTCACAAATTCAGAACCGAATTGGTGAACACCGATCCCGAAGGTATTCAGCTTGGAAGCTGGTGGGAAGTTATTCTGAAATATATTGTTCCTGTAGAAGTGATCACCTTGCTTGGTTGGTGGATGTTCTTAAGTGCCACCGAATACGCCCCTGACAGCTGGTACAATCCATTGAGTGCATTCTCAGTGGCTACAGTGCTCGTACAATGGGCGATTGCATTTGCACTGGTGAAATTCTTTAATAAAAAGTTGGTAAGAGGAAGTTCGGAAGAGGAGTAAGGCTAATATCAGCTTATTTTACTTTAGGTTTTGAAGATTAGCCAACCTGCACCCCAAGCTCTTGCTTGGGATGGCAAGAAAGGAGCTCCTGCTCCAAATAATAATTGTAAGGAATTGCTTCTAAAACAGTCTAACTATATATGGCACGAAGCAATTTCAAATTTTACGAAACATACTACCCTTATTTTATAACCTGTTCGGTAATAGAAGGAGTTGATTTGTTCGCCTATCCGGTAATCGCCCAAATAATTCTCGATTCACTGTCCCATATCCAAAAACAGATGAAGGTTAAGCTTTATGGATATGTAATCATGCACAATCACATCCATTTGATTGTAGAAAGCGGGGACATTTCCGAAGATATTCGTCGGTTTAAATCATTTACTGCCAGAGAAATAATTCGACATCTTGAATCTGGAAGTCATTCGATTTTACTGGAAAGACTTAGAAAAGGAAAGAAGAATCACAAAAAAGAGTGTACATATCAGGTTTGGCAAGAAGGGTCATATCCAAAACAAGTTAATACCCTTAATAAAATGGAAAGCTTCTTGGAGTATATTCATTTTAATCCTGTAAAGGCAGGTTTTATAGAAGATCCAAAATTTTGGAGGTACTCTTCGGCTTGTAAATATTTGGGAGGAGAAAGTTTAATTGAAGTTAGTTTATTTAGGGGGTAGTACTGGGAGCAGGAGCTCCTTTCGATTTCTCCCAAGCAAGAGCTTGGGAGAGAGGTTGAGAAAATGGTAAGAGGAAGCTCAGAAGAGGGGTAAGGCTAATATCAGCTTATTTTACTTCAGGTTTTGAAGATAGATTTAGGGATTTTTTTATCTCATTAAGGCAGTTTATACAAAGACAGTCTTCAAAATTCTCCTGAATATGAGCTCTTTCCTGATCATTTAATCGGACTGTTGAACATTGACATTCAGAAATAGAATCCGCTTTGCACTCAAAGCCTTGTTTACATCGGGGGCAGGATTTGTTGGAGTTTATCACTGAAGATTGAATTGGTTGAAATCTCTTAGATTTTTATGGCGAACGGTTTCGGCTATGAGTAGTTGCGTGGTTTAGCGGTTAACTTTGCAAGTACACACGAAACTGAAAATCCGCGAGGATTTTCAGAAGTAGGCGAGAACAAGCAATTACTTATAGCCATTGTTACCTGTAGTTATTTTATTTTAAAATTTGTTCTTAATAATTCAATCAGCTCGTTTGAGTCAGTTGTATTTTCATTAAACAACCTTAAAGGTTCTCTGACTTTTGGATATTCATCCACAAATTCAATTCCGTCAATTTCTTTCAGGTCAAACTTATTCATTGATTTAAGAAATGATTCTTGGTCAACTCCCCAAAATTTTATGTATTTGGATTCAGGAACGAAAATTTCAATCAATTCAGAATCCGAGTGAAAAATCATTCCAATATCGATAAACGTATCTGAAATAATTTCAGTCTCATATTTGGCGAGAAATTCGAAAGTTTGATTTTTGTCAGAGTATTTTCCATGTTCAGGTTCACAGTCTGAATGATTAAAAATCAGTGAAATTTCATCTGGCATTTCCTTGCTCAATTCAAGTATTAAATTCCAAAGTCTTGAGTTGTCAATATTTATTTCTGCGTAAAAATTAAATGCTAATTCCTCGTGTTCAGGATTATTGTCTTTTGGTAGAATTTTGAACCCTTCTACAATTTTTGCTGTTTTCCGTAATTCCAATCGTTCCTTAACTGAAGAATTCATAGGAACTTCATCCAATTCAGGTGGACGTAATGTTATAGGAAGTTCTAAAGTTGGTTTCATAATTACAGGTAACGTGCCGGGGTAAGTTCAGTTGGTTTTACCCATTGAATTTAGTGAAGGTTATGTAGAGTTGCTTCGCAACTCCTGAACTTAGCCCGGCACGTTATAGAAGAAGAGCGAAGCGAATTCTTCTATAACGGTTTTGTGTATGATTAGTGGCGTGTTTAAGCACCTAATTTAGCAAATAAAAACCGAATAGAAAATCCGCGAGGATTTTCGTAAGTGGGCGAGAACTAGCCATTAATTATACACGTTGTTGTAAGCAGTTTTTTATTACCTACAGCGTATTAAAATTCCGCCTTGTGGGAAGTTCAATTCCGCAATAAATTTTTTGTCAGTCAAACAACCATATCGTTTTCTAAATTTCCTTTCTCTAAAGTCATATACCCTTAAAATCAGATAACTCTTCTCAAAATGGTGCTTTTGCATTTCAATTCCGAAATTCACACTATTATGCCACTTTCCTTTCAAAGCATAATAGTCAAAAGTAAGAGTGATTTTTTTTGTCGATTCAGATTGTATTTTTTCCCAGTCTTTTTTCTGTAAAATTAATTCTCCAGGATGATATCCAACAAGAGTTCTGCTTTTAGTTCCATCCTCATTTTCAAAATTCAGATAAGCACCTGCAATTTCGGTTGTCACTAATCTTTCGTTCACTTCAATTACCATATTTAGATTTTGTCCAAATCCGATTTGAGTAATTCCAAATATTAATATTGCAATCCAAAGTCTAATTTTTATCTCCATTTTATGTTTTATTCAAAAATAAACTTGGTTAATTAATTTAAAAATCTAAAATGAGTGAACTGTGTCTTTCGTTGAGCAAGACGTTTATCAAATTGCTTACAACAACGGCATAACACGCATACTATTCATGTTAGCCCAACTGCATGTTTAAGTTTTATTCATGTTATTCTAAAGAATTGTAGGAATATAATGAATAATTTAAGCGCAGCAACTTCACTTTATTCTAAAAATGAAGCGCACAAAAAAAGGCTTTCAGTACAACTGAAAGCCTTTCAAATAAAAAGAATAAAACCGAATTTAAGAAACGGCTAATTGCCCTATTAACTTCTGGCTTTTAGTTGCTTCATCGCTGTTCGGGTATTCATCAAGAATGGTTTTAGCAATGCTTTGAGCTTTATCAGTATTTCCTAATTCCTTGTATACCTCAGCAGCTTTATACAAGTTGTAAGGAGTAGTAGAATCGTTGGTATCCCATTCAGCAGCTTCTTCAAATTTCCTGGCTGCTTTTTCCATGCTTCCGTTTGCTTTCAGTAAAGTTGCATGAAATGAAACAGAGCCCACACCCATAATTCCTTTAGAATGCTTGTATTCCTGAATGTATCCCAAAGCTTCTTCCATGTTGCCTAATTCAAAGTTGGACACAGCAGCGTAATAAGAAGCTAAATTGCCGGCATTGGTTCCTGAAAAATCATCAGCGATCTGAATAAATCCATAAGAGAGAGTATATTCGTCGCCGGTTAATGCCTTCTGGTAATCTCCGGCTCTGTAAAAATTCTCAGCCTGTACCATTAAGTTCTGAGCTTGCTCTTCCTGACTTTCAGCATAATATTTGTAACCAATCATTACTCCAATTACAACTACCAGCGTTACTACGAGTGACAGAATAAGGGTTCTGTTTGCTTGGAAGAAATCTACCGATTTTACGTATTTATCTAATAACGGATCGTGTTCAAGCTCTTCTTTTGTAAATCTTTTAGACATTTTTTTTCTTATTGAGGATTAAATTCAGGGGCTAAAAATAAGGTTGTTTACACTTTAACCAAAATCAGTTTAAGTAATAGTCCCGTTTTTTATTTCGAGGATGGTATCTGATTTCTCAGCGATACTTTTTTCATGGGTAATCAGCAAAACTGAAACTCCGTCCCGGTCTCTTAGCTCAAATAAAAGATCCAGAATTACATCCGTATTATCATCATCCAAATTGCCGGTAGGTTCATCTGCAAGTATCAACTTGGGATTATTCATCAAAGCTCTTGCCATGGAAACACGCTGTTGCTCTCCGCCAGAAAGCTGAGCAGGGCGGTGCAATCTTCGATCAGCAACTCCGAACCTTTTCATAAGTTCGAGCGCATGATCAGAAGCTTCTTTGATCGATTTACCTGAAATGAGTGCCGGCATTGCAATGTTTTCAAGTGCGGTAAATTCGGGAAGTAAATGATGAAACTGAAAAACGAAACCGATGTTTTTGTTTCTGAAATCTGCGAGATCATCCGATTTCATGGTGCTGAGGTCTTTATTTCCCCACAGCACGGAGCCTTCGTTAGGTTTATCAAGTCCACCCAGAATATGAAGTAGTGTACTTTTACCGCTGCCACTTGACCCTACGATAGATGTAATAGTTCCTTTGGAGATTTCAAGATTTACATCTTTGAGAACTTCTAAGGGCGGACCGCCGTATTCATCATCGTAGCTTTTGTAAATCTTTTTTGCTGTTAACAGATTTTCAGTCATCAGCTTTCTGTACTTGAGTTAAATTCAGGATAAGTAACCTGTTCAATGTGTACACATTTACCGGATTCGGTATCAACTTTTGCAAAAACACCACAAATATGATTATCGCCATCTGCAGCTTTGTATTTCTGATGAACTCCGGTCGTAAAACGTTTGATGGCTACTTTTTTGTCCATACCAATGGAAGAATTGAAAGAACCGGTCATTCCTGCATCGGTTTGATAACCCAATCCATCCGGAAATATTCTGGCATCGCCAGTAGGAATGTGCGTATGCGTTCCAACCATCACGGATGCTCTTCCATCAATGTGCCAGGCCATGGAAATTTTTTCTGCAGTGGCTTCAGCATGCATATCAACAAAAATAATATTGGTTTCTTCACTGATCTTACTTAAAGCCCAATCAGCAGCAGAGAACGGATCGTCAATAGGTTTCATAAATGTGCGTCCCTGAAGATTCAGCACTCCGATTTTAAAATCAGTTCCAGGAATATCATATACTCCAAAGCCATAACCGGCATTACCGCGTGGGTAGTTGAGAGGGCGGAGGATGGTGTTATTTTCCCTCATATAGTTGAAGACCTTCCATTTATCAAAGGAATGATCTCCACCTGTAATTACATGCACACCCAGATTGTGCAGATTTTTGATGATATTCTGATTGATTCCATGTCCTTCATGAGAATTCTCGCCGTTGGCAATCACAAAATCGGCCTCATATTTATCAATCAAGCTGGGTAAAAATGTTTCGGTTATTTTTTGTCCCGGAGTTCCGACGATATCTCCAATAAATAAAATGCTGACGGTTTCAGCCAATGTTCTCTATCCTTCTTTAATTTGTTCGAGCAGTCGTTCCAGGCTTTTATTGACCCGTTCCATGGTGTGTTGCTCGTTCTTTTCTAATTCTGATGAATTACTTCTTGCTTCAAAAAGTTCTTCAGCAATACTAAGAGCAGCCAGTGACATTACCGTAGATTCCGGTTGTTTAACTAATTGCTCACGATATTTACGAAATCTCTCATCCACATAATTACAAATGCGAATCATGTTTTCTTCTTCAGATTCATCCACCTTGAGGGGATATTGTTTTCCGAGAATAGTGACTTTAATAGATTTCATCATGCTTCTAAATGATTATCGATCTTTTCAATTAAGCCTTGAACATGTTGCCTCATAGCAAGTCTTTCGGATTCACTGATCGCAGAGAAAATATCCGTTTGCTTGTCTCTTGCTTCCGCAAGTTTCGTTTTAAGTCCGGCATTATCTTTCTTAAGCTCTTTGATCTCATTTTTGAGTTCAGCAACTTCTTCTTCGATAGCGGATAATAATTGTCTGAATTTCTCGCTCTGTTGTGCAATCTGATTCATTGTATAACCTAAGCTCTTAGTTTAGCAGAAAACTCTTTTTCAAGTGATTTTACCACCTGTTGGATAATAGGTTCTACTTCTTTGATATTCAAGGTCTTGTTCGGATCAATGAAATTTAGTCTGAAGGCAATACTTTTTTTGTCTTTACCAATTGATTCGCCTTCAAATACATCAAAAATATCAATGGTTTTGAGCTTGCTACCAGCTTTAGATTTGATGCTTTTTATTAGGTCTCCAGCAGGAACCGAAGCATCAACAACTACGGCAAAGTCAAACTCAAAAAGCGGAAACTTAGGAATCTGAGTAAATCCGGAGTGTTTGGTTTTGCTTAGAGCTTCACTGATTTTGTCTACACTGAATTCAGCAATAAATACTTCCTGTTCAATATCGTAAGTATTTCTTAACTCGTCAGAAACTGTTTTTAACACTCCTAATTGAATTTTCTTAGCAGAATAAACAAGTTCGTTCTGATCTTTTAAAGAAATTTTTATCTGATCTGATAGTCCGATTTTAGTAAAGAATGCTTCTATGTTCGATTTAAGATCAAAAGCAGAATATGATACAGGGGATGAGGACCAATGGTCTTCTTGTTTAAATCCTGAAACTCCGAAAAGCACATGTGTTTGTTCGTTGATATTCTCGTGGTATGTTGAATCCTCTGAATGAACAAAAACATTCCCCAATTCAAAAAACCGAATAGCTTTAGCTTTTCTATTAAAGTTATAAGCTGCTGATTTGAGTACGCCATGAACTAATGAAGGACGCATTACACTCATGTCTTTATTGAGCGGATTCAATGCTTTGATCTGCATTTCTTCTCCAACAAAATTAGAAGCTTCTTTTTCAGATATAAGAGAGTTGGTATAGATCTCTCTAAAGCTTAGTTCTACAGCGGCTGTTCTTATCTTGCTTTGCAAAAGTTCCCAATCAGTGAGTGGATCTGTGGAAATATAGATTCCCTGATTCTTTGATTCGATGTTGTTGTAATCAAATAATCGTCCAACTTCTTCAATAAGATCCACTTCCCGTTCCAGATCAGGGCGGAAGGTTGGTATCCCGAAAGTTGCGGTATCTTCATTTTGATCAGTAACATTTAGTTCCAGACCATCCAGAATTGAAATGATTTTTTTGATATTTAAATCAGTCCCTAACAGACGATTCACATAGCTTTTCCTGAGAGTAAGTTCATGCGTATCTGTTTTTGTAGGATGTACATCTGTGAGTCCTTGTTCCGCTTCACCACCACAAACTTCAATAATCAGATCTGCAGTTCTTTGAGCTGCTAAAGCTTGTAAATTCGGATCGATTCCTCGTTCAAATCGGTAAGAAGCATCGGTTTGCAATGTCTGCTCTTTGGAGGTCTTTCGGATACTTCCCGGATCGAAATAAGCGC
Organism: Balneola sp.; assembly: GCA_965601915.1. Classification (GTDB taxonomy): domain Bacteria; phylum Bacteroidota; class Rhodothermia; order Balneolales; family Balneolaceae; genus Balneola. The sequence goes on along the minus strand of OZ271847.1, from coordinate 2,215,075 downwards.
TCTCGATAAGTATGTTTGTCGTTTTATCACTTACTTCAGAATGCAGACCTCCCATTACACCAGCAATGGCAACTGGACCGGACCCATCACAAATAAACAGAGTTCCTGAAGAACATTTTCTTTTGATATGATCCAGTGTTTCGAATTCAATTTCTTTATCGAATTCTTTAACTACGATCTTATGATCATTGATCTCATCAAAATCAAAAGCATGCAATGGTTGGCCTAATTCGTACATCACATAATTGGTAATATCCACCACATTATTTACGGGACGTAAACCAATCGCTTTAAGTTTGTTTTGTAACCAGGAAGGAGAGTCTTCAATTGTTACATTTTTAACTAATTTTCCGACATAACGATGACACTTATCACTTTCTATAGAAATGGAGTAATCGTTTGTATTGGAAGGAGCAGGGGTATTGATATCCTGCTTCTTTAATTCCAGATTCAAAGCTGCTGCAATATCACGGGCTACCCCTAAATGACAAGTTGCATCCGGGCGATTTGGGGTAATTGCGATTTCAATAATGGTATCCTGGTTGAGATCAAAGATCTGATTTATAGGAGTACCTGTTTGAAGATCAGCATCAAGAACCATGATACCATCATGATCCGTACCTAAACCAAGTTCGTCTTCCGCACAAATCATTCCGTGTGATTCTTCGCCACGTAGCTTTGCTTTTCTTAGCGTTAGAAAATTTCCATCATCTAATTTAATAGGAAGGGTAGAGCCAACCGTAGCCACCGGAACTTTTTGTCCTTCAGCGACATTATCCGCACCACACACAATTTGTACCTGTTCGTTGCCAAGATCAACTTTACAAACTCTTAAGCGGTCTGCATTTGGATGTGGTCTGACTTCAAGAACTTCACCAACAACAACTCCTTCAAGAGTACTTCCGAACTCTTCAATTTCTTCTACTTCCAGTCCGATTAGTGTAAGTTTATCAGCCAGTTCTTCGGGGCTGAGATCGAAATCAACAAATTCTTTAAGCCAGTTATAAGAAACCTTCATTTTGAAATAGAGAAATTATTTTAATTGAATTGTTCTAAAAATCGAATATCATTGTCATAGAATGAGCGGATGTCATCAATACCATGTTTTAGTATTGCAATACGTTCCACACCCATTCCCCAGGCAAATCCTGTATATTTTTCGGGATCGACACCCGCTGCTTTAAATACATTTGGGTCAACCATTCCGGAGCCCAAAATTTCCAGCCATTTACCATCTTTTTCAGAACCCCACCAAATATCCATTTCAAGGCTTGGTTCGGTGAAAGGAAAGAAACCCGGTCGTAGTCTGTACTTGACATCACTTCCATACATCAGCTTTACAAATGTGATCAAGGTATCCTTAAGATCAGCTACACTTACATTTTCGTCGACATAGAGTGCTTCAACCTGATGAAATAAGAAATAGGATTTTGGACTAACGGCTTCATTTCTGTAAACACGCCCCGGCATAATTGCTCTGACCGGCGGTTTCTGATTTTCCATCAATCGTATTTGCACAGGAGAGGTGTGTGTACGTAAAACAAGATCATCCACATCAGGATCATTACTTTTCCTTATAAAAAAAGTATCCTGTTCATCTCTTGCGGGATGATTCGGAGGAAAATTTAGAGCCGTAAAGTTATGGAAGTCATCTTCGATCTCGGGTCCGTGTGATATAGTAAACCCTAATCGATAGAAAATGCTCTTCATCTCTTCCAGGGTTTGGGTAAGAGGATGGAGAGAGCCAACCGGGGTTTGAGGAGCCGTTAAAGTGATATCATCTAATGCTGAAACTTGTTTGTCTTGAGAAGTTTCCAACTCTTTTTTTAGAGTTTCAAATCTATTTTGAGCGAAGTTCTTTACTTCATTCATTGATTTTCCGAATTCAGCTTTCTGATCATTCGGAACTTTGCCAATCATTTTAAACATGGATTGTATCTTTCCTTTTTTGGAAAGAAATTCCAATCTGAAATTTTCTAACTCTTCTGTATTTGAAACTGACTGAGCATCAATTTCAGACTGTAATGCTTTTACCTCTTCCAGCATAAATAAAACGTATTAATAAGTAGTTTATATAAAAAAACCGGTAAACCTAAATACAGATCTACCGGCTTTAAAATAGCAAGTTTGCAATTAAGCTGTAGCTTCCTTCACAATGGCAGCAAACGTATCGGCATCGTGAACTGCAAGATCAGCAAGAACTTTACGGTTAATCTGCATATCGTTCTGCTTCATTCCATGAATGAGCTTTGAATATGTAGTTCCGTTGAGTCTTGCAGCTGCATTAATTCTGACGATCCATAATCTTCGAAAAGTACGCTTACGGTTTTTGCGATCACGGTATTGGTATAAAAGACCTTTTTCAACCGCATTTTTTGCAATTGTGTAAACGTTTTTACGCTTGCCCCAGTAACCTTTCGCTTGAGATAAAATCTTACGGCGACGGCGACGGGAAGCCACTAAATTTGATGAACGTGGCATTTTGTCAAGATTTAAGGATTAAAATTTGTAAGGGATAAGCTCTTTTACCTTTGGAGTATCTGCATCAGTTACGATAGCATCACTGCCGAGCTGTCTCTTAGTTTTACTGCTTTTCTTTGTAAGAATATGACGCTTAAAAGCTTTCTTACGCTTAACTTTACCGGAACCGGTAACTTTAAACCGCTTTTTAGCACCACTATTACTTTTCATTTTTGGCATTGTGTATATACCTGCTTTGTGAAAAATTAAAGACTGGAAAAATAGGTAGAAATCAAAGATTAATCAATCTTTGATTCCTCTTTATTTTGGTTGAAGCATCATGATCATTCTTCGGCCTTCCATATTAGGCTTAGCCTCAATTTTACCTACATCTTCAAGACTCTTTGCAAGCTGAAGTAAAAGCAGTTCGCCTTTTTCAGTGTAAAGCATGTCACGACCTCTGAATTGTACTGTTGCTTTAACCTTGTCGCCACCTTCAAGAAATTCACGTGCATGGCGTGTTTTAAACTCCAAGTCATGGTCGTCTGTGTTAGGGCGGAAGCGTAATTCTTTAACCGTTACAGTATGTTGCTTTTTTTTAGCTTCTTTTTCTTTCTTTTTCTTTTCATACATGTATTTGCCGTAGTCTATAATCTTACAAACCGGAGGGTTTGCGTCCGGTGCAACTTCAACAAGGTCTAAACCATGTTGTTCGGCAATTTGTAATGCCCTGTCGGATGTGGTGATCTCATGATCACCATTAGGCTTAATTACACGAACCTGTGCGGCTCGTACATCTTCATTTACTCGTGTTTTGTCGGCAGGTTCTGGTCTGCCAAATGATCTTCTTGCGATTTTTATCCTCTTATGTTTAGTTAATCTTCAGGAAGTAGTTTTTGTTCAATTTCATTTTTCACATCAGAAAGAAAATCAGAAAAATTGAAAGTTCCAATATCTCCTTTACGATGTCTTCGTACAGAAACCGTGCCATCCTCCACTTCTTTAGCGCCTACAATTAACATATACGGCACTTTGTCAGTTTCAGCGTCTCTGATTTTTCCTCCAATCTGTTCACTTCGGTCGTCAAGAGTAATTCTTGCTCCGATGTCTTTGAATGCAGTAACCAGTTTCTGAGCATATTCATTCTGATCATCTGAAATCGGAAGAACCCGAATTTGTTCCGGAGATAGCCATAACGGGAAATTTCCTGCAAAATGCTCAATCAAAATACTGGTAAATCTTTCCATAGAACCAAATGGAGCACGATGAATTATCACAGGTCGATGTTTTTCATTATCTGACCCAACATAAGTTAAATCGAATCGGTTTGGCATTACATAATCAACCTGAACTGTTCCCAGCTGCCATTTTCTGCCAATGGCATCCCGAATGATGAAATCAATTTTTGGCCCGTAAAAACTTGCCTCTCCCGGAGCGATGGTATAGTCCAGATTCATTTCATCGGCTACTTCCTGAATCTCTTTTTGAGCTCGTTCCCAAAGTTCAATATCTCCGCCATATTTTTCTTCATTATCATCACGAAAGGAGAGACGTATATCTACCGGCATACCAAAGGTGTCAAACACAAAATTAGTTAAATCGATGGTATGCTTGATCTCTTGTTTCAGCTGATCATGAGTACAGTATATATGAGCATCGTCCTGAGTAAAACCCCGAACTCTTGATAGTCCGCTCAATTCACCTGATTGCTCATAACGATACACAGTTCCAAATTCTGCGAGTCTTAAAGGTAAATCGCGATAACTTCTCATCTCATTAGAATATATTCTGTGATGATGAGGGCAATTCATAGGTTTAAGCATATACTCTTCGTCATCAACCTGAATTGGGTCGTACTGGGAATCAGAGTAATAAGGATAGTGACCGGAAGTTTTGTATAATTCTATATTTCCAATATGAGGAGTGATTACTTCCTGATAACCTCGCTCAAATTGTTCGTCCCTTAAAAAAGACTCAAGTGTTCTTCGAAGCCTTGTTCCTTTGGGTAACCAGATAGGTAGACCACTTCCTACCATATTATCAATCATGTAGATGCCAAGTTCTTTACCTAATTTTCTGTGATCTCTTTTTTTGGCTTCTTCGATCATTTCCAAATGCTCAGTCAACATCTTTTGTTTAGGAAATGATACTCCATATATACGGGTAAGCTGTTTACTGTTATTGTCACCTCTCCAGTATGCTCCTGCAAGACTGGTCAATTTGATAGCTTTAACAATTCCGGTATTCGGAACGTGAGGTCCACGACAAAGATCCGTGAAATTTCCCTGGGTATAAAAAGTAATGGAGCCGTCTTCCAAGCCTTCGATAAGATCTACTTTATATTCATTACCAACTTGTTTGTAATGATCTATAGCTTCTGATTTAGTGATGTCTTTTCGGTTAAAAGTATTTTTATTTCGGGCTACCTCGAGGAATTTCTTTTCTATTTTTTGAAGATCATCCTGAGTGATTTTTTCTTCTCCGAAATCAATATCGTAATAGAATCCACTTTCGATAGGAGGTCCGATTCCAAACTTAGCCTCAGGATATAATTCCTGAATTGCTTCAGCTAAAATATGAGCAGATGAATGCCAGAATGTATATTTCCCATCCTCATTTTCCCAGGTATTGATTGAAACTGAGGCGTTGGAATTAATAGGGCGATCAAGATCAATGATTTCATCATTAACTGTGATACTTAATGCAACCCTTGCTAATCCTGATGATATTGATTCTGCTATTTCTAAGCCGGTAACTCCCTGCGGGTAATTTCTTTCAGAGCCGTCAGGTAGTGTAATAGTAATTTGTTGTTCGGACATTAAAAGTTTATTTGGAAAACTGATTTTGTGAAGCTTTAAGATAGGAATTATATGACTTCAGTTACACTAATTTTAATGTATCGAAATTGCGTTGGAAAATCAGTAAAAGATAGTGCATATTCAATCCGCAAAATTAAAGGACATCTACATTAAGTATGACATTTTTCGATTCGCAATTATTATTTGTTTGCGATCAATTGAGCCTGAAAATATTGGATATAAATGATGCAGCTATATCTAAACTTGGCTACTCCAAAAAAGAACTGTTGGGAAGAAAGCTTTCTTTCTTAGGTAAATCTATTGATTTAGAATCAGATGAATTTAAGGCTCTTGAACTTCCCTTAATTGAAACATGGAAATTGTTTTCAAAAGAAAAAGAAGAAATATTCGTACAGTTTTCTTCACACCTTATTAGTTACGAAGGTATTCCTTCAAAAGTAGTGGTTGGGCATGACCTGACTGAAGTTTTTAAAAAAAATATTCCTAAGGATAGATCATTATCTCTTCCTATTGGGTTTCAGGATTTTCCTTTGGCTGAAATTGAATGGAATCTTGATCACAAAATCATCAGATGGTCCAAAAGAGCGGAGTATTTATTTGGATATTCAGCAAATGAAGTAGAGAAATCGCCTCACCTTCTAGAGAATATTATAACAGATGATGATTTAAAAAAGTTAATAGACGCTAATAAATCAGTTTTAAAGAGTAATAAATCGTCTCAGATAATAAAACTTAAGGGATTAACTAAAGATGGTTCTGAGATAGAGTGCGAATGGTATAATTCTTACCTGAAGAATGAGAAAGGGGAAATAAACTCAATTTATTCAGTGATAAAAGATATTACTGAAGAGAAAATTGCATTAAGACGTTCTGAACAGCTGATGAGCAATTTTCTGGATTTATATAACTCAATTTCTGATGCAATTTACTTAGTAAATCATGAGGGAAGAATTATCAATGCTAATCAGGGCTTAACCAAAACATTCGGATATAAGCCCGTAGAAGTTGTTGGAAAGGAAATTAAGTTTTTATCAGCGAATGGAAAATTTTCGGAACAGCAAATTGCAGAATATCTGGAAAGAGCAAGAGCGGGAGAATCTGTAAGCTATGAAGGTTGGGGGCAAAAAAAGAATGGAGAAGTCATTCCAACTGAAGTTTTAATGAATGAAGGTACTTTTCTTGATAATGACGTAGTTATTATTGTAGAGAGAGATATTTCAGATCGGTTGCTTTCTCACAGAGAATTGAAGCATCGTGAAAGCATGTTTAGTAATCTTTTTCATGCCAGTCCCATTGGCATTGCTCGTTTAGATCACCATGCAGAGATTAAAGATATAAATAAAAGTTTTGAAGATATTTTCGGTTATACTAAAGAAGAAGTTTTTGGACTGGAATTAGATAAGCTAATAGTTCCGGAAGAAGAATATCAGGAAGCAACAAAATTATCGACAAGTGAAATAGCCAAAGTATATACCGGTAAAAGAAGAACCAAATACGGGAATGTTATTGACGTAATAGTATGTGCAGTTCCTGTTATTGTTGATGGTGAAATTATAGCTATGTATGGCATATACGTTGATATAACAGACAGGAAGCAAGCAGAAAGAAAACTAAAATCTAATTTAAGAGAGAAAGAAGTTCTGCTTGCAGAGATTCATCATAGAGTAAAAAATAATCTGGCTGTAATTACAGGCTTATTAGAGTTACAAGCATTGAATTCTGATAATAGTGATGCAGAAAAAGTACTTAAAGACAGTCAGATGAGAGTTAATTCTATCGCTTTAGTACATGAGTTGTTATATCAAAGTGAAGATTTTGCACAGGTAGATATTCGTAATTACATAAAAGAACTTGCGCTTGTAATAGCCAAAACCGTTAGTGAAAAATCTGTTCAGGTTCATTTTGAATTTAACCTAGAGGAAGTATTTTTGGAAATAACGAATGCTATTCCTTGTGGATTGATACTTAATGAAGTACTGACCAATTCATTTAAACACGCTTTCAGAGATAGAACCGCAGGTAATATTAAAATTTCATTTTTATCGCATCTTAATAAGTACATATTCAGAATCGAAGATGATGGGATAGGGCTTCCAGAACAAAAAAATGATTTACCGAAAAGATCACTTGGGATGACATTAATTAAAACTTTGGGTAAACAATTAAATGCGGAAGTGAACATAGTATCTGAAAAAGGAACATCTTTCGAGTTTATTTTCGATGCTATTAAAGATTAGGACTGCTTTAAGAGCATTTAAAGGGCTTTAAACATTTTTTAACACGGCTTAGTACCAAAAAAAACAAAATAAATATTGCATATATAAAGTATACCTAGCATATTGAGCATATCAACTGGAAGCGCTTCTAACTTTACAAGAGCTTAAAATACAATCAGTACTTATTAATATGCGAATTAAGGACATTCAAAAGGCGGGTTATTCAATAAGGTTCATGACCTTTTTTTGTTTAGTGATTTTTGGGATAAATCTGATTGCAGAGAGACTTTATGCTCAAGATTTTGGAACGTTTAAAGGAGAGGTTAGGGATTCAACAACTAATGAAGCTGTTATTGGCGCTAATGTTTTCTTTTTTGATTTGTCGAGAGGTGGGGCTACAAATAATGATGGGACATTCGAAGTAGGTCGCATACCGGCAGGAAATTATAATGTTCGTTTTTCGTACATAGGATATATTACAAAAACAGTAAAGGTTACTATTTCAGGTGGAGAGGAAACCTACTTATCTGTTTTACTTGAACCTGATATATTTGAAGGAGAAGAAATAACTGTGTTGGCTCAGGCCGCGGGGCAGGTTGCTGCTATTAAGCAGCAAATGGAGTCTAATACCATTGTAAATGTTGTTTCTAAAGAAAGGCTTTCTGAGCTTCCTGATCAGAATGCTGCTGAATCGGTTGCTCGATTACCTGGTGTGTCTGTTCAAAGAGATGCCGGAGAGGCGTCAAAAGTAGTGGTTAGAGGGTTGTCTCCTCGATTCAATTCTATCACAGTAAATGGAATTCGATTACCTGGGTCAGGAAACGATCGGTCTGTTGATCTTAGTCTTGTTCCTTCCGAAATATTGGATGGTATTGAAGTATTTAAGGCTTTAACTCCTGATAAAGATGGAGATGCTGTGGGGGGAACTGTTAATCTACTAGTAAAAAGTGCTCCGAAAGGATTTCAAGGAGGTGCAAGTGCTGAAACCGGATATAATGACTTAAGGTCCGAATTTGGTCAGTATAAGTTTAGTACAAACATGAGTAACAGATTTTTAGATGATAAAATGGGTGTACTTGTTTCGGGAAGTATCCAAAAAAGTAATCGTTCTTCTGAGCTTTTCGATGATGATATCGTTTTTAATATTTCTGATTCAACCTTAAGAACTGAGAACCTGAACTTAACGGACACCAGGGAAATTAGAGATAAATATGGATTAAGCACCAGTCTTGACTACAAAATTAACGATAACAATGAAATCTATTTTTCTTCTTTTTTAGGGAGAACAGATCGAGAAGAACAACGCTATCGGAAGAGATATAGAGTAGGAAATACTAGAACGGAATACGATTCCAGAGATAGAGAAAGGTTTGAATCTATTTATTCAAGCTCTCTTAGTGGTAGGCACAGTTTTGGAAATATGGAGATGGATTGGCAGTCTTCATATTCTTACAGTTTAGGAAAAACTCCATATTCCAATTACGCAAGGTTTATGGAGTTGGGAGCATTTAGAAATGGGCTCGATGATACAAATCCAGATAGTATAGTAGCTGCAGCAAATAACGATCTTGATGAAACATATTTTCAGTATGGTACTTTTAACCAGTCAAGAAGAACAGAAGATGATTTTACTTTTGCCCTAAATAATAAAATTAAATACCGGTTAAGTAACAAAATCGATGGGTTTATAAAGTTTGGTGGAAAGTACCGCGATAAAAACAAAAAGGTGGATGAAAACGAAAACAGGACTGACTTTGAAGTAGTTAGTGAAATAGGGCAGGATAATCCCGATGATTTTGAATTATATAATGATACGCACATTGCTATAATTAATTTTATAAATACGAATTACAATTCTCCTGAGATAAGTAATAGGTATGTTATAAATCCAGGCTTAGATAGCGACGCGCTTAGGAATTTTTATAGTCGTTTTTCAGATTTCTATTTACCTAATCGTGTAACAAACCTTAATGATTATAAAGCAGGAGAAAGTGTTTCTGCTTTTTATGCAATGGCGGAGATTAATTTAGGATCAAAAATAACTTTTTTACCTGGTTTTAGATATGAATACACAGATAATTTTTATGAAGGAAAAGCTGGTAATCTAAGAGGTGGAAGAGGAGAAATTGGAGAGATAAGTGATACTACTGGGGGACAAAGTTACTCTGAGTTTTTACCACAAGTTCATTTCAAATTGAATATTGTAGAAGGAATAGATTTAAGACTGGCGTACACCAAAAGCCTTTCTCGTCCTAATTATGATAATTTGGTTCCTTATCAGAATGTTAATGTTCCGGAACAAACGTTGGCTCGTGGAAATCCAGACTTACAACACACAACAGCAACTAACTATGATGCATTTATTTCTTTCTATAAAAATAGTATTGGGTACTTATCTGTTGGTCTTTTTTATAAAGAACTTGAAAACATCGATTATATAAGAACTACAAGATTGCAAGATGGAGAGTTTGCAGGTTATCAACTTACTTCGCCCGTCAATGCTGAAGGAACTTCAACTGTAAAAGGAATAGAATTCGATGTTCAAACAGATTTCAGATATTTACCGAAACCACTTAATGGATTGATTTTATCTGCTAATGTGGCCTTTATAGAATCTGAAACGTTTTTTCCGGTTTTTCTGATTGGTCCAAGAAGTACAGAGCCTCCATTCGCTCCAACAATTATAGATACTGTAAGAGCTGGAAAATTGCCCGGTCAACCAGATGTTACAGCATCTTTTACTATTGGATATGAAATCGGTTTGTTCTCTGCAAGAGCTTCACTTGCTTATCAAGAAGCCATTCTTGAAGAAATAGCAGTTACTTCAATTACAGATGGGCTTTCAGAAGGATTTAATTTTTGGGATTTCAGACTTAATCAATCCTTTAAAAAAATAAGAAATCTTACATTTTTCTTGAATGTCAACAATGTTCTTCGCGAAAGTGAACGTCAATTTGTTGGCTCTACGGAGATTTCAAAGAGGGCTCGTGACTTTAGCTATGGGTTAACAGCTAGTACAGGAATAAAAGTAAAATTTTAACACTCACATTAGTGAAATCACAAGTGTGAAAACAACAACAAAAAGGAGTAAACATGAACTCTAAAACAGATACGATAAAAGTACTGAAAAAAGTTACTATGTCGATGCTTAGTATGTTCTTATTGGTATTTATTGCCAACTTGGATGTTCAAGCTCAGCGTATGGTAACCGTTAATCAGGGGGTGGGAACACTAAATGACGCTATTGCCGGTGATACTACTGCAACCGGAGCAAGAGTAGATTCAAATACGGTATATGTATTATCAAGTGGTGGCACTTATTTACTAGATGGAAGTATTGAACACAGAGGGTATCACCTCACTGTAGTTGCTGAAGATGGTTATACTGAAAGACCTAAATTAATTCCAGCCGTAGATAATGGAGGGGTTTCAGATCGTCCATTTAGACCCAGGGGAGACCTTACGTTACGTGGGTTATATATGACTAATGAAGATGAACTTGGGGGAGTTAATACAAGAATTATCAGAGTTAGTGAAAACGAAGTAACGATCACAGTTGATGATTGCCATATGGACAAAGATGGCCAAGCTGGTTTTAGGATTGATGGTGAAAACGTTAATCTGTTTTTAACTAATTCTATTATTAGTAATATTGGTTCCACATCAAGTCCTGACAATGGAAGAGGTGTAGATGACAGAGGTAACCCAATCGACACTCTGTGGTTTGAGAATAACACCTTTTATAATTTAACAAGTCAGGTGCTTAGAGATGGAGGTGGAACTATTAATTATGCTTACTTCAATCAGAACACAGCATTTAATATAGGAAAAAACACTGCTTTCGAATTTGGAGCTGTAGGGAATGGGGTATTTACAAACAACATGGTTTATAATGCTTCATTCTTCGGAAATAATACAAATGGAAGTGAAGAAATTTTTATTCTTTCTGCAGATTCATTAACAACTGATGAAATTGCTGAGTTAGGTACTCAGTCATTTACATTGAACAATAATAACTTTTTTACAAGCTCCACAGTAACTGCAGCTTATCCTGATTCTGTAGAATCTGTTTCGACTTATAATACAACAGTACAGGCTTATGTTACAGAACAAGGAAGTGGGGCAACCAACTTAAATGAAGAAATTTCATTTACTTCGTCACCTGCAGATCCAACTACTATTGTAACTGAATTTTGGGGGAATGTAGCAGAACCAGCTGAATTTTCTACAACTGGAGAACCATTTGATTTTGAGTATTCGAATACTGCTTCATCATTCACCGGAGGTGATAATGCACAGCAAATCGGATCATTATTCTGGCATGGAGGCATCACGATAAGTAATGAGGAAGAAGTAATTGCTGATGCTCCTAACACCTTTATTCTTAAAGGAAATTACCCTAATCCTTTTAATCCCTCAACAACGGTTAGTTTTGATCTTAATGCTGCTTCTAATGTAAGTATCGATGTTTATAGTATAATAGGTCAAAAGGTACTGACAGTACCTGCACAGAGAATGAATGCAGGAACAAATCAAAATATTTCAATTGATGCTTCTGGTCTTTCGTCAGGTGTATATATCTATCGTATAACAGCTAAAACGGCAAGCAATACGATAACTAATACAGGGAGAATGACCCTCATCAAATAATATATATTATTTATACACAGGAGAACCCTTCATAGGGTTCTCTTTTCAAATATAAAAAATGAATCTTCTTAAGTATTTCTCTATAGGATTATTATTTATTAATTGTTTTGGTCAGGACCAGGAGCCAATCAAATTTATGGAACAACCATATTATTTTGATGTCGGTGGATTAAACTCTGAGGTTAGATCATCTGCAATATTAATCAGCCCAGACCATACATATTCTTCTGATATAGGATATGGATTTTTAGGAACCAAACCTGATAAATTTTATCATGATGAAACCGAAAACTCAAGGGATGAATTTTTGATTGATGGAGCTATCGGTTCAGAGATAGCATTTAAAGCTGATCTTCCTTCAGGAGAATGGTGGTTAACACTTTGGTTTGAGCCTGGGTTGGAAGATTCAATCACTACTCAGTTACTTTTGAATGAAAAGCTGGAAGATCTTAATCTTCAGGCATTTTCTTCATCAGCTGAACCAAGAGAAAATATACAGAAGATGTATCGTGTGATTCAGCGAAAAGTAAGTGTTAAGGAAGCTTTTACATTTAAAATGATTGGAAAACAAGATAAAGTACGTCTGCTCGGCTTTTCCTTGATACCATATGCTAAAAAGCCTTCTAATCAAACACAGAAGAAACTATACAGCGAAATAGAAGATTTAGGAGATTTTAGAAATGATTTCAAGATTGAGCCACTTATTGAAAAGCTAAGAATTGCTCAATCTGAATCAGAAAATTTGAATTTTACTTCATTCTGGATTCAGCAGCTTGAAGTGCTTAAGGAAGGCGAAAAGTTCTTTTACTACCGGGGATGGAGTTGGGCTACTGATAAAACCGGAATGGGTCTTTTTGATCATATTCCTCAGGCTATTTCTCTGTATGATGCTTTGATTAGTTTTGAAAATGCTCAAAATGACCCTCTTTATAGTAGAGCACTTTGGTATAGAGCAAGGTTATTATATTGGCTTTGGCTTGAAGGGGCAGGTCCGAGAGAAGAACTAGCCGGTAAAGAGAATCTTAAAGAAATGTTTGAACTGTTTCCAGAACATGAGATAGTACAAATGTATAATGGAATAAAATTAGACCAAAAAGATCAATTTGATGAGGTTCCTGTAAAATCGAATACTCCTGAATGGGCATCAGTACAATGGGAGCTTACCAATAGACTTAAAGATATTGTGGACTGGTGGGTACTTGTACAGCAAGATGATAACGGAGAATTTGGGGGCAAGTTTGGTGATGATGTAGAAATTCTGAGATGGTGGTCACCTTTAATTTTATCAGGAGATGAAACTACTTATCAGGGCTGGAAAAAGTTAGCAGATGGAGTTTGGAATAGCTCAAAGGTTAAAAATGGATATGCAAAAAAACCTAGTGATGTTGAACATTCTTCTGAATTTATTTCTGATACAGCTCCACTAATGGTTTTTTTCACAGATGATGATGAGTATATAAGAAGGTTAAAATATTCATCAGACTATTTTCAAAATCTATGGACAGGATATAATGATAACGGAAATAGGTTCTTTAAATCTGCCTGGTTTAGTTCTTCAGAAATTGAAACTGAAGAACCTAAAAACAGAGATGTTTCTTACAATGCAAGAGCGACTAAAGCTGTACGGTACTATAATTGGAAAACAAACGATAAGGCTACTAGATCAGCTCTTATTGAATGGGCTAATTCATGGGTAGATATATCAAAAAGTACATCAAAAGGTAAACCTTTCGGGATTATTCCTCCATCAGTAGAATTTCCTTCAGGAAAAATAAATGGAAACGAACCAACATGGTATGAAGCCAATATGTATTGGGACTACTTTAATTGGAGTGGAAGTTCCGCAATTTTAGATCAATTGTTATATACCTGGACATTTACAGGTAACGATAAATATCTGGAACCTTTATTGACTCATTTAGAATTAGCAACTAAGTATCAAGATAGTTTTAAAAAAGAAGTGAATCCATATGATGAAGGTAGTGAAGGGTGGGCTGCTTATATAATTGGAAATTCTGATGAGTTTTGGAATGTAGTTGAGAACTGGAGATTACTGACAGGATATACTGAATATGATGAATTTTTGAAACTGTATGGTTCTGACTTTATCAAATTTAGGATCACTAAAAATGAATCTCATTTAGTTGACGCAATGCAACCTTATCTTGAAACGGTAAGATATAATAAACCAATGTTAACCAATGAAGTAATTCATACTGACCGTGTGTTTATTAAAGAGCCAAGAGTTCGTGAAGCAGGTATTTTGCAAGGAATGATTACTGGATTTGGGGCTGACGAAAGCGCATCACCATACATCGCTGTTAGTTGGGAAAATTCAGACAGAAATCTTACTTATTTAGTAACAGATAATGATTCTACTAAGCTAAATATAAATTTGTATTCATTTTCTGCTGATAAGGAAGAGGTTAGCATGCGTCTATGGCAATTAAAGAAAGGAAGTTATCAGCTTAATATTGAAGCTGATGGATTAAATAAATCAGAGAGTATAGAAATAACTAAAAGTGGTGAAAGATTTAGAATAGAGATTCCATCTCATAAGCTATTAAAAGTTAGCATTACACCTCAATAACAACTCGCATGAAAAAAAATGAATCTTTGAGCCTGTTTAAGAAGTTTCAACTGTTTGTTCTATCAGTTGGTCCGGGGCTATTTATTATAGGATACAATATTGGTACAGGTAGTGTTACTTCTATGGCATCAACCGGAGCTGAATATGGTATGGCACTCACAATCCCGTTAATAATTTCTTGTATTTGTACATATATCCTGATTGTAGTTTTTGGAAAATACACGATTGTTACCGGAGATACTGTAATCCATAGTTATAAAAAACATTTTGGTAAACCTGTGGGACTTTTTGTTCTAATTGCGTTGATATTTACTGAAGCTGTAGGAAGTGTAGGCGTAATGGCAATTGTAACGCAAGTTACGCAGGAATGGACACGTCCATTAACCGATTCGGGAAATGGAATCGATCCCATGTATTCCACTATGTTTTTTGGCGGTTTGTTGTTTCTCTTACTATGGAATGGTAAACAGAATTTTTTCGAAAAAGTACTTGCCGTATTTGTTGGGGTAATGGGACTAAGCTTTATAGTAACGATGTTTATTGTAATTCCGGAACCTGCAGAAATTATAGCGGGTGTTTTTTCAGGTATGCCAAAAGAGTCAGGAGCATTCCTTTTAGTTGCAAGTATGGTAGGTACTACAATGGGGGCTGTAATTTATGTTGTTCGATCTGTTTTAATTAAAGGAAAAGGATGGAATCTAGAACATCTTAGATATGAAAAA
This sequence comes from Balneola sp., assembly GCA_965601915.1. Lineage (GTDB taxonomy): Bacteria > Bacteroidota > Rhodothermia > Balneolales > Balneolaceae > Balneola. The sequence goes on along the minus strand of OZ271847.1, from coordinate 2,199,618 downwards.
AGAGATGCAAAAGTTTCTGCAATTGTTATGTTTGTGCTAAGTATTTCTGTGATGGCTGCAGCTGCCGGCACAATGTATCAGGAGGGGATAAGAGTTGATAATGCCATCGATATGGTGAAGCTATTAGAGCCATTTGCCGGTCGCTTTGCAATTTCTATCTTTGTAGGTGGAATTTTAGCTGCAGGACTTTCTTCCCTTTTTCCACACATTATGTTAGCACCAATGTTAATCGCAGATTACCAAGGTATAAACCCTGATTTTACCTCTACAACCAATCGATTGATTTCACTGGGAATTATACTTTTAAGTTTTTTGGTGCCAATTATGGGAGGCAGGCCTGTCTTTATTATGATTATTTCTCAGGTATTTATAGCCGTCATAACACCGGTAGTTATTCTTCTTATGCTAATATTGATGAATAGAGAAGAATTAGTAGGCAAACATAAATTATCTACAACAAAAAATGTACTTGTTGGTTCAATTTTGATCTTTTCCTTGATCATGGCAGTGTTTGGATTAATAGGCATATTTGGAATTTAAACAAGCTAAAAACTAACAATGCTTTATCCTCTTCAGAATAGTTTTAGGACAGTGTTTGATCTTTCAGGATTTTGGAAGGTAAAACCTGATCCAAATAATATAGGAAATACAGAAAAATGGTTTTCAAAGCCACTTGAAGGTGATACTTATTCAATTGCAATTCCCGGATCATGGAATGAGCAATTGACCGAACAAGGATTCAGAAATTATGTAGGGAAAGTATGGCACGAAACCACCTTTAAGATACCTTTAGTTTTTAATAAAGAACATAAAATATGGTTTCGGGCAGGTGCAGCAGATCATTTTGCTGAAGTTTGGGTTAATGGACATTTCGTAGGTTCTCATTTAGGAGGATTTTTACCATTTGAGTTTGAAGTAACACCTTACCTGAACAATTCAGGAGAAGATAACCTTCTTACTATTTGTGTTGATAGCACCATAAACATGCATACTTTACCCCAACATGTAGATCCTGATTCTGATTTATATGGAACTCCTTCTTATGAACGAAGACACCTTTTTCCTCCAACAAGGTTTGATTTCTTCCCTTATGGAGGATTAACAAGGTCTGTAAACATTGTAGCAACCCATGAGTATCATATTTCTGATATTGAAATCATTAGTTCTAATAGTGGGGATGTAAAAATAAATGTTACTGCTTCAAAGTTCGATTCAATATCGGTTCAATTAATTGATAAACATGGAAATGCTTGTTCAGAAATTAAAAACTCCGATATATCAGTTTTAAATACGAAAATTGATAATCCTGACTTATGGAGCCCCTCAAGTCCATCGCTTTATAAAGCCAGAGTTTCTTTGATTGTAAATGGTGAGGTCAAAGATCAATACGATGAAGAATTTGGCTTTAGAGAAATAAGTATTGATGGTGGAAAAATATATCTGAATGGAGAAGAACTTTACTTAAGTGGTTTTGGAAAGCATGAAGATTTCCCAATTGTGGGGAGAGGACAATTTCTTCCTGCATATTTAAGAGATCATGAATTAATGAGATGGATAGGTGCTAATTCGTACAGAACCAGTCATTACCCTTATGATGAAGAAATGATGCGGTTAGCGGATAGATTAGGCTTTTTTATTATAAACGAAGTTCCTGCTGTAAGCTTAGGTTTTTGGTCTGATGATTTTGATGACTTAAAACCGTTACTGAATAATCATAAAAAAGCTATTATCGATCTTTATACTCGAGATAAAAACCATCCTTCAGTAATCTCTTGGTCTGTAACTAATGAACCTAATTTGTGGGCTGAACAATATTATCAGAATGAAGCGAGTAGAAGATATTTTAAGGCTGTTTATGACTTTACCAAAACTTTGGATGATTCCAGACCGGTAATGTCAATTTCAATGGCTGCTTTTAAAGAAGATGACGTGGTTCTTGAATCATGCGATATCATTGGAATTAATAGATACTACGGTTGGTATACTAAACCGGTAGATTTAGAGCAGGCAGCTAAGGATCTAAGTAATGAATTAGACCGAACTTTTGATAGGTATAAAAAGCCAATAATGATCACCGAATTTGGAGCAGATACTGTTGAAGGATTACATGCAACTACAGCACAAATGTTTACAGAAGAGTTTCAGACGGCTTTTATTTTTAAATATCTGGAAGTAATGGAAGAAAAAGACTTCGTATTTGGCTCTCATGTATGGAACTTTGCAGACTTCATGACTCCACAACACTTTAGAAGAGTAATTTTAAATAAAAAGGGGGTTTTTACTCGAGATCGAAATCCTAAAAGCGTTGCATTCAAACTGAGAGATCATTGGAATGATTTAACAAAAATAAATGACAATCACAGACCTGAAAAACCTAAAGAAGGTTTCTTAATTCCAGATATTAAATAAGGACATAGTAATGAGTAATGAACGTTTAAAGTTTTGGCATGTTGGAAACTGGTGCATTCACATAGGCCAAACGTATGTAGAATCACCTTTTGAAGCACCAAGTAAAGATGTTGAGGTTTTGAATTATGCGAAGCCACTTATCAATGCATTAAGAAAAATATCTGGTGCAGAAGTTATTTCTCAACCTTCGTGGGAAATGTATAGAATGTCGCCTGAGGAATTTGACGAAAGAATTGCCTGGGCAGACGTTATCATTTTTGCAGATGTAGAAACAAAGTGTTTAATGTTACATCCTGACTTCTTTAACCGATCTAAGTGGGAGGATAAATACATTACTTTCCCGGATCGTTTTGACCTTTTAAAACAATGGGTAGATGACGGTGGACATTTTCATATGAATGGTGGCTGGTTAAGCTTTTCAGGTGAATTGGGAAAAGGTGGATGGGGCAGGTCACGTTTTAAAAATGTTTTGCCGGTAGACTGTTTACAACAAGACGATTTGATTGAATCTACTTCAGGATACAATATACGTTGTAATTTCCCTGATCATCAATCTATGGCTGGAATTGATTGGAATACAGTTCCACCAATTCTTGGTTTTAATGAAACCATCCTAAAAGAAGGAGCTAAGTCCATTGTAGAGATTGAACATATGGGAGATTGGTATCCGTTACTTGCAGAGCATAATTTTGGCAAAGGAAGAGTTACTACCTGGATGACCGGAGCAAGCCCACATTGGGGGATAAATTTTATGAAATGGGAATTTTATCAAAAATTCTGGAATCAATTGTTTAAGCCTGAATAATGAGTTTTTCGCCAATAGATTGGACAATAATGGTCGTATATCTCGGAATCACCGTATTTGTAGGAATATGGGTGAAAAGGTTTGTACAAGATCTGGGAGGATATATAGTTGCTGGCAGAAAGATCAAAGTGTCTTTGGGTATAGCTACATTTACAGCAACTGAGTTAGGAACAGTAACTTTTGTTTATTTTGGTGAGCTGGGTTATGTAACAGGATTTGCATGTTTTATAATCGGAATACTGGCTTTAATAGCTTACACCACGGTAGGTAAAACAGGTTTCATCATTGAAAAATTAAGAGAATATGGAATGATGACAATCCCTCAATTCTATGAACTTAGATATAATAAAAATGTAAGAATTGTTGGGGGATTAATTTTATTCATTGGCGGTGTTTTGAATATGGGAATATTCCTCAAATTCGATGGCATATTCTTATCTGAAGTGATGGGGTTTGGTCCCCAAGCACTTGGTTTTATAATGACTTTGATGCTGATAGTAGTGATGAGTTATACAATATTGGGAGGTATGTTCTCTGTAGTCATCACTGACTTCATGCAGTATGTAGTACTTTCATTTGCGATGCTTGCTACTACAATAATTGTTTTATTAGAAGTAGATTTATCCACAATCTCAAATGCAGTGACTTCCGGTTTTGGTGAATCAGGAATTAACCCTATCGAAAATGACAGGTTTGGCTGGAGTTTTATAGTCTGGATTTTGGTAACTAATATTGCTGCAGCTGCTTTATGGCAGCCAGGAACATCTAAGGCTTTAGCATCTAAAAGTCCTGAAGTTGCAAAAAAAGTATTTTGGGTAACAGGGTTAACATTTGCAGGTAGAGCTATGATTCCAATGTTTTGGGGTGTAGCTGCATTTGCCTATTTCGGTGAAGGACAAGACTCTGCATCTGCAATGCCAATGTTACTGGGAGAACTTGTGCCCGTTGGCTTATTAGGGTTATTAGTTGCGGGTCTTTTGGCAGCTTCAATGTCTACGTATAGCTCTTATGTTTTAGCTTGGAGTTCCGTATTAACACTAGATGTAATCTCTAGAATAAAAAAAGAAGGTTTTACTGAAAAGAAGACAATCAGGATTACCCAAATTATTTCCGGATTGATAGGAATCTTTTTACTTGTTTTCGGTCTATGGTATCAGATTCCAGAAACAGCTTTTCAATATATATTTATTACTGGCACTATGTATACAGCCGGAGCATTAGGGGCAGTTTCAGCCGGTTTATATTGGAAAAAAGCTAATAATATTGGTGCAATGTGTGCTTTGCTGTTAGGTGCCATTGTGCCCGCGGGTTTTCTAATTCTTGAGAACTATTCAGGTATGTTTCCTGAATGGATGAGTTTTGTTACAAATGTAAATTTTGCAGGTTTCATGAGTTTTATTCTAGCTGCTTGCGGAATGATCTTCGGATCTTTATTAACTCAAAAATCGCATCCTGCTAAAGTAATCAAACCTGAGGAGGTCGATTATGTCTGATGGAGTAACTCTATGGATGTTAATTTTTGCTGTTTTTGCTATGATTTTTTTCAGTATAGCGGCAGTAGTATCTGTAAAAGGTATAGCTGATATCAAAGAAATTATGAACGACCCTGAACTTAAAGACCATGATTAATTCAAGAATTGTTTGTTGTTATTTACATTCAATAACTAAGTATGGTTATCCTCCCGAAGCAGGAAATACACTTAAATATCTACAGGAATATGCAGATTTAGGATTTAAATCAGTAGAGCTTGAAGGGATCAGAGAAACACACCTGATGAAAGTTCATTCTTTGAGGCATGATATTAAAAATAGGATTACAGAACTTGGGCTAAACATACCTTACTTCTGTGTAGTATTACCCGGGCTATCTTCAGCATATAATGAACATCGTAAAGAAAACCTTAATCTTTTCAGAAAAGGATGTGAAGTAGCACATTTATTGGGTTCTAAAGGAGTGTTAGATAATGCTCCTTTACCACCATATGTTTTTCCGGATGATATTCCAGTGGTAAGACATTATCATGAAGATGTAATACTTTCTGCGAAATTTCCTGAAAATCTTAACTGGGATAATTACTGGGAAGATCTAACAGCTACATACCGTGAGGCCTGTGATATTGCTGCTGAATTTGACCTTACATTTCAAATGCATCCCGCATCAGGAGTTTTAGCTTCTACTACAGATGCTTTTTTACATTTTTATGAGGCAGTAGGCAGAACCAACCTCAGGTTTAATTTAGATACGGCTAACCAGTTTTTTTTAAAAGATAATCTCCAGCTTTCATTAATAAGATTGGCTGAACATATCGATTATATCCACATTTCTGATAATAGAGGATCAATGGTAGAACATTTGTCAATCGGTGATGGAGTTATAAGATGGGATGACTTTTTTGAAACCCTTGAACGAATAAACTTTGATGGATATTTCGGGATTGATATCGGAGGGGATGAATCAAAAGTTGAAAATCTTGACAATGCATATAAACATGCAGCAAAATTCATAACAACCAGAATAAACTCGTAATGAAATTGAATATCAAAAAATTCATTTTATTGAGTTCGTTTTTAATGAGCTTAAACATTCTATCAGCTCAGCAGAAACAAATCAATATCGTACCCAACCCCCAAAAAGTAGTGCATTCAGAAAGCTATTTTGAAATATCAGACGATATATCAATTAACTTTTTGATGGGGAATGCTTCAGCTACGCTCCTTATTGAAGAACAAATAAAGGAGGAGTTAAAGCAAATACGGGGGTATGATATCATATCTAAAGAAAGTATATCCAGTAAGCGAATCCGATTTGCGTTAAAAGGAAGAAATTCTGGTATAGATGAGCTTATCGATTCTGAAGAGCCAAAAGGTAATAAGCGTTTTAAGGAAGAAGGTTATATACTTAAATCTACCCCCGAAAGTATCACAATAGCTTCTTATACAGAGAGAGGACTTTTTTATGGAGCGCAGTCGCTAAAACAATTGATACGTGGTCATAATGGAACATTTAAAATTCCTTCTCTAACTATAATTGATTGGCCCGATCTTGAAATCAGGGGAATGATGGATGACATAAGTCGAGGTCCTGTTCCTCACAATGACTTTATAAAGCAACAAATTGAAAGGTTTTCAGAAATGAAAATCAATATGCTTACCTATTATACACAGGATGTAGTTAAAACTAAAAGTCACCCCAATTTTGCTCCTGAAGGCGGAGCATTAAGCATTGAAGAATGGAAAGAATTAGCAGATTATGCAAAGAAATACCACATAGATCTTGTAGGTAACTTTCAATCGTTCGGGCATTTCGACCAAATACTTAAGCATGAAGAGTATGCACATCTTGGAGAAAGTGAAACTCTGCTTTCACCTGCTTTTGATGAGAGTTATGAGTTGCTTGAAGATATCTATAGAGAAATGATTCCCGCATTTCACTCAGATTATTTTCATATCAATTCTGATGAAACCTTTGATTTGGGAACAGGGGCCTCTAAAGCAATGGTTGATAGTTTAGGTGAGGGTGTAGTGTATGCTAATCATATCAAAAGGATCCATAAAATTATTACAGGAATGGGTAAAAAGATTATGATGTGGGGCGATATTGCTTTAGAACATCCGGAAGTTCTAGATCTTCTTCCTAAAGATATCATAATGGTTACCTGGGGATATGATATAATGGATGATTACGCTCCTAGAATTAAACCATTTAAAGAGAAAGAATATAAGCTACTCGTTTCAACAGGTATTTTAAACTCTTTTTCTGTGATGCCAGATTTCAACGTTGCCAGAGGTAATATTGGCGGTTTTATGGAGGAAACAGTAAAGCAAGATGTTTGGGGGATGCTGAATACGGTATGGGATGATGGTGGATTCGCTTTGTTTTCAAGAGATTGGTACGGAGTGTATTATGCAGCAGATCAATCCTGGAAGAGCAACCCTGATGATAAAACTTATGATGAACGATTCAGTAAAGGCGTTTTCGGTGCTTCAAATACAGGTTACCCTGAAGCGATTCATATCCTCAATGAATTAGCAGGTTTAAAATCAACTGAGAAAATGAACGAGGATGTATTATGGGATAAAGTAATACCTGAATCTGGAGAACAGGTTTTAGTAAACATTCAAGATTGGAGTAAAGTATTAGATATTACTAAAAGAGCTCAAGCAAAATTGGATGAATTTAATCCCCAATCATTTCGTAAAGACATAGTTTATATTCAACATATCATCGATTTGTACAGGTATATGGCTACAAGCAGGCCTGATATAGTAAATGCTGCAAGATTATATAGGGAAGCTAAAAGCCTAGAAGAAAAAGATCCCAATAATACCAGAAAGAAGCTTGTTGAGGTTTACAATATTATTCGCAAGTCGTACTCGGAATTGGAAAGATTGAAAGCAGAAAATCAATATTTGTGGTTAAGTGAAAATAGAGTTTATGCCATAGATAGAATAATTTCAAAGTACGATGCGCAAATAAAAGACCTGGATGAGGTTAAATCAACTATTGAATTTGTAATCCATGAAATGGATAAAACCAACAAAATTCCATCAATAGATCAGGTCAGATTAGATATTATAGAAACCGAGGGTTGGTACTTTCAGGGATGGTTAATGTGCCAGCCATTCGCAAATCCAATGGGTTTTTCTGATCCCAAGACAGATCACTTGGATGGTATGAAAGGCATAGAAAATACCTTTCCCAATGTGACCGAAGAATTCTTTTATAATGATAATAAATATAGATGGAGAAGGGTAAACACTCCATATTTTGCAAAAGTTGATCTCGATGAAATACATGGTAAGAGTGAGAATCAAATTGGTTATGCATTCGCTCATATTGATATAAAAGAAGACAGAAATGTGAGGGCTTTGGTAGGTAGTAGTGACGGAGTTGAGGTTTATTTAAACGGTAAAAGAGTGCATAAAAATTTTATACAAAGAGAGTTTGAGTTAGATCAGGATGAAATGACACTTCCCCTTAAAAAGGGAAGGAATCACCTTATGATCAGAGTGACAAATGAAAAAGGTGATTGGGCTTTTAGCTTTAGGTTGCCGGATTCAGAGATGAGAAGTTACAAAAACAGATATAAGATTATTGATTAATGAATAGTCACGAAAAGTTTAACATCGACCAACTGGAAGTGTTTGTTCATTCTAGAAGATCAGATATGGGGGCAGCAGCTGCGCGTAATGTAAGTACCTTGATTAAAGAAATTGCCGTAAAGCAGGGAGAAGTAAGAATAGTTTTTGCAGCCGCAGCTTCACAAAGAGAATTTCTAAATGAATTATTGAGAATTCCAGATGTTCCCTGGGATAAGATTGTGGCATTTCAAATGGATGAGTATCACACTCTTCCGGAAACAGCAACTCAACGATTCGGAAATTTTTTAAATAAGCTATTCTTTCAGTTCAAAGATTTTAAAGAAGTCCATTATATGACTTCAGATACTAAAGAATACGAACAGTTAATAAGCAGTTCTCAAATAGATATTGTTTGTCTCGGCATAGGTGAAAATGGCCATCTTGCATTTAACGATCCTCCTGTTGCTGATTTTGACGACAAAAAAATAATTAAAGAAGTTAAACTGGATGAGGTTTGCAGACAACAACAAGTTAATGATGAAGAATTTAAATCTATTGAAGAAGTGCCCGAATATGCAATAACATTGACAATACCTACATTGGTAAATGCAACACATCTTTCAGTAGTCGTTCCCGGATCAACCAAAGCTAAAGCCGTTGAGAATACTATCTTCAAAAAAATTGACACCGAATACCCATCAACCATATTGAGGAAACACAAAAGCTGTAAACTATTTCTGGATACAGACTCAGCAATTAAAATATTAGACAGATTATCATGAATGACGTACAACAAAAATTAAAACAACCATATTCTTTATCTGAAGAAAGCATCAAATACTATAAAGAAAACGGTTTTATTAAGTTGAAAAATGTTTTAGATCAGGAAACACTGGATTATTTCAATGCAGAAATATCTAAAGTGGTAACTGAAAAAAACCCTTTGCTGAAAAAACCGATAGAAGAAAGAAATACATTTGAACAAGCTTTTATTCAAATTGGTAATCTTTGGAAATCTAATGAAATTATAAAACAATTAGTTTTAAGTGAAAGACTAGGAAAAATTGCTGCAGATCTTATGGAAGTTGATGGGGTTCGACTTTATCACGATCAGGCATTATATAAGGAGTCTAGTTCAAAAGTAAAGAATATTACGCCGTGGCATGCCGACCAATATTACTGGCCTTTAGATTCAGACAATACAGTTACAGCATGGATTCCATTACAAAAAACAACTCCTGAAATGGGACCATTGGCATTTAGTATGGGAAGTCATAGAAAGGATTTTGGTAGAAGTCTTGAAATAAGTAACGAAAGCGAAGCAAGAATTCAACAAGCACTCTCTGATGCAAATTTAGAGCTAGTAGATGAAGGGTTTGATGCAGGGGAGATAAGTTTTCATGGCGGATGGACATTTCACAGAGCAAGTGCAAATACATCAGGTAAAGTAAGGGCCGTCATGACCATTATTTATATGGAGGATGGCATAAAAGTGAGTGAATTTACAAACAAAGCTCATCCTGTGGATAGAGATGCTTTTTTACCTGGCTTAGAACCCGGTGAAACTGCAAAAACCGAGTTAAATCCAGTTATTTTTAAGAGATAAAATCAAGGTAAGATGTATAAATTCGTAATAAATTTAATTCAAATTCTAGTTTTAGCTTTTGTTCTAGGTTGCAGTCAGTCTGGTCAAAAATCGATGGAGCCTGAGCAATTCGCTAAATATGTATCTGATCTGATAACAGATAGTACGTATTTCCACTTTGTTCCAAGTATTCAGGAATTTGAACAAGATGGAGTGTATCTATATGATGTCCCATCAAAAGAAAAAGGTACTTTTTTGGCAAGGTCTGTTCTTAAAGTCAAAAACAGCCAAGAAAGCTTATCTGCTTATTTAGCAGTTAATCAACAAGCTGGGGATTTGGAAATTTTTGTGAATGGGGATTCTATTTATAAAAATAATGTAGATACCGATGAGTATTTGAATCATGTAGATTACGGATTGTTTGAATTTCATAACAAAGTTAAGTTGAAATTAGAAAGTGGGGAACATCAGCTTCTTATAAAATTCAGTCCTTTAAATGAAGGTAGAAATAGAGTACATATAAGTTTCATTTCTACGGAAAATGCTCTTCCGATTGATGGTATTGAGCTGAAATCTCCTTCTACATCTGATGAATTTAAGCACTATGGATATTGGTGGTTGGGTCCTTTATCTACTGATCAAATAAAAAGTGATTTAACAAGTCATGAGACAAAAATTGAAGAATTAATTACTCAGCAAGTAAATAGTATTCAGGGAAAAGTAATACGCTGGGACGTTCCTAAACTTCATTTGGTTAAGAGCTTGCCTGGATGGTTAACTTATCAGAACTGGCATTATTCGGGGGGTACATTTTTAGATGCTATGGATCAAGTGAATGAACATTTTGAGAACCTGGATTACAAGGAATATATTGAAAATCATAGGGAATTCTTGTCTGATAACATTGACGAGATAAAACAAATGAGGACCGATTATGGAATGATTGAAGGACCATTTGGTCATTATTTCAGAGCTTCTTTATTGGATGATATGGGGATGCAAACAGTCCCTTATGCAAATAAACTTCTGGCGACAAGTCTAGAAGAAAGAGCCCCTGATTCATTTGAAAGCGAGTTAACAAACCGCGTTGTAGATCATATTATGAATTCGGCATCCAGACTGCCAGATGGTACTTTTGCTAGATTTACACCAGATACAATGTCAGTATGGGCAGATGATTTATTTATGGGAAGTATTATACTTTTAAAAGCTGCAGAACTTTCTGAAAACGACTTATATCTTGATGAAGTTGTTAAACAAGTAAAACTATTTGATAGTTATTTACTTGATGAAAGCTCTGGCCTGTATTGGCATGGATATTTTTCAAAAAATAGGGAGCATTCTTCCTCAAAATGGGGAAGGGCCAATGGCTGGACGATGATGGCTAAAGTTGAACTTTTAAAAAGACTAAGCAAAGATGATCCAAGAAAAGGCGAAATTATGGAAATTTTCCAAAGACACGCTCATGGACTACTTAAAGTACAATCTCCGGATGGAAGATGGCATCAGGTTTTAGATGATCCTGATTCATATCTAGAAACATCAGCCACAGCAATGTTCGTACGTGCTTTTGCAGCAGGGGTAAATGAAGGATGGTTAGACGCAGAAACTTATAAAGAATCTGCCATTAAAGGTTGGAACTCCATTACTAAACAAATAGACGAAAATGGAGATATTATAGGAATCGTAAGAGGTACTCCGATTCTATTTTCGGATGAAGAATACGATAATTGGGGCACAAGAAGAAATGATCCTCGGGGTTTGGGAGCATTATTATATGCTGCCGTAGAGATGGATAAGTTATTAATGCACTAAAAATTAATAACTCACCGATAGAATTAAGCTGAATCAGAACATTGATGGATAACGCATTTTTAGGTTTAAATATACTAGATTGGTTAGTTGTAATAGGATATATACTAATAATTACAGCTATTGGATTATGGGCTAATCGAAGTGTTAAATCTACCGGTGATTATTTTATGGGAGGGCGAAAATTTGGTAAACTCCTAATGATTGCACAAGCTTTTGGAGCCGGAACCAGAACAGATCAGGTAGTAGCTGTAATTGGTGCTTCTTCACAAATTGGTTTAGCTGGAATTTGGTATCAATGGCTATACTTATTTTCCACACCTTTCTTTTGGCTAATAGCGCCAATCTATAGAAGACTTAGGTATATAACTATAGGAGATTTTTTTGAACAAAGATATGGCACTGGAATGGGCGCTGCTTATGCTTTTATTGGACTTTTGTGGTTTGCTGTAAATATTGGTGTTGTTTTAAAGGGTACAGGAGTTACTATAGAAGCAATTACAGGTGGAATAATATCTACTGAGGCGGCTGTTATTGGAATGATGACATTCTTTGTAATATATGGTGCGTTGGGTGGACTTGTTGCAGCGGCCAAAACACAATTGATCCAAGGCTTTTTTATTCTACTGTTATCGTTTCTTTTGATTCCTTTTGCTCTGGATTATGTAGGGGGAATCAGTGTTGTTCACGAAGCTTTGCCTGAAGACTGGTTCGATTTAATAGCTAATGAAGAGGTAACACTATTCTTTATAATAATGGCTGTGCTTAATGGTTTAATCGGCGTGGTCGTTCAACCTCATCATATGGCAATCAATGGATCAGGTAAAACTGAAATAAGCTGCCGTTCAGGATGGACATACGGAGTGTTTATTAAGCGTTTTGCAACTTTAGGGTGGGCTTTTTCTGGAATATTTATTGCTGTTGTTTTTCCTCAAATTATCACAGCAGATCCAGCAGAAAGAGAATTAGCATTCGGTTATGCAATTGTAGAATTATTGCCTAAAGGTTTTGTTGGGTTAATGATTGCAGCTATGGTTGCAGCGGTAGTTTCCGCATGTAATAATTTCATGGTAAATGGTTCTGCTTTGTTTACTAGAAACTTTTACAGAAGATTTTTTAACTCTGATGCTGATGAAGCGCACTACCTTTCTGTAGCCAGAATTAGTTCCTTTTTTGTTGTTGCTGCCGGGGTAAGTATAGCTTTATACATACCTTCTGTAGTTGAAGGTTTATTTCTGATATGGAAAATAATGGCATTCTTAGGAATTGCTTTTTGGATGGCAATTTTTTGGAAAAAAGCCAACCGGTATGGAGCTTGGTCTTCAATGATTGTTACAGCAATTATAGCATTTTCAACGGATGCAATGGGTTGGAGTTTTCCGGAGCAAGTGGCCCTTTATTTACCAATAGGATTTGCTACAATGATTACTGTTAGTTATTTCACAAAATCTGAAGATAAATCTATAATTAACAAGTTTTATTCCTTGCTGAATACACCTGTTGGACATGAAGAAAAACTGGAAGAAGCAGGTATATCTTCGAGTGATTTTCAAATACCTAACTCCGAGCAAAGAAGAATAGAAAAAGATAATCAAAATACGGTTCCATTGATTGACAATTCTTCCGCTTTAGAAACAGGAGAGGGGCTTCTTTTAGTTGATATATTGAAACTTAAAAAAACATTAAGCTATAAAAACTACAAAGTAGATATTAAAGGCTTTGGAATTTCTTGGTTAATTGTCTGTGGATATCTGGTATTGGCTTGGTTCTTAAGCAGCGCGATTTAAAGAGAAATGTGCGATATATAGTAACTGAATTTCATAAAAAAATTTAGAGTTTGATACACTAATCAAGCTGTTTTTTTAAAACCTTTGTGACTCGACCCGCTAGTTTTTTATCAACAATATCGGTTTTTATTTTTCTGAACCGGTACTTGTTAGTGGAGTAGCATGAGTAGCTAAGGCCTTCTTTTTAGTTTTAGTACCACAGGATTCTCTTATCACTAAATGAGGTTGTAAAATACTTCTCGTTTCAGTTCTTTTTCCTTCAATTATTGCAAGTAATTTATTGATTGCTGTAGCACCAATTTTTTCGATAGGCTGGTGCACTGTGGTCAAAGGCACTTTTGAATATTTGGCTTGTTCAATATCATCAAATCCAACAATAGCAACGTCATTTGGGACATGATACCCCTTTTCTTGTATACTTTTAATAAACCCAAGTGCAAGAGAATCGTTATATACAAAGAAAGCATTAGGTTTGTCATCCATTTCATGAAAGATTTGACCTAATTCATAACCGGATTCATAACCTAAAGAAAGATCATGTTTATTAGAGTCGAGTTGTAACGTGAAATCTTTTTTATATTCTAAACCAGCCTCTTTTAAAGCTTTTTTGAATCCTTCAAGTCTTATATCTCCCAAGGAATTATTCTTTGGGCTATTTATATATCCTATTTTTGTATAACCCAAATTTATAAGGTGCTCCGTACCCATCTTAGCTCCGCCTTCATGATCAGCTCCAACATACCATATATCTTCATCGGCTACGTACGATACCATGACATAAGGAAAATTCTCTTCATGCAGTTTACGAATTATATCCGGAGCGTGAGGATCTTTTCGGAGAGTTGCTATAACCATTCCTTTCACTCCAAGGTCTTTGAAATGGGTTATTTGTCCTTCTTCTTTTTTAATCTGACTAGAGCTATTTGAAAGAAGGATATTATATCCTTTTGAATAAGCAGTTTCTTCAACCATGTGAGCAATCAAAGAGAAAAAAGGATTTTTTAGATCTTGCAATACTAGGCCAATAGAGTCATGTCTGGAGATATTACCATTGGATTCTTTCTTAGCTACAAACGTTCCTTTTCCAACGCGACTATATAAATAACCTTCGTCAATAAGAGAAGATAAAGCACTTTTTATGGTAATGATACTTACATCATATTTTGCAGCTAACTCTTTATGAGATTTTAGCTGTTCACCTACTTTAAGGTTACCCGTAGCGATTTTTTCTTTGATATCCTGTATGATTTGGATATACAATGGGGTTGAATCTTGAAAATCTATAGACATTATTCGTTATCCTCTTTGAACATATATACTCAATATACCTAATAATCCTAATTTTTTCTAATCATTGAAGTGCTAAAATTAGAATTAATCATGTCTTAATAATAGTTTTCAAATACAAACAATGTTGATTTACTAAAAATTATTAGAATAGAGATTATACAAAGATTATGTTTTTTGTTATCGTTCTACACGCCCGCTACCTCCACTTGAAATCAGCTTTTCTACCTCATCTGTACTAACTAAATTAAAATCACCTGGTATAGTTTGTTTCATACAGGAAGCTGCTACTGCAAATTCTAAAGCATCTTTAGTACTATTTTTTTCTAAGAGACCATAGATTAAACCACTGGCAAATGAATCACCTCCGCCAACACGATCTACAAGTTTGATCTTATATTGTGTTGAGCGAAAGGGAGTTGTGCATTCTTTATCATCATGTAACATTGCACTCCAGCCATTTTCAGACGCAGAAAAGCTTTCTCTTAGAGTGATTGCAACTGTTTGAAAATTATAATGGGATTTAAGTTGCTTGGCTAATTCAGCATATCCGGATTCATCCAAATGTGCATTTTCTACATCTGTTTTACCTGCTTTTAGTCCTAGGCTTTTATCTGCATCTTCTTCATTAGCAATGCATACATCGACATATTCCATAAGAGGGTTCATAACCGCTTGTGCTTCTTTGGTAGTCCAAAGTTTGCTTCTGAAATTTAAATCACAGCTTATAGTAACTCCGGCATTTTTAGCTGCTTTACAAGCATTTATTGTGTTTTCTTGAGCTTTTTTTCCAAGTGCAGGTGTTATGCCGGTCCAATGAAACCAATCTTTGCCTTCAAAAACTTCATCCCAGTTAATCTCATTTGATTCCATCAACGTAACAGCAGAATCAGTACGGTCATAAATTACTTTTGATGGTCTCTGACTGGCTCCGGTTTCAAGAAAATAAATACCAAGCCGTTCTCCACCTCGAAGAAGAAAATTAGTGTTAACTCCAAATCTCCGAAGTTGATTAACGGCAGATTGACCAATTTCATGTTTAGGAACCTTTGATACAAAAAAGCTTTGTAAACCATAATTACTTAGTGCTACTGCTACATTAGCTTCGCCTCCTCCATAATTTATATCAAAAGATTGTGATTGAACGAAACGGGAAAAACCCGGAGTGGACAATCTTAACATAATTTCACCGAAAGTAACGACGTGTTTAGGCATAGGGATTCTTATGATTTTGATTGATGAATGCTTTTCATCAAAGTTTGGGCATTTTTTGTTAGTACTGAATAGTTTTTATTAGCGATGGCTTTTTTATCCATCAAAGCACTACCTAATCCTACAGCAAAAGCACCATTTTTGATCCAATCTCCGGCGTTAGTTAAACTTACTCCTCCAGTAGGAATTAGATTTAAGTGTGGGAGTGGAGCTTTTACAGATTTGAAGAAAGTCATACCAAGTCTATCGGCAGGAAATACCTTTATAACTTCAGCTCCAGCTTCATAGGCAAGTTGAATTTCAGTAGGGGTAAAACATCCAGGAATAGTTGGAATGTTTTTTGATTTTGTGTGACTGATAATTTCAGGCTTGAAAACCGGACAAACAACATATTTAGCACCAGCATCAATAGCTAGTCGGGCTTGCTCTAAGGTGGTAACAGAACCAATTCCTACTAAAGCTTCATCTCCAAATGTCCTGCTGATTTGATCTATGACTTCAAAAGTATTTGGAGTTGATAAAGTTATTTCTATAGCACTAACACCTCCTTTTAAAAGTGCTTCGGTAACTGGAATTGCATCTTTGGGATTTGGTAAACGAACTACAGCGAGCACTGCTCGTTTATGTATTTCAGTTATTATTGGAGAATGATTTTCCA
The DNA here is from genome assembly GCA_965601915.1 of Balneola sp. Taxonomy (GTDB): domain Bacteria; phylum Bacteroidota; class Rhodothermia; order Balneolales; family Balneolaceae; genus Balneola. The sequence continues at coordinate 2,182,981 of OZ271847.1, read as the reverse complement.
TGCTAAAATTACCACTCGTTATCGTAACCAGGACGGTTCAAAACCTCGGACCAATCTCTTCGACCTTCTGTAAATGAAGCGAGACACCAAGTAAACATAAATTCAATTGCAGGAGGAGCTATTGTATCATGGTAACCGTGAGTTACGTTGATAGCTTGTTCATCAAAAACATGAGTATAAATTCCTACATCTTCACCTGGTCGGGAACAATTTTGCAGTACATAACCGGTGTCGTTTGGAATGGTAGATTGAACCCTGAAGTGATAAATTTCTTCTTTTGCATCAGCACCGAAACCTGAAGGTCCATCCGGGCCATGAAAATGAGGAGGGTAGCTACCAACCGCACCAGGTTGTTTCATAAAAGTATCACCAAAAAGTAGCCGACAAGCTTCTACATTGGCACCATCTACCAGTTTAAATACAGTTCGTACACTCATGGGTCTTTTTGAACCAACAGTAGCTGCTAATTCAGTTTTTTCTAATTCTTTATGCTTTACAACCTGAATGGGATAAAATGTATTACAATCAATAGCCCTGAATTCACTTACATCTGTAAATTCAGTAGCAGATATTTCCGCTGTTTGATTGATTCCAACATATATAATATCACCAATAGAAAGTCTCTCAGATTTTCCATCAATTGTTATAATTGCGGAACCTCGGTTCACGTAAAAAATGAGTTCTTCGTTACTTGTTGTCACTATCTGAGGAGAATAACCTTCTTTGTCAGGGTCAAGTACAATCCTTGCAAGTCGTAAAAATTTAAAAGTAGAATTCTCATTTGTAATGATTGGTTCTCTCTTATTCATTACAGGAGTTGCGTCGTAGGTCTCTACCGTTCTTATATCCTCAGATCTGGGAATTTGCACTTTTGCATCTGATCTTCGTTCGGAAGGTGATTTAGTTTCTCCCTGTACATTTGGTCCAATTATTTGTGGAGTTACCATGAGTTAGTTATAGTTTTTATAATTCAAAATTAAAGTCTTATCTGGACATCCAACCGCCATCTACAGTTAATAAGTGTCCGTTTACGTAATTGCTTGCCTCTGATGCAAGAAATACGACTGCACCACCTAAGTCGGAGGGAGTACCCCATTTCTGAGATGGAATTCGTTCAGTAATTTGTTTATTGCGTTCTTTATTATCCTGTAAAGCCTGAGTGTTATCTGTTTTAAAATATCCCGGAGCTATAGCATTGACATTTACACCATTCATAGCCCATTCATTTGCCAGAGCTTTGGTAAGTCCTGCAATCCCATGTTTACTTGAGGTATAAGCGGGTACTGTTACACCCCCTGAATAAGAAAGGAGCGAAGCAATGTTAATAATCTTACCTTTCCCTTCTTTTATCATTTTACCGCCAAAATATTGGCAAAGTTGAAAAACAGAAGAGAGATTAACTTGCATCACTAAATCCCATTCCTCTAATGGGTACTCTGATGCTGGATGCCGAGTAATGGTTCCTGCATTATTAACAAGAATATCAACAAAGTGGACTGAGTTAGAAACCTCAGTAATAAAATTATTTATTTGATTTCTATCACTAAGATCCGCTGCAATTTGTATTGCACTACCTTTCTTATCGTTAATTAACGAAATAGTTTCATTACAGCCATTTGAAGATGAACTTGTACATATAACATGAGCTCCGGCATCCGCTAAAGCTATTGCCATTCCTTGACCCAAACCGCGACTAGCTCCGGTTACAATTGCTGTTTTACCTTTTAAAGAAAAGTGGTCTAAAATACTCATTTTATTTTTTTGTAACTGTTAATGGGCTTTGCCATTGCTGCGCAACCGCCTGTATGTAATTTTCAAATTCTTCTGGTGAATTTATGCGAACGTTTTCCGGTTCTAATTCCCAGGCAGCCAAAAAGCGATAGGTAACCTCGGGTTTATTTATGTTCATAGAGAAGGCATAGGAATTTAATACATCGCCTTCGTATTTAGGATTTGATGATCCGGGTAGAATTAATGCCATCCCAAGAATTTCTTCTAAATCAGTTTGATTTCCCCATGTGTAGCCGTACGAATAATCCTTAGTAGAATTTTTGATTATAGTATTAATATTTGGGTGCTTTACTAAACCGGTTATAAAGTTGGCGTTATCTTTGTTCGTTTTTAACGTTAATTCGGTGTAGCGATGATTGGCATGAATTTCAATAATCATTTCTCCTTGTACAGTTTCACCGTCAAAAGTCCAGTCAGGGTAATTAACTTTTAAAATTGAACGTAGAGGTCCATCTGCTAAGATTTCCGCAGATCTAGTTCCGGTTTGTTCAATCAAATGTGGTGAACCATTTTTAAAAATACCGGGGGAACCAATTCCAAATGAAGAACTTACTTTCAAAATATCAGCGCCCCATGTTCTTCGCTCATGGTAGTTTTCTGTTATTTTTGATAATGACATTTGTTCGGTGCTTTTACCAAAAATATCGAAGCGGTTTCTGTCATCGAAGTAAAATCGATACCCTACTAAATTTGATTCCCATCCCGGTCCTTCAAGAAAAATCAATCCATTATCCTGTTTAAGGTCAAAGGGTTCTGAATAGCTTCTCACAGGCTTAAAATCGTTTGATACCTGCATGTTATCAGGATCTTTTTTATCCCGAACCTTTAGAGTTATATCTGTTTTAAATGGATATGTGGTTGGCTCTTTACTTTCTGAGATCGTTAAAACGGTGGATGAATTACTTGCCATATCAAGCTGAAAAAATAGTTCATCTGTTTTACCATCTCTATTTAAATCATCTAATTGATAAGGTATTTCGGTACCGTCAGATGTTTTAACAGTAAAATTATAGGGCAATTCAATATTTGAAACATCTATGGCTACTTCGGCTTTATGCACATCAAAATTATTGGAATTAGATACGGTAAACTGTAACCCGTTATCTTTTAAGCAACCTGAAAGGGCAAGTGTAATTACTGCAATCAGAAGTTGAAGGTTTCTTTTATTTAGCATCGATCTTATATAGAATTATTATTCAATTAATAACCAAAAAACTGTGGGAGCATTAAACTTAGCTCAGGTATAAATGTTATCAGTATCAGGCTTATGATCATTACAATGAACATAGGTAATAGAGGTCTGATTACTTTTGTAATAGGTACTTTTGCAACAGAACAGCCCACAAATAGGATTGTACCAACAGGAGGCGTACATAAACCTACTGTAAGATTAAACACGATAATAATACCAAAATGCACCGGGTCAATCCCTAACTCCATAGCTATAGGGAGAAAAATCGGAGTAAAAATCAAAATTGCCGGCGTGATATCCATAAATGCCCCTACGAACAACAAAATTACATTTATTATAAGTAAAATGGCTACTCCACTTTCAACCAAAGAAAGTAGACCTTCAGATATTGCCTGTGGGATATTTTCAAATGACAAAACCCATGACATTGCTACGGAGGTAGCAATTAATAGCATTACTATTGCTGTAGTCTTGGATGCATCGAGTAATACATTAGGAAGGTTTTTGAAAGAAATCTGTTTATAAATAAAAGAAAGTATCAGTGCATATAGAACAGCTACTGCAGCCGCTTCGGTAGCTGTAAAAATTCCACCTATAATTCCGCCAATAACAATAAATATCAAAAATAAACTAGGGATTGCATCAAAAAAACGTAGAAAAGCTGTTTTCAGAGGAACTCTTTCGGCAATATCATACTTTTTTCTAAAGGCTATATATCCGGAGGTAAACATTAATCCCAATCCAACCAAAATGCCTGGCAAATATCCAGCTAAAAATAAAGCGGCAATTGAAACACCACCACTTGCTAAGGAATAAACAATAAGAACATTACTAGGTGGAATTAAAAGTCCGGTAGTAGAAGAGGTAATGTTTACTGCGGCTCCAAATTCTGGTTCATAACCTTCTTTTTTCATTTGTGGAGCCATGATTCCACCAATTGCAGAAGCTGCAGCTACAGCAGAACCAGAAATCGCGCCAAATAACATTGCGGCAATAACATTTACATAAGCCAATCCTCCGGGAAGCATTCCAACTAGTACTTTTGCAAAGTCAATAAGCTTTTTCGCAATTCCTCCATGATTCATTAATTGTCCAGCAAGAATAAAAAATGGGATAGCAAGTAATGTAAAACTATCAAGGCTGGTTGCCATGCGTTGTGCAACAGTGGTTAGTGCAGGGAGAACATCCACACTTAATAAAATAGTAGCCAAGGTTGCCATCCCAATACTAAAAGCTATGGGAACCCTAATTGCAATTAGAACCATAAAAACCAGAATTAGCACAAAAACACTTTCAATTCCCATGACTTACTCCTTTGTTCGTGGAACTCGTATTAAGATTTTTAAGAAGAAAGTGTACGCTATAAAAACAAATGATTAGCCCACTAATTGGCAACGAGATATATACATATCCAAGAGGGAGGCCTAAAGCAGCAGAGGTTTGTTCCAAATGGAAAGTAACGAAAACCAACCTAACACCTCCGATAATCAACACTAAAAAACAAAATATAAAAATTGTAATCTGTACCACATTATCAAGTACGATAGATTTGCTTTCAGAAATTTTATGACTAAGAAGATCAATAGCTAAATGTTGTTTCTTGCCCATCATATAAGCGCCACCGAACAAGCTTAGCCATATAAGAAGAAATCGTGCAAGTTCGTCAGTAAAAGAACTTGGATTAGAAAGAACAAACCGACTAAAAACCTGCCATAAAACATCTATAACCAATACTCCCATTAAAAATATAATCAGGATTTCTAATGCTTTATTAATATAATTAGCAACATTATTCATTTATACCCCAACTTTGAATCCTGTGAATAAGCTCTTTCTTAACAGGGTCTAGTTTATATTCGTCATACATTTTCTCTACTTGTTGCTGGAAGACTTTTTTGTCTGGATAAATGATTTCTACTCCTGCTTCTTTCACTTTTAAAAGCGCTTCATCACTGGCTTTTTTCCATAGCTTTTTTTGGTATTCTGAAGATTCATCAGCAGATTCCTGCAACCATTTTTTTTCTTGATCGGTTAGCTTATCCCAAATATGGGTGCTAATCACCAATACATCTGGTACTGAAGTGTGTTCATCGATAGTATAAAATTTTGCGACTTCGTAATGTCTTGATGTATAAAAGCTGGGGGGGTTATTTTCAGCGCCGTCTACAACTCCTTGTTGTAATGCGGTATAGAGTTCTCCGAATGAAATCGGGGTAGGAGAGCCTCCTAATGTTCTAACCATATTCATGGCGGTTTGGCTTTCCATTACCCTGATTTTTTGCCCTTCCAGATCGGTTGGAGTTCTAACAGGTTTTTCTTTTGTATAAAATGAACGGCTACCTGCATCATAAAAACATAAACCTTGAAGCCAGTAATCTCTTCCATCATTCAGAATCTGTTTTCCAATTGTTCCTTCTAATACACTGAAACGATGCTCGTCATTGTTAAATATAAATGGGATACTGAACACACTATATGATGGTGCAAAGTTTTCAAGGACACTTGCTGAAACTTTGGTTATTCCCAGACTTCCTATTTGTAATAATTCAACGAGTTGTCTTTCGGTGCCTAATTGCTGATTTGGATAAATTTGAATTTTCATCTTTCCAGATGATTTTTCTTCCAGTCTCTCAGCCATAAAAACCATTCCTTCATGAACAGGGTGAGAAACATCTAGACCATGACCTAGCTTTATCAGCTTAACATCTGTGACTTTAGTACATGCAGAAATCAGTACCAGCGTAGCACAAAATAGAATGTATTTAGTTTGAATTATCAATTCTATATTTTTGATTAATACTTTATATACTTATTATACCTAATATGCTTTTATGGGGCAAGTCAAATATCAGATTTAATTTGAGAAAAGCGTTTTTTTATTCAAACAAATATAAAATACACTATGAGAAGATTTTCAGATAAAGTAGTAGTTGTAACCGGAGGAGCAGGTACTTTAGGAGGTAAAATAGCAGGAGCTTTTATTAGTGAAGGTGCAAAAGTTGTACTTCTTGATCGTGATATAGAATCTCTCCAAGATAAAGCTCGTGAAATTGATCCAGAACTAAATTCCACACTTTGTGTGACTTCAGATGTATTAGATAAAGATGCTCTCGAAAATGCAAAAAAAAGTATAATAGAAAAATATGGAACGATAGATATACTGCTAAATGCTGCGGGTGGTAATAAAAAAGGTGCAACCATTGGTCCTGATCAAAACTTTTTTGATCTTTCAATAGATGACTTTGATGCAGTAAACAAATTAAATCTAACAGGTACAGTTCTTCCTTGTTTAGTATTTGGGAAGGTTTTTGCAAATAATAAAAGGGGAGTGATCCTTAATTTTTCTTCGATGGCTGCAGACCGTATCATTACAAGAGTAATCGGATATTCGGCTTCTAAGGCAGCTGCTGAAAATTTTACTAAATCTCTGGCTGTTGAAATGGCTTTGAAATTTGGGGAAGGTATAAGAGTAAATGCATTGGCACCAGGTTTTTTTATAGGAGAACAAAACAGGTTTTTATTGCTTAATGAAAATGGGAGCTATACTGAACGTGGTAATGATATAATTAGGAACACTCCTATGAAGAGGTTTGGTAAAGAAGAAGAAGTTTCCGGAGCTGCATTATTTTTATGTAGTGAAGAAGCAGCGTTTATTACTGGTGCGGTATTACCAATTGACGGTGGATTTAGTGCTTTCAGTGGGGTTTAAATGAGCTTATTACAATCATGGAGATGGTACGGACCCAACGATTCAGTTACCTTAAATGATATTCAGCAAGCCGGGGCAAAAGGAATTGTACACGCTTTACATCATATTCCTGTTGGTGAAGTTTGGGAAAAAGAAGAGATCACTAAAAGGCAAAGGCTTATTGAATTTAATTCAGAAACTGCAAGAAAAAGAGACTTGAGATGGGTTGTAGTTGAGAGTTTAAATGTTCATGAAAGTATTAAGAAAGGTGATTCAAACCGTGATAAACTAATAAGTAATTATAAAGAATCACTCGCAAACCTATCGGATTGTGGAATCAATATTGTTTGTTATAATTTTATGCCTGTTCTGGATTGGACGCGTACACACCTTGATTTCATATATAAAGATGGTTCGAAAGCACTTCGATTCGATGAAAATGCCCTACATGCTTTTGATCTGTTTATCCTTGAAAGGAAATCAGCTGAATCTGAATATTCAGATGATGAATTAAAGGAAGCAAAAAAGTATTTTGATAACCTTTCAGATCATGATAAAAAAACTCTTACATCTAACATTCTACAAGGAGTTCCGGGCTCGGGTGAGATTCTTACAATTGAAGAGTTCAGATCTTTGTTAAATGCTTATCAATTTATTGATGAAAAAGAGCTTAGAAAAAACCTACAATACTTTTTACAAGAGGTTATTCCTTTCGCTCAATCTAAAGGTATTAAACTATGCTGCCATCCTGATGATCCACCAAAAGGAATTTTCGGATTACCAAGAATTGTGTCTAATGAATCAGATTTAAAAAACCTTATTGAAATGTCAGAAAGTCCTGCAAATGGAATTACTTTCTGTACAGGGTCTTTGGGGCCACTTTCAAAAAATGATCTTTCAGGAATAGTTAAACGGTTAGGACATAAAATTCACTTTATACATTTGCGCAATATACAAAGAGAAGGTAATGGAAGTTTTCATGAATCAGACCACTTAGACGGAAGTGTGGATATGTATTCAGTTATGAAAGCTTTAGTGGAAGAATCCAATCGGAGAAAGAAGGAAGGACGAGATGACTTTGAGATCCCATTTCGACCTGATCATGGACATCAAATGTTGGATGATTTAAATAAAGAAGTCAAATTCCATGGTTATTCAGCCATTGGTCGCTTAAGAGGGTTAGCAGAGTTAAGGGGTTTGGAGCTAGGAATAAGAAGTAATACTTGATGCCGTAAATAGCAAAAATTAGTTTCTCTTTATCTCAGTTTTCTGTTTCTTTCCCTGATAAATTTTCAATTAAATAATCAGATGTGAGTACAGAAGCTGCTAAATCTAAAAAGACTTTTTTTAACCGTTTTCTGGATGGGATTGAATACGCCGGTAATAAGCTCCCCGATCCCGCAATTCTGTTTCTTTTATTGCTTGCCATAGTCTGGGTACTTTCTTTGGTGCTCTCTCCATTCGATTTTGGTGAAATTGATCCAAGAACAGGAGAGACACTTGAAGTAATAAATCTACTTAGAGGACCTCAATTGGCGGCATTTCTGGCTAGTATGGTAAATACCTTTGTGACTTTTGCTCCTTTAGGAATTGTGTTAGTAGCAATGCTCGGAGTTGGAGTAGCAGAGCATTCAGGGTATATAAATACTGCTATTAAATATGTACTGAGTTTTACTCCAAAAAAGCTTTTAACGCCGGTTCTTATTCTAGTAGCAATTGTAAGTCATACGGCAACAGATGCAGGTTATGTACTTGTAATCCCTCTAGGAGGAGTGATTTTTTATGCAGCAGGTCGACACCCGGTAGCCGGAATTGCAGCCGCTTTTGCAGGAGTATCAGGCGGATTTAGCGCTAACTTTATTCCTTCAGGTATTGATCCATTACTTCAAAGTTTTACCCAATCTGCTGCTCAGATCATTAACCCTGAAATGTTAGTTAATCCATTAAATAATTGGTTCTTTACCAGTGCTTCCAGTTTGTTAATCGTTCTCGTTGGTTGGTATATAACTGATAAGATTGTAGAACCGCGCTTAAAAAATGTAGAACTGGATGATGATATTGATTTGGAAGGAGCGGATGAGCTTGGGAATATTTCAGGAAAAGAGAAGAAATCTTTCTGGATTGCTACAGGTGTTATGGTAGCTGGTTTAATCGGACTTTTTCTTTGGGTTTTTCCCGAAAATTCCGCGATGAGATCACCAGATGGTCAAATTACTGCGTTCAGCGCACCTTTGATGAGATCTATCGTGCCCTTAATTTTTCTCTTATTCTGGGTTCCGGGTATAATTTATGGTTATTTATCCGGCGGATATTCCAAGACCAAAGACATAATCGACGGCATGAGTAAGTCGATGGGAGATATGGCTTACTACATCGTAATGGCATTCTTTTGCGCTCTTTTTATTGATGCTTTTGCTAAATCAAATATAGGAGTGCTGATCGCTTTAAAAGGTGCCGGTTATTTGCAGGCACTTGATTTGCCCGGACAAGTTACTATTGTTGGAATTATATTTTTAACTGCTTTTGTGAATTTGATGGTAGGTTCAGCATCTGCGAAATGGGCACTGATCAGTCCGATCTTTGTACCTATGTTGATGGGACTTGGAATTTCACCTGATCTTACTCAAGCAGCATATAGAGTTGGTGATTCCGTCTCTAATATCGTAACTCCACTTATGCCATACTTTCCATTAGTGGTTGTTTTCTGCCAGCGATATGTTAAGAAAACAGGGATTGGAACTCTTGTATCGGTAATGCTCCCTTATTCTATTGTATTCCTGATTTCATGGACTATATTCTTACTTATTTACTGGTATTTGGGAATTCCACTAGGACTGCAAGCTAGCTATGAATATGTGATGTAGTTTCTGTTTAGATTAAAGGAAAAAACAGAAATATCAGTGTACGTCCTAATGGATTCAATTTTTAGGAAATAATTCAGAAATGGTTGAAACGCTATAAATTGCTTAAACAGCAAAGAAAGTTTGATAACATCTGGCGAGCAATCAACGATTAGGAATGAAAACCAAAGTGGACTGAACTCATCTTTCTGATTTCCACTTTAAAATTTTTCAGTTACTTAATTAACATCATTTTTCGAGTAAAACTACCATCAGCTGTGTTTAAACGATAGAAGTACATGCCGCTCGCAAAATGGGTTGCATCCCAAGTTACAGAATGAGAACCTTTAGGTTTGAGGGAATTAACCAAGGTTGTTAATTTTTGTCCGGTAGAGTTGTAAATAGAAAGAGTTACGTGACTGGAATTAGTTAGAGTATAATTAATATTGGTAGTTGGATTAAATGGATTTGGATAGTTTTGTTTTAGAGAAAATTCATCAGTAGAAACTATATCTTCATCAGAAATTGATGTAGCTTCAGATTCCATAAAAGTCATAATACGATTCATTACTTCTTTTCTTGTTGAATCCGGATAAATGGTTTCGAATGGAAAACCGAGATATATAACTTTTCCTGGAGTATTTCCATTATCAAATATTCCTTTAAACTGAACTGCAGCAACTTGTTGAGAACTAACACCCGAATAAATTAGAGCTGCAATACTACCATTGGTGGGGGTTAAAACATCAGGGTATTGCACATTGTAACTTCCATTTGTGCCGTTATCAAAAGTGATAGATGAAATTCCGTCAAACATTGAGCCTTCAATAGGTTCAGTAGCATAGAAGGTAGCAGTTTGGTTATTTGGAGCATCTAACTGATAGGTAGCCTTCAAATAGTTATGGAAAAATTCTTTGTCGCTGGTACTACCACGGTTATCCAAATCCCATGCAATTTCTGCTCCAGAAACAAATAGTGAGCCACCATTCTGCAAAAATGATTTTACCTTAGTTTGTTCTGTATTATTAAACGTTTCGTCAGCGGTGCTTTCCGTACCTAACATCCAGAGAACAATGTCATAATTTTCTAAGGAAAGTGTGCCATCAATGATTGCATCATTACTAGCAGCATCGAACGAATATTTATTATCGCGAAGCGCTTGACCATGCTCTTTTATAAAATCAAACGTGTTTCCGGAAGTATTTCGATCGAACCCGTTAATTACCAATATATTATTTTGTACCTGATTCGGGACAACAGCTAAAACTTCAGAAAAAACGCTTTCTTCAGTTTCTGATATGGCTTGAATTTTCAGATAAGTAATAGTATTTGCCTCTAACCCTGAAATTTCGAATGAATTTGTGGTAAATGTCTCGAATTCAGAAAAAAAAATCCCATTAGAACTTAACATCACTCGATATGAATTCACTTCAGGATTTTCTTTTATAAACACCTGAGCAGTTGTTGAATCAATAGAAGTAACGCTTATATTCTTTGGAGGAGTGAGTTCAGAATCACCCGCTAATGGATAGTAAGGCTTTCTAATAGAGCCTTCATCACTGAATAACGATGCCATTTCAACATCAGTTAAAACTTCAGTTATACGAAATGATTGATTATTTATAAGCACACTATCGCGAACTAATCTTATTCCATGACTGTAATCAGCATATGTTTCACCATGTCCCGCATACACGGGCTGAATAGGAGTTCCACTTAAATAATGCCATCCATAGATAACTACCCGATTGCTTGAATTACCATAAATACGATTTGAAATGATAACATCTTTTTTATGTCCGGCGACTAGTGCACCAAGTGGTTCTTCGGAGAGTTGTTCTGCACGTTGAGCTTTCACGGTGATGTTGTGATCCCACATAACGGGAATAGTGGTCATTTCTGAGCTAGCTGGAATCGGTGAAGGCGATAATTTAGCTGTGGCCTCATTCCAAATTTGATCAACCATTTGTTTGGTAGGAAGAGTGAAAGACAAGCTGTCAGCGACTTTTTGAGCTAAAATGGGTGTCATTGGAATTAAGAAGTAATTACTATCAGAACCAACAGCCAGATAATCAGGAGTAACGAAATAAGTTACATTGTACACGGAATCATCAATTGTTTTAGAAAATGAAATGGGAACTAACTGTCTTAGGAAGTCCGGGACATTCCCAGCCATAATATGACTATAGATTTCTGCTTCTCTATTTTCAAGTGATAGCTGTTCGACCTGATTTTTAAATTCACTACCTGAAAGAGCTTCTTGTGGACGGGTTGGAAGAGGAAGTGTTTGTGCAAGAATAATTTCAGATGCTCCTACTAAAAGGAGGGAGGGAAATAGTAACTTCAGAAAATTAAAGAGGTTTTTAAATATAGCCTGTATCCTTGAATGTAAGTTCATCGAAGTAAAAAAAAATTATGATCTTGGGGGGCAAAAGATATGCAAAAGAAAGAATGTGCGTCCTACTAGATTCGAACTAGTGACCTCTGCAATGTCAATGCAACGCTCTAACCAACTGAGCTAAGGACGCATTTAATTACCCAAAGATAATAAGATTTATTCTTTAGGTGAAAGGGATTATTTGTATCTTTCAGCTTATCAACTTTTTTGTTATTTGGCATGATTAATCGCAGACAATCCAGAGAAACAGTTCTTCAAGCACTATACGCTATAAAAAAGAGTGGGGATTCTACTCAATATGTTACAGATACGATTATAAAAGAAGAACTCTCATCAGACAAAGAGCTTAGAAGATTCGCAGAAAAACTTTTCTTTAACACTCTGGAGCATGAAACTGATTTGGAAGAAATAATCAAGGATCACATACAGAATTGGGAATTTCAACGATTGGCTTTCATTGATCAACTGATCTTAAAAATCGGAATCTGTGAGTTCTTATACTTTGATGAAATACCAACTAAAGTAACCATCAACGAATGTATTGAAATCGGTAAACGATTTTCGACAGCAAAGTCCGGCAGATTTATAAACGGTATACTTGACGCTGCTTTAGAAGCACTTAATGAATCCGATAAAATCAACAAAAAAGGCAGGGGATTAATTGATCACTCTGTAAACTAATTTAATTTTTATAGATAATGAGTTTAAAATGTGGCATCGTTGGATTGCCTAATGTAGGGAAATCAACACTTTTTAACGCTTTAAGTAATGCTGGAGCAGAATCAGCAAACTTTCCTTTCTGTACTATAGATCCGAACGTAGGATTAGTTTCAGTGCCTGATGAACGCCTGATGAAACTTGCCGGATTCGCTGATTCAGCCAATGTGATTCCTGCCACCATTGAGTTTGTAGATATCGCCGGATTGGTTAAAGGAGCTGCCGAAGGCAAAGGAAAGGGAAATGCCTTTTTATCTCATATTCGTGAAGTTGATCTAATCATTCATGTAGTCCGCTGTTTTGAAGACACTGATATAATTCATGTGGAAGGAGGGATTGATCCTGATCGCGATATTACCATCATTGAAGATGAGTTGATATTAAAAGATCTTGAAAGCGTTGAAAAGAGAGTGGAAAATCTCAAAAAGCAATCCAAAAGTGGAGATAAAACCATGATTGCTCAATTAGCTGTAGCTGAACGTTTAGCTGATCATCTTGGTAATGGGTTTTCTGCGCGTACGTTTGAAGCATCAAAAGACGAAATGGAAGCATTCAAAGATTTGATGCTTCTTTCCGGAAAACAAGTGCTTTATGCATGTAATGTTGCTGAAGATGAGCTTGATACAGGAAACGAACATGTTGAGAAAGTAAAATCTATTGCTTCAAAATATGATGATGAGATAGTGATGTTCTGTGCAAAAATTGAAGCAGAAATTGCTGAATTGGATGCTGATGAAAAAGAAATGTTTCTTGAAGAATTAGGTCTTCAGAGTGCGGGTTTAGATCGGTTGATAAATTCAGCTTATAAGGAACTTGGTTTGATCACTTATTTTACTGTTGGACCAAAAGAAGCGAGAGCCTGGACCATAAAAAAAGGGACAAAAGCACCTCAGGCAGCAGGTGTAATACATACTGATTTTGAAAAAGGATTTATCAGGGCCGAAACAATCGCTTATGATGATTACGAAGAATTAAAATCAGAGAAAGCCGCAAAAGAAGCGGGTAAAATGCGGCAAGAAGGTAAAGAGTATGTAGTAGTTGATGGAGATGTAATGTTATTTAGATTTAATGTTTAAATAAGTTAGTTCTGATTATATTTTTCGCAGTTTAAAACTACCTAATGCGATATTTTTCTTTTTTTTTATTACTAATCCTGTTTTCAGGATGTGAAACAACCAAAGATGATTCTTCTATTACAGACTTGGGAAAAGTCTTTGTTTCAAGTAATACGCAGGAACGAATTACTGTTTTTGATTTTTCTGATTTAGAAAATATAACATCGGTTGAGTATGTAACTACAACCTCTGATGCAGATGGTATATACTATGACGCATCTCGTGATATCGTTTATCAAGCTGACAGGGAAAATGACAGGATTAATGCTTACGAAAGGTTTTCAAGGAATAAACCCGGCTCGGCAATACTTCCCAGTGCAATAAGCACTTCTGATTTTAATAACCCAAGAGGAATGACCTCTGAAGGTAATATAGCTGTTATTGTTCAGGATGCTTCTGAGGATAACAATCAGCAAAATGCATTCTTTGTTTATGATGTCAGTGCTAATTCAATTGCTATTCGAAACTCATACCGGGTTGGTTTTCCTCTATGGGATATTCAACTTGCAGGAAACACCTTGTTTGCTGTTGAAGATGAATCTGATTCAATAGCTGTTTTTAATTCATTTCTTGATCGGCAAAATGGAGATTTGGATCCTGATTTTAAAATCAGGATAGATGGAATAACAAGAACACATGGATTGTTTTATTACCCTGAAGATGATTTAATGATTATGACAGATATAGGGGATTCAGATCCGGATTCTTTGGATGGAGCAATCCATATCATAACAGACTTTAATATAAAACTATCGAATGCTTTACAGGAATTGGATAAATCTATTTCTGCAACAGATCAAATTATCATCAGAGGAGACATGACCGGTTTAAGAAACCCGGTTGATGTGATTTACAGAAAAGAGGGCAACAGAATAATAGTTGCTGAAAGAGTTACAGGAAACGGTAGTATTTTTGTGTTTGATGTGCCTGTTCAAACCGATAATTCAAATATTTTTGATATTAACCCCTTGCAATCTTTTACGTACGATGGGGTTTCCGCTATTTATATAAATCAGTAGTTTTAATAAAAATAATCTGATTCGATAGAGAATACGTATCAACAAAGGACATTTTAAAATTTAAATTATAGTATGAAATCACTAAAACTTACAGCACTAACACTATTTTCAGTAACTCTGTTTTTATTATCCTGTGGGGATGATAATGAAGGGAATACACAAACAGAGTTTGGAGCTGTATTTGTAACAAGTAACACTACACCAACAATAGGAATCTTTGATTTTACAGACTCAGAACAAAGCAACGTACAGTTTGGTCTTAGTTCTACCGATTCTGATGGAATTGTTTACAGTCCTGATAACGATAAAATGTATGTTGCCTCACGTACTAATAACCGAGTAGAAGTGTATTCTAATCTTAAAGAAACAAGCATCAATACCAATTTAACTTTAGCATTCAGCAGCACTTCAGACTTTGCTAATGTTAGAAAGTTAGCTGTTTCCGGAGACAAAGTAGTAGTTTCTCAGGATGCATCGGATGCTAATAATCAAACTAATGCCTATTTCGTTTATCAAATAAATGAAAATTCAGCTACTCTTGTGAATACATATACTGCAAATATTAATCTATGGGATATTCAGTTTTCAGGGAATACGTTATATGCTATTGCAGATAATTCTGATAGTTTAGCTGCTTATAACAATTTCCTGAGCAATCAGGATGGATTGGTTTCACCGACTACAAAGATTCAGGTTGAAGGAATTGTTAGAACTCATGCACTTTATTATGACGCCGGAGAAGACATAATGTTTTTAAGTGACATTGGATTAGCAACCAGTGATTCTGATGGGGCAATTCATGTGATCACTGATTTCGGAACTAAGTTTTCTGCCGCAGGTAATAATGGCACTATATCAACTTCAGATCAAATAATTATAGAAGGAAGTAATACCGAGCTAGGAAATCCTGTAGGATTAACCTATGATTCTGATACTAAGAAAATTTATGTTGCAGAAAGACTAAACGGTGGGGGTAAACTTTTAGAATTTGATCTTCCTACAGCCAATGGCAATCCAAGTCCAACAACATCTCAAAATTTTGCAGGAGCAGCTGCTGTGTATTTATCTAATTGATTGATAAATATTTTATTACTCGAAGGGATATGATTTTTTATATCCCTTTTTTATATAGGTTTTAAAAGAAAGATGACAGCTGAATTCTGAATGCATATTCAGACCCGTCAAAATCTCCTTGTTCCGAAAAAGAAGTTTTAAGTAATAAATTAGGGGAGAGTTTATATCCGAAAACAGCACTTAATCGTGTTATGTCTTCATCCCAAGATAAAGTATTACCTTGCGGATCATCTGCTTCGAGAGACTCCAGATGCTCTGCACGAAAAGCCAAAAAACTTCCTGTAAGCGAAGGGGGTTCGTACTTTATATCAATATTCCCGGAAATATTACTTAAATAATAACTTTCTAGATTACCTGAACCATTCTCATCAAAACTGTTAGAAATAAAACCGGTTGTATGCCAGTTTGAGTAAATCACTTCTCCTATGATCTCAAAGTAGGTGAATGCTAACTTTGTATCAGCACCTAAAAGTAGTTGATAAAATTTCTGAAATGTTTCGTCAACCCGAACCTGTTCATTAAGTGCATCACCTTGCATAAAATTACCAAAGCTGGCTGAAATTCCTTGCTCCCAAAAGATAGAAGGGCGATAAAATAATCGCGAAGTTAGTGCGATATTTGGTAGGGTGGAGCGATCCCGGATGGTAATTGGAGTTCCATTTGTAATGGCTGCATCCAGAATAAGTTTCTGAGGTTTTAATTCCCAGGTAGTTCCAATTCCGGTTACATATCCTGCAAAATATATAGTCGGTAAACCTACATCACCCTCTTCATACTCTTCATTGGTATTATTTCCTGCCTGGGGCCAGAATCCTCTTATATCAGAAATATTTGTGAAGTAAGAATAGGCGAGAGGAAGCTGAACAAAATTCCGATCGGTGGATAATTGTCTTTTAGAGTAAAACCCGAATGGAGAAACAAAACGTCCTGCTTTAATAATATATGACTTTTCAGGATTATCCCATGTTATACTTGCTAATGAAATGCGTGGCTTATTAAGCTTACCGGTTCCCCATGTATCTAACTGAATTCTGCTTTCAAAGAAAAAATTATCACTAATTGGGGCAAAAATGAATGAATTTAATTGAGTGACCGCTACATTAAGATCTCTGAATTTCCTTGGAATTCCATTAGTAATGAACCGTGAATCTTCACCACCACCTGAAAATTCAAGATCCACAGCTCCGTTTAATTGTATCTGAGAATTAGCATTTTTAGCAAATACTAAAGAGATAATTAAAACTGCAGAAAAAAAGCTAATTAACTTAGTCATATTTAACAGATCGTACTTCTATTTTATTTATAAAACCTTTCAATTCAAGTTCACCAACAGAGATGAAATCATATTTTTGATCTAAACTGTATTTATTAATTACTCTTTGAGCAATTAGAATTTCTCCGTTTTTTGCTTCAGAACATAAACGAGCACATAAATTAACTTCACTTCCGATTACTGTATAGTCCATTCGTTCTCTGGCTCCCATGTTTCCAAGTATTACTTCACCAAAGTTTAATCCGATACCAATTCCATCGAAAAATGTACTTAGTTCAGGATCGTTTTTAAATGATTGTTGAATATTTATCGAAGCATCAATGGCATCTTGAATTGCATTTTCTCCCGCAAATAAAGCAATGAGAGAATCTCCTACATATTTATCTATAGAACCATTATTCGCTAAAACGGCATCTGCTTGCTGACTTAATGTTTTGTTTAGTTTTTCAAGAAATATTTCAGGAGTAGTAACTGAAATTTTGGAAGTAGAGCCTCTGATGTCAGTAAATAATATGGCAAGTTCCTGAAACGATGCATTTTCTTCCAGTTCAACAATATGATTATCCTGAATCATTTTTAATGTATGGTCACCAACATATTTTGTCAGAGCAAATCGTTCTCTTAAACCTTGAATCATTTCATTGAAGGTTTGAGTTAATATCCCAATTTCATCATCAGAGTTAGACTCCACTTTAACTTCTAAATCACCTTCACGAACTCTGAGCATTGCTTTTGTTAATCGCTGAATTGGTCCGGAGAAAGCACCTGCAATGAGGAAGGCTACTGGAATAATTATAAGGAATGAAGACCCTGCAATGATTAGAATATTTTCGCGGATGGTGTTTAATATTTCAAATTGAACTGATACAGGCACAAATGCCAGAAAATAGGCTCTTTCACCTGTTCCGAGTGGACTTAGAAATGCGAGAACTTCTTGGCCGTCAACAGAAGTTCGAAAAGGTGTACTTATTTCCTGA
Organism: Balneola sp.; assembly: GCA_965601915.1. Classification (GTDB taxonomy): domain Bacteria; phylum Bacteroidota; class Rhodothermia; order Balneolales; family Balneolaceae; genus Balneola. Next base: position 2,164,897 of record OZ271847.1, on the reverse strand, counting down.
TTTGATACAAGAGAATCGATAAGTTCAGATCTTTCACTTACAAAATCGGAATAGATCTTCATATCATTTTTTTCAGTTGAGTAAGCAACAGGTTTCTCATCCAAAAACATGATTACATCCAAAGGGGTGTTTTGCTTGAGTGCTATTGCTTCAGTATCCTGAAATTTTGCTCCAAGAGTAGTGGTACCTGCTATGGTATTCCCAATATAAATGGGGATAGTTACAATTTGATAAAGCTCTCCGTCAACAGCCCAAAGGCGAGGCCATTGGATATTTACTGGGGGTTCAACTCCGGCTAACGCTTCCTGAATGGTGTTTCTGCCTGATAAATCATCTCCGGTTTTCTGTTTGTTATTCAACCATGCTAAAACTTTACCCTCTGTGTTGGTTACTACGAAAAGATCAGTTTTAATGAATAGGGCGAAATCTTCTACAGCAAAATTTACTGTTGGGGGATCGTTGGTTTGTACATTTGCCTTGAAAGTAGAATTTTCACTTATCAGATATGCAGATTCAACCAATCTGTCATATTGTAAATTTTGTTGTTGTTTGAAAAACCCCTGAAGCTGACCGAAATCAAGTACTATATCCTCGTTGATCGTTTTTGAAAAAGTACTGTTTACAGCCGTAAGTACGGCAACGAGTACCACTACTGTTAAACCAATAAGTAGAATAATAAGTTTTGTACTGATACGTAATTTCAATTTAGTTAGCCAGATTAAAGTTCGACTGTTTATTTACTCCGTTTTCGATCACCATTTCTTTTCTGATTATCTCAAATTCAGGGTTATAGACCCGAATTTCATATGTGCCTTCAGGAAGCCCTGTAAGACTATAGTTTCCGCTCTCATCAAGTCTTGTGAAGTAAGGGGTGTCCAAACTTAGAATAGTTGCATTCATTTGCGAATGAACATCACAAAATAAACTTATTGGTCCGGTTCCGGTAACCTTCCATTTAGGTGCTTCAATTTCTTTAGAGTAAACATCACCTGTAGGGCGTCTTCCGATATTAAACTTTGAGCCCGGTGTTAAGCTGAACACATTATGAAAAAAAGGATCATTGTTTATGAATTGTACTACAGTACCAACAGTTACGGGAGTAACATTAGGAATAAATACAGCATCTGTTTGACCGATTTGAACAGTCTTTCCACTTATATCATTGGGTAGTGTGTATGAAGTAGGGTGAGCGCTAACTATAGTATTTGTATACTGATTAGATCCGCTTTCTGATCCGGAGTTTGAATCAGATGAACTGCCACGATTTCTATAACTGGAGCCCCGAAACCTTCTTCCGGTAGTTCTTTTAACAGGTATTATTACAGATCCGGAAATTGATCCTTCAATATTCAAATTCCCGTCTTCTAAAGAAACGTAAGGGTTTAAACTTTTTGATTTATAACCTATTGATCCTGAAAACAAAATCAGAAAAACCGAAAGAAAGAAAAAATACTTTGTCATTTTTATGCACTATATACGAAGAATGTCCTAAGGAGGATTGAAATAATATAGGAAAAGAAGAAGTATTCTTCTAAGAATCAGATAGGCTGATTTTAACCGTATCGTCAGGAACCATAAAAGGGTCAACGGTGTCGTAAACTACCCACGCATCTCTAAACAAACGCTTTACAAGTTTTGAGTAGTTTAAAGCTTTATCACGGTTGTGAAAGTCTCCAACATGAACCCGATAGTATGGAGTTTTGAAAAAAGTATAAGTCTCTGCCTGATAACCTGTTATAGTTGTATCTGACCAAGCGCGAAATGTAGAGGCAATGGTATCAGCGTCTGAAACATTTTGACCTGAATAAATTTGAATACGGTACCCTCTTGTAAGATCTACCTCAACGTCTTCTTTCCTCTTTATCTCTTTAAATTCTTGTGGAATCTCATTGTCAAAAGCAGAATAACTATCAGAAAGACTCAAAATCATTTTTTCGGACATATCTCTTTCTGAATCATTTGGAATTTGTTCAGTAGTAGAATTGTCATCAGTTTGGTTCTGATTAGTGGATGATCGTTCTGAAGACGCACATCCTGAAATCAGTAAAATTGATAAGATTAAAACAAAAGGGTATAAGTTCATGAGTTAAAATCCAACAGGATGCCAGGTGGTTTTTGTTTCCTGAAAATCGAGCAAGAAGTAAGGGTTCTCGGTATCGACTTCATACCAGTCCTCAATGTTTTTCTTAACTACTCTTTTCAGGTTATTAGATGCTAACTCATCTATCTGTTTTTTTGTTTCCTTTTCTAAAAAATCGGTATAAAGAATTGCATTTACATCCATATGAGAGCTGAAATGTTCAACAAGTTCAGATCGTATTCCTGTGAGAATATTGACAACACCTCCCGGAACATCCGATGAATTTAAAACTTCAGCAAAGTTGATTGCAGGAAGCGGGTGTTGTTCTGAAGCATGAACAATGCAAGTATTTCCACCTGCGATAATTGGTGCGACAACTGAAACCAATCCTAAAAGTGGACTGTTTTCGGGAGCCAGCACTGACACCACTCCCGTTGGCTCAAGCAAACTGAAATTAAAATGGGAACTCGCCACAGGATTTACAGATCCAAACACCTGCTGGTATTTATCTGTCCAACCTGCATAATAAACCAATCGGTCAATAGCGGCATTGATATCTGCATCCGCTTCTTCTTTGTTGAAACCTATTGAGCCTAGTTCTTTTACGAATTGGTCTCTCCGGTTTTCCAACATTTCGCCAATTCGATAAAGGATCTGTCCCTTGTTGTAGGCAGTTCTGGAGCTCCATCCTCCGAAAGCTGATCGCGCAGCTAAAACAGCATCCCGAAAATCTTTTCGGGTGCAACGGCATGCGTTTGCGAGAAAATCGCCCTCGCTGTCGAATACTTTATAATAATGTCCCGACTCGCTTCTTGGGAATTGCCCGCCAACGTACGTTTTATAAGTCTTTTTTATGTCGATTCTGTCAGTCATTTCAATTCCTTATTTCAATTTCAAATATGCAGATAAACCATGAAGTCCACCTTCACGACCCACACCACTTTCTTTGTAGCCACCAAATGGTGAAGTAGGATCAAATTTATTATAGGTATTTGCCCAGACAACTCCTGAACGCAATCCTTTTCCTACCTTAAAGATCTTAGAACCTTTGTCTGTCCAAACGCCTCCTGCAAGACCGTATGGGGTATTATTTGCTTTTTCGATGGCCTCATCGGCTGTTCTGAATGTTTGTACCGTTAGAACTGGTCCGAATATTTCTTCCTGTACAACTCGGTTGGATTGAGATACATTGGTAAAGAGAGTAGGGCGAATGAAGTATCCGTTTTCAGGGATATTGCATTTACTTTGATAAACTTCAGCACCTTCTTCAACTCCAAGTTCCAGATATTCATTAACCCGCTCAAATTGTTCTTTAGAGTTAATAGCACCGATGTCGGTATTTTTATCGAGTGGATCTCCAACAATAAGCGTTTCTAATCGGTCTTTGAGTTTTTGAATCACTTTATCGGCCACGTTTTCCTGAACTAATAATCTTGATCCTGCACAACAAACATGTCCCTGATTAAAATAGATTGCATTTATAATACCTTCCACAGCCTGGTCGATAGCTGCATCTTCAAAAAGAATCAAAGCTCCTTTACCACCTAATTCCAGAGTATACTTTTTATCTGTACCGGCAAGCGCCTTTTGGATAATTTTGCCAACTCCTGTAGAACCTGTAAATGCGATTTTATCAATGTCTTTGTGGTTAACGATCTCTGAGCCGGTTTGTCCTGCACCGGTTACAATATTAACAACGCCTTTTGGTAAACCTGCATCTTTAATCAGCTCAGCAAACATCATGGCTGTTAGAGAAGTTGTTTCAGCAGGTTTCAGAACTACTGTATTTCCACAGGCTAGGGCGGGAGCTATTTTCCAGGCCAACATTAACAGTGGAAAATTCCAAGGAATGATCTGACCACAAACACCAACGGGTTCCGGCTTTTTTCCGGGAAAAGCATATTCAAGCTTATCTGCCCAGCCTGCATAATAGAAAAAATAAGCAGCAGCTAAGGGAATATCCACATCACGAGATTCACGAATGGGCTTTCCACCGTCAATAGATTCTGCTATTGCAAATTCACGAGCTCGCTCCTGAAGCATTCTTGCAATTCTGTAAATATATTTAGAACGTGATTTTGCCGATAAATCAGACCATTCACCCTTGAATGCTTTTCGGGCAGCTTTAACTGCTTTATCCACATCTTTTTGTGTTGCTTCAGCAAACTCAGTGATTTCATCTTCCGATGAAGGATTTACGCTTTTAAAATATCTTCCTTTGGATGGCTTTTGGAATGCACCATCTATAAAAAGTTCATATCTGTCCTTGATCTCGAGATTAGCAGAGCTTTCAGGAGCTGCTGCATATTCCCAAAGCGATGCGAAATCTAGCTTTGAATTCGGAGATGTAGGTTTGTATTTAGTTTCTTCAGTAGTTGTTTGTGACATAATCTTCCTTTAACTCACAGAAAAGTAATCCGGACCTTGATACATTCCGGTTTCTTGTTTTACAATTTGCATCAGCAGATCGTTGGCTAATGAACTTGCTCCAAAACGGAACAGGTCTTTATTCAACCAATCGGCTCCTAAAGTTTCCTTAACTAATACCAGATACTGTATGGCTTGTTTTGCAGTTCTGATACCTCCGGCAGGCTTCATTCCAATCTTTTTATCCGTTTTGTAATAAAAATCTCTTATGGCTTCCAACATTACTAAGGTAACTGGCTGGGTTGCTGCGGGAGAAATCTTCCCGGTAGAAGTTTTAATAAAATCAGCGCCGGCTTCCATCGAAATATCACTTGCCAGTCTTACATTTTCATAAGTATGAAGTTCCCCGGTTTCTAAAATTACTTTAAGATGAGCATCTCCACAGGCTTCTTTGATGGCAGCAACTTCATCAAAAATCTGATTGTATTCACCTTCCAGAAAAGCTCCTCTTGATATTACCATATCAACTTCATCTGCACCCTCTGAAACTGCAAACTTTGTATCTTCAATACGAAGGGGCAATGGAGCCAATCCGCTTGGAAAAGCTGTTGCCACACTTGCAACATTAATATCAGTACCTGATAATGCTTTTTTAGCAGTCCTAACCATACTTGGGTATACGCAAACAGCAGCTACCTGAGGAATATCAGGAAATGTAGGATGCGGGCTTCTTGCTTTTTGACAGAGCTGAATTACTTTGCCTTCAGAATCTTTTCCTTCTAAAGTAGTAAGATCTACCATTGATAAAGCCAGTTTCAGAGCCTGAACTTTCGATTCTTTTTTAATACTTCGTTTGTTGAGGCGACTTACTCTTTCCTCAACTCCTACACGATCTATAGGAATTATTTCAAACTGTTGTTTCACAATATATCTGTTTCAAGTTGAATGAGAATATAGGGTTTTAATCGGGGGAATTAAATCGACTATTCAGTAAAAGTTATTATTGCTGTAATCCTGATATTTGCTTTAATTCGTTGCGTCAATTAAATGAGAAGTTTTATCTAATAAGGAGTACAATTATGGAAGAAGTAGTAATTAACTGGTTTGCTGTAATTGCTGCAGCATTAGTGGGATTTGTTATTGGATTTCTGTGGTATGGACCACTTTTTGGTAAAGCCTGGATGAAAGAAGCAGGATTGACGGAAGAAGATGTTAAGAATGGAAATATGGCAAAGATATTCGGTCTTACAGCTGTTTTTCAGTTCATAATGGCGTATTGCCTGGCGATGTTCTTCGGAAATGAAGTTGATGCAACGATGGGAGCTTTTTATGGTTTTCTCACCGGTTTTGCATGGGTAGCACTGGCTATGGCAGTATCAGGTTTGTATGAACAAAAATCTTTTAAATATATGCTCATTAATGGTGGATTCTGGACAGTGGTATTCACTTTGATGGGACTCATAATAGGAGCGTGGAGGTAATCGCTATCAATTATAAAAGAATACTTTTAGTTATTTGGGGAGCAAGTCTTTTGGCTTGCTTTTCTTGTGTGAAAAAAGAATCAACAACAGATTGTATTGAAGAGTATAAAATTGCTTTTAATGTGATCTACGATGGTGCAAATGACGATTTCGAAATTTTCGTAATGAATGCTGACGGCTCAGAACACAGAAATATTACTCAACGACCCGGTGTGGACTGGGTTTATCATGCGTATAAAGATAGGTTATATTTTATTTCAGACAGAGATTCAACTTCGAGAAAATATTTTTTATACGAAATGAAATGGGATGGAACCGAAGTAAAAAAAATAACCGATTTTCTGGTTCATGATTCCTGGATGAGTTCACGTTCAAATGGAGCAGAGTTCCTCGTTTCCAGAAATGAAAACGACAATTTCGATACCAGAGATCTTTTTATTATTGATAAGGAAGGTAATATTGTATCTCAGCTAACTGATGATGATTTTCAAAATACAGATGCTCACTTTTCTCCTGACGGTAAGCAAGTTGTATTCCGATCAAACAGAAATGGAAAAGGTTACTCTGAGCTATTTATCATTAATGCAGACGGAAGTAATCTTAAACAGCTCACCTTTTATCCTGAGAATGACAGCACCGCCATGGATTGGGAATATCATGCCGGACCTCCGCAATGGCCAAATGATACTACTATTTCTTATATGTCTAAACAGAAAGGGAATTATAGTATTTTCACGATCAACCCGTTGAATGGCCGAACTCATCAGGTTACCAGAGATACTACAGAGGCCGGGTTTCCTTCAAACGAAGCTCGCCATACGTGGACCAAAGATTCAAAACATATCATTTTTACAGCTACCAATCTGGAAGGAAACTTTGATATTTACCGAATGAAAAGTGACGGAACGGAAATTAAAAGACTTACGGATTACAAAAAGTATGAACAGGCACCCGTACTTGTCTATCCTAATGATTAAAGTTTGAGATCCAGATTTATATATTCAGTTTCTTCAGGTATCAAAACAGGATAGATCACAGAAAACAGAAGAATCAAAAGCCCAATTGAATACATGATCCAAGCTACAGTAGCATGTTGCTCCAATAAATTCATGCTCGAAAGCAGATTACCGAAATCATGTGCCGATTTAGGAAGATTACCGATTAAAGGCATAGCTTTATCCAGAGTGTCATCTGCATAGGCCGCTGAATCGATCCAGGCAAAACCAAGCCAGTATAAAGAAGCTTGGATAATAAATTGCTTTTTATTGAACCAGCCCCAGATTACGATCAAAAAAGGAATCAGCATTTGCATGAGCGTTCCACCAAGGATGGTTAGAAAACGCCATCCGAAAATACCAAAAATAGTATGTCCGGCTTCATGAATAATCAGAGTCAGATTATCCATCAGGAAATAGATGATTCCGAAACCAAAAGGTTGATCATAAAGAACAGCATAAAATATGTTGAATCGAATGGCTAAGTAGAACTGCTTTAAAATGAACCAGGAGAATAAAGCAAGAATCGCAGACAACCAGTACTTTTTGATAAAAGGAACAAGTTTGTCTTTAAAATTATTAAGATCCATCAGGGAGGTTCTTGAATTTCTTAATTGATTTAAAGAAGTATTGCCAGATAATGATATAGGATTTTTTTCCCGGAATTTGAGCAGGGCGGGGAAGCTTTATTTGCTTTCTTTTATTGATAATTGATATAAAGCTGGTCAAAAAATGAAAATGAGCTTTGGCAACAGCTCCGAATTCTGCAGGTTTCCCGCCCAGTAATGATTTCCATGCTGCAACAATATCAAGGAAGAATCTGACAGGAAATCTGAAAACCAATTCTGAGGAAGAGAAATTTTTCCAAAGCATGAAAAGGTTATTTCTGAAGTTATAATACACTTTGCGTGGTGATCCCATTGCCAAAGACCCACCTCCCAGATGATAAACCGTACTTTTTGGTGTGTAAACAATTCGGTGCCCGGCTCGCTGAACTCTCCAGCAAAGATCTATTTCTTCCATATGGAATTCAAAATCTTCATCAAATCCACCCAGTTCTTCGAATATGTCTTTTTTGATAGCTAAAGCTGCTCCGCTTGCCCAGAAAATATCAGAAGATTCGTTGTATTGACCTTCATCTTTTTCAACCGTTTCGAAGATCCGACCACGACAAAATGGGTATCCATACTTATCGATAAAACCACCGGCAGCTCCTGCGTACTCAAATTCATCTTTGTTATTGTAAGACAGCATTTTGGGTTGCACCGCTGCTATCTTATCATCTTTTTGAAATGCTTCATTGATTCCGTGAAGCCAGTTAGTGGTTACTTCCACATCATTATTAAGGAATAAAAGGATTTCTTTACTTGCTGTAGAAACTGATTTATTATTCCCACCACAGTAACCGTAGTTATCATCAAATGTTGAAATGATCACTTCCGGAAAGTATTTATTAACCCAGGATACAGTTTCGTCTTCCGAAGCGTTATCTGCCAGAATTATTTCAAAGTCAGGATAATCAGTAGCACAAACAGAGGGGAGAAACTTTTTAAGATGATGCAAACCGTTCCAAGTAACAATTATGATGCTGAATCCCTTCAAAGAATGAAAATTTATTTTAATGTGTTAGATAAAATTGAAAGCAAAGTTAGTGAAAAAGTGTTTTCTTTGAAGCTTTTAAATTTCTATTGAAAAAATGAAAATAGGACTCATTTCGGATACACATAATTTTCTGGACCCCCAGGTTGCAGATTACTTTTCAGATTGTGATGAGATCTGGCATGCCGGAGACTTTGGCACCATAGCTATAGCTGATGAATTACGTGAAATAGCTCCTTTAAAAGGAGTTTATGGAAACATTGATGGTCAGGATATCAGAAATGAATTTCCTTTACATTTACGTTTTAATTGCGAAGGTATGGATGTATGGATGACTCATATCGGAGGTATTCCAGGCAGATATTGTATTCCTATCAGGGAAGAAATGCAGAACAATACACCGGAACTTTTTATTTGCGGACACTCACATATTCTTAAAGTTGCGCGTGATCAGGAAATGGATAAAATGTTATATGTCAATCCTGGAGCTGCCGGGCGCCACGGATTTCAAACTGAACGAACCATTATGCGTTTTGAGATAAATTCCGGAAAGATGGAGAACGTAGAAGTAATAAATCTGGGAAGCAGAACCGAATAGTTTTCAGAATTGCTTTAAAATGAGTCCCGTCTTTTTAGTTTTATTTATTTTTGATCCCGGTCGCATATAAAAATATGATTGGTCATTCCCACGCGAATGCAGGGAATCTTGATTTAAATAATCAAACGACTTTATTTAAGAGTGAGAATTTTTAAAAAAGCTTTTTTGACAACTAAACATTCTTTACCGATGTCCTTATTTTATAATTAGATAATTGAGGCAAAGATAATATACATCGTCTAACAGCTACATCCAGATCTACAGCATTCGCGTGGAGATGACTTTTTTTAGTTAGGTTTGCGTATTGAATTGAATGTCTGGTTTGTCAGTTGACTGAATCAGTACAAAATCCGGGTTTTAATTGTGTGTTTAACATTTTGCATTTTTTCAATTACGCTGTCATCGTATTCCTTATCAACATCTAATACTACATAACCAATATATTCATTGGTTTTCAGATACTGCCCAAGGATATTGATGTCTGAATCGGATAAACAACGGTTTATTTCTGACAGAACACCTGGCTTATTTTCATGTATATGAAGGATTCGATGTGCATTTTTCTGAACAGGCAAATTAAGAGGAGGTACTGTATGAGATCCAACAGTAGTTCCGTTATCGATCAGGTTAATAAGTTTGGTAGAAACATCGACACCAATATTATATTGAGCTTCAATAGTTGAACCACCAATATGAGGAGTCAGAATTACATTTGGAATATTCTGTAAATCTGTAGAAAAAGAATCTCCTTTTGATTCCGGTTCTTCAGGATACACATCTACACCTGCTCCTGACAAATGTCCTGATTCAAGTGCTTCTTTGAGTGCTTTAATTTCAACAACAGATCCGCGGGCAAGATTTAACAAGACACTGCCTTTTTTCATCTGCGAAAAACGCTCTGCATCCATCATCATTTTTGTAGTTGGGTTTGCAGGAACATGCAGAGTAACAATATCAGAACGATTAAGTAGCTCTTCCAGAGAATCGATTCGTGTTGCATTACCCATGGGTAATTTAGGTTCTATATCATAGTATAAAACATTAAAACCCATATTCTCTGCCAGTACTGAAACCTGTGAACCAATATGACCATACCCAACAATTCCCATATTTTTTCCACGAACTTCATAGCTTTCAGTGGCATCTTTTAACCAGGTGCCCTCATGCGCCATCTTATCGCGAAGTGGAATTCTTCTTTTAAGCATGATCGCTTCAGCAATAACCAATTCGGCAACAGATCGGGTGTTTGAGTAAGGGGAATTAAAAACAGTAATTCCGGATAACATTGCCGCTTCAAGATCAACCTGGTTGGTTCCGATGCAAAAACAACCAATTGCTTTTAGCTTAGAAGCATTCCGGATCACTTTTTTAGTGATCTGAGTTTTTGAGCGAACCCCAATGATCTGTACGTCTTCTATTTTTTCGAGTAATTCATCTTCGCTCAAAGCAACATCCAATATTTCAATATTCAGGAAATGGTGCTTTTTAAAATTTTCTACTGCAGTTTCATGAATTCCTTCAAGCAGTAATACTTTAATTTGTTCTTTTGGATAGGAAAGTTGTTCCCCTGTTGTAGTCATAAAAAATAAGATTGAATGAGTGAGCAAGAAGGTAAAAAAGATTTAATACAGATGAGAGTTTCTGTTGAATTTGATTTTACACAGAGATAAAAGTGCAAATGAAATTTTAAGTAAAATCCGTAGTTATAGAATAATTAAGGCAAATAAGATTATTTATTCTTAGTGAGTTCCGGAAAAGTGATTAAAATAAATTTTTGGTTTTATATCTGAGTCAGATTTTTTTTATCCTGAAACCTGATTAATCTTTTGAACTGCTATTTGATCTGTGACTCGAATCTCCGCTGTTTTATTTTTGTTAGTACTTATAGCCGGTGTGCATCTTTCCTGCACTGAAATCAAATCCCAATCATCCGTTCAAAAGGAAGATTTAGCTGAAAAATGGATAATGAGTGATTCTTTGGCTAATTATCTTGATAAGTTTTCTGTGAAATTCGAAGAAGGATTAAATGAACGAAGAATTCCAGGAGCTTCAGTTGTTATGGTAAAAGATGGAAGAATTATTTTCGAGCAAGGGTTCGGAGTTCGTGAAAACGGTAAGCCATACAAAGTCGACGAACATACAGTATTTAGACTTGCAAGCGTTTCTAAAGGGTTTGCTTCTGTGCTGGCAGGGTTAATGGTGGAAGAGGGCTTACTTAGTTGGAGTGAACCTGTAACTGATTATTTCACAGATTTTAAGCTCAATGATCCCGAACAAACAGACCGGGTACAGGTAAAACATATTTTGTCACATACGTCAGGATTACCTCGTCATGCCTACACAAATTTGGTTGAAGATGGTCTTTCACTTGAAAGAATCATCAACCGATTGGAGGGAGTTCCGCTTATTGCCAGAGAAGGTGAGATGCTGGCTTATCAAAATGCTGCTTATTCTGTGATAGAAAAAGTGCTTGAAGCTCAGGGTGATACCACATTTAATGCTTTACTCGATACAAAATTGTTTCAACAATTGGAGATGTTCAATGCATCTTCAACACATGATGATATTTCAGAATCGGACAATAAAGCAATGCCTCATGTATATCATTCCAGAAAAAGAGGAAGAGTTCCGATTCCTATCTCTGAAAAATATTATAACGCAGTTTCATCAGGAGGAATTAATGCTTCCGCTTCAGATATGGGCAAATGGATGCTCTTGCTTACGGGTGAATATCCCGAAATTATTTCTGAAAAAACGCTGAATGAGATATTTGAACCATTGACTACCATGAATAACAAACGTTTCAGTCGTTATTGGGATGGAGTTAATAAATCCAACTATGCCATGGGTTGGAGGGTTCTTGATAACGATGGTCAGCGCATTGTGTACCATGGAGGTTATGTAAATGGATACCGGAGTGAAATTGCTTTAGCACCTGATGATAATTTAGGAATTTGCATTTTAACCAACGCGAATTCCAGCTACCCACTGGAGGTGATTCCTGATTTCTTTTACCATTTCAGGAAAGATTCTACTTTAGATTAAGACGCTTCAGTTAAGCTACTTTGAATCGTAATCTATAAAGTTATTACACCAACCAGTAACACCTTTTAATATCGGTAATATGAAACTCTTACCGATAGCTATTATATTGTTTAAATAAACACTCCACATAAAAATCAATTTCATGAAAAAATTTACATTTCTAACATTAATTCTTTTGATTCCTTTTTGTTTTGTGGAAGCACAAACAATGATTGATGGGGAAAATGCTCAGATGCAGGGCTTTGCCAGAGCAATAGATCTTTCTGAAGGCACCGCTTTCGTAGGAGAACCTTCTAACTTCCACCAGCCTGGTGCGGTTTATGTATTTAATCGTAACGGAGATGAATGGCAGCAAGTGGTTTCATTGATGGCTAAAGACGGTACTATCGGTGATCGTTTTGGTACCGCTATTTCTGCTGATGGGAAAAAAGTTATAGTTGGAGCACCTCAGGCTAATAACATGTCAGGAGCGGCATATATTTTTGAATTTTCAAGCCGGAATGAATGGGTAGAAGTTGCTAATTTTTCTTTACCTGATGATACTGCTCAAAGCAGGCTTGGAAGTAGTGTTGCTGTAAATGGGGATGTTGCTTTTGTAGGCGCGCCTCGTCATAATAACGGACTTGGTTCTGTATTGGTTTATGAGCGCAAAAGAAACGCCGAATGGGGTTACGCTACAACAATTATGAATCCGGATACTTCTACATCAAATTTTGGTTCTGTATTGGCTGCAGATGGTTCAAATTTATTAGTTAGCGCACCCGCTCGTGAAGGTGGTACCGTACAGTTATTTAACAATGATAGTGGTTCTTGGGACCATGTTGAATCAATTACAAGCAATATGGCTGATGAGAGAAGTCAATTTGGTGCAACTTTAGCAATTCAGGATAATCATTTACTTATTGGTGCTCCAAGAAATAATGCAGCCGCGGGAACAGTATTTATGTATAGCATGAATGATGACGGCTGGTCTCCATCAGGAATACTTTCCGCTTTTGACGGATTTCCAAGAACCGGATTTGGTTCTTCCATTGAATTTGTTGGTTCTGATGTATGGGTAGGTGCACCTGGAGCAAATAGCCGTGAAGGGGCAATTTATAAATTTATGTCAGATGAAGAAGGTAATTGGTCCGGTTCAATGAAAATATCTGTTGATGGTATTGAGTCCGGTGATGCATTTGCAAGTACAATTGCTGTTGAAGGTGATATTGCAGTAGCTGGTATGACAGGCGCTGATTATGGAGCCGGAACCGCCGCATTTTTATCGAAAACGGAATCAGGAGACTGGAAAAAAGATGACATCATTTTTGGTAAAAGCGGAAACAGTCTGCAGCCAATTACCGGAGGAAGAGTAGATTGTAAAGAAGATAAGGCCGGAATTTACGGTTGTGAAAATGTAGATTTGATTTCCTTCCTGCCAATTAGTGAAATGGGTGGCGAGCGAGGTGTTCGTCTCAATGATATCTGGGGCTGGACTGATCCTGCAACAGGGCGTGAATATGCTTTGGTTGGTAGAAATGAAGGTACTTCTTTTGTGGATGTTACTGATGCTGAAAACCCGGTTTACATTGGAAACCTGCCAATGACAGAAGGTTCAAGACCTAATGTTTGGAGAGACATGAAGGTGTATAAAAATCATGTATACATTGTAGCAGATGGAGCAGGGGAGCATGGAATGCAAGTTTTAGACATTACTCAGTTCCGTGATTTTGACGGCGAGCCTATGTTATTTGAGGAAACTGCTCTTTATGATAATATCCACAGTGCGCATAATGTAGTGATCAATGAAGAATCAGGTTATGCATTTATTGTTGGAAGTAGTGGTGGAGGAAATACCTGCGGCGGTGGACTTCATATGGTAAATATTCAGGATCCTGCTAATCCGGTATTTGAGGGCTGCTTTGCTGATCCTTCAACAGGAAGAAGTGGAACAGGATATTCTCACGATGCACAATGTGTGATTTACGAAGGACCTGATGAAGAGCATACCGGAAAAGAAATTTGTATTGGTGCAAATGAAACAGCCATTAGTATTGCTGATGTAACCGACAAAAAGAATCCCGTTGCGCTTTCAACAGCTACTTATCCTGATTATGGATATGTTCACCAGGGATGGTTGACAGAAGATCAAGCCTATTTTTTTCAAAACGATGAGCTTGATGAATTAATGGGGAACGTAGAACGTACTCGTACCATGGTTTGGGACGTACGTGATCTTGATGATCCGCAGTTGGTGAGAGAGTTCTTTATTGATGTTCCTTCTTCTGATCACAACTTGTATATCAAAGATGGAAAAATGTATCAATCAAATTACGTAAGCGGACTTCAGATCATAGATGTTTCCGATCCTGCTAACCCTAAGAAAGTCGGTGAGTTTGATACACACCCATTCGTGAATGACAATCCCGGATTTTCAGGAACATGGAGTAATTATCCGTTCTTTAAGAGTGGGAATGTAATTATGACAAGTGGAAATGAAGGTTTGTTTATTCTTGATACTAATCAGGTAGAAATTAATCAGTAAGCATTGATTTTTAAGGCAGCTCAATGTATTGGTGCATTACAATACTGAGCTGCCTTTTTTGTTTAAAGAACGGAACGCTACTTAACAAATCATCATCATGAAGACGTTATTACTTTCATCTCTAACCATTCTGTTAAGTCTCTACTTAGAGGATTTAAATGCTCCGGAAATCAAAGAGCCTCAGTACATTTATGTTTGTAATCAAAATTCAGCGTCAGTAACTATCATAGATGCTCAAAAAAATGAGGTTTCTGAAACCATTGATCTTCAGGAACTTGGATTTTCTGAAAATGCAAAACCCCATCATGCCATTGCTGAACCAGACGGTTCATTTTGGTATGTCACTTTAATAGGCGAGAACCGCGTTCTAAAATTCGATCGCGAAAATAAACTGGTAAGTAGTGCAGCTTTAGAAGTACCTGGACTGATGACTCTCCATCCGACGAATAATGATTTATATGTGGGTAGATCAATGAGTGCCGTAAATCCGCCGCAAAGTTTTGCTACAATAAATCGAAAAAATATGAGTGTTCAGAAAGAAACCGATTTATTTTTTTCAAGACCACACGCTATAGCATCACTTCATTCAAAAACTCAAATTTTTGTGGCTAGCTTGTCTTCCAATCAGTTTATATCACTGAATACCGTATCCGAGGAAATGGAACTCAAAAATCTGGAAGGACAGAATAATGTATTCGTAAACTTTGCAATTTCCCCGGATGGAAATACTATGGTAGGTACCGGGCAGATTTCAGGTAAACTGTTGGTGTTCGATATATCAGATCCTGATACTCCTGAATTGACTAATTCCATATCTGTGGAAGCCATGCCGTGGCATCCCGTATATTCACCCGATGGAAAGTATGTGTACTTCGCCAATAAAGGAGCAAATGCGGTTACCATCGTAAATATGCAAACCGAAAAGGTTGAGAACGTAATTAAAGGAAAAGGTTTAGCTCAACCACACGGAGCTGTTCTTTCTTTGGATGGTAAGTTTCTTTATGTGAGCAACAACAATATGATAATGAAAGGCATGGGAATGGATATGAATATGGATAAAGAAGAAACCATGGATCACGGCAATATGAATCTTGGAAACATGGAACATCATTCCCAAACAAAAAATGGATCTGTAGTGATTATCGATACCGAGAAAAGAGAGATCGTAAAAGTAATCGAAGTAGGGATGAATGCTACAGGAATTGGAACTAACGCTCGATAAAAAATCTTAAGAATTTCATGAAAGGATATTCATTATCCACATTTGCTTTCAGTTTCACGCTGCTTCTGGCTTTCTCTGCTTGTTCCAGCACTAACTCCACTAAAAGCTCAGGATCTTCTTCAGAGAGCAACTACAAACAAGTTGTCGATCCATTTCTTGTGTACACAAAGGATGGTGAGCTGATTGCCTTTCCATTTCTTGGTGGTTTTAATACCCCAAGACCCCAATTCGTGGATATCGACAATGACGGTGATACCGACTTGTTTCTACAGGAGCAGTCTGAAGAGCTAATGTTTTTCGAATACGTTGAAGAGAAAGAAGAATTTCCGTTGGAATGGAAAACCAATGAATTACAAAACCTGAATATTGGCGAATGGTTTCGGTTTGTGGATATTGATCAGGATGGGGATTTTGATTTATTAGCCGAACAGCCATTCAGCTACATTCGCGTATATAGAAATGAAGGCAACGCCATTTCCCCGGAATTTGTGGCGGTCGTTGATACATTGAAAGATATCAACGGTACTCCGATATTTTCTGACCGACAAAATATTCCGAATGTAACAGACATCGACTGCGATGAAAATTTAGATTTGTTTATTGGTAGTTTGGATGGAACGCTTTCTCGCTATGAATCTCAGGGACTGGATGAAAACGGCCTTCCCAGATTTGAGCTCATCACCAAACGTTTTCAGGATATTGAGATCGTTAAGCAGTTTGGTACTCTTCATGGAGCAAATTCAATGACCTTCATAGATATGGATTCCGATGGGGATCAGGATATTTTTTGGGGAGATTTTTTTGAGCCGAGTATCCTTCTTCTTGAAAATATAGGTTCCTGTAACCGACCTAATTTTGTGGGCGAACCCCAGCCTTTTCCAAGCAATAATCCGGTTTTAACAAGCGGTTACAATGTTCCAAGTTTAGCAGATTGGGGAAGTGATGGGGATATGGACCTTTTTCTTGGCGTTTTGGGAGGAGCTTACAACACCAATGAAACTACTGCAGAGAATTTCTATTTCCTAGAACAAAAAGACGGGGATTTTAGCCTTTCCGATAAGCAGTTTTTAAATATGATAGACGTTGGCGACGAAAGTATTGTTTCTACAGGTGATCTGGATGGAGATGGGGATCTAGATATGCTTTTAGCTAATAAGATCGATCCTGAAGATCTTGGCACTTCTGTGGTTTACCGGTTTGAAAATACGGGAAGTCAAACCAAACCCGAATTTAAAATGAACGGCACGCTCGATTTGCCAAAAGCCTATCATTACGCTCCTGTATTGGCTGATTTCAATAATGATGGTCTCGATGATATGCTGCTCGGAAACTGGAAAGGAAATATTGATTATTACATAAATACAGGGCCAGGTTTCCGGTTACAGAAAAAAGATATTGCAAATTTGAACAGAGGAAGTAACGCTGTTCCTGCTTTGGCAGACCTGGACGGTGATGGAGATTTAGATATGATTGCAGGTCAGTCGGGTGGGGGACTGGATTTTTTCAGGAATACTGCTTCTGAAAATGAACTAAATTTTGAGTATGAACCGGATATCCTATCAGGAATAAAAGCCAAACACCGAAGCGCTCCTGCATTTTATGATATAGATAATGACGGCGACTATGATCTGATTTTAGGTAGTAAGATCGAGGGGTTTTTATTCTTCAGAAACGAGGGCTCAAAAACCAATCCCGCTTTTGTGAAAGAAGATTTTCCGTTCAAAGTTATATTTACTCAATTAGGAACTCCTCATTTTACAGATTTAGATGGAGACGGAATCGCTGAATTTATTTCCGGAACAAGAGGAGGGGGAGTACTCTTTTACGATTTGGATTAATTGGTTCGACAAAAAATCTGATTCTGTAGCTCCGCTGCTGAATCCAACAGGGAAGCTCTGCTTCAAGTAAATGAGCACAAATTGCATAACGATTACAGTCATCTCCATGCGAATGCAGTAGATCTGGATTTAGCTGTTAATTGATGAACACTATCTTTGCTTCAGTTTTCTTGTAAGAAATGCAGTCTTAAGTATGGAATAAGGCTATTAATCCTTAAAAGTAGAATATTGACCTCACATTAAATCCAGATTCTCTGCATTCTCCGGGGAATGACCTTTTGCCTTTGGCTGAGGCTGAACCAATTCACCAACTCCTTATATTCTAATCCCTGTTAAAACCTTCTTCCAATTCATAATATTCATACAAAGCAAGTTTTGTTTTTTCAGCTCTATTGTTTTCGGAATTAAGATGGACTTCTTCGACAATTTCAGCGATTCTTTCGGCGGTTTGTTTTTGCTCTCCGGCCGAATTTGTAGCAAAATAAGCCACCGCTTTTTCTAATGAGTAAGTGATGATATGAATCTCATTCAGTTCTTTGGTATCAAGATTGGTTTTGGTCTTTAACAGAGTTGTTGTTGAATCCATTACGGTCACAGCTCTTTCTCTGGAAGTAATATCCGGTAAATTTAAATGTTGAATGGGTTTTTCTTCGGATTGTTCAACGGGAGAGGATTTCTGATCAGTTTTTTTGGTTTTAGAACAACCACTAATGCCAATTAAAATGATGGAGAAAAAAGATAGAACGGTTAGTTTTTTCATGGGTTTGATGAAGTAGTAATTTTAGTCTTGATTTTTCTAAATATAAGCAAAGCTTAAACTTTTCATTTTATTAATTGGAAGAAAGAGCTTCCTTTTGGTTTTCCCAAGTAGGAGCTTTGGAAGGAGGTTAAGCCCGTAAAGATGTTTGGACGCCGGTAGCGTCAGTAAAGATCATACAACCGACCGCGCCATTAGTACAGATAATAGGTGTTTCTACCATAGGAAATAGGAAAGAAACGTAGCATATACGGTAGGAAAACTATGTGCCCTTGACTTTATCCTTTTTAAAGATGTTATATGAATATTCATTTAGTCTTAATTCCCATGCCAATTAATATGAGTCTCTGAGAAATCAGTGACACTGTTAATGTAAATTGATTTCTTGCACCAACCATATATTCTTGCAAACCTAATGGTTCAAAACTATTTCCTTGCTTAAGATTGGTTACATAGCTTAAATCATTGCACTTTTGTTTAATCACTTCAGAACTGAAATCAAGTTCAAGATGATGATGAGCAACTTCATTTCTAAGCTCAGATATCAATTGCAAATCTTTGAGTAAATCAGAACCAATTAAGTTCAAGGAATAGCATATTTTTACCCGAGCCATAAAAGTTCCGATTTCACCACCCCTGGAATCTAATAACGCTTCAGAAGTTTTTCCTTTTCTAAACTTTATACTTAGAATAGATTTTAAGGTAGCATCTAGAAAACTAGTGCCGATTAATATCACCGAAAGATCAGATTCCTTATTTAGAACATCGAAGAGCTTTTTAGATTCTCCTGATAATTCCTCAATATTAATTGTCTTTGATTTAGACATATGATTTTCGGTATTCGTATAACGACCCGGCGTTTAAGCGGCGAGCCTGGTTATTAAAATTAAAGACCGGAACCGCGTTCGAGTCCGCTTGAAACGCTTGTTATGTTGCGACACGTTTCTTTTTGATTAATTTGATTTTGCGTAAGTAAGTGACAACAAATTCAGAATCATAGGAATTGAGATGTCCGTAACCATATTCTGACCCTGTATTAAAATAGCCTTCGATAACTATTTCACCATCGTATTTCCAATAGTTATTGTGAAGTTTATTGAGTCGTTTTCTTTTTATGAAGTTCCAAGGAAAGACAAGAACATAATCCTCAAAATCTAACCAAATATTACTTAATTGTTCCATTTGTTCATTTTCACAATCAGTTAATGGTGAAATTGACCAGTATTCTTCAACTCCAGAGTATTTCACTTTAATTCTTACCAATTGCTCTTGGTAGGATGGAAGCGAACAAAAATCAATTTTCTCTACTTTTTCTTTTTTTTGAGGAACATCTTCTTCTTTTGCCATTCTTAATAATCCCATTTCAACTGATTTACAGCTTGAAAGAAGAAAGATTAGTAAGAGAAAATATCTGAATTCCATCAGCAACATAACGACCCGGCGTTTAAGCGGCGAGCCTGGAGTTTAAAGTTAAAGTTTCGAACCCTGATCGAGTCCGCTTGAAACGCTTGTTATATGGCCGAATTTATTTAATTGTTAAGTGAAAACAAAGTGTTAAGAAGATTATTAAGCAGACTTAAATTCGATGAAATCTGTTCATTCTGTTTCAAAACCAGATTATATTCATCTTCTGAGTAAACTTGATCTTTTAGCTTATCGAGTTCAAAGTCTTCTAAAGAACGGCATTCTTTCCAGACTATAGTTTTCGATTCAGTCGGATTTTTAAGGCGAATCGATTTTGTGGATTGATCAGTCATAGTCCCAGTAAATCCTTTCCTAACCTGATTACGATCGAGGAAGGAAACAGAGCAATTCTGATCAATATTTTGGGGCAATGAATTGAAATCATGTCTTGATGTTATCTCAAAAATTGAATCAGTTTTTGAAGGGCTAATTTGAACAGATTTTATTTTCCATGAACCTAAGAAAGTTCGTTTTTCACTAATCAATTTTCCTTCCTTTGTCAAAAACATCCGCGAAGCTTCTGCGCTAAATATTGAAGAACCGATTGAAACTTCAATCGACTCAGGGCTATTATCTCTGACTTTGTCATAAGAAGACTTACTGGTGGCGCAACCAATGGAAAAAAGAAGGAAGAGTACTAAAACTGATTTAGAAGTCATTCACAAATTTTGTTAGGCCATATAACGACCCGGCGTTTAAGCGGCGAGTCTGATTTAAATTATTAAAGTTTCGAACCCTAAACGAGTCCGCTTGAAACGCTTGTTATACTGCTATTTTATTAAACTAGTATCGGCATTATTTATTAAAAGTTTTCCTTAAAGAACCAAAAAGGCTAGTAAGGCTTAGAGCAACCACTCCTCCAATTTTTATACCAGAATCAGATATAAATTCTAAATCTAGAATAAATAAAAATGATACTAAAGCAAGGATAATCATTAGAGTGAATATGATATCTGATATATCGTTAAGTGAAATTTCTTTTTTTCTTAGATCGAAAGTATTTCTAAGAATTCGAATTAATCCATTTCTTCTGATAAGGGTAAGAAGTAAAAACATAATTAATACAACAAAAAGACCATTTTGAGCTTTGTAATATTTCGGATGTTCATCTCCTAAGACAAGGACTATTGAAATTATACCAACTAAACAAATCGCACCCCAGAAGTGGTCTTTAAAAAACTTTTTTTGCTCGTTTGGATGAGATTCAAACCATGTTTTTAATTTCATTTCTTAGCCAATTAGAATTAGCTGACAAGTTAAGCAGTATAACGACCCAGCGTTTAAACGGCGCGGGGATTATAATTTATTTGAAGTAGCGAAATTAATTCCTGGTAATCAAGTTTCCATCGCACCCCGTCCGCGTCCGCTTTAAAACGCCTTGTTATAGGGCGTTTCTTTTTCTGATGTAGAAAGCGCCAAAACCAATTGTTGTAAAAAATAAAAGCAACCAAATTGGCCAGTTGTTAAAGAATGAAGCTGTTTGAACTGGATTAGGAAATTGTTCATCCAATCTATCTCTGTCATCCCAAGTCCAGTCTTCTTTTCCATACTCAGTGAGGTACCACATGTCAATAGTTCTCGAACAAAGCCAAGTTGTATAATTTCTTGTACCATTCCAACCTAGACTGCCGTCAAATTCAGCGAAAACTATATATTCTTTACCAAATTCAAACTCAAACTCACAACTGTTGCTAGTTTGACGAACACGAATTTTATTCTTCTTGGAGCCTTTCCATTTTTTAGAGACTTCCAAAGTAACAACCCAATATTGTTTGCGAAACATAGGAAGTGATTCATGGGTTTTGGAAGGGAGTAAATCTCTATGATATTCCATTTCGATAATACGACCGATAAAAATTTCATCTGAGCTTTCCACTGCTTCATCGAAAGGCACGGTTCCACAAGAGCAGGCTAAAGCTACTTGAGAAAAAGCACTAAAAAGAAAAAGTATGAATATGAAATTTCTCATTTCTAGGTAAGCCCTATAACGACCCGGCGTTTAAGCGGCGAGTCTGTTTTTAGTTATTAAAGTTTCGAACCCTAATCGAGTCCGCTTGAAACGCTTGTTATACAACCACTTGCTAATGGACTGATAACTTGAATGTGTTAACATTGTATGTAAGAATTTTGATGTTTGAATAGTACCATCCATGCCAACCAGCAACCCACGATTCATGAAAATGATCTTTCCAACCGTTTGGATCTTCTGAAAAATCTAAAAACTGAATCATCAACATCTGGTCGCCATTTTCTGAATAATACCCAATGTACTGCCTGTATAAATTTGGATATTCTTCATTCAATTCTGTGATCCACTTCAAACTCGAATTTTGATATTCAGACTTTTCCTTTTCTGAAACAGGATAATCATACGAAGGTTTGTTTGATAAATAATTATCAGTGGATTCTAAGAATGCAGTACTAAACTGTTTTTCAATATATGGTTCAACCTGCCTGAGCAATGTTGGTGAAGGGGTAAATCGGTTTTTGTTTTGTAAACTTTGATCAGTAGCCTCATAATCAGCAGGAAAAATTGAAGCAAAACCGTTTCCAATTCGCAAGACTTTCACACTATCAACTAGATCGGAGGAAACTGGAAACCAGACAGTACCACCACTTTCGCCATTTTTGAAAGTTGAACAGCTTAACACTCCAAACAAAACTATGGCGAGCAAAATATATTTCATAGATGTGGTTGGCTTGGTTGTATAACGACCCGGCGTTTAAGCGGCGAGTCTGGGGTTTAAAATTAAAGACCCGAACCGCGTCCGAGTCCGCTTGAAACGCTTGTTAGTGGGCTGATTCATAGTTTTAAGACTCCTATAAGTTGTAAAAAACTAAAGAATGAAAGAACTACTGTTCCGAAAAAAGCAGAGTACATTAGGCCTAAATGCCATCTTGGTAATTCATCTCTTTTTTTAAAATCCTTGTAATAACTTAGTGAAACAATAATGCATATACCTGTGATGGCATAGAGAGGATTCCAGCCAATATCCTGAAAGAAATGGACTAACTTTTTTCCAAGTTCTTCTTTTGCATCGTTCATATTTTAAAGCACACTAACGACCTGGCGTTTAAGCGGCGAGTCTGGGATTAAAAATTAAAGTTTCGAACCCTAATTGAGTCCGCTTGAAACGCTTGTTATGTGTACGTTTAGTGTTCAAACTCTTTCTCCATTTCTTCCAATTTTAGATATCGATAGTTTTGAATTGAAGAGATCAAGCTATCGGTATTCACTACTTTTATGATTCCGTTTTCAAAGCTAATTATTTCCGACAATTCGTAAGACCAGATAAACGGTTGTATTCTTGCATGTGGGAAAACAGACCAGACAAATCCATATGAATCATTATACCATAATTCAGAAACCATATTAGAGTACACAATAAATTCCAATTCCGATGAAGTAATAACAGTGTCTATTTCTTCAATAGATTTAAGTTCGGATGGAAGTTTATAAAGCGTGAATCGTTGATCTGTAGAATCTAAATTAGCTGGGTGATTTGCAAATAGTGTGTCCGAGATAAAAGTTGTATCTGATTCTCCTAAAACTTCATCGGAGAAAGAAATAGCTCTCCATTTATAGATTTGATACTGATCAGGATGCGAATCTTTACTACCACATCCAATGCACAAGAAAAAAAGTAGTATGTAAAGTCGTAATCTCAATATTTAGTACACATAACGACCCGGCGTTTAAGCGGCGAGCCTGGTTATTAAAATTAAGAACCCGAAACGCGTTCGAGTCCGCTTGAAACGCTTGTTATGTACCATTTTTGATTTTATTGTACTCAACGACAGCGTCTTCATCAATGACAATATTTACAGGTTCTGCCCAGTGTGCATTTGAACTTTGTTTTTTGATTCCGGAAATCCAGTATTCTTCTTTGGTTTCTATATCTCGAAAGTTTCCTCGAACTCCACCACCTTTAATTTTGCGTAGAGTTTTGTTTTGGTAATAAACAGTATTTCCAGTTTTGGAGAAGGAAACCCAACCAATCCTAGCAGAAGCAGTGTCTATGAGTCCATCTTTATTTTCGATGTACATCACACGCTTGTTTTGACCTTTTGTAAGCTGAGTTGTTTTCATGGTACATAACGACCCGGCGTTTAAGCGGCGAGTCTGGGGTTTAAAATTAAAGATCCGAACCGCGTCCGAGTCCGCTTGAAACGCTTGTTAGTGGGCTGATTCATAGTTTTAAGACTCCTATAAGTTGTAAAAAACTAAAGAATGAAAGAACTACTGTTCCGAAAAAAGCAGAGTACATTAGGCCTAAATGCCATCTTGGTAATTCATCTCTTTTTTTAAAATCCTTGTAATAACTTAGTGAAACAATAATGCATATACCTGTGATGGCATAGAGAGGATTCCAGCCAATATCCTGAAAGAAATGGACTAACTTTTTTCCAAGTTCTTCTTTTGCATCGTTCATATTTTAAAGCACACTAACGACCCGACGTTTAAGCGGCGAGTCGAGTTAAAATTATTAAAGTTCCGAACCCTGTTCGAGTCCGCTTGAAACGCTTGTTATGCTCGCGTTTAATGGTCTAGACAAAATATAGATTGTAATGAAAAAATAAATCAGTGAAAAAGGAATGCCAAAGTAAGTGATTAGAAGTGGAGGGAAAACCCAACTTAATCCGGTTAGAATTAATGCTAATGCTAGCCAGATGTTTTCTTTGCTACTACTTTTAAAGAAATACAACATGACTAGAATCACGTTTAAAATTCCGGAAGCCCAAATCCACCAAATAATATTTTCACTCTTAGCTAAAACTAATTCAGAAATTATAAATATTACTGAAGTGTAATTTAGCAGAAGTGTAGTGGTCGCTAAATATCGAAGAATTTTCATTGCAATCTAGAGTTTAGTAGCGAGCATAACGACCCGGCGTTTAAGCGGCGAGTCTGGGATTTAAAATTAAAGACCCGAATCGCGTTCGAGTCCGCTTGAAACGCTTGTTATGTTACTGGTTTGTTTTGAGTTAATTTTAGTAAGCACAAAAAGTAACAAAAGCTGAACTAAACCAAAGCCCCAATACATGAACCATCTTCCGAAAATGTAAAGTGTTTCGAAACCATCTACGATGGTGCCTGCTGTAGCTTCGTGAAAAATTCGAGCTTCATTATTTGCCGAATAATTTGGTATGAAATAGAAGAAAATTAGAAACCAAGGAAGCAATATATACCACTTCAATTTGAATTTTGGCCTAATTAAAAACAGAATAAGATTTAACGAGACTACAAAACAAAGAACATAGATATCAAAAGGTCTATAGAGCTCGCTTACTGATTCCATATTTAGAAGTAACATAACGACCCCGCGTTTAAGGTGCGAGGGTTTTCGGTTTTTGTGAAAGTAACATAATTAATTGCTTAGCTGAAAGTTAAAATGCGGAGCCCGTACCCGAGTCAGCCTTGAAACGCTTGTTAGTGTGCATGTTTAAGTAGTTTCTATAAAATTTGGAGAATCAAATCAATTAAGAAATAAATAGCTCCGCCCGATAAAACGATTTGGGAGAGGTAAAATATAAATGGCTTTTCATCTCTGGATGAAAGAGTAAAAAACATATATGATTTACCAACATTATGCTGTATCCAAGCAATGATTACGAATAAGAATATGGCAAGTATATTAATAATCATTTTTTTAGAACTACTTGCTCTCAATATTGAAAGCACACTAACGACCCGGCGTTTAAGCGGCGAGTCTGGGATTTAAAATTAAAGACCCGAATCGCGTTCGAGTCCGCTTGAAACGCTTGTTATGTTACTGGTTTGTTTTGAGTTAATTTTAGTAAGCACAAAAAGTAACAAAAGCTGAACTAAACCAAAGCCCCAATACATGAACCATCTTCCGAAAATGTAAAGTGTTTCGAAACCATCTACGATGGTGCCTGCTGTAGCTTCGTGAAAAATTCGAGCTTCATTATTTGCCGAATAATTTGGTATGAAATAGAAGAAAATTAGAAACCAAGGAAGCAATATATACCACTTCAATTTGAATTTTGGCCTAATTAAAAACAGAATAAGATTTAACGAGACTACAAAACAAAGAACATAGATATCAAAAGGTCTATAGAGCTCGCTTACTGATTCCATATTTAGAAGTAACATAACGACCCGGCGTTTAAGCGGCGAGTCGAGTTTAAATTATTAAAGTTCCGAACCCTAAACGAGTCCGCTTGAAACGCTTGTTAGGCTTTTTCTTGAAACGTAATTCTAGTACCAAAACTATAACTTTCATTAGAAGCTACACCTTCGGATTCAAAATCAATTGAAATATCAGCATCTATTAGAAATACATCATTCTCAATATTTGAAATTTCCATCTTATTAATTGTTACCCAATTATGAGCTGTACCAATGTAAATTGAAGCTTCTGAATTAGGATAATTTTTAGATGAAAGATTTAACTTATCTAAACTCTTCGGATCAAATAATTTTAAATCTAACCATTCAATTGTTAGTGTTGGTGATTCTGGTTGACTCACCCATTCAAGACCTGAATCAAATGGTTCGAAAGGAATTTCAATTCTATGAAATAAAGTATTTTCAAGACCTATTTTTTTATTCTCAAACCAATAATACTCGACCAAGCCTTCTTTGGGTGTAGCTTTCGATTGTAATTTTATTTGATCCATGATGATTTAAAAAAAGCCTAACGACCCGGCGTTTAAGCGGCGAGTCTGGGGTTTAAAATTAAAGATCCGAACCGCGTCCGAGTCCGCTTGAAACGCTTGTTAGTGGGCTGATTCATAGTTTTAAGACTCCTATAAGTTGTAAAAAACTAAAGAATGAAAGAACTACTGTTCCGAAAAAAGCAGAGTACATTAGGCCTAAATGCCATCTTGGTAATTCATCTCTTTTTTTAAAATCCTTGTAATAACTTAGTGAAACAATAATGCATATACCTGTGATGGCATAGAGAGGATTCCAGCCAATATCCTGAAAGAAATGGACTAACTTTTTTCCAAGTTCTTCTTTTGCATCGTTCATATTTTAAAGCACACTAACGACCCAGCGTTTAAGCGGCGAGCCTGAGGATTAAAATTAAGGTTTCGAACCACGTTCGAGTCCGCTTGAAACGCTTGTTATGTTGCGTGCGCCAAACGTGATTAATAGTAAGTAAAGCAATTCAAAGAATCCTAAAACCCAATAACTTGGCCAACGAAGAAAAATGTATAGACCTTCGAAACCATCGACAATTTCTTCCTTGTTAAACCAATTAAATAAAGCTCTTTCGGCCGCAGAAGACACAAAAGGTAGAACAACAGAGAAGAGTATAAGACAACAAATAGAAAGCAAAATCCATTCTGATATTTTGAGTGGCTTCTCTTTCCAAAAATGGTAGTTCAGGAAAATAACTCCACAGATAACAAGAATATCAAAAACGCCAATTA
The DNA here is from genome assembly GCA_965601915.1 of Balneola sp. GTDB lineage: Bacteria > Bacteroidota > Rhodothermia > Balneolales > Balneolaceae > Balneola. The sequence goes on along the minus strand of OZ271847.1, from coordinate 2,137,523 downwards.
ACATATTTAAATTTACTTACTATCTTGAGCAACATAACGACCCCGCGTTTAAGCGGCGCAGGTTTTCTTTTTTAGTTGAAGTAACTGAATAATTTCTTTGCTATCAAGCCTAAGTGCGAACCCTACCTGCGTCCGACTTAAAACGCTTGTTAGCAGTACGGTTTTAGGTTGAGTTATTGTTCTATTTTTAAAGTGTCTGTCCAAAACTCGGTTGAATCTTTGAATTGATCAATTGTACTTAAATAAAATTCTTTTTTGTCGCTATCGAATTCAACTTCAAGTCTATTTTTATAAACTACTCTTCCAAAATATTCTTTAGTTTTTACTTCCCATTCAATAATGGGTAACCAAGGAATGGTTTTGCTTATTTCAACTCTTTTTCCACGATAATCTGCAATTGCATTTCCAAGAGAAGTTTCTTTATAAATAAATCCTTTGTCATACCAAGTTTCTGCATCAGTTTGATAATCTCCTATCCCCAGCCCAATTCCTAAAATTCCGACTGAACATAAGAAATAACCTAAGCCAAAAATTAAAGCCATTCCGAATACTGCCAAAGACTTGATTGCTTTAGTGTTTTGATAAAATGCCCACCAAAGAATAATTGCAATTAGGAGATATGGGATCGTAAAGAAAATCCAGTCTAATTCTGTTGATGTCGTAGATATTTTAATTATATAACCAATGACAGCAATAAATGATAGCCCAATTACTAAGACTACTATTCGTTTTCTAATAACCTCATCAGGCTTTGTAAATCGGAAAAGTAAAAAACCTAAAATTGGATAAGTCCAAATAGCGACAAGAATTATTATGAATTCAGACATATTTCAGATTTTAAGTACTGCTAACGACCCAGCGTTTAATGGGCGCAGAGTTTTTGTTTTCTTTGAAGTAACGGATTTTTGAGCTAAGAACAAATTTAGCAAAACCTCATCTGCGTCCCATTGAAACGCTTGTTATGTGAAAACTGACCAATTACGAACCACCACATTCCAACCTTAAAACTAAGAAAAAGTGTGTAACCCAAATTGGTGTACGTTGACCGGACAGGCAAACTGGAAATGTGGATTAGGCTTTTTGTACAACGGCTGTGGCGTAACTGAACCCTAAAAGAAAACAGAGCCCATTTTACTGCTGAAATTTTGCAACAAACCACACGCGGATTACCAGCCAAAAAGAGGCAAACCAAAAACAAAGACCAAAGCTTTGTTAACAGAAAAGAGAAGGGAAAGAGCTAAGCAAAAACTATTACAGAATGCACAAGCCTGACCGGGCACATAACGACCCAGCGTTTAATGGGCGCAGAGTCTTTGTTTTCTTTAAAGTAACTGATTTATTCTATTGCACACAAGTTATTGATCGAACTCCGTCTGCGTCCCATTGAAACGCTTGTTATGTGAAAACTGACCAATTACGAACCACCACATTCCGAACTTAAAACTAAGAAAAAGTGTGTAACCCAAATTGGTGTACGTTGACCGGACAGGCAAACTGGAAATGTAGTTTAAGAGTTTTTGAACAACGGCTGTGGCGTTACTGAATCCTAAAAGAAAATAGAGCCACTTGAATGCTGAAACTTTGTAAAAAACCACACGCGGATTACCAGCCAAAAAGAGGCAAACCACAAACAAAGACCAAAGCTTTGTTAACAGAAAAGAGAAGGGAAAGAGCTAAGCAAAACTATTACAGAATGTACAAGCCTGACCGGGCACATAACGACCCGGCGTTTAAGCGGCGAGTCTGGGGTTTAAAATTAAAGATCCGAACCGCGTCCGAGTCCGCTTGAAACGCTTGTTAGTGGGCTGATTCATAGTTTTAAGACTCCTATAAGTTGTAAAAAACTAAAGAATGAAAGAACTACTGTTCCGAAAAAAGCAGAGTACATTAGGCCTAAATGCCATCTTGGTAATTCATCTCTTTTTTTAAAATCCTTGTAATAACTTAGTGAAACAATAATGCATATACCTGTGATGGCATAGAGAGGATTCCAGCCAATATCCTGAAAGAAATGGACTAACTTTTTTCCAAGTTCTTCTTTTGCATCGTTCATATTTTAAAGCACACTAACGGCCCTGCGTTTAAGCGGCGAGTCTGGGGTTTAAAATTAAAGACCCGAACCGCGTTCGAGTCCGCTTGAAACGCTTGTTATGTTACTTTTATGAACGATGAGTTTCAAACTAACTACTTTGCTGTTGTCCATCTTCAAAAAGCGAATATAATATGAAAATGATAAAGCTTGCTAAGGCAAATGAAGCAAAGAAGAACAAAACACCTACAAATATAGCTTTAAACAAGCTTAACTTTACTATTTCATCATTGTAAATAAGAGTTCCATTATAAGCTGTAGTAGAAATAACAAACCCTAGTATAGCTGATGAAACAGCCCAAATCCATGTAAATAGTTTTTTATTAGGTAATCGCATTCTAAAAGCAACATAACGACCCCGCGTTTAAGCGGCGAGCCGAGTTAAAATTAATAAATTACCGAACCCTGTTCGAGTCCGCTTGAAACGCTTGTTATGTTGCGCGATTTAGCAAGTAATATTTTCAACTGTACATCTAAATTCAAATAACTTTTTTAAGACAGCATGTTGGGAATAGGATTCTTTTTGTAGAGTTATCCTTCTTTTTCCAAGTCGACGATCAAGTATAGCTAATGACAGAATGATTAGATTATCTGATTTTAAAGCTTCATCAAGTGGTAAATTTAAATACGATTTTAAGGAATCATAGAATTCGTATTGACTGTAAATACCCTGTTTGTGTAGTATATTTTCAGCTTGATCATAGGCTTGATAATATTCTTTTTGATGACTCGGATTTCTAAAATTAGTGGCACCTGAAATTTCACGGATTTCTTCCGCCAATTTATACTCAGAGTTCCAAGCTGTGATTGAACAAAAACTAGCAACTTCTTCTTTGTCAATTGTTATATAACCTCGACCTTCTTGATCATGTGATTTATGATATCGAGTACTTCTTAATTCGACTCTTCCTTTGACTGAATCTGCAAAGTAGCTTTCAATTGTCTTTTTGAGTTTACTCCATTTCATAGCTTAGAATTAGCAACATAACGACCCGGCGTTTAAGCGGCGAGTCTGGGGATTAATATTAAAGACCCGAACCGCGTCCGAGTCCGCTTGAAACGCTTGTTATACACCGATTTTTAAGTTTGAAATTAGCATTTCAAGTTCTGCAATTGAATGATTTTTATACTTTTCAAATGTTTCAACTGTATTTGTTGATGCGTTGGATGGTTTGTTTACACCAGCAACAGATTTATAGTTAGAAACTTTAGCACTAATATTTCCTGCTTCTAAATTTGTGATCTGAGACATTTCTCTACAATACTGCATCTGTTTATTTCTTGGAAAATTTTCACTTTCCAGTTTTTTGAAAATTAATAAAGATCGTATTTCATTGAGTTCATTCCACTCAGAATCATCTCGAAATGACATTGGATTCCTTGAATATGGTTAGGTGTATAACGACCCGGCGTTTAAGCGGCGAGTCTGGGGATTAAAATTAACGAGCCGAACCGCGTTCGAGTCCGCTTGAAACGCTTGTTATGTTGCAATTTATGACATTCCACCACTAGCCTCTCCAACTGGCCACCAATGGAAAAACCAGATAAAACTCTGCTTATAATCAGCACCAAACCCATAGACAGAAACACCTGAATAAAAGTTCATATAGAATGGATAATCGTACTCACAACCTAAACTAAAGTTCAAACTGCCAGCTTGGTAGTCACTAAATAAATCGGTTGATGAATCTTCAAATCTAAGATTCTTTACTTGGCTTTCAGTTTTAAGTTTATCCAAAAAAGATGATCTGGTTGATTCTTTAAAATGTGAGATATCATCAAATTTCACAATTCTACCATCCGATGTCTTAAGTGTATAAGTTGAATACACAAATAATGTATCAATATGAGGCATAGGATCTCGATAATCGAAATAATTTAAAGACAGATCCAAAACACGTTCTTTACCAATGAAATACCAAGAAATAGCATTTAAAAACAAAAGACCGGCTAATACTATTAAGATATATTTAATCAGTTTCAATAGATAAATGGGTTTGGCAACATAACGACCCGGCGTTTAAGCGGCGAGTCTAGGGGTTAAAATTAAAGACCCGAACCCTGTTCGAGTCCGCTTGAAACGCTTGTTAGCCAACTGTGAGGGTTTATAACTCGCCAATTTGCATGACATAAGTCAACTCCCAATTTTGATTTACTTTTTCAAAAACAATCTCTTTTTCTCCACCGCAGTATGGACCGCAGCCTTGATTGATAAAAAAAGAAGCCTGAGTTGAATCTTCATTGTAACTGACTGTTGATAGAGTAACCCAACCAACAGAATTTGGAAATTCTTCAAATAAGTTATCCCAAAACTGCTCATGCTTTCCTTTTTCGATTTCTGCTAAATAAGATCGTGGGATTAATTCAACTCTTTCATTGTTACTCAACAAGTCTTTATCAATCCGATACTTTGGGGTTAGATCTTTATTATCGGCAAAAATAGTTGGACCAGTCATTTCATCATAATACGGAACGACTAAGGAATCTCGTAAAATGATATTTTTTTCATTACCAAAGACTGAATCCAAGGTTATACTATAAAAAGTATACTCAAGCTGACTGATTTCATCTTTAGGATGATTTGATGAACAACCTAATGATGATAGAGTTAGAAGAATAAGAATGAGCTTTATTTTCATAGGTTGGCTAACGACCCGGCGTTTAAGCGGCGAGTCTGGAGGTTAAAATTAAAGACCCAAACCGCGTCCGAGTCCGCTTGAAACGCTTGTTATACGTTTAGTTCCAAAGTTCATTTTCAGGATTAAAGTCATTAAGGCATATATCTTTTTCATCTATATCAAAAGAGACTGCTTGATTTAACATCGTATTTATAATGTTTGTATAAGCAGCTAAATAACCTTCTCTAAATTCCTTGCCATCTGCATCAGAATTCTGATACTCATTCTTTGCTTCTAAGGCTCTTTCTTTAATCAGAAAACCCAAGTCTCTTAAATAAAAACGATGTGTATCACTCATAGGAAGATTTGTTAAACGTATAACGACCCGGCGTTTAATGGGCGCAGAGTTTTTGTTTTCTTTGAAGTAACGGATTTTTGAGCTAAGAACAAATTTAGCAAAACCTCATCTGCGTCCCATTGAAACGCCTTGTTATGTGAAAACTGAGGAATACAGAACTACCACAACCCGAACTTAAAACTAAGAAAAGTGTGTAACCCGACAATGTGTACGTTGGCTGGGCAGGCAAACCGGAAGTGTGGATTAGGCTTTTTGAACAACGGCTGTGGCGCGGATGATAGGTAGAAAAAAATGGAACCTATTTAACAGCAAAAATTTTGGATAAAAACCACACGCAGATTACCAGCCTAAAAGTGGCAAACCACAACCAACGACCGGAGCATTTTTTTTAACAGAATAGAAACTCAAAAAGGGGAACGCAAAAACCACCACGAAAAGAACGCGCCTGACCAGACACATAACGACCCGGCGTTTAAACGGCGCGGGGATTATAATTTAGTTGAAGTAGCGAAATTAATTCCTGGCAATCAAGTTCTATCGCGCCCCGTCCGCGTCCGATTTGAAACGCCTTGTTAGCAGTACGATTAATAGCTTTCAATTGGAAACTCTGATATCTGTTTTTGTTTTTTATAGAGCCGAAGAAGAACTAAAAGTATCAAAAGCATTACTAAGTCAAATCGTACACCAATTATTTCTTCGTACAAAGAAACTCCAATGTAGTTTCCGGGAAAAGAAAAATTGAATCCGAATGCAAAATCTCCATTTGTACTGTTGTACTCTAAAGTCAAAAGTAGATTCAAAAAGGAATGGAGCTTAAAACTAAATGCATAAAGTGAAAGAGAGAATGCATATGGAAGAGATGCTATTACTCCCAATTTTATCCCGATCGTTTTTTTAAGTAAGATTTGAATTCCTGCTATTGGACTTAATATCGCCAATAATGACAAAACAACAGATATTAATTGATATAAGAAATTTGATTCAAGAAGTATTAATTGGGGTACGAAAAACAGTATTAAGCCATTTAGGATTAGATAAAAAGCTGTCAGTCGAAGGGTGAATTTTGGCATCGTCTATTTAATCGGTTTATATCAACTTGGGTGAAACTACTTAGTACTGCTAACATAATATTATCCAAACAAGGATTTTCCGTGTTTGTCCGGATAAAATCTGAAAGTTCCCTCTAAAATGCTAATAAACAATGAAATTGGATTTTATCAGGAAAAATATTGTACGTGAAATTCCCGAATAAATCCCGAACTTATTCAAACCGCTCAATCAACTCTACGGCATTTAATGCGCTTTGTACAGCTAAAGGAATTCCGCCACCCGGATGTGTGGAACCACCTGTAAAATATAAACCTTCTATGTCGCGGGATTTGTTTCTGGGTCTTACAAATGCCGAGAACTTATCATTGGAGGAAGTCCCGTAAATACTGCCTTTGTTGGATAGGTATCGGTCGTAAAAGTCCTGCGGGGTAATTTCTTGTCGTACTACAATATGCTCCGAAAGATTTTCTAAACCCCGATCTGCCAGCGTTCTTATTACCTTATCACCATATTGACTTTCCCGCCAGTTATACGAGTCACTCAGATAGGGAGCATTTACCAATACAAACAAATTGGAACCACCTTCCGGAGCATGTTCAGGATCAGAGAAGGAAGTGTTTGCGATATAAATGGTCGGATCATCGGGCATTACGTTCTCATCAAAGATCTGCCGGAATTCTTTCCGATAATCCGAACTGAAAAAGATGTTGTGATGAAGCAGTTGATCGTACTTTTTATCTATTCCAAGTAACAGCACAAATCCTGAGCAGGAGGGTTCCAGTTTTTGTTGTTTCTCTTTTCGTTTTGGTGAAATACTATCGTCATCGATCAGGTTTAAAATGGTCTCGGAAGCGTCGCTGTTGGCTACCACCAGGTCGCATTCCATCAGCTTTCCGTCTTTAGTTTCAACGCCTTTTATTTTCCTTTTCAGAATATGGATGCGATCGGCATGTGAATCAAATAAAAAATTAACTCCCAGTGAGTTAGCCGTTTTATATAATGCTTCAGCGATCTTATATAATCCACCTTTGATGTAATATCCACCTTCGTTCAATTCGATGTGGGGAATTACATTCAGGGTTGCGGGAGCCTGAAAAGGGGAAGAACCATTGTAGGTAGTAAACCGCTTAAAAAATTGCCGAAGGTGTGGCGACTTGAAATAAGAATCCACGCGCTTGCTCACGGTAGTGAAAGCATCAATTCCGAAGAAAGAAAGCAGATCCAGATTCTTCAGATCCTGAAAGCCATACAAGGGATTTTGAACAAAAGCTTTGCGGGTTTTGTCATCCAGATTGGAGGCATACTTCAGAAACTTCAGAAAAGCCTGTTCATCTTCCGGAGCAAATCGACGTATCTCTTCGAGCATTTCTTCCAAATCGGTAAAATTATCAAACCGGGTTCCATCCTGATAGAAATAACGACAGTTCACATCCAGTGGCACTAATTCCAGTTGTTCATCCAATAAAGTTCCGCATTGTTTGAATACTTCATCTAAAATGTAGGGCATGGTAAACAACGAAGGACCTGTATCAAACCGGAAACCGGATTCGGTGTATTTGTTCATCTTTCCGCCGGCATTGGCGTTCTTTTCCAGAACGGTCACTGAATGTCCTTTGGAAGCCAGCAAACACGCTGCCGATAAACCTCCGATTCCTGCTCCGATAATGATTATATTCATGCGCCTAAAATACAAATGATTGGATGAAAGCATATCAAAACAAAGAAGAAGTAAAAAAGTTCATTGAAGAACATCTGAATGATGATCCTGCTGAACTTATGCTTTCGGCTCACAAATATCCTGAGCTGGATATGAAATATATGGCAGGTCAGATAGCATCCAGACAACAAATTCGAAAAAAGCTTCCTGATTGGTACAACAATTTTGATCTGGTGATGCCTCCAAAGCAGAATCTGGAACAGGCTTCATCAGAAATTGCAGCAGAATTTAAGTCACGAGAAATGGAAGGAAAACGGTTTGCTGATCTAACCGGAGGGACCGGCATCGACTGTTTATGTATCTCGAAAAAATTTGAAGAATCATTGTATGTCGAAAAGGATAAAGCACTGGCAAGGGTAGCTACGCATAATTTTGAAGTTCTTGGAAAGGATGTCGCAGTTCATTCTACTTCAGCGGAAGCATTTTTAGATAAGGTTGATGAACCACTGGACTGGATTTTTATAGATCCTTCTCGCCGGGATGATGCGAAGAATAGGGTATATGCACTGGAAGATTGTGAACCGAATATCCTTGAGCTGAAGGAAAAAATGCTTCAAAGCTCCGGACAGATTCTGGTGAAACTATCGCCTATGCTGGATATCAAAAAGACACTTCAGCAACTACCGGAATGTGAAAAAGTACAGATCGTAGCCGTTGACAATGAGGTTAAGGAGTTAATTCTGTTTCTGAAAAGCGACAGAACTGAAGAACCAGTTATAGAAGCCTGGAATCTTTTGAATAGCGGGAGTGAAGAAACATTCAGTTTTACGGTGAGTGAAGAAGATCAAGCTATCGTGGAGCTTAGAGAGCCCGGTAAGTATATCTATGAACCAAACGCTGCTTTGATGAAGTCAGGCGCTTATAAGCTAATTTCAGAGCGATTTGGAATACATAAATTGCATTACAATACTCACTTGTACACATCAGAAAAGCTGATCGAACACTTTCCGGGAAAACAGTTGAAGGTTCTTAAAATCTCTGGAGCCTCAAAAAAAGAAGTAAAAAGATTAATTCCCCGGTCAAAGATCAATGTGATCTCAAGAAATTTCCCGATGGGAGCCAATGAGATCAAGAAAAAGTATAAGCTTCAGGACGGGGGAGAGCAGTTTCTGATTTTTTGTGAGACTACATCAGGATACAAGGTGATATTAGTTGAACGGGTTTAAAATGGTTTAATATTTGTTTTTATGGTCCGAGCGAGACGATCGAACCAAATTTGGGGCTTCCAACCGACCCTGAAGGGTCTACTTGTATAAGGTTTTCTATTTGAATTAAACGTAAAACCTTAAGCAAACAAGTCCTTTAGGGCTGCTTGCATGAATAAAATTGAATGGATTTATCTGGTCTTGTAAGTATTAAACTACTTGTTAACCGTTCAAGCAAGACGCTCGTACTAAGTTTGAATACAGCCTTTAGGGCTGTTTTCGGGTTAATAGAGATTACCTTTTATAAGCTCTCATATTATCCACAGAAAATTCAGGATAATCATCCAGATCCTGATCTGAATTGGAATAACGCAACGACCATTGGGTAGTTTCACCATTTTCGAGGGAAAAATTAAAGCTATCCGCAGCACCACCTAATTTAAGCGATTTCTGAGGGTCGGAATAAAACTGAGCTTCTATATACCATCTTGGAGTTAAAGTCTCAGCTCCATTATTTGTAACTGTACCTTCTACAAAAAATGTATCGTCAACCAATTGTTTACTTGTAATTGAAAAACTGACATTATCAAACTCGATAACGTCCTCTTCACCGGTAGTCATGGTTTCTTCACAAGCGGTTAACAAGAATAAGGAGAAAACAAAAACAGATAAGAATTTCTTCATGGTACTATGATTTAGTTCACAATAATAATAATGTAAAGCTTAAACGTAATCAATAGGTTATGCGATAATGGAACGGATTCTAATTTTTGTTAAGCCAAATGCTCCACATTGCATTGTAGGGATGAACAGCGGTTGTTTTTCCTTCGGAATTTATAACCGGTAATCCCTGATTAGACCATTCAAAAATTCCACCGTACAGGTTGTACACATTTTGAAATCCATGTTCTATAAGTTGTTCACTTACTTTCTCACTTCTGTATCCTACAGAACAATAGATGATCAAAGTCTTGTTTTTATCGATATGAGAGAGAGAATCAATATCAAAATTTTTGAATTCCGTAAAAATCGCATTTTTGATATGGCTAACTTCAAATTCTTCCTTTTTGCGGACATCAATGAATATGGCTTCATTTCTTTTACTAAATGCTTCTTCAACACTGATTTCTGGAGCTGACCGTTTCAGTATTTTCTGCAAAAGCTTATCAAACAGTTGATTTTTAACTTTTAGTTGACTCACTTTAACCTGAGTTTGGCTACTGCTTCCACATGATAGGTTTGTGGAAACATATCTACCGGTTGTACTTCCGGGATATCATACACTTCGGTTAATTCCTTCAGATCGCGGGCCATGGTCGAACTGTTGCAACTAACATACACCAACTTAGGTACTTTCAATTCTTTTAATCGTTGAACCACATCAGGATGCATGCCTGCTCTTGGCGGATCGGTAATCAGTACATCGGGTGCACCATATTCTTTAACCATTTCAGCAGTAAACACGTCCTTCATATCACCTTTGATAAAAGAAACATTATCGACATTATTTTCTGAAGCATTGAATTTTGCATTTTCAACAGCTACATCAACTAATTCGATTCCGAGTACTTTCGTGGCTTTATTGCTCATAAAAAGACTTAAAGTCCCAACTCCACAGTACAAATCATAAATGGTATCGCCATCCTGTAACTCTGCATAATCATTCGCTATTTGATATAACTTTTCAGCCTGAGCGGTATTAGTTTGAAAGAATGCATTCGGATGAATCTTAAAAGTGTGATCCCCAATCTTATCGACTATAAAACCCGGTCCATGAATTACTTTTTCTATTCTTCCAACTGCAGTAGGGCTCCTGGTATCGTTTATATTATTCACGATGGTTGTAATGACAGGGAATTCTTTTAGTAACTCATAGGAAAGGTGGCGGATAATTTCAGGTTTGTCTTCATAGGTCACAATATTCACCATGAAGTCCTCGGTATGATGAGAATTTCTGATCATCAAATGTCTCATGAATCCTTCATGATTGATAGAATCAAAAGGAGGGATGTCTCTTTCATTGCAATATTCTCTTACAAAATCTAAGATTTGAAATGATTCTTGTCGCTGAAGGTGACACTCATTTAAATTCAGAATTTTGTCGAATCTTCCGGGAGCGTGCATTCCGGCTGCAAAACCTGAATCATCCACAAATTCATCGCGCTCAATTTCTTCTCTGCTCAGCCATCTTCGATTGCTAAAGCTATATTCCATTTTATTGCGATAATAAAACTCATTTTCACTTCCCAAGGCAGGGTGGACAGTGGTTTCCGTCAGTCCGCCTATTCTTTGAATATGATCCCGTACTTGCTCTCCTTTAAATTCGATTTGTTTGGAATAAGGAACATGTTGCCAACTACAACCACCACAAACATTGGCATGCTGACATTTTGGTGTGATACGATCTGGTCCGGGTTCCAAAACTTCCAAGAGTTTTGCTTCCCTGTAATTTTTTTTCTTTTTGATGATTCTTGCTTTTACCAGATCTCCGGGTGCGGTTCCATAAACAAAAACTGCAAGCCCATCTACTTTAGCTACACCTTTTCCTCTGAATGCTGCACTTTCGATTTTAAGGGTGACTTCTTCACCTTTTTTTAAAGCCATTATTCCTCGTCGGGATTGTTTTCGTAATATGAATCAAATTGAATTTTCAGTGCTCTGTCTTTCCCCGCAATTTCTTCAATAGCATAGGTAGCTTTTTCCAGTTGCCTTAACGATATATTTGTTAATGTCTGTAGAAATTTTACAGCTATCTGAGGATGTCTGTCTCTTAAAACCTCAAAATCAGGCTGAAAGAAACCCAGTAGTTGACAATCTGTGGCACACTTAGCGGTCGATTTTCTCCTCAGATTATAACCTATTGACAAAGCTCCGAAGCTGTCGGGAGCTTCCAGTAAGAAGATATTGTTTTCTTCATCGTTGGTTTCAGTATTATCATCAGGCTCCAGCATAAGCTGAATGGAGCCTTCCTGAATAAAATACATTCCTGTACCGGGATCGTTTCTGTAAAAAACATATTCTCTTTCCTTATAACTTCGTTTATGGCAAAGTTGAAGGAATTCATATCTCTCAGCAGTAGAAAGGTTTTTAAGAAACCTTGAACCAAAAACAATGCTTAGTTGCTGTTTTACTTGTTTGAATTTTCCCATATCAATAGTTAAAAAGAGTGACCGATTCCAAAGCTGAAATATAGTTTTTTATTATTAAACCAACCTTCATCAAGGTCGTGAGCGCGGAATGTAAAATCAAATCTTGCTACAATAAACTCCCAATCCAATCGCAGTCCAAGGCCGGTTCCTACAGCGATCTGATTATAGAATTCATCCATATAAAACCTGCCTTCACGTAGTTCATCATTTGAAGCGGCATCATTTTTCGGTCCGTACCAGACATTTCCCGCATCGGTGTACCATGCTGCATGCCAGTTTGCACCCAACAGATCTCTTAGAAATATTTGCCGGGCCTCAACAAATGCAGCTAATTTAATTTCCCCTCCATTGATTCTTACCTCATCTGAGTTTACATCTCCCGGACCCAATTGAAAAGGACCCCATCCCCGGATGTCATTACTTCCACCTGCAAAAAATCTTCTGTTCAACGGAATGGTAGTACTTTCACCATAGGGATGAGCAATACCACCAAAAAGTCTCCATGAAAATACCGCTGAATTAGATAAGGGAATGTATTTTCTGTAATCTGCAGTAGCTTTGATATACCTGCTATAACTTAATCTATTATCACTGAGCTTAAAAAGTGATGGTAAATCTTGTTCAAGTGTATCAGGAGTTGCTACAAATTTATCAACTAAGTAAGGAATGTTTCCACCGGTAGAAATCGAGTATTCACTGAAGTAGCCATAATTTCGTTTAATGAGGTCCGTATTTTGACTTCTGAATGTGTATCTGATAACAGAAGAGATTTGAGGCCGGAAATCCTCCAGAATTCTTGTGAGCTCTATTGGATCTACTACGGTTCCGTCATTCAAAGTATCAGAACCAAAATCATTTCTGAGATTGTTAATGAATTCATCAGTAGGTGAAGGGTCTACGATATCCAGTTCAATGAGATCAAGAAAGCTTGAAAATCTAGGATTATGCTGTACTTCATATCTAAGATTAAATTGTACATCAGAGTTAATATCAAAGAATAGCTGATCAGAACGACTGTATGAAAGAGAATATCTCGTAAGTCCACTGGTAAAGAAGCGAGTATTATCTAAAAATGCGAATGGGAAATTAAGACGTGGTACGGTGTAATCACCTCTTAGCTCGTAACTTCTGAAAATGGAAGACTGAGTAGATGTGTCTGCAATTTCTTCCAAGACATCTTTGCTTACAAACTCAAAACTGACATTTGCTGAGAGAGAAAAGTTTTCAGCCTTACCAAATACGTTATTGTTAGTGTAGTCCACACCAAATCCGGTACCAAAGCCATATCGTTTCATTCCAAAAACTTCGGATCCAACCGAGTGTTTCGTGAGAGATTGAAGATCCAGATAAGTTGGAATATAAGTCTTTGAGTAATCGGGCTGGCTGGCAGAATCGGCCTGACCAAATCTTCTTATGAATAACATTCCGAGATTTTGATACTCGCGGATAGTGTTTAGGTAAAGTTCATTATTATAAATATCTCCCGGTTTAAAAAGAACCTGATCCGACAATAATGAAAATTTGGTTTGACTGGCTGGTTCTTTCTGCATGAAAACCTTTTTGGAATTAATTGTTCTTTCGGGAGTAGCAAGGGTATCTTTCTGTGTATAATTATCCGGGGCTTGGCCATCAGCAAGTTTGACACGAACGTCACCAAATCTGAATATTTTCCCGGGATTTACACTGAATCTGACATCGAGTTTTGTTGTATCTTCAGCCTGTTTTCTGACAAGCGCGATTACTGAATCTCTTTGTACAGAAGCGTATCCATTATTTTTTAGAAAAGTTATTATTCTCTGTTGCTCAGTTCCAAGTTCTTGAGAATTATACTGCCTTTTTACCGAGAACGTAGAATCGTTGAGCCTGCCACGGGTAAGTGGGCTGTCTCTCAGAAAATTTATTCTTTTATCCGGAATTTCAAATTCGGGTATTCCACGGTAGGAGATTGTTTCAATAGTTGAGGGGTTTCCTTCGTCAATGATAAATGAAACCTCAACTTTATCGGTCTTATATTCAACAATAGTTGTATCAACGGCTACTTTCAGATACCCGAGTGACTCATAATAAAGGCGTATACGGTCCAGATCATTCGCAACAACGGTTCTGTCCAGATAAGTTGGATCTTCACCGAAACGACCATTGCTCACTTCCCAGAAGTAATACCACGGGGTGAAACGGGGAATTCCTAAAAACTCACGGTTGGTTTTTGTTCTGATAAGAGTTTCAAGAGTTCGGTTTTTCACATTTTTATTTCCTGAAAACCGGATTCTTCGAACTACTTTATCAGAGGTGGTGTCACTTTCTGAAATGGACTGTTGAGCATACACTTCTTTTGTATCGGGACTGTACAGAACCGTCAGAAAAAAAAGTAGTGGTATTAACTTTGATATTGAAGATGGTTTTACTCTCAAAAGAAGGGCTGTCTCTATCAGCCGGAATTTAACTAAACGTCGTCGTAATCAAATCCTTCATCTTCTTCATTATGGAAGAAGTCTTCTTTTTGAATATAGTCAGGCCAGATATCTTCAATACTTTCATAAATGGTATGCTCGCCTTCATCAATTTCGGCAAGCTCTTCCAGATTGGTTATAACCTGTGGCGGAAGTCCGTTTCGCTCTGCCCATTCAATAAGCTCTTCCCGACTCGCAGGAAAAGGGGCTTCATCAAGTGCTGCGGCTAATTCTACTGTCCAAATCATAAAATTTCGTTTATTTTATTTTTATTGAGTGAATGATACAATTCTACTCGAATTTTCCAAGTATCGTTCCAAATAATTTTTGATCTTAAATCGTGCCGAAAATATTGTTATCTTAGCACAATTACATCAACTAAATCCAAAGAGGATTATTTTTTATGGGAAGCCTTGGCACCACAGAAATTATTATCATCGCAGTCTTAGTTTTGGTTCTTTTTGGAGCTAAACGAATTCCTGAACTTGCAAAAGGTCTTGGACAAGGAATTAAAGAATTCAGAAAAGCTTCGAGTGATATTAAAAAAGAAATCGAAGACAGCTCAAGAGATATTGATGATGCTGTAAATTCTGAAAAATCAAAATCTAACACTAAGTAATAGAAGATTGTCTAATCATACCATTGCCGGGATAAAGCAACAAATCCTGGATGACGAACTCACTCTAAAAGACATTGTTAAAGAATATATTTCTACTATAGAAAGCAGTAATAAGCAGATTAACGCATTTGTATATACCTGTTTTGATGAAGCTCTGAATAGGGCTGAAGAAGTAGAAAATAAGATTAAAAAAGGGACAGCCGGTAAACTTGCCGGTGCAGTAATTGGTATAAAAGACCTGATCTGTGAGAGCGAAAAGCCCGTTACTTGCGCGTCAGATATTTTAGCTGATTTTGAGAGTGTTTATGATGCAACAGTAATAGAAAGATTAAAAGCTGAAGATGCAATTATTATTGGCAGAACCAATATGGATGAATTTGCCATGGGGTCTACCAATCAGTTTAGTCGATACGGGGCAGTCAAAAACCCCGTGGATGAAACTAAGGTGCCTGGAGGTTCATCAGGAGGAAGCGCAGCAGCTGTAGCCGCAGGTATGGTAAATACTACCCTTGGTAGTGATACGGGAGGCTCCATACGTCAGCCTGCTGCTTTTTGCGGGGTGGTAGGGCTAAAACCCACATATGGACGAGTTTCACGATGGGGATTGGTAGCATTTGCTTCCTCATTTGATTGTATTGGTCCGTTTGCTACTAATGTAGAAGATACGGCTAAAGTTCTTGAAGTGATTTCAGGATTTGATGAAAAGGATAATACGTCCGCAAATGTTGAAGTAGAAGAATTTTCTAAATCTGTTAAAAATCCTGACAACAAAATTAAGATCGGTGTTCCGGAAGAATATTTTGGTGAAGGACTGGATGCTGAGATTGAACAAACTATAAGAGAGAATTTATCCAAACTAGAAGCACAAGGAGCTGAGTTAATACCTGTTAATTTACCTCATACAAAGTATTCCATCGCAACTTATTATATTCTTGCTACAGCTGAAGCTTCAAGTAACCTGGCCCGATATGATGGTATAAGGTATGGACATAGAGCCGATAAAGCGGAAATGATCGACGAACTAAAGGCAGAAGAAGACCGAATTCGAAAAGAGTTCGCTGATAATCAGCAAGAACTGGATCTGGCGTTATCAAAAATGGATTCTGCTCTAATAAAGCTGTACAAGAAGTCACGGACTGAAGGTTTCGGAACCGAAGTAAAGCGAAGAATTATGCTTGGAACCTACGTGCTAAGTTCGGGTTACTACGATGCCTATTATGCAAAAGCACAAAAAGTTCGCCGTTTGATTCAGGAAGATTTCAAAAAAGCTTTTGAAAAAGTGGATGTAATTGCAGGACCAACCACTCCAACCACAGCTTTTGATCTTGGAGCTAATTTGAATGATCCGGTTCAGATGTATCTGAATGATATTTACACTACTTCCGCAAACCTGGCCGGTATCTGCGGTATCAGTGTGCCATCAGGAACTCATTCAGACGGATTACCAATAGGCATGCAGTTTTTAGGTGATTCTTTTCAGGAATCAAAGATATTAAACGCAGCGAGACTTGTAGAGCTGAATCAGAAATAAAACTCTATGAAAAACAGGTTGAAAGGCAAAACAGCGCTAATAACCGGTGCAACTTCCGGAATAGGTAAAGCAACTGCTTATCTTTTTGCTGAATTTAACTGTAACCTGATTTTGACCGGAAGAAGGGAGAAAAGACTTTTTGAAATTCAACAAGAGTTAGAAAATGAATTCGGAATTAATGTTGGAATAAGTCCATTCGATGTAACTGATTCAAATGCATGCAAAAAGTTTGTAGAAAATCTTGAATCTGACATCGATATTTTGATCAATAATGCAGGGCTGGCACTGGGAACTGATCCTGTATATGATTTAGATATGAAAGATGCTGACCAGATGTTTGCTGTCAATGTTCAGGGTTTACTTACATTAACAAGACTTCTGGCTCCAAAAATGAAGTATAAAAACTCGGGTCATATTATAAACATCGGCTCAACGGCAGGGCATGAAGCTTATGCAGGTGGAGTTGCTTATTGTGCTGCAAAACATGCAGTTAAAGCGATCACCGAAGCAACTAAGAAAGATCTTCATGGAACTAAAGTTCGGGTTAGTTTGATTTCTCCGGGTTTGGTTGATACCGAATTCAGTACAGTCCGATTCAAAGGGGACAAAGAAAAAGCGGATTCAGTTTACAAGGGTTTAAAACCCTTGGTCGCAGAAGACATTGCCGAGATTATTACTTTTGTTGCCAATCAACCTGATCATGTTAATATTATGGATACCGTAATATTCCCTGTTTATCAATCTTCTCCAACTATGGTACATCGCGATGAATAAGATACTTCCGATATTATTATCTATAATTTTTTTTTCCTGTAGCAATAAACCAAATCTTCAATTTCAGGATAGAAATAGAACGGTTCCGGAATTTTTATCAGATTCGGCTTATTCATATATAGAAAAACAAGTCAGTTTTGGGCCTAGAGTTCCAAATACCTATGGACATGTTAAGACCAAAGAATTTCTGATGAACAAATTACGCGATTTTGCAGGCAATAATGCTGTTTATGCGCAGGAGTTTAGCGAAGAAGGGTATGGTGAAACACTGGAGATGGCAAATATAATCGCATCTTTCAATCCCACAGCACAAGATCGGATCATGTTATTTGCTCATTGGGATACACGCCCCAGAGCAGATATGGACACTTCAAGAACTTCAGAGTATATCTTAGGAGCAGATGACGGAGGAAGTGGAGTTGGGGTTCTGATTGAATTAGCAAGAATATTTTCTGAAAAGGTTCCTCCTGTAGGTGTGGATATTATACTATTTGACGGCGAAGATTATGGAACGCAGGGTGATCTTGGAAAGTACTTTTTAGGCTCAAGGTATTGGTCGAAAAACCCACCGGTTCCGGGTTACAGACCTCGTTTTGGAATTCTTCTGGATATGGTTGGTGCACGAAATGCGGCTTTCCCTAAAGAAGAGTATTCCAGGATATACGCTCCTAACCTTGTTAATGAAGTTTGGGGAATTGCAGCTGAAAAAGGGTATTCTGATATTTTTTTAAATGAACCGGGCTCAGGTGTTTTGGACGATCACTGGGTGGTTTCAGAAAACACCGGCATTCCTACTATAAATATTATCAATTATTCTGTCGGTGAAGATGGGAATACTGAATTCGCTCCTCATTGGCACACACATGAGGATAATATGTCTGTAATTGATAAGAGCTCACTACAAATAGTTGGAGAAGTGCTTCTTGAACTCATCTACAACAGAATCTAAATATGGACTATATACGCCTTCACATAAAAGTATCTGATGATATACAGGAACTATTGATTGCAGAGCTTCTCGACTTTGACTTCGAAGGATTCGAACAGGAGGACGAATTATTAATTGCCTCAATTCCATCAAACAGATTTGATGACAGTAAAAGAGAAGAAATTGAACTTAATCTCCCAAAATTTGATGCAGAAATCATAAATGAGGAATTGGTTCATCCACAGAACTGGAATAAGCAATGGGAACAAACTATACAACCTCAGATAATTGGCGATTTCTACATACGTCCCACATGGGCAGGCAAAGAAGAGAACGAGGATAAGATTGAGATCCTGATCGATCCCAAAATGGCTTTTGGAACCGGGTATCACGAAACCACCAAGCTTATGCTTGAATGTATATCTGAACTGGATCTAATGAATAAATCTGTACTTGATGCCGGAACCGGAACAGGTATTTTAGGTATTGCATCTCTCAAAAAGGGTGCAGAATCAGTTTTTGGATTTGATATCGATGAATGGAGTGAGGTAAATGCTAAAGAGAATATAGAATTGAATAAGGTTTCTAATTTCAATGTAAAACTTGGTTCCACAGAAGCGATTCCTGCAAATTCCACATTTGATGTTGTTTTGGCTAACATCAATAAGAATGCACTAAAGTATTTAATACCGGAACTTATTTCATATCTCAATGAGCAGGGTAGCTTAATACTATCAGGCTTACTGAAAAATGATGAATCAGAAATAATTCAAATTACCGATTCACATTCGTTGACTCATAATTGTACAACTCGTGAAGGAGAGTGGATTGCCATCCAACTGACGAAATGAAAGCAGCGATAGATATAGGGACGAATACCGCTTTGCTTTTAGTAGCTGAGCATCAAAATGGTGTACTTGATGTTATTCATGAAGAACAACGGGTTCCTCGATTGGGTAAAGATGTTGATCAGGATCGGGTTTTATCTGGTGAAAGTATGAAAAGGGTTGTTGATGCACTAAAAGAATATCAACAAATCATTTCAAATAAGTTCCCGGATGTTGATCAAGTAATAGTTACAGCTACAAGTGCGGTTAGAGATGCAACCAATAAAAATGAATTTCTTGCGCTGGTACATCGTGAAACAGGATTTGCTGTCCGAATTTTATCAGGAGATGAAGAAGCAACTCTTACGTATTCCGGTGCTTTATCAACTTTGAATGTTATAAACAAAACGGAAGTATTCGTTTTAGATATCGGGGGAGGTAGTACTGAAGTGGCTTTAGGAAAGGATGGAAAGATTAAGGATGAACATTCATATGATATGGGATGTGTTCGTTTTACTGAGCGTTACTTAAAAGAAAATCCTCCCACTGAAGAGCAGATTAATGATTGTCGAAAAGCTATTAAAAAGACTTTTCAGGAAAAGAAGTTTAAAAGTGGTTTACCCGTTAAAGCGGTAGGTGTAGCAGGAACTGCAACATCATTAGCAGCAATTGACCTTCAGATCGATCAATATGAGCCTGAAAGAATTAATAATCATTTAATAGATCATAAAGCTCTAAAAAATCGTTTAGAAACGTTCAAATATCAGACTCATCAACAGTTACTTGAACTTAACCCAGACGTTCTTAAGGGGAGGGAAGATATCTTTCTTGCAGGTTTACTGATCATGGATGAGTTCCTTGAATTAATAGATTTGGATGAAATTGTAGTGTCTACTGGAGGAATAAGACACGGAGTTTTACTTGAAGCTTTCGGATAAGTCGGATTTATGCATAAAAAAGATTTTCATTTCCATAAAGCTTTGTATTTTAGCCTCGCGTAAAAAAATTATATGAGCACAAAAAATAACAATCGAAATTCATCCCCCAGAGAAAATGCTTCTGCAAGTAGTTTAGAAGATGATGGATTTGTAGTACGTGCCCTTAAAGGTGATGAAAGTGCTTACAAAGATCTGATGGAAAAATATGATCGCCCGATCTATTTTCACATTCGCAAGATGATCAAGGAAAAAGAACTTGTCGAGGATTTGGTTCAGGAAGTTTTTATGAAAGCATTCAAGAACCTGGAAACCTATAGCAATGAATACGCTTTTTCTACTTGGTTATATAGGATAGCAACCAACCATACTATTGATTATCTGAGAAAGAAAAAACTTCAAACTCTTTCAATTAATGATCCTTATAAAACGAAGGATGGTGAAGTAGAGATCCAATTGCCTGACGAAACTTACGCGACAGATAAAAAGGTTATAAAGAAAGAGAGAAAAGCGATAGTTCAGGATGCAATTGCAAATCTTCCTGAAAAATACAGAGCTGTGATTCAACTTCGCCATATGGAAGAATACAGTTACGATGAAATCGCCGACGAATTGGACCTGCCACTAGGAACCGTAAAAGCTCATATTTTCAGAGCGAGAGAGCTGCTTTATAAAGCATTGATCGATAAGAAAGGTAGTTTCTAAAATTTACTCAGCTGAATCTGTGTTTCGCTAATTCAGTAAGTATATTATCAGATAAAATTTTATAATCGATTATCTGATAACTTATTTGATTAAAGAAATGTCACAGATTCTAAAACTTTTTTTAACCGCAATTTTAATTATAGGTTTTTCTGCCGATTCAAACGCTCAACTTTGGAAAAAAATCAAAAACAAAACCAAGCAGAAAATTGAAGATCGCGCTGCTGAAAAAATTTCTGACAAAATTGCGGAAGCTGTGATGGGTAAAATGACGGAAAAAGTAGAGTCAGAATCCAATCCTTACAAAGTGAATATCGGTTCCAGAGTATCAAAACCAGAAAACCTTCAGGAAGAGTATAAATTTGACTGGAAATATCAGGTAAAAATGACTTCTAAAAGTACAGATGATGATACTCGCATAGATTACATGTTACCTGAAGAAGGAAACTATTTCGGTTATACGATACCAGAAGCTGAAGCTATGTTCTCAGTAATAGATTTTGAGAATGGTGCGATGATTTCATATATGGAAGAAGAAGGTAATTCATTTGCTTTGACTCATGATTACCCTCAGTTAGATTACGATGAGTTAGAGAATACTGAATCAGGGCAGGGAGTAAATGTTTCAGAATTAGCGGATAAAAAAATTCTTGGTTATACCGCTAAAGGCTTTAAATATGAAACTGACCGAACTATAATGATCGTTTATTTTACCGAAGAAGCCGATGTAAGTTTTTCAGGATTTGGAACATTACCAAATCAGGGATTACCTTTGACTTATGGAAGCCAGTTGAATATCTCTAAAGATGCATTAATGCTCTACATGAAATTCAGTGATAAAGACAATCCCGAAAATGAAATGGAGATGGAATGTGTGGGACTTGATAAAGAAAAACTAACTAAGAAAAACTCGGAATATAATTTCCTTTAATTCGAATTGAGATTTAACAAACTCTTTCAAAATTATAAATCCTATCTTCATTTAATTTATGGTAGGATTTTTTTTTAAACCTATCCCATCAATAGTATTTCTCAATTAGTCCCGATTTAGTTCTGAAGCAGAGATTTTGTATCTTTGGATGGAATCTAAATAAGAAGATTAGTGCTGAATGAAGACCGTTAATATTTGGTTATATCAGTGCACTTTTAAACAGAGAAAAATTACGAATGAGCGAAGAACTAAGTGATGGCGTAAAGGAACTTGAATCAATGATTGGTGAGGAGTATAAGTATGGCTTTACCACTGATGTTGAATACGAAGATTTTCCTAAAGGCATAAGCGAAGAAATTGTGCGGGAACTATCTGCACGCAAAGAAGAGCCGGAATGGATGACTGAATTTCGGGTTAAGGCTTACCACGCATGGAAAGAAATGGAAGAACCGGATTGGTTCAATGCAGAATATAAAAGCCCTGATTTTGAAAACCTTTTATATTATTCAGCTCCAAAGAAAAAACCTCAATTGGATAGTATGGACGATGTGGATCCAAACATCCGTGAGACGTATGAAAAACTAGGAATTCCGCTGGAAGAGCAAAAAATGTTATCAGGTGTCGCCGTTGATGCTGTATTTGATAGTGTTTCTATATTCACATCTTTCAAAGAAAAGTTAGCGGAAGCCGGAGTAATATTTTGCTCAATGTCAGAAGCGATTAAAGAGCATCCCGAATTGGTTAAGAAGTATATTGCTTCTGTTGTCCCTGTAAGAGATAATTTTTATTCAGCACTAAATTCTGCAGTTTTTTCTGACGGATCATTCTGTTACATCCCTAAGAATACGAAGTGCCCGATGGAGCTTTCCACCTATTTCCGTATAAATAATATGGAATCAGGTCAGTTCGAAAGAACGTTGATTGTGGCAGAAGAAGGAGCGAGTGTAAGTTACTTGGAAGGTTGTACGGCTCCGATGTATGATGAAAATCAATTACACGCAGCTGTTGTAGAATTAGTAGCGCTTGATAATGCTGATATCAAATACTCCACCATTCAGAACTGGTACTCCGGTGATGAGAATGGTAAGGGTGGTATTTACAATTTTGTAACTAAACGTGGTATCTGTAAAGGAAAGAATTCACACATTTCCTGGACGCAATTAGAAACCGGTTCAGCGGTGACATTGAAATATCCATCTGTAATTCTGCAGGGTGATAACTCAGTGGGTGAATTCTATTCTGTAGCAGTAACTACCAAGAAGCAACAAGCAGATACAGGAACTAAGATGATTCATCTTGGGAAAAACACCAAGAGTACGATTATCTCGAAAGGTATTTCTGCGGGACAGTCAAATAACAGTTACCGCGGAGAAGTTAAAATCAGCAAGAAAGCTGAGGGTTCTAAGAATTATTCAGTATGTGATTCTATGTTGATCGGTCAGGAATGCGGGGCACACACGTTCCCATACATTTCATCAGAAAATCCAACCAGTAGTGTTGAGCATGAAGCTACAACTTCGAGAGTTGGAGAAGAGCAGATTTTTTATCTGATGCAACGTGGAATCAGCGAGCAGGATGCAATTTCCATGATCATTAATGGGTTTGTGAAAGATGTACTGAAAGAGTTGCCACTTGAATTTGCAGTTGAGGCCAACAAGTTGCTTGACGTGAAATTAGAAGGTAGTGTAGGGTAATATCGCCCATAAGTCATTCTGAGCGATAGCGAAGAATCTTGTCGATTAATCTGCAAGATCCTTCGGAAGTATGCTCAGGATGACAATTGACAAAGAAATTAAATCAAACAAGACAAAAACAAAGCAAAGTGTTAGAGATTAAAAACTTACACGCCGTAGTTGAAGGCGAAGACATTGAAATTTTAAAAGGAGTTAACCTTAAAGTTAATGCCGGAGAAATCCATGCAATCATGGGACCAAATGGTAGCGGTAAAAGTACGCTTGCCAAAGTAGTTTCCGGGCATCCTGAATATGAAGTAACTGAAGGTCAGATCATATTTGAAGGTGAAGACATCACAGAACTTGATGCGGATGAAAGAGCCCATTTAGGATTGTTCCTTGCTTTTCAATATCCCGTGGAAGTTCCGGGAATTACCAATAAAACATTACTTCGTGAGGCTTATAACACTATTGCACGAGCAAATGATCGCGAAGAATTAGATCCAATCGAGTTTGAAGATTACATCACAAGCAAGTTGGATATTATTGAAATGAAAGATGAGTTCTTAAGCCGTTCGATCAATACCGGATTTTCAGGTGGAGAAAAGAAAAAGAACGAAATCTTTCAAATGGCAGTGCTTGATCCGAAGCTTTCATTTCTTGATGAAACCGATTCAGGATTAGATATTGATGCTTTGAGAGTAGTTTCTGAAGGTGTTAATAAAATTGCAGATGATGAGAACGGAATCGTGATGATTACTCATTATCAAAGACTCTTGGATTACATCAAGCCGGATTTTGTTCATGTGATGATGGCTGGTAAGTTAATCAAGTCTGGAGGTGCTGAATTGGCCGAAGATCTTGAAGCAAACGGTTATGACGCACTTGAAAAAGAATTAGTTCTAAATGGCGAGGCTCAATAATGAGTGACGTACTTCAAAAAGAAACGATGATGGCATACATCGACGGAACTATTGAAAGTTCTGCCGGTAGTGTGGCAATTCGTGCGATTAATGAAAGAGGAAAGGATCAGCTTGAATCTACTCCATTCCCAACTCGCAAAGACGAAGACTGGAGATTTCTGGATCTAAGATCCATTACAAAAAATTCATTTGTTAAAGTATCTGAAGCAAATGTACAAGAAGTAGGCGACGTCAGCGAACATTACTTGCCGGAAGCTCTAAACAGCCGGTTGGTATTTGTAAATGGCGAATTCAACGCCGAGCTGTCTTCCGTAGAAGATCTTCCTAACAATGTGATTGTTGGAAATCTGAGTGAGTATGCTGATAATGATGCTGTAAAAGAGCATTTGGGGACCATCACTAATTATGAAGAAGATGTTTTTGCTCCGCTTAATGATGCTTCTTTTTCGGATGGGGCTTTTATATACATTCCGGAAGAAACAGTGGTTAAAGCACCAATCCATATCCTGAATGTATTTACTGATGCTGACAAGGCTTTTTATGCAACTCCGAGATTGTTGTATATCGGTGAGATGTTTTCTAAATCAACGATTATTGAAGAGCATATCGGTTTAGCAGATAATACATATCTGAATGTGCCAGTTACTGAGTTCCGGATGTTTACAGGTTCAAATGTTCATCACGCAAGAATACAGCGCGATAGCAAGAAAGCAAATCACGTTTCCCGCCCGATAGCAATGTTGGATCGAAACGCAGAATATCATTCTTACACGATTTGCTTAGGTGCAAAAATGTTCAGAAATGATCCTCGCGTGATTCAGAACTCTGAAGAAGTGGATTTCACAGTGGATGGATTGGTTCTTATTGATGGAGAGCAGATTGCTGATACACATTCTATTATGGATCACCGATTTGCACATGGAAGAAGTCATCAGTTACATAAAGTGGTGGTGAATGACAGCGCACATTCTATTTTCAATGGAAAGATTTTTGTAGCCAAAGATGCTCAGAAGATCGATTCTTTCCAGGAAAACAGAAATTTGTTGCTTTCAGAAGATGGAAAAGTGAATACAAAACCACAGCTTGAGATTTTTGCTGATGATGTACTTTGTTCTCACGGAGCAACTATTGGTCAGCTACAGGATGAAGAAGTGTTTTACCTTCAAAGTCGTGGATTGACTGAGCAGAAATCTCGTGAATTGCTTGTATATGCTTTTGCGCTTGAAAGTGTGGAAAGTATGGAAGTAGAATCTGTAGAGAAAATGCTTCTGGATGAAGTTATCAGATACACGGATAGAGATAATAGATAAATATTAGTCATCCTGAGGATACTTCCGAAGGATCTTGCAGATTAATCGACAAGATTCTTCGCTTTCGCTCAGAATGACAACTCATACATTATGCCAGAAACAACAACCGACATATCATCCAAAGTGAACTGGGAAGAAATAAGAGCCCAGTTTCCTGTACTTCAACAAGAAGTCAACGGAAAGAAATTGGTGTATCTGGATAATGGTGCTTCCAGCCAGATGCCAAATTCGGTGAGCGACAGAATTGATGCTTATCATAAGCATGAGCATGCTAATGTACATCGTGGGATTCATTCCTTGAGTCAGAAAGCCACAGATGCTTTTGAGGAAACTCGTTCTAAAGTTCAAAAATTGATCAATGCTCGTCATCTGGAAGAAATTATTTACACCACCGGAACTACAGATTCTATAAATCTGGTAGCTCAGAGTTTTGGCAGAAAGTTTTTCAATGAAGGAGATGAGATCATTGTCTCTGAAATGGAACATCACGCTAACATCGTGCCGTGGCAAATGATTGCCGAAGAAACAGGAGCTAAGTTGAAAGTAATCCCGATGAATGATGAGGGAGAGCTTCTTCTGGAGGAATTTTACAATCTGCTTTCAGAAAAAACGAAAATGGTTGCCGTTGTGCATGTTTCCAATGCACTGGGAACCGTCAATCCGGTTGAAGAAATTATTGAAGCAGCACATCAACTAAATATCCCTGTTTTGTTAGACGGAGCACAAGCGGTTCCTCATGCAAAGGTAGATGTACAAAAGCTTGATGTAGAATTTTATGCTTTTTCAGCGCACAAAATGTGTGGTCCTACCGGATTTGGCATTTTGTATGGAAAGAAGGAATTACTGGAAGAAATGCCTCCATATCGTGGTGGTGGAGATATGATCGATAAAGTTACGTTTGAAAAAACGACCTGGAACGATCTTCCGCATAAATTTGAAGCCGGAACACCACCAATATCAGCAGGAGTTGGATTTGGAGCCGGAATTGATTTTCTGAACTCCATCGGAATGGAAGCAATCGCTGAACGAGAACATGAATTGCTCGAATATGCTACTGAAAAGCTTTCCGCTATTGAGGGTTTAAGAATTGTTGGAACGGCGGATCATAAAGCATCCGTAATTTCGTTTTTATTGGACGGGATTCATCCCACAGATGCCGGAACTATTTTAGATCAGCAGGGGATAGCGGTTCGAACCGGTCATCATTGCGCACAACCCGTAATGCAGCATTATGACATTCCGGGAACACTCAGAGCCTCGATCTCATTTTATAATAATGAAGAAGACATTGACCGATTGGTCGAGGGAATTGAATTAGTTAAAGAATTTTTTGGATAAAAAAGGAAACAGACAGACATGGCTAAAATCAAAGAAATAGAACGAACTCCTAATCCTGATGCAATGCGATTTGTATTGGGAGAACCTCTTACTAACGGGGTTACCCGTTCTTTCGAAAATAGTATGGAAGCAGAAGGTGATGAACTTGCTTCGGCGTTATTCGCTATCGATAGCGTAATAAATGTGTACTATGTAGACAAATATGTAACGGTAACGCAGGATGGCAAAGCTGTTTGGTCAGAATTACTTCGCAAACTGGCTCCACCAATCCGTGAAGCACAACCTCTTACGGATATCGAAGAAGACGCTGAAGTTCATGTGAGTAAAGAAGCTCAGGAATCAGACGATCCACGTTTGATCGAAATCAATAAAATGTTGGATGAGCAGGTTCGTCCGTATTTATTGGCTGATGGTGGCGGATTAAAAGTTCTCGGACTTGAAAACAATCGTTTGAAGGTTCACTATCAGGGAGCTTGCGGAACTTGTCCTACTGCAACCACAGGAACGCTGTATGCCATCGAAAGTATGGTTAAGCGTGTTGATCCGGAAATTCAGGTAATCTCAGTATAACGATGGATATTACGATCAGTGAAAGAGCCACGAAGCGGATCGAAGAAATTCGTGCTGGTCAAAACGTACCGGAAGATGCGTTTCTTAAGATTGGTGTGGTCAGCGGAGGTTGCTCCGGACTGACTTACGATCTGGATTTCAAAGCTGATATTGAACCACAAGAGAATGATAAGGTTTTTGAACTCAACGGAATGAAAGTACTCGTGGATATGAGAAGTTTCTTATATCTGGCAGGAACTGAACTGGATTATACCGATGGATTGGAAGGGCAGGGCTTTCATTTTAAAAACCCGAATGCCAGCCGGACCTGCTCCTGCGGCGAAAGTTTTAGTATTTAATTCCATTCACGAGCAAAGCGAAGTGATCTCATAGTTAGTATCACTTTGAGATTGCTTCGCACTGCTCGCAAAAGCACACTATGCAAGAAGAAATAGTCAACAAAGTTAAAGCGAATAAAAAGCTGGTCACCATAGATTTAGCTAAGTTATTTCATGATGATACTCCGGTAATAGAACTGGATATCAAAGACTTTCTGCATATGGAACTACTGTTGAAGGAAAAAGAATTTCGTCAGCATTTAAAAGATCATGACTGGTCTCAGTATGAAGGAAAATATGTTGCTGTTTTCTGTTCTACTGATGCCATTATTGCTCCCTGGGCATGGATGCTCATCTCAAGTTATGCCGAGGGAATTGCCAAAGAATTATTTCATCTTACCAAAAAAGAAGTTACCCACGAATTATACCGCCGAAACGTGGAAGCTTATGACTGGTCGCAGTATGACGAAAAATTCGTGCTACTGAAAGGTTGCGGTGATATCCACGTTCCCGATTCCATTTATGTATTAGCCACCAATAAACTGATGAATCATGCCAAGAAGATCATGTATGGTGAAGCGTGTTCTTTTATACCTGTTTGGAAAGGGTGATAAATAGCCACAGAAACGCAAAAACACGGAAAATTAAGGTCATCCCGAATTTATTTCGGGATCTTTGTGAGGTCATAATTTCAAATTCCGTCTTATAATAGATCAAAGCTGTAGACATAAGATGCTGAATCAAGTTCAGCATGACCTACTAACAAATCTTTATTATTAGAACTTGTTCCGAACGTCCTCATTCGGAATATAAGATGGAAGCTCTTGCTTCCAGAAAATTAAAGAGAAGTAGGAGCTTCTCGAGAGTGTTAGTTTAGAGAGTATATAATTTAGTTTATTGGATATTTTTCTAACCATTCTAAACATTCATCAAAAATTAAAGTATCAATATTTTGAATATTAGCCCCTTGATAATAATGTTGAGAACCGTACGATTCTAGATCAATTTTTGCATGATACAATTCATAAAAGGAACTTAGTTCTTTATCGTAATCTAAAAATAAACACAATTTCTTAATCTGGTTGAGCATTTTTATTAACAAAATCTCTTTATTCAAAAAACATTGTATTAAATAAGATGTGTATTCAAAAAGAATTTTTTGACAATCTGAATAATTAAGATCGAGTTCTTTCAGTACATCATCTAGTAAAATCTTGGCTTCAAATTGATTAATCGGCTTTTCTAATATTACTAAGCTTGCTAAGTGATCTGTTTCAAAGCCTGCTTTGAGCATTTTTATAGCCCATTCTGAATGTCTTTCGCCAATACTTTCATTCATACATCTAAAAGCAAGTATTTCATAGGTGGAGCTTACGTATTGCATAAGGATTATTAAGATTGTTTCGAATCATTCATTTTCAATTTCATCCAAAGTTTCTCTGAAAATCTGATTCAGTAATTCAGAATTAGGATATAACTTAAAGTCAAAATCTCTCAAGTAATTTTTAAAGTAATTGATTTTTTCCTCCAAGAACTCATCGATTGACGCAATTTTAGGTTCCCAATCTAATTCTTCGCCTGATTTTTTTCTTACAAGTAGTTCTTTGACTTCTCTTTTTACAAGCACATCCTTTATTTCAGAATCAACCATAATTTCAAATTCCATTGGAGCCATTTCATTGGTTCTTTCAATCCATAAGCAAGCCAAAACAGGTCTCAAGACATAGAAATATTTCTTAATCCTTACTTTTTCTCCCTTCAAATAATCCCGGAAATTTCCGTCAGCCATATTTAAGTAATGATACATACCAGACTTCGGGTTAAAAAATTCAGAAGCAATATTTCTAATCTTGCTGATCGAAGAATATGATTCTTTATATACAATGGGACTATCCAGCCACTCCATGAACGGAGGGTTCGATTTTCTAAATAATTTCAGTGTCTTCCTCAATTCCCAGCCACTTAAATCTATATCATTTGGTAAAATTTCTACATAACTGTCTTTTTTATCGTCAATAGAAAGGTACCAGTCTCTTTTATGAACATAGATAAAGCGAACATCCCAGTCACTATTTTTAGAAGGGAATCCCCAGGCTCTGCTTCCTGATTCAATTGCGTAGAGAATTTTGACATCCAATTCTTTCTCTAATCTGACTAATTCTTTTTTTATTTCTTCTTGCATACCATAATTTGATTGAAAACTAAGATAACGTTATGAAAACACTCTTAACAGGCTCATCCCGTGGAATAGGAAAATCAATTCGTGATTTGTTATTAGACAACGGATATGAAGTTATTGGAACTTCCAGATCTACCATTAATCATTCATTCAATAACTACAAACATAAAGCCTGTGACTTATCCAAAGAGCAAGAAGTTCAAAAACTGAAACAGATTTTCTCCGAAGAATCAATCCCAGAAGTACTCATAAACAATGCAGGTATTTTTTTGGAAGCTCAGTTTGAAGATTCAGACGATGACTGGATGGAGAAATGGGATCGAACCCAACAGGTGAATTTGAGATCGGTGGCTTTAATTACTAAATGGGCAATCAATGCTTGGAAAGAGCGTGGAATAGAAGGGAGGATTATTAATATTGCCAGCAGAGCCGGCGTTCGTGGAGATACCGGAGAATATGCAGCTTACGCAGCCAGTAAAGCCGGAATGATTGCCTTCACCAAAAGTATTGCCCGAAGCTTTGGTAAAGAAGGAATTACCGCTTATTCTATAGCTCCGGGATTTGTAGAAACCGATATGGCAATAGATTCGATAGAAGTGTACGGAGAGGAATATCTGACCAAAGATCTGGCTCTAAATTCTATCGCTCCGCCGGAGCAGATCGCAGAACTGGCACTTTTGCTTGCTTCCAGAAAGCTTACTCACGCCACCGGGCAGACATTTCATGTTAACTCGGGTAGTTATTTGGTGTAAGTTGTAGTCACTGAAGTCCTTACTTGCTTAAGATCTCTATATAATCTCGTGCATGAGCAAGCAAGGTTTTAACCCTTGATTCAGTCTTCATCGATGCTTTTCATATACATTCGCTTCAAGAACTGAAGCAAGTTGAGTCAACTCAGTATCAGAAATAGAAACCGATTGTGCTTTAATCAGTTCATTAAGCTGATCCAAAGTTCTGATTCCGACTATCGGTTTAACATCAGCTTTTGATTTTTGAACATACTGAATAGTAGCAGCAAGGGAATTCTCGGTTTCGGATACTGCTGTTTGAACTTTTTGTACTTCCGCTTCAGAATATCCCAAATACTCTTTAGCAGGTTTATCGATCAACATTCCCTTTGCTAAAACTCCACGTGCCAGAACAGAGATGTTATGCTTAGCTAACAGATTCAGACATTCTTCTTCAGGTCGACGATCCAGTAAACTATACTGCATCATTACAGAACTTATGTTTGATCTTTTTATCCATTCACGGATAACATTAGGTCGGATGGAGGAGATACCATATTCCAGAATTTTACCTCGTGACTTCAGCATCTCAAATGCTTCTACACTTTCATCTATGGGATCTTCGATAGTTCCGCCGTGAAGCATGTATAAATCAATGTAATCGGTTTTAAGTCGCCTCAGACTGTTATCAACCGCTTTAAGAATGTATTCTTTGGAAGGATTCCATCGCCAGTCGGTGCCGGAATTATTCCATTCGTTTCCAACTTTAGTGGCTATTTTGACTTCATTCCTGAATGGAGATAATGCCTCGCCAACTATTTCTTCGTTATGACCGTGATCATATAAATCAGCGGTATCAAACAGAAAAATACCCTGTTCAAAAGCAGTTCTAATTATTTCAATGTTGGCTGTATTTTTAGTCTTTAAAGACATACAGCCTAACCCGAACTCAGTCAGAATCATTGATCGGCTTTTGCGATCACCCAAACAGCATGAATTATCCCGGGAATATATCCGAGTATTGTTAGTATGATATTAATCCAAAATGCAGAGCCGATTCCAACAGTCATGAAAACACCTACAGGTGGTAAAAGGATGGCGAGAATTATTCTTAGTATACTCATTATCTTATTCTTTAAATTTGTGGGATATTTTGTTTTCTGTCTTTTAAAAGGATAAACTTGTATCAAAAATAAACCAAATTAAATATGGCCGTATTAGTAACAGGAGGAGCGGGGTACATTGGGAGCCATACCGTTCTGGAACTTCTCGAGTTAGGTAAAGAAGTAGTTGTTGTTGATAACTTATCAAACAGCAGCGAAGAATCCTTGAAAAGAGTATCTGATATTACCGGAAAGAAACCTGTTTTCCATAACATCGATTTACTTGATGAAGATAAACTCAGAGATGTTTTTAAGCGACATTCTATTGATTCTGTAATCCATTTTGCCGGATATAAAGCTGTTGGAGAGTCCGTTCAAAAGCCAATGATGTATTATCAGAATAATATTGACAGTACACTGGTTTTATGTAAACTGATGAAAGAATTCAGGGTTACTGATCTGGTATTCAGTTCTTCAGCAACGGTTTACGGCGATCCTGAAACTGTGCCTATCACCGAAGAATCATCACTTACAGCAACCAATCCTTACGGACGTACTAAGTTATTCATCGAATATATTTTAAAGGATTTGTATCGATCTGATGAGAGCTGGAACATCGCCTTGCTCAGATATTTCAATCCGGTTGGAGCACATAAAAGTGGTAGAATAGGGGAAGATCCTAATGATATTCCCAATAATCTGATGCCTTATGTTTCTCAGGTAGCCGTAGGAAAGCTCGAACAGCTTTCTGTCTTCGGGGATGATTATCCGACTCCGGATGGAACAGGAGTTAGAGATTATATTCATGTGGTTGATCTGGCACTGGGACATTTAAAAGCCATAGAAAAGCTGGAATCAAATCCCGGTTTAGTGATCTATAATCTTGGAACGGGTAAAGGAACTAGTGTGCTGGATATGGTTAAAGCCTTTGAAAATGCTTCCGGAAAAACCGTGAACTATAAAATTGCACCACGTAGACCCGGAGATATCGCAACTTGTTATGCTGATCCTGCTAAAGCAGAAGAAGAACTTGGATGGGCTGCAAAACGAGGCATTAAAGAAATGTGCGAAGATGCATGGAAATGGCAGTCCGAAAATCCAAATGGGTATAAATGATTTTATAAGGTTTTCAGATTAAATAAATTCTAAGCAAAAATTCTCTTACGTGTAGTTACTTTTGAATTATTTAAAGTTGTCACCCTGACCATATTTATAATTGAGGGATTATTGTGATTTGCGAAGGGTCTCAAATATTATAAAAGAGATGGTTCAGTAATTTGAGATCCTTCGGCGTGGTTTATCAACTTCTCAAATTCAATTTGGACCGCTCAGGATGACATCAAGCTTAGATTTACAATTCAATTCATATACATCCCAAATAAACATTTTATTTAAGCTGAGGTAATCTTATCTTTGCTACCCATTAGCCAAAGTGGCGGAACTGGTAGACGCGCACGACTCAAAATCGTGTTCCTTCGGGAGTGTGGGTTCGATTCCCACCTTTGGTACTAAGCCTTTCAGGATAATCTGAAAGGCTTTTTTTGTTTATGTGATTAAAACAGGGGAAAGCACAAATGAAACGGATGTTCCTTTTCCTAAACCGCTTTGTACATCTAATGAAGCTCCGTGAAGTTCAAGGATTTTCTGAGCGATAGATAAACCAAGTCCGGCACCTGAGCCAACCGTTCTGCTTGGATCTTCCTGATAGAAACGATCAAATATCCGTTGAATATTTTCTTCAGCGATTCCTTTACCGGTATCTGAAATGGTAAAGCTTACATTTCCATTGTCATTAGAATAGATGATGGAAACTTTACCACCTTCAGGGGTATGTTTTAATGCGTTATCAATCAGATTAGAAATAGCTCTTTCCATTAATGCGATATCAGCATAAACTAATTCAACGGGTTCTTTAGGTATTACCGCTTCGATTTCTATTCCTTTTTGCTCAGCGATGGGTTTAAACTGTACCACAAGATCCTGAGCAAGCTCAGCCATACTTACAGGCTCCATTTCAGGCTGAACGTCCTGAGCGTCAAATTTGGAAAGTTCAAATAACTCCTCAATCAGTTTGCCCAGTTTTTTAGTATTTCTCAGAACTATCTGATAGTATTTGGACCTTTCTTCAGGGGCGATTTCTGGTTCTTTATCCAGAATGGTCTCCAAATATCCCTGAATAGAAGCCAACGGACTTCTGAGATCGTGTGATACATTGGCGACCAATTCTCTTCTAAGTTTATCAATTTGTTTGATTTCTTCCATATTGGCGACCAACGTATCCGCCATCTGATTGAAAGAAGAGCCAAGTACTCCAATTTCATCTTTAGACGTGATCGATACTCTTTTATCTAATTGTCCTTGCTCAAAAGATTTAACTGTTTCACTAACATGTCGGAGTCGGCCGGTAAGTAACCTGAATACAATCAACCCAAGAATTAGTGTAACTAAAAGAATTAAACCTAAAGCAATAAACGTGTTTCTCATGATGTAACTATTCTGAACCATGGCTGCAGTTTCGTCAAACTGTTGCCCGGAAAGGATTACATACAAATAACATCCTTTGCTACCCATAATGGAGATAGGAGCAACTGAGAATGGTTTTTGAACACCTGCATTCAACGGATCATCACCGTAGATTGGTAGCGTACTACCGGCAAGAAATTCATCCAAAGGCTTTGTATTTACCCGATCAATTTGTAACTCAGCATCAGGGTCCTGACTCGGATAGTACCATTTAATCATGCCGCTACTGCTCAGTAAATAAATATCTATCTCCGGATTAATACCATTCAGATATTTTATCTGTGAAATTATGCTATCACCTTCAATAGAATCCATCAAGTACGGCTGAAAGTGCGATGACATATCAGCAGCAAGCATTTTATTTACTTTCTGACCGGTTTCTTCCACAAACATTAGAGAAGAGGAAACCCCCATGTATGCGAATGTCCCACCAAGAGCTAAAACAAGTACCAAAAAAGCGGTAGATATCTTCGTGTAAAAACTTTGTTTTAATTTCATTGGAAACCCAACTCTTATAGTTCAGCGAATTTATATCCCATTCCCCAAACCGTAGTAATATATTTTGGGTCGGATGGATCTTTCTCAATTTTACTTCTTAATCTGTTAATATGAGAATTAACGGTGTGACTATATCCACTGTATTGGTATCCCCATACAACATCTAATAATTCCTGCCTGCTATACGCCCGACCGGGGTTATTAGCAAACAAAAGTAAAAGCTCAAACTCTTTGGAGGTCAGTTCAATAAGAGAATCATCTAATTTTACCGATCGTTTATTCGGATAGATAATCAGATCCCCGAAATCGAGCATATCTGCTTCAGAACTGTTTTGAGTATCTCCTATATTTGCTCGTCGCAATAATGCTTTTACGCGAGCTATCAACTCTTTGATGGAAAATGGTTTTGTCAGGTAATCATCAGCACCAAACTCGAGTCCCATTATTTTATCAACTTCTTCTGCTTTAGCTGTGAGCATCAAAATCGGAGTGTGACTGTCTTCTTTACGTACTGCTTTACATATATGAAAACCGTCCACTTCAGGAAGCATAATGTCCAGAATTATCAGTGAATAATTATTCTGAAGTGCTTTATCCTTAGCAATTCGACCGTTAGTGACTTGTTCAACTTCGTAATGATTATCGGTAAGTTGAATTTTAATCAGTTCAGATAGGTCTGTATCGTCTTCAACTATTAAAATAGGTAATTGTGTAAAGCTCATGCAGGAAAATTTATTTAAAAGCTACATCAGCAATTAAATAAAAGTATCACAAGTAAGTAACATTTACTTTGAGTTTGTGATGGATTTAAGCTCGTTATTTACCTGAGTGCAGATATCATCCATCTTTTTAGCAGAATCGTTCAAGTCCTTATCAGGTTTATCCTCCCAAATAAGAGTTTTAGCGTGCTCATATTCATCAATAATTTGTTGTAAACCAAGCATTTGAGCTACCGGCTTAATTTTATGTCCGGCTTTACGGAAATTTTCTTCATCTCTTGCTAACAGAAATTCATTATAATTTTCATTGAATTCCGTAAAAGAGATTACAGCGGCTTCAGAAAACTCGGCGATATATTTTTCATCACCGTAAAGCATTTCATTTAAAGCAGAAAGGTCGATCAATTTAGCCATTAATTTACAGCCTCCGTGATATAATGAGGAGATGGTTTCCCAAATTCATCTACATGAACGAAGACTATCTCATCAATAGTGATGATTGTTTTTTTATCAAATTTAGTTCTTACTTCACATTTAACTGTGATAGAAGTACGCCCGAATCTTACAGTTTCCATCCCTATTTCAATAACTTCTCCTAAAGGTGCTGAATTAACAAAGTTAATTTCAGACATATATTTAGTTACAATATTACCCTTGCCGAGCTGACAAAGAACAAAAATTGCTGCTTCTTCATCAATCCAGCTAAGTACAGCCCCTCCGAATAATGTTCCGTGAGCATTAAGATCCTGAGGCTTGATAAGTTTTCGGCTAAAAAATCGCATACTTTAATTTACGGAATGTACGATGTTTATAAAAAGTGATTTGAACAAAAGAATAATATTCGAAAATTCTAATAGAAATTATCATTGACAGTTAGTGTTAAATGTGTAACATTCGATAAAGGGTTTTCTCTTACTAACAGAAGAGTTCACGTACAATAAACAGACGAATACAATGAAGACTATCGCTTTAACCAACCAAAAGGGTGGGGTTGGTAAAACCACTTCTACTATTAATATCGGGGCTGGTTTAGCAAAACTGGGAAAAAAAGTACTTTTAATTGATCTGGATCCACAGGCAAATCTTACTTATTCGCTTAAGATGCATTCTAATAGAATGGAAAAAACTATTTATCATGCATTGAAAGGAAAAGCGAAAGCTCATGAGACAATCATTAAACATAATGGATTTGATTTTATACCGTCTTCACTGGAATTATCGGGTGCAGAGTTGGAACTTGCCAACGAACCCGCAAGAGAAAATCTGCTTAAAAATGTAATGGAGGAGATCAAAGACGAAGAATATGATTTCGTTTTGATCGATTGCCCGCCCAACTTAGGCTTATTGACTTTAAATGCGTTCACAGCTGTTGAAGATATATTTATCGTACTACAGTCTGAATACTTAGCCCTTCATGGATTATCAAAGCTTCTCGATTTGATCAAAATAGTACAACAAAGACTTAATAGTAATCTTGCAGTTGGTGGTATAATTTGTACTTTGTATGACAGTCGCAAGAATCTAAATAAAGAAGTGGTGGGGCACATAAAGGATTATTTTGGTGATAAAGTTTTTAAAACCATTATTCGGGATAACGTAGCCTTGGCTGAGGCTCCGAGTCATCATAAAACAATTTTTGAATACGACGGAAACAGTAACGGAGCAGAAGATTATTTTGCATTGGCTAAGGAAATAAAAAACGGCCATTAAGATGTCTAAAAAAAATAGTTTGGGGCACAATCCTTTGGCGTACAGCTTAAGGAATCATGCTTCATTTGATTTTATAAGAGATAATAACTCAGGCAAAGACGCTTCTGAAGAAAAGAAGGTTTCTAAAAAAGTAGCCAGTTATTATCTGGAAGAGACTGTTGTTGATTCTATAAGGGAAATTGCTGAAAAAGAAGACGAATCCTACAGTCATATAGCTAATCGTTTTTTGAAAGATTCTATAAAAAAGACAAATAACAATCCTGATTAAACCTTTCCTTTTTGTTATACTTTTGCCAGTTAATCTGGTATATGTATTATTATTACGAATCAAAATCTATAGACAAGCTCGCTGAACAGTTCCTAAATCTCCTAGCACAGAAGAAACCATCTGACCCGTTTAAGAAGAATTGGATTATTGTGCAAAATAGAGAGATGCAGGAATGGCTTACTTTAAAAGAAGCTGAAGTGAATTCAATCTCGGCAAATAATCAGTTTATATTTCCTTCAGAATTTATTTGGAAGATATATCGGATGAAATTCCCGGATTTTCCAGCTGTTCTACCTACTGATAGAACTCCTCTTACATGGTCTTTATTTGAATTATTAAATAGTGATAAGCAAGGATCGACAGACCTGAGAATAGATTATCCTGATGATGAAATGCAACAATTACAGCTTTGTAAAGCCATTGCAGATGTTTTTGATCAATATCAGGTTTACAGGCCTGATATGCTCTCAAATTGGGAAAACCAAAAAACTTTCACATCTGACGACTCTGAAAAATGGCAAAAAAGTCTCTGGAATTTGTTAATAAAATCTGGTAAAAATTCAGGTTCAACGCTTTCAAGACCTCAAGTGTTTTTTGAGCTTATCACATTGCTAAATTCAGGAGACTTTCCGGTTCAAAAACTTCCTGAAAACCTATGGATATTTAGTTTGCCTCATGTTTCACAACCATTTTCTCAGGTTACTTCAATGCTCTCACAGAGTATAGATGTATTTCATTTTTCATCTACAGAAATAAAGTTATCGAACTCAGAATCTGCTTTTTCATCCAAACTACTGAAAGCTGCTAACAACAATAAAAAAGTAGTTTTGAATTCAGTAACTAATGATCAATTTAAAGAAGAAAAAATTAGAGAAGAAAATGACTCAACGTCTTATTTAGGTGCACTAAAAAAAATTATCACAGGTACAGATCTTAGAAAAATAGAGGCTACAGATTTACGAGATAACTTTAGTGTAAACTCATGTCATAATCCAAGAAGAGAAGTAGAGGTTCTCAAAGATACATTACTTTCCCGACTTAATAGCCAACCAAATTTGAAACCGGAAGATTGTTTGATACTTGTACCTGATATCAATAAATATTCTACAATCATTACCGAAGTTTTAGAAAGTGAAGCACTTGGATCTGCGATTCCGGTTTCTAAAACATTTAAAAAGGATATAGAGTATTCTTCACAAACATTAATCCAGTTACTTCGACTTTTAAAATCTGAATTTAAAATTACAGAGGTTCTAGATCTTCTTGAAAATCCTTTAATCTCTAAAAAATTAGAAATTTCTGGAGAGGATTTTTCAATAATCCGGGAATGGATAGTTGAACTTCATGTACACAGAGGACTTACAGGATCCATGTTTTCTTTATTTAATGGAATAGATCGTTTGTTTGCAGGTTATGCAATGGAACCAGAAACATACAACTCATTTGCAAATAAATCTGTTTACGAAAAAATATTCACGTCAGAAAACCTGACTTTAATAGCTAAATTATCAACATTTACATCGCAACTGCAAAACTACAGCGGTCTACTATCAGGCATGTATCCTGTTAAAAAGTGGTTAAATAATGTTGAGTTCTTAGTTGAGCAATTTTTCAGTAAAAAAGAAGAAGGTATATCAGGCCTTATTGCATTACTGAATACGCTTATTGATCAGATAGAAGTTGCAGATCTTAAAAGAAAAGTATCATTCTCTGTTTTCTATTCCTGGCTTAAGGGAGAAATACAAAATCAAAGTAGCACTACTTCAGGATTCGGTCATGGAGTATCCTTAAGCGAGTATGTCCCGAATCGTAATATTCCTTATCAGTTTGTTGGCATACTGGGTTTAGATGAAGGCGTTTTACCATCCGTAAAAACCAGGCCTGAATTCGATTTAATTGAAAAGTATCCGAAACAAGGAGATCGAATTGACCGGTGGGAGCAACATTACCTGTTTTATGATATGATTCAAGCTGCCAGAGATTTTCTTCATATTAGTTACACTGGCTTTGATCAGCATTCAGAAACAAGAAAAGATCCTTCTGTATTATTACAACAGTTGTTATACGAAGCAAAGAACAAAGGACTCGAAATACCTGTAATAGAGCACAAATTACATGGATTCGATCCGTTTTATTTTGATGAAAATGAACCCAAATCCTATTCTGCATATCATAGACAAATTGCCGAATTGAATAAAAAAGACTCGATAAAGCATGGAGTCATTGATTCTAAACTTACTAAAGCAGAAGATGATAGATCAGTTATTTATTTGAAAGATCTGATTTCATTTTATTCAGATCCTGCAAAATATATCTGTGCAAACTGGTTATCTGTTAGAAATTTTGAGTCGGATTTGGAACCGGACTCAAGAGAGTTTTTTAAACTGGAGGGATTGGATAAATATACATTGAAAGATTTTTTAGCGGAAGCTTTTTTAAATGATATCTCACTAAATGAGCTCAATACTATAACTCGGATTAGAAATTTGATTCCTGAGG
The DNA here is from genome assembly GCA_965601915.1 of Balneola sp. Classification (GTDB taxonomy): domain Bacteria; phylum Bacteroidota; class Rhodothermia; order Balneolales; family Balneolaceae; genus Balneola. The sequence goes on along the minus strand of OZ271847.1, from coordinate 2,097,342 downwards.
GTTTTCCTGGTGATGAGTCATATTTTGAAAATAAATCGCTTATTCTTCAACTTGAAAAGTTAAAATCTGAACACAATATTGGGATAAGATCTTCTATTGACACAGAAGTAGAGTATGAAAATTATACGTTGTCTGGCACGGTTGATAAAATTTTTGGAACAGACAGGATACAACTAAGGTTAGGAGACTTAAAAGCAAAGAACCTGATTGAGTTTTGGATTAATCATTTAGCTGTTCTTTCCCAAGGCCATTTTTCAAGCTATATCTATTATTTCAAAGGTAATAAATCACTTCAGAAAATAGCTTTAGAAGCCGACTCCGAATATTATCAGGAAGAACTGTCAGTTCTGTCTGATTGGTTTATGAATGACTACAAAGAAGGAGCACTTTCATTTTATCCACCTGAAACAAGCAAAGAATTTGCTGAAAAAATTTTAAATGGCGATGATGTTAATACCGCTATTGAAAAAGCATTGAAGAAATGGGACAACAAATCAGAGTTTGTTATTTCTGAGAATCAGAATTTCTACAACGATAAAATCTATCCTGACGAAGGGTTTTTGTATACAAAAGAATTTCAAAATCGAGCGATACAATTCTGGGAACCAATCTTAAAAGCTTCCGGTATCGTAAAATGAAACCTTTGAATGTTTTTGAGATAGATTATAAAGGATTCAATCTTGTTGAAGCCAGTGCAGGAACAGGAAAAACGTATAGCATAACCTCTCTTTACATCCGTGCAATTATAGAGAAAGGATGGAAGCCGTCCCAAATTCTAACACTAACTTACACAGAAGATGCTACCACTGAATTACGTCAGAGAATCAGAAAAAGAATAGAAGAATGTATCTCATTTGTTGAAAGTGATCATCAATCAGACGATGATTTTCTGAATACAATAAGAATTACAATTGATGAACAAGGGATATCAAGATTAAAAGAGGCACTTTTTTCCTTTGATGAGGCAGTAATTTCAACTATACACGGATTTTGCCAGAAATTACTAAGAGAGTATAGTCTTGAATTTGGAGTTCAGGCAGATTATACGATTTTGAAAGATACTTCAGAAGCTATACAGGATGCTGTTGACGAATACTGGAGATCTTTAGTAAAAGATTATTCTTATGATCCTACCAATAGAGGGATTCTTGAATACCTGCAAAGTCAGAAATTTAATCCTGATAATTTAAGTAAGGTTGTAAAGAATTATCTCGGTAAACCATATGCAAAACTCAATCCGGATTCATTATCAGAAAAAGAAATTGAAAAATTTCTAAATAAAACTAAAGATCTTTTCAATAGACTCAATGATCAATGGAATACTGACAAAGAGAAAATTATTGATATTTTTAATTCCGGTAAATTATATGGCAATACTTATAAGACTAATCTTTTTGATGGTTGGTTTATGAGTATGGAAAGGTTTTTAGATAGTGGAACCATTTCAATTACAGGTTTTGATAAGCTTACTAACTTTTCTGCATCGACAATCAAAACCAAAACAAAAAATGCGTTTTCAGTTGAAATGCCTACTTTTTGTTATTTGGTTGATGAATATCTGGAATTAATCCAGCATGCAGATATGGTCTGGGTTTTCGAACTAAAGCGTGCGATAACAAAAATTGAAAAATCATTCAATGAAATAAAAAAAAATGAGAATGCACTAAGTTTTGATGATTTACTTCAGGTGGTGGAAAGCAACCTTAATCCAAAGCTCCAATCTAAAATAGCTGATAAATTTCCTTTAGCATTAGTAGATGAGTTTCAAGATACAGACCCCGTTCAGTATTCCATTTTTCAAAAGATATTCTCAAAAAGCAGTTCTGCTTTATTTATGATCGGTGATCCCAAACAAGCTATTTACAGCTTCAGAGGGGCAGATTTGTTTACCTATTTTAAAGCTACCAAGAACGTCGGTGAACAAAAAAAGTATTCACTAAATAATAATTACCGTTCCAGCAATGGAATGATCACAGCGGTAAATAAACTGTATTCCTCTTCAAAGGATCCTTTTTTATTGGAAGAACCGAAATTCAGACCCGCTCAGTTTCCGGAGAGTAAAAAAAATGAAGAACCAATTCTTTCACATCAAAAAATTCCAAATTTGAAGTTTGTAAAATGTGACGCTGATGGCAACAATAAAGACGATTACAGAGTGTCTGTTGCTACATATGTTGCTAAACAGATTCAAGAGTTGATAACTAATTCTTTTGAGCTTAAAGGCGAGGATATTCAATTATCAGATATCGCAATTCTTATCCGAACAAGAAAATGGATCGATATTTTGAAAACGGAGCTATCAAGGTTAGGAATCAGAAGCTCAGTGAAAAGTAAAGAATCTGTATTTAAAACCTCCCTGAGCAAAGAATTATTAGTTTTACTCAGGTGTATTCATGATAATGAAAACTCTGTTCTTGTAAGAGCTGGACTTATAACTTCTCTGATAAATTTTAAAAGCAGTAATTTTAATAATTTTAAAGAAGACTCTGAAACCTGGCTTAGAATAGAACGAGTTTTTGCTGCCGCTCATACCGAGTTTGAAAAAAATGGAATTATTGCAGCTTTTCAAAAATTAGACTCATTTTTTGATATACGAAAAAAACTTGCCGGGCTTCACGATTCAGAAAGACTGCTTACGGATCTTGACCATATTTTGGAGTTATTATCTGATGAAGAGAGAAATAGAAAACTGACCCCCGCATCTTTAATTCGTTATCATAAACATAGGATTAATGATAATTCTGTTGCTTCTGATGAAGAATTCATCAGAATTGAAAGTGAAAAAGAAAGCGTGACCATTTGTACACTTCATTCCAGTAAGGGGCTTGAATACGGGATAACCTTTCTTCCGGATCTGTGGGAGTCCTTTGAAAGAAAGAACTCAAAAGGTATTAATCTTACTGAATTTCATAATTCAAAAAATGATTTGAGTATTGATTTAAGACAAAATTTGCCTGATGAAATACTGGTTCAGAGTAAAAAAGAGACATTAGCAGATCAACTTCGGCTTAATTATGTTGCACTTACAAGATCAAAATTTGCGTGTTTCATTCCTTTCGGATTGCATACTGAGTTAGTGAAGTCACCACTTTATGCTACAGTTTCAGGAGCAGATGATGTTATTAAACCGAAAGGAGGAACAGAGGAACATTTCGTATCAAAATTGATTGAATTATCCGAAACTGATTACATCTCATACACAGACTCAAACTCTGAACTTGCCCACTCTGAAAATTTACCCAATAGATTACAACAGCGTGATTCTGAATCGTTAAAACTTGATAATTTAAAAAATGAACGAGTAGATCTGTATAACTTTTCAAGGCTTATCAGTTTTAGCTCGCTCACATCAGAAAAAAAGCAGGATACATATAGAGTATCAGACGAATTCAATTTGATCTCGGAAAGTGGGGAAGATGATATAAATTCAACAGATTCTATAACTAAGCATTCATTTCCTAAAGGAAAAGACACCGGAAATTTGTTGCATTATATTTTTGAAGAAATTGAATTTTCAAATAATGCCAATCATGATAAAATTATCGATGATCAAGTAAATAATTTAGGTTTTGATGCTGATTTGAAACCCTTTCTCAAAGACTGGATATCAGAATGCTTAAATATTTTCATAACGAATGATCTGCGCCTTTGTGATCTCCATCAAGATGATGTTTTAAAAGAGATGGAGTTCCATTTTCCTGTAGCTAATCTCTCAGTAAAAGAACTGTTGAGTGTAGTAAGGGTAGAGTCCGAAAATAAAAACTCAAACCTTTCAGAAGATAAGATTTCAGGATTTATGAAAGGCTTTATCGATTTGATTTTCAGGTACAAAGGAAAATACTTCATATTAGATTATAAGAGTAATTACTTAGGTGAAACTGAAGAAGATTATGCTGAGGAAACACTAATGTCTGCAATGAAGTCTTCATTCTACGATATTCAATATTATATATATTCTCTGGCATTGAAGAAGTTTTTGGAATCCAGAAATCCTGACACTGATTTTGAGACTGTTTTTGGAGGAGTAATTTATCTGTTTTTACGAGGTATAGATATCAACAGAAAAGGGCAGGGAGTTTTCTTCGATAAACCTTCTACCGAGTCATTAAATAAACTCGAAAACACTCTGGAGGATAATCTTGGAGACTAAAACCGTGGAGATACTCAAAAAACTTATGCAACTGGGAGAGATTGGAGTCGTTGAGTATGAATTTGCAGAGTTTCTTTATCGTGTTGACGCTCAAATTCATCAGGATTTACTTTTTCTTTCGGTGTTGGTGATAAAGGATCAGCTTAACGGTAATATTTGTACCCATATAGATAGTTTTAAAGATTCTGAATTAGCGAATCTTTTAGGTATTTCAGAACTAAAGAAGGATACTCTTACGGATTTGATCTCAAAATCAGTAGTTATTGGAAACCCTGGAGACTATGTTCCTTTAATTCTAGAAGAAAATCGAGTATACCTTCAAAAGTTCTGGAATTACGAACAGGAGTTAATAGAATGGTTGAAAGAGAAAATTATTGCCACTCAAAATATTTCCGTCGCGAAATTACTTAAACGATATAAAGGATTAATAAACTCTGACAACAAAATTGATTTCCAGAAAATAGCCGTTACTTTATCCGTTCTGAATGATTTTTTGATTATATCCGGAGGTCCCGGCACAGGAAAAACTTATACTATTCAACAGATAGTAAAATTTTTACTAACCGGGAATTCAGATTTATCTATTGGGATGGCGGCTCCGACAGGTAAAGCAGCAGAACGATTGAATGTTAAAATTTCTGAAGAAAGAGTAATTCAGGGAATTACAATACATCGTTTACTTGGTGCCAGAAAAAATGGAGAGTTTACTTTCGGTAAAGACAAGAAGTTACCTTATGATGTGATCATTATAGATGAAGTCTCTATGCTTGATTTAAGGTTATGGATTGGGCTTATAAGAGCAATTAAAGGAAATACAAAACTGATACTTCTCGGAGATAAAGATCAGCTCTCTTCTGTGGAAGCCGGTTCTGTTTTAGGGGATATTTGTTCAGAAGCTAATAATTCTTATAGCCAATCTATTAAACAGTTATTGAACAATTTAGGTCATGATGTTAAAGGTGGTTTTTCCAATAATATTATCAATGATAATATTGTTTTGTTTGAAAAATCATACCGTACCAAAGAGTTTTCCGGAATCAACGAATTTGCTAAAGCAATTAACGAACAAGATGAACTTTTGTTAAATCAGGTAGTAGATAAATTTAATTCAATAAGTGTTTCTGAACCTTCTTCTGAATTGATAAGTCAGATTATTGAAGAATATGCTGTTGATTTAATTCAAGACCAATTAAATACACAGATTATTTGTTCAAATAACCATGGTGTTTTTGGCACAAAGAAATGGAACAATTTAATAGACCAAAACATCAAGAAAAAAAAGGGAATTCCGAATGATGTTGAATGGTATGATGGGAAAAAAATTATAATTACTCAAAATGACTATTCAAATAATTTAAGTAATGGTGAAATAGGTACTTGTTTTATTCTTGAAGGTGAGATAAAAGTTTATTTTAGTAATGAACGTTCTTTCTACCCGGATCAATTAAAATACTTTGACATGGCTTATGCCATAACAGTTCATAAAAGTCAGGGTTCAGAGTTTGATCATGTTATACTATGCCTTTCAGATAGGGTAAATCCGGCTCTATCTAAAGAATTATTATATACTGGTGTAACAAGAGCAAGGTTTTCTACTCATGTAATTGGTTACAGGAAGGTTTTTAAATATACATTACAAAATGCGGGAAAAAGAAAGAGTGGCTTATCTGATAAAATTTTAAAAGAAGTCAATAAATAAAAAAAGCTATTCTGAATAAACAGAATAGCTTTGATTTGTACCCCGAAAAAGCCAACGTATTTATAGGGAGCTGAATGATACTCAGTTTCCTATTTTTTTATTAAAACTAATATCTGTTATTCTTTTCAAAAAAACCTATAAAAATTCTTAACGTCATTATTTTCAGTTATAGATCAAGGTTTATTATTAAATGCTGCACAATATAGAATAGTAGGTTTAATTATTTCTAATACGGATTTTGGAACATTGTTAGCTAGTCAGTGTTGAAGTCAACAGTTAATCGAAATAAAAATAATTTATATGTTGACTAACAAATCAAAAATATTATCAACGTTAATTCTGATGCTTGCAGTATTTGGCTTTGCATGCTCAGATTCAAATAATAATAGCGACTCTGCAACCGTGAATGGTTCTGTAGAGCAATCTCAAGCCAAGTCACTTCCTGAGGGAACAGTGGTTACGATGGCAACTATTACTTCTAATGGTTCTATACAAGCACTTGATGGTGTTGAAACAACTACTAATGCTCAAGGAGAATTTACTTTGACATTTGATGCTAATGCTGCACAAAATTTTGTGGTGATGGCTGAAAGTCAGGGTGAAGAAATGATGGGTTTCATTTCTACAGAAGTGGAAAATGGATCAGAAATTATTCTCAAACCGTTAGATATAGAATCAACTGCAGAGACTAATGTATTTGCAGAGATTGTAGCTGACGGAAATTCTGATTTAGTATTAAAATCAGATATAGAAGCCGTAATTACTTCTAATAACAGCTCTGAAATCAGAGATAATGCATCTGTAACAGCAGAATATGCAACAGCAATAGCTGCTTCTGCAGAAGCTAGAGCTGATTTTTTTGCGAATGAAGTTGAACAGAATGGTCAGGATAAGCTTGAAGCAACAATCGATATTTTAGTTGATGCACAAGCACGTTTAGAATCTGACCTTGATGAAGCTTCTAATACTGAAGAAGAAGAACAAGCTGTTGAACTGTTCTTAGAAACATCGGCGAATGCTTTTGCAAGCGCTGAAGTAGAAGCTAATAATGCTTCAGCTGCGATTAGTTTATGGGCTCGTTTAATGCTTAATAACATTGATAGTGCAAGTGAAAGTGTAGAAAATGAAACACGTTCGCAAGTATCTATTATGACAGCAATTGCAGTTAGCGCGGCTGTAGAAGCAGAAGCACAGGCTTCAGCAATGAGCGAACAAACTCAAGATGAAATCAATAATGCGAGCGTTCAGCTTATGACTGACGTAAGAGCAGCACTTGGTGTTAAAGCAGATATTGAAGCAGCGTTTGAAGATTTTCAGAATAGTGTTGAAGAATCTATGGGAAATGACTCTTCTGTAAATTCTGAATTTATTTTAAATGTTAATGCATCAATTAATGCCGCAACTGGTGTTAAAACAATATTTGACGATTCTATAGTAAGTGCATTATCTGCTGATATTGCTTTAGATGTATTTACTAATTTTGAGTCTGGTCTATTTACCTCAGCTAATGATGCTGAATCCGGACAAATGACAGAAACAAGTATCGAAAGTACTACAAGAATTCTATTATTACTTAATTTGAATTCTTAAGCTAAGAAATTTAGCTAAAATTAAAGCCCGTATGACTACATACGGGCTTTTTTTATGGAAAATAAATCTAGTTATTTGATGCTTATCATTTCCACTTTAAAAATTAACGTACTGTTTGGTTTAATTGGACCTCCTGGACGTGGATTTTCACCGTAGGCCAAATCTGAAGGGATATAAAACATATATGTAGCTCCTTCACTCATAAGTTGTAATCCTTCTGCAAAACCCGGTACAAATCTTCCAACCTGTAACTCTGTAGGCTGTCCACGATCATAAGAACTGTCAAATTTATCTCCATTTATTAAGGTTCCTTCATAATTTATTACTACTGTGTTTTCAGCAGTTGGAGACTCCCCGGTACCTTCTTCAATTACCTTATACTGTAAACCAGATGGTGTTTCCTGAACACCTTCCTTAGTTCTGTTCTCAGCTAAAAAAGCTTCGCCTTCTTCTTTGTTTTTATCTTTAATTATTTGGGTTAGTTGAATGCGAAAGTCATTAATTAAAGAATTTCTGGTAGCTTGATCTAATGTTTCGTTTTGCTCAATTCCATTTATAAATCCAGCTATGTACGCATCATAGCTGAACTCAGTAGCACCTTCTCTTGCGAGGAAGTCACCATTTTGATACCCAAGCGCAAAACTAATACTGTCTTGATCGGTTGATAATTTTACATCTTTACTAACAGATGAATTGGATGAATCACAAGCAATGCCACCAAATAGCAAAATAGCCAGGATAAATCTCGATGAATTTCTAAAAGTCATAGTATTTTTTTGATTGAAATTAGATTAAACGTAAAAGTAGGGGAAATTAGAACCAATGTGGAATATAAATTCTCTACATTCTGTGTATATTCTAATGATTTTGAACTTATAAAGATATATACACTTTGACTTTTGACGATTTAGAGCTTAATGACTCACTGAAAATGGGTTTAAGCGATATAGGTTATAAAGAACCTACTCCAATTCAAGAAAAAAGCATCCCGGAAGCACTTCAGGGAAAGGACGTTTTAGGGGCGGCACAAACCGGAACCGGAAAAACAGGCGCATTTGTAATTCCTATCATAGAATTAATTCTTAGAAACCCATCTGAGGGAACTAAAGCACTTATACTTACACCAACAAGAGAACTCGCTCAGCAAATTGACGAACAGATTTTTGCACTGGGATACCATTCTGGAATCACTTCTGCGACAATTATTGGTGGTGAGAATTTTGCTCAACAGGCTTCAGCAATACGTGCAGGTGTTGATATAATTGTAGCAACTCCTGGTCGACTGATAGATCAAATGAAGGTATTGGACATTGATTTTGAACATATCCGTTTTTTGGTCTTGGATGAAGCTGATAGAATGTTGGATATGGGATTTCTTCCGGATGTGAATCATATAATCGATAAATTGCCATCTGAAAGACATACGATGCTTTTTTCCGCAACAATGCCGAAAGAATTGCAGAAACTGATGCAAAGTATCATGAAAGATCCGGTCAAAATTGAGATTGAGGTATCCACAACATCAAAACAGGTTGATCAAAGAGCTTATCATGCCCCGCCAAGAAAAAAACTCGGAGCAGTTCAATATTTACTCGATGAATTAGAATGGAGTTCCTGTATTGTATTTTCCGCCACAAAAAAAGGAACTAATGAGTTGGAGCGACTCCTGAATAAAAAGGGTATAAATGCAGGAAGTATTCATGGAGATAGAACACAGGAAGAAAGAACAGCATCATTAAGAGCTTTTAAAAATGGAACAGTACCTGTTATTGTTGCAACTGATGTCCTTGCAAGAGGAATAGATATTGACAATGTTTCCTTGATAATAAATTATGACGTTCCAAAAACAGTTGATGATTACATTCATAGGATCGGCAGAACAGGTCGTTATGATAAAGAAGGAATAGCAGTAACTCTAGTTAGTAAAGCAGACCAGAAGTTTTTTGATCCGATAAAGTCAAAAGTAGGAAAGGAATTAAAAGTTTTAGAGCTACCTGATGAAAAAGTAGACCCTAAGAAACAAAAAACCTCCAAGCCTGCTCCTACAAATCAACTCAAAAAGAATAACACGTCCAGCAAAAAGAAAAGTCAAGAAAAAGTAGATCCTTTAAAAGAAGGAACTCACAAAAAGAAAACAGTTTCTATTGAGGTTGATAAAGAAGGTAAGGTTTCAGTCGAACTTGTTGGAAATAAACAGAAACAAACAAGAACTAAAACTAATAAGAAGCCATCTAAGCCCGTAAAGAAATCCAAATCTGCTCCTAAGAAACTTTCTAAAACTGAACGAAAAGCAAAAGAGCGGAAAGAAAAAGAGAAAGCTTTGAAATCAAAGTTAAAGGATGGTTATGAAGTTCCTGAACGCATGCAGATTGCTGCAGAAAGAGCTCAGAACTCAAGAAAACCAGCAAAAGGGCTTTGGGGATTAATCAAATCGTTCATACCAAAAATAAACAAATAACTTAACAACAGGATAATTTTAAGGGCTCTATATTTCCTGAAAAAATTTATCAATGAAGAATTTAATTGTATTATCATTTTTATTATTACTCGCATGTAATCGCGGACAAGAAGTTAAAGTAAATACTACCACGAGTACTTCTAATCACGAACGTTTAGAGCTTGTTTCTGACAAAGCTATTAAAAATGTGATATTAGTTATTGCTGATGGAACAGGTATAGCTCAATTATCATCTGGGCAATTAAATGATGTAGGTGCTGACAATTATTTAGCTTTACAAACTATGCCTGTGACAGGAATTGTTAAGACGCATGCTGCAAATTCATTGATTACTGATTCCGCTGCAGGGGCTACCGCTTATTCTTGTGGAATGAAGACAAATAATGGAATGATTGCTTATCTGCCGGATGGCACTCATTGTAAAACAATTCTTGAACTTGCTGAAGAAAGAGGTATGCTAACAGGATTAGTCGCAACATCTACTATTACACATGCTACCCCGGCGAGTTTTGCTTCTCATGTTTCCTCAAGAGGAAATCAGACAGGAATTGCTGAGCAATATGTTAATTCTGGTGTTGAGATATTTTTTGGTGGTGGGCGTGAATTCTTTATACCTCAAAATGAGAGTGGTAGCTCGAGAAAAGATGATCGTAACTTAATAGAAGAATTTGAAGCTAATGGTTACGATTATGTAGATAATGCTGAGCAAATGAAATCAGCTACAGGAAACCGCTTACTGGGTTTATTTGCAAATTCAGGAATTGAAAGTGTTGACAGATCACCAACAACAGCAGAGATGACCTCTGTTGCTCTTGATAAATTAAAAGGCAGCGAGAATGGCTTTTTTCTAATGGTCGAGGGTAGTCAGATTGATTGGGCAGGACATGGAAATAATGCAGAATATGCTGTAAGAGAGGTGAAGGATCTTGATGATGCAATGAAAATTATCCTTGATTTTGCTAAGCAGGATGGAGAAACATTAGTTGTGTTAACTGCAGATCATGAAACGGGAGGGATGACTATGTTAAACTCCTCCGATGACCCGAATCAACTTCGTGTTGAGTGGGTAACTGATTATCATACAGCCGTACCAATACCAATGATGGCTTACGGTCCTCATGCGATAGAATTTACCGGTTGGCATGATAATACTGATATAGGGATTAAAATTGCTGAGCTGATGAACTTCAATAATTTCCCCCAGCTTTTATCTGAATAATTAGTTTAGCTGAATCAGAACTGTTTCTATATTTTCGATCTCATCGTTATCAAGAGAAGTCCATGATGCGATGAGATTTCCATTCTTAGCTGTTATCTGCGGAAAACCTGACTTTCTACTTGAAGACATTTTAGCAATTGTTTTTTGAGTCAGTACATTCATTTTATCGTCAATAATAATTACTTCAAAATCTGCTTTTGCGCGATCTTCTGAACTTCTTTTCATCCAGCTCACAGCTATCAAATCGGTTTCTATAAAATCTACATCAACTCTGCCTAAAGAATTAGCTCCGTCAATGACCAAGGGGGCTTCAAAGCTATTCCCGCTATTTTTTGAAAGAGCTATTTTAACTTTACTGGCTTCATTTGCACCTGTATACCAGGCAATAGCTACGTTATCATTATTTGATGCTAAAGCCGGACCATTTACCGGGCAAGCGGCAATTTCCCAATTATCATTATGGACAATTGTCGGTTCTGACCATTCGCCGTTTCTAAATTTTGATACATAAATATCCCTTACTTCATTTTCAGTTCTGTTTCGGTAAGCAACTAAATATCCATCATTTGTTTTTACAGCCGCAGTACCACAACAGTCACAAACAGAAGGATCAACTAAGTGCTGAGACTTTATCTCAAGATCCTGATTCAAAATAGCAGACCGTAAGGTCATAGCTGTTGATAAACTTCCTTCTGAATGTGAAGCATGACCATGACCACCAGTATTTCTTCCATCAAGCCAAATACTCATAAATGTTGAATCACTAACAGGAATCATACTAACAAACCCGTGTTCAGTAGGTGTGTTATCTTTATGAGGAGTTTCATTTCTTACCCAATTATCCGTAGTAGATGCTACCACTACTTGATAAGCATAAGTTCCTCCCGGTACTTTTTGAAGCCAGTGTGCATTAGATACTTCTCCATCTTTCGCAATCAATGATGGGAAATCAGCCCAATTAACAAACCAGCTATCAGAACCTGAAATGTATTTTTTTTGTATCCATTCGTTTTCTATAAATTTTGAATAGTAAAGATGAGCGGAATCATTTCTTTGTTCTACCCAACTCATAAATACGGTACCAGTATTATCAGTATAAAGTCTTGATAATGAAGAGAAATTACTTGCAGGGGTATTTAAAGGCTTTAAATCAAACCTTATTTCTGATGAACATCCAAATAACAAGAAACTAAGAAGTAGTATTTTTGATCGCATCTGAATTTAAATTATATGTTTTGTGAGCTAAGAAAACCCCAAAAAGTGAGGTGATAGGAAAACTTATTAAATACCATAATGGTACTACACGATAGGTAACTATCAGTTCAAAAAGTATCCAAACAAATAAAAATAAAACGAAGAAATATAAAGCTGATTTACTTTTTTTGTGAGCTATACTTTGGGCTAACATAGCACCTAACCAGCTTGATATAGTAGAAACAAAATAAATTATTGTAATCCAGGAAATTCCGGGAAGACTATCAATACCAAAAAAAACAAATGATTGTTTATGGAAAAAGGAGATGATAATTCTCGAAAATCCTTCGGTAAAAACAGAAAAACCAAATCCGAATAAAGCAGCTAAAAGAGTTCGCAATTTTTTTTATTGAATATAGAATAATTAACAATCAAGGTTAACAATGGTTTCAGTAATTTGTATTTTTGTAGTCAATAAAAATTTAATAAAGAATAATGAAGAAAATTCTCCTATTACTGATTGTATCTGCAATTAGTTTTAATGTTGCGGCTCAGGAACAAAAAGAAGTGATAAGACTTTCTGAACCAGTAAAAGAAACAAAAAAAGTAGAAATATTTGGAAGTGTTAATGAGGGTGAGAGAAATCCTATTTCCCTTGAATCAGCTATATCATTGATAGAAACTGAGAAAGAAAAAGATGTAGTAATAACATCGGAAGTTTCTGAAGTTTGTCAAAAGAAAGGGTGTTTCTTTATTGCTACTGATGGTGAAAGAACTGCTCGCGTTACATTTAAAGATTACAGTTTCTTTATACCTACTGATTCAAATGGTAAAGAAGCGACAATTTTTGGTACTATTTCTAAAAAGAAGCTTACTGAAGAACAAGCAAAACATTATGCTGAGGATGCAGGTAAAGATCCTGATTTGATTGAAGGAGAGCAATTTGAATACTCAATCGTAGCTACATCAATTATTCTTCCAAAGATCACTAAAAAATGACCAACGACGACTTACTGAAGCCCGTAGAAACAATTACAACCGATAAGCAACTAATGGAATCTCCTGAGATAGAGAAAATTGCTCAGGATGTAATTAAAAAGAACAATATGGATTTTGGTCCTGCAGAGATTGGTTATTTTTTAGTATATCCAAATATCTCAAAACAAAGGGCTGCAAAATGCATGAAAGCAACAAGAGAAGTCAAATATTATTCTGGCAATGATTATTTGATCGAGGTTTCAGGAGAGCTATGGGATATGCTTGATACTAAAACTAAGGAAATGGTTTTATATCATGAACTGCTTCATATAGATCCAACCTTTAAGTCAAAGACTCAGGAATGGAAAATGACACTTCGTAAACCTGATTTTGCTGATTTTTATACTATCAATGATAAGTATGGTAATGAATGGTACAAGACCGTTCAGGCTACAGCTTCTTCATTGTATGACCTTGATCCAAAACAAGAGAATAAGGTTTCTCTTTAAAAGGTCATCCCTTCTTTTTCGAGCAGGGGTTTCACTCTTTCAACGTGGTTCCCCTGAATCTCGATTGTTTTACCTTTAACCGTTCCTCCGGTTCCTAACTGACCTTTCAGTTTTTTTGCAATTTTCTCGATGTGCTGAGGATTATGTTGAATATTCCTAATTACAGTTACTTCTTTCCCTCTGCGACCTGATGTTTCAAGACTGATTTTAACTTTCATTTACACCTGTGTTGTTTTCCATTTTCCTCGTTTGAATAATATAAAACCAATTATTCCCAATAAAGTTTCAGCTACTACAATTGAATAAAAAACACCTTCTTCGGCAAATCCTAATTCCATAGCTAAAAAGTAAGCGAGAGGAATTTCAATCAACCAAAAACACACTAGATTAATAAGAGTAGGAGTGAAGGTATCACCGGCTCCGTTAAACGCCTGAATAATTACCATTCCGAAAGCATATGCAAGATATCCATAACTCATAATTCGTAGACATTGAGCACCTATTTCAATGATCTCAGGTTCAGCGGTAAATATTCTAATAAGAAGTTCAGCATTTGTATAAAAAAGAATTCCTACCGATCCAAGAAATATCATATTTGCAAATGCTGAGATCCAGGTGGATTTTTCAGCTCTTTCAGGTTTATTAGCTCCTAAATTTTGTCCCACTAATGTTGCGGCGGCATTGCTCATTCCCCAGGATGGAAGTATAGAAAAGATCAGAATCCTAACAGCGATAGTGTATCCGGCTAATGAAATACTTCCAAATTCTGCGATAATCCGAACCAAACCAATCCAACTACTTGTAGCGATTATGAATTGACCAATTCCTCCCAAAGAAACTCTGATCAGATTCCACATAATGTCCCAGCGAATTCTAAGATGTTCCCTTAGGATATTAATTCTGGTAGTACCATCGAATAATTTATAAAGCTGATAAACTACTCCAATTCCACGACCGATTGAAGTGGCAATTGCAGCTCCTGCAATACCGAGTTCAGGAAAGATCCAGTATCCAAAGATTAAAAGAGGATCCAGTACAATATTAATTCCGTTAGCAATACAAAGAGACTTCATAGCTACATTCGCATCTCCGGCACCTCTAAAAATTGCGTTGATTATAAAAATCAACATGATTACAAAATTAGTACTGAACATAATGGTGGTATAAATAGAAAATTCACCAATTATGTCACCTTCAGCACCCATAAGTGATAAGAGTTCCGGTGCAAAGAATCCCCCAAGTATAGCTATTGGAGCTGATGCCAAAAGAGCTGCGAATATAGCCTGAATAGCAGTTACAGCGGATTTATCATATTCTTTTTCCCCGAAACGTCTAGCAACTACGGCGGTAGTTGCCATCGCAAAACCAATGGCAATTGCGTAGATTAATGTCATCAAAGATTCCGTAATCCCTACAGTTGCAATCGCTTCAGCGCCTAATTTTGAAACAAAAAAAATATCGAAGACTGCAAACACTGATTCCATCAGCATCTCCAGTACCATAGGAATAGATAGGATAAGAATTGCCCTCCCAATACTTCCTTGGGTAAAGTCTCTATCGCTTCCGGCAAGTGAAGCTTTAATATCCTGCCAAATGGAATTTTTGGCAGGACTAATATTTTCCGAATTCATGGTTTAAACCGGACGACGGGAGGGGAGGCTTGATCCGTTAACCCTTACTTGAGTTACCCAGAAAAATACTTTTTCCAGAAATGAAGAAGGAACCGGGAATTTTACAACCGCATCAGCTGCTCTCAGAATGGTTCGATCAAGATGATCTTGATTCTCAAATTCAAGTATTACTGAACAACGAAGTTTTTTGAGCTTTTTTATGAAATATTTTTCCTGAGGTGTGGCGTACTTAACAACCGAATAGGTATGACCGGTGTAGACACCACAAAGCTGTTCTGCATCAGTAAATATAACTAATGACTTTTCATCTTTAAGTTCTTCAAATAATGAATCTATTTTTTCAAAAGACTCGTTCTCAAATGAAGTAACATACTCAGAAAGAGAGATCTTTGTGGTATCACCTAAAGTTTCTCTTTCAAATTGTGAGATTGCGTATTTACGGTTTTCTGCAAACTTTCCGGCAAAAATAATGACTTTTTTGGAGGTTGTATTTTCGCGAAAACTCTTAAGTAATTCGTTATAAGAAGTACTGTTATAATCAAACATTTATTAAAACTGATAAAATTAATATCCCGGAGTGAATTTAACCTTTTGTTTATTGGGATTGAAATTCCATCCACCACTTTTTGCGCGTGTTCCTGAAATTGTCAAAGAAGTAACAGAACCGGTAGCTGCTGAAGTTACAGAAATTGTAATAGAAGTACCTACTTGATCTGAATTCTCATCATCCGTATCAGACACGGTAAACCCAAATTCAGTTTTTCCGGGACCTGTTGTAGTCCAGTCTCCTAATGAGAACCCAACATCACCTGAGGCCTCTAAACCTGCAGCAACATCTATACTTATAAGTGAACCGGCAGACATAGGATTACCATTAAGATCTGTAATTGTATAATCGAAAGACTGAGAACCATTAGAAGGTATATTTACAGAATTAGGATTAACGGTGATAATTGCCTGTGAAGTTGAGAATAATAATTTCAAATCCTGAGTTACAAAATCATTGTTTTCATCTACAGTTTTCGCACGAACTGTGAAGAAACCTACCCCTAAAGGATCGGAAGTAGGTTGACTACCATCAGGTCTTAAATTTACAGTTGCAGCGCCAAATGCATCAGTGAGTGCTGAACCTTGAATAACTCCTGCGCCAATAGTTCTGAAATCAACAGCGGTACCTTCTTTTACCGGGTTACCAAATTTATCACCAACACTTGCTATGATTGGATAGCTAATCACACTACTTCCATTAGCTATTATTCCATATCCCTCAAGATTAATGTTTTCAGATGCTACGAAAAACCTGTCTGGTGCAGGGAATCCACCATTAATTGCGACTAAAATTGGGTCGGATTGAATAGTAAGGCCAATGTCTGACCTTGTGATTTCTGCCCTAACCCTGACAACTCCGGCTGAATCACCACTAAACAAACTAGTAACTACCTGTCCATCTGCATTAGTTCTTACTGTTGAAGGTATCAAAGTTTCACCACCTTCTGGTCCCTTTAAAATTGAGAAATTAACATCTACAGCTCCTTCTGTATCAATTGCACGACCAGCGGAATCAACAACAGTAAAAGTAAACTTAGAACTTATATTTCCACCTGTTTGACGAATATTAATAGCTTCATCAGATATTGATTCTAAAACAATAGCAGCTGCACCTTCGGGATCACCCGTTACAACTCCACCGTCACCAGGTTCGCCACCATCTTCAGGGGATAATTCAAAATTAAAATCAGTTTCTGTGGCTCCGGGAGTAAGTGTAAGTGTACGGCTTTGATCGTTGAAATCTGTAGCTGAAGCAGTTAAGGAAAGTTGAGTTACATCATTTACATTGATTCCGTCTATTTGGTAATTACCATTCTCATCAGTTCTTGTAAAATCTGATAATTCAGTTGGTGATGTTATAGATATGGTTGCATTAGTGATTGCATCTCCGGAATTAGCATTTTGTACCTGTCCTGCAATTACTGCATCCTCGTTACTTGATGACTCACATGAATTAATCAATAGTAGTGAGACTATAACAAGACTGAGTAGATGATATTTTTTCATAGCCTTTTAATTGAAAGATGAATTATCTGAAAATAAGTTACAAAATTATCGTCGATGAAAGAAAAAACTAAATATTCTCTCTGTTGTTGATTATTCAGCAATAGGGGGTTCTGAAAAAACAGAAGTTTTTAATTCAGGCTCAGGAACAAATCGCCAAACTATAATAGCGGTTACAAAAATAGCAGCTGCCCCGAAGAAAGTATTGCTGATATATCCTTGTTGAGAATACAATGGGCCGGCTACTATACCTCCAAGGCCATATCCAACTTGACCAATTGCAACCAATAAACTCATCATTGTACCTCTGTTATTTGAGGTTACTAATTCAGAGGAAAGAGCTTGAAAAGGACTAATTCTCATAGCAATTAATGCCATAGCTAAAGGAAACATAACAAAAGCCAATGTAATATTTGTTATGAAATAGGTGGTAGCTAACATTAGAATGAATAACCCAAAGCAAGAAGTTAGTATCATATTTTTTCTGCCTATTTTATCAGATAGCCAACCTGAACTTGGGCCTGATATTACATTTGCTACTCCACCTGCCGCAAAAATGTATCCTATCGTTGTTAATGTTACTGAGAAAGAATTTTCTAACCAGGTTGGGAAATATATAATGAACACGGAAATGCTCAGAAACATTAAGAGATAACAGATTGCAACCGAAAAAACATCCTTTCTTTTTAAAAGCTCTAAATATTTATTTAAAGAGGTTAAGATTGTTAATTTATCCTTATGAAGCTCCACATCAGGTTGAGGAACTTTAAAGAATATCATTACAAAGGTAATTGCCATGATAATTCCGAATACTAGAAATGGAGATCGAAACCCAAATTGTTCAGCTAAAAATGTACCAATGGGTATACCCAAAATCTGACCAACGGCAATACCACTCATTATCCAGCCATTTGCCCAACCTCTTTTTTCGTAAGGGAAATAATCACCAACATATGCTACTGCTGCCCCACTTAATACTCCTCCTGCCATACCTGCCATAGCCCTGATTATTAAAAAAGAAGTGAAATCGACGACTAAAGTATGACAAAAAAGAAATAACGACATGAATCCAGAACCAATCATCAGAATTTTCCGTCTTCCGATTTTATCTGAAAATGGTCCCATTATGATGGCAAATACACCTACCATTACGGCATATACCGTAACGAGGTTTCCTAAAAATTCAACAGGGGTATTTAATGCATCCCCAATTTCGGGAAGAATAGGGGCCAAAATCATTATTTGACTGCTAGCTGAGAATACCAGAAGCCAGAGTGAGAATAATATAAAGTAGGTTGTAGAGTCTTTTTTCATTTATTTGCCTTAAAAGAACATACTAACTTAAATAGGTGTAAGAAAATGTCGATAATGAAATTCATGTTGATTAACTTATTATTACATGGGGCATTAATCGGTAAAAAAATTTTTATTTGTAATATTATTCAAAATACTTACTCTTGAATATAAATAAACACTAATGCGGTTAAACATTTTCTAATTTTCTTTTAGGGAATGTTTTCTGAACTTACTTTTATAAATTAACAACAGTTAACAAACAACAATAAATAGGTAAACCCAATGGGACAACAACAATTACTTCTAGTTATACTAGTAACAATCATCGTTGGAATTGCAACAGTTGTTGCTATCAACACTTTCTCAAGTGCTGCTGATAGTGCAACATTAGATTCTGTACGTCAGGATTTAACATCAATTTCTTCATCTGCTCAAAGTTATTACTTAAAGCCAGCTATGCTTGGTGGTGGTGACAGAAGTTTCGACGGTTTGAACTTTACTAATGTAACTTTCAACGGTACTGCTTCTGATAACTTTACTTCAAGCAATGAGTATGGTACTTACGTAATCAACGGTGGTGCTGCTATTTCTGGTAGTGCACAGAACTTTATTATTACAGCTACTGCAGCAATTGCTGATAGTACTGAAATTCAAGTTCGTGTATGCCCTGATACGCAAGTAATGGGTGCAGCTGATGCTGGTGCACCTGCTGCATGTCCATAATGACATAAAGCATTTTCTTAAAAAGCCCGATTTTATCGGGCTTTTTTTTTGAATGAAATTTTTGTAACAATCTGAAACATTTAAAT
The DNA here is from genome assembly GCA_965601915.1 of Balneola sp. Taxonomy (GTDB): domain Bacteria; phylum Bacteroidota; class Rhodothermia; order Balneolales; family Balneolaceae; genus Balneola. Next base: position 2,077,757 of record OZ271847.1, on the reverse strand, counting down.
CTTGTGTATAGATTTATTCCTCTCATGTTGTAAATTATACTGACTTAATCAACAGACCATGGCTCAATTCAGACTTAAAGCAGTGTCAAACGGTGGAAAACTTATACAGAAAGAGTTTGAAGCAGACACAAAAAAAGACGCTCAGGTAAAAGTAGATCGTTTAACCAAGACAAATGGACTTAGTGTTAAAGCATTAGAAAAGAAATCTACATTTACATATAAGGTTACAAGACCCGGAAAACCTGCTCTTACGGGTGAGCAAGAAGCCTATTCCAAAGAAGAGGTAGAAAAAGCTTTGGTCAAGCTTGGATACGAAGTTAAAAGTATCAATAAAAAACTTTTCGAATTTAAAGGCGGTGTACCATTTAATGAAGTGGTAACTTTTATCAGTCTTTCAGCTGATCTTTTAAAGCAGCAACTTACTTATGATGAAATTTTGAATTTGCTGTATGAAGATACTGCAAATAAACGCATGAAAGATGTTATTAAAACTATTCAGAAAGACTTAAAGGATGGTAAAGAAGGTTCAGAAGTATACGGTAAGCATGAAGATATTTTCGGTAAGTTTGCAGCTTACATGTTGAGTGTTGCTTCCACATCAGGTAATATGGCTTTAGTATTCGAAAGTACAGCTAAATTTCTTGAGCGTGATGCTGAGTTCAAAAAGAATATGAAGCGGTCTTTAATGATGCCTGCAATTACGGTACTGGCTGTAATCGGTGTTGTTCTTTTTTATGTAGGATATATTTTTCCTTCAACAGCAGAGTTATTTGTGGATATGGGTATAACACTACCTCCAATGACAGCAACAACACTTGAAATAAGTTATTGGCTTGAAGATAATTGGATCATGCTATTAATTTCTACTTTGTCGCCAATTGTGGGTTTTATTTACTTTGCTAAAACAAAAAAGGGGAAGTTATTTGTAGATAAGTACATAATAAAAATTCCCATTATTGGAGATTTACTTCACAAGACAAGTATCGAAATCTTTTCAAGAGTTTTTTACACACTTTATTCAGGATCTGGACAAAATATTGAAGTTATAAAAGTTGCAAGTGAAGCCTGCAGAAACAGCTATATGGAAAAACAGATTAAAGATATTGCAATAAAGAGAATGTTAAAAGACGGAGCCGGATTAATAGAATCTATTGAAGAAACTGGCGTATTTACAAGAACAGCGATAAGTAGATTCAGGCTTGGAGCAGAATCAGGTTCTTTAAGAGAAAATTCAAAACAACTTGCAGAATATTATGAGGTACAAACCACTTATAAAATGCAATCGGTTATTGATACTATAAGTCTTTTTGTAAACCTCTTTATTATGATTGCTTTAGTTGGTATTACAGTCGTATCCTCCGAATCAGCTGTTATAAAACCAAATTGATGTTTTGAATGGGTAAGATTAATATTCGTAGACATATCGGTGACATGCTTGTCAGAAAGAAAATAATATCTGATGATCAGTTACAAGAAGCTTTAGGAATCTTGGAGCAAGAGCCTGCGAACAGTAATCGCAGGCTTGGCCAGATTCTATTTCAGGATCTAAGCTTGAATAGGCATACCATCATGAAAGAAATTTCAGAGATATATGCTTTTAGAGAAGTTTTGGAGGGTATGGAGAAAGTACCTGAAGAAGTCATCGATCATATTAAAGAAAATGTTGAAGAGCTAAATAATGATGTAATTGATGAACTTGTAGTATTAAAAGCTGTTCCGTTTCACAGGACGTCAAACTCTATTACAGTTGCTGCCGCAGACCCCGCAGATCCAAGTATTCAAGGGGTAATACAAAAACTGAATTTCAAAAAAACTGAACTGGTTTACTGTAAATATGAATTTATAGAAGAAATTCTATCCAATGTATATGAGCAAAAGAATGAGTTTCTCGATTTACTTGAAGAAATAGACTACGACGAAACTCAGCTTGAAGCCGAAGAAGAAGAGTCAATAAATGAAGAGGAAATTGACGCAGAGATTAATCAAAGTATGCTTAACTCTTTGGTGGAAGGAATGTTAGTAGAGTCAGTTAGGCAGGGTGTTAGTGATCTTCATATTGTTCCGAGTGGTCCAGCTTCTACCGACATTAGATTTCGTGTAGATGGAAAACTCAAGCTTTGGTATCAGCAAAAAAACGTCAAACCCGAAGCTATTTCAGCGGTTGTAAAAGATAAAACCAGAAATGTAGATCGCTTTGAAAGAGATGCATCTCAGGATGGTTTTATTCAGAGACAAATTGACGGTGTTGGCATTCGATACCGTGTTTCAATTATGCCGATAGTTGGTAATCAATATGATCGAAAATTTGAATCTATAGTAATTCGTGTTCTTGATGACAGAAAAGTTATTCGAGATCTGGATTTATTGGGGCTTCAAAAAATTGCTAAAACAAATTTTGTTAAATCCATTAGCCAGCCTTCCGGAATAGTAATTATTACTGGTCCAACCGGTAGCGGTAAATCCACAACTTTGGTAGCTGCGTTATATTCAGTTATTGATCCAACCAAGAATGTGTTAACCGTTGAGGAACCGGTAGAATATATCATTGAAGGGGCGAGACAGCTGAAAATAAGCCCGCATATGTCATTTGACCAATCAATCAGAGGTATTCTTCGGCATGACCCTGATATTGTGCTTGTAGGGGAGATGCGTGATTTAAAAACAGCTGAAATTGCTATAAAATTGGCAAATACTGGTCACTTAACTTTTTCAACATTGCACACCAACGATGCACCGAGTGCTGTATCCCGGCTATTTAAAATGGGAGTAGAACCTTTTTTGATTGCTAATGCTGTAAATCTGGTTATGGCGCAACGGTTAGTCAGAACTTTATGTAAATCCTGTAAAGAAGAATACCGACCACATATTGAGACGGCCAAAGGAATTGGATTTACAGAGGAAGAATATGAGAACACCACTTTTTATAAGCCGGTGGGATGTGAAATTTGTGGTGAATCCGGATTCAAGGGGCGTGCAGCAATACATGAAGCATTGTTTTTTTCAAAGGAAATAAAAGAACTTATTCTCGAATCTGGTGGCGATATTGATGAAAACTCAATTAAAGAAACAGCTGTATCACAAGGAATGCTTACTCTAAGAGCATCAGGTAGAGAAAGAATTAAAGAAGGAGTTACCACAATTGAAGAGATTATTGCGGGTACACTTGAAGATTAATTTGAAATATTAGATAACTTGTTAAATATTTGTTGATGATTTTAGCGATATTTATCATGTAGGGGACAACCAATTATGAATATGACCGACAGTAATCAAGATAAAATGCCGGATTACCTCAAGAAATTCTTGAAGGAACCACCATTACTTCTTAGAAATTTTCATTATGAGGATGTATTAGAGTTTTTGCAGATAGGTGTAGAAGAAAGATACGTTTCCGGAGATACCATAATAAATGAATCCGAAAATGTGAACTCTGCGTATCTGGTTGCTGAAGGTAAAGTTGCTATTTGGAAAGACGGAATTCAACTAGCTTCTTTGTCTGAAAGTAATTTTCTTGGAGAAGCTTTTTTGTTTAGTAAAAACAGTCGTATGGCTAAAGTTACTTCTGAAACAGATACTGTTTTACTGAGATATGAGCGATATGAAGCTCTTAATTTCTTTAGGAAGAAACCTGAAAAGTTGTTTAACATTTTTACAAAGAATATCATCGAAATACAGCAAAGAAAGATCAGCAATATGAACGTTCAATTGTTGAACCTTAAAAAACGACTTTTAAACGATAATACCTGGTAACGAAACAGGTTTAAATGTAACAAATGGCCTTGTTGGTAATCAATTAGTAAGATAAACCAGCGGCAAAATTTAAATGACGACGGCTAAAGTAGAAAAAACGTTGAGCTCAATTACAGAGCCTCTTATCAAGCAGATTCCGTTTACTGCTCGTGGAGATGAACTGTTCATGAAAATGGCCGAGATTTTAGATGCTCAGTCAGAACAAGTTCGGCTGGATCTCAAAAAAATATTAGACAGTTTTCTCCTTAAGATGATGAAAAATCAAGCCTCGGATATTGACCTGGGTGGGGCAGGATGTGATGGCAAAATATGGTACAGAATCTTTGGGGATAAAAAACCTCATAGCCGCAAACAGAATTATAAGGTTGAAGAGACGGATTTTTTGCTACTCAATATTCTTGTAAAATCTCAAAGAAACTTACTTTTAAGAGACAGAAATTTAGATTTTTCTTATGGTATAGATATTGGTGAAGGGAAAAGTCAAAGATTTAGGGTAGATATTTATTTTGATCTAGAACATTTGGCTATGAATATGCGACGTATTGACAATACAATTCGTCCTTTCAAAAGCCTAGGAGTGAGTGCCGAAGTCGCAAAAGCATTAAGTCTTAAATATTATAAATATGGTCTAACTCTAATTACGGGAATAACAGGTTCCGGTAAATCGTCAACTTTAGATACAATTATTGATGCCAACAATCGTACAGTTGATTCTCACATAGTTGTGATATCTTCTCCGGTTGAATTAATTCACAAGCCACTGAGATCGGTAGTTAGGCATCGTGAAGTAGGTAGGGATGTTGAATCCTTTAAAGCAGGTGCTATACAGGCTTTACGACAAGATCCCGATATAATTGTTATTGGGGAGCTTCGTGATCCTGATACTATTATGACTGCTCTTGAAATTACAGATTCAGGTCATAAAACTTTTAGTACATTACATACTTCATCTGCAATGGATAGTATCGACCGAATTCTTGGTGAAGTACCTACAGAAGAACAAAATAGGGTTAGAACAAGACTTGCTGATGTTCTAACTTGTGTAATAAGTCAAAAACTTGTACCCAGTTTAGATGGAAAACGAGTTTTAGCAAAAGAGGTTCTAATTGCTAATTCTTCTGTACGAGCAGCTATCAGAAACAATAATATTGGTGAAATATATCAAATGTTGATGGAAGGTAGCGAAAAAGGTATGAATACTTTAGAACAGGATTTAAAAAGACTTTACGTAGAAGGCAAAATTTCCAAAGAGAACGCTATTAATTATTCAAATAATAAGTCGAAAATAGTTCAACTTCTTAACGAGACTGGTTACTAAAATTAATGGCCAAAAATAAATTATATACCGGCGTTTCTCTCGAAGATGATGTAATTAAAATTGCACGGATAAGCATCTCGGGAAATCAAGCTACATTAGAACAAGTAGACAGAGTTAAGCTTGTTTCTGCACTTAAGAAAAGTGAAACTGAAACAGAAGTCGAAGAGATTTTTGATGGGTTTGGCGATCTGGAAGATGATAGCATTTTTGGTATCGAAGATACGGATGACGATGAATTAGAATTCGATATTGAATCAGATGATGGTGAAAATGATGATTTAGACCTTGATCTTGATTTTGATGATCTTGAGGACGACGATATTCTCGATGTTGATGACATGGCGGAAGAAGCAAATGAAGAGCTTGCTTCCAGTAATGAACTCCTGATTTATAACGTATTGAATGACATTGATTCGTCTCACGTAAAAATGAGCTTGAACATTCCGGCAGGAGCAACAATTTTTCAAATTCTTAAAGACATTGATTTTTCATCTATAAAGAAGAAAGACTTACAGATAATTATCGATGATCGCCTTGAAAGTCTTTACGGAGCTCCAAAATCTAAAGATAATTATTCCTCTACAATACGGGACGATGGTTCTTTACTATTGGTTTCAATTGATGAAAATCCCCAAGTATTAAACCTGATTCATGCAGCTGAGAATTTATATAGTGGTAAAATTACCATTAACGAAATTCTCCCGGATGAAGCATTAGTAATTGGTTTATTCAGAGCAAATTATGAAGTCGATAATGATACAATTACTGCACTTATTCAGTATACAGATGATAGTTGCAGAGTAATCTTTTTAAAGGGAAAAGATCTTCTGATTGTTTCTCCTATAATTACTGAGGGCTCTAATTCACCAAAGTTCTTAAACACTCTTTTCAGTAAAATACTTTTTCAGTTAGATACCGGTGAAGTTCCTAATTTAGATTCTATCATATTCTGTAATAATTCTTTAGGCGAACAATCGATTAGTTTCTTTCAGGATAGATTTCCTGACATAGCGGTTTCAGATTTTCAGTTTGACGATGATGTATTTAGTCACGGAGGGATTGAGCCTTCAACTGTCTCAACTTTTACATCTGCAATTGCATTAGCTTGGGCAGATGCCGGGTTCTCTAAAGAACACTTTCCTGACATTAACTTTGTTCCGGGATACATCAAAGAGCGTCAAAAAATCTTTAAGTTACAATGGCATGGATTTTTATTGTTAGCTCTGATTCTTGCTGTATTTCCAGTCACCAATTATTTCTATCAGTCAAATTCCGCTGAACTAACAACACTCCGTGAAGAAGTTTCAATAAAAAGAGGAGAAATAAGCGGACTCGAAGCCATTGTTCAGGATTACAATCGTATTAACAACGATCTATCAGGAATTCAATCAAGACTAGTTCTATTAGATGAATTAAGTCAATCTACACTTACCTGGACGGTTAATTTAGATTTGATCAATCAGGGAATTGATGATATCGGATCTATCTGGTTAACCTCTGTTGCAGAATCTAATGACGGAACATTTAGTATCTCAGGTATATCACTTTACAGAAATAGAATACCTATGATAGCTGATTTGTTTAGTGAAGCTACTTTAGTCGATGTTACACGAACACTGATTAGGGAAAGAGAAGCTTTTAATTTTACCTACCAAGTTTCCGAAATTGTTCCTGATCCGGTAATTTACACCCCTGAGAGTGCAAAGGGTCTTAACGAAGTTTTAGGAGGACAGTAATACATGTCATACGCTGTCCGAAATACCATTATACTTTTAATAACACTGCTTGTTTTTGGCGGTGCCGCTTTCGCATATTTGAAATTCGTTCAACAATCTGAAATAGAAAAGCTTTCTGAAGATTTGGTTTCATTGAATAAAGATTATCAGGAAAAGGTTCAGATTCGTGATCAATATCAGCCATTGCTTGATCGTTATAACAAAGCAAGAGACATTATTCTTGGATACGATAAACAACTTTATCGAAATAATAATCCAGATGATATTTATGATTATTTAAGTGAAATTAATGATGATAATCTTGAACTGTATTATGATTATAATTTCCAAGATTCTACCATTCAGGATCAATACGGAATCATTAATTCAACCATAAGAGGAGCTGGTATTTATTCAGATTTTGTAACTTTTATTAATAAACTTGAGAATAGTGCTCTTCTAAATAAGGTGAATAACGTATCTGTTACTCCTGCTCCAAATCTTGGTTCGGATGAATTTGTAAGTTTTTCGATGCTATTGAGTAGCTATTATCAGAAAATAAATTTTGAAGTAAACGATTCTACATCAAGATTTAAAATAGATCCCTCAGTATCAATATTTAATCCTTTTTATCCATTGATACTTGAATCGTTACCTCCTAATGAAGATAATTTAGTTAATATAGAACGATCCAGAATTTTAGGACTAACTTCTACAAGGATATTTATAGTTGATCAAACGGGAACTACCCAAGTTCTTAAACCAGGAGATAAAGTGTATTTAGGTTATCTTGATAAAATCGATATAAAAAATAACCATGCAACATTTAATCTCGATAAAGGCGGCATCCAAGAAATTTTTACCTTAGAGGTGGACAAATGAAAACCCTGATTAGAAAGAATACTTTTAAGACTTCATACATCATTCTCTTCGGACTAATGATGGGATTAGCGTCAACATCAATTTATTCACAAACTAATCCTTTTAGGGAATATACAAATCCTGACGAGATAGTTACTTTTGACAGAAGTACCAGCTATACAGAAGCTATTGAAGTCATAAACCAGTTTGTCCAGGAATATGAGAATAAATTTATCGTAGATTTATCAGGTTATACCGGTTCAATAGGTGTTAGCTTACCCCCAATGCATTGGAAAGATGCTTTAAATTATATTCTCGAAATACAGAATCTTCAACTGGTTCAGAAACCCGATTATTATGAAATAATTGTACCTGAAGTAACTGAAGGCAGTTCAGGTGAATCAGGAGCAGGTGGAGCTGCCGGGGGATTACCAGGAGTTGACGCTCTTGCAGATATTGACACACGAGAAATACGAATTAACGCTACATTTTTTGAAGGTAATCGTCGGGCTTTGCAAGAAATTGGTATCGACTGGTCTACTTTAACCAGCGATGTACCCGCAAATATTCAGGATTTTGTAGGTACCGAAGCTGATGAATCTATTCCTCAAACTGCGTTCTCAGATCAATTTGTTTCTGTTAACTCGTCCAATGCAAATCAGGTTTCACAAAATGTATTTAACGCACTGGTTAATTTGGGTGAAATTGGTCCCGGAATCAGTGTTCAGGCATTGTTCAGTACTTTTGAATCAAATAATCTGGGTAGCATAATCGCAACTCCATCCATTAAAGTTGTTGATGGTCAGGAAGGTAAAATTCAAGATGGACAGGATTTCTCCGTTAAACAAAGGGATTTTGCAGGCAATGTTACCGACGAATTTTTTAGTACGGGTACAATTCTAACCGTAACACCTACTATTATTAATTACAACGATAGTACATTTATTCATTTAGACATTGCAGCTGAACGTTCCAATGCTCAACCTGATGCGGTAAGTACTATTATCAGAAAGCAACAGGTTACTACAAAAGCATTATTATTAGATGGAGAAGCTACTGCGGTTGCCGGACTTTATACCACTTCAGAAACTAAGATCAGAAGAGGTGTTCCTATTCTTAAAGATTTACCTGCTTGGTTTTTTGGGTTGAAATATTTGTTCGGATATAACTCAACAGATAGAATAGAAAACGAATTGGTTATCATCGTACAAGCCGAACTTGAAAAAACTCTTGCTGAAAGAATGAATGAAAAAATGGTTTCTAAAGGAACCATTCTTTCAAATGAAAGAGATCGCTTTAGAAATGAAATGGATTATGTAATTGATCAGGAAGAAGCTAAATTTCCTGTTAGAGATGATGAACCTGATACTTCTACCACAACATCTCCTCAGGAGCAACTTCAAATGGATACTCCGGTAGAAGATACTTCTACACAACCAGATGAAAATAAAACTGTTGCAGGCACTGATACTTTAACAATTGAACAGAAAGAAGAGTTAAAAGAGCTGTCGATGCCCATTAATAATCCCGAATTAATGGTTGTAGTTCCTAAAGCGTTTGATCTGGATGAATATTTAAGAAAAAGAGAGCAAGGTGAGATAATAGAAGAGACTAATACAGATCTGAAATATTTTGTGATTGGAGGCTCGTTTATTGTACCGAATAATGCAACTAATTTTTCTAAAACTCTTGATGAACAAGGATACGAATCAAGGATTTTATTTCATTCTTCAACGCGCTTTAATTATGTAGCATATAGTGCCTTCTCAAATTTTGATGAGGCTGTTGAAGTTGCAAAAAGAATGAGGAGTGAAGAAAATCCCGGTACCTGGATCTTTACATTACAACCTGACATTGAGATTAAAAAAGGTAATTGATCTCTAAGATTGGCTTTTTAGAAAGCTAAGCGAGGCATCGTTAAATTCATTAGGCTTTTCCACATTACAAACATGCCCACAATCTTCGATTACCTTTAAAGTACTTGCTTTATGATTCTTTACAATATTTTGTACAGGTGGAAGAAACATATAGTCCTCATCACCCATAACATATAGCATAGGAATCGGTGTTTCTTTTTCCTTGAAGTACTTGAGTAATGGATTTACTTCATTAGTAAGTTTAAACCAGCGAATAAATTCTTTCTGGGCTAATTTTTTAGCTTCTCTAATAAACAAGTTTCTTGATTCCTGATGTCGTTTTCTTGGCATTATTATCCAGGCAAAGAACTTATAAAGCCACATATAAGGTACAACCCGTTTAAAAAGATGCCCAATAAATACAAGTATTCGGGATCTTATATTCATTCTTGTTATTGCACCACATAATATTCCTGATTTAACGCGATCAGGAGCTATTTCACTTATCGATCTAATTATAATAGTGCCTAATGAAACACCTACAAAATGAGCTTTTTCAATCTTGAGATGATCAAGAACTTCAATTATATCTTTACTTATATATTCAAATGAATAGTTCTCTTCATAATACTTCTGAAGAAGATCCTTTGATTTACCATGACCTCTGAGATCAACCAATAAGACGTTAAATTCTTCCTTAAAAGCTTTTATTTGATTAAACCAAATACTGGAACTTCCGCCAGCCCCATGTACAAATACGACCCAGTCAGAGTTCTCAGATTTGATATATTCTTTATAATAAAGCATAATTTAAATTAAGCATTCCTGACATCTTAATCAGCTATAAAAGCTTAACATAAATGTGAACGTTTCTTGATAATCCTTTAATCTTTTTATTTTATATAGTATCAAAAATTATATTATGCGCACCTATAGCAATTCCAAAATAACAGATTTAAAAATCTCAAGCGGAAAGTATTCTGTAAGAATTGCAAAAAACAGGAAAGAAGTAGAATCCGCATTAAAACTGAGGTTCTATGTCTTCAATATCGAATTAGGAGAGGGGCTTGATGAATCTTTTGAATCTAAGATGGATGAAGATATTTACGATCAATTTTGTGATCATTTGATTGTCATTGAAAATAAATCGGAAGAGGTAATAGGAACTTATCGGGTTCAGGATAATGAAAGTGCTAAAAATGGAGAAGGATTTTATACATCAAACGAATTTAGAATTTCTCAATTTCCTGATGTTATATTAAATGATGCTTTTGAACTTGGCAGAGCATGTATCGACAGAGAACACAGAAATGGAAGGGTTTTATTTTTGCTTTGGAGAGGTTTGGCAAAGTATATGATTCTTTCGGGTAAGAGATATTTGTTTGGTTGTTGTTCAATTACCAGCCAAAATCCTACCGAAGGACAAGCCTATTACTCTTTACTCAAAGAACAGAATTTTATGCATAAGAAATATTTAGTTGATGTGGAGGATCAATTTCTCTGCAAACCTTCTTCTAATGCTGGCTTTGATGGAGATTTAAAGCTTCCTCAACTATTCAGTTTGTATTTAGACATTGGCTGTAAAGTATGTAGCCCTCCCGCTCTCGATAAACAATTTAAGACTATTGATTTTTTAATTCTCCTGGATTTAGAAACTTTATCTGAACAAACCAGATCACTATTTTTAAAATAGTTTATTACCTTCAGGTATGAGAATTTTTTTTGCAATCATTAGGTTGGTCTTAATCGTTATTGCAACTGTACTTATTTACATTTTTGTAATGATGGGATCGCTTATTTCTTTAACTGGATTACCGGGAAGAAAGATTTCAGTCTTTTTTTTGACAACATGGGGGAAAGTTATGTGCGCCATAATTAACCTCAATGTTCAAGTACAAGGAACTCCGCCAGAACCTCCTTTTTTTCTTGTTTCTAATCACTTAAGTTATGTGGATATAATGATGCTTTTATCTAAAGTAAAATGTGTTTTTATAGCCAAAAGTGAAGTAAGTAATTGGCCTTTTTTTGGATTTATGACCCGAACTGTAGGAATGCTATTTATTGACAGGGGAAAAAGAAGCGATGTGAAACGAGTCAATAATCTTATTTCAGATAATTTAAATCAATCTCAAGGCATTTTACTTTTTCCCGAAAGTACAACAAGTGCCGGGATGGAGGTTTTACCTTTTAAAGCGTCATTACTTGCATATCCCTCTGAACAAGGGGTGCCGGTACATTATGCCACAATAACTTATGAAACTACAGAAAGTGATCCTCATGCATCAGATTCAGTATGCTGGTGGGGAGATATAACTTTTCCATCACATCTATTTGAATTATTGAAGCTTAAAAGAATAAAGGGTACAATAAAGTTCGGAGATGAACCAATTTTAAAAAGTAATCGTAAGCAGCTAGCTGAAGTACTACACGAAAAAGTTCATTCTCAATTCATTCCGGTAATTGACAAAAAGGAATATGCAGATAAATACGGAAGTAGTTAAAACAAATATATTTTTTTTAAATCAGGGAATCGATCTTCTAAACAGTGTTACCGATGAACAATACGCTTTAAATGAAGGTAAATATTACAAAAGTGGAATCGGAAGGCATTTTAGACATATTTTAGAACACTACATTAGCTTGATTAATGGACATTCTGTTAGAGTAAACTATGATGAAAGAGAGCGTAACCTTAAAATGGAAACAGATCGTAGCTATGCTATTTCATGTATTCGGAATGTTATAGATTCTATAGAGGTTTTTGGACTTAAACCTGAACTTATCGATAAGCAAATCGAAGTAATGAGCAATCAGGGTATTCGAGTAGAAACCACTCCATGGAGTTTTTCAAGCATACGGAGGGAGTTGCAATTTCTTATTAGTCATACAGTACATCATTACGCTTTGATTGCATTGATTCTTAGAACAATGAATGTTCAGGTGCCGGCCGAATTTGGAATAGCTCCTTCCACGCTTAAATATGAATCCACATTAAAATAAAATTAGTTAATTAGCATAATCCTTTGGCAGTCAATGCGTAAAAAATGGATTTATTTAATTCTTGGTTATTGCTCAATACTGTCTATTTCGTTTCTATATGAACAGTTTTCCATTGACAAGTCATCTTTAATCAACAATAAAGTAGTATCAAATCACAAGGTTGAGCGGATAATTATTTTTTCAGATCTAGAGTCTGAGGGTGAAGCATTTAATAATCTTAAAGATGAATTATCTGATCAATATGAACTAATTGAGCTAAATTACAGACTTTTGTCTGATTCATTAGGTGTCTATTCAAGTGAGATTTTAACCGAGCATCTTTATTTCTTATTGAATGATTTAAATATAGAACCCAGTCTAATTCTCTCAAATGGTTATGGAAGCATTTTAGCTACTCAAATTTCGCATAAATACACCTCGGTTCCGGTGGTTATGATTAACCCTGAAGGAATTCTGGAATTCGAACTCCTTGGTGGATATCACTTAAACAGAGGAGTGCTAATAGTGACTTCCTTTATAACATGGTCTCTTGAAAACCTAATGCCTGATTTTGGATTTTTTTCAGAATCCAACTTTAATCATACAAATCAATCTATCAGGCTTAATACAGACCTGAGAACACTAAAAAAATCACTTCGCACTCTTGAAAATGAATTATTGATAATCAATTCAGATTCAGAAGACCTTAAACAAAGTAGTGTATCAAATGAAATTGAAAGACTTGCAGTTAACAGTTTACAACTTACTACGAATTCTCACTTTAGAGCCGTAATCAGCTTTTATTCAAAAGAGAAATCAAATACAGTAATTTCACCTCAAAAAAGAATAAAATCTCTCATTCCTTTCACCAATTCTAATATAATTGAAGCCCAAGGGTGGTTATTAGTAAGTTTAATGCTGTTAATTGTATTCAGTACTTTTATTTCTGAAGATCTTGCCTGTATTGGAGCGGGTTTAATGGCTGCGCGAGGATTAATGGATTATGAAGCTGCTGTAGCAGCCAGTTTTTTTGGTATTTTCTTCGGCGATATTCTCATTTATTTAGCAGGTCGTTGGTTAGGAACATCAGCAACAGAAAAAATACCTCTTAAGTGGTTTGTTTCTCCTGAGGATGTTAAAAGGTCAAATCAATGGTTTTATGCTAAAGGACCAACAATAATACTTATAAGTAGATTTATACCCGGAACCAGATTTCCAACTTATTTTAGTGCAGGAATTTTGGGCACAAGTTTTAGTCGATTTACACTTTATTTTGGATTAGCAGCTTTAATTTGGACTCCTTTAATTGTATGGGCTGCTTATTTCTTAGGTCAGGAATTACTCTATTACTTCTCTATATACCAGGACTATGCACTATGGGTTTTAGGTGGGGTTGTTGTTTTAGCATACATCACATTAAAACTGATTATTCCGCTTTTTACTTATCGTGGAAGAAAATTGCTTTATGGGAAACTTCAACGGGTAAAAAGATGGGAGTTTTGGCCTATCTATATTTTGTATGCTCCTGTTGTTGTTTATGTAGTTACTTTATGGTTGAGATTAAAAAAAACAACGGTGGTAACCGCTGCAAACCCGGGAATAGAATACGGAGGTTTTAAAGGAGAATCTAAATCTCAAATATTGGATTTAATCTCAGCACAACAATCTGTAGCAAAATTTATATTTCTAGGTAAAGAAACCGATGTTGAAGATCGTATAAAAAAGGTTTCTGATTTTATGATGGATAATCAACTTTTATTCCCTGTTGTTTTAAAGCCAGATAAAGGGGAGAGAGGTAAATCTGTAAAGATCATCAAAGATAAACCATCATTGGATGCTGAACTGTTTGAATTACATGAAGATTACATACTTCAGGAATATATCTCAGGAAATGAATATGGTATTTTTTATTACCGATATCCAAAACAGAAAGTTGGACAAATTTACTCAGTCACAGTTAAAGAAAAATTATATGTTACCGGAGATGGATTTCATACTCTTGAGCACCTCATCCTAAAAGATAAGAGGGCTATATGTATGGCTGAAACTCACTTTGATAAACATGCTGACGATTTATTTAATGTCCCCGAAAAAGGAGAGCTAATAAAACTAGTGGAATTGGGAACTCATTCAAGAGGGGCAATTTTCAAAGATGGAGAGAAACTAATTACAAATGAATTAAGCTCGAAAATAGATGAGCTTAGTAGATCTATAAATGACTTTTATTTTGGCCGATATGATATCATTGCTCCGAATGATGATTCATTAACAAAAGGAGAGAGCTTAAAAGTTATTGAGTTGAACGGTGTAACATCTGAATCCACTAATATTTATGATTCTCAACATTCCTATTTGTTTGCCGTAAAAACTTTATGCAAACAATGGAAAATAGCTTACGAAATCGGATTACAAAATTATAAGAAAGGGACACCTATTCCTTCATTAAAACAGTTTCTCAGAGATATTATTCCAGGTTAGATCTTTTCTTTCGGAAAAAATCTTTAAGCAGAAATTCGCAATCATTTTCCAATACTCCCTGTATTACTTCAACCTGATGATTTAATTGGTTGTTCGTACTTATATTAAAAAGAGACCCACAACCTCCGGACTTGGGATCTGAAGCTCCGAAAACAACCCTGTCAATCTTGCTCCAAACCAATGCACCAGAACACATTGCACAAGGCTCAAGAGTTACATAAAGTGTGCACCCTTGTAAATATTTATTTTCTAAAGTATCACAAGCCGCTGAAATAGCAATGATTTCAGCATGAGCTGTTGGATCACTCAGTCTTTCTACCTGATTGTATCCTTTTCCAACTATGATATTGTCCTTGATCACTATTGCCCCAATTGGAACCTCTCCATTATTTGCAGCTTCTTCCGCCAAAAGAATAGCTTTTGTCATGTGATTTTGATGGGTATTCCAAAGAGCCGGATTATTTTCTTTCACTGATTCTGAAATAATATTAGTTTATTTATTCAACCTAATGAAAAATATGCAAGCAGATAAGGAAAACATAACCGAATATCTTAAATCCGTAATACGAAATGTGCCTGACTTCCCTAAACCAGGAATTCAGTTTAAAGATATAACCACATTATTAAACGATCATAAAGCACTCAGATTAACTACTCAGGAGCTTTGCAAACCATATTTAAGTCTGGATGTGAATAAAATAGTTGGACTTGAATCGCGTGGGTTTTTATTCGGCACCAACATGGCTGAAAGACTTAATGCTTCTTTTGTTCCGATAAGAAAGCCTGGAAAACTTCCCGCAGAAACAATTAGCGAATCTTATGAATTGGAATATGGTACTGATTCTCTTGAGATTCATACCGATGCGATATCTGAAGGTGATCGGGTATTGATTCATGATGATCTGATTGCAACCGGTGGAAGCGCCAAAGCTGCTTCTGAATTGGTTCGAAGATTAGGAGGAGAGATTGTAGGATATTCTTTTATTATCGAACTGACCTTTTTGAATGGGAGAGAGGAACTTTCTAGCCAAAAGATTGAGAGTATAATTAAGGTTTGACTTCATAATATCTCTATATGATATAATTTTTTTGTTTTCAGGGAACATCTTTCCGCTCCTGCAATAGAAATAATGAGTGAAATACTCATTCATTATTCAAAAAGGAGCAAAAATGAAAAATATAAAATACACAATGGCTATTCTTGCAGGAGTTTTATTGTTCACTTCTGCCTGCAAAACATTCGAAGTAAAAAATGTGAATTATGCACAACAGATTGAAAGTGTACTTGTACCAACAGAACAGGGAGAAGTAGTAGATTCCAGATATGGCATTTCTTTTAATATCCTTCCTTTTCAGTTTGAAGAAATGGAAGACAGTTCTTCTGTAATGGTTAATGAAGTCAGGCTGATCAGAAATCACAGCGGTTATTATTTTATTACTGCGGATGGTTTCTCAAACGTATACGTGATGGAGCCGATTGACAGTGGCTTAAAGTTAAAACAGAAAATAAATATCACAGAAGATGGATTAATTGCTCCTGCATTTAATCTAAGATCGCCATATGTACAGTTAGTAGATACCGAAACAACTGATACTTACACGTTAAATGAAAAAGGAATTAAAAAGGGAGAGGCTTAGAATGAAACGTTTAAACAAAATATTTACACTATTTGTAGTATCGATAATAAGTGCTACTGCAGTAAGTGCTCAACAATCTGATTATCAGATTAAAAAGGAATTTGAAAACATACATTCTCAGTTGATGACTGAGATTGAAAATGCATCATCAGTGGAATCTGTTGATAGTTTAATAAATGAAATAGATAGGTTTAAAGCTGACTTCAGCAAAAATTCAGAGATGCTCAATTATGGGCTTTATCCTGAATCATTTGATTCAAAAATAGCAACCCTTAAAAGTAATGCAAGAACTGCAGAACACAAGCTTTTAATTATTGAGAATCAGGCTGAACGATTGAATCAACTTACGGATGAAGTAACCAGGTTTAAATCAGAATTATCATCACTAAATTCTAGAAGTGACTCATTAAGAACCGCGATTGCAGAATCTCAGGAAAGTGAAAGAGAATTATCAAGGTTAGTTGCTGATTATAGAAAAAGCGTTGAAAAAAGAGACGAATTTATATTTAACATGGTAGACTCTCTTTTTATTACCTATAATCAGTTAGCTCCGGGTACTATTGAGGATCTTTCAAAAACAGATGGATCAGGGACTATAAAATCTGGTGACAATCCATTGGTAATTATCAATTCTATTCTGACTGAAAATATTGAAACATTAAAGGCTGGTTCAGATAAGTTTACGACTGAAGACCACCTTAGAATTTACGCGCTTCAAAATAAGGTCAATGAAGTTTGGAATAATATTGGCGATAATCTAATTGCTATCTATGGCGGTGATAATAAAGCCCGCTGGAAGAAAAGAATTGAAACAGATCTTAAAGACTGGAAAGCAAGTGCATCCAGATCTATGTGGGCTTCTTTGGATAAATACCTGGAAAATCAAGATGTAGAACTCGGTGCTTTTGATAATAATTCAAGCTTTTTTACATCATTAGACAACTTTGTATCTAAGGCTACGCAGAAAGGAGACAAAGAAATCATAAGTAAAGAATCTTATAAAGATTTTGAAGCATTCAGTGAATTCTGGAGTTCTAAAATATTAGATGATTGGAACAACTATATCGTAGAGGCCGATGTACTAACGACTTCTCAAATAGCTGAAATTGATAATAAAGTGGATAACTGGGGCGATACTTCCAAACCTTTTTCTACTGGCATTTTTATCTTCTTTGGAATCGCAATTGTAGCAATTATTGGATTAGTTATCGCATTAATAGTGAAGTAAAAAGATATAATTTTCTTTTAAAGGCTATTCAAATGAATAGCCTTTTTCTATTTTATGAGAAAAAATATGAGAAATCTACTTCTACTTACTATAGTTATAGCCTTTCTATCAATTCCTGTAGTATCTCAGAATTCAATTCTTGAAGACGAAAGAGCCACCCTTATTTTTATAAGACACGCTGAGAAGGCGGATGATGGGACCAGTAATCCACCATTAACAGAAGAAGGGGAGCTAAGAGCTTCAAGGATATTGAAGCTCTTAAATAAAGAATTTGGAGATGTACATGCAGTTTATTCAACCCCTTATAAGAGAACTCAATTAACTGCTGCCCCAACAGCTAATTATTTCGGACTTAAAGTTCAAAAGTATGATCCCAGAGCACCTAATGTTTTTGTTAAATCCTTGGTTAAGGATCATATTAATGAAGTTGTTTTGATCGTTGGGCATTCGAACACTACTCCATTCCTTGTTAATTTGGTCTTAGGAACTGAACAGTTTCAACAGCTTTCGGAATCTGCTTATGATGAAGTTTTTGTTGTTAAAGCAAAAGAAGTTGGAAATGCGATTGTCGAAATTAAGTCTTCAGAAAAGTAGGCTAAGGTAATGCGAATTTTTTTCTGATTATCCATTCTGTCATTAACAGAGCAATAACGCCTATAAACCAATAAATATATCTGACTGGGAAAATATAAGACTCTCTTATTTCAGATCTGATAGTCAAGCCGTTATTTATTTGAGGTTTATTCCAGAAGTAATCAATGTCGGAAAAATCCATGAAAATACCGCCAGAATTAGTAGCTATAGTTCGCAAAAGGTCATTATTTCTGATTGTATTAGATAATTCAAGATTCGATTCAGCTACAAAAAATTCACCTGTTCGAGTTTCGATTTCTCTGCTTCCTTTGTTCGCAGTAGCAGAAAAGGAATAAGGTCCTTCCGGAAGATTATCGATTTCAAGAGTATAATTTCCGTTGCCGGAATTATTCATCATAAAATCAGTATTGTAATTTTCTCCGGATATTGAAACTTCAATATTAGCAGCAGGTTCAACAGAACCATTTTCGTTAATCACACTCGCATTAATTAAAGGAGTTTCCCCGGCACTAAATACATTCTTTTGAGGTTGAATTTTAAGTAAACGATTATCAGGATCCGAAGATGTCCAATCGGTAAGGTTTTCGAAAAGTCTTCTTACAAATTCTTTTTCTGTATTATCAGTACTTAAATGCATCTTATACCATCCAAATGTGGCAACATGAGCCTTTCGTATATTTCCTGTCTCAACAACTGCTATTAAAGGACTATCAGTAGAAATATTCTGGAAACTGCTTTCAAAAAGATTAATAGTCTGAGGGAAGTATAAGTCATTATTTATACTTGCAAATAGGGGAGGGAAAGAAGAAAAATCAACTTCTGGAAGTTCTAGTACAGGGTGTTCTGAATTTTCCTGAGCAATTTGAAGCCCTATACTATTTGTAGTTCGGGATAAACGCTCTATTAACGAATAAGTATTATTATTATCTGAAGAAGGTAAATCTATTTTTATCACTGAAATCTCTGCGTTATCAGGATAAATAGTGTTTAATTCCTGTTGAGTAAATGATCCGTGAATTATTAATAAATCAATGGTCTCTGGTAGAGTGTCATAATTTTTAAATGATTTCGATGAACCCATCTTGGTAATGGTTTTCAGATCTACATTTTCATCTGATGACAATATGGATCTAATCATTTTAACATCCGGGTGAATTTGACTCGCAAGATGGAGAATTCTTTTTTTGCTCTCTAACACTTCAACTGAAAAAACAGATCTGTTGTTTTCTTCAGTCCACTCTCCAGCAAGGGGTTGAGCGACAATTTCAAATTGTTTAAGACCGGGCTCATTGAGTTCAATTTGAAATTCCGTATTTAATACTTCTGTCTTTTCATTAAACTCAATTTCTTTAGACACGATCGTACTGTTGTTTTCTATTATAGAAATATTTAACCGCTGATATTGATACCCAAATTGGGAAACATCTATAGAAACAGGATGTTTGGTTTCCGTAAAACCTGTAGAATTAGTTGTAATACTTTGAAGTGAAATATCTCTAATTCTACTTGTGTCTCCTAATGCAACAGTATGCACCGGAAACGAAGATTGAGATGATAAAACAGATGGATCTTTGCCCTTTGTAATAATTCCATCAGTTACCAGTATTGCAGCTGAGTAATTTTGACCTGATGATGAAGTATTATTCAAAACTTCATAAATATTAGTAACACCAAGATCAGCTGAAAAATCATCAGGATTTACAGGAAATGATTCATTTCCAAACTTTATAAAATCTACATCTATATTTTCGGTTGGATTTCGTAATTCAGCAATAATAGTGCTATAAGTTGATTCTCCCGAATATTCTCCTTTTTCTATATATGTACTTTCTGAACCATCGAGAAGAACAGCAATTTTTGGTTTTATTGATACATCTTCTTCTCTTTTAAAAAATGGATTTAAAAGAAGAATTAGAATTATAAAGAGGGCAGATGTGCGAAGTAATATTAACAACCATTTCCAAGATTTAGAAATAGAAGAATATTTGCGATAAGATAACCAAGTTAATACAAGCACAAAAAATGAGCAAAAAATCACTAATAGTAGAGGGAAGCTACTTTGGAAACCTTGGAAATCCACTATTTTAGATGATCCATAATCATTTCGATTAGTTTTACTGTAGAATACCCTTCAGCTTCTGCTGCATAATTATTTACTATTCTGTGCCTTAATACAGGTACAGCCAACGCATTGATATCCTCAAGGGTTACATTGAATCTTCCTTCAGATAAAGCCCTGGCTTTTCCACCAATAATAAGATATTGAGAAGCTCTTGGCCCCGCTCCCCAACTCATGTATTTATTAACAAAATCAGGAGTGTTGTCTGTGTTTGGACGAGTAGCTGATACAAGTTTTACAGCATAATCCAATACAGAATCAGGAACAGGAACTTTTCTTACTAAACTTTGAAGTTCCTGAATCTTTTCTTTATTAAGTATCGAGTATAGCTGAACATCTTTATCTGAAGTAGTCTCACTTACGATAAGTTTTTCTTCTTCAAAAGAAGGATAATCTACCCAGATGTTAAACATAAAACGATCTAACTGAGCTTCCGGTAGAGGGTAAGTACCTTCTTGTTCAATTGGATTTTGTGTTGCTAATACAAAAAAAGGTTTATCTAAAGAATATGTCTGTCCTGCTGCGGTTACATGATATTCCTGCATTCCTTCAAGTAATGCTGCCTGAGTTTTAGGTGGGGTCCGGTTTATTTCATCAGCAAGAACTATGTTAGCAAAAATAGGACCTTTAACGAACTTAAAAGCTTTTTTACCTGTATTTTTTTCCTCTTCAATAATTTCAGTACCAGTAATATCACCAGGCATTAAATCAGGAGTAAACTGAATGCGATTAAACGATAAACCAAGTGTATCAGATAGTGTTCTAATCAGTAAAGTTTTAGCTAAGCCAGGTACTCCAATCAGCACACAATGACCTCTCGAGAATAATGAGATGAGTAAAAGATTTATAATCTTTTCCTGACCTACTACAACTTTACCTATTTCAGCTTTTACCTGATTAAAAACGGAGGTAAACTCTTTTGCTGTTTCAACTGTATTCTGGCCTTCTTTCATTATCCACCCGCCTCTGTTTCAATTAACGGAATTCTATACTCGATATAAATTTCTTCACGAAGTTCATTTAACCATTTTTGAAACTCTCTTACTTGTTTTTGTTGAAGAGCTGTTTGTTTGATTCTTTGATAATCATCTTTAAGATTAGCAACATGTTCTGGTATTTGTTTGTCAAGCTTAATAATTCTATACGCTTTTCCGGAATTTGCATTATTAGGATTAAATGATTTAGGTTCTGAAATTTGTCCGATTTCATCCATTAATAGGACAACTCGATAGAGTGAAGGTTCTAGTCTTGTTAACGGAATTAATCTTTCTCCCGTTTGTGGATCTACTATTTTACCACCTGAATTGGCAGTTGATGGGTCTTCACTATTTCTTATAGCCATTGTAGAAAACTCTAAATCGGAGTTATTGATTAAACTATCTCTTATTGCATTTAATTCTGAAATGGCGCTTTCATCATCTAATTGTTCAGCATCAATTCTTATTAAGATATGGCTTGTTTCAATTTTATCTCCGACGCGTTTATCTAATCGTATAACATGAAAGCCGAATTCTGTTTCTACAACTTCAGAAATTTGTCCTGGTTGTAAAGCGGCCGCAGCGGCAGAGTACTCAGCAACAAGTTCATTCAAGCCCATCATAGGTAGTTTCCCACCTCTTTGTGCAGAGCCATCCATTCCATGTCTTCTGGCTAATTCTTCAATAGGGACTCCTTCATTAATGATTGAATCTCTTAATGATTCTGCAAACTTATAGGCTGCTTCTTTAGCATCTGTTTTTGGTTTAGGTAATTTAACTATATGAGAAAGAGCAACTTGCTCTGGAATTGTGGGAAGTGAATCAACTGGAATAGATTCAAAAAATTCACGTACTTCAGGTCTTGTAATTGCGATCTCTGAAAATTTTGTTTGTCTGACTCTTTCAACGGTCATTTGTTCTCTGAAACTTTCTCTGAAATCAGCTTTAAGTTGTATTATTGATTTTCCAAATGCCTGTTCAAGTTGTTGTTCACCTCCAGCTTGTTGAATAAGCTGTGAGACTCTGGCATCCATTTGCTGGTTAACTTGTTCGTTAGTAACTACTATTGAATCGATTTGTGCCTTTTCAAGAAGTAATTTATTGTCTATTTCTGATTCTAAAAAATCATACCAAAGTTCTTTAGTAAATGTAACAGGTTGTTGTTGTTGATTAAAACGCGACTGACGAATGTATTCAGTTACTATCTGATCAATATCAGATTTCAATATTATTTGATCATTTACTACAGCAACAATTTTATCAGCTGGTTGTAGATTTTGCGCTAAGAGAGAAGTGGTAGAAATTAAAACCACGAAAAATAAATAAATGTATTTCATCTGTTAATTTGTATTCAATGAATCAGCAAAGGATTCATTTCTTTTAGAATCAGTTTCTGATAAAACATTAAAAATTTCTATTTCATTATTTGCTTGAGCTGCAAGATAAAGATTCTTTACATATCTATTGTAAGCTGATCGTTTTTTTTCGAGTATTAACCAATCCTTGATTTGTTCGAGTAACCAATCAAGATCAGGATGCTCACCTTCGGCCTTTTCTTCAACAAGCTGAACAAAATGATATTGTCCATTTATATTTTCGATAATTGAAATTTCAGACACACCAATTAAACCCAGGTATCTGTTCAAAACAGAGTATTCCTTTAAAGCTGTACTTTCAGGGTAAAACCTTTTCGAGTTTGAGACGGCATAAGTTGGATTTACTGAATAGTCTCTTGCAACTTTTTCCCAATCTACTCCTTGCATTATGTCCCTCTTAGCTATTTGTGCGGTATTAAGAGTAGGAGATATAAAATGTCTGAATCTTATGAACCTTTCACTTAGTACGAACTTATCACGGTTCTCTTGATAATAGTTTCTGACTTCTTCATCTGATACAGTAGTGTTTTCTTGAGCAGCACTTAAAATTGCTTCCTGAAATGATAAATATAATGTTCTTTTAATAGCCTGATCAATTTTTAATTTTATAACAGGGTCTTTGTCAAAATTTAATCTGTCAATTTCCTGTTCGACTAATTGATCGTTTATCCATTCATCTCTATATCGAATTAATGCGGCGATGCTATCTTTTGATAGCTCATACGGTGAAATAGATGAAGTCGCATCTTCAATCGATAGAGTTACCCCGTTAACTTCAGCGAGGTAACCTGAACTATCTTTCTGAGATAAATTACATCCTGAATAAAGAATGAGAGAAAAAGAAAGCAATACAATTTTCTTCATTCTAAGCTCAATTAGTTATTCTTGTTGTATGCTTCTCTGAGGTTTGAAGGGTAAGTTTTGACATTATATTCTTTTTGAAGCCAATTAAGCCATTCTTGTTCTCTTTCAGGTTGATAATCCGCAAGTAATCGGTTAAATGACTCATCAAAAGTCATTTGTCGTGCTGGTAGTACTTCATTTAAGTAAAAAATAGCTTTCCTTCGTCGGTATTCAAATCTTTCTGAAAAAGTACCTGGTGCCATTGTCTCTAATCTATCATATGGGGAATCTGTAAAAACGCCTGTAGAATCACGGTTTACAGCAACTTTAGGAAAATAGGTTCTTACACTATCAGGTGAATTACCAGCATCAATAAAACCTATTCCTTTATCAAGAGTGGTATCGGTAAGTGCACTTAACATATGATAGTAATAGCGCTTAGGAAAAGAATACTTTTTAGGATTTTCTTTATAGATTTCTTTCAGCTTAGTAGAATCAACAGTAGAGGCACTCCACAGGTATGTATCATTAACTTGATAAACAGCTAACCCTTTTTTGTAATTGTCTAAAGTTGTTTCAAACTCAGGAAATTGTTCCATTGTCATTTCAATAATTTTACTGTCGATAGCATATGTTGTGAAGTCATTAAACCAACTTTTATTGTAGGAATTTGCACTTGCTTGGCCATGAGCATCTTTTAGATAGGTAAAATAATCCTGTATACTGAAAGAGTATTTTTTGAAATTATAAACATTAGTCGATCCATTATCAGGTGAACTAAGATTATCAATCCTCAATGTATCACTGGTTTTTAGATAGTCTTCTAAATTGTTTAAGCTCTTTTTGTTAATAGATTCATCAAACTCTTTTCTAAACCAATCAATCACAAAAGAATTACTTTTTTTGTAATTAGGTGAGTCAAGGAACTCCTGCATATAAGAAGCCTTTCGTTCTTCATCATTTGAAAAGGTTTGAACTGAATCTATTCTAAAAATGTGATATCCATAAATAGTTCTGATTGGTTCCGTGAAATCAATTTTGGGATCAATTTTCATAATAGAATCAACAAAAGCAGTGTTGTATCTCCCATAGTTTATCCAACCAATATTTCCACCATTACTCGCTGAAAGTTGGTCATCACTAAGTAATAGTGCGACCTCAGTCCAGTTCTTTCCTTCATTTAAAGAACTATAAGCCTTCTTAATTTCTTCAAGTGCATCAGGGTTGCCAGCTCTTTTAAAAATATGGGAAACGTTTCTTGATAAAGTTCTTTCTCTTTTATCCTGTAAATGAACTATATGATACCCAAATTGAGTTCTGAAAGGCATGGAAATTTCTCCAATCTTCAAGCTGTAAATAACGTCTTCGAATTCTTTTACAGTAGTTCCAATACTAAACCACGGTAAGTCACCTCCCATAGAACGCCCATTTTGAACGCTTGAATAATCAGGATTCAATTCTTCAATAGTTGAACCATTCAAAAATTTATTACGTGCTTCAATTAACTTATTGTAAGCTTCTAAAGTATCCTCAGGACTTGCATCAGGTGAAACAGCGATCAATAAATGTTCGCTCTTTATTTCAGTGGATGCCCGATTATAATATTTTTCAAACTCTGTTTCTTTTATTCGGTTTTCCAACCAATAAGAATAAGAGGCTTGTTTTCCATAAAGCTCAAGTTCACTAACTAATTCAGGATCCGCCATAATCCCCTGATCTTCCGCAAATTGTATTTTTGCTCTGTAATTAAGATAGGTGGGTAAAAAGTCTTCGACATCAGAGAGCTTAAGAGTATCTATCGTTCCTGAGCTAATATTCGCCATTAGTTCAGAGTAGAGGATATCCTGATCCCCAACAGAACCGATTACTATATCGCCATTTGAGCTATTGTTAGTTGATGTATTATTAGTTGATTTACATGAAAAAATAGCAACGCTCATCAAAAGCGTTATTCCAATTATTCTCATTTTTATGAATAGTTTTTAGTGAAATTTTTAATAAGAAAAATACGCTTAAAATAACATTCCCGCTATAGTCGCAGTCATCATAGTAGCCATTGTTCCGGCAAATACTGCTTTTAATCCGAATTTAGCTAAATCTGATTTTCTCTCAGGTGCTAAACCGCCGATTCCTCCAATTTGTATCGCTATAGAAGAAAAATTTGCGAAACCACATAACGCAAAAGTTGCCATCGCAATTGTTTTCGGAGAAATGTTAGCAGCTGAAACTTCATCAGCTAATTTAAGATATGCTACAAATTCATTAAGGACAATCTTAGTTCCAAGCAAACTTCCCATTGTTACAGCATCGCTCCAAGGAACTCCTATTAACCATGCAATAGGAGCTAATAACCAACCTAAAATTAATTCAATACTAAGGGGAGAGCCAATAACTGATGTAAGCCCTGATAAATCACTTACCCAAGCAAAAAAACCATTGAACATTGCAAGCAAAGCTATGAACGCCAATAGCATAGCTCCTACATTTAATGCTAATTGTAAACCAACACTAGCACCAGAAGCTGCTGCATCTATTCCATTTGCATCTGTTTTTTCAACAGAAATAGAAACATCACCAGCAGTTGCTGATTCCTCTGTTTCGGGATATAAAATTTTAGCAATTACAAGAGCTGCTGGAGCAGCCATTAAGCTTGCCCCTAAAAGTCGTTCGGCAAATAATTGTTGAGCAACCTGTATTTCAAGTCCATTTGCTGTAGCGAAAGAATTTCCTAACATTGCTACATAAGCAGCCATTACACCTCCGGCAATAGTTGCCATTCCACCTGTCATAACAGCAAGAAGCTCAGATTTAGTCATCTTATTAATAAAGGGTTTAATAACAAGGGGGGCTTCTGTTTGACCGACAAAAATATTTGAAATCACTGAAAGAGTTTCGGCACCGGAAGTGCCAAGTAATTTTTGCATACCTTTGGATAATACTCTAACGATAAATTGAAGAACGCCATAATGATAAAGGATGGCAGTTAATGAGGCAAAGAAAATGATTGTAGGTAAAACCTGGAAGGCAAAAATTACCCCAAAACTTTCTTCATATTCAGGGCCTTTACCTAACATGCTGAATAAAAAAGCAGCACCCTCAGTTGTATAATCCAACACAATCACAAAGAATCTCGCTACATACTTAAATGCTAATTTAGGCCAGCCAAGTGGTGAGAAAAAAGCTTCAAGTTGATCAGCTTTAAGAATAAAAACAGCTAAAATAAATTGAATCCCAAGTCCGGTTCCAATCAATCTCCAGTTTATTCTTTTTTTGTTATTTGAAAGAGCGAAAGCAATACCAATAATTGCGATCATTCCTAAAATCCCTCGAAGTATATTTTCCATCAGGTGTTTTCTAAGTTTAAATTTTCCCTATCCTGAGAATTTACATCTGATTCAGGTTTAGGTATAATAAAAGGTTTAATGGGGCGTCCCCGTCTTTGGTCTACCGAAGGGCGGAAACAATGTCTGGCACGTGGTTCATAAGCATCATATTCACCTACTAATACTTTATTTGTATCTTCAACCACTCTTTGGGAGAAATTCGCCATTTTCCCACTTTCTGCACATACAGCATGCAATTTGGTTACATACTCTGCTATAGCTAATAAATAAGGCATAGGGCCGAAAGGTTTGCCCTCAAAATCCATGTCGAGCCCGGCTACAATAACCCGTTTTCCATTGTTGGCTAAAACATTAGCAACTTCAACAATTCTATCATCAAAAAACTGCGCCTCATCTATACAAACTACTTTAGCACTTGAGGTTAGAAGAATAATTTGATCAGCAGTATCAACTAAAATACTTGGCAAGGATGTTTCATTATGTGATACAACCTCATTATCGCTGTATCTTTTGTCAATTGCAGGTTTTACTACTATGATTTCCTGTCCAGCTATATGAGCTCTTTTTGCCCGTCTGATCAACTCTTCAGTTTTTCCGCTAAACATACCTCCGCAAACT
This sequence comes from Balneola sp., assembly GCA_965601915.1. Classification (GTDB taxonomy): domain Bacteria; phylum Bacteroidota; class Rhodothermia; order Balneolales; family Balneolaceae; genus Balneola. The sequence continues at coordinate 2,050,063 of OZ271847.1, read as the reverse complement.
ACTTCAATCCAACCAAACTCATGGGGAGCAAAAGAGGGTTCATTTATCATTAAATAGCTAAAGTTTTAGAATTAATAATCGTTGGAATATATTAGCGGTATTAACAAAAGGAAAGGAAGTATCTAATTTATACCGATCTTTTTCAAAACTAATTCTAAACCATGATTTCTGAAGCAAAAGCACACCAATTATTAAAGCAATTTATAGAAAATGATAATCTTCGACATCATTGTAGAATGGTGGCTTCTGCAACTAAGGCTTATGCTATTAAGTTAAATAAAAGCGAAAATGAAATTCACGAATGGTGGGTTGCAGGATTACTTCATGATTTAGATTGGGAAAAATATCCGGATCAACATCCGAATAAAGCTATAAATGAAATACTTACTAAATATGATATTTCAAAATCAGTGCTTAATGCAATTGCTGCTCATGCTCCTGAGAGAACAGGAAAATATCCTGAAACAGAAATTGAAAGATATCTTTTTGCGTGTGATGAATTATCAGGATTTATGCATGCTGTTTCATTAATGAGGCCAACGGGATTTGGTGGGATGAAGGTGAAATCAGTTACAAAAAAGCTCAAAAATCTAAAATTTGCCGAAAGTGTTCCAAGAGATGATATTAGAAAAGGGACAGAGCTTATCAATTCTGAACTAAATGAACATATTCAGTTTTTGATAGGAGTATTCGAAACTGAATATTCTTAATAGCGACATTTTATTAACATGTTTTTTACATATGATTTAACTTTTCTATTTTAGGGCATGAAAAAGTTTATTCTTAAAAAAGAAGAACCAAAATTACGCCCGGAAGATTATTCAATTCCTTATCAGGATCTGCTAAATAAGAAGCAATTAGAAGCTGTTTTTTTTGAAAATGGTTCAGCTCTGGTAGTGGCCGGAGCAGGAACCGGAAAGACAAGGACACTGATACATAGAGTAGCGAGATTAGTTGAGAGTGGTACAGATCCGTCACAAATTTTACTTCTTACATTCACCCGGAGAGCCGCTAAAGAAATGTTGGACAGAGCATCCGGAATTCTTGATGAAAGATGTCAAAAAGTACAAGGAGGGACTTTCCATTTTTATTGTAGTTATTTGCTTCACAAATATGCCGAGAAGATCGGGTATCCGGAAAATTTTACAATCATAGATACAGCTGATTCTTTAGAAGTTATTCAGTTTGTAAGAACTCAACTTAATCTTCACAAAAAGAACAAAAGATTTCCTAATAAGAATACATTGTTCAAAATTATAAGTACTTCGGCAAATAAGTATCTAGACATACGAGTAGTGATCATGGAACAGTTTCCTCAGTTTATTGATGAAACAGAGAAGATTGAAGAAGTAGCAAATGCATATAAAGAGTACAAAATTCAGAATCAGGTAATGGATTTTGATGATCTACTACAGAATGCTAAAGAGCTTTTAACTAAAAATGATGATGTCAGAAAAGAAGTAGCCGGTCGTCATAAGTTTGTTATGGTTGACGAGTATCAGGATACTAATCAGGTACAGGCTGACCTGACAAAGCTCTTTTGCTCTGTACACAATAATGTAATGGCAGTAGGAGATGATGCTCAAAGTATTTATTCATTCAGAGGAGCCGATCATCAGAATATAATGCAGTTTCCTGAGCTTTTTCCCGGAACGGAATTAATAAAACTGGAAGAGAATTACCGTTCTACACCTCAGATCCTCACAGTTGCCAATCATTTACTGAAACAGGCTACCTACAAATTTGATAAAGAACTTTACTCAAATAATGAAGATGGAGAGCTTCCTGCTATGGTTCAGGCACCAAGTGAACATGATCAAAGCAGGTTTGTAACTCAAGCTGTTTTACAATTAAGAGAGCAAAATATAGAGCTTAATGATATTGCTGTTTTATTCAGGAACAGTCGTGATTCTTTTGATCTTGAAATAGAATTAAACCGAAAGGACATACCTTTTGTTAAATATGGCGGTCAAAAGTTTACGGAAGCTGCTCATATAAAAGATATTTTAGCGCACGTCAGGGTATTAGTAAACCCAATGGATACGATTGCCTGGAATAGAATCTTAATGCTTATTGATGGGATTGGTCCTAAAACAGCTCAGGATCTTTTTGAATGGATAAGGCTGGCAAAAAATCCCTATGATTTAGGAATGTCAGACACAGTAAGCAAGTCTTATATGAAGCAAATGGAGAGGCTCAGTAAGATTCTACAACAAATCAATAATAGTGATAATTCGGTTTCAAAAATTGTGGAAGTACTTGTGGAATATTATCGAGTTTTCTGTGAGAAAAGATACGATGACCATCCCAAACGGCTTAAAGATTTAGAGGCTTTTGTTAATATATCCTCTGGATTCACATCTTTATCTAATATGCTTGAGGAATTAGCTCTCGATCCTATTACTGCCAGTGCTATTGATACAGAAGAAAAAAAAGACGAAGAGTATCCACTGATATTAAGTACAATTCATTCTGCTAAAGGATTAGAATGGAGACATGTATTCATGATTCAATGTCTGGACGGAATCATGCCATCGGCTTATTCCATTGAAGATGAAGAACAATTAGACGAAGAATTAAGGTTGCTTTATGTGGCAACTACCAGAGCAAAGGAAATGCTTTATTTTTCTTATCCGGTTATTGCTCAATCTTCTTATGGTGATTACTTCACAAACCCAAGCAGATTTCTTAAAGAATTAAATTCAGAAATTACTGAAGACTGGATTCTGGAAGAAGAGAAGGCTTCTAACACACTTCCAAAAAAAGAAAATGATAAACTTTTAGGCCTTTAGATCGTTTTCTTCCTTTTTAAGAAACTTGCGTTGATGATACATTTCATAAAAAATCCATCCAACAGGGTAGATAGGAACTAATACAGCTATTGCTATTTCTAACTTTGATCCTCGTGGTTTTCCTCCATCAACTGGAAGAGTTATTCCTGCAACGCCTGCAACCCACAAAATGAAAAATAAAAACAATCCAAGCGCTAAAGCCATTGCGCCAAAAAATCCAATTGCATCATAAAAAGTTTTAAGCATATAAGTTGGATGATATTAATCGTATATTTATTGCTAACCCAATTTATAAATACAAAACCATAAATGCTCCCTGTAGTTTCTATTGTTGGAAGACCCAACGTTGGTAAATCAACCATCTTTAATCGATTAATCGGAAAAAGAAAGGCAATTGTTCATGATGAGTACGGAGTTACCCGCGACCGACATTATGGGCATTCATTCTGGAATGGCAAAGACTTCAGTGTAATTGACACGGGAGGATATCTGCCAGATGATATGGACGTTATGGTTGTCGGTATACGCGAGCAAGTTCATATCGCACTGGAAGAATCTGATGTTATCCTTTTAGTGGTTGACGCAGAACACGGAATAAATACTTTGGATAAATCTGTATCACATCTTCTGCGTCAACAAGAAAAACCTGTAATACTGGTAGCAAACAAAGCAGATAATGAAACACGACGTTTAAATGCATCAGAGTTTTATGAACTTGGATTTGAAGAAGTTTTTCCAATATCAGCTATAAGTGGAACAGGTACCGGTGAATTATTAGATAAAGTTGCTGAGTTACTTCCTGAATATGATCCCGAACAAATAGATCCTGCACCTAAAATTGCATTCGTGGGTCGTCCAAACGTAGGAAAAAGTAGTTTACTCAATGCATTACTTGATGATGAGAGATCGATTGTTACTGACATAGCAGGAACAACAAGAGATACTATTAATAGTAAGTTTCATTATGATGGCAAAGATTACATGTTAGTTGATACCGCAGGGCTAAGAAAAAGGGCAAAGGTAAAAGAGAACATCGAGTTTTTTAGTACAGTACGAACAGCAAAAGCTATTCAGGAATGTGATGTAGCTGTACTCATGTTAGATGCCATGCGAGGATTTGAGGATCAGGATAAAAGGGTTTTGAATGAGGCTGAAAAATACAACAAAGGCTTAATGATTCTTTTAAACAAGTGGGATTTGGTTCCTGAAAAAGACACAAACACGGTCAAAGAATTTGAAGAATATATTCATAAATCTACTCCTCTGTTAGACTATGTTCCTATTCTCACGATATCTGCATTGAATAAAAAGAGAGTTCATAAGGTTATGGATTTGGCAGAAAAAGTGATTCAGGAAAGAAAAAAACAAATACCGACATCTGAGTTCAATAACTTTTTAGAAGAAGTATTATCGATGAGACCATTGCCAATGAAAAGAGGGCGACAGTTAAAAATCCAATATGCCTCACAGGTTAAATCAAACCCTCCGGTTTTTAAATTTTTCATGAATAGCCCTCAAGATTTACCACCTAATTACAGAAGGTTTCTTGAAAATCAAATTCGTGAACGATATAAATTCACCGGTGTTCCTATTACGATGGTATTCAGACAAAAATAATTCACTTATTTTTATATTATCTTTGATGCTGATGCTTGAAAGATTTATTTTTACAACAAATTCGAACTTTACTTCTGACCAAAATTAATGGCTGAAAATCTCGAAAAACCTGTATTAAATGCTCTGAGTGAAAACCACAAGAATGAGCGTACACTTAATTTTCTGGAAAAGATCTATCTTCCTGAAATATTTAAAGGACTTTGGTACACATTTAAACAAATGTTTCAGCCAAAGTTTACAATGAATTACCCGGAAGAAAAATGGACTCCTCCCGCAATTTTTCGGGGAAGACCCGTTTTAGTTGAAGATCATGGAAAGGAGAGGTGTGTTGCTTGTGGATTATGTGCGAGAGCTTGTCCGCCTTTGGCCATTAGTATGCAGGCATCAGAGACAGAAGATGAAAAAGAGCGATATCCAGATTTCTTTGAGATAAACATGCTTCGTTGTATCTATTGTGGTTATTGCGAAGAAGTTTGTCCTGAAGAGGCTATTGTGATGAGTAAAGATTATGATATCGTTTTTGAATCCAGAGAAGATGCCGTTTATGATAAAAGTCGTCTCTTAGTTGATAAAGAAGATCTTAAAGAACGTTTGGATTATCTGAAAACCTATAAAAATACTCAATTTGGTAATTTTTGGGACTTTCAGGAGGAAAATAATATTCATTCCGTGAGAGATAGAGACAGAGATTGGAATACAGGACTTTCTTTAGTTGATATGATTCAAACTCAGGAAAAAAATGATTCTGCAGCTCCTTCTAAAACCTGGGATTAAATTCAAGTGGAGTTATCTGACTCAGTTAACAATCTAATGTCGGATATTGAATATCTGGTCCACGAAATCCAGGCTCTTCAACCGTTAACAGATGAAATACCTCTTAAAGATAAACCGGTTGGAGAGAGTTCTATAGCTGAAATACTTTGCACTATTCTTAAAAATCAAGGCATTATTTCTAAACTTATTGCTCAGATAATCAATAAGGGAGGGGAGGTTAATTTAAATGATAGCATTTTCATGGATTACGTTGACCTATCAAATGAAGAGCTTAAACAATTTTGTATCACTGATACTTTAGAAGAACTTATTGAAAGTAGAGTTACCTTCGTTAAGTATCTTAAATCCCGAAGTCAATCATTCTTTTCAGTAGAAAGTAAGAATGGTATCAGCTTATATCATTTGTTGGAAAAGTTCTTAGATGTGGAAAGAAATCTAATGAAGAAAATAGGAGAAATTGTTATGGTAATTCAATCTGAAAGACAATTTCAAAGAGAACTAAGAATACACAGGCGATCTTAGAGTGGATTTATTAGATTGGACATCTATTCTGATAATTTTCTCAAGTCTGATCTCTGCTCATTGGGTTTTTAGGAAATTAAAAGGGTTTCAATCAGTAACTATAGGCTTGTTTTCTATCGCCTTAATTCTATTAATAATCCATAGTTGTATTTCTTTACTTCAATCATATATAAATTCAAATTCAGTACTACTGAAATGGTTAGAACTTAGCATTTATCTTGTTTTAGCGTCAAGCCTATTTTCATTTGTGAGAGATCTTAAGCCAAAATTTTCGAAATTTCCTTTATACTTAGTTTTTTTACCACTATTAACTCTACTTTTTTTTCCCTTGGTAATGGATAACAGAGTAATTAGTGATCTTATATTTGTTTCGTATCAAGGGGGGGCTATTATTGTAGCTTTACTATTGTTTTCCTTAATTCAATATAAAACGGGGGGGCAAATATTACAGATAGTAGGGTCGTTAATTTTTTCTCTTTCTTTTATTTGTTTTTGGGTTCTGGACTTAAATAATTACAATGAACAAGCCTTAGCTAAAGTATTTTTGAGTTTAGGTATAGTTATAACCGGGAAAGGAATAAATAATCACGATTATGAATAATTTAATTGATAAAAAAGCTCCAGAGTTTTCACTCCAAAATACAAATGGGGAAGTAGTATCCCTTAAGGATTTTCAGAATAAAAAAAACGTGGTTCTGTTATTTTTTCCATTAGCTTTTACAAGTACTTGTACAGAAGAACTTTGCCATACAAGAGATAATTTGAAAATATATGAATCTTTGGATGCTGAAATACTGGGTATTAGTAGTGCCGATTCATTCTTTGTACTAAAAAAATTTAAGGAGTCTCAAAATCTTAATTTTGATCTTCTAAGTGATTTTAACAGATCTGCAGCTAATGCTTACGGTATTCTATATGATGATTTTTTTGGGATGAAAGGTGTAACTAAACGCTCAGTTTTTGTAATCGACAAGAACGGTGTAGTAAAACATGTGGAAGTCTTAGATGATGCAAGTTCATTACCTGACTTTAACAGGATACAAAGTGAATTAGCGAAACTAAAATAACTTTACATAATATATATTATACGACAATATTATGTTAATCTCTCAGAATTAGGCAAAACTAATCAATATAAATAAGCCTTAACCTTTTATAAGAGTACTTATTCTTAACTTATTTAATTAATGAAAGCAATGCGTTTATGGATGTTTTAATAATTGAAGATGACAAAGTTTTGTCGCTTCTTCTTTCAAAAATGGTCGAAAAATTAAACCTTAATGTTATAGGTATTTTTGCTAAGGGTCAGCAAGCAATTGAAAAAGTAACCGAATTATCACCTGATTTAGTTTTAATGGATATAATGCTTGAAGATGATATTGATGGAATTCAGGCAACTGAGGAATTTCAAAAAACTAATCAAACATCTAAGGTTATATATATTACCGGTAATTCAGATTCTTATAACCGGGAACGAGCTCAAAAAACTAACCACGTTGATTATTTAATTAAACCAATAACCTTAGATGATTTGAAAACTTCCATTGACAAAATTTAGGGATAGTCATTCCTTTTAATCGGAATCTTTTAGTTTAAATATTATTGGAATAGTAAATTCTACAGCAACTGCTTTACCTCTTTGCATTCCAGGTTTAAATTTTGCAGTCTTTATTACTCTTAATGCTTCTTCATCGCAACCAGCACCTATACCTCTTACTACAAAAGGGTTCTTAACATTTCCATTAGCATCTATAATAAACTGTACAATTACCTTACCTTCTATACTCGCTGATACGGCAAAATCAGGATACTTTACATTCTTTTGAAGGGCTTTATATCCTCCAATTAACACAGGAGGTTGTTCAACTACAACAAAAACCTGCATTTCATCATCTTTTTCCTCATTCTCTACAGGAGGTGGAGCTGGAAGAGAAATTGGATTGTAATCATCTATATCAAGTTCTGAGCTCATAAAGATGATTTCTTCTTCCAATATTTCATCATTAGGTACCTCGATAGGAATAACCGGTTTTGGCGGTGGCGGAGGCACTAATTCCTGTTTAGTTTGGATGGTTTCTTCTATTTGAACTATTTCCTGATCATATACCTGTAATACTTCTTCTGTGTTTTCTGGATAATAATCCATTCTAAAAATCAGTATGAACAGACTTAATGAAGCAATTAAAGCGGTTTCAAATCTCACTAAATAATTGAATCTTGAAGGAACTAACTTTTTCATAACAACCTCCATTAATTAATCTGTATATAAAGATTAATTAACATTTATGAAGGTTATATGAAGAGTTTATTCTTTTTAACTTCTGTTTATTTTTTTAGTCAAAATTCTTAACAGAGAAAGTATACTTTCCATTATTATCAGGTCCCATTTTAATTTTGTCTATCACAGCATCTAATTCAAGAGAACCTAGTAACTGAATAATTCTTATTCCGTCTTTTTGAATATTCTTAATAGAAGATTTAACTCTCAAAGGGTCAATTACAATTAGTAATCGAACTTTATTGCTTTCTTCAAAAGAATTCAAAAAGTCTTGGATATCCCCTTCATTAATACATTGGATGTATCCTTCATTCCGTAAAGAATCAGGTTGATACTTTCCCATTGTAGTATCTTTTTTCCATGATTCAGGATCTGTAATTGTAAAAAGTAGATCGTATTCCATAGCTTTAATCGTTAAATGAATAATGAATGATTGCATCGCCCTTATTTATTACAGGACAATAATTTATACCGATTATAGTACCGTCTTTAGGAGATAAAACCTTAGCGTTCAATTCTCCATATGCCCCGTTTATATAACCAAGTAATTGTCTTTTTTTTACTTTTTCCCCAAGATCTACTGAAGGTAAAAACAAACCTGCATATTTAGCTCTTATCCATGAAGATTTTTCAAAGATTTCAGTACTTTGCTTCTTTGGCCGTTTATTTGTCATATTCAGGTGTTTCATTAACCGGATTGTACCTTCAATGGCTTCCTTAATTCCAAATTCATCAAACCTAAGTGATTCACCCGTTTCATAAACTAAAATGTCTTTTCCTTTTCGATATGCAGAATTCCTGAAAGACTTAGCTATAGGCTTAGAATTTATGATTAATGGGGCTGCAAATGCTTTAGCTAACGTTACTGCTTTCTCATTCTTTAAATCTACTCTCAATTGGGGATAATTTGATCTGCTTGCCCCGCCTGTGTGAAAATCAACGCCGCAATCAACCAAAGGAATAATATTTTCCATAATGGTGTAAGCTAATAGTTTAGCTAAGGAACCATCTTTTTTTACTCCTGGAAAGCTTCTGTTTATATCTTTGCCATCCGGTAGTCCTCTTGAGTTTTGAATAAAACCATAAATATTTACAATTGGAATGGCTATAACAGAACCTCTATCCGGAACAATTTCATCAGAATCAATAAGTCTTCGGATAGTTTCAACACCATTTAGTTCATCTCCATGTAAACCACCGGTTAGTAAAAGAACCGGTCCGTCTACAGGAGCCCTATAAATATGAACAGGAAGATTGATTGAAGTCCTTGTTGGAAGGCTTGCAATATCAAAGTTTACAACCCTACTTTCTCCTAACCTTATTTTTTCTTTGTTTATGGTTAGAATTTCAGGCATTACTCTTAATTTTTCGACGTTTTTTGGGGTTATTCTGCTTAGCTTCAACCACTGATGTTACATATTGAATTACACTTCCTGCTATATCTTTTCCTGTGGCTTTTTCAATTCCTTCTAATCCCGGGGATGAATTTACTTCCAAAATCAGAGGTCCACGATCTGATTGTAGCATATCAACACCTGCAATTGGTAATCCCATTGCCTGAGCTGAGGTAAGCGCAGCCTCCCTCTCCTTTTTTGTCAATTTTATTAAAGAACCTGAACCTCCCTGATGAAGATTGGATCTGAATTCTCCTTCTTTACCTTGTCGTTTCATTGCTCCTATAACTTTGCCATTTACAACAAAAGCTCTGATATCCGCACCTTTACTTTCCTGTATAAATTCCTGTACAATAACACGTGCTTTCATGCTATGGAAAGCTTCAATGATCGATTGAGCCGCCTTTTTGGTAGGTGCTAATACTACACCATAACCCTGAGTTCCTTCCAAAAGTTTAACGATTAATGGAGCTCCACCAACAGAATCGATCAGTTTATTTACCTCCTTAGAATAATTAGTAAAAACCGTTTTAGGTAGACCAACACCGGCTTTAGCAAGAATTTGTAAACTTCTTAGTTTATCTCTTGACCGAACCAGTGCCTGGGATTCTACAGCGCTAAAAATATTCATCATTTCGAACTGTCTAACTACTGCAGTTCCATAAAAAGTAACGGAAGCACCAATTCGTGGAATTACAGCGTCCAGGTCAGCAAGACTCTCCCCTTTGTAATATACATTTGGTTTATCCTGTTCAATTACAATATCACATTTTAAATGATCAATAACTCGAGCTTCATGTCCCTTAGATTCGATTGCTTCAACTAGTCTTCTTGTAGAATAAAGTGTTGAATTTCTTGAAAGTATTCCAATTTTCATTCTTTAATACTGTTTTTACTGATTCTTATAATTTGAAAGATGTTTTTTTGATACATCGACAAGAAACTTATTTTTTAAAAACTTGCGACCAATGAGCAAAGGGTATTTCATTTCAGATCGGTCTGTTAATGAAAACTCTATATCAAAATTCTGTTCAAAGAAAGTAATTTGGGTTTTTACAAATACTCTTGGCTCAACCTGGCCATTTGAACTTTTTACTTCTCTGAAATCATGAACAGGCATCGAAAACAGTTTTTCATTATACGCTTGATGATCGGGATCTAATAGATTGAACTTAACCCATTTTATTTCTTCCTTTTTAAATTGTTCGATGTTATGGCAATGTAAACTTGAAGAGAATGCCCCTGTATCAATTTTAGCTTCTATTTGTTCAAGTTTCCATTGAGGAAGATCAACAATTTCAATTCGACCAATAATTTCTTTATCCTTCAATTTCATTTCTCAAAGTTAACGTATATTTCGGTCTTCTACATACGATTATTTTATGAATACGCCCCCTGTACCAACATTATTTCTTAATGAGAAAATTGCCCGGAACAATATTAAATTGATGGCAGCAAAAGCAATTAAAGCGGGAGTAAAGTTCCGACCGCATTTTAAGACCCATCAGTCCAAAGAGGTAGGAAATTGGTTTAGAAATTATCCTATAGACGGCATAACCACTTCTTCATTAAAAATGGCTAATTATTTTGCTGAAGATGGTTGGAATAGTATAACAATTGCGTTTCCTTTTAATATTCTTGAGACAGAAGAAATTGATAAACTGGCAGGTAAAATTGACCTTAGAGTATTAGCTGTTGAATCATCTCGAATAGCTCAATTAGATAATAAGCTTTCTGATGATTTAGGCATCTATATTGAGATTGACCCTGGTTATGGAAGAAGTGGAATTCTACATTCAGATGATGAAGCAATTCAGAATATTATACAATCCATTAATGATTCAGAAAGATTGAGTCTTGCAGGATTTTATATTCACTCGGGTCACACCTACAAAGCAAGAGGTAAATCAGAAATCCTAAAAACGGCAGCATCTGTATTAGAAATTGTTACCAAATTAAAATCTAAGTACTCGATTCCTATTTGTTTTGGTGATACTCCCTCCTGTTCTGTATTGAATGATTTTGGTGAAATAGATGAGATTAGCCCTGGAAATTTTGTTTTTTATGATTGGATTCAAACCCAAATAGGATCCTGTAGCTTTGAGGATATTGCTGTGGCTATGTATTGTCCGGTTGTAGCAAAATATAAACACAGGAAAGAATTACTGATTCACGGTGGTGCTGTACATTTCTCAAAAGATTTTGATGTCAATAAAGAAGGTTCACCTTATTACGGAGTGGTTTGCAATGTCAAAAATAATACTTGGTCTGAACCGATATCAGGTACTTTTCTTAAATCCGTCTCTCAAGAACATGGAATTATTTCTTGTTCAAATACTTTTTTTGATGAAATTGAAATTGGTGATATCATTGCTATTATTCCAATTCATTCCTGTTTAACTGCAGACCTGATGGGTGGGTATACGTCTACAGAAGGTAGAAAAAGTGATCATATATCAGATAATTATAAATAAAAAGGCTCCTTTCGGAGCCTTAAAATTTCAGAACTATTTATTTGTTCCTGGTAACCCTAAGCTTTGAGGTTTTGGAGATTTCCAAATATATGGTTTAGCTTTTGCCTTTCTTGGATAGACTTCATTGAGACTATTGGCATCGTATAATCTTCCGTTTTTCATTACATGTGTAATAGAGTTTGTATTGCGAAGATTATCCAAAGGATTCTTATCCAGAATAACAAGATCAGCTAATTTACCCGCTTCGATAGAGCCAAGATCTTCATCCAGTCCAATTGCTTCTGCCCCGAGAATTGTTGCAACTCTGATGGCATCAATATTTTTCATATTTCCGGCAGCCACAGCCCATAATTCCCAATGATAACCAAGGCCTTCTAGCTGCCCGTGACTTCCAACACCGGCAAGTCCACCTGCTTCCACAATTTTAGTCATGGTTTCCGCGTGCTTTTGAAATACATGCTCATCATCACGGAACCAACCCGGACGACGACGAGTTTTGCTTGCCAATACTGAATATGGAGTAAACCGAGTTAACTTAGAATCGTTATAGGGGTTTTCGCGAGAGTAGAAATAATTTTCTGCCCAAGGTCCTCCATAGGAAACCAAAAGAGTTGGCGTAACTGCCATTTTAGATTCTGCAATAACATCTATTACATCGTTAAAAACCGGGTAAATTGGTAATGAGTGTTCGTGCCCGGGATATCCATCAATTAACTGAGTCATATTTAACTTCCAGTCCAGAGCACCTTCGGTTGTAGGCATAATATTTTGCTCTTTTGCAGCCATCAAAATCCATTGCCGCTGCTCACGGTTTCCTGCCAAATACATCTTGATAGTTTTGGTATCGTAGTACTTACTGTATTGCTTCATTACGTTTTTGGCTTCCTCGAAACTCTTAATATTGTAAGCCCAAAAACCAAGACCAGGTCCCGTAGAATATACTCTTGGACCCGCCATCATACCCGTTTCAACCATATCTGCGTAAGTCAAAACATCAGTAGAAGCTGTTTGAGGATCCCGGGTTGTAGTTACACCATAAGCTAAATTAGCTGCGTAATTGTAGATTTGCTCCTTATGAATTCCCCAATTCGGCCACATATGGGCATGGGTATCAACAAAACCAGGAACGATGGTTTTTCCGGTCATATCCATTTCCTGAGCATCGTCAGCAGAAAGATTCGTGCCAACTTCAAGGATTCGATTATTCTCGATAATAATATCTCCTCCTTCGATTACTTCTGTTCCATTTGCAGTTATTATTCTGGCATTTTTAAGAAGAATCTTACCTTCCGGAATATCTCGTTGAATGGTTACATCAATAGATAATTCAGTAGGCTTGTACTTGTCGTTTTTCTTTTTCTCTTCTTTTTTGTCAGATTCTTCCTCCTTTTCTTCTGAATCTTCTTCTTCTCCTTCGTCGGTATCATCGCTACCATCAGAATCATCTTTCCCTTCTTCTTTTTTCTCGGCTTCTTCTTTCTTTTTCTCTTCTTCGAGTTTCTTTGCTGCTTTTACACTGTCTTCAAAAGCCTGAGCATCATTGAGATTATAAATAAAATGGCCATTACCTATAGACCAGTGAACATTTTTAGCATCAGCACTCCAGGTAGGAAATTGTCCACCAATCTCAGTTAGTTTTTTGGAAGGAAATGCAGCACTTGGTGCATTAGCTACTGAAATTGAAGGGGTACTTCCTCCGGTCATTGGTACAGTAACAACATAAATATCATTATTAACTTGTGCCATCGCCTGATCACCTTCAGGAGCCATCATTATTGTGGAAGCCGTAGATGGAGGGTTATTTTCCTTTGCGTGATCATGATCACCATCCGGGTGTAAAATATCAGCTGGTGTTTGCCATGGTTTAGCTTCGGCAAGTGCTTCAAGATTAAAAGGTGAATATGTTCTTATTCCGGAAACTTTAACGTGTTCTTTTTCATCTGTTCCATCCCAACGTATGGATAGCAACGTGCCTCCTCTGCTTAAATAAATTCTGTCATCAGATTTAATAAAGTGTGGATTAGACCTGCCAAGTGCTCTATCGATAACAGTATAATCACCTCCATTTGATGAAATCCAAACTAAATCGGTTAAAGAGCCTGAGAATCCCGGCCCAAAAGCATCTTTATAAACTTGTTTGTCATTTCTGTATGCTACAATCTTATCACCGGAAGTATTATAAACGGGATTGGTATAAATTCCTGTTTCATTTGTTAATTTTTGTGGTCTGAACCTTCTCGCAAATGGATCAACGGAGTGTATTGCTCCTCCCTCTTCTGAATTCCAAGTAACATAAGCCAATCTCTTACCATCGGGTGACCATGTCGGTTGAGCTTCTGTTGCCGAAGTGCTAGTTAAACGCCTTGGATCGCCATCTGGTAACTCCTGTATATAAAGGTCATTCAAAACTGTGAATGCCAGCCACTTACCGTCAGGTGAAGGTACTGCATCTCGAATTTGAGTTGCGATCATATCTTTTTCATCAGAAATAGGGTATTTAAATAGAACTTCAGGGCCCATTTCCAATTCAGTTTTAACTGTGAATGGAATCTCTGAAGAACCTGATCCATCAATAGAAATTTTATGAAGCTTGCCACCATAAGATGCTAATAAGTGGTTATTATCAGGTGTAAATGACATTGCTGGTAGAACCCCAAGTGTAGCCTGAGACTCCATGTCGTCTCTTTGAACGGGATAAGCTAGCCATTTCTCGTCTCCATTGTTCATGTTTCTAAGAACCAAACCGGTCTTATCTTCAAAGCGGGTTCCGTAAACCATCCAATTCCCATCCGAAGATAAAACCGGTGTGAAAGCGGAACCATATCGTGAAGTTACAGAAGTTCTTTGCCCGGTTTCTCTGTCATAGCGTCCAATCTGATACTGAGGAAATTGTGCGTTATAATCCCAAGACCCCGATCTTTGAGAAAAGTAAATATATCTACCGTCATGACTTACAGCAGGATCAGTTGTTTTAAGATTACCCGGACTACTTATAATAGAAGTTCCACTTCCACCGTCTTTATGATAGATCCATAATTTTGGAGTTCCCTTTCCTTTTGCTCCAATTATGTACTCTCCATCCGGAGTCCATTCCCCTGATGCGTAACCAGATCCTTTACCTTTAGTTACCTGAGTTACTTCTGATGTATCTTCAAGATTAATAAAATATAAATTATCAGCACCGTGAGCATCAGAAACATATAAAAGGGAATTCCCATCAGGGCTGTAACGAGGATGGGAGTCAAAAGCCATTCCATCTGTTATTTGTTTAGCCTCCCCTCCGTTTATAGGCATTTCATAAATGTCGCCCATAAAATCAAAGGCTATTTTTAATCCATCAGGATGTACGTCTACTGACATCCAGGTTGCTTCATTAGATTCTATCTCTATCAATCTGCCTGGTTCCATGGGCAGATTTTTTGATTTCTTTTCAATTTTATTAGTGTCTGTTGTATCAGAATAGATTTTATACAACTGTTGAGCATTTATACTGGAAAATAAAAATACTCCCATTATTAACCCCGGAATGCTATGTTTTAGCATTCTATGAAATAACTTTTTCATAAATCTTATTTAGTTAGTGGTATGTATAGAATTACGTAATTTCTGATTCAAACGTGTTAAACAATTTATTTAACAGCTTTTGATAATATTCTAAATTGTTTTGAATCAGAATCCATATGTGCACGTAGCCCTACAGGAATTGTTACGTTTTTGGATTCATGACTAATCATAGCTCCGGAAAAAGCCGGAATTTGAAGAGGCTTTATATGATCATTAAACATTTCTTCAAGTGTTAAGCTATTAGATCCGGCATCACAATTTGTACATTTACCAAAAATGAATCCGTTTATAGTGTCAAGAATGCCGGCTAACTTTAATTGAGTTATCATTCTGTCTAATCTGTATACATCTTCACCTACATCTTCAAGAAAAAGAATAGAATTTGAGAAATCTGGTAAATATTCTGAACCAATCATTGCTACTAAAACCGAAAGGTTTCCGCCCAATATAGGCCCCTCAGCTGTTCCTGAATGAATTGTAAAGGCATCTTCATTTTCAGGTAAAGTATAAAACCCTTCTTTTTTGCTGATAAGAACTTGCTCAAAACTTCCTTTTGTAAATTCATTCCAATCAGAAGTACCAACAGGACCATGGAAGGAAACAAGTCCGGTTTTGCTTAGAATAGCGTTATGTAAAGATGTAATATCGCTAAAACCTATTAAAGGTTTAGGATTTGATTTAATGACATCGTAATCAAGTAAATCTATAATTCTATTACATCCCCAACCCCCTCTAATACAAAGTATTGCATCTACTTCTTCATCTTTAAACATTGCCATCAGATCTTCAGCCCGATCCTTATCTGTTCCTGCAAGATATCCTCTTTGATCCTGCACATGATTACCGAGCTTAAGATTAAAACCAAGATCGGTAAGTGTGGTTATTGCATCATTAAATTGATCCTTGTTATATACCGGGCTTGCAGGTGCTACCACTCCGATTCGTGAATTCCAATTAATTCCTTGAGGAATAATTAAATCTTTTAATGAGTTGGTTTTATCAGAACAGTTAGCAGTGTTAATTCCTGAAAATGCAAAAGGAGAAAGTGCAGAAGCCTTCAGGAAATCCTTTCTAGAAAATGACATATGTTAATTTTTATTGATATAAATTTTCTTTAGATATTAAAGAAATTACATCATCCGGTAAAACTTTCTCAATAAAATCTTTTTCTTTAATTCTTTCTCTTATTTCTGTTGAGGATATATCAATTGGATGGTGATCAACAAATACAGTTTTACCCAATATTTCTTTTGAGACTTCTTCATGATTGGTATCCGGGCGTTTGGCGACCAGAAGATCAGCTTCGTTCAAAATAAGATCGTAATGCTTCCATGTTCCAAATTTCTCTAAAGAATCTTCCCCCATACAAAAAAAGAAACTTGTATTAGGATTCTCAGACTTTAAGTGTTGAATAGTTCTATAAGTATATGAAGGTTTAGGGAGCTCATTTTCTATAGTCAGAATTTTAACATTTAAATAAGCAAAAGCGGATTTAAGCATATTCAGACGATTTGGATAATCAACATGCTTTTCTTTTAGTTTATGAGGAGGAAAAGGAGTTAATAATATCCACAATTCATCTATGTAACCCGAATTAAGAAATGATTCAGCTATACTTATATGTCCCCGATGAACGGGATCAAACGTCCCACCAAATAACCCAACTTTTAGCAAAACTTTAGTTAGTCTGAGTATTATCGAGTGCTCTTATATTTTTTTGAGCTTCATTTATTCCTTTTTCAGCGGTGTCTCTTAAAGCTTCTGCTTCTCCTCTGGCATCACTTTGTGGAAATAATTGTATGTAAGTTTCATATGTAGAGATTGCCATATTATATCTTTCTACTTGTCTGAGTAAGACACTCTTCGAGGCATAGTCAACATATGTTTGAATTTGTTTTAATAGAGCGTCTTCCGCCCAGGGCGATTCAGGATATCTATCTATGACCAAATCATAATAAATGGTTGCTGCTTTATATTGTTCAGTTCGAAGATAGAATTCTGCTGATTCATAGTACTTTCGAGCCAACTTAGCTCTCAACTCATCAATTTTGTCAGCAGATTCTATAACCAAATCAGAATTAGGATAACGACTATTAAATAGTTGAAATTCTTCAATAGCTCTACGTGTAGCTGTTTGATCTAATCGATATCTTGGGCTCTGGTGATATAAACTCATTGCCTTTTTAAAATCAGCTTCTGCTCTTCTTTCATCTCTGGGATAGAATGAAACAAACCTATCGTATTCGGCTTCAGATAGTATAAATCTTCTTTGATTGTAATAACTTTCAGCTAAGTAGAACTGTGCATCTTGTGCAAAGTTAGTTCCTCGACCAAGTCTTGTTACAGCTTCGAAAATTTCAGATGCATCATCATATTCTTCATTTTCAAATTTATCAACCCCTTTTTGGTATGTAACATTGATTGAATCTCCGGGTTTAACAAGGCTTGAGCTTTTACACGCAGCAAATAAGATTCCGAATACAAATAATAAATGTGAAAGTTTCTTCATGAAAGAAATATGATTAATGATCTCTGTTTTGTAGAAAGATAAGAAGATTTTTAAGCTCTTGTTTGTATTCTGTGTCCTTAAATTGATTTAACAAGTTAAAAGCTTCTTCATAATGTTGATCCACTTCTTTGGCAATATCATTAAGTACATTCAAGCCAGACATAATTTTGAGAACTTCGGTTACTTCACTTTCGGTATTGTTTTCGTTAGATAAAACGTTGCTAATAAATTCTTTCTGCGCTTCATCTGCTCGTTCTAACGCAAGAATAGTAAGATATGTTTTCTTTCCTTCATAAATATCTCCGCCAAGGCGTTTTCCAAATTTTTCAGGATCAGCAGTAGCATCAAGTAAATCGTCCTGTATCTGGAAAGCTATTCCCATTTCTATACCAAGGTTAAAAAGATTTTGAATTTGATTTTCAGTAGCATGAGCAGATATAGCACCTAAACTTAAAGAAGCGGCAAGCAAAGCAGATGTTTTTCCTTTAATCATTTCTAAATACTGCTCATGACTTACAAACTCTTCAGAAACAAAATCCATATCCCGTGCTTGGCCTTCACAAACAGTGATGGAAGCGGTAGTAAAACTCTCTATGATCGCTGAATACTCTTTCTTTGAAAACTCATCATTATCAGCGTAATGATGCAATAATCGAAAAGAATCAGCAAACATTACATCTCCGGATAGAATGGCTTTATTCTGATCCCATTTTTTATATACGCTTTCTTTACCTCTTCGGGTTTCTGCGCTGTCCATTATATCATCGTGAACCAAAGTAAAATTATGCAGCACTTCAACAGCCATGGCAGCTGGCAGAGCGTCTTCGGTTTTTCCTTCACAAATTCCATTTGCAAGTAAAGTGAGTAAAGGACGTATTCTCTTACCCCCCATTTCCATTGCGTACAAATAAGGTTGGTATAGAGAAACCGGATGTTCAGGTATTCCTAACTCTTCCAGTTCCTTTTGAATATGAGTAAATAATTTGATGTGAAGATCAGATTTTGCCAAGGATTCTCTTTAGAATATTTTTTGAAATATAAGGATAATATAAAAGAGCTTAAAAGAATAGAATTGGATTCATGAGACTCTAATTAGATGAGATTTGTTTAACTCAGTTACAGAAGTGCATCCAAGTAGAGCCATTATCACTTTAAATTGATATTTCCATTGATCTAAAAGTTTGATTAAGCCTTTCTCTCCATTTTTCATTACTTCCTTAATTACCGGTTGAGCGGTTGCTGTAAAATTTGCTCCCAGACATAAGGATTTAGCAATATCAAATGAAGATCTGACTCCTCCTGAAGCGATAATTTCGAATCCCCTCTCCCATTGCAATCCTGATAAATCTTCAAGACAATCTGTTGTAGGAATTCCCCAATCGTTAAAAAGTAAATTAAATGAGTTTTCATTAGCTCTCTCATTCTCCACTTTTGCCCAACTTGTTCCTCCTGCTCCGGCAACATCGATAACTGTTACACCAACATTTAAAAGTCGTTTAGCTGTATATTTTGAAATTCCAGCACCAGTTTCTTTAACTATAACCGGTAAATTAACTTCAGCTGTTAATTTTTCAATTCCTTCTAAAACACCTTTAAAATCACGGTCTCCTTCAGGTTGCATTAACTCTTGTAGTGGATTTAAATGAATAATAACTGCATCAGCTTGTATAGAATCGATCATAGCTCTGATCTTAGTATCTCCTAAGCCATTTATCAACTGAGCTCCGCCAATATTGGAACAAATAAAAGCATTAGGAGCTTTCTCTCTTACTATTGAAAAAGTTTTGGTCAAATTTTCATCTTCAAGCATTGCACGCTGACTTCCAACACCAAAAGGAAGGTTCTGAGATTCACAAAATTCAGCGATAACAGCATTTACAAACTTTGCCTTGTCATACCCCCCTGTCATCGAAGAGATAAAAAGCGGGAATGAAAAAGTTCGCCCCATAAGAATCGTTTCTGTGCTTATTTCATTGAAATCCAATTCAGGCAAAGCATTATGTCTAAAATCGTATTTTTCAAAACCAGTGGATTTATGGTATTGTGTTATTTCATCCAGAGTAAGGGCAACATGATCTTTTTTACGATCTTCAATTTTTGACATATCTTTAGGGCAATATCATTTACGATTATAATTATAGTATGAATAGCTTTCCTATATTTGAAATAAAATATGGCTTTGGATAAAGAAACTATCATTAACACTATTAAAGACCACCCCTCGACGGCAGTAAAGTTTGCTGTTACAGATATTGATGGTGTTTTACGAGGAAAGATAATCAGTAAAGATAAGCTTATTAAAGCCTTAGATTCGGGAATTGGTTTTTGTAATGTGATTTTCGGCTGGGATATTAATGATGCTTGCTATGATAATTCTGAAATTACAGGATGGCACACGGGTTATCCTGATTCTTTCGCTGAGATAGACCCAACTACATTCAGAGAAATTCCTTGGGATAACAATAAGCCATTTCTTTTAGCCGACTTTGAATCAAATAAAGACATTTCACAAGTCTGCCCAAGAAGTTTGTTAAAAAGAATTCGTTATGAAGCACATCAAATGGGATTCATTCCTAAATACAGTAACGAGTTTGAATGGTTCAATTTTAATGAAACGCCTCAAAGTTACGCAGAAAAAGGATTTAGAGACCCTACACCTATAACATCTGGTATGTTTGGTTACTCAATTTTAAGAGCTTCTTTAAATTCAGAGTTTTTAGGAGATTTATTCCGACATTTATCTAAGTTTGATGTTCCTATAGAAGGTTTACATACTGAAACAGGTAATGGTGTGTATGAAGCTTGTATAGAGTATGATGAAATTCTGAGCGCGGCCGATAAAGCCGTACTTTTTAAATCAGGAGTAAAAGAAATTGCTTATCATTACGAGATACTAGCAAGCTTTATGGCTAAATGGAATCCTGACTTGCCTGGTAGTAGCGGTCATATTCATCAAAGTCTATGGAATAGAGAAGAGAATAAAAACCTGTTTTACGATTCTAATAGCACACATAAAATGAGTGATCTTGCAAAGCAGTTTCTTGCCGGACAGCTGTATTGTCTTCCTTATATTTTACCTATGTTTGCCCCTACCGTAAACAGTTATAAAAGATTTGTAGAAGGGTCTTGGGCACCTACTACTGTTAGCTGGGGAATTGAAAATCGCACAACAGCAGTCAGACTTATTTTACATGATGCTGAATCAGCAAGAATAGAGCACAGAGTACCGGGTGCAGATGCAAATCCTTATTTATCAATGGCGGCGGCATTGGCATCTGGTTTATACGGTATCAAAAATGAATTAGAATTGACCCTCTCTCCGACTAAAGGAAATGAATACGACAATACTGCAACAAAACCTCTTCATACAAACCTCCATAAAGCAACAAAAGCGATGAAAGAATCAGAGATTGCAAAAGAACTTTTTGGTGAAGAATTTACAAACCATTTTATTAGGACTCGAGAATGGGAATGGAAGCAATATGATCCGGAACAAAGAAACTGGGAACTCAAAAGATATTTCGAGATTGTATAATGGCATTTATTGATTTTAACACCATAATCAAAGAAGCCTGGAATGAATTCGATTCTACCAGAGAAATTGACCATATTGTAGATATAAGCGCTAAAGTGTCTACCAATCATGTTTATAAAATAGCTTTAAAAGACCAGAATTATATCGTTGCTAAACTATCTTACTTTGGTAAATTTGAACATTTTGTGGAAGACCACAGCATTATAAATACACTTTCGAATAATTTACCCTCCCCGTTCGAAAATTTTTTAGCTCGTTCGTTAATGAAAGGCGATAGATTGTTTGTTCATCGGTTCAAAAGTGAGATCATAGATGCATGGGTTGTTTTTTATCGACCAATTCATATTAAGAATAAACTGCCTAAACGACTGAACAAAAATCAAATAGAACGATTAGCTGTTCAATCTGCTCACTTTCATAAAGCTTGTGATACCGTAAAAGCCACGCTTCCAAAATCTTCCAAAACGATGCAGGATGATGTTCATGACCTGCTAAAAATGTTAGATGATCAATCTTCTAAATATGATTTTCCAATGCATAGGAAATTAATTCGTGAACATTGTGAATCTTTTTTAGAAAATTATGAAAAGCTAAATGGTGACTCTTTAGAAACCATACCGGTATTTGTAGATTGGAATATTGGTAATTTTTCGGTTACGCATGATTTTAAGCTTTTTTCTCGCTGGGATTATGACTGGTTCAGGGTAAGCACTAGAATGCTCGACTTTTACTTTTTTAGCCGTGTTTCATCCGATATCGGCGATAGAACCATATTTACATATAATTCAGATGTAATGATGGAAGAACGGTTTATTATATTTTTAAGAGCGTATCATAAGATATTTCCACTTACAAAAACTGAAGTACTATTTCTCAAAGAAGCATATCGTTTCTTCATTCTTACTTATGTCCTGAAATACGGAAAGTTTTTTTTCCATGAAATTTTTGCAAACAAATTGCAGAAAGAAGCGCTTGAAGAACATCTGCCTTCTTTAGAACATATTTTTAACCCTGAACCTTTACTTACCGCATTGAATCTCTGATGAATTTTCCTTCTTTTTTTGAAATAGCAAAGCAATTCAAAGTCATAATGCTTGATTCTTACGGGGTGGTTAAAAACCATAACGGATTAATTGAAGGTGCTGATAAAACACTTAAGTTTATCCGGGATGAAAATAAACTATTCAGGATTCTTACCAATGATGCATCAAGAAGCCCACAACAGCAAATTGATAAATATGTAGAATTGGGACTCCCTGGTATTGAATTACACGAAATGCTTACCTCTGGCATGATGGCTAAACATTTTCTGGAACAGAAAATAACTTCAGGTAAGATTGCATATTTAGGTACAGAAAATTCAGCAGATTATATTTTACAGGCTGGATTGGATCATATTCCTGTTCATGATATTGACTTGGAAGATCTTGATGAAATCTCTGCATGTGTATTCTTAGACGATGAAGGCTTTGACTGGAATACAGATATCAATAAAGTCGTAAACCTGCTCAGAAAGAAAAATATGCCCGTAATTCTGGCGAATTCAGACTACTTTTACCCCGTTTCAAGAAATGATATCTCCATTGCTACCGGCGGGATTGCCAAACTCGTTGAAAACCTGTTAGGTAAAAAGTTCATTCATTTTGGGAAACCTGATTCTCAGATGTTTATGTATGCATATGAACAACTCACTAAAGATCAGTTCATAAACAAAGATGAAATCTTGATGGTTGGAGATACCCTGCAAACCGATATTTTGGGGGGAAACAAATTCGGGGTTAAAACCATGTTGGTTCTTTCCGGAAATACACGTGAAGACAGCTATGATTCAGCAATCAGATCTACCGGAATAATCCCAGATTTTGTTTGTAAATCAATTATCGAATAAACAAATTTATTTTTTCACACTCTAAGACTGTTTAAAATGAAAAGATTTATATATCTGCTTCTTATTTGTAGTTTTTTAAACTGTACCAAAAAAGAAATGCGTGATAAATTAGATGCTAACAGAAAAAATAATCAGGAAATAACATGGGTTGGATCTTATGATGGAGTAGTTCCTTGCTCAGACTGTGAAGAAATCAAAGCCTCATTGAAAATTAATTCAGATAGCACTTACTCTATTTCTTTGATTTATGTTGGACGAGAAAATAATCCCGTTAAACTGATTGGACCTGTTCATTGGGACTCAAAAGATTCGGTAATCACTCTTTTAGAATTTGAAGATCAGGATTTTGGAGGGCGATTAAGTTTTGATGAGAATAAAATAATTATACTTGACAAAAAACAAGTTTTAGATAATGAAGAAAACGAATTTAATTTTATTCTTAATAAACAGTAGATTCGTTTAAAGCTTTGTAATAACATTAACTCCATCTCTTATCGGAAATAATACCTGTTCTACCCTGCTATCGTCTCTAACAAGTTTATTAAATTCATCGATTGCTTTTGCTTTTTTATCTTCTGGGTGTAACACAGTACCATCCCAAAGCACATTATCAGCAATAATTAGCCCCCCTGAATTAAGTAATGGAATTATTTTTTCGTAATAATATGAATAGCGTAATTTATCTCCATCCAGATATACCAAATCAAAATTTCCGGTCAAATCTAAAATTGTATTTTGAGCATTACCTTTAATCATTTTGATCTTTTTTTTGGTATCGTACTTATCAAAATGAGATTGAGCAATTTTCTGATACTTCAAATTCATCTCAAGAGTAATAATCTCTCCGTCTTCAGATAAAGCTTCCGCCATCATAAGAGCTGAGTATCCCGTAAAGGTGCCTATTTCAAGAATTCTCTTCGCTCCGGATACCTTTACCATCATCTTTAGAAGTTGTCCAACTAACCTCCCGCTTAACATATCGATATACTGAAGCTGATCATCGCTGGATGAAATTACTTTTTGAATAAACTCACTTTCTCCCGAAGTATGTTCCTCTGCGTACTTTTCAATATTGGGATCCGTAATTTGAACGATTGATTTATTTCTATGCTTCTTCATGATTGAAAGATAAGACAGAACACGCTATCATCTCCAAAAAGATTTAGATGAGTTTTATACCTGCTAACGAATCCCCTTTTTTGATCTGGTTTTTTAGTCATTACACCAAGTGGCTGTTGAACAGAAGATTCAAAGAAATAAAAATACATCAGCAATACGTTCCGGATTCCTCATCTAAAACCGTGTATTTTATTAATCATAACATGTGGTGGGATGGATTGCTACCCTTGTACTTAGATCGGTTTTATTTTCATCAGAAACCCCGGGCGATCATGGAAGACAAACAGATGATCAAGCATCGTTTCTTTTCCAAAATTGGCGCTTTTTCCATCAATCTTGAAGATCCTAAATCGACTTTAAAATCGTTGAGATACGCTGTTGAATCCATGAATCGCGATAAGGCAAGTCTTTTCATCTATCCGGAAGGAGAAATTAAGCCTCTTGGAAATACAGAAATTGAATTCAAAAAAGGTCTTTCCTGGCTGTACAAAGAATTAGATGAAACTATCGATTTTGTGCCCATCGCTTTTTATACGGATTTCTCAAAAGGAAGCAAACCCGATCTACATATCCGCATTGGAGAAAGAGTCACGCCTGATAGGTATTTATCAAAAGAAGAACTAACTGAGTTTTTTGCAGAGATACTTAATATTGTGTTGGATGAATTAAAGCTGACAGCAATCAGCTAACAGTTATCAGCTTTAATTCACCACGTCCACTCATACATTTTCTTCGATTTCTGCACCCAATGAGGATTTTTATATTTATATCTCAATCGCATATGAACTAACGGCCAGAATACTTTACTGTAAATCCTTGATGGCTTAATATATTCTGTAATTCCGTTTGCTGATTCTATCTGATTATCCATATTTATAATTGCATTCGCGGCAAATCGCTGATAAAATGGTCCGTCATCTAAACAGGCATAAGATTGGATGGTTAATTCACATTTTTTTCCTTTTAAATAAAGTTTTCTTGAGGATCTCAATCCAAGCTTATTTATCAAAAATGAATCTTGTTCTATAGAATCAAAAACATCTTCAATCTCATTGGTTTTTTGATTGATCAGCCATGCTTCATGCTGAGTCTGATCCCTTCTATTCATCAGATAATAGATGAGTGTATAATTTTTGAAGTGAAGTCTTCCCCAGTACCAATCATCAAAATCATCTTTCATGGGTTCAGAACCGATATTATGATCATGATAGCCTGTTCCTTCAAATTTAAACTGATCTGACTGATTTTTACCATTTACTTCAAATTTTCCAGTAACAGAAGCTATAGGCTGCAATAAATTCCAATTATGAGATAGACTTTTCCCATTTTTACTTTTTAAATTCAGCTCATTTTTAGATGACTTGAATGTCAGGTTTGCTTTCAAACTATGCTTTGAATGAAGGATCTGATCGATATTAATATTGTAAAGCCACTCCTTACTTTTCTCCTCTCTTTGAAATGAATTAGAGCCAATTCTAAAGGTATTAGAGCCTGATTCCCAGCTGAATTCTTTTATGTCGTACTCGAGAAAACTGTAGAATTCTGTAGAATTATTTTTATATAGAGATACGCTAACAGCGGGAAAATTTTCTGGTTTTATATCAGATTTACTAATTCCACGAATGTATTCAGGAGAAAAAGGATTACCCAGATAAAATATGATTACAAGACTCCATTTTTTGTCAGAACTGACTGTATCAAAATACCACCATTCATATCCTCCACTTGGTTTGTTTGGAAATAGAAACTCGTCTCTGTAATCTGTAGAAATTTTCACACTGTAATTATTTAATTCTTTTTGATGGATTTGTTTCTATACATAACAATAGCTTATCTCGTTTATACCTCATTTATCCTAATAAGAAACTTCTTTGAATTTGAACCGCTTTATAAATCAGAAAAATATCCCGGTAAAAAGAAAAAAGTTAGTATTTGTATTCCTGCCCGAAATGAAGCAGATGTTATAGAAGGATGCATCACTTCAGCATTAAAACAAAACTACGAAAATTTTGAAGTTTTAGTTCTTGATGATCAATCTACAGACGGTACTACTGAAATTATAGAAAAACTTTCTTCCATTGTTTCAACTTTGAGAATGATAAAGGGAAAACCAAAACCTGATGAATGGCTTGGTAAGCCATGGGCATGTCATCAACTTAGTGAAGCAGCTTCAGGTGATGTTCTGATCTTTATTGATGCTGATGTCTGGTTGAATGAAGATGTTATTACAAAATCATTAACTGAACTAAATTCTTTTGATTCAATAACCGTTTGGCCGGAACAGAAAACTGAAACTTTCTGGGAAAAGCAGGTGATTCCTTTGATCTATTTTGCATTATATACATTATTACCTGCTAAATATGTAGAACGATCTCCAAGGTGGCTCCCCTCCTTTTTTGCCAAAAAACTAAACACAGCTTTTTCTGCGGCATGTGGTCAATTCATTGCTTTCAATAGAGGGGTTTATAATAAAATTGGTGGTCATACAACAGTTAAAGATCAGGTTATAGAAGATGTGGAATTGTCAAAACGAATTAAAGCATCCGGTTCAACTCTTAAAATGCTGCATGGAGTAAATTCAGTTTATTGTCGGATGTACTCATCGGGTAAGGATGTTTGGAATGGATTAAGAAAGAACTTTTTCCTCGGTTTCAACAACAACATTTTGTTCTTTGGTTTGATGGCCTTGGTTCACATGATGGTTTTTATTATGCCTTATGTACTACTTATTCACGCTTTTACAACCAATAATTCAGATCTGATCATTCTTTCTTTGATCCCAATTCTGATGATTTTTTTACAAAGAGCAGCGCTGAATTTTTTATTCAAATGGGAGTTGTACTCAGCCCTTACACACCCTGTAGGAGTACTATGGTTTCAGGCTCTCGGAATACAGTGTATAATCGATTTTCTAACAGATAATAAAGTTCAATGGAAAGGAAGAAAACTGTTATAAAAATAGTGCAGTTTTTTTACGATTGAGTTTTCTTTTTTGCTCCCGGATATACATATTTGAGTAATGAAAGTGATCATCGATAAATATTTAAAATATCTCTCTGTCGAAAAGAATTCTTCTCCTCATACTATCACTTCGTATCAAAATGATCTTACTTCTTTCGCAGAATTTATAGCCGAACAAGATCAAAAAGATATCGAAGAAATTGATGTTAGTACTGTTACCAGACTATCGATAAGATTGTGGCTAGGTGATCTTTCCGATCAAGGTCTTGCAAAATCTTCTATCTCAAGAAAAGTTGCTGCATTACGCTCTTTTTTTAAATACTGTTTTAAGCGGGGATATATTGAAAAGAATCCCGCTCATCTTCTTGTTGTTCCAAAAAAAGACAAAACACTTCCTAAAACTGTGAATAATGCAGATATCGAAAGGATGATGGATTCCGTTAATTCAGAATCGCCCAGAGGAAAACAGAATCTTGCTTTACTCGAATTGTTTTATAGTACAGGAATCCGCTTAAGTGAATTGATCAATTTGAATATTTCTCAATTGGATTTAAAGAATAAACAGATTAATGTAACGGGTAAAGGTAATAAACAAAGAATTGTTCCATTGGGATTGAAGGCAATTAACGCTCTAAAAGCCCATCTTGAAACAAAAGAAAAACTGTATGGTACTAAAACAGACAGCGACGCTACAAATGCAGTATTTTTGGCTGCAAACGGACAACGCATGTACGCTCGAAATGCTCAGCGCATAGTAGAAAAATATTTAACTAAACATAGTGAGGTAACGCAAAAAAGCCCGCACGTTCTCAGACATAGCTTTGCAACACATATGCTTGATAACGGGGCTGACATCAGAATAATCAAAGAGTTTTTGGGTCATGCCAATTTAGCTGCAACCCAAATCTACACTCATACAAGTGTGGAAAGACTCAAAAATGTGTATGAACATGCACATCCAAGAGCTAAAACTTAAATTTAAAGAGGAGCAAAAATGAATATTTCATTCACTTCAAGACATTTCGACGCAAGCCAGGATCTTAAGAATTTTAGTAAAGACAGTGTAGCCAAACTGGAACACTTCTACGATCGGATAGTTTCGTGTGATATAATTCTGGAACCTACATCAGATCCTAAAAATCCACAAAAAGCAGAAATTATTATAAAGGTGCCTAAAAAAGTAATAGCTGTGAATGAAAAATCCGAAACCTATGAAAAGGCAATTTCAATTGCGGTTGACGTAGCTACCCGACAATTGAAACGTTATAAACAAAAATTACAAGCTGTACATTAATGCCATTTAAAGCCAGTGAGCCAATCCCCAGAAAAGAAAAAGTTAAAGTTTCTTACATAATTAAGAAGCTTCGGGAACGAGTTCAGATAAATTTAACCGCTTGTACAACAGGTGATTGCGCTGAACACCGATATGTAACCGAAGTTGACCTTCATCGTCCGGGGATGGCTCTTGCCGGCTATACTGAACTATTCACTTACCAGAGAATTCAGATAATAGGAAACACAGAAACACAGTTTCTAGATAACTTGTCTGAAGATGAACAAATAAAGGCATTTTCCTCACTTACTGAATTTGATATACCAGTCATTTTTTTGACTGACTCCAACCAATTACCAGATGCTCTCATAGATATGGCTGAAAAGGCATCTATTCCGATCTTTACTACACCTATAGAAACTACTCGTTTCATGTTCTTACTCAGGGATTTTCTTGAAGATCAGTTTGCAACACAAACGATGGTTCACGGAGCAATGGTTGATGTTTATGGTATTGGTATTCTAATTGCAGGTAAATCAGGAATTGGAAAAAGTGAAGTTGCTCTTGATCTCATTGAACGTGGCCACCGTTTAGTTGCAGATGATGTCGTAATGCTTACCAAAAAAAGTAATGTGCTCATGTCGTCAGCTACCGAAATGAGTAAACATTTTATGGAAATTCGCGGACTTGGAATCGTAGATGTTATGTCCATGTTTGGAATCAGGTCTATACGTTATCAAAAAAGACTTGAAGTAGTTTTAGAGCTCACACTTTGGGACGAAACAAGAGATGTTGAAAGAACAGGCTTAAACCATGATTCGGTTTCAATTCTTGGTCTGGATATCCCTCTAATCCATCTTCCTATTACACCAGGTAAAAATATTACTGTAATAGCTGAAGTTATTGCCATGAATTATTTATTGAAACATTATGGCTATGATCCCGCAAAAGCGTTTCAGGATCGTATTCAGTCTAAGATTGCACAACGTTCTGGTGAATTTGATCCAACTCCTAAAAGAGCGATTGAATATTTCGAAGGTGACGTAGAATAACGTAACATTAGAATGTTCCGTCACTCTTTGATTAGGAAACACTGAATAATTACCTTTAGTGGGTTTTAAAATAGGATATGTCTTTAGATAATCATTATTACTACGACGAAGAAAACTGCGAATTTATACCAGTCCGCTATAACAA
Source organism: Balneola sp. (assembly GCA_965601915.1). Lineage (GTDB taxonomy): Bacteria > Bacteroidota > Rhodothermia > Balneolales > Balneolaceae > Balneola. The sequence continues at coordinate 2,020,166 of OZ271847.1, read as the reverse complement.
AGCGGAACAGGTTATATTCAATCTTTCTATCTGGATCTTAACCGGAGTCTTTTTGTCCGGACTTGGGATCATCTTCCTCTCAAATTATGTAGGTACTCCCGCTGAATTAGCTCTCAAAGCTGAAAATGAAGTGTTATATAATGAACTCGAGTCCACAAAAAACTCCATTGTACATTTGGATGAAGAACTTAAAAATATAGCTACTCAGGACAATCAAATTTATCGTTCTGTACTCGGTTTGGAAGATATTTCGGAAGATGAACGTGAAGCAGGTACAGGAGGTGCTTACCCTTCTCCCGAATTTGATGTATATAACCAGAACTCAGAAGAACTTTTACGTTGGGTTTCATCCAAAATAGATAACCTTGAAAGAAGGGTAAGTATTCAAAAACTTAGCTTTGAAGAGCTCAAAAGAACGTACAATGAAAACAAAGCAAAATTGCGTCACCTTCCTGCGATTAAACCTACTGAAGGTATCCTGTTAAGCAGTTTTGGTATGCGTGATCATCCAGTATTAGGATACGAAAGACTTCATGCAGGTGCGGATTTTCGTGCGGAAATAGGAAGTGAAGTTTTTGCAACAGCGGATGGAAAAATTAAATTTACAGGTCTTTTAGGCACACTTGGGAGAATTGTAATCATAGATCATGGGTATGGTTATGAAACTGTATACGCTCACCTCTCTTCAGTCCCAAAAAAATATAGAAAAGGTACCGAGGTTAAACGAGGTGAAATGATTGCTTATTCCGGTAATTCAGGTATTACTGAAGGACCTCATCTTCATTATGAAGTAAGATTAAATGGTAAAAGAGTTAATCCTATTAATTATATATTTGCAGATACTTCTCCTGAAGAATATCTCGAATTTCGAAAAATTGCCGAGACTAATACAAAGTCTATGGATTGATTTGTAATTTTTTTCAATACAAAACTGATTCACTCTCCTTTTTTTAGTTTATTCCATCACTTTAAAACTTAATCTTGATACGATGGAAAAATACTTACTCTTTCTATTCTTATTCTTCTCAGCATCTTTAGAAGCACAACCTTCAATTGACAATTCTATAAAGCAAAATTCTGAAGAATTAATCAATAAAGCCTTAGAAAATGATATAGGCTTCAGCAGACTAACTCATTTAACTGATTACTACGGGCCAAGATTAAGTGGTTCTCAAGTATTAGAAGAAGGTATTGACTGGGTAGTTGCTGAAATGGAGAAGGATGGATTTGACAGAGTGTGGAAACAGCCTGTTATGGTCCCTCACTGGGTAAGAGGTAAAGAATCTGTTACTCTAAACAGTCCAATTTCGAAAGAATTACCTATGGCAAGTCTGGGTGGTAGTGTGGGTACCGGAAAAAATGGGATTACAGCCGAAGTTTTACTGGTCAAAAGCTTTGAAGAGCTTAATGAGCGATCAACAGAAGCAAAGGGTAAAATTGTAATTTATAATGCTCCTTTTACGACCTATGGAGAAACAGTTCAATATAGAGTTAACGGAGCTATAGAGGCTGCAAAACATGGAGCATTGGCAAGTGGATTAGCTTCTGTAGCATCCTATTCTATGCAAACGCCTCATACAGGTACCATGTATTACGAAGAAGGAGTTAAAAAAATACCTCATGTTGCCTTAACAACAGAAGATGTAAACTTAATAGAACGCTTTATCAATCGAGGTGAAACTGTTACTCTTACCATAAATATGGAGGCAAAATCATTCCCTGATGCTCTATCTCATAATGTTATAGCTGAAATAAAAGGAAGTCAATTTCCGGAAGAAATAGTTGTCATGGGCGGACATATTGACGCTTGGGATAACGGTCATGGTGCAATGGATGATGGCGGAGGTTGTGTCGCTGCTTGGGAAGCCTTAAGGCTTATCAAAGAGTCCGGGATACGTCCAAAAAGAACAATAAGAGTAGTGTTATGGACGAATGAAGAAAATGGGTTAAGAGGTGCTGAGGAGTATCTCAGATGGGTTGAAGAAGATGAAAAATCACTCGAGAAACATGTTCTTGCAATGGAATCAGACAGTGGTGTATTCGACCCAATTGGATTTGGCTTCAGTGGAAGCGATGAAGCATATAATATTCTTGTTGAGATCGGTAAAATGCTGAACAGAGCAGAATCCGGCGAAGTAAGGAAAGGTGGTGGTGGTGCCGATATCGGTCCCCTTATGAGAAAAGGAGTTCCTGGAATGGGGTTAAATGTAGATGGAGAAAAGTATTTTTGGTTTCATCATACCGCCGTTGATACTATTGAAAAGCTAAACATAAATGACTTTAATGAGTGCGTAGCTACTATGGCTGTATTTGCATATGCAGTAGCAGATTTGGACAAAACACTACCAAGGTAAATATCTCAGAAAGATTGATGATCAGAAATCCATTTTTCTGCGAGCTGATCTCCTGCTTTAATCGATTTTTTAATCCAGGACAGCATTATGACTTCCTTTTCTTCGGGAGTTAGTTCCCAATCAATTTCCGAATTTCTCAATCTTGTAGTCAAGTCATAGAGACAAATAGCAGCACTTACAGAAATATTAAAGCTTTCACTAAATCCAAACATTGGAATTTTTACAAAAGCATCTGCCTTATGTAAAACTGCATCAGTAACTCCTTCCAGCTCTGTTCCGAAAACAAGTGCTATTGGCTCATCAATGTCAAGCTGGCCTAGGTCAGAATCATTTTCATGAGGAGTTGTAGCCACTATCTTATACCCATTATTGCGAAGTGTATTAAAACATTGCTCAACATTGTTTTCTTGTTCTTCATTATATTTTTTAATGCTAAGCCATTGGTCTGCACCAATAGTTACCTGTGAAGAAGCATCAAACTTGTTTCTGTCTTCTATAATGTGAATATCCTGTAATCCAAAACCATCACAACTTCGTAAAACAGCGCTTGCGTTATGCGGCTGATAAATATCCTCAAGAACAACAGTTATGTGGCGAGTTCTTTTATTTAGTACTTCATTCAACCGGTTCCAACGATCTTCTGAAATAAAATCTTTAAGGTATGCTATGAGTTGTTTATTCATTGTCAGAAATAAAAAAAGCCGCCTCTGTTCAGAAACGGCTTATAATTTGTCAGATTTCATCATTCACAACGAAAAGTAAAGCCCTTCTTACGAATCGTTTCGATATAATCATTTTCTGAGTATTCTCTGATTTTCTTTCTCAGATAACTTATATAGACATTTATATAATTTGTTTGAGTATCAAAATGTATATCCCAAACTTTTTCTGCGAGTTCTTCCTGTGTAATAATTCTGTTTTTATTTTTTAGGAAATAGACAAGCAGATTAAATTCATTATTAGTTAGTTGAACCTTCTCATCGTTTACAGTGAATTCCCTTTTAAGCAGATTTACCTTTAAATCCCCACATGCTAATATCTGATCTCCGGAGGATTCTGTTCTTCTTTTAATTGCCTGAAGTCGGGCAAGTAGTTCTTCGGTATTAAAAGGTTTAGTAAGATAATCATCTGCTCCAACTTTCAGACACTTTACCTTTACGTCTGTTTCTTGTTCTCCCGAAAGAACAAGAACTGGCGTCGATATACCTTGATCACGAATATTTTTACATACCTCATAGCCATCGCCATCGGGTAAACCAAGGTCAAGTACAATCATTTCAAAAGACTTTTCTGTAGCTAAAGTCTGACCGTCTTGTGCAGTTTCTGCAGTAATAACTTCATTGTTGTTATGCTCGAGAACCGCTTTAACAAGGGTTCTTACTGAGGGATCGTCTTCGACAACAAGTATTTTCATATAGTATGATTAAATTAGCCCAAGGAATATTTCTAATATTAGTTAGAAAAAATTAACAAACATTAGAAAAAAAACCTAAAAAATTGTTCGGTACCCTTTTGCCGATAACCATTCCATTGATTTTTCAATAAAAGTATCTGTGAATTTATGCTTTTCATTTATCATTTCGAAGGTAGCATCTATCCCATTCTCTTTCAGATTTTCAATCTCTTTTTGTTGTGGGCCAGGATAAACACTGGTATCTCCTTCTCCATGAATTGCTAAAAAACGGATATGTTTTGCTTGTTCAAGTTTACCTTCGAAAACTTCTGTTTTTATGCGAGCAGAAAGTATTATTGCTTCATTCACATGTTTCCAGCGCGAGAGTGCAAAATAACCGCCTAAATATCCACCCATTGAATAACCAAAAATACAAATCCGGCTTACTTCTAAGTTTGGAATTAATTGATCTATTATTTCCTGAATGAATTCTGAGGAAATCTCCATAGATTTTACAAACTGAGTTTGTTCACCGTCATATAGATACCAGGCTCTTCCCCATTCCTCTACTTTACGTTCTCTTTTCTCATCATAAACCGGATATGGAGCCTGAATAAATAAATGATATGCTTCAATATTGAGTATCTTTGTAGTCAGCTTTTGGAAAAGAGTTATATTTTGTTTGTATCCATGCAAATATACAATAAGAGGTTTCTTCCCTTTTTTTCCGGATTCAATAAGTTTATAAGGTACTTCTATTTTAAACGAAGTCCTTCCCGAGATCAATACTTCTGACATTACTTTATCCTGATCAATAAATAAAATTATACGTTGGCATTTCTAAAGATACCTCTTACTTTTGGGAAAATTTAGATCAAACTGATTTTATTATGACTGATATTCGCAACGACTGGACTAAAGACGAAATAACTGATATATACAACACCCCTCTTATGGAACTGATATATCAGGCTGCTACAGTTCATCGTGCGTATCATGAAACAGGAGAAGTTCAGGTTTGTACGTTATTATCTATAAAAACCGGTGGTTGCTCTGAGGATTGCGCCTACTGCCCTCAATCTGCTCGGTATGATACTGGAGTTGATTCCGAAAAGATGATGCCTAAAGAAATGATTCTTGCTTCTGCTGAACGTGCTAAAAATGCAGGAAGTACACGCTTTTGTATGGGCGCTGCCTGGAGAAGCGCTCGCAAAAACAAAGATTTTGATCAGGTGTTGGATGTAGTCTCTGAGATTTCTGATATGGGCCTTGAAGTTTGTGCCACGCTCGGAATGCTTACCGATGATCAAGCTGCAAAATTGAAAGATGCCGGATTGTATGCCTACAATCACAACCTTGATTCTAGTGAAGATTTCTATAAAAAGATCATCACTACAAGAACCTACGATGATCGTTTAGATACCATCAAAAAAGTTCAGGATAATAATATCTCAGTATGTTCCGGTGGAATTATCGGAATGGGCGAAACTCATGAAGATAGAATTGGATTGCTTTATACCCTTTCAAATCTGGATCAGCATCCTGAATCGGTACCAGTAAACGCTTTGATTGCCGTTGAAGGAACTCCGATGGAGAATCAGCCTAAAGTTCCAAGCTGGGATATGGCACGAATGATCGCAACGGCTCGTATTTTGATGCCGAAATCTATGGTTCGTCTTTCTGCAGGTCGTGTAAGAATGAATTTTGAAGAACAGGCTTTGTGTTTTATGGCCGGAGCTAATTCCATCTTTACCGGCGAGAAACTTCTTACCACAGATAACAACGAGTTGGATGAAGACATGCACATGTTTGAGTTATTCGGATTACAACCACGTCCGGCATACAAAAATGCAAATCCTGAGCATGTGCCTGTAGGAGCATAACGATCTGCAAATATTTGCAAAGCTTGTCTGAAAAATTTGTATTCGAAGCCTGAGCATCTGATTTTCTTCAACATCAGATATTCAGCTATGAAAAAAAGACTTTTAATTACAGTTCTTTTATCCGGATTTTTTATTCAGTGCAATAATTCAGAGAATAAATATTTACCTGATTTTGAAACTGTTCAGGACACCTCCTCCATCCTGTTTAGTGTTACAAATCTCAACGAACCTGAAGCTGTTCGGTATGCCCCGGTTCAAAACGTTTTCTTCATTTCAAACTTTAATGGCAGTGGTAACGGACGAGATGGAAATGGCTTCATTACTAAAGTTGATACAGATGGAAATGTGGTTGATACAACTTTTATGACAGGCACAGAAGAATTTCCGCTTCACGCACCCAGAGGAATGTTCAATCTTGGCAATAGTTTGTTTGCCGCTGATGTGGATGGTGTTCATGAATTTGATATAAAATCAGGAGAGCAAATTAATTTCTATGATTTTTCTGAGTTTGAGCCCGGTTTTCTGAATGATATCTCAAGCGATGGAAAGGGAACTTTGTTTGTAACGGATACAGGTAAACCGATCGTTTATTCAATTACTGATGGGGGAGTCGAAATATTCCTTGATGAATTACCTGTCTATCCAAACGGGATTACTTACGATTCAGCAAATGCACAATTTGTTTTAGCTCCATGGCGTGGAGATTCTCTCTTCTATTCTTTCGATCTAGATGGAAACTTAAATCAAAGCTATACATTTGAAGGCGGCTTTTTTGACGGAATTGAATTTTCAGATGGAATGCTTATTGCTGCCACACAAAGCGACAGTTCGATTAAGATTCATAACGGATCAACAAGCAGAACTCTCATCAAAACAGCCGGTCGCCCTGCTGATATCGGAATTGACACAACTAACAAAATAATTGCCGTACCATACATTGCATTAGATCGTGTGGACTTCTGGAGCTATAGAAAAAATAACATCTGAATAATTCAGAACTGCGTATTTTTAGAAAATTAACGTTGACTTAAGAAATGACAGACATTACTGACGAAGCAAAAGAGCTTGAACGCCTTCTGAAACTTGCTGAATATGACATTGACTATTCCAACAATTTCAAAGAGTTGGATGATCTTTCAAAATTAGCTGCCCATATTGCAGGTACTCCCATTTCACTTATAAATCTGGTTGGTGCAAACACACAATGGTCGCTCTCTCACTATGGAATGGAATCCAGCCAAATGCCACGAAAAGATTCTATCTGCCATCACACCATTCAGGATTCCGGTCATCTCGAACTCAGTGACCTGGATAAGAACGAATTATTTTCAGATAAATCGTACGTCACCGGTAATCCAAATCTCAGGTATTATTTTGGGGTTCCGATCAGAACAAAGGAAGGGACAAACATTGGTGCTCTGTGCGTGATGGATCAGCAGAATCATTCTTTCTCCCCGGAAAAAATTGAGATGTTCAAAATCATTGCAGATGAAGTTATTTCAAGACTTGAACATCGTAAACTGATCAAAGAATTACGAAATAGGCTTGATGAAGCCGATCAGTTAAACCGTAAGGTGAGTCATGATATTCGTGGTCCGATTGGAGGAATTATCGGTTTATCACAGATCATCAAAGAAAATGCTTCTGATAATGACATAAGCAATATCATTGAGATGATCGAGATGATAAACAAAGGTGGAAAAACGGTTCTTGAGTTAGCCGATGAGATTCTTTCAAGCAATCCAAATGGTGAGACGCAAAACAAATATAAACTTGAAACCATCACTATTTCAGACCTTAAATCAAAGATCATTGACCTGTACAAGCCTCAGGCTCAGCTAAAGAATATTGACTTCTCAGTTAAGATCAACATCGAACATGCTGCTTTAAAATTTCCAAAGATGAAGTTGCTACAGATCTTTGGAAACATGATTTCGAATGCCGTTAAGTTTACCAATGAAAACGGCGAAATTTTGATCACTCTTGATAAAGAAGATGTGACCAGAAATTCAGCACTTCTTCTATTCACAATCAAAGATAATGGTGTTGGAATGAGTAAAGAACAAATCGATGCGATGTTAAATGACAGCGCTACATCCACTCCGGGTACTAACGACGAACGCGGTTTTGGATTTGGTTTTCAGCTTTCACACCATCTGATCAAGTCAATGAATGGCTCCATGGATATAAAATCAGAAGCTGAGCAAGGAACTGAAATAATGATCCAACTTCCTGTTAAAATAGTATCTGATCAGGATGCTTTGAATTAGTAATAAGATTAATATTCATCTTAGCAAAAGCATCTCCCTTAGGCTAAATTTTACTCAGCTAAATATCTTTGTAATTCCCAAGCTCCAATGTCCAGTCGTAATCCAGAAACGAAACGGAAGGATCTGCATTCTGAGGAATAACTTCATACTTCTTTAGCATTTTAATCGCCCCGTCTTTTCCTCCGAAGTCAGCTCTGAACCAGCTCATTAACGCATTCACTTTTACTTTGCTATTTTCAGCATCGTATTCAGTAGTTTTTTCGAGATATTGCTTAGATGAAATATCTAATTGCTCCTCAACCCTTTCAGGATCGTAAATTGCTACATAAGGACATGCTTTGGCTCCACAATTCAATGCAAAATGAATTCTTGGATCCACTTCATTCCAACGAAACTTCTTTTCATAATCGCTTGGAAACCACTTGTCCCAATAACCCATTGAGAGTTTGATCTTAGAATGACGGATAATTCCATGTTCAATATCATCAAAACTTAATTCTTTTCCTGCAATAGTCACTTGTGGGGATGAAAAGAAATTGTAGCCAAACCAGGAATTCCGATCCTCGAACAATTCAGGCTTATCCAAAAGCAGAATTTGCACATATGCATTGTAAATGTTCAACCAGAATGCCTTTTTCTCGGATTCCGTACTTAACCCTGCTTTTAACTGATCCTCACTTAAATCTGCCAACATATCTTCTATTTGTTGAGTGGGCTCTCCATTACGGACTATCTGCAACAGTATCATAGATATCTCTGCGTAAGTAGTGGTATCTGTGATCAGAGAATCCAGAGAATCATTTTGTGCAGTTACTGATCCGGATTGAAAACTTAATCCTAATGCTAAAATCAACATCCCTAATAATTTCATAGTCGGTTTAAAATCTGATTCATTTTTGAGTTCGTAATTTAATATCATGGATATTCAGAATTATAACATCACGAAACTTTAAATTTTCGATGGCGCTAAGCATCATCATCCCTACTTATAACGAAGAAAGCTCCATTTCGGATTTATTAAAGCACCTTAAAGCCGGAATTAGTTCAGATCAAGAATCCGAGATCATAGTTGTAGATGGCGGAAGCAACGATGACACAGTTAGAATTGTGGAATCCAGTGGTGTACAATGTATTATTTCTGAGCGTAAAGGTCGTGCTGCTCAGATGAATGTAGGTGCTGAAGCTTCTAAGAATGAGATGCTGTATTTTGTTCATGCCGACTCCTTTCCTCCGATTTCTTTCGCTGAGGATATTTTGGAATCGCTGGATATGGGATTTGAATCAGGCTGTTATCGATATAAATTTGATCACTACCCTACCCCTTTGTTGAAAATCAATTCCTATTGCACGCGCTTTGATCGAATTATGGTTCGTGGTGGTGATCAAACACTTTTCATAACCCGAACGCTATTTGATGAGCTTGGTGGCTTCAGGGAAGATTTTCGAATTATGGAAGACTATGACCTAATCGAAAAAATTCAGAAAAATGCTGAATTCAGAATTATCCAGAAAGATGCGATCGTTTCCTCCAGAAAATACAAAGACAACGGCTACTTCAGAGTTCAGATCGCAAACCTGACGGTATTTATGATGTATTTCGCAGGGGCTTCTCAAGAGATGATGTGCCATGCTTACAGAAATATGCTGGACTACCCGAAAGCTGGTTAGCATTTGTTTTAGCTTGTTTTAATCCAAAAAATCTGAACAATAGTGCTATCTCTTTTTATCAACATCTTTTTTGATAAGAAATCCTTAACGATATCATCATCCCAATTGATTTAAATTTTATTATCCTTGAGCTACAGATCCAAAAAATATTTACTATGCGATTTCTTTCATACTCATACCTTTCTTTTTTACTGATTATTCTGCTTTCTTCACAAACTAATGCTCAGCATAGCCATCCTCATCATCATTCAGGATTGCATCACTGGGAAATTCCAAGTAAAGATCCTGATCGTATCATACTTACTTTTAATGGAGATCCCGCTACAAGACGGGCAGTAACATGGCGTACAGATACAAGTATCACTAGAGCTGTAGCTCAGATTGCGGTAGCTACTGTAAATTCAAAGTTTACAGAAAATGCCTCAACTATAGAAGCTACAACCGAAGAGTTTGATCTCGGTTTATATAAAGACAACAACTCTTTGCTTGTCCACTATCATAGCGTAGTGTTTGAAGGTTTGGAAGCGGATAAGCTTTATGCATACAGAGTTGGTGACGGAGACGAACACTGGTCGGAATGGATTCAGTTTCGTACTGCTAAAGCCAATTATTCACCCACTCAGTTTGTTTATTTTGGAGATGCCCAAAATGATGTGCTTGATCATTGGTCAAGAGTTATTCGGATGGCCTATCAAACAGCACCGGATGCTTCTTTTGTTATTCATGCAGGAGATCTTGTAAACTATGCTCACCGAGATCAGGAATGGGCTGAGTGGTTTAAAGCGGGTGGATTCATCCATAGTCAATGGACTGCAATACCGGTTGTAGGTAATCATGAATTTATGAGAACCGGCACATCTACTCCCAGAAAATTATCCCTTCAATGGCGACCACAGTTTACACTTCCTGTTGAACAAGATTTAGATAAAGAATTGCATGAAACAGTGTATTCAGTAAATTATCAGGATATTCAGATTATTGTACTAAACTCAAATGAGAAACTTGAAGAACAAACAGAATACCTTGAAAAAGAATTGAAAAACAGCACGGCTAAATGGAAGATTCTCACCTCCCACCATTCTGTTTTTTCTCCCGCCAAAGGAAGAAATTTTCAATTTGCCCGAGATCACTGGAAACCTTTGCTGGATAAATATGGGGTAGATCTGGTACTGAACGGACATGATCATACCTATGCCAGAGGCCATATTCCTGTGCGCAACGTTGATGAAAATGAATCAGGAGAAATCGGGACTATTTATGTTACTTCAGTGAGTGGCCCCAAGCAATACACTGTAGATGACGAACAAATGAAAGCTTACTCCGCTGATGGATATCAAAGAGATGCTGTTGGCGAACAAACTCAGTTTTACCAAGTCATTACAGTAGAAAATAATACCTTGACATATGTAGCTTATACCGTTCTTGGTGAAGAATATGACCGGGCTGTGATTTCGAAAGATTTTGAAAGTGGAAAGAAAAAATTCCTTACGAAATAGCCCTCAGACAATGCGAAGATATATCTACTCTGTACAATCTTCGCATTTCCCCTGAATAAGAATCTGTGAATGCACTACTTCCCTGTTGTTTAAATTAGGAATAGGAATCTCAACAGAAAGACAATCTACTTTACCACAAACAGTGCACTCAAAATGCGGATGAAGATCGCTGTGATCATGTTTGGAGCAACCTTCACAGATTGCATACCATTTGATACCCTTACTGTCCAAGAAAGAATGCAGAACGGCATCGTCTTCCAGTTTATCAAGCACACGATAAATGGTGGTCTTATTAATTTGATCCCCTAAACGACCGATAAGTTCCGTTGTTGAAATTGCTCCACCATTCTTTTCGAACTCGTTAAGCAACAAATCAACGGATTTTGTTCTTCTTGTAATTCCCATTTCTAATTTTAATGCAACTCTGTTGCAATAGCAAATAAATCCTTATCTTATTCTTTTAAAAATCAGCAAGAAATTTGATGAACCTATCCCTAACCAAACCAGATTCTTTAGGCGCTATTGCCGGAATTTTATGTTTAATACATTGCATTGCCACTCCTATCCTTTTTGTAGCGATGGCGGGTACGGCCTCGGCAAGCGGTGAAGCACCCGGTTGGTGGAAGTCGATCAATTATATTTTTATAGTAATTTCCTTTATAGCGGTTTACAGAACAGTACAGACTACTTCTAAAAGTTTTATGAAGCCTCTGTTTTGGATTAGTTGGGTATTACTTGCCTTTGTTATAATCAACGAACAATTTCATTGGTTCGAAATTTCTGAACTTTTTAGCTATGCAGCAGCTTCCCTGTTGATCATTTTGCATGTGTATAACAGAAAATATTGTCAATGCGAAGAAGATCATTGCTGTGCTGATGAAGCTCATTAAGTGATACTATTCCAAATTAGTCATCTTGTCATTCACTCCGGAATAACCGGATGTTTTTATTCCTGAATTAATTCCGTTTATTCATGCTATCCTATTGATTTAAAGGGATAAGATGAATAAAACTTAAACATGTAATTGGGATAAAGTGAACAGAATTCACTTTACTCTGGTGTTGGTTGCAACTAAAAAAAAACAAAAATGAAGTACTTTTTAACAATTGGACTCTTTTTGATAGCATTTGATTGTGTTGGACAAGTAGATAGTGAACGAAAAATAAAAGAAAAAAGAAGCTATCAAGATAGTATTCTTCTAAGCTTGTCAAAATACGACACACTTGGGAATAGGATCTTTTGGTATTCAAATCAATACGTAAGCGAAAATTGGGATGGAAACTATATTACTATGGTTGGTGCATCTAGATATGATGAAGTTAATAAGAAGTCAATCTGGATTTCAGCACATTCAAATGTAGGATTCGCAATTTATTTTCCAGAGATGCAAAATGACTCAATTGAATTCAATTATTCGATCAAAGATGGATATGATAAACTGCCAAATATGAAAAACAAAAATCAATTTGACTATATTAGAGAAATTCAAAATAGGGAAGAATTATTTTCTCATGAACAAATCCAAAAGATGCTTGAAATTGGAAAAAAGTATCATAGGTCAATTGAAGTAAAAGATAAGCAAGGCAATGTAATTAAAGAATTTGGATTGAACAACAAGGGAGATACAACTTCAATAAAAATTTCAAAATACGATGAAAATAATAATGAGATATACTTTTACTATAATCCAAGTTTTGGAGAATGGGAAATTCATTTTAAATATAACAGCAATGGAAACATTTTATCGAGTAAGAGAGTGCCTTACAAGAGATATGGGAATGAAATTCAAAAGTCAGACACTACTGAAGTATCAATGTATAAGTATGATGAAAATTTCAATTTAATAGAGACGCTTCGACTGAACAGAAAAAAGTTTATAGAAAAAAATACTTTTAAATATAATGTTAACGATCAATTAGTAGAAAAGAAATCGTGGGTTGAAAATAATGATAATCTTGTTCTTATAAGAACATACAAATACGAAGAGAATTTATTAGTCGAAGAGAGAAAGGTAGATTTAAGAAAGAAGAAATCAGAACCAGAAATAATTACATATGATTATATCTTTTATGAGAAATAAAAGTTATACCCAATAAAAGGTACGCGGTCAAGACTCACTAACGTTCCACCTGCGTGTATTTGGATCGTATAATGTTTAATTTCTCAGAAACCTCTCACAACCCATACTTCTTCCCCCCAATCTGGTCTAAGCATCCGCTTAGACCCTCATCATTCCATAAATCTTTCTACAACCCATACCTCTTCGCCATACTCGAAGATTTTTCAGGATTCCACACATCTTCATAGGATCGCTTAAAGAAAAACTCTTTGTAGTAAGCCGTGGTTCTAACCAATCGTAAATACATTCCGGTATAAATAGTCATCAAAGGAACCAGTTTCAGCAGTTGTTTTTCTTCCTGCCGGCGTTCGGTGAAAATGAATATACTTCCCATCTGTACATAACTCATCACCACATACAAGGTAAAATTCATCGGAATTATAAATTTCAAAGAGGAAGAATAGTTGAACAAGATATCCACCATATAAATTAACCAGGTCAGGTCCAGAATAACATTGTAAAACACATTTTCAAACAGAGAAAAGAAGTTCGACCAGTTGAAATTGGCATTTGGAGCATACACATCACGGTGTTTACGAACCCTAAACCGAATTATGGATTTATCCCATCGAAGACGTTGCTTGGTCAATACTTTAAATTTGGATGGAGCATTGGTCAAACAAACCGCACGATGTTCAAAATGAATTTTATATCCACACTTACGGATCTTAACGGTGATATCCCCATCTAAACCCGGGCCGATGTCCCAACCGCCGATCATATCCAAAATCTCAGGCTTGAATGCCCCGAATGCTCCGGATACGATCTTATAGATTCCAAGATAAGAAGTGATAATTCGGCCTACAGATACGGTTTTCAGATATTCAATGGCTTGTAATGCAGAACAAAGACTGTCTTTATAGTTTCTTACTTTCACATTTCCGCCTACTGCCCCGATCTTTTCATCCATATAAAAAGGAATCAACACATGCTCAATGGCGTCTCTGTCGAAGGAACAGTCTGCATCCAGGTGAACGATGTACTTTCCTGTTGCGTAACGGAGTGCGAGATTTGCAGCGGAAGCCTTCCCTCCTCTTACTTCGTTTCGAATAAACATATCGATGAGTCCGCGTTCTTCAAGGTTCTTACCGATAATGGGCGTATCGTCATCTGAGCCATCATCCACAATAATCAGCTCAAAATTGTTGTAGGTTTGTTCAGCTAATGATTTGGTAAGTTTATATAAATGAGCTCCTTCATTTTTACCGGGAATAATGATCGAAACCAAAGGGTTTTCCAGGAATAGAGCTCGCTTAGCTATTTCCCGTTCAGCTTCTTCGTTATTTTTGTTGGTCCATTTAAAAAAGGCAATGATGTAATCAATGATAATGTATCGGGTAAATTCAAAAATGCAGAAATACCAGAATACACGAAGGAATTTTGGAAATCCAACAGCGAACCAATACTGAATGTATTCCGGAGTGAGTTGCTCCCAGATCCCTGAACTAAGCATGATTCAGCTCATTTAAAGTTAAAGACACGGAATCTTCAAGTGGACTTAAACCATCGCTTAATAGTCTTGAGATATTATTCAGAATCACATTTGAAACTTCGCTTACAACATCCGGTTGTTTCTGAACAAACAGCACTTTGTATTCTCTGGTATTCGGAGCTGTCACCAGATCCAGCTTTGACAAATAATGTCCTATGATGACCAGGATCTCTTTTTTGATCAATTCCTGACGTTCTTTGCTTAATTCTGAAATGAGATCAGGTTTAATCATAAATATTGCTTCGTGTACGGAATCATTTGAACCTTCCGCTCTGAATATTTCCTGCCTCTTAAATAGTTCGTAAATGTTTGATGAAACCGCATTACTTTTTACCTCCTGCTTTTCTTCATCCAGCGATTCGAATCCTTTTTTGGCTAACAACTCTCCTTTTGATGTTAATTTGTACTCTTTTACTTCTCTGGATATCAACTGTGATAGAGAATTATCTGTTGAACAATCTACGCAAAGAGCTTTAACATGCGGCGTTTGGAAATCATGTTTACAACTGTTACAGGAATACATCGCTGAAGGTTTATCGTAATCGATTCCTATATGACGAAGTGTTTTATCACATTTTGGACATTCTAATTTATCTTCCTTTTTGAAATCATCTTCCGGTGCTACATGGGCGCAAACAAAATGATGAATCAGGTCTGATGTTTTAAGATCAGCGCTTCCGCAAGACGGGCAGCATTCTCTATAGTTTAAATATCCACTATGGCAAGATTCGCAGGCATGCACTTTTTCTTTGGTCTTGGCATCCAGATAACCTTGTTTGAAAAGTTGATCAAGAAAGTCCAGCATTCTTATTCCTTCATTAAAGCTCATTAGGTTTACCAAAAGTGGATATGCATATCCTACATTGGATAGCCTGCTCAGCTTTGGGAGCAAGTCTGCTTTTCTGGAGTACAGATATTGTGAAAGCATCATGGTTATGGCTCTTTCATTATCAATCTGACTCAGAGAAAAATCACATTCGTTTAGGTAGTTATTGATTTGTTTGATCTTAGAAACTACCATTGATGGGTAAAGTGAGTTAAAAACTTCGTCAAATAGATCAGAAATGCTTTCAACTCTTTCGGTGTGAGATGTGACCAGAACCGGCATCAGGCTTAATCGCTTATCACCTGACTTTCTTACTTGACTTAGGATTGCAACAGCCTCCTCGGGTGATCCGGCTTCAGCTAACACCGCATCCATACCGATCATGTCTTTCAAAGCAAGCTCAGTCACATTTTGAACTCTTAGTATCTTCGTGTCATCTAAGAGTAAGACACGATCGGCTTGTGGATGGTTATGTATTAGTTCGAACATTGTTCCGGACCTTTTTTAGGTTGCCTGAAATTACAGGCTCATGTAGTTTTCTTCAGAAACTTTGTTCTTCATAATTCCGCGGATATCGAAGTACACGGTATCTTCTTCGGAAATACAATTATAGAACGAAGCATCCAGGTCAACATATTCGTTGTGTGCAACTGCAGATACAACTGCATCAAATGTTCCTTCAATTTCAGGCGCTAGTTCAATGCCGTACTCAGATGAAACTTCAGGAGCTTCGGCATGAGGATCTACAACTACCACATCAGCACCGTACAATCTCAGTTTTTTGATAAGATCAGCTACTTTTGAATTACGAATGTCGCTCACGTTTTCTTTGAAGGTAATTCCCATAACAAGGATTCTGGTATTTTTGAGCTCTTTACCCATGTCGTTAAGTCTGAAAGCAACTTTATCAGCTACTCTTAAAGCCATTTCATCGTTGACTTGTCTTGAGCCTAAAATAACTCTTGGATTTACTTTTAATTCTTCTGCACGAAATGCCAAATAATAAGGGTCAACTCCGATACAGTGTCCACCTACTAAACCAGGGAAAAATTTCAGAAAATTCCACTTAGTGCCCGCAGCTGCAAGTACATCATTCGTGTTGATACCCAGCTTATCGAATATCAAGGAAAGTTCGTTCATTAAAGCGATGTTTACATCACGCTGAGTGTTTTCAATGATTTTTGACGCTTCAGCCACCATAATTGAAGATGCTTTATGAACACCCGCTTTAATTATTGAAGCATATACTTTTGCAATTTCGTCTGATGATTCCTCATCACTACCCGAAACTACCTTTGTAATAGTAGTAACAGTATTTACAGTATCGCCCGGATTAATTCTTTCAGGAGAGTATCCCAGTTTGAAATCTTCATTCAGTTTAAGTCCGGAAATTCTTTCAAGAATTGGTACACATATTTCTTCTGTACATCCTGGGTAAACGGTAGATTCAAATACTACGTAATCGCCTTTCTTTAGTACTTTTGCAACACTAGCAGTTGCTTTTTTAAGAGGCGTTAACTCAGGCTCATTTCGCTCATTAATCGGAGTAGGAACTGCAACCACAAAGAAGTTAGCATCACTCAGTTTTTCGATCTTATGTGTATACCTTATATTTTTGTCTTCGAAAGCTTCTTTAGATAATTCACGGGAAGGATCGTTTCCTTCTCTCATCATCTCTACTCTTTCTTCGTTGATATCAAAACCAAGAACGGAGAATTTATTAGCAAATTCCAAAGCTATGGGTAAGCCTACATAACCAAGCCCTACTACGGCAAGTTTTGCTTTTCCTTCTTGAAGTCGCTTAAAAATCCCACCTTGGTGCAATGATAGATTTTGTTCTGTTTCTCTTACTGGATTGTTTAAAGTTAGTACTGCGTTGTTCATGATCGTAAAATTTTATTGTTTGTTTAAATATTCTGGAACAAACTTACTCATGAAATCACCCTCAGATGAGATTTATCGGTGAATGGCAGTTTTTTGTCGATGAATGGAAGGATTTTCTTCTTTTGTTCGATGAGGTGTTGAATTTTTCTTTTTTTGGATTTCAAAAGGGTTTTGGTTTAGATGTTTTGAAATTCCTTGGTAGTTTTGATTTAGAAAAAAGCTGTCACCCTGAGCCTCGATTTCTTTAAAATATATTATTTGAATGCGAAGGGTCTCAAGTGCGGACCAGGTTTGATTTTCTTACCGATGCTTTAGCTATTTCTATTGTTCGAGAAACTTTTAAATCATTTGAGATCCTTCGGTGTAATTCACTCATTTACCTATAATTAAATATGGACCACTCAGGATGACAGTCTTGATTTTCTCTTCCATTTCATCAATTAATAAAGTCTTTTTGTTAAGTACTCATTGCCAAACAAAAAAAGGCGGTAACTTTCACATCACCGCCTCTTACTAAGGGTTTACAATTACTTCTGAATAAAATTTCCCATATTTATCGCATCCGGGTTTTCGACAGTAATCATAAAGATGGCATCATTGAAATCTTTATCACCACCCGGAAGTGCGATATCTTCAAATGCCATAACCAATGAAGAGCATCCCTGTTCATAAAAAATGATACTCTGCTGTACGGTGCTTGGATTAAAGCCCGGAATAGTATATTGAGAATAAATTCCATCTGTGATTTTTGTACCATCCCACCCATTCGAGATCAGGTAAAACCCGATTACTGTATTTTCATCAAATTCCCCCAATAACTTCATGGTATTACCAGGCTCCAAATCACCTCCTGATCCTTGAGCAGAAGCATTCGGGAAAATCACTTTTTTATTGAGATCAAAAACCGACTTAGGTGGATCATTTTTATCGTAATAATAGTACCCAAGTGTATTTCTGTATCCTGCTCCTTCACTTAAAAAAGTGACATATACCTTTGTTTTATCTGTTACTTCAAGCTCACGAGCTTCATTTAAAAAATACTCGGGATGCACAACAGGTACATTTACTCTTTCTGGCAAGATTTCAGAAAAAATCTCTGGCATCAATTCTTTACACACGGGCATATTCTCGTCTTCCATTCCATGAGGAACCCCATTGTTATCATACCCAAACATGGACTGATGCTCTCCTAAAGTTCCTTTTCTGAGAATCTTGAGTCCCTCCTGACCTTTAGCCATGAAAATCCATTCACCATCGGTAGTCATAAAGTTTGCTGACCCTGGAGTTTCATCCATATCCCAGGTAAAAACAACATCTAATTCTCCCGGAATTTCCGGCATTCTTGCAACTCCTAATCCATCCGCTCCATTGGCCATATATATATAATCGAAATCCGATGTAATGCCATTGGTATTTCCTTTAGTAAGCATATTTTCTGGGGTAGTAAAAACTAATTCGTCAGTAAAGATATCGTAGCCCTTGAGACCGTCAAATCCCATAGTTACAAATGCAATTTCGGGATAGCGTTGGCTAAAATGGAGTGTTGATTTTCCTTTGAACATCTTTTCTACATTTTGATGTGTCGCTTCACCGATCACAATGCTTCTTGAAGGCGTCGTACTTCCAACAGAATTCACTTTAAGTTCAGCTTGCTCTCCCGTTACTAAGCTTACTACCGATGAAGCAAAAGGAATGGTTCCGTTTGCAGCAACATATTTAGCATTAGGATATTCCTCAGCATTTATGAAATCATAAGTATCTACATCAAATACAAATGTGCCACCTTTAGATTTACCGGAGGTCACAAACAGATAATCTCCTGATCGAACTACTCCATTAGCAGAAGCAGAAATTCCGGAGGATGTATATTTGGAGATACTGATATCTTTAATTTTCTCAGAAATTAGCCCGTTGTTAAGATTTATTTCTCTTAGTACAGCGCCTTTGTTCTTATGAGAAAGAGCCAGCCAAATATTGCGTTGAAACGGACTTCCCTGATAATCTGCTGTGATTGCATTTACATCCGCATTATCAAATAATGCCTGACTTATAAGTTTTGGATAAGCTTTGTTACTCAAATCGAACACTTCAAGTCCACCCAGATGTGAATCACCTTGTTTATTGTATGACACATAAGCTTTGTCATCTATTACTTGTACATGTGTAGCGCTTAATTTTTCTCCATTAAATACCGGAGATTCAACTTCAGCTACAAAATACCAGGTATGTTCTATGTCTGAATTCGAGCTGTATGAAACAGCTTTACCTTTTCTGTTGTCATTAAAAGTTTCAGCGTTTCCATTTGAATTAATTACTAAAGGTTGATTTATAAAACGAACCCTTTTATTTAATTCTTCGGCATGATTTGAAACTTCAATTTGGTCTATTGTTTCTGAAACGGATTGTTCGGTAATACCGGAACAACCTAACAGTAATACAATAATTGGAAATGTATATTTCATCTTCATCAGTTTATGATTTTAGTTTTGTTTATTAAAGATCGTATTAAGACTTCTTTCAAAGTCAATTATTCGGTGAATTACATTTATTTATCGCTGAATGGTTTAAAAAAACCTTCCGGTAGAAACCTTCACACTCATCTTATAGAATTGTTTCCACCCTTCGACGTCCTCTTTATTCAATGGACTGATATCGACCAAAATCCCACGCTCTGTAGGTTCATATTTCTTTTGAAATTCCGGTGGAAGTTCATATGTGGATACATAATATTTATCAATGATTCCTTTCTGCTTTGAACCATCCGGAAATTGTACATTTACAATTTCGCCTACTCTCACTTGCTCTAATACCTTTTGACTGAAGTATGCCTGAATTCGGATATTGCTCGGTTGATGTATCGTCAGTACTTCTTCTTTTTCATAGCAAACTTCATTTTCAGCGATACTTATTTTTCCAATTACACCGTCACTGGGTGCTATGTATAACTTTTCTATTTCTCTGTTACTATTTCCTTTAGCTGCTACTTCATATTGCTTTTTTAGCTTTTTTAACTGATCTAAATGCCGAATCAAATATTTTATCTCTTCCTTTACTAATTCGATCTTCGCTAAAGTGTTGGCTACTTTTGTATTTTGGTCTTCAAACTGAGTTCTTGTATAGACAGCTAATGTTACCAGATCACGAACGCGTTCTAACTCGAAACGTTCTTCAGTTAATTTTTTCTGATGAATGTTTCGCTCAGCCCTCTTTTCGCTTAATTTTCTTTGCAGTTCCAATTCTTCTCTTGTAATTCTTTCTATGTTTGAAACAGAGCTTACATAATTGGCTGCATCATCTTCAAAATATTGGTTCATATAAGTGAATAAAGTGTCTCCTCTTTCGATTTCCACACCTTCCTCGATTTTATAAGACAACACTCTTACATCATCAGTAAATTCAACTGAAAGTTTATCCATAGTGACCATTCCATCTACTTCAACGACCGCGATACCTTTATAAAGTTTGTATCCAAAGTAAATTGATACACAAATCAGCAGAATAATGAACAGTAAGCGGTCCGTGTTCATCTTCTTTTTAGGTTTAGGTAGCTCCTTCAGATGTCTTATAGCTGCATTGCCGGATTTAAAAGTAAACTGTTCCATTAGTTTGTTCCTCCAGTTGTTAATGCTATAGGGCTATTCTCTTTTCTTTCAAATAAAAACTCAGTGATATGGCTATCTGCGTCTAATAGCATGTTCATTTTCAACAAAAGCTGAACAATTTGTTTTTCCAATCCAATCTTTTCAATGTCTATAGCGATTAGGTCATCATCCAAAAGTTGTAGAAATTCATTCGGAGCTGGAAGATCTACACTTCGTCTAATCACATTTTGAACCCGGATCTTTTCAAGTATTTTTTTTGAGTTTTCATTTAAATCTATAATCTGTTTTCTTTTATAAGCGAATTCATTAAAAAGAGTCAGTAATTCTTTTTTCCGGTTATTTTCCGTTTGAAACTGCTCGTCCTGAATAATTTGTTTTTCAAAACCTATTTTCTTGTTTCGCTCTTTCCTGTTCAGGATCAGTGGTACTTTCAGGTTTATACCTACTGCAGTAAAATCTCTTTTACTATCATCAAAACTTATCTGACGGTTATAGGAAATCTGTGCCGATAGACTAATATTATTCAACTCACTGTATTGTCGGTCAATTCTTTCAGCCAACAAACCGTTTATTTGCGCCTCAGTAGCATTGAATTCAATAGCGTCTAAAAGTGTCTTTAATTTCAGGTCAAATTGGAGAACATCAAAATTACTTATACCTGAAGCTTGTATATCTCCATTATCAAAAACCTCCAGAAATAAACCGTTCGATTGAATTAGATATTCAGTGCTGTATTGAACAGCCTCATATCGCTTTTGGAGTTCCAGTATAGGTTCATTCGTTATTAGCTGATCTGCCTTTAAACGATCTAAAACTTTTCTTTGAGCGCTCAAAAACTTAATTCTTTCATTCTGTTTTTCTAAAATTCGTACATCAAACAAAAAAGCCGCAAGCGCAAATTGAGCATAATAATTTCTAGCTCTTTTATTTGCGTTGTAATCTAATTTTGAAATTTCGGCATCCAGATATGCGATTGCAGCTTTATTCCGATTAGCTAACCAACCTTGTTTAAGAATGTCCCATTCAAAAGCTGCTTTATAATAAGTTTGACCATTGTTTAGTGTTAAATCATTTTCAATAAGCCCTTCGCCAAACTTATGCTGCCATGAAGCGCTAAAATTGATTCCGAATTGATTCCTTAAATAGTTATAGTCTGAATAATAGGCATTGATCTCGGAAGCTCGGGTTTCTGAAATTTCAAAATTTAAAATATCGTCAATAACAGATACACTACTTTGTGCAACACCATTGGTGACATAGAAAAGTTGAATAAATAGAATAAGTTTGGTCTTCATCTTTATGTTTTTTTTCAAACATAAAGTGAATTATCGTTTTGCAGGTAATTTATCGGTGAATGGAAGAAATCTATCGTTGAATGGCGAAGCTTTCTAATCTAAATCATATTAAGGCTCTTTAAAAGAGCTTCTCTGTTGCTTCTGCTTATAGGAATTATTTCTTCTTCTATTAGAATACTATTGTCTTCGATATCTACTATTTTATTTAGATTTACGATATAAGACCTATGGACTTTAATGAATAGTTTAGGAGGTAATTTCTCCTGTATCCGTTTCATTGTGATATGTACAAGGTGTTTTTTATCTGTAGTTCTGATTTGAACATAATCACCTTTAGCTTCCAGAAAAAGGATATCATCAATTTCAAGTTTAACTAGTCTTGAATTAATATTTACAAAAATTGAATTGGTTTCCTCTTCTATTATATCACTACTATCGTTTAATCTTGTCCTGACTTTATCCATTGCCTTTAAAAATCGGGGAAGTAGAATAGGTTTCAGTAAATAGTCTGTTACATCATATTCAAAGGCTTCAAAAGCACGGTTTTTATCAGTGGTAGTAATTATTATTTGAGGTAATTGATTCAAACTATTCAAAAAATCAAATCCTGATAAATCAGGCATGTGTATATCTAAAAAAACAAGATCTATTTGATCTTTTTGTAATACAGAAATTGCTTCAATAGGACTTTCATATAATCCACAAATCTCGAGTTCTTCAATTTTTTCGCAAACCTTTTTCAGGCTTAACCTGGCTGTTTTTTCGTCATCAATGATTATACATTTCATCTCAAATCCCTTTTTATTACCCTTAACGATTTTTTTAAAAGACTCTTCAATTCTTCTAAGTCATCTTTTATTTCACTTAGTTTATGCCCGGCTCTTGAATGATTCTCTATTTTTTCAGCTATTATTTCGATTTTCTTCAACCCAAACGTTCTGATTTTACTTTGCATGGCATGAACAAGATTGGCTACCTCTTTATTATCTCCCTCTAAAAATGCTTTTTCAGCTCTTAACATTTGATCCGGAATCTCATTAATAAAGATTTGTTTCATTTCTATTTCGAAATCTAAATCACCTTCTGCAATCTCATGAATTATATCGTATTGGGGGGTATAACTTTTCACGATATTTAGAATTCTATTAATCTCTAATTTTTTAAGAGGCTTTACAAAACATCTTTCAGTTTTATTAAAAGACTTCGAAAGCTTTGAGAATGATTGTTCCAAACCCGAAACATAAAATACTTCTGCTTCAAAGTCTGTCCAGTCTACTATTTCCTGCCCCAGATATACATCACTTACAATAATATCTATTGTATTGTTTTCGAGTATTTTCAAAGCTTCATTTTTATTTGAAGCTAACTTCACCCCCGTTTGGTGAAACTGACTTACTAGCCGTTTAAAAGCTATTTGGTCAAACTTCTCATCATCTATATATAAGACATTTATCATTAGTAAGGAAGTTCACTATTGGTCCAATAATGCTTTATAGAATCTAGGAGTTCAACAAAGTCGCTATATTTTACCGGTTTAATCATGTATCCCGCAACATGGTTTTCGAAACTCTTTTGTTTGTCAGCTTCATGTTTTGAAGTGGTTAGAACCACTACAGGAATTTTCTTATAGCTTTCGTTTTCCTTTATTATTTCAAGAAACTCTATACCACTCATAACTGGCATGTTCAGATCTAATAGGATCAATCCCGGAAGTTCATCGTTGTTATCATCAAGCCATTCAAGGGCTTCCTGACCATTCTTTGAATGATAGATGTTATTACTGACACCCAGTTTATTGAAAGCTCTTTTTACTTTCATTGTTTCAATATCACTGTCCTCAATTACAAGGATCGATTTTAACTCTTTCATTATTCTGTTTCCGTAATTGTGAAGAAAAAAGTAGTCCCTTTACCTTTTTCACTTTCGTACCAAATTCTTTCCCCTTTATTATCAAGAATCTTTTTGACTATTGAAAGTCCTATACCCGTAGATTTTGTTTCTTCTTTAGCAAAAGTAGTAAACAGTCTGAATATGTCTTCTTTATTTTGTTCAATACCAATTCCATTATCATGAATACCAAAAATATAGGAATCCTTATCTTTTTTGCATGAAACTTTTATCATTCCGGTCTTATTATCAATAAATTTTAGACTATTCGAGATCAGATTTTGAATAATCTGACGAAATTGAAATTTATTAAATGTAATAACAGGCATTTCATTGTTAATGATAACATCTACAGACTCAGGTATTTTAAGAAGCTTTAAGACTTTGGTTACTTCTTCTTTTGTATTTAATTGCTCAGTCAAACTCTCATCATTAGTGGAAACTGAATATGTTAGTATACCATCTATAAGCTGATCCATTTTACTTACATTTTCTACAAGGAGATTTAGTTGTTCTTTACCAGTTTCATCTAACTTGTCAAAATAATCTTCTAATATCCATTCACTTAAAGAACTAATAGCTCTTAGTGGTGCTTTTAGATCATGACTAACAACATGAGCAAATTCATTGAGATTCTTATTAGCTGCTTCAAGTTTATTAAGCAAAATTTCTCGTCTTCTCTCTTGTTCCTTTTTTTCTGAGATATCTCTTACGATAGTTTGAATTGCTTCTTTACCGTCAAAAATCACTTTATTTGAAGAAACTTCAATCGACTTATTCTTGCCATCAAGTGCTTTAATATCAAATTCAATCGATGGTATTCGTTGCTCATTTTTAAGCATTTTTAAACGTTCTTTAAAAACAGGAAGCATTGATTTATCTGATAATTCTATAAGATTTGTACCTATTACATCATCCAGATTCGAAGCTCCATAAATTGCAAGTCCCGCAGGGTTTAAAAATTTAATAACTCCATCTATTGTAATTTGAATCCCTTCAGGTTGATCAGAAACCAACTTTTGCCAACGTTCTTCACTTTCTTTAAGTGCTTGTAAAGCTCTTGATTTTTGATCCTGAGAAATAGCTGTTCTTAACTGTGCCGAAACCAGATTTGCGATGGTTGTCAGTATTTCTAGATGTTTATCGGTATAAAAATTTTCATCGGGATGTTCTGAATCAATAACTCCTATTACTTCACCCTCCGAAATAATGGGAACAGCTATCTCTGATAAACGATTAGAATCATCCTCGATATATCTTTCATCTGATTTTGTGTTACCAACAATAATTGGTTTTTTACTCTGCGCTGATGCCCCAACAATACCTTCTCCAAAACTCAATATGATTTCATTAACAATACTCTTTTTATCAGGACTTTTATTCCCATAAGCAGCTTTTTGAATTAAAACTTTCTTATCGAGATCTGTGATATAGACCACACAATCTTCAAAACCTAATTCTTCAATAGTATTTCTGGTTATCTCCCATGCAATTTCTTCGATGGATGTTTTTCCTAAAATTGCTACCGCCAAATCATTAATTGCAGCAAGAATACGTTGAGATTGTTTTATTTCTGATATGTCGCGAACAAACGCACTAAAAAAATATTCATCGTCTATTGAATTTGGAATGATAGTTAGTTCAACCGGAAATTCTTTTCCCTCTTTGTTTATTGCCTCAATTTCAATTCGGTTATTTAAAACAGGCCCTTCTCCTGTTTTTAAAAAACGCTTCATTCCATTTTCATGGGCTTCCCGGTATTTAGGAGGGATAATTGTGTTAGAAAGACGAACTCCGATAGCTTCTTCTCTCTTCCATCCGAAAATATTTTCTGACTGATCATTCCATTCTGTAATAATTCCATTCTGGTTAATAATAATAACTGCATCTAAAGCAGAATCAATTACAGACTGTAATTTTTTTTCAGAATTAGTTAAAGATTGTTCAATGTATCTTAACTTAGTAATAGGTCGAGCAATCGCAAAAAAACCAATTCTTAGGTCTTGTTCATCATATATACAGGAAACAGTTTGTCCTACCCAAAGTTGATTACCCGCTTTTGTCTGAACTGGAAACTCCAAATAGGTGCTTTTAGCATCTGATCTAAAAAAATCTCTATAGTGCTTTTCTACTTCTTCTTTTTTTGATTCTAATACAAAATAAGTAAAAAACTTTCCTTCTATTTCTTTCCTGGTGCATCCGATTATTTGCTCAGCATATGAGTTTACAAATGTAAATCGACCATTCATATCAGCTAAGAATATGATATCCTCAGAATGTTGAATGATTCTTCTAACTCTGTCAAATCCTCTACCTTTTGCCATTTCGGATAATAATAAATTATTGAAGTAAAAAGCTCACTTTATTCTTAACTTTATAACATGAAAAGCGCAGCATTTGAAACATTAGGATGTAAATTGAATTTCTCAGAAACTTCTTCGATGAGAAGAGATTTCGAGAACGAAGGGTTCGAGCTCAAAGAGTTCGATGATAAAGCGGATATCTATATCATAAATACCTGTTCCGTTACACTGGATGCAAATTCATCGTGTCGTAAAACTGTAAGACAAGCTCTTAGAAGAAATCCTGACGCATTTGTTGCCGTAGTCGGATGTTATGCTCAGTTAGAACCTGAAGAAATTGCTGAAATTGAAGGCGTTGATGCCGTTTTAGGCGCTAAAGACAAATTCAAATTACTCGATCTGTTTGATGATTTTGTAAAGCAGGAAGAAACCATTATCCACAATACTGATGTAAATGAAGCGGTGGATTTTCACAATGCTTTTTCATCGGATGACCGAACACGAGCGTTTCTTAAAGTTCAGGATGGTTGCAATTATAAATGTTCGTTTTGTACAATTCCGTTGGCCAGAGGAAAAAGCCGAAGCCCTAAAATATCAACCGTAGTTCGTAATGCAGAACAACTGGTTCATGAAGGATTTAAAGAAATAATTGTTACCGGAGTTAATTCGGGTGATTTCGGGTACGGAACCGATGAAAACTTTTATATGCTTTTGCAAGCACTGGATCAAGTTAAAGGATTGGAACGACTCAGAGTTTCTTCCATCGAGCCAAACTTGCTTACAGAAGATATTATCCGTTTGGCAGCAAAATCAGAAAAACTCCAGCCCCACTTTCACATTCCGTTACAAAGCGGTTCTGATGAAATGCTCAGGATCATGCGTCGTAGATATAAATCTGATTTATACCGTGGACGTGTTGATTTGATCAGAGAATTAATCCCTGATGCTTGTATTGGTGTGGATGTAATTACAGGTCACCCTGGCGAAACCGAAGAGCTTTTTCAGGAGTCTTTCAATTTTATAAATTCACTGGATATTTCTTATCTGCATGTGTTTACCTATTCAGAACGACCAAATACACATGCTCTTTCTCTGGAACCTGTAATTCCAAAACAGGAACGAAAGAAACGAACACATAAACTCAGAAGGCTTTCCAAGAAAAAGAGATTTAATTTCGATTCCAGATTCGAAGGAGAAACACGTCCAGCCCTTTTTGAAGAATCAAACCAGGATGGATTTATGTATGGCTGGACCAATAACTATGTTCGGGTTGCTGTTCCATATGCCGAACGACTTACCAATACCATTCAGGAAGTTGAACTGAATAAACTTTCAAATAAAGGGCACTATTTCGGAAAGCTACCTAAAGCTGTTTTAGATGAAGAAAAAACAATCGCAGAGCTTTTAGATTAATGAGTGATCAAAATGATCTTATAGCACGTTCTATTCGGTTTTTTAAGCAACAGAGAGAAATGTTCGGTGATTTTGATGTTTCTGAAGCTGAATTCGCCACGCAATCTCAAATATACGAAAATGATGATAGCGAAGCTGTAAATGAACAGACAGATGTTGTTACAGAAGCCAATGAACCAATGGTTGAATTCAAAGAAGAGCCAAAAGAACTAACTATTCAGGAAAAGATAGATGCTTGTTCTTCACTGGAAGATCTTGAAGAGCTCTGCTTAGTGAGTGATGAGCTCAAAACCGACCTTGAAGGCACAAATCTGGTTTTTGGTGTTGGAAATCCAAATGCAGACCTGATGATCATCGGTGAAGCTCCCGGCTTTAATGAGGACAAACAAGGCGAACCATTTGTTGGACAGGCCGGGCAGTTACTGGATAAGATCATGGCAGCAATCAATTTTGAAAGAAAAGACATTTATATAGCCAACATCCTGAAGCATCGTCCACCGGATAACAGAGATCCTAAAGTTGAGGAACGACAAAAAAGTCTTCCCTTTCTTTTAAAACAGATAGAACTCATTGATCCGAAACTGATTTTATGTGTTGGAAGAATATCAGCATCAACTCTCTTACGAAGAGATGCCTCTTTAAAAAATATGCGTCAGAAATTCCATGAATTTCATGGTCGACAATTGATGGTAACTTACCATCCTGCTGCATTGCTCAGAAATGAGCAATGGAAGCGTCCTACATGGGAAGATGTTCAACTTCTACGAAAAAAATATGATGAATTAGACGGTAATCCATAGTGTGGATAACTTGTGGAAAGTATGTTTGAAAGTTTCTGAAATTTTTAATCCACTATTCAATACATTCAACTTTAAGAATATTATTTTTTTAATAAGGATTTAAGTTGAAACAAAGCTTAAATAAAAAGACTTATCTTCAATATTTTAAATAATTAATGGCGTCAAATATTTCAGCTTATATAAAGAAGGACTACTCAGAGGTAAACAAGGTATTAGAACAAGAAGGCAGAGTGCCTCCACAGGCTGTTGAGGTTGAAGAAGCCATACTTGGTGCAATGTTGATTGAGAACGGTGCAGCAATCATTGCTATCGGTATGTTAGTTGCAGAAGACTTTTATAAACCTGCTCACCGTCATATTTTTGATACCATTAAAAATCTGTCTGAGAGAGATAATCCTTTAGATCTTCTTACCGTTGAAAATGAGCTTCGTGACAATAATCTATTGGACGCTTGTGGCGGTTCTTCTTATTTGTCTGACCTGACCAGATCGGTAAGTTCTGCTGCCAATATCGAGTATCATGCTCAAATAATTATAGAGAAAGCGGTAAAGAGAAACCTGATCCTTAATTGTACAGATGTAATAAAAGATTCTTACGATTCAGCTTCTGACGCATATGATGTTTTAGATGATGCGGAACAACGTATTTTCGATCTTGCTAATAACAAGACGAAAAACGCATCTCAACCTGTATCTGATATTTTGAAGAACACGCTCGAATACCTCGAGGAAATGAGAGGTAAAGAAGGTGGAATTACCGGAGTTCCAACCGGATTATCAATTGATGATATGACTGCAGGGTGGCAAAAAGGCGATCTTATTATTATTGCAGCTCGTCCTTCAATGGGTAAAACAGCTTTTGTATTAACCGCTGCACGTAATGCGGCCATGTATCCTGATGAAAATAAAAGAGCACCAGTCGCTATTTTCAGCCTTGAAATGTCCAATCAATCACTCGTTCAGCGTTTACTAACAATGGAAGCACGCGTAAATGCTTCTGACGCCAGAAAAGGAACATTAAGTGATGATCATTTCAAGCAATTGATCGAAGCAGCAAGTAATTTGCATGAAGCGGATATTTTTATTGACGACACTCCCGCAATTACTTTGATGGAGCTTAGAACAAAATGCCGCAGGTTAAAAAGTGAACACGATGTTGGATTAATTATAATTGATTATCTGCAGTTGATGCAGGGAAATACTAAAGACACCGGTAACCGTGAACAGGAAATTGCATCTATCTCACGTGGACTTAAAGCACTTGCCAAAGAACTTGATGTTCCGGTAATCGCATTATCTCAGTTGAGTCGTGCAGTAGAACAACGTGGCGGAGATAAGCGACCACAACTCAGTGATTTACGTGAATCAGGTTCTATTGAGCAGGATGCCGATGTGGTTATGTTTTTATATCGTCCTGAATACTATAAAATTACCACTACAGAAAACGGACAGTCTACGGCCGGACTTGCTGAAGTTATCATTGGAAAACAACGAAATGGTCCGGTGGGAAGTAAGATGCATTATTTTGTGAAAGATTATGCCCGCTTTGAAAATCTTACTACCGCAGATTCAGGTGGATTTTTTGGAGAGGATCAAGGAAGAGCTCAATTGCCTGATAATTTCGATCCCGGTGATTCAGGACCGCCTCCTATGCCTCATTCTCCTGTTGGTGATGAAGACGCTCCTTTTTAAAAAGAATAGGACTTTAAGATCTTTCATTTATGAAAGTAGAAATTGAAATACCTGAGAAGCTTCTGAAACAAATTCAAGATTTATACCTACCTAAACCTCTTGAAGATGTCATTCAAGATGCTTTGAAGGCTTTAGTTTCTGAATCGAAAAGAAAAAAACTAATAGATTTGAAAGGAACTATTATTTTTAACATTGATTTGGATGTTTTATGAGAAAGAAAGCAGTTTCAAAATGAATAAAATCTTCCTGCTATTTTTATTCTGTTCCCTTTTCATCCTTCAAACTTCCAAAAGTCAACAAACAGAATATGCCCGATCGGTAGTAAATTTACTCGCATCAGACTCGCTGTCGGGTCGTGGATATGTGAATAGTGGTGATAAAAAAGCAGCAGAATTCATAAAGAATGAATTCATGTCTTTTGGATTAACCCCTCTCGGTAATGACTTTTACCAGACATTTGAAACTTCAGTAAATACTTTTCCAGAAACAGTTACTGTTACGATTGGTAATCAGAATCTGAAACCAGGAACAGACTTTTTGATCGATCCCGGTTCTCCATCAGTTAATAATCAGTTTGGTATCATTAGTTTAACTGCACGTGATTTATTGGACAACGAGAAGTTTATATCCGAGTTAAGAATTTCTTCCGGAAAATTTTTAGCCATTCGGCCATATGAAAGATCAAATTTCTCAGATTCTGAAAATGAAACTATAAAAGGGAAAATCAATTTTCTAAAGTACCACCCACAAAATCCGTCTAAAGGAACCATCATTCTTACCAATGATAAGCTTACCTGGAGTGGTTCTACCCGATTGAATACAAAACCAACGTTAATTATTCAAAAGGATTCTTTGAAATCCGGACTTAAATCCATCACGTTGAATTTTCAGAATAAATTTTTCAAAAATTACTCAACTCAAAATGTTGCCGGTTTAATCAAAGGTAAAAATTCCGATTCAACCATCGTGTTTATGGCTCATTATGATCATTTAGGAATGATGGGATCTGATGCTACATTTAACGGAGCAAATGATAATGCTAGTGGCATCGCAATGTTATTGAGTATGGCAAAATATTATTCTGAAAATCAGCCGGAATATGACATGGCATTCATTGCATTTGGAGCGGAGGAACTGGGTTTGATTGGCTCTAAGTATTTTATTGAAAATCCTTTATTTGATCTTTCATCTGTTAAGTTCTTCTTCAACTTTGATATTTCAGGCACCGGAGATGAAGGCATTCAGGTTGTAAATGGGTCTGTATACAAATCAGCATTCGATTCTCTTAGTGAGATCAATGGACAAAAAGAATTACTTCCCCAGGTAAAAATACGAGGTGCAGCTTGTAACAGTGATCATTGCTGGTTTGATCAAAAGGAAATCCCAGGATTCTATATCTACACTTTAGGCGGCATCCAAGCTTACCATGATGTTTATGACCGACCTGAAACCCTCCCTTTAACTGAATTTGATGATTATTTCAAACTGTTAACGTTGTTTATCGCAAAGCTTTAAGCAATCATTTCGTCAAACAATTTATCGTAATCTTTGATCTTTTTTCCCCAATCAAGATGTTTATTAATGTTCTGTAATGATGATTTTGGAAGCGGCTTTGTTTTCTTGGTGATAAGATCCTTCATATGCTTAAATAAACCATCTTCATCTTCATACAAAACAGGCGCATGTAAAAGTGGGTTATGTAAAGAATCAGGAATCAATTCCGGATAATGAAGAGTATTCGGTACTAAAGGATGACATCCGCAATAAATAGCTTCCAAAATAGGAGTACAAAAGAATTCATACGTTGCGGTTGAAACTACAATATCACCTGAATGAAGCAATTTGCTGTAGTTTTCTTTGTCGTCCACATAACCGAAATGCGTAATCTGAGTTCCATATCGTTGCCAGGCTTTCTCAAATTCTTCAGGTTTTTCATGTTTGGTATCTCCGGCAAGAATAAGATCAAACTTTAGATCGATGTCATTTAACCGATTTAAAACTCTGAAGAACATGGCAGGATTTCTGTCAAACTGCCAACGTTGATTCCAAACTATAACCGGATTTTCATTCTTTGAGCGGGTATCGGGCTGAGAGTCAAAATTTTTTAAGTCAAGCCCCGGTTGCATAACTATACTTTTTGAACGGATTTTTTCTACGGTGTTATAATGTTTGTCATCAGGGTAATTATTCAGAAAATCAGGCAATGCGCTCATCAAATCATCGATCTGAAACTGAGAACTAAACACCAGTTTATCCGCAACCAACATACTAAGATAGTTTATATAGCAAAATGTCAAATCTCGTTTCTCTCCTTCCGGAATTGGTCTTGTAAACTGATTATCATGCATATACATAATCTTTGGTGTAAGAGAAAACCTTGGATTTGTAAGCGCAATAAATGCCGGAAGATTAGTCATACTGCTAACCATCAACAGATCAACATCTTCTTCAACTTGATTAGTAAGTTCTGCAAGGGTAACAGAATCACCATGCATTCTCCATTTCCAGCCTTTATAGTTCAGCTTAATAGGAATGATGTTATGAGTGGAATGATCGATCAGACCTTTCAAAAAGGCTTTATGTGATCCGCTGTAAAATGGTTCTATCGCCAGAATGTTCATGGCTTACCGAAATCGTGATTGTATTTCATCCAAAGAAAGATACATGATCGTCGGTTTTTTCAAAGGATCCAGATATGGCTGTTCACATGCAAAAAGCTGATCAACCAGAGCTTCCATTTCTTCAGTAGAAAGCTTTTTACCTCTTGGAATAGCCGCTTTTGATGCAAATGAAATGGCTAATTTATCGCGGGCTTCCAAATTCATTTTTTGGCCCAATTCCTGATACTGATGCAACATCGAAATTAAAACTTCTTCCTCATTGCCGATTTCGATATCAGCCGGAACACCATTTATCATTGCAGTATTTCCACTCATCAATTGCACTGAAAATCCCATTCTTTGCAATATACTGTGCAGTTCCTTAAGTAATGCATAGTCGCTGGCAGAAAGTTCAACTGTTTGAGCAAAAAGGAGCTGCTGTGTGCTCGGCAAAGCTTCCTCAGTTGCTGTTATTGCTTTTTCGAAAATGATTCTCTTATGAGCTAAATGCTGATCAATTACACAAACTCCGGTTCTTGTCTGTGTTATGATATAGGAATTATGGAGTTGAAAAAATCCTTGTTCTTCGGTCGGTTTAGACTTTTCACTCTCATTATTTTCAAAATTAAATCCGTCTTCACTTTTACCCAAACTTCTTCCATAAAGGGTATCTCCATAATCAGTACCCGGATTAAATGAGGATCTGCTTTTATTAATTCTGGATGGAATATGAAAGCCTGTTTTTTTTGAATCAGGAACCGTTCCCGTCTGAAAATTAATTCCGGTATTAAACCCTGAATGTTCATTATCTCCAAGAAAAGTACTTTCTTCTTTTCTGATATGAGGTATCTGAAAATGCTGATTCAAAGAACGGTTTACTACTGATCGCGCTAATTGAATAATACTTCGTTCATCTTCGAATTTAACTTCCATTTTGGATGGATGAACATTAACATCCACCTTCGAAGGATCTATCTCAAAAAAGAGAGCATAAAACGGATATTCATTATTTTTAGTCCAAGCGTCATATAAACTCAGAATTACGTGCGTAAGATATCTGTGCTGAAAAGGTCTTCCGTTAACAAAAAGAAACTGCTCTCCCCTGCTTTTTTTAGCCAGCTTTGGGTCAGAAGCAAAACCATGAATTTTTACATAACTGGTTTCCTCTTCAAAACTGATCAGACTGGCTTTATAGGAAGATCCAAATATTTGTGAAACGCGCTCTGTAAGACTTTGTGCTGGTAAATTATATATTTCATCGGCATCTGCCACCACTTCAAAAGCAATATCGGTATGAGCTAAAGCAGCATATTGAACCGTTCTCAAAATATGTCTTAATTCAGTTACATCGGTTTTCAGAAACTGTCGTCTGGCCGGAACATTATAAAAGAGATTTCTTACCGAAAATGAAGTACCGTCAGGAGTTGCGATCGGTTTTAATCCTTTTTCCTCGCCTCCATCAACCTGAAATTCCCAACCATTATCATCTTCTGCTCTTTTTGATCGGACTGTTACCTGCGATACCGAAGCAATCGAAGCCATAGCTTCTCCACGAAACCCTAATGTCCGAATCTTAAAAAGATCATCAACGGTATTGATCTTGGATGTGGCATGGCGTTCAAAACAAAGCGGAAGGTCTTCTTCACTCATTCCGCAACCGTTATCAACTACTTGAATAAGCGTTCTTCCGGCTTGTTCAATAATGATCTTTATTTGATCAGCTCCTGCGTCTATAGCATTGTCCAGCAATTCTTTAACAACTGATGCAGGACGTTGAATAACTTCTCCCGCAGCAATCTTGTTGCTGATTTCAGGAGGTAATTGATGTATGATTGAAGTGCTTGTTTGCGTCTCGCTCAACGAACTTTTCTATTCTATAAAATGGTAATTATATACACGACCAGACAAAGTAATAAAGCTAATCCAAGAACTCTCAGATTTTGCTTGGGCTTTACTCTGTTGTGTGTTTCGAACTTAATTCTTCTTTTTCTCCGATCTTTTTCCCGAGCTTCTTTTTCGGGATCATAATATCTGAGTGGTAGATCGAATTTTTTGATTTTGGGTCGGTACCCGAACATTGGTTTAATCATGGTCTCGCCATTTTGTTAACCTTTTTGAAACCAACGGATCAACTCCGCCAATCATTGTCAATATAAGTAATCAATTAAACAATTATGAATGATTCAATTTTCATTTATTTTACTAATAATTGAACACTTTCTATGAAAACACTTCTAAGAATATTTCTTGTTTTACTTACTCTTATTCTTATGAATTACCTTACATTTTTAATTTTTGGGAAACAAACATTAAGAGACAGAAACCTTACAGAATTAAAAAAGCAAAAGGTTGGAACTTATAGAAATATGCCTCCTACATATTCTCTTTTATCTAATCAAAATTTTAGAAAAAAAAGGTTTCAGTTTAGAGGTTCGGAATATCCCGTCTTTCAAATTTCTGATATTAATGATGATGAATATCCGGATTTTCGAACCTTTATAGATTCTGTAATTAATCATCAAAGCTTTGATTTAGAGGTTTCTATTGTTAGCAACATAGTAGGTACTAACTTAGATTCGCTTGATTCGAATAACGAATATAAAAAAGTAGACTCAATTCTTGATAAGTATTACAAAGATATTATTCTCTATGCTTCCAATTCACTATCAAATTTACCTGTTGATAAACAGTTTGATGGCTATTGTTCTTTATATAAATATATTAGTTGTTACACCAATGAAGGCTGGATAACAATTCTTGGTGAGGAAGTTTATTACCATTCTCTTTTTTTTGCTGATCAAAAGCTCCTTTATGGATATTTGGGTGAAAGCTACGAGGAATACAGAGAAGAGAAAATGGTATGGCTATACTATAAATGGATACAGTTCGAATGGGTTGATGGGAACGGCTTAGCAGGAGATAAAACCGAGCCTATACATTCAGGAGATCCCGAACCATTTTTAAGAGATTGGGAACTTTAAAATTAGGAATATCTCAGATTCTCTTTATTCGTAATTCTTTATTCAAACATTCCTAATTCTGTCTCTTTTTTCGTAAACTCCAAGCCCAAATTTTAACTGCTAAGATTCATTGAGAATCTCATAAAGACTTATTAAACGAATGAGCAACGATCCAAAGATTATTTACACTAAAACTGATGAAGCTCCTGCCCTGGCAACCTACTCTTTTCTTCCTATAATTGAAGCATTTTCAGGTGCTGCAGGAGTAAAAGTAGAAACCCGTGATATTTCACTTGCAGGACGAATCATTGCTAACTTTGCTGATTTTTTAAAAGAAGATCAGCAAATCGGTGATGCATTAGCAGAACTTGGTGAACTTGCGAAAAAGCCGGAAGCGAATATCATTAAGCTTCCGAATATAAGTGCTTCCGTTCCCCAGTTAAACGCAGCTATTCGTGAATTACAGGCACAGGGTTATGATTTACCTGATTATCCTGAAGAGCCAAAAAGCGATGAAGAAAAAGTGATCAAAGCTCGGTACGATAAAGTGAAAGGAAGTGCCGTAAATCCGGTATTGAGAGAAGGGAATTCAGATCGACGTGCTCCAAAAGCAGTAAAAGAGTACGCGCGTAATAATCCGCATTCTATGGGAGAGTGGAGTTCTGATTCCAAATCTCACGTTGCAACGATGAACAGCGGAGATTTTAAGTCCAATGAGAAATCAGTAACAATGGACTCAGCTACAAATGTTAATATCGTTTTTACTGATACAGATGGAAATAAGAATACGTTAAAAGAATCTTTCCCTCTTGAAAAAGATGAAGTTATTGACGCTACTTTCATGAGTAAAAGTCAGCTTCTCTCCTTCCTTAAAAAACAAGTAGAAGATGCCAATGAGTCCGGTGTTTTGTTTTCTCTTCACATGAAAGCAACTATGATGAAAGTCAGTGATCCTATAATTTTTGGTCACGCGGTTGATGTTTTCTTCAATGATGTTATCGAAAAGCATTCAAGTACCTTAAAAAATCTTGGTGTGGACACTACAAACGGATTTGGGGACTTAGTCTCAAAGCTGAGTACGCTTCCCGAAGATCAGCAGAAGGAAATTGAATCCGACATTCAGGCTTGTCTGGAAGCACAGCCCGATCTTGCGATGGTTAACTCAGATAAAGGAATTACCAACTTACATGTACCAAGTGATGTGATTATTGACGCCTCTATGCCAGCTATGATTCGCACTTCCGGCTGCATGTGGAATAAGGAAGGTAAAACTCAGGATACCAAAGCGGTGATTCCTGAAAGTAGTTATGCAGATCTTTATCAAGCGGTAATTGACGATTGTAAAAAGCATGGAGCTTATGATCCAACAACTATGGGAAGTGTTCCGAATGTTGGCTTAATGGCAAAAAAAGCCGAAGAATATGGCTCACATGACAAAACTTTTGAACTTCCTTCGAATGGAACAGTTCAGGTTATCGATGACCAGAACAATATAATTTTTGAACATCAGGTTGAAGAAGGTGACATCTGGAGAATGTGCCAAACCAAAGATGGTCCGATCAGAGACTGGGTAAAACTTGCTGTTAACAGAGCTCGAGAAACTGGATCACCTGCTGTATTCTGGTTAGATGAAGACCGAGCTCATGATGCAGAATTGATTAAAAAAGTGAATGTTTATTTGAAAGATCACGACACTACTGATCTTGAAATTCACATTATGAATGTGAAAGATGCTACTCAGTTTTCTTTAGACAGAATCAGAGAAGGAAAAGACACTATTTCAGTTACCGGGAATGTTTTAAGAGATTACTTAACCGACCTATTCCCTATTCTTGAAGTAGGAACAAGCGCAAAAATGCTTTCTATAGTTCCTTTGATGAACGGTGGTGGTTTGTTCGAAACCGGTGCCGGAGGGTCTGCTCCAAAACATGTTCAGCAGTTTGTTTCTGAAAATTATCTTAGATGGGATTCATTAGGTGAATTTCTGGCTTTAGCAGTTTCATTAGATCACCTTGGTAAAACTTTTGACAACGAGAAAGCAAAAATTTTGGGAGAAACTTTGGATTCAGCAACCTCTAAATTCTTACAAAATGATAAATCCCCGGCAAGAAGATTAGGAAAGATCGATAACCGGGGAAGTCACTTTTACCTGGCTCTTTATTGGGCTGAAGCGTTAGCCAACCAAACCGATGATAAAGCTCTGGCTGATAAGTTTTCTTCTCTGTTTGCTGATCTTTCGGCTAATGAAGAAAAGATAAATAAAGAGTTGATTGAAGTTCAGGGTAACGAAGTAGACATCAAAGGGTATTACAAACCCGATGATGAACTAGCTTCTAAAGCTATGCGACCTAGCGAAACACTGAATACAATTTTGGCTGAATTTTAGAATCCACTAAGTCATAGAATGATAATCATCATTTCTATTTGAGGAATTATCTTGTTGCTGGGGAAGAATATCCTTGAAGAGAGGCTTAGAATCGAAATTATCTATACAATTATACTCAATCTTGTCTGTCTCATGATGGGCAAGATTGAGTTAAGGCTCCTAAAAGTCTTCCTCATTTACAAAGACTATATCCGTCTCAAATTTAAAATATTCGGTAAGCTCGTTCTTTAATGTAAAAAACAACTCGTCAGCATCAGCAAGTTCATCTTCCGGTACTTTTGTGATCTGAGTATAATTCGAGTCAAGAATTATATCAATTGTAAACCACTCTTTGAATTTAAGCGAATCCTGAAGTGCATTTCCTGATTCAGTATTGGAAAACACAATCGATTTTACTTCCCAAAAAGAAAACTCTCTTCTCTTCACTCTGAAATAACCAAACCATCGATGATACTGGGTGACTTCGTGTTCATTCAAATCAAAAATAAATTGTCTGCTTGAAAAGAGCTTTATAAATACAGCTGCAAAAAATATCCAAAAGAATACTGCAAAAATAAACCCGAGAATAAAACATACAATTAATGCAGTGAAATCAATTAATGTGAAAGTAGCTTCAACATCTAATTGAATTTGATTGGTTTGTTCCCGCAGTTGATATTTCATTTTAAATAAGTCACACTGACTTAAGTTTGAATTACACCCGTCTTAAATTCTTCTATTTCAGGATTTAAGTTTGCGCATGTTAGCGCATTTGAAATTCGATCACGAGTCTGAGCAGGGTGAATAATTCCATCCACCCATAACCTTGAAGCAGCATAACGAACATCCGTTTGCTTGTTATAACGATCGGTAATTTCTTTCATTAATTTTTCCTGATCTTTTTCG
Source organism: Balneola sp. (assembly GCA_965601915.1). Taxonomy (GTDB): domain Bacteria; phylum Bacteroidota; class Rhodothermia; order Balneolales; family Balneolaceae; genus Balneola. The sequence continues at coordinate 1,980,958 of OZ271847.1, read as the reverse complement.
CTTACCTCTTCTCCTTTCTTCTTCATAGTTGCAACCTGGATCTGAGTAAGTGTTTTAGCTGCAGAAGCCCCACTCATAACAGCAATGTTAGCTGTTGGCCATGCATACATAAACCGGGGATCATAAGCACGTCCACACATCGCATAATTTCCTGCTCCATAACTGTTTCCAACTACAATGGTTATTTTCGGGACTGTAGAATTACTCATAGCATTCACCATTTTAGCTCCGTCTTTTATAATTCCTCCGTGTTCGCTTCTTTTTCCAATCATAAATCCGGAAACATCCTGAAAGAAAATGAGTGGTATTTTTTTCTGATTGCAGTTCATAATAAACCGGGCTGCTTTGTCTGCAGAATCAGAATAGATCACTCCTCCAATCTGCATTTCTCCTTGTTTAGTTCTTGAAACTGTTCTCTGGTTAGCTACAATTCCCACACTCCAACCATCAATGCGAGCATATCCAGTAATAATTGTATTTCCATATCCTTTTTTGAATTCCGTAAAACTGTCGGCGTCAACTATACAGTCCAATAACTCATACATATCATAAGGAGAAGTTCTTGACTCGGGAAGTATCTCAAAAATATCAGCTGAAGATCTTTTGGGTAGTTGGGATTCTCTTCTGTTGAAACCGGCAGTTTCATAAGGACCAAGTTTATCAACCAAATCCCGAATTGTATCCAGACATTCTTCGTCATCTTTCATTTTGTAATCAGTGACGCCGCTTATTTCCGTGTGTGTGGTAGCTCCACCAAGAGTTTCGTTATCCACGTTTTCGCCTATTGCAGCCTTTACCAGGTAACTACCCGCCAGAAAAACGCTTCCAGTCCCATCCACAATTAAAGCTTCATCACTCATAATTGGCAAATAGGCTCCTCCGGCAACACAACTTCCCATAATTGCAGCAATTTGTGGAATTCCTTTAGCGGAAATCACAGCATTGTTTCTGAACATCCTACCAAAATGATCTTTATCCGGAAAAATCTGATCCTGCATAGGAAGAAAAACTCCCGCAGAATCTACTAAGTAAATAAGAGGAATATGGTTTTCTATTGCTATCTCCTGAGCTCTGAGATTTTTTTTTGCGGTGATAGGAAACCACGCTCCCGCTTTTACAGTGGCATCATTAGCAACAATCATACAGTCTCGACCTTCCACTTTACCAATACCGGTAATTACACCACCTGAAGGACAACCTCCCTGCTCCTCGTACATTTCAAACCCTGCCCAAAGTCCGAGTTCATAAAAATCTGACCCGTCGTCAGTTAATCTCTCAATTCTTTCTCGGGCGGTAAGTTTTCCTTTCCCGTGCTCTTTATCAATACGTTTCTGCCCCCCACCAAGCTTGATTTTCTTCTCCTGAGCTCTAAGGTCTTCAAGAATTTTATTCAGCCAATGATCTTTATTTACTTTGGTAGAACCCGTCATATTTATGAAAAATCTTTTATTATAATAGTGTAGTATTAAATCACGTTCATAATAGGAATTTTTATAAATTCTTATCGTGAATTTGATGTAATTGAATATAAAATCCTACAGAATGAAAAAACTTGGTTTTCTTGTTTTTACCCTAATAGTTTTCTTTTCCACTTTTATCGAAGCTCAACGCCGCGGTGATGTCAATTATATAACTCTTGCAAACAGAGCTTCTACCCCGAATTTCTTTTTTGAAGAATTGGTAGTACCAGGGGAAAATGGCAACCCTGAATTAATATTTATCTTTAGAATGGACAATGATTTCCTTCCATTCAAAAAAATTACTGTTGATGATGATATTAATGCTCCTGAAAGCGAAGAGTTTTTTAGTACAGCAAGATTGAATACAGAAATTTTCAAAGGCAACGCCTCTAAGAAAGATCTTGAAGATATATCATCAGTTTCACGTGATGTGTGGGCAGATACCCTATTGGCTTCAAATTACGAACAGACTAAATCGAAAAAGCATTTTGCTGAAGGGAAATTAGTTACTTCTCTGGCTCCCGGCATGTATAATTATGTACTTCAACTAAACCTTATGGAAGAAGTAAATGAAAGAAACTCCCAAAGAAGAAATGTAAGAGTACCTGATTTTAATTCTAAAAAAACAGGTGAAATATATCTACTTAATAACGAAAGTGAAATTGCTGATCTGAGGCTGATAAATATGGGCAATAACGTACGCTACGCCGAAGATTATAAAGTATTGGTAAGAATTCCGAATTACGACTCTTCAAAAAAATATTCAATCGATATCCATAAAGCTCAGATAAATCGTAGAGACACTACCAATCAGGAAAAAATAACTTCTATAACTATTGACAATAATCAAGTATTAGATCGAAAAAGCTTGAGCTTAAAAAAAGACGAGTCTGTTTCCCTAATGCTAACTGAAAATGGCAGCTTCACTTATGCTTTAATTTCAATTCCGAATAAAGGCTTTGAAAACTCTGTTTACAGTCTATCACTTAATGATGGTTTGTCAGATAAACCTCTAGCCAGAAAAATAGTTCGTTCTTTTTGGCCTGATATCCCACCAAGTTTGTTAAATCTTGACATTGCTATAGATATGATGAAATTTATTGTATCAGAAGATCAACTTAAAAACCTCAAAAAGGGTAACGACAAGGAAAAGGAGAAAAAATTCAGGTCTTTCTGGGAGCAACGCGACCCTACGCCAGATACTGAATTCAATGAATTGATGACGGAATACTATAATAGAGTTCATCATGCTTTTAAAGAATTCAGAACTCCCGAATCCCCATTTGGCCAAGATACAGACCGGGGTGAAGTGTACATTAAATATGGTCCTCCAACTTCTACTGATCGAGCTTTTCCAAAGAAAGGTCAGGTTTTAGAAACTTGGAAATATCCAAACAGAACTTTCGTATTTGAGAAGGGATCGGGGTTTTCAGAATTTGTTCTTTTGGGTAAATAAGGTTCTGCGCTAAAGAGTGTATTTATTTATCTTTCGGTTATGAAACCTGCAATAGGAATTACAACCGGAGATATAAACGGAATTGGCACTGAGATTCTGGTCAAATCGTTCTCAGAAAACATTTTCGAAGAATCTGTTCCTGTACTTGTATCCCCTCACTGTTTATCAGAATACTATTCTAAGCAGTTGCCTACCAAAATAATTTCTGCGGTAAAAGATGCTGAATCTGATGTACTTAATATTCTGACATTTGAGAGTGAAAATGTGATACCTGATCCAGGGGTATTAACTTCAATATCCGGTAAAGCGGCAATGAATTCCATTGAGAACACTATCAGACTATGTCTTGATAATAAATTAAATGCAATGGTTACACTCCCAATTTCAAAGGAAGCAGTAAATCTTGCAGGGTATAATATTCCGGGACACACAGAATTTCTTGCTGATAAAACAAACACTGATGAAGTTTTAATGATGCTTGTTAATGATAATATCAGAGTTTCATTAGTAACTAATCATCTTCCTTTAAAAAGTATTTCGTCTGCTATCAATCAAAAATTAATTATAAAGAAAGCAGACATATTAAATACCAGCCTGAGAGAAGATTTTGGAATTTCAAATCCCGAAATAGCCGTTTTTGGACTTAATCCTCATGCAGGAGATGGCGGATATATTGGTACAGAAGAAATAGAGGTCATTAAACCTGCTTTACAGCTTTTGAAGAATAATGGCATTAAAGTTCACGGCCCCTTCCCTGCTGATGGGTTTTTCGGACAAAAGCTTCATTTAAAATTTGATGGAATTCTTGCCATGTATCACGATCAGGGATTAGCTCCTTTCAAATTACTCTCATTTGGAAGTGGAGTTAATTTTACTGCCGGACTCCCGATTATAAGAACATCACCTGATCATGGAACAGGATTTGATATTGCAGGTAAAGGAATAGCAAGTCCCTCTTCCTTCTTAAAAGCCTATAAACTCGCTTCTCAATTAGCAAAAAAAAGAATGGCTGATTAATGGAAAAAACTCCGAACTATTCATTACTGGCACCGCTTTATGATAAACTGATGGAAGATGTGGATTATGAATCATGGGCCGATTACATAGATGAAATTATACAGGAACATCACCCTTTTGCTGAAAAGGTTTTAGAACTGGCTTGTGGAACAGGAAATCTTGCTCTTTCACTAGATGAATTTGGCTATTATGATATCCTTGCCACTGATCTTTCTCCCGAAATGATTCAGGTAGCTAAGAAAAAGTTACATGATCATAATTCGGATGTACAGTTTCAAACATTAGACTTTTTGAACATTGATTTAAATGGAAAATTCGATGTTATTTTCTCAGTATTCGATAGTGTTAATTATTTAAGCTCTGGAGATGAAATTCTAAAAATGCTCGAAGAAAGTAAGAGTATCCTAAAGAGTGACGGATTATTAATCTTTGATTTCTCAACTCCTGTTAATTCATTTCAGGCTGTTGATTATCTGAATAATGATCAGGCAGAAGTAGGCAGATTCAGATTTTTCAGAACTAGTGAGTATGACCCTGAGCTTCAAATTCATACAAATTCCTTTAAGATTGAGGAACTTTCGGAAGATAAAACTAAAGTTTTGAAAACTAGCCGGGAAGTACATCGGCAAAAAATATATTCTTTGGATGAAATGCTGTCTATTTTGAAACAAACATCCTATCATCTGGTTGCAAAGTATGAAGATTTTGATCTTCTTGATGCCAACGAAAACAGCGCACGCATAACCGTAGTACTTCAATGTCAGAAACAGCCGTAATAGAACTCCGAAATGTAAGTCTGAGCTACGAAAACCGTAGGGTACTCAGTAATATTGACTTCAAATTACACAACGGTGAATTTGCCTATCTGATTGGAGAAACCGGGATCGGAAAAAGTTCTTTTCTAAAATTATTGTACAGGGATATCGTCCCGGATTCAGGAACTGTTCGAGTAACAGATTATCCTGTAAATAAGATAAGTATGAAAGAAGTGCCTATGCTGAGACGTCGTTTAGGTATCGTATTTCAGGATTTTCAATTGCTTCCTGATCGTAATGTATTTGATAATGTAGCTTTTGCACTCCAGGTTACTGGTGAAAAACCGAAATTTATCAAACAAAGAGTGTTAGAAGTGCTGACTATGGTTGGTCTAAGTCATAGAAGAAAGCATATGCCTAAAGATCTTTCCGGCGGAGAGCAACAGCGAGTTGTTATAGCACGGGCATTAGCTAATGAACCAAGAATCCTGTTAGCAGATGAGCCCACCGGAAATTTAGATCCCGGTGCAAGTAAGAGTATTATGGATCTGCTGAAACAAATAAATAATCGTGGAATGGCTGTTCTTATGGTAACTCACGATTATGCACTCGTAAAAAGATACCCATTTCGTACAGTGAGAATGCTGGATGGTTCTCTCCAGGAACTACAATGGAAAGGCGAAAAGCTGGTTCCCTTAAAAAAATCTTAATCTAATGAATGCACAGGAATTAACCCGTGCTGTAAAAAATCATGCTCTGAAGCTTGGCTTTGATGCTTGTGGTATTTCTAAAGCCGAATTCATGGAACCTGAAGCCCGAAGACTTGAAGAGTGGCTCAATCAAAATCGAAATGGAACTATGCAATGGATGGAAAATCATTTTGATAAAAGGGTTGATCCAACCAAATTAGTTCCAGGAGCAAAATCAGTTGTTTCTGTAATTGGAAGTTACTTCCATCCTTCTAATGAAAATGTAAACGAACTTTCTCCCAAAATAGCAAAATATGCTCATGGAAGAGATTACCATAAAGTTTTCAAAAGTAAGCTTAAGGAACTTTTTAAATTTACTGAATCTTTAACAGGAGCTTTGAATGGAAGGTTTTTCGTTGATTCCGCTCCTGTACTTGATAAAGCTTGGGCGGTGCGTTCAGGGTTAGGATGGTTAGGTAAAAATTCAAATGTGTTGAATAAAAATATCGGTTCCTTTTTTTTTATTGGTGAAATGATTATTGATGCAGAGTTCGCCAATGATGGTCCTGTAACTGATCATTGTGGTACATGCACGAAATGTATTGATGCTTGTCCTACTGATGCTATTTATGAGCCATATCGAGTAGATTCAAACAAGTGTATATCCTATCTAACCATTGAGCTCAAAGAGCAAATCCCCGAGGAATTCCAAGAAAGTATTGGAAACTGGATGTATGGTTGTGATATCTGCCAGGATGTGTGCCCATGGAATTCAAAACCTTCCCAAACACAATTCGATGATTTTATACCACGAGAAAAACTATTGAATAAGGATCTGAACTATTGGGCTGAACTTTCAAATGATCAGTACAATGATCTATTTGAAGGAAGTGCCATTCGAAGAGCTAAATTCGAGAAGTTTAAGATGAATGCTTTATTGGTTGTAGAATATGTAAGGAATCAATCTTAATCCCCCATTAAAGCACAAACACAAGCGGTATTTACAATATCTTCCCAACTACAACCACGAGATAAATCCATCATTGGTTTTGCCAGCCCCTGAATAACAGGTCCAGTTGCTGTAGCTCCAGCAAGTCGTTCTGTAATTTTATATGCAATATTACCTGCATCAAGGTTTGGGAAAATAAATACATTAGCCTTTCCTGCAACCTTTGATTCAGGGGCTTTCCTTTCCGCTATTTCAGGGATTATAGATGCATCAAATTGTAATTCCCCATCTACATTGAGTTTTTCATTTTTGGATCTTACTAAGTCTAAAGCTTGCTGAACAAGTTCCGTTCTTTCATGTTTAGCACTTCCTTTTGTGCTGAAAGAAAGCATCGAAGTATTTGCGGATTGACCTGTTATTTTAAAGTGAGTTTCAGAAGAATCAATAGCTATTGTTGCCAACTGCTCTGCATTCGGGTATGGTACCACTGCACAGTCTCCATAACTATATACTTTGCCATCATCAAAGCTCATCAGAAAAATACTGGATACAACATCAGAGCCTTCTTTTAATCCGATAACTTGAATAGCAGTTCTCAGTACTTCACCTGTAGTGGATACGGAACCGGCAACGCAACCATCCGCTTTACCTGAGGAAACCATTAAAGCTCCAAAATAGAGCGGATCAGCAGCTATTTCTTTGGCTTGTTCAAGAGATAGTCCTTTATGCTTTCTTTTTTGATAAAACATTTGTGCAAATTCTTCCATGAATGGAGAGGTAACAGAGTCAATAACTTCGATACCATTTGGATAGGCGTCGACTTCAGAATTTGCTATTAAAACCGGCTCTGCAAGTTTACTGCGTTTGAGAAACTCTGCTGCTTTTACCACCCTTTCATCTGAAGACCTCGGTAGTACAATCTTTTTAATGTTTTTTGAAGCACGATTTCGAATTGAAGAAATTATATCCATTTAAATCACCAATAAAATTATTGAAATTGAAGCTACAAGAAGTCCTGCCCATTGCCTTTTCAAAATTTTGTCTTTCCAAAAATAGACACCTATAAAAGTACCTGCAAAAACAATAGTGATATTTGCTAAAGGAAAAACAATTGAGCCCGGAATTTCCTTTAAAGCCAATAAAATAAAGAACGACGAATACAAATTAACTATTCCTAAAACAGTGCCGTAAAGTATTTCCTTCCATTTGAAATTAAATTGATTTCTGATTAACAGTATAATTGATCCTGTAGCAAATGAAAAGAAGAATAGAGCAGATAGAAATTGCGATTCATCGACTAAAAAAGAAAATTCTTGTTCAAATACTTTTAAACCTGAATCTGTAACTCCCGAAATTATAAAAAGTAACACCGGTAGTGATGCAAATTTAAACTGAATACGATTATTCTTTCTGAGATCAGGAATAAGCAAAATCAGAGCGATAAAAGAGAGAATAATTCCAATGATCAAATAAACTGAGATTGATTCATTATAGAATATCAAGCTTAACAGAATCGGAAATACCAGAGACATTCTCATTGCAGCGATGCTGATTCCCATTCCATTCTCGTCGATGCTTTTACTGTAAATCACAAAATTCAGAATAAAAAGTATCCCCAGAATTGCAGCGTGAATCCATATGGGTAGTAAATTAACCTGATTTGAGATATCACTCCAATCTGCTGAAAAGGAACTTAGTATAACTGCAATCAGGTAATTGATCACAAGAATCTGAAGAACTCTGGCATCCTTTACTTCAACAAACTTCAGAATCTGAGCAACTGATAGTGAAAACCCTGCACTTATAAACAGAAATACAAATCCCATCAGTTTGTAATATCTAAGGAATCATTCCCAAAAGAGCGGATATCTTGTGCTGAATTATAAAGACTTCTTGAAGTGAATGAAACATTTCTGTTTACGTTTGATAAAATATCACTCCATATTGTATTTCTCTTTTTAAGTGCATCTGCAAAGAAATACGTAAATATAGAATGCCTCTTTTGAACTCCATTGGGTTCAGCATATACGTATGAGCTTTGTTGTACTCCTGATGAGAATACAATTAAAGAATTAGGCTTCTTTGTTGTAATATTCGCTGATAAAAGTTCTAAAGCCGTTTCTGAACCCGTTTCACTAAGAAAATCAATGTCCGCAATAACAAAAAGTTTTGAAACAGGTAAACTTGATAATCCATCAAACAGATCATTCAGATCAATCAAAGAAGCTGTTGAATCAGGATCTGTTCCTAGTAGAAAAACACGATCACTTACAGGATCCACTTTAGCATATCCATTAATATAAACTGTTAATTCTTTTTGCTGATTGTTTATTCCTGACGATAAGCGATTAAATGCTGTTAAAGCGGTTCTCGATCCTGAAACATCGATATTTTTAAAAATCTGAGACTGAGAAAGCCCAAGAGCATCTGTCATATACTTTTCGATCAATAAAGCGTCTCTTTGAGCATATGATTTTTCTGGTAAAGTCGATGAATAAGACTGGTTTGCAATTATAAAACCAAATTTATTGATACTATCTTCGCTAAGCTTTGGAATGTCCCTTTCCACATCCACGCTTCCAAAAGGCACATTAGGAATTGCAACTACTGATAATTCATTTGAAAACTGAGAAGGTCTCCAGATCATATCCACATCATTTGCTGAAACCCAGTTTTCAGAAATACCATATAAAACCTTTATCCAGTCGCCGTCTTTTTCTACCATTTTCAGCTGACTTCCGTTTGCCAAGTCGGTAAGAATATTGTTCGAGTTTCGTTCAGGTCGATTTCTTAACGCGGTTACAGGCGATGTTACTACTACAAAGGATTCAAAAACCGAGCTTACCGGAATAGCATAATTATATAAACTATCTCTGAATACAACATCAAGATGAATATTTTTTGCTTGTAGATCAGAAAAAATTTCAGGATTTATTTCTTCAAGAAAATTTATAGAAAAAGTATTCTCAGAAAGCGAAATATCTTTATTTCTAACCAATGATTGTCCATTATAAGAAATTGTGTAAGTCAAGTCTTCTTCTAATGTTGAAGGAGCGACCAATGTGTCGGCTTCAATATAGACTCCTGTTTTTCTCAGTAATCTTGTTTCACCTGTCGATTGAGGTTCTCCAACCGGTTTCATATTTAAGAAAGAAACGCCAAATAAAGTAGCGCTGGCTCCTGTTAATGCTATCTTCTGACCAATTTTATCACTATCTGTAAATTCAAGAGCAGAGTATCCTGCCAACGCCGAAGCTCCTACACCTAAAGCTACATATCCTAATCTTGGTCTGTATCTTTGAATAAAACGATCAGTTTTTATCCTTTTAACATATTCGAAAGTGTTCGAAGAATTAACTCTGAATTGGATAACAGGTCGTTCGGGACTAACCTGCCCTGTTTTTTCAAGAAATAAATCAGATTCTAATAGTTTATAATCCCCTCTGTCAACTGCATTCTCATCCAGCACGATCCATGTTGTTGATGAGCAAGCTATACCAAACAACAATATGATAAATAAAAAGTAATACCTCTTCATTTAAGCCCAGGGAGTTTGTTTAGCTGTATTAGCAATTTTTGCAGCATCAATTGCAATTACCAATTCCTCATTGGTTGGTATAACATAAACAGATGTTTTAGAATCTGAGTCACTGATCAGATAGTCATCTTCAACAATTTGATTTTTTTTCTCGTCAATTTTAATACCTGAATACTCCAGTCCTGATAAAATCTTCTTTCGAATCAATGAAGCATTCTCTCCAATTCCACCTGTAAAAATAATGGCGTCAACTCCATCAAGAACTGCCATATAAGATCCGATATATTTTTTTGCTCTGTAACAAAAAACATCAATCGCTTCCTGCGACCGCCGATCTCCATCTTCGGCTTCAGAAATCAAATCACGCATATCAGCTGCATAACCACTCAGTCCCAACAGACCACTATGTTTATTTAACAGTGCGTGAACATTTGCAAGAGATAATTCTTCTTTCTCTATGAGGTAGAATAAGATAGAAGGATCAATATCACCAGATCTTGTTCCCATTACTAAACCTTCAAGTGGAGTAAATCCCATGCTTGTATCCACAGATTGCCCATCTTTAATAGCAGTAATTGAAGCGCCATTTCCTAAATGACAAGTAATGATTTTTGAACCTTTCTTAGATTTTCCGGTCATCTTGTAATACTTACGACTTACGTAATAATGAGATGTTCCATGAAAACCATACTTACGAATCTTATACCTTCTGTACAATCTGTTAGGAATACCATAAAGAAAAGCTTCAGATGGTATAGTCTGATGAAATGCGGTATCAAAAACAGCTACATGAGGTTTATTTGGTAAATGCTCTTTTGCGGCTCTTATTCCTTGTAAATTTGGCGGGTTATGAAGAGGAGCAATATCAAAAGCTTCCTGTATAGCTTCTTCAACGTCTTCATCAATTAAAACAGAATCTTTGAACGTCTCTCCTCCATGAACCACGCGATGTCCGACAGCTTCAATTTCATCCAACGATTTCAAATAATCATTATCTGCTTTTATGAGCAATTCCATAATAGCTTTCAACGCAGCAGCATGATTATCAAGAGCTATTGACTTTTTAATGGGCTTCTCTCCTTTCCATTCCTGCCTGATGATGGAGGTAACAGCGCCAATACGCTCTACCAACCCTTTACAAAGCGTTTCCTGATCGTTGGTGTGAATCAGTTGATATTTTATGGAAGAACTACCACAATTTATTACAAGTACTTTCATATCAAAGTGAAATTACAGCTCCAAATCCGATTAAATTTCTGTATTCTAAGTTAGATTCTCCGGGGTCAGGCTCTGATATCCAGAATGGTACTTCATACCGAATAGCAAATCCTCTTGGCTTTCCCAGAAAGTCAGGAATATTAATAGAAAACTGAACACCTAATCCTGCATCCACAAGCAATGGATTATTTTCAAACACTGTCCCTGCATCTGCAAAAAAATAGCTTTTCACAAATACAAAATCGCCGATTATTCCTTTTTTTAAAGCTTTACTGATGGGATTAGGAAACTCAAATTCAGAATTAACAGCTAATACAGAGTTAAAAACCATTGTTGAGAGATCTGAAAATTGTGTATCTGTATATCCCCTCAGATTTGCTCCGCCTGAGACTTGAGCAATTCCATCATCCAACAAACTTGTAGGAATAGTTCCTTCTGCCCTACTTACTCCATTATTCAACCATTTGTAAGGTTGAGCATAGGAAGCGGTGTACAAATATTCAGGAGCAGTGTTTTCTGATGCAGTTCCAAAATAAGTTCTTAACCCTAACACAAAGTTTGAATTAAACCGTTTTACATTCCATATCTCTGCATTAAAAACGGTGAATGCCTGACTCTCGGAATTAATATTCTGTTTTATACTTGCCTGTAGCTCAAATACATTTTCATCTTCCTCCTCGTTGTGATACAGCATATTCAGTCCGATAATCGACTTCCAGTTTGTTTGCCATAAATTTTGATATGGTCGATAGTTTAAGTCGAACATCTTTTCCTGGGTAAATGACAATGATATTTCTGTGTGCTTTAACTCATTGAAACCATCCTGCCATCTTTTATTCAGAAACAAAGCATGACTTGATAATCCTGTCCGAATACTGGAAACAGCCTGAAGACTACCTTCTTCCCCAAAATCAGAAATAGAATTTAATGGCTCTGTAAAACTCAGATAATACGAAACGGAATTATCCGGAAATTTTGTACCTAACCAGATACCTGCATCTAAACGATGCGGTCCATCTTTAAATGCTCCTTCCATTTCGCCCAGAACCCGTAAACCAATTCTTATTCCGTCTTCATCATTGTACCATAAGTCGGGAGCCGGTGTAAGCGAATATCCTTCGTCATAGTTCTGCGCCACGACAGAACCCCAAGCTAACAGCAGTGTAGCAACAAAAAGAATTCTCTTTTTTAAATAATCCATTCAGGTAAAATCTTATAGTTGGAAATAATCTGATCAATTAACCGAATTAAACGTTTTTGTTCTGGCCAATGAATGTAATCATCTATTTTTGATGCTGAAATCCATAAATAGCCAACATGCTCCTCGTCTAATTCCAGCTTTTCTTCCGTCCAATCGATACGTGCTGCAAAAGCCGGAATATGATGAATTGAATCCGTTTTATGCTCATAAAAGGTATTAACAGAAGGAACTGTCCAGAATTGCTTAGGATCCTGAGAAATCTCTTCCATTAATTCCCGAAGAGCGGCTTCCCAATACTTTTCTCCTTCTTTGACTTTCCCACCGATCATTCTCCACTGGTCAGCGTAGATCTTATCTGAAGAACGTTTCAGTATCAGAAATTCGATTTTACCTGCTTTGATGCGATAAGGATATACATCTATTAATTTTTTCATCGAAGCAGGGCCATTTTTTAAATTTCGATATTTTTAATTTCAAGTTCCAAGGTTCCCGCAGGAACTTTCACTTCAACTGAATCTCCTATTTCTTTTCCCATCAATGCTTTACCAATTGGTGAATCAACAGAAATTTTATTCTCTTTGAAATCTGCTTCATTTGGTGAAACTAAGGTGTACGACATCTCCTTTCCCATTTTTTTATTCAAAATAGTCACTTTGGTTAACACCCTCACCTTAGAGAGGTCAAGTTCACTTGCATCCAAAACTCTTGCGTTTGCCAAGATGTCTTCAAGTTTAGTGATTCGATCTTCCATATGCCCCTGAGCTTCTTTTGCAGCATCATATTCTGCATTTTCACTCAAATCCCCTTTTGCACGTGCTTCTGCTATTTCTTCTGCAATTTCTTTACGTCCACGTGTCTTTAAATCTTTTAATTCTGCATCAAGTTTATCATAACCTTCTTGCGATAAATACTGAACTTTACTCATATCAATTTCTTTTCTTCAATTCTAAAATAAAAAGAAGAGCTCACCGATCGGCTGCTCTTCTGTTACCAGAAAATACGAGTTAAAGGGCTGTTTTTCTACTTTTAATTAAGCTATGGTTTCATTTAAGAATTTGCAGTATTCCTGTTCAGGAATTTCAATCCAAGCACAAATGAAATTAGAACAAGTAAGGCTCCCATCAGGAACGGGGCACCCGGTAAATAAACAGGAGCTGATTCTGAGGTAAAATAGCCGAACAAACCCGTCATCATCGGGGGACCAAAAATCGCTGTAAAGCTTACAAGGCTAGTAAGTGCACCTTGTAATTCGCCCTGCTGACTATCAGAAACCTTATTAGCGATAATTCCTTGAAGTGATGGAGTAGCTAATCCCCCAAGACAAAAAGGTGCAATCATAAATAGTAAAACGGTTCCAGATGGAGCAAAAGCAAAACCTATAAAACCGAGTATGTACATAATCAACCCAAAGAAAACAGCTTTATACTCGCCGAATTTTGGAATCACAATTCTTGTAAGTCCACCCTGAACGCTGGCTACACAGAGGCCAACAATACCCAGAGAAATTCCAACCATAGCTTCATCCCATCCAAATTTAAGCATTGTGAAATAAGTCCATGTACTTTGAGTTGAGTAACCTGAAAGCTGAATTAAACCGTAAATCACAACTAATCCCATGATTCCCGGGAATATTTTCAGTTGATTCAAAGCTCCAAGAGGATTTGCTCTTTTCAGATTGAACTTTCGTCTCTTTTCTTTTGGGAGTGATTCCGGAATGATGAAAAAAGCATACAACACATTCAGAAAGGCGATTCCTGATGCAACATAAAAAGGAATTCTTGGACCATATTGACCAAGTATTCCTCCCACAACGGGACCAATTATAAATCCAAGTCCGAATGCTGCACCTATTAAACCAAAGTTTTGAGCCCTTTTTTTAGGTGCGCTGATGTCAGCTATATATGCAGCAGCCGTAGTGTAGCTTGCACCTGTAAGACCAGAGATAAATCGTGCTATAAATAACCAAAAAATAGTAGGTGCAAAACCAATCAGTAAATAATCGATAGCAAAACCTAATAAAGAACATAAAAGTACAGGCCGGCGACCAAATCTGTCGCTTAATCCTCCGATAATCGGAGCGAAAAGAAACTGAGTTAGAGAATACGTAAATAAAAGCCATCCACCATAAATAGCTGCTGTGCTTAAATCTTTTCCGGTTAACTCTACGATTAGCGATGGAATCACAGGTATAATAATCCCAAAACTTATTATATCGAGCAGAACTGTAATAAAAATGAAAGTAAGGGCGGCTTTCTTTGGTCTTTTGATCATAGTCTTTTAATAGACATCAATGATATGTTTTTAAATGACGAATTGGTAGAATTATATGTGTTGGATTGATCACTTTTATTAATGAACCTGAAAACCATTATTGATACCTTTAAGTTTTCTTATTTTAATCTTGACTCAATCACCAACATGACCAAAAAACTCTCTACCAAAGAAATACTCGAGGAAAATCTGGCAAGCACTCCGCCGGTAAAGCTCGCCCAAACAAAAGTGATACTTCATAATATCAGAAGTTTGCACAATGTTGGATCGGTGTTCCGGTCTTCTGATGCATTTGGGATTTCAGAATTGATACTTACCGGTTATACGCCAACTCCTCCCCGACCAGAGATCAATAAAACGGCGATCGGCGCTGAAGAATTTATGGATTGGCGACATTTTGAGACAGCTACTGAGATTATTCAGGAATTAAAGAATGATGGATATACGATTCTGGGGATGGAGCAAACCACCAACAGCATTATGCTGAACGATCTCGATATCGACAGTTATGAAAAGATCTGTCTCGTCATGGGAAACGAAGTCACAGGAATAGATGCTGAAATCCTTCATTTAATGGACAAGTTTGTCGCCATTCCACAATTTGGTCAAAAGCACTCGCTTAATGTTTCCGTTGCTGCCGCTGTGATGTTATATGCGTTGTTGGAGAAGTTGAGTTAGAGATTTCCTTTCCACGGGACGTGAACGACCTACTTGTGAAGGGTTTTTATAAAACCTTAAGCAAGCATGTCTTTTAAGGCAACTTCCAAATCATAGTCCAAATATCTCTTCATTTTGAAACACGGATTAAGCAGATAAATAGATTCTCACGGATTTTCAGACAATCAGCGTCATCCTTCAATCCGTTGAATCCGTGGTTCAAACCACATATAAGAATCTATTTAGATGAACTTCACGCTTACTTGTCCCAAACATTAAAATCCGAAACTGTTTTGGTGTTCAATGAGTTATAAGAGTAGAACTTAAAACAATTTTAATCATTAGTATTAAAGAAAAAGCATTGAACGAAGTAGAAACGAGAATTGAGAAAATTGAACGGGCTATTGCCAAAAACGGGGTTGGTTCCAGCTATCTGTCAAAAGCTGAAAGAGTTCAAAGAGACGTAAACATTGGATTAGCTTTGGGTGGAATTGCTATAATTGCCGGAGCTACTGCCTGGGCGTTGTTGAGAGATAGTGCTGAGGATTGATCATCAATTATTAGTTGGAGCATGAGCTCCAATCTGGCATTCCGCAGCAGAGCTACGGAACGAGGTTAAGATAATTATATAACGACCCGGCGTTTAAGCAGCGGCGCTGGGTCTATTTATTGATTTAGTTTTGGTTTCGAAACGAGTATGCACTGAACTCGATTCAGTGTCCACTTGAAACGCTTGTTAGCTGTATTTTCATTTTTCGTAAAGCTTCGGGTAGTCTTTCAAAGTATTCAAGTTATTTTTTAAACCCCCGTTAATTACATCACTTTTGTGATAATAATTGAAATCTCCCAAAGTATCTCTGGCACTAAGTGGATTTTCAGAAAGCCAAGATATCAAATCCATTTCCGAAACTAAGTTTTCTCTTGACCATTTTGAATACAAAATATGATTTAAGTTTTCATACTCAACTAAATCTGTGATATAGTAGATAACCTCAGTTGTGTCAGATAAATGCGGTTTAATTTTTTCTACAAATAACTGATAATCAATTTCAGAAAGGGCAATTAAAGCGTACAATTTGCCTGGTCTATCTCCACGATTCAACAGATCAAGGAAAATTTCCTTTCGATCTGTTTGGTTTATCAGGACTTGGTAATATATTGAATTTAAATTTGCCTGTGGACCACAACAATCTGAAAAGAGATTTGTATTAAGTAGAGTTTTGAATGCTAATTCTGGATATTCATTGAATGGAGTTTTGATTGGAATCTCTTCTTTCGGAAAATTGATGATTCCTTCACCGCTTAAATCAAAATTCTCAATTTCTTCTTTTGAAAACTTCTCTATCCGTTCATGCCATTTTTTTTCTTGGCAGCTCTGCAAAAACACACAAATTAAAATTACCCAGAGATATTTATACATGGTTAATACAGCTAACGACCCGGCGTTTAAGCGGCGAGTCTGGTTATTAAAATTAAGGCGCTGAACCGTGACCGAGTCCGCTTGAAACGATTGTTATGCAGGTTCTTGACATACCTATCCTATTTCTTTTTCAATAATCTTTTCCAATTCTGGAACTGTACATTCTCTCATATAATTAGGAAAAAATAAGTTTATCCAATAATCAATCTGTTTTATAAATCCCTTAACAGTATTTGTTTCCTCGTTAATCTTTAGGACGCTTTCTACACAAAAACTTGCAACATATGCTCCACCTTTAATTCCTTCCTCATCCTGGTATTCAGATGCTAGAATAAAAAACTTATCACCTACAGAATAATTATAACTTTTAAACTCATGTATACAGGAAGCTTCATGACCATCAACCAATGAAACATAATTTTCTTCGAAACTATTTAAATAGTCTTTGATAATTCTGAATTTTACTAGTTCCACATTTTCCATATCGAAATATTTACCTTTATAAAACTCTGAAATCTCAGCAATTACTAGAATATCATTTGAAGTGAATTGAGATAAACCAATAGCGCTTTTAAAACTTGTTCCAGAGCACGAGCAAGCATAAGAATTGGAAATCCCGATGGATAAACAAACAAAAAAAATAATGAGTAGTTTTCTCATGTTGTAAACCTGCATAACATATTATTGATGAACATTTCATCTTTCCTAAGATAAACAAAATCAGACAAGAATCACCTTTAAGATAATCTAAACTGAAATTTTGTGCTAAGAATGTTCAAATAAGTAGTTCATATAAATCGCCTACTAATGAGTTTATTGAACATTAATTCAAACCAACTCCTCAATCTTCCCATAAATCATATCCAGCTCATCTTCAGTAACACAATACGGCGGCATTAGGTACAACACATTTCCGAGCGGACGAAGTAATAGTCCATGATCCACGCATTCTTTTTTAATTCGCTTGGCGATAGAATTCAAATATCCGGTTTCTTCTTCATTCACAATATCCATAGCAGCAATGGTTCCTTTCACCCGAATCTTTTCGAATTTTGGATGATCTTTGAATCGATCCAAATTCTTTAAATGAATCTGTTCCATGCCTTTAAAAACAGGCTCGTTTTCTTTAAGCAATTTCCACGAAGCAATTCCCGCTGCACAACCCAACGGATTTCCGGTATAACTGTGTCCGTGCCAAAAGGTTTTTATCGGGTCATCAGAATTGAAGCTTTCATAAATGGTATCACTGCAAACGGTAACGGAAAGTGGCATAAATCCACCGGTAATTCCTTTACTGAGGCAAATGATATCCGGTTCTACTTGCGCTCGTTTACAAGCAAAATAATCGCCCGTGCGACCAAATCCCGTCATCACTTCATCAAATAAAAGCAGTGTATCAAACTGACGATTACTCCAGTGTACTTTCTGAAGAAATTCTTCCGAACACATGCGCATCCCTCCTGCGCCCTGAACCAATGGCTCCATTAAAATTCCAGCATATTTTTCCGGATGTTGAGTAAGCAATCCTTCCAGTTGTTCAATAATTGCATCTTCTTTGTCGGCACGATCTTCATCTCCAATCCAGGTGTGCGGATACGGAATCACTTCCACATCAAACATCCAGTCTTTGAACACATCCGTGAATACGGATCGCTCTCCCGCCGACATTGCGCCCAGTGTATCACCATGGTAAGCGCCTTCAAAACAAATAAACGTCTTGCGCTCCTGACCAATATTCTTCCAGTACTGATAAGCGACCTTCATTCCCACTTCAACAGCCGTAGACCCATTATCCGAAAAGAACACCTTTTTCAGGTTTTTAGGCAGTTCCTGAACAATCAATTCCGAAAGCTGTTCCGCCGGATCGTGCGTAAAACCAGCGAAAATCACGTGCTCTAAAGTCTGAGCCTGCTCATAAATGGCTTTTGCAATATCAGGATGGGAATGTCCGTGCATATTTACCCACCAACTTGAAATGCAATCCAGTACTTCCCGACCATCCTCAAGCGTGAGATAAGCACCTTTTCCGCTTTTAACCTTTAGAGGCTCGGGTGCATCTTTGATAATGGTAAATGGATGCCAAACGTTGTTCATAAGTTCAGATTCAAAATGAAAGATTTAAGATGAAAAATACTCTCTTACTATTTTTTCATCTTTAATTTTTAATTAAAAGCTTGATTAAAGGCAGTTATCAGCGAGCTACTTTCTACCTTTTTTAGGGTCTCAATCTCAAACACTTCGATCTCCCCAAAATGTTCTATCGTTTCTTTGTTGGAAGGATGTTTTTCACCGTTTAAAATCACTCCGAAAACTTTGATGTTGCGATCTCTAAGTGCTTTTAAGGATAATAAGGTGTGATTTAACGTGCCAAGACTGCTTCTTGCTACCAGAAGAACAGGAATGTTCATTTGCTCTATTAAATCCAGAACGGTGTGCTCCCAGTTTATCGGAACGATCAATCCTCCGGCTCCTTCCACAATCAAGTGTTTGGTTTCGAATTCTGGAAGCTGAAAATCTGATAAAGAGATTTCAACCTGATCAATATCCGCAGCGGCGTGCGGACTCATAGGAGTTTCCAATCTGTAACACTCCGGAATGATTCGTTCATCAGAAGATCCCGAAACCCGTTGAACAAATTCAGTATCTGTTTCCTCATCTAATCCGGCTTGAACAGGTTTCCAGTACGTTGCATCAAGGGCAGACATCAACATGGCAGAAACCAAAGTTTTTCCAATTCCTGTATCGGTTCCGGTTACAAAAAATCGTTCGGGGAATTCAATCATAGATCTTTCTTGGCTGCAAGATAAACGACATGCCATTTCACTTTTACTTTTTCGGATTCCTTTTGATTCCAAAAATTAGTTAACAGTCGTAATTGTTTATGAGTTAGTGTTTTACCTGATACAGAATTAGAAGCTCCAATCTCTTTCAAGTGCCTGAAGAAGTCCATTGAAGTTTCGAATTCCTGATAAAGATCGTTTTCATAATAATCGATTTGAAGAGGATTAATAGACAATTTTATAACCACCTCCTCCACATCAGGCATTGGATTGGCGGTAAACGGCAAACCGAGTTCCAAACAGCAATTGTACCATTCCTCGAATGAATGATTACCGGGAAATGTACACAGCAATAGTCCCCCTGGAACCAATAATTCAGATAACTTCTCTAGACCTATGGCGGTATCAGAAAACCATTGAGCAGCAAAATTACTGATGATCAGGCTGTATTTCTGATCTGAGCTCTGAATTTTGTCCACATTCATCGTTTCAAAAGAAATCTTATCTAAAACCAGCCCTTTTTCGTTTAACTGCTGATTGCAGTAATCAAGCATTCCTTCTGCAGCATCAGTAATAAAGATCTCACGGTTTGGAAACTCCTTAATAATCAATTCAGACAAAAAACCGGTTCCACAACCTACTTCAAGAATATCTCCGTCAGGCAAAGAATTCTTCCAAGGCAACAACGAAGAAAATAAACCTTCCGCTACCTTCTTCTGGATTTCAGCTTTAATATGATAATCTGTTGCTGACTTTGAAAAGCTGTCTATCGCTGATGAATTTGTACTGATTTCTTTACCCTCTGTTTTCATACCTCGCAAAAATAGGAATGATTGAGCACAGATACGACCAACAATCTTCAGGGTTTGTAAATGGAAGTGCGTGTCCGCTTCCATCAAACATTTTGATAAACTTTTTAGAATACTGTGCGCTCAGCATTTTCTCAGCTCTGGATTCTAATAGAATTGCATCTTTTTTGCTCTCTAAAGCTACAAATACAGCGCCAAAATCAAGGTCTATGAGCGGGAATCGGGTATTTCGAAGTTCTTTTAAATCGGAAAACAATAATTCTTGATTTATATCTTCTGGAATGGAAATAACAGCTTCATCAACATTAAAACACTGAGCGTAAAAACTATCAAGTACTTTCTTTGGAGCATCCTCAAAATTGCGAATCATTGATTCCAATCCTTTTTTAGAAATAGCATTCAATCGATCAGATTCTGGGAAAAAAGAATCGAAACCATTGAATATCACCAAATAATCCGCTTTGCTTAAAACAGCAGTATTTGCCCATTGCAATCCGAATGAATGTGTAAACACCACTCTGACCTTGGTATCTGCATCGAATCTCGGATGATTGGGTGTTCCGAAATATCCACGATCTGCAGATTTAAAAGGAATGCTTTCAGGAATCACTTCTTGAATAGGTTTCCAGAAATCAGGGTCGAATCCCCATCCGTGATACGCCATGATTTCTACTTTCTTTTCCATTCCTCAAGCACTTTTAAAAGCTGATCAATTTGTTCTTTAGTATGCAAAACCGATAATGTGATTCTCAGTCTGGAAGCATTTTCAGGAACCGTAGGCGGACGAATAGCTGAAACCCATAATCCATTTTCTTTCAGAAGATTAGAAGCTTCAATAGTCTCACTTTCTGATCCAATTAATATTGGAATGATCTGACTTTCTGATTTCAATGTATCGAAACCCAAACTATTCAGGTTAGAAATCAGGTATTCAATATTCCTGAATAATTTCTCACGTTCCGATTCCATTTTGGGAATCAGTTCAAGAGCCGCATCAACAGCCCCAATTACTGATGGAGGTAAAGCGGTTGAGTAAATAAATCCGGATGCAAAATTGATCAGATAATCTTTCATCTTTTTTGAACAAGCCACGAAAGCCCCGAAAGACCCAAAGGACTTCCCGAATGTTCCGATTGATATTTCTATTCCTGAGTGTCCAAAATTGAGCCCTTTACCCTTCTCTCCCCAAATACCAAGTGCATGAGCATCATCAGAATAAACGAAAGCATTGTATTTCTCAGCTAGAGCGGTGATGTCATCCAGCTCAGATTGATCACCATCCATACTGAATAGTGTCTCAGTAACAATCCCTATTCGGTTATAAGATGCTGATTCTGATTTTATAAGTAAGGATTCTAAGTCTTCAAGATCATTATGATCAAAGCGTTTGAATACTGCCCTACTCAAAATCGCTCCCTGAATCAAACTGTTGTGAATCTGTTTATCAGCGAGTATCAACGAGTTCCTGTCCGCAATTGCGGATAAAACGCTCAAATTTGCCTGGAACCCGGAGTTAAACAAAAGAACGGCTTCACACTCCAGAAATTCAGCCAATCTTTTCTCGAGTTCATTATGAATTGTTTTAGAACCTGTAACCAATCGGGAAGCACCGGAACTCGTACCATATTTTTCTGTGAACTCCTTAGAACGCTCAATAACATCAGGATGAGAACTCAGTCCAAGATAATCGTTGGAAGAAAAGTTTATGTATTCCTTCCCTTCATGAATAACTGTGGAACTTTGCGGAATGAAATCCAGATTATTTAAAGAACGAAATTGATTATCAGACTTTCTTTTTTCTAATGCCTTTCGAACAAAATCTGATCTTCGCTCTTCACTCATCAATCAACTTGAAGTTTGATTCCAGGTTGAATCGCTTTCAAACGTTCTACCCATTGCTCTGAACTGACGGATAAATGGCAGTTTCTTTCTCACAGATGGTGCAAACTGAGAATACTCAATCATAAATAATCGGTTAGTTGCAGGATCGTAATAAGTGAAGTTCACAAACGGACCACCCATTGCTCCGCCAACTAAATCCCACCAACCCTGAGTCTCGTAGGCAATATATCGTCCTTTTTGAAAACTACTTGTTTCGGGTTGAAGGTTTTCTGCACGAGCTGTGGTGATGTATTTATCCATCGTATTACCCTTAAAATACTGCTGATTCAGGGAATCACGTTTTGAATTAATCCAATCATCATCCAAAAACCCGATGTCAGTCACATCATCCTGCCACCAAACCCAGAACCAACGATCATTAACTGATAAATTTCTTCGAAAACTTATGAAATCTGTAGTATCTATGCGAGCAAGGTAATCGTGCTGCACACGCACTTTAAAACCGTGATCGATCCACATAGAATCTGAAAATTGTGTTTGCTCCTTCTTATCGTATACATATTCTTCCCAACGCTCAAATTCTCTTTCCTGTATATCAGAAATCAAAGATCGTTCAGAATTGATGATATATTCCGCTAATTCCTCGTCAGAGTTAGAAGTCAGAATCAAAGCATATTGATCTTTATACCATTGATCTTTAATTGGAAATGCAAAGCTCTCACCATTTCTCACTCGAGATTCAACACCGGCATCAAGGAAACCACGGATAACACCAGATACAGTAGAGGAGTCATCTAAAACCCCAGCAAATATCACATTTTTCATCTTCTTGTATCTCTCAAGCTGAGTATTAGTAGTAATATCAGAAAAAACAAGGTCATAATTCTGTTCCGGATTCAGCATATGAAACTGATAACGACCGTAAGTAGCACGAATAGCTTCTGCAGTCTGACTATCAAACTGAGTAGAATCCATGATCACAAAGACTTCACGATTGTTACCTTGAGCTCTTGACCGATAATCTCCGTCACATGCAGTTAAAATGGTACCAGCGATAAAAATGAATAGAAATGATATTCGTCTGAGATTCATAATATGTTGTTTAATTTCCGTATTTCAATGAATGAACAAATGAAAAAAGATCGTCTTTCCAACCTTCCTCAGGATACGATTTTTTTATGGTATTAATTAAGGCGCTTCCTACAATAAATCCATCGGCATTTGATGCGATGTTTTGAGCATCCTCATAAGATTTAATTCCAAAGCCTACCATTATCGGATTATCGATGATATTCTCACGAACACGTTCTATAAATGTTCCTACCGAATCAGATACTTCCTTTCCATCTCTGGCTCCGGTCACTCCCGTTACCGAGACGCAATATACAAAGCCACCGGATTTAGAATCCGCAAGTTTCATCCTGATATCTGTGCTGTTCGGCGCAACTAAATAAATGACTGATAATCCGTTTGAAGATGCGTGTTCATCTATGATTCTATCTTCATCAACGGGAATATCAGGCAAAATCAATCCATCCACTCCAGATTTAGCTGCTTTTTCACAAAATTCCTTAACTCCGTAACGTAAAACCGGATTCATATATCCCATCAGAATAATCGGTATCTCAGACTTCTGTCGAATATCAACTACCATTTCAAAAATCTTATCAATGGAGATTCCATTTTTGATTGCTACTTCGCTGGAATACTGAATCGTCGGACCATCAGCTAACGGATCACTGAACGGCATTCCCAACTCGATCAAGTCTGCCCCGTTCTTTTCCATCCCAAGTACCAAATCTACCGTGGATTCAAGATCAGGGTATCCTGGTGTAATGAATAAGCTCATAAGCTTTTCATCAGCTGCTTTGTTTTTAAATGTCTGTTCTATTCTATTCATCTTACTTCTTGTCGTTTATTCGGCAAGATCCTTCGGAAGTATCCTCAGGATGACTTTATTAAATTTCTTCTATGATTTTGTGTTTCTGTGGCTACTGATTTACAAATTTTCTGAAATGGTTCCCATATCCTTATCACCTCTGCCCGAGCAGTTTACAATCACTACCTGATCTTCTGAAGTAGTTGGCATTAGGTTTTCTAACCAGGCAAAAGCATGCGCAGTTTCTAAAGCAGGAATAATACCTTCCAGCTTTGACAATAGCTTGACTGCCTCCATCGCTTCGGCATCAGTAACCGCATGATAACTCACTCTTTTTTCATCATGCAAAAAAGAGTGCTCCGGTCCAATGCCCGGGTAATCCAGCCCTGCACTGATAGAATGCGCTAATTCTATCTGACCATTCTTATCATGAAGCAAGTAACTCATCGAGCCATGTAAAATCCCGGGAGTACCTTTGGTTAGTGTTGCCGCGGTTTTACCTGAATCCACTCCAAATCCCGCAGCTTCAATTCCGGTAATATTCACAGATTCATCATCAATAAACGGATAAAAGAATCCCATAGCGTTAGAGCCACCTCCCACACATGCAACTAAATGATCCGGTAGTTTTCCTTCGATTTCCAAAATCTGTCGTTTGGTTTCATCACCGATAACACGATGAAAATTCCTAACCATCATCGGATAAGGATGTGGTCCTACCACTGAGCCAATGATGTAAAAAGTATCGTCCACATTGGTAACCCAATCACGAATCGCTTCATTTGTTGCGTCTTTCAGGGTTTTAGAACCACTTTCCACACTTCTTACTTCTGCCCCGAGCAAAGTCATCCGGTCCACGTTCAGTTTTTGACGAACCATGTCTTCAGCACCCATATAAACCACACAATCGAGACCAAATTTTGCACAAGCCGTTGCTGTAGCTACTCCATGCTGACCTGCTCCGGTTTCAGCAATAATCCGCTTCTTACCCATTCTTTGAGCCAACAAAACCTGTCCAATCGCATTATTGATTTTATGCGCTCCGGTATGACAAAGATCTTCTCTTTTCAGATAGATTTTAGCTTTTCCATAATGCTCTGTTAAACGATTGGCAAAAGTAAGCTCTGTGGGCCTTCCCACATATTCTTTTAATAAATCGCTGAATTGCTTTTGAAATTCAGGATCATCCTGAGCTTTTACATATTCTTCTTCAAGCTCTTTCACCGCAGGAATCAGTATTTCAGGAACGAACTTACCTCCGTATTTACCGAAGTATCCTCGAGAATCGGGTTGTTGGTATGTTTGTTTAGTTTCGATATTCATTATTCAATTATTATCATTCTAAGTGATAGAGAAGAATCTTGTTGGATATTCAACAAGTTCCTTCGGCAATAGCCTCAGGATGACTTTATTTAAAATTATTCTTTAAACACTCATCAAATTAATTCTACAGGTCTTACTTCTCTTACAAACTCTTCCATTTTCTGTAGATCTTTTAAACCCGGCTCTTCTTCAATTCCACTTGAAATATCAACAGCATATGGCTGAACCTGATCTATCGCATCAGATACATTGGTTACATTTAAACCACCGGAAAGTAAAAACGGTTTATCTGTAAGGTCTCTAAGCAAATTCCAATCAAATGTTTCACCGGTTCCTCCCCACTTTCCTTCTTTCTTAGTATCAAACAGGAAGAATTCTGCAACATCTTCATATTTATCGATTTCGGTTTTTAAGTCTTCAGGATTAGAATCCTGACTAATATGAATCACTTTTATAACCGGCTTTTCAATCAATTCACAATATTCAGGAGATTCGTTGCCATGTAGCTGAACAAAATCCAATCCGGTTTGTCGGGCAGTAGAGTTAACTTCATCCAAAGGCTGATTCACAAAAACACCGACTTTTTCAGGACCTTCTAACCAATTTATAATTGCACCGGCTTTAGCAGGGTCAATAAATCTGGGACTTTTTTCATAAAAAATGAATCCCAGATAATCCACGAACAATCCGGATGCAAATCTTCCGTCTTCAAGATTAGTAATTCCACATATTTTAATTTTAGTATCACTCATTTGTTTTCAAATTTGATCCGCACCAAGGACAAAAATTTACTTTTATTACTGATGAACCACCGTCATGAATAGGAATCCCAAAAGTACCGTCGCTCCATTTATTCATGACAACATCATGATTATCGATGTCAATTTCTCCATTTTCATCATAACTCAGACAGATTTGATTCGCCATGGTAATACAGCAATAATCTGAATAATTGAAACCCGCTTTTGCCAAATCTGTTTTCAATGCCCAATCATGAAATTCCTCGTTTTCCTGAATAGCTTCGCTATATTCATTGAAATCGCTCATGTCTAATCCATTCCATTCAGAACCCGAATATTTAGTATGAAGATCTTTAAATCGTTCGAAATCCATCAGCTTAGTTCTTTTTCCTTTTCTCTGTCAGCCGAATCAAGCAAATCTCGTACAGCCTGACCAGGATTCTGCTGTCTCATAAAATGTTCTCCGATCAACGCAGAATGAATACCTTCTTTCTGAAGTAATGCCAAGTCTTTTCCGGTTGATAATCCACTTTCTGAAACCAAAACTGTTCCTTCCGGAGCTTTCTGAAGGATCGCGATTCCCCGATGAACATCAACCTCAAAGTTCTTCAAATCACGGTTATTAACTCCTAAAATATTGACTTGATCAAAATTCAGTCGGTCAAAATCATTTTGATCATAACATTCTACTAACGCATCTAATTCAAATTCTTTGGCTGCAGCCAGCAGTTCATCCAATTGACTACCTTCTGTAATAGCAACAATAATGAGAACGGCATCTGCACCATATGCCCGAGCTTCCTTAATTTGAAATGGATCAACAATGAAATCTTTTCTCAGCAACGGAAGTTGAACTTTTTTTGATATTGCAGAGAGAAATTCTAAATCTCCTATAAAGAATGGTTTGTCTGTCAATACAGAAATTGCTGATACTCCGCCCTCTTCATAACGTTGAGCAATATCTACCGGGTTAAAATCTTCCCGAATTACTCCTTTTGATGGAGATCCTTTCTTCACTTCAGCAATAATAGAAACCTGATTTTCTTTTTGAAGTGAATCTTTGAAAGAAAAGCGGGGCTTTTCAAATCCTTCAAGTGAATGAAGATCGTTAAAGCTGATTTCTTTTTTCCTTTTTGAAAGATCTTCTTTAGTCTGAGCTACTATTTTGTCGAGAATGGTTGCCATCAGTATTTAAATACTCCCATTGCGTCGTTAGTGGCATCAACAAAATTATTGAAAACTTTTCGTGCTGATCCGCTTTGGAGACTTTCAGTGGCTTTTTCTTTGGCTTCTTCCAAAGATTCAACCAAACCTGATGCATTGATTGCAAAAGTTGCATTGATCAACGCAATGTCCCGTTGAGCATCGGTAGATTTATTAGCAAGAATATTTTTTAAAATAGAAGCATTCTTTTCAGCATCATCGCCCATCAATTGTTCCATTTCATATTCCCTAAAATCAAGATCAGACGGAGAAAAGTTATAAGATTCAGATACTTGCTTATTTTGTAGTTCAAAGATAGTTGATTTACCTGTTATACTTACTTCATCCAAGCCATCGTCTGCATAAAAAGTGTATGCAAAATCAGTATCCAGCTTAGAAAGTATAGCCGCCATTTTATTGGCAACTTCTTTACTGAATGCTCCAATTACGTATTTTTTTACACCCGCAGGATTCACCATAGGCCCAAGAATATTGAAAAAAGTTCGAAAGCCAAGTGTTCTTCGGGTTGGCATCACATATTTCATAGCCGGATGAAACATAGGCGCAAACATAAATGCCATTCCAACTTCATTAAAAACCTGTTCCACTCCTTCTTTTCCTAGCTCTATAGCTGCTCCAAGGTGCTCTAACACATCAGCACTTCCACATTTACTGGATGCACTTCGATTTCCATGCTTAATTACAGGTACCCCGGCACCCGCAACCACGAAGGAAGCAGCTGTTGAAATATTGAATGTTCCTGACTTATCGCCCCCGGTTCCTACTAAGTCAATAGCATTTGTTACATCGACATCAACTTTAACAGATTTCTCCCGCATCACTTTTACAAAAGCACTAAGCTCTTCAACTGTTTCGCCTTTGATTCGCATAGCTGTTAAAAACGAAGCGATTTGTTCTTCGGGCACTTCACCTTCCATAATTTGAGTAAGTGCCCAACCTGCTTCAATTTCTGTGAGGTCTTCTGAAAAAGAAAGTTTATTTAATATACTTTTGAAAGTCATGATTGCTCTAACCAGTTTTTAATCATTTTGGGTCCCTCTGTTGTAAGAATACTTTCAGGATGAAATTGAATCCCCTGAATTGGAAATTCTTTATGACGAACTCCCATAATTACTTCTTCACTTCGAGCGGTTATTTCGAGAACATCAGGAATCGAATCAGGATCAAGAACCAATGAATGATATCTCGTTGCAATACAATCAGCTTCTACATTTTTAAATATAAATTTTCCATCATGTGAAACCTTAGAAACCTTGCCATGCATAAGCTTAGGAGCGTAATCAACTTTAGCACCGAATACCTCCCCAATAGCCTGATGACCCAGACAAACTCCAAGGATCGGAGTTTTTTCTCCAAGTTCTTGTATTATTTTTTTGCTGATTCCGGCAGCTTCAGGACGACCCGGACCGGGTGAAATAAGAATTTTATCAGGATTAAGTTCTTTAACTTCTTCAATGGTGAGTTCATCATTACGAATAACTCTATAGGCATCTGTAATTGCTGCAACTAAATGAACAAGGTTGTAAGTAAAAGAATCGTAATTATCGATTATAAGAACCATTTCAGAAACTCCTGATAACGCCGGTTACTTCTCTTATTGGTTCCATGACTGATTCTGCTCTTTTGCGTGCTTTCTTGCCACCTTCTTTGAGGACATCTTTTACGTAATCGAGATCTTTTTCCATCTCTCTTCTTTTTTCACGAGCACCTTCAAAATAGTTTTCGATGAGTTCGAGAAGCTCAAGCTTAGCATGACCGTAACCAAACCCTCCAGCCCGGTATTTTTCAGCTATTTCTGATTGCTTGTCTTCATTTGCAAATAGTTTGATAAGAGCAAAAACATTATCCGAATCCGGATTTTT
This sequence comes from Balneola sp., assembly GCA_965601915.1. Classification (GTDB taxonomy): domain Bacteria; phylum Bacteroidota; class Rhodothermia; order Balneolales; family Balneolaceae; genus Balneola. The sequence goes on along the minus strand of OZ271847.1, from coordinate 1,951,868 downwards.
AGGTTCTTCAAGCCCCTTAGAATCTGTTTCAATAGACATCACAATTTTCTTTAGCGTTTTTCCTTGCTCAAAAATTGGAATCGTATTCCCATAGCTTTTGCTCATCTTTCTGCCATCAGTACCAGGAACAACCGCTACCGATTTTAGGATATGATCCTCAGGAATTTTAAGATATTCATTTTCATAAATCCGATTAAATTTTCCAGCTAGGTCGCGGGTGATCTCGATATGTTGTTTCTGATCTTTCCCAACCGGAACTATATCAGAATGGTAAATTAAAATATCTGCAGCCTGTAGAATCGGATAAGTAAATAAACCAATATTCGGGTTAAGCCCAGAAGCAATTTTATCTTTATAAGAAACCCCTTTCTCCATCAGGCTAACCGGACATAAAGTTCCTAAGATCCATGCTAATTCTGTGACTTGTGGAACATCCGATTGAGCAAAAAAAGTAGCCTTATCAGGATCTAGACCTAATGCCAGATAATCCAAAGTTACATCAATGGTATTTTGGTATAATTGATTTCCATCATTCAACGAAGTAAGAGAATGATAATTAGCGATGAAATAAAAGGAATCACCTTGTTCCTGCATTTTAATATGCTGGTGCATTGCCCCAAAGTAATTTCCAATATGTAACTTACCTGAAGGTTGTATTCCTGATAGAATAGTTTTTGTACTCATTCGATGTCTAATGCTACGCTGAGCGCTTGAACTAGTGCCTCAGCTTTGTTTTGTGTTTCTTCAAATTCTTTAGCCGGATCACTGTCAGCGACTATTCCAGCTCCCGCCTGAATATAAACTTTGTTATCTGTAACCACCATCGTTCGGATGGCAATACAAGTGTCCATATTGCCTGAGAAGTCAAAATACCCAACGGCTCCGGCATATACTCCACGCTTTACCGGTTCAAGATCATCTATTATTTGCATAGCTCTTATTTTAGGGGCACCACTTACTGTTCCGGCAGGAAAACATTGCATAAGTGCATCAACAGCTGTTTTGTCCGGGCTGATCTCACCAACAACATCACTTACAATATGCATAACATGTGAATACCGTTCGATAACCTGATTTCGTTCCAGAATCACGGATCCCGGCTTTGAAACTCTGGATAAATCATTTCTTCCAAGGTCTACCAACATAATATGTTCTGCAACTTCTTTCGGATCTTCTTTCAGGTCTTTTTCCAACTTAAGGTCTTCGTCATGAGTTTTACCACGAGGCCTTGTACCTGCAATTGGTAACAATCTAACCTCCTTATCCTGAACTCTCACAAGAACTTCCGGTGAAGACCCAACTAATTGAAAGTCTTCAAAATCCAAAAAGAACAAATATGGCGAAGGGTTTACCATTCTTAAAGCCCGATATAACATGAATGCATCTCCAGACATTGAAGTCTCAAATCTTTGAGAAAGAACTACCTGAAAAATGTCTCCTTCATAAATATGCTTTTTCGCTGTTTCCACCATCTGATGAAAATCAGTTTTGGTAATGTTGCTCGACAATTCTTCTGTTTTAATTGAAAACTCTTTTTTACTAAAACCTGAATTAGTAGCAACAGCTTCCATCTTATCCAGATCATCTATAGCCTCTGAATAAAGTCTTGAATAATTATCATCACAATCAGTAAAAACCGTTTTAATTAAAATCACCTGATGTTTAACATGATCGAAAGCGAATATCTCATCATAAAAACACCAAATAGCTTCGGGTAAGTTCAAATCGTCTTCGGGAACATCAGGCAGATCTTCTACAAGACGAAAAGTATCGTACGCAGAGAACCCAACAGCTCCCCCGCTTAACCTTGGAAGATCAGGAATTTCAGGTTCTGAATATTTGGTCGTTTGAGATTTTAATTCATCGAAATAAGGTCGCTGTATTTCTTTCTTCCCTGATTTATTATCAAGCCAAGTCCTGGTTCCATCAAATTTTAGTGTTTGATATGGATTTCTTCCCAGAAAAGAATAACGCGCTAGCTTCTCTCCACCTTCTACAGATTCAAGCAGAAAAGGATTTACAGATTGTTCTCTTATATTCATAAATAATGAAACCGGAGTCAAAACATCTGCCAGCAACCTTCGATATACAGGCACTGCTGTATATTTATCGGCTAAATTTAAAAACTGTTGTTTATTCATGTTTCTACTCGTCATTGCGGACAAATCTTATTCGGAATCTCCTTTTTGTTTTGAAGATCCCGGATCAAGTCAGGGACGACAGATTTAATATTAGTTCAAAAAAAAACCCACTCTTCCAAAGGAACAGTGGGTTATGTAATTTCATTTAAAACTCGATTACGCAAAAATCCCACTGCTCTTTAAAGCAACAGGCCACCACCATGTGTTATTTATCGAATCGATTTTCATTTCGCTAATAATATAATGGGCTAAATTTTTAAAGGCAATGAATAGAAATAAATATTTAAAAATTACCTTCAAATTAAAGTTGCTATCCAAATAATGAATCCATAATATTTGTTGAACTCAAAAAAACATCGCCTATACTTTACCGTTACGACATTAAATTTATCATCTAATCAGCGATTTTTTTGTACAGACTTTCTTTTTTAACGGTAATAATTCTCACACTCTCATTTTGCTCTGGATGTGACTCAACTTTAGAACCCAGTGACTATGATGAGGAACAACCTTTTGTTCGGAATCTTGAAGTAAATCCATCTTCAATAAACTTTGATCCACAGACAGATGGTCAAAAAGACACAACTCTACTTTTAGATATAACAGTGGAAGGCATAAACTTTGAAATAGATTCGGTTCCTTTTTATTCAATATTTATTAACGATGATGACTCACCTTCTTTTCAGGGAAATTTTCCGGTGAATTTTAGTCCCATTTCGAGTTATTCTACCCAAATACCAATTGAGACTAATACCATAGAATTTCATACCTATACGGTTTTAGTTACCCCATCTAATCAAGGGAAAAGTTCAAATTATGCTCAGGCTGTTATTAATCAAACGGGAGTTCCTATAAACGCACCGGAAATTATTGAGGTGAATAATCCCTCTGAAATTGAAATACCTAATGACGGTTCAGAGGTCATTGTACCTTTTACAGCCAAGGTCAGAGATGTAGATGGTCAATCCAATATTCAAAGAGTGTTACTAAACTTTAGAAACTCAGACGGATCTTTGTTAAGCGCTGATCCTTTTGAATTGTTTGATAACGGTAATTCTTCAAGTGGAGATCTAATAGCTTCAGACTCAGTTTACACTACAACTTTCGCAATTAATAATGGTAATACTCCAAATCAAAGAACTGTTTTATATTGGGCTTTAGATAAATCTGGCTTAAGTAGCGATACTTTAGAAACCTCTTTTAATCTGGTAGACAATGAATAAGCTGATATTTCTTTTTCTTTTATCTTTATTTGTGATTGAAAATGCTTCCTCACAAACGGTTTATCAAACTAACTCACCTTTCAATTCTATCCAGCAAAATGGAATTTCTAATATCTTTGCTACTTCAGATACAGTTTGGATTAGCCCTTCACTGAACTATAACGTAGAAAATAGTACGGATTGGTTTATACCTATGGGAATAGACAGTATAATAAACTCAAATGGCAGAGTTTTCTCATTAGATATATCTGATAATGATTTTGTTACAGGTTTAGGTTTTTCATCAGAGCTAAATGGCGAACGTATCCCAGCAGGCTTTGGGTTTTACGTTTCTGATGATAATGGAATCAATTGGCAATTCAATGAATTTCCTTTAGATAATCAACCCCCTCAAAATTGTGATGATCAGTCCATTCCTTATACTGGTGATTGCGATATTTTATTTACTTATGGCGGAACTCAATATTTCAGAATCAGAAATACCGTTCCTCAACAATCTCCACCTTATGATGTGCAAATTTCAGGGAATTCTATTTTTGCTGCCACCTGGGCTTCGGGATTGTTACGAAGTCAGGATTCCGGATTTAATTGGGAAAAAGTAATTCTTCCCCCATCTAATGCAGGCGAGTTAAATCCTAACAGTAATTATACTTGGAAATCAAACTATCAAGGTAATCTTATAAACCGATATGATGCCAGGTCTGATCTTAATTTGTTAGGATTTGGATTACATCTTGATTCCAATGACAACATTTGGTACGGCTCAGCAGATGGAATCAACATCTCACCGGATGCACTTACCGCTCCAACTGACAGCATCTCTTGGACACATATAAATTACGATGGTTCATCGGATGGTCTATTAGGCAATTGGATTATTGAAATTGAAGAAGATCCAGCTACTAATAAAATTTGGATGACAAACTGGGTTATAAGCGCTCAGAATGGCGAGCAATTTGGAATAGTTTCTACCGATGACAATGGACAGACTTTTGAACAACATTTAATTGGTGAAAGAATAAACAGCATCGGATTTAAAGATGGAGCTATATTCGCTGCCGGAGATAACGGCTTATTCATTTCAACAAATGATGGAGCCAGTTGGAGCAAATTTCCTCAGATAAGAAGCGCTAATACTTTTCTAAAAGAAAACGCTCAGTTTCTCTCTGTTGCTTCCACTACTGACCGAGTTTGGGTTGGAACAGATGATGGTTTGATTTCAACTGATGATCTTGGCGAAACATGGGAAATTACCAGAGTAAACTTCCCGCTCTCAGGTGGCAATGTATACGAACCCAACGCTAAATCAGTTAATACTTATGCTTATCCGAATCCTTTCTCTCCTGCAATTCATGAAATAGTCCGAATTAAGTTTGAAGTCAAAAAAAGAGGCAATGTAAATATCAGAGTTTTTGATTTTGGAATGAATTTGGTTCGTGAAATTGAAAACGACTCATTCACTCCCGGAACTTATGAAGCTGTTTGGGACGGAGTTGACGATAGTGGCAGGAATGTTGCTAATGCGCCTTATATCTATGTAATCGAAATGGCAGACCGAACTATTGACGGAAAAATTCTGGTGATTGAATAATGAAAAAAATCATCTTTTCGACCTTACTTATATTGTGTACAGGCTCATCTATTTTTGCCCAATCGGGTGGGTTTGCCGGAGCTTCACAAAGAATTGGATACGACCCGATTTCTATGAGCATGGGAAATGCAATGACGGCTACTACATCTTTGGGGAGCTATGCTTTTTATAATCCCGCTCTTGCTGCGATTAAGCTAGACTATATTCAGACAAATTTGTCGGTTTCTTCCTTAGAATATGACAGAATACACCAGACAGCAGGAGTCGCCTTTCAATTACCACCATCAGCAGGTATTAGCATAAATATCACGAGAACCGGAATCAACGATATAGACGGAAGAAGTTTAAGCGGATATCCGGACGGTGAGTTCGATGCTTCAGAATATCAGTTTCACACTGCTTTTGCCATCAGAATGAGTAATAAAGTAAGTGCAGGTGTCGGATTTAAAATTAACTATGCGAATTATCATAATGATTTAGATCCTGCCACAAGTGTCGGTTTAGATTTAGGTATTCTTTATAAAATAAATACACATTTTAATTTTGCTTTTGCGATACAGGATCTTTTAGCCGAATACCGATGGAACTCTGATGATCTGTATGGTCAATCTCAATCAAGAACACTTGTTAACAAATTTCCAACGAGATTTAAATGGGCATTGGCGTATCAAAAAGAAAATTTTACTATTTCAACCGAATACGAGATTCAGGCTTTGACTTCAGAAGTAAATGAAGAAGAAATTTTCATCTCAGGTGGTCGCCCAACTCTCATTTCTTCAATAACAGAACTCAAGACTAATGCACAGCAATTCCGTTTGGGTGGATCTTGGAATGCACACGAAAGAGTTACTCTAAGAGCCGGGTATCAATTACCCGATATGTCCGATTCAGAAAGCTGGGGAGCCGGTGCCGGTTTTTCAGTTCATCTCCCTTTCGATAAATTCGCACCTGCAGTCAACTATGCCTTTGTCATGGAACCAAATCGTGTTTCTAACATGCATGTATTTTCCCTTATCTTACAATTATGAGAATACTATTAATTATATTTTTGAGTGTTTTATTCATCTCTGAAAGTTTGGCTCAGGAAAGCAGGACAGGCTTTACTATGCTTAATAATGCCCCTACTCCTTTTTCTTTGGGTTTAAATGAAGCAAGTACTTCACTACCTCAGGGTTCCGGAGCTATTTATATAAACCCTGCCCTGCTCTCATCAAACTTCGGTTCTTCCCTTGATTTTGCTTATTCAAGTTGGATTCAGGAAACAAATTTCTTGTTCGGCGGAGCAAATTTTGTAAGTGGGAACAGGTCTATCGCAATTGGCATATACAATTCAAAAATTGACGGATTTGAACAAAGAAACACTCCAGGACCTTCGAATGGAAATTTTTCTATCTCATATTTATCGCTCTCAGCAGCTTTAGCATATAATTTTGATTTTCTTAGTGTTGGAATAGCAGGTCAATACCTTAATGAAGATAATTATACATTTCAGGCAAATGGGTATGCTTTTAACTTCGGATTAGCTGCTAATTTTTACGAAGGGCGTTTGAAAGCAGGTGCATCCCTTTTAAATATTGGTGAAATGGAAGAGCTTAATAATCAAGCTACTCAGCTCCCTGAAGAGTTTAGAATTGGTGTGGGTTTTGATCTTTTTCGTTTCTCTCCCCCAAAGAATGATGATTTACCAATATTAGTTACAATCACTTCTGATTATGTAAGTCCTTTATCTGATTTTCAAACTAATCAATCCGAGAGTTTTAATACCGATCCTTTCTTTAACTTTGGTCTTCTATTTGATATTTCAGAAGTGGTAGAACTTACTGCGGGTTATAAATCAGGCGATACTGCAAAACCTCTTGCTTTCGGTGCTGGTTTTAAAACGGATATTGTAAATGTAAATTATGCTCTTATCCCATATGAAACCGGTTTTGGCACCTTACATTCATTTGGTCTTCAATATAATTTCTAATCATGAAGGCAGAATCTCTGAAAGAAGTATATGCTGAATTTGGAGATTATCTGACTAAAATTTTTGTAGTCCCATTAATCCGTTTTGAATCCCCAAAAAGTGATTATCTTTATCTACTCTATAAGGATTTATTGAACGATGAGAAATATGAAATTACTAACGTTTCTGTATTCTCTCATTTTAAGTTTGTCTGGCATCAACTTACAGGAAGGAAATCAATACTTCATTATCACTGGTTGGAATTTCAGGATTTAAAATCTTTAACAGGAATGCCCTGGAAATTGACATGCATATTTCTATACAAGCTTTTTGGTGGACATATTATCTGGACAATACACAACCTTGAACCCCATGATCAAAAATGGCTTGGGCTTCATTTAAGGTTACATAAATGGATGGTTCGCATTGCTGACCGTATTCATGTGCATTGTAGCTCTTCTATCAAACCTGTAGTCGATAGTTTTCAAGCTGATCCTTCAAAAGTATTTGTTCTGGAACATCCGGTTTATCCTGCAAAAACTATTGGAAAACATGAAAGCATCAATCATCTTAAGAAAAAGTTCGGTATAGAGTTTGAGCCTTCTTTTCCCGTTTTTCTGATGTTTGGTAACATTACTAAATATAAAGGAATCAAAGAAGTCGCGAAATTATTTACTCAGGATTTCAGAAAAGCTATATTGTTAATTGTTGGTCCGGTGAAAAAGGGAAATGATACTTTAAAATCAGATCTAAAAGGTATTACCAGTCAGTACAACAACATCATTCTTTACTCTCATTTTGTTGATGATAAAGATATAGCCTTCTTTTATGGTTCAAGTGATTTTTGTCTTTTTAATTTCAGACAAATATTAACTTCTGGTTCAGTTATTATGGCTGAAAGTTTTAGAAAACAGATTATCGCACCACATAAAGGTTGTATTAAAGAAAAAGCGTCTAATAAAAATTATCATCTTTTCAATAGTCGGGAAGATCTAAAACGAGTTATCAATGAAGTAATTAATACATTCCAAGATGACCAGAATTAAAGAAAAGGCTTTTTGGATAGCATTCGGGGATTTTGGAGGGCGCGGATTAGCTTTTCTTACCTCAATATACCTTGCTCGTGTTTTGGGTGCTGAGTATTATGGTATGATAACTGTTGCAGTAGCAATATTAGGGTATGCGACATGGCTTGCTGATCTCGGCTTGGTAAATATCGGAGTCAGAGAAACAGCTAAAGAACCTGAAAACAGAGAATTCAGAGCTAAAGAGATTTTCAACCTCAAAATCGGTCTTTCAACCATAGTTCTGATAATATCTACAGTGGTTATTTATTTGATTCCAATGGGGCCGATTCAACAACAGGTAACGTTGGCTTATTTATATTCTCTGGTTCCTTACTCGCTAATTCTGGAATGGTATTATAATGGGCGGCAAGAATTTGGTAAGGTTGCATTATCCAGAATAATTAATAATGGAATGTATCTTGCATTAGTTTTTTGGTTAGTTACTTCATTCGATCAGGTTACAATGGTGCCAATTTTATATACAATAGGAGTAACATCAGCCGTAGTTGTATTAGCAACATTTGCTATAATAGATAAACCTTTCTCCCTTCCAACCCGATCTTTTAATGTCTATAAGAAACTTTTTAAGAAAAGTGCTCTTGTTGGTGTTGGTGGATTTTTCTCAATGATTGTACAGCTTTTGCCCCCTATCATCATTGGTGCAATGCTCACGCTTAAAGATGCAGGAATTTATGGAGCTGCTTTCAGAATTATTGTTATAGCTATGATGTTAGATAGAATTTTTGTAAACCTTCTGCTACCAAATCTTGCATCATTATGGCAAAGTAATAAGGAAAACGCAGCAATTCGTGTAAACATGGTATTTCGGCTGATTTTGGTAGCCGGAACCTTAGTAACTCTTCTAACAGCTATCAATTCAGAACAAATTATATGGCTTCTATTCGGTGATCAATATTATGAAAGTGCATTCATATTAAAAATTCTAAGTTTGTTCATTTTCTTCACTTTTTTGAATAGCCTTTTTGCATTCGGACTACTGGCAACAGGAAATGATCATCATTATTTTTTGGCAACAAGTACCGGGGGAATTCTTTGCGCTGTTATTATCACTGTATTTTCAGTATTTGGCACTTCAGAATGGGTTGCAATAGCCGTAGTCTCAGGAGAATTTGTTCTCACGATATTTTCATTTATTTGGTTTAAAAAGCACATACAGTTAAATATTCTTAAACCTGTTCTTGTAATCACTATAACAGGTTCACTTATCTTTTATATATCAGAATTATTTTCTTTGCACTTTGTCATAAGTTCCACTCTTTCTGTAATTCTTTTAGTGATGATAAGCTGGTATGCACGTGTAATAAAAATCGGTGACCTGAATTGGGCTAAAGACAAACTATTACCATGAAGCAACGGCTTTGTACTTTAGTATATAATTGTTCTAAAGAGCTTTCATCTTTATTAGATACCATAGGAATTTGGTATGAAACCGACGCTATTTTATCTCCGACAGTTCAAAATTATTCTCTAATTATAATTAATGGAGAAATCATAGATAAAAGAGCTTTGTCTGTGATAAAACATTTTTCAACTAACGGTGGAAGTATTCTTCAGTTAGGAAAAAAACCTCAATTTTTCCACGTTAAAACAAAAAAAAGCTACATTAAAAGATTTGTTTTCAGCGATAAAGACTCTGAATTCTTTAAAACACGCTGTGTAGACTTATACGACAAAGCTACTTTCAGTATAACAGATCTTAACTCCTATTCCCTCTTTAATTTTGAAGAAAATGTGAATAATGGTTTCAACGGGTTTCTGGGAATTGATCCCGATTCAGTTTTAAAAAACAGTAGGTATACAAGAAAAAGATTTCCAAAAGCACCTGGGTTGTTACCAGATGAAATAGTATCTGAAGTATCAAGAGACTCACTTACTGATATTCTTGAAGCATCAATTCAAAAAATGTTTCATCATCAGAATCTACCTTTTATTAAAAAGTGGTCCTCACCATCAAAAAAACCCATATTCGCTTTTCGTATTGATACGGATTATGGTGATCAGAAATCGTTGGATAAAATATTTAATCTATTAGAAGCTAACGAACTTACTGCAACCTGGTTTCTTCATGTTAAAGCTCATGAAGAATGGCTTCAATTTTTTGAGAAATTCAAAGCGGCGAATCACGAACTTGCTTTGCATGGTTATAAACATGCAACTGGCTCTTCATTTCATAAAATTAGTAAAAACATTCATTTTGGATTGAATAAGCTCAAAGAATCCAATATTGAACCTAAGGGTTATGCTGCTCCATATGCAATCTGGAATGATGGGCTGGTAAATATTCTAAAAGATTCAGATTTCGAATATAGTTCTGAATTTACACGAGCATATGACTCTTTACCTTTTTTTGACGAATGTAATCATCTTCAAATTCCTATTCATCCAGTTTGTACCGGAAGCTTTAGCCGTTTAAGATATTCGCTAAAGGATGTTGAAAGATATTTTAAAACCATTCTTAATGATAAACTTTCGCTTTGGAAACCCGTTTTTTTCTATCATCACCCTCTTCAATACGGATTAGAAGTATTTGAATCTATTTTCAAAGAGGCTGTACAAAAGGAACTTTGTAATTTAACTTTTCTGGAATTTGCTCGTTTCTGGAAAAAAAGAAACAAAACATCATTTAGTGTTACTATCGAAAATCAGAAAATTCAACTTCATTCTGATGCTAACTTACTTTTTTATATTTCAAATAAACCTAATGAATTTGAATTGATAAATTCAGCGCATAATATTCTCACTACTGATTTTAATTCCTCTTTTAAATACGACACCTCTTCTCTACCTTCTGCAAATGAAATTGATGAATTATCAAACAATAAGCTTAGACTTATGAAAACGAGTTTGATTGATTGGAAAAACAGGGTTCGGTTATGAACATTGGCTTTATTGCTCCACAAAGTATAGCAGTAGTGAATGGTGGAGTGCGAACTCAGGCTTTAATGACAGCAAATGAGTTAAAAAAAATCGGTGTCAATATTTCATTTATATCACCCTGGGAAAGAATTGAGGGTCTCGACATTGACCTCTTCCACGTTTTTTCAGCCGGTATTGAAAATACAGGCATTATAAACAGACTTTCTGAAACAGGTAAGAAAATTGCCTTATCCCCGGTCATGTTTTCAAATAGAAGTTCAGATTTCATCAGAAGGTTAATGAAATGGGAATCAAAACTTCACAAGTTCAGTGCAGGAATCAGATCTGAATTTGCAATAAAAAAACTATCCTGTTTAAAAGCTGATCGCCTTCTTCCAAATACATATTCTGAAGCTAAATTAATTTCAGAAGCTTTCGGAATCGATGATTCTAAGTTAATAGTTGTTCCAAATGGTGTGGAAGAAAGGTTTAAAAATAGCTCACCGGATTTCTTTACTAATAAAACTAATTTAAAGGATTTTATCCTTTTTGCAGGACAAGCTTCAGCACCCCGAAAAAATGTATTAAGTTTATTGAAAGCGGTAGAAAAAATCGATACTGACTTAGTTCTTATAGGTGATTTTGATGATTCAGAATATTCATCAAAATGCTTGAAATTAGCTAATAAAATGGATCATGTTCATCTGTTCAACACTCAGCAACATGATTCAGAATTACTTTCATCTGCTTATGCAGCTTGCAAAACATTTGTACTTCCTTCCCAATTCGAAACTCCCGGTATAGCGGCAATGGAAGCCTCACTTGCAGGAGCAAACATTGTAATAACCCGTTGTGGTGGAACTACTAATTATTTTGAAAACTTTGTGGATTATGTAGACCCCAAATCAGTAGATTCCATAAGAAAAGGGGTAATCTCGAGCTTAAACAAAAATAAGTCAAACCAGCTAAAGCAACATATCCTTGATAATTTTTTATGGAAAAAAACAGCCGAGCAAACTTTAAAAGCATATAATCAGATTCTTTCATGAAAAATATTCTTGTTTGCTTCGGCACCCGTCCCGAGATTATTAAAATGGCTCCGTTAATTATTGAACTCAAAAGAAACGGATTAAGAACTTCAGTTTTACATACAGGTCAGCATGATGATCTTGCTAATCAGATGTTGAATATTTTTGATATCAATCCCGATTTCAACCTGGATGTTATGTCTGAAACCAATGACCTTTTTAGCTTAACAAGCGTATTATTACCAAAGCTAAAAGAGACTTTGAATCAGGTTAAACCAGATGCAGTATTTGTTCAGGGGGATACATCCTCTGCTTATTTAAGTGCTCTTGCAGCCTTTTATCTGAGAATTCCTGTTTACCATTTAGAGGCTGGTTTAAGGTCGTTTGATATGATGAACCCATTTCCTGAAGAAATGAACAGGAAACAAATATCCGCACTTGCAGTCCATCATTTCGCTCCTACAAAAATTGCCTTCGATAATTTAATTAATGAAGGTTTTGAAGGTTCATCAATAACATTGTCAGGAAATACGGTAATTGATTCATTAGAAAGCATCCGTAGATCAGATCAGTTCTTAAAGGTTAAACCACCTATCCTCAATCAGGTTTCAAACGACAAAAAGCTAATACTTGTTACTGCTCATCGAAGAGAAAACCATGGAACGCCTCTTTCAAATATCCTAAGTGCTTTAAAAAAAATAGAAGAGAAAGTCCCCGACGTGATGATTGTATTCCCTGCTCATCCTTCACCCGTTGTTCAAAAAGAAGTTGTTCGGAATGAAAATATTCGTGACAGAATTAAAATTATAGCCCCACTTAATTATCTGGAATTTCAACACGTTCTATCCCGGGCTGACATAATCTTGACTGACTCCGGAGGAATACAAGAGGAAGCTGCTGCACTTGGTAAAAAGATGCTTGTTTTACGTGATACTACTGAGAGGCAAGAATTAATCTTATCAGGTTTTACAAAATTAGTTGGATCCGATACTGATAAGATTGTTTCTGAAACTTTGGAATTACTTGAAGATAGTTCTTCAAATGCCGGTATTAAAAACCCTTATGGTGATGGAAATGCTGCCGAAAAAATTGTTTCTACTATGAAACAACTATTGGAAGCATAGTAAGCTGGTAGCACTAACATCAGAACTAGGTAAAAGGATTGTAAATGGAGTGTTCTTTTATTAGATCTTTAATGTTGTTCAGCTGTAATCCTGAAAAACATCTTCTCCCTCTTCTTCATAATCCCCGAAATAATGAATTGCTCCTGTGATTAATCCTTTCAGGATAAAAATGCTGAATACAGCCATTAAACCATATTCTTTAAGAGTAATTATCAAAACAAAATAAAGAAGCAATAACAGTAGTTTGCTTCTGTTTTCCTTTATTGATCTCCGGTCGAACCGAGGGATTTTATCAAACTTAATAGTACTAACCATCAGAAAAGAGATAACAATTACCACCGGAATGATCACTGAATTAATTCCCTGATCAAATATACTAAACAACTCTGTTTCATCTTTAAACGTCAAAAAAAATGACCCAAGAATAATGGCCTGTGCCGGAATAGGTAATCCGATAAAATGTTCGTTAGTTGGGGCTAGTCTGGCATTTACATTAAATCTTGCTAGTCTGACAGCACCACACAATGGAGGAATCGCGCTTATTATAATTCCTAAAATACCTAACTCATTTAAACTGAATGCATAGATAAGAAACCCGGGAGCGACACCAAATGAGACCATATCACTTAATGAATCAAGTTCAATACCAAAATCGCTGGTCGCATTTGCCAACCTGGCCATTAAACCGTCCAATACATCAAATAAACCTGCTACTGCGATTAACCAGGCACCCCACTCTAATTTTCCATCTGCAATGGAAATAATGGCCAAAAATCCACTAAACAGATTCATCAGAGTAAAGAAACTTGGAACAGCAATTCTTCTATTTACGGGCGGTTTACTTTCTTTTTTCTTTTTCCGTTTTTCTTTGAACGAGCCATATTTTTTTTGAATGGGATATTTCATGAATCTATGGTCCCTAAAATTGATTCGCCTGCCACTGTACGATCTCCTTCTTTGACTTTGATCTCCACGTTTGAAGGTACAATGATATCCATGCGTGAACCAAACTTCATCATCCCAAATCGCTCACCGGCTTTAAGATCATCTCCTTTGCGAATATGATAAACAATTCTGCGTGCAAGAAATCCGGTAATTTGCTTAAAGAAAAATTTGGTGCCTGATGGATGTAGCACTCCAAAATCAGCACGTTCATTTAGTTCTGAAGAATGTTCATTCCAAGCCATTAAGTACTTTCCCGGATGATACTTTAAGTACTCAAGTTTTCCACTAATTGGATTTCTGTTTACGTGTACATCAAGAGGGGAAAGAAAAATACTGATTTGAGTACATTTATCTTTTATATAAACCTTTTCATCGTAGTCCTTGATAAGAACCACTACCCCATCAGCTGGAGAAATGACAAGATCTTCATCGGCAGGAGTATTCCTTTCCGGATCTCTGAAAAAATAGATCACAATTCCGCAACACACTCCAATCACAATATAAATCGGATAGGCTATCCAGTGATTAACAAATAAAGCAGTTATTGTAAAAATGACGATCGTAAATAAAACAGCAACCGCCATCGTAAAGTAACCTTCGCGGGCAAACATGAATTAAAATAATTTGATTACATCGTTAAATACTACAAATATCATCAGAGCTACTAAAACAAAGAATCCAATATTCTGAGCTACTATACGGACTTTTTCAGTAGGCTCGCGACGAGTAATTCCTTCATAAATCAGGAACACAAGATGACCTCCATCCAATGCAGGAATTGGTAATATGTTCATAATAGCCAAAGTAATACTTAACAATGCGGTTATAGTCCAGAACCCGATCCACCCCTGAGTATCAGTAGCTTGTTTGGTCATGTTGGCAATGGCTATCGGTCCGCCCAGATTTTGTCGAACTGAAATATCACCTGATATCATTCTTGCAAATCCTTGTAATATTCCTACTGTTTGATCACCGGTTTCTTCCCAACCTGCACCAATGGATTCAAAGAAACCGTATTGAATTCGCTCTCCATATTGATAACCGGCGGGCGAAACTACACCAATTACATTATCACTATTGGGAGTTATATCGACATCAAAAATATCACCACTTCTGTTGATCGTAAATGTAATAGCAGAATCAGAAGGATTTTCTGCAACTCGGTCCGTAAAACCAAACCAGGTTGTAACCTGTTCTCCATTCATTGCAATTACTTTATCTCCAACCTCTAAACCTGCTTCTCCGGCAGGTGAACCGCTTGATACTTGGGAAAATATGGCAGGTGTTATCATATCAGGAGAAATAAATCCGCGGGTTTGAATGCTATCCAAAAAAGATGAAGCTACGGGAACTGTAATTTCTTCTCCATCACGAATAACCTGATAGTTTAGATTTTCAGACGTTAAAGCAGAAGGAGAAACAAGATCATTGAAATATGGAACTTCTTCCCCGTTTACACCGATAATTTTATCATTATTTCTAAATCCAATTTCATAAAGAATGGATTCCTCAGTTACATAAATGCCGTCAACATTTTCTAAAGGAACCACCACTTTACCATACGTCATCGTCATTCCGGTAAAAATCAAAAATGCCAGAATCATGTTGAAGATTACTCCTGCAGTAATTACAATCATTCTCTGCCAAACCGGTTTACTACGATATTCCCATGGTTGAGGTTCCTGCTCCAGAAATTCATTGTCCATACTTTCATCAACCATGCCCGCAATTTTCACATATCCACCGAGTGGAGTTGCCCCGATACAATAATCGGTATCTCCTTTTTGAAAACCCCAGATTCTTGGTGGAAATCCGATTGAAAAGCGCTCAACTTTCATACCGAAGAGTTTAGCTGCTAAAAAATGACCCAGCTCGTGAATGAAAACCAAAATCATAATGGCGCCAATAAAAATGCCAATAGTTTCTAAAATACTAATGAAATCCATATTAATTTATGTGCGAAGCGTACGCCCGCGTCTCTTTATCTGTTTGTATTAATGATTCAATTGTAACTTTGTCGCCTGAGTTAATTTTTTCAAGGCATTTTCCTACGATTTCAGGGATTTGAATATAACCAATTTCTTTGTTCAAAAAGCGCTTAACTGCTACTTCATTTGCTGCGTTTAGTATCGCAGAAGCGTGGCCACCTTTTGCTATCGATTCCACAGCTAATTTAAGACAAGGAAACATTTCAAAATCAACAGGAGCAAATGTAAGTTCCTGTGCAACTGACCAATCCATTCTTGGAGTTTCCAACTCTAAACGATTCGGATAGGTTAATGCGTAAATAATAGGAACTTTCATATCTGGTGGACCAAGCTGAGCTTTGCTGGATCCATCTACAAAAGTAACGATTGAGTGAATTATACTTTGTGGATGGATTACAGGTTCGATCCTGGAAACCGGGAGATCGAATAGCCATTTTGCCTCTATGATCTCAAGCCCTTTATTCATCATTGTTGCTGAATCAATGGTAATTTTTGAACCCATTTCCCAGTTAGGATGATTCAATGCTTGTTCTACTGTTACATTCTGTAATTGTTCTTTAGAAAAACTTCTGAAAGGTCCGCCACTAGCGGTTATAACAATTTTTTCTATAGTTGAGTAATCTTCTCCAACTAAAGATTGCAACATTGCACTATGTTCTGAGTCAACCGGGATTAATGATCCTTTTCCTTGATTAAGAATATCATTAATGATTTCTCCGCCCACTACTAACGATTCTTTATTCGCAAGTGCTACCTTTTTTCCGGATTTGAGGGCTTCAATGGTAGGTATAAATCCTGAAAAACCAACCAAACTGTTTAAAACTATATCAGTTTCGGGGTTTGATACAATCTCTGAAAGATTTTCAACTCCTGATATTAGCTCAGTTTCTGCATTAACAGCTGATTCAAAATTTTTATAATGAATATCATTACATATAAGCGCTTTTTCTGGCTTAAATTCAATAACCTGATCAGCTAATAACTCCCAGTTATTATTTGCTGTAAGAGCTACTATTTCAAACTTATCAGGATGTTGCCTCACAACTTCAAGAACCTGAGTTCCTATCGATCCAGTTGATCCTAAAATTGCCAGTTTTTGTTTGTCCAAGTCCTGTTGAATAGTTTTATATGAGCGTTTAAGATATAAGTCTAACCGCTTAATTAGAAACTTAATTCAATTTAAAATCACCGCCGCACTATGCTGTTTCTTACTAAAAAACGCCCATCAAATACTATGGGAATTCCTCTTCCCTCTTTTTCTGCGTGGATATGAAGGTGGGGTTCGGAAGTGTTGCCCGAGTTTCCTATCTGACCCAATAAATCTCCGGTACTCACTACTTGAGCGCTGTCAACTACTACGGTATTCTGTTTCATATGAGCTAAAATCAAGGTGACTCCATCGCAAATAATTTCAACATGGTTCCCGGCGGGATGTCCATCTCCCGTTTCCGGTGGATTAAAATCCGGCTGATTTTTTATTACTTTCGTAACGGTTCCATCGCAAGGGCTATATAAATTATCACCAAAAATCGCATACTTATCTAATTCGTTTGGATAAGCTCCCCAAGCACGGGTACCCAACCAGTTTAGCTTAGAAACATCTAAAGCATATGTTTGTGTTTCACTAATATTGTGATAATTAATAAGAGGATTGCTTCCTCCATGCCCCACAATGTATAAACCATCCTTTAATGGGAATTCCAGATTTATCGCTTCCTCTTCATCAAATGAATAACCTGTTAATCCCCAAAAAGCTAAGGGAAGAAAAATAACAACAAGAATAATTCTGAAAAATGTAAAAGAAATTTGTCTCCAGTTGTTTCCCAACTTGAACGACCAACTTTCCGGTTGCTTCATCCCTTTTTTAATCAACACAAAAACAAATAAAGCGACAATCAAATAACCCATAAAAACACTGGTCCAAGCTTGCGGGCCAATCATCATCAATATGGTTATATATAAGCCAATAAAGATTGCATCCAGAACGAAATTAGTTCTACTCAGTACCTCTCTTTGATAAAAGAAGATGATTACTATTAATGGAAGCATCACATGGTTTAGTAATAACAAAAAGAAAGTCATGTCTATTTCTTTAGCAACTTAGTTCTTCAGCAATTTTATACATTTGTGCATGAGCTATAACCGTTTCCTCTAATGACGGAGCATATCCACCTGATAGTAGCAAAACAAGTGGCCAATCTTTTTGTTTAACCATTTCTATGACAATTCGGTCCCTTTCCCTTAATCCTTTTAATGAAAGCGATAATCTTCCGAAATGATCGGTTTCAAGTGGATCAATCCCGCCTAAATAAAAAACCAAATCAGGCTTAAATTGATTAAACACTTTATCTAAAGATTCAATGAGTGCTTTATGATAGTCTGTGTCTTTCGTTTTATCAGGTAAGCCAATATCTAAATTTGAAGGCGGTTTCTTGAAGGGATAATTTTTTTCTCCGTGTATGGAATATGTAAAAATCGAATCATCGTTTGAGAATATTTCAGCCGTTCCATTTCCCTGATGCACATCACAGTCGATAACTATTGCTTTGTTTATCCACATTGATTGTTGAAGAACTTTTATGGCAACCGCTACATCATTATAAACACAAAAACCTTCCCCCCAATCCGGCATAGCGTGATGCGTTCCCCCCGCAAGGTTTCCGGCTATTCCATCCTGAAGAGCCATTATTCCTGCATTTATGGTTCCTTGTACAGCCAGTCTTGAACGAACCGCCAGACTTTTTGACCAGGGTAAGCCCATTTTCCGAATTTCTTTTCTGTCAAGAGATCCATCCCAAACAGCGTATGCATAACGATGAGTATGAGCCATAATCAAGCTCGAGAAATCTGCCATTTTTGGCTCTATAACTTCAAAAGGCTTGATTATTTCTTTTTCTAGCAGATAGGAATGCAACCCTTTGAATTTCTTCATTGGAAAGATATGCTCATCAGGAATAGATGCGTAATAACCGTGACTGTAACTAACTCTCACTTCCAGAATTTAGCTTTATAATGCCCATCATTCGACCAGCCTCTTCTCCTTGTCTCCGATATGAGTAATATTCCGGTTCCTTAAATGTACAGCTACCATGTATTTCAATATTATCTTCATGAACACCGGCTTTTAACAATTGATGATTTATAAACCCCTTTAAATCCAAATGAGGTTTCTCAAAACTTTTTCGGTCAATAAATTTATCCGGAAACTTTTGCGCTACTTCCTCGCCGATTTCAAATTCATCCATGGAAATACAAGGACTTATAAACACTTGTATTTTTTTCAGATCAGCCCCTTTTGCAACCATTTTCTGTATCGCCTTTGGAACGATACTGGCTTCAGCACCTCTCCAACCTGCATGTACAGCACTTATTAATCCGGATTCGGATTCAGCAAGTAAAACAGCTGCACAATCAGCGACCTGAATAGCTAATGCAAGTCCTTTTTTATCTGTTATAAAACCATCAATATCTTCAAAAATCCCTCCTTCCGTTACCTCCTTAATTTCTGTACCATGCACTTGGGTTGCAAATGCTATGTTATCAATATCAGTTGAAATAGAATTGGCCAAAAAGTTACGATTCCCTTTTACAACTTCTTCTTTTTCATTGGTATTGAAGCCAAGGTTCATACCTTCTATCACATAATCGTCCTGAGCTGATTCCCATTTTTTAGTAAACCATGAGGATACTTTTTCGGAATCGAATATCTCTGGTTTTACAAAATCAGGCTGGAAAGATTTCATGTAACTCTTGTTTAATTTTATCAACCGGAAATTCATGTCCGGTCCAAAGATTGAATGATTTAGCTCCCTGATAAATTAACATCTCTAATCCACCAATGGAAACTCCTTCTGCATCATTTGCCTGTTTTAAAAACTTCGTTTCTATAGGATTGTAAACTATATCGTAGCAAATCTTTTCACTAAGTACTTCAATCTCATTATCCTTAACAGGCGAAGCATTTATATTTGGGCTCATACCAAGGGGTGTAGCATTTACAATCATCGATGCTTCATCAGCATATGCTTGCCAATTATCATATCCACACCTGATAATATCTGATTCATTTGTATCGTCAAACATTTCAGGCCTTCGTGAAACTAATACCAATTCTTCTACTCCAATTTCTCTGAGAGCATAAACAATAGCTTTAGTAGCCCCACCAGAACCAAAAATCACTACCCGTTCCCCAACAAGTTCATCCACATGGTCTTCAATTGGCTTTATAAAACCAAAAGCATCTGTATTATGCCCTATCAACATTCCCTCTCGTTTAATAATCGTATTAATTGCTCCGATTTTGGCAGCTTCCTCTGTCAATTCGTCCACTACACCCAAAAAGAGTTCTTTATGAGGTATTGTGATGTTGGCTCCCAGAAAAGCATCATTTGTACAATGTGCAATTACCATGTTTATGTCTTTTTGAGCAACAGAAACAGATATGTACTCGCCTCCGAGTTTATTATGTTTCAACGCTAAATTATGCATAACAGGAGATAAACTGTGCATTACAGGATTACCTATCAAAAGATAATGTGATAAACTGCTACGGTCAGATTTTATAAACTCAGAAAAATTCAATGGTCTCTGTTTATTGAATTAAAGGCAAAAAAAATGCGCATCTAATGATGCGCATTTAAAATAGTAAATAAATGAAGATGATTAAGCAGTTACTTCTTCCGTTTCTTCATTTGCTGGTTGAAGTTCAGCTTCTTTAAAAGTACCAGACTCAGCAAGCTCCTTAAATTTGTTAAGGTCTTTAACTAATTGTTCTGATGACTTTTCGATGAATTCACCTAATTCTTCACTTGGCTCACCAAAAAATGTACGGTAGTCCAGAGAAAATTCAACTCTGGTTCTTTCACCGTTATCAAGTGGTGTAAAACGAATAGTTCCTGTTTGGTTCAGGTTTCCGTTAATTGTAATCCAAGCAAATCGTGTGTTACGAAGATTGTCAATAAGGTTGGTTGTCCATTGGAAATCTTCATCTCCAATTGTTGTTTTATACTCAAATGTTTGAGAATTAATTCGATTTACAATGTCAATTCGCTCTAAAAATTTAGGGAATTCAACCGGATTGCTTAACAATTCGTATGTTTTGGCAAGAGGTAAATCAATTTCGATTCTTTCGTGCGCCATAATAGATTACTTAGTAATTGTGTTCGTTTAGATTAAAATCTTGATGATGAACCGGATTTCACGGATACAGAATGGATTTAACCATAATGAACTAAAAATACGGATAAATTGGTTAAGCCTCAATAATCGTCTGAAAGAAATAATCGCGTAATTACTACTTTTTATGGCATTAAGTCAATTTAAGATTTCGTTAACCCTTTGCTTCCTATCACTTTCGATACTTTTTTCTTCTAAAAATTTATTTTCTCAGGAAATTTCAGGTTTTCTCAGAAATTACAATGCTGTACTCACATCCGATCAAAACCAATATTTAGTTGGTCGAAACAGATTCAACTTAGATTTTACATACAATACCGACTTTGGCAGAGTGTTCATTTCTAATGAAGTGCTGAATACATATACAAGATCAGCCAATGAATATGTGTACGATTTCGCTGAAGGTTATGTAGATATTTATTTTGATAACAGTGACCTCAGAATTGGAAAACAAATAATATCTCAGGGAAGAACAAATGGGACTTTTATAACTGATATCATCTCTCCGGTAGATTTAAGTCAGTTCTTAACCATCTCTGTTGAAGACTTGAAAGGAGGAATTCCTGCCATAAAATTTAATCGGTATTTTGGTAGTAATTTTCTGGAATTGGTTGCTACTCCTATTTTTCAATCCAATATCTTGGCGCAACCGGGTTCAAGATGGTTTCCGTTTACAGAGATTGAAGAACAAGTAAGTGTAACTTATACCGATTCACTTCGGGAAAATTCATTTAACTCCTTTCAGGGAATAATCAAATGGGGCATTCGCGAAAACCTGAAATGGGATTTGGATCTTTTAGCGATGTGGTGGACCGATGGAAACCCATCCTATCAGAAAACTCTTACACTGGTTGGCTTCCCTCCATTTCAAATACCGGTAGTTCAACTAACTAAAACATATTTAAAAACACCTATTCTTGGATATTCAGGAAATTATATCATTAATGACAATCTGATTTTAAAATCTGAATCAGCATTTCATTTTAGAAAATATTTCGATTACCTACCCTCAACTCTTCAGAATAATGATTTTAATAACCTGACTCCTCTACAGCAACAGAATCTATTAACAGAGTTTGGAGCGAATGAAGATGGTTTTCTACTAGAAAAAAATTGGTTAGTCAGTATGATTGGAGTTCAAACAAGTCTGGCCGGAATAGATGTGAGCTCTCAGCTATTCTATGAACGCATTTTTGATCATGAAACCAGATTACTTCAAAAACAGGATTTTTATTATTCAACATTATCTCTCCAAAAATCTTTAATGAGAAATAACCTTACCCTTTATTCCTTTGGTCGATATAACTATGTAGGAAATGATTTCTGGATTAACCCTGAAGCAACGTACAATATCAGGGACGGACTTGAAACATCCATAGGCTTCCATTTCTTTGCTGGAGAATCCACAGAAGATTTTTATGGCCATTTCAGTTTCAAAAATTATGCAAACAGCTCATTCGGATATATAACTCTTACTGCCTTTTTTTAGACGGAATTACTTCTTAAAAAAAACGGTTAATCTGCCAAACTGATCTTTTAAATTTATATACATGCAGCGATTAGCTGACTTCGTGATCAAACACCCAAGACTGATCACTTTTTTTATTTTTGTATTTATTGTTTTGGCCGTATTTCCTGCGTCGAATATTCGTACCGATTTCGACCTTGAAAAGTTCTATCCCGAATCAGATCCTACAGTTCAATCATATCGTCAGCTGGAAGAAGAGTTTGGTCGGGACGATAATGTCATAATGGTGGGTTTCAAAAAAGAAAATCTCTTTACAAGCGCTTCTCTTCTTCAATTAAAAACTATCGTAGATTCTGTTAAAAATATCCCCAATGTAAACGACGTAAGAAGTATTTGGTCAGCTGAAGATATTGTTAATGAAAATGGTTCTTTAACTTTCGACCCTTTCTTAAGTAAAGAATCGGTTCAGAACAACATCCATACGGTAAAGCAAAGAATTACTTCTGATGTGTTTTCAAAAGGATTTTTTATCAATGATAAAGCGAATACAACAGCATTTTATCTTGAAATAAATGAAGAAGTAAACTCCTATGAAGTTCGTCAACAAATAATTGATGAACTCAACCTGATTCTAAATAAATATCCCGAAATTGATTTCAAAATTACAGGAATTACTTATTTCAGAAACCAATATGTAAATACACTTAATAGTGAAGTTATATTTTATATAGCTTTTTCTTCGGTTTTGATTATTCTACTGCTTTGGTACTTGTATCGAAGTATTCCCGGGGTTCTTATTCCAATGCTGATTGTATGGTTTACGGTATTATTTACAGTAGCCGCCATCACACTTACGGGCGGCTATCTTGAAATAATGAGTAGTACCATAGCTCCGATTTTGTTGTGTGTAGGGGTTGCTGATTCCATTCATATGATTTCCAAATTCGATGATGCCGTACAATCCGGGATGAAACAAAAGAAAGCGATCATGGAAATGATACTTACTTTAGGAAGTGCAACTTTTCTAACAAGTATTACAACAGCGATTGGATTTGGTACGTTGTTAACGAGTAACGTAGTTCCAATGAAGAGATTCGGAATCTACACAGCAGTAGGAGTTTTGATTGCTTACACTATAACCATACTTTTCCTGCCTTCTATTCTGAAGATCACAAAAATCAAAAAAGTGTTTAAAGAAACCGGAGGCAAACTATATCCATGGATAGGTTATCAGCTTTCGAGATTATCCGGTTTCAACAGAAAACATTTCAAGCCGATCTCTTACACTGCAATTTTTGTTTGTTTAACTGTAGGAATAGGTATATCCCAACTTAATGTTAACGGTCGTGTGTTTGATGATGTAAGCAGGGATTCAAAACTTATTCAGGATTCTAATTTCTTCACCGATAATCTCTCCCCTGTTTTTCCTATGGAATTTGTTTTTGATACCGGTAATGAAAATGGAATTACCAATCCGGAATTCATCAAAAAAATGGATGATTTTCAGAATTATCTGCTCACTTTTCCTGAAATTAAAAGAGCTACTTCTTTTACGACTTTACTTTCAGAGCTTCATGAAACCATGTCTCCTGATGACGCGATTAAAAATAAATTACCTACTGATGCTGCTCTAATTTCTCAATATCTACTTTTACTTGAGGTGACTGATAATGAGTTTCTTAACCGGATGACAGATTTCAATTATCAAAAAGTTCGAATTGCGGCACAAACAGAAGATGCCGGTTCCATGAAGATCAATGAAATCAAATCTAAAGTAGAAAATTATATCTCAGAGAACATCAACACAGGAGAATACATCATAACCGGATCCACCATTTTAAGTGCTAATTTAGTCAACAAAATGGTCTATTCTTTAGCTTCCAGCATTGGATTAGCTTTTATATGTATTTCTATCCTGATGGCATTTCTTTTCAAAGATTTCAGGATGGTTATCATCTCTCTTATTCCAAATATCATGCCTTTAATTTTGATTGCCGGTATAATGGGGTTTCTTGGAATAGATATTAAACCTTCCACTGCTGTTATATTCACTATTGCTTTCGGAATTGCAGTAGACGATACCATTCATTATCTGGCAAGATTCAGAATAGAACTTAAACGAGGGTTAAGTTTACAGAAAGCATTAGAAGTGACCACACAAAAGACAGGACGCGCAATTATAATAACAAGTATGATTCTATTAATAGGATTCGGGACATTAATAACCAGTGAATTTGCATCAACAACACTAATGGGTATTCTTGTATCCTCTACAATTTTTATTGCCGTAGTGGCAGATCTAATTGTATTACCGGCTCTTTTCTACTGGCTTAAACCCGACTACAAAGAATTTTTACCAAGGAATTAATTTTAATCTTTTTTCGGGAAACTTTTAACTCCTACTATCATCAGTATAATTCTCATCAGATGATACCTGTTTAAATTCCTTAATTCCCTGCCCTACACCTTTTGCAATTTCAGGAATTTTTTTTGCTCCAAAAAACACAATGATTATAGCTGCAAGTATCAATATTTCTGTCATACCAAAACCCATGATGATCTCCTTACTTAATTAAGATGGTATTAATATGGTCGCTCAAAACTACGTAAAATAATTCTGATCGGATGTTTTCCGAGAAGGGTGCAATCCACATGTATTATATGTTCGTAGAATAAATTGTTAATAATAATAAGAGACTACATCATCATCATGAAAAATAAGCACAAAATTAAAGTACACGAACCTTCAGAAAAACCCGGAGTAAATCGAAAGGAGTTTTTAAAACTTGGTGGTTTAGCATTTATTGGTTCAAGTTTATTTCTGACCAATTGCGGAGATAATTCATCTGGTTCTGATACTGAGGTATTTGATCTGGGATCAGGAGATGTTGGAGTGTTAAATTATGCATATGCATTAGAACAATTAGAAGCTGATTTTTACACTAAGGTAGTTAATTCCTTTTATACAGGAATATCTCAGGAAGAAGAACAGGTTCTAACTGACCTTTACAATCATGAAGTAAATCACAGAGACTTATTTAAGACTGCGATAGGTGCTGTAGCTCCTAATGAACGATTACCGGAATTGGAATTTGATTATGGCGATTTAGACTTCAATGACAGAGCTCAGGTATTAGCAACTGCAAGGGTATTGGAAGATACCGGCGTTTCTGCGTACAACGGAGCCGGAAGATTATTAACAAATCCGGATTATTTAGTATTAGCCGGAAAAATTGTTTCGGTTGAGGCACGACATGCTTCAGCAATCAGAACATTGATAGATCCGGGTTCTAATTCGTTTGCAGGAGATGATGTTGTAACTGTTTCTGCAGGTTTAGACTTGGCAAGTGACCCATCCGAAGTATTAGCCGCTGTTGGAGAAACAGGATTTATTGTTACTCCATTTACTGCAAATCAACTTCCTTAAGAATATTAATACTAAACAGAATACCATGAACATTTTAGATCTAATTGAAGATTTTAGCACAGAATCTTTAAATAAAAAAAAGACATCACGAAAAGAAGCTTTTAAATCTTTTGGGTTACTTACTAAAAAAGCGGCTTTAGCTGCTATCCCATTTGGATTAGCGTCATCAACTAACACATTTGCCAAACAGTCATCAAATGACCCTGTTGCGGCTTTACAATTAGCATTAGTACTTGAATATCTGGAAGATGAATTTTATGATTTATCTCTACAATCAGGTGTTTTACCTTCTGGCAGACCGGAAACTGTTTTTATGCAGATTTCAAAACATGAACAAGCTCATGTAGATTTTCTACGAGCAGGTTTAGAAGGCGCTGGCGTAACTCCGGTATCTAAACCCGAATTTGATTTTACTGTCGGTGGCACGTTCGATCCATTTAACGACGATGGTTCAGGACAGGAAACTGCGTATGCACAAATGCTTGCTTTATCTCAGGCTTTCGAAGATACAGGAGTGCGTGCTTATAAAGGACAAGCAGTAAACCTTCAGGGTTCTGATTTTCTGACCGCAGCTCTTCAAATTCATTCAGTAGAAGCAAGACACGCATCTGAAATAAGAAGATTACGTGGGCTTAAAGGCTGGATTACGAGAGATCAGCGTGGAGCCGGAATGCCATCTCAAACTCAGGCTGTTTATGATGGTGAAGAAGAAACAACACAAGGTGGCGTTGACGCAACAACTGTTAGCACAGAACTAATAGGTAATGTTACAGATGCTGTAACGCAAGCGTATGATGAACCAATAACCGGTTCTACTGCAGAAAATATTGCAGGACTGTTTATAGTTGAAAGCTAAATTTTGCTGAATAAATATCTAAAGTCACTTCGTTTTTCGGAGTGGCTTTTTTTATTTCTCGTAAAAAAAGGTTTAAAAGTAGCTTAAAATTATTTCCTGAACTTTTTCAACAGAGTTAGTTGCGTCAATAACCTTAATGCGAGATTCCTTTTCAGCTAATTCATCAAATCCTTTGATAACATTTTGAAAGAATTCTACACCGGATTGTTCCATCCTGTCTTTTTGCATATGCGCTGTTCGCTTAGCTGCCTCTTCTAAAGGTAGTCTCAGATAAAAAGTGATATCCGGAGCCAAACCATGAGATGCTATTTCGTTGATCTGATGCACCTTTTCAAGGTCAACACTTTTTCGTCCATATCCCTGATAAGCCGTAGTTGAATCATAGAAACGATCCAAAATAACAATGGATTTTTTTTCAAGAAGAGGGATTACTTTTTCAGCGATAAGCTGAGAACGAGCTGACGAAAATAATAACATTTCAGTCACGGCATCTATCTCTATCTCAGGGTTAAGTAACATTCCTCTTATAAGTTCAGAAATGTCCGTACCTCCGGGTTCCCGAAGTACTATAACCTCTTTGCCCTGTTCTGTAAGTTTTTCTTTTAATAGTGAGATTTGGGTGGATTTACCACTACCGTCTATTCCTTCAAATGATATAAGCATATGCTAATCTAAGAAGAAATAAGTATGAATTACCATCAAAAATCGAAATCGTCCATCATTTCAATGGGTTCTTTTGGCATTGCCAAAGCAAGCCCCAAATATATAAGGATACTTGTTCCCCAACTCATAATTGCGACAGCCCCGAATATAAACCGAACTACCGTTGAACTGAGGCCAAAATATTTTGCAAGACCACCACAAACTCCCGCAATTTTTTTGTTCGTTCTGGACTTCATTAAACGCTTTGCATGGCGATACCCGAAATTATCGTAGCTGTAATCTGATGAACTTGAAGAACTGAAATCTGAATCAAGATCATTTTTTAAAGAACCGGAAAAATCTTCGGCTCCATGAATATCCTCTGCATAGATATTCTTTTTCTTTTGTCTCTTTTGGCGTGATTTTTTCTGCTTTTCTTTACGGGCCTTTTTTTCTCTTTTTCGATCTCCAACTAAAAAACCAAATCCTACAAGGGTTACTAAAATCCCTCCTATTATCGGAAGAGCTTCAATTGCACCCTGAGCAAATCCGGAAAGCGCAGAACCCATTGGAAAGCCAACCAATTGTAACATAAAAGTCATGGCAATGAATAGCATTCCCAAACCTGCAAAGGTTGAAAAATTCCAAACCCCTTTACCATCCTCTTTGGTTTCTTCTCTTAAGAAATCCTGCATAGTATTCTGTAATTCAAACTCGTCAAATTCAAGAGTTGAAGAACCTGTTTTTGATCCGGTGTTTTGGTGTGTCTTCTGTGCCATAGTTTTTTCTCCTTGTGCCCTCTACGGCTGTTTAATCCTATTGTTTCGTATTAATACAGATTGTTCAGTAATTAAAATATCGAGCTTCTCATCAAACTCTTCAACAGGTACTTTATCAATTATAAAATCAGAGAAAATAAGTCCCGCCTTTACAGCATCGGTTGAAGACAAAAATCTATCATAAAACCCTTTTCCGTATCCCAATCTATTAAATTTCTTATCTGAAGCGAGTAACGGAATAAGAATTAAATCAGGTTTTTGTTGAGGTTTATTGACACTTTTAGGCTCAAGTACCTTCCATTTATTTGGGATTAAATCCTGAAAAGAATTAACAATTGAATGATCCAGACTATTATTTTCAAAATTAGTAACTGGTACTATCAATTGCTTATCCGAATTCAACAACTGTTTAATAAGTTCATGTGTATTCACTTCTTTACGTTCATTAATTGAAACGAAACAATGAATAGTCCTCGCTTTTTTAAATTCCTGAGTAGAGTAAAGATTTGAAATTATCTGATCAGACTTTCTTTTCCACTCTTCTGAGGTAAGAGAATCTCTCTTCTGTAATAAAGATTTTCTAAGTACTGATTTCTGTTCAGAAACCGACATTATAAATAGAAGATATGATGATGTTGAAGATCGATATCTTCCTCAAGCTCATCGATCATTTTATCCCAAATATCAATTCCATATTTATTCATGAAATAAAGAAATGAAATCGTTCTTTCCTGAAGCCCCTCATCAGGAAAAACCTGAGCTTTTATTTTACGAATTCTCTGAAGCTGAGTTTGTTCCTGTTGCTTGATAGACCGGTACACTCTCCCCTTCAGTTTATTTAGTTCATTTTCAAACCCTGAAATTGTTTTGCCCACCATCCCATCCAGAGACCCATCGATATCAGAAATTACTTCGCGAGGTTGATGAGACGCATTATTGATCTGTTCTTTCCAATTTGAGAATATTTTTTCTACATCAGCTTCTTCTGACAGCTTAGCATATTCTTTTTCAAGGTCTTCTATTCGTTCTCCATACTTATGAAGTTCGAATGGCAGTTTTTCAATGATTCTCTCAACACCTGATTCAATCAAAGTAGCACTCATTCTTGGAAAAATTACCGGCATTTCTAAACCAAAATGCTGATATAACGTCTTCATTTGTGCGTAATAAGCTACCTCACCCGGACCGGCCACATAGCCGAGAGTTGGTAAAAGCTTGTCCTGAATAATAGGTCTCAAAAAAACGTTAGGTGAAAAACATTCAGGCTTCTCTTCCACTAATTCTACAAGATCTTCTTCCCTCCAATGGGTATTTCCGGCAATCCAACCTGTCTCATTTCTCTCAATTTTGATCCGGTTTCCTTCTGAATCTATCCAGAATAAATTTGAATCTCCGATTGTAACCTGCTGATGAAATTTAGCTCCTATCTTATCTGATTGTTTTACTAAGAGATCATTTATTTCATCATTATCAGTTAAAGACTTTTTTAATGTACCTGACAACAAACTTTTAACTCCGGAATCATGACTTCCACTTATCAGTAATCCTGAACTTCCAAATAGCCGATCCATCATTTGAGCAAAAGCCTGACGGAATGTAGCTCCCTTTTTGAAAAAAGAATCAAAAGAATTCCAAAGCTCTTCGGAGAAATCAGTATCAAAAAGTTCCTCTTTAATATCAGCCTTTAGAGTATTCAGATTATCATCCAACACCTCATCAGAAACAGGTTTTCTTCCTCCCGATCCTGTATAGCTGAGTTTTATCAATTTTTCATTTCCTGGTATACCAAAACCGGTTACTTCCTCAAAATCGTGATCTTCATCAGCAAGCCAGAATACAGGAACTACCGGACGATCAAGCTTTATTTCCAGATTTTTGGCTAATGATATAGCTGTTGCTGTTTTATAAATAGTAAAAAGTGGTCCGCCATAAATACCAAGCTGTTGACCTGTAACAATCACCAAAGCTTTTTCATCTGAAAGTTTATTCAGCTGTTGAGACTGATCGATTCCGATTTTACCATGAAATTTCTTTATAGCTGAAATCAGATCAGAACGATTTACATCAGTATCCGAAATAGCATCAACATGATTTTTGATTGAATCAAATGAAAATGGGTTTGAAGAATAAAACTCATTCAGCTCTTCATAATTGGATACGTAGGTTTTAAATAATGATGAAAATGGAAGATTGTCGAAGGAGAGTTTTTCCTGCTTCACTAATTGGCCTTTAATTTTTGAATGGTGTCCCGGATTTTTGCAGCTTTTTCATAATCTTCTGCTTCAATGGCTTTATTCAGATCTTCGTTCAGTTGTTCTAACTTTGAAAGTTCTTTTCTGACAGGTGCTTCAGCATCAGCCTTAAGCGCTTCTTCCAAAGTTTCTGCGCTTGGCTCCGTTGAAATACCGGCATCTTTCAAAACATCTTCATCAACATAAATGTCTGACCCAAATCTTACAGCAAGAGCTATTGCATCACTGGGTCTTGCATCTAATTCAACCTGAGATCCGTTTTTCCTGAAGATGATCTGAGCATAAAAAGTACCTTCCGACAATTGATTGACATATATATGGTCTACTTCCGAATCAAAACTCAAGACCATATTCTTTAAAAGATCATGAGTCATTGGTCGAGGAGGTTTGATATTTTCAAGCTCTAAGGCAATAGCCTGAGCTTCGAAAGAGCCAATAATAATAGGAAGTCTTCGATTGCCATTTCTTTCAGATAAAATCAACGCATAAGCGCCCCCACTGCTCGGGCTCGTTGATAATCCAAGAATTTCCATTTTTACTTTTTTCAAACCGGGAAAATTAATTAGTTCAAGGTAAGGTTTTTTGCGAAAGTCTTAAACTCAATAAAAAGGATAATACATGTTTGTTATTTAGAATTAGTCTTTATAACAAAACATTGCCTAATAAAGTAAATTTAAGCATATATTCACGCCCGAATTCATTGACATTGCCAAACTATGAGGCTAACTTTTAGTCATAAAATTTGTGATCTGAAATAAATATGCTCGACAGTTATTTTCCAATTCTTGTACTTACCGGAGTAGCCATTGTATTGGCTCTTTTATTAATGACCCTTTCAAGAATATTAGGGCCATTCCGACCTAACAAACACAAGCTTAATCCCTATGAAAGCGGGATGGATCCTGTTGGTGAAGCCCGGGAAAGATATTCAATCAGTTTTTATTTAGTAGCGATGGAATTCATCGTTTTTGATCTTGAAGTAGTGTTTATTTACCCATGGGCTGTTCGTTATCTCGACTTAGGATTGGGAACGTTTATTTCTATGATGGTCTTTATTACTATACTACTTATTGGTCTGCTTTATACCTTGAAAAAAGGAACATTAGACTGGGATCTTAAAACAAACAAAATTTAGATTTATAGATAATGGGAATTGAATCCGCATTAGGAGAAGGATACCTAACAACCCGATTAGATAAATTAATTAACTGGGGACGTGCAAACGCTGCATGGCCAATGCCTATGGGCTTGGCTTGTTGTGCTATCGAAATGATGGCTTTTGCCGGTCCAAAATATGACGTTTCAAGATTTGGATCCGAGGTATTTCGTTTCTCGCCTCGCCAAAGTGACGTTATGATCGTTGCCGGTTGGACTACCTATAAAATGTCGCACGCTATCCGAAGAATTTGGGATCAGATGCCTGACCCTAAATGGTGTATCGCTATGGGAGCTTGCGCCTCCACCGGAGGAATGCACAGATGCTACGGTGTAGTACAGGGAGTTGATAATTTCTTACCTGTTGATGCTTACATTTCCGGATGCCCTCCCCGACCTGATGCTGTAATTCACGCGTTGATGAAAATTCAGGATAAAATTAAAACCGAACACTCAGTTTTATTGGATACCTGATATGAGTTTAGAATTAAGTGATACTTTACAAAAAGTTGTAGACGGTTTAACCGAAGATTTTTCTGAATCACTTATAGAGGTTTACCAATCAAGTGGTGATACCTTTATTCGTGTAGAATCAGAATCAGTATTAGAAATTTGTACTTATTTAAAGGATAAACAACACTTCAGCTTTCTCTGCGATATTATAGGTACTGACCGATATACTTCAGACGAGCGCTTTGAAGTGATATATAACCTAATTAATCTCAGAACTCAGACCCGGGTTTTTCTAAAAGTTCGTGTCGAAGAAGAAAATCCTGTATTGAATTCTGTATTTTCGGTTTGGAAATCAGCAAACTGGATGGAACGCGAAGTTTATGATATGTTTGGGGTTAAATTCGAAAACCATCCTGATATGAGAAGAATTTTTATGCCGGAAGATTTTGAATATTTCCCATTAAGAAAAGAATTCCCACTTCTGGGAATTCCGGGTTCTATCGAATTGCCTAACACAACACCAGATACGGAGTAAGGCATTATGAAATTACAAGACATTAATTCTAAGGTAACTCCGCTGTTTCAGGAGAAACACCAACGAAGTATTTATAAAAGTTTAGAGGACAAACATACCACAATCGAAGATGTGGATATTGATGATCCTTTAAATGCAAAGATGATCCTTAACATGGGGCCTCAGCACCCCGCCACGCACGGAGTATTGAGGTTAGTATTACAACTTCGTGGTGAAACCATCGAGAAAACTAAACTCGATATCGGTTATTTGCATCGCGGTGTTGAAAAGATCGCTGAGAATAAAACTTATCAGGAATTTATGCCATACACCGATCGTATGGATTATCTTTCACCTTACAGTAATAATGTTGCTCTCTGTACGGCTGTAGAAAAAATTGCAAAGGTTGAAGTACCTGACAGAGCTCATTATATAAGAATGATCGGCTGTGAACTTGCACGAATTTCATCTCACCTGC
Organism: Balneola sp.; assembly: GCA_965601915.1. GTDB lineage: Bacteria > Bacteroidota > Rhodothermia > Balneolales > Balneolaceae > Balneola. The sequence continues at coordinate 1,918,737 of OZ271847.1, read as the reverse complement.
TTTGGTTAGGTACATTAGTAATGGATGCCGGAGCAATTTCATTTTTTATCTGGACATTCCGTGAACGTGAAAAGATCTATGACATCATGGATCAAATCGCAGGACACAGATTCACAGTTTCTCATGCCAGAGTCGGTGGTGTTGCTAATGATCTTACAGAAGATGCTTCGGCTATCATTAAGGAGTTTGTGAACTCTTTTCCTAATGAACTTAAAGATTGGCACGGACTTTTAGACCGAAACAGAATTTTTATTGACAGAAATGAAAACGTAGGTGTTCTGGAAACCGAAAGAGCTCTGCAACTTGGAGCCACCGGCCCAGTATTAAGAGCTTCAGGTTTTGCTGTTGACCAAAGAAAGATCAAACCTTATGCTAAGTATGCTGATGTTGAATTTGACGTACCTACCCGTTTAGAGGGCGATAACCTGGCACGTTACTTTGTTAGAATGGAAGAAATGCAGGAAAGTATACGCATTATACGTCAGTGTTTAGACAAATTACCTAAAGGCCCGATCAGATCTAACAATGCAAAGCATGCCTACCCTTCTAAAGATGAAGTGTATTATTCTATGGAAGGTATGATTCATGATTTTATGATGACGGACACCGGAATTTGTCCGCCCGCCGGAGCTGAAAGTTATCACGCAGTTGAATCACCAAAAGGTGAACTCGGATATTTCATTCAAAGCGATGGTACCGGACATCCATGGAGATTAAAAATTAACTGTCCTTCATTCCGAAACCTTCAGGTTCTTGAAAATATACTTGATGGCGAGATGGTAGCTGATACCGTTGTTGTGATTGGAGGAGTTGACCCTGTAATGGGAGAAGCAGATAAATAATGGCTGAAACTAACTACGAATTCACCTCAGAAGATTTAAAAGAAATTGAAGCGATCAAGGCGAAGTTTCCGGAAGTAATGCCGGCCACACTTCCTGTATTATGGGTTGCTCAACGAAGATTTGGACACGTTGAACCGGAAGTTCAGCACTTAGTTGCTGAAACTTTGGACTTACCGGTTTCTCATGTTCATGGTGTCGCTACTTTCTATACTCAGTATTACAAAGATAAAATGGGAAAGTATGTACTTGACGTATGTACAACTACCAGCTGCCAACTTTGTGGCGGTTATGAGATGTTGCATTATCTTGAAAAGAAATTAGGTATTAAAGCCGGAGAAACCACAAAAGACGGTAAATTCAGTATTCAATCTGTTGAATGTTTAGGGGCCTGTGGTTACGCTCCTATGATGCAAATCACTAACGACGTTTACGTTAATAATCTGACAGAAGAAAAACTGGATGACGTGATTGAAAGTCTTAAACAAGATAAAATGCCTGAATTTGAATCGGTAGGAATGCCACAACTTGAAAACAGGAGTTAATCATGTCATTTGATTGGAAATCTTACGAGACAGTTATTATTCCTGATATCCCAAATCTTCAGGAAATTGATACTTATATCAAAAATGGTGGGTACGATTCTCTCAAAAAAGTTTTATCCAGTGATTGGGATCCCGGAAAAGTTGTTAATGAAGTAAAAGCCGCGAACATTCGTGGCCGTGGTGGCGCAGGTTTCAATGCCGGACTTAAATGGTCATTCATGCCAAAACCGGATGGCGGCCCCCGTTATCTCGCATGTAATGGAGATGAGTCTGAACCGGGTACTTTCAAAGACAGAAAAATTTTCGAATATAACCCTCATCTTTTTATTGAAGGTGCTTTGATTGCTGCTTATGCAATGGAAGTAAGCACAATTTACGTGTATATCCGTGGAGAGTACAGATCATGGATTCTGATGATGGAAAAAGCTCTTAAGGATGCCTATGACAAAGGCTTTATTGGAAAGAATGTGTTAGGATCCGGATTCGATGTTGATTTTCATGTTACAGGTGGTGCCGGAGCTTACATCTGTGGTGAAGAAACATCCATGCTTGAATCACTGGAAGGAAAACGTGGATACCCACGCGTTAAACCTCCCTTCCCTGCTCAGAAAGGATTATGGGGACGACCAACCACCATTAACAATATTGAAACACTTTCATGTGTGCCATTAGTGATCAAAAATGGCGCAGATTGGTTTAGCGGGATTGGTGCTGAAACTCATCCGGGACCTGTGCTTTACGGAATTTCAGGTCACGTAAATCGTCCCGGAGTTTATGAGCTTCCAACAGGAATGTCTGTAATGACATTGATTGATGAAGTTGCCGGAGGAATGAGAAATGGGAAAAAACTCAAAGGTTTAATTCCGGGAGGGTCTTCCACTCCTATTTTAAGAGCCGATCAGCTTGAAAATGTAACCATGGATGCCGATTCGCTCAGAGAAGCCGGTTCTATGATGGGAACTGCGGGAATGATTGTGATGGATGAAGACACCGACATGGTTGATATGCTGTGGAGAATTTCTCACTTCTATCATCATGAGTCTTGCGGGCAATGTACACCATGCCGTGAAGGTACCGGGTGGTTGGAAAAGATTTTATTAAAGATCAAAAACGGAGACGGTGAGATCAGAGATCTTGACCTTCTGCTTGATCTTACAACACAGATGGAAGGCCGAACTATTTGCGCGTTAGCCGATGCTGCCGCATGGCCGGTTCGACATACTATCAACAGATTCAGAGACGAATTTGAAGCTCGTTGCAAAACAAGCGTTCATGCACTTGCATGAAATTTTTGATGGATAATTTTCGATTTATGATTTTAATTTGGATAAAGATGAGTTAAAAAAGCGAACAAAAGATTTTGCCCATAGAAGTATAAAACTGGCAACAAGCTTGCCAAATACTTACTTAGGCAATCATATAAAGGGGCAGTTAATTCGAAGTTCAACATCTATTGCTGCGAATTATCGAGCCACTTGTGTTGCACAAAGCAAGGCAGCTTTTATCGCAAAATTAAGTATTGTAATTGAAGAAGCAGATGAATCAGAATTTTGGTTGGAATTTATAATTGACGAAGAATTGAAAAAAGCTGAATTAGTTATACCCTTGAAGAATGAAGCACATGAATTAGCTTCAATATTTATTAGTTCAAGAAAAACAGCACAAAAAAGAAAATAATGAACATTGATTTACGACATAGAATGAATCAAAAATCATCATTCAAAAATCAAACATCATAAGAATGCCAGAAATATTTATAGACGGTAAACGATACGAATTCGAAGGCAAACCTAAATTGCTTCAATTCATCTTAGATCAGGGTAAAGAAGTACCTTTTTTCTGTTACCATCCGGAAATGAGTGCACCTGCTAACTGCCGACAATGTTATGTGAAAGTTGGAACTCCGGTTCAGAATCGCGATACCGGTGAATACGAATTAGACGATAACGGTGAACGGGTAATTCGCTGGTTCCCTAAAATGCAGACTTCCTGTAGTATGGAAATGAGCGACGGAATGGTTGTTCACACTCAGGAGTCCAGCGAAGAAGTCGCAAGAGCTCAAAAGGACACAATGGAGTTGATACTTATCAACCACCCTTTGGATTGCCCTATTTGCGATCAGGCCGGTGAATGTCCGCTTCAGATTCAAACTTATAAATATGGTCCTGAGGGTTCTCGTTTCGAGGTTAAAAAGGTTCATAAACCAAAAAGGGTTGAACTCGGCCCTCGTGTTACCCTTGATGCAGAACGATGTATTAACTGTACCCGTTGTGTTCGTTTCACAGAAGAAATCTCAGAAACTTTTCAGTTAACTATTGCATCCCGTGGAGACAAGAATTATCCGATTACCGCTCCGGGAATGGAATTTGATGATCCTTATTCACTGAATACCGTAGATATTTGTCCGGTTGGTGCGCTTACTTCAACCGATTTCAGATTTAAAGCCAGAGTTTGGGAAATGAACCAGACACCGAGCATTGATATAACCGGTGGAAAAGGAACGAATGTAGATTTATGGACTCGTGACAATTTAGTGTTACGGCTTACTCCACGTTACAACAAAGATGTTAACACTCATTGGATGCCGGATGCAGCTCGTGAAGCTTACCGTAAGTTCAATGAAAATCGTGTTTCCAGACCTTCTATTTTGGCAGATGGTAATAATCAGATTAAAACTTCCTGGAACAATGCGATTGAAACATTCGCTGAAAAACTTGAAGGAGCTAAACCAAATGATGTTTTAGTTCTTGGTTCTGCCCACGCTTCTGTTGAAGAAAATTATTCATTAATGAAATTCTTCAGCACCTGGGGAGTTAACGACTTTTACTTCTCCCCTGATGTTAAAGAAGGATTCGGAGATGACTTCTTGTTAACAGATGATCAGGCTCCAAACACCAACGGTGTTAAAGCTTTAGGTTTTTCAGAATTAGATAATGATGCACTTAAGAATTCTATAAAAGCAGCTAAAGTAGTTGTTCTTCTTAACGATGAACTAGTTGATCGCGGAGCTTTAACACATAATGATTTGAAGAAGCCATTCGTAATAAACCTTGCAACAAACGAAACGGAAACTTCTTCCGCAGCAGATTTGGTGATTCCGATTACCTGTATTGCTGAACATGCCGCAAGTTATATTAATGTAGAAGGAAGAATTCAACGTTCATTCCCTGCCAAAGAAACAAAGTACACCCATAGAAAATTAGACTTAGAGATGTCTGAAGGTCGATTAGATCGTTACGGTACCAACTTCGATAACTGGGTAAATGAAGACAACAAAGTGGATTGCACTCCGGTTTGGGAGCTTATGAATAATCTTGGTAAGCGATTAGGACTTAATATTAACTTTGGAATATCCAGAGAAATCCTGAACGAAATTGCGTCTTCCGTTTCTGCTTTTGAAGGTGTTAGTTTTGAAGCCATGGACGAAGAAAACGGAATCCAGCTAACAGGAATTTCTAAAAATGAGGTATCTGCATAATGAATCCCGGAATCCTTGAAATCGGTGCCTTAGCTATTCCTGTATGGACTCTCGTTCTTGCAGTAGGAATGATTAGTTATTTAAATTCTGCAGCCATTTTGGTATATGCAGAGCGTAGAATCGCTGCTTTTATCCAGAATCGTGTAGGGCCAAATCGTGTAGGTCCTTTTGGATTATTACAACCACTGGCAGACGTTCTAAAGCTTCTTCTAAAAGAAGATGTTACTCCTCAACATGGGTTTAAACGAATACATGCTATCGCTCCAATGATACCTGTAGTTACAGCTCTGCTTTCAGTAGCAGTGATTCCTTTCGGATCAGGTCTGTATGTAACCGATATCAATGCGGGAGTACTTTATATCCTTGCAGTAGCTTCATTAGGAGTATACGGAGTTACTTTAGCCGGATGGGCATCTAACAGTAAATATTCTTTACTTGGTGGATTAAGAGCTGCTGCTCAAATGATCAGTTACGAATTACCAATGGGTATGGCAGTTGCTTCCGTTATTTTGATGGCAGGATCTCTTAGCATGGTTGATGTTGCAGAATCTCAGTCTATGTGGTGGAATGTATTTGTAAACCCACTTGGAGCCATCATTTTTATCATTTGTGCGTTTGCTGAGTCTAACCGTACTCCTTTTGATCTGGTTGAAGCTGAGCAGGAATTGGTAGGTGGATTTCACACCGAATATAGTTCCATGAAATTCGGAATGTTCTTCCTTGCAGAATACATGCACGTATTTATCGGAAGTATTTTAATTACCACCTTCTTTTTCGGAAGTTATCATCTTCCATTTGCTGACGCATGGTTACCTGAAATGAATATGTGGCTGAAAGGCATTCTGGATGTCTCCGTTTTCTCAGCTAAAGTTGTTTTCTGGTGCTTTGTATTTATCTGGGTTCGGTGGACGATCCCAAGATTTAAATACAATCAGGTAATGAAATTAGGTTGGGCTAGATTGTTGCCATTAAGTATCATCAACTTTATGGTGATTGCCGCAATCATGTACTTCACAAACTGATCCATATATATAAGAATGTAAAGCCTGAATTCTTCACAGAATCCAGGCTTTTTTATTTGAGAAATCTTCTTCCTCTCTCCTTTCTCTTATCTCCTATCTTTTCCAAAAAATGCATCGCATGAATTGCCTAACCCAATCATGTGATTACATACTTTTTTGTTGTGCTTTAGATTCATTCAGGCTCTAATAACAAAGCTGAATAAACGGAGATCAAAAATGAAACGCTTACACTCTATACTTACCCTGTCAATCTTTACTTTGCTGTTCCAGGCATGTACCATTACAAACGAAGGCCCAAGAGGTCCACGCGGACAAGACGGTGCGGACGGAGTTCAGGTTTATTCAAGTACCAGCACTATTTTTTCGGATGATTTTGATGTGGTAGATGAGTTCGTTTCAATAAATGAATTTGAATGGGACATTCTGGATGAAGAAACCGTTGACTTCGGATTGGTTCAGGGATATATACAGTTCGAAGGAACTACTTCATGGCACGCACTTCCATTATCTGTTCCTTTTGAAAATGACCTGGTTAACCTGAGCTATGTGTTCGATATAAACAGCTTTGATTTATTGCTTGAAGGAGAAGTAGCAGACAATAACGAAGTTAATGAAGATCTTTTCGATGGTGATGTTCTCAGAGTAGTAGCCATCCCTCCTTCCCGGGTATTTAAAGGAAAGGGATTCGATTATCGCAATTATAATCAGGTAGCCGAATATTACGGACTTGATAAATAACCCATTACATTAACCACCTAAAAAGGGATTCAGCAAATGGATCCCTTTTTTAGTTGGAACTTTTTTGTACGCCTGACGTTTTCATTGAACTGTAACCTTTAAATAAATACACATACAATGAAAAAACTATTACAACTAAGTTTCATTTTATTAATGGCCATTTCTTTTACCGGAGAAATAAATGCACAAACTACCCCGGAAGAAGGTTCATTTGGTGTTCGCTCTACCATAGGAGGTCAAACGGCTATTGAAGTACCTTATCAGTTAAATGAGTCTTTATCTATAGCTCCGGCTTTAACTTTTCAAGGTGTAGAAAACACATCAACAACGATAGGTCTTGCTATTATGCCTCGTTATTATACAGGAACACAGGGTTCATTAAGCACGTACTTTATGGGAAATTTAGGATTTAATAACACATCATTTGATGCAGGTGGAAGTAATACTTTTTTTGTGCTGGGTGCCGGCTACGGAGCTGAGTACTTTTTAGGTGATAACTTTAGCCTGAGTGCAGATGCTGGGCTTACCGCTAACCTTGGTGGCGATATAACCAATGTACTTAGAACCGGAGCAAGAGTATCAGCTTCTGTTTATTTCTAATCGTTTTTATTAGAAAAAACCTAAAGCCATGTGTAACTTGCATGGCTTTTTTTATATATGGATATGAAACCAATTAATGTATTACAGAAGTTCACCTTATTTTCGGACCAGTGGTCCCCAAGAATTATTGCCGAAGCAAACAATCAGTTGGTTAAACTAGCAAAGCTAAAAGGGGAATTTGTCTGGCACAACCATCCTGATGAAGACGAAATATTTTTCATTGTAAAAGGCTCATTGGTCATTAAATACAAAGATCAAGAGGTTATGCTCAAGGAAGGCGATCTTCACGTGGTACCTAAGGGAGTTGATCACTTTCCGGTTGCGGACGAAGAATGCTGGGTGATGCTGATCGAGCCGAAAGGCACCAAACACACCGGAGATACCGATTTCGATCGTGCTGTCGATGAAAAAAATCAGGATTGGATTTAGTCTCATGCAACGTCACCTTGCACCCTGATCCGGGATATCCTGAAAGAACGTCATCATCCTGCGAAGGCAGAGGATCTACGCTGAGGCACATTTTAGGAGATCGTCGATCAGGTTTGTCCGCGATGACTGTGTTTGTTTATCAATATAAATAACTTTATTAATGTCATCCTGAGCGGTCCGCATTGTAGATAGCCTCTCTTAGTAAAGTACGCCGAAGGATCTTAAACGAAACTATGAAGTCATAAGTTGTAGATGGCTTAATTCACAGAACAAAGTTAAATATCCCATTCCTGCCAGCTCCATGCTTGAGACCCTTCGCAATCACTATCAAGCCAATTAACTTATCGAGGCTTAGGGTGACAGCATCTATTTATCTAAGGGATCTCTTTTCCTTGTTCCGAAGGTCTCCCTTCTATAGTTGAACGGCAGACATGCCCTTGGGATGATTATGCCCCTCATTTACCGTTAGCAAACCACTCTCGCTTTTACTATACTACCGCCAAATTTATGTGTATTATTAACTGTAGTCTTAGGATTAAAAGCATAATATGAACTAAACTTAAATATGTAATAGAGATAAAGCGAATAGAATTCACTTTGCTTTGTTCTTGAATAAGAATTCGCTACCCACTTCTGCAACGTTTCATGCAAAAAGACCATCTTTCCAAATGAATATTCTGTACGAAACAGATACACTAAGACTTGAGAATAAGTTTGAATCAGCCTTCTTGACTGACAAGTCAACAGGTGCAACTTTAATGGAAGATGATTTCTATGGAGACCCAAACTGTGGCCTTATAGACAAGGAAAGCAAATGGGCGATTGTAGCAGGAGAGCATTTAACCATATGGACTCCAAAAAAATGGAAAAGAATAGAGGACAAAGATCTTAGATGGATACACTCTATTCGTATTAAGGATTCGAAAACAGTTGAAGTTCTAACCGACCCTTGGAAGAAGAATTCTGCAATTTGGGAAGTTTACCCATTGAAATTCGAATGTAAGAAAATCAGAACCTTCAACGACTATAAAGACCAAAAATATTCAGAAAACATAATTTGGTAGAATGAAAAATAGTAAAGCACAAAAGCACAACAAAACCTATACGCAATGCCCTTCGGGACACTACGTATAACCAAAACGTTGGCTATAGTGTAAAACGAGACTCCCGGAAACAAAGGAATGACCCAATCTGAACTCATAATTTTAAATTTCACAGAGATAAGGAGAAGAAGTATAAAAATTTGGAGTGGACTCCCTGAGAAATACTATAATTGGAAACCTGACGAAAAAGCAATGAGTGCGTCAGAAATGATAAGACACGTTTTGGAAGCCGACTATGGATGGAATATTATAATCAATTCTGGGAGTATGGAAAATTATCAAACGCCTTGGAAAAATCGACCATTCATTAGTGTTATTGATGAACTTGAATTTGCTGAACCCTATAGAAATTCATTTTTAGAAAGCATTCGCCAATTTTCGGATAGAGAATTAAACGAAACAGAAATCATTCATCCCGGAAATAGAGACAAAAAAAAACTTGGAAAATATTTATTGCGGATTGGATATCACGAATCAGTTCATGCAGGACAATTTCTTACATATTTGAGAGCAATGAAAATTAATCGCCCTGAGATATGGGACTAAGACTTTTCTACAATCAATCCATAGAAATTCGGAAAGAACCATCTTCAGGATTGTAGACAGCCTCTCTTAGTAAAGTACGCCGAAGGATCTCAAATAAGATTACGAATTCATGAGTGATCAACAGTATCATTCAACGAACAAAGCCTATGTATCCCATTCCTGCCAGCTCCACGCTTGAGACCCTTCGCAATCAATATCAAGCCACTTAACCTATCGAGGCTCAGGGTGACAGCATCTATTTATTTAATGAATCTCTTTTCCTTGTTACGAAGATCTTCCTTCTATAGTTGAATGGCAGACATGCCCGGCGATGACTGTGTTTATTTATCAATATAAATAACTTCATCAATGTCATCCTGAGCGGTCCGCATTGTAGATAGCCTTCTTAGTAAAGTACGCCGAAGGATCTCCAATTAGATTGCGAGTTCATGAGTGATCAATAGTATCATTCAACGAACAAAGCCTATGTATCCCATTCCTGCCAGCTCCACGTTTGAGACCCTTCGCAATCAGTATCAAGCCTATTAACCTATCGAGGCTCAGGGTGACAGCTATTTAGTTAGCAGATTTTTACCCTGCAAGATCCTTCGGAATGCAATCCGGAAGCTCTGTTTCCATGGAAGCAGGAGTTCCCAATGTTGAGTTCTGCAGGCGGAGCTACGGAACTAGATGGAATTCCCTAATCGCCTGCATACGCGTGGAGATGACGAGCCTCATTTTAAATTAGCAGAGAGCACTATCTTTTACTATACTACCGCTAACTTAAAAGTTTTATTTACTTTACTCTTAGTATTCCAAGAGTAATTTGAACTAAGCTTAAATATACAATAGGGATAAAGTGAACTCAGTTCATTTTACTCTGTTGTTGTGAGCAATGTAACCCAAACTACACCAATTAGATGATTACAAAGTTTAAATCCATAAATAATCTCGCTGTATTTCGCAATTTTGATTGGGATTCAACTATCCGTGATAGTGGAGATAATGTTGTTCTTTTTAAACAAATCAATATTTTTTATGGTCGGAATTATTCGGGAAAAACTACTTTATCGCGTATTGTAAGAGCCTTAGAAACAGGTAGTTTATCCGATAAATATGAAAACCCTGAATTCGAAGTTAGCATAACTGATGTTGCTGATAGTACACCCAATAATTTAACTTCACACCGAAAAAAAATCAGAGTTTTTAATGAAGACTTTGTTAAGGCTAATCTTCGTTTCATCGTAAACCCTGATGAAGGCATCGCACCTTTTGCAATAATTGGAGGGAATGCCACAATTGAAGCTGAAATTCAAGCTTTAAAAAATGAACTAGGCGTGAAAGAGAATCCTGAAGATGAAAATGATGCGACAGGATTTTATCTTGAATTAAAAAATGCATCATTGAGAGCGACAACTGCATTCCAAGCATATCAAACTGCAAACAATAGCTTAAATGACCAATTAAGATATAAGGCAACAAACAATCCAAATGGAATAAAGTACAAATCCGATAAGTATGGAGACCAAAACTATAATATTACCAAACTAATAAGTGACATAGACACCATTTTGGGCACGTCATTTCAGCCATTAACTGACCAAGAGGTAACTGCTAAACTGAATTTGCTCAATGAAAGTAGAAATTCAAACATTCCTGAAATTGAAAAACCAACAATCGATTTTAATGCATTAAATGCAAAGGCAAAAGAATTAGTAACAAAGTCCATTAGTAATTCTAATAAAATTGAACAGCTCTTAAAAGACGCAATTTTAAATCGTTGGGTAAAAGACGGTCGACAATTACATAAAGATAAGCTTGAACAATGCTCTTTTTGTGGTAATGATATTACACAAGAACGTTGGAATGCATTAGAAAGTCATTTTGATGAAGAATCAGAAAGATTAGAGAAGGAAATAGATTCTTTAATTTCTGAAACGGAAAATTCAATTCGGAAGATTGAAACAACGCTAGTAATTGACAAAAACTTGTTTTACTCAAAGTTTCATTCAGACTTGGACATTTTAATAGAACAAAGAGAACAAGCGATTAATGTACTAAAATCAGATTTAAATACTGTAAGAGATAAGCTCGTAGAACGTAAAGATGACTTACTCAATTCTATATCGTACACTGATGTAAGTGATAACAGCAAGTTATTAGAGGATTGTTGGTCAAAATATGAAACTTTCAGAACAGCAGCGAATGAATATAGTAGTTCATTGGAGACTGAACAGACAAAAGCAAAGAATCTTTTGAGATTAAGAGAGGTAAGCGATTTTACAAGTAATATTCAATATTCAAATGTAAAAACAAGAATTCAGTCATTAAAAGAATCCTCAGATGCTAAAATACAGTCCAAGAACGATGTGGAGGAAAAAATAAGACAACAAATTGCTCAAATAGAGGCCAAAGAGCGGTTGATGAATGATGAAGAGAAAGGAGCAATTAAGGTAAATGAATATTTAAATAATTTTTTTGGACACGATTTTTTGACATTACAAGCATTAGAGGATACTGATGAGTTTGGTGGAAAAAAGATAAAATTTGAAATCGTTAGAAACGGAAACAAGGCACATCATTTAAGTGAAGGTGAAAGCAGTCTAATTGCGTTCTGTTATTTTATGGCAAAGCTTGAGGATGTTGAAACCAAAGGAAGTAAACCAATAATATGGATTGACGACCCAATTTCGAGTTTAGATAGTAATCATATTTTTTTCGTCTACAGTCTTATAAACGCAGAAATTTTCACAACACAGGAGTTTGAACAAATATTTATTTCCACTCATAATCTTGACTTTTTAAAATACTTAAAAAGATTGCCAAGTGCTTCAAACAAGAACCAATGTAACTATTTTTTGATTTCGAGAGAAAATGAAATCAGCAAAATCACATTAATGCCGAGGTATTTAAAAGATTACGTAACAGAGTTTAATTTCCTTTTCCACCAAATATATAAATGCTCAATTGCTGAGACAGATGATGAAAATCAACATAATCTGTATTATAATTTTGGAAATAATACACGAAAATTCTTAGAGGCTTTTCTATACTATAAATATCCAAACACTACAAAACAAGTTGATAAACTAACAAAGTTCTTTGGAAATAATAGACAAGCCTCAACAATGACTGATAGGATAAACAACGAATTTTCACATTTAGAAGGGCTATTTGAGAGAAGTATGACACCAATAGACATACCTGAAATGAAGAAAACTGCAGAGTTTATTTTGGAAAAAATAAAAGAAAAAGATAATGAACAATATGAAGCCTTATTGTTGAGTATCGGAATTGAAGTAGAAGGAGAATAAAAAACACTGCTCACAACATTGTATAAAAATAATAGCGGTTCAATCGCTAAAACGAAATGAAATTTATAAATCAAACGACAGTAATAAACCGAAAAGTAAGTGCATAAAAGTCCGCTACTATTCTTATACGTTACCGTTAAAAAACCTCTTTCGCCACCTCATACACCGAAGTAGACTTCCCCATGGAGTAATAATGCAAACTAGGCACTCCGAATTCAATAAGTTCTTTGGATTGTTCGATCGCCCATTCCGTTCCTACCTGTCGGGCGGCAGTATTATCTGCACATTTTTCCAGTTCTTTGGTCAGTGCTTCCGGCAGATCAATATTAAACATCTGCGGCAGCAAAGTAATTTGTCTTAGCGTGGTTACCGGTTTAATTCCCGGTATGATCGGAATGTTGATATCCAGCGCTCTGCAGGCGTTCACAAAATCAAAGTATTTCTGGTTGTCAAAGAACATCTGCGTTACAATGTAATCCGCTCCCCCCTCCACTTTCTTTTTGAGGTAGCGTAGGTCGCTTTCCATATTGGGAGCTGTTTCATGCTTTTCGGGGTAACCCGCCACGGCAATACAAAAGTCGGAAGGCATCGCATTTTCCACATCCTCATCCAGATAAATGCCATTGTTTAAATTCACCACCTGTTCCAGTAGCTCCGAAGCGTAGGCATGTCCGTCGGGTTCCGGTTCAAACTGACGATCCGGTTTACGAACATCTCCCTGAAGCACCAGCACGTTATCAATTCCCAAAAAATTCAGATCGATCAGGGCGTTCTCGGTTTCTTCTCTGGTAAATCCACCACAAATGATATGCGGAACCGCATCTACCTGATAGTGATTCTGAATAGCGGCACACATGCCCACGGTACCCGGACGTTTACGTACTGTTTTCCGCTCCAGAAGTCCGTTCTCCCTTTTTTTGTAGATGTACTCCTCTCTGTGATAGGTAACGTCTATAAACGGAGGATTGAACTCCATCAACGGATCGATGTGATCGAACAGGGTTTGAATGTTCTGTCCTTTAAGCGGGGGCAGTACCTCAAAGCTAAACAAGGTCTTACCGTTCGCCTGTTCTATGTATTCAGTTACTTTCATGTCCTCTGTATCGTCATTATGAGTGAAAGTGAAGTATCTTCGCTATTTAGTAATTGTGCAGATCCTTCGGGAGTACCCTCAGGATGACGGTTTTTCATGGCAAACATAAATCGCTATTCGTTATTAAGTATTTAATATTCATTATTACTAATTCATCAATTCCTAATTCATATATTCCTAATTCTCATATCCTAAATTAGGTGAAAGCCATTTCTCTGTTTCTTCCACACTTTGATTTTTTCGTTTTGCATACTGTTCCACCTGATCTTTTTGGATCTTCCCAACCCCAAAATACCTGGACTGCGGATGTGAGAAATAAAATCCGCTTACCGAAGACGCCGGATACATCGCACAGGATTCAGTTAAGCTGATCCCGATATTGTTTTCCACATCTAACAGTTTAAACAACGTTCTTTTTTCGGTGTGATCGGGACACGCCGGATAACCGGGTGCGGGTCGAATTCCCACATACTCTTCCGCAATCAATGATTCGTTATCAAAAGCTTCTTCTGTGGAATAGCCCCAGTATTCCGTTCTTACCTTGTAATGCATGTACTCTGCACAGGCTTCCGCAAGGCGATCAGCCAGCGCTTTGATCAGGATCAATTTATAATCATCGTCTTTATATTCCTCCAACAGTTCTTCGATGCCTAAACCTGCGGTAACGGCAAAAAAACCGATATAATCCTCAATCCCGGTTTCTTCAGGAGCAATATAATCCACCAAACTGGAGTTCGGTTGATCCGCCCTTTTCTGTGCCTGCTGACGAATGAACTGAAACTGAGTCTGTTCTTTTTCCCGTTCAATGTCTTCAAAAACCCGAACGCTTTCCCCTTGTCGTACTGCGGGGAATAACCCGATCACTGCTTTAGCTTTCAACTTTTTATGTGCGCTAATCTCATCCAGCAAAGCATTGGCTTCGTTATACAGTTCTGTTGCCTGCTCTCCAACCACTTCATCCGTTAATATGGCCGGATATTTACCGGTAAGCATCCATGTTCTGAAGAACGGCGACCAGTCAATAAAATCCCGAAGTGTATTCAAAGGAATATCTTCAAAAACCTGTTTTCCAAGTGAATTCGGCTTGGTTACGTTGGCCGAACTCCAGTCAATATTTGTGGAATTATTGATGGCATCTTGAATAGGTAAGTAGGTCTTTTTCTGATGTCGATTGGCGTGATCGTCCCGAAGTTCTGCGTATTCTGTTTTTAAAGCAGCCGCAAACTTAATTTTAGTGTCTTTCAGTAAATCGGTACATACCGTTACAGCCCGGGAAGCATCCAGTATATGAACTACCGGATTTTCATAGTTTGGATCGATCTTAACGGCGGTATGAATCTTTGAGGTAGTTGCTCCACCGATGATCAACGGAATATTCATTCCCCGTTTTGTCATAGCACGAGCAACGCCTACCATTTCATCCAGTGATGGTGTGATCAATCCACTTAAGCCAATTACATCCACATTATGTTTTTCAGCTTCATCCAATATCTTCTCGGTAGGAACCATCACTCCCAGATCGATCACATCAAAATTATTGCATGCTAATACCACACCCACGATATTCTTACCGATATCATGTACATCTCCTTTCACTGTGGCCAGCAATACTTTAGACCTTTCCTTGGTATCTTTATTTTTCTTCTTTTCTTCCTCCAGAAATGGAGTCAAATAAGCAACAGCCTGTTTCATTACCCGTGCACTTTTAACTACCTGAGGTAGAAACATTTTGCCTGATCCGAATAAATCACCCACGATATTCATACCATCCATTAACGGACCTTCGATCACCGTTAGCGGGCTTTTATATTTAACCCTGGCTTCTTCTACATCATCTTCAATAAACTCAGTGATTCCCTTGATCAACGAATGAGAAAGCCGTTCCTCCACGGTTCCCGAGCGCCATTCCTGTACTTCTTTCTCTTTGGTGGTATCGGCATCCTTGTACTTCTCAGCCACTTCGAGCAGGCGTTCTGTAGCATCATCCCTTCTATCCAGTAAAACGTCTTCCACAGCTGTGAGCAATTCTTTCGGGATATCATCATACACTTCCAACTGTGTAGGATTAACAATCCCCATATCCATTCCATGTTGAATAGCATGATAAAGAAAAGCACTGTGGATGGCTTCTCTAACCTTGTTATTACCGCGAAATGAGAAAGAAACATTACTTACTCCACCAATAATATGCGCTCCCGGGAGGTTTTCTCTGATCCACTTAGTAGCTTTAAAATAATCAAGGGCATTTTTCCGATGTTCTTCCATCCCCGTAGCTACCGGAAAAATATTGGGATCCAGAATCACATCAGAAGGATCAAAACCAACGGTATGAACCAACAGATCATACGAACGCTTACATATTTCAATTCTTCGTTCATAAGAATCGGCTTGACCTTCCTCATCAAATGCCATGGATATAACGGCTGCACCAAAGCGCTTAACAATCTTTGCCCGTTTGATAAACTCTTCTTCTCCGTCTTTCAGGCTGATGGAATTGACGACTCCTTTTCCCTGCAGGGTTTTAAGTCCGGCAAGAATTACCGACCATTTCGAAGAATCCACCATCACCGGAATCCGGGCTATATCAGGTTCTGAAGCAATCAGATTTAGGAAATTGGTCATTTCTTCGGCACTATCAAGCATGCCTTCATCCATGTTAACATCCAGAATCTGAGCACCTCCCTGTACCTGATCCAGTGCAATTTCAAGAGCTTTCTCGTATTCTTTATTCTTTATCAGATTTAAAAACCGACGAGAACCTGTTACGTTGGTTCGCTCACCAACATTGACGAAATTCGAATCTTCTGTAATAATCAGAGGTTCAAGTCCGCTAAGCTTTAAAGGAAGAGATTTCATTGGGTAACCTCCTGCTTTCTTAAAGATCTTGGCTTACTACCTTTTGCCATTTCGGCCATCGCTTGGATATGATCAGGAGTGGTTCCGCAACAACCTCCTAATATGTTTACCAATCCGTCTTCCACATACGATCTGACTTCGTTTGCCATAGCTTCCGGACCTTGATCAT
This sequence comes from Balneola sp., assembly GCA_965601915.1. GTDB lineage: Bacteria > Bacteroidota > Rhodothermia > Balneolales > Balneolaceae > Balneola. Next base: position 1,902,026 of record OZ271847.1, on the reverse strand, counting down.
ACTCCCCAAACTCATTTGGCAATCCCGCATTTGGATAAGCACTTATATAAGAATTCGAATGCTCAGATAAAGTCTCAACATAAGGCTTTAACTGTCTGGCTCCCAATGCACAATTTAGTCCAATACTTAGCAGGTTAACATGTGATAAAGAGATTAGAAAAGCATCTACTGTTTGTCCTGAAAGTGTTCTTCCACTGGCATCAGTAATGGTCCCTGAAATCATGACCGGAAGTTCTTTACCTGTCTCTTCAAATAATTCCTGTATTGCAAACAGAGCGGCTTTTGCATTCAGCGTATCAAAAATTGTTTCTATAAGCAGTACATCTGCCCCGCCATCCATTAAGCCTCTTGCCTGTTCTTTATAAGCTTCAGCTAATTCATCGAAAGTAACTGCGCGATATCCCGGACTTGATACATCCGGTGAAAGTGAAGCTGTTTTATTTGTCGGTCCCATAGCCCCTGCCACAAACCGTGGTTTAGCCGAATTTTTTTGGGTGTATTTGTCTGCTGCTTTTTTGGCTACTTCTGCCGAAGCTTTATTCAGGTCATACACAATATGTTCTAAGTCATAATCAGCTTGAGCGATGGATGTACCACTGAATGTATTGGTTTCTATGATGTCTGCACCAGCTGCTAAATACTGTTCATGGATATTCTGTATAACGTCAGGCCGGGTAAGCGAAAGTAAATCGTTATTACCCTTCAGATCGATCTTTGAATTATTGAATAACTCACCCCTGAAATCATCCTCTGTCAGGTCAAAGCGCTGAATCATGGTTCCCATAGCGCCATCCAGGATCAAAACCCGATGTTCTAATTGTTCTTTTATATTCACTCTGTAATGATTGGCCTTTAAGAAAGAGTAAAATCTGATCTTATTTATCTAAATACGAGGTATTTAGTGGGATTTGGCACCTTTCAAATGCGTGATGGTTGCCAAGACTTCACAGGGCCCAATCCCTCAGTCTTTCTTAATAAGCATTAAAAATGAGTTTGAAGATAATAGATTTAAAGCTATCTACAAACCCGTTCTTATCCCAAAATGTACTTTTCCGTTTCCAATAGTTTCGGTGGATGAGATTGCATAACTAAAGGTAAGTCTTCCTATTTGGGTTTTATAGCTTATTCCAAACCCTCCGGAATAGAGAAGATCTCCCTGAACAAAGGTGTTATCCTCTTCTGAGAACAGTTGAGGTCTGTGGTAATAACCCGAAGCACCAAAAACAAATAAGTACGAATTCCTATCCGTTAAAAACCGATATTCTAAATCACCCCATACCATTTCTGAAGCAACAAACTGCTCTTCTCCATATCCCCGTAGCGAATTAGCTCCCCCAAAACGGATCAAATCGCTTTCGGTAAATTCTTCCCCTATGGTATAAAATCCTCTTAACCTGGTCGCAATCACGGACCGATCAAATATGGGAAAATATATCTCTGCATGTCCGTTCAGGTTTTGTTGGCGAAATGCCGAAGATGAGTCCGTTTCTATATCTTTGTTCGCCACACCGTACATAATTTTAAACTTTATACCTTTAGTAGGAACTTCAAACCGATCGGTGTTCTGATATTCAAATCCAAGTTCAGAACCTTGTTTTGATCCGTCAGGTTCTAACCGATTGTTACCCGAACCGGATATTGATTTTGAATTAAAGACACTTCCAATTAATCCAAATCCCGGACTAACCTGATAGGTACTGCTTAATTTCAGATCTCTTGTCTGATAAGTCGTATCATTTTGATAAAAATTGAAGTCCAGACCTAAACGTAAAGGAATCCCTCCTATCCAGTTCTGTGATACTCCCAAATTCAATCTGCTTGTTTCCGGTTTTAGCCGCTGATATAGAAGTTCAAATGAATTACCCTGCGAAAACAAGTTCCAAAGCGAGATATTCAAATCGCCCACTATTCGCCCGTCACCATTCTGATCCGGTACATAGCCGATCAAGCCATCCAACCTGTTAAGATTTCTTTCCTGAACATTGAAAAGAACAACTTCCTGATCATCTTTAGTCAATATCACAGGATCAGATACTTCTTCTAATAACTCGCTCCCTATAAGATTTCTTCTCAAAAACTGAAGATTATTTTCAGAAGCGACCATCGAGTCTCTCATTCCCGAAATCTTTCCAAGATAATCCGGACTGTTTAAACTATTACCATTGAATAGTATTCCGGACAAATAGACTAATCCTCCTGTATTGATATGCACTTCAATATTTACCGTATTTACTGCTGAATCTATCTTCAGCTCACTTACTCTGATCTGTACGTTGCGATATCCTTCGTCAATGTATCTTTGATATTCTTCTTCAAGAAATTCATTTATGGCGCTCTCCTGATATACTTCACCCACAAGGTTTGGGATTTGAAGTGGGTCACTTCCCTCCTCGACAACGAAAATAAACTCACCAATTCTGTACTGATCCATGTTTGAGATCATGAAAGTATCAGAATTAGATTCTTTTACGTCTATTTCAAGATAACCTCTGGAGCGATAGTACCTTTTTATGTAGTCTGACTTCGATTCCCCATTCGATAAATCAATGATCAGAGATGAGCTTTCTGAAGAATCATTGATAACAATCACTGTATCCTTTTGTGCAACCAGCATGGATGAAGAACCCATTAATAACGTAAGAATAAAAAGTGATCTGTAAATCATGATTGCCAAACGCTAAGTTCAGCGAATAATTTCGGCTACAAAATTGGGTAAAGCAAACGAAGCTGATTGAACATCTTTGTTATAGTATTTAAGGCCTGATCCAAAATCTTTCAATCCCTTAGAAACTCTTTCCATAACTTCCTCTGATTTAGCTGAAACACCTTTTGATGCGTAAGCAAAACTCCACATCCCGGCAGGATATAAAGGTATGTAGCCCAAATACATATCAGAAACAGTAAATACTTCAGAAAGCGCATCAAATACTTTCTTCATACTTGGGTGATAAGACTTAATCCAGGGAGATTCTGTTTGTCCTGTTAACACACCATTATCTTTTAAAGCGGAATGACAATATTCAAAAAATTCTTTTTCAAAAAGTCCCTCTGCCGGTCCAACCGGATCAGAGCCATCGATAATTAAAACGTCATACTCAGCATTCGCATTTTTAACAAATTCGATTCCATCTTTGAAGTGTACTTCGAGTCTGGAATCATCCCATGCTCCTACTTCCGGCAAAAATTCTTTAGAAGCTCGTACAACCGCTTCATCAATTTCTACCATATCCACTTTTTTAACAGATGTGTGCTTTAAAACTTCTCTGGCTGTTCCTCCGTCTCCACCGCCGATGATCAGGACTTTTTCAGGATTCGGATGAGCGAACATTCCAACATGAGCTAACATCTCGTGATAAACAAACTCATCCTTCTCCGATAACATAACCATATCATCAATGGTCATGAGATTTCCCCATGTATCGGTTTTTAAAACTTCAACTTTCTGAAATGGAGTTTGCTCAGAAAATAAAACCTCCTCTACCCCAACAGTAAGACCGGTTTTCTTGTGATAATATTCGTTATAGACTTTAGACATAAGATTCAAGATTTAAAAATGCGCTTTTAAAAGATTCTGTTTTCATAAATGTAGTCCGTTCATCTTATGTCTTATGTCTTGTGTCTTGTGTCTTGTGTCTAATCTTCATACCAAAGAACAGCAGCTGCAAAAGTAGCTCCGCATTTTTCTACCTGATGCTCAATCCCTTTAAATTTGATTTCTTTAAGAGCTCTTTTTCTATATTCAAAAGCATCCACAACCATTTGCTTCACAATGGTTTCCACATATTCTAATCGAGTATGATCTTCGAATTCCATGATCACTCCGGGTAACTCCGGATCTTCCGGGATTCCGATTGCTATTGCTGAGGCGATCCACATCTGAGGAGTTTGTGAATCAATATGAGCGTAAGCCAATGGAATAAGTCCGCCACCCGGTAATTCTATTTCATTTCTTGAAACTTCTCTTGCTCCCGGAGGACAAATACTGCTCATTCGCATTAAGTTTGTATCACCTACACTTGCTTCCAATAGAGCGTTATCAAAAGCATTTAATCGGGTATTACCTTCTGCTGCCCCTGATACAAGGCAATACACATTTGGAGTTTCCACCATGGAAATTCTAGACTTCATTTTCTAATCCTAAAATTAATTTTCTGTTAAAGATTCAGTTGATGGTTTGAAAAGCAGTTTTTGTCCTTGTGGCACTTTAAAAAGTCCTCTTTTCATTTCCATACTTGATACATTTTTTGATCCGAATGCTTCTTTCAGGGTTTCCTGAATTATCCATGGGTCGATAGTATCTCCGCAGGTAAAAATATCAACAGCTGCGTAATTATATTCCGGCCAGGTGTGAATGGTTACGTGCGATTCTGCAATTACAACAACACCACTAACCCCATAAGGGCTGAATTTGTGAAAATTGTGAGATATGATAGTAGCTTTTGCTTCTTTAGTAGCAGTTAGCATTGATTGTTCGATGTATTCAACATCGTTTATTGATCCTGATTCACAATCATAGAACTCAACAAGTATCTGTCTTCCTAATGCTTCCAATGTTTGATTATCACCAAAAAAATAAAGTTAAAATGATTTTGCTTTGCTTCTAAATATGGAACGCTTATACTCCCGAAACTTTAAAATCCAAAGCAAACAAAGATAAGGATAATTTATCAATCCAATGATCAAGACTTCTAAAAAAATCTCAAAGAAACAAGCTACTGAGATTTATAAATCTTTATTGCTTCCACGTGCTATTGAAGAAAAGATGCTGAATTTGTTAAGGCAAAACAAAATTAGTAAATGGTTTTCAGGAATTGGTCAGGAAGCTATTTCTGTGGGTGTAGCACTTTCTTCAAAAAAAGATGATTACATCCTTCCTATGCACAGAAATCTCGGAGTTTTTACTACCAGACAAGTACCGTTTTATCCTTTATTTTGTCAACTTTTTGGTAAAGCAGATGGCTTCACCAAAGGAAGAGACAGATCGTTTCATTTAGGCATTCCTGAGTATAAGATCATTGGTATGATTTCCCACTTAGCAGCTATGATGCCTGTTGCCGATGGTTTAGCGTTAGCGTCCAAAATCAGAAAAGAAGATTCAGTTGCAATTGCATTTTGTGGTGATGGAGCTACCAGCGAAGGTGATTTTCATGAAGCGCTTAATCTGGCCGCTGTATGGAAACTACCTGTCGTCTTTATCATCGAGAATAACGGGTATGGACTTTCCACTCCCACTTCAGAGCAATATGCCTGTGAAAATTTATCTGACCGTGCATTGGGATACGGAATGCATGGATTTTGTATCGACGGGAATAATATTGTCGAAGTCATGGATACCATCAAAAAGGCTAGAAAACTGGCGCTAAAAGGTGAACCGGTTTTAATTGAAGCCAAAACGTTCAGAATGCGTGGACATGAAGAAGCCTCCGGAACTCATTATGTACCCGACATTTTGTTTGAGGACTGGGCTGAAAAAGATCCGATTTTGAGATTTGAACAATATCTGGATGCAGAAAAGATTATATCAGCATCTGACAGAGATAAAATTAAGGAAGAAATAAAGGAATCCTTTCAAAATGATCTTGAAAAAGCATTAAAAGCCGATGAACCTGTTTTTGATAAAGAAACTGAACTTTCATCGGTTTATTCCGAACCTGAGATTAAAAATCCTACATCCTCTAATGGTAAGTCTGTAGAACGAAGATTTGTAGATGCCATTCAGGTCGGATTAAAGCAAGCTTTTGAAGAAGATGACTCAACCATCATTATGGGTCAGGATATTGCAGAATATGGTGGTGTATTTAAGATCACTGAAGGTTTTATAGAGCAATTCGGAGCTGACCGGGTCCGTAACACTCCAATCATTGAATCGGGAGCTTTAGGAGCTGCTTTGGGACTTTCCTATGCGGGATTTAATCCTGTGGTTGAAATGCAGTTTGCGGATTTTATTTCCTGCGGGTTTAATCAGATCGTGAATAACATCGCCAAGTCTCATTACAGGTGGAGTGATTCGGTAAACATGACTATTCGTGCTCCACATGGTGGCGGAGTTGGAGCAGGACCTTTTCATTCACAATCACCTGAAGGATGGTTTATGCAGGTTCCGGGTTTAAAAGTGGTAGTTCCTGCTACGGTAGATGATGCTCAGAATCTAATGTACAGTGCTGTAAAAGACCCGAATCCCGTGCTCTTTTTTGAACATAAAAAGCTTTACAGAAGCATCCGTGATGATATTTCTGAAAAAGCAGTATATGAACCACTTGGAAAAGCCAAAGTCCGAAAAGAAGGAAAAGACGCTACTGTTATTACATACGGAATGGGAGTCTGGTGGGCACTGGAAGAAGCGGAGAAACTTGAAAAAGAAGGAATTTCTATTGAGGTTGTGGATTTACGAACCCTCCTTCCTCTTGATCTGGAAACCATTAAAGAATCGGTTTCTAAAACGCACCGCGTCCTTTTACTGCAGGAACCTTCTCTTACCCTCGGACCAATGGCAGAAATTTCTGCATTGATCTCCGAACATTGCTTTGAAGAACTGGATGCTCCGGTCATTCGATGCGGAGCGCTGGATATGCCTATACCTTTCAATAAAAATCTGGAAGATGAATTTTTGAAAAGGAATGTTTTTGAGGAAAAAATAAAACAGTTAGTAAACTATTGATCATTATGAATGAATCTTTTTTTAAGTCAAAATTTATGAAAATTGTTTGGGGTTTTAATGGAATTGCAATAGCATTAATTCTAATAACCGCTATACCAGGAGCTTTTAATAATTTTAAAAGAGAGGTTTTTGGAAATTCTTACGTTGAAAATGAAAGAGGAATAATTGTTGGGAAAAAAGCAGAAAGAGCAGGTGAACTCGATGTTGATCTGCAACACTTGATGTATGACAAACCAAAAAAAATAGACTCAACTGATTTCTATTATTCATCAGTAATTGTACAAGACAAAGATCTTCCTCAGCAAGTAATAGATGATATTAATGCAGCCGCGGATATAAGCCCTTATATGGTTGGAGCAAGAATTAATATCATCTTCTTTAATGAAGGTCGGTCAGAAGTAAGGAGATTGCTTCCAACTAACGGTTATATTTCTGATGTAAGCATTGGTAGTGAAATAACTTCACACTATAGTAGCAATGATACTTTCTATGATTTTAATTTGTACAGCATCGCTCTTTCGGATGATAATGGAGATGGAAGAGTCAATGAAAGTGACAATATGCCGTATTATATTTCAAATTTAGATGGTACTGATTTAAGGCAAATTACTCCAGATTCGCTAAAACTTGATTCTTATTGGATTTCTGAGAATGATAATGAGATCTACTTTGACAGAGTTATTGAAGACACGTCTAAACCTCTCATCGGAAATGGGAGAAGAAATTACTTCGAAAAAACCCGAATCGTTTACTATTACAATCTAAAAACAGATAAATTCAAGCAGTTTGATGAACTACAAGCAGAGTTTAATAGTATTCAGAATTCGTTTAAGAATTAAAAAGAATGTCCAAAAAAGAACTCTACTCACAAATCATATCCAAATGCCCCGATTTTGAATTAAAGGGTAAAAAAATGCTGTACACTTCAGCAAACGGACATATGTTTTCTCAATTGAATAAAGCGGGAGAATTAGGCATCCGCTTTTCTAAAGAGGTGCAGGAAAAATATATTGAAGAATTCGATACCGATTACTTCAGTTCGTACGGTGCCATTATGAAAGGCTATATTCTTATTCCTGAAGAAATGTGGAGTGATTTGGATAAGCTCTCAGAACTCATGACTGAGAGTTATGAGTATGTAATAAGCCTGGATCCTAAATAAGGAACCGTTAAATTAATTCCGGTTCATTAATCTTGCCATCAATCGTTCTTCAAATCCCTCTTTGGCTTTAACATTTTTAAGCTGACTCAAAAGTTCTTTACCCTCTTTCGCAGAGAATGCAAGTTCACGCATTTCATCATCGTGAACAAGCACCTCTTCGAAAGTGTCTCTCTCGACCAGATCTAAATTATCGTCAACATAATCAGTAATGTAATCTTCAATTACCGGGTGATACTCTTTTTCTAAAAACTCCATAATAGATAGTGCTTAATTGATACTTCACTATCTCTTAGTCGTTTTTTAGAAAGAAGTTCCCAGATCTACATAACTTTCTATCATGTGCTGAACCTGAGCACGTCCACGGTTAATTCTGGATTTCACAGTTCCCATCGGGATACCCGTCATTTCAGAAATTTCATCATAGGTCATATCCTGAAGATCTCTTAGGATTACCACTTCTCTGAAGTCATCCGGCAAAGCCATAAGTGCCTTCTCAAGTTGTTCAAGGCTTAATTTCTCATGCAATTGCTGATCAGGAAGAATGTTAGAATCTTCAATCTTCATTTCGTAATCTTCGCTGTCATTAGGATCTTTATGAATCGAAACTTTCTGCATTCTTTGCTTTTTCTTGTACAAGCTCTTCGCAAGATTTAATGCGATGGTGTACATCCAGGTAGAAAATTTAGCAATACGCTCGTAAGAAGATTTACTTTTATGAACTCTCAGGAAAGTTTCCTGAACAAGATCTTCACAATCCTGATGATTATGAGTGTATCTGTATAAAAAATTATGTAATCGGTCTTTATATCTTCTTACCAGTTCGGTGAATGCAGGTTCATGATCGTTCTGAAAATATTCCATCAGATCTTCATCACTGTAATTTTTTACTGCAACTGCTTTAAAAGCTTCCATTGTAACCACTAAATTTTATTAACTGTTTATGTTAAAACGCGAGATCGTATTAACCGATGATTCGCTTAACAAGCAGAAATAAAATCGTAGTGGAGTCTAAAGTGGTGAAACCTTTAATGGATTTATCAGCATCCAGAAGAGCTTCAAAAACACGCGGCATATCGTTGTAATGAAAATTCGAGGCATCATCCCAAAGCTTGTTGAAGTACCAGGCACTATTAATACCAAGTTCGCTTTGAATCTGATTCTTGGCTTTACCTTGTTCGGCAAGCCTTCGAATTTGCCAGATGTTTGTAAACACACTGTTAAAGAACCCCACAAGACGAATTATTTCTCCTGTGTCTGTTTTACTGTGTTGCAACATCTGTTCCGATATGAAAAGCGCCTGTTCCAAATTACGCTTCATTAGCGCTTCTTTGAGCTCAATCGCCGTATACTCTCTGTATGAGCCGATTATTTTTTTTACGTCGGCTTCCGTGACCGTTTCAGAAGTGTCTACAAAAGTACACACTTTGTCTATTTCGCTGGACAATAGCTGTAGATTATTACCTACAAATTGTGCCAGTAATTGAGCTGCAGCAGGCTCAATTTTCTTTTTATGATGAGATTTCCCCCAACCTATCACCCAATCCGGTACCAGATAGTCCGGAAGTGATTCAAATTCATAAAACCCAACGTTTGAACTTTTTTTGAAGGCCTTACCAAGGTTAGTGTTTCCCGCCGGTTTTTTAACATCAAAAAGAACCACCAAGCAAGTCGGGTTCGGATTTTCTATATAATGAATGAAATCCTGAATACTGCCCTCACCTCCTGCACCTTTTCCCGTTTGAAGAAAATTCCGGATGATCAAAACCCGTTTCTCAGCCATCATCGGAAAACTCCGGGCAACACCAAGCGCTTTTGCCGGCGTTATATCCTGACCATACAACAAATCAAAGTTAAAATCCTTCTCATGAGGCTGAATGACATTAGAGAATTTATCCAGAAGTTGATCCAGATAGAATTCCTCTTCTCCATATATATAATAGATAGGTTTCAGCTCGTTAGAGTTTATTTGCCCAACGATTTCCTGATAAATATGTGCGCTATTTTTTTTCTTGGCTGCCATCCGAGCGGTGAAGATAAGGAAAGTGTTTAGTAATGAAATGAAAAAAATCTATTCTTAGTTAGTTTAGTATGATTCAATTTGAAAATTTAGATAAACATGAGATTGATCGTATAATCGGTATGGCTTGGGAAGATCGTACTCCATTCGATGCCATTGAAGCACAGTTTGGCTTATGCGAGGATGAAGTGATTAAAATGATGCGTAAACAGTTGAAGCGTAAAAGTTTTGAGCGCTGGAGAAAACGAGTTACCGGAAGAGATACTAAACATCGAAAACTCAGAAGTGAAGACGTTAAGCGATTTAAATCACCGGCTCAGAACCCCATCACCAGAAATAGGATCGCTAAGAAGAAGTATTAACCCTCTCTTAACAATTATTTACACTCATATTTTCTTCTTCGTAAGTTCCTATTGTTAGGGATTTACGAATCCACAAGTTCAATATTAATCGTTATTTCTTACTGAACTGTTGTTTTTATACATGAAAGTCGGAATGATAGAATGAGCAATCAAGGTTATTTCACTGAATTGAGAGCCAAATTCCCAAAAAATAATGGGAGCTATAATTCTCGGAACCAATAAAAAACAATTAAAGATCATGTTTAAAAAGCATATTTCATTACTATTCATAGTTCCGTTACTAACTATATTTATTAGCTGTACTCAATCTCAACCTCAGGAAGGTGACACTTCTAACATTGAATATCTTGATCAGGAGCTCCGAGATTCAATGACTCCTGAAGAAATACTTCAAGTATTCAAGGATGGAAACGATCGTTTTCTGTCAGGAAACTTACAGGTAAGAAAATTTACCACTGAGCTTTCAGCAACTTACAGAGCTCAACACCCCTATGCTGTTGTTCTAAGCTGTATAGATAGCAGAGTTCCTGTAGAAACTATTTTTGACAGACGTTTCGGTGAAGTATTCAGTACGCGACTTGCTGGAAATGTTGTGAACGAAGATGCTATCGGTGGGATGGAATTTTCTGTAAACTTTGCCGGAGCAAAACTCATCATTGTTATGGGGCACACAAGTTGTGGCGCAGTTAAAGGCGCAATAAATAATGTTGAATATGGTAATTTAACAAGCTTGGTAAATAAAATTAAACCAGCTGTTGAACAAACTAATGAAGACATACAAACGGTTCTGGATCCTTCCAGCAGTACGTATATAGATCTGGTTGGTAGAAACAATGTTGACCTGGCGATCAAGCAAATACGAGAAAGAAGTCCTGAACTTGCTGAAATGGAGCAAAACGGAGATATCAAAATCGTAGGTGCAATGTATGATATTACTACCGGTGAAGTGATATTCTACGAATAACACTTCTACCCTACTCATTAAAGGCCTTCATGAAATTCGTGAAGGCTTTTTTATACCGTCCTTTTTTTATTTATTCATAAATCAGATCTTTATTTATGAAAGAGAATAAATACCCATTTCTGATACAAAGAATTGAGGCAGTTTTTATTGACTTGTGTATTTATGTGCTATTAATGATTATAGCTACTCAGATTTTTGAATTATTTGATAATCCATTACCCAGAGCGAGAATAATAACACTGTTTTCCATCTTCTTTATGTACGACCCAATTATGATTTCTTTCTGTGGAGGAACAATTGGACATCTGATGATTGGAATCAGAGTTAAACAGTACAAACTAGAGTCAAAGAATCTATTTGTTATACTTGCTTTCTTTAGATTTTTGGTAAAAATATTATTAGGATGGCTGTCTTTTTTAACCGTGTCTACTACTAAAGAAAAAAGAGCTATTCATGATATCCTTTCTGGCTCTGTTGTTATTCAAAAGTAATAAACTCTCTTACTTCAGTTAATAAATCCGAATCAATATCCATTAAGATCTAGAGTGTTCTTGAGAAAAATGGGCATCTGAGCATACTAAAATCCACAGGTTCAGCTAAAATTTATTTATCCCATACAGAATCTGATATAAATGAAGCTAGGACTTTTGCAGCAAGATCCTGCCCTGCGTCATTCCAGTGTGTATCCCCATCTTTGAAATACAGACCTTCGGGTCCCTCAGAATCAAAAACAGAAAATAGATTAATGGTAGATAATCCTTGCTCCTTAGTTATTCTCTCTATAGTGTTCGTGAATTGCTCTCTGTTATATGAAGGAAACTGTTCTTTCAAATATTCATATCCTATATAATCATTTGAAACCGTCATTTCTATCGGAGAAGGAAGTATAACCACTACCAGCTCGGCATTATTTTTTTCCGCCGTTTCCTTAAATCTTTCTAAGATTTTCTTAAACAGTTCTTTTTTGACTGATGAAGATTCAGAGTCCAGCTGAATTACTAAATCAATATCAAACGGATCTTCAAAGTTTGAAAATTCTCTTTTTCCTCCATTTTTATAAATTTCGAAAGCCCTTTTGTTTGCTTCTGAATAATAGTTTAATAATCCTTTTTTGTACTCGCTTGAGTTTTGATCTTCAAGTTCATTATAGATTTTATTTCTGATTTGCTCGACCCAAAATAAAGTTTGAATCCTAAAACCATGTTTAATCTCTTTCAGATGTGCGTCTTCTTCAAGTTCAAAGTTTGTTTTAATTAACGAGCCCTGATCATCAAGTTCAAAAAGTCGGTTTCTGACAAGATCCCCGAAGTCGTTGTAAGCAAAAATAGTAAAGACAACTACATCAGGTTTATAAATGGAGACTTCTTTTTCAAACTTAAGCAGACTTTGATCAGGGCCAAAACCAATTACTCCTGAATTTATCATTTCAAGATTTCGAGTATTATCTTTTGTAAGATATTTTCCGATTTTCTGTACAAAAGTAGAATCTTCAACAGAAAATCTTGCCTGAATATTAGAATCACCATAGACCATGATTCTCTTATCAGGATCAGATTGAAGTTCACTTCCTCTGAAGCCATCCGAGTTAACTCTCCAGGAAATAGTATCACCCCCATTTTCTTCAGTCCTTATGAAGATTTTTTGAGTCCCAGGGATAAGCTCAATTAAATATTCATCATTAAACTGATATGCAAGAATTGATTCTTTAGGAGAATTAGAATTTATTTTGATAAAATAAACAGCCTGAAGTACTGCTTCTATACAAAGCAGCAATCCTGCAGTTATCGCTATTATTTTAAGAGAATCTTTTATCAATTATTTTATGGTCTCAACCTTCCCATCATTCTTGGGAAAGGAATGGTTTCTCGCACATGCTGAAGACCACAAATCCATGCTACGGTACGTTCCAGTCCTAAACCAAATCCCGAATGAGGAACAGAGCCAAAACGCCTCAGATCTAAATACCAGCCAAATACGTCCATAGGCAAGTCATGTTTTTGAATATGATTTTCAAGAAATTCAAGGTCATCTTCACGCTGACTCCCTCCTATGATCTCTCCATAACCTTCAGGAGCAAGTACATCAACACCAAGAACCAGTCTCTCATCTTCAGGATCACGTTTCATGTAAAATGCTTTTATCTCTGCCGGCCATCTGTGGACCATCAACGGAACTTCCTGCTGCAGCATTAATACCGTTTCATCGCTTCCACCAAAATCATTTCCCCACTCAAAATTCATAGCAGATTCTTTCCACTGTGGAATATTTCTGTAATCTTCTTCTATCTGATCCAGGCGGGAACCAATTTCTATCTGACGAGCTTCGATCTGCTTTTTTCTCCACTTTTTAGCAGATCCATGCTCTTTCTTTATTTCTTCTCTTTCCTTCTTAAGATCTTTTTCTTCCTGCTTACGGTCCTCGATCATCTGATCCAGCATGTCAGCCGTTTCCTGACTTTTTAGCTGCTCAACAGCTTCTGAATAGGTAATTCTTTGAAAAGGTTTTTCTGCGATCTTTTCCAGTGAAGTCACATCTCTCTCTAATGTTTCTAATTCAGAACGACGGTTATCCAGCACTTTCTGAACAACAAACCTGATCATGTCTTCTGCAAGATCCATATTCATATCCAGATCATAGTACGCCATTTCCGGCTCTATCATCCAGAACTCTGTTAAATGACGACGTGTCTTAGATTTTTCTGCACGAAAAGTCGGTCCGAATGTATAAATCAAACCATGAGCCATTGCCATTGCTTCGCCATACAATTGACCGGTTTGAGCTAAATATGCTTTTTCTTCGAAGTAATCAGTTTCGAAAAGAGTGGTACTTCCCTCCGCAGCATTGCTTGTAAAAATCGGAGAATCCATCTGAACGAAATTACGCTCCTGAAAGAAACTATGAATAGCGAAGATAATCTCATTTCTAACTCTCATTGCAGCCCACTGTCGCTGACTTCTCAACCATAAATGGCGGTTATTCATCAAAAACTCAACACCATGGTCTTTTGGTGTAATCGGATAATCTTCAGCAATCTGAACAACTTTTATTTCTGATACATGGATTTCATGTCCTCCTATACTTCTTTCATCTGCTTTAACCGTACCGGTGATTTCAAGTGAACTTTCCTGCTTAAGAGATTCAGCTGCTTCCCAGCTTGCATCATCAACATCATCTTTTGCAACCACGCATTGAGTTAGGCCTGTTCCGTCTCTCATTTCAATAAATACCAAGCTACCACTACTTCGGTAATTATAAACCCATCCCTTAAGCGTTACTTTATTGTTGATGTGTTCAGCAAGTTGATTTATGTAAGTCATTTCTTAATTCTGGTAATCATTTTATGTCATCCTGAGGATACTTCCGAAGGATCTTGCTGATTAATCGCTAAGATTCTTCGCTTCCGCTCAGAATGACTTTTAATTTTCAGGTGAAAGTACAGCTTCTTTGAAATATTTCTGATCAAAAAAGCTCTTTGCAAATTTAAGAATCTGATCAGCACTAACGGAATCAATATTTTCAACCAGTTCATCTAAAGTTACAAAACGATCGAAATATAATTCACTTTTTGCAAGTCTCATCATTCGGTTGCTGGTATTTTCCTGAGAGAGTAAAAGCTTTCCTTTTAATTGCGATTTAGCTTCGGAAAGTTCCTTTTCAGGAATCAGTTCTTCGCTGATTTTATTAAGCTCAGCTACTACCAGTTCATGGACATGTTCAACATAATCCTTATCCGTACCCACATACACTCCCCATATTCCTGAGTCTGTATATGATTGAGTAAATGTTTGTATTGAATAGCAATATCCATGCTTTTCACGAACATTCTGATGGAGACGAGAGCTCATCCCTCCTCCTAACACTGTATTGGCTAACAAAAGCAAATATTTATCTTCATGATCAAAATTGAGCCCTCTTCTACCTAAGATATAATGAGTTTGCTCTATTGGTTTAGTGAGCTCCAGCTTTGAAGTATCAAAATCAGTGATTGGCTGATCTTCATTGGTTATATTTTCGGCAGGCAATTCCCCGAAATAATCTTCTACCAAACGAACAACCTCATCATGATTTACATTACCGGCAACTGAGACCAACAGGTTATCTGCCTTATAACGATCTTTCATATAATCATATAGGTCCTGACGAGTGAATGAAGAAACTGTTTCTTCAAAACCTAAAACCGGTCTGCCCAACTCATGTCCATCAAACATTTTTGATGTGTATTCCTCAAACAGATAATCATCCGGAGAATCTCTGTACATTTTCATCTCTTCAATAACTACCTTTTTTTCTTTTTCCACTTCCTCTTCAGGGAAACTGGGATTCAGAACCATATCCGAAAGCACATCCAAAGCTCTTTCAATTTGTGTATTTACACAACGGGCAAAATAGCAGGTATACTCAGATGAAGTGAAAGCATTTAAATAACCACCTACTGATTCCATACTTAAAGCAATATCATAGGCTGATCTTTTCTGTGTTCCTTTAAACAGCATATGTTCCAGAAAGTGTGTAACTCCAGCCATTTCAGGAGTTTCATTTCTGGAACCTGTTTTTACCCAGATGCCAACCGATATACTTTTTACACTCTCAATCTTTTCAGTTACAACTCTCAGTCCATTTTTGAGGGTTGTTTTGGTTACTGAATCTATTTCTTTTAAGTTTTCCATTTAATATTGAATTCAGACATTTGAATTAAAAGTCATTCTGAACTTGATTCAGAATCTGAAAGGAAACTTTCTATCAAACAATCTATCTGTTTTATCAAAGTATTAATCTATACAGATTCCTGGTCAAACCCGGAATGACAATTATAAAAAAGGCACGGCTCATTGCTGAACTGTGCCTTTAAATTATGTTTAAAGAAGATTAGTCTTCTTTTTCGATCAATGCTTTTCTTGAAAGACGAAGTTTATTTCCGTGCTCAATTTTGAGCAGTTTAACTTCGATTTCATCACCAAGCGATAAGTAATCTGTTACTTTTTCAACTCGTTTATGATCGATTTCAGAAATATGTAGCAATCCATCTCTTCCCGGGGCAATTTCTACAAATGCACCGAAGTCTTTAATGGATTTAACTACTCCTTTATAAGTGGCGCCTTCATCTAAATGACCAACGATCATTTTAATACGTTTCTTAGCTTCTTCTGCTTTGTCTAAATCATTTGCTGAAATAGTAACCTGACCTTTTCCATTATCATCTTCTTCGATGATAATTTCGGTACCGGTTTCTTTCTGAAGCGTTTGAATTACTTTACCACCAGGTCCGATTACAGCACCAATGCTATCACCATCAATTTCCATTCTCAGGAATTGAGGAGCATATTGAGAGATATTTTCTCTACCTGCTGAAATAGTTTTAGACATTTCACCTAAAATGTGGAGTCTGCCTGTATGAGCTTGCTCAAGAGCTTCTTCAATTACCTCGAAACTGATTCCCTGAACCTTCATATCCATTTGGCAAGCTGTAATTCCTTCGGTAGTTCCGGCAGTTTTAAAGTCCATGTCACCCATAAAATCTTCTTCACCGCGGATATCAGAAAGAATAGCTGTTTTATCTTCACCCACAATCATTCCCATTGCAATACCTGCAACTGGTTTTTTAAGTGGAACACCGGCATCCATTAACGCCATAGAACCACCACAAACAGAAGCCATAGAAGAAGAACCGTTAGATTCTGTAATGTCAGAAATCAATCTGATTACATAACCGAATTCCTCAAAAGTCGGCATCATCATTTTCAATGCTCTTTCTGCAAGATGTCCGTGACCAATTTCACGCCGTCCCGGTCCTCTTAAGAATCCGGCTTCCCCTACAGAATAAGGAGGAAAATTATAGTGAAGGAAAAATCTTTTTGCTTCCTGATCAAACAATGTATCCACTGCTTGTTCATCTCTGGCGGTCCCTAAAGTAGCAGAAACCAATGCCTGAGTTTCACCTCTTGTGAAGATAGAAGAACCGTGTGCACGTGCAATGTAACCTACCTGAGTCCAGATATCGCGAATTTCATCGGTTGAACGTCCATCAATTCTACGACCCTTCTCGAGGATCATATTTCGAAGTTCAGCTTTCTCGATGTTTCCAAGAATTTTCTTCGCTTCAGAAATTTGATCTTCTTCTAACTCTTCTTCTTCAAGAGCAGTGATTACTTCGTTTTTAGCATCACGAATTTTTTCGTTGTACTCTTCTTTACCAAGACCAATGTTTACAATTTCTTTGATCTTGTCAGAAGCCATTCCTGAAACTTTGCTTTCCAAGGTTTCATCAACAGCCGGCGGAATGAATTCTCTTTTTTCTTTGCCTAATTCTTCTCGAAGCTCGTTTTGGAACTGGCAAAGCTTTTGAATGGATTCATGTGCAGCTTTAATGGCATCTAACATTTCTTTTTCAGAAATCTCTTCCATTTCACCTTCGATCATAAGGATACTGTTCTCAGTACCTCCAACAACCATATCGATGTCACTGTCTTTTAATTCTGAAACTGTTGGATTAATGATGAATTCGCCATCAATTCTACCAACTCTTACTTCAGCCATAGGACCGTCGAATGGAATATCAGAAAGGTGAGTAGCTAAGGAAGCTCCAACTCCACCTAAAACATCACCATCATGCTCATCATCTGATGAGATTACACTTGAGATAACCTGAGTGTCACACACATACCCTTTTGGGAATAATGGTCTCATTACGCGATCAATCAAACGGCTTGATAAAATTTCTTTCTCGTTTGAACGACCTTCTCTTTTCATAAAACCACCGGGAAAACGTCCTCCGGCAGAAAAACTTTCTTTATGATCTACGGTCAAAGGGAAAAAATCCTGACCTGGTCTTGGCTCTTTAGCACTTACCACAGTACATAAAACCATAGTATCGCCCATTTTTACTGTAACTGCACCGTCTGCTTGTTTAGCAATTCTACCTGTTTCAACAGACAGAGTTTTGCCGGGTGCAAATTCTATACTTCTAAAATCTTCTTTCATTATTTATTTGTCTTTTATTTGTTGCTTTATCCCATACCATTCGTCAGATTGGTTTATTCAAAGTTTAGCGATATGGGAGAATTAAAAAAGGCTCCAGGAATAGTGGAGCCTTAAATTTATTTACGAATACCAAGCTCTTTGATAAGCTCTCTGTATTTTTCAATGTCGTTTTTCATAAGGTAATTGAGTAAACGACGTCTTTTACCTACTAATTTCAATAAACCGCGACGGGAAGCATGATCTTTTTTGTTCTCTTTGAGATGCTCTGTAAGATGATTGATACGGTGCGTAAAAAGAGCTATTTGTCCTTCTGTAGTACCGGTGTTAGCTTCTTCTCCGCCGTGCTTTTTGAAAATTTCTTTTTTTTCTTCTGCAGTTATGCTCATTGCAATATTCAGTTATAACTTTTTTATCTATTAATAGATTTCTAAGATAAGGTTTTTAATACTAACCAACAACGAGTAATCAAATAAAATATAGCTTTCTATTATTGCCAGAACCTAGTTTCAGAATAAACATACAAAGCTTAATTTGATTGAAATTTAATTCAAATAAAATGGCTTTACTTAGTTGGAAAAAAGATGTTATTGCAATAGGGTATGACCTATTCATTGATGGAAACCCAGTCGGAGAAATAAGAAATGAACACCTCTCAAATAATTCGTATGTCAAGATTTTAAAGAGAAAGTATTTTTTTGAATCGGAAGGCTTTAGTCGCAAGAATATTATTGTTATTGATATGAACAGCAGAAAGAAAATAGGTAAAATCGTTTTTAACTTTTGGCGAACTAAAGCGTCTATTGCTCTTTTTGATAAAGAATTTATATGGAAAAGCGATAATTTACTTTACAGAAAATGGAGTATATATAGTACCATGAATAATCCGTTAGTTAGATCAAAGTTATATAAAGGAGATTCCTATGAAGTAAATAACGAAGTTGAAGAGTTGCTTGTACTTTCTAGTATTATTACTCTTGTAAGAAAAAGGAATAATAGTTGATTATACCTGCTCTTTCATAGTTCCCCTAAGGCATTTTCTTTATCTCTATCTAACTGAGCTACTAACTCATCAATACCATCGAACTTAACTTCATCTCTCAATCTATTAATAAAACGAACCTGAATAGTTTGCCCGTAAATATCTTCATCAAAATTGAAAATGTTTACTTCAAGTCTTAACTCAATTTTGTCGAAAGTAGGCCGGTGCCCAATATTCATCATCCCACCATACCATTCTTCTCCAACCCGCACTTTTACAGCATAGACACCATTTTTTGGTATTACTTTATTTCGATGTTCCGCTTTAAGATTTGCGGTTGGATAGCCTATTTTCCTTCCTCTTTTATCCCCATGGATAACTATACCGTTTAACCTGTATGCGCGACCCAAAAGGTTAGAAGCTTGTACAACATTACCATTTTCAGATAATTCTCTTCTGATTGTTGTACTGCTTACAGTAACCTCACCCATTTCCTTTTTCGATACTATAAAAGCATCAAAGCCAAGCTTTTTGCCGATATTTTCTACAGTCTCAATAGTTCCGCTTCTATCCTTTCCAAAATGATGATCATAACCGATCACAAATTCAGAAACACCGACCTTTTTATAAACGATTTCTTCCACAAACTCTTCTGAACTTAATAGTGAAAAGTCTCTGGTAAACGGGATAATTAACAGCACATCTATTCCTATTTCTTCAAGAATTTCTCTGCGCTCTTCAATAGTAGTAAGTTGTTTAATTCCTTCGCTTCCGGGATTGATAATATCTCTTGGATGAGGATCAAAAGAAACCACCACACTTCTGGCCTTTCTCTTTTTAGCCTTTTGGACAACAGTTTCAATCAGATATCTGTGTCCTTGGTGAACTCCGTCAAAAGTGCCTACAGTCACCACTGAATTTTGCACCCGCTCAATATCCTTTAGAAATATAAGTTCCGTCTTATGCATTTAACAGTTCATTAATTCTTTCAGGAGATAACGCTTTTTCTGAAGAAAAATCTCCAATAAATGTTCGTTCCAATGCGCTTAAATAACCTAAAGAGCCAATAGCTTTACCCAAGTCATGTGCAATAGAACGAATATAGGTTCCTTTACTGCAATCAATTCTAAGGGTTAGTTTATTATCTTGAAAATCTAATATACGATGATCATGAATAGTTACTTTTCTTGCTGCCAAAGGAACGGCTTTTCCTCTTCTTGCGAGTTCGTAAGATCGTTTCCCTCCTACTTTTAATGCGGAATAAACCGGAGGAATCTGCTCAATTTCTCCGAAAAATTCTTCTTCCAGTTTTTCTTTAATCAAATCTAAAGTGATATGATCTGTTGGAGCGGTTTTTTCAATATCAGAATCTGCATCATAACTCGGCGTGCATCCACCAAAAGTTATTTCTCCAACATAAGTTTTATTCATTTCCTGAATTTGGGAAATAGACTTTGTTGCTCTTCCCGAACAAAGTACCAGCAATCCTGTTGCCATTGGGTCTAACGTGCCCGCATGACCCACTTTCTTAGTTTTTAATCTATTACGAACATATCGAACCACATCAAAACTGGTCCATTCCTTTGGCTTGTTCAACAAAAGAATAGAAGCTGTACCAAAATCGAATTCACGACTTGGCAGATTATCCTCAGAAAAAACGGTTATTTCATCAAGAGGCAGGGCTTTCGCCATTTTATTCCTCTTCGTCGGTGGGAGCTTTTGGTTGTTTGTCGATCTTTTCGAAAAGGCTTTCGATCTTATTTACATATTCTGCGGTGTCATCTACATAAAAATGCAATTCAGGAATTTTTCTAACCTGATGCCTTATCTTTCCTGCAAGAGTATGCCTGATCTCATCAATGTGATCATCAAGATGTTTGTAGATTGCCTTTTCATCTCTGTCAGGAGCAAACACACTTAGATAAACCTTTGCAATAGACAAATCTTCCGTCATTACCACATTAGTAACAGTAATAAAAGTTCCTGTAGGCTGATATTCTCTTTGCAGAATCTGACCAAGATCGCGTTTTAGAACTTCGCCTAAGCGTTTTGTTCTAATACTCATAGTACAATTGATGCTTTAGAATTAATTAGCGTCTTCGAGAGTTCGCTTCTCTTCTGTGATTTTATAGCTTTCGAAGTTATCTCCAACTTTGATATCATTGTAGTTTTCAATACTGATACCACATTCATATCCTGAAGTAACTTCTCTTACATCATCCTTAAATCGTTTCAAGGTATCGATCTTTCCATCATACACAACCACACCGTCACGTATAATTCGGATCGGATCATTACGTTCAACTTTTCCGTCCGTGACATAACAACCTGCGATAGTACCAACTTTAGAAACTTTAAAGGTCTCACGTACTTCTACATTTCCAACGATTTTCTCTTTGATTTCCGGAGAAAGCAGACCTTCAAGTGCGTCACGCACTTCATCAACAGCGTCATAGATTACACTGAATAGTCGTATCTCAATCTCTTCATTTTCGGCAAGTTTACGTGCCTGAACGGTAGGACGGACCTGGAAACCAATAATAATTGCATCAGATGCAGATGCAAGTAATACATCCGACTCGGAAATTGCACCCGCACCGGTGTGAATAATATTTACGGCAACTTCATCATTACTTAACTTCTGTAATGACCCAGAAAGAGCTTCAATAGAGCCATCTACGTCAGCTTTAATAATGATGCTAAGTTCAGAAACCTCACCAAGTGCCAATCTTCTTGATAGGTCATCAAGTGTCATGTGCTTGGTTTTTCTCATAGCCTGCTCACGTTTAATCTGCTGGCGTTCATTTGCAACATCTTTTGCCGTTTTTTCATCTTCGGCTACAATCAAAGAATCACCAGCTTGAGGCATTTCATCAAAACCCATTAACTGAACAGGTGTTGCGGGACCGGCAGATTTAATTCGCTGACCGTGATCATCCTCCATAGCTCGTACACGACCAAAACAAGGTCCGGCTACAAAAGGATCGCCAACTTTTAATGTACCACCTTGTACAAGTACGTTTGCGATTATACCCTTTCCTTTATCAAGACGAGCTTCGAGTACAACTCCATTTGCCCGTCGGTTAGGATTTGCTTTCAATTCAAGTAATTCGGCTTCGATTAGAACTTTTTCAAGCAATTCGTCAATTCCAAGACCTGTTTTAGCTGAAACAAGAGCAAACTGCGTTTCCCCGCCCCAATCTTCAACAATTACTTCATGCTCTGAAAGCTGTTGCTTTATCTTGTCAGGAGTAGCACCTGGCTTATCCATTTTATTGATTGCCACAACTAAAGGTACTCCTGCAGCTTTCGCATGATTGATAGCCTCAATGGTTTGAGGCATCACAGAATCATCAGCAGCAACTACCAGAATTACGATATCAGTTGCTTGTGCACCACGTGAACGCATAGCTGTAAAGGCTTCGTGACCTGGTGTATCAAGGAAAGTAATTTTCTTTTCATTATGAAAAACCTCGTATGCTCCAACGTGCTGTGTAATTCCTCCGGCCTCACCTTCTGCCACTCTTTCTTCACGAATGTAGTCAAGAAGGGATGTTTTACCATGATCTACGTGCCCCATTACGGTAATAATTGGAGCACGCCCTTCCATATCTTCAGGATTGTCTTCTTCAATCTCAAGCTCCTCATCCATTTCTTCGGCTTTAAGGAATTCGACTTCTTTGCCAAACTCACTTGCTACCAATTCTATGGTACCTGCATCAAGTCGCTGGTTGATGGTGATCATCAAGCCAATACTCATGCAAGCAGAAATAATATCGTTTACCCCAACACCTAATTCTTCAGCTAATTCATTGGCAGTAATGAACTCAGTTACCTCAATGGTATCTGCTTCCATTTCTTCCATTTCCTGCTGTATTTGTTCCTGCTCCTCACGTTCTTCTTTACGCTGACGTCTACGCTTACCACGCTTAGAACCAACATTAGAGTTTCCTTGTATGCGCTGCATGGTTTCGCGCATCATTTTGTCTACATCAATTTCATCTACTTCAGGCTTATTAGATTTATTTGAAGTTGATTTTGACTTTCTCTTCTTATTCTTATTAGACTTTTTATCCTGATTTTGCTTGTTAGTATCAGAATCTTCACGATCTTTTCTTCGCTTTCTTTTCTTGCGTTTTTTTGCACCTCCGGTAAGGTCATTAGTAAAGGATGTTTTTCCTAATACTTTGGTACCCTTAAGCTTATCAGCCTTACCTTTAATAGTGGTTTGGTCTTTTTTAGAAGGAGCTTTTTCCTCCTCCTCGTCCTCATCACTGCTCTCAATATCTTCTTCGCTGTTCTCTACTTCTTCATTACTATCGTCACTTTCATCTTCGGTGTCATCGGCATCATCCACTTCCTCTTCTGCCTCATCCTCATCTTCTGAATCCGGATCTTCAATGTCTTCTTCTTCAGAATCATTGGTTTCAACATCTTTATCAGCTTCCACTTCTGATTCTTCTAAATCGTCTGATGACTCTTCTTCCTCATCTTGCTTTTCTTCAGCAGTGATTTCTTCTTCGGGTTGAGCCTTATCTTCCTCTTCTTGTTCTTCTTGCTCTTCTTCACTCAGAGGTTCTAATTCCGGAGTATCTTCTTCAATAGGTTCGAGAGAAGCTTCAGGAGATTCATCTGCTTCGTCTTCAGGTTCTAATCCCATTGATTCATCAATCGGCTCAAGTGAATCGAGAGTAACGCTTTCGTTCCGCTGGTTCATCATCGTATTTCTACGACTCTCGTATTCTTCTCTGGTTTTTTCGTGATCCTGACTTTTAGCTTTGTCTTCGCCATATATTCCTTCCAAAACCGAATACATTTCCGGTGTAATTTTGAAATTAGGTCGGTTAGCTATATCAAAATCATTACTTAATGAATCAACAATAGATTGTGTAGATACATTAAACTCTGAAGCTACTCTGAATAATGGTTTAGGTCTTTTTATGGACATATATGTTTTTTTAAAATGTGAGGTTAATTTAAGGATCTGTGTTTAAAGCAGATATTAAATTATCCCTCGTCTTCGAACTCATAGCTGATCACATTTATGATCTTCTCAGCAAGTTCTTCGTCAATTACTTCTTTTGTTCTGTTAACTAATTCATCTTTGCTCAACTCAAGTACTGCTCGAGCGGTGTCACAGCCGATTTCATGTAAAGCTTCAATAGCATCTTTTCCGAAATCAACTTCAAATTCATTGATGTCAATATCATCTTCTTCTTCTACTTCGCGATATACATCAATTTCACATTCGGTTAATCGGGATGCAAGGCGAATATTTACCCCCCCTTTTCCAATCGCTTTAGAAACTTCGTCAGCGGGAACAAGTACGTTTGCATTCTTTTGCTCTTCGTCCAACTCTACTTTCAATACTTCTGCAGGTTGAAGTGCTCTTTTGATAAACTCGATTTTATCCGGAGTGTAGTTGATTACATCAATATTCTCGTTTTGAAGCTCTCTTACAATAGCATGAATTCTGATTCCTTTCATCCCAACACAAGCTCCTACAGGATCCACTCTTTCATCATGAGAAAGCACTGCAACTTTAGAACGGTCTCCCGGTGAGCGGGCAATTTTTACTAAATCTATAATCCCATCAAAAACTTCAGGAATTTCGTTTTCAAATAATCTTTCTAAAAATAATTCTGAGGTTCTGGAGATAATTACTGTTGGGTTTCCATTACGCATATGTACACCGGTAACAACTGCACGAATGGTATCACCCTTACGGTAACGATCTTTGTAGATTTGCTCATTCTTTGGAAGCAGTAACTCTACCCCATTGTGGTTCACAAGAATATCTTTATTGTGGCGAACCTGATAAACATCACCAAGGATAATTTCACCAACTCTCTCAGAGTAATCTTCGTAAATATTGTCCTTTTCAATCTCGCGGATTCTTTGAGCCAACTGCTGACGCGCCATCATCACTGAACGGCGACCGAAATCTTCGATCTTAACCTCCTGAGCTAGCTCATCATACAACTCGATGTCCGGGTCAATTTTCTGGGCATCTTTAAGGGTAATTTCAGACACTTCATCGGTTAACTCTTCTTCGGGTACCACTTCCTGAATATGCAGAATTTGTAATTCACCACGGTCAGCATTAAGAATAACATCAAAAGCATCATCCGTTTCATAAGTCTTACGGATCATAGTTCTGAAAACATCCTCTAAAATTGAAAGTAAAAGATCTCTGTCTATACCTTTATCCTTTGCAATTTCAGCAAATGAGGAGATAATTTGTTTTGATAAATCGTTTTGCATCAGTGTGTTCTTAGTAGATGTTAAATATTGGGGACTATTTTTGCTTCCGTTATTTGGTCAAATTTGACTTCAACTGCCTTTCCATCTTTACCTTCGATAGTTATCAAATCTTCCGTGATACCAATAATTATTCCAGATATCTTGGAATATTCGTTATCCATCTGATATTTGATTTTAGCTTTTCTTCCTTCATTCTTCTTGTACTGTCGCCTGTCAGTTAACGGACGACTTAGTCCCGGTGAAGAAACATTTAGTCTGTATTTGCCATCAAAAACTTCATGAGCTTCCATAAGAAATCCTAATTCTTTACTTATTTCAGCACATTCATCCAGGTTTACTCCGCGGTCTTCTGCGTCCAGATATATCCATACCTCTGTTATACCGCTGCCTGTCTTAACCTCGACATCAACGAGAAAAAGGTTATTCGACTCCGCAAGCGGAGTTGTTAAGTCTTTAATTTTTTGTATTGTATCTGGTTGCATTACCCGGAAAATAAGGACAAAAAAAAGCGAGTGCCTTCCCGACGCTCACTGAGATTCTGAATATACCCTTATTTTGATAAGATTTCAAAGATTGATATGCATGAATATCTATTCAAATATACTCGCCTTTAAAAGTTTTTATATAATTTTTTGAAATTCATTGATTATTATCTCCAACAACTCAAATCAAATTATTATGACCAAATATATATCCGGTATTGCAACATTAGCTATATCGTTGTTTTTATTAATACCAGAAAATACAAAGGCTCAACATGTTAATTCATCAACTGAAAAAGAACTTTCTGCTTCAATAGAACAAAGAGCAAAACTTAGAAACAGTTCTGCTCTCAAGAATTACCCTTTGCGCGAAGTTGGACCGGTTGTGATGAGTGGTCGTGTGTCTGATATTGCTGTACATCCTGAAAACAGCAGAGTCTTTTATGTAGGGTATGCATCAGGTGGTGTATTTAAATCTGAGAACAGTGGAAATACTATGTATCCGGTTTTTGATCATCAGGATGCTTTGGGAATTGGTGATATTGCAATTTCTGATGCTAATCCGGATATAATTTGGGTAGGAACAGGTGAAAATAATTCAAGTCGTTCAAGTTATGCCGGAGCAGGAGTATTCAAAAGTATAAATGGAGGAGACAGCTGGGAATATGTGGGTTTAAGAAATTCTCAGCACATCGGAAGAATTGTTACTCATCCTACCGATGAAAACACAGCCTGGGTAGCTTCACTTGGAGCGTTGTATTCTTACAATAGCGAACGCGGAATTTATAAAACTACTGATGGCGGTAAAACCTGGGATAAAACATTATTTGTGAATGATAGTACTGGTGTAATTGACCTCGTTATTCATCCAGATAATCCAAATATATTATGGGCTGCAACCTGGGAAAAAGATAGAAAGGCATGGGATTTCAAAGAAGGAGGAGTTGGATCTTCGATCTATAAATCAACAGATGGCGGAGAAACATGGAATAAATCAGTGAAAGGTTTTCCTCAAGGCGACTTCGTTGGTAGAATTGGTTTGGATGTAAGTCATTCTAACCCCGATGTTATTTACGCAATTCTTGACAATCAGTTTGAAATAAAAGAAGAACGTGAAAACGATGAAAGTGATAACCTAACCCAAACTTCTTTTATTGAAATGTCAGATAAAGACTTTCAAAAACTGGATAACAAAAAATTAGAAACTTTTTTAAGACGTAATGGATTTCCTGCAAAATATTCAGCAGAATCTGTAAAGGCAGATGTTAAAAATGGCAAGTATAAACCGAAAGCTCTTGGTGAATTTTTAGGAGATGCCAACGCTGCATTATTTGACACCAGCATCAAAGGACTTGAAATTTACCGATCTGATGATGGAGGAGAAAATTGGGCAATTACTCATGATTTTGAAATTCCACGTGTTTACAATACTTATGGTTATTACTTCGGCGAAATAAGAGTGGACCCAAATGATGAAAATACCATCTATGCTCTCGGTGTCCCCTTCATAAAATCCACAGATGGTGGTAAAACATGGACAATTAAAGCCGATAATGATCCGGTTCATGCTGATCAACAGGCAATGTGGATAAATCCTAATGACTCAGAACACATACTTTTAGGAAATGACGGCGGATTATATGAAAGCCATGATGGCGGTGAAAATTTTATTCATCATAACTATGAAGCTGTAGGGCAATTTTATACCGTAAGTGTGGATATGGATGAACCATATAATATTTATGGTGGTCTACAGGATAACGGGACATTTACCGGACCTTCTACTTCTACGCCAAACAGAAACCGACCTTGGGGCAGACTATTTGGTGGTGATGGAATGCACGTTTATGCAAATCCTGATAATTCTGATATTGTTTATGTAGGCTTTCAATATGGAAATTATTTTCGCTTAGACCGTGAAAAAGGAACAACAAGCAGGATTACTCCAAGTCATGAAGTTGGTGAACCAAGATACAGATATAACTGGAACACACCGGTAAATCTAAGTCACCATAATCCGGATGTAGTTTATTTCGGGTCACAGAAGCTAAGCCGATCATTGGATCGCGGTGAAACCTGGACAGCAATTAGTCCTGATCTAACAAATGATCATCCCAATGGTAACGTCCCCTATTCTACAATTTCTACAATTGGTGAATCACCTCTTGATTTCAATCAGATTTGGGTAGGTACTGATGATGGAAATATTCAACTTACCAGAGATGGTGGAACAAGCTGGACCAACGTTACAGGTAATATTCCAAAAGATCTCTGGGTTAGTGAAGTTCATGCTTCTAAACATGACAAAGCTGTAGCTTACGTTTCTCTAAATGGGTACCGGTTTGATGACTTCTCTACATATCTATTTAAAACAACCGATTTTGGAAAAACATGGAAATCAATCAAAGGAAACCTTCCAAATGAAGTAGCTAATGTAATAATACAAGATCCTGAAATACCCGAAATTTTATATGCCGGGTTAGATCACGGTACTTATATCAGTTTTAACGATGGAAAAAAGTGGCATTACCTGAATCAACTACCGAATGTTGCCAGTTACGATATGGTTGTTCATCCCAGAGAGTTGGAGTTGGTAATTGGAACACATGGAAGAAGTATTTGGGTGATGGATGTGAAACCATTACATAAAGCTTCACAAAGAATGAACGAAACCATTACTGGAATGGCCCCATCGGATATTCGTCATTCTAACAGATGGGGAGAGCAATCTGTACCATACAGACAAGCGTTTACCCCTTCTGTAGATATAATGTACTTCTTTAATAAAGAAAAGGGCGGAAATGTTGAAATTTCAGTGATAGACAGTGAAGGTGATAAAATACTTTCTGAAAATATAAATTCAGATTATGGATTTAACATTTTTGAATGGGATCTTAAAATCAATGGTAAAAGTGAATACATCCAAAAAGGCGAATATACAATTCAATTTAAATCAGGAAGATCAACACATGAAGTTCCATTTAATGTTAAGTAAACTAATTTCATTATTATTAGTATCGATAATATTCACCGGATGTGGATCCGGAAAAAAAAATGACCGTGATACAAAGAATGACTCCGGTCGTACTCTTGAATACAACTATTCACTCGATTTTTTAAATGAAAACGGAGAGACAATCACCACTCTCCGTTTTGAAAAAGCTGACAACCCGAACGAAAGAAATCAGGGATTGATGGATGTATTATCTATGCCAGAAGATGCTGGCATGGTATTCTATTTTGATACCGAACAGGAACAGAGTTTCTGGATGGCTAATACTCCTCTCCCATTAGACATCATGTATGTAAACTCAGATAGTGTAATAGTGAGTATTTATAAAAATACTATACCTTTTTCAGAACGATCTTTGCCGTCGGGTGCTCCTGCAAAATATGTAATTGAAACCAATGCAGGGTATAGTATCAATTTCGATATAAAAGAAGGAATGAAAGTTAGATTTTAAGTTTTTCGAATACATACTTGTAAAATATTTATACAAGTCATTTTGACTATTTCTTTTCTAATGAAATTTTCAGAATGTTCAGCTGTGTTAAAATTAGCCCAAAAAATAACCTCTTTATCAAATAACCCCGTTATCTCAATGGTGGTTCTGGTTGGTTTTTTGTGCCTTCAGTTTCATTCATTCTCCCATTTAGGCGATCATGTAGATTATCATTCTCACAATGAGAATACAACTGAACAAATTTCAGAACACACTTTTCATAAACTTGAAGTCAATGTTGACTGTAACGATTGTGTATTAACTAAACACCTCTACGCAGATAACATTAATGAAGGATTCAAGTTTATTGACCATAAGTGTAAATTCATTATTGCCCCTAATAATGAATCCGATTTCGCACTTGCCAGCCATTCATTTAATTTACGCGCTCCCCCCTCTCATACTGTTTGATATTCTTAAAATGCAGTATTTCTGCTAATTATCATCAGTAACCAATCTATGTCTGATTGGTTTTAAATTACAAACTATGAATTATAAAATAATTCTGGCGTTTTTGACGTCGGCATTATTCCTGAGTAATTCTATTTATGCTCAGGAAACTTTTGCTCCGCCAGAGGAAAAGAAAATATTTAGATCCCACAGGTCGGAAAACACAATTACTGTAGATGGAAAACTGGATGAATCAGAATGGAATAAAGCTGAAACCATAACTGAATTCATTCAAAAAAATCCGGATCAGGGAAGTCCTTCATCGTTTAAAACTGAAGTGAAAATACTTCATAGTAAGGATTTTCTATTTATTGCAGCCGCCAACTATCAACCGGCATCAGATGTAATTGTTCAAAATTTAGAACGTGACTTTAATTATTTCCAAAATGATCTGTTCGGGGTTGCCATTGATGGATTCCTTGATGAAAGAAATTCGACTGTATTTCAAGTTACTCCATTGGGAAGTTTACGTGACTTACAGGTTATAGATGGTAATAGAGATAACGAAGATTGGAACGCCACATGGGAGGCTAAAACCACTATTCTCGATGATCGGTGGGTTGTTGAAATTGCAATTCCATGGAAAATTCTCAGATACCCTGAAGGGACCGATAAGTTGGGAGTTATTTTTGCGCGAAACATCAGAAGTATTAATGAATTTACGAGTTCTCCTGGTGTTCCCCGTTCGGTAACTGTTTACCGAATGGAATATGAAGCAATTCTTGATGGACTGTCCACTCCTCCTCCCTCAACAAACATCCAGGTTAATCCTTATGCTTTAGGAGATTATCAATATGTAGATAATGGTGGAAATACCAATTCTGATATAGAACCCAAAGTTGGCGGTGATATTAAATGGGGAATAAACTCTAATTCAGTATTAGATCTGACTTTTAACACCGATTTTGCTCAGGCAGAGGCAGATGCACAAGTAGTAAACCTGAACAGGTTTTCGGTATTCTTTCCTGAAAGAAGACAGTTTTTTCTTGAAAATTCGGATTTATTTAACCCAAGTATCACTACATGGATACAACCCTTTTTTAGCCGAAGAATTGGTCTGAGTAACACAGGAGCTCCAATTCCTATTGATGCCGGAGCACGATATGTAAATCAGAACTCTGATTACAGATTGGGTGCTTTGGCAATTCGTCAACGTTCGGTTAATGGCAATCCTGCGACAAATTTCGGAGTGCTCAGATACACACGAAACCTATCGGGGCAAAGTAGATTAGGAGGAATGTTTACCTATAGAAATGATGAACAAATAAATGCTACTTCTTCTCAGAATAATTTCACTTACACAGTTGATGGATTGCACCGATTCAATCAGTCATTCAGAGTTCAGGGAATGCTATCTGCTTCTTATGATGACCTAACAAAGGATGGATTAGGAGGACAATTTATAGTCAGCTATACGAATAATTTGTTGTACATAGGATTGCTGGAATATTATAACAGGAATTACAATCCCGGTGTAGGTCTTGAAATTCTCAATGACAATTTTTTGATGACCAGTCCTGCTATAAATCTTGATTTGCGTCCCGATTGGCTTCCTTCGTATATCAGAAGTTATAATCCGGGAGCCTATGCATACATATTTCACAGTTCGGTAGATAGGAGTCATTTATTTAGTTACGGAGGTTTCAGTCCTATCAATTTAGATTTTCAGGATGGGTCAAATATATCTTTCACGATTGAGCCAAACCGGCAAGATCTTGAGTCTACCTTTTCCCCAGTTGGAATTTCAATTGCTCCCGGTACTTATAATTATATTAGATACTATTTTAATGCTTCCACGAATCCTTCGGCAAAAATATCCGGTTCTTTAAGCTCTACATTTGGAGAATATTATGATGGAAATTTGGATCGCTATACGTTTTCGACCAGAATAGCCCCTAACCCGAAGGTTGAATTTGAAGGAAGTTATCAATTGACTAGAATCAGGGGACTTGGAATTTTAGAAGAAGATGAAACAACTCACCTATTCAGTATTGGTCCACGATTATCCTTAAACCCAAGGCTTCTTTTCTCGGGATTGTATCAATACAACAATACTTCTGATCTGCAAGCTTTCAATGCCAGAGTTTCATGGGAGTTCCTCCCATTGTCATATATCTACTTGGTGTATAATGGCATTTTAATAGATGATCAAGATCCTCTACAAAGGCTAAACCAACAACAATACATAGCCAAAATTTCTTATGTACATCAATTTTAATAAGTACAAATAAAACTAGTGGTAACATAACGTAATCTGTGATTCCGGCATTGACTTGTCGGGGTTTCTTAACTCAATTTTAAAAGTAATTAACTGAAATAAAACACTTCTTCATATGCTTCAAACGATTAATCTTTCCAAAAAATACGGTGAAACTACAGCTTTAGACCGGCTGAATTTAACAGTAAATGAAGGCGAAATATTTTGTCTTCTTGGTGCCAATGGAGCCGGTAAAACAACCACCATAAATTTGTTTATGAACTTCATTGAACCCTCATCCGGTGAAGTAATGGTAAATGGAATTGACGTCACCCAAAAATCAGAAGAATCTAAAAAGCACCTTGCGTACATACCGGAGATTTTAAACTTGTACCCTACCCTCAGTGGACTTGAGAATCTGGAATTTTTTACCGGTCTTGCGGGAGATGTTCCACCTAAAAGTGAACTCAATCGATTGCTTAGTATCTCGGGATTACATGACGAAGCCATTCATAAAAGAGTGTCTCAATATTCTAAAGGTATGCGCCAAAAGGTTGGAATAGCTATTGCCAGAGCCAAAAATGCTTCCAATATATTATTGGATGAACCTACCTCCGGTTTAGACCCCCAGGCCAGCAACGACTTTGCTCAGTTATTATCTGAAATGCGCGATAAAGGAACAGCCATTTTAATGGCTACTCATGATCTGTTCAGAGCCAAAGAATCCGGTACTCATATTGGAATTATGAAATCAGGAAAGCTAATTCATACACTAAAAAGTGAAGAAATAACACTGAGAGACTTAGAAGAATTATATCTAACAACCATGAAACCTGAATTTCAAGATGCTTAAGCTAAATATTAATAATTAGATAATTTACAATCCTGAAAATTTTATTAGATCATGATTTTTCATATTGCAAAGAAAGAAATAAAAGAACTGAGGAGGTCGTCCATCTTTTTGTGGGTGACAATTACTCTTGTTTTATTGAGTAGCATCTCGATTTTTATTAGCTATTCTCATTTTAACTCAAAAGAAGAGCAACATGAAATTGCCTATAAAGGAGAACGTGAAAGATGGATTGGGCAAGGAAGTACCAACCCTCATAATGCCGCACATTATGGCACATATGCATTTAAACCTGCCTTCCCTTTATCTTTAATTGATCAAGGTGTTGAAAAATATACCGGGGTTTACATTTTTCTTGAAGCTCACACAAGAAATGAAGCTGAACAAGTTGGTGCTTCCGATCAGACCGGACTTTCTCGGTTTGGTGACATCACTCCCGATTTTATCTTGCTCTTCATTATTCCGCTGATCATCATTGTATTAAGTCATCAAGCGATTACCCGGGAAAAGCAGAACAATATACTGCAACTCATAAAAACACAAGGTGTTAATAATTTCCAGTTTATACTTGGTAAATGGTTTGGTAATTATATTCCAATATTTATAATAACCACCCTCTTGTTTTTGCTATCTACAATCTTCGTAATAATTGTAGACAGCACTTTTGACTGGAAATTCATCTTAATGATGTATCTGGTTTACCTATCCTATTACGCTATTTTAACCAGCATCTGTATTTCTGTTTCTGCATTCAGTAAGAATTCCGGAATATCTCTGGTAACATTGTTATCAATATGGATTTTGAGCACGTTAGCGATTCCAAAAATTGCAAGCAGTTTCACTAATTCTGAATATCCTTACCCAAGCAGGCAGGAATTTTTAGTAGCTGTTGCCGCAGATAAAAAGAAAGGAATTGACGGTCATGACCCATGGAATGAAGCTTCAAAAAAACTGGAGGCAGAAACTTTAAAAGCCTATCAGGTTGATTCACTACATCAACTGCCTTTTAATTTTGATGCTTACCGTATGCAGAAAAGTGAAGAACATGAGGCAGCGGTATATTTTAAACATTATGAAGAGCTAAAGAAAATATACCAAAAGCAGACTGGGGTTTATCAAAAACTCGCTTTCTTATCTCCTTTTTTACCCGTTCGTTTCTTTTCAATGTCACTGGCGCATACCGATTACAATACACATTGGAATTTTACAGATGCTGCTGAAAAGTATCGCCTTGAAATGATTGGGGCACTTAATAACAACTTCGCGGAAAATTCTAAACTCGGGGATTGGGGATACAAAGCTGATGCCTCTTTACTGTCTGAGATACCTCAGTTTAATTATCACCCACCTACTTTTACCGAAACTATTGCAGCAAACTATTCAAACATGCTGATAATTGGGCTATGGTTTTTAGCCACCATCGGTTTCATGTTTTTAGCATCCAAAAAATTATAGATCATGATTAAAAAAAATATACGCCACGAATTACGGATACTTAGCAGAGATCATTGGTTTGTTGCACTGTCTCTAATTTTAATCCTCCTTTGTTTATATGCCGGTCATAATGGACAAAAATTGTACGAGTTTAAAAATTCAGAACTTGAACAAACAAAAGCTGCTCAGGATAGTCTTATTGATTTAGCAAAAGATGTAGCAATCGCCATGGATAATGGTGAAGATCCTAAAGAATATTATCGAATATCTCCGATGTATCTATCAATTGCTACCGGAACATTGGCTTACATGCCTATGAATCAGCTTAGCGCTTTAGCTATTGGGCAAAGCGATTTATACACCCATCAACTCGAAATAAATTCAAGGTCTGACACTGCAACATTAACGTTTAATGAGATGAGTAACCCGGTTCAATTACTATTCGGTAATTTTGATCTGGTTTTTGTGCTCACTTATTTAATTCCACTCATAATCATCGCATTTACATACAATTTGCATTCACAAGAACGTGAATCGGGTAGGCTTAAGCTTTTAGCTTCCAATCCTGTAAACACTAAAATGTGGTTATTCCAGAGATATTTAATTCGATTTTTGGTTTTGACCTTAATACTTAGTGTCGCAATTGTAATAACGATCATATCAAATGGTATTCCTTTTAGTACCGAAATGATAATGATGACACTGATTACATTTGCTTACATGGGTTTTTGGTTTTCTACTTCTTTTGCTGTTAATGTATTTGGAAAATCATCGGATAAGAACGCAGTTGTATTGCTTTCAACATGGATTATTCTGGTTTTACTGATTCCTTCTATTGTTAATCAAACGGCCAACAGTATTTATCCTACTCCATCCAGAATGATACTTTTGAATGAAGTTCGTCAAACAAAAGCTGAGCTCAGTAAAGAACTTGATAAAGTGATAGATGAATATCTGCGCAATCATCCTGAGCTGGCCAGAGAAGAAGAAAACGAATTCGCCTATTGGCAAGGATATTTTGCCAGTCATGAAATGACAGAAAAAGAACTCTCTCCTCTACTTGAACTATTTGATTCGCAATTAAATGAGCAGCAACAATGGGTTAAAGCGTGGGGATTTCTTAGTCCTGCTATTCTATTTAAAAGTAGTTTTACCAGTCTTGCAGGTACTTCATCTGCCAACTATGTGGGGTTCAAAGCATCTGTAGTTGAATTTGCCACAGAGTGGCGTGATTACTTTATGCCCATGGTTTTTGAGAACAGAAACCTTACCCCTGATGAAGTAAAAAACCTACCTGATTATTCATTCAAATCAACTTTAGATCTAAATAAGGTTAGAATAAACATGGCAGTTCTGTCTTTTTCATTTCTTTTGTTGATCGGAATTGGTTTTACACGAAAGCAAAATGATATAACCTAAACAGTAGCATTAAGCATAATAGAGCAAATAGTGACTTTGGTTTTGAACGACCAAAGTTTCTTTACTAAACGTACACTTTAGCATTTTTAATAAGCATGAGTATATCAAACAAAATACCAATAACCATACTAACAGGTTTCCTTGGCTCGGGTAAAACTACCCTTCTTAATAAGATCTTAAACCATTCCTCAGACAAAAAAATAGCCATTATTGTCAATGAGTTTGGAGAAGTAAATGTTGATTCTAAGTTGGTAGAACATACAACCGAAGATATAATCGAGCTCTCAAATGGATGTATTTGCTGTACTCTAAGAGGGGATTTAATTGAAGGCGTAGATAAAATAGTTCGTGAAAATGATATCGATGCTATTGTCATCGAATCAACCGGAATTGGAGAACCTATTCCAATTGCACAAGCATTCTATGTTCATCCCGAGTTATTAGCATTAGAACCTGACCTTCCTAAAATTCAACACAAAGTTTTTGTTGATGCGATCATCACGGTAATTGACAGTGCTCAGTTTTTTGAAATGTATGAAAAGCAATCTCTGATTCCGGATGATGATTTTGGACGTGGTTATAGTCAATTACTTGCTGAGCAAGTTGAAGGGGCGAACATACTGGTTTTAAATAAAGTGGATGAAACCTCTGAGAAAGAATTGAAAAAACTAAAAGATTTGCTCAAACTTATGAATCCAAGAGCCACTATGATTCCTACCTCCTATGGAGAAGTTCCAGTGAGTGAAATTATTGATACCCGAATATTTGATATTAACGTTGCCGAAGATTCATCGTTATGGGTTGCTGAATTGGAAAAACAAAACCCCTCTGATTCAGAATCTGAAGAGTACGGAATAAATACATATGTATTTAAATCCACCAAGCGCTTTGATGAAAAGAAGCTGATCAAGCTTTTAGAGCAAGGGTTTCCATCCAATATTCTTCGTTCAAAAGGAATAGTAACTATTCAGAATTCTGATGCAGCTTTTTTGTGGAATCAGGCGGGTAAGTTCATAAAATTTGATGCAATTGGAAGGTTTAACGATCCAAAGTACACATACAATGAAATCGTGTTTATAGGCACGGGTGTTGAAGCAAACTCTATTAATAATCTGCTAAATAAAGCTCTTGCAGCTTAACCACTGAAAATGAAAACTATATTTGATGTATTAATTATTGGCGGTGGTATTCATGGAATGCATCTGTTTCATCTTATCAAGAAGAGAACTGAAAATAGACTATTGGTTGGAGTTGCGGACCCTAACCCTGCCCCACTTCACAATTGGAAACACTGTACAAATAATACCGGAATGGATTATCTGCGTTCTCCTGAAGTGCACCATATTGATCCTTTTGCATTAAATAAATTTTGTCACAATCATCATTCATCAGAAAGTAAACCATTTATTGCTCCAAACAGGCGTCCATCTTTGGAATTATTTAATGAACATTCACAAAATGTACTATCTGAATACAATTTACCAGACTTTTGGCTTCAAACCTTTATCAAAGATATTGAGTTGGATGCGTCTGGCGTTAAAGTTATTTCTGAAGATGGTGAAATCCGCGCCCGTCATATAATTATTGCTGTTGGAAACGGACATCAATTGGATATGCCGAAATGGGCTCAAACTCTTCAAAACGAAGGGTTTCCTATACATCATATTTATAGCCCGGATTTTTCATTGCAAAATTACAATGAAGGATTTCATACTGTAGTTGTCGGAAATGGCATGGGTGCAGTTCAGACCTTTATAAAACTTACTGAACAGCATCCCGGAAAAATTACACTGATTACAAAAGAGAAGATCAAAGTATCAGATTATGACCTCGATCCGGGTTGGATGGGACCAAAGCACTTACAAAAATTCTATTCTGAAAAAGAGCATTCTAAACGCCGAGCATTGATCAAATCTGCCAGAAAAGGTGGAACCATTACTTCTGATATTTACCAAAAACTTAAACAATCCCTCAAGCGGAATAATGCAACCCATGTAATTGAAACCATTGAATCGGCTGAGTTATTTGGTTCTGACAGCGCTTATCTTAAGTTGGTTAATGGAGAATACCTGTTCTGTAATCAAATCTTGTTAGGCACCGGTTTTTCATCCGTTTTAAATAGTCCCTTTATACAAAATCTAAAAAACAACAAAGATCTGCGATGCTCAGAATGTGGATATCCAATTGTGGATCCTTTTTTAAGATGGCATGATCACATTAGTGTAACCGGTGAACTTGCAGAATTAGAAATCGGACCGGCAGCAAGAAATATAATTGGTGCCCGGCATGCCGGTGAAAGGATTAAGTATTTATTTTAACAAAAAGTGTTATTTCATCTAACTAACATCTGAATAACAAATAGGAGTTTTTAATATGCCTGAAGAAAAGATTTTTGATGTAATTATTATCGGAGGAAGTTATTCAGGACTTTCTGCAGCATTGTCGTTGGGAAGATCGTTAAAAAGCATCATGGTAATTGACTCCGGAAAACCATGTAATCAACAAACACCACATTCACATAATTTTTTAACAAGAGATGGTCAAACTCCTGATGAAATTTCATCCGTAGCAAGATATCAGGTAGAACAATACGACACCGTATCTTTTCTTGATGATCTTGCAATTGCAGGCAAAAAAATTACCGAAGGTTTTCAGATTGAAACCACATCAGGTTCATCTTACAAAGCAAAGAAACTAATCTTTGCAACAGGTATAAAAGATGAATTACCAGAAATCCCCGGATTTAAAGAATGTTGGGGTATTTCTGTCATCCATTGCCCGTATTGTCATGGTTATGAATTCAGAAATAAAAAGACCGGTATTTTTGCAAATGGTGACAAAGCTTTCCATTTAGCATCTCTCGTTAACAATTTAACTGAAGATTTGACTCTTTTAACAAATGGCTCTCACCTGTTTGATGAGGATCAGCTTCATAAACTTAAAAAAAATAATATTCAGATTGTTGAAGCAGAATTAGATTCAATTAAACATCAAAACGGACATCTTGAAAAAGTTTTTTTTAAAGATGGGTCAAAACTTGAATTAAGTGCTCTATATGCAGCAGTTTCATTTACACAACATTCTGAAATACCTGCTATGCTTAATTGCGCAATCAGTGATCACGGACATATAGAAGTAGATGATTTTCAAAAATCCACTGTACCCGGCATTTATGCTTGTGGGGATAACTCATCTCCTTTCCGATCAATATCAAATGCTGTTTTAACAGGAAACGTTGCCGGAGCAATGATAAATATGGAATTAACCAATGAAAGCTTTTAATGACATTTGTCGAACTTAATATCAGAAATATTCAAAAGAACTTATCAATGAAACAGTACAACTCTCATATTAAAAACGTCGGTAAATCGGCTGTAAAATCTTTTGCTGTAATTTTCTCTTTTGGGTTTATTCTACTCTTAGGAGCTTGCAATATTAATAAGCAATCCAATTCTATCTTAGGGTTAGGCATTGGAGTTAATAATCTAACGCTCTTTACAAATGATATTGATTCTACCATAAATTACTATAAGAATACCCTCGGATTCAGAATAGGCAGTATTCGAAATAGTGGTGAATATAAAGGTATACTTTCTTCCTCAATCAATTTTCCAGATATGACATCCTTTGAATTTATGGCTGTTAGTGATTCTGCAGATGTAACTGAAATACCTGCTTTCATCACAGGTTATTTATCTAAACATGAGGGAATTGAATATTACGCTCTGTCAACTTCTTCCATCGACTCAACCTCAAATTCATTGTCTGAAAAAGGTTTTAGAATACAAAATGTACATTCTTTTAGGGCTTCAGAAGTTTCTGATGGCTGGACGAGGGATGACGGTACTTTCAATAGAAACAGCCTCGATTTCGATCAATCGAATTCCAATTATCTCCCACGATTTCTTGAAAAAACTAACTTTGATTATAAAACAACAAACCGTCAATGGAGAACTTACTATAGCTATCGTAGAATGTATGGTACACATTCAAATGGCGTTGTAGGTATCTCCGCCATAAAAGTTGCCGTCTCTGATCTTAAAGCCGCAACAAAAGAATTCAAGGAAATTGGGCTTGAAATTATAGAAAGCAATGATCAGATTTCACGTTTCTTGCTTTTCAGAAATCAGGAGGTACAACTTCATTCAGGAGCTTCAGATATTTTGGTATCTGATTTTATTTCAGAACGCGGAGA
Source organism: Balneola sp. (assembly GCA_965601915.1). Classification (GTDB taxonomy): domain Bacteria; phylum Bacteroidota; class Rhodothermia; order Balneolales; family Balneolaceae; genus Balneola. The sequence continues at coordinate 1,862,112 of OZ271847.1, read as the reverse complement.
AGGTGTTTTTGCTGTACAATTCGAAGTACAAGATTTAGATTCAACTATTGCGTATTTGCAAAATAACTTACCTGATGATGCTCTAATCAAAGATCAAAAAACTACTGTAATCCCTTCTGATTATGCTTTTGGGGTTCAACTTGAATTTATTCAGGAGCCCATAGAACAAGGGAAAATGGCTTCAATGCTTAGTTTTAATCAGGATTTAGCTCCCGAAGCAATGAAACACGCATCTGATATTTATACTAAATATTGTGCTTTGTGCCATGGAGATAATCGCCAAGGATATGCTGCTGATAATGCCCCTTCACTTCGATCAAAGTCTTTGCTGGCTACAAGTATGAATAACAACTTTATGCGTTATACTATTCAGTTTGGAAGAGCAAACACTGCAATGGCAGGTTACCTGGATTCACAAGGCGGACCGCTTGAATTAATCGATATTGAAATCTTACTTAGATGGTTGTATCTGGAAGCAGGTGTCGATGAAGCTATTAATCCGTCACGCGAACCGGTTTATGGCGATATCTCGCAGGGTGCTGATATTTTTACCGAAAAATGCGCCTCTTGTCATGGTAATAAAGGTGAAGGTGTTACAGCTCCTGCTCTTGGAAATCCAATGCTTTTAGCAACGGCTACCGATCTTTTCTTGCGCTATGCAATTGCCGAAGGAAGAGATGGAACTCCTATGATTGCTTTTAAAGATAGCCTCAGTAGTGATGAAATTGATGCTGTTACTGCCTTTTTAAGAAGCAGAGCTTCCGGCTGGGATGTCCCTGAACCAAGCACTGTAACAGTTCCCTCTCCTGAAGAATACGTTTTAAATCCTGAAGGAGCAGATCCCGAATTTGACCTGAGGGAAGGAAAATTTGTATCTGCGGTGCAAGTTGATAAAGCAATGAAAGAAGGCAGAAAAATGATCATAATGGATGCTCGTTCTGAAGTCGCTTGGCGACAAACACATATCCCCGGTTCATTCCCTGTACCCTATTATGAAGATCCTGAAAATTTTATCGATGATATACCGAACGACGGAACAGAAATCGTTATATATTGCGCATGTCCCCACGCTGCTTCTCTTCGTGTAATGAGTACTTTAAAACGGTACGGATACGAAAATGTATCTATTATAGATGAGGGAATATTAGTTTGGGCACAAATGGGGTTACCTGTTAAGAACGGAAAATAAATACACTTTTAATATATAATCAGAGACATTCATTCATGAAAAATTATTTTTTAATACTGCTGACTTTTTTCATAGTTACCTCAAATACTGCTAATTCTCAATCAATAGACTCAGATTACCGCTTAGTAACCTGGAATATTGAGCACCTGGCAGAAAACAACGAGGAAGGATGTGTGGCCAGAACAGAACAGGATTACGAAAAACTTCGGAGTTTTGCAGCTACAATGGATGCTGATATTGTAGCCCTTCAGGAAGTGGAATCAGTAAAAGCAGTATCTCGTGTTTTTCCAGAGAATGAGTGGGAAATCGTTCTTTCAGACCGACCTTCAAGCGGTTCTTATGAATGCAGAGGCAGCGGAAGACCTTCAACCCAACAGCGAGTTGCTTTTGCAATTAAAAAAGGAATCGAATTTGAAAAGGTAGATAGTTTCAAAGAATTAGCACTGAACAATCCTGGTCTTAGATATGGTTTGGTAATTAGATTAACAGCATCTCCTGAACCCATTGAAGTAATGAACGTGCATATGAAAAGTGGTTGCTTTGTAAATGATTATTCAACTTCTGACAGAGATGCCTGTGAAACCTTTGAACAACAGGTACCTGTGCTTGATAAATGGATAGAAAATAATGTAACTGAAGGAAAAGCGTTTGTTATTCTTGGTGATTTCAATCACAGAATTACAACTCCTGATAACCGTTTCTGGCAAGATCTTGAGGACATGAATGGTAAACCGATCAGCATAAAAAGTAGTATGGAAAATGTAAGAGGCTGTCATCCAAGATATCCTGAACCCATTGACCATATTGTTGCGGGCCCAAACAGCTTGAAATATTATTCTCAGGGAAGTGAAAATGTATTTTATTTTGGCAAGACTCCCGATACAATGACAGAAGAAGATATGCTGAGTGACCATTGCCCTATTTCTGTTGATCTTAACTTCGCCTCTCCCTTTCCTGTTAGCTCAGCAGTACTCTGGACTCAGAATAGTACTGAATATGAATTAATCACCTCGTTCCTATATCAGGAAGCTCAAAAAAATCTTAAAAATCTAGCTCAAAATTCAGATCCCTGGGTGGTAATCATGGATGTGGACGAAACCCTGCTCGATAACAGTGAATATAACAGACGAAGAGATAAACTCGGACTTGGATATACTTCTGAGAGTTGGGCTGAATGGGTAAAAGAAGAAGCTGCAACTGAAATACCGGGTTCTAAACAATTTGTCACTGAGGTTTTAAAATCAGGTGGTCAGATTGCATTAATCACAAATAGAAACAGATCTTTAGACGATTATACATGGAGTAACCTCAGATCTTTAGGCTTTCCTATTGAGAGAATCAATACTTGTATTCTTGGACGAAATGAACAAGATGCCAATTCTGTAAATGGAAAGGAATTCATCAATGATAAAGACCTTAGAAGAGATCAAATCTCATTAGGAACCGCAGAAGCTTGCTGGGAAGGTCATCCAAATGCTGCAGAAAAATGGAATCGGCAATTAAAAGTTGTGATGCAGATCGGAGATAATATTAAAGACTTTGCCCGAACTACTCAGGAAAATGTGGACATGACACTGTTCTTAAGTCGTCAGGCAAAGGATATTCTTATTCTGCCTAATGCAATGTACGGTAGCTGGGATTGAGAACAGACGAACAGTATTCTTTCTTAGATATGTTCAAAGTTCCTTGTTTTATGTTCAACGTTCGATGTTCATAAGAGGTTCTTCTTTCTCAGCAAATTCATGAAGAAAATCCATCACATGATCCACATTCTCAGGTGAACCAATATAAATTGGGGTTCTTTGATGAATGGCTGTAGGTTCAATATCCATAATTCGTTTGTGACCATCAGTTGCCTTACCTCCTGCTTGTTCAATAATGAAACTAAGAGGGTTGCACTCATACATCAGCCTCAACTTACCATTCGGATACTTTTTACTTAGAGGATATATAAAAATTCCACCTTTTATTAATGTCCTGTGTAGGTCAGCGACCATCGAACCAATATATCGGGCTGAATAAGGGCGTCCGGTTTCTTCATCTTCTTCTTGACAATATTTAATGTATTTCTTTAATCCCAATTCCCAGGAATTATAACTCCCCTCGTTAATACTATAAATCTTTCCATGTTCAGGAATCTGAACTTTTCTATCAGAAAGAATAAACTCTCCTAAACTAGGATCCAACGTAAACAAGCTTACATTTAATCCGGTTGTATATGCTAAAGTAGTGCTCGACCCGTAAAGCACATATCCTGCTGCTACCTGTTTTGAACCAGGCTGTAAAGCATCTTCTTCTCTGAGGGTTTGATCATATCTTGGTTCCCTCATGTAAATTGAGAAAATACTTCCAATTGATACATTTACATCAATATTTGACGAACCATCAAGTGGATCCATATATACAATGTACTTCCCTCCGGAACTACTTAGTTGTACAATTCCGTCATTTTCTTCAGAAATAACCATACAAGTAATTCCCGATCTTTCAAGTGCTGAAATCAACTGACTGTCCGCAAAAAGATCCAGTTTTTTAACGGATTCACCATGAACATTTGTTGATCCATCCGTTCCAAGTATATTAGTGATTCCAGCTTTATTTACTTCTCTTGAAATAATTTTAGCGGCCAAACCAATGTCTCTTAATAATTGAGATAGTTCTCCGGTTGCACCGGGAAATCGGTTTTGTGCCTGAATTATGAACTCCTCTAATGTAACAAGTCTATTTTCTCTTTGCTCTGCTGCAGTCATATCACTTTTTGATTTATGGAAGCGCTTTTCTGTAATATATAAAGGTTTTTACGACAATTTCCTCTTATAATTTTTTAATATGCAGAAACAGTTCTTTGGCCTTCATTTGTAACTCTTCCATTGACCCATTATTCGTTATTACAAAATCAGCATATTTGATCAACTCTTTGGTAGGTTGTTGAGCACTTATCCTATCTGAAACTTTTTGTACGTTCGATCTATCTCTTTCCACAACCCATTTAATTCGATCTTGCTCTCCTGCTTTAAGCACAACTACAAAATCGAGATCTTTGGGTCTTCCTTTATTCAGTAAAATAGCTGCTTCTCTGACAAAAACATCTGTTCCATCTAATTCTTGCTGAAATTCTAACTCTCCAACCTTTCTCCAAAGAACAGGATGTACCAGCTTATTTAGTTCCTCCACTCTCCCCTTTTCAAAAGCTTCTTGAGCAAGAAAAACACGGTTTAATGATCCATCTGAATGATAAGAACTACCCCCGAATGTACTTTTAATATCTCTAATCAATTCCTGATCTGAAACCATCAGCTCTTTTGCCAAATCATCAGCATAGACTACATAAGCTCCCTGTTTCTCCCATTCCTTACAAAAAGTAGTTTTACCTGAACCAATTCCTCCGGTTACTCCTACTTTGATCATAACTATTGGTCCTGAGTTGAAATACTTAACAGGTATGCCTTGATAAATTCATCCAGATCTCCGTCCATTACTCCGTTTACATCAGATGTTTCGTAATTGGTACGATGATCTTTTACTCGCTGATCATCAAAAACATAACTTCTGATCTGCGAACCCCATTCATTCTTTCCTTTTGAACCTTCAAGACGAGCCTTTTCAGCTTCTTGAATCTCTTTTTCAAGTTCATAAATCCGGGATTTTAACAGAATCATCGCTTTTTCTCTGTTCTGAAGTTGTGAACGTTCCTGCTGACATTCCGCAACCACACGTTCAGTTCTTCCATCAGAAAGCTCGCCTTCCCAAATCAAACGAACACCGGTTTCCACTTTGTTTACATTCTGCCCCCCGGCACCACTGGAGTGAAACCTCTGTAGCTCAACTTCACTTTCGTTAATATCTATTTCGATAGAATCATCAATCAACGGTGAAATAAATACGGAGCAAAAAGATGTGTGTCGGCGTGCATTGCTATCAAATGGAGATACGCGAACCAATCTATGAACGCCGCTTTCTGCTTTCAGAAATCCATAAGCGTTAACTCCACCTACCTCAATAGTTGCAGACTTTAAACCTGCAACATCTCCATCCTGATAATCTATAACAGAAACCTTAAAATCATTCTTTTCTGCCCACCTAACATACATTCGGTACAACATCTGAGCCCAATCCTGACTCTCAGTTCCCCCCGCTCCGGGATTAAAAGTAACTACCGCATCTCTTTGATCATCCGGACCGCTGAGCATATTTCGGAGTTCAAGCTCTTCAAGCTTTTTTTCAAGTTTATTGTACTCTGCTTTCAATTCAGAGTCAACATCCTCACCCATTTCTTCAAACTCAAGAAAAACATTAATGCTATCCCTTAAATCATTTAACTCATCCCAGGAACTTACCAGACTTTTCTCGTTGTCCAGCTGCTTCATGATTCGCTGAGCTTCATTAGGATCATTCCAAAACTCAGGATTTTGAGTTTTCTCAGTAAGTTCTATTATGCGGACTTTTCTCTTATCGTAGTCAAAGATACCCCCTGAGCGTATCCACACGCTCATAAAGTTCATTCAAATGATCTTTATTAATTCCCATTCTGTAATTTTATTAATCTTTAGAGCCTCTGCTTAATAACAATCCAATAAATAAACCTGCAGCAAATGCAATTCCAACACCTTGTTCAGGATTGGCACGAACATATCTTCTCGCATTTCTGTACTCATGTCTTAGTTCTCTTTCCAGACGATCTTTTTCGTACTGAAGTTTATCCAAAGCTTTGTCGTAATTTTCTATGGCTTTTTGTTCGATTACATCGCCAGCTTTGTTTATTGTTTCTTCGATTTTTTTCTTTCTTTCTGAACTGTTCATGATTCTGAATTTATTGAGTTGGAAAATACAAAATTGAATAACAATTGTTCGTTTACAATGAAGCTTCAACAAAAAAATGATAACTTTCTTGGATGAAGAACTCTATTTCCAACTTTTGGTTTAAGTTTCTTACTTCTAATAATCTTATATACAATTCCTGCTGGGAAGATCCCGATATAGACCGTAATCTAATGAAACTGGATTCGTCCAGCCGTGTATTTATGATAACCAGTGCCGGAGATAATACGTTTGCGTATTTAATGGATAATCCCGAATCCATTCACACTGTTGATATAAACCCATATCAAAATTCACTTATCGAATTTAAAAAAGCGTTATTCGAACATAGTTCTTTTGAACAATTATCTAACCTGTTTATACGCGGTTGTGATGATAATTACAAAGAAATCTATTATTTAATTCGTTCACATCTTCCTGAAGATTCCAGACAATACTGGGATAACAAAATTCACTGGTTCTCGCCTGAAAATGGATTCTACAAACAAGGTTTGACCGGTAAATTTGCCACAGCCTTAAGGTTCATCCTGCGCCTAAAAAATCTCACAAAGTATGTTGATGACCTGATTCAGGAGCCGCTTCTTGAAAGAAGGCATGAAATATATTCAAAAAATATTGCTCCTGAATTATTTTCAGGTTTAAGTAGATATTTCTTGAAGACAGATACTTTGTTAGCATTTGCAGGCATTCCCCATTCTCAAAATGATGCCGTTTCAAATCTTAATGAACACCTAAATAAAGCACTTTACCATCTATTTGTCATTCAACATGCAAAGAACAATCATTTTTGGAGATTGTATATTGAAGGAAGATATCAACATAATTGTGCACCTGATTACTTAAATCCGGAAAATTTTGAGACTATTTCACAGCAAGTTTCGAAAATATATAATTCTGTAAGTTCTGTAAGCGATTATTTGAAACAGACAGAAAATAGATTCTCTCATTTTGTGCTGCTTGATCATCAGGATTGGTTGCTTGGATCCAATGAAAAACTGAAAGAGCAATGGCAGTTTCTTATTAAAGCTTCATTGCCCGGAGCAAAAATCTTATTCCGTAGCGTTCACAAAACATTGGATTTTCTTCCTGATATAGCTTTAGAAAATACAACCCAGCTTTCTGTTGATTATGAATATCTGAAACATAATGATAAAGTAGGAACCTACCCTTCTACTTTTTTACTGGAAGTCAATGTTTGAAAGTGTAGAATCATATTATCAATTTCATTCAAAAATCTATGACTTGACGCGATGGGCTATCCTTTTTGGAAGAAATGAAGTTACGGATATGCTTCCTCATGATTATCATCCTGATAAGATTCTGGACCTTGGTTGTGGAACTGGAAAGCATCTTCCTCTACTCATAAATAAATTTCCCAATTCAAAAATTATAGGAGTAGATGCTTCAGAGTACATGATAAGTAAGATAGATCCGAAAATAGCAAGTAATCCAAATGTCGAACTCATCAATTCTGATTGGAACAACTTTTTAAAATTTAAGAGAGACTTTGATGTGATTCTTTGTTCTTATTCTTTAACTATTGCTGCGGAACCAGAGCAAAATATTATCCGTTTAAAGCACTCTTTATCAGAAGATGGATTTATTTTAGTCGTCGATTTTAAATCTACTCCAATAAAAACTTTCAAACATTGGATGAGATTCAATCATGTAGACATTTCCGGGCTTGTTTACAAAACTTTGACCTCTCAATTTTTAACTCATTCTTCAAAAACTAAATCAACCTGGTTTGGGTTATGGAAGTACTTTTTGTTTTGCGGACAAAAGTGATGGAATGAATTATTTTTTTATTATCATTGACGAGCGTTAAAAAAGCGCTACCATTAATTATGCAAGAACTTCTCACTGACACAAAAACTGCTTTCAAATATAAGCCAACCAGAGATCTGAGATTGGCTAAATGGATCTATGGTTTAATGCATAACTACCCGGATCTTGTATTGATGCTCAGTGAAGTAGGAATGAAAGCAGTAGAATGGAAACTTCCTTTTGCTGATACAGCCGTTTATAATACTTTTTATAGAGTTTTTTGTGGAGGAAAGGATTTAAAAGATTGTGAGTCTGTAATTCAAAATCTTTATGATTTTGGTGTGGAAACAGTCTTGGATTATGGTGCAGAAGGCAAAAACTCTGAAGAAGAATACGAAGCTGTTACGGATGAGTTTTTAAAAGCCATACATTTTGCAGGAAGAAGAGATGCAATCCCACTCATTTGTATGAAAATGACGGCAATTGGTGATTTCGAAATTCTGGAAAAATACAGTAATCCTTCTTCCTTAAAGTCACAGACGGAAAATATTGCATGGGAAAGAGTTAAAGCACGCTTTGATTTAATTTGCAATACAGCTTTTGAACAAAATGTCAGCATCTTTGTTGATGCTGAAGAAAGCTGGATTCAGCCTGCTATTGACGATCTTTTAATTGATATGATGAAAAAATATAATACGGATTCACCTATCGTTTATAATACATATCAAATGTATTTGAAGAGCTCTTATTCGCGGTTAACTCAGCATCATACAGAATTATCTAGTCTGGGTATTCTGCATGCCGGGAAAATTGTTCGGGGCGCTTACATGGATAAAGAATCTAAACGGGCAGAAAGGCTTGGGCTTGAAGATCCGGTGTATCCGACAAAAAGTGATACAGACGACGCGTATAATGAAGCTATTAATTACTGCTTCAGAAACCGGGATAAATTAGCTTTTTGTTGTGCAACTCATAACCGTGAGAGCTGCATTTTTTTACTTGAGTTGATCAAAGAACATCAAGTAGAAAATCATCCTAATATTACGTTCTGCCAGCTTTATGGTATGAGTGATAATCTGACATTCAATCTTGCGACACAGGGCGTTAGAAGTATGAAATACCTCCCTTATGGCTCTGTGGATGACACCTTCCCTTACTTGGTTCGTCGTGCTCAGGAAAACACCTCTGTTACTAATGACGCTTCCCGAGAATATTTGATGTTATCGGAAGAAATAGAAAGAAGGGATAAAGTAAAGCAACGGATTTGATTACCGAGAAATCATTATTCAATCAGTTTTCCACCAGCTGATCTTTATATTGAAGTTCGTATAGCTTTTTATACAAACCGTTTTCTTTCAGAACAAGCTCCTGGTGAGAACCCATTTCTCTGATTTCTCCTTTATGCATTACTATGATTTTATCTGCTCCCTGTATGGTAGACAATCGGTGTGCAACTACTATTGATGTTCTTCCATCCATCATTTTGTTACTGGCCTCGGTAACTAATGCTTCTGTTTCAGAATCCACACTGGAAGTAGCTTCATCCAGAATTAAAATTTGAGGATTGTAAACCAAAGCTCTTACAAAACAGATTAATTGTTTCTGCCCCATAGACAATGAAGCTCCGCGCTCTCTTAGCTTGTAATCATAAGTTCCTTTAAGTTTTTCAATAAATCGGTGAGCTTCTACTTTATGAGCAGCTTCAATTACCTGTTCTCTTGAAATATCAGGATTCCCTAATGTTATATTTTCCAGAATAGTACCCGAAAACAGTGCATTATCTTGCAATACAAGTCCGAAATTTGATCTTAATTCACTTAAACTCAACTCTGTGATGTCAATTCCATCCAGTAGGATCTGACCTTTCTGAATATCATAAAACCGCATTAGTAGGTTAATGATGGTAGTTTTTCCGGCACCTGTTGCTCCTACAATAGCTATTGTTTCTCCTTTATCTGCCTTGAAAGAAACTTCTTTCAGAATTTGTTCTCCATCTTCATTGTATTTAAACCAGACATTTCTGAATTCAATTTTTCCTTCGGGATTGTTGATTGACCTTGGTTTATCTATTTCAAGAACTTCTGTTTCCGTGTCCATCACATTAAAAATTCGTTCTGAAGAAGCCAAGGCAGACTGAAGTGTATTAAACTTCTCAGAAAGCCCGCGAATCGGCATAAAGAATTGTCGTGCATATTGAATAAAAGCAAGTAATACTCCAAAGGTTACACCTCCCATCAATGCTCTTCCTCCACCGTACCAGACCACCAGCGCCATTGCAAAACTTGCCATCATTTCTACAAGGGGCCAGAAAATTGAAAAATAGAAAATGGTTTCAATATGGGCTTTGCGATGAGCAGCATTGATTTCCTTGAATTTATCGTGTTGCTTCTTTTCGCGGTTAAACAGCTGCACTATGTCCATCCCATTGATATGTTCCTGGACAAAAGAATTAAGTCTGGCAATTTGATCTCTTACATCAAGAAAAGAAATACGGACTTTATTTTTAAACCAAAAAGTAGCCCAAAAGAGAAATGGAAGAATCGCAATGGTTACAATAGTTAATTCCCAACTCATACTAAACATGAAGAACAGGATGAAAATAATTCTGAAACAATCTCCTATGATGGCTACCACTCCATTTGAGAGTAATTCACTAAGTGCCTCAATATCACTGGTGGTTCTTGTTATTAGTCTCCCAATAGGGTTTTTATCAAAGAATTGAACATTAAGGTTCTGAATCTTATTAAAAACCGCATTTCTAAGAGAATACAAAGAACCCTGACCAAACCAACGTGTTATGTATGTATTAATAACTTGTAGCACAAACTCACCAATCTGTGCAAGTAAAATCAACACAATTATTTTAAGCAGTCCATCCAAATCTTTTGGAGTGATGTAATCATCTACGGCAATTTGAGTCAGTTTTGGCCGCACTGTTCCCAGAAACGCAGCACCGAGTGTTAGTGTAATCGCAAATAGTACATACCAACGATAGGGTTTTATATAAAAGTAAAGCCGCCGAATTAAAGTTCTATCGACGGCTTTTTTTGATTCTTTACTCAATTTTTTGTGAAATTAGAATCTGTCATGATCGCGATAAGATGATCTTGATCGGTTGCTTGAACCTTTATTCCATCGGTTTTCATCGCGTTTGTTATAATTACTACTTCTTCCGGAATTTCTGTTTCCTCCGCCACTATTTCTACGTGAACGAAACTTTTTATTTCCTCCGCTTCTGTGACCTTTCCCGCCTTTGTTATAACCACCATTTCCTCCACTCTTCTTAGTTAAGTCTCTTAACTCAACTTTAGCTTGAAGGATTCCTCTCTCATGAGTAGGATCAGTGAAAATTGGACGCAGTTCATTTGCCAACCATGCAGGATAAAAACCTTCTCGAGCTTCTTTTAAAAGTACATGAGGATTGGTATATCTGGCAGAAAAATGACCAATGACCAATAATTTAGTTTGCGCTTCAGTTGCAACTCTTGCAGCATCTTTAGCTGATGAATGTCCCGTTTCTGAAGCTTTATCGGCGAGAGTATCACTGAAAGTTGCTTCGTGGTAGAGGATATTTGTGTTTAAACCAAGCTTAACGGCATTCGGGCAATATTCAGTATCAGTTACATAAGCGAAGCTGTCTCCTGGTCTTGGATGACCTACAATATCGCTCGATTTTACAACGGTACCGTTATCAAGTTCAACATCATCACCTGCTTTTAAGGTCTTGAATTGCTCATCATTTGTGATTCCCATTTCCGTTGCTTTTTCAGCATCTACCTTACCAGGCTTATCTTTTTCCTGAAAACGGTAACCAAGACAATAGCTTCGGTGTTTTAGAGCGCGGGCTTCTACATAATATTCATCATCATCCACGACCACGGCATGATCCGTTCCTTCTTCTACTTCGATAAAGATGATTTCGAAGCCAAGTTCAACACCTGCAAACTTCAAATTCCACTCTACGTACTCCTGAATACCTGCTGGTGCAACGATACGTAATGGCTTATCTCTTCGCTGAAGTTGAAGAGTTGAAAGCAATCCGATGAGTCCTGAGAAGTGATCTACATCGAAATGAGAAATAAAAATACATTCAATTTTTGAACGTTTAATTCCTGCCTGTAACATACTCATTTGAGCATTTTCGCCGCAATCAAAGAGAAAAACACTTCCTTCTCTCCATAAAGCTACAGCCGGCAAATGTCTTACTGCTGTTGGGGTTGCGGATGCTACTCCTAATGGTACAACTATCATTTCATGTCTCCCGTTATGTTATTCTATGTTGTGAGATGTTGCATTCCGGCTATCCCACATACTTGTTTAGCTTATATTTCAGCCAGTTCTTGTTCCAGTATTTGTTTGTTATACATGTTAGTATAATGTCCTTCTAATGCTAAAAGTTCTTGATGACTTCCCGATTCCACAATTTGTCCGTCTTTCAAATAAAATATCATATCTGCGTCTTTGATAGTCGAAATACGATGACTTATCATTATTGTTGTCCTGCCACTCAACTCTTTTCTCAAGTGATGCAAAATAGCTTCTTCTGTTTTCGTATCAACCGCGCTTAATGAATCATCAAATATTAAAATTTCAGGGTCTTTTATCAATGCTCTTGCGATAGCTGTTCTCTGTTTTTGTCCTCCCGAAAGAGTGATACCCCGCTCGCCCAACATAGTCTCAAATTTTTTCTCAAAATCCAAAATATTCTCACGAACCTGAGCTTTTTCTGCGGCATCTTCAACCATTTCTTTGGTAGCATTATTTATTCCAAATGAAATATTTTCTCCAATGGTATCCGAAAACAAAAAAGTATCTTGTGGAACAAAACCAATAACTTTTCTAAGTCTTTCCAGATTAAAATCTTTAACATTCTTACCATCAATGAGTATATCCCCATCTACAGGATCAAATAATCTTGGAATTAATTGTATAAGGCTGGTTTTACCAGAACCTGTTCTCCCTACAAAAGCCACATTTTGCCCAGCTTCAATTTTAAAGCTTACATTTTTGATAACGTCTTCAGTTGTATCAGGGTAATTGAAACGTACATTTTTAAATTCAATTGTACCTTTCACATGTGTTGGGTTATTTTCTACCTGCTGATGAAGATTTTCAATTTCAAGAGGTTGATCTAATACCTCCTGAATACGATACCACGATGCAAGAGATTTCTGAAAACGGTTTGTTGTGTATCCCAATGCTGCAACAGGCCATGTTAAATAGGCAACATAAATAAGGAATTCTGCAATATTTCCAACTGTCAGACTTCCTGAAATTACCATTTCTCCACCTTTCCAGATTACAATCAATAATGAAATACCGATCAAAAAGTTAAGAGCAGGATGAAAAAGAGACTCAATCATATCAAGACGAAGTTTCTTTTTTCTATACTCCTCGCTTAATTTTTCGAATTTTTTCTGTTCATTATCAATACGATTGTACGCTTTAATTAATCTTATACTTGAAAATGTTTCTTTTGCCTGTCCGGCAAGATCCGAATACTGTTCCTGAATGATAATCGAATGTTTATGGATATAACCGGTTATCCAATAAGCAAAAACAGAAATAAAAGGAAGTGGAATCAAAGCCCATATCATTAAATCCTTATTGACCAAAAACATCATGGTAATTACAAAACCTGCTCTCGTTATTGTATTTATGCTGTACATAATCACCGGGCCGTAATATTCCCGTACCTTATTTACATCTTCGGTTGCACGAACATATATCTCCCCTGATGAGTATTTCGCATAAAATCTTTGAGGAAGTTTCATCAATTTTTCAAGAATTTCATTCCTCATATCAAACTCAACCTTTCTGGAAGAAACAATTAAAGTCTGACGGGTAGCAAATAGCAATAAACCATAAAGTGCTACAGCACCTATTAAATAGCCTGCATTTTCAGCAAGTATAAGACCTGCTTCTGTAGAAAAAAGTGTGGTAAACAAATCATTTGCAGCATCATAATTTTGATCCTGGAGCGCTTCTACCTCATCCATAGTTTTACGGATTAAACCAGGAATCCAAACTAGAAAAAAATTAGCTCCGGTCAGAAATAAAGTACCGAATACAACCGCCCACTTATATTTGCGTAAATATGTATTTAATCTTTTAAGCGCTCTCAAATGATTTGTTATTTATCTGAAAATTTTTCACTCCAGAATTTTCCGATTGCTAACCCTGATAAATATGCGGATTCAATATTATTTCCGTTCATATAACTACCAATTAATGCAATAGGAGCATCATTCCCAACCACTTCCATAAAAGGGTATGGCAAAGGATTTTTTACTTTGCTATAGCGCCAGAAATGAAGTTGTTTCCAATTTGGTAATGCTGCCCATCCTCCTAGAATATCTGATAGTTCATCTAAAATAATTTCCTCTACTTCTTCTTTTGGAGAATCCATGTACTTGTGAGCAAATTCTGAAGTAGTGTGTACTACAAAAGAGCATTCAGTATCATCTTCTCTTTTTAATGCTTCATTAGTGATTGATTCTATAACCGGATGGTCACATGTCATCATAGCCCACTCAGGAATCTCTACTTCACCAAAACCAACCATTAATGAATATGATGGATCATATTCTACAGCATCTACATCACGTAGCAATTTTAAAGTAGCAACTTCATCAATTGTTGTATTCAAAATGGCGTATGCCTGCTTTGAAGGTGTAGCAATTATTACCGCATCAAAATTCTCTGTATCCCCGGTAGGGAAATTTAACATCCAGGAACGCTTTTTAGTACGATCTTCACCAATATGGGTTAGTCCACTTACTTTCGTTTTTGTTCTAACATCAACTAATCTTGCAAGGGATCGCCCTACTTGATTCATTCCTTTAGGAGCGATATACCTTTTCTTATTTGGCTTAATGTCTTCCTTGTCGCCACTTTCATCAAGATGAACAAAAGGACCTATCCATGGTTTTAGAACCTTTTTATTCACTAAATCCTGAATTAATGGTTCTATTCTTTCTGAAACTTCTTCGATATAGGGCAAGCCATGATCCAGATATGTTTCATTGTTATCTCCTGCATAACGAGTAGAAAGCCTGCCTCCGTATCCACGGCTCTTCTCAAAAACAACAACTTCATGTTTTGATTCTGCTAAAATCCTTGCGGCTGTTAAACCTGCAACCCCTGCTCCAATTACTGCAATTTTCATGTATTACTACAAATTAAGTTAGTTTTTAATCAATTTCGTAAACAGTTACCCGTGGCTTAACTGCATCTTTGTCTAATAAAGCAGGCCAATAAGCCACTACATCGCTAGCTTTAGGTCTACCACCGGCAAAACCGGTCACTCCACTCGGACCTGTTAAAATCAATGGCGCTATTTCCATGCCAAATCTGTTAAGATCATCTTTATCTGGACCGGTCACTGAAACTCTCATTTGAATCTCATCCAATTCATCTATTGAATTATCGTTTTTAACAGGAGCTTCATCGACACCGTTATAACCAATGTATTCCTTATTAAATTCGGTAAGATTTAAACCCAAGGCTTCTGCTCTTTTCTCAAGAATTTGTGCTCCTTTTTCTGCCTTTTTGAGAGCGTCAGGCCATGAATAAACTAATGTAGCAGATAATTTATATCCATCATTATAACTGGCAGATACTTTATAAGAGTCTGTGTAAGGCTGACCTTTAATTCCTGAAACCTTTACTCTATTCTTATCAATATCTTCAACATGTATGGAAGTAAAGTCTGCAACTACGTCAGGGGTTATATAATCTTTGGGATCCCCGATTTCATACAATAATTGTTCTTTTACTGTCATCGAACTTACCAATCCGCCGGTTCCTTCATGTTTAGTTACAAAAAACTCTCCATTAGGATAAGCTTCAACTATAGGAAATCCGATATCTGTAAAATCTTCTACTTTTTCCCAATCGGTAAAGTTACCACCAGATGCTTGAGCACCACACTCTAAAATATGTCCGGCGATTGTACCGACACTCATTTTATCAAAATCATCAAAATCCCAACCAAACTCATGAATCATCGGAGCAAGTGTGAGTCCGGTATCTGTAACCCTACCGGTTATAATTACATCAGCGCCTTGTTGAAGAGCTTCTACAATTGGGCGACATCCAAAGTACACATTAGCACTTAATAGTTGATCTTTAACTGAGGAGATTGGATTACCTGTTTCCATATTTTTTAAAGAATGGCCATCAGAAATCAATTTATCGATGTCGGAAAGTATATCATCTCCATCTACAACTGCTACTTTTAAATTATTGTAGCCCTTTGACTTTGCAATCTTAAGAATTTCATCTTTACAGGCATTAGGATTTACACCACCGGCATTACTGATTACTTTAATTCCATCGTTTTCGATTTCCGGAAGTACTTGTTCTACCACCCCCACAAAGTCACGTGCATATCCCCAATCAGGGTTTTTCATTCTTTGTTTTTGCATGATGGACATGGTTACTTCTGCCAAGTAGTCCATTACTAAATAATCGATTGGCCCTTTCTTTGCCTGATTTACCGGAGCAATGGGAAGATCACCCCAAAAGCCTTGCCCTGATGCAATACGAATAAATTCTTTCACGAAACGTGTTCTTGATTAAGTCTCTAATTATGATTGAATATCGTGAAAATTAAAGTAGTTGTGAAATAAAAAAACTCTGCCGATCAAGACAGAGCCTTGGATGAACTTAACATGTATAGATTATAAAATTCGTCATTGCTAAATAATGATCAGGAACTAATCAGATTGTAATTAATACCTTTAGCAACAGCTTCTGCCCTGTTTTTGGCTTCAAGCTTTTGGTAAATGTTACGAATGTGATATCTGACTCCATCTACTGAAAGAAATATTTTTTCTGAAATGGCTTTATATGAAAGCCCCGAAGCTAAATCAGAAAGGATATTTTTCTCCATTTCAGATAATTCAAAATCTATTTTTTCTTCTTTCTGAAATGAAGTAATTACCTTTCTCGCAATATTCGGACTCATTGGTGAACCACCATTATAAGCCATCTTAATTGACTGTACGAGTTCAGATGGGGATGTTTTTTTCAGGAGATAACCAATTGCTCCATTTCGTAAGGCTGTAAAAACTTTGTCATTTTCATCATGCATAGTCACCATAAGGACAATTAGGCTGGGAAATTTCTCCTTTATAACTTTAACACCTTCTGTTCCATGCATACCTGGAAGCTCAATATCAAGTAACAAAACATTACTTTTACCCAGTTGGTTCTCCTGAATAGCATCTTCGCAACTTGTGTGGGTGGATACAACACAAAGATCAGGTTCTAAATCTAAAACCGCCTCCCACCCTTCTCTCATATGTTTATTGTCTTCTATGATAGAAATCTTGATCATGTACCAATAAAAGTTAATATGCGATCAAATAAACTACCTGAACAGGTAGTTATGTACTTATTTTTTTAATTTTATTTCCCACTTAGTTCCATTGTTCTCTGAAGTAGTAATCAGAAACTCCGAATTATTTCCGAAATTCTTTACACGATTTTGAATATTTCTTATTCCATTACCTATCTGGACAGATTCCTGATCAAATCCAATACCATTATCTGTTATTGTGAGCGTAAGAAAACCCTGACCTTTTACCATTCTTACAGTAGCTTCTGTAGAATTTGAATGCCTGATTAAATTAGTTATCAGTTCTTTACAAATAAGCCAAATATCCTGTCTCTTCTTGATATCGAAATCTATCTTCATATTTTCATTTACTTCGATATTGTAGATGATGCTTTTGCTTTCAAACATTTCGGCAGAATATCTTTTAATTTTTGTCAGAAGTGATTTCCAATCATCATTTTCCGGGTCAATTGCCCAAATTATATCATTTATCTTTTCCTTAGCCTCAATTGCACTTCCATCTATACGATCCAAAAATTTTAATTCCTTTGACTTACCTTTTAATTCTTTTTTAGCTGCTTCACTAAAGAAACTTATACTGCTTAATGTGGCACTCAAATCGTCATGTAAATCACTTGCAATACGGTTACGGGTTCGCTCTTCTTTAATTATAAAATAGATTCGGTATCTGTAAATTATATACCCGGTTAACATTAAAAGTAGAACTACAATAGCAGCATTCCTTGTTTTTATTGTTCCCAGTTCGGTTGAAATTTGAGCTATCTCTCTGTCTTTAGCCCTCATTTGAAATCTTATTCTACTGTTCATCTCTTCTCTAGCCGCTGCCCTCTGCATAATGGACCGTTCAAGATCAGTTAAATCTTTGGTAATGTCATAGGCAACTTCATATTGATCCATTTTTTCATAAGCCTTTGCTTTTAATTTTTTTACATCAACCTGAAAGATTGAGTCAGGCATTCTTCGAAGAAGTTGAAGAGTGTTATCAGCTTCCTTTATTGCTTCTTGGTATTGTTGACTGTCAATATATATTTGAATTTTCAACATTGACATCTGTATACGGGATGGAGGCTGAATCTTACGGGGATCTAGATTCCGGATTTCATCTAAAGTTTCTTCTGATTTTTCAATATCTCCTCTATCATAATAAGCCTTAGCTAAAAAGATTAAAGTACCGGCAGAAGGGCTATTCGTTCTCTCCTCAATTGCTTTTGCCTTAAGAATATAATTCAGTCTTTCCTCAGGATTACCACTATTGTTCTTCAAGTCACTTAGGCTTCGAAAAATAGCTACTCTAAGTTCTGGTCTGATTTGGTCATTTTCTGAACAAGGTATTAATACTTCAATTGCTTTCTCGAAATTACGATCACGTTTATATGCATTACTAATATTAAGATTCACATTACACTTTTCTGTAGCATTTGTCTCAATATCCAATAATTCCTGAAACCTCATTAACGCAATATCTGTAGCTCCAACCTGCATATAAAGTTTTGATATCTCTGATATTGGACGACTTAGATCAAACCCTTCTTCTTTAGATATATCTATGGATTGCAGATATAAGTCTTCAGCCTCTAAATAATTATTAAGTCGCCTCTGAATTTGAGCCTCTGAATTGAGTATACCTGTTACTCTTCTTTTTTCCCCAAGATCAAGAAACATTTCACGAGCAGATCTTAATAATACAGCGGCAGTATCCGGTCTTGGTATTATGAAATACATTCCTCTGAGAAATTTCAGATGTGCTGTTTTATAGAAAACATCTGCAGGACTAATCTCTTCAATCCTATTTATTGAGGCTAATAAAGTATCCGGAAAAAGACGAGCATTTGTAACTCCATAAAAAGAATGGATCCGAATCAGAGAGTCTGGATGGGTAGTTGATGCAAGCTCTTTTTTAAGATCACTATATTTAAACGGTTGAACCGGTGTTTGATGAATTGGCTGCCCATTAATAATAGTCGCTGTAAGGCATACTATTATACCCAAAAATACATGTTTTATCATACCACAAGATTATCCCAAAAGTCAATTAAGGATAAGTAAATGAAATGAAAAATCAGAAATTTTAATCAGATGGTTTTATGAGACTTCTAAATGAAGGGCTTGAAATAAATGCTTTGGTATTGCTAAGATCAGAGCCCAATTCGTTCTGTACCAATTCATTAACTCTGATTTTAGATATCGTAACCTTTGAAAAACCACGGTAAAGATTTTCAGAATTTATTGCTGCATTTTGAAGCAGTTCTGCTTCATTTTCAATTTTATTATGAGCATTTCTGAGCTTGATCACAAAATCTTTTTGTTTTACGGAAGCAGAACCATCCCGCTCTAATTCGGATCTTACATCTTCTAATTCTTTAGCAAGATAGCTTTCAAGGATAGCACGTGCCTGAAGTTCCGATTTAGATTTAGCTATTTCCTCATCGTTAGAAACTGCAGTCCCATACCCATAAAAATGAGTACTATCTGCTGTAAAACCAAAAGAATTATACCAGGAAGGAAATGCAGAGTTATTAGTACTGTCAGTTTTTACGAGAGGCTCAGACGAACCACCACACCCAATAAGTATTAAAGCGAGAGTCAGAAACCCTAAGTAAGATCTTTTCATTGTTTATTACTGTTTTAGCTCTATAAACCCTTTTGCTTTATCATCGTTTAATACCTCTAAGGTAACAGAGCCTTTATCATTTAGATTATCGGAGATAAGTTCTTTTAAAGTTTCGAGATCTTCAACCTTAGTTTCATTAACAGATAGAATAATTTGATTCTTTTTTAATCCCCGATTCCATGCTTCAGAATACTTATACACTTTTGATACAATTAAACCTGGTTTAGAATCTATTTGGTCAGGAATCTCAACCACTCTGAACCCTGAATCAAATTCATGATAGTCAATATTGAATTCAAACAATTCTTCATTTTCGGGATCTTCTGATTCATTTTTCAGTTCATTTTGAGGCGTTCCAAGCAAATCAGCAATTTGTTGCTGTTCAAGCATTTTTAATTCAACGTACTGAGAAATTATAGTTCCGTCTCTCCAAATAGTTAAATCTACGGTTTCACCTGGTCTTACAATTGCAATCTTTTCCTGAAGTTGATTAGACTCATTAACTTCTACTCCGTTTACTTCCAGTATAACATCACCTACTTCAATACCTGCATTATCAGCTGCTCCATCTTCTGTAATAACGACGATTTCGACTCCTTTAACTTCGCTCAAGCCCAACTGAACGGCACGATTATAATCAACAGATACAATACTTACTCCAAGAAGTGCTCTTTTAACCTCTCCATATTCGATCAAATCTGTAGCAACTTTCATAGCCAAATTACTTGGAACAGCAAATCCATATCCCTGATAATTTCCACTTTGAGATGCAATAGCAGTATTTACACCAATAAGTTGACCACTGGTATTAACAAGAGCTCCACCGCTGTTTCCTTTGTTTATAGCTGCATCAGTTTGGATAAAACTTTCGATTCTGAAATTATCATCAATGATTTGAACATCTCTACTTAATGCGCTAACGATTCCTGCGGTAACTGTAGATCGTAATTTAAACGGGTTTCCGATTGCAAGTACCCATTCACCAACATCTACACTTTCTGAATTACCAATTGTTATTGCAGAATGATCCAGACCATCTATTTTTATTACGGCAAGATCTGTAGTTGGATCAAGACCCACTACTTTTGCAGGGTATTCTCTTTTATCACTCAGAACTACATTAATTCCATTTTCTACAGCACCTTCAATTACGTGATTATTCGTAAGTATATAACCGTCTTTGGTGATAATGATACCTGAACCAACACTTCTTGCTCTTCGTGGCATTACCCGGTTCCAAAAATTGCCAGCCTCCCCTTCTCCGTCCACCGGTACTATTGTTTCAATATAGACAACTGATGGGGTTACCGATGTGGCAATAGTTTTAAAAAGAAAGCGAGTATCAATATCGGCCAGTTCTTCATCTTCAAAATATGGCGATTCGCTTTTTGTAACTTCAGTAAACCTGACTTCTGATAATGGTGCCAGCTCATCATTCATTGTGTAAAGAGCAACCAATGTTCCAATCGAAACTCCGATCAGAATCAATAAAATAGCGGTTAAATAACGGTCTCTTGTTTTCATTTCTAATATTTGGTCATTTGTTCAAAAATTGTATCCGATCGGCGATCTTTAAAACCTTCAATATGATACTTAAAGTACACATCTAAATGATGAATCAGTTGTTTTAGTTCTTTTTCTTCAAAATGAATTTGAAAAACCTCTTTGCTCTGCGAAGAAGTTGCCTGATTAAGAAACAACGCCTGAGCTTCCGTTAACTTGTATGCCAACTCAGAATCAGGCTGTTCTGCTAATCTACCACTACTGATATTCAGATAAACAGTTTCAAACTCATCGATTTCATTAATTAAACCAACCCCCATGATTTGAGCAAGTCTGATTTGTACATAAGCAAACAATGATTGATAAACATTTTCTACTTCGCCTAACCATCTAATAAAGTTATTTGAGAAAGCAAAAATATGTTGATTTTCCTCATTTTCATGTACCAATTGGGCTATCAGCTCTAATGAAGAATACAAAACAGAAGCTCTGTCAAAATCTTTTCTGAATTCTAAGGACTGATAATCTATAGATGCTTCAGTTAATGTTTGAACACCTCTTGTAGATTTGTAATAGTAAGTGACTTCCAGAATATTGCCAACTTCAATAAGACCGGCCAACTTATTTTTGGGTCGTTTAGCTCCTTTAGCTATCAGTGAAATTTTACCATGTAACTGAGATAATACCGTTAGGATTTTACTGGAATCCTGATAATCAATTGAGCGAAGTATAATTACTTTGGTGGTAGTGATCATATTGAAATCTACCTAACCTTAATGCCAATAAAAACTAAAATAAAGCTAAGCAGCTGCGAATTTATCTATAGCTTTAAATAAACACTCAGACAAAACATTTGCTTTGACAGGCTTATGAATTAGCTGGTTTATTCCAAGTGAATTTGCCCGTTCAATAAGCTTTTTTGAATTTGTTGAGGAAATAAACTGAACCGGAATTCTTAACTCTGGATAGTATTCTTGAATCTTGGAATTCATCGTAAACCCATCGAGTCCCGGCATTTGAATATCGCTTAAAATAATATCCGGTTTTATGTATTCAATCATTTTTAAGGCTTTGTAACCATCCTGAAAAGCAAGAGTTGTAAATCCATTTTTTTCAAGCATTCTTGAGATAAGAATACGATATGCATTATTATCTTCTACAATAAATACGATTGGTTTTTTCTCTTTATCTCGCATCTCTTTTTGCTAATTGTCAATTTTTACTGTGAAAGTAACTGTTCCCGACCCGCCGGGCTGTAGAGTGCCTGTAAATGTCCATTTTATTGCCCCAGAACCACCGACTCCAGGATCTGTTATTGTACAAGCTGTTAAGTTATTTGGCAGTGAGCCACAAGCTGCACTTGTAAAAGTTGTGTAAGTTGGGGTATTGTCTACTATTTCCAATGAACTCAATGGTTCATCTCCGTTATTTTGGTATTGAACAGAATAAGTAAGAATGGAGCCCGGTAAAGCCGAAGCTTTATCTACTGTTTTGATTAATACTAAACCTGCTTCCTGATCATTCACATTAACAAGATCTGATCTGGTTGCATTTTGTTGAATCAATGGTGAAGTATTAGCGAAATCGAGAGTAGCAAGAATAGTGGTATTACTTGAAGAACCATTTTGAACACTCTGAGGCACAGTCACTTTCAATAATAAACATACGGTTTGGTTAGCGGTTACATTTATCTGATCTGTATTGCTAAGTATAGGTTCTCCACTGTCCACAGCCCCATTACAATTTAAATCCTGATAAAGCAGAATTGGCCATGTTATATTAGAAGGATTATTTACTGAAGTTGTCGAGAACACCACAGTTCCTGCAGTTTTAGCTTCGTATGTATGCTGGAAGAAAGCAGTAGCACCCGGAAGAACATTTTGATTTCCATCCGTTAAAAGAACGCTGGTACCAACATCTCCAAAGCTAATTCCGGTATAGGATGTTCCCACGCTATTTGTAAAGGTAACCTCATCATTGTTTAAGTTATAACTTCCACTTGTAGTCCCTGCCGCTCCTCCCGTCGATATAAAAGCAGATTTATTTGTTTCTTTAATCTTGATAGTTCCGCCGTCTCCTATCGTGGATTTAGGAACATAAAGAGAGTAAGATCCATCACCTGCAGTTGAAG
Organism: Balneola sp.; assembly: GCA_965601915.1. GTDB lineage: Bacteria > Bacteroidota > Rhodothermia > Balneolales > Balneolaceae > Balneola. Next base: position 1,838,729 of record OZ271847.1, on the reverse strand, counting down.
TTTGTTCAATTAAAGTATTGGATCCGGTTAAAGCCTGTACAATGACAACGTCTATTCCTATCTCGCCACCATTCTGAATTCCATCGTTAGCAGTACCGCTGCCAATTCCATTATCATTGAAAACTTTTCCTGTAATCTTGGAACCTTCAAAATCTCCGAAATTCTGTTGGTATGGTAGGTTATTTACTGTTATGGTTCTAAGATTTGGGGTCGTTGATACATAATCATCTGGATCCGTTTCGGCCGGAGTACAAACATCCGGAGTAGGAACACTTTGACCAAATGATTCGATCAAGTCGTATTGTCCATTTAGAACATTGTTAAACTGATAGAATCCGTTTGCATCTGTGAGAACACTCTTACAGTTATTCAACTGGCGGTTATAGAGAACAACTGTAACATTTTGAATACCACTTTCGCTACCCTCTCTCAAAGAGTTATGGTTTGTATCATGGAAAACATATCCGTTAACAGTCACTCCTGTTGCAACTACCCTTTGGTTTGCTGAAAATTCAGAAGTGTTATTAGAAACATCAAAAGCAAGAGCCGTAATTCGATCATTTACAACAATGGAAGCTCCGGAAATCGTAAATGTTTCATTGAATGACCCATTGGAATTGGTAGTAATTGTACCTATCAGAGTCTGTCCCTCACCATGTTCTCTAATCAAACTTCCTCCCTCTTCAATTAAACCACTCTGATTTCCATCATCAGCAGCTTTGTAAATTTCGATGGTATAAGTTCCTGAAATTCTATTCAGGTTTTTACCCATATAACCTTCCACAGTTAGTTGATTTCCATCAATTGTTGCTAAGGTAAATACCGGATAATCAAGTCCTTTGTTAGGTTCAGTAGAAGAGGCTTCAATTACCCCGTCGTTAGGCGAAACCCCATCAGCCTCTCCATTTCCCGAAGTAACAATATCAACAGATAAACCATAGTTATTTGAAAAACTGTTCTTAGTAATAAATACTCCTTGTTGGGGTTGTGCATCCGGAAAAGCTAATCTTACACCTGCACCTTTGTAGGGAGCCCCTGAATAATCGGTTCCATTTCCGGTAATCTTATTCTTTTCAATTAAAGTGGACGAAACCTGATTTAACACCAGAATACCTGTTGTTATATGATCCCTGATTGTATTATTTCGGATCGTGTTATTCGAAGAAAGAGTTCCTGCAGAGTTTCCAATCTCAATACCACTTCCGCCATATATATCGCTTCCGGATGGTTTACCGTTTTCATGAATCAGGTTCTGAGTAATAGTCCAACGCCCTATACCTTCAATACCATCTGCATTGTTATTTGTTTTTGCGGTTCGATAGATTTCATTTTGGAATACCTGAATATTGGCGTTCCCATTGTTCGATCTAATACCACTATTCTGTGTAAAAGCGATATAGTTTCTTTGAATTAACGGGGTCATTGAACTGGAACCAGCTCCAAAAATACCATACTGAAGTTGTAAGTTTCCTACCGGATCTGTTCCATCTGCTCTTGTACCAATAAGGTTATTCTCTATAGTTCCACCAGTCACATTGCTGATTTGAATTGCGCGGTTGTTATTATATAAAGCAAGATGCCTTACAACTACCGCTCCCGAGCTATTGATCTGGAATGCATTGTTTCCGCGATCACTCATATTTATTTCGAGCTCTTTTCGTGTGAAAGTATTCAATGAAATATTATCAACTCCAACAGAACCCCCGGTTCCAACAGAGCCCGAGTTGGTATCAATAAGAGTAGCTGGTGCATTCAAATTATACGCTCTACCATCTATAGTCGTGAGAGCATCAGTAACAGCAGGCAAATTAGACCCTAAAGAAATTTGCCACCAATTTCCTCCGCTTCCGGAAGCATTGGTCGCTACAGAAGGAACAAATCTCATGGAATTTGCACCCGTTATATTATTGGCGTTTGTGATAAACTGTCTGAGTGATCCCTGTATACTTCTTCCTGCAGAACCGTCATCATCACCATCTCTGGTATCGGTTACAACGTTAAAACTAAACCCAAAATTTATTCCCGATATAGAAGAACCGCTTAATGTGAATTTTGCAATATGTTCAGCATTTGAGAGATCTGAGGGTGAAGGGTTTCCTGATGTTGGCAGATTATCTGATTGATTACCTCTTCGACCGCCAAAACAATTTCCTGCTGAGCCTTTTATGGTTGTCGATCCGGTTCCGTCAGAACAAACCGCACCTGCAGGTGCATAAACCTGTTCAGCCCAGGTCGAACCATTACTAAGTGTTCCTGTTTTGGAATTCACGGCTATCCAGTAATCTGCATCTTCAGCTACTTGAAATGAGTATTTCCCGGTAATATCCGTAGTGTCTTTTTGAACGTAACTATCATCTACACCTGTGGCTAAACCATCCCCACCGTCTTTAAACAAGTAAACAATGACATCTTTTAATGCTTGTTGATCACCTGCAGCATCTCCAAAATTAGTATCTCCATCTGTAATTCCATTTCCGGTTTTATCACGGAAAACAGTCCCTTCTACCTTTTTACTGATATAAACTGTTGCTCTGGCTGTGTCATTTGCGGCAGAAGGATCAAACTGATTTAAACCAACTACAAATGCTTTATTTACTAATGAATCTGCTGTTACCCCGGTGTTTACAGAGGCTTCTACTCCAAGTGTTACATAACTACCATTATTTAACGTGCCAATTGACCAAATTTTGTTTAATTGATTATAAGTACCCTGACTTGGAGTAGCCTGAACCAATGTCAATCCGTTTGGTAATGTCTCATTTACATCAAGTTCTGTTGCATTTTCAGGTCCGTTATTAGTTACGGTAACAGTAAAATTGATGTTTTCGCCTGAAAGCGGATTTGCATTATCCACCGTTTTATTAACCGATATATTAGCGTTACGAGTTGTAACAACAGGGTTTGTAAAGTCCTGATTTCTACAATTTGTAAAATCAAGATCTACTAATCGATCATCCTGATACCCACCAGAAGTAAATGAACCGGTTCTAAATTCGAGAACGGAAGTATAATTATAGCTTATGTATGCCATATGATCGATATCAAAAGTACTTGTGGCATCGGTTGAATTTGTACTTTCAAATGTTTGTAGAATCCCTTGTGTAGCTTCGGTCAAGTTGTTGCCTGACTGTACAGTATTAGATTGGTTCTGGGCAAACCCTAAAAAGTCACGAACTGACTGTCCCTGTTGTGGAGAAAAACCATCAATATCCAAAGCAGTCATTGAAAAACTCTTCTTAACAGGTGTACTTGTACCTGACTGAACAAATTTTACTTCCCACTGGATATATCCACCGCTTTGAGTTGCCGTAAAAAGAGGACTAAAGTTAGCCGGGCTGTTAGCTACATTATTATCATCTATGGCATTTAATACCGCATTACTTAATTGCTTAATCTTAACAAGTGCATCAAGTCCTTGTCCAATATTTGTAAAACGATAAACTGCATTTACCTGCCCACCTATCCCGGACTCAAGTGTATTTGTAGAAAAGTTAAATAAAGGAGGCTCATTACAAGTAGTACCCGCTCCCGGATCAAATACGATAATTGGCACAGAAGAACTATTATTACTCTGATTTCCATCAGTACCGGTAAAGTCAGAAAACGAAGCCGTATTAGTGATGCTATTACCTTCCTGACCCGTATTAACTCTTGCCTTCAAAGTTAGAGTTGCCGATTCCAGCCCTGTAAATGACCCAATATTCCAAATGCCGGTGCCACTTGTATATGATCCTTTAGTTGTAGAAGCAGATACAAAAGTCAATCCTGCCGGAAGCTGATCTGTAATTTCTACATCACCTACTGCATTTGCTTTTTTGTTGGATGCTTCAATAGAATAAGTTATTGTATCACCAACGGCAGGTGTATTAAAATCAACTGTTTTTGTAACACCTACATCAATAATGTTTTCAGAAACAGGATTACTGAAATTATTTATATCACACGGATTAAAACTAATTCTAAACAAGCGATTAGAAGTTGCACCATTTGAATTAATACCTGCTCTGAATCTGAATTTTGGAACATTTGTATAAGCACTATATACCATGTGATCAGTAAAATCAGGATCCGAAGATGTAACACCATTTGTATTATCAGGAGTATAAGTTGAATAAATTCCCTGGGAGCCTACTACAAGGTCGGTGGTATTTTCAACGGTATAAGAACTAAGATTTTGGTAACCTACAAATTCCCTCAAGTTATTATTATCACCATCAACATCAGAGGAAGTTGCAGCAAATGATAAATATTTAGCCGCATTGGTTACAGAATCGAAGAATGAAATTTCGAAATCCATAAACGCATCGTTACCATCTGCACTTTGAATTCTTGGAGAAAGTGCATTATCAAAAGCTGTTGTACCGCTTGTTTCATCAATGTTGGTAAGAGTTGCATTGTTATCTGTAATAATTTCAACTAACGCATACGTTCCGGGAATAACGGTATCGAATCTATATACTGCCCCAAGTTGGTTATTTGAACCACTTTGTAAAGTCCCGTTTTTAAATAGTAATAAGGGTCTATCATTACATACATTTGGTGCTGCTGCTTGTTGAACTGTAAGTGATGCAGTTGCAGAATTATTGTTTGAATTCGGATCAATCTGATCTAAACTACTAACCGAAGCAGTATTTTCAATTGTACTACCTTCAGTTCCCGAATCCACTCTAACATTTATTATCAGCGAAGCGGTAGCTCCATTTACAAAAGTTCCAATATTCCAGACCCCGGTTGACGAATTATAAGTACCAACACTTGGGTTCGAACTTTGAAGAGTGACTCCGCTTGGAAGCTGATCAATCACTTTAAAGTTCGTTGCATTTCTTGGACCATTATTGGTCACTGAAACGGTATATGTAAGAAAATCACCTTCGATCGGAACCTGATTATCTACAATTTTTGAAACTTGAATATCTGCCTGAGGCTGCACAACAGTAATCCCTGCCGAGGCAGAATTATTTCCTAATTGAGGATCATTCTCATTTAATGCAGTAATCTCAGCATTATTTGTGATTGTATTTCCCTGAGTACCCGGATTTACTGTAGCTACAATATGGAGAGTCACAGTAGTAGTATCTCCTTCCGGAAGAGATCCAATATCCCAAATATTCGTGGATGTATTATAATTTCCCTGTGACGTTGAATGAGACTGATAGGTAATTCCTGATGGTAATTGATCGGTTACCTGAACACCAGTGGCAGCAAATTCACCCGGATTTGTTACTGAAACGGTAAAAGTAACTGTTTCTCCTTCAATTGGAGTAGAAATATCCACATCTTTTTCGATAGCAAGATCAGGAGTTGCAGGATCCTGAATTGTGATAGGATAATCCTCAACTTCTCCACCTATCGCAAAACCATATGGAGAAGCAACAGCACTTGCGGTTGATGCTATCCTGAATCTTGCAAATGTATCACCTGTTATTAATCCTGATAAGCCACCCCAGTTCAGAGTTGCAGACCCTGATACGCAATCAGAAAATGCATATTCTGAATTATCAAATGAACCATTTTGGTTGATATCTATCCATCCTCCTACTTTAGCTCCCGATGTACAAACTAGTTCAATCTGATAAGTCTGATCATTGGTTCTGAGTGTAGGAATTTGTGAAATAGCATCTTCATCATCACCTGCATCAATTCCGGTTGATTCAGTATCATCTCCGTTTGCCTGGGTATTTGAAGCTCCGTTACCATCACCATCAACCCCCGCTCCGAAAAACACAGGATTAGACCCTGTGTTACTTAATAAGTGAAAAGCCGGTGCATTTGCTCTGGAATTATATCTGGTTCTGTAAGAATTAGGTGCGTCACCATAATCTGCTACAATTGCTAATCCAACGTGAATGTTATCAGGTTGTGAAGCAATTTTTCGAATTTCAATTCTTTCAATTCCGGTATTATTAATTCTGAACCAAACCGGATTAGATGAGGCAGCACATTGAGGATTTCCGGAAACTACAGGTTGGAATTCGATGGTTGTATTTCCATTGGCAAAATTCAGATTAACAGAGTTAGTACATACACCTCCGTCTCCACCTTGCCCTGTAATCCAACCACTTACAGGAACCTTATTATTAGAACCATTAAAAGCTTCAAGAGTGTAAGATGTTCCGCCCGAGTTTGGTCTTAACTTGTTCAAACTCAAAATAATTGCATCAGAAGGAACCAAAGAAGGGATATTAACATCAAATGAAGTAGCATTACCAGAAGCTCCGGTAGCATTCAACTGAGGTCCGTTGAACTCATCTCCTGAAAAAGCTCCGCTAGACCATTCCTGCAATGCATTTGGTGCAAAAGTAGTTTGACTTCCTGATGCTGCTGTTACAGTAGCAATTTCAAGATTACCAACTTTAGCTGTCATCGACGTACCGTTATTTGTACCATCAAAGCATGCCCAACTTGCATCATTTCCATTTACGATTGGACAAGGATCGGGTCCAAAAGCGGTAAGAACTGAAGTAACATTGTCTACAGTATTATTGGAAATAGCTGCGGCGTTGTTGCCGGCAACATCTTCAATTGGGTTGGCGCCAGGGGTATAATCAAAGGTCACATTATCTCCTTGCAGAACAGCCGACGCCAGATCTATTGTTACCCTTACGTTCGCTACAGAAATTCCCGAAATATTAACAGGTGTACCGTTTACTCTTACCACAAAGTCTGATGTTGAAGGTATTGACGTAGTATTCAAAAGCTCATCAAAATCCACCAAAAGAAAGTTTCCTTCGATGATACTTGTTTCGTAAGTCGGACTTGTTGCATCAGCTGTGGCGCTACTTTCAGAAGAATTATTACTTTGATTTGCATTACCGTCCAGAGAACTAACCACGTAGTAATAGGTAACTCCATCAGTAGTGGAATTATCTGTAAATGTATAACTACTGCTTTCATTATCTGATACAGTTCCTATTTGTGAATATCCACTTCCCTGAGTTGTTGATCTTTTTACTGAATAAGTAGCTATCTCACCGTTGTTACCAACATCCAGAAATGTAATTTCTATGTTTCCGCCCGAAACAGCCGTTGCATTAACATCCTGAGGAGGGGTTGGATTAAATCCTATGGTATTATTAGTAACAGTCTGTCCGGAAAGTGCTGCAGCTTCATTTCCCACTAAATCTCTTATCCGATTTACATCTGGAGTATAATCTATTGACGCAGGATCACCTATCCCCGCGGGGGTTGAAAGAGTTAGTATAACCTTGTTAGTTGCTATTGTTAAACTGCTCACTGAAACAGAGTTTCCATCAATAGTAACTGTATAATCAGAGTTTGCAGGAGCTGAAGAAATGTCCAATGATTCATCGTAATAGATTGTCAACTCATTTCCTTTAACGATAACAGAATCTAATTGAGGAGAAACTCCATCTGCGGTTGCAGATACTTCTGTTGAAACTGGGCTTTCGTTTGCTGAACCATCAATTGCTGTTACTACATAATAGTATGTAAAACCGTTGGCAGGTGTATTATCAGAATAAGTATATGATACACTTTCATTATCTATAACTGTTCCAACTTCGGCATATATTCCTCCGGAACTTGTGGATCTTTTTATTGAATAACTCGACACTCCACTACCCATAGCTTCATCTACATCATCAAACGTAATTTCTATGTTTCCACCGGCCATTGCGACTGCTGAAACATTCTGAGGAACAGATGGAGCAACGTTATCCGGAGAGTTATTTGTAATGACCTCATTACTTAAATCAACTGCGTCTATTCCCTGTGGATCCTGTATTGGGTTTGTCCCTGAGGTGTAATCTAAAGTAACATTATCTCCAAAATTGACGGGATTTGATAAAGTGATTGTAACAACATCGTTATTTATGGAAACATTGTTTACGGAAACTGTGTTGCCATTCACGCTTACATCAAAATCATTGTTTGCCGGAACCGATCCTGCATCAAGTGCTTCATTATAGTCTAAAGTAATCGTGTTTCCGTTTACAATGCCTGACTCCAAAGCAGGAGGTGAGTTTACAAAATTAATAGTAATTGAGCCGTCATTTTCATTACCATTTCCATCTCCACCTGCAGTAAAATTACTGGAAACTGCGGATGAATGAACAAATGAACCTCCACCACCGCCTCCGCCGTTAGATCCTCCGGCACCACCGCCGGAATAACCACCGCCACCGGCACCGTAATTTGAGGCGGCACCACCACCTCCGGTAAATCCACGACCTCCCGCTGATCCAGATCCACTTCCTGAACCTCCATTTGCTATCGAGAGATCAATTGCTAAATTAGCCGTTGTGTTGTCTGCTCGGGCCCCACCTCCGGCGTTACCCGAGCCCCCTGCTGAAAAAGCTCCGCCACCACCGCCGGAAGCAGTTGCAGAAGTTGTAGCACCACCACCATTTCCGTTTGTACCCGCTGCACCAGGACCACCACCGGAACCTTCATCCCCTGCAGTTCCTGAATTTCCACCTAAACCAAGAGCGCCGTTCGAATTATCACCACCTCCACCGGCACCGGCTACCATTACTAATACATCATTTATGTAGACCCCCGTACTTCCACCACCCCCGGCACTTGAACCTCCGTGTGTATTACCTGCTTCTCCAACAACATAACGGATAACATCTCCCGAATTGACATTGAATGTTGCTACTACAGTTGCCCCTTCTCCACCGTCTGTGTTTGAACCATTTCCGCCATCCGCTCCAAGAATAGTAATTGTGACGCTTCCGTCTGCAATAACCGTGTATGAATCTGAAATTAACGTAGTTTCATTTACAACCACTTGAGCATTTAGTTCACCTGTTGAAAAAAGTACAGCAAAAATAGATCCTGTAAGTACTAACCATTTCATGAGATATTTTTTAATTCTAATACTCAATTATTTACCCCCGCCTTTTCCATCGTTGATCAAATCCATTTCAAGTAGATTAATAGAATCTGCATTCAGATAATCAATATTAATTTTATTTGAACTATCAGAATTTGAGGCTTCAGATATACTAATTCTTTCCGCATCAATTCCCCATTCAACTAAATAATCTTTCAATGCCGTCATTCTTTGTGAAGCTCTTCTGCTTCCGTCAGCTGAAAGTTCAACTCTAACTCCTCTTGAATTTCTGAGGTATGAACCAATTCTTGACATAATACCCTGCAATTCGTTGCTAAGTGAGCTCACATTTCCATCAAACTGAACTGAATTCGGAACAGAATAACTTTGAGAGAAGTCTCTTATCAACAACAGATCTTCGCGATTTCTGAGTATATCCAATAGGTTGTCCATCATTCTCAATGCAAGACCATTACTTACAAGATTCATATCATCCTGTTGATCGTAAATACTCAACAACTCAGGTTGAGAGTAATCAAATTCTACTTTATTACCTCCTATCTCGGCAATCATCACTCTATCCATATTAATACCTTCGCCAACTAATATTCCTTTGATCTGATTTGCGATGGTCATTGTTGAAGCTGAAACAGTAACATTCAGGTTCTGATATTCTTTCATTGGTAGTGCAATTCTTCTAACCAGATAATCGTGAACTCTGTTTAGTGAGTTATTACCATTCATATTAAGCTGTGCAGGCACGGAATTATGTTCAGCTATAAATACATAGTCCCAACTTCTGATGCCTCTGATTCTTGGATTAACCTGAAGATCTTCAACCTGTGAAATAAATCGGATATTTCTGTTTTCTACACTTAATTCGAGCTCTACGCGTCTGTTTCTTGCCATATCCACGCGATCTTTTTCAGGTGCGGCGTTTTGACTAAAACTTAAACCTTCAAATTGTAATCTGTTTGCATCTACACCTGCAGCAACCATGTAAGCACGTACTGCTTTCGCTCTTCTTTCAGATAATGCAAGGTTATAAGATTGTGAGCTCTTGCTATCAGTATGACCTGTTACTCTTATGAAGTAGTCGTCATCTCTTTGCATTAGGAAGTGAGCCACTTTATCCAACATTTGCGCTGCAGCTTGATTTATATAAGTGCTGTTGTTGTTGAAATGAATATGCTTTGGAAGAACCGTCAGTACTTCAAGTTCTCCAAATTCAATACTTCTTGCAGCAATTTTGGCAGGTAATAATTTAGCTGGAAGTGGCTCCAAATTAAATGGTAAAACTTTTTCCTGAGTTAGATCAACCTCAAAACACTCCTCTTCACAAGTCAGATAATTTGTTGGATCAATAATTGGGGTTTTCTTGATCTTATCAGGTATCAGGTTATCAAACAATCGCTCGTCAAACTTATAGCTGAATCCGAGATAAGCTCCTTGTTGAGTATAATTATTGGCAACAAGATCCTTATCATCATATCCAAAGAAGTTATAACCTGTAGCCAATCTTAAGTTTTTAGCAACCAAAAATCCAACTTCTACACCTAATCCATAATCTTTTGTTGAGAAATCGCTATTTGCTAATAAAGCAGCATTAATCCCTGCATCCCATTTCTCATCAATATCGTAAAGTGCTCGTCCAGAAATTAACTCAAGGAAGGAAGATGTTCTAAGATGGCTATCTGATTCAATCGAATATTTTGCTGCCACTCTACCTGAGAAAGTAAGATCTGATGTTGGGTGATAATTTCCATGAGAAGAAAGTACATGTGCTGTTCTGAAGAAATCAGGATCTATATTCTTATCAATTTCATGTTTGAATTCATAGCGGAACAGAGCATCGAATTTATTTGTAGAAGTACTTCTATAAGCAGCACCAACCTGTAATCTCTCCTGAAGTTTACTAATTCCTGAAGTTCCATCAGTTGAATTTACAGAGATTATGTTCTTAGTAAGCAGTGTCCAGTCTGGGCTTACTTTCAATCCGTATCCAAGACTATTCAAATAAGTATTCTGGTTAGAAGTAAATCTTGCTTCTGCTCTTGCTGTAGCTTTCCAGTTAGAGCTTCCTGTATAATCTATAGCTGAAGTTATTGCAGTACCATCATTAATTGCCGCTCCCTCTACGGTAAATACTCTTTCAAATCCAAAGTTTAAACCTAAACCTTCTGTTAATTGAAATTGATTTCTTAGTCCGATCGCAGCCTGTCCACTTCTTCCATCAAATGCATCATTTACTCTATACTCACTGTATACCTGACCATTTTTCATATAACTGGCATCAATACCAATTACTGTATTATTTCGCTGCTGGTTTCCACTTAATGTATTAATTCCTCCTGCACTTGAAATGAACTCATGACGGGCATAAAACTTGGCTAATTTTCTAAGCTTGTAATCGGCTCCTAAAGCGATTAATCGCTTATCTGCTTCATTCAGGTCTTGCTCTATCTCACCAAAAGCAGAAGCATTATTAAGGAATGGAAGGTCAGCAGTTACTTTTGCGCGTGCGTTTGTATTGTATGAGGTTGAATCCAGCGAAGCCAGGTAATTCTCAGAATACCTCAGACCTAATTCCGTCTTCATATTATTCCCAAGTGACTGTTCAGCAGAAATCAACCCACCAATGGTTCGATCACTTGTTGTATCATTTCTGGTGAATAGGAACTCACCCTTAAGGCTTGTAGATCCTGAAAGTTTATATCTTGTTCTTGATCGGGCTTCTGTTCTTCCTTGTCCTAAAGTAGTAGCTTCATTATTAAAGTTTTTTCCTGAACGGCCTACTTGAGCAAGAATATCGAACTTTTTTCCTCTTCGGTTTATTTCAATTCTTCCCGCACTTCCGTTACCTCTGCTTTCTGTTTCAGTATTGGCGAATTCACCTACTATTTTGGTGTCATTTCCAAGGTCAGCAACAACATTTCCTGAAAGCAAAGTAAGTTTATCATCCGGATTATTATCCTTAACTGCATTGGCCCCAACTTTTATTCCACGGGTTATGTCTGTTTCAGCAGAAATTCCTCCGATAAGGTATCTTTCCTGATTATTAGTGACTTCATAAGTAGCTCTGATAAATACAGGATTAAAATCAGCATCCACACTTGATACCGGAGTCTTAAAAGTTATCACTCCCGAGAACGGATCAATTACATAGTCTCTGAATCTTGTTAATCGCTCGGTTTCTAAAATAATTTCCGGCTGCTCACGATCATAAGTTATGATTTCAATGATCTCACTGTTGTCTACAATATCCTGATCTGGAAGATCATATCTTGAAATACCTTGTCCCTGAAATTCTCTTACTTTTCTACTCGAAAACGCATTAACACCAAATGCTGAAGCTCTTACTTTTCCTTGCTCAAAATTAGCTTTAATACCGGTTTGTGCACGGCTGTAATTTCCTAATTGTATATCCTGGTTTCTTTCCTGAGTGATGAAATCTCCGTAAAGAGCATACGTTTTTCCACGATCAACTCTTACATACAATCTACTTGATGATTGTGCATCAAAACCTTTGATAGAAGATTCACCATAAACAGGATAAAATTCATCCGGACGTATATCACGGAATAATCTTTCCTCTCTTGATTTCTCAGAATCAAATCCGGCTGTTAAAAGTGTTTTACCACTAACTTTTCCTTTGATGAAGAAAGCCAGTCTTGCATCGCCGGTAAATTGCTCAAAATCATATGAAAGCTGAGTTAATTCTCTTTCAAAGCCATCTGCTTCTTTTGTAGAACTGATATTTACACTTTCATTAAATCTCAATGTCCCTTCTATGATACCTGCAGCAATTAAAGGTCTCAAGTCCGGAAGAAATTCGACTTTTGTTTCTCCTTCCAATACTCCAAGGTTTGCTCTTACTTTTGCCGTCTGAGGTTGATTCGTAGATTTAAGTTCAAACTCAGCAACACCATCCTCGATAAATGTCTGAGTACCCGGTTCATTTTTGTTATTGTCCTTAGCTAACCAGGTTCCAAATTCAGTATCTAATGTAATTCCGGCACGGTCGCCTACTAATAATCCGTTTTCATCAATAATTTCAACTCTTATTAATGCCGTAGAAGTACCATCTGCAGGCACATTTTTAATTGGTGAAGTCACTTTTAATTTGACCGCCTTACCCGGAGCATATACATCTACCTCTTCCCTTCCTCTTGTATTTCCAAATGGATCTACTTCCTCAAGTACTAATGTATTCTTACCTGCTTCAAGATCGATACTTACGTATTCCCACCCTTGTAACTTATTAGTTGGCGAAACTGAAGACTGACCTACTTTTTCGTCGCTAACGATATCGCCATTAAGAGTTAATACAAACTTAGCACCTGCAGTACCTTTCGTCCAGATGGTCAAGTTATTTTTTACTAAAGTATCATTATGGGAAACATTCATGAAACCTAATCCGGGATCGGCATTAAATAATGCTTCTTCAAATTGTTGAGAAATCAATTGCTCTTCAGAAATCTCATTCACTTCAGCAACTTCTTCAACACCTGCAGGACTTGCCTGAACTTTTTCAGATGAAATTTTCTGATCACCTACCGTTCCGCTTGCGTTAGCAAATCGTCCTCTACCTGATTGAGAACTTGCTTCATCTATACTGAAACTTCTTTTAACTGATGATGAAAGATCATCACCGGATTTAGAAAGCAAAGCCCTCCTTGAATCAATTTGTTCATTTACTAAAGGAGTACATTCACAAATTGCAAAATCAGCTCTGTGAAGTTGTCCTTTTTTGACATCCACAAACCTACTTGATGGGTCATTCGCATGTCTGTTATCTAATACTGATAATTTACTACCTTCTGGAAGTGAGTAATTATCCACCTTAACTACATGCTTGTTTGGCTTCACTGCATAGAATGTATATTTACCTTCGCTGTCTGTGATTACGAAATTACCATTCTCCATATATAGACGCACACCCGGCACACCAACTTCACCAGCATCCTGAATATCATTCTCATTGCAATCCTGGAATACTTTACCTATTACATATGCATTATCATTGAATAGTCCGCCACGAACTTCAACTTTAACTTTGGCTTGGTTACTGCTCTTTACGATAACCTCATCACTCTTTGCAATCGCAGTATTTATGCCTTTGCCCTTTTCTGATCCAGGTCCTACAAATACTCTGTAAGTAAGTTTTTTTGTAGTTCCGGGTTCAATATCACCAACATCAAATTTAAGTTCTGGGCCACTATCACCTTCGGGATCAGGTAATTCAACACCATCTAATTTAGCCGAACCCAACTGATATTTGAAACCAAATGGAAGGATGTCATCGATAAATAAGTTTCTTACCGTATTGATAGCTTGACTTCTGATCTCGATCGTGTAGTTGACGTAGTCACCTATTTCCGCAACAGGACGATCAACTTTTTTGTCTGTAAAGAGAACACCACGGGCTAAAGGATCGAGAGGAATATCAAAATTAGTTCCCTGAGGAATATTTCTTAATGCAAATTCACTTCCATAAGATGCTAAAGTATCGATCTTTCTGCCGGCAGGTAACAATCCAATTGGAACCTGAGAAGTAAACTGATATCCTTCGGGAGTTTCTACTTCAATTCTGTAATTACCTGTTTCAAGAAATGGGAAGTTAAATCTACCATCTGGTCCTGTAGCTACAGTACTTGGTCTTTCAGTTGTTCCGTCCGTATCGTACACTTTAGCGGCAGTTCCCGGATTTCCACCATTATTAGCTCCGGTCACGTCAATAATTGTAACAGATGCATTTCTGATCGGCTGATTAGTTTCGGAATCGAACACAACACCGTAAGGGTCTACAACAATATCTGCTCTGATTCTTGCATTTTCAGGATTAGAAATATTATCAAGACCATCACAATCAAGAATCGCTTCAATGATATCATCTTCAACGGTCTCCAGGATCATATTACCAGGTAATACATCGAAATCTACAGCATTTCTTGTTGGCACTCCGCCTTGAATCCTGAATACTCCTGAATTAACAGAAGTTTCTATGCCTTCAAAATCTTCTGTATCACCGGTTTCAAAAGAAACTAAAGTGATTTTCACCGTCTCTATCAAAGACCTTGATTCATTACAAGCAGAGGCAGACGCCTGAGGAAAAAGATTTTTCCCAATACTTGAAGTACCGGTTTTCTTACCGAACGTATCATCAGTAAAATAATCGATGGTTGCGCCACCATCTATTTCTGTAATTACATCATTTGAAGCAGATGCTGCAACAGCATTACCATCGGGATCAGTGTAATGAACTTCGGCTATGTTCTTAACCTGACCGGAAGCTCCCTGCCCTAACTCTACTTCAAAACTTGTAGAAAAGGATTCTCCTATCGTTAATTCATCCAGAGCCAGTCCTACTACAGCCACAGCCGATGGATCGGCAGGGGTTTGACTGCTAAATTCAAATTGTGAATCACCTTCGACATTGTATAAATACTGCCCCTTAGAAGCTTCTGTAAATTGCACAAAATTTGTTTGACTCGGTATTGAATCAAGTAAAACAATTTTTTGAGTGGATATCCCATCAATAATAACATCTCTTGGAAGTGCATCTACATCACCGGTATTGGTTCCTGTAATAGAATAACTGAATGTATCCCCTGATTGGAGTTCATCTACTCCACTCTGAGTTTTTACAAGTTCAATCTTTGTACCCGTTAGAACATACACTGAATCTCTTTTGAGTTTTGTAACCCCGCTTAGTCCTGAAGTAGCTTCAACATTAAGGATTGCAGTTATTGAATCATCTTCAAGTGGTGATATACTTCCTTCATATGTAAAGTCGTATCTTTCTCCGGCACCAAGTGTAACTTCTCTTATCAGCGTATCATTGGCTCCAAAAGCTTTCGATTTTTCGTTTGATACCCATTCTAAATCCTGAAGATTATAATCTGCCTGGCTCCAATTATAAATCCTCAATTCAAACGTAATCGAAACCGGCGCATCATTAACAAGGTAATGTGAAAACTCTACACTCCTTCCTTTAAACTCTCTGAAAGAGTTATCTACTTCAAGTCGGAAATCACTGTTTATATCAACAATAACATTTACTTCATTGGATAACAATTGTTGAGATCCTGTAGAGCCTGCACTTATAAATGTAGTTTGTGCCTGATTCGTGATTTGTGTTCCTGATGGTGGAGCATTTTGCGCACGTACTTCTCCCATCCCTGCTACCAGCAGAATAATCAAGAATGATATGAGAGATTTAAAGTTGCGCATAAGTTTTAAAAGGAGGATGAGAGGTCAATCTCATCCTCATAAATCTGGGTTATATTATTTTGTTAGCTGTCTACTTTTACAGCAAACTCGACGGTAACAGTCTCCGTTGGATCAAGTTGATCTATATCAACCTGAATAGTTCCTGTTCCACCCAAAGCTGGTTGGGTTGTAACTGTTACAGAACCAACTGTACCTGAAGTAACTGTTGTTGTAGCAGCTACTAACATGGTGGTAAAAGTTGGAGTATCGTCAGTAACAGAAATGCTAGTCACAGGTTGTGAACCATCATTATTGATTACTATTCGGTAGTACACTGTGTCGCCTGGTAAAACATTGAATGGATTTTTTGTATATGCACCGGCTGAACCACCTGCATCAGGAGCTTGGAACTTGTCAAGCTTAACAAGACCTGCCTGAATCTCAGTAACATCAGTGTTACTTCTGCTGGTGAGGTTACCTTCGTTATCACTTACAATAAGAGTGGCTGTGTTATCATCTCCATCCTCCAAACTTGCAAGTCCGGTAACTTTCACGATAAACTTGATCGTTTGATTGAATGTTTTGTTACCAACAGCAGCTGGAAGATCAACAGAGCCAGGTGATGCACCGGAAGTTAGAAGTGAATCTGTTCCGTTAGTGATAATTCCATCACCGTCAGTATCCCAATAAACTAGAGAAGTCCAACCAATAGCTTCTGAGTTAGTTAACTCAACACGCAAGTCTGAATTAGTCCCATTGTTTTCAGTTACGTTACTTAGAATAGTAAGTGTATGTTGATAAGTAATAGAACCACCCGGAGATACTTGTCCGGTATTGTTACTTGTTAACTGCATATTCTGATCAGTTTGAACTACAACCTGATCGTGAATGATATCTTCTGCGTTTGAAGTTGCAGAAAGAGCTCTGAAGTAAAGATTTACCGCCCCAGGAGCAAAACCTGCTGGAATTGATACTTCTGCTGTAATTTCTTTACTAGCTCCGGCTGCAAGGTTTCCGGTTCCTGTAATAACACTATTTCCATTATTAGGATCTTTGAATGTTACTGACCATCCTGCCGGTAAAACCGTTGGATTTGGAAGACCACCCAGTGCAGTAGTATCATTTGATACTGCTAAACCATATGCATCAATTGAAGAACTTGTGTTTTTCACAAAAAGCGTGAAATTAACTGTACTTCCCGGGTTTGCATTTAATGACTTAACAACCGCTGCTTCAGGTCCTCTCCCTTCACCTAACGCGCCTGCTACTCCGGCTGCAAAGTCGTTGGTAATATCAACTGTTCTTGGCTGAACATAGTTGATTTTATCTTTATGCGTTGCATTTGCGTTTGCATCATTAACAGATGTTAATGTTTTGTCGATGCTTAAATTAGATGCAGTTATACCCGCTGGTAATTTTACCTGTAAAATTACTACTACTGTATCACCTACAGCTACAGGTCCTGTATCCGGAATACCATCTGTTCCTGTATCCTGATAAGTACTTGTAGGGTTTCCGTTACCATCAGATTTATACAATAAGAACTGAGTTCCTGCCGGATAATTACCATTACTCAAAGTAATGTTATAAGTATCTGTAGTAGTACCTGTGTTTTCGTATCTGTTTATAAAGTTAACAGTTGCACCCTGCTGAACTGTATCTTTGACTACGTCCTGAGCATCAACTAAATCAATGTCATAATTTTCATTTACTTCAACTGGTGTACCTGGAACAGGATTTTCAGTTGGTAAATCATCATGAGTAAAGATCACAGTGTTCACGATGGTATTACCTTCCTGACCAGCATCGATAGTAACATCGAATGAAAGCGTACCAGAGGAACCGTTTGCAACATTAGCAATAACTGCAATCAATGTATCCTGAGCACCGCCAGTTTTTCTTTCAAAGGTAATACCTGCCGGATCACCACCTGCCGCATCTGTAAGCGCTGTAGCACTACCACTCCAAACTGCAGAGTTTGGTACGTAGGTCATTCCAACCGGAATTGCATCTTTCAAAACAAGATTAGTAGCTGCTGCCGTACCATTTTCTGAGTAGTCGATAGTATAAGTAACTTGATCTCCAACATCCGCTGTAGTCTGATCAACCCCTTTACTAACATTAATTACAGCATCTTCCTGTACTTCAGCTCTGTCAGTAGCATTCGCAGTTTCTCCATTGTCATACTTACTGGTTACAGTAACAACGATGTCTTCGAATTCTCCATCAGAAGCTGTTGCAGGAATATCAGCAACTATAATAATACCGTACGTACTACCTGGAGTACCATTTCTGGTTAAACTTGGTGTACTTGTTATTTCGGTAAGATTATCTGCAATTCCATCTTTGTTCGCATCCGGATAGATCCTGATGTTGTTAAAGTTGAAATCATTAGCAAGCTCTGCAACACTTACAAGTAAGCTGTCAGAACCGTTACCCGTGTTTGTAACAGTATGACTGAAAGTCACCTGCCCACCAACACTAACTTGCTTGGTAGCTCCTGCCGTTATTGCCACACCGGCTACCTGCTGTACAGTTGTAACAACGGTATTCGACGTAACAGACTGGGCATTATTCCCATTATCAACGTACGTAGCAGTTGCCTGGTTACCGATGGATGAGTTTGCAGGTGGTACCTGAGCGAATACATCTGAAGATGTACCCAATACCACAGCAAAAACCATCAACATACCAACAAGAGCTTGTACCCTGTTTCGTAGTTTATGTTTGATTGTTTTCATGGTTTTATCCTATGATTGTGGTTCAATTGTTTAGTTTTTTGAACACTGTTTAGATTTGATTTTTGAAATTGTGTTTTAGTTCTGGTCTTCATGATCGGACCTTAACTCTTGCGGTAAGAGTTACACTTTCTCCTGCCGCAAGAGCAGGAACTAACCATTGCAATCGCCGATATTCTTCGGCTGGAATGGTGCGGTTTACCTGTGATCCATCTGGTTGAGTAACCTGACGGGTCAACGGAGGTTGTCTGAAGTCATTAGCCGTTGGACTAATGCTTGCCCCACTCAATGCAGGCGATGCTGAGCCGCCGATGTAATACATCGCAAGTGGAATTGGCAAAACCGGTTGTAGCTGAGAGATATCTCCTCCGGTTCCATTTTGATAGGTAAGTCGATATTCGATCGTATCTCCCGGCCTAACCTCAGTTACTTCAGAAGCAACTTCGTTACTGTCAGCATCAAAAGTGATTTTGAAAGTCTGTAGAACAGACTCCAACTCACCGTTTTGCGCAACAGTATTCGCAGATAAACCCAGAAATAAAACGAATAAAAATAGATACTTAATTTTCATAAGTGATTTGATTTTTATTGTTAAGCACATTTTGTGCGCTGTGAAAATACTCAACACAGCCTCAAATCACCGTTAGTTTGCTTTAATTTTAAGAGGTGAAATTTTCTATTTTTTATTAAAAACTATTAATATTTAAAAAGAGCTTATTTTATATCAGAAATGAAGTATTGACTGCTTTAACTGAAATTTTTTAAGCGCTTCATATTTCAAATATTAATTTCTGTTTTAATGTTCATTAAAATGATTTTTATAATATAGTTTATAACAGATTATTTTCATGTACCTTTTATTCAAATAATTCAGAATATGGTATCAAAAGAAGTACTAAAAAAGATTAGAAAACTTGAAGTTCAGACTAAAGGTATAGTTAATACACTCTTTGGTGGTGAATATCAGTCGGCTTTTAAGGGTCGGGGAATGGAATTTTCAGAAGTAAGGGCTTACAATTACGGTGATGATATCCGGCAAATTGACTGGAATGTAACAGCACGTACAGGTGATCCTTATATCAAAATATTCGAGGAAGAACGGGAACAAACCCTCATGCTTTGTGTGGACATTTCACCCAGTGGCAACTTTGGAACTCTGGATCAAACTAAAATGGATCTCGCTATTGAAATTTGTGCAGTGCTTGCATTTAGTGCTATAAAAAACAGTGATAAAGTAGGCCTTGTTCTATTCAGTGATCATATAGAAAAAGTCGTTCCTCCTAAAAAAGGGAGAACGCATGTACTTCGTTTGATACGTGAATTATATACAACAAAACCAACCGGTAAAGGCACCAACATAGCCGATGCATTATCTTATATAAATCGCTTATTGGACCGCAAAGCAATTGTAGTACTCGCTTCCGATTTTCAGGACTCAAACTTCGAAAAACAGCTCAGAATAACTAATCAAAAGCATGATCTTGTGAGTATTATCGTTAATGATGAACATGAAGATGAACTACCTGATCTGGGACTTTTACCTGTCAGAGATGCCGAAACAGGAAGAGAAATTCTTTTAGACACATCAAGCACTAAAGTTCGTGATGCTTACTCTGAGAAACGAAAAAAGGAAAAAGCTGAGTTATCTGAAAAATTGCTCAAAATGAAAATCGATTCTGTAGAAGTTCAAACTAATAGGTCCTATGTACAACCTTTGATGAACTTTTTTATACGCAGAGTACGTCGTTACTAATTACGATTCAGCTTCCGCTATGGGAACGGTGTTACCCATCTCATCTAATTGTTTATTTAAGTCTTTAATAAACAATTTATAATCTTCTAATTCTTCATTTGAGATACCCTTAGAAGGAGGTAATACAAGCTTTACCGGGTTTACCGGAGTACCATTCTTATACACGTTGTAATGTAGATGAACACCCGTAACCCTACCTGTTTTACCGACATAACCTATTACCTGACCTTGCTTTACCCTTCGACCTTCTTTTATTCCTGAAGCATAGCCATTCAAATGCAAATAGGCAGTTTCATAAGTGGCGTTGTGACGAATTCTAATCATATTTCCGGCCGCACCACTATACCTCGATTTTAAAATTTCACCATCTCCTACGGCTATTACAGGCGTTCCCAATGGGGCAGCATAATCAACTCCGTAATGTGGCATACGTCTTTTTAAGACCGGATGAAAACGGTTGTAGGAAAAGTTTGAACTTATTCGCTGGGAAAACTTAAACGGGGCTTTTAATAAGGCTTTTTGTAAACTATTCCCGAGCTCATTGTAATAACCATAAGCTTCATCGCTCTCGTAGAAAAAAGCTCTATATACTTCCCCTCTATGCTCAAATTCAGCTGCAAGTACGTTACCTATTCCGTAAGGTTTGTCATCAACAAATTGTTTCTCATAGATAACTTTAAATTTATCTCCTTTGTACAATCTGAAAAAATCGACTTCCCATCCAAAAATTTCACTCAGGCTGTTCGCTAGTAAAATATTAGCGTCTTCTGCGATCAATGTCTCATACAAAGAAGATTCTATTGTACCTGATTTTTTTCTTATCTCTTTGCGAACCTCCTTTGAACCAGCAATAACATTCATATCATTCTGGAAATCAAAAACAACATAATCTGTTGCCGAAGCATGAAATATCATTCTAAGAGGCATACCGGATTCTGAATCGTGATAGGTATAATATTTCTGATTTTGCTTAATTTTTCGTGTATTGAATTTACCTTTGGATTTACTTTCAAGTTGGTAAATATCTTCCGGTGAAACATCCAGTGATCTCAAGATCAAATAAAGACTCTCATTCCTTTTTACTCTTTTCTCCTTCCTGATTAATCCTTCGGCTATATACCCATAAGAATCTAAAGCAGGAAGAGGCTCGATTTCATTTAAGTTATCTATGGTTACTGATTCTGAGATTAACGCGGGTTTTTTCTCAAAGGAACATGCCATAAAAAGGCATACTAATACTAACCCAACTAACGATTCCCTTTTTTTTACCATTTCAGATTATTTTTGCAGATGATTTTTGAAGCTACAACTAAAATTTCTTTTTTCATAAAAACCTGAATATGTAAATTTGATTAAAGAATGCTCTCAAAACCCGTTATATTTCCTGTTAAAATTTATATTCATCAAAAAATTAATTGAAATCTGAATGAGTAAGCCTGATCGGCATTTTGTTGGTTTAAGAATTATCGTAACACTGGTTTTTACAGCTTGTCTTTGTAGTTTTTCTTTTGCTCAATCTTTATCGGTTCAAAGTCCCGAGGACTCACTTACAGTTGGTTCTGTTTTTGATTTTTCAATCACTCTTAAAAACTCACAGACTTTTGAAAAAGCAATCTTTCCGGACTCCACATACTTTAATAATGTCGTTGAACTAGTATCTTCACAACATTTCAAAATTTCTAACAGCTCTGATAGTTCACATTATACACTTCAGTTTTTTGGAGTTGGAGATGCTGTGATTTCTCCGCTTCCGGTATTAGTTGTCAATGGTAGAGACACTACAACCATTTTCACTGATGCGGTTTCTTTAGCTTATAAACAAACTATTGCATCTGAAGAAGATCCTTTAAAGCCCATCAAACCTATTTTTAAATTTCCTGGAAAGTGGTGGCCTTATTTACTTGCGGTATTTGTGTTGTTAGTAATAGGAATTTTAGTATGGTATTTCTTTTTCAGAACCAACGAAGTTGAAGAACAGCATTCTATACCCATACCTGTTTTTAAAGATCCTTCAATTGAACTTGAAAGATTACTTTCTGATCTGAAATCAGATCACCAACAGAAGATCGAGAAAGACTATAAAGAATTCTATAGCAGGCTGGGTGATTCTGTTCGCTGGTATGTGGAAGAAGTGTATAGCATTCCTGCATTGGAATCTACAACTCGTGAAGTATTAAGGTATATGGACGCATTCGGAGCTGATGTTGAACTAATAAAGCATACACGAAAAATACTTAATGAAGCGGACATGGCTAAGTTTGCCAAGTTTAAACCAAGTCTTGATCAGTCATGGAATGCATTCAAAGAGGCAGAATTTTTCCTTGAAAGAGCAAGAGTTATTGACCAGGACAGAATAAACCGAAAGCGATCTGATTTTATCAAAGCTCATAGTATTAAAAATGAGAATGAGGAGGTTGTTCATGGAATGGGCTAATCCTGAATGGTTTTGGGCACTATTACTTCTTCCCGTTCTTATGGGTATGTATGTATACAGAGTTTTTAGAAAGAAAAACACTTCCCTTTCTTTCTCAACGCTGGAAGATGTTAAAAACCTACCCGGTAACTGGAAATCCCATATTCACTGGTTAACCGCTTTCGTAAAATGGATTGCTTTTGGTCTATTGATTTTAGCTTTAGCAAGACCACAGGAAACACTTACCACTATAGAAAGAAACGCAGAAGGAATCGATATAGTAATGGTAATTGATATCTCTTCCTCAATGCGTGCCGAAGATCTTAAACCCAACAGATTTGAAGCTGCTAAAGAAGTTGCTAAACAATTTGTGGATCAAAGAGTATCTGACAGAATAGGTTTAGTAACCTTTGCTATGAAAAGCTTTACGGTTGTTCCACCTACTTTAGATTACAAGCTGCTTACTCAATTATTGGGTGAACTAGAAATGGGAGTAATTGAAGATGGAACAGCAATAGGAATGGGTATTGCAACAGCGATAAATCGCCTAAAAGAAAGCGAAGCAAAAAGTAAAGTGATTATTCTGCTTACGGACGGACAAAATAATGCCGGAGAGATCGATCCGGTTACGGCTGCTGATCTTGCCGTTACTTATGGAATTAAAATCTATACAATAGGAGCAGGAACTCGTGGAACCGCTCCCTACCCCATTCAGGATCCTATTTTTGGTCGGCGTTACCAGAATATCGAGGTAAATATTGATGAGGAAATGCTGACTTCAGTAGCACAGCTTACAGGCGGTAAATATTACAGAGCAACCGACACTGAGGAACTGGAAAGGGTTTATAATGAGATTGACCAACTTGAAACTTCTAAAGTGGAAGAATTAATTTATACCGATTACAATGATGAGTATCCCTTTTACCTTGGAGTCTCACTTCTGCTTTTTACCTTAGCTTTTATTACAGACAGATTCTTACTCAGAAGTATTTTGGAAGCATAAAATTCTCAAATCAAACGTAATCTTTCTTACCTTTAGTCAATTAAAACTCTGACTTTCATTATAAGAATGAGAAAAAAAGAACTCATTACGAAGATCTGTGAATCCGGTAAATTCTCAGATTTCATTTCCACGATTCAAAACAACAGTTCTGTTCAAATTAAAGAGAGCGTCGGTTCGCTTCATTCTTTTGCCATAGAAGCAGTGAGTAAAGTTTATGACAACGTGCTCGTCATTACAGATACTGAAGAAAATGAACGCTTCATTAAGTCAGATTTAGAAACTATTTCAGACCGAAACCTTATTAATTTTCCTGCTACTAAGAACAAACCCTATGATGAAGATCAGGTACTGGATTCAAGCGCTTTGGTTCTCCGGTCAGAAGCTCTGGAATCAATCAAAAGAAAAAAGAAGAAAATAGTACTCTGCTCGGCTTCGGCGATCTCAGAAAAGGTTGCTCCTCCTCAGGTTCTGGATAAAGTCAGCATTAATCTTTCAAAAGGTGATACCTTAGATCTTGAAAACCTTAGAGAAAAATTGGTTGATCAGGGATACAATCCAACCCGATTTGTTGACGAACCTGGCGACTTTGCGGTGCGAGGAGGTATTTTTGATGTTTTTCCATTTGCAGGTGAATACCCTGTACGTCTGGAATTTTTTGGCGACGAACTAGAATCCATTCGGGAATTTGATGCCGACTCTCAACGATCTGTTTCTTTTCTGAATGAAGCCCGCTTTATCCCGGATTTAAGTAATCTTCCTGATTCTGAAAAAGAGGGATTCCTCTCCTATTTTGATGAAAATACGATAGCTGTATTTATAAACCCTGACTTGATTCAATCTAACATCGCTGAATATTTTGAAGATGCTGATTCTGCTTATCAGGAAATAGAAAACGTAGATTTGAAATCCCCCAATCAATTATTTCTTTCTGAGAAAGAATATAATAATGAAATAGATCGGTTTTCTAAGCGACTTGTATTCGGTATTTCAACTTTTCTTGATACAGATACTTTTTATGAATTTAAAAGTAAACCACAGCCCGACTTTCATGGGAACTTTGAGTTACTTAGAAAGGATATAACTCAACAATCAGAAGCGGGGAATCATACTCTGATTTGTTGCGATAATGAAGGTCAGAAAAAGCGTTTTGAAGAGCTTTTAGGTGACAGAGAGGTTGGTTTTGATTATTCTTTATTGGTAGAATCACTTCATGAGGGCTTTATTTTCCCGGAAAGCAATTTATGTGTCTATACGGATCATCAAATCTTTAATCGATATTACCGGCCTAAAGTTAAAAAGCGAAAGCATCACGGAGGAATTTCTTTCAAGGAGCTGAAAGATCTGAGTATTGGAGATTTTGTAGTCCATGTTGATTATGGAATTGGAAAGTTTGCAGGGTTTAAAAAGATAAACGTAAAAGACTCAGAACAGGAAGTCGTTGTTCTTCGATATAAAGATGATTCTGTTCTGTATGTGAATGTGACCAGCCTTCATAAGCTTCAGAAGTATTCAGGAAAAGAAGGAACAGCTCCAAGAATTACCAAGCTCGGTTCCGGAGAATGGGCAAGAAAAAAGGCTCAGACAAAAAAGAAAGTCAAAGACATTGCCCGTGAGTTGATCCTGCTTTATGCTAAGAGAAAAGCTCAAAAAGCTCATTCTTTTAGTTCTGATACCAGCTGGCAAACTGAAATGGAAGCTAATTTTCAGTTTGAAGAAACTCCCGATCAGGACACTGCAATTCAGGCGGTTAAAGAAGATATGCAGAGTGAACAGCCAATGGACCGTCTGGTTTGTGGCGATGTAGGTTTTGGAAAAACTGAAGTTGCTGTACGGGCTGCATTTAAAGCGGTTATGGATCATAAACAGGTCGGATTACTTGTTCCTACAACCATTCTGGCTGAACAACATGCGAAAACTTTTCAGAAAAGAATGAGTAAATTTCCGGTCTCTGTAGAAGTTTTATCACGATTCAGATCAAAAGCAGAACAAACTAAAGTTCTTAAAAAGCTGGATGCCGGCGAAGTTGATATCCTTATCGGAACACATCGTATTTTATCAAAGGACGTTAAGTTTCAGGATCTGGGTCTTTTGATCGTAGATGAGGAACAACGATTCGGAGTTGCTGCTAAAGAAAAGTTAAAAGAATTCAGAGCCGCCGTTGATGTACTTACTCTCACAGCCACCCCTATTCCAAGAACCCTTCAGTTTTCGCTGATGGGAGCACGTGATCTTTCCGTTATAAATACACCTCCCCCTAACCGACAACCTGTTTATACCGAAATTCACAGCTTTGATGAAGAATTGATCAGAGATGCTATTCTACAGGAAATGAGCCGCGGCGGACAGGTATTCTTCATTAACAACAGAGTTAAGAATATTGAAGAAGTTGCCGAAATGATCAGACGCTTGGTTCCGGATGTACGGGTAAGATTCGGACACGGACAAATGACAGGAGCTCAACTTGAGAAAATAATTACCGATTTCTACAATCATAAATTTGATGTATTGGTATCCACCAACATCGTGGAAAATGGCATTGATATATCCAATGCAAACACAATCATAATTAATCAGGCTGATAATTTCGGATTGGCAGAACTCCATCAGTTACGTGGACGTGTTGGTCGTTCTGACCGAAAAGCTTTTTGTTATCTGATTACCCGACCCATCCAGACTTTAACCCCGGAAGCTAGAAAACGACTACTGGCACTGGAAGAATTTTCAGATCTGGGGTCAGGATTCAATATTGCTATGAGAGATCTTGATATCCGCGGAGCCGGAAATATTTTGGGTGGGGAACAAAGTGGATTCATTAACGATATTGGATTTGAACTGTATACCAAAATCCTGAATGACGCCGTAAGAGAACTCAAAGAATCTGAATTCAGTGATATGTTTGAAGGTGTTGAAGCAGAAATTGAGCTACCTGAAACTATTGTTGAATTTGACGAGTCTGCCCTTCTTCCTAACCACTATGTAAGCGATAATGTAGAGCGACTGAACTTGTACAGAAAGCTGTCTCAGGCTACTACGGAAAAAGAAATTGATGACTGGAAAGAAGAAATTGAAGATCGTTTTGGTAAGCCGCCGAAAGAAGCAGAATACCTGGTTTCAGCAAGTAAAATCAAACTTTTTGCTTCACGTTGTTTCTTTATGAAAGTGACCATACGATCCCATAGAATGTGGACGGTTTGTCCTAAATCGGAGTCAAGGCTTGCAGAAGCTTTTTATGAGCAAGGTAGATTTCAAACTATTTTGAAAATCATGGAAGATCTTAAATCAGATCAGTTTCAGCTTATTCAGAAAAATGATGCAGTTCGACTCGCTATTCAGGAGATTCCGGATTTAAATGGTGCCGTCGATTTCCTTCGGGAACTTTCAACTCAACTGGAATCTATTTTGTCCGAAACAGAAGAATCTGCTAATGTAACTGCCTGAATGAGTATTGATCAGAAGTTCATATCAGCAATTAAAGAGGGAAATGTAGTAGCCTTCCCTACTGAAACGGTGTATGGACTTGGAGCTGATGCAACAAATCCTGAAGCTATTGCAAAGGTTTTCGAAATCAAAGGTCGACCATCCGATAATCCGTTGATTGTTCATATTTCTGATAGAAATCAGGTGTATTCATTAGCTAAAGAAGTTTCTGACTATACTAAAATGCTTATGGATCATTTCTGGCCGGGTCCTTTAACTTTTGTGTTAAAAAAGAAAAACGCTGTCTTAGACGCTGTTACTGCAGGTCTTAATACCGTTGCCATACGAATGCCGGATCATGAACTGGCGCTAGAATTAATTTCCAAAACAGGTCCTTTAGTTGCACCAAGTGCGAATAAATCGGGAACTCCAAGTCCAACCAAAGCAAGTCACGTTAAAGCCGATTTTGGAAGCTCTGTTTTAGTTTTGGATGGAGGCTCAACTGAAGTTGGAATTGAGTCTACAGTTCTGGATGTAACCGGAAAATATCCTGTAATTCTACGCCCGGGAAGTATTGGAAATAAAGAAATTAAGACAGTTTGTAAAACTGTAGTTTTAACCGATCAGACAGGATCTTCAACTCCAAAAAGTCCAGGACAAAAGTATTCGCATTACAAACCCCAAGCCGAAGTTCGATGGCTCAAATCAGAAGATGATTTTGATGATGCTTCTTCCCTCTTTTTAATGATTAATATGGAATCAGATTCCGTATTTAAAAACATCATACACTTTGAAGGAGATTTTAACCGATTAGCTCGTGAGTTGTATGATCGATTTCGCCAGGCTGATTCTCAGGACTTTAAGCGGGTTATCATTGAGCCGTTCGATGAACGTTATGAAAATCAGGTTATTCCTGCTTTGTTGAACAGAATTGAGAAGGCGATTGGTAGTTAATAACCCTGACAGGGTTAGGTAACAACTGTAACTTTATAATCCAATTTCAGTATGTAATTCTATGTTTTCAATAAATGGAGGTTGTCATGGGTCTTGCTGCTGATTCTGCCAAAACAATGCATTTCAATAATTCTATGTTGAGGGGAAAAAATCTTTTCAAGACTCTGAGAAAAGAATACTCTTACAAACCGTCTCCTTCCAAAATTGAACCGAAGCGTATGGATTTTGGCTTAAATTTAGTGCGAAAAAGAAACACCAAAAGAGCCTGGATATTTTTCTTTTTGGCTTATCCCGTGATAATTACTTTTTTTGTTGCGTGGATTATGTATTTGATTAATGTTTTATAAAACTGAATGAAGATTTTAGTTTTTGGTGCATCAGGTTCAGGTACTACAACTCTTGCCAAGGAATTCTCAAAAGTAAATAACTTCATTCATCTTGATGCAGACAATTTTTATTGGAAAGACACTTCTCCTCCCTTTCAAATAAAAATTCCTCTACAAGAAAGAAGCAAAAAACTGATGAATGCTCTTGATAATCATCAAAAGGTAATTATAAGCGGTTCATTATCTACCTGGGGAAAAGAATGGCTGACTGCGTTCGATTTAGGAGTATTTTTATACTTAAATCCTGAAATCAGAATCAAAAGACTACTGAATCGGGAAATTCATCGATATGGTCCTAAAGAAAGTTGGGATCCTAAGACTATTGAAACCTCTAAGAACTTTATTGAATGGGCTAAGCAATATGACGAACCGGCATTTGATGGCAGAGGAATTACTCAGCACAAGAAGTTTATTAAAAACCTTGAATGTCCAGTTTTAAAAATCGAATCCGATATTGGAGTTAATGAAAAAATTCGAATTCTTTCTGAATGCTTGTAACCCTGACAGGATTATATCTGCTTTCTAATCCTCAAAAACACCAAACGTCTGATCCGGTCTCATTCCAAGTACAGCCTCGACCATAATATTAATCAGATCTTCTACATCATTCATATTGCAAGTCTCAACCGGAGAATGCATATATCGTAGTGGTAACGAAATCAACGCACTGGGTATTCCCGTCTGTTGATAAAAAATACTATCGGTATCCGTTCCTGTTCTCACTGAAGTGGCTTCATGCTGTACTGAGATCTCTGCCTTATCACAAATACCTTCAAGATAATCCACCACTTTCGGATGGTTTGCCCCGCCGTGTTGTAAAGTTGGACCTTTACCCAATTCAACGGTTCCATGGTCTTTTTGGTCAATTCCCGGCGTATCTGTTGAATGAGTAACATCGGTTACCAAAGCTACATCGGGCATAAAACGATAGCTCATCATTCGTGCTCCGAATCCCCCCACTTCTTCCTGTACCGAATTCAATGCAATGACGTTTACTTTAAGATCTTTTCTTCGCTCTTTGATCTTTTTTAAAGCTTCAGCGATAATATATCCGCCCATTCTGTTATCGAGAGCACGTCCGGTTAAAATATCATCATTCAAAAATTCCATTTCAGTAGTAAAAGTTATAGGATCACCTATTTGTATCAGATCTAATGCCTCTTCTTTCGAATTCACCCCTATATCTACATAAATATCTTTCCAGGCAGGTTGCTTACCACCTCCGTTCTTGGTGGTTTGTAGATGAATTGCGGTGTTTCCGGTTACCCCAACAACTCTTCCTCTTTTGTTGTGGATATACACTTTTTTAGCACGTGCAATAGTCGAATCACTTCCACCCAATTTATTAACGTACACAAATCCCTGATCTGAAATGTACTGAACAACCATTCCTATTTCGTCGCAATGAGCTTCTAACATCACAGTTGCTACATCTCCATTGGTATTAATCTTTGCAGCAGCAGAGCCATAAGCATCTGTAACTACTTCATCAGCAAATTGTTCGGTGTACTCTTTCCAGACTTTTACCCCGGCTTTTTCATACCCCGTAGGACTTGGAGTGATTAGTAAATCTTCTAAGAATTGTCTGCTTTTTTGATCCGTCATGTACTGATGTTTATTAAACTAAAATTGGATGTCAAATATAAGTAAAGAAGCTAAGAATATTGAATATCCAATAGTGAATAATGAATTTTGAAAGATTAAATCTTACTTGGATATTCAGTATTCAATATTCAATATTTTAGATTCCTTTTTCAGGACATGCAAAAGCCCGATTACAACCCCGATTTTTTTTATCACTGGCATTCTTTAACTGTTCGTTTTAATGACGTGGATGCCCTTCAGCACGTAAATAATGCTGTTTTCAATACTTATTATGAGGAGTCCCGATTAAGGTTCTTGGGCGAGTACTTTGCCCTGAATAAAGAATTTCATGAAGGCAAATCATTTGTAATGGTAAAATCTGAAATTGAATATCTTGGTCAGATTAAATTTCCTGATGTGCTTGAAATAGGAACAGGAATAATGAAAGTAGGCAATTCAAGTATTGAAGCATTCCAGGCTATTTATAATTCTGAGTCAAAAAAATTGCTCAGTATTTCTAAAACTACCGGCGTTTGGTTTGATATTAACAAACAACGCCCGGTTGCACTTCCTGAAATAAAAGATCTGGATTCAATGATGATCAAATCTCAAGTTGATGGATAAAAGTACGAGATATAAAATCTTCAATGATCCTGTTCATGGGTTTATTACAGTTCCTAAAGGTATTATTCTGCGACTTATTGATCACCCTTATTTGCAACGTCTTCGCCGAATACGTCAGTTAGGACTAGGCTATCTTGTTTTTCCCGCAGCTGAGCATTCCCGTTTTTCACATGCTTTAGGAGCTTTGGAACTGGCTAAGAGAGTATTGAATAATCTGCAGGAAAAAGATACAACCATCACCAAAAAAGAATATGAAGCAACGTTAATTGCAATTCTACTGCATGATGTAGGCCATGGGCCACTCTCTCATACCTTAGAACATACACTCATCAAAGATTTCAATCATGAAATGATGAGTCTTTCAATCATGAAAGAATTGAATAAAGAATTTAATGGAGCATTAGACGTAGCTATTGAGATATTCACTAATCAATACAAAAAGAAGTTTTTACATCAGCTTATTTCATCACAGCTCGATCTTGACCGCCTCGATTATTTAAGTAGGGATAGTTTCTTTACTGGTGTTTCTGAAGGAAGAATTGGTATCAATCGCATTCTTAAAACGATGCGTGTTCACAAAGGTAACATAGTGATAGAGAAAAAAGGAATTTATGCGATAGAGAATTACATAATTGCCCGTAGATTAATGTATATGCAGGTTTATCTTCATAAAACCGTTCTTAGTGCCGATACCTTGATCCGAGCTATTTTTCAACGAGTTCGCGACTTGCTTGATTCAGGAGCTGATCTGAACTTCGCATCTGAGAGTCTGAGGTATTTTATGGAAGAACAGCCCTCTGCTAAAAAGCAAATTTCAAAGAAAATGATTGAGGCTTATACTTTTCTGGATGACTATGACATCAACCTTAATATCAAATTCTGGTCTAAAAGTGAAGACTCTATTCTTTCCGAGCTTTGCCTTCGTTTTTTGAACCGGTCACTTTTCAGAACAACTTTTTTTGACAATAAACCCGACGAGAAACTTAAAGCTAAAATTCAAACACACACTAAAAGGGTTTTAAAAGAAAAGGGCTTGCCTTATGGTGATGAAGCTATGCAATATTTCTTTAGCATTGACCGCAGCTACTCAGAAGCTTATAAATATCAAAATGAAAGTATCTGGATTCTGGAAGACGAAAATGCCGTAGAATTCTCCAAAGCCGCAGACACTAAAAACATCATTGCATTAACTGAACCTGTTGTTAAGCATTACTGTGTACATCTGAAAGAAATCGAGCTTTAAAAACTTATATGCACTCTGATTAGTGAAGCGCAGAAGTATGAAATTCTTCGAGTTTTGCGAGTGGTTTTCTTATTACAACCGATAAATTCATTTCTTTACTTTCAAGAACTTCCCGAAGAATATCTTCATAGACTGAAGCAATTGAACCTACAAAGGCGATATTCATTTCTTTGGATTCCTCATAATAAGCCAACTGTTTGTCAGCAAAAGCTTCAAATCCTTTTTTCACCATGTTTCTTATATATGGGTGATCTTTATGATCTCCAAGAAGCTTTGAAAATGATGCTACAAATCGGTTGGCCTGAGGTTCTTCGTACACTTTATGAAGAACAGGTTCAAGAGTCATATCATACTGTTCATCTAACACTTTTCGCAAATCCTCTGGCATAGTTTTGTAATAATATCCATTTAGAATTCTTTTACCGAAATATCCCCCGCTTCCCTCATCTCCTAAAACAAATCCCAAAGAGGGAATACTTTTAACAATTTCATCCCCATCAAATACACAAGTATTTGAACCTGTTCCTAAAATACATGCAACTCCTTCCTCTTTTCCGAAGCAGGCTATGGCAGCACCCAACATATCAGTTTGAATATTTACTTTGGAATCAGGAAAATTTTCCTCAATAGCATTCTTCAGAATCACTTTACGTGATTTATTACCTGTTCCCGAACCATAAAAGAATATTTCATTAACATGAGTATTCTTTAGAATACTCTTAACACCATTCTTTATTGACTCGGAAAGCTGGCCATGTGTTCTGAAATATGGGTTTAAACCATCGCTTAAAAAAGATTTCCGATCTTTATCATTTATAAAAATCCACTCTGTTTTTGTTGATCCGCTGTCTGCTATTAAAATACTCATCAAATGTGTTTTAAAATTTTGAAGAAGATACTTAAATAGCCTTTTCATTTCTATGTTAATAGGATTTATTTACCTTCCGAAAACAAAATTATTTTATGACATCCATTTCAGGTATTTCTTCAGGTAAAAGATTAGTATCTCTTGATTTTTTTCGAGGAGCTACAGTCGCAGCAATGATTCTTGTAAACAATCCGGGATCATGGTCACATATATATGATCCATTAGAACATGCAGCTTGGCATGGGTGGACTCCTACTGATCTGATTTTTCCTTTCTTTCTTTTCATCGTTGGCGTTTCTATTGTTCTGGCATTTACCAAAGCTCAGGCAAAAGGTGCAGAGAAAAATGATCTTCTTAAAAAATCTCTTATTCGTGCTGCAAAGATCTTTGGATTGGGGTTATTATTAACTTCTTTTCCATACCTAACCTTTATTCCAGACTTCGGTTTCCATTCAAATCTATCTGACATTCGAATTCCCGGTGTATTGCAAAGAATAGCTATTTGTTACGCTATTGGTAGTGTACTTTTCCTATATACAAAACCAAAGACTCAAATGTTCACTCTTATCGGTTTACTATTAGGTTATTGGGTATTAATGATCGGAATACCGGTTCCCGGCTTTGGAGCAGGAGCATTAGACACTGCCGATGGGAATCTTGCAGCCTATATAGATCAACTTATTCTTGGAAGCCATATGTGGAAAGATAGCTGGGACCCGGAGGGA
This sequence comes from Balneola sp., assembly GCA_965601915.1. GTDB lineage: Bacteria > Bacteroidota > Rhodothermia > Balneolales > Balneolaceae > Balneola. Next base: position 1,805,012 of record OZ271847.1, on the reverse strand, counting down.
CTGCTCAGTACTTTACCTGCTATAGGAACAACTCTGATTGGTATTTGGACCGGTAGAATCCTGATGAAAGATCATGAATCAGAATCTTCAAGAACACTTCAGTTTTTGATTTGGGGTTTTATTTTGATCACACTTGGCTATATCTGGAGCTGGATCTTTCCGTTAAATAAAAATATATGGACAAGCTCGTATACACTTTTTACAGGAGGTCAGGCCATGTGTATCTTCGGAATTTGTTATTGGTTTATTGATGTAAAAGAAAAACAGAAGTTCACAAACTGGGGAGTAGCTTTTGGATTAAATGCAATAACGGTTTTCTTTTTGAGTGGAATTATAGCCCGTGTACTTAGTATGATTACGTTTGAATTCTCAGGTTCAACATATACAGTAAAAAACTGGATTTATGAAATAGTTCTTAAATCTATTGCGTCACCCATAAACGCATCGTTGCTATATGCCATACTCTGGATTTTTCTTTTTGCGAGCTTAGCTATATGGATGAAAAAAAAGAAAATCATTATTAAGGTGTAAATAAAAAAGGCTTCCTCTTGGAAGCCTTTTATACTTGTACTATATGATTAAAACTTTTACTTAACTAACGTCATCCTTCTAACAAGAGTATTATTTCCTGATTGTAATCGATAAATATACACTCCGGATGATAAATGAGAAGCATTGAAGTTAACGGTATGCTTTCCGGCTGTCATATTTTCACTTACAAGGCTTGATACCTCTCTCCCAAGCATATCATATACTTTTAGCGTTGTAAAGCCTGCGTTATCCAATCTGAAATTAATTTCAGTACTTGGATTGAATGGATTTGGATAATTCTGAGATAAAGCAAAATCTCCAACTAAATCAGGTCCTTCTTCATTAGATACTACTACACCTCCTTCTACTGCATCAGTCGGTTCACTCTCGACATTATTTCTGCTCACAGCAGTTACAAAGTACCAATAGCCATTCTCAGATGGTGGAGCTATATCGATAAATGAAGTTTCACCGGTTACCTCAATGAGATTGTAATAATTCTCCATTTCCTGAATCTCATCAGGATCTACTCCGGAATCTACTCTGTACACTGCATACTTGACTAATGTATCAACATGTCCGGCAGCACTGATTTTTGCAGGTAAGCTTTCAGCTGATTTATCCCAACTTATATTAAAAATATATTCTGTTTCAGAATCCCTGTTCACTACAAGATTTTGTGGAGGTTCGGGTTTAGACATGCTTTTCCACTCCATAGTTGGTTGCAAAGACGCATACTTATAGAAATTATTTTCCAGTGAATCAGCAAACCCTTTGGATGAATAATTAGTGATATTTTTTACCCTGAAGAATACACTTCCTTGTATTTTTGGGTTTTCTCTATTGATTCTTATTTGTTTAGGAACTTCATTTGCAGCATAAGTTCCATCACCCGTTGTTCCTGAAGATCTGTAAACAGCATGCCCTGGATAAATATGTCTGTCATTTGCTGCTGCACTATCAGCCCACCAATTCGCTAATGCTTTGTAATCCTGCCCATATGGACCGAAACGATTTATACCCCAATAAAGCTGAGGAGTAATATAATCTATTGTTTTTTGTTGAAGCCAAGCTATACCATCTCCATATATTACTTCATAAGCATTCATTCCACTTATCCCAGAAGGTGTACCACTTTTCCAGATACCAAAAGGACTAATTCCAAACTTAACCCATGGTTTAACCGCATTCATACTATCATGGAGAGCTTCAACAAAGATATCAATATTATTTCTTCTCCAGTCATCTTTATCTGTAAAACCTCTTGGATACATTTCGAATGTTTTATCGTCTAACGTATCATTTCTTACTACAACTTCCCCGTTAACTACATAATCTGATGCCATATGATTTGATGGATATGGATAGAAATAGTCGTCAAAATGAATACCATCAACGTCATATCGGTTTACGACATCCATTACAACCTGCACATTATAATCAATAACTTCCGGTAAACCCGGATCCATTATTGCAATTTTATTATTCATAACAAACAACCATTCAGGATGTGTGTTCGAGACGTGATTGGAAGCTCTTTCGGATGTTCCCCGTAATTTTTTCTTTCCTTCTTCATATTCTTTCATCAAAAAAGGCTTTAAACTTTCATCCACTTCTGAATCAACTATATCCTTTTCAGGTAAAGCTTTTTGGGTAAAGTCACTTGGAATAGTTCTCATAGCCCTGTATGGATTAAGCCAAGCATGTAATTCTATTCCACGTTTATGAGCTTCCTCAATTACAAATTCCAATGGGTCCCAATAAGGATCTGGTGCTACTCCTTCTTCTCCTGTTAAGTATTTACTCCATGGTTCAATCGGAGAATCATACAGTGCGTCGCCTTCTGTTCTGATTTGAAAATATAAAACATTAATACCTGCCTGCTTTAGTCGATCAAGTTTATTAACAAGATCAGATTTTTGAAATCTTGGGGCTAAACCTCCTGACTGAGGCCAATCAAGGTTTATAACGGTAGCCATCCAAGCCCCCCGAAACTCATTTTTAGGGATTTCATACTGTTGTGCTTGCAATACTGGAATTGCAAAAATAGAAATTAGAAGAAGTGAAAATATTTTTTTCATGTTTTTTGTTGTGCTCTAATTAGTTCTGAAATATAAAAAAGGCAGCGCAAGGCTGCCTTTTAAATTATGTAAGGAATAAACTTACTTAATCAGAGTCATGCGATTTGTTAAACGAAGACCATTTGATGTTAGTGTATAAATATATACACCAGAAGCTAAATTAGAAGCATCAAATGTAACGGTGTGATCACCAGCATTTTCTCTGCTATTAACTAAAGTAGCTACTTCTCTACCAGTAATATCATATACTTTTAAAGTAACTAAACCAGCTTGGTTCAATGAATAATTGATAGTAGTAGATGGGTTAAACGGATTCGGGTAGTTTTGACCCAATCTAAAGCCTTCTGGAATATCAGATCCATCTCTTTCATTAGAGGTAAAAACCTGCTGAGTAGTAAACTTTTGAACGTCAAACTCAGTGTCTCCACCACTAAATACACCAACATAAGCTGTTTGTCCGTCAGGAGAGAAATCTAAAGCTCGTGGTCGTCCAGCATCAAATTCATTAGTAAACTCAGGGTTCCCACCACCAGCTACCCAACGGATACTATCTAATGGAGTCTCGTCAGAACCTAAAGTTGCATAATCAAATGCATACCAAGTTTGTGGTGTCCATGGAGCGTCAGGCACATCATTTAAAGAACCACCTGAAACCCATAGGTATTTAGTTAGAGGATGGATATCAAAACTTTCAGCTTTGATTCCCCTTAATACAGTGTCGGCTGCACCAAAACCACTAAACTCATCTCTTGTATACTGAAGAACTCCTGCTCCGGTATAACCTTGCCACCAGATTGTTAATCCATCTTCAGAAACTTGAAAATCTCTTGAAAACCCGCTGGTTAATGTTACTACGTTTTCCGGATTTTCTAAATTTGAATCATATTTAATGATTGGAGTGTCTGTTGCAACTACACAACCAACATAAATATTACCGGCCGCGTCAGTACTTGCTTCATTCAAAGCACAACCAGGCTCTGGATCAACCATTGCTAGACCTTCACCAGTTTCATAATCAAGTTTATAAACACGGTTGAACTGCGAAACTACAATGTGTCCATCTGCTACGCTTGCCTCGATACCACGTCCTGAATAAGCTTCATAACCTTCTCCGGTCCAAACTCTACCTAATGTATCATTAGGGGTTGTACCATCTGCATATTCTATAACTTTAATTGGTGAGAAACTTGCTGGAGTTCCATCAGCATTGTACACGTAGATAGCACGAGTAGATAATGTATCTGGATCTCCATTGTTGCCATCTCTGTTAGTAATGATAGTTTCTGTTGCAGAAAACGGCTGTACCCAAACTTTTCCATCCGGATCTACAGCAACACCATGAACTTCAAAAAATAAGTCATTTGTATTTGCAGTATCTGGAATAAAAGTAGGATCAAATGTCCAGTCTTGAGCGTTAACCATCAATGGCATCAGCATCAATCCCAACAGAATTAATATTTTATTGTTTTTCATATGTTCTCCATTTGTATCTGTTTATCGATAGATTAGATTTAAGATTACTGTTTATGTTAATGTTTTAGTTAATTAAAACCGAAAATTCCTGATCTCGAACGATCAAAAGTGTCAAGAAAATTTAAACTTGCTTCATCACCACCAACTGCAACTATAGCAAATTCCGTATCTCTCCAAGTAATACTAAAGGTACCTTCTTTAATCATCCCTGGAAAAAGAGGGTGATTACGACCTGATGGATATACTCTTACTATACTACTTTCACCTGTATTGCCGATCATTAATTCTCCATTTGAAGCTAATATAAGTGAATTGATAGTACCCTCATAATTAGCACTAAAATCAAAGTAGAGTTCACCTGGTCCTAAATTTCCTGCACCATCTATTTGAAATTTCCACACTTGCTGACTTCCATTAATTAAGCCACCAACAAATAGCTCATTAGTTACTTTATGATAAGCAACTGCGCTAAATTGACCAACGAATGGAAATTTGGTTTCAGCTCTTGATGAAACAGTAAATCTATGAATTTGATCGCTGTCTCTTCCCACAACCCATAAAAAGCCATTATCATCAAAAATAATATCTCTAATTTTTAAATCAGCAGATGAAGATGCTGACCATACTGTTTCTCGAATATCATCACCAAAAGTTTTAACAAAAATTGCACGTACACTTCCTTGTGTTAGAAATACCTGATTACCGGGTCCAATTTCTATATCAGTATAGCTGGATGCTTGATAACGTAATGTACTATCAGAATCTACCGGAGTTTCACCATCTGCTCTTAGTTCTCCTGTATTCCTTACACCATCTACCTCTACAGTTCCGTCCTCTCCAATTTTATAGAGTCTGAACGCACTGCTTTTCTCAGCCAAAACATAAACATTATTATCAGCATCTATTCCCAAAGGCGTAACCGGTCGAAAATCTACTCCGGTCCCTGGATGGAAACCTTGTGGAGGTCTTAGAGTATAACTATAAGGATCACTTAGAAATTCTGCATCTCTAACACCTATTTTAACTGGTAGATCCTGACCATCTTTTTGACCTGGACGTACTATCAATTGTGTAGGTGAAGCTTCTAAAATAACACCTTCAGAACCGCCAAAGTTAATAACCATTTCATCAATTTGTTCCGAGAAATTCTCTCCGGTAACTATAACCGAATCTACTCCGGCAAGATATTCTGTTCCGGGAGATATATTAGTTATAACAGGTGTAGGTCCTTGCAACTCAAACTCAGGATCAAAAATTGAGTTTCCATCACCACAATTTTGTAGAATTAAAAAAGCTACTATTAAAAGAGAAAGTTGCTGGTATTTCATTATTGAATTATTACTAGTCATCAAAAATTTCATTAAAATCCTATTTGAGCTCCAAATCTATTTACTTCACCGAATACACCAAATTGTGTATAAGAATAATCTATACTTAAGTTTAAATTCCCTATTGGCTGATTAATTCCGAATCCAAATGACAAATCTTCTTCATCTTTTGGAAATCCATAACCAGCTCTAACCATAAAGCGATTCAGGAACGTATACTCTAACCCAAACAATAACTGCTCGTAATAATCCCTTGGACGATTAGTATCAATCGAAACTAATAGGGAATGTTCATTTGGTTCAATATCTGTTAAATCTAATACATTCATTGAAATACCAATTTTGAACGTAAGAGGTAATTCCTGCTCTTCTTCAATAAATGAAACTTCAGGCGAAAAATTTCTAAGAGCCATTGCAAAATTTAAACTTTCGAAACCGGTTTTATAAAATACACCAAAATCCAACACACCCACACCAGCTGAATATGAATCGGTAACATAGCCACCATTACCATCTGTGTTGATCGGAGCCGAAGTCAAATCTTGATATGCATATTTAAAATTAGCTCCTACAGCAAACTGATCTGTTACCTCATTCGCATAACTTAAACCTATAGTCATAGCGGTTGGATTAACAAATCCATTATCAAGATAACCTAAAGGATTGTTTGGATCATTATCTCTTACAGTAGAAATAATATCTCCGTAATCAACCGAGGTTGCATTTAGGCCAAAAACACCTATTCTACCATTAGCAGGTCTGTAAACTAAGGACGCTGAATTATGGTTTATATCTGCTATCCATTGAACTACCCCGGCAGTTACACTAACGTTACTTTCGACAAATGCTAAAGTAGCGGGGTTATAAAATGGACTGTAAGCTCCCATATCTACAGATGTTACTGCATCCGACATTGCAGATGCTCTTGCAGAATTAGAAACAGATAAAAATTTCATACTTGTTTGAGCTCTCTTTTGCTGAGCTTCTAAAGCAGGAAAAGTGAACAATAGTACAAATAGTATTGAGATAATTTTTTTCATTCTATCAGATGCTCTTAGAGTATTATTACAATTTTTCTTATAGCCACTTCACCAAAGTCATCATCATTGGGATCTTCATTTATTATTCTTGCTATGTAGACCCCACTTGCAACTCTTTGCCTTGAATCTGTTTTTAAATCCCATGGTTCATCACCACTACCATTTGTATGAAGTATTGTTCTAATCTTTTCACCTAGCTCTGTATATATTTCTATTGTACATCTACCAGGAATTTCATAAAAATAAATCCTGTCGTTTCCATCTGTTTCATCAGTAAACAATAAATTTGAATTTGCACCAGCGGAATAAGGATTTGGAACTACTCTGATTTCAGACATTGCTTCCCCGGGAGCTCTTAGAAGTGTAGCTGGATCATAGGACTGAGTATAATATCTACTACTAATCAAGTTTGATCCAACCGGGGTTTGTCCGGTATTATCGTTATTAACAGCTCCTTTGCTAACGATATAATAATAATACTCTAAACCTCTGATGGGTACATCGAGAAGAAAATTCCCAGGTGCTTCAAGTCGTCCAGCTTCTCCGTCACTAATACTTGTTTCAGCTGGACTAGCTTCATAGAGAAGTCTATACGTACTATCGGGTCTTCCCTGAGCTCTGTATATTTCAAAACCTTCTATTTCACCAATATCACCCTGATATTCCCATTCCAGTTTAATTCCTCCACCTTGTGATTCTACAAAAAATAAAGCGGGTGGTTCCGGACCTGAAGGTATAGCATATCCAGAGCTATAATTATCAATTGCTCTTTCAAATGTTTGAAATAGTGAATCTCGACCAGTGAAAACCCATTCATTTTTCGACATGCTTAAACTTTGTCCATTTACTTCATAAGTGATATCCTGATGAACATCAGGATTTGAAGGGTTTGCATCAATAATCTCTTTAAAACCTCTACCAACACCCGCTGCAACATCCCTTGAAATACCTGCAGAAGCTTCCGCTATAACAATTCTTACACTTTCACCTGGAGCTAAGGTATAAGGACCGTATCCATATGTATATGACCAACCACCACTTGTACCTATAGCAGGGTCCTGACTTGGCTCTAAAAAGCCCGACAATCCCGTTGGCTCTACTCTGAAAGCATGCCTTTCAGATGACCTTCCTTTAGACATTACTCCATACTCAAGATTCATCTTAGCCTGATTAAAAGCATCATTATTAGTCATCAGGTTATCGTCACTTTCTTCTTCTGCCATTGTGAAAGGTTGATTAGGATCATCAGTATCATCTGAAGCAGATGCATCAGCATGTAAAGTAACTGTTCCTACAAAATGATAAGCAGCTAAACGCCCTGTAGTATCATTAGGTGATAACGAAAGATCATTAGGAGCTGGGCTTAGAACAGGACCGCCCAAGTTATCATAAACCACGTTGGTTTGACTTACAAAGGTTCCTAAACCGTGCCAAGCAAATTGGGCTCGAAACGTCTCAGGCTCAGCTGGTCTTAAACCATCTCCCCTTCGATCATTCATGGTATTCATACCCCAACCTGCACCATTACCGGTAGTATATCGAACCGCCCTTACAGGAGACATTCTATTCAAAAAGTAAGGAATAAAACCTTCAACAGTTTGATTGGGGAGTTCTATTTCATCATCTCCATCTGTATTTCCTGTATTTGTAAAGATGTACTCAATTACATGATAGTTGTCATGGTATTGTTGACTAAATTGCATTACAGTTCGCTGAACAGTAACTCCTAATAGCGTATTAACTGTCGTTACAATTTTACGATCAGCTAGCATATTGGGATCAACTTCATCATTCGCAGGATCTTTTTCGAAAGAAACCAACCCATCAACAACCACCTCAGGTGGAGCAAATTTACTTACAGTTTTCATTTCTATTGGGAAAAACTCTCCGAGTCCCGTCACTCTTGGTCCTACATGAACTACTCTTTTAGGAAAATTATTTCCAAATTCGTCCGTAAAATTTTCAGCCCCAAGCCAGAAAGCCTTCATTGCCTGAGCATCCTGAGCTTGGTAAATGGCCGGCCATTGCCAACCAGCTTGTTGTCTATCGATGAATCCTTCTTCAATTTCTGAACCAATACTACTATAGAAATTATGGAACGATCCTGCTGACAGCCATCTGTATTCTACCTGAGCATTTGAAAATTCCTGGAAGAAAAATAAGAGTAATATGATTAATGAAACTTTCTTCAATTTGTCGAATTTTAGAATTTATTACTTATTTGATTTAAAACGAGAATCTTACACCAAACCTGATCGTTCTTGGATCAAGAAAGTTAAAGAATCTTTGGTCGGGCATATTAATGTATGCTTTGTCATCTAATACATCATCTACCCTCTTGCCATCTGCGTCAACAAAAGCACTACCATCCCACTCATAATACTTACCTTCAACTGGCACATAGTAAAGTGCTCTTTGGTTTCCGGATGTTGGCAGAGTGTTAAAAACTTCAATTGGTACGTACTCAACATCTGAAGGCCTGTAATCTCCCGGACGATCACTTCCTGCAACCCTTTGATTTTCTAATCCAATTTCTTCGAGAATATCTTTAGGCAGGTGCAATGATTTCATATAGTCCAAATAATCCTGACCATTGATCAATCCGGAATTGAATACACTGAAATTTCTACGATTGATAACATTACTAACATCGGCGAAAATTCGAATATTAGCACCATTTTCAAGGTTAATTGGTTTTGTAATTCTTAAGCTTGTTCCCCAAAAATCTCTGTTTTGAACATTATTTTCTATCCCTGGAATTGGTCCTCCACCTGTATATGTGAAGTGTGTACCAGCTGTCCAAGTAACTAATGGTACAAATTGCCAGTTGGCTAAGGGTCGACCTCCAAAAAGCTCGGGACCAAAATCAGATGGACTCTGGAAATATAGCTGCAACCTTGCATATGGTCGAGGTACAGGCTTTGCAATTTCATTATCCAACGTATTTCGGTCATACTCTCTTTGAAGGAATGGGTTTTCATAGTTTTCTAAAGTTCCAAAAAGTCCTACAGAACGTATACTATAAGTATAACTTATTTCCCCCCAAAAAATACGACCTCGCTGTTTTCTTAAAGTTAATTCAAGCCCTCTGGTATCTGAGTAAGAAAAAGGTCTACTAACAGCATAACTGTTATTATCTCGACTTATATAATCAACTAAAACTGGCTGATCTTTAGCGTCTTTATAATAACCACTTATACGGAGCAAATATTCATCAAAAAAGCTTTGTTCATATCCTAATTCATAATCAATGGTCTTTGGTAATTTATTATTAGGTGAAGCCAATCTCGTAACCGTATTAGTAAATGGCTCAACTCTCACTAAATATAAATTTTCAGGATCTGGTAACTGAACCTGGTGACCATAATTAAAGAAAAACTTACTCTGTTCTGTAATTGGGAAAGAAACGCCTAAACGAGGTTGAAAAACCACTTGAGGATCTACATCAGAGACACTGGCAGTATCTAAAGCATCTGCATTTCCTGTATCAAAAAGGTCAGTAAATTCGTCATAATCATACCAATTGATGTTTGGATCCGAATATGTAACTCTGAGGCCTAAGTTTGCAATCATGCCATTAAACTCGAGTTTATTTTGAACGAAAGCTCCAATCCTGATTGGATTTGTATCCCAAACAGATCTTGTTCTACCTGAAGGAAGAACTTTATCAAAAGAACCGTAATTAACCCTGCTATTAGATCTAATAAATTCAATCCCTGCTTTCAGTTGATTAATTCTATCGAGCTGGCTTGTGATCTTAAAACTTGCGGTTAATGATGATACCTCACTACTATCACGCGAAGTACTCATACCTACACCCATTCTCATTCCAGACCCTATACCATTAGAGCTTTCATCAAAAAAGCCGAACGGTCCCTCTCCAAATCCTACCCCCCCAATAGAGAAAACATCTGAAGTATCCCGAAAAGCTCCGGGGTTAGTATTGTTGGCAGTTGCCACATTATTTATTCTAATTTCATAAAAAGTATCTTTAGAAAGAGCATGATTAAACTCTACACCAATACTTTTAGTGACCTGCTCAGTTGGCGCCCAGTAATCCGAGGAATACAGCCTTGATTCAATATAACTCACCTGATCCATAGAACCTGCAATTCCTGATGGACTTACAAAAAAGCCTGGATTCCCTGACTGGCTTGCTCCCGTTCCTGTTTGCCGACTATAAAGTGCATCAACAGACAACTTCATCCCAGAAGCAACATTACTTGTAAGTTTACCCTGTAATGTAGTTTGCTTATACCTATCTCGTGATAATGGCACTAAATACATATCCTGGGTTTCTCTGAATGAAGTTGAAAATCTAAGATCACCTGCTTTTTTACTTACAAATGGAACCGGCCCCCCCAATGTGAAATCAACTTCATAATCAGGTTCATTAATCTCCATGTCTTTCCTATGCTGATAAATAAATAATTGCTGAGCCGCACTTGGAGAAAGATCGTTATTTGGATCATCATCATTTAGCAAAGTTTGAGAAACCGCATTCCATCCCTGAAAAGTTGGATATTCAGCTCTTAAATATTCATCCCATGCGCCATTATCGGTCCCGGTCCATGCTACATCATCATCTAAATAAGGCCTTAACCAGTATGAATTAGGGTCATTTATAGATTGACCCACATTTTTTTGTTGAGGCGGCGTATACCTTACAATTCCATCCAGCGTGTAGCGATCACGATCACCTTCTTTAGTAGTTACATTAATCAGACCGGATCTTAAATCTCCATATTCAGCACTAAACCCTCCTGTTTGAACTTGCACATTTTCAATAGCAGTTATACTTACACCTGTAAAAGGAGAATTATTTCTTTCAGACCTTAATGTAATGCCATTCAGATTAAACGAAACCTCATCTGAACTACTCCCACGAATACTTAATCCCTGAACACCAGCCTGCAAACCTATTGCCTCAGTGACGCTGGAAATAGGTAAAGCATCTAAACTTTCTTTACTAATATTTGACTGACTTGATGCAACATCTTTCTGAACAACAGGTCTTTCAGCAACAACGACAATTTCCTCCCCTTCGACAGTTTCTTCTCTCATAATTATGTCGACATTGGTTGTCTGGTCAATATTAACTACAACATCTTCGATTATAATGGGAGCGAAACCTATATATGTTGCTCTTAATTTGTAGGTACCGGGCTCTACATTCAAAATCTGATAAAAACCATCTGACTCAGCAGCAGTCCCTTTAAGAGTTCCTTCAATTACTACGTTTACTCCGGGTAGCGGTTCACCATTAGTATCAGTAACAAAACCGTTAATCTTACCGGATTGGGCAAGAAGGGAATTTGATACAAAAAGAAAAAGTAAAAATGGCAGTAGCTTTTTTATATCCATAAACTATCGTTTAATGCTGATTTGTTGTTTGAGATGTTTGACTTGTTATCAGTTTCAATCCCTGACAGATGTTAATAAAAAAAAGGTATTGTTAAAAAAAATTTAGGAAACAGTTATCATTTTTTTCAAATCTCATCCAGAAGCTCATTATTAGGCATTATTGATGGCTTTTTAAGCAGATACAATCTCAATATTTAAAAAAAAGGGCTTTTTTTACACTTTTAATGCAGTTCTGTTTGACAATCATAATATTCATAATGTTAAATGACTGCGCATTTCAGTCGAACTTATCATGTCCTTTGATCCATTAATTTAGTTTAAAATAAAAAAAGGCTCCGTAAAGGAGCCCTAAAATTTGAAGAAAATTTGTTATCGACGATCACCTATAATCCTTAGGAGAAAAATGAACATATTAATGAAATCGAGATACAGCGCCAGGGCCCCCATCACAGCACCTTTCTTTCCTTGTTCTGAGTCTACATCTAAACCAAGGCTCATTTTCTTGAGCTTTTGAGTATCGTAAGCCGTTAGCCCGATAAATATGGCCACACCAACATAGCTTATGAGCCAATAAAGCGCCGGACTTGCCAGAAACCAGTTTACCACACTGGCGATTATTAAACCAATAAGAGCCATAAATAAAAACCCACCCATAGAAGTCAGATCTTTTTTTGTGAAATACCCATAAGCGCTACATGCTGCAAATGTACCGGCCGTAATAAAAAATGTTGAAGCTATAGAAGCACTTGTATAAATCATGAACAGCACAGACAGAGTTACTCCGTTCAAAGCCGAATAAAGAATGAATAATCCGGTTGCAAACCCTGAGCTCATGGAATCAATTCTTGAGCTCATCCACCATACCAAACCTAATTCCACAAAAATTAAAATATAGAAAGGTGCCGCACTCGAAGAACCCATAAACATAGATTCTATAAATCCGGAATCAGCTACTCTCATTGCTACTATTCCGGTAACAGTAAGTGCTAATCCCATCCACATATATACCTTATTAAAAAATGTGGTTTGTATACTTTTGATTTGTTCTGCTGAAAGATGTTTAACCTGGTTCATTATATAAGTCTAAACTGATGTTTGATTTGATATAAAATACGAACTTTAAAATGAATTGTTATCCAGTTTAAATATCTTTTGTAGAGTAGAAGATTCTAATTACCAAACCAAAAACTTAACTTAACTAGAAAGATGTTTATTGGATCTGCTTTATATAAATCTTCTGTGCTTTTAAAAGGATCAAATTGACTCTGCCCTTCCAGTAGCTGTTCTTTTTCCTGTTGCCATACAAAAAACAAAGTAGAACCTGGTCGATACTCCCATCTCAGCACTGCATTACCCTGAAGAATTCTATAATCGAAATCAAAAAAGGGATCGAAGGCTGTTTGTGTTCCTGAATCCAATCGTTCAAAATTATAAGTTTTCCTTTCAGAGAACGTCTTAAAGTTAGAAAAGTCCGCTGTATAAAAAAGTGGTCTTGCATAAATTTGAAGACTTAACTTTGGAGTGAATGTCCAGTTAAGCCTGAGTTCTGTATAAAAAATATCCAATCTGGATTCAGAAAAGGTGTAATCAGCCCCATCAACTCCATCAGAATCAAAAAATCCAATAAACTGATCTGTGTTTAACTCAGTTAAAAAGGTAGGTGCAACTGATAATTTTAAAAAACCGGTTGGTCTGTAATGTAATGCACCAAAAATAGTGGTTGTGAATTCCCCGGAAGCATCAGCTCTATACGAACCACCGAAAGATCCATAAAATTCTTTGGTTGAGTTTGTTTCAAGAGACAAACGACTATTCCAGGATTTAGGCCTTCGCATTACTGGGCCGCCTCTTGCAATCCGATCATTATAAAAAGTTCCAGTAAATCCGCCTGTATAAGTCAGGGTCCATAAGTTGTTGAACTGAAAATAAGCGCCACTAGCATAAAAATTCATAATAAGATCTCCATCGAAATTCCATGCATAACCACCGTATCCCCAAAGAAGATAAAAACGAAATAAATCGGAATTCAATCCTAAATATTCCAGATAAAAATGTGGAGATCTATAATCAGCTCGTTCTTGAAATCCGAGATCATTAATCTCATAACCCGGACTGGTTTCAGAATAAGTAAGCGAATATGTCAATCCAGCTCCTCCAAACCTTCCTATACTAATTTCTCCTGAATACCCACTTAAGCTGGTTTTGGTAGAATCTAAAGACAAATACTTTGAATCTACACGGTTATAATATCTGGCTGAGGTTGATTGGGTCTTTTGAAGCGATTCCTCATTTCCATTAACCAAACTTCCGGATAAAGAGCCATATACTCCCCAGTTTCGATTGTTCCAGCTATACCCCCCGTCTATACCCCATTGATAAGCCGACTTATGAAGATAATCATCTAAATATCCTGCTGTTTGATCTCTATTTACTGCTCCCAAAAAACTACCTATATAGGCATTTCCTTCATTGATATCCTGTTTAACTCTGGACACAAAATAATTGGTTGCAGGCTCTGTTACATATGAACCTGAACTGTCGTTCGAAGTATTAAAAAATTTCGATTTTTCCTCAAGTGTATACGCATTTAATATTCCGACTGATAACCCATTACTTGTTTTGCCGCTCACTTTTCCTGCGCCGGCTATTGTGGCTTGAGTCGAACGGTTTTCAAAGGTGTCAGCACCATCAATACCAATATTATCCAATGATCCAAAAGTAGAACGACCGATCCTCCTGCTATAAAAATTCTGATGGGTTCTGAATGTATTCTGGGAATTTGTGGAACCATAATTAAAAATATCAGACCCCTCAAGAAAAAATGGTCTCCTTTCTTCAAAGAAAACTTCAAATTCACTTAGGTTAATTGTTGCAGGATCAGCTTCTACCTGTCCAAAATCAGGGTTTATGGTACCCGTTAAAGTAATATCTGAAGATATACCATATTTGATATCTCCACCTGCTTTAAATTCAAAATCATTTTCATTGTAAAATGGACTTGGCTCTCCATTTAAATTTGCAGGAATTGGTTCTCGCGTGTCACTTAAAGATACATAAGGAAGTATTTCAAGGCGCATTGGTTTTTCCAGATCCCTGATTCCTTTTAAATTTCCAAAAAATGATACCAATCCGAATTCTTGTCTGGGTGTTCGGGACCAAAATGAAACTTCTTCTTTACGAGCAATTCGTCGCTGGAAGTTAACTCCCCAATTTTGATCACTCTTTGATGAGGTATATCTCAATTGAGATAAAGGTATTCTGAGTTCAGCTGTCCATCCTTCACTGTCTATGTTAGTAGCCGCATCCCAAACTGCATCCCATCGTGGATCTTCTTCAGTATCATTATAATATAATATATCTTTTTGAACCCCTCTTGGATTCACAGCAAATGTAAATGCAGTTCTGTTATCATTATAACTATCAAAACTTGCGTATACCCAATCACTGAATTCACTACCATCTCTTCTGAATAAGGTTGCAGCTATAGAATCCGGTGATTCATCATATGCTCTAAAGGCAACAAAAATGTGTTCGCTTGAATATGCTAATAAAACTTCTGTACGCTCTGTAGCATTTGAACCGTCTTCAGGAAATCTCTGAATAAAACCAGTTACAGGTTCTGCCCTGTTCCAAACTTCATCTGACAGATAACCATCTATTTGAATCGATTCTCCCTTTAGTAACCTGTAGGCATTAATATTTTTTGATGATAACTCTTGAGAAACTGCACCATCCTGAAAAAAGAGAATACATGCACTGATAAATATTAAAAATTTCAACTATTTCTACTTTGTACCTTAGATTATATTTCTATCTAAAGAGTAGCATGCAGGAAATTTGTTACAAAAATTGGAAGACTGTATTACAGACTTCCAATTTATAAATTAAACAATTCTCTCAGGAACCAAACCAATAGCTTAGTTTTACCAAAAATACATTTGTTGGTTCAGGAGTAAATAAATCTGAAATATTATCTCCAAAATCAAATTGACCATTTGGTCCAAAACCGCTTCTCTGTTGTTGCCATACCAAAAACAGAGTGGATCCCGGAGCATATTCCCATCTGAATACTGCATTTCCCTGAAGAGAAGTCAGATTAAAATCGAGTGGTCTTACTTCGAATGAATCTTCTCCACCTACACCGTCAGGATCGATTGTTTTTGTACCATCAGCATTAGTTGTAACTGTTCCTTTATCCTCACCATATATATCAAACCCAAATCCTCCTGGATTATTAAATTCTTTCAGATTATAATAATCTCCTGTGGCAATAAATGGTCTTAAATACGTTTGAAGACTCATTTTAGGATTAAATGTCCAGTTTAATCGTATCTGAGTTGAAAAATTTGCCTGTCGGATATCTGAAAAAACATATCTGCTTCCAAACGTATTATCTGTGTCTTGAGCTGTAACAGACCTTTGTCTTGACAGTACAAACTGATCTACATCATTTTCCAAACCTAATTCAGGAGCAATAGTAATCTGTATGAAAGTTGTCGGACGGAAACCAATATCAAACCAATAATAATGATCGTACTCTCCTTTTCTGTCTTTTCTGTGATACTGTCCCGTTCCCCCTGAAATCCTTTTTGAACGGTTTGAGTTGATGTTGAAGTTAAAATTTAAACTTCCTGGCATCAAAAAAGTTGGCCCACCTCTGGTAACCCGGTCAGAAATAACATCAAAATTAGCGTTACTGTTGATATTAAATGACCAGAGATTTTTAAACTGAAACCAGCCTCCGGCATTATATCCCCTTGAAATCAAATCATTATCATAGTTCCATGCATGTACTGTATAACTCCATAACTGATATTGCTGAAAAAACTTTGGATTGTTCTCCTGATATTGCAAACCGGTATTTACTGCCCTGTAATCAGCTCTGTTCTGAAATCCGATATCATTCGTTTCGTAGCCCGGAGAAACCATGGAACCCGTAACAGACCACGTCCAGTGTTCTCCGCTTGCTTTCTGAAGGCTTAATTCAGATGCATATCCCGTTAAATTTGTTTTACCGGGATCTACAGACAGACCTTCAGAATCAACTCTTTGATAGTAACGCTGAGGCGCTAATTGTGTCTTTGTAATTGCTTCAGCTGTTCCGTTTACATTACTGAGAGAAGCTGTTCCGCTTACGATCCAGGTTCTATTGTCCCAACCATGCTCAAAATCTGCTCCGGTAATAAATGCTGAACTGTGATTATATGTTTCAAAATAAGAATCGTCGATGTCCCGATTCATACCACTAAAGAAACCTCCTAAAACCGAGTTGCCTCCATTAAAATCCTGCTTTACGCGAGTCACCAAAAAATTACTTGATGGCTGAACTACGAAATCGCCTCTTTGTGACGATGCATTTCCATTTGAATTATTAGTAACTGTCAAATCATAGGGTGAGGTTTCTTCTGCTGTTCTCGCATAAAGAGTACCTACAGATGTACCTCCTTTAGTTTTACCGCTTAATTTTGCGGCACCTAAAATACTGGTTTGCCTAGGAAAATCTGTATAGGTTTGTGCTTCTAAGTTTTGGTTATCCGGGTCGTAGTATGTACCACCTTGTTGAAAACTATTCGCTCTCCCAAAGCTTCCTATCGGTGCTCCACCTATTCTTCTTGAATAAAAGGTATTAGGATTTCCAAAATTGTTATATGTTCGGGTTCCACCAAATCTAAAAATATCATTTCCCTCTAAAAAGAATGGTCTTCGTTCAGAAAAAAATTGTTCAAACTGAGACAAATTAATAGTAGCCGGATCTGCTTCCACCTGACCAAAATCAGGGTTTATTGTAGCTGAAAGAGTAAGATCTGAAGTAACGCCGTACCTAATATCTCCTCCAATGTTTGCGCCTAATTCATTTTCATTATAAAAAGGATTATTAGGATTTCCCGGTGCTCTTTCAAGATTTGTTGAAGCATATGGAATAATCTCTAAGCGTGTTGGTTCATCTAAGTCTCTGATCCCGTTCAACGATCCAAATAATGACACGCTTCCTGATTCTGATTGAGGAGTTGGAGACCAATAGTTAAACTCATCGTGTCTTGCAATTCTACGTTGAAAGTTAACTCCCCATGATTTCACGGCTTCTTTAGAACTGAACCTTAGTTGTGAAAGAGGGATTTTCATTTCTACTGACCAGCCATTATGTAATATTTTTGCTTCGGCTTCCCATACAGCGTCCCAAAGAACATCTTCCCCACTGTCATCGAAATACAAAATATCTTTTTGAACACCGCGGGGATTTACAGCAAAAGTAAAAGCTGTCCTTTTATCATTATAGCTGTCAAAGCTTACGTATACCCAGTCACTTGATTCGCTTCCATCTCTTCTGAACAATGAAGCTATTGCTGAATCCGGAGAAGTGTCATATGCCATTATCCCTACATAGATCTCTTTATTTGTGTAGAGAATTCTGGCTTCGGTTTTTTGTGAAGGATTACCACCATCATTGGGTGCTCTTTGAGTAAAACCTGTAGCAACCGGAGCGGTTGACCAAATCGCTTCGTCTAAAAGTCCATCCAGCCGAACTTCTGAACCTGTGATTTTAACTGCTTCCATAGTTGGGTTTAACTCATAACCAAACCTGAAATCTGTCTCTTTAATAAGAGATGACTCCTGTTCAAATCTCTCATTTATTTGTGAAGTATCTTCCTGGGCGTAAAGTGTAATTCCCAGACATAGCATTAGTATAGTAGTAACTGTTTTCCGCATAATAGTAGTTTTCCTGATATAGCCTCCCCACCTGTAAGTTATTCACCACGAATAACTTACAACTGAAAAGAATTTAAATTTAGACGAGAGCAGTCGGGCTTTAGTTACCCGGGTTTACTAGTTTTTACGAATTGAAATATCTCCGTGAAGTGTCTTGAAAAGGTATTCAGGACCTCCACCATTTACGTTTCCGTAAACCCATTTGTTAATTGTTACTTTGTATTGTCCTTTTCCGGAACTTACATCTTTAGTTTCCGGACTTCGGTCTATCTCCATATCGAAGTTTGTATATACATCGCCCCAGTCTGTTTTCATTTTTGCTGAAAACTTAGCGTTTTGAGGCAAGCTTATTTCTATATCCCCATTTACTCCTGTGAATGACATTGGAGCATCCTGATTTATTTTATTGAATTGTGCTTCAATATCACCGTTCACGCTATTTACTAAAGCTGAGCCTGATAGTGCCGTAAGTTCTACATCGCCATTTACCGATTCGATGGTAATCTCCCCTTCTAAACCATGCACTTCCACATCGCCGTGAACAGCATTTATCTTAGCTGAAAAGTTTTTAGGGACTAGCACTTTGAGTTCTAGATCGTTATTCATTGGCTGACTGTTGATTCTTACTACATTATTATCTTCTGTAATTTCAAGGCTCATGCCACCGGATGAAATTCTGCGAAGTCCATCTCTTCTTTTGTTCCAGTCATCATCGTCATCATCACCGTCATATTGTACGATAACATCCTGACCATCATGAGTGGTTACAATGATCTCATCGGCATACACTAAATCGATCATTATTCTTCCTGCTTTCCCCGGGTTTGATAATGGAACTCTGATATCTTCCTGAGCAAACCCTGAACTTGCCAACAGTACTGCTGCAAATGCACTAAATATTATTTTTTTGAGCGTCTTCATAATTATTCTGTTTCTTGATTATTATTTTCTTTTGCGGATGTAAGCACTACCGTTTACCGTTTCAAATTCCATTCGGGCTCCACCGTCGCCGATTTGTACCGGAGTGTTTTTGCCAACTCTGTAACGGTATCCCTTACCATCCCTTTCCTTGTTCATTTCGGGTTTCAATCGAGTTACTTGTTCAAAATCTGTATATAAATCACCGTGCAAACTTTTAAAGGTTACAACCGCGGAAAGATCCTCAGGCGCATAAACTTCCATACTACCATTTACGGTATTAAAATGTGAATCCAATTTCGGACTTTCAGCAAAAACGACTTCAAGATCTCCATTAACAGTATGAGCATCCGTTTTACCAGCTACATCTTTTAAAAATACATTTCCATTCACATTTCCGGCATGTACCCCGTTCAACATATTCTCCACTATTAATTCACCCCCATTTATTGTTGAAGCTTTGACCATCATAGATTTAGGCATTTTTACTTCAATATTGAATTCATAATGCACTCTGTCTTTATCATTCCATCTACCACGTCTCCAATTCACCTGGTGATGTATTTTCCCGTTTTTAAATTCTACCTCAACACCGGGAGCCTGAACATAGACAAAAGTCTGATTGAACTTTGTTATCTGTTTCAGATAAATCTCATCAACTTCTTTTTGCTCAAGATCTCCTCTTTTTTTGCTGATTATTTTAGTGCCCGTGATAAGAATTTCATCTCCATCATACCCGGTCACTTTAAGATCTCCATTAATATTATTTATGTTAAATGCTTCCGTCGATCGGAGTGCACTTTCTTTAATGGTTATATCTATACCTTCAGTAACCTTTTGGTTTTCAATCAATCTCTTCTGAGCGCTTACGGTAAGCGTAAAATATCCCAATACAATAAATAAAACTGTCTTTTTCATAACTTCTCCTTAAAGCATCGCGATGGTGCTTTCCAATTTTTGTTTTACATTTATATTTAGCTCTCTCTCATTGATGATATTCTCAAATTCCTGCTTTGAATTCTGAAGTCCTAATTCCACCATTGCATCTGCCAGCGCAATGATCACCACATCAGAGTTCTGAGAAGAAATAGCATTAACCAGCCCTCTTCTTACACTTTCATTTTCTCCCCACTTTTTCAATGCTTCCACCGATTGAACCCGAACATTGGTGCTTTCGTCATGATTAAGAGTGAAAATCAAAGCGCGGATGGCTTTTTCATCAGCTGTGGGTAATTGAGTACTTATGTTTACCGCTCTTAATCGATCCGTAGTTGAAGCCCCCTCCAGCATACTCACCACCATCATTTCCTGCATGTTCTGCATTTGTGCTGTCAATTGCTCGATATCAGATTGATTACTGCCAAACCGGGCTCCTACAAATCCTCCGATAATAAGTAAAACAAAAGCGTAGGCCAGTCTCGGCATTGTTAGTTGTGCAATCAACTCGTTCAGTTTTTCAACAAAATTGAAAGAGAGCTTCTGATTTTTTGATTTTTCTTCTTCCAACATCGCATAAAAACGGTCGCTTAACTCAGTGGAAGGTTCCGGTGTTGGAATTATCTCTAGTTCATCATGGAGTTGTTCCATCGCTTTGAAATCGATCAGATCAATTTCACCGCTTTCCAAAAGCTGCTCCACTTTTTGCTGTTCGGTATCATTGAGTTCACCGTTTAAATAGCCGGCAATTAACTCTGCATATTTTTCATTCATTTGCGTATTCCTCATTTATGGAATTAACAATCTCTTTTAAATCTTTCATTGCCCTGAAGAATCTTACTTTTATAGCACTTTCAGTAACTCCCTGAATTTCTGCGATCTCAGCATATTTCAGTCCTTCGTATCGACTCAGAATCACAACTTCTTTTTTATCTTCATCGAGCCGGTTCAGCGCCATTTCCAGTATGTTCTTTCTTCTTGTTCTTTCGTCCATTTCAGCAAATTCAGGATCGGAGCCCACCACCCGTTCTTCGTCAAGCTCTTCTTGTTCATTATGCTTTTTGTGTTTACGATAATGATCAATATGCGCATTCCGGGCTATGCTGAACATCCAGGTTGTAAATGCCCCTGATCCTGAATAAGTGCTTCGATATTTGAGCATGCGCTCGAACACCGATTGAACAAGATCTTCACTAACATCGGTTTGAAACGTTTTCTTATAGAAAAAACTATACAACGGTCGATTATAGCGCTCAAACAACAATCCAAGTTTTTCCAGATCGCCATCTTTCACTTTCATCATTAACGCTTTGTCCGTCGTAGAATTCACTTCCTGTTTCTTCCCCGTGTTTAGGTTCTGTTGGTTACACTCAGATTTTTTTGGAAGGTTACATTGTTTTATGAAAAGTGAAAATAAAGAAGTTAGAAGGTTAACTCTTAGCCACGAAAACCAGATCGATCATAGTTAAAAGATCATCTCCTGTGAAAAAGTATTCCTTTTCTGTATCTACCCGGTGAACAAAAACCATGTCAGAAGAAGGATACACACCAAGCATGTGAACTCCTGTTCCGGTATGATAGAATGAACCTCTGGCTCTGTTTTCGGTTGGAGCCAAAACATTCCAAAGCATTCCATAGGCTAACCCAAAACGTTCATTGTACACAGAATGTGGAATTATACTTTGATCAATCCATGACTCAGGAATGATCTGCTTTCCTTTCCAATTTCCTTTGTTCAGATAAAGCTGACCATACAACGCCATATCTTTGGCTGACATTCTGAAATGATAAGCGGGATATTTCGACTGACTTTTCTCGTACTGATAAAAACCACTTGTTTGAGGAAATTCAAATTCTTCTTCAACTTCAATACTGTCAGCATCTAAGGAAATATACGTTCCATCGAAGTGATGCATACCCAATGGCTTTGCAATTTGCTCTTTATAGAGTTCGTAAATAGTTTTTTCTGTCTGATTTTCAAGAATATGAGCGAGAACATTAAAATCCCAGTTATTGTAATAATAATAACTACCGGGTTGACGAGAATCTCTTTCTGGTTTACCACTGAGCATTCCTTCTGAAACTGCCGCTGCGTGATGATACACTCCTGATCTTGATTTCAGCAGATCGGCAACCCTGGCACTCTTCTCCAGATCAGATAATGGGTAAATATCATCGATTCCAAGTTGATCTAATGTAGCGGTTGTATCGATTAAGCCATCATGAACTGCAATTCCAAAAACAGAATTCAACATTGATTTTCGGATGGAATGAATGGTATGAACCTGATCTGTATTTCCCCATTCGTACACAATTTTTCCATTCACCAAGATCAGCATTGAAGAGGAACCGGCTCCCTCCAAAAATACAGATAAAGAATCTAATCCGGATTCTGTAAATCCATTTTCTGAAGGTGACGAATACTCAAATTGATGTTTTTGATGGCTTGGTGAACAACTGATTCCTACAACAAGAATCAATAAAAAAATATACTTCATTTAAAAAGGTCTGTAATTCGTTGAGAACTACTGAATATTTTCTAAAAGGTTACAAGATTATTTAACCGGTTTTACCCCGGCATAACTAATGCCTGTCAAACGATGAATATCATAATTAAAAGTGCTCAGGTCATTATGATTGAATTTTGATACCGAATCATGTCCACAAGCTCTTGCAATCACTTTAACAAGTTGGGTACTCGCTTCAAAGAAATTACATAACTGTTGCGCCGAAGAATCTATGATCAATCTTTTTCTGAGACCTTCTTTTTGAGTGGCAATTCCTACCGGACAGTTATTTGTATTACAAGCCCGCATTCCCAGACATCCAATAGCTTGTATGGCTGAATTCGCAACTGCAACCGCATCTGCACCTAACATCATTGCTTTGGCAAAGTCTTCTGCTATTCTCAATCCCCCCGTGATAACTAAGGTTACATCATCAGCCCCTACTTCATCTAAATGTGTTCTTGCTCTTGCCAAAGCAGGAATTGTAGGCACATTAATATTATCTCTCAAAACGGTTGGAGCTGAACCTGTTCCTCCTCCTCTGCCATCCAAAATGATGTAATCCACACCTACTTCCAAAGCAAAATCGATATCAGCTTCAACATGACTTGCTGCAATTTTGAATCCAACCGGAATTCCTCCTGTCGCTTCCCGAACTTCTTCAGCAACATTCTTAAAATCTTCTACAGTTTTAAGGTCAGGAAAAGTAGCGGGTGATATTGCCGTCTCTCCTTCATCCAAACCACGGACTTCGGCAATTTCTTTATTTACTTTTTCTCCGGGAAGATGTCCGCCGGTTCCGGTTTTTGCTCCCTGACCACCTTTGAAATGAAAAGCCTGCGCTTTTTTAACTTTATCCATCGAAAAGCCGAATTTACCTGAAGCCAACTCATAAAAATACCGACTGTTATTTTCCTGCTCTTCAGGGAGCATCCCTCCTTCTCCACTACAAATTCCGGTTCCTGCGAGTTCAGCCCCTTTTGAAAGTGCAATCTTTGCCTCTTTCGAAAGCGCACCAAAACTCATATCAGACACAAATACAGGAATATCCAGTTCGAGTGGCTTTTTAGCTTTAGGTCCAATCACAACTTTTGTCTTTACAGGATCATCATCCATTAAAGGTCTTGTTGCCAATTGAGCCGGTAAAAACTGTATATCTTCCCACTTAGGAAGTGTATCTCTGTCCACCCCCATTGCTGCAGATGGACCATGATGCCCAAACTTATTTAATCCGTTTCTTGATAACTCTTTTATAAATCCATTGTAAGGTTCTGTATCCTCCGGATTCGTATCAGCATAAGCTCCCAAGTACGCATCACGATCAAATGGCTGGGGATTTTCTTCGAGATAATCTTTAATCTCATCTTCATCAATATAAACAGCACCATCTTCTATTTTTGCTTTGAACTTATGAAGTGCCTCTTCATTATTGTATTCACTTACTCCGGTATCGTATCTGAAATCCCACCCATGTACACCACAAATCAGATTCTCGCCTTCTATATGTCCATCTCCCAATAATGCTCCTCTGTGTAAACACCTGCCGTACAAAACAGAAACTTTATCATCATACCGAATAGCCACAAGGTCTAATTCATTTACCAGAAAATGAGTAGGATTAAGATTTTTGAGATCATCAAAATCACACAGTTTATATTTCTTCATTCTTTTCTTCGATTTAATTTGATACGTATAAGGAATTTCAGGAAAGAATAATTCTTTTAAAGCTGATTTATTTCAAGTCTTTTAATCTACTCTACCGGCAAGCCCTCTAATTTCATAATCTGCAATGCGTTAGTACTCGGGCAAGGACCTGATCTGAGTTTATATTCGAAACTCATTTTTCCATTCATTATTGATTCCGCAAAGTGCCAATTGCTCAGCTTTTTTATCTCTGATTCCAGATCAGCAAGTTCAAGATCATGAGTTGAGACTATTCCGATTCCATCTTCTTTTGCAACCTCTTTAAGAAAAGCCACACTTCCTGAATATCTTTCGCGGTTATTGGTTCCTTTGTAAATCTCATCCACAAAAAAGAATAAGGGTAATTCATCCTGCTTTTGGAGCTCGTCCAATAGCTTGCGAAGCCGTTTTACTTCTGCGTAGAAATGAGAAAGTCCGTCTCCGAGTGAGTCATTGACATTGATACTGGTAAAAATTCTGAACACATCTGTTTGTAAAGATACTGCACTTACCGGTGCACCTGTATAAGTCAAAACAAGATTGATACCCACTGTTCGCAGAAAAGTACTTTTACCCGCCATATTGGATCCGGTCAACAAAAAGAGTTCATTTCCTGATTTGATCTCAAAATCATTATCCACTTTTTGGCTTTTATGAATTAATGGATGCCCCATTTGCTCAGCTTTAAACAAAAGTTTTGAATCATGTTTAAAGGTTGGAAAAGAATATTCAGGATTTAAAAAACAGAAGTTAGCTATCGAATTGAGTGCTTCAAGCTCATAAAAACTATCCAGCCATTTTGTGAGCTTCGGTTCAATTTCTTTTTTCAGATCTTCAAGTTTCAGGCAGAAATAAAAGTCCCAGGGCATCAACAAATTTAAGATTGGACCGATTATCTGATTCTTCTGTACAGAAGCTGCAATGGCAAGTCTTCTTACTGTTTGGAGACTTTTTGATGGCTTCTCGTTTTCCTTCTGAAACACTTCAAGAAACGATACAAGTTTTTTATTCCCTCTTACTTTAAATCTTTCAACATGTGTTAAAATATTGCTGAAACGCCCCAATAATTTTTCCATTTGAAAAGCAGCATCGAATAATCCATTTACTTTATGGCTGTTCAGTTTATGAACAATCAGGTAACTCACAAATGAAATCATTACATACCAAGCACTTAGATTTCCTAATAATGCCATAATTCCAAAGGTGATATTCAGAATCGAAAGAGCGCTTAAAATTCCGATAGGAAGTATAAATCCTGTTTTTTTTGGAAGACGAAGCCAGTCTAACATTTGCTCCATGGTCCAGTCATGCCAATCAGTTTTACTGTCTGTATACTTGGCCTCAACTCTCAGCTTATCACGAAATAATTGGAGTGGTGCCAATTCCTGAACCAACGACTGTATTTCAGTGATGACCTCCGTTTTGCGATTCTGATTCAACAACTTCTCAGACAGAATTTTAACACTTCCTTCGTAAATCGAAGTATCCATCAATTGAAACAGCGATTTTTTACCGATTATATTAAGATCATGCGCATAAGGGTGATTCTCATATCCATTCCGATTAATATCTTTCCATGGTATTTCATCCCATTTTAAATCAATCCGGGCAACTTGCTCGGATTTAATTTGCTTAAGAATACCCAACTTCTCTATGCACTGTTCAACTTTACGGTGCCGGTCTATCACTACACAAAATGCGATGACATATCCAAACAAAAGGGATGCATAAATATAAACAGGTAACAGACTCGCAGTAAATACTGCAAAAATCAGGATTCCGATAAACATCAAAAGTCGTATCGTTGAAATTCTGCTGCTTAATGCCTTCAGCTTTTCAACTTTTCTTTCAATACGCTCTATATGTTGACTTAGTAATTTCTTCAATTATGAACAGATATTAGATGTAAGAATTAAGATTTAAGATAGGTTTCGTTTCATAGATTTATGAGACTTAAAAATTTAAAATTTGCAATAAATCATCTATTCGAATTTGTTCTCAAATCTCATGTCTTAAATCTTACGTCTTACATCTCATCTTTTCTTCAATTCCGCCAATGTAGCACCCCAACTACTGCTGTCATCCGCTAAGCGGTAAGATTCCACATGTCTATTCCTATCCAGTAAACTATGAACGGTTCTTCGAAGTACTCCCTTCCCTTTGCCATGAATGATACGAATCGAATAAATCTCTTTTTCTAAACAAGCTTCGATGTAATCAGGAATAAGATCTCCCAACTCCTTCGGATTAAAAAGGTGCAAATCCAAAATTCCATCAATGGGTAATTCTATCGGTTCAGACTCTTCCAACTTCAATATTGATTATTGGTTATTCGATATTCATTATTCAAAACATAATCCACAACCCTTCTCTCCTCAACCACCTTCTTGATAAACTGAACTACTTTCTGATGCTCAGGATGATCCGCATAAATCTGAAGCGCTTCCTCATCTTCGCAAACCGTTGTTAGTACAACATCGGCAATCTGATCAGAATCTCCCTGTAGAATATTTACACCTACTTCCGCTGATTGCAATTCTTCGATATTCTGCGGTAAACTCTCCAATAAGTCTTTCATGATTTGTGCGTTCTCTGCTTTGAACTTTCCTTCTGCCACTTCTTTCAGCTTCCACATTACGATATGTTTGATCATAATTAGTATTTAAATTTTGAGATTAAGCTTCTGAATATTCATCGATAAAATTTACTTTCAATCATAATTTATTCCTAATTCACTTATT
The DNA here is from genome assembly GCA_965601915.1 of Balneola sp. Classification (GTDB taxonomy): domain Bacteria; phylum Bacteroidota; class Rhodothermia; order Balneolales; family Balneolaceae; genus Balneola. The sequence goes on along the minus strand of OZ271847.1, from coordinate 1,777,702 downwards.
ACACATTCCTAATTCTGACATTCGTATTTAAGCGTAGGAACCCTTAACTTTAATATTCGGTTTTAGCCCCTAATTTGGCTATTTATTAATAATAAAATCCACTGATTTGGATAACGTAGATTTAGAAAAAGTTACTGCTGACGACCTTGGTGACGATCACATTGGAACAGCAGAATTAACCCCTATTCGTGAAGACGCTTTTGATCTTTCTGATTCTGAAAAGATTGACATCATTCAGGATCATTTTAAACAGATTATGCATACTCTTGGGTTAGATTTAGAAGACGACAGCCTGAAAGGAACTCCGTACAGAGTGGCAAAAATGTACGTGAAAGAAATTTTTCAAGGTCTTGATCCCAAAAATAAACCCGATGCCCGTACTTTCGGAAATAAGTACGATTACAATGACATGGTAATCGAAAAAAATATACAGGTTACTTCATTCTGTGAACATCACTTTCTTCCATTCATTGGTAAAGCTCATGTGGCATACATTGCATCAGGTAAAGTAATAGGTCTTTCTAAAATTAACCGCTTGGTTGACTATTATTCACGTAGACCGCAGGTTCAGGAGCGTCTTACACTTCAAATCGCAGATGCTTTATCTGAAGCTATGCAAACCGATGATGTAGCCGTATTTATTGACAGCAAGCATTTATGTGTTTCAACACGTGGAATCAAAGACATTACAAGCAGTACCATAACTTCTGAATTCCGTGGAGCTTTCAAAGAGAAAGAAACACAAAGAAAATTTATAGATTTCATCAAAACCGATACAGAACTTTAGTTTTGGCTGAACAAAAACTACACGTTTACAACACACTTACACGAAAAAAAGAACTTTTCGAGCCGCTAAATCCTCCATTTGTGGGGATGTATGTCTGTGGCCCTACCGTTTATGGTGATGCTCATTTGGGGCATGCCAAAAGCTATGTTTCTTTCGATGTGGTTCTTCGATATCTCCGGTATCTGGACTACAAAGTCCGTTATGTTCAAAATATTACCGATGTTGGACACTTGGTGGGCGATGGCGATGAAGGCGAAGATAAACTGGGAAAACAGGCGCGACTAGAACAAGTTGATCCGATGGAAATTGCAGAGAAATACACATTTACCTATTTCCGCGATATGGATGCTTTGAATGTGCTTCGCCCAGATATTTCTCCCCGTGCAACCGGACATATTCCTGAGCAAATTGCGATGGTTGAAAAACTGATCGAAAACGGACATGCATACAATGTGGATGGTAATGTTTATTTCGATGTTCGCTCGGATGAAAACTATGGAAAACTCAGCGGACGTGAGTTGAACGAAGCTGAATCAGGAACACGAGTGGAATCTGCATCCGACAAAAAGAATCCGGAAGATTTTGCACTTTGGAAAAAAGCCGATGATGATCATCTGATGAAATGGAGTTCACCCTGGGGAGTTGGTTATCCCGGTTGGCATATTGAGTGTTCTGCAATGAGCACCAAGTATTTAGGCGAAAGTTTTGATATCCATGGCGGTGGATTGGAAAATCAGTTTCCGCATCACGAATGTGAAATTGCTCAGGCAGAATGTGCTCATGATTCACAATTTGTGAAATATTGGATGCACAACAACATGGTTACCCTCGAAGGACAGAAAATGGGGAAATCATTGGGTAACGCTATCAACTTGCATGAGTTTTTCTCCGGAGATCATAAACTGCTGAAACGATCCTGGGATCCGCAGGTAATTCGGTTCTTCCTGTTGCAAAGTCATTACAGAAGTACCACCGATTTTTCTGAAGATGCCCTTGAAGCCGCAGAAACCGGATTAAAGAATCTGCATTCAATGGTTAAATTAATTGTGAATGCAGGTCAGGGAAATTCAGATGCTTTTGATGTAGATCAAATGAAGTCCGATTTCGAAGAAGTGATGAATGACGATTTCAATTCAGCACAGGCAATTGCCGTACTTTTTGAGAATCTGAAGAAATTGAGAAAGTCGATCTCTGATGAAAATATCCCACAAAACATTGAAGAAATTCAGACAACCATTAAAACATTGATGGACGATGTACTTGGAATCTGGCCGGATCAGCAATCAGGAAATAATGCAGATCTGACTAACGGATTGGTTGAGCTGTTGATCGACATCCGTAAAGAGGCACGTTCCAACAAGAATTTTGAACTTTCTGATAAGATCCGTGATGATCTTAAGGATTTGGGAGTTCAACTAAAGGACGGCAAAGACGGAACCGATTTTGATATCGAGTAATGAAATTCGTAAATCTGATATTCAGCAAGATATTGATCGGAATCGTCCGGTTTTATCAATTGGTGATTTCTCCCTGGATGGGAAAAAGTTGCCGCTACTCCCCTACCTGTTCTCAATACATGATTGAAGCAGTAAATGAATGGGGATTTTTAAAAGGATCGTGGATGGGAATTAAACGGATTGGTCGATGCCACCCCTGGGGCGGCGATGGTTTTGATCCGGTACCACCTCGAATATCCAATAACGAACATTCAATTTCCAATAACGAAGTCGCCCAAGATCATGATAAATGACTTCAAAAAAACTTAAAACAAAACAAATAACTAATAACCATTAACCTATTTCTCGTTATTAGTTATTAGATGACACTACTAATGAACAAAGACATAGAATTCAAAGAAAGAAAAACCGTAGAACAAGTAGAAGAAGCCAATGATCTGGCTCCTAAATTTCAGGAAGACGGACTAATTCCTGTAGTAACAACTGATTATGAATCCGGTGAATTGCTGATGCATGGGTACATGAATGAAGAAGCGTTCAAGAAAACCATTGAGTTGAGTGAAGCAGTGTATTACAGCCGAAGCAGAGAAACATTATGGCACAAAGGCGCTACTTCAGGTTTGACTCAGATCGTGAGAGAAATGCGCATTGACGATGATCAGGATTGTGTATGGCTACGTGTGGAAGTTCAAGGAAATGGTGCCAGCTGCCACGTGGGCTATCGCTCCTGCTTTTACCGAAGCGTTCCTACCGGAGACGAATTCTTTGAAAAAGAAGGCGAACTCAAGTTCGAAGAAGACGAAAAAGTATTCGATCCGAAAGAAGTGTATGGAGATGCTCCGAATCCTACGAAGCTTTAGTTTGAGATTGGTTTAGAGCGGTTATTATTAGCCATTATCTTTAATTAATAAATAGTATAGTTTAAAGATGTTTCTGTTCGTTATACTGATGCGGATCAAATTAATATACCCGACCTAAAATGCTGGCTGGAAAAATCCCGTGATATTCAATGGGATTATAAGAATATTGTGAAGCGAAAAGGGAAACTCTTCCGACTTAAAAAATATTGATAAGAAAAAGGAAATTAAAAGAGAGGAGAGAGTTTCTTAATCTCCTTTCTCCTATCACTTATCGACCTATTCCCTTATCAACTTCTCCACTCCCCCTGCCAATAACTCCGCCGCTGCTTCATTCTCCCTAAACCACAACTCCGGCTCAATCAACTCCACTTCAGAAACGGCCAATTGATCTTCATTATCCCACATTACATCCACGCGGGCATATGCCGGTAAAGGATTGCAAGCTTTAGCTACTTGTTCGGCAAACCTGATTTCATCCTGAGAAGCCTCGTAATGATGAACGGTCCCTCCGAAATCATCCTGAACCCTGAAATCTCCGGATTTCGCTTTCTTCAGAATAGCGTGAGTGAATTGCCCTCCAATCACCATAAAAGATACTTCCCCTTTTTTGGCAATATTGAACTGAAAAGGCTGAAGCATCATATCTTCTTTGGAAATCAGTTTGGCAAAGATTTCTTCGTGTTCACTGATGTTATCTGAACTCATTTTGTACGTATGTCGCCCGGCTCCACCCACCGTCGGTTTCAGAATTACATCCTTCCATCCGGTCTTCTCAATAATGGATTGCAGCGACTTTGTTTGCCCTCTCTTGATGTACTGAGTTTCGACAATTCTGATTCCCTGGTCTTCTAAATCCTTCAAATAATGTTTATCCATGTTCCAGCGGATCTGTTCCGCAGAATTGATTAACAAAGTTTTATTCGATACCTCATCTAACCAAGATTTGAATTCATCAAAACGATCGAAATAATCCCAGGTGGTTCTGAAGATGGCAAATCGCGTAGAGCTCCAGTCAAATTCAGGGTCTGCCCAGTCTCTTCGTGTGACTTGTAACCCTTTAGCTTCCAGTGCTTCTTTCAGAATATGATCTTCATCCAGAATATTCTGAATATAATCATTCACTTTTTCAGGATTCAGATATCTGGATTCCGTCAGGATTACAACATCAAACTCACGATTCATCTTCTTCTGCCTTTCTTACCTCTTTTCTTTCCGGATGATTTTTTTTCCTTTTTAGCAAGTTCAACGGCAACATCTCTGCCTTCAAAAACAGCACCGGTAACCTGATCGGTCAATACGTTTTCAAAACCCTCTTCCACTTCAAAAAAGGAGAAATTATTTTGAATATCAATCTTTCCAAAATCAGGCTTTTTTCCTCTTAACTGCTCGTTGATCAATCCCATAACTCTATTTGGATTCAAGCCATCTCTTCGACCAATATTGATGAAAAAACGATCATATCCTTCCTCCGGAATCCCTTTATCTCTGCCTTTATTTCTTCCTCGATCTTTTTTATTACTACGGTTATTTCCCCGATCGCTACGTCCACGATCATTACTGTTAGCATTCAGATCGCCAGAATTCCGGTAATAGTCCAGAAACTGATTGAATTCCACGGAAAGAAAATGCTTAATCAATTCTTCTCTATCCAAATCAGCGAGTTTCTCGATCGCTTGTGGAAGAAATTTATCCAGTTGTTCTTCATTGATCTTAGTTTCTTTTACGGTATCGATCAGATCCAACATTCGAATTGCACAAATCTCCTCTCCACTTGGTACTTCTTTCTTCTCAAAATCTTTTTGTGAAATTCTTTCTAATTCTTTAATCCTTCTCCCTTCTCGGGTATGCACAATAGAAATAGAAATACCTGAATTTCCTGCACGACCGGTTCTACCACTTCGGTGAATGTACACTTCGGGATCATCAGGGAGATTATAATTGATAACATGAGTCAGCTCATTAACATCCAAACCTCGTGCTGCCACATCCGTTGCTACCAGTAATTCTAACTCTTTTGTTCTGAATCGATTCATAACGTCATCACGTTGCGCCTGAGAAAGATCTCCGTTGAGCAAATCAACATCATATCCATCTTTATTCAACTTTGCACTCACTTCAGCTGTTTCACGTCGGGTTCTACAGAAAATAATTCCATATACATCGGGGTTCATATCCACAATTCGTTTCAAAGCTTCGAAACGGTTCTTAGCATGAACCATGTAGTAGTGATGTTCTACATTTTTTGCTCCGGCATTTCGTTCTCCCACTTCTATCTCTTCAGGATCGTTCATGTATTTCTTAGCCATTTTTGCAATTTGCTTAGGCATAGTTGCTGAAAAAAGAAGCGTCTGTTTTTCTTGGGGGGTATCCGCTAAAATAGCATCCAGATCATCCTGAAAACCCATATTCAGCATTTCATCAGCTTCATCTAAAACAAGCGTTCTAACGTTTGTAACGTCCAGTTTTCTTCTTCGGATTAGATCCAGCATTCGTCCCGGAGTTCCAATCACAACCTGACATCCGTTGTTTAATGCCCGAATCTGTGATGATATATTAGCTCCACCGTAAACAGCTACCGTTTTAACTCCTTTTTGATATTTGGCAAATTCTTTAAGATCACGCGCAATCTGAATCGCAAGTTCACGAGTTGGAGATAATACCAAAACCTGAACATCGTCAGAATTTGTATTGATCTGATGTAAAGAAGGCAAACCGAAAGCTCCGGTTTTCCCGGTTCCTGTTTGCGCTAAAGCGATAAGATCTCGTTGAGATTTCAGAATCTGAGGTATAGCCAGTTCCTGAACTTTGGTTGGCTCTGTGAAACCTAATCGGTCTACGGCGTCCAAAAGTTCCTGTTTAAGACCAAGGTCTTTGAAAGTAGTCATATAAATAATATTAGCCGGATGGAAACAAAGTGCTGTGCGATATTCTTGCCCGGAATTAGTAATTAAAGAGGTGAGCTAATGACAAGTGCCAGGCAGACTGCCTGATATAAAAGCCAGCATTTTTTATCTGAATACAGAATTTAAATCCGAACCTATCGCAAACTCACGATGAGCAATTAAGTTACGGATTTATTTGATTAATAATATGTTATATAATTGCTGCTTTTTAAACGGTATAAATGCTCTGCTTGTTCAAGGCTTTTAATTAATACATTTTAAACGAGCGAGACCTTTAGGTCAAGAGAATGCAAAAATCAGATATACTTATCTCCTCTCACAACCTTAACCGGGTGAGCGTATGTAATCACCGCATAATTTTCGAAATAAGAATCTGCGATATAATCGATGATTCTATCTCCAACTTCCCTGCTTACCACAGCTTCAATTTTTACATTTCTTCCCTCCCAATCGCTGGCTCTGATACCTCTTGACCCTTCACCGGTTGCATCAGTCATTGTATAACCCTTTGCACCAAGTTCTTCGATTTTCTCAAGAATATCATCTTTTAGAATTCTTTCTGAAATTATGGTAACTAAAAATAATTCTGTTAAACTCATGATCTATCCTCCAATTAATTTGGCTAAATAATAGTAAATAGGAATTCCCAACGTGATATTGAAAGGAAAGGTAATTCCAAGTGATGCTGTTAACGAAAGTGTAGGACTGGCCTTGGGGAGTGCAATCCGCACCGCAGCAGGTGCCGCGATGTAAGAACCACTCGAAACCATGGTTGCAAGTACAGCTGCTCCTGCAACACTTAAGCCAGACATCAAACCAATCCATACTGCTATCGCGCCGTGCAAGATTGGTACAAAGATTCCAAAACCAATCAAAAAGAAACCTGCCTTTTTAAGATCTTGTAATCTACTCGCTGTTACCATTCCCAATTCCAGTAAAAACAAAAGTAAAGCGCCTTTGAACGCATCCTCAAAAAATGGAGAAACCGGTTCAAATCCTTTTGGACCTGCTATAAAACCGATAATTAAACCTCCAACTAATAACACAATACTACTTCCAGTCATTACTTCATGGATGGCTTTCTTAAGAGAACCGGAATTCTTACCAATAACTTGAGGAATCAATAATGCCACTATGATTCCCGGAACTTCAAGAAGCGCTAACAAAGTGGACATAAATCCTTCAGGGTTTTCTCCCGCATCCGCTAAATAACTCAACGAAGCAATGAACGTTACTGCTGATACTGAACCATAGTGAGCTGCAATACCTGCTGAATTGATCATATCGATCTTACCAAGATATCTGAGAATAAAAAATGCAGTAATCGGAGTAAGTACCCCCAAAAATAAGGTAGCGGAAGCCGGTATAAGGAATACGTCTAAAGAAGTTTTACTTAACTCAACTCCTCCTTTAAGGCCAATAGCAATTAATAAATAAATAGAAAGTGATTGATAAAGAGGTTTAGGGAATTCAAGATCACTTTTGATCAGTTTGGTAATTATCCCCAAAACAAATGCTAAAACTATGGGTGAGGTAAAGTTATTCAGTAATGATTCCATTCAGTATAATCGATTAGTATGTAGCAAAAATCAAATTCAGGCAAAGGTACAAAATAATGCTCAATAACAATTATTGGTTAGAGAAACTATTCTATAATTCATAGCTAAGAGTAAATCCGGAATGTAAAGCTGTAAAATCCGACTATAAGTAACCACTAATCTATTTTTAATTCATTCATTCTTAATTCCTAATTTCTACCCCATATTTGTCTGTGAATATTTTTATTTTTAGTGAATTATTATTGAAATAATAGAATTCTTAATACAGCAAACAAACAATACTACCTAATACATTTTATGTCTTCTAAAACCCCAGTTACAATTGCTCACGGTGATGGTATCGGTCCCGAGATCATGGCATCCACGTTAAAAATCCTCGAACAATCCGGAGCGCAACTTGAGATCACAGAAATTGAAGTCGGTGAGAAAGTTTATAAAAAGGGGATTAAAGCGGGAATCGAATCGCATTCCTGGGACCCTATTCTAAGAGACAAACTACTTTTAAAAGCCCCGATAACTACCCCTCAGGGCGGTGGTGTTAAAAGCCTGAATGTAACGATGAGAAAAACACTTGGGCTGTTTGCTAATATACGTCCTTGTGTGGCTTTCGATCCCTTTATCGAAACTAAGCATCCGGGAATGGATATCACAGTTATTCGTGAAAACGAAGAGGATACTTATGGAGGAATCGAACACAGACAAACTTATGAAGTATATCAATGTCTGAAACTTATCACCCTTCCAGGAACCGAACGAATTGTTCGTTACGCTTTTGAATACGCAAAGGCCTTTGATCGAAAAAAAATCACTTGTCTTACTAAAGACAATATTATGAAAATGACGGATGGTCTTTTTCATGAAACGTTCAAAAAAGTTGCTGCGGAATATCCTGAGATTCAAGCCGAGAATCTCATTATCGATATCGGAGCCGCAAGACTTGCAGACACACCTGAATGGTTTGATGTTGTGGTTATGCCCAATCTATACGGTGATATTGTTTCCGATATTACAGCTCAGATTTCAGGATCTGTTGGGATGGTTGGTTCTGCAAACATAGGTCCTGATTGCGCAATGTTTGAAGCGATTCATGGCTCTGCACCTGATATTGCCGGAAAAAACGTAGCTAATCCTTCTGCATTGATTAATGCCTCAGTTATGATGCTACAGCATATTGGTCAATTTGATCCGGCAGAAAAGATCAAAAATGCATGGTTAAAAACTATCGAAGAAGGTATTCATACTCCTGACATTTACACGGAAGATCGTAGTTCTCAAAAAGTATCAACTACTGAGTTTACGGAAGCCATCATCGATCGAATGGGAAGTAAACCAACTAAGTTATCTCCCGTTACTTATGAAACTCAAAATGCTCCGAAAATTACTGATCTAGATTTCAGTAGGTCTCCAAAGCAGCCATCAAAGAATCAAACCAGAGAATTGGTTGGCGTTGATGTATTTGTTTACTGGGAACCGGAATCTCCGGATACTTTAGCTGAAATGTTGCAAGATGCAACTCCTGAAGGTTTTGAATTAACGATGATTACAAACCGTGGCACAAAAGTATGGCCACAAGGATTGCCTCAGACATTCTGTACCGATCACTGGAGATGCCGTTTCAAATCCACTTCTGATGAAACAAAACCTCTGGATGTGGTAGCTCTACAACAAAATTTAGCCGAAGGCGGTATTGACATCATCAAAACAGAAAACCTCTACGAGTTTGATGGCAAGAAAGGCTATTCACTCGGACAAGGCGAGTAGTTTTGGTTATTAGTAGATAAGGGAATAAGTAAATATGGCAAGTCAACCTATTTACTTATTCACCAATCTACTATTCATAATTTTTTCATAAGCTATTATCGACTGATTTTTAATATAAATCACCGTATAATTCTTTCCCATGGTGACTTTTTTGTAATCACAGAGATTATTGCAAATCCCCATATAAAAACGTGCATTACATTAAACAGCACCTGCATAATATCAAAAGATACAATTACCATTGGTCCAACAAACCACCTAATAATTCTTAAAAGAGTATATCCAATAATCAAATTTCCAAAGAATCGAATTGCTGCTAATCCCAATGGATGATAATTCTTATCCATTTTTTCCTGATATTTTCTCTCTTCTTCCTGATCGTGAAGATCTCTGGCAATATCGTTTTCGAACTCTTTTTGCTTTAACTCTTCTTCTCTTTTATTCATCATGACCCATGTTTCGTTTCAACACTAAATCATTTTACTGATCAGTATATAAGGAAATAGGTAGATAAGGTTGATACGGCCTATTTCCTTATTGCCCTATCTACTAATCCCTAATCTTCTTCGTACATAAACTCGATCATATTTCCATCAGGATCTGCAATAAAGAGAAATCTCCCTTTCTTCCTGTTTGCCGGACCGCTCATGATGGTCACTTCTTTTTGCCTGAAATATTTAGCGAGTTCATCGATCTTCTCAGGCGATTCCACGTAAAACCCAAAATGGTCAACTCTAAAATCTCTGGAAGTAGGATCGTAGCTGGTCTCAGCTTCTACGATCACCATGGTGTCTCCGCCTCCAATGTCGTAAACAGCCATGCTTTGTCCCATTGTTTTTACTACTTCGAATCCTAAAATATCTCCGTAAAATTCTTTCGATGCGTCTATTCTGTTAACTCTGATGGTAATATGGTTTAACCCTGATGGAGTAAAATTCATCTGATCAATTAAAATTTAGGTTTATTCAATAATGTATATCTTCAAGATAATCGTTAAATCTTAATCAGAAAACTGAAAGTGTCTGTTTTTTACATTGTTGCTACTCCAATAGGTAATCTTGGTGATCTTTCCCCAAGAGCAGTAGAAGTTTTAAAAACTGTTGATCACATTGCTTGTGAAGACACCCGAACTTCCGGCAAGCTCCTAAGCGCTTTTGGCATTGATACTCCAAAATTCTCATTTCATCAGCATAATGAGCACCATAAAGTTGAGCATGTGCTTAATATTTTGCGAGGCGGACAGTCTGTGGCTTTGATATCAGATGCGGGAATGCCCGGAATTTCTGATCCCGGATTTTTAGCTGTCAGAGCTATCCAGCAAGAAGGATTTCAGGTTTCTGTGATTCCGGGGCCCGATGCGGCAACAACCGCTTTGGTAGCCAGTGGGTTGCCCTGCGATCGCTATTGTTTTGAAGGATTCCTTTCACCAAAAAAAGGAAGACAGAAAAGACTCAAAGAACTTGCTGAAGAAGAAAGAACTCTTGTTCTCTATGAAAGTCCGCATCGGATTTTGAAACTACTGAAAGAATTGAATGAATATTTCGGAGAACAAAGACTTGCAACAATTGCCCGGGAATTGACCAAGAAATTCGAAGAAATTAAAAGAGCTTCAGTCAAAGAATTACTGGAAGATTTTGAATCCAGAGATTCGATCAAGGGTGAGTTCGTTGTGGTGGTAGCCGGAAAAGCTTATGAGGACTAAAATGAACAAATTCCTTGAAAATAAATACGCACTTTCAATTACTTCAGGAATACTGCTGGGATTGAGCTTCCCTCCTGTTGATCTTTCATTTCTTAGTTTTCCTGCATTTGTTCTTCTGTTTATTCTTGCAGATAAATGTGAATCTAACAAACAACTTGCTTACTTCAGTTATTTTGGATTTGTGATTTGGAATCTGATTACAACCTACTGGCTGATGATGGCAAGTTTAATCGCAGGAATTGCAGCGATTTTAGCTAATGCTGCCATTATGACTTTTCCTTTAGTCTTGATGAGGTCCTCAACTATTAAAATTTCAAAAAAATGGATACTTCCTTTCTTACATGCCGCACTTTGGGTGACTTACGAATTTCTTCACCACAACTGGGACCTATCATGGCCATGGCTAACACTTGGTAATGCATGGTCGAGTCAGGTTGGACTTATTCAGTACATTGCTGCAACTGGTCATTTAGGAATTTCATTCTGGGTAATCCTGACGAGTTCTTTTGCTTATCTCGCAATCAAACATAAGAAACGATCTTTGGCGTTAGCTGCTACTTTTGCACTACTTTTACCTTCAGGGACTTCCCTGCTTTTTTACTCGACTACAAACCCTCCTGAATCAACCAAATTTACTCAGGTAGCTGTTATACAACCTAATCACGACTCCTACTATCAATATGGAGGCTTCCGAAGCCACAGCGAACTTCTGGATAGTCTTTTCAGCATAACCGAGAGAACTATCACAGAAAATAACGAGCTTATTGTAATGCCGGAAAATGCGATTGATGCTGGAATCTATATGAATGGTAGAACAGCAAACCGTTTTGTTGATTCTGCGAAGACTTGGAACTCTTCGATCATAACAGGAACCGGTTTGTATACTTTATATGATGAAGCCCCTAGCTTATACAGAGATGAATATCGCGGTCAGTACCGGAATTATTTCAATGCAACTTTATATGTGGATAACGAAGGAAACACATCCAGATACGACAAACATAATCTGGTCCCGATAGTTGAGCGTTTTCCGTTTATTTATTTTTTTGATGCTATTGACATTTTTGGATGGTTGAATTGGGGTAAAATTGCAGGATTTGGAAAAGGTTTGGAGCCCTCTTCTCTTGAAACAGAAAGTTTTACCACTCAGGGTTTGATTTGCTACGATTCGGTATATCCCGGTTGGGTTCGGGAATTTGTAAAAGATAAAGCTGATTTCATTACCATTATCACGAACGATGGCTGGTGGGGAAATACAAGCGGACATCACCAGCATTTTGCTTATGCCCGCTTACGTGCTATAGAATTTGATCGCTGGATTGTCAGAAGCGCAAACAACGGAACTTCCGGAATCATTGATCCTAAAGGAAATGTAATTATTAAAACTGAATACTGGACACGTACCGGGTTTAATTTTGAAGTCCCTTCCCTTTCCACAAGAACAATTTATACCCGATATGGGGATTGGTTTGGGTATTTTTGTTTGGTAGTGAGTTTTGGATATTTTCTCTTTTTTTTAACACTCCCATTAATTGAGAGAAAACGCTAAATGTCATTTACTCATGCACCTCTTAAATTTTACTTATAATTAGAAATGAAAACAATTTTAAAAAAAATTTTAAACTCTAATACTCTTAAACTGATTAAATCTAATTTCAAATCTGATGAGGAGAAAGAAATATTACTGAAGAGGAAAGATTTTTATTCTCAATTTCTCACCAATCCAAAGGACATTTATTTCGACATTGGTGCAAATTATGGAAACCGAATTGAACCAATATCAAAAGATGGTTTTAAAATTATAGCCGTAGAACCCCAAAAAAAATGTATAAATTTTCTAAAAAGAAAGTATGGCAATAGAATCGAAATCATTCCAAAAGGGCTAGGTGAAACCGAAGAATTAAGAACCTTCTATATATCAAACTCTCATACCATTTCTACATTTTCAGAAGATTGGATAAAAGACACCACCGAAAGTGGACGTTTCAAACAATACAGCTGGGAAAAAAAAGAAGAAATCGAACTAACCACATTAGATGTTTTAATTAACCAATATGGGATTCCTAAATTTATAAAAATTGATGTAGAGGGTTATGAAACAGAAGTTTTACAAGGACTTACACAACCTATAGAATATATTTCTTTCGAATACTGCGTTCCAGAAAATCAGCATTCTATAATTGAATGTATTGATAGGTTAGTGAAGATTTCTAAAGCTCATAAAATTGAATTTAATTATTCCGTTGGAGAAAGTATGGAATGGGCATTAAGTGATTGGTTAAGTCCGGATCAAATGAAAAAAGAAATCTCTAGTACAAAATTTATCAAAACAAATTTTGGTGACATTTATTCAAAAATTTATGTTGATTAAATTAATCCTGAAGTAATATTACTTTATTTACTGAGATATAAAATGACTACTACACCTGAACATGATGCAAGAATAGCAAAAATGACGTTTTCTTCAGTTTATCCTCACTATGTATCTAAAGTGGAAAAGAAAGGTAAAACTAAAGAAGAGCTACATCAGGTTATTGAATGGCTGACCGGTTTTGACGAGAAAAAAATTCATGAACTAATTGATAGGAAAGTCACCTTTGAGAATTTCTTCGAAGAAGCTGAGTTAAATCCTAATGCCGAACTTATAACAGGTGTTATTTGTGGCTACAGGGTTGAGGAAATTGAAACTCCTTTAACTCAACAAGTAAGATACTTAGATAAGTTGATTGATGAGCTTGCAAGAGGCAAGAAAATGGAAAGTATTTTACGTAAGCCTAAAACTTAACTTTTTATCTGGATCTTATCGCAATTCTTATATTGAATCGTATTTCCTGATTAGTTCTTGGTGGAATAGATGACCCTTTTGGAGTAACTCTGTTAAATGTATATTCGAAATTAGAGTTTATTGAACTTGAAATCCTGTACCCAATCACCAATGAAGCATTGTATCTAATCTGACCGGTTTCATTTTGTGCATCAAACTCATAAGCATTTACATTGGTACCATTTGTTTCAAAGTTATTAAATGCTCTAATCAGATCATTTTCAAGGATAAAACTACGATCAGTATCTTCACTAAAATTACCACTAAGTGACAGGTCAATATTATTTTTTATGTTAGGAAATATTGGGATGTTGACTCTGCGAAAAGTATAGTTCAGATTAACTTTAACACCACGTGATTTACGTTCAGAAACAGTTTTACTGGACAAAGAGAATGTAGTTAATTTACTTGATTCCAATCCAAAATCAGTTTTCAATGCAGATTTCCATGTGATATTCAATTGAATTAATGGACTGAATCTTTGATCAACTGTTATCGATGCCGGCTCAAACCTATCTCTGATATCATTTATTTGAATTCCTGCAAGTGTATTTGATGTTTCTTCTCCGAATTGCGGTACAAAATTCCAACCCAAACGATAGGTACCTTTATAACTGTGGCTTAACGAAGCTCTGTTCATTCTTTCACCAATAATTGGAATTATTTTCTCAAAACCTTGCCATGTAACTCTCCAATTTGGTTTTGGTATTGGAGTAAATTCTTTTTGGCCTATTCCTGAAACATTACCTGACAAATAAGCTGCACGGAAATCATCCTGAAGTGTAACCCTGTTTAATAATGTTCTCCCATCATTATTACCGTTTGCATCATCGATGGTGCCGTTATTCAAATCCTGAAATGCTGTGCGTAACTGACTTCTGAAAAAATCTTCATATCCAACTCCAAAGGCCCAAACAGATGAATTTATTTCACCCGAAGATACATTTATGCGATTCAAACCATTATTTCCTGAAAAATTCAGCGTTTCCGTATTTCTTTCATCCCACCTTGTAGACCAATCCAAATCAATAGATATACTTTTAAACAATTGAAGTTGAGTGCCTAGGGTTAGGTTATCAGAATAATTCTTGTTGATGGCCAATGGATTACTTTCATTTCTAACTAATTCACTAATCGGGATCTCATCATATAATCCGGTTCGGTAACCTATTGGTGGAGAAAAGGAATCAGTTCCTCCGAATGCGTAGAAAATCTGAGATTCACCTTGATAACCCTGTTGGGCTGAGCTCCTACTCTTTTTGTAATTTAAATCAACATTTCGCATGCTAAATAGTGCAAGAACCAGCTTTCTTCCGATAAACTTTGCATCTTTTATCGGATTGAAATTTAATCCTTTCGTAGTATCAGCTTTAGCATTATTACCGGAACTTCTCTCTTTGCTTTCTTCATCATCTTCGTTTCTCATCCTTTCAACAAACCCAATACCGTCAATGATTTTTTCAGTGTTGAACTTAATCGTATTGTTTAATTCGAACCGGTTTGTAACTCTTGCTCCCAGGTTAGACCCGCGAGGGCTATTGTTCCACTGAAAACCGCCCGTATAGGAAGCATTGTAAGTAAGCCAGTTCAGTGCTTTAATCTGGTTTAATTTAGGGCGCCAGTTAGCAGTATAAGATTCAGAGTAACTTGACCTACGGGCGGAAATAGAATCCACAGTTATAATATCTTCAAAAACCTGAAATGTAGGTCTAACGTTATATCTAAGACTGTCAGGACCTGAAAAATTACCATCTTCAATACCTATTGTAGATAAATCGAAATTCGTATTAGAACGAAATGATGTAGTTATTGATGGAGTGAAATTGTAATTAAATCCAAAATTTGACTTTTGTGTAAAAGAATGGGTTTGCTGTATAGGTTGAACTTCAGGGTTACCTAAAATTTTTCTCCTTCGTTCATCATAGCTTCTGGTTGCGCTGGTCGAAGCTGATATACTTGAAGGCATATAGCCTACCCTTAATCCAGATAAAATATTTAAACCAGGCAAACTTTCTGTAAATTTAAATGGTCTGAAAAGCCGTACTCTGGGAAAGCTTAAACTGTAGTTAATACCTGCCGTATAGTTCCAATTATTCTGATCTTCAAGCTGTGGATTTTTTGAATACCCTTCATTATACACGTAACTCAATTTCGTCTTATCAAGAGTATATTGTGCCAGTTTACCTTTTGAGTTTCTTTTCGAGATGTTTGATACATTCAAAGAATAGCCTTCAGAAACAGTTTGTATGTCATTAATTTTTTGATTGATGTTTTCATCAATTTCTGAATTCGAAATATCTGATCTGCTCTCTTCTGCTGCAATAAAGTCATCTAATGTTATATCTCCCTGATCTGGCAGGAATTTTGGTGTTGAAGTGCTTCTTCTTGCTGATACTGTTACTGGAAATGACCATCCATAACGATCCGGTATTAACTTATGTAAGTTTACAGTTGAACTTACTGAATATCCAAGTTGATCTGAGACACTTCTTTGACCAAGCCGGGAATCCAATCCTCCAAATCCAGTGGTCTGTCTGGTTACATTAGCGTTCATTGTTGCAAAATCGGCCATTTTCAACGTTGCTTTTGCATTAGCAGCCCATCCGTTTTCATTATCAAAACCTGAAATTCTTAACTCATTTACCCATAATTCAGCATCTAAAACTGGGTTCCCTTGTGAATTAATATCATCTGGATCATGCGGGTTTTTGATTCCAAGACCTATTTCTGAAACCTGATCTAAAGAAGGATTTCCTTTAATTGCTAAAACAGCCCCTGTAACGGTTCCGCCACCTAAAAGATCTGCACGTTCATATAACTCACCTGAACTAATTCCTTCATTGTTTCTGGCTTGTTTAAGAACATTAAATGCAGAAATAATGATATTCATACTGTTTTCATCATACTTCCATATCTCTTCAGCTTCAGTATTTAGCCTGCCGCCCTTCTGTGGATCAAAATCACCAAAGTTAAAATTAGGATCACTCGGAGTAATTGGTTGGCGGTACTCGTAAAAATCATTATTTAGGTCGGTTCCTAATCTTACAACCAATTCTGCATCTTCTCTTTCATCATATCCTTCACCATGAACAAACATTCTTATGTTAGAGTAATTAAGTAGGTTTAACCCTCCAGGATAAACTCTCTTAACCATTTTGATTTTCTCAGATTCAAGTCCTTCAGCACTTAACACTAAAGACTGTTCATTGGAAAGCGACTGAATTTGTGCACCTCTATTTACTTCACGAATGGAACCTTCAGGCTGACGATAAGGGATGGGTTCCCGTCCCGCATTCTCTTCAATATTTACGGTTGCTACTTTAAAGTCTGCTGACGAACCCCTTGCTTCTTCAATCGATTGCTCTTCTCTCCATTGACTACCTACAAATTCGAATGTTGCAAACCTAGCCGTAAAGGGTTTTTTATAACCACTCATCCAAAAACGGATATATGAAATATTTTGGAAACTATTTATATCGCCAAATTTTCTGGTGAATTCATTCAAAGGAATTCTTACCAAGCGCCATACTTTGTTTTGAGCTCCACTCCCAACTTTATCAACGATAAATGTACTATCTGTTCCGATTTCTAAGTTATTAAAATCTGCAGGATTATAATTTATTTCATACTGGAAATAAGAATTCTGAAGCTCAACATTGGATGCTGTAACAAGTCCTTCTTTATCAGGTTTCGATGTTGCAGCTGTTCCTTGATTTGAAATTGATGTATTACCTTCATAATAGCCTCTTACTCTGTGAAATCGCTCATGAAGCTTTAAACCATCGGTTCTTGAATCATTAAAATACAAGTAATCATCATTTGAAGGATCTGATAAAATTTGTTGGTATTCAGGGCTATTTAAACCATACGCATCTTCCATTGCTTGCAAGAAATCAGCAAATAAAGCTCTTTCAGTTGTTTCACTTGTAAAGCCATTATCATTTGGCACACCATCTAAACCTACATCTTCCAATTCAATATTTCTATTTGAAAATTCTCCCTGTGGCGGTGTTGCAATTCCAGGCACATAAGAACGACCTGTATTATCCCTTTCTAGACTTTCAGGATTTTGGGCCAATCCATCCTCAGAATTAGAAACCTCATTAGGCACTACATCTTCAGAAATAATCCCCAATTCAATATACATTTTCCCATCATAATCCTGAATATCAGTTGCAGTGGGTTCCTCACCATCCGGTAAAATAGTCTGAACCCAAAATTCAAGAAATTCGATATTGTTTTGAGTTAAATCTTGCTGACCGGAAGGCAAAGCCGAAACCATTCCTCCCCACATTTCTTCAGGGTTGTTTTCTAGCTGGTTTTTCAGGTCCATATTGTAATTATATGGACCTCTTTCGGTAGGATCATAATAAACATCAAGAGTAGTAATAATCTGCTCCTGTGGGTTATTTGTTTCTCTTCCACTAAAAACATCTCGAACTGAAACAGGTTGAGATTCTTCCGAATAGCTTGCATTCCTGACTATTGATGTAACATTTCTCGGGATTTCGTACCAGGAAAACTGAGCTCTCAAATCCGATCTCGCCAATCTTGATTGTATATCAAGAGGTACGTTGCCATCATCATTGCTATTATAAAAATCCTGATCTGGCAGATAACCTGGAATTGCTGCAGGGGCTGCAGGTAAGTTCCAGCGTGCGGCGAACTTTAGAGGTACCGTAAACTCTGAACCTTCAAAATCATCAATGAATGAAAGTCCGTTTTCTTCATCTTCATATAATATACCTGAATCGATTGCATCCCGAACAGCATTTGTTTGTGATACTCCCGGGCGTAATTGTGCAAATTCTCCACTTATACTGAAATTGGATTCTGCCCTTGTTTGTAGTAAGGGAATTCTATCAATAAAACGTGTAAGCCAAGGGGTATCAAATCTTGCATCAGCATCGAAACCAATTACTGTGTTATTAATCGGTTCATTCCCAATCCTTATTTTATCTGATAGTGTTTGCTCGTTTAACCGAAATAAAGTACTACCAAAGCTAATATCATCTGATAATAAATATTCCGCTCTTACACCTGTGAAATTCTTCTGCCCGATAGCAAAGAACTGGTTATTTTCAAACTCAACTCTCAAATTCTGTCCGGGTGCAAGAAACCGATCATTTAAAACTGTTAGTGTTCCAAATGAATAATCAATCTCGTAATCGACTCCCTCAATAAGTTCAGCTCCGTTTGCAAATACTTTTACGGACCCTTCAACCAAACCTCCTGCTCCACCTAAAAAAAATGTACTCGAAACACCTCCTGAAGATCTTCCACCTATTCCATAAAAACGATTCCTTGGATCTTCAAATGCAATTTCTTTTTTCGAAGTATACAGCGTGTCAAAAACAAGTTCTGATTGATCCGTATCTAGTTCAGAGATCAAAGCTTCTATCCTTGCTCCAAAAGGTTCTAGATATGGAAACATTATTTTTCCTGCGATAGGGTCAAACCTTAACCCATCAAAATCAATTTGATTATCGGAGCCAACTGCTTGTTCTGAATCAAGCAAGTCTAATCCGAGGTCTTCAAGTAACCTGTTACCACTTCCCGGAATTCGATTATTTGTTTGGTTATCTCTGTTAATTTCAAGGTCAAAATTCAGCCCTTCCTGCGTAACATTAGTAACCCCAAGTGAGTAAATATTTCTCATGGTCAATTCCCATGCAAAATCATCCGGGGTAAGATTTCTTGGACGGAGTAACTTAAAATATGCTTTTGCATTTCCACTTGGAGGAACAAGATCACCAATTGTTTTCACTGAACCATCGCTATCCTGATAACTAAATGAAACAGCTAGAGTGGCATTACTACCTACTCTTCTTTTCAAACTTATAATACCCAAAGCTCTGTTAAAGGTATAATCCTCTCCCTCTTTCAATTCAACATAAAAACTATTTGGTTGAACTCCCCCTTTAAGATTAAGATCATCGGTTCTTACTGAAGAATTGCTTCTTCTGGTTTCAAGCTTCGCACCGTCAATTCTGTCTCTAGAAGTATCAGGTAAAGCAAAACTACCATCTGGGTTTTCAACAACTCCAAGATCTACAAAAGCATATCCTTCAACTGCTTCATCCGCTGTTGCTCCGGTTGCATCTTCGATCCATACATGGATTTCCTGAACCGGATTTGGAAACGCAGTAGTTATATTAGGTAAGTTATCAAGCATTCTACTCTGAAAAACCTGCCGATTGTAAAAATCTAAAAAGAAATGCTGATCATCATCATATTCGGATGGTCTAAGTTCAAAATCTATTTCCTGTGATCCACCGGTTATGGATTGAGTTTTGCTTTCCCCTTTCTGTTGCGACACTACTGACGTAATACGTAAAGCGCCTAACTCTGCTACAGATTTTATCCCGAATAAAGATCCTCCCCCTTTAACCAAAGAATTTCCTGTTTCCATAGAAACATTCCCCAATTCAATACTCTTTATTATTTCATCTTCGTATCCTGTATAAGCTATTTTAAGACGATTTTGAAAATCAAAAGTACGTTCGGTATCCCAATCTGTGGAAATTGTTAGCTTATCCCCTATAGTACCCTGAATATTTAACTGAAGATTTTGATTAAAAGTTGGGTCAACTCTTTTTTGTTGGTCCTTAGGAATATTATTGTCTTTAACGTTTTGAATGGAAGCACCTACATTCATATTGGCAGAACCATTAACCCTAAGATTAACTTCAGGTTTACCAAAAATAGTTGTAAATGCAGAGTTTTCACCTCCGGGTATCTTTAAACTAAAATCCAGTAGTCCTTTACCTTGTTCTTCTTGCTGACGTCCCTCCTGAATTAATATTTGTGACAATTCCTTTCTTTGAATCTCTTTTTGTTCTGCTGAATAACCAGTAAAGTTAAAATAAATCGGTTCCAAAACTTTTGTACCACTTATAGTTTCCTGAAACTTATAAGTAGAAACAGAATCCCAAACGATTTCTCTTCCAAAGTCTGATGCTCTCAACCTGTATATCTTCGGTACATTACTTCTTCCTATTTCACTGATACCCGAACGGGAAAAAGGTGTATAAATCTTTATACCAATCAAAGCAGAATCCGGAACCACTTTAGATGTATCTATAATAGATTCAGGTTGCCGTTGCTGGGCGTAGCTCTCCGTACTAATGAAGATACACAAGCTAGAAAGCAGACATGCCAAAGTAAATAATAGCCTAATAAATGAGTTCAAAAGACAGGATAAACTCTATTGTTAAATCTTTGTTCTGTAGCGATTATTTTATAGGCCGACTTTATTTTAAGTTCGAATTGGCACCGATAATAACATATATTCAATTATCTTAAAAGTTTTAATATGCTAATACTTTATTTTTTCGCCAATATTTTCCCATTCTTTACGTCTCGTAATCAGGAATAGTGTTCTAATAAAAAAATATGTTCAAAAGATTTGTTAACAGTTTGCTAGTTGATTTGCTCAAAAAGCATGTTGGTCCTTTCTTATTTTGTTTCTTTACACTGATGTTTTTGTTATTGATGCAGTTCCTCATTTTACACATCGACAAACTGATTGGTAAAGATATTCCCTTATTTGTAATTATTGAATTGATTTCGACAAATTTAGCTTATATGGTTGTTTTGGCTGCTCCAATGGCAGTTTTAGTTGCAACATTAATGGCTTTTGGCAAATTTTCAGAACTAAACGAGTTAACCGCAATACGAGCATCAGGAATTCACCCTCTCAAAGTTATTTTACCCATAATGACGTCCAGTATCCTGATGTGTATAACATTAATTTGGTTTTCAAATAGTGTGTTACCGGAAGCAAATCATAAATCCAGATCTCTGTTTATTGATATCAGATTAAAAAAACCAGGGTTTGACCTCAACGCCGACGAATTTTATGATGGAATTGACGGCTATATTTTTTTAGTGGATGAAATAGATTCCGAATCTGACAGCTTGTATAATATAAAGCTATTTCAGGATCCAAGTAGGGATACAGATGAAGCTTTTATTAATGCAAAGAGAGGGTTTTTAAAATCAGAAAATTCTGAAATGCTTTCTTTGTATTTATTTGATGGATATATGCAAAAATACCCCGCCACGAATAATCGACGTACAACCACGATTGAGGTTTCTACATTCAAGCAACACCGAATTACTTTTGACTTAGCTGATTTGGCTTTTGAAAAAACAAATCCTAATCGAAGAACCCGAAGCGACCGCACAATGAATATTAAGGCGATGCGAATAGTAGTTGATTCTTTAAGGAGTACCATCGTTCATCAGTTATCAGAAATTTCTAATAGTGAGGCAACATTACCTGATTTGGCACCTGAGAATCAACAAAGCAGTAGGTTTGATGATCATTTTACCAAGACAGACACTACTTACGTTTCAGATTTATCAGTTATTGGATCACAGATTAATATCTTTGACCAAAAAAGGTTACTCAATTCATCTATCTCTGATCTCAATAACTATAAATCATCATTGCAAAATGTAAAAGCGAACATTCTTTTTAGAGAAAAAAGCATCAATAGATATTTGGTTGAAATTCACAAAAAATTCTCTATTCCGTTTGCCTGTATTGTTTTTGTACTCCTTGGAGCTCCTATAGGTATTTTAACAAAACGAGGGAATTTTGGAATTGCTGCTATCATTAGTGCAGTAATTCTTACCATTTACTGGATTTCATTAATACAAGGAGAGAAACTAGCTGACAGACTATTTGTTACACCGTTTATAGGAATGTGGTCATTTAACATCTTTTTCTCTATCGTTGGTATTATTCTTCTTTTAAAATTATCAACAGAGTTTTCACTCTCAAGTTTATTGAAAAGAAATGGTTAATAAATTAGACCGATATATTTTTTTCAGGCTTTTGGCTATTACACTTTTTGTAATAACAGTTTTGGTTTTCATATTCGTTATGATAGACTTTTCTGAAAACAGCGATGATTTTACCGATAAAGGAGCCAAGATGGCTGAAATTTGGGGAAGTTATTATTTAAATTACATTCCTGAAATGATAAGATTAATCCTACCTGTTGCTGTTTTTGTGGCTTGCCTTTTTTTAACAGGTCAGCTCTCAGAAAGATTAGAAATTACAGCATTGAAGGCTGCAGGGGTAAGTCTTTACCGATTAAGTATTCCATATTTATTGTTTGCAATATGTACATCTTTCCTAATGAGCTATCTTGATTCTGAAGTTATACCTTATGCTAATAAAGAGAAGATTGCTTTCGAAAAAAGATATCTCAAGAAAAAAGCTGAATCATTAGATAGAAATGAGATTTACAGGCAAATATCTCCAAACACTATTCTTACTGTTAATTACTTTGACGATAAACAGAATATTGCTTACAGAGTTAATTTCACTGATAAAAATAATGATCGCGTTGAAAAAACTATATCAGCTCAAAAAATGAGATGGTACCCTGATAGTCTTAAATGGAGACTTCAATCAGTCACTGTTAGAAACTATAACGTGAAAGGTTATGACGAACATTTTTTTGCTGAAATGGATACTACGTTACCTATATATCCCAGAGACATTTCGAGATCAACATCAGATATTTATCAACTAAGCTATACTGAAGCTATAAATTATATCGAATCAATAAAAAGAAGTGGTGCTGGTAACGTTAATCTACCAAAAGTACAACTATTTGGAAGGATGGTGTATCCCTTCTCAATTATTGTAGTAATAATTATTGGTTTTTCCGTTGCTTCTGTACGTAGAAGAGGCGGCAAAGGACTTTACCTTGCTGCCGGTTTGGTTACAAGTTTTCTGTATCTGGCTTTTATGAAAATAGCAGAACCTTTCGGTTACTATGGAGCAGTGCATCCTTTTTTAGCTGCCTCAATAGCTCATATAAGTTTTTTTATAGTGGGAATAGGTCTGCTTATTTCAGCTAAAAAGTGATTAAGCTTCAGGTACCGGACCTCGGTACATAGGAATATCAACCTTTTCTTTGTTGGAAGAGATTGGACCGTGCTCTTCCTCAAATTTTTTGACATTATCATTCAGGGCTCCGGCAAGTCTTTTAGCATGATCAGGAGTCAAGATCATTCGTTTTACCACCTTTGCTTTCGGTACTCCCGGCATAACTGCTATGAAATCGAGTATAAACTCTGAAGGAGAATGAGTTATCATCACGAGATTAGAATATGTACCCGTAGCTTCTTCTTCTTTGAGTTCGATCTCCATTTGACCAGGGTTCATCGTTTGATTTTGTTCAGCCATAATATTCTTTTTTAGTCTATAAATCCTTGTTCTTTCATCCACCCATCATTATAAATCTTACTTATGTAACGGGTTCCACTATCAGGAAGGATAATTACCATAACATCGTTCTTGGTTAGCGGATTTTCCTTGATGTAATCCATCGCACCTTTTACAGCGGCACCACAAGACCACCCAACAAAAAGACCTTCTTCTCGGGAAAGTCGACGAGTCATAACTGCTGAGTCTTTATCATTTACCTGAACTACTTCATTTACCACATCAAAATTGATAGCTTCAGGAATAATATCTTCACCAATACCTTCTGTCATGTAAGGTTTCACTTCACTTTCATCAAATACTCCAGTCTCAAAATACTTTTTGTAGACTGATCCTACACTATCTATACCAATTACTTTGATATCAGGATTTTTCTCTTTCAAGAATTTTCCTGTACCTGAAATTGTACCTCCGGTTCCCATTCCTGCCACATAGTGAGTAATTCTACCTTCAGTTTGCTGCCAGATCTCGGGCCCTGTAGTTTCATAATGAGCTTGAGTATTGCTCAGATTATCGTATTGATTTGGATAGTAAGAATTTGGAATCTCTTTACTCAATCGTTTAGCAGTAGAATAATAACTATCAGGATGTTCAGGCTCCACATTGGTTGGGCAAACAATCACTTCTGCACCTACGGCTCTGAGTATATCAACTTTACTCTGGCTTTGTTTGTCGGTAGTGGTAAAAATACATTTATACCCTCTTTGAATGGCAACTAAAGCTAAACCCATTCCTGTGTTTCCGGATGTACCTTCTATTATGGTTCCTCCCAGTTTAATCAATCCTTTTTCTTCTGCATCATCGATCATCTTAATTGCTATACGGTCTTTGATACTCTGCCCCGGATTGAAATATTCAACTTTTGTCAGGATGGTTCCGGGTGATTCATCAATTACTTTTTGAAGCTTTACCAATGGGGTATTTCCCACAGCTTCGATTACTGAGTTAAAATACATTAGCTATTATGAAATTTGGTTTCCCTGAAACTAAGGATTATTAGCGACTGAAATAAAATTGTTTTAAATCGATCATATGAGAATAACATTTTTAATAACCTAAATAATCAATATTTTTGCATCAATCTAAAAAGACTATCTAATGTTCATAGAACTCAAAAAACCAAAAGACTTTGATTGTGGTCGTAATCTCGACCTTCTAATTGCTGCGCTTCCTCGAATTGAAGATCAACAGGAAAGGATAAAATATGCAAAACGCGCTGTAGGACTCATTAAGCAAAGTCATCCAACTTGGGTTGACAAGAATGGAAAAAGTAAAGATGCATGGGATTATTTATTCGAAATGGCTGAATATGATCTCACTGAATATGGTATTCATAATCCATTCACTTCGGGAGAAGACGACGACGCCGAATAGATCAGGATCTTAGGTTTTTGATCTTATAATGCTTATTTTCATTTTAAATTGAAAGTTAAAGCACAGGCTTAATGCCTTCAAATAACTTAAATCATCATTCTCTAAGCAAACTGCTTGATTTCCAGATCGGTTATGATCAGTTATCTAAGCATCTTGATATTGCCATTTCTTTAAACAAGAAAGATCAAAAAGATTATTTTTCCGTTTCTTACCCAATTCAAAATGTTGATCCACTTGCCGTAATAGAGCAGAATTCAGTAAAAGACGATTTTGAATTCTACTGGGAAAAGCCTTCTGATAATATTGCTATGTGTGCAGGAGAAGAAATTTCCCGAATCAAAACCACAGGAAGGAATAGATTTAAACAAGCATCTGGAATTGGTAAACAGTTGATTAACAAGGTGTATCATTTATCGAACCTTGATCATTCAAAGTCTGTACCTCATCTTTTTGGAGGGTTTTCATTCTTTGACCATAACGTAGGGAAGAATTGGTCGGATTTTGGAGCTGCTTCTTTTACACTGCCAAAGTGGTCAATCATTAAGAATGGAGCACTTACACTTGTTACGGTAACTATCAGGATCGAAAAAAATGAAAGTGTGGATGATCATATCATCAGAATTGAAGATATATTTGAGAATTTAGATGATCTCTCAACAGCAAAAAACTATGAACCGGTTCCAAACTCCGGAACTTCATATTCTGTTGAGATTCCTGATTCAGACTCTCCTGATTTCTTTAAGTGGAAGCACACTATTGATAAAGCAACTCACGAAATATCTCAGAATAAATATGAAAAGATTGTACTTGCCAGAAAGCTGAATATCAAAACAGAGCACGAGATATGTGATACTCATATTCTCAATCGACTTCGCAATCAATATCCTGATTGCTATTCATTTCTGATAAGACAAAATGAACATTCGAGTTTCATAGGTTGTACCCCAGAAAGACTTGCTTCGTTTAATAAAGATTACATCTTAACCGAAGGCTTGGCAGGAAGTACACCAAGAGGAGAAACAGCAACTGAAGATGCCAGACTTGAAGCTGAGTTACTTACGAGTAAAAAGGATCTTGAAGAACATAAGTTTGTGGTTAATGCTATTACAAAGAATCTCAATAGCTTTGCGGATAACGTTGAAATCCCGAAAAAACCCTCTGTTAAGAAACTGACTAATGTTCAACATTTATATACCCCTATCAGGGCTCATATAAAAGAGAATGTTTCGAAAACACAACTGTTGAATAACTTACATCCTACTCCTGCAGTTGGCGGTTATCCGCGCGAAGAAGCCATTTCAAATATCTCTCGCTTCGAAGGTTTTGAAAGAGGTTGGTATGCATCCCCCATTGGCTGGATCAATGCAAATGGAAACGGTGAATTCATCGTTGGGATTCGTAGCGGACTTATTAAAAAAGAAGAAGTGATTTTTTATGCGGGATGTGGTATCGTTTCTCAATCTGATCCACTTAAAGAATGGGAAGAAACAAACCTGAAATTTATCCCCATGTTATCTGCTTTAGAATATGCAAGAAGATGAAAAAGTTAATTTAGCGTTTTACTGGTCTACACTTTTCGTACGTTCTTTATTTGAGGAAGGAATTACGAATGTGATAATTTCTCCTGGTTCAAGATCTACCGCACTAACTCTCGCATTTGCTTCTCATCCTGGTTTTAAAAAATATCCTATCATTGATGAAAGATCTGCTGCATTCACCGCTCTTGGTCAGGCAAAAGCTTCCGGAAAACCAACCGTCTTAGTTTGCACATCCGGAACTGCTTTGGCAAATTATACTCCGGCTGTTCATGAAGCAAAAAACTCTGGAATCCCTCTTATTATTGTAAGTGCAGATCGCCCTCCATCTTTGAGAAATATTGGAGCTTCACAGACTATAGATCAGATTAAAATTTTCGGAGATCAAACCGTATTTTTCCATGAAGTCGGAGAACCTGTTACTGACCCTGAAAGTCAGAAAAGACTTCAAACGGCTGCTAAACAAGCTGTGAATTTTTCTGTTACAAATCAGGGAGTTTCACACCTGAATTTTGCTTTTTCAAAGCCCTTTGAACCTGAAGATGATTTTCTCAAAAAAATCTCTGAAGAAAATGTAAATCATTCAAAACGTTCTCAAACCGATTATGATCAGAAAACCGATTATTCTGAACTTGGAGAAAAATTTTGGTCACAATTAATATCTTCAGAGAAACCACTAATAATCGCAGGAGAAGGTTCTGATGCCCCTGAACACGTATTTATTACTAATCTTTCAAGAAAACTTAATGCTCCTGTCCTTGCGGAACCAGGAGCTGGAATTCCTAATTCCAGACAGGTAATTTCAGGGTTTTCAGGGTTTTTAAGAAATCCGGAGAATCGTAGCATACTCAAACCAGATCTCATTCTCAGATTTGGTGGATTTCCGGTTTCTAAAGGTCTTCAGGAACTATTAAAAGAAAATCAGGATGTACTACAGATTTCTTTTGCTAAAGCTGCTTTTCCTAATGATGGAGATGTTCCAGCTGATCGAACTATCGACCTGAATAGTGAATTACTTATTCCGGATATTGCTGGCAATACAGATTCGGAATGGATTAAATCCTGGCGGAAGACTTCCAAGAGCTTTAGAAAATTTCTCCAATCCGAAATTTTTCCTAAGACTCCTCTTACGGACGGTTTTATTTTCAAAGAAGCTTCTACGCTTATTCCAAAAAAGAGTTTTATTATGCTTTCTAACTCTTTTCCTGTCAGAGATTATTCCTTGTTTTCAGATTATACTGACCATCAGGTTTTTGTTAATCGTGGAGCAGCAGGAATAGACGGCATTATTTCAACAACCATTGGATTAAGCTCCCAAACTGATAAAACAGGTATTTTATTTATCGGAGATATTGCTTTTTTACATGATGTTAATGCGCTGTTGCAATCCGGATTAATTACTAATCCCTTAGTAATTATTGTTTTAAACAATGGTGGCGGAACCATCTTCAGAATGTTACCGGTGTATAAATTCAAAGATAAACATCGGGAATATTTTGAAACTCCACAGAATGTTAAAATAACCTCTATTTGCCGTGGGTTTAATGTAGACCATGAACTGGTTTCCAAACCCGAACAGTTTGCTAAAGCATTCGAAAAATATGTTGATCAACCAGGAATCCATGTAATAGAATGTATCACTGATGCCGATGATTCAATGATGGAGCGTCACTCTCTCTGGAATTTTAATATGGTTCAATAATGCAGATAAAAGTCCGGGGAATAGATTATCACTTTCAAACTCATCAGCAAAATCCGGATTTACCTTATTTGGTATTATTGCATGGTTTTATGGGTTCAGGTATGTCTTTTAAACATCTGATTTCATCCCTAAATAAATTTTGTAATCCTATAACAATAGATCTTCTCGGTCATGGAAAATCCATGGGATCCGAAATGCACTATAGATTTTCAGTAAAAGAGCAATCTGCAGACTTGATTAAATTGATATCGGAACAACTTCCCTACCCTCTCTTTATTCATGGATATAGTATGGGAGGAAGATTAACTTTGGATATTGCAATAAAACGTCCGGACCTGTTTCAGGGTATCATTCTTGAAAGCACTACATTTGGAATTGAAAATGAACAGGAAAAACAGGCTCGCCAAGCTTTGGATTCACGCAGAGCAGATTCAATAGCCGGGAATTTTGAACTATTTCTGAAAGAATGGAAAGAACTTCCCATATTTAAAAATGGTGGGAGTGAAAAATCTCTGTCGGATATACAAAAAAACCAAAATCCGCTTTGGATGAGCAATTCGTTATTGGGATTTGGTACAGGTTCTATGCCTTGTATGAAACAGTTTCTTTCAGAGATTCCTTTACCCACTCTTTTGCTAGCAGGAAAAAGAGATTCTAAGTTTGTTAATATCATGAGTTCAATGAATCGATTAATTACCGATTCGAAGTTTGAACTGATTGAAAATGCAAATCACCGAATCCATATGGATGAACCAGAGCAAATGCTAAAATCTGTCGAAAAATTTATATCTAAAAACACATTACCATGAATTGGAAAACTGTTAAAGAATACCAGGATATCACCTATAAAAAATCTGATGGTGTAGCCAGAATCGCATTTAATCGTCCTGATGTAAGAAATGCTTTCAGACCTAAAACTGTGTTCGAATTATACGAGGCTTTGATCGACGCAAAAGAAGATAACAATATCGGAGTAGTTCTGATTTCAGGTGAAGGTCCTTCATCAAAAGATGGAAAATGGGCTTTTTGTTCAGGTGGAGATCAAAATGTGAGAAGCAAAACAGGATATAAAGCAGATGATGGAATTCCCCGGCTTAATATTCTGGAAGTGCAAAGACTCATCCGGTTTATGCCAAAGGTTGTGATCGCTGTTGTACCAGGTTGGGCTGTAGGTGGCGGGCATAGTCTTCATGTAACTTGCGATATGACTTTAGCAAGTAAAGAACACGCCATTTTCAAACAAACAGATGCGGATGTTGCCAGTTTTGACGGAGGATTTGGTTCCGCTCTTCTTGCACGACAGGTTGGTCAAAAACGAGGTCGTGAAATATTCTTTTTGGGAAGAAATTATTCTGCTCAGGAAGCCTTTGAAATGGGAATGGTTAATGCCGTTATTCCACATGATGAACTCGAACAAACAGCTTTTGAATGGGCTCAGGAAATACTGGGAAAAAGTCCAACCGCGATTAAAATGATCAAATTCGCTTTTAACCTGATCGATGACGGACTTGTAGGACAACAAGTATTTGCGGGCGAAGCTACCCGTTTGGCTTACATGACAGATGAAGCCGAAGAAGGAAAGAACGCATTCCTTGAAAAACGAAAGCCGGATTGGAAAAAGTTTGACCGGAGTCCGTCATGAAAAATCAGTATACAAAGCAAGCTCCAAATACAGTTGGAAACTTCTTCAGAGCTATGAAAATTCTTTTCGGAGCTTTTATTTTGGGAGTAATTAATATGGGGGTAGTAATTATAGTTTTATTCTTTTTGGATTTTCTACCTTTAACATCTTTTTCGAATGACTACCTTATCTACTTCATTATTGGTAATCTTGTTTTTCTTGTACTTATGATTATTGTAGCCAACAATGTATTTACAAACAAAATTAACTCTGCGAAGAGTCTTAGCAAGTTGGGTGATAAAATCTCGAAATTCAGAGAAGCAA
The DNA here is from genome assembly GCA_965601915.1 of Balneola sp. Lineage (GTDB taxonomy): Bacteria > Bacteroidota > Rhodothermia > Balneolales > Balneolaceae > Balneola. The sequence goes on along the minus strand of OZ271847.1, from coordinate 1,747,044 downwards.
AGTTAATACAAATTTGCCTGCTTGAAGCTTCTGCATTATTCTCTTTAGTGGCACTGATGTTTTATACGCATATAGCTTTTGTCGTTTTCTCAGCTATATCTTTGGTTCAAATGGTCAGGTTGTTTCCAAGAAAGAGTAATATGATTGAAAAATTAGATCTTAATTACTCTGAGCAACAGCATTTGGACAATCCTGACTATTTACTGGATTAGTTGTTCAGTTTAATACGATATAAATCCCCGTTTTCTTCTGCGATCATAACTTCACTTTCATTGACAAAGGTTACACTTTCTACCTGATCGGCTTCAAAAGTATATCTGGTTACATTTCCATCAAAAAAATCAGGTGTATCATCCTGTTCAAAGATCCAAAGTGACCTATAAGTTAGCACCGCTAATTTATTGAAAGCAAAATCTGAGGCTGTAACTTCGTCATCAAAATCGATAGATTTAACTAACCGGAACTCATTCACCTCTTCCGTTGACCTACCAAAAAGCTTGAATAGCTTGGTTTCTTTACCCCTGAAACGTTTTGTTAATACATAAACCTCATCATTGACAGTAAATAAAGCTTCAGCATCCATGGAGTAATTAAGGAACCTGTAAAGAAATCCGTCGGGTTTCTGATACTTAATTTTTAGTTGAGAAATGTTTCCAACTGTTTCTTCCTCAGGGTTTAGATCATTTATCACAATAATGGATTGATCTGTTCTGCAACTGCAATTATTACCGATATCAGCGAGGTAAATTGTCCCTTTTTCTGAAATTGCAATGTCTTCCCAGTCTTCATTTTTGAAATCTGTAATTTCATGACCTTCGGCGTCTTTACCCTTTACCAGCTCTCCCTCATCATTAATTGCATAAATTCTGTTATCTGTTCCTGAATCGCCATGAACCCAAAATACATTGCTAAATCTTGGATCTTTTACAATACCTGAAACCTCATCCCGTGCAGGTTTATCTATCCTTTTATATTTTTCGAGATCAACTTCATTTGTATCCTGTGCAGGAATCAAATTTGATAAGCTCGTGATCAAAAGAACGAACAGAGTAAAGATTTTCATTTAATATTTGTTAGATTAATCTGAAATTAGGTTCTATGAAAATACAACACGAACAAACTGATACAAAAGGCAGATTTTATTTCGAAGAAGATGACAATCTTGCCGCTGAGATGACTTATTCTAAAGCCGGTAATGAGAGAATTATTATTGATCATACAGAAGTTTCGGATGATTACAGAGGACAAAGTTTAGGTAAAAAATTAGTCTATGCAGCTGTTGAATATGCCCGTGATAAAAATTTGAAAATTTTACCACTATGCCCTTTTGCCAGATCTGTATTCTCAAAAAACAAAGATATACGTGATGTCACATAAAAAAGGCTGCCCTTACCTAACAGCCTTTCATGTTTCAATTAATTTCTCCGGTGTCTGTACCGGTAATCTTTAAATGAGAAATTGATATCTTTTCTGAGAGTTTCTTCAAAATCGTACATTAAACGCTCATGCATTTTTCCCTGTTTCTGAAACCTTCTGGAACGGTCTAAATGTAATCGTTCAATCTTGAGTAGCAATTTTGTTTGTTCTCTCAGTTGATTATGTAGCTGACGAACTTCTCTTTTCTTTCCATCTCTCTTTGAATATTCGTTTATTCCTGATCGTCGGTTTTTTTGATGTAAACCCTCAGAATATCCGTAATTGTCTGCATATCTAAGTTTTTTACGAGTGTCTTGGATCTCAGATCTCATTGACCGAATTATCTCTCTTTTAAGAATCTTAGCTTCTCTGAATTTTCTTAAATCAACAGCATATGAAAATTCATCCACCTTTTTCTGGAATGCATGAAATTCACGAATATCTTTTCTTGCGAACCTGTCTGATTTCTCATCATAATTATTATAACTCACATGAAATGAAATTCCCTTTTGAGCTATAGAAACCTTTGATTGAAAACTTATACTTATAAGTGTAATAAACAGAATTAATCGTTTCATGATTCCTCCTTTTTTGGATTAAGCTTGATTGCCTGATCTAATTAACGGAGTAATCGCACTAATTTTAACCACATCTTCGTGTTAGCATGTTTATGCTAATTTCACACCTTCTTATATTTTTTCCTAATTGATGTAACCTTTGGTAGTTTTTCTGTATCTAAGTACAAAATCAATCAGGTTGAATATCAGTAATAAAGAAACAGAACTTATTGAATCTGCTCTGAAAGGAGATCAATCAGCTTATAAACAGCTTTATGATCTGCATGTGGATGGATTGTATTGTTTTCTCTCTCAATTTGCAGATAATAATACTCAATCTGAAGAATGGACTCAGAGAGCTTTTATCAAGGCGTTTAAAAAACTTGGAAGCTTTAAACAGAACTCAAAATTTAAAACATGGCTTTTTACAATCGGGTTAAATGAAATGAGATCAGATATGAGAAAAAAAATCCAGTTTACAGAAATTGAGAATATGCATTTAGAAGAAGAACAGGAAGAACCTATCATTGAAAGTCCAATATGGTTGAAAGCTAAAGAAGCGATCAAACAATTGGCACCTCAAAAAAGGATCATATGCTTGCTACACATTGCTGAAAGCTATAGTCATGCCGAAATAGCTGCTATGATTGGAGTTTCGGAAGCTGCTTCTAAAACAACACTTCACCGGGCGAAAAAGGAATTACAATTAATTGTTGAACAATGAAAAAAAATAGCTTTTACTCTGAGGAAGATTTCCCATCCCCTATTCAAAAAAAAGGAATGTGGAACCAAATCGAACAGAAAATACCAAAAAAGAAGTCAACTAATAACATCTTACACTGGCGAAGCTTTTGGATAGGAAATGCCGCAGCTGTTCTTTTAATTTTTGCCGGAATCGGAATGTTTAGCACTATCAAAAATTTAACTTCCTCATCCAGGCAAACGGCTAACGAGCAAATGTATAAAACCCTTAGTACGGCAACCCAACAATTGCAGGATTTAACACCTTTACTTATTCAGGAAGCTCAGGAGCAAAACCGTCCCTCTATCGAATCCACTGCGGCTGCCATTGAAGAAATTGACCGACTTATTGATGAAATCAAATCGGATATTACAATTAACGGAACCTCTCCAGCTAAAGAAAGCAGCCTAAAAAGATTGTATGCTACTAAACTCGATTTTTACAAAGAAATTCTATTAAACCAGGAAGATCAATCATGAAAAAAACAGCAATCATTTTACTACTTATGCTCATCCCCACACTTGTTTGGGCGCAAAGTGGAACTAAAGACGGAAGCTTTAATGCTTCAGGTGCTGATCAAATATATATTTATGTTGATGCAGGTATGAAAATTAACATTACCGGTTCAGATACTGATCAAATATCATATGATTACGAATTCGATGGAAATGATCAGGCGTATGAGCATTATTTCAAAAATTTTGAACCCCAATTTGAATTAAATGGAGGAAGAGTATTATTTAATGTAGAATTCCCGGAAGTTAAAAGAAGAAAAGTAAGTTTCCGTACAACTAAGCATATCCTTACTCTTTCAGTACCAAAGGCTGTTGAACTTGAACTTCAAACCCGATACTCCACTGTTGACATCAAATCTATCGAAAGATCGACGAAGGTTAGAAACAGAAGTGGTTCAGTGGTTATTAAGGATATCGGTCAAGGGGTTACTATTGATAATGAATATGGCAACGTAAGAACAGAAAATATTAATGGCGATGTTAGCATCACCAGCCGTTCCGCTCGTATTGATGTAAAGGAAGTGAAAGGTTCCCTGACGGTCAAAAGTCATTATACTAAGTTAAATCTTACCAAAATTTCAGGGGAACTCAATCTTGAAAACCGAAGCGGTACGGTAAATGCTTACGATCTGGATTCTCGAATATATTCGACAGGTGATTATACCAACTATGAGCTAACGGATATACGAGGAGACATTGAGATAGACACAAAAAGTGGGAGTTGTAAGATTGAAAAAGCTGAAAATGTTGTTATAACCGGAGACTATACTAATGTTACTGCTTCTAATATCAATGGTGAACGGGGCATCATCGTGAGTACAAAATCTTCTAAAGTAAATATTAGTAATGTATTGGGTGATGTTGGAATTAATGGTCAGTATATAAATATTGAAATGGATAATATCTCGAGGGCAACTGATATCCGGAATAAATCAGGAAAAATAAATCTCAATAACCTGAAAGGACCTCTTACTATAAATGGAGAGTATAATAAAATCGATGTGAGTCAATATTTTGGGAATGATATTTTAATTCAAAACCGATCCGGTCATGTAAAGATTGATGCCCAAGAGAAGTTGAATAATGTACAAATCAACAATTCATACGGTGATGTTAAAGTAAATCTTAATCAATCCTTTTCAGGTAGTGTAAAATTTGATTTGGAATATGGAAAACTAACTCAACCATTTAAACTTGACAACGCAACCATGAACGATTCCCGAAACTCTACAAAAATTCAAGGTAATGTTGGAAATGGATCCGGACGAATGATTATTGAATTAAGAAATGGCGATATTACGATAACTCATTGAACTTATTCATGACGAATGGCTTCAACGGGAGTAAGCTGTGCAGCTCTCCAGGCCGGATATGTCCCAAAAAGGATTCCAATTAACAATCCTATTATCAATATAGCTCCTACGGTTCCTCCACCAATAGCGGCATGAAAATTTCCGATATCCACCAAACTGTTTACAATAGGAACAAATATAAAAATACCCACAATTCCAGTAATCCACCCTAAAGTACAACCCACGAAAGAAATTGTAACAGATTCTGCAAGGAATTGAAGTATTATATCCTTCTTTTTTGCTCCTGTCGCTTTCCTTATCCCTATTTCTTTAGTTCTTTCCGTAACTGATATCAGAAGTACATTCATAACACCAATTCCTCCAACCAGGACGGAAATTCCTGTGATTGCTCCCATGATAAGTTTAAAAAGTAATATTCCTTGTGAAAATTGCTCTACTCTTGCCCTATTAGTTGAAATAATGAATGCTTCACTACCCTGCTCAAAATTCTTATTTAACCATTCTTTTATCCCTTGTTCTATTTCAGGAATTTCTTCCGCTTTGTTTGCTTTTAAAGTTAAACTCGGATATTGATTAGGTTCTTGTATTAATACCGATATTGGAATAAAAATTCTTGGAACATCCGACTGCTTCTCTTCAAAAATCCCGACAACTTTAAGTTTTAAGTCTCCAACTTTGACCTCATTTCCAATAATTTCTGAAGGGCTATCTGATATTTTCTTTGCAAGTTCAAATGATATCACGGCACTAAAGATTGATGAATCCACATCTTCTTTTGAGAAATATTTACCATACAAAATACTATCAGGGGTAAAACTAAGTCCGTTTTCCATACTCCCCTGAAGATAAGCTCCGGTTGTAGAATCCTGATAACTTACAATTACATTACGTCTGCCAACAAGTTCGAGTTTGGCTTTATCATTAAAATGCTCCTCTATTTCTCTTGCTTTATGAATTGTAATTACCGGCCTATGTTTTATCGGTACTCTAACATCGTCAACTGTTGTAAAACTTCTGGAAGAAACATTTATAATATTTAAAGAGGTTGTGTTTGCAAGTTGCTCTCTTCCTGTTTGTTCTAATCCATCTCCTAAAGCAAGTATTGCAACCATTGCAGCGACACCAATAATTATTCCAAGTGTAGATAAAAATGTATGAAGAGGATTAGCTCTTATATTTTGAAGAGCTATTAAAACGGATTGGAAAAACTGCTGCATTTTTTTCTCGTTCCGTACGTGAGCAATAAAAATCTGTTGCAATAAGAAAAGCTACTCCACTTGGAGTAGCTTCCTGCCAAAAAAAGATACCACTATAAACCTTCCATTCCACCCATTGCAGCCATTATTCCACCAAAAATTAACACTCCGAAAATTATATAAAGTACAGTGAATACTGCAGCCATTATTAATGCAGCTTGCGCCCAATTCTTTTTGTTAGGATTTGCTGAATCACTGAAACCCCAAACAAAAAGCATAACAAAACCTATTACAGGGATGAAAGAAATCAGCAGAGTAACCAGCCAATCTTTCAATGACATTACAGGTACAGATTCTCGATTTTCCATAGAATACCTCATTTATATTAGATGTAATCTGAGGTAATGAAGAAATCGGGCGATATATCAAAATTTATTTGATATCGATCTCAGTTGTATAAATATCGCTTTCTATAAGAAATTTTGAATCTTCCCATGAAGCAGGGCCAAACCTACCTCGGGCATTATTTGAAAATCCATAGTCCTCTTTTGGAATACCCAGAATATTTGTATCGATTTTACCATTTGTATTTTTGTCGTGGTAAACAGCAATAGCGTATTCACCAAAAGGAAGTTCCTCTTGTTCCCACACTATAATGGTACTGTCAACAGGTAACACTACCGCGTGAACAGGATCTTTGGTGTATTTTTCTTTGGAATTGAAAACTGCTATACGGATCTCTCCTTCAACTTTATCAATTCCATTTATAATTAATTTAAAAGCAGCCGCATTCACTTTTTCAGGAAAAGAAATTTCCTGAGCTTTCAGGTTGTTTCCTGAAAATAAGATGACTAGTGCAACTGATAAAAAAAGTATGGTTCTCTTCATGAATTATTTGATTATCTAAAACTACTGACTTACTTACTACTGAGAAAAACTAATATTGTTTCCTTTAAAATAGTTTCTTTCCATTTGGTATTTTTTTGTCAGGAGACACTAAAACTACATTATTTTTTTCGTCCGATAATCCTGTAACTAAACATTCTGACATAAATGGACCTATTTGTTTATCAGGAAAATTTACAACCGCTAATATTTGTTTCCCTGTAAGCTGCTCTTTGGAGTAATGATCAGTTATCTGAGCTGAAGATTTTTTAATTCCAATTTTATCCCCAAAATCGATAATAAGTTTAAAAGCCGGCTTTCTTGCCTCTGGAAAATCTCTTACCTCTACAATGGTTCCGACCCTTAAATCTACTTTCTCAAAATCATCCCACGATATTTTCTTCATTTTTCTTTTAAGAATAAAAAACCCTGCTTTCAAATGAAAACAGGGCTTTTAATATTGCTAAGCAATAAGTGAGTGAAAATTTAAGAAGCAGATTTTACTGTCTTAATAATTCTTGCTGCAGCTGTATACGGATCTGCATTAGATGCTGGTCTTCGATCTTCAAGCCAGCCTTTCCAGTCATTTTCAACTGTAGCAATTGGAATACGTATGGATGCGCCTCTGTCAGAAACACCATAGCTGAACTGATCATGGGCAGCTGTTTCGTGTTTTCCTGTCAATCTTTCTTCATTATAAGCACCATAAACAGCCATGTGCTCTTTTACTACGGGAGCAAAAGCTTCACATATTTTATCATAAGTTTCTTTTGATCCTGCTTCTCTTAAAACAGAATTAGAGAAATTGGCATGCATACCTGAACCATTCCAATCTGTATCACCTAATGGCTTAGGATGCCAGTTAATAGTTAAACCATATTTTTCTGCTGTTCTTTCAAGCAAATATCTTGCAACCCAAATTTGATCACCTGCTTCCTCTGCTCCTTTCGCAAAGATCTGAAATTCCCACTGACCTGCTGCTACTTCAGCATTAATACCTTCAATATTTAATCCGGCGTCAATACAAAGATCTAAATGTTCTTCTACGATGTCTCTACCAAACGCTGCATCTCCACCAACGCCACAGTAGTATGGCCCTTGTGGAGCCGGATATCCTCTTGCAGGAAAGCCAAATGGTAAACTTGTTTCAGGGTCCCATAAAAAATATTCCTGTTCAAAGCCAAACCAGAAATCATTATCATGATCGTCAATAGTAGCCCGACCGTTCGTCTCATGTGGTGTTCCATCAGCATTTAAAACTTCTGTCATAACCAGAAACGCATTAATTCTTGCAGGATCCGGATATATAGCAACCGGCTTAAGCAAACAATCAGAAGAATCACCTGTTGCCTGGTTTGTAGAACTTCCATCGAAAGACCAAATTGGTGCATCCTCAAGTTTACCGGAAAAGTCTCTTAAAATTTTTGTTTTACTTCGAAGTCCCTGAGTAGGTGTACTTCCATCCAACCAAATGTATTCAAGCTTAGATGCTGACATTTATATGTTATTTAGATTTAAAATTTCAACAGAAATATAAAGAGAAAACCCTAAATCGCTCAACTTTTTAAGTTTATTTTTTATTAACAAATAAATAAATCAGGTTAATATATTAAAAACATTAATTTATTATGTTTTTTATTTATAAAAGCGCTTCCCATCTCATCATTTTAATTCAATCTCTATTTCACTTCATTTTTTAAGCCTGCTGTTATTAGTTTATCTTTAGTCATATTATTTTCCACAGCATTTTTTCATAAAATATTTTCAATTTGCCTTCATCAAGAATAAAAATTTGGGTAGAAGCTGCGCGTCCAAAAACTCTGGCTGCGGCTTTTGTCCCCGTTTTGGTTGGTGCTTCAATTGCATACAGGACTGATGACTTAAATTTAATCGCTTCCATCGTTGCTTTAACTTGCGCTTTTTTAATCCAAATAGGAACAAACTTTGCCAACGACTATTTCGACTTTGTAAAAGGTGCTGATACTAAAGAAAGGATAGGTTTTACAAGGGCTACTTCTTCAGGATTAATAGCTCCAAAAACCATGCTTAATGCTACTATTTTCACCATGTTCTTGGCTTTTATACTTGGTTTGTATCTTGTCTGGATTGGTGGCTGGCAAGTATTTTTAATCGGAATTTTGTCTCTTATTTTCGGAATACTATATACAGGTGGTCCTTTTCCTCTTGGATATAATGGACTTGGAGATATTTTTGTTTTCCTATTTTTTGGAATCGTTGCCGTTATGACAACTTTCTATGTTAATGCACTTTACTGGTCAGAAGCTTCTTTTTGGGCTTCTTTAGCAGTTGGAGCCTTATGTACAAATATTTTGGTTATTAACAATCTCCGGGACATTGAACAAGATTCAAAGTCAGGAAAAAAAACACTTGGAGTTTTGCTCGGTGAAAAAGCATTAAAAATTGAATATTCATTAATGCTTGCATTGGCTTTTGCTATTCCACCTCACTTCTATTTCCAACTAGGCTATTCTATTTGGATTTTCATTCCTTTTGTTAGCATCCCGCTTATTGTTCCGAGCTTAAGATCTGTTTGGTTTGAAACTGATAAAAGAAATCTAAATGCAGAGCTTGAACGTACCGCCAAATATATGGCTGTTTTCGGTTTTTTATTTTCTATTGGAATTCTTGTGTAATGATAAAATTATTTTCATACCAGATTCCGTTTAAATCCTCGCTGAAAACATCGTCGGATAAATATTCATATAGAACAGGAACAATTATCACATTCGAGCAAAATGAAATTACAGCTATCGGTGAAATTTCACCTCTCCCCGGTTTCTCCAAAGAATCATTAGATGATTGCATCGAATTTATTTCTGAGAACAAAAAAGATCTTGATACATCTTTCCAAAGGCCTAATGAAAGAGAAAAATTATTTGATAAACTATTAGACAAAGCGGCAGAATTACCGTCACTGAGATTTGGTCTGGATTTTTTACATCATGATTTTAACAGCAAAAACAATAATCAATCTTTACTTACATACCTTTTTAGAAATACCGATAAAACAGCCATTAATATAAATGGAGTGATCGGCTCTGACTCAATTAGTAAATCTATATCCAGAGCTGTTGAACTTTCAGAACTTAGTTTCAAAACATTGAAGCTTAAAGTTGGGGTAAACGAGTCTAAAGAATTAGAATTGATTAGAATTTTAAGAAGTAAATTTCCTGATCTTAAGATTCGTATCGATGCAAATATGGCATGGAGTGTCGATGAAGCAATTAGTTTTTTAAATAAGGTTAGCCCTTATGGCATAGAATATTGCGAAGAACCTTTAAATGAATTTGATCTCAATAACTATAAGGCGTTAAAAAAAAATACTAATGTTAATTTAGCTTTAGATGAAAATCTTGGGAACATTTTTCATCTAACCGAAGTAGAAAATGAAATACCCTTTTCACTAAGTATAATAAAACCTATGCTAATAGGGAGCTTTAAAGACATTAGCGTAACAATTGATCAACTCAACTCTCATGATATTGGCACGGTATTCACTACATCGCTTGAAAGTGTAGTAGGAAGGACAATAACAGCAATTTTAACTCTGGGTTGGGGCGCAAAAAAACATGCGCACGGCTTATCTACGGGTTCTATGTTTAAATATGACTTAGCTTCGGTGAAAGAGATCAGCAGAGGTTTTTATAATATCCCTGATTCACCGGGAATTGGTATTAACTTGAATTATAATCGCTTGAAAAGGATTTTATAAACATGTTTAAGTCAAGACTGCACATGTTTGAATTTGGGAAATCAGAACCTCAGAAAGTATTTCTTACATCTGAGACCGGAATGTATACTTATAGCGATCTTGAACGGTTTACTGGTTTTTTTCTGGATGTAATAAAAGAAAAATCAGACTCTGTTAAATGGCCAATTGCTTTTCTTTCTGAATCTTCTGATATGTTGATATTTGGGATCGCTGCAAGCTGGATGCTTGGTGTTCCAATTATCCCTTTGAGTCCGAAAATGAAGCAAACAGAACTTGAATCTATAATTCATGAACTTAGTCCTTCACTGATTTTTTGTGATACTGCCAATAGAAACCGACTATCCGGTGAAGATGTTATTCACATGGATGAGAATTTTTTTTTAAACGCCTTTACTTTTGATATCAGAGCTCTCGACCTTCCTGATCCTTCATCAATCAAGGAATCTGAAGTTTTTGGCTATTTTTCAACTTCCGGAACAACCGGAACTTCAAAAATTGTTCCATTGAAACGTCGACAAGTTATATTTGCAGCTAACGCTTCAGCCAAAAATTTTCAACCTGACCCAAATCATTTTTGGCTTTTATGCTTGCCTCTAAATCATATTGGCGGAATTTCAATCATATACCGTTCTCTTATTTATGGATCAGCGATTTATAGAATGAGTAGATTCAATGAAGAAATGGTTACCGAGTTTTTGATGGAAAACCCGAAATTTCAAGCGGCTTCACTTGTTCCAACCATGTTGAACAGATTGTTGAAAAATAAACTTTTTAGTACCCATCGAGATTTTAAAGCTATCCTTTTAGGTGGAGGCCCCACCACTCAGGAATTACTAAAAAAATCAGTAGAAAGAGGTATTCCTATCGTTTCCAGTTATGGAATGACAGAAACTTGTGCTCAAATCGTTACCAATCCAATGACGGCTCCATCCGGGATGTACACTCCTTTGAAAAGTGTAGGGAAACCGTTCTCCCCTAATGAATTACAAGTAAGAGATAATAAAGGGAAAGTTCTTGGTAAAAATCAGTCAGGAATGATATGGTTGAAAGGTCCCCAGGTTTTTGATGGATATTATGATAATGATTTGAACATCGACCTATTTGATAGTAATGGATGGTTCAAAACAGGAGATTTTGGTCATTTAAATGGATTCAATCAATTATTTATCGAATCTAGAAGAGAGGATTTGATCATTTCAGGAGGCGAAAACATAGATCCTGTTGAGGTTGAAGAAGCTATCCGAAAAATACCTTCTGTTAAGGATGTTGCTGTTGTTGGTATACCAGATAAAGAATGGGGACAAAAAGTAACAGCTGTAGTTACATTAATGAACGGAAAAATTCCAGATATTAGGGAACTACGTGAAAGTCTCAAAGACGACTTAAGTGACTTTAAGCTTCCTAAGGATTTAATAGTGATAGAAAAGTTACCTAAAACGGGATTAGGGAAAATTAAGAAATGGGAATTAGTTCAACGTATTTTGGGAGAATCAGCTTAGCTCTAATTCAAAGGTAATCGAATTGTAAACTCTGTCCCTTCCCCTTCTCTACTTTCAAAATTAACTTTACCACCATTTACTTCCGTAAACACTTTCACGATCCATAATCCTAGTCCCGATCCTATTTCGTCTTTTGTCCCTTTAGAAGAAGCCGAAAAAGCCTCAAAAAGTGTCTCCTTTTGTTTATCAGAAATTCCGACTCCACTATCTTTGACCTTAAAAATATAATTCTGATCATCCTGATCTATTTTCAACTTAATTGATCCACCAGATTCAGTAAATTTCAATGCATTTTGAATTAGATTATTTAAAACAGCCATCATTTTATCTTTATCACAATACACGGTTTCTTTTTCACCAAGATTAGACTCGGTATTAAACTTAATATTTTTAGTTTGAAAATATATTTTGTGGTTGTCTTTCAATAGTTTGAAGAAAGTGTCTGGTGAAACTTTTGTTTTATTAGCAGGGATTTCACCTTCATCAAATCGCGCCAGAGTTAACATGTTATCCAGAAATTCAGAGTGAGATTCCAGACTAACTTCTATTAACTCAAGATATTTTTTGATCTCATCTACATTCGAAGATTCCTCTTCAATATCCTCTGCAATTAAACCCGATGCTATTTTAATAGAACCAATTGGCGTCTTGGAATCGTGAGAAACCATACCTATCAATCGATTTTTTAATTTTAAAAGATCGTCTAACCGCTCAATACATTTCTGTGTATTAGACATTAAAAGACCTACTTCATCTTTATATTCCATCGGTAAAGAAGGAAGAACCTTTTCATCTCTGTATTTTTTAACTCCTTCACTGGTAACTAGTATAGGAATCAGTAATCGGTATATAAAATATAAGGTAGCTGCTGTTCCGACTAAAGTAGCCCCCAATAGAACTAACAAAACCGTGATACGATTTTCAATCGGAAACATAAAAATCAGATACACAAAAAGTGTAATCAAAGGAATATGAGTACCGATAAAAGCGATTAAAAAAATCTTTCCTGTATAACTTTTAGGAAATTTTAGTTTACTTATTGTACTATAGAATGATAAGTCTTTGCGCACTTTGAACCATTTATCCTCATTTTTATCTTTTATCGACATTTTTACTAATGAACTTTAATCCGGTAATTTTAGCAATTCCTGTTTTCTTTGGTCTCATGAGTATCGAACTCATCTATGAAACCTTAACTAAGAAAAAAACTTACCGGTTAAACGATGCGGTTACAAATATTAATCTGGGAGTTCTGAACCAGATTACCAATATATTCACCAAAGTAGTTACTGTTGGTATATATTCCTTTTTTTATCAATATCTATCAGTGTTTCAAGTTCCCCCAAACTACATCTCTTTTATAATTCTTTTCTTTTTGTATGATCTGTGTTTTTACTGGAGTCATAGAATGTCGCATGAAATCAGCCTTTTCTGGGGCGGGCATGTTGTCCATCATCAAAGTGAAGATTTTAATCTTTCAGTAGCGCTCAGACAAAGTTCTACTGCATTTATCTGGAGCACCCCATTTTATCTTCCTCTTGCAATAATCGGTTTTGATCCTGTTCAGTTTTTATTGGTTGGTGGTTTTAATTTATTGTATCAATTCTGGATACATACTGAGCATCTTGGCAAGCTGAGTTGGTTGGAGAAATTTATGAATACTCCATCTCACCACCGGGTTCATCATGGGAGAAATCCTAAGTATATCGATAAAAACTATGCCGGTGTTTTTATCATTTGGGACCGAATGTTTGGAACATTCAAAGAAGAAGAGGAGCGACCGAATTACGGCATTACTAAACCGTTTGCAAGCTGGAATCCTGTGTATGCAAATTTTGCACATTATATCGACCTATACCACTACGTAAAACAATCCAGATCATGGTCAGATACTCGAAAAATGCTTTTCAAACAACCCGGATGGCTTCCTGAATACTTAGGATGTGTGCAAACTCCACAGAAAGTTTCTAGTGATTTTCAGAAGTTTAATAAAGACGTTTCTTCTCTTTGGATGAAAGTGTACATCTTCCTTCAATTTATTATTGCTATAGCAATAACAGCTTACTTTTTGTTCAATTTTTCCGATTTTGAAATGCAGACCAAACTTCTCTTTTCAGGATGGATAGTTCTGTCTACAGCCATGCTTGGAATTCTTTTTGAGTCAAAAAGTAAATGGCTGACTTTTTTAGAAATTCTTCGACTTCTGATAATTCCATTTTTGGTTTGGACAACACTCTGAATTAACTGAGCCCCACCCTTTCAAAAATTACATCCACATTACGAGTATGATGCTTCAGGTCAAAAGCATCTTCGATTTCCTCATCAGTTAGCTTAGAGGAAATATATTCGTCAGCTTCAACGATTGGCCGAAACAATTCCTGATTTTCCCAGGATTGCATAGCAAGTGGTTGAACTGCATCATAAGCTTCCTCTCTTACAATCCCTTTCTCAATCAGCTTGTTAAGTATCCGCTGAGAAAAAACTAATCCTTGGGTTTTCCAGATATTGCTCTCCATATTTTCTTCAAAAACAACCAGATTCTCAATCACTCCGGCAAAACGATTCAACATATAATCCAAAAGCGTAGTTGCATCAGGAAGTATAATGCGTTCGGCTGATGAATGAGAAATATCGCGTTCATGCCATAATGGAATATTTTCAAATGAAGAAATCATATAACCTCGAAGGACACGAGCACATCCCGAGATGTTTTCTGAACTTACCGGATTACGTTTATGCGGCATGGAAGAAGATCCCTTTTGTCCTTTTCTAAATGCCTCCTCCGCTTCACGAACCTCGCTTCGTTGCAAATGACGAACTTCTACTGCCATTTTTTCCATAGTTGAACCGATTAATGCGATCACAGATAAATAATGTGCATGTCGGTCACGCTGAAGGGTTTGAGTAGATATAGGAGCCGGAGTTAATCCTAATTTTTCACAAGTATATTGCTCTACTTCAGGCGGTATATTCGCAAATGTTCCAACAGAACCTGAAAGCTTCCCGAATTCAACATCAGTAGCTGCTTTTTTGAATCTTTCAAGGTTACGCTTCATTTCGGCATACCATAGAGCACACTTTAACCCAAAAGTTGTTGGCTCGGCATGAATTCCATGAGTACGCCCCATCATAACCGTATACTTATGAGCTATAGCCTTTTTACCAAGTACATCAACCATTCTCTGCAAACCATCCAGCAACAGTATATTAGCTTGTTTTAGTCGTACTCCCCATGCAGTATCTACAACGTCGGTTGACGTTAGACCGTAATGTATCCATTTCTTTTCTTCACCTAAAGATTCTGAAACTGATCGTGTAAATGCAACCACATCATGACGCGTTTTAGCCTCTATTTCTTTGATCCGGTCTAATTTAAATGAAGCCTTTTCATATAATTCATCAACATCATCCATCGGAATAGTCCCGAGTTTTGCCCAAGCCCAACATGCAGCAAGTTCAACTTCAAGCCATGCATTAAATTGATTTTCTTCCGTCCAGATATCGGACATTTCTTTTCGGGAATAACGTGATATCATATAATAATTAGCTTTTGAAATTTTATAAAACAGAAGATAAGGGTTTTGAATCACTGATTCTTTTCAAAGACAAGCTATTGACTACTAAAAAGTATAATCGTATTATTGCGATCAATATGGGATTATCAAAAACAGAAATATTTACAAGACAACAAAATCAGATGGCAGGCTATGCGAAAGCACTTGCTCACCCTGCAAGAATCGCAATCTTGCAAGAGCTTTTGAAAGTAAATACATGTATATGTGGTGATCTTGTAAATGAAGTAGGTTTAGCTCAATCTACAGTATCTCAGCATTTAAAGGAACTAAAGAAAGCTGGTTTAATTCAAGGAACCATTGAAGGAACCAGTGTTTGCTATTGCATCTCCCCCGAACACTGGAAAAGTATGAAAGATATGCTTTTAAATTTATTAGACAATGACACTGATTTAAAAACTGACTGCTGCTAAAAAAATTTATTAACTTAATCGTAATATTACAATAGAATGAAATTATCTGAAGTAAAAGAAATATTATATAACCTCGAAGAACTTAGCTTCTCATTGCCTGACGGGACATTAGTTCCTGAACATTTTCATGTGACTGAAGTTGGTAAAGTACACAAACAGTTCATTGATTGCGGTGGAACACTCAGAACCGAAAACCTGATCAGCTTTCAACTCTGGAGTGCTAATGACTATAATCATCGTCTTCATCCGGAAAAGTTGATCAAGATCATTGAAATTGCTGAACGCCATTTACATCTTGAAGATTTTGAGGTAGAAGTGGAATATCAAGGAGAAACTATTGGCAAATATTCAATGAGTTTCAATGGGGCAGGATTTAACTTGGTTTCTAAACAAACGGACTGTCTTGCTAAAGAGGCTTGTGGAATCCCAGATAGAAAAAGAGCATTAGAAACTGAACCCATAAATGCATGTACTCCAGGAAGTGGTTGCTGCTAATTTTTTAATTTATGAAATCTGATTTTTTAAATTCTATTCAGACGTATTGTGAACAAATAGAACAGAACTTCAACTCTATTCCTGAAAAGCGTAAAGATTCACTTCTGAAGTTAACGAAATACATTTCTGAAAAACTTGCTTATGAATCAATTGTAAAAGTAATTGTGATCTGTACACATAATTCACGTCGGAGCCACTTTGGACAAATTTGGTTAGCTGTTGCTGCTGATTTTTATGGAATATCAGGTTTACAGACGTTTTCAGGTGGTACTGAAGCTACAACCTTTAATACAAATGCTATTCAGGCTTTAAAAAGAATTGGGTTTAGAATTGATTCTGATGAAGATAACAGGCAAAATCCACACTACAATATTTCCTGGTCTGAAAATCAGAAAGCTTATTCTGCTTTTTCTAAAAAATTTGAAGAATATCCTAATCCAACTGAAGGCTTTGCTGCTGTTATGGTTTGTTCGGAAGCTGACGAAGGCTGCCCGTTTATTCCTGGAACAGACTTCAGGTTATCTCTCCCCTTCAAAGATCCCAAGGCTTACGATGGTACAGATCTACAATCCCAAAAGTACGATGAGCGATGCTTCCAAATTGCGACTGAATTCTTTTATACATTATCCAAGGTAAAAAGCTAAAATGCCTAAAAAAAAATTAAACTTTTTAGATCGTAATCTTACATTGTGGATCTTTTCAGCAATGGCTATAGGGGTATTTCTTGGTTATTTTTTCCCGGGTATTCCAACTGTAATTAATTCTTTCAACAGTGGCAGTACTAATGTACCAATTGCTATTGGACTGATTTTGATGATGTACCCACCTTTGGCAAAAGTAAATTATAAGCTTTTGCCAAAGGTATTTAGGAATACAAAAATCTTGACCGTTTCTCTTATCCTTAACTGGATAATAGGTCCTGTCCTCATGTTCATTTTAGCAATCACCTTTCTTGGAGACTATCCTGAATATATGGTAGGACTTATCTTGATTGGACTTGCCCGGTGTATTGCAATGGTTTTAGTTTGGAACGATCTTGCGGAAGGAAGCAGTGAATATGGAGCTGGACTGGTAGCTCTAAATAGTATTTTCCAGGTTTTTGCATACAGCTTTTACGCCTGGCTTTTCATAACTATTTTACCTCCCTATTTTGGATTTCAAGGTGCTATAGTGGACATTTCTGTTTCAACGATAGCCGAAAGTGTTGCCATTTATTTAGGAATCCCCTTTATATTGGGAATAGTTAGTAGATTGGTTTTAGTAAAAACAAAAGGACTGAGATGGTATAATCAAAAATTTATTCCTGCAATCTCTCCTATCACACTAATTGCACTTTTATTCACCATTGTAGTTATGTTCTCTTTAAAGGGTGAATTAATTGTACAAATTCCTTTTGATGTTCTGATTATAGCTGTTCCTCTTCTTATCTATTTTACATTAATGTTTATAATTGGATTCTTCTTTACAAAAGCGATGGGTGCGGATTATGATGAAACAACCTCAGTTGCATTTACTGCTGCAGGCAATAATTTTGAACTCGCAATAGCTGTAGCAATTGCTGTCTTTGGGTTAAATTCGGGACAAGCCTTTGCGGGTGTTATAGGACCGTTGGTAGAAGTACCTGCACTCATATTTTTAGTTCGGGTTTCATTTTGGTTAAAGGATAAATTTTTTAAACCCAATGATTCTTAGTTTTTTAAATAAAATAGTTTATGAAGTTTCTATTAGCCAAAAAGATGTTAACCCATTTTTGATGAGGAAGAAAGCAATTTCGTAATTATCATACCCTCCCAGGCCTCTGTTTTTATTCTCAATAACTCTCTTTCTTCAATCCATTTAAGATTAAAAGGCGATTTAGTTAGGTCAACACCGCTATTCTTTTTTATTCGATTCCCTTGCCCTGTTATTATGTCTTTATTGGTCACAAAATCTCCTTCGGGAATGTGTTCAGTCAGAATTACAAATTTATAGTTAGAAAGCTTATCTGCAATCTGTTTCACTTCTTTATTTGAAAGATGCTGAAGTACTTGCCGTAAAATCACACAATCAGCCTCTGGCAATTCATCTTCAGCAATATTCAAACAAAAAAAATTCAAATTGTCAGCAGTAAATTTCTTTTTGTTTCTTTCTATAAGCTCTGGGACTATATCAATTCCTATATATTTTTTACTATAAGAAAACAGATCCTTACCTACATTAAAATCTCCACAACCGAGATCACAGACCACTATCGGATCATCAAATGATTCCAAAAACTCTTTAACAACTTCGATATATGGTTCAACAAATTCACAATGATGTGAACCCTCTCCTGAATAAAAATCATAGTTTTCTCCACCCCACAGATGTTTCTCATATATCTGTGACATCACCGCTTTTGTAGGCCAGGGAGACTTTTTTCTATTTTTCTTAGTCAAAGAGAAACCTTTAGGATCTAATACATCTATCAATAAAAAAGTAATATCAAAAAAATACGACATCCTTCAGAGGTATCCTCAGGATGACCAATTAGTTTTATTAAATCCTCTTGTATTCCAGAAAAATCAGATCTTCAGTTGTTCTGTGAACAGTTTCTTTCCATGTTTTTCCAACTTCATCACGGTATTCAGGAAAGTAAGTGTCACCTTCGTATTCTTTCTTTACCAGAGTGACTATCATTTTATCAGCTCGTTCTAAGGCCTCACGATAAAGCACTCCTCCCCCGATTATAAATGCTTCGTCTTCATTTATACTTTTTAAAGCTTCGTCTAAAGAAGTGAAAGTATCTACGTTTTGGTAGGTCTTAGTTCGCGAAAGTACAATATTAGTTCGACCCGGCAATGGAATTTCATTTAATTCTTCAAATACTCCACGCCCCATAATCATCGTACCTCCCATTGTAGTTTCTTTGAAGTGTTTGAGGTCTTCAGGATAACGCCATGGTAAACCTCCTTCCTTCCCGATTACCAAATTCGGGTCATGTGCAACAACAATTGTCAATCTCATACTGCAACCTCGAACTTGATCACAGGATCAGGATCATAGCCATGAAGTTTAAAATCATCGAAAGTGAGTTCGTCAACTGGTTTCTTTGCTATTTCTAATATTGGGAGATCTCTTGGTTTACGCTTCAATTGCTCTTTCAGACCATCTACATGATTTACATAAATATGAGCATCCACGATTGTGTGTGCAAAAGTTCCTGGTTCTAAACCTACTTCTTGAGCTATAGCCATTGTAAGTGCTGAATAACAAGCTAAGTTGAATGGAATTCCCAATGCGATATCACCCGAACGTTGAGTAAGATGACAATTCAACTTGCCGTTACTCACATTAAAAATGTACATAATATGGCATGGTGGAAGAGCCATTTCTCCCAATAATCCCGGATGCCACGTACTTACAACTATCCTTCTGCTGTTTGGGTTGGTTTTTAACATGTCGATTGCGCGTTGAACCTGATCAAACTCTTTCCGAACCCAAGTTTCACTTTCAACAGCACCACCATTGCCTTCCAAATTTACCTTTTCTTTTTCGAGATAAGGAAATCGCCTCCAAAGTACCGGATAGATTGGACCAACATGACCGTCTTCATCTGCCCAGGCATCCCAAATATGGCAATCGTTCTCATCTCTTAACCATCGAATATGATCTTCTCCCCGTAAATACCAAAGCAATTCCAAAATCACCGAACGGAAAAATACTTTTTTAGTTGTCAGGAGCGGAAACCCTTCAGAAAGATCCACTTTATAGAATTCTGCAAAATTTGAGATCGTATCGGTTCCGGTTCTGTTTTCTTTTCTTACCCCGTTTTCGAGGACATTGCTAACAAGATCGAGATATTGTTTCATTGAGAGACTTAACGATTAGAGTAAAATTCCACTGAGTAAAAATACTGCAATACTAAAATAAATAATGATGCCGCTTACATCCACTAAAGTTGCAACAAAAGGAGCGGATGAGACAGCTGGATCCAGACCAACTTTAGATAGGATAAACGGTAACATAGCACCTATAACATTTCCAAAAAGAACAATCAAAAGTAAACTTGAAGCTACTACAGAAGCCTTTAGAAATAATTCTGTATTTAAAGGGTCTCCATCAATTAATCCCCAGCTTATCAGTGTGGCAAAACCTAAAATCCCAAGTAATGATCCGAGCAATAATCCGGATGTAAATTCTCTGCCAAGTACTTTTTTCCAGCCATCAGCTTTAATATCATCAGTAGCAAGTGCACGAATAATCAGTGTAGCTGCTTGTGATCCTGAATTACCACCACTTGCAATTAATAGTGGAACGAAATATGAAAGAAGAACTATTTTTTGAAGTACTTCTTCATAACCGCTCATTGTAAGGGCTGTTAAAATCTGACCTACAAATAAAACTATTAGCCAGCCAATTCTTTTTTTAACAAGTGAAATTACAGATGTCTGAGAATAGTAATCATCCAGAGCGTCCATACCGGCCATTTTCTGCATATCCTCTGTAGCTTCTTCCTCAGCAACATCAATCACATCATCTACCGTAACAATTCCAACCAGAATTCCATCCGTATCTACTACAGGAAGAGCTGCACGGTCATATTTAGCAAACATTTTTACTGCTTCTTCCTGATCTTCAAAAGCCATCAAGGCTTCGAAATTTCTATCCATTAGCATCTCGATCGTATCTTCAGGATCGGCAAGAATCAGTTCAGTCAGGCGAAGATCATCAATCAGATATTCTTTATCATCAACTACGTAAATTCGATTCAACGTTTCGGCAACTTCAGCATATTTTCTAATATGTTTCATGCTTCGGTCAATTGACCAATCTGACTTAACACGTACATATCGAGGTGTCATTAAACGACCTACACTCTCCTCCGGATAACCAAGCAATTTTTTGATCTGCTTCTGGTCTTCCAGATTCATAGAGTTAATTACACGCTGTGTAAGATGTCCGGGTAATTCTTCCATCAAAGCTACTTGCTCATCCGGTTCCAGATTCACCATTACATCGCTTAACTGTTGTTTATTGAAAAGCTCTAACAGTTCAACTCCTTTATTTGAAGGAAGTTCAGAAAAAACATCGGCCGCAAGAGGTTTTTTCAACAATCTGAATACTACAATTGCAACATCCCCATCAAGTTCAACCAAAAGTTCGGCAATATCAGCCGCAGGCACATCTGCGAGCACATCTTTGAGAGCAACCCAATCCTTAGCCAGGATAAGTTCTTCAAATTCCGGTTTTATGAGTTGAATCAGCATGAAAAGCTTCTTTTTAAAGGGGTTTTGAACAGGTTAAGAATCGTGGTAAATCGTACAAAAAACAAGTTTACCTTATGAATCAATTCGTAGATTGATTCAATGTTTTAAGAGCCATTTTTGCGGCTTCCTGTTCTGCTCTTTTTTTGCTTCTTCCTTTACCGGTTCCCAGTTCTTTTTTATCCACAGATACCATGATCTCAAATGTTTTATCATGTCCGGGACCTGATTCTGAAATCACTTTATAATAGGGAAGGCTCATTTTTTTAGCCTGAGTAAATTCAAGCAAAGCACTTTTATAGTTATCTACTTTATTAACTAAACTATCAAAATCTATCTGGTTTTCATACACTCTTGCCACAAAACTAAAAGCATAATCGTACCCTTTTGTGATATAAATTGCAGCAATTACTGATTCGAAAGCATCTGCAAGTATACTTTTAGAAATAGAAATGTTCTCAGCTCTTTGTCCTGTTTCCATCAAGTTATCAAAACCAAGTTCCTGTGAAAGCTCTGCGAGCGTATCCCCTTTCACCAGTTTTGCGCGAATCTTTGTTAAAAAACCTTCATTAGATTGGGGAAATTTTTCAAATAAAATCTCTGCTGCAATAAGATCAAGAACAGCATCCCCCAAAAACTCAAGACGTTCATAGGAATCATGGGAATCATATTCCTCACTTGAAAGAGTGGAACGGTGTCTTAACGCTTTTTGAAATAAAGAAGGATCATCGATTTTAAAACCAATGATCCTTTCAAGTTCTACTATCCGTTCTGACTTGTCCTGATTAATTAAAGCTTGATCTTTTTTTGTGAATAAAGATCTGAACCAGGAGGTCATATACTATTAGTCTTCGAATTTTTTGAATACCAAAGAAGTATTATGTCCACCAAAACCAAATGCATTATTAACTGCATATTTAACATCTCGTGCTACAGCCTCATTTGCTGTATAATCAAGATCACATTCGGGATCCTGATTGATAATGTTGATAGTTGGAGGTATTAAACTATGGTAAGTAGCTAATAAAGCTGCAACTGATTCAATTGCACCGGCAGCACCTAAGGTGTGTCCAGTCATAGATTTTGTTGAATTCAGATTGATCTTTTTAGCATGGTCTCCAAAAACTTTTTTGATAGAATTAGTTTCTGCAATATCTCCCAATGGTGTGGACGTACCGTGCATGTTAATATGATCAACATCTTCCGGTTTAATACCTGCAGATTTCAAAGCATTTGTCATTGCAAGCTCTACCCCTCCTCCATCAGGATCTGGAGCTGTTATATGGTAAGCATCTCCTGAGTATCCATAACCTACAATTTCTCCGTAGATTCTGGCACCGCGTGCTTTTGCATGTTCATATTCTTCAAGGAAGAATAATCCGGCACCTTCTCCTAAAACAAAACCATCACGATCTTTATCGAAAGGTCTTGAGGCCGTTGATGGATCATCATTTCTTGTTGACATTGCTTTCATTGCCGTAAATCCGGCAATACCAATTCTTGTTACAGGAGCTTCTGAACCACCTGTAATTGCCATATCTGACTGACCATATCGAATTGCATCATAAGCAGCTCCGATATTGTTAGAACCTGTTGCACAAGCTGAAACCACGCTATAATTCGGTCCTCTGAATCCATATTTAATGGAAATTTGTCCCGGAACCAGATCTGGAATCAACATTGGAATGAAGAACGGAGAAACTCCTCTGGCACCTCTGGTATGCATTTCTACAGATTGTTCGTAGAATGTTCTCATACCTCCGATACCTGTCCCAACTATAACAGCTACACGATCCTTATCAATCTCTTCGAGATCAATACCCGTGTCTTTGATGGCTTCTTCAGCAGCGACTAAAGCATACTGAGCTACCTTATCCAAACGTCGGGCTTCCTTTCGATCAAAATAATCAGACTGATCGTAATCAGGAATTATACCTGCAAATTTGGTTGGTAGATCTGAAGTATCAAATTCATCTATAGTTTGAGCACCACTGGTGCCTGAAATCAACCCGTTCCAGAAATCGGGTGCAGTTTTCCCAATTGGGGTTAGTGCACCAATTCCTGTAACAACGACTCTTCTTGTAGTCATAAATCAGATTAAGAAATAAATTATGATAATTTACCGGAAAGGTAACTTACTGCATCACCTACGGTAGCAATGTTTTCTGCATCTTCATCAGGGATGCTAAGGTCGAATTCTTTTTCGAATTCCATGATTAACTCAACTGTATCAAGTGAGTCTGCACCAAGATCATTAGTGAAGTTTGCATCAGCAGTTACTTCTGATTCATCAACGCCTAATTTGTCGATGATAATGTCTTTTACTTTTGATTCTACATCTTGTGACATATTGTGTCCCTTTAAGTTATTAGTAGTTAAATTAAAACTATACGAAATTAAATATAAAAATTCTTTGATTCACTATTTGGCTTACATTGCCATACCACCGTCTACACGGATTGTTTCTCCGGTAATGTAAGAACTCATATCTGATGCTAAAAATACAACTGCATCTGCAACTTCATTTGATTCTCCTGCACGCCCTAATGGTGTTTCAGCCTTTATCCCTTCTAAAACTTTTTCATCAAGCTGATCCGTCATATCAGTGAGTATATATCCCGGAGCTATAACGTTTGCACGAATATTTCTTGATGCGAGTTCTTTTGCATAGCTTTTAGTGAAACCGATAATACCTGCTTTAGAAGCAGAATAATTTGTTTGACCTGCATTTCCAGAAATACCCACTACAGAACTTATGTTGATGATAGAACCACCACGGTTTCTCATCATGGGTCTCGCAGCTGCTTTTGAATAATTAAAGATGCTTTTAAGATTCGTAGTGATCACATCGTCCCACTGATCTTCACTCATTCTCAGGATCAGGTTATCTTTTGTGATGCCTGCATTGTTGACCAAAACATCGATCTTACCAAATTCTTCAGTAATATCAGCAATCACTTTTTCTGCTTGCTCAAAATCAACAGCGTCAGCTTGGAAGGCTTTTGCTTTTCTTCCTTTGCTTTCAATTTCTTTAACGACTTCATTGGCTGCATCAGCTGAACGAGCATAAGTTATTGCTACATCAGCTCCAAAGTCCGCAAGGCGAAGTGCGATCGAACGACCAATTCCCCGGCTTCCTCCGGTTACTAAACATGCTTTTCCTTCTAAAGTTAAACTCATGATATAATTTTATTGATGTCCTGAAATTTCTGCTTTTCTGTCTGTTCTTTTTACCAAACCTTGTAAAACTTTTCCTGGTCCAACCTCAACAAATGATTGGGCTCCATTAGCCATCATATTCTTCAGTGTTTGTGTCCAACGAACGGGATTCATTAACTGATTCAGTAAATTTGATCTGATCTCTTCCGGGTCTGTCGTTGGTTCTGCAGTATAGTTACTGTAAATCGGGCATATTGGAGTTTTAATTTCAAGATTCTCCAAAGACTCTTTTAAACCAATATAAGCCGGTTCCATTAATGAGGAATGAAATGCTCCTGAAACCGGAAGTAACATTGCCATTCTTGCCCCATCTTCTTTTGCAACATCCACAGCTTTTTTTACTGCATCTATATATCCGGATATCACTAACTGCCCGGGACAATTATAATTAGCGGCTACAACTTCTTTGCCTGTCAAATCAGATGCTTTTTCACAAACTGTTTCAACAACTTCATCATCCATTCCGATAATGGCCGCCATTGTTCCGGGATTAGAAGAGCCCGCTGCCTGCATCAACTCTCCTCTTCTACGAACAATTTTCAGAGCATCTTCAAAACTTACTGCTCCACAACCCACTAAAGCAGAAAACTCTCCAAGACTATGTCCCGCAACCATATCAGGCTCCGCATCTAATGTTTTATATAAAGCCACTGAATGTAGAAAAATTGCAGGTTGAGTAAATTCAGTCTGCTTAAGTTTATCTTCAGGACCATCGAACATAATTCCGGTCAGATCAATACCTAAAATTTCATTTGCTGATTCTGCTAATGTTTTGAATTCAACATTTGAGTCAAAATGATCTTTTCCCATTCCAACAAATTGAGAACCCTGCCCAGGAAATAAATAAGCAGTACTCATTATTTAATCCCCCATTTCAGGTAAATCGCTCCCCAAGTAAATCCACCACCAAATGCGGCTAGAACTAAATTATCACCGTGGTTCAATTTATCCTGCCAATCGTAAAGGCACAGAGGAATTGTTCCTGAAGTTGTATTTCCATATTTATTAATATTGATCATTACTTTTTCAGAAGATAGTCCCATTCTGTTTGCTGTAGCATCAATAATCCGAAGATTTGCCTGATGTGGAACTAACCACGCCACATCATCCGGGTCAAGGTTATTTTTTTTCATGATCTCTAAAGAAACATCGGCCATACCCATGGTTGCCTTTTTAAATACTGCACGACCATCCTGAGAAATATAATGCTGTCTATTTTCGACTGTTTCTTTTGTTGCTGGATTTAAACTTCCTCCAGCATGTTGGTATAAACTACAATTTACATCACCTTCTGTATAGTGAATCTGATCAATTAAACCGGTCCCATCTTCCGATTCTTCCAGAATAACTGCTCCGGCACCATCACCAAACAAAATGCTTGTAGTTCTATCTTCGTAGTCAAGTATGGAGCTCATTTTGTCTGCACCAATAACCAGCACTTTTTTAGCACGACCCGATTCTATGTACATTGATCCTGTACTCAGCGCATATAAGAATCCTGAACAAGCTGCTGATAAATCAAAAGCGAATGCATTTGTTGCTCCGATCATACTTTGAACAAGACATGCAGTTGCCGGGAATAAATAATCAGGAGTAACTGTTGCGACGATAATCAAATCTAACTCTTCGGCAGATACTCCGGAGTTTTCTAAAGCCTCTTTAGCAGCTTCAGCCCCCATAAAAGCAGTAGCTTTATCAGGATCTTTTAGAATTCTGCGTTCTTCAATTCCTGTTCGGGTTCTGATCCATTCGTCATTAGTATCCATCAGTTTTTCAAGTTCAAAATTAGTCATTCTGAACTCAGGCAAATAATGACCTACTGCACTGATCTTAGCTTGTTTTACTTGCATAAAATTTTTCAGTTTAAAGAAGCGATAATTTTTCCGTTAACATCTTGCTTTACGCAAGTGATAGCACTCTTGATCATATTTTTTATTGCTAATGGTGAGCTGCCTCCATGCCCCACAACACTAACTCCATTAACTCCGAGAAAAGGAACTCCACCAACTCTTTCATAATTGAAAGGAGCAAGTGCAGTTTTTAATATTTTTTGAGCGGCAACTATTTCGTCAACTTCATAATCAGTTTTTTGAATTGCACGCTCTACTAATTTCATTATGGTAGCAGGAATTGATTCCCCGAATTTCAAAAGAATATTACCAACCAGTCCATCGGTCAGGTAAACATCTGCTTTTCCGGAAAGCACATCTTTACCCTCTACATTCCCAATAAAGCCGGGCATTTCTTTTATATGCTGATGAATTGCTTTAAGCTCTTCAGTTCCTTTTTCATCTTCCTCGCCCACATTGAGTAAACCAACGGTTGGTGATTCAATTCCAAGAACGCTACTGCAATAAACCTGCCCCATTTTAGCAAACTGAAGGGCTACTTCAGGTTTTACTTCCAGATTTGCACCGGCATCTATTAAAAGCCTAAATCCTTTGATGGTAGGATAATAAGCGCCGATAGTCGGCCTTAGTATACCGTCAAGTTTACCAAGAATAAAAGTTGAAGCTGCTAACAAGGCACCAGTATTGCCTGCGCTAACAAACGCCTGGCATTTACCGGCTTTATGCAATCCCATTCCGATTGCGATAGATGATTGTTGCTTATTTTTGACAGCGCTCGAAGGTGATTCATCCATACCTATAACCTGAGGAGCGTCTTGAATCAAAACTCTATTTTGATCATACTCCTTTCCTTCAAGCTCCTTTTTGATAATATCTTCAGGGCCTAAAAGAAGAACCGTAAGCTCTTCATTCTCCTTGATTGCAAGAAGTGCTCCCTCTACAGGTGCTTTTGGATAATGATCTCCACCGGCTGCATCAACTGCAACAATCATAATAAATATGTTTAGTTAACAGCTGCTTTAGTAACCTGACGACCTCTGTAATATCCACACTCTGCACATGCATGGTGATATCGGTGAAGAGCTCCACAGTTTGAGCATTTTGCTAACGTAACATCTGAGATTGCGTGATGAGCACGTCTTTTATTCTTTCGGGCGTTTGATGTTTTCCGTTTTGGATGTGCCATTGATGTATTTTATTATTTCTTTAATTCCTTTAATGCTTCCCATCTTGGATCAATGTTATCCTCTTCTTCATCTGAACCTGAACCAAATTGTTCATTAACAAATTCCTGAGGATTTCCATTTTCATCCAAATATTTGGGATGTAATCTTTTAATAGGGAGATTGAGCATAATGCTGTCTAAAACATCCTGCTCTAAGTCTATTTGTTTAGAGTAAATATCAATATTCCTGATCGAGCCATTCTCGTCTGCTGATTCTTCCACTTCTTCTGCTTTAAAAAGCACTTCGTAGTTTGTCACAATATTATGATTAAACTCATCAAGTGAACGATCACAGGTTAACACTACAATAGCATCAAGTTCAAACTGAACCCGAATAAATTGTGGCGCTCGATAAAAACTAAAATCGATTACAGCTCCTTTAAAAGGAAACTCTTCGATTTCTATATCACCGCTTCCGATTTCGACGGTTCTTTGGCTATCACCTTCAGGAATTTCAAAGATCTTAAACTTCAACATAGACGTCTCCATTACAGCTTACAAATATAAGGATTATCCTGTTCGCTTACAATCAATTAAATAAACCAAAAAGTCGTTTGTCAACTTGCTCAATAATCTTACCCAGATCTTCTTTATCATTCACAAAATCAAGGTCATCGGTTTCAATTATAAGCTTCTCGTAAGGGTATCGATCGATCCAGTCCTCATAAAGACGATTTAATCGCTCGAGGTAATCAATACGAATGGTGTTCTCATAGTCTCTACCCCGTTGCTGAATCTGGTTAACCAGTGTTGGTACTTGTGCACGAAGATAGATCAAAAGATCCGGTGGGCGTAAATAATGACTCATCTCATGAAAAAGAGCTTCATAATTCTGAAAATCCCGATCACTCATTAAACTCATCTCATGAAGGTTCTTCGCAAAGATCTCAACATCTTCATATATAGTTCTATCCTGAATAAGATTGATATCATTCTCAAGCATCTCTTTCTGATGCCTGAATCTACTTGACAAAAAGTATATCTGAAGGTTAAAACTCCATCTTCTCATATCTTCGTAAAAATCGGCCAGATATGGATTATCATCTACCGATTCAAAAAATGCTTCCCAATTAAAGTGTTTTGAGAGCAAACTCGTTAGTGAAGATTTGCCTGCGCCAATATTTCCGGCAACAGCTATATAACGGGAATTTTTATTTTCAGATTTAGTCATGAAGTATATTATTCTTTTCCAAGCAAACGGTACATCGCTTTTTTGTAATCTTCAACTCCGGGTTGATTAAATGGATTTAGGTCAAGGCTATAGACAAAAACTCCTGTAAAGAACTCAAAAAAGTAGATTAGTCCGCCAATTGTTTCTGCTGAAAGTCGCTCCAGAGTTATTTTTATGATTGGCACATTACCATCTTTGTGCGCCTGAATAGTACCAATTCTTGCTTTGGTATTTATATCGTGAAATGACTTCCCGGAAAGATAATTTAAATTATCATGGTTTCCGGGCATCTCATTTACTTTTAGAGAGGATGTTGGTGAATCCACGATCAAGAAAGTCTCCATCAAGCTTCTGGTGCCCTCCTGTATAAACTGCCCAAGGCTGTGTAAATCTGTTGAAAATGCAGCAACTGCCGGAAAAATCCCTTTTCCTTCCTTACCCTCGCTTTCTCCTAATAACTGCTGAATCCAGCCTCCAAAGGAAGTAAGCTCCGGTTCAAAGCATGAAAAGATATCAATAGTAATTTCTTTTTCATGAAGCGCGCGTCTGACAGAAGCATAACTTAAAACCTCTTCAGGATCCGATTCATATTTTTTATAGGCTGAAACGGCACCATAAAAAAGAGTTTTGATATCAATTCCAGCCACGCTTATCGGTATTAACCCAACTGGTGTTAAAACTGAAAACCTACCTCCTACATTATCAGGGATAACAAATTTACGATATTTTTTTTCTTCTATCAGAGTATTTAGAACTCCTCCTTCTTCACTGGTAGTACAAATGATTCGATGATCAGAATCATCACCATACATTTCATCAAGTGTCTGCCTGATCATTCTGAATGAAAGAGCAGTTTCAAGAGTTGACCCAGATTTTGAAATTACATTTACAAATACACTTTTAGATGATCCATCTGCTTTTGGAGTAGTTATGTAATCTAAAAGTTCATTCAGGTATTTTCCACCCATATGATGACCTGCGTATAGAATCTCGGGACCTTTATTCCCAAAATTAGGTGACAAAGCGTCAATAACAGCTTTTGCCCCGAGATAAGAACCACCAATGCCACAGACAATAAAAATATCTGCTTCTTTTCGAATCTTACGTCCGAGAGAATCAATTTCTTCAAGTAAAGCATCATTCGGAGATTTCATCAAGTCTCTCCAACCTAACCATTCAGAACCGGGACCTGTTTTATTTTTCAGATGAAGTAAGGCATTTTCACATTTATCACGGGAAAGTGAAAGCTCAGACTCATCGATAAATTTTTGAGCTATATCTATATCAATTGAAATCATTATCTAAGTAACCTCGCTAATTCGATTAAAGAATCGTCCAGTTCTTTCTTTTTTGACACTGCAACTTTTAAAGGTGTAATTTTTACATCATTATTTACGATACCCACCATAATTCCTGTGTGACCGTCAAGCAACGTTTTTATAGAAGCTGCTCCTAGATGACTTGCGAGTACCCGATCTCTTGCTGTTGGTGAACCTCCTCTTTGTATATGCCCCAGAATGCATACCCTCATATCATACTTTTTGAAATCATCTCTGAGTTCATCCGCAAGTTTAATAGCTCCACCCGACTCATCGCCTTCGGCAACTACAACCAAACTACTGCGAACCTGATTTTTCAACATGTTCTTAAGCTGAGATTTTATGTCTTCGACATCAGTAAGTTCTTCCGGAAGCAACGCAATCTCTGCACCTCCTGCAATACTTGTTTCCAGTGCAATAAACCCTGCATCTCTTCCCATAACCTCAACAAGAAACATTCGTTCGTGTGCATCAGCTGTATCGCGGATTTTATCAATTGCATCTAAGGCAGTGTTTAAAGCTGTATCATAACCGATGGTATCATCAGTACCAATGATATCATTATCTATGGTAGCAGGAATTCCGATTACACTGATTCCATGCTCACGACTAAAGATCTCTGCTCCGGTAAATGTTCCGTCTCCTCCAATAGCGATCAATGCTTCAATTCCATGCTTTTTTATAACCTTTGCAGCTTTTTTTCTTCCTTCTTCTGTGCGAAAATCCTGAGAACGTGCAGATTTAAGAATTGTACCGCCGCGCTGTATAATATTTGAAACCGAATGGTTATCCATTTCACGAATATCATCATTAATCAAACCCTGATATCCATATCTGATTCCAAAAACTTTTAGTCCGTTTTTAACTGCCGAACGTACCACTGCACGCACAGCTGCGTTCATTCCGGGCGAATCCCCGCCGCTCGTTAAAACCCCAATGGTTTTAATACCGGTCATATTCTTAGTCATAATGAGTGTATATTTTAGTGAGTGAGTGTGATTGGTTGCAAATATTTGTCCTTAATATTAAGTAAATTTGAACCAGTTCAAGTTTAAGAAAATTTAAACATAATTGATGGTCGATAATGTAAAGCTTCCCAGAATTGATAAAGATTCTGTAAACCGTAAATCTTTGAAAGAAATAACCGCTCCTGTAAGCAATCATTTAGCTGAATTCCGCACGTTTTTCAAAGAAACCATTAAAACAGATGTTTTTTTACTCGACCAAATTTTGAACTATCTGCATCGCCAGAAAGGAAAAGAGCTCAGGCCTACTCTAGTTTTCATGACGGCCGAATTATTTGGGGGTATTTCTAAGAGAACTCATATTGCAGCTACAATGATCGAATTGCTACATACAGCTACTTTGATCCATGATGATGTAGTTGATGAAGCTAATTCCCGACGAGGTTTTGTTAGCATCAATAAAATCTGGAAAAACAAAGCCGGTGTTTTATTAGGAGATTTTTTGCTTTCCAGGGGGTTATTAGTATCGCTTGAAAATAAAGAATACAAGTTGCTTGAAGTACAGTCGAAGGCGGTACAAAAAATGAGTGAAGGTGAATTGCGGCAGCTTAAAACTGCTGGTTTATTCAACATGACTGAAGATCGTTATTTCCAGATCATTTCAGAAAAAACTGCCAGCCTGATTTCCACTTGCTGTGAATGTGGAGCAGTTTCAACATCAGATGATGAGAGTATGCACAGGCTTTTGGCTGATATCGGGATGTGTGTTGGAATTGCATTCCAAATTCGTGATGACCTTTTTGACTATGGCATGTACGACATTGGGAAACCAAAAAGAAATGATATTCAAGAAAGAAAGGTAACACTACCCTTGATCAAAGCGTTTGAACATGCAGACAAAAAGAAGTCTGCACATATCAGAGCACTCATGAAGAAACGAAAGAAGACGTCTAAAAATATTGACGAGATTGTCGGGTTTGTGCATGAATCAGGTGGAATGGAATATGCAAAAGAGAGCATGTATGAATACGCTAATAAGGCTATTGAAGGGTTAGAGAAATTACCGCAAAGTGCTGCCAGATCCAATTTCGTTGATCTAATTCATTATGTGATCACAAGAAAAAAGTAGAATGACTGAATACCCCACTGCTGTTTTTCTTTCTGACGTTCATCTTGGAGCATTCACTCAAGAAAAAGAAACCGAAGTAGAAAATAGCCTGCTTTCTTTGGTCGATTATTGTTGCAGATACAAAATTAAGATTTACATTCTCGGTGATCTGTTTGATTACTGGATGGAATATCCAAAAAAAGATTTTGTCCCTACTGTTGGTCAAAAAGTATTGAAAGCATTTAAAAAACATAATCAGGAATGTATTGCCACTACTTTTATTACCGGTAATCATGATAACTGGACCTATGGCTATTTTGAAGAGCTCGGATTCGATGTTGAAAGAAACTACCGTATTATAAGTCCAAATGGATATAATACACTGTTAATGCATGGTGACGGCAGGTTTGGTACAAGCGATGATCTTCTGCGTCCTTTATTTCACGGAATTTTACGAAATCAAAAGTTTGTGAAAAGCTTTCAGACTTTGCTTCCTCCTAATGTTGGTATCAATGTAATGAGAAAGTTTTCAGGATTTTCCAAGATCAATGACCGAAGAACGCCCATTCCTTTAAATAATCATGCAAAAAGAATCCTGAAAGAAAAGGATATTGACGTAGTTCTGATGGGACATGATCATATTCCCCGTGTGGAAACTTTTGAGCATGGAACGTATATAAACCTTGGGACATTCTTTCATCATAAAACTTTGGCAATATATAACAATAAAGATTATCAACTCGTTAGATGGAATAGTTCTGAGCAGGAATTTGTACCTTTCACCGAATTAACTTCTACACCATGAGCGATAAAAAAGAACCTATCGATCATTATCGGTATTTCAATGATCCCGAGTACAGAAAAAATGTACTTGCTGAGAAAAAATCCAAAGAGAATGAAGAAAAAGAATCAGGATCAGAAAGTTGGCTCCCCTTCAACTCAGGAACTCAAAGAAAGATTTATGTATGGGGCGGCGGAATTATAGGTGTATTTTTTATTGCTGTAATTGCCTATATAATTTTCCTGTTTCAGGGATTGCCCCCTCTTGAAAAACTTGAAAATCCGGATACCGCCATAGCAACTGAAGTTCGTAGTCGCGATGGTAAAGTTCTGGACAAATATTTTACTGAGAACCGAACCTGGGTTCCTTATGATGAAATTTCACCACACGTAATTGATGCGCTCGTAGCAACTGAAGATCACAGGTTTTACAATCACTGGGGAATTGACATGGTGAGAACCCTTGCCATTCCATTCAATTTAATGCGAGGTCGTGTTGAAGGTGGCTCAACCTTAAGCCAACAGCTTGCAAGAAACCTGTATAAAGAGATTGGATTGGCTTTTTCTGTGTCTAGAAAATTCCGCGAAATGATAACAGCTGTCCAAATTGAACAAAGTTATACCAAGCGGGAAATTATCGAGATGTATCTGAATACCGTTGAATATCCGAATAGTGCTTTTGGTATTGAAGCTGCATCACGAACTCATTACAATAAATCCGCTAAAGAACTGAATATCAATGAAGCAGCCACGTTAGTAGGTTCTGTTAATGCTGTTTATGCTTATAACCCGAGGTTATTTCCCGAACGCTCTCAGCAGAGAAGAAATATTGTTTTACGTCTGATGAGGAACAGAGGTTTTATTGATACACTTTCTTACGGTCAGCTGAGCTCTGATTCTTTATCTCTGGATTACCAACCACCATCTAAGGCAGGACGAGTGAGCCGGTATTTTGGAGAATATGTACGACAGAAAGTTTCGGGTTGGGCTGAAGAAAATGGTTACGATATTTATAAAGATGGATTGGTGATCTACACAACCATCGACTCCAAATTGCAACAGCATGCCGAAAGAGCATTAAGAGTGAAATTGGATTCGCTTCAAAAAATCTTTGAAAATGAATGGACATCTTATGGAAGTGACGAGTACATGGATAAATTGTGGAAAGAGTTTCCAACATTCAAAGACAGCTTTCTTGAAGAAACTGATCGATATAAAAACGGTTATCAAACTTACAATACCAAGATCAGAAAAGTAGTACTCGACAGTCTTAAGGCTGATGAAGCTTTTGTAGATTCTGTAATGAGATCAAAAACCAGATTGCAAGCCAGTTTTGTTGCCGTGGAACCATCCAACGGTAACATCCTGGCATGGGTTGGTGGATCTAATTATGGGAATGTACAGTTCGATCATGTATATCAGTCCAAACGACAGGTTGGTTCTACATTTAAACCATTTGTGTATTCCGTAGCTATAGACAACGGTTTTAAACCATACCATAAATTTTCCAAATACCCAATTTCTTTCCGGGACAGAAATGGAAACATCTGGAATCCAAAAGATTCTCAGGTTCCTTCAGGCGCTGATGAAGTCCCATTAAGAGAAGCATTGGCCCGAAGTATGAATAATGTAACCGTTCGATTGCTACCGGAACTTGCAGGATATCCGGGAACCAATAAATTATGGGAACTGGATGCAGCCGCTCGAAAAATTAAAGATATGGCTTCGAACCTTGGAGTTGATATGAGTAACACTCCGGCCTACCCTTCTATCGCTTTAGGAACAGCAGAAGCTTCTTTGTTGGAAATGACATCTGCGTACACCACTTTCGCAAACAATGGTGTTCATATTGAACCGATTGCTATTACACGAATTGAGGATAAAGAAGGAAATGTACTTCAGGAATATTTTCCGGAATATCGTAAAGAAGTTATCAGTCCAGAAACGGCTTACATGATGGTGGATATGATGCGAGGGGTTATCCGAGGCGGAGAAGGTTATTTCGGAACCGGCGTTCGATTAAGAAATGTATATGGAGTTCGTCAGGATATAGCCGGAAAAACCGGAACTACTAATGATGCATCTGATAACTGGTTTATTGCCATGACACCTCATATCGTAATGGGATCGTGGGTTGGTGGTGAAGATCGGAGAATACGTTTCCCTCAGGGAGAAGGAACCGCCGGAAGTATCGGTCAGGGAGCCCGAACTGCACTTCCTATTGTAGGAACATTTATCAATTATGTAACTGCAGATGAAGAAGCGTATTGGGGATACGATGCCTTTAATCCGCCTCCCGGATTTGTAATGCCTGAAGATCCTAAGGAAGTACAAACCGAATTGGGGAGAGATAAAGACCGAGGCAGGATTGGTTGGTAGATTAAAGAGTATCCAAAGGACTTTTTATATTTGATTTACCCATCTTTATTACGTGAGTATAAATTTCTCTATTCTGAATTGATTTATGCCCTAAAAATTCTTGGATATATCTCAGATCCGTTCCTGATTCCAATAAATGCGTTGCAAAACTGTGCCTGAGTGTATGTGCGGTTGCATTTTTCCTGATTTTAGCTTTTTTCATAATTTACTGTACACTACTCGTCCCTGTTTTACATAGTGTTCATCTTTATCTTTTGCACAACAAACAGACACTGAGTTAAGAAATTTAATTAATCGTTTTTTTAATTCTGAAGAAAATAAAACATTGATCTATTTCTATATGGATACCTCTTTTGACAAAAAGGGATTTCAGATTAATTGTTACGGATCTAAAACAGCAGTGTATAAACCTAATGAACAAAGTATTAACTTCAAGTTTATTCCTCATAGTGTTACTAATGATTCTAACTTAATTCTAAAGCTTGATCTTGATTCTTCATCAGGTTCTTATTACTCAGCACTTAAAAGTGATTGCTATAATGAACTCAACATTTATTCAAGCGAAAAGAATTTAACTTTGTATGCTGAACCGTATCAAGATTGAGGTTCGAATAAATTTCTCAATTCAACAGAATATCTTTAGCCTGTTCAATTAATAACCTTAGGATTCAATTCTACCAAAGAAATGCAGGCATTCTTAGATACATAAAATCGACTATTTAAATACTATCGAGTGGATGAAGCAAGCAAAATTTCCGAAATTGACTGGAGTGATTATCATTAAAGATCAGAACTTTTCTTACTCTAAAGCTCGAACATTTATGAGTCAAACGATTTCAAGCCTTCCGAGCATTACATTAAAATAGAACAGATACTCATCTAATTTAAAAAACTCTCAATCAAATCTTCAGGATGACTGGTTGGAGTGACCGGAAAATCAAACCATTCTTGTATCTCTTTTTTAAGCCCTTCATTATTTAAATAAGAATTTAAAGCTCGATTTAGTCCCTGCGTATACGAAGTGTGCTCGGTTCCCTCAGGATCTTCATGCCACAGATCATTTTGAGCAAAGCCCCGAAATTCCGGTCCGGTTATTTTTATCCCAAATGCATCCGGGTTATTCCCAATCGGACTGTGAACCGTCGTTGTGAATAGATGCCAGAAACCCGATTGAATACATTTTTTCTCAAACAATTGCCGCACCACTTCCAGTGAGTCAATGGTTTCCTGTTGAGTTTCGGTTGGAAAACCATACATGAGATAAGCATGAACCATGATCCCGTTTTCAGAGAAATTATTGGTTACTCTGGTAACCTGAGCAATATCTACTCCTTTCTTCATCTTTTCCAGCAATCTGTCTGAAGCTACTTCCAACCCTCCTGTTACTGCAACGCAACCAGCTTTAGCCATTAATTCACATAACTCAAAGTTAAAGGTTTTTTCAAATCGTATGTTTGTCCACCAGGTAATCGACAGATTTCTTTTTATTAATTCTTTAGACATCGCCTTCAACATTTTTGGTGGAGCGGCTTCATCAACAAAATGGAATCCTGAAATTCCTGTGTCAGCTATAATTTTTTCAATCTTATCGACTAAGATTTCGGCTGTTGTATTTTGATAATTCCCAATGTAATCCAGGCTCACATCACAGAATGAACATTGCCTCCAGTAGCAGCCGTGTGAGATCGTCAATTTATTCCATCGTTTATCTGTCCACATACGGTGCATGGGATTTACAACATCAAGAAAAGACACATATTTGTTGTATGGCAATCCTAAATAGTTCGGAGCCGGCAGGTCCTGATGATGATGGATAGTATTCGGCAATTTGTTCTTGTAAACGACCTTCTCATCTTCTAACACATAAGTTCTTTCTAATTCATCTACCCCAACCTTTTCATCCAGATATTGGATCATTTTAAGTAAAGGACCTTCCCCATCGTCCAGTGATATGAAATCAACGATCTCGAAAATTCTTGGATCCTCTAAACTACGTAATTCAGTATTACAATAGCCTCCGCCAAAAGCTACCTGAATATCGGGATAGAACTGTTTAATGAATTGAGCACATCGAAGGGCTGCAAATAGATTTCCGGGGAAAGGAATAGTAAAGCCAATCAGATTTGGAGCATGGTTCTCAATCTTTTCTTCCAGGATATTTAACATCTCATCTTCAATAAGCGTAGGCTGATACCTCAAGAATTCGTCCAACTGATCAAAACTACTTGCTGAAGTGGCAATTTGCTCGGCATACTTGGTAAATGCGAAAAATTCATCCACATTCGCCTGAATAAAATCTCCTATTTCTTCGATAAATAGCGTTGAATAATGCTTTGCTTTATCAATAATACCATCATCTCCAGCTTCCCATTTGATTTTGGTACTTACATTTTTTAATCGGTGGCCAATCGGTAAAAAATCGTTTTCCAGTATCTCATGAGCGGTTTCAATGTCGTTCTTTTGAAGAAACCCAATGACTTTATCAACTCGGGAAATATATTGGTCTTTCATTTCCCTTATTTCGGGATAATGATCATTTCCCAGTTCGAAAGCTTCCCGGAAAACCTCGCGTAAGAAATCACCTGTAAATATGGAAGTAAAAAGCTCGATACTCAGGTCACAATGAGAAACCGGAATATCTCGTTCTTCCAAAAAACCTTTCAGATAAGCAGTAGCCGGATATGCCGTATTCAACTGAGTAAAAGGTGGTGTAACAAGTAGAAGTTTTGATCGCATAGCTCAAATATAATGCTCTTTTAAAAAGAAAATTTAACCATCTCTACCCTTTTCGTTCTACTCCGGTGGATATAAATATCCAACCAGTGTAAAATAATTTCCATACACAGAACTTTTTCAGGTAGAGCTTTAAACAACCAAAAATATCATCTCCACAAGCATATTTTAGTAGCTCGTCAATAAATTTTGAAAACTGGAACTTGAATGTTGAAAGTCAGCTATTAAATGTTCCCTTTCCTACTTATTCATCGATATCAGAAATTCTTCGTTGGTCTTCGTACCTTTGATCTGCTTAAGTAAGAATTCCATTGCTTCGAATGCATTCATTTGAGTCATGTAACGACGAAGTAAAACCACTTTTTCTCTCTCCTCTTCTGCCACCAATAACTCTTCACGACGAGTACCACTTCGGAATACATCAATTGCAGGATAGAGTCTGCGATCAGAAATACGTCTATCCAGAACAATCTCCATGTTACCGGTTCCTTTGAATTCCTCAAAGATTACATCGTCCATTCGTGAGCCGGTATCAACCAGTGCAGTTGCAAGGATTGTCAGCGAACCTCCGTTTTCAATATTTCGTGCTGAACTGAACAACTGGCGGGGTTTTTTCAAAGCTTCGGAATCGATACCACCGGTCATCGTACGGCCTTTATTTCCGCCTTTAATGTTATAGGCACGTGCAAGTCTGGTAATAGAATCCAGAAGCAAAATCACATCGTGACCACTTTCCACCAATCGCTTAGCTTTCTGAAAAGTGAGTTCTGCAAGATCAATGTGATTTTCCGGCTTTTCATCAAAAGTAGAAGCAACCACTTCAGCCCCTTTAACCGTACGCTCCATTTCTGTTACTTCTTCAGGGCGCTCATCAATTAAAAGAATTAAGATCTTCGCATTAGGATGATTGGTTGCTACCGCATTGGCTATTCCTCGAAGAATGGTAGTTTTACCGGTCTTTGGCTGAGCTACGATCAATCCACGCTGACCTTTACCCAGAGGAGCAAACAGATCGATAAAACGGGTCGAATAATTACTCGGTTCAAATTCCATCACATAGCGTTCATCCGGATGAATCGGAAGCATGTCATCAAACTCCTGACGGTTATCCATATCCGTAGGAATTCGTCCGTTTACTCCTTCCACTCTCAGAAGCGCGAAATAACGCTCTCCGACTTTAGGTGGACGAATGATACCAATTACACAATCGCCGCTCTTTAAACGGAACCTCTTAACCTGTGAAGGCGAAACATAGATATCATCCGGGCTGGCTTTGTAATTATAATTTACCGACCGTAAAAACCCATAACCATCCGGTAGTATTTCCAAAGTACCTTCATTGATCAGATACGGACCAAGCTGTGGTTCGATCTCATCCAATCGTTCCTGCAGTGTTTCTGCTTCAGATACAGGTAACAGATCGTGTTCCTGCTTCTTTCTGTTATTGTTGTTACGATTGTTATTATGATTTCTTTTAGGCTTTTCTTCTTTCTTCTCTTCTTCTTTTTTGTAAGAAATGATATGAGAATCGCCACCGTAAGTCACCATTTCTTCGTCTTTACGGGTAGAAAGCTCTTTCTTCTCCTCCTTCTGAGTTTCCTGTGTTTTTTCTTCTCTTTCAGGAGCTTCATCTTTAGTCTTTTTCTTTTTAGAGGAATTTCCCGGAATCACTTCTTTCGGAATCGGAGGTCGTTCACTCTTCGGACGAAGTTTAACGGTAATGCCTTTGGGCTTGGAATCGGATACTTCCCGGATCTTGTCAATCAGTTCTTGTTTCTTGACACCGGTAACCCGCTTAACGCCGATCATTTTAGCAAGGATCTTGAGTTCCGGCAATTTCTTTTTCTCCAAGGACTCCAGTTCCCCAGCCGTTAGATTTACGGTCTGATTATCTGACATAAAAAACTATAGATATTATTGTATAAAATAATTTTACTTACTGAATTTGGGGTGAACGACGCATTATCATTTGGATAATCAAAACAACGCTCTTATCAGGTAAGGAAAGAATGATGGGACTGTTCTTCAGGATACCCATCGCCTAACTGTACTGTAAAAGTAAAAACTTCCTGTAAAAATAACTAATGAAGTCTCAAATTCCTTTAAAATACTTTTTTGGTTCGTTTCGTCTATTGTTTGTACAGAATTCAGAACATTGTTGATTTCTTCAAAAGTAGCCGCTCTTTCTGTATCCAACTGTACATAAAACTTCTTTTCAAATGATTCTAAAAGCTTTATTGAATGTTTATTCA
This sequence comes from Balneola sp., assembly GCA_965601915.1. Lineage (GTDB taxonomy): Bacteria > Bacteroidota > Rhodothermia > Balneolales > Balneolaceae > Balneola. The sequence continues at coordinate 1,706,482 of OZ271847.1, read as the reverse complement.
GCTTATCCTTCATCATAGAAAACACGATCACCGGTTTTCTTCCTTGGGCAATTCTTTCTACAGATTCAAACGTTGATTGCAGCGCTTCTGTATTATGGGCGCCGCTGAAGTACCATTCTTTATCTGATAGAAGTTTTTCAAATCGTGCCGGAGCACCTTTAAATTCCTGAAAAACCTGTATCAAATTTTGTTCAGACACAGGGAATTTATTTTGAAGAGAATTAACACCTAAGAAAACTGTGGCGAAATTCCACTTATTAATACTTTCAATTAATCGGGTTTCAAAGGCTAACTCTCTGTGCGTTAATCTAACTATGCCATTATTCCACATCGGATTCAGATCTGAAGCAAGCAATATCTCCGCATCATTTAACTGAGCTTTTTGTTTAAATACGGAGAGCAATGAATTTTGAATATTCCCCAGAATCACCGGAGTTTTGTGTTTAATAATCCCTGCTTTTTCTCCGGAAATTTGCTCTAAAGTATCACCAAGGATATCGGTATGATCCAGACCAATGCTGGTAATCACAGATAATTTCGGTTTAATAATATTTGTAGAATCCAACCTGCCACCCAATCCGGTTTCAAAAATGGCAATGTCTATTTCTTGTTTATCAAACAGCCAAAAAGCGAGCGCAGTACTGATCTCAAAATAGGTAAGAGGAATCTTTTCCAGCAATTCTTCATTTTCCTGAAAGAATGAAAGGATTTGATCATCGTTGCACTCATCTCCATTAATTCGAAAGCGCTCATTGTAACTGATCAAATGAGGAGAAGTAAACAAACCGGTTTTGTAACCATTTCTACGATAGACTTCTTCAAACAAATGACAAACCGTGCCCTTTCCATTGGTTCCGGCTACATGAATAGAAGGAAATTTATTTTGAGGATTTCCCATTTCAGCACAAAAAGACGCTATGTTCTCCAGGGCAAAATTGGAAGCGGAACTTCCTTGATCCTGAAATTTTGGAATGTTATTCAAATAATATCGAACATCTTCGATCTGCTGAAATTTTCCCATCAAATCAGGTGCTTTAGTTTATACTCTTCCAGTGCTTCTTTTAACCTAACAATTGAAGAATGATCGGGATCGAAAGCTGTCTCTTCAAACAATCTAACCGGATAAATCTCTCTGAATGCATTTGTACAAAAGGCAGCTTCTGCAGTATTTAAATCTTCCGGTTTATACTTTCCTTCAGATAATTTTAAAGCCGGATTTGCACATACCAAATCACAAACTATAGAACGCATAACTCCGGGAAGTAAATCACATTTAACAGAAGGTGTGAATATTTCTTTGCCCTGAATCCAGAATATATTCGAGATAGAAGTTTCGGATATATTTCCGGAAAGCGTAGTCATTAGTGCATCATTAAATCCTTTTTCAGACGCTTCGGATGCTGCTTTTATATAATTGATCGAATTTGTGAGTTTAACCGTTCTGGACAAAGATTCTGAAGGAATCGATTTAGTTTTAACGGAAGTTAGTGTGACTGGATCAAAATTTGTACCTGCTTTTGATGCTGTGATGATCAGGTTAAATTCAGATGATAAGTTAGAAAAACCTCCCCTTCCATCTCTGCTTAACTGAATACGAACTCTGGCCTGATCTTCAGATAAATTATTTGCATCAAGAAGTGCTAAAACTGCTTCTTTTAATTTCAACTCTGAAATTTCATAGTTCAAACCAAGATATTCAGCGCCGGACTTCAATCGTTCGATATGTCTGTCAAAATGAAGAAATTTACCTTCATAAGATCTGAGGGTGGTAAAACATCCATCTCCGTAAGCAACGCCTCTTGAGGTTACCGAAAGTTTTGCTTCGGTTTCAGGGATAGACTTCCCATTAAAATGAACGAATTGCTCACTCATTGAGCTTCTCTTTTAGCAATCCATACCCTGCATTTTCCTGATATCCTACATGAGCGTAAACAAACTCATTGTTGTTATCAAAAACGACATACGATGGAATACCCGGAACTTTCAGATCATTAAAAAGTGAAGCACCATCCACATAAATAAAGGAAGGATTCAGTTTTGAAAAATCGATTGATTCTTCCGCATCCAATACCTGAGCTGAAATAATTGTCAGAGAATCTATTTCATCTTTCAAAGCCAACATTTCATCTAAAAGCTGGGCTGATTTTTCTGACCAGGAAGCCTGAAATACAACTACTACACTATTTCCTCTGAACTCAGATATTGAAACAGAATCTGCTTCCTGTAAAAGTCTGAGTGGTTTTGTGAGCAAGGAATCACTCTCTAGTATAGCCTCTTCAAAACGCTCTTTTTGAGTTTCTTTGTACGAAAGTGATGAAAATACAATTGCTACTGCAGTAAGGATTGCAACTACAGCCATAAATGCCGGGAACCATTTGTTATCTAATTTCATACCTGAAATTAAGAAAATCTCAGCTTAATGAATGCCTGAGTATTCAGATTCTGTTCATTTGTAAAAAATAGAAAACTTATAAACCGGTTAATTTCCTTATACCGATTATATAATAATAATAGCAAAAACCTCAATGTCTTTTGGAAGATCGGCTACTGTAGAACTATTATCGATTTCGATGTTATTATTTCTGAGTTGAATAGCGTTCAACTCGAACGATATTTTCAGTTCATCAGAATAAATAAAGTAACCTGTTTCCCCAATCAAGATGTCATTTTGAATTTTAAACTTTGAAACAACATCTGACACAGTAGAGCCAACTTTAATTCCTTCTGCTGTATGATACTTCTCATCAAACACTTTAAACCTATAGATTTTGCCACAATCTATTTCAGCTGTAAATTCAACAATACCTGAAACATTAAGTATTTGTATAGCAGGAGTATAAAAACCTTCTAAAAATAGATCGACAAGATTTGTTTGATCGAAATCGTATTCATGATATATCAAGTCTGCTGAATTCCCAATCTTGAGATTCCCAACCTGACCTTTTTTTATCAAAAATTGACTAAATACATCACTACTATTTAACGTTATTATTACTAAAAAAAGGAACAGATTTATAATTTTCATAAGGGTTAATTTTATCTTGTTTAAATTTTAATCACCACAGCCATCAAAGGATCAATCAAAATAGAATTAGATGAAATCTCAATTCCTGAAACTTCACTTACTGCTTCTGCTCCCGCCTCGTTTGAATCTACTAATATTGTTCCTGAAGTCAGGTCTGCATTAAATCTGATATTTCTTTGAACAGAATCCGCATTAATAAGAACGTAGTAGTCTTCTCCATTAGTAGATGAAGTTTTGAAAAACAAAACGAGATCTTCTTCTTTTATGTCTTCACTTGGAACCTGTGAAACTTTTTCAGAAACCAATTCTTCTGTTCCCAACCTGAATGCATCCGATGATTTTCGGAGAGCAATCAAACCCTTAGTGAATTCCATCGTTTCTTTGTGAATTCCATCTTCAGTTACTTTATCCCAATCAAACATGTTGACTGCATCTGAAGCATCGTACGAGTTCTCAATAAAATAAGGATGTTCAAAACCCTCGACTTTTGCATATTCTCGTTCCGGTTCAGTAGAATCAAGCCATTGCTTGGTTCTGCCGTATTCCTGTCCCGCATGTATGAAAGAAACTCCCTGAGCAGTAAGAATAATGGTGTTCCCTAAACGAATTCTTTTATGAATCTCTTCCTGATGTTCAGCCGGATCTTTTTTGATCGTATAGGCAATCACATCATGTAATGTAAGATTATCGTGAGCAGCAACATATTGCAGAATGTCTCCCGGATCGTCTTCTGAAGTATTTCCCGGCTTTGCAATCACATTGTTATACATAGTTTGGATATTTCTCGGCCCACCGGTTATAAATCGCTTTTCTCCTTCCGAACCAAACCCTGATTTTACTTCATTTCTCATTTCATCCGAAAAACAGGAAACGCTGTTGGTTCTGTCCATCCAATCCTGATCCGCAGGAACTACATCTTCACCGTCATCCCCGGCAAAAGTTCTCCAACATTCTCCTACTTTGAGCAACTGCGGATTTATTTTCTTCGCTTCATTGTATGCAATCTGAATGGTTTCGCCGTCTAAATCCCCCATCAGATCATAACGAAATCCATCTACTTTGAATTCTTTGGTCCAGTATACAATAGAATCAACAATCAACTTACGGGTCATAGCATGAGTGGAACCCGGACGTCCACCTCCGTAGCTTTCCTTTGCAACTCCTTTTGAATCCATAAAGTGATAATAGCCGGGAACAATGTCTTCGAGAAAGTGCAAGGCTGCCGTATGATTATAAACTACATCCAGAGTTACACCCATTCCCTTTTCATGGATTGCTTTGACCAGACCTTTAAGTTCTTTAATTCTGAGTTCGGGATTCTCCGGATTCTCAGAATACATTCCATCTACTGAAAAGTAGTTATCCGGACCATAACCCCAATTGTAATTTCCACCGATACGATATTCCATATCTCTTTGGCCATTGATGGATTCATCGGAGTATGTATAGCTCAAAACGGGAAGAAGTTGAATATGTGTTGCTCCCAGATCTTTAATGTAATCCAGCTTTTCTGAGAATGCAGGAAAAGTACCGAATTGAGCTTCCGTACTGATATCAGGATCTACGGTAAAATCGCGAACATGAATTTCCCAGATAATGGCATCTTCCCTTTTTTCATATCCATCAATTTTTGCAAAATCTAACTCAGGCCCAAGAGCAGAGGGATTTACAATTGCTCCTCTTGGGTTAAAAAATGTTTCTTTTGTGGTGATGGCTAACGACTTAGCATATGGATCCAGCACTTCTTTGGTTTCTCCGTAATTAGTCACTGAAAAGCTATAAAACTGAGATCTCAAATCATCAAAAATAGTCTTAGTCCAGACTCCCTTTTCACCTCTTTCAAGTTCATGAGATTGATAAGGATTCTCATCCAAACCATTTTCAAATAAATTCAACACCACTTCAGTAGCCAACGGTGCCCAAAGTTTAAATTCGGTTCCCTCTTCTGAGTATAAAGCTCCTAATGAGCCATCATAAGTGTATAACTTATCAATTGCTTTCCAGTGAACCTGAGCATTGTGTTCTTCATTTTCACCGTTTCTAACCACATATCGTTTTGTATAATCCAAAGGTTTTGAAGTGATTAGCAACAGGTTGTCGCCCTGATCATCAATGCCGGAGATGTCAATTGCTGTTTCTCCCTGCATCAATGACAATTCTTCAATATTTAAGGAACTGTTGCTGTGTACCTGAATCGTATTTTGATCAATTATAAAAGCAGAATGAATCTGATCGGCTTTTTGACAGGAAATACTAATAAATAAAAATACTGCTAATGAACCTAAAATTGACTTCATGATAAAGCAGTATTTATTTTATAGCTTCTTCTTCTGTGATCAAAAAGTTACTGAAAGCAGCGATGCATAAACACACTCCTGCCAACAACATAGTTCCAATGGTCGCTTCCCCAAAGATATTCTTATAAAGGAAATTAATACCTCCCAGCGCTGCAATGATCTGTGGGATAACAATAAACATGTTAAATAATCCCATATACAATCCCATTTTCTTTGGGTCAATACTACTTGAGAGCATTGCATAAGGCATGGATAAGATACTTCCCCAGGCAACACCTACAGCAATAAAGCTTAAATTCAGCATCCCTGTTGATTCTGAAGGAACAAAAAACATACTCAAAAAACCTATTCCACCAACCAACAAAGACCCGAAATGAACCCATTTTCTGTTAATTCGAATTCTACTTGTCACAAAAGTCAGAATCAGTGCAAAAACCATTGAAGATAAACCATAGGTACCCATATAGGATCCTACCAGATTGGCTGCTTCATTATAAGCTCTGTTTGCAGTATCAAAATCGAGGGCGTCTGGCATTGGTACCGGTGCAACAAAAACGTGCTCTGTAAGAGCCGGGACAGCGAAGCTCCACATAGTAAAAAAAGCAAACCAACTAAAGAACTGAACCACACCAAGCTTTCTCATAACTACGGGCATGTTTGAAATATTGGAAAAGATTTCTTTCACACCGGTAAAAAATCCCGATTGTTCTTCTTTCTCTTTTTCGAAGGCTTCCATGTCTTCAGGTGGATATTCATCCGTAGTAAAAATGGTCCACAGAATACTCGAAATAAAAACGAAAGCACCTATTCCGAATGCTACTTTCACAGACATTGGTACTACTCCCGGTGCTGCTTCATTGGCTACGCCAAGCTGACTAACCATCCATGGAAGATTACTGGCAATCCATGTACCAATACCGATGATCAGAGTCTGAACAACAAATCCATATGAACGCTGTGATTCCGGTAACTTATCAGCGACCAAAGCTCTGAAGGGTTCCATACTGATGTTGATTGAAGCATCCAAGATCCATAAACAACCTGCTGCAACCCACAAGTATGGTGAATGAGGTACGAACAAAAGTGTAATAGAACTAAGTATTGCACCAATCAGGAAATAAGGTCTACGTCTTCCAAAACGAACACTCCAGGTTCTGTCACTTAAATATCCAATAATTGGCTGAACCAACAAACCGGTAAGAGGAGCTGCAATCCAAAGCAGAGGGATATCATCTTTTGCGGCCCCGAGAGTTTGGAAAATTCTGGACATAAATCCACCCTGTAATGCAAACCCAAATTGAATCCCCAAGAATCCAAAACTCATATTCCAGATTTGCCAGAAACTCAGGCGTGGTTTGGTATCCATTTGTTCAGCCATTTTGTACTCCTGTTATGTTAATTAAGTGTAGAAATTATGATCCATTCATTTGCCGGAAGTCGAACAGTGCTAAGGTTCGTAGTTTCTTCCATAACTCCGTAAACCGCATAAGTATCGTAACCCCATTCAGGCATTTCAATAGTCGTTGATTCGCTATTGTTGTTTAAAGCAACCATGATTTTATGATCTCCTTTTTCTCTGAAATAAGCATAAGTACCTTCCGGAGATGGAATTCTGATTGTTTTTCCACCATATTGTCCATTCCAGAGTGCTTCATTATTAGTATTCAGATTTAGAAGCATTGTATAAAAATCGGTGTACTTATAATTTTTCCATTCGATCTCATCCTTTTCAAAAAACTCAAGCCGTTTGTCCAAACCACTTTCCTGACCGTTGTAGATTAAAGGCATTCCTTTTACGGTTGCGGACAGAACTGCAAAATTCTCGAAGTTATCACCGTACATCTCAGGATCTGTTCCATTCCATGAGTTTTCATCATGATTGGAAGTAAAATACATTCTGTAAGAGTTATCAGGGAAACGGCGGTTATCTCTTGCAAACAAAGAATCCAGTTCTTCAAAAGTTTGTTCACCTTTGGCAATTTCACGAATAACATGAGCATATTCCCAGGCATAATTCATATCAAAAGCTTCGTGCAACAGTTCAGGCTCACCATCTTCTGCTAACATGAAAACATCTTTCACTTTATCCATTTCTTTGTGAACGTTGATCCAGAAATCAGTAGGAACCATTCCTGCTACATCGCAACGATAGCCATCAATATCAAACTCACGAACCCAATAAACCATAGCGTCGGTCATAGCGGCACGCATATCTTTATTCGAGTAATCCAGTTGAATTACGTCACTCCAATCGGTACCTCTGGGCGGCATAAAATTCCCGTCTTCCGTAAGTTCATACCAATCTTTATTTTGTGTCCATGGATTATCCCAAGCAGTATGATTAGCGACCCAATCGATGATAAGTTTGAATCCCATTTCGTGGGCTTCATCTACTAAAGCTTTAAAATCTTCTTTGGTGCCAAAATTCGGATTTACATCCTTATAATCTTTTACCGAGTAATAACTTCCTCTGCTTTCTTCTGTTTCTTTTCGGTTTTCCAATCCGATTGGGTGAATAGGCATCAACCATAAAATATCTACACCCATCTCTTTTAATCTTGGAAGATCTTCCCTAAAAGCGTTGAATGTTCCTTCTTCAGAATACTGACGAATATTCACTTCATAAATATTCGCATTCTTACTCCATTCAGGATGTTCTACAATACTTTGTTTTTTTTCTGTTGGTTTATCTTTCTGAGTACATCCTGTAACAAAAGTTGCTGCTAATACAGTAAGCAGTAAAAATCGCTTTAACATAGTAAGTTTATTGTAGCGTTAATATTTCGAAGCTATTATTGGGAAGTGTAACGGTAAGAGAGTTTCCTTTTAAGCTGAAGTCATGTCCAAAGTGATTGATAAGATTACTGTAATCATAATCATTTCGGACAGGGATAGTAATTTCCTGATCTACCCCTGATTTATTAAAAAATACCATCGCTTGTTTACCGAAATAAGCTCTGGAATAAGCCATTACATCATCCTGAATCAGGTGGAATTTAAAATCTCCATATAATATCTCAGTTGAAGTGGTTCTCAGCTCCGTTAGTTTTGAGTAGATATTTCGATTGCGAAGTTCTAATTCACTTAGTTCCTCTTCATCAAATCTCATCCAACGCCTGTTATCGGGGTCGTTAGCTCCCGGCATTCCAAATTCATCTCCCATATAGGTAACCGGGATACCGGGAATAGTCAGATTGAAAGCATGTAACATACTTAGCCGATTATAGGCGAATGCTTGCGGAGAACCAATCTCACGAGTCCATCCTGCAAGTTTAGCGTCTTCGTCCCATCGAACTTCCCCACTCGTAAGTGTGATAAAACGTGGTTTATCATGATTCCCGGAAATGATTCCCATCATATTATGGTAACCAAAGTAATTAAAGCTTTCCTGAAGTTGATTCTGAAGTCCTAAAAAAGAATTCCCTTGACCAAAAGCATTTAGTACGGCATCATACATACTGAAATCGAACTGACTTTCCAACATTCCTGAATTGATGTAGCTTGCAACCAACTCACGACTTCCATAGGTCTCGCCTACCTGAAATACCTGTCTGTTTTCAGGCACAATGATTTCTTCTTTCATCTTTCTGGTAAGAGTTCTCCAGAATTCTAACTGAATATGCTTAGTAGCGTCATGTCTGAATCCATCCAAATCATAATTTTCTATCCAGAAAAGTGCTGAATCTGTCATCGTTTCAATTACTTCTTCTTTGGAAAAGTCCAGCGTTGGCATAAATGTATCAAACCAGGTAGTTAGTCTGTGTGTATCCCACTGTTCGGTGTTTAGTGAACCATCCGGTAGATAAAGATCTGTTGCCCATTCCGGATTATTCTGATAAACCGGATGAAATTTGTGCACATGATTTGCTACATAATCCAGAATTACAGCAATTCCATTTTGATGGGCGACACTCAGCAATTCTTTGAATTCTTCTGAAGTACCGAAGCGATCATCAATTTTTGAAGATGAAACCGGCCAGTAACCATGATATCCTGAAAACTTTGTTTTTACACCTCCCTTATCCCATAGTCCCCAAGCGTCTTCCGGGTTTTGAGTAATCGGAGACAACCATAGTGCCGTAACATTCAGGTCTTCGAAATATCCATCTCTGATTTTTTGTGTGATTCCGGCAAGATCTCCACCGTAGTAATTTGCTTTAGGGTGAATGTCGGGATCATCTACTTTTCTGGTATTTGATATATTTCCATCTTTGAATCGATCTATAAGAATAAAATACATATTCCATGATCGTACATCTTTTCGGGTTATGGCATCTGTATTATCCAGAACTTTACCATACTGGAGGGGAACTAAAACATCATTTGATTTCCCGTTCTTATTATAAGTCCACGCCCGTATATGAGTTCTTTCTGTTTGTAGAGCTGATTTCGGAAGATATACTCTGACAATATCATCTTTATATTCTGTTTTAAGCTGATGATTTTCCCAGAATGCTATTACATTTTCGGGGTTCTGGGATTTCAGATAAACTCTTTCTTCATCATATCCATAAGTTTCCAAATGGGGTTTTTCTGCTTTTACATCACCCACTATCAGAAGGTTGTTATTTCCTCCCATACCGTTTGAAACCATTTCGGAATTTAATGGATCCATCATTTCATTTCCATCTACTACAAACAAATACTGATAGAATCCTTCGTTAACCAATAGATCTGCTTCCCAGACCTCATCGTTTTTTTTAAGGATGGTATTATTCGGATTCCAGCTATTCATCTCACCTTTCACTTTAACAGATGAATATCCTTTATCCTGAAGTGTAAAAGTGACTAACTGTTTATTAGATTTTTCGAGTAAAACATCATAAGAAATTCCATTCTGCCAGAAAGAGATCATCCCAAGTGATGGTTCTAACTTACCCGTTAACAGTAATTCTGACCGATCTGCCGAAAAGGTTTTATACAATCCTTCAGGAACTGATACAGAATCAATCTGTTCCGGATTCATAAAATAATCCTGTAAGATCACTTTGGTAGAATCGTATTCCAGAGTAATGGGTGAGCCTAAACCGACTAAATTCTCACCCACTTTTACATCATAGGAGCTGCATGCCCAAAGAAATAAAAGTGCTAATAATCCGGTAATCTTTTTCATGCAAATTATTTAAGTAATGTCATTTTACTTGTTTGCACCGAATTTCCCGCAGTAAATCTTGTGAAATACATTCCACTGCTCAAATTTGATGCATCAAAAGTAACAGTGTAAGTACCAGCTGCTTTTCTGTTATTAACTAATACAGCTACTTTTCTACCTAATATATCAAACACCTCCAATTTGACTAATCCTGCTTCTGCTACGTCGTATGTAATCTGAGTGGTTGGATTAAAAGGATTTGGGTAGTTGTTATAAAGTCTGAATGCATTGGGTCCATTGATTTCTTCTTGTTCGTTCGATACAGAAATATCAGGTTGATCAAATTGTTTTGTAGTATAAACTTTGAATTCTCCCGGTTTTAACGTAATAGATTGATCGGTGCTATTTACGTTGTATTCAGTTCCTTCAAAATAATCGTACCAAGTTCCGGTTTGAGTAAAGTTTCCTGCTCCACTCTGCTCTACCACATCAAAATTACCAATCACTACTACATCCGTATCTGAGTGCTCAAGTACAATTCTTTTGATTTTATCCGATAATGCATAATTAGTTTGTGTTGGATATGTAAAAGCAGGACTGCTTCTTCTTAAATTGATCAAAGCACTCCAGGTTTTATATAATTTCACGCGGTTTGTACCTTTTGTATTCCAATAGTCCCATCGGATAGGTTTATTAGCGACACGACCAGGGGCACTCGCAGGACAATCCACTGATTCATTGAGACATTGCTCACCATTATCTCCATAGCCATAGCCAACTTCACCAAACTGCCAGATCATTTTGGGTCCGGGTAAAGTAAAGAAGAAAGCTCCGGCTATCATTTGCCGTTCCAAAGCAGTATCCAGTTCACGGACGTTATAATCACCTGAAGAATTTCCAAATTTGATATTTTTAAACATCAGCCACTGTTCATCATGACTTTCCATATATCCAATAAGTCTTCTTCCCTGAAAACCTCTTGATTCGGCAAGTACTCCAAACAGATTTGAACCACCTATATAGCCCATAGTAGCTTCATTATATGGACCGGTCATTTTACCCCAAGTCATGATTCCTTTACCTTCATTATACCTGTAATCTGCCCATTGTTTTTCTTCATTGGATGAACCTAAGTGTTCAAAAATCACAAAAAAATCAGGATCTACAGCCCATTGGTAGTCGGCGTATTTTTTTAGAACATCCACACGGTCTTGCTGATAGGCACTTGTACAACCTCCGTCATTGGGTGAACAATTTTGCGTAAATCCTTTGGTTAGATCCCATCTGAATCCATCAACTTTATATTCGTTGATCCAATGTTCAATCATTCTTTTATTGTAATATTGTGTGCCGGAATACTGATGATTAAAATCGTTGAACACACTAAATGTATGGGTAGCTTCAGCATTAAAATATGGGTTGCTTCCGTGATCATACATCCTGTAGAGGGGATTAAGACCTGTTGCATGGTTCATTACAACATCTAAAATAATAGCGATTCCTCGTTTATGAGCTTCGTCTATAAACCGTTTAAATGTTTCAGGATTACCGTAATATTTATCCAATGCCAGATGAAAACTTGGATTGTACCCCCAACTTTCATTACCATCAAATTCATTAACGGGCATCAGTTCTATTGCGTTAATTCCAAGACGCTCCAGATAATCTAATGTATCAATTAATGTTGAGTAGCTATGGTCTGCAATAAAATCCCGGATTAATAATTCATAAATAACCAGTTCATCTTCAGCCGGTTTTTGAAAATCTGTTACTTCCCAATTATATGGTGTCTGTCCGGGTGTTAAAACCCCAACATATCCGATAGTTTTACCTGTTGGATAAGGTTTTAAATTTGGATAAACAGATTCAGGAATAAACTGATCATGGTTAGGATCAAGGACTAATGCAGAGTATGGATCTGCAATTCTGATTTCACCATCAATTTCGTATTGAAACCCGTATTCTTGTCCAGGTGTAAGTCCGGTTATTTCAGTCCAGAACCAGACACTATCTGCTTTTAGGGAATCCTTTTTCATCTGGAAATTAAAATCTGCTTCCCAGTCATTAAAATCGCCAAGTACAAAGACGTCTTTTTTACCCGGAGCAAATAATGATAAAGTTACGGATGTACCATTTTGCCCATATGTTATTCCGTCCTGTAATCCCTGAGGACGAGCTATTAATTCTGCCCCATTTGTTACCACTATATTAGCTGTAACTGTATCTGAAGAACCCGCTCCATCATCTGCAATTAGATCAAAGATAAAATTTCCTTCTGTAGATGATGAAAATGAATACTTAACGGTATCAGAAGTCGTGGTTTGAGCAACCACTGATTCATTTAAATTAAGAGATAAGTTCAGATTTCCTGCTGGAGAGTTCCCCAAACCAATAATTTCAAAGGATTCATCGGTATTTAATTTTATTGTTCCGCTCGACGGTTGTAGAAACTGAGCTGAAACTTCATTTTTAAATAATTCCAATAAAATATCTGTGTCACCTGAACCTCTTCCCACCGCATCAGGGTCTCCGGAGTTATCATTAGTTCCTCTGAAAAGCATTGCAATTTTTTCAACTACTTCTGCACCTGAAACTCCATAAAACTCTTTAACCGATGAAGGGTACTTAAATTCCCATATGTTGTTTCCTTTTGAAGTAAGTTTTACCTCTTCAGTATATACATCCCAACCGGTTCCACTACTTCCTCCTGTAGGTGTTACATACTTCCAGTCCGAATCATCGTTACTCTGATCGGTTATTACTCCTGTGTAAAGATAGACATCACCAGTAAAACCTTCGAGTCCCCCATTTCCTTGAGTTGCATCGAATGTTAATGTCAGAGTATCTAGTTGCGTTGCAAAAGATGGTTCAAATGTAACTACTTGCGCCTGAGAATAGTTAGCTGAGAAAATTAACAAAAACAGGACTGCAGAAGTTTTTGCCGTTGAAATTAAATACTTCATCATAATTAATTAAATATCGGTTGAGTTTCTAAGGATAAGTTCGGGAGTATATATAGTTTGAGATATAGCTTTTTTAGGATTTTCTAGCCTTTCAATCAGGTTTTGTGTAGCAAAAAACCCCATATCCCTCATTGGCTGACGAATGGTTGAAAGTCCTATATACTCTGACAGTTCAATATCATCATAAGCTATCAATGGAATCCTTTTCCCGAAATCATCCATCGCTTTAAGTGCCCCAACGGCCTGTATATCGGAAGCACAAAAACAAGCATCTGCTTCAGGCTCAAGGGCAAGTATTTTCATCATAGCTTCGTATCCTCCCCGTTCAGTAAAACCATCTCTGTACGAAGAATCTCCACTTACGATGAGTGAGTTTAGATAAGGAGTTGCGAGTTCTTTATGAGCTTTTATATAACCGTCTAACCTGGTTTCAATAGGTTTGGAAGTTGAAAGAGCCGAAACCATTGCAATCCGCTTATAACCACTTTCTAACAAATATTTTGTGGCACGATAAGCTCCTTGCTCATTATCAACACTTACTGAGTCAAACCCTTCAAAATATTCATCAATTAAAGTAATGGGTGTATTAAACTTTTGAAGCTGGACCCATTCTTCCGGTTCAAGATGAATAGAAATAAATAAACAGCCCTCAGAAGTTCTTCTTTTGAGCACATGCTCAACCTGCTCAAATGTATCTTTGCTCGGACTTATATTATGAATAGTTAGTTCATAGTTGTAGCTATTCAGTTTATCCTGAATACCACCCAGTACTTCCATAAAAAAGTAATTGGAAATAACCGGAACTACGACGGTTATTGTATTAGTTTTACGGCTTGCTAATCCCTGTGCATTAGCCTGGGGATGATATCCGACTTCTTCAGCTATCGCAAGAACTTTATCACGTGTTCTTGCTGATACATTATTACGTTTGTTAAAAACCCGTGATACGGTAGCAATACTTACTCCCGCTTTATTTGCAATATCGTATATAGTAGAGGCCAAAAAAAAACAATTAATTTAAATACGCAGGTACCGGTCAAAGTACCTGCGAGAGACTTATTAGAGAGAAAATTTTATTTGATTAAAGTCATTCTCTTCTGACTTGTAAACGTACCTGCTTCTAATCTGTAAATGTAGATTCCTGAAGCAAGATTACTGGCATCAAAGTTTATAGTGTGATTACCAGAAGTAAACGCTGTTTTATTTAACAGTGTAGCTACACGCTGTCCAAGTATGTTGTATACAGTTAGATTTACATCCGCAGCATTTGGCAGATTGAAACTAATAGTTGTACTTGGGTTAAATGGATTAGGGTAATTTTGATTTAGAGCGTATCCATCCGGAGTATTAAGAACATCCTCTTCATTAGATACTTCAACTTCATCATCACCTGTTCCACCATTTCTTACCGGAATAGCTCCTTCAGCAGTAACCAAGATGTACTCATCATATACTGTATCATCGTAAGTGCCATCATCTTGTAACATAGCACCAAAGACCTGACGATATCTTCCACCTGCTTCAACAACAAGTCTGTGGTTTCCACCGAAGCTGTTTTCGTTATCAAATCCGTTAGCACTGAATTTGTATTCACCAGTTTTTGCATCTCCTGCCTCATAATCAATTGTAATTGTGAATATAGAGTCGCCAGCAACTAAGTCACCTTCAGTTGCACCATCATCATACATACGTAAATCAGTACGAAGACCAAGGTTTGCATCTCCCCAGGTTTCCCATCCGTTTAATGTATTTGTTAATGGTCCGTTTGTGAATACAGAGTCCACATCGGTTCCTGTTGATGTACTTGTTTGGATGTCTAAAGGTAGTCTTGTAGAGTCTTCTGCGAAATAGTATGCAGGTCTCATATCAACTTCAAAAATAACTGTTGAAGGTCCTGTAAAAATATCATCCAAAGTTACGCCGTCAAAGAATGGAGGTGTACCAGTGTTATTAATTGCTACATAAGTTCCTGATTCAGAATCAAATCCAGCTTCCGTTACTTCAATCACTTTGTTGTCACCGCCTTCCCAGCCACTACCGTTCAATACGAATTTCCACTGAAAAGAGGAAGGAATTGCTACTTCTTCAAGTGTAATTGTTGTTTCATAAATGTTTTCGTCTTGTGATTGAGTCAGCTCATTAGCAGTGGCACTCCAATCGTTCATACTTCCTGCAACAGTAATACTATGCTCTTGATTTGTAGGATCGAAATTACCTGCCACAATCTGAACTTCCATATTAACCTGGAAGAATAATTGAACATCACCAAAAACTGCCTGAGTAAGATCAGGAGTAGCAATATTAATTGAATCTGCAGCAAGTGTAGAATCTTTTGTAACTACTAAACTTCTGTTATCACCAGATTCCCATCCTTCAACACGTGGAGTGTTGGTGTAGTATTTGAATCCATAAGTGCCGGGAGCCATATTAACAGTTCCTGAATAAATACCATCGTTATCTCCATCTTTTAATGTATCGGCATTGTTCGAGAATCCGTTAAAATCTCCGGCAACAAATACATCATGCTCTTCCGGTAAAAATACTGCTGAATCAATAGCCGCATTCATGTTTACCTGAAAAGTTATATCGTAATAGCTGATGATATCGGTATCAAATCTTGGCGAAATTTGTGAACCATTGAACGTACCAATAACACCAATAATATCGAACTTTTCTGAAGGAACCGTTCCCATAGCCGTTGTTTGAGCAAGAACTCTGATATTATATGTACTATCTACTGAGTTGGTTGCAGTCAGGTTTGTAGAACCGGAACCAGGATCAGTTGGCCAATCAGCTACATCAGCTGTTAGTCCATTTACTCTGATTAAAGTACCCTGTAATTTTAAAGTGTCAGTACTTGGATCACCTGCATCGATGAACTCCTGATAAGAGATCATTTTAGGTTCTGGAACCGCATTTCCTGAGTTAATAACAGTAATATCTGTAGTAACATCATCTACCACTATTTCTCTCAGTCCGTTGAAAGTATCCAACTCACCTGTTACTTGTACACTATCTCCGGCTGCAATAACCTTTGCTGGTGTACCAAAATCAAAAATATTGATTCCAACTCCATCTTGTTGAATAAAGAATGATGTTCTACTATCAGACTCTAAACTTGGAGTGGTAGCAATACCTTTTACAGTGACTATAGTACCATCCGTGCTGTCTTTAGCAGCAGAGATAGAAACCACAGTTTGAGCGTACATTGTTGATGCGCCAAAAAGAACGATCGCCAATGCAGCGAATAAGGTTGTAACCTTTTTCATGTTTGCTCCTTTGTTATTTATTGTTTTCTGTGTTAACAGATTGTTTGTTTGGTTTAAAATTGAACTTCTAAAGTCCACATTAAAGGATCGTCTAAATACTTATGTGACAAATATGCCCCACCAAGCTTTGTTTTGATCCCATTAATTTCATAATTCAGTCCAAATCCCAAAGTGTATCCCTGATCTTCATCTTCAGAACTTAAAAGACTTCGATAACCTCCTCTAAGAAAGAGTAAATCTTTAAATCCATACTCAGCTCCTACGTCGATACTTTCAGAATTGTCATTAGGATGTTTTGCGTCAATTGAAAAAATCATTTTATGGCTTTCAGTTTCAAAAGCATCAATTGCCAATCCTACGCGGAATATTAATGGTAAAGGCCATGAGTCAGTACCCAAGAAAGCCTCGATTCTTTCATTATTACCATTTTCGTCACTTAAATCAATAGGTTGCCTTAGATCGTCACCAGTAAGTTGCATGTCAGTACCAAAATTCAGCATTGACATACCTATGGTCAAGTTTCTGAAATCAGTTTTATACAACATTCCAAGATCTACAGCAAAACCAAGTGCTTGCTCATTCCATATTTTTTGCTGGATAAATTTTGTAGTAGCACCTACAGAAAATTTATCCGTAATATAATTTGAATAAGTAAATCCAACTGCCAGATCGATTGGAGTGAATTGCTCTCCGGTACCTTCAGGATTTGTGATGGTTGTAACATCTATCTCACCGTAATTCAAAGCTCTTACTGAAAGTGCGAAATTACCTTTTGTACCTCCATTTACAATTACAGAAGCATCCTGTATCTGAGAGTCTAAAAACCAACGAACGTTTGAAAAACTAATGGAATTATATGATACCTGAGCCATTCCTGCAGGGTTGTAAAACATTGAACTTCCATCATCACTTAGCGCAACATAAGCGCCACCCATAGCTGAAGCTCTTGTTCCAGAAGAAATACCTAAAAAAGGCGCGGCTGTAGTTCCAACTTTATCTTGTGAAACCAAATCTCCTGATAAACCTGCAACAATCAGGAAAAAAAGTAAAAGTAAGATTGATTTTCTATACATGATCTTATTTGATTAATGCAATTTTTCCTGTTGTTGTACCAACACCCGGAGCTTCCAAATGATAGAAGTAAATCCCATATGCTACATCCAGATTTTCTCTGGTTTTAAGGTCCCAGTTTACAAACCCACGATCTATGGAGTTATCATGCGTTAATTCTCGAACCAATTCCCCTCTCGACGTAAATATTCTGATTGTGGAATTTTGTGGTACATTCTGGAATTGAATTTTTCTTTCTCCTCTCCCACTTGTTATTGTAGGTGGCAGTTTCCCTTCCCATGAAGCTGCAGCTACATATGGATTAGGCACTACTCTAACATCTTCTAATGCTTGTTTAGCCGCTTCTTCATTTATCGCAGAAGCCTTTGTTGAATAACTGTAAATATCATTAGACCGAAATGACTTATATGTTCGTATAGTGTAAATATCTCCCGCTTCAGGAAGATCTCCGGTGGGAACTCTTCCGTTAATAGTAGATTCAAAACGTATCCTGAATTCATAAGTCATATCTAATGAATCACCAAAGGTATCATAGATATAGATAAACTCACGATCACCTAACATACCATCCTGAGTTCCCTGAGTTTCATCAAACGCAAATGGTACATCTTCACCGGTAGTTGCATTTCTCACTTTAAAAAAGGTTTGCGTTGCTGGGGTTTGTCTTGCCTGAAAACCCCTACCGTTAGTAGTATCCAAAGAAGTTGCAACAATTTGATCTGAGAAAATGACTTCATAATCATATGGGGCTTTCAACCCGCTGAATCTCCAGAAAGGACTGTCACTTAAGGTCCCTTCCCTGACTAGTACTTCTATTTTGTCTTCAGGATTATTGTTCCATGATGAAGCATCTGTATTTACACGGTTTATATCATTTGCGAATGCAATCCTCATCCCATCAAAAATATTACTCTCTGCATCCGATATATTTGCATCCTGAATTATAAAATTACCGTCTTGAAGTACCGAGTAAGTTTCGGCCGCTAATCCATCATCTGGAAACCGGATCTCATAGTTATTTCCTTCTTCCAGAAACATCGGATCTAAAACTTCTACAAATACATCTCCCGTTGCATCACCAGAACTTTGTTGAATGTCAGTAGCCACAGCGCCCGATTCATATCCTAAAACAGGGGTCGTAGGTTCAACTTCTACTACGTTTATATCGGTTATTACTGATCCATCATCTCTTACAGTTACAGCAAAGTTGTTTTCTGCAGGAAAGAAATCTATACTTCCACGATCGTAAGCAGCGACTGCGTAATAATATTTCTGACCATTTACTACGTTTGTATCTACGAATGAATGAACTATCCCCGTATCATCGCCCAGATAAAAAGGAACTCCTCTTACTCTATCTGCAAGTTCAGGATTAAACAAATAAGCCGGATCGTTTTGACCTGTTGAAGTGTCCTCACTAGCCTGCCATAGTCCATTAATATTGTTGTCCAGATCAAACTGAGCAAGTGGTTTTACTAATGCAGGGTTTCCAAAAGCATCAGTAATTCTGTCCGGATCCAGGAAATTAGGATCGGTACTTTTAAAGATTTTGTACCCCTCAAAGTCTTTCCCAAGAATAGGATCTTCTGATTCTTCAGCTACACTATTCCAGTACAATGTCACCTTTTCATCGCCAACAGCGGCTTTCAAAGTTGGTTTTTCAGGAGGTCTGGCAAAATTATAGTTTCTGTCATAGATCTCCTGAATGGTTTTAACGTTATTGGTAATGTTTGCGAGATCTTCACCAAATACCATCGCTAACGAAAACCTAAGAGTCTGTCCCGGTTCTAACCTAAAATATCCGGAACTAAAGATAAAGTCTCCGTCAATTCCACCATTAGCCTGCTGCTGTTGAAGTTCATTATTGGTGGTAAAGAAACCTGGTGCCATTGATGACCAGATCTGGCTATCATTGTTCAAGACAACTGCCCCCGGTGGAGTGAAATAATAGAAACTTGAAAGCCCGACTTGATCTGTTTCATCTTTATCAAGTGAATCAAAGTTTGGTTCTCCGTCCGTTGGCACTCCATCTCCTTCCCCTCTGTCACCGGTACCTGATCTTCCATCAGCTCCAACATCATCACTTAGAGGATTCCAGTCACCATCATTATCAATTCCATCATCACCACTTTCATCAATCATAAGATTAAGCAAGCCATGATCCAATGAATCTTGTCGGGTTGGAGAATTTGCTCCAACTGCATTAGCAAATCCAACATAGTTTTTATAACGCAAGGCAGGTAATACGTTTACTTCTCCTGTAAGCGCCTGAGATCTTCTTGTAAAGTGTAAGAATACATCTTCATCAATTATACCATCAAGATCTTCATCAATAAGGTTTTTTTCTGTTACAGTGATATTATCAATTTGCCCCTGAATAGTCACTTTTGTTTCTTCCAAAACCATACCAGGAGCAATCGTATAAGATCTTCCCTGAGAAACCACTGTTTGCTGCCCCGCACCTAAAAATACGTATGATCTTTCTCCTGTCTGTTGATCTATTAATATAATCGGGTCACCTTCAGCGAGAGTTCTTGGTTGAAAATCCTGTGATTGAAAAACATTACCTACCCCTTCAGTTCCAGGTTCCACGTAAGGCTGGTCATCCAGGTTTAATACATTGGGATCACCATCTCCATCATTGTCAATTCCGTCATTTGGATCCCCAGGACTCTCCATAAATGCATATCCGGCATAACCCACATCATTCCCATCCGAATTGGTACCGTCACTGTCATATGAGTATACAATACGGTTAGCCTGATCAAAAAAGGCAAGGTCATCCTGTGTATCACCACTTGAGCTAATAGCACTTTCTCCCGCAGCTGTTCCAACGGCCAGACCTACAGAAACTCTTGGATAAGTAGTAGTACTCGTATTAGTTAGTTCATAAATAAAGAACATTGCATCCTGCGCAAGAAACTGACTCCATTGTAAGCCTCTCATACTCATGGCTAATCCCTGACCATATCTAGTCTCATCCGTTGAATCAGGAAGAAAACCATACCTATCAAACATAAAACGGTCATTATGATCGTCTGTCCAGAAATAGGTTTCAAAATCTGCGTTTATGATATCCCTTCCAAAAAATCCATTCCACTCCGCATTTCCCTGTGCATCCACCCAATCAGGCTGATCCGGCCATCTATCCGGCCATGTATATTCGTCAATACTTAGTGCAGGTCGGTCATTGATTCCGTCATCATTCGCGAATCCTGCCATAGGTTCAAACCCCCAAAAAACTGTTTCTCCAGGTCTTGGTCCGGTTTGACCAGCTCGTGGACCTCTGTTGGTTACAGCATGTTGAATCAATGTATCCGGAATACCATCAGAATCAAGATCAACAGGAATCTCTAATGCTATTATTGGCGATACATCACCTACATAATTCACATTAGAACCTCTGGGCCACTCCCCTCTTACTTCTCCACTACCTCCTAGTAACCCTGTATTTCTAAAGGTTATATTTACTCTGTTACCATCACTTGTAGCTTTTTTCTCAAAATTTCTACTAGATCTGAATCTTGGATCCTTTAGAAAATCAGGAATCTGTACTTGTTGCGCAAAAGACGGAACCGCAAAAAGCGCTAACAAAGTAAAACTTAGAATTAATCTTGAATTAAATTTCATTCGTCTTAGTAAGTTATATTAAAATCTGAATCTCATTCCGATTACCACACGTCTTGGCTCGTTGTAGAAATCGGGTCTTATATAATTTTGGTTCAGGAATAGTTCGTCCCCTGCAAAAGTCTTTTCGTCAAGATTTCTGTACAGAGAATAGCTTGCTCTCCCGGTATCATTGAAGACCCCTCTTTCACTTCCGGAATCCAATACATTATCAACTTTTAGATAGATCTGTAAATTTGAAGCTTCAGAAAACTGAATATCTTTAGTCACATTCAAATCTAAGTTATAAATCGCTGGTCTTCGTGCTGAGTTTAAAGCGATTTCAGATGGAGGAGTCCTTGCTAACAATGGGTTGCTAAAGTCTCTTGTATATGGAAATCCTGACCCGGAAGTAAAGATTAATCCTGCTCCCCAGCCGTTTTCAGTTCTATAAGACCCTGTAATATTCAACGTATGTGTTTGATCCCAGTTTAAAGGAACAATAATCTGTTCAAGTTGTGTTTGTGCAGCGGCAGCATTGTACACCTGACTTGGATCTGAAGAGTTACCTTTCGCAATCTGATAGGTGTAATCAGCAGATGCAAATACATTAGGTCCAAAACTTTGGTCAAAAGCCAATACAACACCTTTAATAAACCCAAAATCTGAATTCGTGAGAATCCCGTATCTTGCAGCAGTTCCCTGCACTAAGATCGGCTCCGTTGCTGTTCCAGCCAGATTTCTGATATCTCGGAAAAATGCTGTTACCTCAATTGCAGAAG
This sequence comes from Balneola sp., assembly GCA_965601915.1. GTDB lineage: Bacteria > Bacteroidota > Rhodothermia > Balneolales > Balneolaceae > Balneola. Next base: position 1,684,377 of record OZ271847.1, on the reverse strand, counting down.
CAGGACTTAACTCTTGTTTATACCCAAGTTCACCATTTATGGTTTTCTGAGGTTTAAGATTTGCATTCCCTAACAAACCAATTAATCCAGAGCCTCCACTACTTAACCTAAAGAAAGGATTCTGATACAATAATTGCAGATTTGGGGTCTGGAAAAAATGACCGTATGAAAAATGAACAACACCTGTCTCTGATATCGGGAAAGCTACACCCAACCTTGGGCTAAACTGCCCGGTAGGTGAAGTATCTTTGAACACTTCAGATTCAATAATGTTTCCTTCAGAATCTGTAGGTCTTTCATCTTCAAATACATCACCTGGAGAAGTAGGATCTTTTAATACTTTGTAATTTGCATCGAAATAATCGTAACGAAGTCCAACATTCACGATCAAACTTCCAATTTCCACCTTATCCTGAATGTATCCGGAAATTTCATATGGACTAACATCATATTCTGCATTTGTAAATAATGATACCACCGGCCCGCCGGGAACTTCAACTATAGAAGTTTGATCAAGAAACTTAAGATTATGTTGTCGAAATTCGATTCCGGCTTTAACTAAATTCTCGTTATTAACCTGACTTGAAAGATCAAATTTTGCTATAGACGTAGTTGTCTCTCTTTCAAATCTTCCATTATCTGTTCCTCCGATAATAAAACCTGAAGTGAGATTTGAAGCTCTGAATCCCGCAAATGTATTATCCATATATCTTTCATCGAACGGATCTTCAAATAAATATGAATTAAATTTCTTATAGCTATTTGAAAGACTTAGATCATAAAATGTTGAATTTGAAAGAAGGTGAGTTCCTTTTATGTAAAAGCTTCGATTTATAGTTTCTTCATTTCTCAAAAATTGAGGAATAAACTGCGCACTGTGATTATAGTTTTGAAAATCTTCCACCCCATAAATCGCGTTTGCCGATAGCGTTAGATTTTTGATCCCTTTCCAGGTTAACTTTAACTGACCATTTAATTTTTCATAAGGATTCATGGATACAACATCTCCACTTCCTGATCCGGTTGTATCTAAGAGCGCCGTTTGCCCCAAAGAATTTATGCCTACATCTTCAAAACTGAATACTTCTTTTCCGTAATACCAACCATCATTTGCAAAATATCTGGCAGTCCCAAAAAAGAATAAATTATCTTTTATAATCGGACCACTTAAACTGGTTTCTATATTTCTAACAGCTACCGGACTTACATCATCAATGTTGCGAAACAAATCGGAACGATCAGAAGCATAATCCCCTGCAAAAGTATGGACAGAACCTTCAAAATTATTATTTCCGGATTTGGTAACAATGTTTACAATACCACTCATCGCTTGCCCGTACTCAGCGTTAAAAGCTCCGGTTACCACCTGCACCTCCTGAACTGAGGAATTTTCAACTCCTGCCGATAAACTCCCATCAAAAACATCTGTTACCGGTACGCCATCAACCCAATACCCAACTTCACCGGTTCTGCCTCCCCTGAAATGGCCATCTACAACCCCCGCTTGTAATTCAACAACTTCTCCAAAATTTTCAATAGGAATTGCTTCTATTTGTTTTGAACCTATAGTTGCCATACTTGCGGTTACATCTTTTTTGATAAGATCTCGTTGGGCTACAACTACAATCTCTTCCCCCTCAATAGTCTCCGGAGTTAATGAGATATTTACTTCTGATGTTAAATCAATATTTACATTTACATCTTCAATGATTGTTGTGGTGTAACCGATATAGGAAATTCGCAAACTGTAGGCGCCAGGATTTACAGCAAGTATTATATAATTCCCATCAATGTCTGTAGCTGCACCTTTTGTAGTTCCCTGAATTAAAACACCTGCGCCGATTATAGGCTCATTGGTCTCGGCATCTATTACTTTACCCCTGATTTTTCCAAATTGAGCAAAAGCGCTTTCATTTATAAAAAGCACGAATAGAGCGCATGCCAGCAATATTCTCATAATATTTGAACTAAAGCTTAGATTTGAATTCAAAAATAATGAAAGCGCTTACATATTCAAAACAAATTTTTAATTTTTCTTATCACTTTTTTCATGATTTGGTAATTTGGCAGCCTATTTGGTTATAAACAGAAAGATGAATAGAATTCAATAATTAGAAATTGACTGACAAAAAAATCAGCCTTTAAAGTTCTTAACTATATAGTCATTCAGAATTGAACGAAATTCTTTCCCGATGTTATCTCCTTTCAACGTTTTGAAATGCTCTCCATCTACATATACGGGGGCTTTAGGTTCTTCAAAAGTTCCGGGAAGTGAAATACCTATATTTGCAGCCCTAGATTCCCCTGGCCCATTAACCACACATCCCATCACTGCCACGTCCATTTCTTCTACTCCGGGATATACTTCTCTCCAAACGGGCATTGATTCAACGATGTATTCCTGAATTTCTTCGGCCAATTCCTGAAAGTATGTACTCTTGGTTCTTCCACAACCGGGGCATGAGGTTACTTGAGGAATAAAACTTCTGATTCCTAAAGACTGTAAAACCTGTTGTGCAACCTGAACTTCCAAAGCACGGTCAGCACCGGGTTGGGGTGTAAGAGAAACTCTGATGGTATCCCCTATTCCTCTTTGAAGAATCACAGATAGTGCTGCAGAACTCGCCACCATTCCTTTCATTCCCATTCCGGCTTCGGTCAAACCAACATGCAATGGGTAATCAACCTGTTCGGCTATTCTTGTGTAGACTTCTACAACATCCTGAACACCACTCATCTTACAACTGATAATAATTTTATCAGAAGCTAAACCTACTTCTTCAGCTAATTTGGAAGAACGCTTTGCACTTTCAACCATGGTATCCAGCATGACTTCTTTTGCCGACTTCGGATCTTCTAATTCATTATTAGCATCCATTTTCTGAGCCAGGAGTTGTTGATCCAAAGAACCCCAGTTTACTCCGATCCGAACCGGCTTGTCATATTTGATAGCTTGCTCAACTATAGTAGTAAAATTCTTATCCCGGGTTTTAGTACCGGTATTTCCGGGATTGATTCTGAACTTACCAAGCGATTCTGCCATGTCGGGATATTTTGTAAGAAGCACGTGTCCGTTATAATGAAAGTCTCCAACTATAGGAACAGGAACTCCACGATTCATCAGCTTCTCTTTTATATGAGGAACAGCTTTGGCAGCAGCATCATTATTTACCGTAATTCTTACAATCTCAGATCCTGCTTTATGGAGATGATCGATCTGATCAACCGTTTCTTCAATATCTGCTGTGTCGGTATTAGTCATTGATTGAACTACGATCGGAGCTCCACCTCCAACGGGAACATCCCCAACCATTACCTGAATTGACTTTCTTCTTTTAATCGAAGCCATGCTTGCCCTAATCTTTTTTACTTAGTTTGAAAAGTTTGTCTTTTTCTTCCTTTGATAATGCCGAATATCCTTCTTTGGAAATTTTATCCAGAATCTCATCCAATTCCGATTGCTCTGTTTCTTCAACAATCTCCACATCCTTAACAATGTGCATATTTTTATTTTTCGGCTTTGGAGGTTTTTTCTCAGGCTTTACTTTTCCAAAAAGGTATTCAAAATATCGGATGATCTGACTTAAATCTGTGCCTTCCTGATAGGCTCTTGTCAGTAAATAACCCGTTGCTGCACCTCCAATATGTGCAAAATGAGCCACATTACTCCCACTGTTTAGAAGAAGCACATCAATGGCTACTAATCCTGCTACCAGATATCTTGCCTCTATAGGCGGGAGAAAAATAAGCATGATTGGGGTTCTCGGAAATAGCACCGCAAAAGCAACCATAATTCCGTTTACCGCCGCTGATGCACCTATCACTAAGCTGTATTCAAAAACAAAGGATGATACAAAATGGAATAAAGCTCCTGCTATTAATGCAGAAAAGTAAATTACTAAAAACGTTCTTGGTCCGGCTTGTTCTTCAACGGCTCTTCCCATCCACCACAACCAGAGCATATTGAACAAAAAATGGAAGAAATCCCCGTGTAAAAATCCATAGGTAATGATTCTCCAGGGTTGAGTATATATTTCAGGAGTACTTGGTAGAAAACCAAAATTACCAATGATCCACGCATTCAGATTTTGCCCTACAACTAGTTGAATCAAAAATACAACAGCATTGATCGCGATAATTGTACGAATAGCAGCTGGCATCCTGAAGAAGCCCCGCTTAGCTGTATTCCAAAATGAATCGTAAGATTGATTTCTCATTAGTTATACTCCCCTCTTTTTTTCAGGCGTATTCAGACGGTTTTTTTAGCTTCCACAATTTAATCAGAATATAACCAACTACTAAACCTCCCAAGTGGGCAAAGTGAGCTATTCCACTTTCTACACGTGTAAGCCCGTTAAACAACTCCAAACCTCCATAAATAGCTACAAAATACTTCGCCTTAATTGGAATCGGTGGAAACAACAACAAAATATGTCGATTTGGAAACATCATTCCGAAACCAAGCAAAATTCCGAATACCGCTCCGGATGCACCAATTGTAGAACCACTACTCACAAACAATTGAATAATACCTGCACCAATTCCTGTCAGAAAATAATAGAGTAAAAACCGCTTTGTTCCCCATAAATTTTCTAAAGCCTGCCCAAAGATCCAAAGAGCAAATAAGTTGAAAAAAATATGATAAAAATCAGCATGAAGGAACATATAACTTACCAACTGCCAGGGCAGGAATCCTTCGCCAAACGGCTGCAGAACTAAAAAAGGAGCTAATGCTGATCCAATCGGAGTCCATCCACCACCAAAAACATTAATAGTGGCTAAAAAGAAAATTCCATTCCAGATCAATAGATATTTTATTGCCGGGGGAAAAACTGAGAATTGTGTATTAGGTGAAAACTGATTCAAAAGATGCCTTATCGCTGATTTTTAATTCTATTCTGATTTTGTTTTACTCGCCAATATACGTTTAAACCACTTAAAGTTACGCCGGGAATTCCTTGTCCGGGATAGGTTGTATCGCCAACAAGATACAAACCATCAAATGGGGTTTTATTGGACGTCCATTTTAGCAAGCTGCGTGCCATGCTTTGTGGAATACCTCCCACTCTGCCTTTTTTGCGGTACACCCATTTCTGCCAGGTTATAGGTGTTGCTGAATGAATTGTTTCTATTTCTGAATCTTTAAAACCAGGCAGTTTTTCTTTTAACATTTGAACTATAAAATCTTCTGTCTTCTTCTTTGCTGAATCATAATCCCCATTTAATGAGAACCAATATTCCGGAGAAGCATGACAAGATATATTCAACGTTCGTTTTCCTTCTGGTGCCCGATCAGTATCACCGCGTTGTGACATAGAAACAAAAATGGATTCTGAATCCGTAAATGGGATTTTGTCTCCATTATCCAAATGTAGCTGATGGTGCAAGCTCAAATCATCCGGATAGGTATCTGTTGTCGCGATGCCTAAAGTAATTGCTCCCCAGGCATGATCAAAATCCGCAGATTCTTCTTCGAAATAATCCTTCATTTCTCCGGCTGTGATATCTTTCATATTCCAGATCGGAATATTCGAAATCACAATCGGAGCCTGATATCTGTTTCCCTTTTTAGTTTGGACTGTAAATTTATCTTTATCTTTATCTTTACTGATTTGGACAGCCGCTTCCCGTGTATGAAGCGCACCTCCTTTTTTCTGTATAAAAGTTCTGATTGAATTGATCATTTCCAGCAATCCGCCCGGGACGTAGAAATTGGAATAGTTGGTGTAAGTAAGTCCTGCAGCACCAAACAAAAATGGAGTTTCTTCTGATTTAGCCTGAGCAGTAATCATCAGTTGCTCATCAACAAAGTTTTTAAATTCCGGAGTATACACACCGAACTTTTGCATTACATCGTGGACAGATTTTATAGCATATGGCAACACCCAAACATCTTTTGGAGAATTTGAAACCGCCAACCTTACCCAATCCGAAATATTCTGAGGTGGAAAAAAGGGATTCTTCAGCGAAACATCCCAAACTGTATCTGAAACTTTAAGTGCTTCTTCCCAGAATGCTCTTTGGGCTGATGGATCCCCAAAAATCCGTCCGGCTTCTTCAATCCATTGCTCTCTGTCTTTGTAGCGGATAATCTCTTTATTGCCAAGTCTGACCGTCATACTTGGATGGATCTCAACTCTTGGAATTTTAATCCCGGTTTCTTGCTCCAGTTTCCATAAAGGCTGATTTTCATCGAATCCAATCAATGTTGTAGCTCCCGATTCGAATGTAAATCCTTTTCTGTAATAGGATGAACTGCACCCACCCGGAACAGCTGCTGCTTCTAGGATCAGAACTTTGTAGCCGTCGTTGGCAAGCATCGCTCCTGCACTCATTCCTCCCATTCCTGAGCCGATTACTATTACATCATATTCTTTGTTGATAGACATGTGAGCTTAACACTAATTCGATAGTAAAGTGTTCCATTAAAAACCGCAAAGAGCTAAGAGTGATAACATCCTTTACTTCGTGGGGATAAATCCCCTACTCGTTTATTTTCTTTTCAGTGATAAGATTATAAACAAGTAGGGACTTCAGTCCCGGGTTCTTAGCATAGAACTTCGAAATTGGGTTAGATTAAACCTACAGACTAAAGCCCCACCTTGTGTACTTTACTCATTGATCTACATAGGAATTAAATACCCACGGCTTGCTTATGCTCTCTTCAGAAATAAGATCATAAACAAGTAGGGACTTCAGTCCCGGATTAATAGCATGGATCTTCGAAATTACGGTTGATTAAAAACCTACGTACTAAATTCTTTCGTTTGTGTACATCGCTCATTGACTTACGTAGGAAATAGAGTATTCATTACTTGTTATCGGATATTGTATTCTCTGCGACCTTTGCGTCTTTGCGGTTATAAAAGAAGTTTTATATTTAATCAGAACCGAAACACGAAAAACTCGTATTAGGATTTCAATTTAAATCATACTATGCAAAAGAATTACTTAGAAAGTACCCGAAAGCTTTACGAGTATTACAAAATGCTGGGTGATAAAACCTTTGCTCAACTCGATGACGACCATCTTTTTTGGCAATACAATAAAGCCAGTAACTCGATTGCTGTCATTGTAAAACATCTATGGGGAAATATGCTTTCCCGCTGGACTGACTTCCTGACCTCCGACGGTGAAAAAGAATGGCGCGATCGGGATGAAGAATTTCAACCAACCATTGAAACCAAAGAAGAATTGCTCACAAAATGGAATGAAGGTTGGGATTGTGTTTTCAAAGCCATCGACTCCATCAATGAGGAAAACTTTGATACCACAGTATACATTCGAAATATGGGCCATACCATCCCAGAGGCATTGAACCGTCAGTTGGCGCATTACGCTTCTCACGTTGGACAAATCGTGTATATCGGCAAAATGCTCAAAGGATTGGATTGGGAAAGTCTTTCCATTCCGGCAGGAAAAACAAAAGAATACAACGCCGAAAAGTTTTCAAAACCGAAGCATAAAGAACATTTTACGGATGAGTTTTTGGATGGGGATGGAGAATAATAATCAGGTTATCATCTTAAACTTGTTTAAGTACTTTCATCTAATTCATCATCATATTCACTGCTAACCTTATAAATTCCTATAATCCAAACTCCAAACAATATTTCAATAGGGAAATACAAGAAAATTAGTGTTGACAAAACAGCTGAGATTAAACCTATAAAATTAGCCCACCCAAAAACATTTCTACTAATTGATTTTCTATTTACAAGACCAAAAAAAACTATGCCATATGAAAAAATTACAAACAAGCTATATTTTATTGTTGGATAAATTATGCCTTCAAAAAAACTAAGAACCCCAAAAAAACTTATTGACAGTACAATTAATGATAAAAAACCAACTATATGCCCCCGCCACTTTTTATTAATATTTATATTCATATTCCTAATTCACTTATTCCCATATTCCTAATTAGTGAGCTTCCAACCAATTCTCACCAATCCCCGCTTCAACTTTTAGCGGCACTTTCATTTCAAATGAAGCTTCCATCAACTCTTCAATTTTAGCCGGAACTTCATCCAATTCGCTTTCGTGAATTTCGAATATCAATTCATCATGAACCTGAAGCAACATCCGGCTTTTTGTGTTGTTGTCTTTCAGCCAGTTATGAATGTTGATCATCGCCAGTTTGATGATATCAGCTGCAGTTCCCTGAATCGGCATATTGATCGCCACACGTTCAGCAAATCCACGTACGTTCCAGTTTCCTGAGTTGATATCAGGTACATAGCGCCGTCTTCCCATCAGCGTTTTAACATAGCCATTCTCTTTGGCAAATTGTTTGGTCTCGTTGATGTAATTCAGAATGTTCGGAAACCGCTCAAAATACTCATCGATCATTTCCTTCCCTTCCGCATTTTCGATTCCCAGATTCTGAGCCAATCCATACGCACTTAATCCGTAAGGAATTCCAAAATTTACTTCCTTGGCCTTGCGCCGGTGATCCTGAGTCACGTCATCCAGAGAGTCCAGATGGAAAATTTCTTTGGCTGTTCTGGAGTGAATATCCTCACCGTTTTTAAAAGCCTCGATCATCGCTTCATCTTCAGCGATATGAGCAATCACACGAAGTTCTACCTGAGAATAATCGGCAGACATAATTTTAAATCCATCTTCGGCAATAAACGCCTTCCGAATTTCACGACCCCGCTTAGTGCGGATCGGAATATTCTGAAGATTGGGATTCGAGGATGAAAGTCGTCCGGTAGCAGCCACACTTTGATTGAAATCAGTATGAATTCGTCCGGTATCTTCATTGATGAGCGAAGGCAACGCATCCACATAAGTAGATTTTAGTTTTGCCAACTGACGGTATTCCAGAATCAGATCAGGAATTTCGTATTTCACAGCCAGTTTAGACAAAACAGACTCACTGGTGGAATAACGTCCGGTTTTGGTTTTCTTTCCTGCGGGTAATCCCATCTTTTCAAAAAGAATTTCTCCCAATTGCTGTGTAGAATTGATGTTGAATTCTTCTCCCGCTTTGTCATAGATCTTCTGTTCCAGTTCTTTCAGATCATTTTCCAGATCTTTAGAAAATCCTCCCAACATTTCCGTATCTAAACGTACGCCCTGATATTCGATCTCAGCCAGAACTTCCATCAAAGGAAATTCCACTTTCTGTGCAACTTCTTCGAGCTCATCTTTGGTGAGTTGATTCCTCAGAATTTCATACAATCTCAGTGTGATATCTGCATCTTCGCAGGCGTACAAATACACTTCTTCCGGACTTAGATCAGCCATAGAAATTTGCTTCTTCCCTTTTCCGATCAGTTGTTCGATGGGCACAGGAGTATAATTCAGCAGGCTTTTCGAAAGTTCATCCATTTTAAGCTTTTGATTAGCATCCACCAGATAAGCAGCGATCATGGTGTCGAAAGCCTTGCCCTGAATTTTGATTCCGGCACGGTGCAACATCAACCAGTCGAATTTATAGTTGTGGGCAACCAGCGTGGTTTCTTGATTTTCAAAAAGCGGACGAATAATTTCTACAACTTCTTTTTCATCTAAAGCGCCATCTACATTCACAGGAATATAATATCCGGTTCCTGGCTGAGCAGAAAATGAAAAACCGACTAAGTTTGCTGAAACCGGATTCGGAGCATCTGTCTCCGTATCAAAACAAAGTACAGACTCACCTTTCAGCTTATCCGCCAACGCTTTAACCCCTTCTACGTCATTAATCAACTCGTAGGCATTATTCTCTTCATCGAGTTGCTCTTTAGGTTCATCTTCCACAAAAGTACCGAACAAGTCGCCCTGATTTCCGGGTTTGTTTTCGATGGGCTCTTCACCCAAATATCGCTTGGTCAGCGTTCTGAATTCCATTCGCTTGAAGAAAGCACCCAGGTCGTTTTTATTCGGACCATTCCATTCCAACTCTTCCCATTCTTCGGTTTCAGGAACATCGGTTTTGATGGTCACCATAAACTTGGCGTGCATCGCCTGATCGGCATATTCCTGCAAACCTTCTCTTTGTCGTTTCGCTGAAACTGTATCCGCTTTTTCAATAGCTTCTTCCAAAGAACCAAACTGATTGATCAGTTTTGGAGCTCCCTTTTTCCCGATTCCCGGAATTCCCGGAATGTTATCCGAGGTATCTCCGATGATTGCCAACACATCAATCACCTGATCGGGATATACCCCAAAATAATCATGAACTCCTTCCCGATCGATGATATTGAAGCCACCGTCTTTATTATCAGGTTTCATCATTTTGATATGATCATGCACCAATTGCATAAAATCTTTATCGGGCGTAACTAAATACACATCCACATCATCAGCATTTGCACCATTGGCAATGGTTCCGATAATGTCATCTGCCTCGTAGCCATCCTGCTCAATATTCTTGATTCCCCATTTCTCAATCATCTCTTTGATCAACGGAATTCCAACTCTTAACTCATCCGGTTGAGGAGGACGCTGAGCTTTGTAGGTTTCATCCGCTTTATGGCGAAAAGTCGGAGCATGAGTATCCCAGGCAACCGCAATATGAGTTGGCTTTTCTTCATCGAGCATACGAACCAGAGTATTTGCAAAACCAAGAACAGGTCCGGTTGCAATTCCTTCGGAATTTTTTAGTCTTGAGTTTACAAAAGCGTAATGCGCGCGATAAGCCAGCGCCATACCATCCAGCAAAAAGAGAAGTTTCTTTGACATGTAGTCTTTTATTTGTCGAAATTAGGGACCTTGAAACTAATGGTTTTGGGATTAATTCCGAACTCTGAATCAAATACAATTTGAACGATTTTACTCAATTATTGAAATCTATACCGAAAGTGGAGTTGCACGTGCATCTTGACTGTTCGCTCAGCTACAAAGTAGTTCAAAAACTAATTCCCGGAATTTCAGAATCTGAATACGAAGAAAAATTCATTGCCCCGGAACATTGTGGAAATTTGGTTGAGTACATCAATTGTGCTTCTGCAAGTATTGAGATCATGCAAACCAGAGAACAACTGGAATTGGTGACTGCTGATTTTATTGAGCAATTAAAAACGGATAACGTCATCTACTGTGAAGTACGTTTTGCCCCACTTCAACATTTGAATAAAGGATTAACCGCTGAAGAAGTGGTACAAACCATAAATGATTCAATAGTTAAATATACTTCTGATTCAGAGATGGAAGTTCGATTGATCCTCTGTACGCTTCGGCATTTCGATGAATCACAAAGCATGCAAACCATCAAATTAGTTGAGCAATTTAAAGGGACCAACGTGGCAGGGTTTGACATGGCCGCAGATGAAGCCGGTTATCCAATAGATGCTCACAAAGCAGCATTTGATTACGCGAAAGAGAAAGAAATTCCTTGTACTTGTCATGCCGGAGAAGCATGTGGTCCTGAAAGCGTGTGGGAAGTAATTGACGAATTACACGCTCAAAGAATTGGTCATGGAGTACGCAGTTATGAAGATGCTGAGTTAATGGATTATCTGAAATCCAAAGATATTCATCTGGAAGTTTGCCCAACCAGCAATATAAAAACCGGAATTTATTCTGAATTAGCGCATCACAATATTAATAAGATATTTCTGAAAGGTATTTCTCTGAGTGTTAATACCGACGGTCGTTCATTATCTAATGTCACTCTTTTCGATGAATACGAAAGTCTTCATCATCACTTCAAATGGAAGTTAGAGGAATTCAAAAAAACAAACCTTTACGCTATTGATGCTGCCTTCGCAGATGAAGAAACAAAAAGTAAGATTCGGGAAAAAATTCTTTCTGCTTACGGATAGATCTTTGCCAGCATTTCAGGGTTTAAAACCTTACTTGATTATGTTCTCCTTCAAAATCTCATATATAAGCAAGCACGGACTTTAGTTCCGCTCGCGAAAAATAATCGCCCTTTAAATCTTTAGCGAAGACATTATTTAGGTCATCTCGTTTTCGCCATTTATCTACATCAAAAATTACTCTCAATACACAATTACATTAAAGTCATTTAAACATATTCAAAACTTTTTGACTATTATTACGAACAAGGTTCAAATTCAGCAAACAACAGTACATTGAGTTTAAAGAACGAAGCACAATCAGGTTACGGCACCAAAAAATTCTATCAGGAATATGTTTCGGGTATGTCGAAAGACAGAATCTCGAAAGAACTTACTGCTGATACCGATCGTCTTAAACTTTTATACAAAGAAGCTGTTGAAGATATTGAACGACAACAGGGTCAAAGTCTTCCCGGACACGTAAAGTTTTTACGGGTATTTTCTGATCTTACTCAAAGGCTCAATCCAACCCGGAGATTAGCTTTTGGCTTGGGTTCAGTTAGTTTTGTTACTCATTATCTGGTAAATATTTTTGGCTTGGAAGGAATCATCTTTTTCTCTGAGCTTCTTCTTCCCTTCGGATTTGTTTCTATGTTTCTTTTGCTTCTGGTTGAGTTGCTTGAAAAATCCGATGTACAGAAAGAGATCGATTTGGCTCGTGAAATTCAATTAAGTCTGCTACCCGGAACGTCGCTGAACAAGAAAAATCTGGAAGTATATTCTTTTGCTCACACGGCTAAGGAAGTCGGAGGTGATTATCTGGATGTAATTGATACCGAAAAAGGAACGTATGTTATTATTGCCGATGTATCCGGTAAAGGACTTTCTGCTGCCTTGTATATGGTTCGGATGCAGGCGTTGGTAAATATGTTAGTCACTAAAGAACATCCTACGCCCAAAGATCTTTTCATACAGCTGAATGATTACGTTAAGAGTAACAGCAAAGACAAAACGTTTGTTACCGGATGTGTGGGATTCTTCCCGAATGATAAAGAAGAGTTTGAATATGTTCGTGCCGGACATAATATTCCGGTGTATTACAGTCGAGAACGGGATGCCACCTTCAATTTAAAGGCGGAAGGTTTTGCTTTGGGGATGACCAACAGCGCATTGTTGGAAAAACATATGGAAGTAAAGAAATTTCATTTTAAGCCCGGTGATTCTGTGTTGTTTTATACGGATGGATTGAACGAATCCCGAAACTTCCGGGGCGAAGAATACGGTGAAGAAAGAATCCAATCTCTCATGGAAATTTATGGTTCACTTCATGCCAAAACCATCGTCAAAAAACTCCAAAGCTCTTTAGAGGCCTTTATCGGTCAGGAAGCTCCGTTGGATGATGTGACTTTTACCTGTGTGCATAGGCCGGAGTAAAAAAAGCTACCCATTTTGATTCTTTACTTAACTAGTATAAAAATTTTGAAAATTTACATTTTAAACTCAACATCGTAAAGCCATAGCCTATTTACACCCTTACAAATATTAGTCTTATATGTATTGTAATATGGAAAAATAAAACCTGCATTTTTATTCACAAAATTATCCAAATAATACAAAGCGAATCCTAAAACTTGTGGCTTGGAGCCTAATGCTGATAAATAAAGATTAGTAAAATCTGAATTTATCTTTTTAAACTCTTTTATAATCCTATCTATAGTTTGAGCAGTTTCAAAAGGGTCGTATGCTGGACTAAAGTAATTCGACTCAATACCCCTTGTTTGTTCCATATAATCCAAAGCATCATATGCACTAAGTCGATTCTCTTGATACATATCTAATGATAGTGACGGCAACCCAAATATCTGATATATAAATGCCTTATCTTTCTTATCGCTAACATGTCTAATTTCTTCAGGATCATACCCGGTTCCTATAATCAATATGTCCTTATCGGTTTCTACATTTGGACTAATGTAGTATCCTTCAACTTCACATACCTCTTCAATAAAAGAATCAGAAAATTTTGTTGCCTCTTTATCAATATATCTTTGAGGCTCTGTGTATATAAATGAAATATTATTAATTACACTATCTTTAAAATATTTAACTAGATAAATTAGATCCGGTCTTAAAAATCCAGTAATATCAATGCAAACCTTAGAAGTTTCATTGAGGCATTGATCAACAAGCGAAATTATTCTCTCTATATATTCCAACTCATTAAGTTTATCATCAATTTTTATAATCTTATCAGGAATGTCAGATAAGTAATCATATTTTATATTTGTGACTATTAGCTTTTCTTTGGCATTAATTTTATTACTTGTATGAAGAACCCTCTCTGACTCATTATATACAGAAATAAAAAGGTCAAAATTTAGTTTTTCAATATCAGCTTCTGATAATTCTCTTTTACTTTGGATTAAGTACTTGTCAATCATCAAAAAGACCTATATTTGTTGTTGTCATCATTCCAAAGGGAAAATTCAGCTTGTTTAATCTACGCTCAAAAACATGTTTACTGCCGCCATCTACATTTGGATTGAATATTACTTCCACCTCCTCTTTGTTTAATTCAATTGTGCCTCCAAGAGAGATTGGTAGCATCCATCTAGGGCATAACATTTTATTCAACCTTAATTTTTTCAAAATCTTATTAGAATTTCCATCTTTATGCCCTCTCTTTTCTTCAATCAATAAAGACCACTTACTTGCTAATTCTATTATTTCATTAGTTTCAGGAGATACCTTACTAGAATCATAACTAAATGATATAAGTGTTTTTTCACTTGGTTTGTCAGAGAATCGGAAATCCCTAAAAAATGTCGCTAAATTATCAATTGCTAATCTAATTGCTTCTCCTTCCTTACCTTTTGGTGTAGCATCTTTATAAAACCAATTAGAGGCTTCAATTATACCTTCATCTTGAGCTTTTATACTAAAAATTTTAGATGGGTTTTCACCTAAGAATAAAGCCTTTTCATAAACTTTTTTCATAATCATAAGTAAGACTCTAGGTAGCCCATCTGACATTGCTATAATATTTTTTAGGCCTGAATATGAAGGTTTTAAATTATGCTCACGTAATAATTGCGCATGCATGTCAGATTTCCATTGATCATAGTCATACTTGTATTTAGAAGTAACATCTCCGTTAATAAAATCAGAGAATTGCATATTAATTTTTTTTGAAGCTTTCTTTAAATCTTCCTTTTTCTTGATTGATTTGTATAAAAGAAAACAATTGATTTTTTCAATCAAAACATTCTCTGGATAACTTAAATTATCAAGAATAATATCTATATCTGAGATTTTTAAATTGGCAAACTCTGGTCTATTTCCAAGTAAGATTAGTTCTTTCTTCAACTTCTTGAAGTAGACTTTTTTATCTCTTACTGGATTTCTTTTTTTGATTTTTACGAGCTTTTCATCCTCTGCAGTGTATTGATTATGATCCTCAAAAATTGAGTCTAAGTCTATTTGTTCAATATTATTTTTATTAAGTCTTCTTGATAATAAAGATTTGGAAAATGAACTATAGTTTTTAATTGATGCCCTTAACCTGTAGTCTAGTATAAGCCTATCAAACTCAGATCCTTCTTTAATTTCCTCCTGATCACTATAAGTCCGCTCTGTTTTAACTCCGTATAACCTTGATCCTACTTTTATTGAAACAGGCGGTATACAGTCTCTAATTAAAGAGTTAATGTATACTTGTTGATCCAAAGTAATATTTTCTAGCTCATCTATTATGTATAAGAATGTAAGGTCTGATAATTCATCACAATTGAGGGTAATAATACTTGGTATTTGAAATATTAAATCCCCGGGACTAGCTTTTATCGATACATTAAGTGTTTTAGTTTTACTAGCATTTGCTACTTCAAAATCAATACTTTTTCTCTCACTCGAAATAAATAATAGAACATCTTCAACAGTGTATCCTTTAAATTTTACAGGAACATTAAAGACTTTATTTATTTCCTTACAAATTAACTCTTCATTTAAATTTAGGTTACTTATTTGATTTCTGATATCAATTAAATTCAATAGAAGATTTTCACTCAAGAATAGATCAAAGTAATATTTAAATACCTCCATCCATCTTTCTAAATCAATGCCTTTTCCAACAAATTTTTTTGAGTTGAGGCCATTCAAAAGCGTATAATTTCCAATATAGCCATCACTTTTCAGTCCTTGTACTAAATCACTACTATGCCTGATCTTTTGAAGCCTGTAGGAAAAGTACCTTAATAAATGTGTCTTACCACTCCCTTTCCCACCTAAGATTTGCATTGGCTGTAAAGAGCTTGGTTTAGCAAGCTCTTTAAAACCACCTTCATCTGGAAAATCAACCCATAATTTTTGAATCTGTGGGTCCAGTAGAAACATTGCTTTTGTTATTTCAAATGGGTTCTCAGTTGCTGCCATATTTTTTTGTATGTCTTTTAAAGATAGGATACCAAGTATCTTTATCCTTCCATATTACTGGGATAGTATTATTAGGGATATTATATTCTAATCCTAATAATAATTGTGAGTTCTTATAACCCAATGGGTGTCTTCGATGTATATCATCACCGTAGTGTTTTATTACTTTCTTTGCATCTTCCTTTTTAATGGAGCCGATATTGCATGGAAAATATCTTGAGTTCGTATTAAAGCACTTAAACGTCTTATCTAAGAGGTAAAGACTTTTAACTTCATCAAATAGTGTTTCATTCTTCACTTTATTTACTGCTTTATCTGTTGCAAAAATTATGAAGTAACAGCATTGTATTTCAGGATTAATTTTTTTTATTGATTCAATGACGGTGGCGCTATATTTTTTTGCAGTTGTACCACTTCCACTTAAATCATCAACAAAATAGTATTTTTCAATATTTGGGTGTTTTAGTGCATCTTTATCAGTTGATGTAAAAATATCATTAGTATTAATAAAGTAATCTGTGCTAATATTTGCTTCCTGTCTAAGTAAATAAGTTAAATAGTTCCCACTTTCGGAAGGTTCTCCAACCCCTACAATCTTCGCTTTTTTTAGTTCAACGATCAAAAGCTTATTTAAAAGTCCAATATCAGAAGTATTATGATTATCTTTCCTTAGCCTTTGAATTATAGGATATATAATAAGCTCTCTAAAGAAAATTCTAAGTATCTCCCTGATCTCTTTTTTACCAAAATAATGAAACTGGGATAACAAATAGAGAGCAATTAATTTTTCAGATTTATCATCAAGCACTTCTCCTTTGAAATTCTTTAGCCAATTCTCAATCCTTGGGATTGTGATTGTAATTGGGTAGTCGACCCAAATAGTTTTAATCAACGTATGAATCTTTGATAAAAGTTTTTCTTTTGTATTCACTATATAATGCTATTTTTCAAATACATGTACCCACTCTCTAGTTATTAAACTTGCGGACTTATTTCTTTTAGTCATAAGGCCTCTCGATTTAATAACATCGATAAGTGTGAGCTTTTTATTAAATCCTAAACCCTCGGAAATTTCTGATATATACTTCTGTGTATTAAAGCTATGTCCACATACTTCATTATTTCCCATTATTAAAACAAAATACCCACCAGGCTTAGCCAAATTATAAACGTTTTTTAAAGCCTCTCTCATTTCTTGTAAATAGTTTGAGATAATTTTAGCCCTTGTTGGGTTAATGTTTTCAATTTTTTGGACAAATTGATTCGCTTCTTTTATTCCCGTATTACCAATATTATTTACTTCGTAGTTTCTGTAAACTTCTCTACCTATTGATTCTCTTTTAAGCTGGACAATTTTTTTTTCTTTATCCATTTCTAACCATCCCAATGATAAGCTTGAAGATCTAATATACTTTTGGGCTCCCGCATATGGTGGAGATGTGATAACTAATTGAAATTTATTTTTATAGGAATTTTTTAAACTGTATTCTAAATTATTTATCTGTTGTTGAAATACTTTAACATCATTATGAATGGCGAGCATTTGATTTAGCTCTCTTATTTGTAAAATAGACTTATTTAGAATAGAGATATATAACTCAAAGGTATTTTCCTCTTTTATTCTTTTTATTAAATCAAGCTCAAGTTTTCTTCTCGTTTTAGATTTCGACTTTTTATCTGGATTTAATTTAACTGGAACAGATACATTTGGATCGCTCAGGCTTTTCTTTTGTACTAGTATTGAAAAACAAACTTTCAACCAATCTTTATATCTATCATCCTCTTCTGCATCAATAATTCTTTTAATGGAAGAAAGTTCTAGAATAGTTTTCTTGTCATACCAATAATCAATATTTAAAACATTTGGAACGTCTAAAGAATCAAATACTCTTAATTTTGAAGTTATCTTTTTTACTAATTTTTTAAGTTTGTTTTCAGACAGTTTACTTGTCTTTACTTTTGAGATTAAAACTGCTAAAGGGTTAACGTCAAATCCTACACTATTTCTACTACTAAGCAAACTTTCCAGTAGAGTTGTACCAGATCCACAAAAGGGATCTAATATCAAGTCTTCTCTTTTAGATAGAATTTCATTGTTTAAAAAAAAATGAGGTATATGCATTAAAAGCTTAGCAGGATAAGGGTGAATAAAATGCGTACCTCTATTTTTATATGGTATCCAATCAACCAACTCTCTAAAGTTAACCTCAATAGGTTTTTGATTGTTCTCAAACTCCTTAAAAAGGTTCTTTATTTCAAAATTGCAATTTTGATTTATAATCAAAACAAAAATTCTCCAACGTATAAAATTATAATCATTTACTGATAGTAACTGAAATACTCCATAAAAAATGAAACTAACAAATATTGTTTAAAACTATAATCAATAATTTTGTACTCTTATTTCCATTAATTCAGCAATAAAAAAGCCAACCCGATTGCTCGAATTGGCTTAAATCTGTGGAGGTGCGGGGAACACCACCTAAACTTAAAATACATCAATAAGGCGATTAAAAGCCTTTTTATTCCTATACTTGATTACTGGTCACCAAGGAGTTCACTATAGATACGTTATCTAGTTTTTAAAAATTATAAATTTATTTATCCAAAACGCTTACTATTGCAAAAATAATTATACCTCCTACAATTAGAAGTATAATATTTTGAAATATGGAGCCCAGAAAACTACCACCCATGACTGATCCTTCTAGACCCCAACTACATGCAAGAATTAATGCAATTATAATTAATGGTTTGAGATAAGACTCTTTCTTCTTCTTGTCATTTTCCATAGTTAATTATTTTATAAAAGCCTTGAAAGCATGTTTTAAATGAAGAATTTAATTGTATTTACATTTCAATATGATCAATAGAATTTCATAGAATTTTTTACTACAAAAAATACACCTTGATTACTCTCGAGATTCTTGATATTTGTTGTTATTTCAATGCAATATATTTTTCCTTTATGTACTGCAAATTGAAGTAAGAATATTAATTCATCATTTTCGTATCTACTTAAATTGAAAGTGGATACATCTACACCATTTGATTTGAATTTTTTAAAATTAGATATAATAGATTGAGGCGAAAATTCTCTATAATCTTCTTCAAAATTATTTTTACTAAGTTCATGAATACTTTGCAAATCTTTAGCGTCCATTATGAGGACTTTAATAGCAGCTGTATTGATTTTCACAAATGATAAGTCAGCTGTTTCTTCTTCTACTTCTATGAAAGAATTCGGAATATCAATTGAATAAAGTTTTCCACTCCCAAAATATCTGTCATATTCTATCACGTTAACTGACTGTGATAAAACTGTAGTTTGTGTTAATAACAACAATGAAATACAATATATGTACTGATTCATAAGAAGTTTTTTTATCAATATAATTATCATAATATTTAATGCTATAGTTTATGGTTTAATCTATCCATCTGTTTTAAGCTTTACAAGTGAAAAAAATAGATGGATTAGATATTGCACTAGGTGAGACAATTAAATCTTTACGGATTAAAAAGGGGTACTCACAAGAAGAGTTAGCTGAAAAATGTGAAGCTAGCACTGTCTATATATCTGAAATAGAAAGAGGGATTAAAAATCCAACAGTTTCAACATTGTTGGCTATAGCTTTAGCTTTAGATCTCAAGCTAAGCGAGCTATGTATTCAAATTGAAAATCATTTCGTATATGAGTAGTCTTTACAATTCTTTATAGATTTATTTGTTTAAGTTGGAGATGATTGTAATCTATCATTGGAACAAGATTAGCACCTGAATAAGCTATTTCCATATCCTTCATTTCGAGTAAAAGTTTAACTCTATTATGATCATTAATGGATACATCCGTATCTATCCATTGAAAACAGTGTCCGAACTCTTCTGGTTGATACCACATGATACAACGAGGATATTCTAAGTAACAAAGACCAAGAGTCAGATCACCTCTAAGAACATGCATAAATGCTTCTTTCATTCTTTAATATAGCATTTACTCGTTCCTTTCCAAGAAATGAGTATTTCCTGTCACTCTAAGTAAGGTATTGGCTTTTCTAAGTGTACCTTTACCATACCTGTTATTAATCTGATCAATGGCTTTGAATCGTTCTAACTCTAAGGCTTCATCAGTAAAGAAGAGATTCAACTGATCAGTCTTGTCAATCTCTTTAGTGCCAATGATAATATTTCGGATCTCCATCTTCGCTCTACATGCTCCTTTAATGGCTGGAAGTATTTTATCCATACAAGCATCAAAGACCAATTTGTCCACATTGGTATAGCCACCAGTAGCAAAGCGAAATCCTACTCCTGGTTGCTCAGTCTTATTAAACCCAAACATCCCACTAAAGGAGCACGCTTTAATTCCATAAGCCCTGAGCCTGTAACACACCTGTTCAACAGCTATGGCAAACTCTCCTTTAATACTTTCTACATTACATGACCCTTCCGAGAAGGTATGCCCATAACTGACTCCCCACTTAGGCGTGTAGTTATCATTCTCTTCCAATACTCTCGCTTGGTCTTGCCCAGTAATTGTTTGAAAGAGCATCTTACCAAAGTTAGCACCGAACAGTCTCATAAAGGTCTTGTCTGTTCCACTATCTACCACATCTCCAATAGTTCGGAAACCTTCCGCTAGGATATGTTCATATCTTCTTCCACCCACTCCCCAAACTTCATCTACGTCTAAAGGATAGATATAAGCTCTCTCATCTTCTGAGGTGATAATTGAGGTGATCCCTTTAGGTTTGTCTAAACTGCTGGAAAGCTTGGCGTAGGTTTTAGATCGGGCTATCCCAATAGATCCGTATAAATTGGTCGCCTCAAATATTTTAGTTTGTAGGTCTTGGGCAAATTGAAGGATTTTAGATTCGGACTTTCCTACTAAGAACGATATATCCATAAAGTATTCATCCATAGAGTAGCGTTCTACTTTATGCGAAAACTGCTTAAAGATATAATGGACTTGCTTTGAAATTGCAGTGTATGTAGCATAATCAACTTGAAGCATACACACGTAAGGACATAACTGATAGGCTTCAAAAGCGCTCATTCCTGTCTTGATGCCAAATGATCGAGCTTCATAGGAAGAAGTAGCTACAATCCCTTTCACCTGACCAGAGTCTTTTCTCCATCCTCCAATGATAAGAGGTAACCCATACATTCTGTTTCGTAACTGTTCTACTTGAGCGTAGAAACAAGCGAAGTCAAAGTGCAGATATAACCGCTCCTTCTTTCCCCGATGTTGATGCTCAGGATAGACCGTATTGTATAGAGTGATTCTGTGAACATCGTTCTCTGGTTGGTAGGAAAAGTCTTTTTTAGTCGCCATTTATTTTGATTATATGTTGATATGTATAAAATATGTGTATAGTTTAAAACGACCAAACCAAAATTGGTCATGAACAAATATCCGTTAATAGACATATTGGTATTCTTTTGCAGGCATAGTAGGCTTCCCAAACCTGCATGGAGAACTGAGTTTACTCATCAGTTAAAACGAGTGAGATCATGTCATAGTAAAAGCGTGGGTGGTATTAAGAAGTCATTCTATAGTGTTGAGACCAAAGAAGGACTGATCTTTGATCTGGAGTTTGATCAGGAAGAACTGCTGTGGTCATTGGTAGAAAATAAAGACCGACAGGATAGTGTGATCGATAGAGTGTTGGTTCAAGTGAAAAGACATAAGCATCAACCCTCGGATGCCCATCGGATAGTTCCTTTACGCTTTGAGATCTTTCCCAATCAAGAGATCGAGCGAAGAACACCAATAGAGTTTGCTCTCATAGACAGATTACGCCCCTACCGCTTCAAAAAAGGTAAGTATGGCTCTATACAAGTAAGTCGTATTGAAACGGCTCACATGGAGAATACTATGATTACCAAACACCTCCATTTTGTGGCTGAAGATACCGAGCAAAGGTTCTATCACTTAGTCTATACCCTTGACCAGTTAGACTGGAGATTCATGCAGGAAGTAGATCGAGAGTTCTTATTCGTGAGGTAACTATGTGAAAATTCTCATGAGTTGGATGAATGATATCCCAACGCAAACAAAGTGTAATCTCATAAAATCCCACACTTTTAACATTTTATCTAATCCTTTGATGCTTTTGAGCTTTTCTTCATTTATTAAGTATGCATTCATAAGTGAGGTCAAGAAGTAAGCAAAAACAATGATTCCACTTTCTATTAACAGAGAATTAAACGTGTTATCTGAGATAACGTGATCAAAAAATCCAAAGATAATGAGCAGTAGAATGACTACTAATGAAATAACCAATGGAATAATTACCGTTCTACTTAGATAAGAAAGCTCATTTAGATAGCTAAATATCAAAAAATTGAGCACTATAAAGAAGTAAGCTATTACGAATAAGCTGACCATTTAAAAAAGTGTGGATCGTTCGAGTAGTTCTGGGAAGTTGTTCCTTGAATTACTTACCTGAGGGGATGCGATATAGGTTTCCATGTCATCTTCAGGGTACGGCTTTAGCATATCTAATAAGTACTCAGGTGAATGATCAGGGTTCAACCAATCATCAAACTCACTGGGATGCAAGAAAGCAGGCATTCGATCATGTACTTTCTCTACCATACTATTTGGATCGGTGGTTATTATAGAAAAAGAACCCATGCCTTCATTCGGGCTAACCTTAGAATAGATACCTGCGGCTCCCCATAGTCCTGTACTCTTTGGATGAAAGTAATGAGCAGACTTACTCCCTTTTGGACCAGTAAATTCATAGAACCCATTCATTGGAACAATACATCGTATCTGCTTCTCTTGAAAGTCTTTTCCCCATAACCTGCTGGACAAGATTTTATCATCACGGGTATTGAAGGTAGAATACTTAAAATCTGGTTTACCATTCTTAGGGAGCCATTTCATATACCACCAGTACATTGGATCTAATACTCGATTTCCTTCTTCATTTACATGGCAGACGGGCATTACTGAAGTAGGAGCTGCATTGTAGTTAGGTTGGATTTCACCGTCTCCTTCCATTGTACCAAGAAAGTGATCTATTTCATCCAACAACTTAAATAAAGCGTATCGTCCACACATTCGTAATCCTTTAGTAAATTATTTAGACTTTCATTATAAAGATTAATACGATTAATACTTATACTATTACAAATCAACAATAAAAAAACAAACTCGATTACCCGAAATGGATTTTATTTTTATGAGCGGAGAGACGAACCACTTTAATAAATTCTCTCATATTACGACGTAAAAAGCTTATTTGTATTATTCTTTTAAAAGATTCACTGAGTATCTATTTACGTTCTCTCAGAATACGAATGTACTCATAAAAACAATCTCGATGATCTTCATAAACTTTTTCAGGGGTAGTTATTTTGGCAGCGTCTAAATGGAGTTTAAAAGTAAAACACAGAAATGCCCAAACATATAGATCATCATCTTCTATATACTTCTCGATGTTATCAATCATTCGATCAATTGAATGTGGATGCTCATCATCTTCACATTTGCCTGTATGTATACATCTAATCATTAGTATCTCAAATGCTAATGATACTGCTAATGCAAACTTGTTTCTCTTTTCCTTATCCTCATCAAAGCTTTGATCTAAAAACCAAGCTGTTGCAAAGTCATCTGCCTCTTTTTCTGCTTTAATTGAATCTTTTTCATTTCGGTGCATCATTAAATGTCCAAATTCATGATACAGATAAAAAGAAAGAACCAATCTGGTCATTTCGTTTGCTGGTTTTATATAATCATCATCAGATTCCTCAGTAACATTAATAGATTTTTCCTTCCATATGTCTGAATAAGGATGTGTTGGATTAAACCAATTCTCAAGTGACATTTTCAGCAAATCAACAGCAGTTTTTGTGAGTGGGTTATCAGAAAATTTGAAATTATTCTTCCCCCCAAAAAATCTTTTCCCCTCTACTATTTCAGTATATAGTAGGATATGTGAATAAGAAATAACCCAAACTAACTCTACTACACCTCTTGAAATTCTTACATGGTTAAATGAAGGCATCGCCACACATACCCACTTATCCTCATCTAAATATTCTACATTAAACTTTCCAATCGAATCAGCCATATATTGGATTTTTGGTAAAGAAATTGTTGCGAATGCTTCATGCAGATTCTTTAATAGAAAACTTAAT
Source organism: Balneola sp. (assembly GCA_965601915.1). Lineage (GTDB taxonomy): Bacteria > Bacteroidota > Rhodothermia > Balneolales > Balneolaceae > Balneola. Next base: position 1,660,057 of record OZ271847.1, on the reverse strand, counting down.
TTGAACTTACTATCTGTAAGCCAATTACCTTGTATACATACTTTAATTGGTTCCTCTCTATCATTATCCATAGTAATTCATTTAAATTTTAAACAGAGAATTGTAGTCTATCCCCTGACCTCTCAAATAATCCATTACCTTCAACTTTTCAGAGCTCTGGATGACAAATTTGTGCAAACTACCTTTGGTCTTTCTGCTCTCTTCAAACCCTTCTATGTGTGAAGCAAATATATGACGATTTGCTTTATTTCCGTGTAACGTACAAATCGTGTATCTGGCTTTTTGGATGAAGTTTCTATAGATGTCATCACAACCAATCGGATTATGTGTATAGATGTTAATTTCAGAAGAACTTCCAGATTTGTCACCACCTCTATTTGAATCTTCAAACAGGTATATCGCTACAGATCGAGAAAAACATTTAGAAAAAGCAAACCATAACGCAATATTGCTGTTTAGTGTCCAATCCAGTAATGGTGAAGGATAACCATATTGCCTTGCTTCAACCCAAAGATTTGATAGAAATTTATTTTTAGAATGATATGGTGTAAAGAAAAAACCTAAGGATTCGTCTTTATCAGCTTCTTTGATTGCAGTGACACAATCTTGTTTACTGAAGCCATTTTTTTCCTTCATAGACTGAAAGTAGGTCAAATGATCTGCTCCAAAACATAGTTCAAGCAGTTCTTCAGTGTAAGATAGTCTCGTGTAATTGATATCAGTTTCTCTCTCTAAGGTAGTTTGTAATAACCAATTTGAATCTGCGTGACCTCTATATAAATACTTCACATAATCAGTAGTATCTGTTTCTTCCTCGATTTTACTTTTTACCAGATCTAACTGCTCCAGGAAGTCCTCGAATGAATCACATTGATACTCCAATCTTCACTCCTCCGCCACATCCAAAAATCGATCAAATCCATCGGCAACTTCATAAGCTACCCCAGAGTCTAATGCTCTGAAGTGCTTACGTCCACAGTCAATTTTAGCTTTCTCTGTAGCTCTTAGGGCATCACTGAATAGTGATCCTTTGGTTTCGACTACGAAGTATAGCTTCTTGTCTCCGTTGTTTTCATAGACTACTGCCCAATCCGGATTATAGGATCCAAGTGGAGTGTCTACTTTGAACCATGCCGGTAGTTTAGCATAAAGTTCAACTCCTTCGTTATCTTCGAAAGCTTTAGCAAAATTTCGCTCTATATCAGAATCATACACTACATGATCAAAAACAGATTTTTTTGCTTCCATCATATTTTTGTCCAAATAGCCGAATAATTCCTCACTTTCGAATAACTCTTGAGCATAGTAATGATCACTACCAATTTTTTGGTACTTAATTCCATCTACAACAATTTTCCTCATTTCACTTTTAATGATGTCAATTGCTTGCTCTATAAATTTCTGGGGATTGTTAGTAAAAGATGAAAGTCTTCCGCTATCAGATAACATCTTTGCAATAGATTTACGAGTTAACTGAGTTTCATCCTGGAGAATTGTTAAAATATCAGGTAATGGAAAATCTGTAGCATCATAGGTTTGTATATTTTCTTTTTTAAGCTCAGAATGAACACCTCCACGATCTTTTTCAAGTAATCCTACTCTATATTGGAAACGTGCTTTACTTACTCTTAACTGATCTCTCAGAGCTTTTGCACAGTTCTCTATGAGTAATTCAGAATCAAAATCTACTCTGTAGGTGGTTTTATATTTAATCTTTTCCCACAGTTGCTTAAAATCTTCATCTAAAAGAATCTGCTTATTAAGTTTTACCTGACGCTTAGTGTCTGCATTTTTAATGTTTAACTTACCAGCAAGCTTTCTAAGCATAGAAGTTATTTGTGATTTATGTTCAATCACCTCATCCGGTATATGAACAACATCTTTCTTGATATCTAACCTGAGTTTATCCTGAATCTTTCCCCCCTTGTCAATGTATTCTTGTTCTAAAAAATGATCATATATTTTTGACGACAACTCTACACCCAGATTTTTACTTTCACCATTTTCTCCAAATACCGGAATACTTGCGAAAGAATGCTCTTCAACAATACCAAATTTAATACCTTCTTCTTCTTCAATTTCTTTCTGAAGCTCTTTGGCAAAATCTTCATATGATTCATTAGCCATTACTGTCAGTGTATTGACATCAAATCCATAAACTCTTTCACCATTTTTATCAACAGCAATACGTAAACCACGACCTATTTCCTGTCTCTTCTTTATAGTAGAATTAGTTTCATTTAGTGTACATATTTGAAATACGTTAGGGTTATCCCATCCTTCACGAAGTGTAGAATGAGAAAAAATAAACTTTAGTTTTGTATCTAAATCTAACAATCGTTCTTTGTCTTTCATGATGAGATTATATGCATCACCATCTGCCAGAGTTGTACCTGTGGTATCTTTGAAATATTCCACTTTGTTTGTACCTCTACCTTTTGAATCTATTGCGAAGTAACCATTATGTACTTGTTCAGCGATTGTATCTTTATCAACACCTTCAAACAATTGATTAAATTTAGGACTGGATATAGCTTTTTTATACTCTTCTTCAAACATATCAGCATACTTGCCATTCATCTGGTTACCTTCATCATCATACTTTCGATAATTGGCAACCTTATCAATAAAGAAAAGGCTAAGCACTTTAATACCCTTGGGTCGTAATCTTAGCTCTTTTTCTAAATGTTCATCAATAGTCTTCCTTATTTGTAGCCTTTTTAGTGAATCTTCATCAACTCCACCCTGTGTCTCTCCCTTTTTGATGTATGTATCTATACCAAATTTTACAAACTCATTTCCTTTCTGCGCATAAATCTCACTAATTATAAAGTTATTGTACAGATCTCTCCCTCCAGAATAATCAAATATATCTGCACCTTGGCTAACCTTACGCTTTACTCTTTTTACTTTTCCTTCCTTTAGCTGATCAAAAGAAATAGTCGCCTCCGGAATCCCTTTTTTGTTGGTAACATCATGAACTTCTATAAATGCTTTGTTATGGGCATCATCAACTTGTATACCTGCTACTTCAATTTGCTTAACTAATTTTTGTTCAAATGCATCTACTGAATCCAATTTATATAGCATATGATATTTATCAATATGTGTAGCTGAATATCGAAATGTGCATAATGGATTCAGGGACTTAATTGCTTTTGCACTTTTATTCGTAGTGTCTACAGATTGAGGTTCATCAATAATTACTATCGGATTGGTTTGTTGAATTATTTCAATAGGTTTTTGACCATTCATCCGGTCATGACTTCTATGAATAATATTTGCCTTTTTTTCCAATTCAGGATTGGTAAATGATCTGCGAAAAGCATCAATATTGATAACCATGATCTGCAAATGCTGGGAAGTAGCAAAATTGCGTACCTGACCTAATTTATCAGAATCGTAAATAAAATAATCATAAGGAATATTGTCATAAATCTGATTGAAATGCTCTTTGGTCATTTCCAATGATTTATATACTCCTTCTCGTATAGCTACAGATGGAACAACTATTACAAACTTGGAAAAACCATACTTCTCATACATTTCAAACATAGATCTTAAATAAACATATGTTTTACCTGTACCCGTCTCCATTTCTACGGTAAAATCTAAACCTTCATTAAGTACTTCATCAGGTCTGAGCCCATTTTCAATTTGAATAGACTGAATGTTTTTTAGGATATCTTCATCAAGTAGCCTAAGCCTGTTACTAATACCTCTTTCTTCAAACTGAAATTCGGTTTCAGGAATACCGGATACGGTGAAATGACTACTTCCTATTTCCTGTCCTTCAAAAACTCCTGTTACAGATTTAATTGCTTCTCTTTGAAAATCGAGGTTAGGATTAAACTTGATCTTCATAGCCATCTTAAATACTCCTTACGTCTTCAATTCCGTGTTGCTTGAGGATCTGAACCGCATTGGTTTTTACAACATCATCCTTGAAGCCACTATCCCGGAATACTACTCGGGTTAACTCCGGCTCCAATTCTGCTTTAAGCCTGGCTATTCCTTCTACCACATCCAGGTCAATGTTTGGAGCGAGACAAATGAATAATGCACCGGCTCCAGCAACAAATACTTTGGATCCAGCTATATCATTTTCTTTAATAGGCAATGATAAGTCCAAGCCATACTTCAACAAAATCTCATAAAGCACATCTTGCTCTGTACGATCTGGTTTGATGTTTTCTATGGAGTCTTCAATGGAGAGCTGTACTTGATCAAAATTAGGATCCCAAGGTTTAAGGTTTGATGTATCTAACTTATAAACTTTAAAACCGATGTCAATCTTATCATCGGAATATTCTTTGCCAGCCAGCCTTATTCTTTCTTTACCAATATCAGCTATATTTTTGAATCCAGCTTTATTTGCATCACTTTTTTCTTCAGTTGGTTCCGGTAGCTGAACCATTATAAACCTTCGTTGAATATTATCATCAAGGTTTTTTGACATGCAAGCATGAGCAGTCGAACAGGAACCAGAGAAAAAATCTAATACTATATCACCAGTTGAATCAGCCTTTCCAATTCGAATTAATCTCTTTAATAACCTAATAGGCTTTGGTCCATCAAAGTATCCTTTTCCGTCAAAAAGTTTTTTTAATTCCTGCCTTCCTTCTTGATTGTGACCAACATCTTCATAATTCCAAATTGTTGTAGCTACGACCCCAGTTTGTACCTCAGACAAAAAACGTTTAAGTCTTGGTACATTACTCCCATCTTTACCGAACCAAATTCGATTATCCTCTCTTAGCGACTTAAATTTTTTCTTTGAGACCCTCCAGCAAGAACCGTGTGATGGCTCTACAACTCTTCCGGAAGGAGTAGTGACCGGATAATCATATTTCTCATTATACGTCTTAACAGTTAAGTTATCAGACATCCAAGGTCCTCTTGGATCATCATCAGTGTTTGAATATCTATCATTTTGTTCTTCTGTTCTTTCTAATCTGCCTGACTCATAATTATCAATATTCTTTGCATAGTAAAGGATGTAGTCATGACTATCTGAGATATATTTTGCATCATTTTTTGGTGAGAATGCTCTTTCCCATACAATGGATGTAATAAAATTCTCTTCCCCAAAAACTTGATTGCATACTTTCTTTAAATTGTCATGTTCATTTTCGTCAATCGATATAAAAATACATCCATCATCACTGAGTAACTCTTTTGCTAATAATAGTCTTGGGAATATCATATTCAACCAATCTGTATGATATCTCCCACTATATTCAGCATTACTACTAAACTTTTTACCTTCCCCATCAGCTTGACCAGTAAGTTTTAGATAATTCTTAACATTATCTCTGTAATCATCTCTGTAAACAAAGTCACTTCCAGTATTATAGGGCGGATCTATATAGATCATTTTCACCTTACCATGATAGCTACGCTGAAGTAACTTTAATACTTCCAGATTATCCCCTTCAATAAACAGGTTCTCCGTGCTATCCCAATTCACACTTTCTTCAGGAACAGGTCTCAATGTACCCCTACTTGGTGTCATGGCTAACTTCCGGGCTTTACTCTTGCCATTCCAGGTAAACGAATAGCGCTCATTACAGTCTTCTTTAAAGTCTCCCAGGACCTCCTCAAGCGTTCCAAAATCTACGTTCCCATCTGTAACTATCTCAGGGAACAGCTGCTTTAGCTTTTCAATGTTCTCCGCTACCAAGTCTTTGCTTTCTCCGTCTTTTTCTGTCAGTGGTGGTATAGTGTCACTCATAATTGCTTTGCCGTCTGCTTCAGTTGTTTTTCCAATTCTTTAATATCCACATTCAGCTTCACTTTTTCATTGAATGCTTCTTCTTTCTTTAATTTCGATCTAAGGTACGCTACTTCTTCCTCCATCACGCGATACTCATTTAGTGCTTCTACTCTTTTCTGCTTCTTAGCCTGCTCGTCCAGCATTTCAAATTCTCCGGTCACTCTGGAGACTTGATAAGCAATAAAAGCATCTATCCAGCCTTTGTAGAACACCTTCAGGTTCAAACGTGGTTGTCTTTCGTAAGACAGTTGCTCTATAAAAGCCTGATTAACGGAATCTTGTAGCTGTTCTTTAATCCGGTCAGTTATCCAGTACTCCTTTATGGTAGCTGCCTGGTCATCCGATTTGTTGAACCGCTTATCCGCCACTGATAACCGTACCCATTCTTCCCCTCTAAAGACAATCATCAACGGATAAGGTATAGTCCTGTGAATGATATCAGCCAATCGGTCAATATGTTTATCATTATCCAGCTCAAATTCAATTACCGCTATCTCATCGTAATAATACTCATCTTCTTTCACCGCAAAAATAAGGATAGATTCAGGCTTTAACGTGTATTTCCATTTAATACGATTGATATCTTTGGTAAACCATTTTTTATCAGTTACACTAAATTTTGCATTCTCATAAAACAATTTTTTAAATACTGTTTTTTCAAGAATGCATTTATTAGGAAATTTTAAAAAATTATATGGGAACTCATCTCTCATATATTTTCAGGCGATAAAATAAAATAGCTTACCACTTCAAAATCATCCACTCCTTTAAAAGAATGTTTATTAATTGTAGTACCTCCTCTAGTAAATAAACTTTCTACTCCTTTTTCTTCTGCTTTACCTGAAATTGACTTCACCGCATTTTCCAAAAGTATCTGATAATTTTCCATCTTCCACCCTTTAGAAGTCTTTTTCATAAAATTATTATAGGCATCGTTTTCAGCCTTAGTATTTCCCAAACTCAACTGTTTCACAACGTCCAATAATCCTTTTGTTTTAGTAAATGGGATTTTTACTTCGCCATCAGTTCCTACAAAAGCTAAATAATAAGGTGCTATAGAATAATTTGGATCAATACTGATGTTAGGATTATCAGACTTGAGGCAGAAAAGAACTCCTGCCTCAAGTTCACCTGATACAAACTCATCCGGTGCAATACAAGCTCTCCCTCCAATTGGCATTTGCTTTAACTCATCTTCGTAATCTTTCATATGTTCAGCTAAATCCATTCTAAAATCATTAAGAGTGAGATCAGTAATAGAAATACCACTCCCTAAATCTTCAAGATCTACTACTTCTTCATGTAATTGCTCTAACTGTCTTCTTCGATATTCAAGATCATTCATTGTGGCGGAATCAGCATATTCAATTACATTTTCTTCACCAGTTGCTGAAATATCAAGAAGTACCATTCTACCGGAAACTCTTGCTTCCAGATTGATGTATTCATCCAACTCCATATTTGCCCAGAAATTTACAAGTTGAATGCACTTGTTTTTTGAGCCTAATCGGTCAACTCTACCAAAGCGTTGAATTATTCTTACCGGATTCCAATGAATATCATAGTTTACCACTAAATCACAATCCTGAAGATTCTGACCTTCTGAAATGCAATCTGTAGCTATCAGAATATCAATTTCATCCTTTGCATCTTCATCAATTTTATTTCTTTCTTTAGATATTGGTGAAAATGCAGTAATAATTGAAACCAAGTCAGTTCTTACTTTTGGCATTGTACATTTATTACCGGAGTTACCACCTGTAACTAATGCCACGTGTACACCAAGCTCAGCTTTTGCCCACTCAGAAATATGTTCATATAGGTATTCTGCTGTGTCAGTAAATGCTGTGAAAATTAGCGCCTTTTTATTTCCCTGATTAATTGGATTTTCAGCCTTCTTTTTAAGCAAATCTTTCAGCTCCTTTAACTTAGCATCATTATTAGCTTTAACTGATTTAGCTATACGATATAACTTGACTAACTTTTGGCGATCTTCTTCAAGCTCTTCTTTCCACCGTATTAAATCCATATCCTGAATCAGAACTTTAGTTTTATTTCCGATTAGGAATGGTTCCATTGATTCATCTTCTAAATCTACATCTTCAATGGAGAGTTCTTCAATCTCTTCCAGATTATCAATCTTATTGATTAAATCTTCAACTTTATCATTTAGCTTTCCTAAAGTAAGAGCAAATGATACTACAGAACTTTCAAGCCTTTTTAGAAGGTTTACCCTCATTAAATGGATCAAACTTTGTTCTCGATCTACCTGCCTAAATACAGATGAACCTTGTTTCACTTTAGTATCATACTTGGCTGCATATTCTTCTCTTTTTTCTGGAAGTAAATACTTTAGTGGAGCATAAGCTGCTAAATTAAGCTTCCTTATATCTCTATTTATTTCTCTAAGTGGAGGAAATCCATCTTCGAGATCAAGATCAGGTTTAAGATTTAATGGTTTCAGACGTTCAGGAAAAGTTCCCAAATCTTCACTATCAAAATATTTAGTAATATGCTTTCTGGATCTTGCAATTGTTAATAAATCCAATAGTTTGAAATAGTCAAAGTTCAATGCATCTAATAACCTTTCAGTAGTGCGTTCTTCATTATCCAGTTTTTGCCATTGATTGAATTTCGTTTGTGCCTTTTTTAAAGTTAATTCTATGCTATGAATACCTGAACTATAAAGAGCATCATCTCTCCCTTCTGTAATAAACGCTACTTGATTTTTAAGATCATTCATCCTGTTATTTACAGGAGTAGCAGACAGCATTAAAACCTTCGTCTTTACCCCACTCTTTATGATTTGGTTCATCAACTGACCATAGCGGGTAGTTCCATCCTTCTTAGGAGGGTTATTCCTGAAGTTGTGGGACTCATCAATCACAATTAGATCATAGGTGCCCCAATTGACCGTCTCCAAGTTGATATCACCTGACATGCCTCCATCTCTGGTTAGGTCAGTATGATTAAGCACATCATAATTAAATCTATCCTCTGCAAAAAGATTTCTTTTATCATTAAGTGTATAGAGCGTCCAATTATCTCTAAGTTTTTTTGGCGTTAAAACTAATACTCTATCATTTCTAAGTTCATAGTATTTGATAATTGCCAGTGCTTCAAATGTTTTACCCAAGCCAACACTATCAGCAATAATGCAACCATTATACTTTTCAATTTTGCTTATAGCACTTATTACCCCATCTTTTTGGAACTTGTAGAGTTTATTCCAAACTAAGGTACTTTTTATCCCAGTACGTGTTTTCATCACCTGCTCTTCGTCAATAAGATCCAGAGAATCCTTGAACAAATGATACAGTGTTTGAAAGTATAAATTTTGAGGTGACCTTGGCTTGTAGATCTTCTTCAGTTGTTCAGATAAGAGCTCCTTTGCCTCCTTTTCATTACCGGTATTGCTCCAAATCTGATCATACCAGTTATGTAACCCTCTCACATTCTCTTGATCATCAAACATGGTATTCATTTCATGCCCCGGTGTAGCAATAACTCCCAATCCTGATGTTGTAAGTGTAGATGAGCCATTAATTATAGTTTGCTTACCACCTTTCTGTTTTACTTCATAGTGGTTGGCATTTAATGAGTCATAAGAACCTTTTAGAGTGACTTTGTTACTGATCCATTGATCCAGGCTTTTAGCAATAGCTTGGGTGGTTAACTGGTTTCTAAGCTTTCGATCTTCAGTATCTCCTAGAATTGGAGGAAGTTCATACCTATCCTCTGGAAACATTGCCTCTAATGAAAATAGGAGCTCAGTTTCATCCATTTTTTCAAGTTCATCTTTCAATGCTTGATATCCAAAAAGGGAAAATTTACGAGTAATAATGTTCAGTTTTTCCCCATTTGATAGAGCTTCTTTTAAAGCATCCAGTACCCTTCCATTATCCCTGTTATCTAAGATCATTAATAGTCTTCTTCTAATGGTTGACCGTCTATATCATACCCGGCAATATTTAAACATTTTTCACACATTATATCGGAATCAAATATTAAAAAAATAAATGGATTCACTCTTTTTCTTCTAAACTTAGTCTTCCCACATAACGTAGGTGTCCCATTTGAATGGTAAGAGATATGGAATTTCAATCCGTCTTTTTGACTTACCATGTATTTACTTTGACCTTTCATAAAAAAAATAATAATGTCGGTTAATTTAAGTTTTGCGGATAAAGAAATTGAAGCTAATGTAAATAATTATATTGGATTTACAATTGTTTAATTCATACAATATTTCATTCATGAATATAATCGAGCATTAAATAATACTTTCATTTCTAAGTGATATAAAGGTTGTTGAACTGATTATTAAATGATCATCAATACTTATACCAAGTAACTGTCCCGCTTCTTTCAACCTTTTGGTAAGGTTAATATCAGCAGTAGAAGCCCTCATATTATTTGAAGGGTGATTGTGGGCTAGTATTATAGAACTAGCATGAGATAATAAAGCTACCTGAAACACCATAGCAGGTTCTACAATAGTAGCATTGCTACCTCCAATACTAATTTTACTCCAACCTATTACTCTTTTAGCATTGTTTAGAAGTAACACAATGAATTCTTCTCTATAGCATATAGTGTCTTTATCCCAAATCTCTAATAGTAACTTATAAGCTTGTTCAGGCGAAGTCACTTGTGGTAAGGTATCTACTTCACCAATTAATGAATATGAAATCTTACACTCAGGTATTTGTGGTGATTGTTGAATTAGATCTTTAGTTAAATTCATTTTTGATTCCTATTTAATAAAATTTTGAAAATGTTATATCTGTAAGTTTTGTTATCAATTTGATATAGAATTTTGAAGTCTTCTGACTTAATTACTCTATCTACTTTATACCTTTTTCTATATTGTAGAATTGTATTCGTAGAAATTGTAATAACGGTAAAAGGACACTTAATCCTCATTAATCCATACTTTGAGGTATGAACTAGTAAGCTATACTCACTTACATATTTTAGCTTTTGCATATCGTGGAAATAAAAAAAGGCAGATGATCTACATCCGCCTTTTCAGTTAATGTTATATAATAAAGTATCAGACAAGCTCTTCATCTTCAGAGAAGACATTATCTTCAATACTTGCTGGCTCACTTTCATATGAATACTTGAAATCCAATATGATTGTCTCCCCTGAGTCAATTTTGTACTCATAAGGTTCAGATGGAACCCTTACAATTCTACCTGGTAATTGCTCCCCGATCAATTCTTGGCATTTCTGTTCAGTAAATGTACTAGGAACTCCTGCCTTCCTTGAAGTGAAGTAAGTATTTCCTTCTTTTGACTTAACAGTCTCAAGCCCACTTTCAATTATCAATGCGAAGAAATCTTCACCTTGTTCATTTGTTCTTAGTTTGTAGTCTATAATTTTTACCATCGTTTTTGGGTTTATTAAAATTTGATTGGTGGGGGTATACTTGAAACCCCTGGGACTGATGGGGGGTGTTTATAGAGGTAGTGGGAACTTTCACTTATAATTTGATTTTTATTTCAAAATATATTTTAAATTATTTCATATATTGTTTTTTATGTTGTTCTCTGTTCTATTTTTGTTCTGATTATTTAAAGATTAATCATATAGCTCAGGCCCTCTATTTTAAATAATAGTTGTAATACGCCTCATTTGATATTTATTTCAAAAGGAGAGCGTCAGCAAACGAATTGCCTGACGTGCTGTGGTAGCACACTTACCACTTTAATCAAGAAACTAATGATTAAAAATAAATTAATTAATCTCGATAACCTTATAAACGAGGGTAAACAGAAATCAACTGAACTTAATAAAATTTGGTTCAGAACCTATGAAGCAGCAAAGTATCTTAGTATATCTAAGACCCAGCTTCATATTATGAAAAGAGATGGTGTACTACCCTATTCAAAATTAGGTGGTACTCTATATTTCAAGAAAGAAGACATAGATTCCATCCTTGAATCAAATAAGGTTGTGGGAGGGATTTATGAGCAAGACAACTGAAAAATATCATACACAACCTACACAAAATGTAAATGAAGCTTCAAGTGAGATTCTAAAAAAGATAAAAAAAGAAGATTTCAACAAAGCTAATCTTATATATCAAAACATTAAGTCTGTAGATCCATTACCAACAAAAGGTTTAAATAGATCATCATACAAAATAATTTTTATTGATCGTTTATATTCTCAATTAAAGAAATTAGGTCATCCTATTTCTCATTTCAATGGTTATACAAGATTATTTAACGGGAAGTATTGGATAAAGCTTAATGATGAAAAGCTAGCTAAATTTTTAAGCATCGCAGGAAATAAAATGGAGTTACCTCCCTTGATATCAAGAGATGTTGATTTCATAATTAAATGTGTAAAGCAACTTCAAATGTTGTATTACAAAGATAAAAAGTATTCAACATTTGAATCTTCTTTGAATTTTTTAAATGGAACCTTAAAAATAGAAAATGGGGAATTTAAAATGTTCGAACACTCAGAAGACGATTTAATCACATATATACTACCATATGGATATGATCCTGAGGCTAAATGCGAAAAATTCCAGAAATATCTTGATCAAGTCATACCTGATGTTGATAAACAATTAGTATTGGCAGAATTTATAGCATCTGTATTTTCAAATTTAAAACACGAAAAAATATTAATTTTACTTGGAAAAGGCGCAAATGGAAAAAGTGTCTTTCTTGAAATTTCAAGGGCTCTATTAGGTGAATTCAATGTATCAAGCTTTTCATTAGAATCACTTACCGATAGTAAAGGTTATCATAGAGCTGAACTAGGGGATTCACTTTTAAATTACGCAGGAGAAATATCTACTAAAGTAAATCCTGATGAATTTAAGAAGCTTGCGTCAGGTGAACCTACAATAGCTAGAAGTCCACGTGAAAAACCGTTTGAAATTAAAAATTATGGAAGGTTAGCATTTAATTGTAATCATCTTCCTGATATTACAGATAACTCAAACGGCTTTTTTAGAAGATTTCTAATAATTCCTTTCGATGTTTCAATTCCAACAAAAGATCAAAACAAAAATTTGGCCAAAGAAATAATTGAAGAAGAATTACCAGGTATAATGAATTGGATTTTAGAAGGACTTAAAAGGTTATATCTAAATCAAGGATTTACGGAATGTCAAGCTTCAAATGAAATTTTAGAATGGTATAAAAGGAGTGGTAATTCTATCGAATCATTTATACAAGATTCAAAATCTATTCTAAGAGAAAAGAAGCACTTTGCGAAAGAAATGTACAAAATGTATTTAGAGTATTGTAAAGAACACGATGTACATTACAAACCAGAAAAAACATTCTATATGAACCTCAAAAAAACTGAACTTCATAAAGCTAGAAATGCAAAAGGCATCTATTATTATTTATAATAGTGTAGGATGTGTACCATTTTTTAATTATTAATGTACTAAACTAAAAACCCGAACCACAAAAAGTTCGGGTTTATTTTTTTAAACTTTCAAATTTAATTTTTTCATCTCTTTACCAATTTTGTGCTTGGTTACTCTAGCATAATGAGCAGTTGATCTTGAATCCTTGTGACCTAAGATTTTTTGTACAGTTTCAATTGGCACACCATTTTCAAGAGCAACAGTTGTTGCAAATGTATGCCTTGCCATATGAAATGTGATATTTTTTTGGATATCACAAATGCCAGCTACTTCTTTCAAATAGGCGTTTGTTTTTTGATTGCTAATAACTGGTAATAAACTACCATCATCTGTTTCTGGATCATCTTTATACTTTCTAATTATTTCTAAAGGTTTCTTCAGCAAAAGTATAAGGGAAGCTTCTTTTGTTTTTTGCCTTTTGAGGCTGATCCACTTCTCACCATCAGAATGAATTTCAATATCTCCTTGTCTAAGATTTTGTACATCGACAAATGATAAACCTGTATAGCAGCAAAATAAAAAGGTATCTCTAACCCTTGAAACCCTTTCATTTTCTATGATTTTATTTTCAATAGATTTTAATTCTTCATTATTTAGAAATTCAGGGTCTTTCTTTTCATATTTCTCGTTATAAGAGTTAAATGGATTATCCTTTATGATATTTTCTTCAAGAGCTTCGAGCATTACTTTTCGAAGATGGTCTATATATTTTAATGAAGAATTGTGACTACATGGATTTGGCTTTGTCTTGAGGTAGTATTCAAAATCTTTAATAAAACCTAAATCAACATCACTTATTTTTAAAGATAGTGGTTTGTTAATATCTACTAAAAAGTCATAAATATGTTTTAGACAAGTTCGATATTTTTTTAATGTTGAAAGTGAGTAGCCATTCCCTACAAGGTTATCAAGTTTTTGATTATGATTCTCAAAGAAATCAAGTAATAAAATTTCAGCATTTTTTTCGCCTATTATCTTTGCTTTTATATTTGCTGAAGTTACTTCTCTACTTTCTTTGATTAATTCTGATTCAGCCTGAACTACTTCAGATCTTATTTGATCTAAGCAAGTATTTAATGAATTAGCTATTTGAGATCTACCCTTTACCTTTTGTCGGATATCATCCCAATCATTTAACTTGATATACTTTTTTAAAGAAATTTCAGATCTCATTCCTGAAACTGATATTCTTAAATAGATGGGATAAAGCCCATCTTTCCTTTTTTTATTTTTTCTGATTATAAATACAGATTTAACATGTTTCATCTTACTCTATTTTTAGTTGAAATTAGAGTATCAATAGTTAGATCTCTGTGGTATTCGATAGAATACCGGTGACCTATTTCATTTTCTGAGAGTGGTCACCAACTGGTTCAACCAAAATCTGTAAGAATCTGTATTAATCTGTAAACAGAAAACCTCCAAACGCCCTTTAATATAAGCATTTTGGAGGTTTTTTATTGATTTGTAATCAATGTTGTGGAGGTGCGGGGAGTCGAACCCCGGTCCGAAACAGTAAATCTACAAACATCTACATGTTTAGTTACTGATTAAATTTCGCAAGAAGCCGAGCCCAGTAACCAAGCGACTTCAAGCTATTCTGTGAAAGTTTCACGTTAGGGCAACAGAAAGTACCGGTACGCTATCCTGTCTTGTATGATGTTCTGCCCGGCACTGACAGGCACGCCGCCGGGGGAACAGACTAGTCAGCTTACGCTGCTAATCGGTATGAGTAATTATTGTCAATTACATTTATTTCCATAATGGATATTATTACGAGATCCATTGGTAACTCTCGACATGCAACCTGTGATGTTACGCGTCCCGTCGAAGCCAGAACACCCCCATCTTTTTTGCTCCTTTAAAATACGGATTATTTGATACAATATTATACTCTGATTCGGCAAAGCCTGAATTAAGAATTAAAAATTATACAATTAAGAATGAAGATGTTGATCTACAAGTGTACCTTTCGTGTGAATAGGATTTAATTTATAGTTATTCCTAATTCTTCATTTTTAATTCTTAATTCAAACAAAATGAAATTCGGCAGTGTTGACGATCCCTCAATTATAGATTTTACCCTTCCTGAAGACCATCCTGATACGTATTCGGTTCTTGAACAACATTCAGGTGAAGCTTTTGAAAATGTGTTCGTAGGTTGTGCTAAATGGGGAAAAAAAGATTTGAAGGGATTTTATCCGCGTGGTACGAAAGATGAACTTACTTATTATTCTCGTCAGTTTAACTCTATAGAGCTGAATGCCACGCACTACGGTCAGTTCACTCCTGAACAGGTTCAAACATGGCTGGATAAAACTCCCGAAGAATTTCGCTTCTTCCCCAAAGTTCATCGGTTTGTAACTCATATCAAAAGATTAAAGGATGCGGAGTCTTCGGTGGAAAGCTTTGTGTCTATGGCTCATAACTTTAATGAAAAAATGGGAATGTGCTTTGCTCAGGTTCATGATAATTTTAAACCTAAGGATATGGATCGTTTGATTAACTTTGTGAAGATCTGGCCGAACGAACTTCCCTTAGCTATCGAACTTCGAAATACGGAATGGTTTAACGATGAAGTAGTAGCTTCAAGAGTGTACCAATTGTTTGAACAACACAATATTGCCAATGTTTTGGTTGATACCGCTGGACGAAGAGATCTTATCCATATGCGACTTACCTCTCCCACTGCTTTTGTTCGTTATGTAGGGGCTAATCATGAATCAGATTACGCAAGACTGGATGGCTGGATCGAACGTTTAAAAATTTGGAAAGAACACGGGCTACAGAATTTGTATTTCTTTGTTCATCAGAACCTGGAAAAAGAATCTCCATTGCTGGCAGCTTACTTCATTAAAAAACTGAACAAAGAATTCGGAACCGACCTCACCATTCCAAACGGCAATCCAGAACCTCCAAAGCTGGATTTATAGCTTTTGAAGTCTTCTTTTTAATCCATAAGAAATGCAAGTTAGAATTTGAGGTTTAGATGAATCCAGAGCACAATCTAAATCAAAGAACCCAAAGAATGGCATCTATATTTCTTATGGCAGTTTTTGGAACTGGAGACTGAGCTTATTAAAATCAGTATCCACACAAAATCACGAATATGAGAAAGCAAAAAAAGATTATTTGTAAAGTAACTTGTTATGACCATATATGTCCGTTAATAACTATTTAATAACAAAAACAAACTCAAAAACACGGTAACTTTTCGTTAATCATTTTCGTTAAAGCGGCTCACCTATACAACTTCATGAAAATATTATACTCTCTATTTCTCTTTTTTCTGATCTCATTTAGTACTCAGGCACAGTCCTCAGTCAACGGTTATGTGACAGATAAATCTTCCGGCGAAACTCTCATCAGTGCAAACGTTGCTATTTTAGATAATAACCGTGGTACAGCGACTAATACTTTAGGATATTATTCCATAACAAATCTTCAGCCCGGTACTTACACCATCGCTTGTACCTACATCGGATTCGAACTATTTAGAAAAGAAATAACCCTTGAAGAAGACGAAGTGCTCCGTCTGGATATAGAGCTCGAGCCAAGCATTGTTGAGGGTGAAGAGATTATAGTAACAGGTCAAAATACTCGGGAAGAGGAAAAACAAATTGGTACAGCTGAGATTAATACCGAACTCATTAAATCATTGCCCAGTGTCTTCGAAGCAGATGTATTTCGTTCAATACAGTTACTACCCGGGGTTAAAGCAGCTTCAGATTTCTCAAGCGGATTATACATTCGTGGGGGGAGTCCGGATCAGACCCTAATCCTTTTAGACCGAAATACCGTGTATAATCCAAGTCATTTTTTCGGATTCTTTTCTACCTTCAATCCGGATGCAATCAAAGATGTCAGGTTATACAAAGGTGGATATCCTGCAGAATACGGAGGAAGACTTAGCTCCGTACTTACCATCTACAACAAAGATGGAAACAGGAACAGAATAGCTGGTACTACCTCTCTGGGTATGTTGGCATCCCGTGTTTCATTGGAAGGCCCTTACAATCGTGGTTCATGGATGATATCAGCCCGAAGAAGTACACTTGAACCTTTACTTGCAGCATTAAGACAAAGCAACGACAACATACCTTCCAGTTTTTACTTTCTCGATTTTAACGGAAAAGTAAATTTTGATGCAACTGAAAATGACAAACTTTCACTCGCATTCTATTCTGGTCAGGATAAAGTCAACTTCCCTTTTGCTGATGATGCTGAATTTAAACTCAATTATGGAAACAGAACGCTGAGCGCTAACTGGACTCATATTTTCAATGAAAAGCTATTCTCAAATTTCGTACTTACAGGTTCTCAATACTTTAATTACCCGGAACTTGAATTAGGAGGCACCCCTATTGAAAGAAGAAATAACATTTATGATTATTCAGTAAAAGGTGATCTCGAGTATTTACCAAACGAAAAGCATGATCTTGCTATCGGTTTTTGGGCAGGAACGCTAACTATTCGCTTGAATGACCGTTTCGATAACGAACCAAGCTTCAGTTCACGAAGTCACTCGCGATATGGTTCTGTATATATTTCCGATACCTGGCGACCTTCTGAAAGTTGGAAAATTGTTAGCGGTATCAGAACCAGTTACTTATCAGATGGTGATTATCTACGTATAGAACCCCGTTTATCCCTAGAATACAAATTAAATGATCGAGTAAGACTACAAACTGCTTATGGGCGCTACAATCAGTACTTAACTCTTATTACAAACGAAGCTTTTTCTGGATTTGATGTGTGGTTAACAGCAGATGAAGGAGTTAGCCCCTCTTTTGGAGACCAATTTATAATAGGTGCTAAAACCATCCCATTTGAAGGTTATGGATTTGATGTTGAATTGTATTACAGAACAATGAATGATATTTTTGAACTAGACCCTTTTCTCCCTGATGCTGCAGGACTTGATTATCCTGATTTGTTCCGGATTGGAAATGGTGACGCTTACGGAGCCGAATTCTTTTTTGAGAAAAGAATGGGAAGACTTTCCGGTTTCATAGGTTATACCTTTGCTTATACCTGGAAAAAATTTGATAACTATAATAAAGCAATTAATGACCCGAACGGGCCAGGACGGCGTTACCCACCTAAATATGATCGCAGAAATGATCTGAATTTAGTATTAACTTATCAATTAAGTAAAAAATGGAAATCCACAGTATCATTTAATTACGCAACCGGACAGGCTTATACTGGGGTGCTTGGTCAATTTTCAGCAAATAATGCACCTTGGGCTAATGAACAGCTAAATTCATTTACCGTAGGAAAAATTAACGCATCAAGACTCCCTCCATATCACAGAATGGATCTTTCTTTTTCCAGGCTTGGCACCTTTTTCGGATTAGGACAAGCTGAATGGCAATTTCAGATTATAAATGTTTACTCACGAAGAAATATTTGGTTTTATAATTTTGATTTTGACGAAAATCCAGTCGAAAGAACTGAAGTTGCCTTACTACCTTTACTACCAACTATAACATATACCATTAATTTTTAAATATGCGCTCAGTAAGTTTATTACTAATAATTTTTTCTATGGTATACATTTCTTGTGACCCTTATCCACAAGATGAATACGAAGAATATTATGTAGTTGAAAGCTATTTAATAGCACAAGATCAGCTACCTCCTATCTATTTATCAAGAACAGCACCTGTAACTTCAAAGTATAGTTTTGAGGACTTTGCTGTATCAAATGCAAGTGTAAGAGTAAAGTTACTATCTGATAATGCAGATTCAAACGTAGTCCAAATATTTCCTTATTCTTACGATTCAAGTGGAGTATATATACCAGTACTTACTCATGAAGTTTTACCTTCAAGAATTTATAAACTGGAAATTGATAACATTCCTAATGATTCAGATGCTTTTATTTCTGGATATACAGC
Organism: Balneola sp.; assembly: GCA_965601915.1. Lineage (GTDB taxonomy): Bacteria > Bacteroidota > Rhodothermia > Balneolales > Balneolaceae > Balneola. The sequence continues at coordinate 1,640,975 of OZ271847.1, read as the reverse complement.
AGTACCTGATACTTTTAGTACAATCGGAACCATCCCTGATACAGTAACATATCAGTCCGATAATCAAATTGAAATTGACATCTCACCAAGTGTTAATACTCAAAGACAAAGTTATTTTATTTTCACTACCATTGCCTTAAACCCCCGTTTGGAAAACTTTACACCTGTTTATGCAGAATTTTATGATGAAGAAAATGATGAAATTGGTGAGTTTGTTAAAACCAGCTCCGGAATTGTAAACCAATCAAATTTCGTGACTAATCCCGATGAAACTATCACTCTTAAATATCCATGGCTTGCAGTGGCATTTTTTGGAGATAATCAAATTGTTGCCAATGTTTTAGATGATAACATTTATGATTTCCTTCGATCCCAATCCGTTCAATTAGGTGGTTCTACTTTGTCGCCGGGCGAAATTCCTAATTTGCTTTATAATTTAAACGGAGGAATTGGTATTTTTGGCTCACTCGCTGCAGATACTATACAAACTTATGTAAAACGAGACAGAATTGAGTTTGATCAGTAAATGAAAATAAATCAACTAATTTTACTTATAAGTGTACTTGTAGTGCCTCTAAGTATTACAGCTCAAAATATTTCTGATTTTGAAATTGCACGTGCAAAATATCGTGGTGGAGGTGATTGGTACAATGACCCTTCTTCATTAACAAATCTGATCAGTTTTTCTAAAAGAAATGTTTCAATACCCGTTAAAGATAAGTATGAAGACGTTTCAATCGGGAGCGGTAACCTTCATAGTTACCCTTTTATCTTCTTAACAGGGCATGGTAATATTGCCATTAACGATTCAGAAGCACGAAATCTCAGAAATTATCTTGATAACGGAGGTTTTTTATATATCGATGATGATTATGGCATAGACCAATATGCCAGATCAATGATGAAAAAAGTATATCCGGATGAAGAATTTATCGAAATTCCTTTCTCTCATCCTATTTATAACATAGTTTTTGACTTCTCTGACGGTTTACCTAAAGTTCATGAACATGACAATCAATCGCCACGAGGATATGGGTTATTCAGAAACGGTAAAATGGTGGTTTTTTATAGCTTTGAATCCAACCTTGGAGACGGATGGGCTGATCAGGAAATCCATAACAACCCCGCTTCCGTAAGAACTAAAGCATTACAAATGGGTACAAACATTTTAGTTTATGCTCTTACAACAATTTAATTATTCAGTATGAAATCTATATCTCCGTATTTAATTTTTCAGGGTAAAAGCGAAGAAGCTATGAACTTTTATCATCAATGCTTTGGCGGCAAAATGGAGATCAGGCGATTCGAAGATACTGAAATGCCCGTTGAGGAAGATTACAGAAATAAAGTAATGCATGGAGAGTTAAAAATTTCTGATTCTCTTCTTTTAATGTTTTCTGATGGAGCTCCACATAAGCAGGTAACTAATGGAAACAATATTCAGATCAATCTCGAATTTGAAGACCCCAACCAAACAGAAGTATTGTTTAATAAACTCTCTGAGGGTGGTGAAGTTACCATGCAACTTCAGATTACATTCTGGAATGCAAAATTTGGCATGCTAAAAGATAAATACGGGATAATTTGGATGTTTAACTGTCCGGTTCAAGAAGACTGATTATTTTCTATAAAAGTGATCTATTCCCTGGAGAATTGTTTCTATAGCAAGGTCTATTTCTTCGTCTTTAATGATTAAAGGTGGAGCTAAACGAACTAATGTGTCAGAGTGTAAAGTCCAACCTAAAAGTATCTTCTTTTCGAAACAGTACTCAACCATGAATTGAGTTAACTGTTTATTTTCAAGTTCCAGACCCAGCATTGCTCCCTTTCCACGTACTTCTTTGATTCCTTTTCCAAGAAGCTTCCTTTTTACTTTATCTTCAATAATTGAGGCTCTTTGCATATAATCGCCTGAAAGAAGCTCTTTTAAATTTGCGTGTGCTGCTGCACAACTAACAGGGTGACCACCGAATGTAGTTACATGATTCAAAGGTGGATCATATTTAAATGATTGAAAAATTTTTGTAGAGGAAATAAATCCTCCAATTGGCATCCCCCCACCCATTGCTTTAGCTACACATAAAATATCAGGTTCGACTTCGTAGTATTCAAAAGCAAAAAACTTTCCGGTTCTCCCAAACCCGCTCTGAATTTCATCAAAGATCAATAGCGTCCCTGTTTCAACACACTTTTCCCGAATCCTTTTTAGCCAATTCCTTTCTGAAGGAATAATTCCCCCCTCCCCTTGTATTGGTTCCATTATAACCGCAGCTGTTTTATCATCGATAAGATCAAAAACCATTTCTGAATTAAAATCCGCGAAATGCACATCTGGTAATAATGGGAGATATGGATCCCGGTAGACATCTCTTCCTGTAACACTTAAAGATCCATGTGTATCTCCATGATAACTATTTCTAAATGCCACAAACTTAGATCTGCCCGTAAATTTTTTAGCTAGTTTTAAGGCGCCTTCGTTTGCTTCTGTACCACTGTTAACTAAATAAATCTGTTCATAACGATCAGGCAAGTTAGACAACAAAAGTTCAGCGAATTCTACTTGAGGTTTTTGCACAAATTCACCGTAAACCATTACATGCAAGTGTTTATCGATTTGGTCATGAATAGCCTTGATTACTTTTGGATGCCGATGACCAAGACTGCTTACTGCAATTCCTGATATAAAATCCAGATATCGTTCATTTTTCGTAGTATAAATATATGAGCCCTTTGCATGAGAAATTTCCAACAAAATCGGAAAGTCACTTGTTTGAGCAATGAATTTTTTAAAGAGTAGTTTATTCAATGTAGACTTTTATCGAAGTGCAAATTTTTATAATGAATTAGTTAAAGTATTTTACAATATTAAAGGTTTGTAAACATCACCATTCTATGAAAAAAATTCTACTTTATTCTTTGATACTTTTTTTGGGTTTTAGTTGTGCCTCAAATAAAAATAAGCGAAATAAAAGCCCCGATAAGCCCGTAGCTGAAATAAGCCTTGCTCCGGGTCATATTCATGCATTAGTTGAAATAACAGACATTATTGATTCAGAGAATGGTCAAACTATCTATTCATTAGTTAAAAAGGTAATGGATTATGGCAGTTCTACTCAGCCTGTTCCTGCCGAAAGCAGTATATCATTTTCTATTACACAGGCTTTCTCTGATGAATTAAAAAACACTTTAAAAAAGGGTGAAAAAATTGCTGTTATACTTTCAGATGAGGGTTCTCAGATGATGATGGGCAACCAAAAAAATAGAACCTGGAAATTAATATCTATTCAATAAAACAATATATAATAATATTATGCAAAAAGTAATTACTGTAATAGCGCTCTCTTTTGTTGCAATAATGATAATATTCTGTCTTCCTGATGCAAGGAATAGCAATAAATTAGCTTCGAACTTAGTTCCGGGTATTGAAAAAAGTATTGTAGACCGTGCTGAAAATTCTAAAGATCGTCAGGAACATTTCTTTCGCTTAACAAAAAATCCTGTTACAAAGAAAATACCTAACAACATTAGATCCAGAGAACTTGCCCATGCAGACTTTCTTGAAAGTAATTTCAACTATAAAAATAAATCTATAGCTGAAGAAATCAGCATAGTTGAAGCCGGCCCAAATGATGTTGGCGGTAGAACAAGGGGATTTGGGGTAGACTCAAGAGATTCAGATATACTTCTTTCGGGGGGGGCTTCAGGTGGTATGTGGAAAAGTACTGATGGTGGAGATAGCTGGTTTGTTACAAGTGAACTTGGTCAAAACTTAGGAGTTACATCCTTAGTACAAGATCCAAACAACCTTGATACTTGGTTTTATTCAACTGGTGAATTCACAGGAGCATCTTCACGTGCAAGAGGTGGAGGAGGAACTTACTATGGTTCCGGAATTTATATTTCTAACGATAATGGTGATTCTTGGTCTCAAATTCAGGCAACAGCAGATAATAATGTTTTATTTGATTCTGAATTTGATTTTATATCAAGAGTAGCAATTAATCCAATTTCTGGAACAAAGTTTTTTGCCAGTAATGCTTTGGGGATATTCAGGTCAGAGAATAATTTCGTTACTAACACCAATGTTCTTGGAGAACCTAATAAACAAATTTACAGTGATGTACAAGTGGGATCAAATGGCAATGTAATTGCAGCCATTTCAAGACCTTTTTCAGGTCAAACTCAAACAATTTCTCCAGGAGTATATATCTCTACCAACGACGGAGTGAACTGGACTGACATCACTCCATCTTCATATCCTTCTGCACCAGGCAGAGCGGTTATTGGGGTATCTCCTTCAGAGCCTGATAAATTTTATGTTTTCACCGCTGGAAATTCGAATGATCCTGTTCTTCATTTTTTTGACGTATCAGATATTAATAATGTGATAACCTCAGACCGTACTGATAATATCCCTAATTTCGGACCTCCTGTTGGCAACCTTAACCTTCAAGGTGGATACAATATGGTATGTGAAGTACATCCTACTGATTCTGATATTCTGGTGATTGGAGGTACAAATTTATATCGTTCTTTAGACGGATTTTCTACCGCTCCAACTGATGAAAAAGATCAGGATGGCAATTCTGGAAGTGACGGTTTCACAGATTCAGATCAAACTTCTAAATATTGGATTGGAGGATATGCCAGAGCAAACAATGTATCTCAATATTCCGGTCATCATCCTGATCAACATGTTGTGGTTTTTGATCCGAATGATTCAAATAGAATTTTTAGTACTCATGATGGCGGGATTAGCGTGGCCTCAAATATAAATGCATCTTCTATCTTTTGGAGAGACTTAAATAACGGATATAATGTCACGCAGTTTTACACAGTTTCTTTACATCCGGATTTTGGGGATAATAGAGTAGTAGGTGGAACACAAGATAATGGATCTCCTTTCTTTAGATATGATAATATTACTGGAACTGGTCAATCAATCGATCCCTCCTCTGGTGATGGTGCCTATCAATATTTAGGTACAAATTATTTCACAACATCATCACAAAATGGGCGATTGATAAAATATAATTATACTGCATTAGGGGATCCTACTTCATTCTCTTATATCTCTCCTTTAAATGCAAGTAATCAATTATTTATTCACCCTTATTTGGTCAATCATACTAATGAAGATATACTTTTCTACCCAGGGGGCAGAAAACTGTATAGAAATAACTCAGTTACGACTCTTACAAGAAACACGGATAACCCCGATGGTATAAATGAAGGTTGGACAGAGTTAACTGAATTCTCTGGAACTCCAGGATCGCTTATATCTACGTTGGCAATAAGTACCACTAATCCAAGTGATGTTTTATACTATGCGATATACTCTGAATTTTCGGCACCCAAAATTTATAAAGTCAATAATGCATCAAGCACTACAACTGAAAATGATCTAAATATCATTGAAATTACATCTGCAAATTCCGATTCATTACCTCCGGCTGGGGCTTATATTCACGATATTGCAATAAGTGAAGACAACGGAAATGAAATCATGGCCGTAATCTCTAACTATGAAACTGAAAGCATTTATTATTCTACCGATGGTGGAAGTACTTGGACTGGTAGTGGCGGAAATTTAGAACCCGAAAATGGTAATGGCCCTTCCGTACGAACTGCAGCAATTACTAAAACCAATACAGGCGAAAAAACTTATTTTGTAGGTACTAGTACCGGACTCTACGCAACCAACGAACTTGACGGAGCTAATACTGAATGGAAATTTCAGGGAGCTAATACCGTCGGTAATACTGTAGTTGAGTTTCTAGATTACCGACCATCTGACAAAACCTTAGCTATTGCGACTCATGGTCGTGGAATATTTCTTGGTAATACATCAACATCTGTATCTAATGAAGTTTTAATTACAGATGTTCCTGATATTTATGATTTAAAACAAAACTATCCAAATCCATTCAATCCAAGTACCAACATATCTTATTCTTTACCATCAAACAGTACTGTATCTATAACGATTTATGACATTAATGGAAGAAAAGTTGCTGAATTATTACGAAATGAAAATAAATCAGCGGGATCTCATACAAGCTCTTTTAATGCTTCAAGCCTTGCTAGTGGAGTATATCTTTATAGAATTGATGCCAAATCAAAATCGAAAAATCAATCTTACACCCAAACAAAAAGAATGACTTTGATAAAGTAATTATTAAAATTTCTGATTTAAAAAAGCCTCCTCTTCAGAGGCTTTTTTATAGGTTAAAATTTTATTTCTCCTGAGAAACTACTCTTCTTACAATCTCATCAGAAGTGATATTAAAATGATTATATAGATCTTCGTAAGGACCTGACTCACCAAAGGAGTCAATTCCAACAGAACTTCCCTTGTCTCCTACCCATTGTTTCCATCCAAAAGTTGAACCAGCTTCTATTGAAACTCTGTTCGTTGTTGCCGGTGGTAAAATACTTTCCTTGTACTCTTGAGTCTGTGCCTCAAATAATTTCCAACATGGCATACTTACAACACTGGCATCAACACCTTCTTCTTTCAACTTTTGTTGAGCCTCAATTGCCAAATGAACCTCTGATCCCGATCCAATTAAAATAGCATCAGGAGTTTCTTTTTCTGATTCAGATATTATATAAGCACCTTTATCTATATTTGATGCTGAAGTACTTTCTGTTCGTTCAAAAACAGGAATATTTTGTCTCGTCAAAACAATCAGCGTTGGTCCCTCGGTTCTCTCTATAGCATATTTCCAGGCGTGTGAAACTTCATTAGCATCTGCAGGTCTTAATACATGAACGTTTGGCATAGCCCTTAAACTAGCCAAATGTTCTACCGGTTGATGGGTTGGACCATCTTCACCAAGCCCGATACTATCGTGGGTCATCACATAAATTGACGGTGTTTTCATTAATCCTGCCAACCTTATAGATGGGCGACAATAATCCGTAAACACAAAGAAAGTACCTCCAAAAGGAATAACTCCGCCATGCAAAGCCATTCCATTTAGTGCAGCGGCCATTCCATGTTCACGAACTCCATAATGCACATTTCGTCCTGATAAATTCTCTGAGTTAAAAACTCCCTCATCTGAAAGATTGGTCTTTACACTACCTTCAAGATCCGCTGATCCGCCAAATAAATTTCCAACTTCACTCTTTAAGCTATTAAGTACTTTACCTGAGGCACTACGGGTTGCAATCCCTTTTTCATCAGCGTCGAAAACCGGAAGTATATCCTCAAGGTTATCCGGCAACTCATGGTTGATCCATTTTGAGAATAAGTCAGATTTTTCAGCATCTTTTTTAGAATATTCGCTGAACAACGAATCCCACTTTTCTTCCGATTCCTTCCCTTTTGTAACCTCATCTCGAAATACAGCAAGTGCTTCTTCCGGAATATGAAATTGTTTATCAGGATCCCAGCTGTAATTCTCTTTCGTAAGTCTAATTTCCTCCTCCCCAAGTGGAGATCCGTGAGATGAAGCAGAATCCTGCTTATTCGGACTACCGAACCCAATATGAGTTCTGCAAATCACCAAGGATGGCTTTTTATCTTCATTTTGAGCTTCTTTTATCGCTTCCTGTATGCTTTCATGATTATGTCCATCAATTTCCTGCACATGCCAGTTATATGCCTCAAACCTTTTGGCTACATCTTCAGTAAAAGCCAAATCGGTAGATCCGTCTATTGATATTGAGTTGGCATCATAAAGATAGATCATCTTGCCAAGCTTTAGGTGTCCTGCTAATGAAGCTGACTCGTGAGAAATACCCTCCATAAGATCCCCATCACTTACTATTGCATAAGTATAATGATCAACAAGTTTAAATTCATTAGTATTGAATTTAGAGGCCAAAAACTGCTCAGCCATAGCCATACCAACCCCTGTTGCAAATCCTTGACCTAACGGGCCTGTAGTCATTTCAACTCCGGGTGTGAGTCCATTTTCAGGATGGCCGGCAGTCTTACTACCCATTTGTCTGAAATTTTTAATCTCTTCTAAACTCAGATCATAACCTGTTAGATGAAGAAGACTATAAATTAACATGGAACCATGCCCTGCTGATAAAATAAACCTGTCTCTGTTAAACCAGTCTGGATTTTGGGGATTATGCTTTAGAAATTTTGTCCAGAGAATGTATGATACATCTGCCATACCCATAGGCATTCCCGGGTGACCGGAATTAGCCTTTTGAACAGCATCTATGGAAAGAGTTCGAATTGTGTTAACGCATAATTGATCTAACGATGAGGACATAAAATTAATTTTTTGGAATGCAACATTGATGGTGCGGAAGATAGGAATTGAAACTCTGAGATAGAAAAGGGATTCTCAATTAATTGAAATAAAAAAAGCCCTGTGAATACAGGGCTTTTAATGTTGTTTTTGTAAAATTAATTAGTTGATTCACACTTTAACTCAAATTCCATTTTATGTTCTGCCGGACTTTTGAAAGATCCATAAGTGGCTTCTGAAAAAGCTTTACAAGCCTCTGCTGTGTTTCCTTTCGCCTGATATGCGAATCCTAATTCAAAATAAATTTTTGCGAAATCGGTTTTACCACCATTTTCAAATCCTATTGCTTTATTCGCATTAGAAATAGCACTGTCATAAGAAGACTTCTTATTAAAAGCTTCAGCCAGACGATAATATGCGTCGGCAGATTCCTCATCATAAGTTGTAGCGAGATTTAACAACTCAATTGCACGGTCATATTGTTTAGCTTCTATCATTTTTGAGCCTCTAAATAGCAACTCATCATGAGCAGCTTCGCTTGCTTTTCTTGCAATCTGACCTTTATTGGTCTGTTCTGCAACTTGAATAGCCTGGTCAAACCAGTTCAGGATGTTATCAATATCTTCTGCATTCAATTTCTTTGCTACCAAACCTTTCTGATAATAAGGCTGTGCATAATTAGAATTCGCCTGAATCGCATCGTTTAAAGATTCATCAGCTTCAGCGAATTTCTCTTGTCTAAACAGGAGTAAACCCTTTTGATAATGAAGTTGAGGCACATATCCTTGTGCAGTTTGCTTTACCCTATCGTCACTGTACGTTGTTGCTAACTCTACAGTTTTTTCGAAAGCAACAATCGCTTTATCCAGATCGGCTATTTGCTTGGAAGAACGAAATGCATTAAAAAGACTACCTGCTTTGTTAATTTGTACTTTTGGAATTTGTTGCTCTGAACGATTTTTAATATCTGTTCCCTGAGCTGTACCTAGTGTTTCTCCGATTTTAGCAGCCTCTTCGTAAGAAGCTATAGCTTCATCGTAATTTTTAGATTTAGCCTGTTCATCCCCTTTATTATACAGGTTTACTGCATCTTCGTAGGTTTGAGCTGATAAGTTCAAGCTTATCACAGCGGCTATTAACAGTGTTAAAATTCCTTTAAAAACCTTCATATCTCTAGTAATTTGTAGTGTTCAATTTTGCAAAGCTTCTAAATTTAAATAAAAAAGCTTCATATCTGAAATTAATAACTAAATTTATCCTTTCAATATTTTTCACATGTTGATGTGATACTTAAAATTAAAATGAAAAATTAGGCTTTGGTTCCTTTTTCTCATAAAAGTCACAAATTATGTTAACGGCTTCTTCTCTGCTATCAGTAACGTGAAACAAATCCATATCTTTTTCGGAAATTGTACCTTCAGCTATCATCGCCGAGTGAATCCAGTCAACTAATCCCCCCCAATAATCACTGCCAAACAAGACTATTGGAATCTTAGATATTTTATGAGTTTGAATCAATGTTAAACTTTCGAAGAGCTCATCCAATGTCCCAAAACCTCCTGGAAACACAATAAAACCTTGTGCGTATTTTACGAACATCACTTTCCGAACGAAGAAATAGTTAAAGTCTACCGAATATTCCTTATTTACATATTCATTCATTCCTTGTTCAAAGGGGAGTTCTATACCTAAACCTACTGATTTCCCCTTCCCCAAAGCTGCTCCTTTATTACCTGCTTCCATTATACCGGGGCCGCCACCTGTAATAACTCCAAAGCCTTTTTCAGTAATTAACTTGCCGGTTTCTACTGCTAACTCATAGTATTTATCTCCTGGTCGCATTCTTGCAGAACCAAATATTGAAACACACGGACCAACTTTGAAAAGAGTATCAAAGCCCTCTACAAATTCCCCCATTATCTTAAAGACACTCCAAATATCTTTGTTATTTCCTTCCTCGTATCTTCGTTCTTTAAACTGTTTATCTTTATTAGTCATTTTAAAATCTGATTTTTAATGAAACTGAAGGTGTTTCTCCGATAAGTGGAGAAGTTAATGTGGACGGTATAAATCTTTGTTCATTAGCAGAAAGATCATCGGAAACATCAAATGGTCTGAGATGTGCGAAAACATATGAATCTACCACATTTAAAACATATGCCAGAAATACGGTTACGTAAACAAAATCTCGTCTGTTCCTTAAAAAATCTCTGTTATTCTTTAAGCTAGCAGAATTCTGTCCTTGCAAATAATCGGGTGTTGCACCAAACCTCATATCGGTATTACTGTCAAAAGAATTATAGTACGCTGCCCTGTAATCATGGTATTGCTTCGTCAGATATACACTGTAATAACTTAAGCCACCTAACAAGCCATAGACTATAGGAACTTTCCATGCTTGCTTATTGGTAATTTGCCCCCAGCCGGGTACTATCATCGATTGACGAAGTACTGCTTTAGGATCAGGATATTCGTTACTTACAGAATCAGCCTGAATAATACTATAAAGAGGTTTTGAATAATTATAAGAGCTAAAGTCCGATTTTGATATAAACTGAGCCTGCAGGTTCCCTACTTCAAAAAAAAGAAATATTACTATAAAAAAACTAAACCGAGTCAAGGATGGAAAGAATTCGTTCCAGATCATCTTCAGAATAATATTCAATCTTAATTTCTCCACCTTTAGCTTTTGGTTTTACATCAACTTTGGTACTGAACGTTTGACGTAATCGGTTCGATATATCCCGATAAAAAGGCGCGTTTTCTGTATTGGAAGATGAATTTCTGTTACTCTTACTTGAAGAAGAATCTGTTGTAAGTTTTCGAACAGCATCTTCCATCTGTCTTACCGACCAATCATTTGAGATTGCCTTCTTAAGAAGCTTCTGCTGGTTTGATCTGTCAGTAATAGTTATTAATGATCGTGCATGTCCCATTGAAATCAGATTCTGCTTAAGTGCATTCTGAATAAAGTCAGGCAACGTAAGCAAACGTAGCATATTAGTAACGGTAGTTCGGTTTTTACCCACTCGTTCAGCAACCTGTGCCTGTGTATAATCGAACTCTTCCAATAACCTTTGATAAGCCTGAGCTACTTCCAATGCATTTAAGTCCTCTCGCTGAATATTTTCAATTAAAGCGAATGCCATACTTTGCTCGTCATCAGCTTTACGCACGTAGGATGGAATCTCTTTAAGACCGGCCAATCTGGATGCCTTTAAACGCCGTTCACCGCTTATGAGCTCAAATTTCTTTTCACCAATATATCGAACAGTTAAAGGCTGAATGATTCCATGTTCACGAATCGAAGAAGCAAGTTCTTCAAGACGTTCTTCATCAAATTCTTTTCTTGGCTGATGCGGGTTTGCACGAATATCATCAAGAGGAATATGAAGAACTACATTTGCTAACTCAGAAGGATCTATATGTATTTCTTCCTTTTTCTGATCACTTTTTTTTGCTAAAGGTTTTCTTACTGGCTTTGAATCCCCTTCTTTCTCAGAAGATTGATATTCGGGAAAATAAACCCCTAAACCTCTTCCTAATACTTTTTTTGCCATGTTTTTATCTCCTTAGTTCGACAATACAGGGCTGTTCTTGAATAATTTCTTGTTCTTTTTAATAAGCTCTCTTGCCAGCGCTAAATAATTCTTACTTCCTGTACTTGTAGAATCATATAACAATGCCGGTTTTCCAAAGCTTGGAGCTTCGGCTAGCCTGATATTCCTTGCAATAACTGACTTAAATACCCGATCATCAAAATAGCGCTTTACTTCTTCTGCAACCTGATTAGATAGTCTTGTTCTGGTATCATACATCGTCAATAAAACACCCTCAATATCAAGATCGGGGTTCAAATGTTGCCTCACAATCTTTATGGTATTGAGTAATTGTCCTAATCCTTCAAGAGCAAAATATTCGCATTGAACCGGAATTACGATAGAATCAGAAGCTGTTAGTGCGTTTATGGTCAACAACCCGAGTGAAGGAGGACAATCTATAATAATGAAATCGTATTTTTCGCGAAGTTCAGAAATGGCTTTATCCAAAATTCGTTCACGGTCTTCACGATCTATCATCTCGATTTCTGCACCAACCAGATTGATATGGGATGGTACAAGGTCTAAAAAATCAAGTTCAGTTGTTCGAATTGTGTCATGAGTATCAGTACTACCTATCATTACTTCGTAAACAGAATTAGTTACTGTTTTGACATCAATTCCTAACCCACTGGTAGTGTTGCTCTGTGGATCAATATCAATAATCAAAGTAGGATGCTCAACTGCAGCTAAACTTGCTGCCAAATTGATTGCAGTAGTTGTTTTACCAACACCGCCCTTCTGATTGGCTATTGAGATAACTTTACCCATTCAATACTCACTTATTTTGGTTCTTTTGCATAAAAATCAATATAAAGCGAGGCATTATCCTAAACAAAAATACTTATTCACATCAATAGTGAAAGTTATCCACAATTGTAATTTAGTTCTGTCTTGATCTCGTTAAGAGTACATCTTGTCTTTGTGGACGAACATTACCAACCGAATTAACAGGAGTAAGTTTATTGTAACTGTTATTATACTCTTCACCAATAATCTGAGCTCGATTTTCATCAACCCGATCAGAAACACTGATAATTTCATTTCGGTCAACCCAAGGTTGAATCTGATTGGCAGCCTGTATCATATTAGAAGAATTTTTCTTTATTGAAACATCATTCACTGATCCATAAAAATAAATTCCAGCCGAAGCCATTAGTAAAATGGTGGCAACTGCAGCTACCGATTTACCAAACCAACCAATAATTCTGGACGATCTGTTAAGTTTAGATTGTTGCTCTTTAATCGCAAAATCTTTTACTCGGTCTAATACTTCCTGTGGTGTTTCTTTAGTTGGTAACTTTTTAACCTTATTGTATGTACTCCTTAAACTTTCAACTTCAATGAGCAAATCCTGATTGCTCAACATTTCCCTTTCGAATTCGATCTCCTCAGAGGGATCCATTTCCCTCATGAGGTATCGAATACAGTCTTCTTCATTTAATTGCATGTTTGATCTCATGTTGTCTTTCTTCTTCAAAATATTTTCGAAGATTAATCAACGCATATCTCATACGACCTAAAGCCGTATTTATTGATACATCAGTCAATTCTGCGATTTCTTTGAAAGGCATTTCATAATAATGTCTTAACAACACAACTGTTCGTTGTTCTTCCGGTAATTTTGCAATATGAGACATTAAACTCGATTTGGTTTCACCCTCAACAAGTTGCTCATCTGCGTCTACCCAACTTTCGTCTGTCATGCTGTCAAAGTAATCGCTGCGCGAATCTTCTTCATCATACCATGAGTTAACGTCCACGAATCGTTTTTGTTTTCTGATATGATCAATTGTTGCATTATGCGCAATTCTCATCACCCATGCAATCCATTTTCCTTGCTCGTTATATGTGTCATCCATTTTGGTGACAACCTTAGTAAAAACTTCCTGAAAAATATCATTTGCAGTCTCTGCGTTGTTGATCATACTATAGATATACGAATATATTTTTGCCTGATGACGATTTAACAACTCATTAAAAGCCGCTTCATCACCTTTTCGTCTAAAATACCTTACCAGATCTCTGTCTCTGAGATCTTTATATGATGCTTTTGTAGTTCTCTTTAATAATTCCATGATAGTCACCCGTGTATTTTGGGATTAACTCTCTGCCAGTGTTTCATTTGAACTAGTTTGTTAGTTTTATGATTCAAACAATAACATCAATTAACAAAAGAGCAATTATACCTCTTGATTCATTCTATTGTACGAAGAGCTGAACCAATTGGCTTGGTGTTATTTTAATCGATGACGCAGAGTCTTTATATAACATGTTGATGTTACCTCTTAACATCGGTGCTAAGACGACTCAATTCTGGAAATAGTTGTAGACTTTCTCTCCTGATTTTTTTCCGATGACCGCCTGAATTTCTGAAAGTTCAGCTTTTTTTATTTTTTTTACTGATCCGAATTCTTTAAGCAAGATTTGAGTAGTTTTTTCTCCTACTCCCTCAATTTCTGTAAGCTCTGAAACCAGTGTTCTTTTTGACCTTTTCTTTCGATGGAAAGTAATGGCAAACCGATGCGCTTCATCTCTTGCCTGTTGAATTAATTTAAGTGCGGTCGACTTTTTGGGAATCATTATGGATTCTGATTTCCCGGGGAGAAAAACTTCCTCCAGCCGCTTTGCTAAACCAATGATTTCACATTCGCCATAAAAATCAATTTCTTTGAGAGCTTCTACTGCTGAGCTTAGCTGACCTTTTCCTCCATCCACAATAATCAAATCCGGAATTTGGCTTCCCTCTTTCATCACTCGGGAGTATCTTCTTATCAAAATCTCTTTCATTGAAGCAAAATCATCAGGTCCTTTTACCGTTTTGATGTTGAATCTCTTGTACTCACTTTTTCTTGGTTTGGCATCAACAAAACAAACCATGGAAGCTACAGGATCACTTCCCTGTAAATTCGAATTATCAAAACATTCTATTCTACGCGGCAATCTTTGTAAGCCAAGATGCTCTTTCAATTCTTTTACCGAATGAGGAATTCGACTTCGTTCTGCTTTTTCTTTTTCCAAAGCCCGTTCATTCAGATGTAAACGTGCGTTAGCTTTAGCCATCTTAATCAGCTGCGCTTTTTCCCCAATCTGAGGAACATGAACCGGTACTTTCTTACCTCTTTCCTGATATAAGTATTGAACTAATGGTTCATCATCAACCATTTCATTGCTTATATAAACTTCATCGGGAATCGCAGCTGTGTATTGACCGGTGTAATAATCCTCCACAAAAGACTGAAGTAAAACAGATTCATTCAAGCCTTCAATATTCTTCAAAAAGCGATGGAATTTCCCGATTAGTTTTCCTTCACGGATCTTAAACATCACCCCACAAGCTTCTTCCAGTTCTTTATCAACCCTGATGGCGAACACATCCCGATCTACTTTTTTATCTGCTACCATTTTCATTTTCTGGCTGTATCTCTCAACAGCTATGAGACTATCCCGAAGTTGAGCCGCTTCTTCAAACGCCAATGCTGAAGATGCAATTTCCATTTCCTCTTTAATATCCCTGATCAAAGCATCCGTTTGACCATTCAGCAAACGCTCGACTTTTTTTATAGTCTCCTGATATTTTTCATTATCCCAATCACCGGAACAGTTTTCGAGATAATCATCAAAACAGGAATGCCATTTGGGAATTCCGCGATGGCGGTCAATATTCTTTTGTGAAACTGCACAAGTACACAAATCGAACGCTTTTCTGATGGTTTCCAGCATCCGCTTCATATTCACCACACTATCGTAAGGACCAAAGTATTTGCTTCCGTCCTTGATCACTGTTCGGGTAGGAAAAACTCTGGGTTTAGCAGCCTTGGTAATACAAATGTATGGATATGATTTATCATCCCGATACAAAATGTTATATCGTGGTTGGTATTCCTTGATTAAATTGTTTTCGAGAATGAGCGCTTCTGCTTCCGAATCGGTAACTACAACTTCAAGATCGTCGATCTTGGAAACCATGGTTTTAATTCTGCCATCGATATTCCTCGAATCCTGAAAATAAGATCGAACTCTGTTTCGGAGTTTCTTTGCTTTACCAACATAAAGCACCGAGTCATTTTTATCTTTATAGATATAAACACCGGGCGAAAGCGGCAGGTTTGCTACTTTTTCGGATACTTCGATATTGATTTTGTTTTGGCTCATACCATAAAGGTAAGAATTTTTGAATGTTCATAATTTTGTATTCTGATGATCTCTTTGTTTTTATAATTTCGTTTTAGTAAATACTCTCTATGAAAAATGAGATCCCAAAGGGATTAATATTCTCCCGAAACTCGCCATCAAGAAAAAAGCGGATTAAAATTTTAATCCCGATTCTTATTCTGATACAGGTATGTGTAATCTGGCCGGTTTATCCAATTATGAGTGGTTGGGATAATCTGGTACTCGGACTTCCGGTTTCATTTCTATGGGTCATACTAATGGTTTGTTGTTCTTTCATTTCGATGCTGATCTTTTTTAGAAAAGATACTGAGGAGGAAAGCTAAGTTGGAATCCTGGATCATTATTCTCGGAATTTGTGGAATCTATTTGGCTATCACATTGGTGATGGGAATTCTCCCCGGAAGAAATGTCAGTAACAGCGCAGCCGGTTATGTAGCAGGCGACCGTTCCATGAATGTGTTAATCTTGTATTTTGTACTCGGAGCATCTATTTTTTCTTCTTTTGCATTTCTTGGCGGGCCGGGCTGGGCGTATTCGCGCGGAGCTGCTGCTTTTTACATTTTGGCGTATGGAGCACTTGGTATGGTTCCGTTTTACTTTTTTGGTCCCAAAGCACGTAAACTTGGCGAAAAATACGGATTCGTAACTCAGGCAGAACTTCTTGAAGATCGTTACAACAGCAAATTTCTTTCTGCTCTGCTTGCTTTATTAACTGTTGTTGTTCTGATCCCATATTTAACATTACAAATGAAAGGCGCCGGATTGGTCCTGAATACAATCAGCGACGGTGTTATTCCAAATTGGTTAGGGGCCGGAATAGCCTATTTCGTTGTTCTTATCTACGTCTTTTTTAGTGGAGTAATGGGTGTTGGTTGGACTAATACATTTCAGGGAATCTTTATGCTGGTGATCGCCTGGTTTCTGGGGCTTTATCTTCCTGAAAAAATGTATGGTGGTATTGGTCCGATGTTTACAGAATTAATGAATTCTGATTTTAAAGAAGCTCTATCTGCTCCCGGATTACAAAGTAATGGCGAACCCTGGGACTGGTGGGGCTTCAGTTCAGCAGTTTTGATCTCCGCGATTGGATTCTCCATGTGGCCACACTTTTTCATGAAAGCATTTGCTGCAAAAAGTGATCGAACTATTAAACTTACTGTAGTACTGTATCCTACTTTCCAGATATTTTTAGTTCCTATTTTAATCATAGGTTTCGCAGCTGTACTTGCTTTCCCGGGAGTTACCCCCCCTGACTCTATACTTCCACATGTTCTGCTTCAAATGGATCTTCCAGTTGTATTGATCGGGTTGGTTTGCGCCGGAACTTTAGCTGCTTCTATGTCATCGGGAGATGCCATTGTTCATGCAGCAGCTTCAGTTGCAGTACGTGATGGATTATCAAAATGGGATCGAATTAAAGACCGGTTAACTCAAGATGGTGGGGAAAGAAGATATATCAGGATATTGGTAGTAGTGATCAGTTTAATAGCATACTATTTCGCCGTATTCTCTGAAACTGATATAGTTTCTCTTCTTTTGGGAGCTTATGGAGGAATAGCTCAGATGTTCCCGCTGGTATTTGCTATGTTTTACTGGCCACGTGCTACCGGAAAAGGTGCCATATCAGGATTGATTGGCGGAATTATCGTTACTCTTTTATTTCTATATAATCCGGAATTTAAACCCCTTCCAATACACGAAGGGATATATGGCTTAGTTGTGAACGTAGGATTGATTATTGGAGTTAGCCTGGCAACAAAACCCGAAGAAAAGGAATTGCTTAAAAAATACACAAATTTTTAAGAAGCCAACCCCATTTCTTTATTTGCCTGAGATCCAGCCCCAAATTTCATGTAAGAAATTAACTGAGGTTCTTTTGTTGTAGCCTCAAAATCAAGAATGGCAATTAACATTTTCTCTTGTTCATTACTACCGATCAAAACATAAACTTTAGCAGAATCTGTTGCTATGTTTTTGGAGGTTAGTTCCTTTAATCCGTTTTCATCACACATTTCAATCAACTTTCTAATATCACTGATTGTATGTTTTGATTTCACAGGTATAGTGGAAATTTCAATAGAATGCTGATAGGAAAATTCTATCCCATTATCCATAAATATTTTAGGTAAGCAGATCTCTTTTGGAGCTTCCTTTTTTCTCTTAAACCAATTAAGCATGTAATAAGTCTTTTGATTTTATTTAACCAATCACATTAAGGAGTGAATGATTCGTTAAATGTTACAACTTTCCGCATTGAACGGGGCCGCGCCTCTTGTATTGTTATACAAATTAACATGATTACAAATTAAGAATTTATACTTCCTGTTCAAATTTATCATACGTTTACCGATACGTTGGAAAAGTTAATTTCCAACATATTGTGCCTTACCTATTTACGAATTTTCCATTTTTTTGGATTTGGATCCTCAAAAAAAAATATCAAAAAAATTATGCTTAGTTTTGTGCTATGAAAATTCTCAACTATACCCATACAAAACCTGACATCCCTGTAATTTATGAAGACAATCATCTTTTAGTAATTGATAAACCAGCAGGGGTTCTTTCTCAGGAAGATCATACCGGTGATCCTGATGTGCTAACTTTGTGCAAAAAATACATCAAAAAAAAGTACAATAAGCCCGGAAATGTATGGATGGGATTGGTTCATCGTTTAGATCGTCCTGTCAGTGGACTTATGGTACTTGCCCGAACTTCGAAAGCTGCATCCAGATTATCTGAACAGATCAGAAAGCACCAAATGGACAAAACGTACTGGGCAATGGTTGAAGGCATCACTCCAAAGAAAGAAACTCTAGTTCACTATCTCGAAAAGGATAAAAGGTCGAACAATGTATCTGCCTATAATTCAAAACGAGGTCGGGCTAAAGAATCCCGGCTAAGCTTTGAAACACTTAAGCAAAATGCCAATTTTAGTTTAGTGGAAATTGATTTGTTTACCGGTCGTCCACACCAGATCAGAGTACAGTTTGCTAAAGAAGGACATTCGCTTTGGGGAGATTATCGTTATGGTGAAGAAGGAAACCGAGATGGAAAGTCACTTGGATTAAGAGCTGTTCGTTTAGCTGTTGATCATCCTACTTTAGATAAAAAGATGATATTTGAAGCTCCTGTTCCTGATGAACAGCCCTGGAATTTCTTCGACTATTGAGAGGCTTTGTACGAATTTTGCATCCCGAATTCATTTCGGGATCTTATGTAAAAGTTTCAGGAAAACGTTTTCAAATTATCAGAAACTACCACTACAAAGATTCCGGGCATTCGCCGCAGAATGACCTCAGCTTTTTATACTTTCTTATTATCTGACATCTCTGGTCTAAGTGAGACACCTGGACGATTTTTTATTTAGATTCTCACAATCAAAGAATCTTATTAATTAAATGAAGAAGCTCTTTCTGAAGCTCTTCTCCCTTGTTTCTGGCAAACCACAAATGCAGATCTTCTGACGCCTGCTTATTATCGTATTCAGGATCTCTTCTTTTTTCCAGATACTCTTCCTGAATGATTTGTGGTCTTGGCCCCCACTCAGCCTCAACCGTTCCTGTTTCTTTATCAATAAAAATTACTTTGGGAATAGATCGTGCACCATTTGTTAAAAACTGATCCATTACTTCAGGATGTTGATCCCTTAGTAAAATCTGTAGTTCAATATTTTCATTGAGATCTGCAATTTTGTGAAAAAACGGTATTTGCTGAGCTCCATCTCCACACCAGCCTTCTGTAAGTATCAACCAAATCATAGGCTTTTGGATCTTGGCAACGATTGCTGCTAATTCAACATCAACTTTTGCTCTCTTATCCCAGCGGGTAGCCCGATGCATATTCAACTTGGTATAATTCAGGTTTGCATCAGTATTATCATTATTCGTCACTTTACCTTGATCAAATAATTCGGCGACTTTTTTATTGAACGCTTCGTAGGTGAAGGCTTCTGTAATATGTTTTAAATCTATACTCTTCATTTCTTTTTGACAGAAGTTACACACAATACTTTTCTTTTTTGATTGATTTGTTTAATCACTGTTATAGAATGAAGCTGAATATTTGTTAAAAATCACCGTATTTTCAGTACGTGTTAACATTGACTAAAGACATACCCGACTATCTTGTTTCTATTCTTTCTACAGAAGAATG
The DNA here is from genome assembly GCA_965601915.1 of Balneola sp. Classification (GTDB taxonomy): domain Bacteria; phylum Bacteroidota; class Rhodothermia; order Balneolales; family Balneolaceae; genus Balneola. Next base: position 1,620,832 of record OZ271847.1, on the reverse strand, counting down.
GGTAGACAAGCAAAAAGCTCATGAACAAAGAGTAGAAGAGTTAATCGGTCAGTATCTGATCGACCGTTCTCATCATGTAAAAAACCCGGTTATGGATTTCCTTTTCGAGTACTATGCTTTTCGGCCTTCTATGCTTAAAAGATGGAGTCCGGGCTTCGGAACTGCACTCGAGTTCAAAAACTCTGAGGAGCTCCCCTATTTTGAAGAATTTTCAGTCGTTGATAATGTGGCTTACTTCAGCAAAAACAGCTTTCCTGAGAAAAGATCAAAATCAGCTTGTTGGATCCTGCAAATGTTGAAAAACACACAATCTAAACGACCATCCTTCGGATGTTTTGGAATGCATGAATGGGCGATGGTTTACAGGACGGATAATCCAAGACACCTTCAGGTGCCTATGAGAATGGAGCCGGACAAGTTAGCTGAGTTTGTTGAATCCCGACCTCTGCTATGCACTCATTTCGATGCATTCAGGTTCTTTACCAAGCCTGCACAGCCTATGAACCGGTTTGAATTATCAAGGGAAAAGTTTTCTGAAATGGAACAACCCGGATGTATTCATTCCAATATGGATTTGTACAAATGGGCATTCAAACTCTATCCGTGGATAAGCAGTGATCTGATCCTTGAAGCTTTTGAGCTGGCATATGAAGCTCGGCTAATTGATATGAAAGCAAGTCCGTATGATTTAAGAGAGCAAGGGTTGGAACCAATTAAGATCGAAACGGAAGAAGGACGGAAAATCTATAAACAGGAACAGGAAGCTATTTTTGAGAGAGGGATTCCGGTACGGAATAAGATTATTTCGGAATATGAAAATATTATCTCTGAATTTAACCAGGAAGACTAATTTTCCCTAATTCCCATTCTCCACCAACCACACATTCATTGGCAAGAAAAGCCATCAGTACCGCTTCTTTAGCATCCGGATTAACACCTAATTCTTCAAATTCTTTAAACTCAGCATTGGGTAATCGTTCTTTCAGGCTTTTCATAATTATTGGATTATGAATTCCTCCACCGCTTGGATACAGCTCAAATTCTTCGGCTTCAAATAACTCATCAAAAGCTCTTGAAATGCTATACACTGTAAGTTGCGTAAGTGTAGCTATCAAATCTTGAGGAGATAATTCTATCTCATAGCCTTTCATTACTGATTCCACCAACTCCAGATTGAAGTCTTCCTGCCCGGTTGTTTTTGGGAATGGCTTTCGGAAATAAGGTTCCAGTAATAAATACTTCAGTAACCCGGAATGAACATTTCCCTTTTTGGCGACTTTTCCATCTTTGTCAAAAGGTTGATTGAAATATTTAACCATTGCTTCATTGATTAACGTATTTGCAGGACCTGTATCTGAAGTTATGATCTCTCGATTGCTTTCTTTGGATGGCAACCATGTAAAATTAGCGATGCCACCCAGATTCAACAATGCTCTGTGTTTGGTTTGATGTCGGAACAATTTTTCGTCCATGATAGCAGCAAGCGGAGCTCCTTCTCCTCCCTTTGCCACATGCTTTTGCCGAAAATCTGAAATTGTGATGATTCCTGTTTTATGAGCAATATGATCTCCATCCACAATTTGGAGCGTGCTGTTTAGGTCTTTATGAGGACGATGATAAATAGTCTGACCATGGCTTGCGATCAGATCTACTTTCCCGGGTTCAATCTCCCATTTGGATAACATTTTCAGAATATAGTCAGCGAAAAGATGAGCCAGTTCAGTATGTAAAATACAAACCTGCTCCAGATTCACTTCCGGTTTAGATTGAACAGAAGCAATCTTTTTTCTGGTATTTTCATCGTATTCAACAGTATCAAAATTCAGAACTTTTAACTCTCCATTTTTAAATCTGCATAGTGACAGATCCAGCCCGTCAAGAGAAGTCCCTGACATTAAACCCAGAACGAGTCTTTGTGGTTTTTGAGCTATTTCAGATAAACGAAGAAGTTGTTTGTTCATAGATGAAAGACCAAGTATTTTTGGATCAACTAAAATACAGTTTATGAGTAATAAAGAAGAATTAGAACACGAATCTTTTCAGGAAGACCTGAATTATTTAATAAAAACTCTCAAAGAAAGCTTTGAGTCAACAGAAGTTCAATACTTTGTTGATGAACATAATGATATGCTCTTTGTGAAATTAGAAGGATTGAATGAATACTCCGAAGAAGAAATTGAGGAAATAGCTTCCCCTGTTTTTGATGTATTGGATCTGGATTTCGAGGAAATTGTTTTGCTACCGCTTTAGAATATCCAATAACCAACATCCATTAACCAATTTCCAAGTAAAAAAGCGCTTTTTTAAGTTCTGCTAAGCTTCGTATTTTTAGTAAAATTCAAAACTGATTTCCATGAAAAGCTCTAACTCCGGTTATAAAGTCCGGTGCATAAACTGCAATACCATTAACGACGAGAAAATAACAAGTACTTATTGTACCAATTGTGGTGGGGTACTTACCGTTGACTACAATGAAAGCAGAAAAGAAATTCAGTACCCATTAAAGAATATCATTCCCGATCCTCTGAAAACAGGTTTCAGTTCTTTAAAAAAGCTGGAACGACTCTCAGAAAAGTATGGAGCCGACCTGTTCGCAAAGCTCGAACTTGAGAATCCTACGGGGTGTTTTAAAGATCGGGGAAGTTACATTGAGGTTTTAAAAGCCATTGAATTAGGGGCCGATGCCATTTGTTTGGCTTCAACCGGAAACATGGCCGCATCTGTGGCAGCATACGCGTGTTATTTTAAAATACCTTGTTTTGTATTTGTACCTGAGAAAACGCCCGATGCTAAATTGGCTCAGTCAACTATTTACGATGCAACCATCATCCGTATTAAGGGAGATTTCCGTACATGTGAAATACTGTGCCGTGAGTTTGCAAAATCGGGAAATTACTATTTAGCGGGTGATTATGTATTCCGTCAGGAAGGACAAAAATCGTTCTCTTATGAGCTCCTTGAACAAGATGATATAGAAACCTATGATTACATTTTTGTGCCAATCGGAGCAGGTACAAACTTTGCAGCAATCTACAAAGGTATGGTTGAGATGAAAGAAGCCGGACTCATTACTAAGATTCCTTCTTTTGTGGCTGTACAGCCCGAGCAAAGTTCTCCGGTAGTCGAAGGCATCTTTAAAAAGGAAAAAATAATCAAAGACCAAGTGAATACAATGGCGGATGCCGTAGCTGTTGGTGATCCTTTTGATTTTTATAAAGTATTGGACGGAATCGAACAAACTAACGGTCATGCTTACACTGCTACCGAAAATGAATTGCTCGAATCTTTAAAAGAAATGACCGTTGAAGAAGGCATATTTACAGAGCCGGCTTGTTCTATTCCCCTGGCTTGCTTCAAGAATAATGCTGACAAATACAAAGGGAAGAAATGTCTGTTTGTATTAACCGGTACCGGACTAAAAGCAGCTCATATTGTAGCAAAATATTCACTTTCATCTCCGGTACTTTCGCCTAAACTGGAACGAGTGCAACAATATATAGAATCAGGATTTCCTGATCTTCAGAAAAACAGCTGGGGGCAATCACGCGATCTTTTCTCCGGAAATGTGACTTTGGATGAAGATCACGAAAAGTTGTACAACGAATATGTAAACGGCATCAACAAAAAAGGAAAAACACTCAAAGAAGAAGAGATAAAAGCGTTACAATCTTTAGTGTATAACACCGATACCAATCTTCATTTCCCTGTGGAAGTAGTTGATTACAAGATAACCATGAGAAAACACGGATTGGTTGCAGCCGCTGTAAAATTAAAAATCGATGGCCAGGACGAGGTAGTTTCTCTGGATCAGGGAGTTGGCCCAATGGACGCTGTACTTGCTGCTATCAAAGCTGAAACAGATTCATTCCTCCCCGTTGAGATCATCAACCATGAAGTAGAAATTTTAAGTCCTGATACTGATTCTCTGGTAATTGTAACCCTGACCTTAGAAAAAGAAGGACATACATTCAGCGCTAAAGCAGCTTCACCGGATACTCTGGAAGCTTTAATTGAAGCTTTTGTAAACGGATTGGCGATTGCTCATAAAGCCTTGGCTGTGAAATGATACAGGAATTCGATGGACTTCTTTCTAATATCAGACGATATGTAGATATTTCTGAGGAAGAAACTGAACGAATTAAAGCTATTTCAGAAGTTAAGACTATTCGCAAAAGACAATTTCTGGATCAACCTGGATTCGTTTCCCGGTTTCGGAATTATGTGATCGATGGATCCTTCCGCTCTTATTATGTGGATGAAGAAGGCAAAGAACATACCGTACAAATCGCCATTAATGATTGGTTTGTGAGTGATTTTTACAGCTATATCACTCAAACTCCAGCTACATTATTTGTTGAAGCCTTGGAAGATTCAAAAATCATTCAAATGAAATATGAAGACATCGAACCGCTTTGCAAAGAGTTGCACTCGGTGAGTGAGTATTTTAGGGTTTCAACGGAAAAGGCTTTTGCTTTTTCAAGGAACCGGGCACTTTCCAATCTCAGTAAAACAGCGGAAGAGCGATTTTTGGAATTCAATGACCGTTATCCGAACATCATTGAACGTGTTCCTCAATATATTGTGGCATCCTACCTCGGAATTTCTGCCGAGTTTTTGAGCAAAATCAGAAAAAAGCTAAATTCAACTTCTTGAACTGGTTCAAGATTTTCCCTTAATCTGCTTCATTTTTGTACTGCCGTTCCCTTCTGATATTTGAGATATCAATTTTAATTAATCTCAAATATTATGAACGCTAAAATTTATACCGGAGCAAGATATCTGTTGGCTTTCTTGATGATCGTTTTCGGATTGAACAAATTTCTCGGCCTTATCCCTGTTGAACCTCCGACTGAGGCAGTAGCACAACAATTTATGGGAACCATGTTTTCCACCTATCTTTTCGCTGTTGTTGCAATGGCTGAAATTGTAAGCGGAATCCTTTTGATAATCCCGAAAACAAAGCTCTTGGGTTGGTTAACTCTTAGTCCCGTAATTTTTAACATTGTTGCTTTTCATGTGGCACATGATTTTATCGGAAATGGAATCTGGCTGCTTCCTACTGTTTTGTTTGTCATAATAGCCTTTGATCATGCAAAAAAGCTAAAACAAATTACGTGGGGTGTTCAACATGAAGGATAAAAAGATTTGGGTCATTACAGGAATTTCCAGCGGCATAGGGCAAGCATTGGCAGAAGAATTGATTGCTCAAAATCAGTTTTTGATCGGAACCTATCGAAATCAGAAACAAGTAGATTCATTTAATGAAAAGTATGAAGGCAAAGGATTTGCTTACCTCTTGGATGTTACGGATCAGAATGCAATAATATCTATGGTTGAACACATCAAAGTTCGGTTCAAGAAAATTGATGTTTTGGTGAATAACGCCGGAGTTGGAATAGCCGGAGCAGTTGAAGAAACTTCATTGAACGAAGTTCGGGAAGTTTTTGAGGCTAATTTTTTCGGAGCTTTGACATTGACTCAGGAAGTGCTGCCCGTTTTCAGAACTCAACAATCCGGAACCATTGTTCAGGTTTCATCCCACGGTGGAATAAAAGCTTTTGCCGGATTCGGAATTTATAACGCCAGTAAATTTGCTTTGGAAGGATTCAGTGAAGCATTGGCTCAGGAAGTACAATCGCTGGGAATAAAAGTAATGATCGTGGAACCGGGTCCGTTCAGAACGGGATTTGCGGGTAACCGACTTCGATTGGCTGAGAAAGTTATCCATGACTATTCCGAAACTTCAGGTGTGTTTCGTGAAAAACTTCAGGGAGTTCATGGAAAACAAGAAGGCGATCCGGAGAAAGCCGCTAAAGCGATAATTAATGTAGTAGAGTCCGGTAATCCTCCACTTCGACTACCACTCGGAAAAGTACCGCTCACTACCATTCAGATGAAACTGGACAGCGTTCAGAAGGATTTGAACAATTATAAAGAAGTGGCAGAATCGGTGGTTTTTGAGGAATAGGTAAATATTTAATTCAAGCTGTCACCTCGAGCATCTTTTTTGATAAAGGTAAAAAATCATCTCCACGCGAATGCAGGAGATCTGGATATAGCTATCGGTTGATGAATATGATCTTAGCTTTAAATTTTTTTTGAGAAGCTTTCATCATAATATTGCCCTTGAACCAAGAACATACAGTTTTATTATAAATCCAGATTCCCTGCATTCGCCGGGGAATGACAACTTCCCTGATAAACTTATCTACTAAAATCATAAAACCTTTCAGAAGTTATTTTTCTACCTTAAAGCAGAAAAAATTATTTCAAATGCTCTTAAAAATTCTGAAATACTTCATGATTACAACCATCGTAGTTATCATAACATTAGTTGCGATAACTTTTTTATATATGCAACAGGCTAAATTCGGAAAAGCTCCGCATGGAGAACGGCTTAACCTGATATCTACTTCCTCTAATTTCGAAAAAAAGCAATTCAAGAATCTTGAATTCACTCCTGATTTAACCGAAGGGCACTCTTACTTCAGCATTTTGTACAATCAGTTTTTTGTAAAACATCCACGAACAGCGCCCAGTGAAACTATTCCAAACCAAAAAACAGATCTTTTTAAACTTGCTCCTGATGAAAATGTATTGATCTGGTTCGGACATTCATCATACTTTATTCAATTGGATGGAGTCAAGATTTTGGTTGATCCGGTATTCAGCGGCAATGCCTCTCCTATTCCGGGAACAGTTAAATCATTTCCCGGAACGGATGTTTATTCTTCAGATGATATTCCTGAAGTCGATTATCTGATCATCAGTCACGATCACTACGATCATTTGGATTACAAAACCATCAAAGAGTTGAGGCCAAAAATTGGTAAGGTAATTTGTGGTCTTGGTGTTGGTTCCCATTTTGAACATTGGGGGTATTCTGATGCACAGATTCTGGAACAAGATTGGTATAACTTTGTAGAAGTTGATACCGGTTTTTCTATTCATGCAACGCCTTCACGACATTTTTCCGGCAGAGGATTCAGCAGAAAAAACACCCTTTGGGCTTCTTATGTGATTGAATCACCATCCCAAACCATTTATGTAGGTGGTGACAGTGGCTATGGAGAATTCTTCAAGGAGATCGGTGAAAAGTTTGAGATCGATCTCGCCATTCTGGATAATGGTCAGTATAACGATGCGTGGAAAGAAATTCATTTACACCCCGATCAAGTAGTACAAGCGGCTCTTGACCTAAAAGCTAAGCGTTTATTTCCGGTTCACTCTTCCAAATTTGTATTGGCGATGCATGAATGGGATGAGCCTCTGAAAAGAGTTACTCAATTAAATCAAGATAGCGAAAATCCTATTCCGCTTTTTACTCCTTTAATCGGAGAGAAAAACGATTTGAACGATACTACAAGAATTTATGAGAATTGGTGGGAGTCGATCAACTAAAAAACAGGTAAGTAACCCCAAACCATGTGCTGAACTCGATTCAGGATGACGGTCTTCTTTGTTATGGCACGAAAATTCCTAAACCACTCATTAGTCATCTCCAAGCGAATGCAGGAGATCCGGATTGATTGTAAAGACCACTTGCTATAATCACGATTTAGATCCTCGGCATACGCCGGAGGATGACTGGTTAGGATAGCAAAACCTCAACACTATGGGAAGCAAGAGCTTCCAGATTGCATTACACTGCAGAGCTATGAAACGAGTGTAATCGCCCTATTTTTCAGCTACAAGATGTTTTTCGGGGTCAAAAGCCTTGAGGTTTTCCACGGATTCAAAGTAATAGATCGAGTTATCAGCCGCAGCCCCTACTACCGCTTCTGCTTTATTGATTCTTTTCTTACTTACCGGATCCGTTGCATATCTGCTTTCTTCCTTACTACTCAGGGTTTTGTTGCAGTTGTCACAGCATCCAAAATATACAACGCCATCAATGGTAACCGGAACTTGTTCTTTATCGAAAGCTTTGTTGGTCTGCATACATACAAACCGAACTTCAACCTGCTTAAGTAGCGCCGTGGTTTGCTCTGTGTTAGTTTCAGTGGTTTCCTGAGCAAAAGAAGTAGTGATACCGCAAACACACCATACCAATGACAGAAATGTTACAGATAGTGCTTTAGAGTTTCTCATGAAATTAAACAGATGTATATTATTATTATTGGCAATTCAATCTACCAAAATCTAATCAATTCTTTCTTCACATAGAATCGGGTGAAAGTAAATTATGTAAAAAATGCTTCTTAAGACAACAATACAGAGTCTTTCTTAGTAACTACATTTCTCTAACTTTTTCGGAATTATCTTATTTGAAAAGGTGGGTAATCCCGAGCTGTGTGCTGAACTCGATTCAGGTTGACGGTCTTCTTTGTTATGGCACGAAAACTCCTAAACCACCCATTAGTAATCTCCACGCGAATGCAGGAGATCCGGATTGATACTAATGACCATGTGCTATACCAAGCAATTACTAAAGCATACATTATCACTTACAGGATGTTATCCGGACTTTGATATCTAATCACATTTATTCATCTTACTCTGATTATTTTTGGTATACCATAAATAAAACTTAAACCTGAAATAAAGATAAAGTGAATAGAGTTCACTTTAATCTGTTGTTGAAGAAGAATGAATAAAAAGAATAGTGTATTTATCGCAACAAGTTTGGACGGATTTATTGCGGACAAAAATGGTGGAATCGATTGGTTACACTCTATCCCAAACCCGGAAAATGATGATCTGGGATATGTGGAATTCAACAATGGAATTGATGCTCTGGTTATGGGACGAACAACATTCGAAACTGTTATCGGATTTGACATTCCCTGGCCATATAGTAAACCAGTTTTTGTGTTGAGTAACAAATTAAAAGAAATACCTGAATCTCATAAAGAAAAAGCCTTTTTAGTACATGGAACTCTAACGGAAATTTTAGAGCAAATTCACGAAAAAGGATATGGAAGACTATACATAGATGGCGGAACAACAATTAGAAGTTTTTTAAAAGAAGACTTGATTGATGAAATGATACTTACAACTATTCCGATTTTATTAGGTGGTGGCTCTTCACTATTCGGAGATTTACCTAACGAACTAAATTTCGAACTAATTGGAACAAAAACGTTTCTAAATCAACTATCACAAAGGCATTATAAACGGAAAAACTAAAATGCAAAATGCCATAAATAGCTACCACTAATTGATTGTTCTATCCATTTGATTGATGCTTTGCCTTCGTTAGTCAGCACCTATCTGACTGATTGATACGCCCCCGTTGTGCTTGATTAAATGCATTCCTAAATCAAAATATTTAGCTTATCCTTATTCGATAGGAAAGTGCTTCCAAACCGCAACAAACCATATACTAATCATTGATATAATTTGAATCAGAATTGTATGAAAAAATATCTAATAATAATAAGCATAACTATTTCCTTAGTAGGTTGTAAAATAAAATCTAATACTTTCACTGAAAAGAACCTGGATCCTATAGAGTATTCAATGGACAATAGTGCAAAGTTGATATTGGAAAATCCTGAAATCAATTCAATCTCCATAGGAATCTATAAAGACGGTAAAACTTATACGAATTATTACGGTGAAATTGATAAAGGCAAAGGAAATAGCGCAAATGATAATTCAATTTTTGAAATAGCATCTGTAACAAAAACTTTCACAGCCTACATAACCGCACAAGCAGTTTTAGAAGGTCGATTAAGCCTAGATGATGACATTAGAACATATTTGAATGGTTCTTATGATAATCTTGAGATTGAAAACAGACCTATTTTAATTAAAGATATATTGACCCATACAACCGGTATTCGGCGTGAACGGTTTTCTAACAAACTATCGAAGATGTTTTCAACTGACGCAACTGCAGCCGAACAAAAAGCGATTACTAATTACAAAGCAGAAGAATTTCTTAGAGACTTAAAAAACTATAAACTAGAAACAAAACCCGGTGAATCCTATGACTATTCGGGTTTTGTGGCACCGGAAATATTAGCAATAGTATTAGAAAAGGTATACCAAAAGTCCTATCAAAATTTATTAGATGAATTTATTCTTGAAAAAGCTCAAATGAATCATACATCTATGATAGTTGACGCTTCGAATATGGAGAACATATTAAATGGCTATACTAATAATAATCAGCTTGCAGACCCTATACAAATGCCGTTAACCGGAGCTGGAGGAGGATTAAAATCTACCGTTCCGGATATGCTTAAATACATCGAGTTTCTTTTAACCGATAATAATCCTGTAGTCAAAGAAATGAGGAAACCTTTGTTCTATGATGATAATGAAGGTGATGAATATGGATATTTTTGGATGATAGATGGTGATGATCTTATGCTGCATAATGGCGGAACAGGCGGAAGTGTTAACTGGCTTATTTTATTGCCCAAAATGAATAGCGGGTTTACTGTGTCATTTAATAATAATGGAGATAGTGCAGGCGATTTAATAAACACTATTGCTTCACTTCTTATTAATGACCTTGTAAATTACCCTACAAAAAATGCTTACTATACAATTAGAAACTACATTCGTGATGTTCCTGATAACTGGCAAGAACACTACTACCAACTAAAAGAAGAGCATTATAAAGAATACAATTTTGATGAAGAATCTTTGTTCAACGAATTAGGCTACGAACTATTAGGTGAGGGCAAAACTAAAGAAGCAATACAAGTGTTTCAATTACAGGTTTCTGAGTTTCCCACTTCAGCAAACGCTTACAATAGTTTAGGAGAAGGTTTTTACCTGAACAATCAGTACAATCTTTCCATAGCCAATTATGAAAAATCGCTTGAACTGAACCCAAAAAACAACAATTCAATGGAGATGATTAAAAAAATAGAAAAACTAAAAAAGGATAAATAAACTACCTGTAACAAGGTGTACGAGTAATAGCGGTTAAAGTGATAAAACTAAAATGTAAGTCAACACCACACACCGGAATCAATATGCCTCTGGACTTTACTTTAGCACTAACCCCTTAAACCACTCATTCGTCATCTCCACGCGAATGCAGGAGATCCGGATTGATTGTAAAGACCACTTGCTATAATCACGATTTAGATCCTCGTCATACGCCGGAGGATGACTAGGTTAGGATAGCAAAACCATCAACACTATCGGAAGCTGGAGCTTCCAGACTGCATTACGCAGCAGAGCTATAAAACGAGTGTAATCGCCCTATTTTTCAGCTGCAACAAAACCCTGAGTAGTAAGGGAGAAAGCAGAAATGTGACGGATCCGGTAAGTAAGAAAAGAATCAATAAAGCAGAAGCGGTAGTAGGGGCTGCAGCTGATAACACGATCTATTACTTTGAATCCGTGGAAAACCTCAAGGCTTTTGACCCCGAAAAACATCTTGTAGCAGAGGTCATCTCATGGCTTGTGACCATCTATTACAAAAGACAATATTTTAAGTTATATTAAAGTTCTTATCGTAAAACCTTTCCAAACTATCATGGATAAGTTCCAACTAGCAAAATATATCGTTTCAAAGTACCCTAATCAGGTTACTCCCATGAAGCTTCAAAAGTTGATGTACTATTGCTATGCTTGGCAACTTGTGGCTGATGATAAAAGATTTGAAGCTAGTTTTGAAGCATGGCCATATGGTCCGGTAGAACCTCAAATTTATGAGTCTTTTAAAAGCTTTGGAAGAAATCCTATTGAAGAAGATTCTAATCCTGTTATTGATGAGCCTTTAATTGACTTTATTTTAGACAGTTATTCTGTTTTTTCTGCTGTTGAGCTTTCAAAGACAACGCACATGGAACAACCTTGGAAAAAGTTTAAAAATACAAACCAAGTAATCCCAGATGAGGAATTAGTAGATTACTACGGGCAACAAGTATACGCCAAAAACTTCCCTTTGAAGGGTGATAAGAAGTTTTATCCACCAAAAACCTCCAGTCATTATTCTTTTACTTTTGATATGGAAAAAGAATACGTGCCCGAATTCAATAGTATTAAAGACTATCTAAATAGCTTTAATACTGAAAAAGAAAGATTGAATATATTCACCGGGAAACTGAAGAAGTGGAATGGCTTCAAAAATTGATCCAGCCGAACTTGCTACCATAAATGATTTGCTGAAAGATTTTGCAGTCGATAAAAATATGATTGCTGAAGAAGTCTATGAAATTAGCTGGACACGCTTCCAAACCTTAGAACAAATTCCTTTAAGTGAATTATTAGAAAGCCACTGGCTGATTAGGCTTATTAAGCGACCAATCTATGCAATTTTACCCGCTAAAATTCATGGATTCCTTTTTGATGGCTTGTTTACATTTGCAGGCGAATTCCGTAGCAAAAATGATCCTCATCAGGGTAAAATCTATTTTGGAAATCAACACGCACATCGAAGGCAACCTAAGTTTCATGGAGATGCACCTGAAGATATTGAAGGTGGTTTATTAGAAGCTGCTTGGTTTTTAAAAAAACGTACCAAAGACCCTCTCTATAATGCCGTGCGATTTTATCAGAAATTTGTGAATGTACATCCCTTCTATGATGCCAATGGTAGAATAGGTCGTTTAATTGCTACTATATATCTTGAAAGCCAGGGTTTGGTTTTAAATTGGAGCGAATTTGATAGCAAAAGTAAATTTATAAAAAAGCTAAATAGATGTCATTTAAAACCCTCGAAAGAAACCTTTGGGTATCTTGTTGATTATCTAAGGGAATTTACTCTTCCATTAAACGAACTTGAAGAAGAATCTACCCCGCCATTCCGGTAACAAACACATCTACATATTCTTTCATGCGCTCAACGATTCGGTTTCCAATTTGACGAGCTTGCAAGATACTTGGGCGATTTTCTAAACAAGTGAAGATATCTTCTTTTAGAGGCTCCTTACCTGTAAAAATGTAGGTCTCCATTAAATTCTTAAACTGTTTCTGATCTAAGTTTTCTTCCTCACAAATTTCTTTGAGGGCAAGAACTCGTTGTTCTTCCAAGTATTTTTCAAACTCATCAGGTACTGAATCTGCATCTTCAATATTTGGCAAATGATTCTGAATAAATTCTTCAATGAGTTCGCGCTTGCTTCGCAGTTCAACATCTCCGCCAATCATTTCCAGGATAGCTTTTTTCTGAGCTTCTTTATCGGATTCTTTGCTGTTTTTTAGCTTGGCAAGGAGTTTAATAATGTAGGCGACATTGATCTCATCCCTGTGAATCAATTCCAGCTCAAAATCTACATCTTCCAGAATAGAAACCGCATTCACATCCTGATTCATCTTTACTTTGTCGTACAGATCAAGGTATTTACTTTTGTAATCCTCGAACGTCTGCTCATCTAACGAAAGATCATCCCAGTTGAAGTCCGCATAAGTTTTTAATGTATTGAGAATCCTCATGAGTTCCCGAAATGCTTTGATAAAAGCCAGTTCGTCTTCCTCCGAAATCAGATCATCAACTTTTTTGGGAGTTGGAGCAATACCCAATAACTCGACATACTTTTTATTGAACTCCTCAACAATTACTTCATAATCAGGAGTGAATATTTCTTCTTTAGCCTCTTTATTCGAAAATAGAGCAATCGCCTCATCCGTCTTCTCCTTAAGATTTCGAAAGCACACTATGTTGCCCTGGGACTTCATCTCATTGATGATCCGATTGGTACGGGAGTACGCCTGAATGAGTCCGTGGTAGCGTAAATTCTTATCCACATAAAGGGTATTCACCATCTTTGCATCAAAGCCGGTAAGAAACATGTTTACGACCAAGAGAATATCAAGACGATCTTTTTCTACAAAGCTTTTACGTTCCCTTTTCTTTAACCGCTTTCCAATATCCTGATAATACTTTTCCAGAGACTCACTGTCTTTGGTAGTAAAATTGGTTCCAAACTGTTTGTTGTAATCTCCGATAAAGGATTCCAGTTTATCACGAGAATGAGAGTTCGCTTTGTAAGGTACTCCTTCGTCTGCCACTTTTTTGAAATCAATATCCACATCGGAGATCATTCCATCTGCATCGGCATCTTCTTCATTGGCATTGTAGGTGAAGATGGTCGCAATTCTCAGATCCAGTTCCTGATCATCAATCTTATTTCTAAAGATGTCGTAGTAAGCGATAAGCTGATCAATACCGGATACCGCAAAGATGGATGAGAATCTTTTGTTATGTGTTTTTTGATCATGTCGCGCAAGAATGTAGTCTACAATTTTATTGAGTCGATCCTCAGATTCCAACACTTCTTTTCTATCGATATCCTCCACTTCGATATCCACAAAATTATTACTCTTTCTTTTGTACCGGCCCACATACTCCACCCCAAACTTCAATACGTTTACATCACGAATGGCATCTGTTATCACGTACTTGTGCAAACATTCATCAAAAAGATCGGCAGTAGTTCGTTTTCCGAAAGCGTTTTTGGAAGCATTATCAGCAAAAATGGGAGTTCCTGTAAAACCGAAAAGCTGAATATCATTAAAGAAATCAGTAATTCGTTCGTGCGTTTCTCCAAACTGACTTCGGTGACATTCATCAAATATGAACACCATCTTTTTATCCTGCAGCGGTTCCATCGATTTCTGATACCGCGGATTCTTAATGGCATTATTCAGCTTCTGAATGGTGGTCACGATAAGATTGGTCGAATCAGAAAACTGATCCACCAACGACTTGGTGTTCTCCGTCATATCCACCGCGCCGGGCTTGAAGCTGTTGAACTCGGTTGCAGTCTGGTAATCCAAATCTTTACGATCTACCACAAACACCACTTTGTGAATCTCCGGCAAATTCATAATCACCTGACTGGCTTTGAATGAAGTCAGCGTTTTCCCGGAACCGGTGGTATGCCAGATATACCCGTTTTGATCAGAATATTTAACCTGCTTGATAATCGCCTCAACTGCAAAATATTGATATGGACGAAGTACCATCAGGATCTTATCCGTTTGATTACGGACAATGTAATGCGCAATCATTTTGCCCAAATGATCCGTATTCAGAAATGCATCACTGAATTCTTTGAGCCCTGAAATATTTCGGTTTTGTTCGTCTGCCCAGTAAAAGGTTTGTTTGAAACTCTGATCTCGATTATTGGCGAAATATTTAGTGTTTACTCCATTACTGATCACAAAGATCTGCACAAACTGAAAGAGACCGTGACTACTCCAGAAAGAATGCCGCTGATAACGATTAATCTGATTAAAAGCTTCTTTGAGTTCTAATCCGCGTCGCTTGAGTTCTATTTGAACCAGCGGTAACCCATTAACCAACAACGTAACGTCGTATCGGTTTTTATACACACCAGCAACGGTAATCTGATGAGTTACCTGAAAGTGATTATTAGTCCAGTTTTCTGAATCAAAAAAGCGAACATACGCCGTGTCTTCGTTTTCCCGCTTTAAAGCAAAGCGTTCCCGCAGGCTTTTGGCTTTGTCGAACACGGTGCCTTTAGAAAGATGATTGAGAATAGTGGCAAATTCTTTCTCGGAGTAGGTGTCATCATTAAAGACTTCCAGCTGATTCTTTAAGTTGACCAACATGTCGGCTTCCTCTTTAAGCGTAATGAAGTCGTAGCCCAACCCGGTAAGTTGGCCCACCAGCTCTTTTTCTAATATGGATTCAGATTGTCTACTCATCGCATTAAGTTTGCAAACGGAAAACTACCGTATTGTTGATAAAATTCTTGCAATAATATTTTTTCGACTTCCCGGGGATCTTCCTGAGGCGTCCTTTTCCAGCAAAAAAGGAGTTCTTGATGGTTTTTAATTTGCCAAATTAAGCGTCCCCCGTAATGACCTACATTTTTTCCCTGACCAAATCGAAGATACTGTATGATTCTGGAATGTAAGGTCGCCTTTCCTGTTAGAGATCCGGCTTTACCAATATATACTACTTGTGCTCCGGGAATGTAGTTTTCTTGTAAATCAACGATTGCAAGATTAGGATCTTTACTTTTAAAGAATCCACCTGACCCGGGTTGAATAAACTTAGTGTTATTGTGATTAGGATTGATCACCAAATAAACTCCTCTTTCTTTTGGAATATCAGAAAAGTCGTCCCAAAGTTCTTGAACTGTAATAAAACCTCTAAAGCCTGCCATTTTTATGCTTTGGAAATCATTAAAATTCATATCAACTACTAATTCGATTCCATTTCAGACATGATTTATAAAAGTCCGATAGCTCCTCGTAACATTGCTTCCCTTGAAAATTATCAATCCACTCTTCATAGGAAAGCATAAATGTACGTACTGCTAACGAACGGGTATACACTTCTTCTCTGAATTTTTGAATCGGGTGATCATCCTCATACATATTAAAACGATTCTCAATTTGAGAGATAAAAGAAGACATTACCAGTTTATCTTTGATCTGATGTTTTTGTAGCGTTGCTTCAGGAGCTGCTACCCCAAAAAATACAGGAATGTCTGTTTCCAAAGTATTAAAAGCAATACAGGCTATGTTCCTGCTTGCCTGATTGTATTCGGGAGCGTGTTTAGTCCCTTTGCTTAGTGAGCTACCCATTTTTGCTTCAATTATACCAAATAGATTTGCTTCAGGATTAACGCTTATTTGCCCCCGGTTCTCAAAATTTACGGAGAAATCACCCAGAACCATATCAGCGTGTGTATATCCCTCACGAAGTTTGTCAGCGAAAACAAAAGGACTGGATATTAATCCTTCTGAAGTCCAATTACTGAGTTCTCCAAAAGAAACATCTCTTACTCTGAGATTTTCCTGAACAGAATAATAAACCAGTAACCGTGTCATCCAACCTTCATTATAGATTTCTGTTGGGTTCATATATGGGCTTTTGCCACTTAAACTCTTTATAAGCGTTGAAATGGTTTTCATCCTCTCACTTTATTCCAAATTGGAAGCATCACATTATAAAACTCGATCATGCTGTCTGCATACCAATCAATCCAATAGTGCCAATCTTCTTTATCATAAAAGCTACTATAATCAGGGTTTAGCTCGGTGTACTCAATTTCATGTTTTATTCTTGAGGATTTCTTTCCATCCAAACGTTCCCAAATAATCTCTTTAGAGAAGGATGATTCAATTGCTTCTTTATGAGCATACATACTATCAAACAGTTCCTTATCAGAATCTTTTCTGAAATAGAGTTCAACGCGAAGCGCATTTCTTCCAATACAGAAAGCAAAACGTCCATTTCCAATCCAGGGTCCAACATCAAAGTAGCTTAAGGCGGATACAGATTCTAATAAATGAAAATCACGATCTCTCAACTCACGTTTTAGCTCTGACCAAAATGCCGTAAGCTTAGCATTTCTTTCTGCGGTTACTTTGCTCTTAGATTTCTCTTCTCTTTCTTTTTCCCTCGCATCAATGATAAACTCTTGTGTTTCAGGCAAAGGAATGATCTGTTCAATCTGTAGAAATAAATCTTCATTACGGCTGTACGGAGTGGCTCTGAAGCATTGAATGTTGATGTCGTGATTTAACAACCAAAGCACGGTTGATGTAACCTCTTTTCGGAAATTATTCGCTACAAATATCATCCGCTGGTCTACATCATTAAGAAGTAACTGGTCTTCGTCTTCCAGTTCAAGAAAGTCCAATAAATTTCCCTTTGCATCTTCCTCAATTCCGTTTTTATCCAGATACTCTTGATACAGTTTGATGATCTGTTTCGTTGTAAGTGTGGAGCAATACGATGCATATTTAAGTGCTTGCCAAATTACATTTCTACCCGAGTCGTCGAGCTTATTTTCGATAATCACCAAACCGGCGTTTTTATCTATAGCAAGAAGGTCTAAGCGTTCTCTCGTATCATTAAAACCATCATATTCTTTTTGAATGATTAGAATATCAGGGTCTAATGTTTCAGGATTCTTCTCAATCCATTCCTGTAAATGATCCCGTTCTCGAAAACCTAAATCCTGAAACTGCCGAGGTTCCAACTTAATAAGATCATTTTTTTGCTGGTCAATTTGATACATAGGTTCTCCTGTTATACGAACATCTGCTGCAGTAAGCCTTTTTTAAAGGTTTGGGTTTTACGTAATTGAATCTCAACATCATTAATTTTTTTTTCTAGCTCAATAAAGAACAAGCCAATCTTTTTTTGTTCATCTTTATCTACTGGAAGCTTTAATTGCTTAGATATAAAAGTGGTGTTTGTAATATTGATCGTATTCTTAGCGCCTTTCTGAATTATTGGGTGCAGATAATTGTGAACATTTACCGGAGATTCAAAGTAAACATGTAGTAATTTTCCGAGCCAAGGGGTTTCAGGGGAGAATACACCATAGAGTGGAGATACAATCACGTTCTCATGAACATTACTTTGTTTAATTATACCATAGGGAAAATCACCTGTCGGACTTTTAGTATAAACAATATCATGTTTTTGTACCCGATTGTAATGATCTGTTGAATCGGCTGCAAAACTTCGGCCAAGATGTTCAATCTGATTAATTAAACCTTCATGCACTGAAACCGAAAACACTTCTTCGGTTCCTTCACTTTTAAGTTTGTGTTCAGTTAAAACATTGCTAAGCTTTCTTTTTTCCCAATCTGGAAAGGTATCGCCATTTTCTTTTTTAAAACGAACTTCTTGAGTGACAAGCTTCTGCATCACGCCTTTTTTGTATTCCTCCAGCAGTTCTTTCTTTCGAGTCAGCTGCTCAATCTTTTTATCCACCGCCGAAAGGAATGAGGCGATTTTTTGTTGTTCTTTTTTTTCTGGAACACATTTCTTTAATGAGTGAATGTCATTTCGATTAAGAGTAGGGACTCCCGATCCCGTACCATATCTCTCGAGATTTAAAGTGTGGTAAAAGTAGTAAACAAATTTTGGTTCATTCTCGAGAAAATCAGTTATCCATAATGAAGTATTGTGTGGCCAATAATCTTCCGTCACAAAAGTAATACTCCCAATAGTTCCAGACCTTCCTGTTACGACACCAGGAGATTTTGCTTTATATTCGTTATGAGTTCTCGCGATTCCATTTGAATAAACAACAGGATACTCCCCTGGAATAACTTCAGAAGTAGGTAAATCAAATCCTCTTTGAAGTGGTGCTATCTTATCAATTCTCTTTTTTATCCATTGTACCTCAAACTCAGGAAACCTCAATTGTGGAACGTTCTGCTCTTCCATCCTAAAACGGTGCCTCAATCCCTAATTCTTTGCAGTATTCTGCAATGGTAGCATCGGTATCTTTCATTTCTGTATCCAATGCTTTCAATTCTTTTGCCACTTCTTCCAGGTTAACCGGTTCTTCTTCTTCAAAGGTATCCACATAGCGAGGGATATTCAGGTTGTAATCGTTTTCTGCAATTTCTTCACGGTCGGTGATGTAGGAGTATTTGTCTTCCAACACACCCCTAAATCCCCTCTCAAGAGGGGACTTGTTTACGTATTCCCAGTAGGTTCCTACTATCTTTTCAATGTCTTTTGGGCGGAGCACATTTTGGGTTTTTACTTTTTCGTAATGGTCGTCTCCACTGGCATCAATAAAAAGTATGTGTTCTGGGTTTTTGCGTTGTTTCTTCAAAACCAGAATACAGGTGGGAATACCGGTTCCGTAAAAGATATTGGCAGGCAAACCAATCACCGCATCCAACACATTGCTTTCCCGTATCAGGTATTCACGAATGGTTCCTTCTGCTCCGCCACGGAACAACACACCATGCGGCAATACACACGCCATAATTCCTTCTTCATTCAATTGGTAAATCATGTGCTGTACAAAAGCGAAATCAGCTTTGCTCTTGGGTGCCAGTCGCCCATAATCCGAGAAGCGCTCGTCGTTCATTTTCAGATCATCGGATTTCCACTTCGCTGAGAAAGGAGGATTTGCTACTACGGCATCAAAACGTTCTTGCATATGTTGAGGACGTTCCAGCGTGTCTTCGTTTTTAATATTAAACCGACTGTAATGCACATCGTGCATAATCATGTTCATTCGGCACAAGTTGTAGGTGGTTGGATTACTTTCCTGCCCATAAAACCCTCCCACTTCTTTTACTTCTTTCGCTACCCGCAGTAACAGTGATCCCGAACCACAAGTAGGATCATATACACTTTTCAATCGTTCTTTTCCGGTGGTTACCAATTTTGCCAATACGGAACTCACCTGTTGTGGTGTATAAAATTCTCCGGCTTTCTTTCCTGCTCCACTCGCAAATTTCCCTATTAAATATTCATAGGCATCACCCAGTACATCATTCTCGGAGTTCTGTAATTCAAAATCTACTTCATCTAAATGCTCCATGATTTTAACAACCAATTCATTTCGGTCATCAGGAGTTTTACCCAGCTTACTGCTATCTAAATCTAAATCTTCAAACAGGTTTTGAAAATCTTCTTCGCTTTCCGTGCCTAAAGTGCTTTGCTCAATGTGGCGGAGTACAGCGTTCAGATCATCCAGTACAAATTTGGTGTTTCCATTGCCTTGTCCTCGCAAAAGAATAGAGCTAAACAATTCCCCCGGAAGCAGAAAGTAACCCAGATTCTCAATCGCCATTTCTTTGACAGCATCAATCAGTGCTTGCCCTTCTTTGGTATTCTCATTCAGCTCATTGTACGCGTAGCCTTCAGGTTTTGTCCATTTATCAGCATAACTAAGCATCTTTTCACTCAGATATTTATAGAATATAAAGCCAAGAATATAATCTCTGAATTCATCTGCTCCCATTTTACCCCGTAAGGTGTCGGCAATATTCCAGAGTTTTTGTTCGAGCTTTTGCTTGTCGGTCATTTAGGGTCTTTCTTTTAAATTTTACTTTCAAAGAAAATAGAAGAATCAGTGAGTTATAAAAAGATATGCTTGTAAAATTTTGAGATGCCCTTTGCGAGGAATCCCTAAATGTCGGGATGACGAAGAAATCCCCTGAAATTATATGCCGAACCTATTCGGGAGATCGCTTCGTATTCACTCGCGAAAGGAGGCAGGAATTGGAGATCACTTCGCTGTCGCTCGTGAATGAAGGTCGGATTTGGAGATCATTTCTCCAAAAAAAACAACGCAAGCGTCATGTTTATGCTCCCTTTCACAAGCTTTATTTTTCAATTTTTACATCAAATAAGCCCCATTCCTTACCTTTTTTTTTAAAATATTCTCTAAAAAGCTCTTTATTCGACATCAACATATACTATACATGCTCGTCACACTTTTCTTACAATCCCCATAGCTATACTAATCAAACAACATAGGTATGCTAATCTATCCAAATAGCTATGTTAATCCATCTACATAACTATGTGAATCCATCCACATGCTTATGCTGTTTATACTCTTAACTGCGTGGCACAAAAAAAGGCATGCTTACGATGGTAAACATGCCTCAATCAAGAGTTAAATAAACGTTCATTCTTTCGTGAATTTCAGGTTATTCAACATTTCTTTGATCTTGCTCCCCGGTCGGTAGATCACTCTCCTTGCTGTGATTTTTGCGGGGGTGGCTTCTTCCTCGGTATCTGAACCTGTAGAACTTATGCTGGCTCTTAAAAAGCCTAAACTCCCAAGCTCAACCGTATGACCTTGCTTAATCATCTTAGTTACGATTTCCACTAAGCCGTAAAGCACCGCACTTACATCCGCACCGTTAACGGTACTTAATGCTGTTACTTCATCGGTAAGTTCATCTAAATCTACCAATCGATCTCGTTTGGCAGTAAGATAAAACTTCTTGGTTCCACCACCCGTTACACCGGGTTCTCCTCTTTGAATGATGTTATATTTAATTGACATAACGTCTCCTGTTCGTTATTGGTTAGTGTAGCTTTCGCTACTATGCTTATAACGCCATGTAATTGTAATTAAGTATTTTATCCTTAATCACATAAAGATGTGAGTAATTTTCAGAATCCAAAATGAAGCCGAACATGCAATTCCCGGAATGAGATAACGATCAGGTAACCACTTCGCTATTGCTCATGAATGATTGTGGATTGGGTATAATCCTGTCAATCCCATTATCCTGCAAATCCTGGTTCAGCCCTTTATTTTAACCCTGCTTCCACACTACCATGCCGGGCATCCCTAACAAGGCTTCGTACCTCGTTTCAGGAGTTACCGCATCAAGTGCGGTAGGACAGGATTTGGATTTAGAAAGCTACCTACATTCAAAAATCAGAGAGTCGTTCTTGTTAGATGCCGGGCAAAATGAAGACGAAGAAGCAATTCCCGGAATGAGATAACGATCAGGTAACCACTTCGCTATTGCTCATGAATGATTGTGGACTGGGTATAATCCTGTCAATCCCATTATCCTGCAAATCCTGGTTCAGCCCTTTAGTTTAACCCTGCTTCCACACTACCATGCCGGGCATCCCTAACAAGGATTCTTTTCTTTGTATAAACTCGGGTAACTCCTAAACCTCTCTCAAATACCCCCAGTTGTGGAGTTTATCGCTGTCTTCGAACCAGCGATTTCCGATATCGGTTCGGTAATACATATGTGGAATATTGATTGACCGGACTCTTGAATATGCTTGCTGTTGAGCTTGTTTTAACGTCTGACCGGAACCACTTACCGTTAATACCACTCCGCTTTTACCGGTCACCAGCCATTCCCCATGTACAAGTTTCACATCTTCAAAATGGATTCCCTCAAACAAACGCATGTCTTTTTTGTCTGACTTTTCCCGGTTCTTAAAATAGATCACCGAATCTTTGGAGCGAACGTTAAAAGTTTCCGGATCTGAATAGGGAAACGGAGGAACCACCACACGAACCCCTAATTGAAATCCGGATTTTGTTTTGATCCTGAAGTCTTCTCCTCTCGCCAGCTTAGAAAAAAACTCGCCCATCGGCATTGAAATTCCCTCTGACTGAATGAAAATAGTAGGATAACCGAATCGCGCCGTGAATTCCAACGGATAGATTCCATTTCCGTTTACAATACAATTCAGATCGATGTAACCGACGTACTGTTCTTCGCGAAGCTTGGACTCAAACTTCTTCAGTGTTCTATTGAATATGCGATTGGAATCTGACCAAAACATAGCCGTTCCCATCTCTCCGGTAGATGGTCCGAGATTTCCGGGGAACAGCTTCTTGTGTTCAAAATTGATATTAATAGGTTCAATGAATTTCTCTCCATTGAAGAAAGCCCCTACCGCCATTTCCACACCGGTCACTCTTTTCTGAAGCTGAAATACCGGAATCACATCGGCTAACGCTTTTTCATATTCTGTAAGCACCTGAACTACATCTTTACCGTCTTCTTCTTCGCCTATAAAGAGCAATCCTTTTAAATTCTGAGCTTCTCCGCTTGGCTTGATCACATATCGGGCGGGGTTCTTTTTAACGAATTCAATGGCATCTTTAAATGAAGTAAAGTTCTGATTGGGAATGATGTTGATTCCATATTTTTTGAGCTCATTCTGCCCAAATTCCCGATCGTCTTCCAGTCTGTCGGTGTAAGGAGTTCCACCAATTACGGCTTTCCCTTTTTTTCTAAGCTCACTTGCCCAGGTTCCCATACCCAGTACATCATCAAAAACGATTACATCTGCCCAATCCACATGATCTTCCCATTTTTCTACCTTCTCTACAAAACCGTCGCCGATCTCTTTTTCAGACGCATCGCGAATAAAGTATTTAACCTCATTCCCTTCCATCTTGATTCGCCATGCGGTATCAGTGATCAAACCACTGTAGGTAACAAACAGGAATTTATTTTTACTCATTGAAATAACTAGTTAGTCTTAGTTTTGGAATAGTTTATCTTAAAGCATCTTCTAATTCCAAAGAAGCATTGCTCCCTTCATCCCGATATTTCACAATGATCGGGCAAGCCATACTTAACCCGTTTTCTTTTGCCCAGTCTGAATTCACAGGGCGTGTTCCGGGAATTACAACAGCGCCTTCAGGGATTTCAGAACCTCGTTCCCTAATCTCTTCATTCACCACATCATAAACAGGAATAGATTTTGATAAGGTCACTCCCGGTGCAATCACAGCTCGGGTTTTCACTAAAATTCCTTCTACTATAACAGCTCCGGCTCCGATAAAGCAATCATCTTCAATGATCACAGGATTCATTCCAACCGGCTCTAACACTCCCCCTATCTGTACTCCCGCAGATAAATGAACATTTTTTCCGATCTGAGCGCAAGAACCAACCAATGCATGGCTGTCTACCATAGAACCGGAATCTACATAGGCACCTACATTTATATAAGCCGGAGGCATAATAATAACTCCTGAAGCTACATAGGCTCCCCGTCTAACCGAAGATCCACCGGGAACCAAACGTACTCCGTCTTCCGGCTCAAAGAATCGGGGAGGTAGATTGTGCTTGTCTACAAATCCTTCGTAAATACCCTCATAGGAAGCATTTTCTCCATTTTTAAAACTTTCAAGGATCGCTTTTTTTACTTCAACATTAGCTTCCCAGCCGGTTTCAGTTTTATTCGCTGAACGGAGTTCCCCGGTTTCTAATTTATCTAATACTTCTTCGTAGTTCATTATTTTATCAAAGTTACAGAGTTACAAAGTTGAACAGTAACAAAGTGGTTTCTCCAACTTTGTTACTTTGTCACTAAACGCAAAGCATTTCTACTTTGAAACTTCTTTAATCCATTGGTTAATTTTTCTGTCTGCTTCCAACAACGCTTCTTCACCTTCTGATGTCAAATCATTTAGGGAAAGGGGAAGTCGAACATTTGTTTTTTCGATCCAGCCTTTATGTTGTAATAATACTTTTACGGGAACAGGATTTGGAGCTGAAAAAAGAGCATTTGTTGACTCTTTCCAGTCTTCAAAAAGATTCTCTTTATTACCTTCCAGCATCAAATCTATCAATTTTCTTATCTGGGAAGGCCAAGCATTGGAAGCCACTGAAACAAGCCCAACCCCTCCCTCATTTATATACGCTTCTGTTAGTCCGTCATCTCCGGAATAAAAGTCCAGCTGCGGACTGTGTTTCCTGAATGCTTTAAATTCTTCGACGCTCCCACTGGCTTCTTTTACTCCAAAAAGGTGATCAAATTGTTCCGAAAGTCGCGCCGGAACTTCGGGATGCAACTTAACGCCTGTTCGTGACGGAACATTATACAACATACAAGGAGTTTCTGTAATTGATAGTAGTTCCGAAAACCATTCGAATTGTCCCTGTTTTCCCGGCTTGGCATAAAGCGGAGTTACAAGAAGCAATGAATCTACTTTGGCTTCATCAGCAAACCTGATAAGCCTTTTCTGAGCTTCCAGATCATGCCCTCCAATTCCAACCATCAGCGGAACATCCAGATTTAATTCTTTCGCAAATTTGATGATCGCTCTTTTTTCTTCATCTATAAGATTCAAACCCTCACCGGTACTTCCCAAAATAAGCGTCCCAACTTTTGCCAGCTCTTGTTTTCTCAAAAGATATTCCAGACTTGTGTAGTCCACACTCCCATCTTCATTCAAGGGAGTGATCATCGCAGTATAAACAGGGAATTCAGGTGTTTTCATTTTGAATGTATGGTATGGTCAAACAATTGGTCAAAGGTATACACTCCGTCGGCTATATTCTGTTGATTTATGAGTTGCTCTGCTGCCCAAATTGCACCTTCGGCAAACAACGAACGATCCAAAGCCTCGTGGCGAAGTTTAATTTCTTCTGTTGATGTTCTAACCGTTAATTCGTGGATTCCGTTTACATCTCCTTCTCTGGCGGATGTAATTTCAGCATCTTTAGCCAGCCATTCTTTCCATGAAAGCGCGGTTCCGCTTGGTGCATCTTTTTTATGAATATGATGAACCTCATGTATTGAAAACTGAGGATTGTTTAGAATATCAGAACCTTCCGAGATTTTCCGGATCGCATTGCGAATGATATTCATCCCTAAACTAAAGTTAGTGGCTAACACCCATTTTGCTTGCGCAGCTTTTACCTTTTCATCGAGGTCTTCCGGCCAATTAAATCCGGTACTTCCCCAGGCTGCAGAAATCCCGGATTCTACCACCAAATCAAATATATCAGTAACTGCATCCCCGGGTACAAAAACGATAACTGCATCACTTTCTTTCAATTTTTCAAGAGTAGGTGGATTAGCTTCATCAAAAGCATAAGCCAGATTTTTGCCCAGCATTTCCACTACTTTGCTGCCTGTTTTACCCGTACCAATTACTGAGATTTTCATACTTCAATAAACTTCTTATGAAGCAACTTTACAATTTTTTCAGAATCTGACTCACTTACAAGAAAACAAATGTTGTTTTCACTGGCACCATGACAAACCATCCGAACGTTAAAGTCTTTCAGTTCATGGAACAGTTTTCCACTGATTCCCGCGGTTTTATTGAGATGATTTCCAATAAGTGCTATTAGGGCATAATCTTTCTCGATCTTTACATCACAAAAAGTTTCCAGTTCCTCAATCACATCTTTAGTAAGATCTACCTTATTTGCAGCATTAACTGCGGTGTCTAAGGTTAGTGAAACACTTACTTCGCTTGTACTTACCAGATCTACCGAAATTCTGTGATCAGAAAGTACCTGAAATAACCGTGCAAGAAATCCATATTGATGAAGCATCTCCAGACTTTTTACGGTTAGCAAAGTTTGGTTTTTCCGTAATGAAATAGCTCTGGCTACGGGCTTTTCGTCTAAAGTCGAGACAATGGTTGTTCCGGTTTTTTCCGGTTCTTTGGTGGATGCTACCCGAACATTTACTTTTCCCCGAATTGCCGGCTTTAACGTTGCCGGATGCAAAACTTTGCCTCCGAAAACAGAAAGCTCTGCAGCTTCATCAAACGTTATTTTTTCGATTGGTTCAGCTTCAGCTACAATTCTGGGATCGGTAGAATAAATTCCGGCTACATCGGTCCAGATTTCCAACAAGTTTGCCTGAATCGCTTCTGCAAATATAGCCGCGGAAAAGTCACTTCCCCCTCTTCCAAGTGTCGTTGTATTTCCAAAGATATCGGAGCCAATGAATCCCTGCGTCAGATATACTTTCTCTGACTTAATGTTTTTTTTGAATTTCTTTTGAATAGATTCAAGATCAGGAGTTGCATTTCCGAAATGGGAATCTGTTTTCATTAATTCTCTCGCATCCTGCCATAATGCATTAATCCCAATCTCTTTCAGAACATAAATAAAAATCTTGGTAGACATCATTTCTCCGAATGAAACCAACCGATCTTTCCACCTTTTATCTCTGGCAACCTGATCCAAATGCTGCCGCAGCATCGTCAGTTCTTCCTTGAACTCGCGTTCTGCTTCTTCTTTATTCTGAAGTTGATCAATAATCGCCATGTGACGTTCTTTGATCCTGATCAGAATCTCTTCTCTTTTAGTAAAATCAGAATCTGTCAAAGCCAAAGCTACCAAGTCGTTGGTAGTTCCGGCTGTTGCACTTATTACAATAAACTTTCTTTCGGGGTTATCAGCTACAATTCCGGCACTGTGCTTCATAGCGTCAAAGTCGCCAACACTGGTTCCGCCAAATTTAGATACAATCATTATTACTTATGTGGATGAAAGCCAATGATAAGAAGCTTTTAATCAAATTAATGGCTTCTTTTCTCTTTTTTACGAACCAATTTCATTCAGCATAAAAAATTAGTATTCTCAACATCAAAAAATCACATTAGTTACTTGCGCAAATTACTGTTCCTACTTTTTATTGTTGTGATGGGCTGTTCATGTCCATCATCTGATCAGCTTTCCGTAACTGACCTTGAAGAAAGTCTTGCTGAAATTTCTACTATTCAAGACGCCAAAATTCGTACCGCGCAAGCTGATTCACTATGGAGTAAGTTAACTTCTGAACACAGAATTCCATTTGTTCAGGATACCATCGCACTGTTTCTATATCGTGGTGAAGCAGAGAATGTGAGTTGGAATGGTGATTTCAATTCATGGAGTGGGGATAAAAGCTATCCAAATAAGGGAAACCGAGTGGAAGGCACAAATATCTGGATGCTTAAAACTACCTTCCCTGCTGATGCTCGTGTGGATTACAAAGTTACCATTGATGGCAACTGGATAGTAGACCCTGCAAATCCAAATGTTCAATGGAGTGGCTTTGGACCAAACTCAGAACTTCAAATGCCAAAATGGAAACCGGAATCGCTGGAAAAACGGATTCCTGAAGCCAAACAAGGCAATCTTTCTGATTATTCAATCATTAAAAGTTCAAGCTTGGGCTACGATGTTCAATATCAGGTGTACACTCCTGTGAATTATGAAAACCTTGACGAACTTCCGGTTATTTATATCCTGGATGGACAAGAATATTCTGATGACCGATTAGGCAAAGCCATTATCATGCTGGATAATCTGATCCACTTAAATAAAATTGATCCGGTTGTAGCGGTATTCATCGACCCAAGAAACCCTGAAAACCCGGACGAAAACCGAAGAATGCAGGAGTTTGGTACTGATGAGGATTACAATAACTTTTTTATTAATGAACTTATTCCTGAGATTAAAGCAAGCTATAAGATTTCGGATGAAAGAGACAAAACTGCTCTTCTCGGAACTTCTCTTGGTGGATTGAACACAACTTATCTTGGATTTACAAATCCGGATGTTTTTGGGAATCTGGCTATTCAGGCTCCGGCTTACTGGTATCGGGAAAAAGAAATTTACGGATTGGTTCAAAATACTACATCTGCTGATTTCAATATTTTTATGAGCGTCGGGACGATAAATGATAATCTACCGGATACCCGTCGTATGAAAAAAGAATTTGATCGTCTCGATCTCGATATGAACTACATGGAAGTAAACGAAGGACATTCATGGGGAGCCTGGAGCGCTCAGATGGATGATATTTTAATTCAATTTTTCGGAAAATAATCTATTTATGGAAACACCTTTACTCACAAACGATGCCGTAGTATTCGGACTTTTAATGGCTATTCTTGCCGGAATTTTTATCACTTCAAACAGTGATAAACCCGGTTGGCAAAAGTTCTACAAATTTGTGCCTTCTCTTTTATTATGCTACTTCATTCCTTCTGTTTTTACCAGTTTAGGAGTTATCGATCCTGATGAGTCGAGTTTATACTACATGGCTTCCCGTTATCTACTTCCTGCCAGTTTGGTTTTGCTGACGTTAAGCATCGATATAAAAGCCATCATGAATTTAGGTTGGAAAGCCGTAATGATGTTCTTCGCAGGAACTGTTGGAATTATTCTGGGCGGGCCTTTAGCTCTGATCATCATCAGTGCTATTAATCCGGAAATCACCGCCGGAGCCGGACCGGAAGAAGTCTGGCGTGGACTTTCAACCGTTGCCGGAAGCTGGATCGGTGGCGGAGCTAACCAAACGGCTATGTACGAAGTGTTTCAACCCAGTGACGCTTTATTTAGTGCGATGATTACCGTGGATATCATCGTAGCCAATATCTGGATGGCCTTTTTGCTATACGGAGCCGGGATGAGTGAAAAAGTGGATACATGGTTTAAGGCGGATTCTTCCGCCATTGAAGCGCTGAAACAAAAAGTAGCGGATTATCAGGCCAGCATCGCCAAAGTCCCCACCTATTTGGATTTCGTAAAAATCGGAGCTGTTGCCTTTATCATAGTTGCTGTTGGACATTTAGTTGGTGACTTCATGAAACCATTCATTGAAGGAAATTTACCGGAACTTTCGAAACTCAGTTTGAACTCTCAGTTCTTCTGGATCATCGTGGTAGCAACGTTGGGTGGATTTGCTCTTTCCTTTACTAAAGCCCGTAACCTTGAAGGTGCCGGTGCTTCCAAGATCGGAAGTCTCTTTTTATACATTCTGGTAATGACCATTGGTATGAAAATGGATCTGGGTGCTTTTGCTGATGTACCCGGTTTCTTTGCCATCGGTTTTGTGTGGATCATCATTCATGTAATCATTCTGCTTGGAGTAGGTAAGCTTATTAAAGCTCCGTTCTTTTTTACGGCGGTTGGTAGTCAGGCAAACATCGGTGGAGCAGCTTCTGCTCCGATTGTGGCATCCGCTTTCTCCCCTGCTTTAGCTCCGGTAGGCGTGTTACTTGCCGTACTTGGATATGCAGTGGGCACGTTTGGAGCTTATGCCTGTGCGTTGATTATGCAAGCGATTTCTTAGAGTAGTAAAGAGCTTAATCTCGTTCCCGAGTTCTTTAACTCACCGCTAACAAATAACTATAAAGCTTTGTGCTGGATTTTATTTTAAGCTCATAAATGGTTCAATACCTTAAACAAGTAGTACGTTCACGTCCGGTTTAATTCGAACCAATTTCTATCTCGTTCCCGAGCTCTTGCTTGGGAACCATCTTTTGAAACTCAGCTTCAAGAATCTCTCTTTTTTAAAAAGATTTCTCCCAACATCAGTCTTTTATGACTGTTGCTCAAATTATTTTAAAGTGATACTTTAGTAACACTATGAAAACAGAACTAGTCACAACACTTAAACGTCAGGCTACCAAACTGCTTAAAGAGTTACGTGAAGAAAAAGAGCCTGTTTTAATTACTGAACATGGTAAACCTTCCGCTTATCTCGTGGATGTTGACCATTTTGAGCAGATACAAAAAAAGCTTTCTCTTTTAGAAGGCTTAGCTCGTGGTGAAAAAGCTATTCTTGAAGATCGTATTGTTCCCCATGCAGATGCAAAAAAGCGCATGGCAAGATGGCTAGAATAATCTGGACGGAGCCAGCTCTGAACGAGCTTGATGAAATTTCAGATTATATTTCCTTAGACAATCCGAAAGCTGCTAAAGAATTAGTTCGCAAAGTATTTCAAAAGATCGAGCGTTTAGCTACTCATCCCAAAAGTGGCAAAACAGTTGAAGAATTTGACAGTTCCATTTACAGAGAAATAGTTTTACCACCTTGCCGAATATTCTACCGAATTGATGATGAAATTATTTACATCATACATATAATTCGCTATGAGCAATTATTCCATTTAGAAATTTTGAAGTCGAGATAGAATTGATTTGTGTGATTTTTCAATTTTTTAACAGCAGAGAACTCAGAGAAACGAAAAGTTTTTACTACCGACTAAAGGCCTTTGCTTGTAAAACAAGTTTTATTTTCCATGCTCTTCTCTATCAAAACCTTAAACAAGTAGGACGTTCACGTCCGGTTTAACGGATTAGGAATTAATCCCATCTCAAATCTCTTTTTAAAGGTAATCCCGCTTTTAATGCGAACCAATTTCTATCTCGTTCCCGAGCTCTTGCTTGGGAACGATCTTTTGAAACTCTGCTTCATTAACCACTCTTTTTAAAAGATTATCCCACCCAAACTCCTTATCTTTGAGCTGAATTAATTATTCATCTCAAAAGATCAGCTTTGAAGAGAGCACTTCAGTTTTTACTTGTTTTCGTGGTAGTCACCCTTATCGTTTTTGCAGCAGCAGGAATTCCTAATTTTTCCGCATTCAAAACCCTGTTTTCAAACACTGACGGAATGAGAGATGGTTATGAATACGTGGAAAAAACTTTTTCCCTACAGGGGCTTACTGAATTCATCGGCGAGCATCCGGAATATATGTCGGTGGTGAGTTACAATGTAAACAATCCCGATTCAGGTATTTTCTACGGAGCCGATATCCCGAGAACTCAGGGAGCCATTTCTAATTTCTTCTTGGTAGCTGAATACGAACGTCAGGTTCTAAACGGAAATATAAACCCAAGGGAAGAAGTTCAGATCGAAGACATTGAAAAATACTTTCTTCCTCAGATCAGTGAAAATGCGCATGAATCCAGTTTGGAGACTTTAAATGAATTGTCTGAAGATGGTTTAATCCTTGATGAAGTGGTTCAAACTATGATCGAGTCAAATGGACTGGCTCTTGCTGATTTTGTCTGGTTTAAGTTAGGCGAAGAGAATATCAATAATCTGATGGATTCTCTTTCTGTAACAACAACGGATGATCCACTGCCCTTTTCCGGAATCTATATTTCCATCAATCCTGAATTCGCCGATACTTCGCGAACTTATTCGGACAAAGAAATCATCAAATTTGCTGAGCGTTTTCAAGATGATGAACAGTACCGTCAACAAATACTCGATAGTTACCGTGAAAACCGATTGAATCTGAATTTTCTTCAGGAACGGGATGCTTTATCAAAATTTCCCCAAACCACAGCCCGGGAAATGGCTGATTTGATGGCTAAACTTCAACAAAATGAATTGATTTCGGAAACAGTTTCAGAAGCCATCAAAGTAAAAATGAACTGGACGTTTGAAGGTGAAGCCATTCAGCGCAGCTTTACGAAATACGGAGCTATTTATGATAACCGAATGGGAATGCTGAGCGGAATTGATTTCGGGACTTCCAAGTTTGACGGTCATACTTCAGCTCAGGCTGTATTTTTTGATCAACTTCCTGTAGCCTTTTTTATACATCTTTCTGCAAATCATATGCAGGAAGATTATCAACAGCGACTTATCTGGGATCCTGCCCTGTATGAAACCACCATTAAAGAAATTAACAGGAATAACTGATGTCAAAATATCGATTACTCTCTCTGTTCTGGATTATACCTGCTTATCTGATATTCCTTGTCGGGCAACAGGTTTCTGTGTATTACGGGGCTAAAAACACTTTTGACAATGGGGAAAATTATCAGGCTGAAATCCTTGATATGGAAGTGAAGCAAATTGCTGCTCAAAGTAACGGTTATGTGGTGATTTCCTTCGAGACCAATTCCGGAGAAACAATCGAACGAAAAATGACGCTGTCCATTCAGATGGCACAACAGTTATTACAAAGTGCAGTGGTTGAGCTTAGTTACAAAAAAGGAGCTTATCCTGAAATCGTGCTTCACCCTACTTACGCACTCCAGGTTAAAACCTCTCTTTTTAATGCTTCTGTAGCATTTATAGGGTTGATCGTTACGTTGATTGCAGGAATTTATGTACAAAGATATTCGAATCGTAAGAGCGCAGATGAAACTGCTGATGATTTTGAAATCGAACGGGTTGATCAATGAAAGGTACTCTTTATCTGATACCAACTACGCTTGGTAAAACTCCGGAGAATAACGCCATTCCGGAATACACACTTAGCATTCTCCGCAAACTGGATGCTCTGGTTGTTGAAAACATTCAAACTTCGGTTAAGTTTCTTCAATGGGTTGGTGATACCATTCCGGAATACAACATTGATTTCTATCAACTGAACAAGCATACTCCTGAAACAGAGATCTTTTCTTTTCTGAAGCCCTTGAAATCAGGAAAAGATGTCGGTTTACTATCTGAAGCCGGTGCGCCGGCAGTTGCTGATCCCGGAGCTAAGTTGGTTAAAATGGCACATCAGAATGGGATCAAAGTCGTTCCTTTGGTTGGGCCTTCTTCTATTTTACTGGCTCTGATGGCTTCCGGATTTAATGGTCAGTCATTCACTTTTCATGGCTATTTACCTATTGATGGGAATAAGCGAAAACAAATGTTGATTCAGCTGGAAGGAGAATCCCGCCGGCATGACCGAACACAGCTTTTCATGGAAGCTCCGCATCGTAATAACGATTTACTAAAAGCTGTTTTAGAAACCTGTTCGGATAAAACCTGGCTGAGTGTTGCCACGGATATAACTCTTCCTACGGAAGAAATTAAAACGGCTACCATTGAAGAATGGAAATCAGGAAAACTCCCGGATATTCATAAACGCCCGACCATTTTCTCTATTTACGGGAAGTGATTTTTTAAAACCACAATATAAAACATAGTTCAAGCGGCCTGCTTAGACCAGGATTGGGGGCTGTCACCCTGAGCCTCATTTTTTAAAGGGGATCGGGATTTGTTGCGAAGGGTCTCAAGTGTTTAGGATGCTTTGATTTAGTAATAGATAGCTTTTTCTTATAAAAACCTTGACTCATTTGAGATCCTTCGACGTAATTCATTCAAACTTTTATAATTAAAATTGGACCGCTCAGGATGACAGTTTTACTACTGTGAAATGGATAAAGGTTAATCTTAAGATTTTATTTCCGGAACACTCCCCGGCAACATCTTTCTTCTGCCAAGTTCTTTTAGGATCAACTCCGTGATCTCTCCTTTAAGCAGAAATTCGTAACGGATATCCAGCACATATGCTTTTACTTTTAACTGAATCAGGTAATTTTTATCGATCACTTTATTTTCTGTGATAACCACGACCGGTTTATTCAGATATACATATCGGGAAGCGTATGTTGCTTTGTAGGCGATCTCTTTCACTTCATCAATATTAACATCAGCAGGTAAATAAATAGAAGCCACTACCTGGCAATCCAATGCTCCTGAGTTTGAGTTTGAAACTGAATTATTAACAATATCCGCATTAGGGATCGTTACCAGAGAGTCATCCGGAGTAACAATTCTTGTTGATCGTAAACCGATTTCTGTTACTTCACCATAATGATTATCTACTTCGATTTTATCACCCACCTGAAACGGGCTATCCAAAATGATGATAAATCCTCCAAAGATATTTTTCAGAATATCCTGTGCAGCAAAACCTACTGCTATACCGATGGAAGCTCCGACTGCAAGTACCGTTTCAACCGGGGGATTTATTATACCGGCTATGATGATGAACAGCGCCATTGACCAAAGCACAACATTTAAAAATGGAATCAATCGTTTTATCAACAAACGATACGAAGCCTGATTCTCTGCCAGCTTTCCAAGTAAAAAAGTTATGAATCGGTTGATCAGGAAAGCAAAGATCAGTACAAAGATTGAAGAAATGATCTTACCGGTCGAAAAAAGTTCTTCAAAAGGAACCACTTTTGCATCGATATCAATGAGAGCCGTAGTGTCTGATGCTGAAGAATCGGGTTGTGCAGTGATCACTGAATCCTGGGATTGTGCGAACCCTGCTACCGTGGAAATAAAACAAACTAATAATATGGAAATGATTTTCTTCATATTAATGAATGATATTCCTCTTTTTTAACAATCTGAGTATTTGTCTGAATATCAGCTCATTCAGAAAATATCCTCCTTCTTCTTCAAGAAGTAATCCACGTGATTTCAAACGCGAAAGAAGAACCCGGCCTTGAGCTAAACTCAGATTCAACACCCTGCACATCTCAGCAGTTCTTAAAGTATCGTGCAAAACAATAGCCGCTAAAGTAAAAAGAGTATCAGGTTTGTTCACTTCGAGAGCATCTATATTAACAGGTTGAACAGGGGCAATGATCAATGTACGACGTTCAATATTTTTAACGGATCTGAGCCACAGAATAGAAGCAACAGAGGCATTTCCTTCTGCTAAATCATTCAGCGACTCGAAATATTCATCCGTAAGATATTTCTGAAGTTCTTTCGGATCATCCAGTCTTTTTTTGAAGCTTCGTGATCTTCTTGTCTGTTCATCCGGTTCAAATTTAAGCCTGAATCCACTCTCATTATGACGCTTCATAATAAGATCCTGAATATTTTTTCTGTCCAGCTTATCAGTAGAAAACTGATGTGTGAAATGAGTTTCAATTCCCGAAACTTTGTTCAAAAAATTCCATGCATACCTTGAACAACTTGCAACCCAAAATACTTTTTCCCTGGTTTCTGAAATTATAAGCCATAAATCTTCAAGAGTATCAAAACCATTTATATTTCTAAGATAAAGATTTTGAATACCTTCGTATGTCACTACAATTTTTTCATCCATCGCCATAAGAGCATTCACTATAGCTTCCGGTTTATTGACATCAGAAATGTTAAACGCACTCCCTAACTGACTCAATAATTGTTCTCTTTTCCAGCAGGTAAAATTAATCCTTATATCGATCACTTTTTCTTCTGAGACGATATCCTTTTTTATAAAATTGATAAGGGTTGACTTACCACTTCCTTTTTCTCCAATAATAGCAATACTACTCGGAAACCCTTCTTTCCATGCTTCATAAGCCTTTTGTGCTCCACGTAAATTATCTGCTGAGTTGATATATAAATCCTGATCGATCTGTTTTTCTCTGTCAAATATTTCGCGGTACGTTCTGGGTAATTCACTGATCTTATCATCAGTTTCAGTGAGAAATGTGGTTAAACCGACTGTTTTTTCCGCAGAGGTGTTATCAATAATCGTAAAACCAAAAACGGCCTGAACAGGAACAATTATCTGGCGTAGCTTTCTGCTTGAAAAACGTAGAAATAGTGCCGTTGCATCAACTGTTTTTGCCCAGTAAGCTATACTGTAATTTTTTGCCTTTTCAGCAAACTTCAGAAGTTTAAGCTTTAATAAAAGTACTCTGCGTTTAATAGTTTCCTCATCAATTTAAAGTGCAAAAGTACAAATTTTGCTTGATTCTGCGAATAATTTGCAAAATTATTTTTGAAAACTACGTTATTACTAAAATCATGCTTTTTAAGGAGCTTTTATTGTTGTAAATTAAAACAATCATCTACGAAAACATGCTAATCAAATTTCAACGCTTGCGAATGCTTTGTGCACATTCTATACGCCGTTTTGTGTTGATATTTTTATCTCTGGTAATCACCCCTTTCTTTACTTTATCAGCACAGAATGAACTTTCAAGAATTTCCACCGTTGACCGAAGTGACGGTAAAGGAGCTGTTATACGTTTTCATTTTGAAGAAGCGGTCGATTCTTTTGAGGTATTACAACCTGCTCCTGACTTTATCCAAATGGTTCTTTATGATGCGGATATTGACACTTCTGGAATTCAATTCCCGCCACAGGGAGTAAAAGTAGATCAGATATTCTTGTATGAACTGGATTATGGCTACGGTGTTGATATTTATCTTGGAGAAAATCAGTATTTCATTGCAGATACTTATCCCGACGTTAATGGTAAACATTTATTAGTAGCTTTAACAGAAACTACGTTTGAGAATATCAACGTATATTCTCAACAGTTTTTAGCACGTACATGGTACGATGAGATTGATTTTTCTGAGACCGATTTTATGATTGAAACCTTTCAGGATACCGGTTCGCCGAGTGACACGTACAATCCGATCAAAGATAAACTAAAGTTCGATAAGATCGTGATTGATCCCGGACACGGCGGCCATGATCCGGGAAACCTTGGCTATCAGAAAAAAGCCAAAGAAAAAGATGTGGTTCTTCAGATCGCAAAAAAACTCGGAGGATATATTGAAGAAGGCATTCCGGGGGTTGAAGTAGTTTATACCCGTGATGACGATACTTTTGTGGACTTGTGGGAACGTGGAAGCATTGCAAACCGGGAAGAAGCCGACCTTTTTGTTTCTATTCATGCGGATGGATGGCATCAAACTTCTGTCCGGGGAGCTTCTGTATTTTTTCTTGGATTGAATCGAAGCGGACGTTCTTTTGAAGTGATGAAAAAAGAAAATCAGATCTATGGCGGAGATCATGGGGTTATGGATGACCTTTCAGAAGAGGATCTTATCGTTTATGAATTGGCCCATAGTGGAAATATTGCCGCAAGTGAACGAATAGCTTATCTGGTAGAAGATCAGATCAAAAACAGAGCTCAAAGAAAATCACGCGGTGTAAAGCAAAATGGTTTTGTTGTATTATACCAGTCTACCATGCCGGCTATTCTCGTTGAAACAGGATTTTTAACCAATCCTGCTGAACAAAGATATCTTACATCAGACAGAGGTCAGGCTTACATCGCTTCTGCTATTTATCGCGCTATAAAAGAGTTTAAAAAGCAGTATGACGCCAACTATGCAGAAAAATCCACCGCTTCAGCCAATGAATAAACCTCTTATCATCGGAGTTGCAGGAGGAAGTGGCTCCGGAAAAACTACCGTTGTTCGACATATCTCAGAAACACTTGGTAATGATCAACATTTATTACTTCAACATGATTCTTACTATCGTGATCTGAAGCATTTACCCTTTGAAGAACGCGTTAAGCATAATTTTGATCATCCTGCTTCACTGGAAACTGAACTCTTGATTCGTCATATAAACGCGTTAAGTGAGGGATACCCGATTGAAGTTCCTCAATATGATTTTGCAAAACATATAAGAAAGGATGAAACGACTCCCCTCACTCCAAAGAAAGTTATTCTCATTGATGGAATTCTCATATTCAGCGAGCCTGAATTACTTGAATTGATGGATGTAAAGATATTTGTAGATACGGATGATGACATCCGATTACTGCGGCGTTTAAAGAGAGATATAAATGAGCGTGGTCGTTCCGTGGAAAATGTGATGGAACAATATCAAAAATTTGTGCGGCCTATGCATCTGGAGTTTGTACAGCCAAGCAAGCGTTATGCGGATGTCATTATCCCGAGAGGAGGAAAGAATAAAGTGGCGCTCGAAATGGTACTTGCACTGATTAATGATCAGCTTAAAGATCTTTAAGCATAGCTTCCATTCCTTTGAAAATCAGAAAATCATCCCTTTTAATGTCATAAGACAGAAATCCGGAAATAAAAGACCCACTACCTCCTGTCATAAATATGTCAAACTCACCGAATTTTTCTCTAAACCTTTTGATCGCCATTTCTAGTCCGTCGATATAAAATTGAAGCTGCCCTAATTGTAGAGATTCAATTGTACTTTTTCCAGGCCAGCCATTGGGTACTTCAGAATCAATTTCAGGAAGTTCAGGTGCCGTCTCTTTAAAAATAGTTAGCATACTTTTTAAGCCCGGAGCAATGATTCCGCCCCGATACACTCCATACTCATCCATAAAATCCATAGTACATGCCGTTCCGGCATCAATAACCAGAACAGAGCTTTCAGTTTCATAAAACGCTCCCAGGCAACCTGAATAACGATCCATACCTAACGTATTTGGAGTTTCGTAGTCAAGCATATCTTTCGGAATTGTATCAACTGTTAATTCAACAACCTCAACTTTAGAAAAGTCATCTATTAACTCCTTCATTTTATCTTTTCTGACACTACAAACAGCAATCCTGTTAAATTTTAAACCCGACTGTTCTAACCATGATGAAATAGCTTTTGAATTATTGTAATTCCCTTCCACTTTTATCCAATCCATGTCAGATTTATAAGCCAGTTTCTGAAATGAATTACCTATATCTATAAAAAGTGTTTTTTTTGGTATTTCTGAATCGTTTTTGCTCATCAATTTGTATTACCTTTAGAAAGAAGAATAATCAATCTACACGATGATATGAATTTAAAATCAAAGATAGCGATTGTAACCGGAGCAAGCAGTGGAATCGGAGCTGAATTTTCTAAAGATCTTGTTGAGCGCGGAGCTACTGTTTACGGCCTTGCCAGAAGATTAGAAAAACTGGAGAAGATCAAAGATACATTGGGAGATCGATTCATTCCTGTACAGATGGATATCACAAATAATGAAGAGCTGGAAAACTGGACTAACTCTACATTTACTGATGATAACACTCCGGATATTTTGATCAATAATGCAGGGCTTGGTTATTTTGCAAATGTAGATGATCTTAAGCTGGATGAGTGGAATTCCATGTTGAATGTGAATTTATCAGCTGTATTCTATCTTACCAGACTAATCGTTCCGCTGATGAAAAACAACGAAGATATTTGTCATATCGTCAATATATCTTCGATTGCCGGTTTAATGGGAAATCCTCAGATTTCAGCCTATAACGCCACAAAATATGGCTTGAGAGGATTCAGCGACGCTTTGTTTAAAGAACTTCGCTATGATGGAATCAAAGTTTCCTGCTTTTTCCCGGGCTCTATTGCAACCGGTTTTTTTGATTCTATTGAAGAGGTGGAGCAACACCCGAATATGATGAATGCATCTGACGTTTCTTCCACTGTTATGCATGTGCTCGAAACTCCTGATAATTTCCTCATTAATGAAATTATCATGCGCCCTCTTAACCCGAAAAAACCTGACTAAGTGAGATACGGGTTTACATTCTTATTCGGATTTTTTCTTCTTCTTTCTTGTGAAGAAAAAGAACCTTTTCCTAAACCTGACCACCTCTTAAGTGAAGATAAATATCTGAATGTTTTTCTGGAACTTGAGCTTCTCAGAATTTATCAGAATCGTGGAGCTGATATTAAAACTGTAGATTCCTTGTATCATGAAATCATGAGCAAATATGAGTTACAAGATTCTGTATTCCATAAATCACATAGTTATTATCAAACACAGATTGACCGACAGCAAATTCGGGTAGACACAGTGATTGCACGAATTGAGAGAGAGTTGTCCGCTGTAAACCGATTGGATTCCCTTATGCAAGCTCAAGAATCAGAAACTAACGAATAGCGGTTTTGATCGTTTTCCGAAATTCTGATTCTGTTCTCTTTGGCAAGAAAGCGTATTATTTTTTCTGCTTCTGATTTTGAGATTTTTAAAATATGTTCCAATTCTTCCAAAGACATTTCTTTTTGCTGAAAGTAAGCCACAGCATTTCTAATGTTATCAACATCGATTTTTCCGGATGAAATTACTGATCTATTCATGCAATTATCACAATTACCACAAGGCTTGGCATTTGTATCACCAAAATAATTCCTCAAAAAAACTTCTCTGCATGTATCTGTATTCACATATGCATTCATCTTTTCAAGTTTACTAAGAAGTATCTTCCGGTGATTCTCCACTTCATTTTTATTAAGCGGTAATTTTGTAGATCTCGGTCCTAATACTCTGACCAGATCCCGTGCTTCATCCACTAAAAAAGCAAGAATCTGATCGTTCTGCATCAATACATTCAAAGCTTTTATTAACCCATTCCTGTTCAGATCCAGTGCTTTACTTAATTCCTCTTGATCCACATCAGTCATATCGTAAAACGCTTCCGGATTTAACACCCTTTCCAGTTTATCTACAAATTCTGCTTTATCCGGATTTTTAGTTCTCTCCTTGAATTTTTGCAACATATCCCGACTGAGATTAAACTGTATCCTGAACGTTGGAGGCACATTTTTTTGCCATGCTATGATCCCAAATTGATTCAACAATCGTAAAGAAGCCTGACAAATAGATACCGGTAACTGAGCTCTTTTCTGCAGTTTTTGAACTTCCAGTTCATGGGATTTCTCCATAAAAGAACCCTGAGCCAACTCGTACATATCACATAATGACAGATATACTTTTTCAAGTTGTTCTCTGGTAGGATAGCTCTGCTGTATACGGTTTTGCGCAGCAATAAAGTCTGATGATTTGTGATATAAAACCGGAAAAGCTTCTTCCCCATCTCGCCCTGCTCTTCCCGCTTCCTGGTAATAAGCTTCGATAGAATAAGGCATAGTTTCGTGGATTACGTATCTGCAATCAGGCTTATCGATCCCCATTCCAAATGCGTTTGTAGCAACAACAAGAGGAGTCTCTCCTTTGATCCATCTTTGTTGAATGGCTTTTCTATCTTCACTTTCGATGCCTGCATGATAAGGTTCTGACTTCAATCCAAGACCTGAGAAATAATCAGCCCAGTATTCACAATTTTTTCTGGTTCCTCCGTACATCAATCCATCCCCTTTTGCTGAGGCTTTCTTGATTCCTGCTATAAGTTTCTTCCTTGTTTGCTGAGTATGGACAACCCACCACTTTAAGTTGGGCCTTCTGAAGCCTAAGGAAATGATTTCAGGGTCTGAAAACTCGAGATTATTAAGGATGTCTTTTCGGACTTCGGGAGTCGCCGTAGCGGTCAGAGCAATCCACGAAGCTGATTCTTCAATACTTTTAAGATGTGTTTTAATCTCGCGATATGAAGGACGGAAATCATGTCCCCATTCAGAAATACAATGCGCCTCATCAATTGCTACGAGATTAATATTTAAATTTGGCAATTCGTTCTGAAAAAGCTCAGTTCCAAGACGTTCAGGAGCGCAATACAGCAATTTGTACATTCCGTTTCTGGCATTAACAAGGCGTTGCTCCACTTCATAAAAAGGAATGGTATTATTTATAAAAGTCGCTGAAATTCCGACTTCGTTGAGTTGCTGAACCTGATCTTGCATTAGCGCAACCAGTGGTGAAATTACTAAAGTTAAACCTTCGAAAACCGTTGCCGGAACCTGATAACAAAGTGATTTACCACCGCCGGTAGGAAAAAGAGCAAGTGTATCTTTCCGCGAAAATACAGACTTTACAGCAGAGTCCTGCCCTGTGCGGAACGAATCATATCCCCAGATCTCTTTTAAATTCGTAAGTGCCTTGTTAAATTCTGTTTCCACCATAGTATTTCAATTGCTCAAAAGTATAGATATCAAACTGTTCATCAAATAAAAACATGAATTCTTTTCGACTTATATTTTTTTCTCTTCTGCTGTTAAGCTGTGCTTCTTCAAATAATAGCAAAATAGATTACCGCCAAGAGATGAGGGATTTTGTGAAAGAAATTTCAAACTATTCAAAAAAGCAGAACCCTGATTTTATTGTTATTCCGCAGAATGGACATGAATTGTTATTGAATTCTGAAGGTGAGCCTGTTCCGAATTACCTGAAAGCCATTGACGGACTCGGACAAGAAGATCTTAACTTTGGTTATACCGGAGATAATGAAAGTACTCCTGAACAAGATCGAGAATATATTCTCCAATTTTTACGAGCCGGCCAGGGGAACGGAAAGAAGGTGTTGATTACTGATTACACAAACAGTAGCAGAGATAAGCAGCGATCAAGAAATGCAAATTCTCTAAAAGGTTTTATAACCTTTGTAGCTCCGGAAAGAGATCTCACAGAAGTCCCTTCTCTGTCGTCCTCAATTACAAACGAAAATGGTAAAGATATACTTGGGCTTAATGATGCTCAGAACTTCCTTTATTTACTGAATTTTGAGGCTTTTGAAAGTAAATCTGAATTAATGAACACTCTTCGGGAAACCAACTATGATGTGTTTATTCTGGATGCTTTTTTTCATGAACAGATGTTTACTTCCACCGATATTTCTCTTTTAAAAAGGAAAGCAAATGGATCGAAACGTTTAGTCATAAGTTACATGAGCATTGGAGAAGCTGAAGATTACAGGTTTTATTGGAAGAAAGACTGGAGCCCTGAAAAGCTTTCCTGGATTCACAGAGAAAACCCAAACTGGCCCGGAAACTATAAAGTAAAATACTGGAACAAGGAATGGCAAAGTATCATAACCGGAACCAATACTTCATATACCCAACGGATCATAGATGCGGGATTTGATGGTGTTTATCTGGATATAATAGATGCCTTCTGGTACTTCGAGAATGAGGAGGCTAATGTTTACTGATTGATATTTTTAAATCACTGGCAAACTACCTTCAAACATGTTTTCGAAATTGGTCTCTTTCGGTTTTTCAGATTCTATCAAAAGACTGATTACATCCCCTACCTTAGAGCAACTAACATGTTTTTGTGAATTTAAATCTGAAGTAACCAAACCTCTTGAAATAGATCGTTCAACAGCCCACCTGATAGAGTTAGCTTCTTCATGTAACTCAAAGCTATCTAATAACATTGCCGCAGAAAGAATAGTGGCAATAGGATTTGCGATGTCTTGTCCTGCAGCTTCAGGATAACTTCCATGAATTGGCTCAAATAATGAAGTCTTTTCCCCAACGGATGCTGAAGGCAATAATCCTATTGAACCAGTTATTACACTGGTTTCATCTGAAATAATATCCCCAAACATATTTTCAGTCAAAATTACATCAAATTGATTCGGGCGTTGAATTATTTGCATTGCCGCATTATCCACATACAGGTATTCAACTTCTACTT
Source organism: Balneola sp. (assembly GCA_965601915.1). Classification (GTDB taxonomy): domain Bacteria; phylum Bacteroidota; class Rhodothermia; order Balneolales; family Balneolaceae; genus Balneola. Next base: position 1,577,383 of record OZ271847.1, on the reverse strand, counting down.
CGCTATAATTTACAGCCATTATCTGAACTGTTTCTCTCCAAAGTCTGGAAGTTTCGAGTACATTTGCTTTATCAACAAGGGTGAGTTTTTTGTTTCTTCTCATTGCAGCTTCAAAAGCCATTTTTGCAACTCGTTCAATTTCAGTAATCGAATATTCACAATGATCAAAAGCTGATTTTCCATCATTTTTTCGTCCTTTTTCACCAAAATAAATTCCGCCAGTAAGTTCACGATATACTACAAGGTCTGTTTCTTTAATTCTATCTTCCTTTAATGGCGATTTTTGAATTAAAGAAGGAAAAAGTTTAACAGGACGAATATTAGCATATAAACCTAAACTTTTTCTTAGCCGTAATAACCCTTGTTCAGGTCTGACTTCCGCTTTTGGGTTATTATCATATTTTGGATCTCCGATTGCTCCGAATAAAATTGCGTCTGACTCTTCACAAAGTTTAAGGGTATCTTCCGGCAATGGATTTCCGGTTTGATCTATTGCTACAGCTCCAACCAACCCCACCTTGTATTCAAATTTGTGATCATACTTCCGGGTAATTACATCCAATACTTTTTTTGCCTGTTTAATAACCTCAGGTCCAATCCCATCTCCGGGTAATAACGCTATTTTCTTATTCATACTAATATTCTACATGTGTTTTTTCAAAAGCTTCTATGCTTTCTTTTTTGCTTATTAAGAAGTCTATATCCTGGTATCCTTTCAGAAGACACATTTTCTTGTATTCATTTATTTGAAAAGACTCTTTCAGTTCTCTTTTGTTTACTTCTATAAATTCATTTTTCAGATCCACAATAATTTCAGTACCGGAATCTTCTTTTATATACTCAAAAAGTTGATTCAAAAATTCATCGCTCACTTCAACAGGCAGTAATCCGTTATTCATTGCATTTCCTTTAAATATGTCAGCAAAATAACTCGAAACTACCACTCTGAATCCATAGTCATACAACGCCCAGGCCGCGTGTTCCCGGCTTGAACCGCAACCAAAGTTTTTTCCGGCTACTAAAATTTTACCCTGATATTTTTTATCGTTTAAAACGAATTCACTGTTTAATTCACCGGACGCATCAAACCTCCAGTCGCGGAATAAATTTTCACCAAAACCTTCTCGTGACGTTGCTTTTAAAAATCTTGCGGGTATAATCTGATCAGTATCAATGTCAGCGACATTTAGTGGAACGGCGGTACTTGTAACCTGATTAAACTTTTCCATTATACAATAACTCCTTTTTCCATATAATTTCTTACATCAACAATTTTACCCTCTATTGCAATAGCAGCAGCAGTTAATGGGCTTACCAGCATTGTTCTTGCGCCAGGTCCTTGTCGCCCTTCAAAATTTCTATTAGATGTAGAAACACAGTATGCGCCACTTGGTATCTTGTCATCATTCATTCCTAAACAAGCAGAACAACCAGGTTCACGCAATTCAAAACCTGCTTTTTCAAGAGTCTGATGAATTCCTTCTTCTTTTGCTTGTTTTTCTACCTGTTTTGAACCTGGTACAATCCAGACTTCAACATCCGGAGCCTTTTTCTTTCCTTTCACAAATGCTGCCACTAATCGTAGATCTTCGATTCGACTGTTGGTACAACTACCGATAAAAACATGGTCGATTTTTTTATCCAACAATCTCTCGCCGGAATTTAATGCCATGTATTTAAGAGAGTTCTGAAAGGATTCATTTTTGTGAGTTGGAGAAGGAATTTTCTGAGTTATTCCAATTCCCATACCGGGATTTGTACCATACGTTATCATGGGTTCAATTTCTTCAGCCCGAAACGTATATTCTTTATCAAAAACCGCATCTTCATCTGTATACAAGGTTTTCCAAAATTCTACTGCAGAATCAAACTCTTTACCCTTAGGAGCAAAGTCTCTACCTCTGATATATTCAAAAGTTGTTTCATCCGGAGCAATCATTCCTCCCCGAGCTCCCATCTCAATACTCATATTGCAAATTGTCATTCTTGATTCCATCGATAGTGACCGAATTGCTGAACCGGCATATTCCACAAAATATCCGGTACCTCCAGATGTGGTTAGCTTTGAAATGATATATAAAATAATATCCTTGGAAAGCACCCCTTTATTTAAAGTGCCTTCAATATTTATCCGCATGGTTTTGGGGCGCTGTAATAGCAGACACTGCGTTGCCATTACTTGTTCAACCTGAGATGTCCCAATACCAAATGCTATAGCTCCGAATGCCCCATGTGTAGATGTGTGACTGTCTCCACACACTATAGTCATTCCCGGCTTAGTTATACCAAGTTCGGGACCTATAACATGAACTATTCCCTGATTAGGGTGACCTAACCCATATAGATCGATACCGAAATCTTCGCAATTCTGTATAAGGGTATCCACCTGAAATTTTGAAAGTATATCTTTTATGGGAAGGTGTTGATTTACGGTGGGTACATTATGGTCAGCAGTGGCAACTATTTTCTCTTTTCGGAATAAAGGAATACCTCTTTGTCTTAAACCATCAAAAGCCTGTGGACTTGTAACTTCATGGATAAAATGCCGGTCGATATATAAAATCTCTTGTCCGCCCTGTACATGTTCAACAATATGCTTATTCCATACTTTTTCAAATAGCGTTTTTCCCATTGTTATGATATCAAGCAGTTAGTGATGAAGTTTGAGAAAAAAGCTGAATCAAATCCTGATCTTCAACAACTTTCTTAGTATCTGCTATTTCAAGGAACTTGATGTACTGTTGTTTCAATTCTTCTTTGTTAAGATTGAATCCAAGTTTTTTTGCCCGGTAATTAAGAGCAGCCCGGCCGCTTCGGGCTGTTAAAACAATAGATGATGTACCAACACCCACTTCTTTTGGGTCAATAATTTCATAGGTTTCACGGTTTTTAATTACCCCATCCTGATGAATACCTGACGAATGTGCAAATGCATTAGCACCTACAATCGCCTTATTTGGCTGAACCGGCATTCTCATTTTTTCAGCAACCAATTCACTTATTGATTTCAGTAAACGTGTATTTATTCCGGTGTCAAACTTTAACCCTTTTTGTTGGCGCAGAACCATCACCACTTCTTCCAAAGATGCGTTTCCGGCTCTTTCTCCTATGCCGTTTACCGTACACTCAATTTGCCTAGCTCCATGTACAACACCTGAAATAGAATTGGCTGTTGCCATACCTAAATCATTATGGCAGTGAGTTGATAAAGTTACTCTTTCTATTCCTTTAACATTTTCGCAGAGATATTTAATTTTTTCTCCATAATTCCAAGGCATACAGTATCCGGTAGTATCAGGTATATTAAGTACTGTTGCTCCAGCTTTTATTACTTCTTCTAAAACTCTCGCAAGAAATTCGTTATCTGTCCGCCCGGCGTCTTCTGCGTAAAACTCTACATCTTCTACAAAACTTTTTGCAAATTTAACAGCCCGTACGCCACGTTCAATTACATTTTCACGGGTTGTTTTCAACTTGTCAAATACATGACTGTCTGATGTTCCGATTCCTGTATGAATTCTTCCATATTTGGCATCCTGAATGGCTTCAGCAGCTACTTTTATATCATTTTCTACCGCTCTGGATAATGCGCAAACAGTCGATTTCGTGATATTAGCTGAAATTTGCTTAACCGATTCGAAATCTCCGGGACTTGAAACCGGAAAGCCAACCTCCATCACATCCACACCTAATGCTTCTAAGGCTTTGGCGATTTCTAATTTTTCTTTTGTATTTAGTTGACATCCTGGTACTTGCTCCCCATCCCGAAGAGTTGTATCAAAAATCTGAATTCGTTGGTTTGCCATTACAGTTGTGATTCCTAAATTAGAAGAGAAGAGCCATTGAATGGTTCTAAGCGCTTTTTAATTTTTTCGAAAGTACTATCACTTAGCCTTCATCTAAAACCAGATTTCATAGCATTGTACGATATCCAATCAAAACCTAAAATCATCTAAACAAAGTTTAAACATTGCTTTACACCTGACAAGAGCTCCTAATTCTACTATGGCAAACCAACCAAACGATCACCTTTACCAACTTATCAAGTCTCTTTCAAAAGCTGAAAAAAGAGCTTTTAAGATTTATGCTACACGTACAAGTAGTGAAGATGCCAAGTTTATTAAGCTCTTTGATGCTGTCGATAAATCATCTGATTATGATGAAGAACAGATTATTAAGAAAATAAAAGGGATTAAAAAGCGTCAACTTTCAAACCTGAAAGCTCATTTATATAAGCAGATTTTAGTGAGTTTAAGGTTAGTTACTATCAATCACAGCATCGACATCCAATTAAGAGAGCAAATTGATTATGCGCGTATCTTATATAACAAAGGATTATATAAACAGAGTCTGAAAATTCTTGACAAAACCAAAGAATTAGCCGTTCAGCATCATCGGGCTAATATTCAGTATGATGTTTTGGTATTTGAAAAAATAATTGAATCACAATACATAACCCGAAGCTTGCGCAATCGCGCGGATCAACTTATCGAACAGGCAGACCAAACTTTAGATTCTCTGAACGACTATAATCGTTTATCAAACCTGGCTTTAAGGTTGTACGGTATTTATATAAAAGCAGGACATGTACGTAATGAAGCCGATTATTTAAGCATCTCGACTTTTTTTGAAAAATCACTTAAACCGGTAGATACCTATAATCTTGATTTTTTTGGCAAACATTATCTAAACGTTTCCTATGCATGGTACAGTCTTATTACTCAAGACTTCTTGTTACAATATCGCTACGCTTATAAATGGGTTCACTTGTTCAGAGATAATCCGGATATGCTTGAATTAGAACCCATTTGGTATCTGAAAGGGATGCATGTTTTACTGGAAGCTCTTTTTGTTCTTGGACACAGTAAGAAACATGCTGAAGAAATTAAACAGCTTGATGCTTTTCTTGCAAACCCACCTTCCCGTTCCAGCGAAAATCTGGAAACTTTAGGTTTTATGTATTCTTATACTTCAAAAATAAACTCACACTTCCTTGAGGGATCTTTCAGTGAAGGTTTAGAGCTTGTACCTTCATTAAATAAAGAATTAGATAAGTATTCAGGTCAAGTAGATCCTCATCGTATTCTTATTTTTTATTACAAAATAGCGTGTCTTTATTTTGGTGCCGGGGAATTCGAAAAATGTGTCCGTTATCTGAATAAGATTATTGAGTATCCGGATCAAAAACTCCGTGAAGACATTCATTGTTTCGCACGAATCCTAAATCTTATCGCTCATTTCGAACTTGGAAACCAGATTCATGTGGATTATCAGGTTCGCTCGGTATACCGATTTTTGAGAAAGATGAACGATCTTAATTTAGTGCAGGAAGAAATCCTTAGATTTATTAAAAATTTAGGCAACTTAAAGCAAAACCAGATTAAAGCTGCCTTTTCGGATCTTCGAACGAGATTACTCGAGATAGGCAAAATGCCGTACCAGAAAAGAGCATTTTTATACTTGGATATCGTATCCTGGCTAACTTCAAAAATTGAAGAAAAACCTGTTCAAAAGGTTATTGAATCAAGATTTAGACAAAATAACAGATCTTAAATTCAAGCTGGACATCCCAATAAACTCAATTCTTTGTCCTCTGAAACTTTGAATTTTGGCAGAAATTGAACTTTCTTTGTTGAAGAAATTATGAATACAACAAGAAACATATCCGTCATTGTAATTATTAAAATTATCGGGCACATATACCGGGCGGGCATGTAGTACTTAATAAATACTCTACACAAGCCTTCCCAAACCAGGAAGGCTTTTTTTTTGGAATATTACTAAATGAAGGATCTAAACAAGTTCAGCAAAATAATTACTCAGGATGGCTCGCAACCAGCTGCTCAGGCTATGTTACATGCTATTGGGTTAACAAAAAAGGACCTCCAAAAACCATTCATTGGCATTGCAAGCACGGGATTTGAAGGAAATCCCTGCAATATGCATCTCAACGATCTTGCTGTACACATCAAACGAGGAATTGAAAGACAGGACTTAAACGGCCTCATTTTCAATACAATTGGTATTAGCGACGGCATTTCAATGGGAACCCCGGGAATGCGCTATTCCCTCCCATCGCGTGACCTCATTGCGGATTCAATGGAGTCTGTAGTTAAAGGTATGAGCTATGATGGATTTGTTGCTGTAGTTGGCTGTGACAAAAATATGCCCGGGGCTGTAATGGCAATGCTAAGAGTCAACCGACCTTCTGTTATGGTTTACGGAGGAACTATAGCGCCTGGACATCATAATGGAAAAAAGCTTGACGTAGTTTCTGCTTTTGAAGCCTGGGGACAGAAAGTTGCCGGTGCAATTTCCGATCAGGAATTCAATGACATCGTAGAAAATGCTTGTCCTGGTCCCGGAGCTTGTGGAGGAATGTACACCGCAAACACCATGGCCTCCGCTGTTGAAGCTATGGGACTAAGCATCCCTTTCAATGCTTCCAATCCGGCAACTAACAGTAAAAAAGTTATTGAATGTGAAGAAGTTGGCGCTCATTTAAAGAAACTACTTGAAATAGATCTGAAACCTCGTGATATACTCACAAAAGCTTCACTTGAAAACGCATTCAGAGTAGTAACTGTGTTGGGCGGATCAACTAACGCAGTACTTCATTTACTGGCAATTGCCCGTTCCGCTAATATAAAATTTACACTTAAAGATTTTCAAAGAATAAGTGATGAAACTCCTTATTTGGGAGATTTAAAACCAAGTGGAACCCACGTTATGGAAGACCTCCATGAAGTTGGAGGAGTTCCTACCGTTATGAAATTTATGTTAAAAGAAGAATTACTGAACGGTGATTGTTTGACGGTTACAGGTAAAACACTAGCAGAAAATCTACAGGATGTACCGTCTTTACCCGAAAATCAATCTCTCATTCATCCGGTTGAGCAACCTATCAAAGAAAGGGGACACATTCAGATTTTATTCGGGAATATCGCTGTAGAAGGTTCAGTAGCTAAAATTACCGGTAAAGAAGGACTTTCATTTTCAGGTAAAGCAAAAGTATTTGATAGCGAAGAAGAAGCTAATCAAGGAATTGAGGAAGGCAAGATCACATCCGGAGATGTAGTTGTAATTCGGTATGTAGGTCCTAAAGGTGGTCCGGGAATGCCCGAGATGCTGAAACCAACCTCAGCTATCATGGGTGCAGGCCTTGGAAAAGAAGTTGCTTTAATAACTGATGGAAGATTCTCAGGAGGTTCACATGGTTTTGTTGTAGGGCATGTTACTCCCGAAGCTCAAACCGGAGGTAATATTGCATTAATCAAAGATGGCGATAAAATTGAAATTGATGCTGAAAAAAGAACACTCCATTTAGCAATTACTGATGAAGAACTTGAACAAAGAAAAAAACAATGGAAAGCTCCTTCCCTTAAAGAAACTTCAGGCCAGCTTTATAAATATGCCAGAACTGTTTCATCTGCATCAGAAGGATGCGTAACTGACGAATTTTAAGATGATCTCACTCACTCATTGAAGTATCATTATGGAAACACAAACCTTAGAATCCAATAATAAAATAAGAACTGAACGAATTTCCGGAGCAGAAGCGGTTGTCAAAATTCTGCTTCGTGAAAATATCGATACGGTTTTTGGATACCCCGGCGGAGCTATCATGCCTGTGTATGATTCTTTGTATGATGAACAGGATAAAATTCATCATATATTGGCACGCCATGAACAAGGCGCTATACACGCTGCACAAGGCTATGCCAGAGCATCAGGTAAACCCGGAGTATGTTTAGCTACTTCAGGCCCCGGAGCCACAAATCTGATTACCGGTATTGCTGACGCACAAATCGATTCTACTCCATTAGTTTGCATCACCGGGCAAGTCGCTTCTTCCTTACTTGGAAGTGATGCTTTTCAGGAAACAGACATCATTGGTATTTCTATGCCCGTCACAAAATGGAATTATCAGGTAACAGACGCCAGCGAAATTCCCGAAGCCCTTGCAAAAGCATTTTATATTGCAAAATCGGGAAGACCCGGACCGGTTTTGGTTGATATCACTAAAGATGCACAATTTCAGGAAGTTGATTTCGACTATACAATCTGTACGAAAGTCCGAAGTTATAAACCAACACCCGAACCCCAAAAAACACAAATTGAACAAGCAGCTAAATTAATCAATGAAGCTAAACGTCCTTACGTACTTTTTGGACAAGGTGTTATTCTTGGAAATGCAGAATTTGAGTTTAAATCATTTATTGAAAAAGCTGGTATCCCCTCTGCCTGGACCATATTAGGATTATCCGCATTAGAAACAAATCATCCCTTAAATGTAGGAATGTTAGGCATGCATGGGAATTACGGTCCAAATTTACTTACTAATGAATGTGACGTGCTTATTGCCGTAGGAATGCGCTTTGATGATCGTGTGACCGGGAATCTCGATAAATATGCTAAACAAGCTAAAGTAATTCATCTTGAAATTGATCCTTCAGAGATTGATAAAAACGTAAAGGCTGATGTACCCGTGTTGGGAGATATAAAAAGTACTTTACCAATACTTACCGAATTAGTGAACGCACGAAGTCATGAAAACTGGCTGGAACGGTTTAACGAATGCGCCAGAATTGAGGAAGAAAAAGTTATAAATGAAGAACTGAACCCTTCTACCGAGATTTTGAGCATGGGTGAAGTTATCAGAATTATAAACAAATATACTCATGGTGATGCAATTATTGTTTCCGATGTAGGGCAACACCAAATGGTTGCATGTCGATACGCTGAGTTTTCGCAATCTAAAAGTAATATTACTTCAGGCGGATTAGGAACCATGGGATTTGGTCTACCTGCTGCAATCGGAGCTAAGCTTGGTGCACCCGACAGAACGGTAATATCTGTTATTGGTGATGGTGGTTTTCAAATGACCATTCAGGAATTAGCCACTATATACCAAACAAAAGCCAAAGTGAAAGTGCTACTCTTAAATAATGAATTTTTAGGCATGGTTCGGCAATGGCAGCAATTATTCTTTGATAAAAGATATTCTTCTACTGAAATGATAAATCCTGATTTTCAAACCATTGTAAAAGGCTTCCATATCCCTACAGAAAAAGTAAGTGAGCGCTCTAAGCTGGAAAGTGCAATTAAGGAATTTCTGGAATACGACGGAGCATATTTTCTGGAAGTAATGGTTGGAAAAGAAAATAATGTATTCCCCATGGTTCCAAGTGGAGCCGGGGTTTCTGAAATCAGATTGGAGTGATAACTATGGAGAAACAGGAATTTACAATAACCGTTTACACTGAAAACCATGTGGGCTTGGTTCACAGAATTTCAATCATCTTTACTAAAAGAAAAGTAAATATTGAAAGTATAACTGCATCTGACAGTGAAAAAGAAGGCATCCATCGCTATACAATTGCAATAACAGAAACTGAAGAACTTGTTTCAAAAATTGTGAAGCAAATTGAAAAGCAGGTAGAAGTACTGAAAGCAATGTACTATAAGAACCAGGAAGTAGTACAACAGGAACTCGCCCTTTATAAAATCCCCACAGATTCACTTACCAATGGCATTGAAATCGAGCGGATTGTAAGACAACATAATGCCCGGTTTTTAACGATCGAACAAAATTTTGTGGTTATAGAAAAATCAGGATTCAGAAGAGAAACAAAAGCTCTGTTTGATGAGCTAAAACCTTATGGAATTAATGAATTTGTGCGCACAGGGCGCGTAGCTGTATCAAGGGAAAAGTTTGGTATTGGCGAAAAAGTAAAAGAAATCACCTGAAATAATTTTAACAAACATCTCATAAAAACTAATTATAGAATAATGGCAGTTTTAAATTTTGGCGGCGTTGAAGAAGAAGTAATAACCAGAGAAGAATTCCCTCTCAAAAAAGCAGTAAGTGTTTTAGAAGATGAGACTATTGCGGTTTTGGGATATGGAGTTCAGGGGCCTGGCCAGGCCCTAAACCTGAAAGACAACGGTTTTAATGTAATCGTAGGTCAGCGAAAAGGTTCTGCATCATGGGATAAAGCTGTAGAAGATGGCTGGGTTCCGGGTGAAACTTTATTCGACATTGAGGAAGCTTGCGAAAAAGGTACCATCCTTCAATATCTTTTATCTGATGCAGGTCAAATTGCAGTTTGGCCAACCGTAAAAAAACATTTAACCAAAGGAAAAGCGCTTTATTTCTCTCATGGTTTTGGTATAACCTATAAAGAACGTACAGGTATTATACCTCCTCCGGATGTCGATGTAATTCTCGTAGCTCCGAAAGGCTCAGGCACTTCCTTGCGAAGAATGTTTTTAGAAGGAAGAGGCTTAAACTCAAGTTATGCTATTTTTCAGGATGCAACCGGCAGAGCTAAAGAACGAGTTTCAGCTTTAGGTATTGGCGTTGGTTCCGGATATCTGTTCCAGACGAATTTTAAAAAAGAAGTGTACAGTGACCTGACCGGAGAACGTGGTACACTGATGGGAGCCATCCAGGGAATTTTTGCAGCACAATATGAGGTACTCAGAAGTAACGGACACTCCCCTTCCGAAGCTTTTAATGAAACCGTAGAAGAACTTACTCAATCTTTAATGCCACTTGTTGCAGAAAACGGGATGGACTGGATGTACGCGAATTGTTCAACAACCGCTCAACGTGGTGCCCTTGATTGGTGGAAAAAATTCCGTGATGCATCTAAACCTGTATTTGAGGAATTATATAATGAAGTAGCTGCAGGAAATGAAGCTCAGCGATCAATAGATTCTAATAGTCAACCCGACTATCGCCAAAAGCTTGAAAAAGAGCTTGAAGAACTCAGAGAATCAGAAATGTGGAAAGCCGGAGCTACCGTAAGAACGCTACGCCCCGAAAACAATTAATATGCAACTGACCACATATAAACCGGAACTGGCAAATATTCAGAAGGCAAAAAATATTCTTCGTGATATCGTTACTGAAACACCATTACAAAGAAACTTCGGACTTTCTGAGTTCTGCGAAAGTAATATTTATTTTAAACGAGAAGACACACAAGTTGTAAGATCGTATAAAATTCGTGGTGCCTATCATAAAATTCAGTCTTTAAACAGTGATAGAATTGTAAACGGTGTAGTATGTGCAAGCGCAGGAAACCATGCACAAGGCGTTGCGCTTTCGTGCTACAAACTGGGGGTAAACGGTGTAATTTTTATGCCGGCTACTACCCCCAAACAAAAAATACAACAGGTTAAATTATTCGGAAAAGACAAGGTTAGAATTGTTATTCAGGGTGATACATTTGACGACTCCTCAGCACTCGCAAAAGCTTATTGTGATGAACATAAAGCCACTTTTGTTCATCCCTTTGATGATGAAAAAGTTATTGAAGGACAAGCAACCGTTGGACTTGAGATTCTTGAGCAATCTGATTTTGATATTGATTATTTGTTTATACCTGTTGGCGGAGGTGGTCTTTCTTCAGGAGTTTCAAGTGTATTTAAATCATTAAGCCCGGCTACTAAAATAATTGGAGTGGAGCCCGCCGGAGCTCCCGCAATGTTTGAATCAATTAAAAAACAAAGCAGAATCGAACTCTCTTCCATCGATAAATTTGTGGATGGAGCAGCTGTTAAAAAAGTAGGCAAGCTTAATTTTGAAATTTGTAAAGACCTTATTGATGAAATTGCGTTAGTTGATGAAGGCAAACTCTGCTCCTCCATCATTAATATGTATAATGAACACGGTATTGTACTTGAACCTGCAGGTGCACTTTCAGTAGCCGCATTAGATCAATATTCAGAAGCCATCAAAAATAAAAACGTGGTTTGTATTTTGTCAGGTAGTAATAATGACATCACAAGAACTGAAGAGATCAGAGAGCGTTCTTTACTCTATGAAGGTTTGATGCATTATTTTATAATTCGTTTTCCACAAAGAGCCGGTGCACTAAAAGAATTTGTTGCCGAAGTACTTGGTGAGGACGATGATATCATTCATTTTGAATACACTAAAAAAACATCCCGGGAAAAAGGACCGGCATTGGTTGGCATAGAGTTAAAATCTGAAAACGATTTTGACCCATTAATCAGGAAAATGAAAGAGAGAAATTTCTTAGGCGAATATCTTAATAAAAAGCCCGATTTGTTTACCTACCTTCTCTGATCATCTCTTTATTTTAAATTTTTCACCAATAAACTAACCAGCTTTTTACCATTTTCACTTACAATTTTGCTTATTTCATTGAAGCCCATATTGTGGTGAAAATTCATCGATACAGGATTGGGTGGTTTTACATTAACCTCACAAGTAACCACTTTTGCATCGCTATCTTCAAATAATTTATTATAAAAAGCAGTTCCATATCCTTTCCCTCTATATTTTTCGGCAATCACAATACGGTCAACATATTCAAAATCGGAATAATGGTTATTAAAAAAACGGTAATTCAAACTCTCGTAATTCTGACCCTTTTCAAGTGTGATCATAAAACCGGCAATCTCATCCTCAGATTCTATCACAATAAACCTTGATGCCATTTCAAAAAGATGAGATAATTCTGACATTGAAATATCACTTACCTCCGGAACTGAATTCTTATTCAATTCCATTATAGCATTAAAATCTTTTTTATCGGCTACTCTGATTTTCATTTCTCTAAATAAATCTCCATCCAAGTATAAAAGAGTACTTTCTTTTTATGAAAGCAAATCTAAATGAACCATTAATCGTTTCCAAGCCTTTTCAATCTATTTTACACACAGGTACTTTCAGATATAGTATATTCGAACAAAAATGAAAGATTCGAAAAAACACCTTTTTCAACTCGATCCGAACGTCACATATCTCAACTGTGCATATATGTCCCCATTAATGAAATCGGTTGAAGAAGCAGGAATCCAGGGAGTTCAGCGGAAAAGAAACCCTTACAAAGTATCCGGTGAAGATTTTTTTACAGAATCTGACGAACTGAGAGCTGAATTTGCCAAACTTATCAACTCCCATGAAAGTAATCGATGTGTAATCATCCCCTCAGTATCATATGGAATGGCAAATGTGGCTAAAAATATAGCTCTGAAGCCAGGAGAAAATATAATTGTTGTAGGTGAACAATTTCCAAGTAATGTATACCCATGGATGGAAATTGTAGATAGATCAGGTGCAGAACTCATTTCCGTTGCTCCTCCTGAAGATTCTTTAAACAGAGCTGATTCCTGGAACAAGCAGATCCTGAATTCCATAACAGATAAAACCAAACTGGTAGCTTGTGGAAATATTCATTGGGCAGACGGTACTATCTTTGATTTAGTTTCTATCCGGCAGAAAACGTATGAAAACGGAGCTTTGCTTGCTATCGATGCCACTCAATCTTTGGGAGCTTTACCATTAGATGTTAACAAGATCCAACCCGATGCTCTGATCGCTGCAGGTTATAAATCATTAATGGGTCCTTACAGTATGGCTATGGCCTATTATGGCCCGGCTTTGGATGATGGCATTCCGATTGAACAAAACTGGATCAATCGTTTTGAAAGTGAAAATTTTGCCAATCTGGTTAATTACTCTGACAAATATCAGCCCGGAGCACTTCGATATGAAGTAGGTGAACACAGCAATTTTATTTTGGTCCCTATGATGCTTGAAGCATTGAAAAATCTCAATGAATGGAAGCCCGGGAATATTCAATCTTACTTAGACGATCTGGTCAGAGAGCCAATTCAGAAGCTAAAAGAAACCGGCTACAAAATTGAAGAGGAAGGAAAACGAGCTTCTAATCTATTCGGGATCCGACTTGGTGAACAACACGACATGGATACAATAAAACATACCCTTACAGAACGTAATATTCTGGTTTCCTATCGTGGAGATGCTATCAGAGTTTCCCCAAACGTGTACAACGAAGAATCTGATATGAATAAACTTGTAGAAGCATTAACCTGATTTATTGTTATGAACTCCTCACGAAAAGACTTTTTAAAAACATTAGCTTTGGGGAGCTCAGCCCCGTTACTTTCCGTTTTCTCCGGGATCCATTCAGAATTTGATCTGAACCTGAATGAATTAAACGCAATGGACTTACCATCAAAGAAAGATTATTCACTTGATGAAGATCTCATTTATCTAAATCATGGTTCAATTGGTACCATCCCTAAAATAGTTCAGAATGCGCATCAACAATACCTGAAAGCGTGTGAGAGTAATCCCTGGTTACATATGTGGGGCGGTGAATGGAACGCTCCGGTAGAAAATACAAGAAAAAAAGCCGCCGCTTTTATCAATGCAAAAGAATCAGAAATCAGTTTCTCTCATAATACTACGGAGGTATACAACCTGATGGCTCTTGGAATGGAACTTGGTACAGGTGATGAAGTACTTTTTTGCAATTTGAATCACTCCGGAGCAAGTATTCCGTTCCGGGTACATTCCAAAAAGAAAGGGTATTCTGTTAAGGTTTTTGATATTCCGGTTGCAATCATCTCCACCCTTTCAACAAGTGAAATCCTTCAACTTTACGATGAAAATATATCATCGAAAACGAAACTGATTGTTCTCCCTCATATAGATAATACTTTTGGGATTCGTCAACCCGTAAAGGAAATTGTGAAATTAGCACGTTCGAAGGGAGTAGAATTCATATCTGTGGATACCGCACAAACCATGGGAATGTTGCCTATGGATGTAAAGGATTTAGATGTGGACGTTATAGGAACCAGCGCTCATAAATGGATTCAGGCGCCTAAAGGAGTGAGCTTGGCTTACTTTTCCGAAAAAGCTCAGGATGCCATCGATCCGGTATGGGTTACCTGGGGAAATCAACAATGGAAAGATTCTGCACGTAAGTTTGAAGATTATGGAACCAGAAACTTAGCCGAAGTTCTCACGCTTGGTCATTCGATTGATTTTCAGTCTTCTTTCAATGATTCAGAAAAAACTAAACAGCTTAAATCTCTCTGGGATTATGCTAAGATGAAAACTCAAAAAAACAAGAATGTAGAATGGGCCTCCCCTGAAAAATGGGAATTATCCGGTTCGTTGTTCTTACTAAAACTGAACGATAAAAAACCGTCTGAGTTTGCTAAAAGAATGTTTGATGAATATAACATTGTATTCAGACCATTTGATCAATATTCTACCATCAGAATTTCACCAAATCTGTTTAATACTAAAGAAGAGTTGGATCTTTTGTTTGACATAATCGGATGAAAATGGCAATCCTGACTATTTATTGAGGTGATGTTTAGTCTGTAAGAACCTTCGGAATTATCTTCAGGATTGTAGATGTCAGGTAATTCGTAATCTACCCTGATCAATTATCATCAAGATCAATATCATCCGGAGCATCGTCATCGTCAGCAACCAGATCATCCACATCCGAATCATCAATTAAATCATCATCGTCGTCATCGTCTTCTTCAACTTCGATAGGTGCGGGCTTCTCTTTCTCTTTCTTCTTTTCAACCACAGCACCTGCCCTTTTCAGCAGGTAAGCAATATCTTCCTGTTCATTTTCCGAAGCAATCATAATAGCCGTATCGCCATTCTTATCCCGTAAGCGCACATTAGCATCTACTGAAAGCAAATATTTCACAACTTCAGTATGTCCATTCTTAGCAGCAAGCATTAAAGCGGTATGTCCCCAGCGCTGCTGAGCATTCACATCTGCTCCTTTCTCTACCAATAGTTTAACCGCTTGCAATTGACCTGAACGTGCAGCTACTATAATTGCGATATCTCCAATTTCGGCCCCGTGATCGAACAAATAGTTCATCATTTCGATATTACCGTTTTCCGCGGCTTTATTAAGGGTAGTTCCGCCCATTTTGGTTTCTGCCTTCAAATCAGCTGAAGCATCAACCAGTACTTTTACTATTTCGAAATGATTTTTTTCAGCTGCGGTTATTACAGCTGTAGCTCCACTTGATGTAGATTCATTTACATCCGCACCGGATTTCAGAAGTTTTTTTACTTCGTCAATATCTCCTGCTTTTACTGCTTGAATTAACTTTGGTTGATCCATATACGTTTCTTTATTTTATTTGCCCGATGATAAAAAAGAGGACACACTTCTCAAATTAATTAATCAATAATTTTACCTGAATGTACCATCAACTTCAAAGCCATTCATAAAATCAACGGCAGACATCCTCTTTTTCCCGGGTAGTTGTAATTCAAGTATTTCAATAGTTCCGCCTCCACAACCTGCCAAAAGTCGATCCTCTTTTACTAATAATTCACCGGGATCAATAGTTGCCATTAAACCGGGTCGGGCTTTATAAATCTTTACTTTTTTATCATTCCAGGTTGTCCAGGCCACAGGGAAAGGATTTAAACCTCTTATCAGATTATGAACTTCTTCGGCACTTTTATTGAAGTCTATTTTCGTGTTTTCATTAAATAACTTCGGAGCCGGAGTAGCTAACCGATCATCCTGAGGTGTCGGATTTATGGTTCCGTCTGCAATATCATTAATCGCTTCCAAAAGAAGGTCGCTGCCCTGTTCCATCAGTCTTGCGTAAACTTCACCGGTTGATTCATGAGTATCAATAGGCGTTGACCTCTGAGCGATGATCTTTCCGGTATCAACTTGTTCATCCAGAAAGAAAATACTGCAACCGGTTTCTTCTTCTCCATTTATTACGGCCCAGTGTATAGGGGCTGCTCCCCGATATTTAGGAAGCAAAGAAGCATGTAAATTCACACTTCCAATGTTAGGGATATCAAGAATTTTTTTAGGCAGAATACGGAATGCAACCACTACAAAAAGATCGGCTTCCAGTTCTTTAAGCTTGTGTTCAAAAGTATCAGATTTAAGATCTTCAACCTCAATAACATCCAATCCAAGCGCTAAAGCTTTGGCTTTAACCGGGGTAGGAGCTTTTTCTGAACCACGCCCTCTGCGTTTATCAACGTTGCTTACAACCGCTGAAATTGTATGCTTAGAATTATAAATTTTCTCCAGACTTGGAATTGCAAAGTCGGGAGATCCCATAAATACTATCTTCATTTCGATTATTTAGGAACCAGTGGATATTCGGTTTCGATCAGTCCTGCCTGAATATTTTTCAGCGAAGATTTAATCATTCTTTTTCTGAAAGAACTCAGATAATCAATAAAAAGCACTCCATTAAGGTGATCATTTTCATGCTGAATAATGCGTGCCATCCAACCTGAAAACTCTTTCTTTTGCTTAACAAAGTTTTCGTCTGAATACTCGATCACTATGGTTTCGGGGCGGGAGACTTTTTCTCGGACTTCAGGAATACTCAGACATCCTTCATCCATTATCACTTTGTCTCCCTTATTTTCAACGATCTCAGGGTTAATAAACACTAACGGTCCGTATTTCTCTTCATCCTCTTCTAATACAGGATCGCCATCCATGACAAATATCTTCAGTGATTTTCCTATCTGTGGAGCAGCCAAACCCACGCCATCCGAATTGTACATAGTCTCGATCATATCATCGATAAGCGTAATAATTTCATCATTCAACTCTTTAACGGGTTGGGTTTCTTCTCTTAAAACCGGATCGTCATAAGTAACTATTGGAAGAATCGACATTTTCTAATTCAGGATTTTAGGTCTAAATAACTCTGTAAGATAAGGGCTGCAGCAATTCTATCCACACGTTCTTTTTCTCTTCTCTTCTTTTTTGGAACACCAATATCGATCATCACCTGTTTAGCTTTTACTGAGGTATATCTTTCATCAATTTTCTTAACCGGTGTATCAGGAAATTTGTTGGAAAGGCGGTTAATGAACTCCTGAACCATTTTTACGGCTTCTCCTTCTTCTCCATCTTCTTTAAGAGGCCATCCAACAACAAAAGCCTCAACCCGGGACTTTTCCATGATTTCTTCAACCTTATCGATTGTTTCGTCAGGTGAAAAGGTCCCGACCGGCGAGGCTATAGTTTGCAATAAATCGGTTTGAGCGAGCCCGCATTTTTTGCGACCTACATCAATTCCGATTATACGCGCATAATTTTGCAATAAACTACTTGTCTGTATTACTTAACGTCTTCTAACGGCTGGCGTAAAAACTGTTTCATAAGCTTACTTGGCTTAAAATGAGTTTTACGGTGTGCCGGCACGTAAATAACTTCGTTTGTTTTAGGATTTCGAGCCTTTGGCTTAGCTTTAGTCTCTTTAACCTCCAAAACGCCAAAATCTCGGATTTCAATTCTGCATTCTGTATCAGCAGACATCATTATTTCTCTGAGAGCAACGATTACTGCGTCAACCCATGGTTCAGCTTTAATCATTGGTTCGTCTTGAGCCTCCGCAACTCTACGAACTACATCTCGTTTAGTGTAAGTCATCATAATATTAAGTGTTTAGTTTTGTGAGTGAATCACATTGTCCTTCGTGATTATTATATCAATCGTTATATTTTTTTTAAACCTAAGGATGTTTAACCATTGCGGGTAATATACTTACAAGAATAGATTCTCAAAAATTAATATTGTTAAAGTTATTCATATCTGAGTACGTTTTTTACACCTTCTATTCTTTCCAGACGCTTCATGATCTTTTTAAGATGAGGTAATCCATCCACATACAAAGAGATAATACCTTCAAACATACCGCTGTCACTGTTTACATTTATGCTTTTCATATTGGTGGATAAAGCTTTAGACAAAACATCTGTAATATCATTAATCATACCCACCCGGTCTTCTCCGATCACTTTTACAGCTCCAAGAAATTTCGTATCGATCTTCTTAGCCCAATCCACATCCACAATACGCTCACCTTCAGTTTTAATCAGGTGTAAGGCATTGTTACACATTGAACGGTGTATTTTGATGTCACCCATTCTGCTGATAAACCCGATTACATCATCCCCGGGAATTGGGTTGCAACAATTTGCATACGAGTACTTTACATTACTCAGCTCACCGTTGATGATCAGAGACTTTCCGTCTCCCATTTTACGTGCTTCCGTGATATACTGCTGCTGGATCTCCTCCTCAGATTTCTGAGTTTCTTCCTGCGCCTCTTCATCAATTCTTCCGGTGCTTTTATACTTCTTAACTTCTTTAAAAAGCTTACTCAGGTCAAAAGAATCCAGCCCGATGGCGTAAAACATATCCTGAGTGGTATTAAAATCAAATTTATGAGCAAACCTTGTCAGTTCCTGATCACTGATATCGAGTTTAGCACGTTCGGAACGCTTATGCCACAACTCTCTTCCTTCATCAGCAACCGCTCTTTGTTTCTGTTTGATATACTGCCTGATCCGTGACTTAGCTTTATGAGTGACCACATCATCGATCCAATCCGCATTCAAGTTGATCTTATTCCCTGTGATTACTTCAACCTGATCGCCGTTATTAAGCTTTTGTCGCAGTGGAACCATTTTGCCGTTCACTTTTGCTGCGATGGCACGTTCACCAATCTCACTGTGAATATCGAAAGCGAAATCTATAGCTGTAGCGCCGTTGGGCAGCGTAGTCAACTCTCCCTTTGGAGTAAACACATAAAGCTCTTCGTTGTACAAATTCAGCTGAAAGTCTTTCACAAAATCGGTTGCCGCATCCGGCCGGGGATTATCCAGCACATCCCGAACCCAATTCACAAACTTATCCAGGCTTTCACTTCCTGAATCAGTCCCTTCTTTATACTTCCAGTGTGCAGCAAGCCCTTTTTCCGCGATATCATCCATTTTCCGTGTTCTTATCTGCACTTCCACCTTACGCCCCTGATTGGTAATTACCGTAGTATGCAATGATTGATACCCGTTGGCTTTGGGAACCGAAATAAAATCCCGGAAACGTTCAGGAATCGGGGTATACCAATCGGTAAAAATAGAATACACTCTCCAGCAATCTTCTTTGGTATGGGGCGATTCAAGAATCACCCGGATTGCAAAAAGATCATAGATTTCCTCGAAAGGCTTCTGCTGACGCTGCATTTTCTTGTAGATCGAGTATATGTGTTTAGGTCGACCCTTGATCTCAAAATTCAGATTCAGTTCTTTAAGCTGATTTCTGACCGGAGTCATAAACTGATGGATAAACTTTTCTCTGGATTCTTTTTTCTCCTTCAGCTTACGGGCAACAAACTTAAATGAAGTGGGATCGATCGTTTTAAAACACAGATCTTCCAATTCATTTTTGATACGGAATAATCCGAACCGGTGCGCCAGCGGTGCGTACAATTCGCGGGTTTCGTTGGCGATCTTGAGTTGTTTTTCGCGCTTCAGGTGATGAATGGTTCTCATATTATGCAAACGATCCGCAAACTTGATCAGAACCACACGAATATCTTCAGCCATAGAAAGCAGGAGTTTCATAAACGTCTCTGCCTGCTTACTGTCACGACTTTTAAAAACGCCATCTATCTTGGTCACTCCATTGATGATGACGGCCACCTCCTCCCCGAACCAGTATTTGATATCATCTAAGGTTACAGAAGTATCTTCCACAGTATCATGCAATAAAGCAGCAATCACCGACACATCATCAATATTAATTTCGCGCGCTACAATTTTAGCCACTTCCACCGGATGGTAATAATACGGTTCGCCGGAAGCGCGGGTCATACCGTCATGAGAAAAATAACACAGCTTAAACGCTTTGGTTATTTGTTCCTCGTTCACCTCGCCGATAGAATCCCTGCACTCCTGAAGTAATTGCTTTAAGTCCTGCCGTTGAGCTCTTTTCAGCTTCAGATCGTCAAGCTCTGTGCGTTGTATTTCTTTTGCTTTGCCCATGTATTATCACACAAAAAAACTGATCATAACGTTTAAAATCGCGGTTTTAACAAAATTAAAACCTATAAAAAAAGCGGTTATGCCATAAACACAACCGCTACTTGTAGTTAAACAAATTTAGAAACTAAGTACAACCCCGAAAATAATTCTTCCTGTTCGGTCATTTACATCGGGAATCTCGAGATCTCTGCCGGAAAACCGGTACTCCACAAAAGGTTTTACCAGCGGAATGATGGTTACCTTAGCGCCCGCAAAAGTATTCCAGTATATATTCGATTCTTCCTCCTCACTCGGTTCCTGTCCCGGCAATGGAGAATTGGAAAAATCTTCGGCTGAAAGATCCACCGTTTCTGAACCCAGCCCCGCCCCCACATACGGTTCCAGCAATCCGATATTAATTCCTGCTGTTGCAGCCAATCCAAAATCATAATTTTCTATGGTACGGTCATAAGTGAAATTTCCATTCTGATCCACCGTATTGGTTTCGCTGAAATAGCTGAAGTGCGCTCTCAATCCGAAGTTGACTATCGGAACTGCATCCAGAAAACCGGATTGAATTCTGACTCCGAACCCACTTTGAGGTTCTTCATCTCTTAATTCAAAAGAAGCACCCACTTCGATCTGACTGTATGCTGAAGTACTGATAAACGCAATTAATAAAAGCAGGACTGTTTTTTTCATGAATTGGACTATTAATTTTATGTCTGATGGAAGTTACAAAAAGCATATTTGCAAGCAACCTGAAATTAATTAAAATCATTATTGAAGTAGTGCTGGATTTAGTTGTATCTTTTGCGCCTCCACACGCCCGAGTGGTGGAATTGGTAGACACGTTGGACTTAAAATCCAATGGGAATTTAATCTCCCGTGCCGGTTCGAGTCCGGCCTCGGGTACAAATGGCTCAGTAAATCATTATTTTTACTGGGCCATTTTTGTTTTGGTAGAACATGGATAGAACGGACTGTATTAATTCTAATACATAGAATTATGTTTTTGTGTGAGAAAACAAGCTAAGAACTGAGGCTTATTTTATTGCTCAACAATTCCTTTCAATCCGAAGTAGAATAAATCTTGTGGCCAGCGTGTTGCAGGATGCCAAAAGTCAATAACCTTGTATTTATCCGTTTTATATAATCTGTGACCAATTTGTTTAATATCAGGCCATAGAACTTTTATGCTTCCAAATACCCCACAACAACAAATAATATCAGGTTTGATTATTTCTACCTGACGGTTTAGCAAGTCTTTTTCATCCTTGGCAATTTTTATGATCTCTTCAATATCTGTTGTTTTATTACCACCACTCTTTTTAACATTGATCAATGCAGTGCTGAGAAAAGCTTCCTGATATTTAGACCAGTTTTTTGGTAAGTCTTTCTTTTCATCCCAAGTTATATTTTCTGATAACAATGCCGCCCATTTGGCAAGGTTACGCCATGTTGATTTCCCTTTTTTCTTTTCTTCTTCTTTTCGAAGGTTTTCCACAAGATTAAACCCTTTGGTTTCTCCTTCTTCTAAATATGCTTCCCTCAGAATAAAAAGCACTTTGGTTTTTGACTTACTCCATCTTTCTAGATCTATAATCCCATCTTTGATAAAATTATTATTGGTGGAATGGGGCTCTCTTTCCTTCCATTCTTTGAAAAGAGCTTCCATTTCAGTTTCATAGGATTGCATTCGTAATTCGATCTTATTAGTACTGGGTTTTTACTTCAAAGACACTTTAGACCCATTACGGGCAAAAAGCTGAGCATAATTTTTTGTTCTTCCATGGATTTGAAATGCTGTTATTTCAGTTCCATCTTTCTTTACATATAAACCATTTTCATTAAGCCTATCAGCAATTTCCTGAGTAGTCATTTCAGATTTACCAGACTCTTCAAATACTGCAATTATTGCTTCATGTAATTTCAAAATGATTTACCCAACCCTCTTATCATACAACCATTCCTGAAAACTTATAAACATCTCACGGATGGATCCGGTATCACCGAGCTCTCGTTTTGCATTATCCAAAGCCCGGTATTTTAATTGAAGATGTTCCGGTAGTTTGGAATCGTCCAGTTCACTTACTCCATCCCGAATATACTGATCCAGTACAAAATTAATGAAGTCCTGCTGTTTCTGATTATAATTTTTCAAATGCAGTTTCGCATAACTAGCACGCTCCAGTCGCTTGATGATTCTGGATTGAAAAGCCACATAAGCCAGTACATCAAATAGATCACTATCCTCGCCGTGAACAAGTCTCTTCAGGTCTTCCAGTTGTTCTGAGGAATACCCCTTTTCCTGCAATTCCTGTAATAGTCTTTTTCGTGTTTCCGGCAGGCTCCAAATCTTTCTTAACTCTGCTTCACTCTTAAACAAAGGAGGAAGGTCTCCAAACAGCTGATTCATAAACTCTTCATGACCAATCAGTTTACCATCCGGACTCCAAAACGAAGTTTTAACCATTGAATCCAACTCCCGAACCTTTCCGTCTGACAATTTTATTCGGGTCATTGGTAAACGCGGATTATCACACACACATGGATCATTCCCGCATTGTTCGCACAGTTCTGGCTCTTTTATACATGTGCAGGGCGTGTTTCCACAGACATCACAAGGCTGCGGAGGTGGATTTGGCTCTGCAACAATCGGTGGCTCTGGTTCTCCATCCCAATCGGGATCGTTGAATTTAGCATGGGCACTTCGGTAAAAATCATAGATAGTGAAGTAATCTTTTCCATCAAATAAGCGGGTTCCTCTACCAACAATTTGCTTGAACTCCACCATGGAGTTCACTTTACGCATTAGTACAATATTTCTGATCTCCGGTGCATCCACTCCCGTACTTAGTTTCTCAGAAGTGGTAAGGATAGTTGGTATAATTCGCTCGTTATCCTGAAACTGTTTGAGGTGTTGTTCACCTCTCTTTCCGTCATCAGCGGTTACCCGGTGACAGTAATCGGTATTGGTGCTTTCCGAGAGCTGATTAATGAGATCGCGAATAGCTGCGGCATGAATCTGTGTAGCACAAAAGATCAGGGTTTTTTGGTTTTGATTAATCATATCCAACAACGTTTGTACCCGGTACTTCTCCACATCCATGATCTCAATGATGCGGTTCTGTTCTTCCTGAGAATATTCTCTTTCTTCATCAATAACGCCTTCAAGAATAATATCCCCTTCGGTGTATTGATAAGAATCGCCGGTGGTTTGAATTTCTTTGAGACGGAAGGGTGTTAAATATCCATCGTTAATTCCTTCTTTGAGCGAATAAGTATACACCGGTTCTCCGAAATAATCGTAGGTATCTACATTAACATCCCGTTTTGGAGTGGCGGTAAGTCCGAGTTGTACCGCCGGACTAAAATGCTCCATAATAGCGCGCCAGCTACTTTCGTCATTAGCTCCGCCACGGTGACACTCATCAATAATGATGAAATCGAAAAAATCTTCCGGATAATCACCAAAATACGGAGAATCATTCGACCCGCTCATAAAAGTCTGGAAGATGGTAAAGAACAAACTGGCATTGGTAGGAACCCGACCTTTCTTTTTGATCTCATCCGGCCGTATTCGAACCATGGCGTCTTCATCAAAAGCATTAAAATTATTGAATGCCTGATTGGCCAGAATATTCCGATCGGCAAGAAACAGAATACGTGGCCGGCGATTGCCGTCTCTTTGAAGATTCCATCGTGCTTCAAATAGCTTCCAACAAATATGAAAAGCCGTTGCTGTTTTTCCTGTTCCGGTTGCCATGGTAAGCAACAGTCGTTCTTTTCCTTCAGCGATGGCATCCAGTACGTTAACAATCGCATTTTCCTGATAATAATACGGGGTATATCGTCCCTTATATAACTGAGTAGGCACATCCTGAAAGCGCTGTTTCCAGTCGATCTCTTCTTCCGGGGGTAAACCGTATTCCTGAACGGTTGGATATAACCGCTCCCATAATTCTTTGGGCGTTGGGTACGAGTCCACTTCCCGTTCCTTCCCCGTTTCCAGATCCACTTCGTAGATGCGCTTACCGTTGGTGGAATAGGTAAAACGAATATTTAATCGCGCGGCATAATCTTTGGCTTGAGCCAATCCATCCGTATAGTATTTATCTCTGGCTTTGGCTTCTACCACCGCAATGCGGCGATTGCGGTATTCCAGTACAATATCTGCTTTAAGCTGCTGGGTACGCTGTCCGCCTCCGATTAAACGCCCTTTGGTAATCGGAAACTCACGCCGTTTTCTGCATCCATCTGCACCCCAACCGGAGGCATCCAGTGCAGGCAAGATCAAATCCTGTATAGTTTCCGCTTCGTTCAATCGTCTTTACTTAATTTCTGTAATTTTTTGCACCTGGATTTTCTGGATGAAAGGATGTTCAAGATTATCCTTTCTACCATCTTGCCAATCCCAAATCCCGTTCATCCTTAAATCCCACAAACCCTGATTAAAATCCTATTTTAGATTTCGAAGTTGTTCGCATCAGAAATTCCAGCATGGCTGGATTTCCAGGATTATTTCTTACCGCATCCTGCCCATCCCACAATCCTGCAAATCCTGCAAATCCTGATTCGTACTTCATTTTATTTTGTATTCTGATTGTATGCCTTATTAAATATCTTTTTGAATTGTAAGCTTGTAGCCCCAAAGTTGATAAGTAAGCCAACAGGTTGATTATATGCAACTACATAGTTTTTAGCCTGCGCAAGATGTACATCTTCTAAATTGATAACGGCTTTAATTTCTACCACTACGTTATTTTCGACGATAAAATCTGCGCGGCGAGTTCCTACCTGAATTCCTTTATAAAATAAATCCTGATCAATCTCCCTCCCAAACTGCAGGCCCGCTTTTTCCATTTCTATAGCTAAACAACGCTGATACACCACTTCCTGAAATCCATTTCCCAACTCGTTATGCACCTCCATGGCACATCCGTTTATCTTGTATGTGATATCGTCTAAATTCATTTCTATGTCTTTCGCATCAGGATTTTCAAGATGACATGATGTTCAGGATTATCCTTTCTTTCATCCTGCTCATCCTCTAATCCTGATAATTCTGGTTCATATCTTATTTTATTTTCGTGGTTATTCGCATCAGGATTTTCTGGATGTTAAGATTTACAAGATTATAATTTCCAATATCCTGTGCATCCACCAATCCCGTAAATCCTGATTCAACCCCCGTTTTACTTTCCATTTTCTCTCGCATTATACTCCACCTCCGGTTCGGCGGCTTTGGAAACCAACTCATCCTGCTCATCCCCAAATCCTGCCAACCTGATTCATAGTTTGTGGTTATTCGCATCAGGATTTTCTGGATGTTAAGATTTACAAGATTATAATTTCCAATATCCTGTTCATCCTCCAATCCCGTAAATCCTGATTCAAACCCCGTTTTACTTTCCATTTTGTCCCGCATTATACTCCACCTCCGGCTCAGCAGCTTTGGAAACCAACTCATCCTGCTCATCCACCAATCCTGCCAACCTGATTCATAGTTTGTGGTTATTCGCATCAGGATTTTCTGGATGTTAAGATTTACAAGATTATAATTTCCAACATCCTGTTCATCTACCAATCCCGTAAATCCTGATTCAACCCCCGTTTTACTTTCCATTTTCTCCCGCATTATACTCCACCTCTGGCTCGGCAGCTTTGGAAACCAACTCATCCTGTTCATCCCCAAATCCTGCCAATCCTGATTCATAGTTTGTGGTTATTCGCATCAGGATTTTCTGGATGTTAAGATTTACAAGATTATAATTTCCAACATCCTGTTCATCCTCCAATCCCGTAAATCCTGATTCAACCCCCGTTTTACTTTCCATTTTCTCCCGCATCATACTCCACCTCCGGTTCGGTGGCTTTGGAAACCAACTCATCCTGCTCATCTCTAAATCCTGCCAATCCTGATTCACCCCCCGTTAACTCCCCGGAAAATGCTTTTTGGAGAATGGACTTTTTGAGTTCTTCAAAGGATTCTATCTGTTTATTATAACCCAATATTAATTCGTCAACATTATCACTGAATTGACTGATTTTTGAAATCACCTCTTTCTGTTCAATAAATGGAACTAAGGGAATCTCAAGCTTTTTAATCTTTGTCTGCGATAAATTTGGCTGAGCATTGCCTATAGCTTGTTTTACAAGCATTTCTCGCTTGTACTGAATCATGTAATAAATAAACTCTGATGTAAAATCGTCATTTGGAAATATTCCACAAACAGCCTGATTAGTTGATGCCTCTAATTTTAATATTCCAACATCCCCCGCAGTAGCTCCATACATAGCTATTAAGACTGTATTTTCAGGAAATAATTTAGCAGAGGATTCAGAAAGTCCTTTTTCAGTTATAAACATTTCCGTTTCAAAAATATCTCCTTGTTTTACTTCACCGCTTCTCAACCAAGGAACATCCCCATTATTATAATAATCTTTATTGCTCTTTTTGGGAGTACCGCCAGCGGAGGTATTAAATTCCTTTCCAATAGTGGAGATTTTATAGTTCTGATAAAACTCGTCAAAAGTAAATTTCAACTTACTCTGAAACAGCTCTTCTGCATTTTGGATATTGCGTTCTACATTGGCTTTCGCCTGATCGATGGCTTCAAAAGCTTCATCCAGAATGTCTACAATGCGCTGTTGTTCGGGAAGTGGGGGGATGGGGATTTCAGTATTCTTGATCTTAATCTGCGAAATATTCGGTTGTGCATTCCCCGTTGCTTGGGCAATTAATTCATCCTTCTTAATCAACATACAATAGTACAAGAACTCAGGGATGATTTTTTCATTTGGATAAATGCCACAAACAGCTTGATTAGTACTCGCATCAAATCTAAGTATACCAGTCTCACCAGCAGTTGCTCCATACATTGCAATTAATACAGTATTTATCGGAAAAAGCTTTGCAGATGAATTATTCAATCCTTCTTGAGTAATAAAGTTTTCAGTGCTAATTATATCCCTATTTCCGACTTCTCCACTTAATAACCATGGTATATCTCCACCCTCGTAATACTCTTTATGCCTCTTTAATGGAGTCCCTCCAGCTCCAGTTTTAAGAACATCACCAATCTTGTCGTATTGCCAGTCCAACCTCATACCAACTCCCGAATAGATTGCATAAGCGATTGCGTTTCTTCATCCAGCGCTTCCATTTCGGCAAGAATCTCATCGGGACTTCGGAGCGGAGCTTCTTCCGGCGCATTTGGGTTTTTTGCGCTTAGGTCGCAGGTGTCTTCCGGGATATCAGCCACTATTAGATTCCAGCTGTGTTCGGTTTCCGGCTGTTCTGTAAATCCTTCTCTGAACTCCTTAAGGTCGTCGTCATTCAGCGGGTTGGTCTTTCCTAAATTCCGTTCGGGATCAAACTGGTAGTACCAGATGTTTTTAGTCGGTTCTCCTTTATCAAAAAATAAGACTACGGTTTTTACTCCCGCCCCCAAAAACGTACCGCTCGGCATATCTAACACCGTATGCAGGTTGCAGGTTTCCAGTAAATACTTCCGCAAACTAATGGAGGCATTGTCGGTATTGCTCAAAAAGGTGTTCTTTATCACAATGGCTGCACGCCCTCCGGCTTTCAAACTTTTAATAAAGTGCTGCAAAAACAGAAAAGCCGTTTCGCTGGTTTTAATATCAAAGTTCTGCTGTACTTCTTTTCGCTCTTTTCCACCAAAAGGAGGATTGGCAAGGATTACGTTATATCGGTCTTTTTCCTGTATGGAGCCAATATCTTCCGCCAGTGTATTGGTGTGAATAATGTTCGGAACCTCAATACCATGCAGAATCATATTCATAATCCCAATGATGTAGGCGAGGTTCTTCTTCTCTTTTCCGTAAAAGGTTTTCTCCTGCAAAGTCTTCAGGTTTTCCGTGGTCTTGTCCATGCGTTCGTACATGTAATCAAACGCCTCACACAAGAAACCTGCCGAACCTACGGCGCCATCATATACGGTTTCCCCGATTTGAGGATTTACCACTTCGATCATGGTACGGATCAACGGTCGGGGCGTATAATACTGTCCGCCATTCCGGCCTGCATTCCCCATGTTCTTGATCTTGGTTTCATAGAGATGGCTTAATTCGTGCTTATCTTCTGCCGCAAGAAAAGGAAGCTCATCCACATGATTGATCACTTCCCGCATAATGTATCCGCTCTGAATCTTGTTTTTTAACTCAGAAAAGATTTCACCCATTTTATATTCAATAGACTGGGTATTATCCAGATGATCTTGTTTAAAACTCCTCAGATAGGGAAATAACTCCTGATCCACAAAATCCACCAGATCATCTCCGGTATGGGCTTTGTTATGATCTAATTCTCCATCATCTTTTTTGGGAGCGGCCCAGGTGGTCCAGCGGTATTGCTCTTCCAGTATAAACTCATACTCCTTACCCTGAAGAGCAGCTTCATCCGCCTTTTCCAATTCCAGATCATTCAGATATTTTAAAAAAAGCAGCCACGAAGACTGCCCGATGTAATCCAGTTCACTGTCGCAGCCGGAGTCTTTCCAGAGTGCATCATCAATATTCTTAAAAGCCTGTTCGAACATAAAAGAGAAAGTGTAAGCATTATTTGAGTTAGCTAGAAAATAGAAGAATCAGTCAGTTATAAAAAGATGTGCTTGTAAAATTTTGAGATGCCATTTGCGTGGAACGAATGTGACGAAGCAATCTCCGGAAACTAAATCCCAATCCTATTCGTGAGATCGCTTCGTATTCACTCGCGAAAGGAGCCAATAATTAGGAGATCACTTCGCTCCGCTCGTGAATGGAGGTGGGAACTGGAGATCGCTTCGCGAATGGTATCGGCATTGAGATGGTGAAGTAATAGCGAATCATCATAACAGAAGCTCTGAATAAAACCTGCTTACGTAGTGAGCATTTGGTTTTATTCAGAGCTTCGTCGATGAGTTGACCTGAAATATCTCAGCCGGGAGTTTTTGCTGACTTTTGGCGGTACAAAAGTCAGAGAACAAGTCAGTCATCCCACACTCCAATGCTGGATCTTCTAAATACACTCCATGCCAAACAACAGGAGATCGCGGAATGTGCAGGTCTGCCCTTGATCATATTTCAAAACGATCCGTTGTTAAACATTCGGGGTGGCACGACTTCCTGCATCCGCGATGACGGGATTTTAGTTAGAGATGATGCATCATTTACAAGATCCTTAAACTTCCCACCTACCCATTCCCAAGCCGATGCTTATGAATTTTCGAGTCAATACGCAGTCACCGGGCAACGGATGCGCATCTATTTAACGATTGTTGCGCAACAAAAAAAGGCATGACTACGTGTGCAGCCATGCCTGTTAGTGTTCTTTTTTATGGGTTATCATGATTTTTCGTACTCCAGGTTACTGAGCATATTTGCGAACTTAGAACCCGGTCGGAACAGAATGCGTGACTTACGGATGTTCGCCTTAGTTACTTCCTCTTCCGTATCACTGCCTTCACTGGATGCACTTAAGCGGAAGTTACCGAGATCACCGATCGTCACGATCTGTCCTTCGCTCAACAGCTCAGGTACGATATCGGCAATAGCATACAATACCGCACGTATATCCGCGCCGGTTACCGTACTCATTTGCTGGATCCTGTCGGTCAGGGCTTCTATTCCCAGACTTCCTGAACTTATTAAAGAAGCGTAAAACTTCTTGGTTCCACCGCCGACTACTCCCGGCTCTCCTCGTTCTATGACTTTATATTTTACAGACATGATGTCTCCTATTCGTTAATGGTTATACAGCATTAGCTGCTTGTTATTAACGACATCTTATTTTATTTCAGTATGTTATAGGTATTCACATATTCATGTGAGGGCTTGGGATGGGGTGAATAATGGAGTGATCCCGCACCACACCGTCATCGCGCACTCCGTTACGGGATCTCCTTAACAACGCTCTATGCCAAACAACAGGAGATCGCGGATTGTGCAAGTCTGCCCTTCAGCATATTTCAAAACGATTCGTTGTTAGACATTCGGGGTGGCACGACTTCCTGCATCCGCGATGACGGGATTTTAGCTAGGGATGATGCATCATTTACAAGATCCTTCGGAGATATCCCCGGATTACCTTGAAGTTGTTAATTTCGTAACAAACCTTGATAACTATCCGGATCTCCTGCATTCGCGTGGAGATGACTTTGATTAGATTTGATCTTATTCAGCCCCTTCCTTATGTGTAGGGAGGGCTCGGGGGTGGGTCAGTATATAAAATAACTTTTGCGAGGAATGAACATGACGAAGCAATCTCCGGAAACTAAATCCCAATCCTATTCATGAGATCGCTTCGTATTCACTCGCGAAAGGAGGCAATAATAAGGAGATTACTTCGCGAAGCTCGGGAATGGAGATAAAATTCCCCTAAGTCATTCTTTCATATTTATTTTCAAAATTCCAATTTCCTTTATCAAACAATCCCCTTATTATACACACCGATTTAAATCTTATTGGTTATGAGCAAGCATCAAAAAACAGTGATGATCGTGGAAGACGATCTGATCCTTAATCTGCTGTACGAGAGTTATCTTGAAAAACTGGGGTATGGAGCTGAAGGGGAACTGGTTTACGGTAAAACCGCTATCGAAGTGGCTAAGCGTATTAAACCGGATCTTATCCTTATGGACATTTCTCTGGAAGGAGAAATGGACGGGATCGACGCTATGCTCGAGATTAGAAAGTTCTCAGATGTACCGGTTATATATATTACCGGTAATTCCGATCCTTACCATGTGGAACGCGCCAAGGAAACCAATTACATCGACTACTTAGTTAAACCTATAGAGTTTGACGTCCTCAAAAACTCCATAGAAAATAATTTCGAAAAACTCTGATCTCTTCCCTTCTTTTCTTTTCCCTTTCTTCACCAATTTTTACGTACTGAAAATGGTTGGTTAATACGATTCTCTTATTTTAAAAGCTATGAATCTTATTCGAACTAAAAAGATCGGACGAAATCGTCTTCTGCGTTGGATACTCCTGATGCTGGGCTTGCTGGCTATCATAGCTCTTACGGGCATGAATGTATTCAGTCTGTACGATATCCGCGAACGTGTTACCGAAAGCGAAAGCGATCGCCAGCTTAAAAAAGCAGAAGAAATAACCACTCTGGTTCAGGCCGAAATTTACCAGCCTTTTAATAAACTGCTTAACATTGATAGTAACGAAGAGGCTTCGTTAGAAAATGAAGCTGAACTTTCGAACACACTGGAACGGGTTCTCACCGATCTGGCTGAAAATCCCTACACCGACGCCATTTATTATACCAAAGCAGATGTGGATCCATGCCAGCCAAATACCCCTGTGTTGTATTTTAACAGATCTCTGAAGGAAATGGAAACCACCACAAGCTACAGCAGCCTGGTTTGTGACGGGGTTGGATTGATACGATCGGCAACCCGAATTCAGATCAACAACTTTGACCTGCGCTGGAGAAGTATGATCGAGTTTGATGCCCACCGCAGCATGAACATCGGTTTAATTAATCTCACCGAAAACCGGGTGATCGGCTATTTTACTTTTATCCTGGATGAAGAAGCCATTGTGGATCAATTGATAAGTCCTTTGCTCGAAGAGTATTTCGGTGGTGACGAAAACCGCGGAACGGCAGTCTGGCTTCATGATCATAAAAGAGACCTGATCCTTACTTCCAATAATCCTGATATCGATTTTAATGTGGAACTGGTGGATAACCGGGTTCGGTTCCCTCGTTTTTTTGAAGACTGGATTCTTAAAGTAGCTTTTTTAAATCCACAGGTTACATCCGCCTATCAGGAAACATTCAGAAAAAATATCATTGTATTGGGATGTGCTGTTTTGTTTTTACTGGGGTCTCTCCTTTTTATGTTCTACACCGCTCAGAAAGAAAGAGAATTATCGATGAGGCAAGCCGGATTCCTTGCTAATGTTACTCACGAGCTGAAAACCCCATTAGCGGTTATGCAGGCCGCCGGAGAAAATATATCCGATGGAAGAGTGACTGAGCCGGAACGACTCAGAAAGTATGGCGGACATATTTATGACGAGTCTATACGTCTTCGCAAAATGATCGAAAAATTATTGGATGTGGCCAAGTATGATGCCGGCGAAACGCTGGTTTCCAAAGCACCTCAAAATCTGAAAATACTGACCGATAAATTTGTGGAAGAGAACCGTGAGTTTATCGAAAACAAAGGTTTTGAGCTCATTTACAACACCGACCCTTCCCGGAATTATGAAGTGGTTTTAGATGGCGACAGTTTTGATACCATTCTCGGAAATCTGATGGAGAACGCCATCAAATATTCCAAAGAAACGAAGAAGATGATCATCGAGCTTTCCCGTGATGAAAAGAATGCTGTTGTTTCAGTTACTGACTTTGGAGTTGGAATCCACAAAAAGGAAATCAAAAATATCTTTAAAAAATTCTACCGGGTTGAAGAAAGTATGGTGGCTAAAACCAAAGGTCACGGTCTTGGTTTAAGTATTGTCCGGAATCTGATCATCCTTAATGACGGTGATATCACCGTAGAAAGCGAATATGGAAAACAAACTACCTTCTCCGTTTCTTTTCCTGTTGTTAAAAATGATGAAATTAAAAACCTGTCGTAAATTTTTGGTATAATCCGAAGTTAAATAAAAAATTCTGGTATGAGCGATAAAACACCTACAATTTTAGTTGTTGAAGATGAACCAAGTTTAATTTTCACCCTTCAGGACACCTTAGAAGGTGAAGGATTCGATGTGTTTGTCAGTGAAGATGGCGAAGGCGCCATTGATATGGTTAAAGAACATAAACCCGATCTGATGATCCTGGATCTTATGCTGCCCGGTAAAAGTGGTTACGAGATTTGTGAGGAAGTCAGAGAGCTGAAATATACTTTTCCCATTATTATGCTGACAGCAAAGGATCAGGAAGTTGATAAGGTTAAAGGATTGGAGCTTGGTGCCGACGATTATATCACCAAACCGTTTGGTGTAAAAGAATTACTTGCCAGAATTAAAGCACGCCTTAGAAGAGCCGGAACCTATTCCAGCTCCGGAGATGTAGATATTCTCCAGCTTGGGGAAGTTAAACTCGACCTTGCAGAAAGCGAAGCTATTCATCCGGACGGAAAGTCTATTGAACTTACTGCCAGAGAAGTAGAACTCATACGTTATTTACTTGGACACGCCAATAATCCGGTTTCAAGAGATGAACTTCTTGAAAAAGTGTGGCGCTACGAATACAGTACCAATACACGAACCGTAGATGTTCACATATCGAAGCTAAGAGCTAAAATTGAAGTACACCCCGACGACCCGAGATATCTGATCACATTGCATGGGGTAGGATATATGTTGAAGTCGAATTAGTTTGTTTAAAAGGGAAAGGAGATAAGGAAAGAGGAGAAAGGAAATAAGAAGATAGATGATGATCTTTTGACTTAATTTCCTCTCTCCTCTCTCTTTTATCTTAATCTCCTTCTCCTATTCAACTATTATCCTTCACAAACTTAATAAACCCGTCAATCTGTGATTCCAGTAGCTTCTGCTTAAAGTCATCTTTCAATCCATTTTCAGGATCAAACTCTTTGGTAACTCTTGGGATAAAAACCCGTTCAGGAAACTGGAATGCATTTCTGTAATTCACGATCTGCTGAAACTGTTCAACTGAACGAAGTGCTCCGAATGCACCTGAAGCTTCTCCGATAAAAGACATCGGCATATGTCCAAATGCTTGCGGAAATGGTAAATAGTCTACAAAAACCTTCAGTATACCCGGAAAACTGCCGTTATATTCGGGAATCACAAATATAAGTCCATCTGCTTCAAGGATAGGCTTTCTGAATTTTTCCACTGATTCAATCTCTTTTCCATACTTACCACCCACTACATCCTGCAAAGGAAAATCTTCTAAACTTATTACTTCTGTGTTAATACCCTTCTCTGAATACAGACCTGAAACATATTCTGAAACTTTAAGAGCCCATGAATTTGGGCGATCTGTACTACTGATAATTTTTAAATGCATCTGTATTTACTTATTTCTGCTTAACAACAAATTCTGACCGGTATCATTCCTGAACATCGATTATTACTAAATCAAAAGTAGAAGTTTGTTTTATTTTTAAATATTAAAATAAATTCCGATTATAATTACGGTTTCACTAAATACTTCCTGCAAAATAAGGACTTGACTAACAATTCATAAATGGAGAAATGAATACTCTTTTATTAAGAGATTATAAAATTGTGTCTTTAATAGGAATAATTGGGTTAACAGGTTACATAGTTGATACTATAGTACTTCCCTCTTCCTATTCTGTAACAATATTAAACATTATTTGCGTTAGCCTTACATTACTTTCTCTATGTTATCACTGGATCTATAAGCCTGAAGCAGAATTATCTCTATCCCTTTTTGCAATCATTCTGATCGGCAACTTGATCATCGCCCCTTTTCTTGAATTGGATCAACCTTATTTTACTTATTTCTATCTGAGAAACTCTCTCATTTTTTGGGTCATTATGCCCTTATTGGGGTTAACTATTCACCGTAACTTCTTTTTAGCAACAGTAATAGTTTATCTCATTCAGTATGCCTTGGTTCTTTCTTTTAAAAGCGAACCATTTCTAATTAATTCAACAGCTACTATTGCTCTTGTTCTTTGTGGTTATGTGTATGTAGTTCTTTATATGTTGAAAACCTTACAGGAAAGTCGTTCTAAAGCAGAAAATCTGATCGAAAATCTCAGAGAAAAAAACATAGTCCTGAATGAGCAGAAACAAGAGCTAAACAAACTGATTGGCACTAAAAATAAATTATTTTCCATTATAGCTCATGATCTGCAATCTCCTTTTATGGGTATTGCCGGACTAAGTGAAATGATCAATGAATCTGCAAAAAGGAACGAGAATAAAGAAATAGCCGAATACAGCGAGATGATTTCGGACACTTCTGTAAAAACCAGTAACCTATTACTGAATCTTTTGGATTGGGCTAAAAGCCAGAAAGGTGATCTTAAGTTAAATCCTCAGCAAATTAATCTGGACGATTTTGTGGATGAAACCATCTCTTTGATGCATGATCATCGTCAAAGAAAGCAGATAGAACTTAAAAAGAACAACACCGATATTCTATTATACGCAGATCCAAATTGTCTGAAAACAGTTCTTCGCAACCTACTTTCAAATGCCCTTAAATTCACCCCCGAAAGTGGCTCTGTAAGTATCTTTTCAGAAGATAAAAATGAAGAAGTACTTGTTGCAATTTCTGATACAGGCATTGGTATAGAGGAAGAACATATCAGCAGAATTTTTGATGAAAATTCATACTTCACCACAAAAGGTACCAGCAAAGAAAAAGGATCCGGAATCGGATTGAGTCTCTGCAAAGATCTGATCAATCGCCATAATGGAAAAATGTGGGTAGAATCAGAAAAAAACAAAGGAACAACTTTTTACTTTACCTTACCTAAGCAGAAAAAAGCTTCCTGAAGTATCACTTTTCCTCTGCTTTCTTTATTTCATTCAAGCGCTTGATCAAAAGACCTTCCCGACCTTCTGATCCCGGTTCGTAAAATTTCCTGTTTTTTAAACGGTCCGGTAAATATTGCTGATTCACCCAATTTCGATTAAATGAATGTGGATACTTATAATCATCGGAAGCATTTTCAGTATCCAGATATTTTGAAGAAAGTTTATTCGCAGTTTTGTCTTTCAGGTATGGTGGTACATTCTGAACACCCCTCTGGCTGATTTCTCTGTTCGCTTCAAAAATACCTTTGGTGCTGTTACTCTTTGGACAAATACTCAGATACGTACAGGCATGTGACAAGAAATACATTCCTTCCGGCATTCCTGTTTTGGTAAAAGCCTCGTGACAGGAATTGATCATTGTAATGGCATTCGGCTCTGCCATTCCTACGTCCTCGCTCGCAAATATCAGCATACGACGGAAAATAAAATTAGGATCATCTCCTCCTTCCAGCATAGCATTCATCCAGTATAAAGCGGCATCAGGATCAGAACCCCGCATGGATTTTATAAATGCTGAGGCATAGTGATAATGTTCGTCCCCGGTGCGGTCGTAACGAATATTTCTTCGCTGAATACTTTCTTCCGCTATTTTCTTTGTGATATGGATCTGTCCGGCTTCATTTTCAGAACTGGATAGCACTGCCACTTCTAATGCATTCAGGGCGTTTCGGACATCACCCCCCGCATATTCGGCAAAATGGTGTTTAGCGTCTTCCTCCACTAAAATAGGTTTACTTCCTAATCCACGCTCTTCATCATTTAAAGCTCTCGTCAACATCTCAGATACATTCTCAACCGTTAGCGGAAAAAGTTCGAATAATTGGCATCTTGAAAGCAATGGATTTACCAACGAATAGAACGGATTTTCAGTAGTTGCGCCTACCAATGTTATAATTCCTGATTCCAGATGGGGAAGTAAAGCATCCTGTTGCGCTTTATTCCAACGATGAATCTCATCCACAAAAAGTATGGTTTTGCGCCCGTTCAGCTTCTTCAACTTCTCTGCTTTTTCAACCACGTTCCGAAGTTCTTTTATACCATCCAGCACTGCATTGATGATCTGAAAACTGGCTTTTATTTCTTTAGAAATGACGTGCGCGAGTGTGGTTTTTCCTGAACTGGGAGGTCCATAAAAGATCAACGATCCAATAACTCCACTCTCGATCATTCGGCGAAGCATCTTTCCTTCTCCCACTAAATGCTCCTGTCCGGTAAATTCGTCCAGAGATTGTGGACGCATACGGGTGGCCAAAGGTTCATCAGAATTGGAATGCTTATCTTCGTTTATCTGATTATTTGCGGAATTATTATCCTGAAAAAGATCCATTAATCGGAATTATTTTAACATGTATAATATATGTTAACGAACCTATAGGCTAATTACAATAACGTTTTTTGGTCTCCGAACCTCGATAAATACTGATCCAGTTTAACTTTTTTTCTGGTACTTTCACTAGTCATATATCGAAGTTTTCCAAAGATGTCTCTCTCCTGCCAGGCGCGATCAAATCTTCCAAAGCACCAGAATATGCCTGAGTAACTGTTCGGGTCTCTGCCATCAATGGCATACTTATTATTAAGTTCGATGAGATAATCGAGGGCTGTTTTGTGGTCTGGTGTCCACTCGATAACCTTTTTTCCCCAAAGCATTCTCAGATAGTTATGAATGATTCCTGCCTCTCTCAACTGAGTTTGTGCTGCATTCCAGATCTCATCATGTGTTTTGGAGAATTCCAGTTCTTCCAAAGTATATTCCCACTCTCTCTCGTCATCCTTGTGTTCCGCCATTGTCTTTTTAGCCCAATCAGGCAATGACTCAAATTCATCATAATTATCCACATGATGAGCATAATGAAATCCAACTTCCCTCCAGGTTATAACTTCATCCAAAAAACTTTGAATGTTGTCATCGCCGTTAAAAAATCCTGAATTTTTCCCCCCATTAGGAGTAAGATCATCGAGACTCCACCCTTCTGGTTGATGTTCAAAAACAGTTTTTACGATTTCATATTCGCTGATCTTCCCAAAGTGTAACCATGGACTTAAACCACTGGTTTTCTTTTCATCGGGATCGTTTCGTTTTTCATCATATTCAAGTAAACTATGACCGACAAAATGTCCCAGCTTCCCTAAAGCAGCTTTTCTGGTTCCGGTTATTTCCAGAGCTCCTACTTCATGATCTATATCCATGTTCGAAATAGTTCCCGGAATATCATTCAGCTGTTTATCAGCAGGTGGATATTTGTTTAGAAAGCTTTTCGACAATTCTATTTTCGAAGTGTTCTTAAGATCAGAGATCGGATCTTTTTTGGGAGGATTTGTAAACGCCTCTTTAAAATGCTTCTGCATGATCTTACGGAATAAGTAAGCTGAATAAGGGTCTTTTTCCGTCACACCAAGCGGGATTATTCCGTTGGAATCGATAGTAGTGTATGGAATATCAATTTTATCCGCTACCTGCTCATTATGCTTTTTGATAATAAACACCGGATACTCATCTGAAATCACTGTGCATGCATTTTGCGCCAACTCATAAAAAAGACCTTTACCGGCCCGAACCTCCGGTTCCACGAAACTGTAGTAATTAAGATTGTTATCAGAAGCATAAACAAGATTTTCCTTCATCCCTTCCATGATAAATGTATGAAACCGGTCACTCGCCCAGGGATATTCAATAGATAATCCCTCATAGATCAGGAGTGGTTTATCAAGCTTGTTTGCCCAGGCTACAGCATATTCTAATGCGTAATTGTATTGAAACCTTCGGTTGATCTGCATCCAATAAAGAACATAATCTCCATCCGGATTAGGTTCATTGTCATTTCGGTCAAACTTTCTGTAGCTGTTTATATTTTTCATAAATCAATTCTCTTTGAGAATGTAACTGATAATTATAAAACTACATTCCAATAAAAAAGCCCTTACTATCAGCAAGAGCTTTTTTGAGATAACAACAATACGATCTTAAAAATTAAAGGCTACTCCAATATTAAAAGTGGTTAGATCGGTACGGGATTCACGAATATTTAGATCGATAAAATCCCCGTTTCTTACAAGATCGCCTTCACGTAAGTAACTGGCATTTCCTCCCAGCATATACTTAGCTTTCACCATCAAAGAAATACCATAGAAATCACCATCGTCATCAAAACCTTCATACAGATTTATTTTTAAACCGCCTCCAATTCCTGTGTTGGTTGTAATATGATCATGGTTTACATCTCTGGCAATATTTTCATCGTCATAATCATCGACCAAAGCTGTTTCGGTGTAGAGATAATTAAATCCTACTGATCCTTCTATAAAGGGTCTCATAACTCCATGAGGCGATTCTATTCGTGCAAGCAAATACGGAGTTACTATATTGTTCGTGGTTCTTACAGTAAGATCGATCTCCGGCACTTCCTGAAGAAAAGTAGATCGTTCTTTCCACCCGTAGTTTTGATAGCCAATTCCGCCACCAACATGAATGGGTGAATAAGGAATTTGATAAGTAAAAGCTAAATCCAGACCAAAAGAGTTTCGGTCAAGTTCATCTGCAAAACCTCCCTGAGGTTCACCAACAGCAAAGTTTAGGTCCATATTAAATGACTGAGCGGATACCTGAACTGCCATTCCAACAATAAATAAAAATGTAGCTAATGTTTTCATAACCCGATGCGATAGTTAATAGTTACTAAGAAAATAATTGCACCGGGTATATTTTGTTATTGCATTTTGATGCTATAAGACATTTTTTTTGACTTTTGAAAATAACACCGTTAACTATTAAATTATTAGCTTAATTTGATTCAGGTTTTCTCAAATAAAGGACTTTAGGGTATGGGCAGCACAGTAACATTCAATAACAAAATAGATCGGGAATTCAGCAAATCTGTTAAAAAGAAGGTTAATAAATATTTCGAAGAGAATAATTTGTCCCGACATGCCACTCCCGGGATGGTGCTAAAGACTTTTATAATTCTTGGTACATACTTTGGTTCTTATGCTCTTATAATCTCTGACTTATTCTCACTTCAGATAATGTTGTTACTTTGTTTTGCTATGGGAGTGGGCATGGCGGGTATAGGATTTTCGGTATCTCATGATGCCCTTCACGGAGCTTATTCATCAAATTCTAAAGTTAATTATCTTATAGGTCTGTCTTTTGATCTTATAGGGGCCAATGGTTATATCTGGAAGATTACGCATAATATAATCCATCACACATACACCAACATTCACGGACATGATGAAGATTTGGAAGTAGCGGAATTTATACGACTTTCCCCTCATTCTGAATATAAACCCGTTCATAAGTTTCAGCATCTGTTAGCTTTTCCTGCGTACAGCTTTGCCACGCTATTTTGGGTATTTGTTAAAGATTACTGGTATTTCTTTAAACCTGAACTTGGTCCTTACGAAAATAAGAAACACCCCGCCAAAGAATGGGTCACTTTGGTAATCACTAAAGTACTATACTATTTTTACATGATTGCAGTGCCATTTATGTTGCTTGATATCACATGGTGGCAATTTCTAATTGGCTTTCTAACAATACATTTAACTGCAGGACTGATTTTAGGTATTATCTTTCAGCTTGCCCATGTGGTTGAAGAAACCACTCACCCCATTCCGAACGAGCAAAATATGATCGAGAATCATTGGGTAATCCATGAAATGTTTACTACCAATAATTTTGCCCGGAAAAACAAAATCCTTTCATGGTACATTGGTGGATTAAATTACCAGATCGAACACCATTTATTTCCAAAAGTATGTAGCGTGCATTATCCGGAAATAAGTAAAATAGTAGAAGAAACCGCCAATGAATTTGGTGTTCCGTATAACTGCCATGAAACATTTTCTGAAGCCGTTGCCTCTCATTTCCGAACGCTCAAAAAATTTGGTGACCCAAAATTCGAGTGGTCTCCCGCGGTTTAAACACCTCTCCCGCCTGATTTAAGAAATTATTCTCAAGCTACTATTGATTTAGTATTAAATACTATTATATTAGTAGGCGAAATAACTAACCAATTGTTTATGAAAAAATCATTGACTCCACTTGGAGAAAGCGAAATGGAAATCCTTCATCACGTTTGGGGAATGGGGGAAGCAACGGTAGCTGAAGTCCAGGAAAAAATACTCGAATCACGAAAGGTAGCTTATACTACCGTAATGACCATTATGAAAAACCTGAACGACAAAGGCTTTCTTAAATATCGTAAGCAGGGTGTTACCTATGTATACAGTGCAGCTATAGAACCGGAAAATGTTCAATTTAACCTGATCAGTAATTTAATACATAAAGTATTTAAAGGTTCGCCTTCAGCTCTGGTTCAAACATTGGTTAAAGGAGAAAACCTAACTGATGATGAATTACAATCTATAAGAAAACTAATCGATGATATGGGGGATGATCAATGATTGACTTGTATAACTTTATCAATGAAATTGGTTATTTAAGCACTGATTTTTTTTGGTTCCCGGTTCTGATTTGGACGGCTGTTTCTTCACTTACTTTTTTTATTCTCAGAATGTCGGAAAAAATAAACCCTCTTTATCAATACCATATTAGAATAGCGACCTTGTTTGCGTTACCTATTGGAATAATATCTGCTTTTGTGATTCAATACTTAACTAAGCTTTCAAGTTTAGGCAATAGCTCCTCGGCAGCTGTTTTCGTTGTTCAGAATCCATTGTACGAAAACAATTTATCGCAACAAATTCCTGAAGCAGCTTCCATACAATGGTTTAATACGAATTTTTTAATTGGGTCGGTTTCTTTACTTATTGGGATAATAGCTATTGCTTTGTTCATCAAACTTTTAAAAGATTATTTACATTTAAAATCACTTCATCAAAAGCTTGATACAGAACCACTCACTAATCTGGAATCTGAATATGGTTTAAAAGATCGTTCTGTTTTGGTTGCCTTTAATGATCACCCATTGGTCCCGTTTACATTTGGATGGAGAAATCCTGTGATCGTACTTCCTTCAAGTATTAAGGATAATAAAGAAAATCTGAATATGGCTCTTCGGCATGAGCTGGTACATATTCAAAGAGGAGATTATCTGATCCAGCTACTTATTTCCATGATTTCGTCTGCTTTTTGGTTTCATCCTCTTATCAGAATAAGTGAAAACCGTATCGAAACCTTCCGTGAAATTTCATGTGATCTACAGGTTTTAAATACGTCTGAAATCAACCCTAAAAAATATGCCAACATGCTAATGGAACTTATTCCGCTTCAAAAAGGAATAGGAAGCTTTGCAATAAATATGGCGGTACAAAAATCCACTTTAAAACAAAGAATAGAGAAAATGAAATATCACAAGCTCCATAAAACCTCACTAAAGAAAAGCTTTATGCTTTTTCTTGGGATGATCATGATTGTAATAGCACCCATTGCCTGTTCTGATTTGCAAGGACCGAGTACGTTATCTGATGAAGAGATTTCTGAATCCGAATTAATTTTCACAAATCCTGAGATTGCGATTAATGGAAAAGAGATATTTAAATCTAACAAAACCCGTAAGACGATTGGTCTTAATGGCGTGATGATTGCTCCAGCTGAGTATGGAACCTTTATAATATCAGGAGCACAATTTGAAGGAGCTTCACCTACTGCTGAAATAAGTGGAAATTCTTTAACTGCTCGTATAAATGAAATGGATTTTAGTTTAATCTCAGAATCAACTATTTACAATGAAAAATCTGTCAATATTTGGATTCGACATTTCCCAAATAAGAAATGGAATCATAATGTAATGGGAATAATGCCATATGAAGTTCTTCAATCATCGAGTTTAGGTGAACGAATTACTCCTGCTGATATACCATCTAACCTTCCTGTTAGCTCAAATCCTGGTAAAGATGTTTTCGTTGTAGTTGAAGAAATGCCCGAACTAATTGGCGGCCAAGTGGGTATACAAAGCAAAGTTGAATATCCTGAAGCTGCTATCCGGGCTGGCATTGAGGGCCGGGTTACTGTTCAATTTGTTGTTGATACAAACGG
The DNA here is from genome assembly GCA_965601915.1 of Balneola sp. Classification (GTDB taxonomy): domain Bacteria; phylum Bacteroidota; class Rhodothermia; order Balneolales; family Balneolaceae; genus Balneola. Next base: position 1,534,232 of record OZ271847.1, on the reverse strand, counting down.
AAACGTCGTTAATCCAAAAATCATCCGGGGTATTGGTGGCGGCTGTGATGAAGAAGCGCTACGAGTTGTAAGTCAGGCAAAATTCACACCAGGAACCCAAAGAGGTAAATCGGTTGATGTGCAAATGAGTATGCCGGTGTTATTTAAATTAAGTAACTAAAAAGTTTTTTTGAAACTTAAAGCAGACAACTTCGTACAGATAAAAAGAATACAACCAAATTTGTACAATATGCCTGCTAAATTAAGGAAATCAAGAACAGACAAAATGCTCGCCGGCGTATGCGGTGGTATCGCCGAATACCTTGGCTGGGATCCTACAATTGTCAGAATACTTTATGTTATTCTTGCTTTCAGTTATGGTTTTGGAATCCTCGCATACTTTATCCTTGCTATCGTAATGCCGGATTAATATCTAATTACCTTTATTAGTTCAGGCATCTGCTTAAGTAGATGCCTTTTCTTGTTTATGTGATTTTGCTTCTGCATCTTACCATCAATTAATTATTAGTTATGAAAGTTGGTATTGTTGGCGATGCTACAAGAACTGTAGCTTGGGAAAAGCATTTACGTCCTCACAGCATTGTTCAGGAAGTCTACTTGGTTCCTTCAATAAAGGATCTAGATAATGTTGATGCTTGCCTGATTTTAGATGACTCCTCCTCTAACCTTGATGTACTACTTGATGCTATACAAAATAGCTACAACTGCTTCCTCATATCAAAGCAACCAATCAATACAGGAAAACTGGGAAAAATTCACCGCGCAGGAAAAGAATCAGGCGTAAAAGTACAATTTTCACACTGGCCTACTTTGGCTCCTGCCACTCAATGGATGATGGATTCAATATCGCGTCCTCGTTTTTTAAATATAACAAGACACATAAACCGATCTTTGATGGTAGATCCTGTAAATGAATTTCGGAACTATTGGATTGATGAATTGGGTCTTTGTATCAAATGGATGGGTAGCGGAATACACCACATAGAAGCTCAGGCTAGTTTCCTAAATCCTGATCATCCAATCGCAATCCATCTTTTTATACGTTTCGATAATGGTTCTACTGCTTCTGTAACTATTTATGCTTCTTCTCATGCCAACCTGCATCAGAGAATAGTTGCAGACAGAAGTCAAGTACTTGATTGTGATGTTTCTTCTCAGACCATTAGAATAGGCCGATTAAATGATGGAAATCATTTATTCTTTGGTAAGCAAACATTCGATCCTGCAAAGTCAGCTGAGAAAGCAGCTCTTCTCTTTCTTAAGTCCATACAGATCAATTCTGAAACATCTTATACTAGTTATGATGCTTTGATTTTGTCTCAAGCCATAAAAAAAGTAGAAAAAAGACTTAACCTCTTCTCCTAAATTAAATTAACAACCATTTTATCTGTATTAATTTTAAATACTTATAAACCTTTCTTAACGCTGTGTTAATTTTATGTTAACAAATACTTTATTTTATGTTAACAATTTGGTAACATTAGGAAGATTCTAAAATGAGAGGCTATTATGAAAAAGTTGACACTAATATTTACACTTATACTTTCAGTAACATTAACTTTGAGTGCTCAAAACAACTCAAATAAATCTGATCTCGAAAAGACAGTAACCCAAGTTTCAGAGAACATATATTCTATTGAAGTTAATGATGAAGACGGATTTATTATTCAAAAGGGTGAATATTATAGTAATGGTAAAACCCTTTTGCCTCATGGTATTTGGACACTTTATGCTCATAAATCTAATAATGTGTTAACGCGCATTAAATATAATGAGGGAGAAAAAATTTGGTTAGAGACTTTTGTGAATGGGGAAATGAAGAGGATGAATAAAGAAGAGATTACAATTCACAAGCTGCAAACCCGTATTGCAGCATTAGAAAAAAAAGTAGAAGCAATAGAATAATTAATGCAAAAATTATTCAGGAGTAATTATGAAAACAGGATTATTTCATACATATCAAAAATGTGGCATTGGTCACTTTGTTAATAAAAGTTTACTAAAACTAAAAAAGCCAGACAGTGTAACCTTCATCATTTATCTGATGTTAACTCTGGTCGTATTTGCTATTTCGTTGGCTTTATAAAAGCTATTTAGGTTTCATTGCTTTAAAAACAGCTTTTAGTTTATCACGAGGCATCAAATCGTTAATAAAATTGAATTGACCAGCCTGCAGTCTTTCACCACCGTCTATGACTACATTCTCTCCGGTGATGTATGGTGATAGATCTGACATCAAAAAGATTGCCAAATTTGCTAACTCTTTGTGCTCACCATACCGCTTCATTGGAATTTTGTTGATAAACTTTTCTTCCATGGTTTTATCAGGCACTAACCTGGACCAGGCACCGTCTGTAGGGAATGGCCCGGGAGCAACGGCATTTAACCTAATCCCATATTCAGCCCATTCGTAAGCCAATGATCGTGTCATTGCTAATACGCCGGCTTTACTGCATGCCGATGGTAAAACAAAAGCACACCCTGTTCCTTCTGCATAAGTAGTAACTATATTCAATATAGATCCCTTTTTCTCACTATCAATCAGATAGTTACCAAAAGCATGGGTGCAATTAAAACTACCATGGAGTACAATATCAATAATAGCTTTAAATCCACCCGGACTTAAATCTTCAGACGCCGACAAAAAATTACCCGCAGCATTATTTACCAAACCCTCCATTGATCCAAAATCTGAAACTATTTCTGATATCATTTCTGATACTCTTCCATGATCTCTTACATCAGCCTGATAATTTTTTACCTCAACGGAGCTATTTTCATTCTGAATTTCTTTTACAGCATTGTCCAGTTTTGCCTGAGTCCTTCCGCAAATAGCTACATTAGCTCCACAGCGAGCAAATCCTTTAGCCATTTCCAAACCAAGACCACTACCGCCTCCCGTTATTAAAATAGTCTTTCCTTTTAACGTATCATTCGTAAACATATATTTCCTCATCAGAGATTTTCAAAAATTCCTGCAGCTCCCATTCCTCCACCAATACACATGGTTACCATGCCATATTTAGATTTTCGGGATTGCATTTCATGAAGAATTTGGGTTGTTAATTTAGCTCCCGTGCAACCAAGGGGATGCCCCATGGCAATTGCCCCGCCATTTACATTAGTAATATTCTGATCGAGACCTAACTCTCTTATCACTGCCAATGATTGAGCTGCAAATGCTTCATTCAGTTCTACCAAATCGATATCATTTAACTTTAGTCCGGTTAAGTTAAGCACCTTTGGTATTGCTTCAACTGGTCCTATTCCCATTAATTCCGGAGGAACACCCGCTACAGAAAATCCAACGTATCTTGCAATAGGTTCTAATCCCAGTTCTTTTACTTTTTCACCACTCATTACGATTACCCCTGCTGCTGCATCATTCATTTGAGATGAATTTCCTGCTGTTACAGAACCTCCGGCTTTAAATACAGCTCTAAGCCCTGCTAGTACTTCAGTACTTGTATCTGCTCTGGGGCCTTCATCCTTGCTGAATGTAAATTTCTCTTCAATTAACTCTCCATCAGTACTTATTTTCTTTTCAACTACTTCAATTGGAGTAATCTGATTATTGAACTTGCCGTTTTCCCATGCCGAAATTGCTCTTTGGTGACTTTGATAAGCAAACTCATCCTGATCTTCCCTGCTCACTTTATATTTATCAGCGACATTTTCTGCCGTTAATCCCATACTGATATACAGTTCAGGCTTTTTCTCCATCACTTCCGGATTTGGCTGAACAGACATTCCTCCCATCGGAACTAAAGACATGGATTCAACTCCACCTGCTATAATTACATCAGCGGCCCCTATCATAATCCGTTCTGCTGCCATAGCAATAGTTTGTAACCCGGAAGAACAAAAACGGTTTACAGTAACCCCGGGAACTTCATCCGGTAATCCTCCAAGTGCTGCAATTTGTTTAGCCACATTCAAACCCTGAGATGCTTCCGGAAATGCACAACCCATTATTACATCTTCCACCATTTCAGGTTGAATTTCAGGTGTATTTTTCAAAAGATCTCTGATTACAGCTCCACCTAAAGAATCAGGACGAGTAAAGCGCAAAGAACCTTTATTTGCTTTACCACAAGCCGTTCGTTTTGCAGCTACTATGTATGCTTCTTTAATAGACATAAGATTTGAGATATAAGAATTAAGAATATTTTTTTATTAATGAATAAATCATCTTTTGTATTTCAGTTAGCTCAGAAAATATATTTTCTGTGTTTTCATCAGTAATCAAAACAAGGTTTTTTGAAATCAATAGTTGTGTTTCAAGTTCAAAACATGAACCTAGGGCATAATTAAGAAACAATTTAAACTCTTTGTCAGACCCTCTGCCAGCTCCTTCTGCAATATTTGAACTTATGGATACCGAACATCTTCGTATCTGAGATATTAAGCCAAACTTTTCATCTTGTGGAAAACCATTAGTGATAGTGTATACTTCTGTTGCTAAGTCAACAGACCTAATCCATACCTCTAAATTTTTATAATTGTGCATTAAGCTAGTCTCAAATCTAATGTCTTATATCTTATATCTTAATTGCGGAGCGGTTTTCCCGTCTTTAACATATGTTCCATTCGAGCGAGAGTTCTTTCATCTTTCAAACACTCAAGAATAGCTTCTCTTTCAAGTTTTAACAGATAATCTTCAGGAGTACTTTGTTCCTCACTGAGGTCTCCACCTGCCATAACATAAGCCAACCTTTCTGCCACTACTTTATCGTAATCTGTAACAAATTTCGATTCATGCATAACATATAGCATCAGCTTTAATGCCGCTAATGATGTTTGACCAAGAACTTTTATATCGTTTTTAGATGGTGGTTGATATCCGGCTTCCACCATAGCTAAAGCTTCTTCTTTTGCTACTTTAGTTTGAAGATCTCTGTTCATCAAAATTACATCAGAATTTCTCAAAAATCCTAATTCCCGCGCTTTATGTGCACTATCAGACACTTTAGCCATTCCCATGGTTTTAAACGCTTCGCGGATAAATGGCAAAGGATCAGCATCGCCTTGCAGTTTTTCCATTTCTCGTCGAAGTAACTCAGTTGTCCCTCCTCCGGCCGGAATTAAACCAACGCCCACTTCTACCAATCCCATATACAATTCATGATGGGCAACTACTTTATCAGAATACAAGCAGAATTCCGTACCTCCACCTAATGTTCTGCCAAAAGGAGCGGCTATTACTGGAAATGGAGCGTACCGTAATGCCACAGCCGTTTCCTGAAAATTAGTTACCGCCTGAACTACTTTATCCCAATCACCGGACTGATTAGCCTGCATGGCTTCCATCAGGTTAGCTCCATATGCAAAGTTATCTCCATCATGAGAAATAACTAGTGCGGAATAGCTGTTCTTTACGATATTGATTGATTTGGAAAGAGACTGAACTAACTCGAAACCAAGTGTTGCATTTTTAGTTTTAAATTCGAAAAGAGCCACCTCGTCCCCAAGATCATGCAATGCTGCTGAATCATTTTCAAAAACAGGTTTTTGCTGTCGTTTGAGACTGGAAATTCTTATTTCTCCGCCTGCTGATGGAGACTCATCTTTCATTTCTTTTGAAACCGGGTCGTAAACTTGTCCATCATCATAGAAAGAATCGAGTCCTTTTGACTTCAAATCATTGATTAGTTTAGGAATCTTTTCCCCTTCTTTTTCAAGTCTCTCAATAACCTCATCTATACCAAGAGCATCCCAACGTTCAAAAGGACCTAATTCCCAATTGAACCCCCATTTCATTGCCCGGTCAACATTTTGTGGATTATCAGAAATTTCGGGAACCCTGTTTGCAGCATAAAGTAATAAGGCTTTTTGAGTTTCCCATATAAAATTCCCTATCCTGCTATCATGAAATGCCAAAAACTTAAGTCTTTCTTTTGTGTTTTTGATCTTTCCCGCTTCTTTTAAAACCGGATCATTAAATTCTTTCTGAGATTCATATTCCAGACTTTCAGGATTGATAACTAAAAATTCTCGCTTACCATCCTTCTGAACTTTTTTATAAAACCCTTCTCCTGCTTTATTCCCTATCTTCCCAGATTCAACCATTTTCTTAAATTGTTCAGGTAAATCAAATACATCCTTCTTTTCATCATCAGGAATGAATGGGATAATATTGTTAGCTACATGAAGTGTTACATCCAAACCCGCCATATCACCAGTCCTGAAAGTAGCAGCTTTTGAATATCCGGTTAGAGTTCCGGTCAGTAAATCAACTTCCTCAGCTCTGAAATCCCCCTTAAAGAAATACGGCATCATACTTCCTATAGAAAAAATCCCAATCCTGTTGGCGATAAAATTCGGAGTATCTTTACAAAGCACTACCCCTTTTCCAAGTACTCTCTCACAAAAACCATGCATAAAGCAGGAGACCTCAGGAGAAGTATCTTCTGTAGGAATAATCTCAAGTAGCTTCATGTATCTGGGAGGATTGAAGAAGTGAGTTCCAAGAAAGTTCTCTCTAAACTCGGCGCTGCAATCTTCACTTATTTCCGAGATGGGTAAACCAGAGGTATTTGAACTAACGATACAGTCTGAAGAACGTACTTTTTCAATTCTGGACATCATATCCTTTTTGATGTCCATTCTTTCTACAATTACTTCACAAATCCAGTCAGCGTTTTTTAACAAATCGAAATCATCTTCAAAATTGCCCAACCGGATTCTTTTTGCAAACTCAGGAAGCGCAAAGGGAGCAGGCTTCATTTTCGCAATTTTCTGAATACTCTCTTCAACAATTTTATTGGGTCTCTTAGAGTCGTCACTTTTTAAATCTAATAAAATAACTTCTAGACCGGCATTTATACAATGCGCAGCAATTTGGCTCCCCATAACTCCTGATCCTAACACAGCTACTTTCCGGATTCTTCTTTTAGTACTCATGAATTTTCCTGGTAAATACTTTCAATTTCTTCTTTATAGTTCTCTTTGATTACGTTTCTCTTAAGCTTTAGAGTTGGTGTAATCTCGCCTTTGTCAATGGAAAACGGCTCTTCGAGTAGAACAAACTTTTTAATCTTCTCCCATTGAGGAAGAGTTTTGTTTACTTTATCAACTTCCTTCTGGATTCTGTTGATTACATGTTTATCTGCAGTACGATTTTCAGAAGGAAAATCATATCCATTGTTTTTAAACCTTTTCTCGAGATTATCCCAGGATGGGACAATAACGGCAGAACAAAATTTTTGTTCAAATCCAACAACCATAGCCTGATCTATAAACCCACTGGTAACCAATGCATTCTCAATAGGCTGTGGAGCCACATATTTTCCTGTGGAAAGTTTGAACATAGACTTCTTTCTGTCAGTAATAAATAACCACCCATCTTCGTCAATTTTTCCAATATCTCCTGTACAAAACCAGCCATCCTCGGTAAAAGCTTCATCGGTTTTATCCTGCATTTTGTAATATCCGGATGTTACACTTGGACCTTTTGCTTGGATTTCACCGTCTTCAGCAATTCTCAGTTCTACGTTATATAAAGCTTTACCTGAAGATCCGATTCGGATTTCGCCCGGTGGAGGAGCTGTTAAAACCGGTGATGTTTCCGTCAGACCATAGCCCAATCCACAGAAAAGCCCCATTCCATTAATAAACTTAGCGATTGAAGGCGAAAGCGCGGCACCTCCAACATTCATCCCGATCAGATTTCCACCAAATAGCTCCCTGATCTTAGAGTAAACTAATTTATCAGCTATTTTACGTTTCTGTTTATCAATAAACCCATATTCCTGCTCAGGATCGTAATTCTCTGCGAGTGATATTGCCCAATAGTACAATCTCTTTTTAGCTCCGGACAAATCCTGCCCTTTCACTTTAATTCCTGTTACTATCTTCTCTAACAGTCTTGGTACCGTTACGAAGTAGATTGGCTTTATAACTGTGAAATCAGTCCGGATCTCATTCACATCCTCAATATAATAAACAGGGATTCCGATCAATCCATAGATGTAAGAAGCGGTTCTTTCAAAAACATGAGTAAGTGGCAAATAGGATAATACCTTAGCATCTTTATAATCATCTTTTTGAAAAGGAAAAACTTTTTCTGTAGCAATAGCATTTGCAACGATATTCTTATGGGTGAGCATTACCCCTTTTGGAAGACCTGTGGTCCCGGAAGTATAAATCAGAGTGGCCAGGTCATCTTCTTCTACCTCTGATAACATCTGTTCAAATAACTCAGGAGATTCCTCATACTTTTTTGCTCCTGATTCAAGAATATCATCAAATGAATGTAGCTTTTGATGCTTTGAAGGCAGAATCGCAATAATAGCTTGTACATTTTCAACCTGTTTGATCAGGGGCTTAGTTTCAGCAAAAATATCATCATTCGATATTATATGAACTTTAGCTTCCGAGTTCTCGAGTATGTATTTGATCTGATCACCGGGTTGCGTAGTATAAACCGGAACTAAAACTGCCCCCATAGAAAGTACGGCTTGATCAATGATCAACCATTCTGTACTATTCTCGGCATGTAAGGAAACTTTATCACCCCTCCTAACACCCAGTTCATATAAACCCAAAGCAAGATCTTTTACTTTAGTTTGAAATTCTTCAGGGCTGGTTTTTAGCCATTCTCCGTTCCTTTTTACGGCAGCAAAAACTCCGGAATTGTTTTTATCGAATCCAGATCGAACCAAATCCGGTATTATTTTAAGTTCATTTTCCATGTACTTTAAAAATTAGTTGATCACCTTTTGGTAAGTAACACTTTCCATGTACATTTAAAAGCGCTTTTTTCTACCTCTATTTTACAAACTTAACACTGTTAATCAAACTCAAATTTATGTTTATCGAAGATTCTCTCAAAAAAAAGGCAGATTACTACTTTAATGAAACCGGAAATCATATGGGGCATGCTGTTGGAATTGAGTTTGAGCACGTCAGTAAAGAAAAAATGATTGCCACCATGCCGGTTAATGAAAACACGGTTCAACCATTCCGAATACTTCATGGAGGAGCGTCGGTAGTTCTGGCTGAAACTCTCGCCTCAGTTGGTGCATGGTTCAGTCTGGATGGAACTGATAAAACAGCTGTGGGAGTCGAAATTAATGCCAATCACATCCGGTCGGTCAAAGAAGGCGGATTAGTGCGCGGAATAGCAACTCCGGTTAAAACCGGTTCCCGGGTTCACGTATGGGAAACCAGAATAGAAGATGAAAAGGGAAAACTGGTGTGCGTTAGCCGGTGTACTTTGGCGATTGTTGAAAGAAAGAATTAGGAATTTGAGAGTACAAAATCAGGAATAAATATTTACCCATTCATAATTAATTCTCTTTTCTAAACTGAACCGATTTCCACTGATCAAATAAATAGGCCACTTTTCTGCGTTGATATTTACCTGTAGATGTAACCGGAATTTCATTTCCGAACACAATCACTTTAGGGCATTTAGAATGAGGAAGTTGGCTCTTGCAGTATTCTAAAATTGCTTGTTCGTTTTCATCTGCACCGTCTTCCATTTCGATATATGCGCCGACTTCCTCTCCATACCAGTCATTTTCGAATCCAACAGCTATACCGGCTTTTACACCCGGAGCTTTATTTATAACTTCATCAATTTCTAAAGGAGCCAAATTTACTCCTCCTCTAATGATAAGCTCTTTCAATCTTCCGGTAATGAAATAATACTTTCGTCCTTCGTCATCTGTTTTGAAAAAACCTTCATCCCCACTTCTGAACCAGCCGTTTTTAAAAGCAGATTCATTAGCTTCTGAATTTTTGTAATAACCCTTCATAACATTTACTCCACGAATTACGATTTCCCCCCTTTCTTCTTCGTGAAGTTCGTTTCCATTTTCATCGTGAATCGCCATATCATTAGCAGGAATAGCGACACCAATACTTGGATAACCAAATTCCAACATCCATTTTAAGTGCTCTTTTTCTGAAATATCTAATGGCAAATAACAAGAATAGCAGGTAGTCTCTGAAAGTCCGTATCCGTGAATAATTCTTCTGTTAAATCTCTTTTCAAAAGTTTCAGCTACTTTAACAGTCAGAGGACCTGCACCGCAAATAATATGACTGAATCCTTGTAAATCAGGGAGTTCTTTCTCTTCGTAATAGCTATTCAGGTACTGAAGTAAAGTTGGAACTACACTTACAACCTGAACTTTTTCTTCCCTGATCGTTGGGAAGAATTTATCTACCTGAAATTTTTGATTCAGAACAACAGATCCACCGGTAAAAAAAGGAGTTACCAAAGTTACTACTGTGCCATTTACATGGTGAATTGGTAATACACACATCATCCTGACATTAGAAGTTATTTTGTGCCAGTCAGAAATACTCCGGGCATCTTCGAGCAGGTTTTTCTGAGATAAAACAACACCCTTCGGATTTCCGGTAGTACCGGAAGTAAATACGATCAGCGCATCCGTATCAGGATCTGTAACTACTTCCTTTAAAATTCCCTCACTTCTGGAAAAAGATTCTGGTGAATCATCGCAAGCTATAATCCCAGTTTCAGAAAGTGATGTATTTCCATCTTTGATTTTCTGAATTCTGTCAAAGTAATCTTTTCTGACCAACGCCAGCTTAGTTTCCGAGTTTTTTAAGATATATTCGATTCGTTCATCATCTTCACCCAGATTAACCGGAACTACTACTAACCCGCAGAACCATGCCGCAAAGTACTGAACTACTGTATGCCAGTGATTGTGTGAGATTGTGGCAATTTTATCACCGGGTTCAAGTCCGTAATCCTGATAAAAACGTGCCGTATCTAAAACCAATTCATAAAACTCACGGTAAGTGATCTCCGTTCTGTTTCCCACTTTATCTCTGTAAATAAGAAACAGGTCATGTTTACCAATCCCTTTTTTTAACAACTTAACGAAATTCGTATTCAATTCGGGTATCTCATCAGTAATTGAACGAGCGTGTTTTATTTTCTCATTTAAATCTGAAAAACTCATTTCTATTGTTTTGCAGGTATTCGGGGAATCACCATGATTTCTTTTTGTCTTCCATCAATATACCAAACACCTTTTTCATCAAAAAAAGCATCTTCTTCCAGCATAATACGAATCTCTTTTCCCCACTCTTCGATAAAAGTAGCAGTATTCAGCTCGATCGAATAAGCAGTATTCAGGTTCAGAGGATAATCACCACTTCCAGGAACGCCATCCTGAGCATCCCACATTCCTAAAGTTGTTCCTGCAGCATGACCATGATAGCCAATGGGGTGAGTATAAATGGATGGTTTAAGTCCTTCTGAAATCGCTTGCTCGCGAGACATTTTTAAAACTTCGTTTCCTGTTCTTCCCTCTGTGAAATTCCTGGTAAATATATCCTGTAGCCGATTTCCGTTATCGAAAGCCTTGTTGAGATATTCAGGCACTGATGTTTCTCCGGGTTTTAGAACATAGGCATGCTGCTGAGTATCTGTATTCAATCTCAGGTAGGTAATACCGAAATCTACATGAAGTAAATCGCCAGGCATAATCACATTATCTGCCGGACGACTGTCAAAAGTTCTTAAATGATCAAAGGATTTGGGATCAGCACGCTGAATTGATACACTTGGGTGAAACCAAGCTATGAGTTTTAGTTCTCTGATCTTTTCTCTATACCACCAAACTACATCATCGGTTGTAGTTATACCCGGCTGAATCACTGCATCAGAAAAACCTTCTGCAATTATGGTATGAGCGATTCTCACGATCTGAGGATATAGAACCATTTCTTTTTCAGATCGGGTTTCCAGCCAACCTACAGCTAATTGTTCAGCAGAGACCAATCTATCAGAATACTTAATACCTATAGCTGATTTCATTTCTTGCAGATCTGTGGCAACTATACCATCCGCTAATCCCCAATGCTCACTTTGATTAATACCGATTTTTTTAGGATCTCTTTCTTCAATAATTTCTTTAAGTCGCTTCCACTGATTTGGTTCTTTTTCTTTATCCCAGGCTTTTCGGAATGTTTCACCAACATTGTATCTGGCGACTGCAAGGGTTTCAATCCCTTTTTCTTCTCCCTGATCATACATCACCAGAATGGTTCGACGACGCGCAGCTAGCCAGGTAGCCGGAAGCAGAGTTTCAATCACAGGGTCTTCATTATATTCTCTGGAAACCACAATCCACATATCTATCCCTGTACGTCTCATAATATCGGGAAGAACGGTCTTTATACGATCTTCGAGCAGATCATCTATCACTTCTGCCCGCTGTTTCATAGATAAGATTTCAGGATAATTATTTTGAGCTCTAATGTCTGGCATTAAAAGCGCCAGTACTGCAATAGAAAAGAGAAGTTTTTTCATAATCCAATTTTAGAAATTTGCAGAATATGAAAAGGATTAGGATGGGAGGCAAATGGGAAATGAACCATTTCCTTTAAAAAAAAATCGCGGGGCTTAACCCGCGATAAATAACTTTACTTAATCAGTTTTAGAACGCGGTTGAATCGTGGAACCCCTTTGTCATGAGAATACCAGACAATAAACCCTTTTCCTATAATATGATCTTTGGGTACAAAACCCCAGAAACGGCTGTCTTCACTATTGTCTCTGTTATCACCCATAGCAAAGTAATAATCCTGTTGTACGGTGTATGTATTAGTTTCTTCACCGTTGATATAGAAATTACCATCTCTTTGCTCAAGTGAATTATCCTCATATCGTTCTATAAGATCTTTATAGATGTAAAAATTCTGATCTGTAAGTGTAACTTCCTGTCCCTCAAAAGGAATTACCACTTTTGGAAGCTGATCCTGACTTCTAAATGCTTTTGCAAAGTTATACTGACTTCTTGTGGAGGCGTATCCTCTATCTGTTTGACCTTCGGGAGTCATGTTTAACCAAAGAGAATCTAGTTCCGGCCATTTTTGAATTTCTGCAACAGCTTCATCCGGCAAATTAACTAAGTAGGTATAGTTACCAAGTTCTCTCTTAAAAATATCGGTTCCGCCCGGTACATTTTGAAGAGCCCCGGCACCCGATGATTCTAGTTTTGCATCGCTAATCCGAACTCTGTCATTCATTTTCAAAATGTAGTGCTTCTGCAGACCTTCGTGCTTTACTTCTCTTTCTCCGTTTATAAACACAACTTTATCTCTGATTTCGAGCGTATCTCCGGCTACTGCAACGGCTCTTTTAATATAGTTTGTCTTTTGGGAAATTGGTTTAACTTCATGTGGCACATTAAATACGATCACATCATTCCTTTCAACGTCTCTGAACCCCGGTATTCTGGTATACGGTAGTTTTACTCCTGGTAAACACCACTGAGTAAAAGGCACACAAATTCCCATTGGTGTTCTAGGTCCGTAAGTTAGATTCGAAACTATCAGGAAATCTCCAACCATAAGGTTTTGCTCCATTGAAGGAGTTGGAATTTTATATGAGCCGAAGATAAGCGCTCTTAAAATTGCAGCTGCAAAAAATGCAAATACCAAAGCATCAAGCCATTCACGTAGCCATGATTTGGCTTTCTTGTCTTCCTCTATTTTATCCTTCCTTCTTTGCCAGAATGAGCCTTTTTTCTGCTCTTCGTTGTTTTTTTCTTCCAATGTATCTGTAATTAAATTTTAATATGAGAAGGTTTATCAATCTCTTTCTTGGAATACTCTCCGTCGCTGTATTTAACTTCGTACCATTGTTTTCTTTCGGGAGAGAAAAAATAATCTGTAAATTCTTTTGGATCTGCTTCTGTTAAATCCCTGGTCAGTTTTCTTTTAACAGCAGGCATAAGATCAATATACCTACTTGCACCCACGTACACCAAGCCATCTTCAAAAGGTCCGTCAAGGTCTAAAACCATCATTGGGATATTTCCATCAATAATAAACCAATATTCAAATTGGATAGCCTTTCCTGCTCTGAATTTTCCCCCTTCTGCAATATCTTCAATTACCTTAGTTGGATCTCCATATACACTCTGGAGCCTGGCACGTATTTGTATAGCAGGAGTTCGGTCAAGTTCATTGGGATTGAATCCCTGGCCGGTCCATTTTATTGTTCTGAATTTACTTTGAAACTGAGTAGCGTTTTCGGATTCTACTTTAATAATCTCAGGCTCTTCAAATTGAGCGTATGCCGAAGAAGTAAGCAAAATCATCAACATGAAAAAAAATAATGTTCTCTTTTGTAATTGAATCATAATTATCTGTCGTCCTCATCCATAGACAGAACCGCCAGAAACGCCTCTTGTGGAATTTCTACCGCTCCTACCTGCTTCATTCGTTTTTTACCTTCTTTTTGTTTCTCTAAAAGTTTTCTTTTTCGGGAGATATCTCCACCATAACATTTAGCTGTAACATCCTTACGCAATGCCCGAACTGTATCACGAGCGATTACTCTGTTACCAATCGCTGCCTGCACAGCTACTTCAAATTGCTGACGAGGAATTAATTCTTTTAGTTTAGCACAAACCTTACGTCCCTGATAGTAAGCTTTATCGCGGTGGGTGATGCTTGAAAGTGCATCAACCTGATCACCGTTAAGGAGAATGTCTAAGCGAACAAGATCTCCTTTTCGATATTCTATAAACTCATAATCCAGTGAGGCATAGCCCCTAGTTCCGGACTTCAGCTTGTCATAAAAATCAAAAACAACTTCAGCCATTGGAATCTCATACGTAATTTCGACCCGATTATTTTGCATAAATATCTGATTAAGATAAATTCCTCTGCGTTCTTGGCACAATTTCATAATCGGACCAATATAATCTGCGGGAGTTATAATGCTTGCTTTGATATAAGGTTCCCAGATCGAATCAATCTCGCCTACTTCCGGCATTTGGCTTGGGTTGTCAACTTCAACCGTATCCCCTTCCTCCAGTTTTACTTCGTATTGTACGTTCGGGACAGTTGTAATGATGTCAATATTGAATTCTCTATCTAAACGCTCCTGAACAATTTCCATATGAAGTAATCCAAGAAACCCAGCCCTAAAACCAAAACCCAATGCTTTGGAAGTTTCAGGTTCATAACTCAGGGAAGCATCGTTCAGTTGCAATTTTTCTAAAGCGCTTCTTAAGTCTTCAAAATCTTCTGCTTGAGTTGGATAAATCCCTGAGAAAACCATTGGTTTTGCTTCCTGATACCCCGGAATCGGTTCTTTAGCAGGATTATCTATTTTTGTGATTGTATCACCAACCCTTACATCCTGTAAAGATTTCACGCTTCCAATAACATATCCTACATCCCCGGCTCTTAACTCTTTGGTAGGATGATTTTTCATCCGAAGAAATCCTACTTCTTCGGCAGTATATTCTTCTTTGTTAGCCATGAAAATAAAATCATCCCCTTTTCGGATTACTCCCTCCATGACTCTGACATATGCAATTGATCCCCGGTATGTGTTAAAAACTGAATCAAAAATTAATGCACGAAGTGGTTTATCTTCTTCCCTTTTTGGCCCCGGTATTCTTTCAACAATTGCTTCAAGAAGCGCCGGAACTCCTTCTCCTGTCTTCCCTGAAACATGTATAATTTCCTCGCGCTTACAACCTATCAAATCAATAACCTGTTGACCAATTCCTTCAGGATCTGCACCCGGAAGATCGATTTTATTTAGAACAGGAATAATTTCCAGGTTCTGTTCAATAGCTTGGTATAAATTTGAAATTGTTTGAGCTTCAATTCCTTGTGCTGCATCTACAACAAGAATTGCACCTTCACACGCTTTTAAAGCTCTTGAAACCTCGTATGCAAAGTCGACATGACCGGGAGTATCAATCAAATTGAAACTATATTCTTCTCCATTGGGTCTTTTATAATCAATTTTGATTGCATGACTTTTTATCGTAATCCCTCTTTCCCGTTCCAGATCCATATCATCAAGAACCTGCTCCTGCATTTCTCTTTCGCTGATGGTTCCGGTAGTCTGCAACAAACGATCGGCAAGGGTAGATTTACCGTGATCGATGTGTGCAATGATGCAAAAATTACGAATGTTGTTCATGTATAAGCCGTGCGTCTCTTTTGTAAGCTTATAAAGATACGAATAAGGAAGGAGCTACTAAAGAGAATTTCAGGAATCTTGCCAAGTAAAATTTATCCACTAATAAATAGTTAAATAAGCCTTATTTGTATTACCGAAATTCAATATTGTAAGAACTATTGTTCCGAAATGAGACTTAAAAGAGTGTGATTATTTTTATTGTGAGATGATAAATTTTGCTTCCTGATTATATGTTCAACTTTAGAATCCGATTCTTCAATTGAAATCCGGATTTTTGAATCCATATTTAAAAAAATTACTTCTTTAAGAGCTTGCAGATTACTCTTATTTTCCATCAGCCTTGGTTTTTTTGGGTTTTTTTCCATTTTTATTTAATGGTTTTTTCTCAACAGTTTTGGTCTCGTCTGTGTCTTCAATTTGTTTAACAAATCCAACAAATCTAAGTTCCTCACTATTTAGAAAAATAGTAACTATCTCCTCTATTACTAAATTGTATTCTTTATCAAAGTTAGTGGTATTAATTACATTAGGCAATATAAGAGATATTAAATTATAATCAACAATGTAACCATGATCAGGACAACCATTAATTAAAAAATCAACAAGTTGGTTTCTCTGTTCTTCTTTTACACTGTCATTATATTCAATTAGTATACGTTTTGCATACATTTCTCCTATCTCTAGTTTTCTCTTTTTTTCTCCTAATTTGTATGGATTGATTTGTTCAAGTAAAGGTGTATAAAACTTTGATAGATATTCAAAAAGCTGCTTAGATAATTCATTTTTGTTAATTTTAAAATTTTCATCTGAATAAAGATTAATAAACATTGATTGAAAAAGCTCTCTGGATCTAGCTTCTATTCTCCGTAAACTAAATTCATCATTTAATGCACTTTCTCTATCAATGTCTGGACTATCTTCTCTTTCTCGAGCAATTTGAATGTCGATAGGGCCAAACTCACCAAACTCACTCATATATATTGTAGTGGCTCCAAGTGATAGAAGAGTTGCAGCACTTTTAGCCCAAAAAGGTATAATTACGTTTACTCTTTTAAAATTATTCCGCAAAGTTCTAATAATTCTATAGGCATCATCAGGACTCCCACCCGGAGAATGAATTATGAAATCAATCTCTTCTTGGTCAGGATTTTCTTTTTTGTAATCAATAATCTCTCTTCTAACTCTAATCATAGAGCTTGGTTGAATTCCTTCACTAAACAAAAATTGAGGAATACCTCTTATGTTTTCAAGTTGATTAATTAATTCAATTAAATTCATACCCTTTTAATTAGTTGACTTTTGATCTATATGTACAAGATATTGTTTATTTAATCTAAGAAATTATTACTAAAAGATTTTATCGCTCAAGCTTTAATAAGAGCTCGCTCCATATTTTCTTTCCAGTAATCCTGAATACAAACCCATGTAGGATTATAAAATCTGAGTAACTTTTGTTTGAATGATCTGGGAGCTTCTTTGAGGTCTTTTTCTCTTTGTATTGCCTTATCTATATCTGAATATTCTTCAACGTAAACTAATTTATTAAGCCCGAAATTTCCTTTCGAACATTTCATCTTCATCTGACGGTGCTTCTTCAGAATATTTTTGAGATCGTTGGTTAAACCAACATAAATTAATTTGGATTGATTACTTACAATATAGATATAGTATTTGGGGCGCATACCAACTTTTTTGTTAGTAAGACCCTTTCAGAAGAAATCCTTACAAAATTATTTCAGATCTTCGTCAGCTTCAGGACTTAGTAATTCAACATGGAATCGAAACTTAGACGATTCCACAGCCATGATTTTATAAAGTTCCTGTATCGCCTCAAAAACGGTATCCGGGTGCCCTATTATGGTAGATCCTAAATAACCAACCTCGATTTGAACGTCAAATTGAGCAAGATGTTCAAGAATCTCTTGCACCATTTCTCTTGGATTATGAGTTTCTAAAGGGATATAAGTGAGTTGCGCTATTGTTTTCATAATATTTTATTTATTTCCTAAAAGTTAATAATCTTTCCAACCGATGACCAATAAGTAATTAAATTCGAAATTGTTTAGATAATTTAACTTTGAGCATTAAATTATTGATAGGCAAATTTCGAATAAAAAACGATATCCTTCTTTATGAGTTTATTCTTTAGCCTTACTGACATTACTTTTGAGCAATGGTTTGGAATCCTTGAGTTGCCATTTCTTTCAGTATGTATATTCTACAGCTTCAAAACTGCCGGAAAACTTAAGGGTGGAAATTTTGGTGCAGGAATGATGTTTTTAGCTTGGGGTTTTTTAGTGATGGGAATTGGTCATTTAAGCATGCAAATTACCAGTATTTTTGGTTTAGATATTTTTAATCTTCTATTTGGTAAAACTCTTGGCCAAATAATTTGGTTTGTTGCTTTGATGACAACTTGGTGTTTGTCCGCAATAGGATTTTATAAGATTTATCAGGCAAGTAAACATTAACTATAAATATATTTTTTGGGAGTTTTTGATTCTATATCGTCCATTTTTTCGAATGAAAAGAATAGCTATAAAGCAGATCCCGAATTTGAGAATCAGGTAAATGCTCTGTTTGATGGTTTGGAAAAACTGATTTCTAACCCTGAAGATGGAAATGGAGTTTTAAAAACGATTCGAAACTTCAGAGAGGAGCCAACCGGAAAGAAGAAAGACAAACTTCCACAGGTTTATTTATTTGTTGAAAGATACTTAACGGACATCAGTAAGGATTACGATAAATCCAAAAAACAGCTCCGAAAGCATGTTAGAAACAATTTTTCCAAGTTACTTGAGGAAGAAAACTTTGCTCTCATTTTTGAAGCTGATCAAAAACAGGAATTACTTTTATGCAGAAAGCTAATTCTTGATGTAATAAACAATGTCAAAGAAGTATTTGGTGATAAAGGCAGTACAAAGATTCAGGATATTAAACTATTCACTGAAGCTTCGCCGGATAATTTTTTAAAGGAATTGAGTTTATCTTCAGATATCGTTGAGCCAGATGATGTATTTGGATGGCAACAGAATTACAGAAATTTAGCCAGCTTAACATTTACTACTTTGGTTAAAAAAGTTGGAGAAGAATCTGCCATTCAAAGATTTGAATCTGAATATGCAAAATTAGCCGATTCCTATTCTAATTTAGGAACATTCCAACTTATTGTTTCAATTTTACCTGATCAGCTAATGGATGACCAAAAGATCGGATCACTGAACAAACATCAGGTTGAAAGGCTTTTGATGAAAAAAGCGGATTACTTTCAGAAACTTACGGATCAGCTTTCTCAAAAGAATAAAGAGCTGGAAGAGACACATCAAAAGCTTGTGGAGGCAAAAGAGATTGCTGAGCAGGCTTCAAAAGCTAAAGCGATGTTCCTTGCTAATATGAGTCATGAAATTCGTACTCCTATGAATGCTGTCATTGGAATGACGGACATTCTCAGAGAAACCACACTTACTAAAGAACAACTAAATTATGTTGATACAATTGCTAAGAGTGGGAATGACCTGATAACAATCATTAATGACATCTTAGATTATTCTAAAATAGAATCAGGGAAACTTCAGATTGCAGAACAAACACTAAACTTATATTCCCACCTCGAAGAAGTATTATACATGTTGGCCCTAAAAGCACATGAAAAATCTTTGGAGATACTTTATCAGATTGATGTTGATGTACCTGTATATATAAAAGCTGATCCCGTCAGATTAAAACAAGTTCTTGTTAATTTACTAAACAACGCAATTAAATTTACACATCAGGGATATGTAAGGGTTCATGTATCAAGTAAAAAACTTAAAGGACAAAAGGGAGAAATCTATTTTTCTATTGAAGACACCGGAATAGGAATTGATTCAGATCAACTTGAGGAAATTTTCCAATCATTTAAGCAGGTTGATCTAAGTTCCACAAAAAGGTTTGAAGGAACAGGTCTTGGTCTTACCATCAGTAAAACAATTGTTGAAATGATGGGTGGCAGTATTAATGTGAAAAGCTCTAAAGGAAAAGGTTCTGAGTTCTCATTTTATATCCAAACTGAATTTGATATCAATACTGAACAGGCTAAAGACAAACCAGATTTTAATGGACTGAAAATCGGTTTTGCTACTCATTCTGCAATTTTAATGAACGATGTTGAAAAGTTATTCAAATCATGGAACATACAATGTTACACATTTCAGGATTCTATCAGCTTAGAAAAAAGTCTTGATAAGCAGGACTTACCTGACCTTTACTTTCTTGAGCATAACTTTATTCAGTATTGTGATGAAAGTACATTATCAAAGATTAGTAAAGTTCAGGATACAGGTATTCCATCTGTTCTGATCTATCCTTTAGGAGCAAATATAGAAAAAGCATTTCTGGATCAATTTGGTAAAAGACTTACAAAACCATTAAAAAGATCAGAATTGATCCATGAAATTGGAACCCATTTTGGCAAGATAAAACCACAGGAAAAGAAAAAAACGGATTCAAACGCTTCAAATACGAGAAAAATTTCAATTTTAGTTGTCGAAGATAACATTACAAATCAAGTTGTAATACGATCACTCTTGGACAGAATTGGTTACACCACTAAGATTGCTAACAATGGTATGGAAGCTCTGGAGTTAATGAAAAAAGAGAAAATAGATCTGGTATTTATGGATATACAGATGCCTCTATTAGATGGGCTTGAGACCACAAGAGAAATAAGAGCTCAAAATGAATATTATTCAAATCCGATCATTATTGCTTTAACAGCTAATGCTATGAGTGAGGACAGAGAAATCTGCCTGAATGCAGGAATGAATGATTATTTAAGTAAACCTGTAAAAAAAGAACAAATTTTCGAATCTATAGAGAAATGGTTTCCAAATAAATAATCTTATTTTTATCTTTCTTTTGTGAAACAATTCAAAATACATACACATCTACATTTATCTGGTGTCCATCATCCTCATCACGGACATCATCACGTGCATTAATTTTTTTCGCACGAACACTCCTTTTTTATTGTTAATTCTACTTTATAACTAAATTTACATACTGATTTAAATGACACGATCGAAAGATTCTTCGACTTCATTACGCATTGCGATCCAAAAAAGTGGTCGCCTAACCGATAAAACTGTTGGATTATTACATGGCATTGGCATAGAATTCGATAACTACAAACGAAACCTGATGGTGAAAACCAGAAATTTCGACGTAGAGCTTCTTTTGCTTAGAGATGATGACATTCCCGAATATGTACAAGATGGAATTTGCGATCTTGGTTTTGTAGGCGCTAATGAAAGAGCAGAAAAAAATACAGATGTTACTGTTTTGCGAGGCTTAAATTATGGTAAGTGCAGATTATCTATTGCAGTACCAAGAAATAGCTCTTTAAAAACACCGGAAGATTTCGAAGGCAAATGTATAGCCACAAGCTATCCTTTTATTACAGGTGAATACTTTAAAAAGAAAGGTATTTCTGTGAAAATGGTTGAGATTTCGGGCGCAGTTGAGATCACTCCACAACTTGGCGTTGCAGATGCAATTGCCGATTTGGTTTCTACCGGAGGTACGCTCAAAGCTAACGGGTTAGAAGAGCTTATTACCATAATGGAATCTGAAACTGAACTTATCAAAACCAATCAGGAACTTTCTCCCGGCAAAAAAGAACTAATTGAGAAATTTCTTATTCGAATAGATGGTTATCAGCAGGCGAAACAAAGCCGATACATTATGATGAATGCTCCCGCCGATGCATTAGAAAAAGTAAAATCCATTATCCCTTCAATGAAAAGCCCTACCATTGTGCCTCTTGCCGAAAATGACATGGTAGCTATTCACACTGTAATTCCAATTACAAAATTCTGGACCGTAATGGAAGAGTTAAAGGATGCCGGGGCCTCTGATATAGTGATGCTACCAATTGAAAGCATGATACTTTAATTAGAAGGATATGAAACAGTATAAATACGGGGAATTAACTCCGGATTCACTCAAAAAACTTGTCCAAAGACCAAAAATAGATTTTCCTTCCATATTTGATACCGTTCAGCCAATTATTGATTCAGTAAAAGATAAAGGTGATGAAGCGCTCAGAGAATATACTAGGAAATTTGATGGTATTATCCCTGACCGGATGGTTTTAGATCCTTCCGGTTTAGAAGTCTCTTTGGGCAAAGAAATCAAAGAAGCTATCGATCTTGCTTTCGATAATATCTATCGCTTTCACAGAGCACAAAGAAGACTAAAAATCACCGTTGAAACAATTCCGGGAGTTATTTGCTCACGAAAAATGGTTCCAATTCAAAGTGTAGGACTTTATGTTCCCGGTGGAACAGCTATTCTACCCTCTTCTGCAATGATGCTTGCAATTCCTGCGATGATAGCAGAATGCCCGAATATTGTGTTAGCAACTCCACCTGATTCTGATGGTAAAGTTGCGGACGAAATTATCTACATAGCTAAAAAGGCTAAAGTAAGTAGTATTCTGATAGCTGGTGGAGCTCAGGCAATTGCGGCAATGGCTATTGGTACTCAAACTGTTCCTAAGGTTGATAAAATATTCGGTCCGGGAAACCAATATGTAACCGCCGCAAAAATGTTACTTCAAAACAGTGATGCCATGATCAGCATTGATATGCCAGCCGGTCCCTCTGAAGTACTGGTTGTTGCTGATGAAACCGCTAATCCATCTTTTGTAGCAGCAGATCTCCTATCCCAGGCAGAGCATGGAACAGACAGCCAAGTAGTTTTAGTTTGTACGCCTGATTTTAATATTGATAATTTAGATCAAGAGCTAACAAAACAAGTCAATCTACTACCAAGAAAAGAAACTGCACAAAAAGCACTCAATAACAGTTTTATCCTCAAAGTAGAAAACATGAATCAGGCATTCAGTTTTTCAAACGAATATGCACCCGAGCATCTGATATTGAATCTTAAAGATGCAGAAAGTTTTGAAGATCAAATTATTAATGCAGGTTCAGTGTTCTTAGGGAATTTAACCCCGGAAAGTGTTGGTGATTATGCATCAGGTACCAACCATACCCTTCCTACTTATGGATATGCAAAAACGTACAGTGGGGTTAGCCTCGATTCTTTTTACAAATCAATCACAATGCAAACAATAACTGAAGAGGGCCTTAAGAGCATAGGTCCCACAGTTGAAATTCTGGCAGATGTAGAAGGTCTGCAAGCTCATAAAAATGCTGTTACGCTAAGACTAAAAGAAATAAACAGATTATCCTGAATAATGATGAATAAATTTAACTTAGAACAACTTGTAAGAGAAAATATCAAAGACCTTAAACCTTACAGAAGTGCGCGCGATGATTTTGATCAGGGGCTTTTACTGGATGCTAACGAAAATAGCTTTGGCGCTCCTTTTGAAAATGATGCTGAATTGCATCGTTACCCAATGCCATATCAAGAAGACTTGAGGACAAATATTGCTGACTATCGATCTGTGAGGCCAGAACAGGTTTTTGTTGGATCAGGCAGTGATGAAGCTATTGACCTCCTCCTCAGAATTTTTTGTAATCCGGTAAGTGATAGTATTCTTATCAATCCACCAACTTACGGAATGTACAAAGTTGCTGCAAAAATCAATGATATAAAAGTTAACGAGGTTCGGTTAACTGACGGCTTTCAGCTTCAGCCGGAAAGAGTTTTAAACAGAGTTACGGATGTCACAAAGATGATCTTTATATGCTCTCCTAACAATCCGACTTCAAATGTTATGAGAAAAGAAGATATCATTACAATCCTTGAAGGTTTTTCTGGAATTGTAGTGGTAGATGAAGCCTACATTGATTTTTGCGATGGAGATAGCATAATCAACGAATTAGATAGTTTTCCAAATTTAGTAGTACTTCAAACTCTTTCAAAAGCATTCGGATTAGCAGGTATAAGACTTGGCTTCGCTTTGGCAAGTGAGGAGATCATTAGCTATATGATGAAAGTAAAAGCTCCATATAATGTGAATAAACTTACTTCTCAGGCCGCCTTAAGAGCTTTTCAAAATACAGATATAGTTCGTAAAAAAATTAAGACTATTGTAGCTGAGAGAGAAAGAGTGAGTCAATCACTTCAAAATATTAGTACGGTATTGAGTGTATTTCCGTCTGATGCAAACTTTCTGCTTTTTAAAATTAAGGATGCATTAAAAGTTTATCAAAAATTAGCTACCTCAGGAGTAATTGTTAGATACCGAGGGAATGAACCTCTTTGTGAAAACTGTCTGAGAGTTACTATTGGAACTCCGGAAGAAAATGACCGCTTTTTAGCGGAATTAAAGAAACTATGAGTGATAATTACTCCATAACTTCTTCAGAAAACTTACTCCCTAATACAGGAATATCTTTTCTATGTATAATTAGCAGTATTACTGAACTAATAAATACAATCATAGCTAAAATAAATAGCAATCCTCCGTCCTCTTTTACTTCTATTCCCAAAATAATTAAATGGCTTATAATTGCACCGGAAATCACTCCTAACGACAGGAATGCTCCTAACCAGTTAAATCTTGGAATTAGTAATAAAATGGCTGCGATTAGCTCAGTAATACCCGAAGCATATCTTCCAAAAGGCTCAATGCCGACTGTTTCGAATATATATATGCTTTCTTCTGCTCCTGTAAACTTAAAAAAAAGAGTTTGCAGTAAAATGGCAGCTGCTACTAATCTCAGTAACCATTTAAGAAGGTTTAATTTTGAATCCATTGCTCTGTATACTTATTAACTTGAGAATACTAATAACCACCGATATCAAGAACTTCACAAATCTATCATTTTTGTCATGAATATTTCGATTTCATCTCATACAATAAAGGCCAGAAAAGATGAATACCTTATCCGGTCAGAAGTTATTACCTCATTTAAATCTTTAACTAAGAGAGGAATAACTCTTTCCGTTACAGGAAAAGGTATAACTGATGAACTTGAAACCCTTCTAAATCAAGAAGGGATCATTTTAGGGAATCATTCAGAAGCCGATCTTTTTATTATTATTGAAAATGAAAACTTGAAAGTTAGGGACCTTGCACAGACTCTTTTTCGATCAGATAGTTGGTCTGAAATAACCAAGTTTATACTTACTCCTCCCCGAAAGGCTGCTATAGAAAGAACCACCAATGAAACCGATATTTCGGTTAATCTAAACTTGGACGGGACCGGAAAGTCTGATATTTCCACTGGCCTTAATTTCTTCGATCATATGCTCGATCAAATTGCCAAACACGGATTAATTGATCTCTCAATTTCGTGCGATGGCGATCTTGAAGTTGACGAACATCATACTATAGAAGACGTTGCCTTAGCGCTGGGCGAAGCAATTTCATCAGCATTAGGAAATAAAAAGGGAATAGAAAGATACGGTTTTGTTCTTCCAATGGATGAAGCTCAAGCCACTGTGGCACTTGATCTTTCCGGGCGACCCTATCTTGTTTTTGATGTGCCGTTAACCAGAGAATATGTTGGAGACTTACCAACAGAAATGTTAGAACACTTTTTTTACAGTTTGGCAATGAACTTGAGAGCTACAATTCATGTTACATGTACAGGAAAAAATGATCATCATAAGATCGAAGCATGCTTTAAGGGCTTTGCCCGGGCATTAAAGACGGCTATAGAACAAAACGGGCGAATTATAAACCAGATTCCGAGTTCTAAAGGATCTCTCTAATATTATGATAGCTATCATCAAGTATAAAGCTGGAAACATTGCTTCAGTATCCAATGCTTTGGACCGTTTGGGAGCAGAATACTACTTCGCAAGTTCAGTACAAGAATTAGAAAGTGCAAGAGCTGTAATTTTCCCTGGAGTGGGTCATGCTAAAACAGCGATGGATTCACTTGAAGATTTAGGTATAACAGACTGGCTCAGGAATACCCAAAAACCCGTGTTGGGTATTTGTGTAGGTATGCAATTATTATATGAAGGTTCTTCTGAAGGTAATGCAATTGGTTTGGGGGTTATACCGGGCCAACTACAAAAGTTCGAATCTGACACCCAAAAAGTACCGCATATGGGATGGAATTTGGTTAAAGTACTTAAAAATCACCACCTGAATGATGGTCTTGAAGGCGAGAATCATGTGTACTTTGTGCATAGTTTTTACGCACCTGTTAATCAATACACAGTAGCTTCTTGTGATTACATTAATTCTTTCACAGCAGTTGTAGTCAAGGATAATTTTATGGGAGTTCAGTTTCATCCTGAAAAATCAGGAAAAGTTGGCTCCAAAGTATTACAAAACTTCTTAGATTTAGCTTATTCCAAAAACAAAATTAATCGCATTTCTGCTGAATGAAAGTTATCCCTGCTATTGACCTTCTGAATGGACAGGTTGTACGTTTGCACAAAGGTTCTTACCAAGAAGTTACTATTTACAATTCCAATCCACTTGATACTGTCTCAGATTTAAATGATGCAGGATTTAATCATATTCACATCGTTGATCTTAATGGAGCTAGAGAAGGAAAGTTTATAAACCTTCCATACATCAAAAAGGCTATTCAGGAATTTAATATCTCTGTTCAAACAGGTGGCGGGGTCAGATCATTTGACGATGTTGAAAGATTGATTGAAAATGGTATTTCAGGAGTGATTTGCAGCTCAATGGCCATTAAAAATGAATCAGAATGGATTAAATCTTTAAAAAAGTACCCAAAAGAAATGATTCTTGGGATGGATCTTAAGGATGGAAAAATTGCCTATTCAGGTTGGTTAGAAACTGCCGAAGAAGATACCCACGATTTTTTAAAAAGAATGATTGAGGAAGGTTTGCAAACAGTTTTATGTACTGACATTTCAAAAGATGGAACACTTTCCGGACCGAATGTAGAACTTTACAGATCTTTGAAATCAAAGTTTCCTGAAATTAACCTGATTGCCTCAGGCGGTGTATCAAACTTTCAGGATCTTCTGGATTTGCGGGAAGCAAATGCGGACGGTGTTGTGGTAGGAAAAGCTTATTACGAGAACCATCTTACTCTAGAACAAATGAAAAGCCTGAATGTTTAAACATCCAGGCTTACAATTTTCCAGCTGATAATTATCTATTGCAGATAAAATCTTGCACCAAAAGTGATAGCTTCCAGATAGTCAGCATCGTTATTTGCAGGAATATTTCCTTCCAGCATTAAATCAACCCCATTATCTAAATGAACGTCAAAACCAATTGGTACTAAAACCGAATGTAGTGTGGTGCCATCTAAAAACAGTGGCTGATAATTTATACCGGAATAAATGCTTATTGGATCCAGATCTGTGCTCAGATTCAATCCCAGCTTTAATCCTAAATCGCCATAGGTATACACACCCAACAAAGCTGCTACATCAACAGCACTTTCTGTTTCATTGTTTAAAGCAGTTTCAAAATGGCCTCCAAAATAGGTTTCATCGTCAAAAAGTCCCAATTTTAGATGACCAGTTACAGAATTCGTAATTCCATGAGCTCCTCTCAGAATAAACATAAAATCATCCTGATTGGTTAGAAAAACAGGCTGAACTCCTATTGATGTAGTTCCTTTTGATAAGGTTCTAGCATTCGAAAAAAAACCATCCTGTGCTTTTAGCGTTTGAGTAGTTGTAATTCCGAAAAAAATAAAGGTAGTTAGTAAAAATAGTTTTTTCATGATTTGTTATTTAATTGGTATTCAAGCACTTAAATAATCAATTCATAAAATTTGTTTCGAAAATTAATTCTTTTTTGAGATGATATTATCTGCCCTACCTGTAAGATGAATATCTCTACCTTTTAAAAACCCATAATCACCGGAATCGTAAAGTTTTTGTACAGAAGCAGTTTCTGACTGAATGAAAACTTTGTTCGGATTATTTTTTGATCCCTCATTTTTGAGTTGGACGCCCTCAATTGGAATCCCACAATTCATATGCTCGTCTTTACTTGGTTCATTTGCTGTTTCAAAAAAATGAACAGATATCAATCCTCCTGCTTCTGTTTGACCATATCCCTGATATATTTTTTCAGCATGTTTTTTTAGAGAAGCAAAATCTTTGTATTTCAAAGGTATTCCACCAGTGATAATATTTTCCACCTTCCAATTCTTATTATAAACAGACCGGAATACCGGTGGTACCGTCATCAAAAAATCAGGTTTAAAACCTTGTATCGCGTTAAGCCAAACATCTGATTCTCCTTTGAAAGAAGGTATGAATTGATATTCACACCCTAACTTTTCTGCCATTATTGCCCAAGATAATCCTGCTACATGCCAAGGCTTGGCAATCATTAATAGTCGATCTTGAGAAGTAATATTAAAAGCTTTAGCAGACCTTGTGGCATTCAAAACTAGATTATCAAAACTATTCCAAATACATTTTGGATGAGCTGTAGTTCCGCTCGAGAACAACCCAATCATTTTTTCCCCTGAATCCCGTGCTTTTATTTCGAATTGATCTCTTTTGTAAGCCGGTGGAATTAGTAACTGAGAGTCCGCATCCTGAATTATATCTTTAAATAGTGCCTTAGGAAGTTTTTTCAGGTCTGAAACATTGTAATTCATTTCTCAGATTTATTGATCTGAAACCCTTTTTATATTGGCCCCAACTGCATTCAGTTTATTCTCAAGGTTTTCATAACCACGATCAAGGTGATAGATTCTTAGAACTTCGGTTATATTTTCAGCGACCATTGCAGCAAGAACCAAGCTTACGCTTGCTCTCAGGTCAGTACTCATTACAGAAGCTCCTTCAAATTCAGTTTTACCAAAAATAGTAACCGTATTTTTTTCTAATCTCATATCTGCACCCAAACGGGTTAGCTCGGGTACATAACTAAATCTATCGTAATAAACAGTATCTGTAACTGTTGATACGCCGTTTGCTTGCGTCATCATTGTAGCCCATTGCGCCTGCATGTCCGTAGGAAAGCCCGGATACACTTCAGTAGCAATAGATACTGATTCGAGCTCTTTAGGAGCTTTAACCTTAATTACAGAGCCATTTACATCTACTTTAGCACCGGTTTTGGTCAAAAGTTCAGGAAGGTTTCCCAAATGCTCGGGATTACATCCTTCCAAGATTAATTCCGAATCCGGATGAAGAACTCCGGCAATCATAAATGTACCTACTTCAATACGGTCCGGATCGTTTTCAATATCAACTCCTTTCAAAGTATCCACACCTCTCACTGTTATTCGATCGGTACCTATTCCTTCAATATCTGCGCCCATTTTCACAAGAACATTGCAAAGTTGAACTACATCCGGCTCCATTGCTGCATTTTCAATTGAAAACTCTTCAGAAAGCAAAACGGCCGCAAGTAACAAATTTACAGTTGCTCCAACACTACTTGGCTCTAGCTTGAAACTGGATGGCTTTAGCTTACCTTCCGGTGCAGAAGCAATTACATATCCTTTATCTAGTTCTATATTGATTCCCATCGCTTCCATTCCGCGAAGGTGAAGATCCACAGGTCTTGGTCCCCAAGCACAACCACCTGGCATTGAAACCTTTGCCTGACGATGCTTTCCTACTAAAGCACCCAGCATATAAAATGAAGCTCTCATCTTTCTTACTAAATCGTAAGGAGCTTCAAGGTGAGAAATATTCGTAGGATCAACAGATAGCGTATTGTTTTCGTCATCGAACTCTACTTGTGCGCCAACCACTCTCAAAACATTATTAAATGTATAAATATCTCTTAATCTGGGAATGTTGCTGATTGTTGTTTTCGAGTCTCCCAGTAAAGCAGCCGCCATTAAGGGTAGCGCTGCATTTTTTGATCCGCTGATTTGAATAGTACCATTAAGAGGGGTTCCGCCTTCAATTACAAATTTATCCAATGTTTTCTATCTCCAATATGGGTGAGTTTTTTTCTAACGATTGTCCAACTTCAACTGAGATGCTTGCCACTGTTCCATCTGTTGCAGCTTTTAGTTCGTTTTCCATTTTCATGGCTTCCAGAATAACTACAGGCTGACCTTTTTCAACTTCATCCCCTTCTTTAACAAGGATATCAAGAATTTTACCCGGCATCGGGGCTTTCAAAGATCCTTCACCGAGCGCATCACCAGTTTTAAATCCAAGTCGATCAAGTAGCAGTTCCTGCTCATCCTTTACAGAAACATTAACCCAATCACCATTGATAGAAAATTCAATGTTTGAACCATCGTATGATACATTATCAATTTTATAGAGTTTTGTTCCTAACCTCAGCAAATTTCTCCCATTCTGTGAAATGAACTGATAAGTTCCTTTTGTACTTCCGGATTTAAACGATTCTTCTTTATCAGATAATTCAACCTCAATGGATTGATCTTTAAAATTGGCTTCGAATTTCATGATGCTTTTTGCTTAATACTTTTTAAACCGGATTTAGTGGCCTGAAATGAAAAATCACGAATGTTGTCACTATCATAGAAAGCCACCTTATTATCTGAATCAGCGTCAATCACTTTAACAAAACGATAGTTAACCAAATTCATCAGGTCATCACGCAGTTCTCCGAAATTCATTTCTGTTTCTTCCATGATTGTATCAAAAGATTCGGGGAAAATTAACCGCTCGATAACCTTAATTTCAGATTTCGTAAGTTTTCTCATAGGCGATGAAGATAGAGCAGAGTTTATTTGATAACAAAAAGAAAATCCAATATCCAATTGGGAAAATTATACAATTGAATTAAAAAATAAAGAACAGACGGACATCCAGTAAACAAGCTAAAGACTTTAGTCTATTAGTGAATAATTAAATGAACTAAAAAATTCAAATTGTGATTTGTGCCCTCTTTATCCTGAATTGTGACTCCTTCTTCCTATTCTACTTCAATATCTCCGTATGAGATCAGACGCTGATCAAAATCAAAAAAGAAAAGCCGGTGTAACCCTCTTGCAAGATTATCAGAACCATCCTGACTGAAAGCAATGGGATCAATTTGAAATGTAGTAATTCCCGGATCCAATGGATTTTGTGTACTTGTATAAATATTCCCAAGATTTCCATTAGGATAACGCACTCTTACATCCAACCCGTTCACTCCCTGAACTCCCGTAACTCTGACTTCAAAATTAACAGGAGTGCCTAGTTGAGCAGGATTCTGAAATGGGGACTGAATTTCTATCAGTCCCTGATAAAACGGAGATACCCGCCAATCGTCAGGATCATCTGCGATAACTTCTCCCTGTGCGTTGGTTTGTGTGATTCCTGATGGATCTCTGAATGCCTCTGATTCAAATTCGCGTTGCTCATCACTACTAGAACAAGCTGATAAAATTAAAAAGCAGACAATAAAAACTGATGGAATTAATTTCATGTTAAGTATGTGTGAATCTCATGAGTGAGGTTCGTTATTGGATGATCAAACCTTATCTTTAACTTAAAATACGAAACATAATTGTTGAAATGCTATGCTACATGTAATTGGAATTCCAAATTGCGATAAAATCAGAAAAACAAAAAAATGGCTGAACGAAAATAATATCGATTTTGAATTCATTGATTTAAAAAAAGAGCCTTTAACAATAAATGAAATTAAAGAGCTTGAATTTAAAGTTGGCTTAGAGGTTTTAGTAAATAAGCGCGGAACTACATACCGTAATCTTGGTCTGAAAGACAAAGATTTATCTGACAATGAAATGCTGAATACTTTGCTGGAAAATCAATCTATGATCAAAAGGCCGGTTCTTATTTTAGATGAAGCAGTTTTAGTTGGATATGATGAAGAAGCTTTTCATAATTTTCTTGGATTAGATACCGATTCTGATAAATGAAACACCTCTTAGCTTATATATCGCTTATATTTCTATCTTTTTTCGGGAGGGATGTTTTATCTCAACATCAATTCCCGAATAAATCCGTGGTGCAACCAACCATGGAAGACCTATTCTCTGTGAAAGAAACCTTCAAATATGAGGTTAAATATGGCTTTTTAAAACTTGGATGGGTAGAAGTAGAATTACTTTCGGATACAACTTATCAAGGTAATAGTTTAAAACACCTGAAAACTACTATTCGATCCAATTCTAAAGTACCTCTCGTTGGAACTGAAATTGATGAGTTTAACTCGCTTTTTTATATAAATAAAGACGGTATCCCGGTAACCAGTTATTATTGGAAAGACAACGTAGACGAAGAGAAATTCAAAGAAATTATTTATGAATTTGACAGAGATTCGATGGTAGTCAGATATAAAGAAGAAGATGACACTCGTGATACTCTGGATCTTGTAGAGCCTGCAACTGCCGGGCAGATTATTTTTTACTTTTCGAGATTATTTGCGGGTAGTGATAAGGATTCCAGATTGCCTGTTTATGTAACTAAGAAACTTGGTTATGTAAATATGGAAAACTCTTCTGAATT
Source organism: Balneola sp. (assembly GCA_965601915.1). GTDB lineage: Bacteria > Bacteroidota > Rhodothermia > Balneolales > Balneolaceae > Balneola. The sequence goes on along the minus strand of OZ271847.1, from coordinate 1,501,978 downwards.
GGAAAAGCGGAACTACGCTCCTTTTGAAAAATCTGTACAAACTTATTTAAGTGAAGGCACTACAGAAAATATAGATGGACCTTTTGGTTTCTCAGGAAACTTCAGAGCTTGGTATTTAGCCGATGACCTACGAATACCTCTTGAAGCCAGAGTAAAAGTATTATTCGGAAATGCGATTGTAAGAATTATTGAATATTCACGGGAAGAATTATGAGCAAAATATTTTTTAAAAAACTTGAACATGCTAAAGACTTGCCATTTCCAGCCTTTGAAACTAAAGCTTCAGCAGGGATGGATCTGAGAGCTGCACTTAATGAACCGGTTACTTTAGAACCCGGTGAAAGAGCTTTAATTCCTACCGGTCTACAAATGGCTCTTCCTGATGGATATGAAGCTCAGATCAGACCCAGAAGTGGCCTTGCAATACGAAATGGTATAACTATGCTTAATTCACCCGGTACGATCGATGCTGATTACCGCGGTGAAGTTAAAGTAATTGCAATCAACCACGGAAACGAAAAATTTGTTGTGGAACACGGAGATCGAATTGCTCAAATGGTGATCTCTAAAGTTTATCAGCTTGATACTGAGGAGACTGAAAATCTAGATGAAACCTCCCGTGGTGAGGGAGGTTTTGGTAGTACAGGAATTAAATAATTAGTAGAACTTTCTGAGATAACTGGTGCACTCTTTACAGTCTTTCCCATCTTTTTTTGCTTCCTCTTCTGTTTCGAATCCCTGAGTTGAGTGCGCCTCGATATCTCCATTTTTTGCGACTCTTCTCCATCGCCATTCATTTTTAACATCTTGGTACAATTCGCACTTAGCCATAAATAAGTATTTAATTTATTATTATTTAAGTTGCATCAATATAGGGATTAAGGTAACCGACATCAAAAAGCGCTTTTAGCTCTTTTTTATTTCGTAATCATAACTGATTTCTGAACCTTTTTCTAAGGCTTTCGAAACAGAACAATATTTTTCAATTGAAAGTGATAAAGCTCTCTCAACTTTCTTTTTATCCAAATTTCCTTCAAGTACAAAGTGTAAGTGAATAGTTTTGAATTCAGAATATCCCGCTTTCAATTTTTGCTTATCAGCATCAACCGAAACTGAAAGGTTATCAAGAGGTTGTTTCTGTTTTTCAAGAATTGAAATCACATCAATGGCACTGCATCCACCTATTCCGGCAAGTAGAAGTTGCATTGGACTCATGCCTCCTTCTAATCCACCAATACTAGTGTTGCCGTCAAGACGAATTATTCCACCTTCTTCGTTAAGTGCTTCCATATGGAAGTCTTTATTAAGCCAATTTACTTTCACATTCATAGTCTTTTCTTTGTAAACTAATAATTAATCACTGTCGGTGCATTGTAAAAACTTCAGTTTCTACTTTATCTCCTCGTCTCATTTTAAGATTTATAATGAAGAGACTATCCGATTTCTTTTCGAATGTAAGTCCTTTCATAGTAAGTTTTGTTGGGGAGTATTCTACCATTTCAAAACGGAGCATATCATCTTTTTCCTCCCATCCTTTTAAATCCGGATGAAAATGTTTAAGGCGTAATCCTGTCTCATCCAGTAATAGGAACTCATAGAAAACTAATTTTCCATCTTTATGATGCCTATACATTCCCATCATAGTTCCATCTACCGGTTTGCTCCAAACTTCCTCAGAAACCCCTCCGAATCCATCTCCAATCCATGTTCCCACTAACCACTTATAGTCATTTATGTCAAACTCATTCTCAATAGTTTGTATTGGAACTTTCGTAAAAGACAGCATGAACAAGCAGGCAAAAACTGTAATTAGACTAACTATTTTTTTCATAACCTGATAAATAATGAATGTTTTCTTAGTAACAATTATTTACTCATAATGAGGACAAATAAAAAATAATCGTGAAATAAAAATGAAAAAGACTGCATTAATAACCGGCGCTTCAAGTGGAATTGGAAAAGACCTTGCTCACATTCATGCTGAAAATGACGATAATTTAGTGATTGTTGCACGCCGTGAAGATCAACTCAATAAACTTAAAAAAGAACTTGAGAACACTTATGATATTCAGGTAAAAGTTATTCCAAAAGATTTGAATGCTGATAATGCTTGTCAGGAAATTCACGATGAAATCAAAAAAGAAGGTATCAATATTGAATACCTGATCAACAATGCCGGATTTGGAGGTCATGGATATTTTCATGAACAGGATTCAGATTACCAACAGGACATGATCGACCTGAATGTAAAAGCATTAACCAAACTCACAAGGCTTTTTCTCCCTTGGATGGTAGAAAGAGACAACGGCAGAATTTTAAATGTAGCGAGTACTGCGGGTTTAATTCCTGGTCCTTTACAGGCAACATATTTTGCGACAAAAGCCTATGTAGTTTCATTGAGTCAGGGAATAGCCGGAGAATTAATGGATACGAACGTTACTGTAACAGCACTTTGTCCCGGAGCTGTAAGAACCGAGTTTGCTGAACAGGCTGATCTTGAAGAAACAAGTATGTTTGAAAAAGCTGCAAGCTCGAGATCTGTTGCAGAAGTTGGTTATAATGCGATGATGAAAGGAAAGCTTATAGCAATCAATGAAGTCGGATTAAGCATTCAATTACAATATCTGATTCCATTCGTTCCTAAAAAGATGGTACTAAGTATGATCAAAAAAATGCAGGAGAAATAAAATTAATATACACTTCTTCGCATAATTATTTCTTGGAACTATCTAGCTCTTCACTTGTTCAAATCACTGAAAAAAACACCAACAAAAAACAAACTATGTTTAGATCAGTAAATAAATTGACAAATAGATTTTTAAGTTTTATTGCAATATTAATCGGTTTTGGACTCACTGCTTGTAGTAGTGGTGATGGGATAGGAACCATGCGTATTTCATTGACTGATGCACCGGCAGATTATCAAGAAGTAAACATTGAAATCCATCAGGTTTTGGTTAAAGCTGAAGATGATGATCTCAATAACGATGAGGAAACCGAAGATTTGGATCAAGAAGAACTTGAAAACGACGGCTGGAAAGTTGTATTTAATGATACAGTTAATATTAATCTTCTTGAATATCAAAATGGAAATATTTTTCCACTTGGTTCTGTAGAATTAGAAGAAGGTCGTTACAATCAGATTCGTCTTGTTCTAGGTGATGAAAATAATGTTGTATTAAACTCTGGAGAGACCATTCAACTAGATACTCCAAGCGGACAAACATCAGGATATAAACTTTTAGTGCAAGCTGATATTGAAGGTGATCAGGTGTATGATTTAGTAATCGACTTTGATGCTTCCAGGTCAATTGTGGTTCGCGGTAACGGAACTTATGGTTTAAAGCCGGTACTTCGAACAGCTAACCTAACTGCATCAGGTAGTATTTCAGGTACTATTCTTCCGGTAGATGCTAATCCATATGTTTATGCTATTGCCGGAACCGATACTTCAGGAACACAAGCTGATGAAAATGGAGATTTCACAATTATTGGTTTGACTGACAATACCTATGAATTATGGATTCGTCCAACGACCAACGCTTACTCAGACTCAACCATCACAGATATAACTGTTGAAGATGGAGAAGATGTTGAGCTAGGAGAAGACATTTCACTTGAAGCGAATAGCTAAATATCATTAAGTGTGATAAAAGAGAGAAAGCCTGAATCTTATTTGATTCGGGCTTTGCTTATTCACCTATATGCTTATGATTCCCTTTATCGTGTCTCTTGCGAAGTGTTTTAACAACTTTATGTAATGGAATATCTTTTTCAGCTAATAAAAGCATAAGGTGAAAAAGAAGATCGGCTGCTTCTGCTATAGTTTCTTTGTCTCCACTATTTTTAGAAGCGATCACAGTCTCTACCGCTTCTTCTCCTACTTTTTGGGCAATTTTGTCCATACCTTTTTTGAACATCTTGGTAGTATATGAACCTTTTGGCATTTCGTCCTTACGTTCATACAATAATTCTTCAAGTTCGATCAAAAATTTATAGTCTTTTTTGGTCAGCGTTTTAAGGCCCATTTTAAATGATAGTCGAATTAAAATTGCGTCTTAAGGTCTGCAATTTATAAACGCCAATCAAAGATTTCGTAAAATTTAATACTAAGCTTATGTACTTCTTGTTACAACTGTTATTTTACAGGATTAGACTCTTGTTCCTCCTCACTTTGCATCATTGAAAGTGGAATAAACTTAGAAAATTGATCTTTTACATTTTCCCAATCCGACAGAATATACTTTGCTTTAGCTGATCTAGTTTCTGAGTAGTAATCTTCCATTACTTTTTTCAGTTCTACGAGATCATCTTTTGTTATCTGAGACTTGCCTATGTATTCATCATTAATTTGTGATTGCGCATCTTCAAACAAATACAGTTCACCTCCCGTCATTCCCGCTCCTATATTATTTGAAGTTTGTCCCAAAATAATCACTTTACCATTGGTCATGTATTCACAAGCATGTAAACCGGTTCCCTCTACTACAGCTGTAGCGCCACTGTTTCTTACTGCAAAACGATCACCTGCCTGACCATACACATAAAACGTTCCGCCTGTTGCTCCATACAGCGCGCAGTTTCCAATAATAGCATTATCCTCTGGTTTATATTGCGCATCTTCAGGAGGAACAATAACTGTTTTTCCACCTGACATGGATTTACAGACAGAATCATTGGCTTCACCAATCAGACGTATGTAAGTGTTTTTCGTTTGAAATACTCCAAAACTTTGTCCGGCACTACCATTAAAAGTAAGCTTTATTTTTCCAGAGTACGGATATTCTTTTGTTTGATTATCTCTGATCTTAGCTAAACGGACTTCACTTTCTTTCCGGGCAAGAGTACCAAAAAGTGTTGCCAGTGCTGATCTATCGGTATTTATTATTTCATATTCTCCCTGAATATCTTTGTCCTTTTCAATTTGGTCTTTCAAATCCCGAACAATGGAAGAGTTTAACTCGCTAATCGGATCAGATAATGATTCCTGACCACTTTCTTTTTTATATGCAGGTGCTGAAGTAAAAAAGCTGAGGTTGAGATTTAACTCGTCAATTAACTCTCGATGTTCCCTGTTAATGGACAACAAACTAGTGTCACCCATTGTATCTGTCAAAGAAGATTTTCCAATTTTAGCGAGCTCTCTTCTTACATCTTCGGCTAAATAGGTAAGTGTGTCCACTATGTGATCTTTATGGCCTTTATACTTGGCTTTGAACTTTGGATTGTGAGTAGCAATTCCGGTAGGACAAGTATTCTTTTCACAAATACGAGCCATTACACAACCTTCAGCAATAAGGAGTAGCTTTCCAAAATCAAATTCTTCGGCTCCTAAAACCGAAGCTAAAACAATATCTTTCCCCGAAGAAAGTCCACCATCTGTTCTCAAAATAACATGATCTCTTAAATCATTTTCTACTAAAGATTGGTGTGCTTCTAGCAGACCAATCTCCCAGGGTAACCCGGCGTGTTTCATGGAGCTTAAAGAAGCTGCTCCAGTTCCTCCTTCTCCTCCCGATATTTGGATAACATCTGCACCTGCCTTAGCAACTCCTACAGCTATAGTTCCAATATTGACTCCTGAAACTAACTTTACACTTACTTTGCCATTGGGATGAAGCTGTTTCAAGTCATGAATAAGTTGTTTTAAGTCCTCAATACTGTAAATATCATGCAATGGTGGGGGGGAAATTAAATCAAATCCGGAATTCGCATATCGTGCTTTGGCAATATCTTCGTTTACTTTCAAACCCATCAATTGCCCACCTTCTCCGGGTTTTGCACCCTGACAAACTTTTATCTGAATTTCTTCTCCGGAAATTAAATATTCAGCGGTAACCCCGAATCTGCCCGATGCAATCTGCTTTACTGAAGCAGAAATTCCATCAGTGAAATAAAAAGGGTTTTCTCCGCCTTCTCCACTATTACAGCGACCTCCAATCTCCTTCATTGCCAGAAAAATATCGCGTTGTGATTCGGCACTAATTGCTCCAAATGACATCGCTCCTGAACCAAACGTTTTTAAAATATGATCTACTGATTTAACGTCGTCAAGCTCAAAAGTAGAGGCTGTTTGTTTTGGCTCGAAAAGGTGTCTTAGCGTAACTGGTTCATCATTCAAACCCAGCTTCAGATACTCATCAAATAAACTCATATCTGTAAGATCCAATTCTTTATCCCGAACCAAATCATGTATTATTTTAGACCGTGAATTTGTCATGGAATGCTTTTCTCCCATCTTATCACGTGCATGTTCTTTATACTGAAAACTCTTTATAGGTTTATAATCTTTGAGTTTTTCTTCAGAAAGGTGTTCCGTTTGTTTTAATACTCTTTCTGCGATATGATCAATTTCTAATCCCCCGATCGGACTTTGGATTCTGGGGAAATATTCCTCAATTACTTTAGGTCCCAAGCCGAGAGAGGAATACATTTTTGCACTTTGATAACTACGAACTACAGATATGCCGGACTTAGCCATTATTTTAAGTAAACCTGTATCCAGAGCTTTCAAAAGATTTCTTTCTTTGGTGTCGGCATCCATGTTTTTGAGTGTTCTGCTCTCATCGTTTCTGGCAATGTCTAATATCATGTACGGACAAACTGCTTGTGCGCCAAAACCAATAAGTGCTGAAGCGTGATGTGTGCTTTTAACCTCTCCGGTATCAACTACTACAGAAGCATTTAGCTTTAAACCAGCATCATTAAGTGTATTTACAACCCTGCGCAGTACTAACAATGACGGAATAGGAGGATTTTCATAAGTACAAGCCCTGTCACTTAGAATCAAAATAGTATGACCATCTCTTACAGCTGTTATTGCTTCTTCACCGATTTCAGCTAACCGGGATTTAAAACCAACAGATCCGTGAGACCTATTAAAAGTACATGAAATCTCATAAGGAACTACACGATCTGACGTTTTTCTATTTTTTATCAAAGATCTGAGATATTCCATTTTTGACAAACTCAGAAATGGACTTTTAATTTCGTAGGCCGGAGCTGCAGGAATCAATTCTTTCGGTTCAAAGATATTAGGCTTTTTTCCGAGATGAACGGTTAGATCTGTTACTACTTTCTCACGAATGTAATCGAGGGGTGGATTTGTAACTTGAGAAAAGTTCTGGTAGAAAAAGTCAAAGAAGGATCTTGGCTCAGTCGACAGCACAGCTAATCTCGCTGTATCTCCCATTGAACCAACAGGCTCTTTCCCTTTCTGAGCCATTGGATAAATCACTTTTTTTAATTCTTCATCTGTATAGCTAAATAATGCTAACTTGTTTGTGAAGTCTTTACCTATATCTGTAAAAGACTCCGGAATTGCTTTAAGTCGCGCATCAAATGTTGCATCATGATTTTCTTTTGAATAACTGGGATCACGAAACAAAACTTCACCTGATTCTAAATCTACAGTTACTCCTCTACCGGCATAAAGCGTTCCTTTTCCATTAATTTTACTTTCTTCAATATGAAACGTACCTGCCTCAGAGCTTAAGTAGAAATGGTCATCTGTTTGTACCCATCTGCAAGGTCTGAATCCATTTCTATCTAACCGGGCTCCTATTGTATAACCATTTGCATAAGTGATAAAGGCAGGACCGTCCCATGGCTCCATCGCCCGACTCCAGAATGTATAAAATTTATTTCCTTCAGTAGCAGGAGGCATCATAATGGCAAGAATATCCTCCACATTAGGAATGCTGCTTCGATATCGTAAAGCCTCAACTATTTCATTTAAACTACCTGAATCGCTGATATTCTGTCTTGTCAGAATTTCGTTACGCTCTGCACCAATCATCTTTTCTCGAGATTTAGCCCAAGAACGGTTTCCTGTTATAGTATTGATTTCACCATTATGGCCTATAAGCCTGAATGGCTGAACTTTATCCCATGATGTCTTAGTATTTGTACTGAATCTTCTATGAAATAAACAGAACCTGGTTGTAAACAACTCGTTTTTTAAGTCAGGATAAAAATCAGCTAAAACTCCAGCTTTGGTAAGCGCTTTATAAACGATTGTCTGAGCTGAAAGCGAAGCAAAATGTAAGCTTTGAAGCAATGACTTTTCATATAGTTTTGCTCTTGTAAGCTGTTTAGCCTGATACAATCTTTTGTCAAAAGAGAGATTTGTTTTGCTTCGCTCGGGCCTCCGAATAATTGCTTGCTTGATATCAGGAACATTTATCTTAGCATCTTTCCCTAAAACAGAATAATTAACTGGCACATCCCGATATTTTAATACATCCAGCCCAAAGAAATTAAACGTGCTTTCGAATATCTTCAATGCGGATCGTTGTTTTTCTTCATCCTTGTTTAAAAAAAGAGTAGCAACTGCAACGGTATCCTTTTCAAATCCAAGCATATCAAATGGAATATCTGCCATTATGCCTGCTCCGTCACCTGTAACCCCATCAGCTGCACAAGCTCCCCGATGTTCTACACAGTTTAAAGCATGTAATCCTTCTTTAAGATGCTGGTGAGAGTATTCCTGTTTTCTGCTTGTGATAAAACCAACTCCACATGCTGAATGCTCTTCTGATGTATATTTAAAATTGTTGGACATATTCAAAAAATTACTAATTCATTTAAGGCGACTGGCTGGATAAAAAGGGCAATTTTTAAATCATTTTCAAATTATGCCTATTCTACACCAATGAACCCGCTTTAAATAAATAAGGTTTTTGAGCATTTAAAGTAAGTTTTGTAAAAAAAAACGAATGGCTATTTAAGATTAGCAACGAATGAAAAGCGCTTCCGTAACTAAATCAGCATATTAAATAATTAACGAGTTTTTAGATAAAAGACTAATTAAATAAAATTGTTATTTTTTTTCTTTTGGAACATTTCTGATAGGAATTCCTTCTTTTTCCATCTCAGATTTTAGTTTTTTTATCTCGATTTCCTGAAAATGGAAAATACTTGCTGCAAGAACAGCATCTGCATTAGCCAGATTAATGGCATCAATACAATGTTGAATTGTTCCGGCTCCGCCACTTGCTATTACAGGAATGTTTAGTTTTTGGTTTACTTTTGTCAGAAGCTCCAGATCAAACCCTTCTTTTGTACCATCTCTATCCATACTTGTAAGCAATATCTCACCTGCACCTCTTTCTTCTGTTTCAATCATCCAGTCTATTGCATCTTTTCCTGTATCCTCAGTACCTCCTTTAATAAATACGGACCAGGAATCATTAATTTTTTTTGCGTCAACGGCTGCAACTATTGCCTGCGCCCCAAAAGCCTCCGACGATTTGTTTATAAGGTCAGGATCTTTTACGATGCTACTGTTTAAGGAAACTTTATCTGCTCCGGCTTTAAGTAGAGCACCTATTTCCTCTACCGTTTTTATACCTCCTCCTACTGTGAATGGTATATTAATCTCATTGGCAATTCTTTTCACCAAATCTATTAGAGTTTTTCTTTTTTCGAGGGTGGCAGTAATATCCAGAAATACTAACTCGTCTGCTCCTTCTGATGAATAGCGTTTTGCCAATTCAACAGGATCTCCTGCATCCCTCAGCCCTTCAAAATTTACTCCTTTTACCGTCCTGCCATTTTTTATATCTAAACAGGGAATAATTCTTTTTGTCAACATCTTAATTAGAAGTTACTATTCTTTTTTTAATGAGGGAACTTAGTTCCACATTTTTTAAGTTGATTTCAAAAAAATATGGAAAGTAACGAGATTTACAGAGAAGAATTTAAAATTCGTGCAAATGAAGTAGGTAATAATGGAAAATTGACTATACCTGCCCTCTGCGGTCTTTTTCAGGAAATAGCCGGAAATCATGCATTAGTACTTAATTTTGATATTACTCATCTTCAGGAAAATGGTTTTACATGGGTATTACACAGAATGGATATAAAAGTAAATAACCTCCCGAACTGGAGAGAAACCATAACAATTGAAACCTGGCCCGCAGCCGGTGATGCATTAAGGGCATACAGAAATTATGTTGTAATTAATTCGAAAGGAGAAGTATTAATTTCCTGCCTGAGTTATTGGATGATGATAAATATGAAAACAAGGCGCCCTACAAGAATGCCTCAGGAAATTCTAAATACACGATTAGCAGATAGAAAAAACGTATTAGAAGTTCAGTCAAGTAAAATACCAGCTTTTGACGATCCCGAAACATCAAAAAATATTTCCGTAAGGCGTGCAGATCTTGATATGAATGAACATGTAAACAATGTCCGGTATCTTGAATGGATGGAAGAACCATTAAATACCGGACAAATTTCGCGTATTAAAAAGGTAGATGTAATTTTTATGAGAGAGGCACTTTTAGGAGATACCATCAATTCTGAGGTATTCTCGCCTTCGAGCTCAGAAACTCAACATCAATTGTTAAACCAAAAAGGTGAATTAGTGGCTCAAGCCAAATTCAGTTTCTCTCTGTAGTGATCAGGTCGCACTCCAATCGGGTGCGAACTCAGGGTTTACTATTCTTTCATTTTTGGGTAAATCATCAATGGCATAGAAGTCATCATCTTCTAAAATAAAATCATATATATCCATATTGGCTTCCAGATGTTCTTTACTGGATGCTTTTGGAATCACTACAACTTTTTCTTGTTCAATTAGCCATCTCAGTGCGATCTGAGCAGGTGTTTTCCCATACTTATCCGCCAATCCTATCAATAAATCATTTTCTAACAACTTCCCTTGTGCTAAAGGACTATAGGCTGTTACCATCAAGTCATTTTCTGCAGCATAGTCCAGCAAATCAAACTGACCTAGTAATGCATGATATTCTACCTGATTACAAAAAATTGGTGCGGCTAAATCTTCATTAACTTCCTTCAAGTGCTTCATCGGGAAATTACTTACACCAATGTTTAATGCCTTTCCCTGATCACGTATTGATAACATCGACTCGATAGTTTTCTCAATATCTACTTCAGGATTAGGCCAGTGAACTAATAACAGATCGATGTATGGAATATCAAGGTCCTGTAAAGAACGCTCCGTCGATTTAATTACATCATCAGGTTCCATATTTGTATTCCAGATCTTGGTTGTAACAAAAAGCTCTTCTCTTGGTATATGAGCCCCCTTGATCCCCAATCCTACTTCTCTCTCATTTTTGTAGACCTGAGCGGTATCAATATGCCGATACCCTAAATTAAGTGCTTGTTTAACGATCTGTTCACATTCTTTCCCAATTAATTTAAAAGTACCAAGGCCAATTTCGGGAACTTCAACGCCTTGTATGTTTTTTGTAACCATTTTTTTAATGGAGGTATTTTATATTTAAATATTATGAATTTTAATTTATTTAACTAAAGTCATTTTTCGGGTCATTATCTTAGTTCCAACTTCAAGTTGGTAGATATACATGCCACTTGGCATATCCGATGCATCCCACTCAATAATATGTTCTCCAGCCGATTTCGTTCCTTCAAATAATACTGCTACCGGTTGTCCAACAATATTAAAAACTGAAAGCTTAACTTCGTTTTCATCAGGTATAAAAAAGCTTATAGATGTGGCTGGATTAAACGGATTCGGATAATTTTGGTTTAACTCAATAACCTGAGGTAATTCATCCTCAACATCAAGCTGAGAGATATGAACTACTTTTACTACAAATCGCTCGTCTATTTCAGGAAAAAAGATTTCCCTTGAATTATTTTCAGTAGCCCCAAAATAATTAAACTTCAATGACCAATTTTCATTCAAAGTATAAATTTCTCCACCCTTTTTATCTTCAATCTGTATAACAAAATCCTCAGGAATATTTTTCCAGTTTTGCACTTTAAGTTCATATTCTCCATTACTTTCCGCTCCAAAAATAATTGGTAAATTAGTAGTATTCGGGGATTCTGTATCAATAATGAAATTAGAATAATACTTACTTGATATTTGTGAAGTAAAAACCATCCCTTTAAAATCTGATAAGTACAAATTCCTAATAGCACCGGGATTTTCAGTATGTAAGCTATTCTTTTTTTCAGAATTAAAGCTTACATCAAACTGTGCTTCCATTGAATTCCCAATTACAGCAAAAGTTAATAATGAGAGTAATTCTGTAGCTACACCTTCTATTTGAAGATCCTGAGTTACGGTTAATTCTTTTACATTTAATATTACGTCTTTGGAAGAGAATACTTCATTTAACTTAATCCAGAACACATTTCCGGGCGGAATCATTGAATTTTCTTCGATAGGTCTTATCGATGAAAAATCTTGTGAACTTTTAAAAAGTTGTACTTCCTGATTCAATTCTAATTCAGACTTTAGCTTCTCAGAAATTAAGTCAGGTAACAAAACCCGATCAGAATTATTTCTGACCAAAGAAAACCCTTCATTTCCATTTATCAATCCATCATTATTAATATCTGATGACTGTAAATTTAGTTTTAGACTCTCAGGGTCTGTTTCAACAGATTTAGATTTTTGTATATCATTTAATCTTTCCAAGGATGCTGAATCAAAAAAACCTACTAATAGATTCTGGTGATCCTGTGAAGAAGCTGTTGACAGCTTAAAAGATCCTGATTCCTTATCCCACGAAAACAATTCGATTTCCCCAGGATCAAATCCCTTTAAATCATTCTGAGATACCGCCTTCCATCCGGGTATAAAAGAATTTGTATTATCTGAGTTATGAAGAGTTGACGATAAAGTATTTTCTTGTACTAAATTATCTGGTAATTCATTTTCAGAAACTCCGGCAATTCTTTTAGTTGAATTCTGCTTTTCCTCAGCAAAGGTAACCTGAGAAATTCTTTTACCTTGTTCATTTCTAAGCTGAAAATCACCCTCTTTATCAAATACAGATGAAAATTCTTCATCAATAGTTATTACATTTTGAGTCTTTGCAAATTTATAATCCGAAGGAACGAGCAATAAAGTTTCTCCAACTTGTAATTGTGAACCTGATGGAAAAATAAATTTATAATCTCCTTTGTGAAGCTCCCAGTCTCGAAGGTTTATTGTTGATCTTTCAAGGTTATGAACTAAAATGACTGTACTTTCAGAAACGCTTACTACTTCTAATTTGATTTCAGGAATTTCATCTTCTGCTACTAGTAAAGTATGTGAGATAAAATCTCCTGCTTTGCCTTTGGTTATATTCTCTAAATGAAAAATGGCGGTTTCACTTCCTTCATAAACCTCATCATCAATTAATGGAATTTCAACTTCATATACTGCATCACCTATTAATCCTGTGAAATTTACTTTTTTGGATCTGAATCCATTAAGTTCGTCTCGTGAAATAGTACTGTACAACGAATCGAAAACAACATCTACAGTTAATTTTGACCCATCGTGTTCATAAATAGCAACATTTACAACAGATTTTTTTTTGTTTTCTTCAGTAAATGATAAAGCTTGATCAAATAAAATAACCGGTGCATTCAAAATATTGAACGAAGTCGCAAAATGAGGAAATGTTCTGTCATCGCTGCCTCTCCAATTTCCAGGTTTCGAAATAAACTGATTTAGCATCCTCTTTGTACCACTCGCTCCATTTCTCAGGTGGTATTGATAGTTATCGCTATTTTCAAGTCTGATGAAAGTGTTTGGATTCTCTTCAAAAATTTCAGGGATATCGGATCCAAAAAATGATTTATCTCTTCTGTTTCTTTTATTACCCCATCCAATTGCAGTTATGAAACGATACCCTGCTGTTTCTTTCTGATATAAGAATAGTTGTTCTTCTTTTTCAGATAAGCTTAAGTCTCCTTTAGCGGCAAAGTTCTCGACTTCGTTTTTTTTGACGAAAACAGGGGTTCCCGCCTCAATAAGCGTGGAAGCTTCAAACGATATTTCCGACCCTTTACGAAACTCTAAATCTCTATTATCCCATTCGCCATTAGAAATATAAAATGTAGTTCCTTTCTCAATGTTTATAAGTGGTACAAATTCGAACGTATCATCAGTAGAATTAACACTTACAAACATCACATCTCCTGGAAGAAGCAGAGACTGAGCATTCAAATTACCCATACCAAGGGTAAAGAACAGTAAAAGGGCGATATGTAATTTTTTAGAAAATGCTCTGTGTAGTAGCGATTCCGCCATAGGCATTTTATTAAATGAAATCTTGTTTCAATTAAAACATTTATCCATTAAAACGCATATTAAATTTCATTTTTTTGGATTAATCATCAAAATCAGGAGTATGAAGTTTTCCCTCAGAAGAGGCCACTGTTAGTGCAACTGCAGCATCTCCTGTTATATTTACAGTAGTACGACACATATCTAGTATTCGATCAACTCCTAAAATCAAAGCAATTCCTTCTACCGGAACTTCAATTGCCTGAAGTACAACAACAAGCATCACAATTCCTGCTCCAGGCACACCAGCTGCACCAATAGAAGCAAGTGTAGCCGTTAAAACAATGGTCAACTGCTGGACAATAGTAAGATCCATACCTAAAGCCTGAGCTATAAATACTGCTGCTACAGCCTGATAGAGACTTGTTCCATCCATGTTAATAGTTGCCCCAATTGGAAGTACAAAGCTTGAAACTTCCTCATCTACTCCAAGATTATTCTCGACTCGTTCCATAGTTACCGGAAGTGTGGCAGAACTTGAACTTGTACTAAATCCAAGGAGCATTGCAGGTCTTATTGCTCTGAAAAAATCTCTTAATTTCATCTTGCTTGAAAACCTGAAAAGTGATGCGTAAACAAGAAAAACATGCAGAATTAGTGCGATCAGAACTGTTAGGCAATACCAGCCTAATGCCTGTAATAAACCAATAGCTTTACTGAGGTCATCGCCAGCTAAATCAACAATAAGGGCTGCCATTAAAGCAAAAACACCGTAAGGTGCGGTCTTCATTATCAAATCTACAATTTTGATGATAACATCGTTGAATGAATCAAAAACATTAACCAGTGTTTGTGCTTTTTCTCCCCCTACTTTAATAATCCCAATTCCAAGTATTATTGCAACAAATACAACCTGAAGCATATTTGAGTTTTCGCTCGCAGATTTAAAAAAGTTATCAGGTACAATTCCTACAATAAAATCTAATGGGCGCCGCTCTTTTACTTTTAGAGCCCCCTCTTGTCTTTCACCTACATTATCTTGGTAGGTTTCCTGAAGTTCAATCTTAGTTTCTTCCGGCAAAGCTTTACCAGGTTGAATAACGTTAACTGCTACTAAACCTATTGTTATTGCAAATATAGTAGTAAAAAGATACACTAATACGGTTTTACCACCCATCCGCGAAAGCGAAGCTGTATCATTTAAACTTGTTACACCTGCAACCAATGAAGCAAGTACCAACGGCACAGCGATTAGTTTCAGCAATGTGATAAAAATGGTACCGAATGGCTTTATAAAATCAAGTGTAAATTCATTGAACCCTCCCAGAGCTGATGCAAGCCCCCAAAGCAGTCCGGCTATAAGCCCGATTATAATTTGCCAATGTAATTTTTTATACCACTTCATCTTAGATGATTAATGTTAATGTTAATACGATTAATGATGCTGACCCCGTTGAAAGCCAATTTACAACATTATTGCTAACTGTCAGCTTTGCTTTTTCATTCTTTATTAGAAATAATGAGCTTATTGATTTTCCCTGCAATTTTGCACCTAAATAAGAATCTATAAAGCATCCAAGAAAGCCTGCTGATGAAATTATAATCAGATTTAAAATTCCAATTTGATTCATCGAAAGCCACAAAAGAGTTGCAATTAAAAAAGATCCTGAAAGAGCTGCCAGGCTCCCTTTTAAGCTTATTCCGCCATCCGCTCCTGCTTTAATTTTGCTAAAGTCTGTAATTAGGTATGTTTTGTTTTTTGATTTACTTCCTAATTCTGTAGCCCAAGTGTCTGCAGTTGCCGTTGCTATACTTGCTACACCTGCAAACATAAAAGCCTGTATATCTGAAATAAACCAGATCAAAACCCACAAACAAAGCCAAAATCCATTAGCCCAAACCTGTCTCCCATCTCTTCTGAATTTGACAGCGAAAGAATTTTCAGTAGCTGCTACATCTTTTGAAACCAGTGATCCAGAAACAAAAAAGAAAAGTGCTATGATCGCAACCGGCCAGTTTCCAATTCCATAAGCTATTGTTCCGAAAATTCCTGCGGATTGTGCTCCATCGTAGGTAAGCCAATTTAATAGAAATGCGGTAATACCGAATAAAGTCGCCAATACAAGAGCAAAACCAATTCTTAAATGATCAGAAGCATCACCTACAATTATGAATACAAAAATCAGAAAAAAAAGAAAGAAGATATTTACATGACGGTGAGTCACTTTATGAGACTTGCTCCGGCTCTTCCTGATCGCCTCTTTTGTGTTTCAGTATGGCAAAGATCACAATTACATATCCAGCCATAATCAAAATTGGTGAGATATAAAGTGAGATAAAACCTTCGACTTCATTTTCCATGTACATTGCAGTGAAGCCTGTAATAATCAATAAAATAGAAACCCCAATGAGCTTATAATTATAGGATGAAAAGAACATTGGTTGGTCGTTATTACTTTTACGATTTTTCTTTGCCATGAATTTTTATAAAACTTAACGTTTTTGAAGTTTGAAACGGATGTTTAAGTTATTTAATTATCTTGAAACTGCAAAGGTAATACCTGAATGAAAATCATACTTGCATCACAAAGCCCCAGGCGAAAAAAATTACTACAACAACTAAATCTTGCTTTTGAAATCTACCCAAGCACTTTAGAGGAATTATCTGATAAAAAAATCCCTGAGGAAATTGTCCAGGATCTTGCTGAACAAAAAGCTGCTGATGTAGCACAAAAATTTCCTAACTCATTAATATTGGGATCTGATACTATAGTTGTACATAATGATAAGGTTTTGGGAAAACCCTCTGATGAAACAGAAGCGTTTGAAATTCTTAGTGAATTAAGTGCAAATAGACATTCAGTGTTCACTGGAGTATGTTTAATTCAAACTAATTCTAAAGCGCAAATAATACAAAATATACAATTTTACGAAGAGACCTTTGTTTATTTCAGTACATTAAAGCCTAATCAAATTAGGAACTACATCCGTACAGTGAAACCATTTGATAAAGCAGGCAGCTATGGAATTCAGGATGATTTAGGTGCTGTTTTTGTAGAAAAAATAGAAGGAGATTTTTATAACGTGGTAGGACTTCCTTTAAATCGATTATATCGTGAGTTTCAAATAAATTTTCCAAATCTATTAAACTGATTATGAACAGATTCTCGGTAAAACTTCTCCTGTTCTTAGGGACTTTTCTTTATTCTGTCTTTTCGGGAACAATGGCTATTGCACAGATCAGTAATGATTTTCAGATTGCAAACAGGTTTATGCAACAGCAAAAATATGAATCAGCACTTCCATTGTTTGAAAAACTTGTTCGGGAAAACCCGAACGAATTCTTCTTTTTGGAGCGATACATGGAATGCTTTATCCAACTAAAGCAATACGATGAAGCATTAAAAACGCTACAGGGTTTACCAACATCCCAAAATTATCTTGCTCAAATCAATGTACTTGAAGCTCAGTTATATCACTTCAAAGGCGATACCTCAAAAGCATATGAGATCTGGGAGACTACTATTGAACAAAATCCAAGAAATCTCCAGCTATATATAAGCACTTCTAATGCGATGTCTGATATGAATGAATTTCGAAAAGCGGTGGGAGTTCTCAGAGAAGCACGTATTCAGTTTAATAACCCTCAATTGTTTTATAATGATATTTCTACAACTTTGCTTCAGGCAAGCGACTATGAAGGAGCTGTTCAGGAGTGGATTTCCTGGTTAACATCTCAACCTGATCAAATTTCAAACATTCAAAGAATGTTACTGAGATATAATGATCCTTTTTTAAATGATATTACTATTCTGGAACTGGAAGACAAGCTGGAAGAGTTATCTGTTACCAATCAGGCATACAACACATTATTCAGGTTTCAGGTATGGTTGCTTCAGGAAAATAAACTCTACAGACGGGCTTTGGCCTCTGCTACAGCTTTTGAAAGATCAACCTCAAACTTTAATTACTCCCTTTTTCAACTTGGAAGAAGCCTTAGAAATAATAATGAATTTGAGCTCGCTATACAGGCATTTGAATATTATATAGAAATAGCTCAGGGAAACCTTCAGTGGCAAAGCCGGGAAGAACTTGCGAAGGTTTATAATGAATGGGCAAAACAAATCGATGATTTTAATCTCGGAAATTACTCCCAAAAAGATTCTCTTTTTTCACTTGCCCTTGAACAATTAAACCTAATTATATCTGAAGGTAGTTCTTACAGAAATATACAGAGAGTTTTAGTGATGAAATCAGAAATTGTTTTAGATCATAATCATGATCTGGATGCTGCTAAACAGGTACTGAGCCAACTTAACACTTTTACTCCGGATCAAGATACACCGGAAGAATTTTATCTTGATGGCAGAATAAAACTTGCTGAAAGAGATTTTGTTCAATCACGGATTTCTTTAACAAAAAGTAATAAGCTTGCAGGAATAGGCGAACTGGCTGAAAAAACCAGATATTTTTTAGCTTTGAATGATTTTTATAACAGGGATTATGAATTCGCCAAAATTCAGTTGAAATCTCTTGGAAGACAAAATACCTCATATTATGCAAATGATGCACTCGAGCTAAGACTTTGGATTCAGGAAGGTGTAAACGCTGACACTACAGGTGAAACATTAAAGCCTTTTGCAGATGCCATTTTCGATTTTCAAACCGGTAACAAAAAAGAATCAGGCGAAAAGTTACTCACTTATATTGATAACTCAACTTCAACCCCTCTTTATGATAATGCTATTCTACTGATCGCAAAAAACCCCACGGTTAAAGATTCAGTTATTCTCAATCTCACTGAAAATTTTATTGCATCGAATAATTTTACTTCAAAAAAAGATCAACTTATGTGGCAACGTGCAAAATTTGCACTACAGATCTATCAGAAGAATGTAAATGAGCAGGAAACGGAATTACCTGACATTTCAAAATCTCAAGTAGAACGCTATTTCGAGGAATTAATACTTGAATTTCCTCAGGGATTTTATGCTCCTTATGCCCGTAAATATTTAAAAGACATAACAGAAAACAACATTTAATATGTTCAAAAGAATTCTATTAGTCGGCTTTTTTAGTTTTTCATTGACACAGATCAATGCTCAGCAACAGGTTCTCATCCCAATGGATGAGTCACAAACCAATCATCTGAAAGCATATGGTGTGGTATTCAACCAGATTACAGATGGCTATCCTGTTAAATGGCTTTTGAATTATCGTGGTGGAAGTTTTTTAGCTACTGTTGATAATGATATCATACGAAAAAGCAGACTACGAAATGTAAGTCTGGAGACGATAAGTGCAGGAAAAGCAGCCTCTATCATTCAGGATGTTGAAAGACCCGGATCAAATACATCAGTAGTAAACCTTGAAAAATCACCTAAAATTGCAGTGTATACTCCGGATCAGGCACTACCTTGGGATGATGCAGTAACTCTTGCATTAACTTACGCTGAGGTAGAATATGATAAGATTTGGGATGTGGAAGTACTTGAAGGAAAGCTTGATGAATACGACTGGCTTCATCTTCATCATGAAGATTTTACTGGTCAGTATGGTAAATTTTGGGCTAACTACAGAAATATGCCTTGGTATATTGCTCAGGTTCGACAAATGGAAGCTATGGCTGGAGAACTTGGATATTCAAAAGTAAGTGAGCAAAAAAAAGCAGTTGCCAGAAAGATTAAAGACTATGTAGGCGCCGGAGGTTTTTTATTTTCAATGTGTTCCGGAACTGACACTTTTGATATTGCACTTTCTGCAGAAGGCGTTGATGTTGCTCCTTCTCAATTTGATGGCGACGCAATAGATCCCGGTGCTCAGGAAAATTTAGATTTTTCAAAAACACTGGCCTTCGAAAACTTTAATATCATTACCGATCCTTATCAATATGAACATGCTGATATTGATGTACCTGTTCAAATCAGAGAAATAGATCAATCTTTGGATTTCTTTACTCTCTTCGATTTTTCAGCAAAATGGGATCCTGTACCAACCATGCTTACTCAAAATCATGTTAGCTCTGTAAAAGGTTTCTATGGACAGACTACTGCATTCCGTAAAGAGAAGATCAAATCTTCTGTGGTTATGCTTGCAGAGTCTCCAGGCCGTGAACAGGTTAAATATATACATGGCAGCTTTGGTCAAGGTACATGGACATTCTATGCCGGGCACGATCCTGAAGATTATACTCACAGGGTTAATGACCCACCTACAGATTTGGATCTGCACCCGAACAGTCCGGGCTATCGTTTAATACTAAATAATATTTTATTCCCTGCTGCAAAGAAAAAAAAGAAAAAAACCTGAAGTTATTCTTAATCTTTGGCTCTGAAATAGGTAGCTTTTACTGACGTTAAATCACAAATTCATTTCCAGATGCAACCCAGTAGAAAATTTAAAGATCTTGTAGAGTTAGTTTCCATTCTGAGAAAAGAGTGTCCCTGGGATCGAAAGCAAACTCATGAATCCATAAAAGATAACCTTATTGAAGAAGCCTATGAAGCTATCGAAGCTTTAGATAATGATGACTTCGATGAATTTAAAAAAGAACTTGGAGATCTATTACTTCATGTTGTGTTTCATAGTAATATGGCTAATGAAACAGATACTTTTGATATTGGAGATGTGATTTATTCGCTCATGGATAAACTAATCCGCAGACATCCTCATGTTTTTGGAGAGCAGGTTGTTTCCGGAGAAGAGCAAGTTGCGGAGAATTGGGAAAACATTAAACTGAAAGAAGGTAAGAAATCAACACTTGATGGATTACCATCGCACCTCCCAGCCCTTATCAGAGCACAAAGAATGCAGGAAAAAGCAGCAAATGTTGGATTTGATTGGCCGGAATGGAATCAGGCATGGGAAAAACTTGAAGAGGAAATGGATGAGTTTAAAGAAGCTTTATCTCAAAATGATATAAATGCTTCTTCCGAGGAATTTGGAGACGTGCTGTTTTCTATGGTAAATGTGGCCAGATATTTTAATCTGGTTGCGGAAGACAGTTTAAGACAAACAAATCGGAAATTTGAAAACAGATTTCGATTTATTGAAAAAGAATTAAAGAAACAGCATAAACCCTTGAAGGAAACAACTCTAGAAGAAATGGACGTTTTATGGGAAAAAGCTAAATCAAATATTCATTAAGCTCAGTCTGGTCTGTGTTGAGGAAATTTATTAAGTATCTTCTTCTTTTTAATTTTAATAAGCAATGCTCCAACAATTACTGTAGTGGCAGTTGCCACTCCAACTAAGGTCCAGAATCCTTCAAATCTGAAAAAGCGGGTAAATGTTTCTGACCAAAATGCAGCGTACAATCCAACTACTGACCAATTCATAAATTCATAATGCAATTCCAGCCAGCTTTTACCCGGTTTTTTTAAATAGGCAGGAATAATACCTGCGATTAGAGTAGCCAAACTTATCAAAGCAAAATAATGAAAAGGCCCAAATCCACCGAATAAGTCATATATCATTAATGCAGAAATATTTAAAACTAGCATTGATGCTGCATACGTGTAGCCTATTCTGATATGAGCTGTAGTTCCTTTCTTTAAAAAAAGAATTAATAACCCGGCGACCATTGCAATAATAGCGGTCCCAAAATGAATTCCTCCAAGTATGTCAAAAGAATAATTCATAGAAAAAATTAATGAACAGATTGGCTATACCCTACGCCTCATTTACATTTCATGTTACATTATAAAAAAAGCGCTTGTTTCTATTAAAAAGAAGTAAATTTCATTTAAATTTTATCCGATATAATCCTATTTTCAAGACTCTTTCGAATGACACTTTTCTTTCGGAATAAACGCTGATAAAAATTTTCGGGTTATTTCAATACCTGATAGACAGCAGGAAATTACAGAAATTTATTAACTCAAAAATTTGGAGATCGAATGTCTTCTGATTTACATACTGGTTTTGATGAACAACAATATCCTCACATAAATAAAGGATTAGATGGTATTGTTGCATTTTCAACCACGAAAAGCTTTATAGATGGTCAGGTAGGAGACTTAATTTATAGTGGTTATCACATTGATACTTTAGCTGAAAATGCTACTTTTGAAGAAGTTTGTTTTCTTTTATGGAATGACCGTTTACCTAACAGTAAAGAACTTGAAGACCTGCAACAGCAGCTGATCGATCACAGAGAACTACCGGAAGCAGTACTAAATTATATCAAATCTACTAATAAGGATGCAGAACCAATGGCTGTTCTGCGAACTGCAGTTTCAATGCTAGCAGATAGCGACGCTACTTTTGGTAAACATGATGAAACACTCTTCATGGATCAGGCAATTTCAGTTACTGCTCAGATTCCATCCATAATAGCTGCTTTCGACCGATCAAGAAACGGTAAAGACATTGTTGCTCCTCTTAAAGAAGGAAGTACTGCTTTTAATTTCCTGTATATGCTTAATGGCGAAAAACCAGGAAAACAAGCTGAAAAGACCATGGATCTTTGCCTGATTCTGCATGCAGAACACGGAATGAATGCCTCTACCTTTACAGCAAGAACCATTACTGCAACACAATCAGATCTTTACTCTGCGGTAACCGGAGCAATTGGAGCTTTAAAAGGACCTTTACATGGTGGTGCTAACACTGCAGTAATGAATACCCTTTTAGAACTTTCGGAACAAGGTGAAGATGCTGATGCAGTTGAGTTCACAAAAAAGAAGTTAGCGAATAAAGAAAAGATTATGGGATTTGGACATCGAGTTTACAAAGTGTTCGATCCTCGTGGTTACCATCTCCAAAAAATGGCAAAAGCACTATCTGAAGAAACAGGGCATGAAAAGCTCTACAATTGGAGTATGGATATGTTGAATACAATGAAAGATGAAAAAGATATTGACCCGAATGTCGATTTCTTTTCTGCTACTGTTTATTATTCAATTGGGATTCAACCAGATCTGTATACTTGTATCTTTACCATGAGTAGAGTAAGCGGCTGGACCGGCCACGTAATGGAACAAGCGGCTAACAACCGATTGATTCGTCCTCGAGCTTTATATGTTGGTGAAAAAAACCTTGATTGGGTTTCGGTAGAAAACAGATAAATCCTGAATATTTTTATATTCTGAAAAGCCCGAAAGTGATTAACTTTTCGGGCTTTTTTGTATCCAGGTGGCTTTCGTAATCTTTTCTGGCATAAAAACAATTTGAAATTTAACTCCTTGGTTTCTTTTCGTTTTCCAAGAAAAATCAGCCTCCAGCTGATTAGCCAGAGTTCTGATCAATGTCATCCCCAAAGAGTTAAGTTCACTCATCTCAAAATTATCCGGAAGCCCAATACCGTCATCCCCCACTGAAAAAGTGACTTTTCCTTCATGCTCTTTTAATACTAAACGGATTACTCCTTTATCTTTTTCTGAAAAAGCATATTTAAAAGCATTAATAACAAGTTCATTAGCCAAAATTCCGAACGGAACGGCCTGATTCACTGTAAGGCTGATTTCTTTACCCTCAACCTTAACTTCTATTTCCTTATCACTTCTCTTATAAGTTTCTGCTATATCTATAATAAGGTTTTCCAGATAACTTTTAATTTCAATACTACTAAAGATCTCATTGGTGTAAAGTCTTTCATGAATTTTAGCGATTGATTTTATTCTGGATTGACTCTCTTTTAGAATAGAAAGAGTCTCTTCGTCATCCACATGCATAGATTGAAGTACAAATAATCCTGATATTACCGCCAGATTATTTTTTACTCTGTGGTGAATCTCTTTAATGAGTACTTCTTTTTCGGCTAAAGATTCTTCGAGCTGTTTTTGATAATGAGTAATATGAGTAATATCGGTAGCCGTTCCGGAACAACCTATAATAACACCATTTTCGTCTCTCATAGGATATGCTTTCCCTGACAAATACCTTACTTCACCATCTTTTGTTATCATCTCAAGAGGAAAACTTTCAAACACGGCTCCTGCTATTACTTCTTGATGAACACCTATCGTTTGCTCAGCTTTTTCAGAGGATATTAACGGAATAAATGATTTTCCAATTAATTCATCCGGGGTATACCCCAAAATTGTTTTACTTGCATTGTTTATGAAGTTGAAATTTCCTTCTCTATCAATTCTCCAAACTAAATCATGAGAGGCCTCAACGAGGTTTCTGTATTTTCGTTCACTTCCAATCAGCGCATTTTCAACGTATTTTTTTTCTGTTACATCTTCAGAAAGCATCATCAGTTTCATAACTGACCCATCTTCATTCAATAAAGGAGCAATAAATTCTCTTAAATGAACAGTTTCTCCATTTTTTCTAACTCTTTTTATTTCTACAATAAATGATCTTTTCTCTTCAAAGCCTATTTTAAGATTTCTGTTGAATTCATCCAGTTTTTCGTCCGGCACGTATGGAAGCTTTTTACCCAATACTTCTTCTTTTTTCCAACCAAAAATTTCTTCAGCTTTAGGATTCCATAAATCTTCTACTTTTCCTTGTCTATCAACAGTAATCAGACCGATAGGTGCATTTTTAATTAGCGCCGTTAAAAGGTTATTTGTACGCAATAGTTCCTGTTCATACTTACTCTTATCCGTGATATCATTGAATACTACTATTGTAGCATTCTTATCATCTATTTTTGTGTGGCGAGAAAAAACATCAACAAGCATTTCCTCACCATTCTTTTTTATATGATTTACTTTGGAAAAGAATCTTATTTCATCTGAATCCAGATTAAAAACGGCTGAGTTCTCTTTATACCAGCTATGATATTTTTTTGGCCTCAAATCAATAGCCTGAAGATTCAGAAATTCATTCCGGGAGTAACCATATTTAGAAATTGCCGCATCATTGACATCAAGAATCTTATCTGTATCAAAATCAAAGATTACCATAGGATTGGGGCTTCGATCAAACAGAAACTTATACTTTTCCTGACTCCTTTTTAATTCCAGTTCCCGTGATTTCCGCTCCGTTATATCCTGAAGAGACCCAATTAATTTTACAACCTTGTCATCCTCAAACACAGGTTTCCCTGTTCCTCTGCACCATTTATGGTTTCCTTTGGCATCAACGATCTCTACTTCTATGTCAAATGGCTCTCCATGTTCTTTTGCATTATCTACACTATTTCGGACAAGCTTCCAAGATTCTTCAGTATGAAATTGTTTATCACTCTCAACTTGAGGATTGAATTCATTTTCTTCTAGCCCATAGATTTCGTAAACCCCTTTGGTCCATACTTCTTTTCCTGTTGCAATATCTATTTCCCATCCACCCAATTTTGCAATTCTGCTACTTTCTTCGAATAAAGTTTTATACTTAAATACTTCGCTTACATCCTGAAATGTAGTAACTACAAACAAGTCATTATCATCTTCAACTACATTAGATTTAATCATTAAATCTATATAGCTCCCGTCTTTTTTTATGTCTCTGTAAGTACCGAAATCTGGGGTTTTATCCTTTCTGAAGTTCTCAATAAACTCTTTATAATGCTTTTTATCAGCCTGAACTCTATTTTCCGGAATTAAGTCATCAAGACATTTACCTAAAAGTTCTTCTTTTTTATACCCCATCATTTCGGCATAAGCATCATTTACTTTGATGATTATTCTATTCTGATCAGTAATTCTGATTCCTGTCGGGCTATTAAATACAGCTTCAAGTAATTGATCGCTTTTTTTCTTTTGTGTTCTTTGTTGAAGAGCACCAACCTCTCTTTTTATAGCGGGCACCAGTCGCTTTAGATTATCCTTTAGTACATAATCTTTAGCACCTGCTAAAACTGCATCTATAGCTTGTTCATCAGGAACAGTACCTGAAACAAGAATTACCGGAAGATCTGTTTGTAAATTCCTTATTTCGTGAATGGCATCGAGTCCTGAAAAACCAGATAAGTTATAATCACAGATACAAACATCGAACTTTTGATCTCTAAGAATAGAACTTATTTCAGGAATCGAATCAATCAATTCATGATCTAAATCAAATCCTGATTTTCTGATATGACGAATCAATAACTCGACATCCAGAGGATTATCTTCTATAAATAATACCCGAATATTTTGCATACAATAGAGCTGGTAAAAGAACCAGGAACATTTTACTCATAATTGTCCAATTTGAAAACTCTATTAAGAAATTATAAACGAATTAATTACCTCTTACCCGGGCTTGATAACTATATTTATAATTCGATTAGGCACAAAAATCTCTTTTATGATCTGAGAATCTTTTAAATATTCTGCAATTTTCGGGTCCTTTTTTACTTTTTCAAGGACAAAATCCTTATCCGAAGCTTTATCAGCATCTACTTCCAGTTCACTTCTTACTTTTCCATTGATCTGTATTGGATAAAGAATGGAATCTGCTTTTAAATAATCTTCATTAAACACAGGCCATTTTTTGTACGCCAGAGAATCAGCATTACCTAAAAGTTGCCAGATTTCTTCTGATATATGGGGAGCAAAAGGGGATAATAATTTTACAAAATCTTCTGCTACCGATTTTGATATCTCTTTCCATTGATTTGCTTCATTTACAAAAATCATTAAAGCTGAAATAGCGGTATTGAATCGTAATTCTTCAATATCTTCAGATACTTTTTTTATAGCTTCATGTAGTGGTTTTAGCTGTGCTTTTGAAGGCTTCTCATCCGTCACCTTTTCATCAATTTGCCCCGTTTCTTCATCGATCAATAAACGCCATGCTCTGTTTAAGAATCGGTTAACACCTTCCACTCCTTTTGTACTCCATGGTTTAACCTGTTCCAGAGGTCCCATAAACATTTCGTAAAGGCGCAAAGAATCTGCTCCGTACTTTTCTATAATATGATCCGGGTTTATGACATTCCCACGGCTTTTACTCATTTTGTGAGCACGTGCCTCTACTTTTTCTCCCGATGATTTTTCAACAAAACCTTCGCCTTTTTTCTCTACTTCTTCGTCTGAAAGCTTTGTTCCATCCTGAGCAGTAAATTCCATTTCACCCAGAATCATACCCTGATTCACTAATTTTTGGAATGGTTCTTTTGTGGAAACAACTCCAATATCATACAATACTTTATGCCAGAATCTTGCATATAACAAATGGAGTACCGCATGTTCCGCTCCACCGATGTAAAGATCTACCGGCATCCAGTATTTTTCATAATCGGGATCAACCGGACCGCCATTAAATTCCGGAGAAATATATCGTAAATAATACCAGCAAGAACCCGCCCACTGAGGCATCGTATTGGTTTCTCTTAAAGCTTCTTTTCCTGTTTCCGGATCTGTTGTTTTCACCCAACTTTCAGCATTAGCTAATGGCGGTTCACCTGTTCCTGTAGGCTCATATTTTTCAACTTCAGGAAGCTCTAAAGGTAAATCTGATTCCGGAATGGCTTTTGCTTCTCCGTCTACATGAATAATTGGAAAAGGCTCACCCCAGTATCGCTGACGTGAAAACAGCCAATCTCTAAGCTTATAATTAACCGCCTTTTTTCCGGCACTTTTGTTTTCTAAAAACCCAATGATCTTTTCTTTAGCTTCTTTGATTTCGAGACCATTTAAAAAGTCACTGTTGATGGCCGAACCTTCCCCCGTGTAAGCTTTTCCTTCAAATCCTTCTTCAGGCTGTACTGTTCTGATGATAGGAAGCTCATATTTTTCCGCAAATTCCCAATCTCTTTCATCTTGTCCCGGAACTGCCATAATGGCTCCTGTCCCATAGCTGATCAACACATAGTCTGCAATCCAAATGGGGATCTCTTCACCATTTGCGGGGTTCATTGCATAAGCTCCGGTAAACACACCCGTTTTATCTTTGTTCAACTCCTGCCGTTCAAGGTCGGACTTTAATTCAACCTGAGCCTTGTATTCTGCAACTGCATCTTTTTGATTATCAGTTGTGATTTTATCCACTAAATGGTGTTCGGGAGCAATAACCATGTAAGTAGCTCCGAAAATGGTGTCAGGACGAGTGGTAAAGACTCTAAGTTTTTCATCATAATCTTTAACTTGAAAATCAATCTCTGCACCGATTGATTTTCCAATCCAGTTTCGCTGCATATCCTTTAGGGATTCAGACCAATCCAGATCTTCCAAACCTTCCAGTAGTTCCTCTGCATATTCTGTGATTTTTAACACCCATTGGCGCATTGGTTTACGAACTACAGGATGCCCCCCCACTTCACTCTTACCATCAATTACTTCTTCATTTGCCAATACCGTTCCTAATTCAGGGCACCAGTTTACAGCTACTTCATCTTCGTATGCCAAACCCTTTTCAAACAACTTGAGAAAAATCCATTGCGTCCATTTAAAATAATCCGGATCTGTAGTATTTACTTCACGATCCCAGTCGTAGCTAAAGCCGATGGCCTGAAGTTGCTCTCTGAATTTATTGACGTTTTTTTCCGTGGTAATTCGAGGGTGTGTTCCGGTTTTAACTGCGTATTGTTCTGCAGGCAATCCGAAAGCATCCCATCCCATCGGGTGAAGCACATTAAAACCATTCATTCTTTTATATCTGGCAACGATATCGGTTGCCGTATAGCCTTCCGGGTGACCTACATGTAACCCCGCCCCGCTGGGATATGGAAACATATCCAGCACATAATATTTAGGTTTAGTTGTATCCGTAGGAGTTTTAAAGGTCTTATTTGTCAGCCAGTACTTTTGCCATTTGGTTTCAATAGCGGAATGATCGTAATGCATGAATTAACTTTGATCAGAGATTTAAATGAGACGATAAAAATAGGGATTTTAGAGACAATATATGGGAAAGGAATTTTCATGAATTATTGGTCCAAATAGTGCCATACTATCCATCCCCATTACAGGTCAGGAATTTTAGCTATACTTACAAACTCACAGTTACAAATTTATAATTTCACTGTTATCATTAATAATTTCAAAAAATCTAATCTATTGAAAATTAATAAGATACTTCTGATATTTTTTAATATTATTAATGATGTAATTACGACTTAAATACTTCATGAACAAATCTTCTCTTCGCTTTTTAATTTCCTTTTTTCTCGTCTTTTTATTTATGGCTGATAAAACAAAGTCGCAGAACTCAAACTCAGCAATATTTGAAGGAAAGTTAATTTTCAATTTCAATGTAGATACTGCATTTGTACAATTTGGCATTACAAAACCTTCCATAAGAAAAATAGCCTCCGGAGACACCTTGGTAGTGAGTAATGGCTTTTATCATTTATTCCTTTCATATCCTACCAATAAAGATGTTTATTTAACACAAAATGTACTCAAAGATTCAGTATACACTATAAATCATCGATTCGATCTATCTGATAATGTTATTGACATAAATTCCTCAAATGCAGCGCTTAAATACTTAATAGGTGGAGATACTATTGTACTTACAGATCCGGAAACAAAAATTTATGTTAACGATCAATTAAAAGCAGAAGAATACTTTGCTTTCTTCACTAATAATGATCCTGTAAAAATCGGCTTTGATAATCCTGAATTTTACAGAAGAGAAACAAATCATCAAAATAGTGGGCGAAATAAAATCCATATAGAACGTTTTTATTTTTATCCTGGTAAAGACCGATTTCCAATTTACGCCGCTCTACCCGGGTTATCATATTTGAAGGAAAAAGACTACTCCAAACTTGGGATTATTCTAACTGGTATAACTACATCCACAGTATTTTTTATTAAATACCAGAATGAATACTCTTCCATGTTACCTGAATACAATCTCATAAGAAATCAGTATTTAAATGAAAGTAATGAGTCCAATGCACGTGCTTTAGGTAATGAGATGGAGTCTGTAAAGCAAGAGTTTAATTCCATAAATATTAAGAGAAATGCAGCCTTATATAGTTTGATTGGATTTATTACAGTAGATATCATTAATAAGATCAGGCTATACAGAAAGCTTGAAGTAAAGAATAATAGAAAAATAGATTTCTTTATTGAACCTAAACTTAACAAATATCTCTCAATGGGAGCTTCAATCAAATTTTAGATAATGTTGAATAAAATCCCTTATTTCTTGATTTGTTTATTCATCCTTTTAAACGGATGTTTGTTATCTGGGCCGGATTCGTCACGTATTAACATAAATGATCCGGATTCCCCCTTTTTTTTTCCACAGATATCTGATTTAAATACATCAATTTCTTCTACTGATCGAAGTCTTATAATAACCTGGCGAGACGACTCCTCATTCAATGAAGGATTTTTAATTGAGAAAAAGTTTTCCCAAAATGAAAATTATCGGTTAATAGATACAGTAAAATCTCCATTCTTTACTGAACCTTTGCAGCAATACAGCACAGGAATGACCTATAGGATCTCAACTTTTTACTTAAATGAAGAATCCATTAAAAGAGGACTCATGCTTGAATCAGATAGTTTAGATTTCGGAGATATTAGAAATGTAGGTGTTTTCTCAAGTAACGACACTGTATTTGTTCAATGGTTCAGACGAACCGCTTTTGATGACTTGACTGATATAGAATTCAAAATTTCTTCAGAATCAAAATGGGAGACAATCAAAACTATCGAAAATAGTGAGGCTCAAGATAATTTTATCAGGACAAATTTTACTCTTCCTAAAGGAGCTAGCTATAATTTCCGAATCAAATTATATTTAGAAAGTTTTAGTGGTAACCTTGAAAATTTCCACACCAGTAGAATTTTTACTTTGACTCACAATTAAAGTATAGTTCTCTACTCAAATCAAATTACCGAAATGCCATCCGGTTCCCACCACAAATCGGGAGTTTGTGCGGTGCTGAGAAATTCGGTATGTATTCCTTCAATTGGGTCTCCAGTTCGATAAACTGTTTGAATGGATGCTCCAAATTTAGATTTAAGTTCTTTCAATTTTTGATGATCTCCCTGCACCCAATTCAAAGCGAATTCCATTTCAGGAAATTCATCTGTTTCCTGAACCAAAAAATCATCCAGCCAGGCCTGATCACGTTCTATCGCTTTATTAAAAGCGAACTGATAAGCTAAATTCTCCTTCGGTTTTTTGTGTTGTGGATTTTTCAACCAGAATTCTTCCACATAATCGGTAAAATGACATTTTACTTTGCTTAGCGGAAACGGACTTACAATTACCGCCACTGATCTACACCCTTTACCTCCATATCGAAAAACGGCTTCGATCATATCACGCAAAATTTCGGGCTCTTCGTTATCAAGATATGCCATTGAAAATTTGGCTGTTCGGATTACAAATTCAGTGTTTTCATCAACCGCTTTTAAATCAAATAGCTTTTTCTTTACAGGCTCTACCGATTGTTCCGATCCGGCGAATAGAATTTTATCCGTTTTTAAATTTTGAAATTCCTCCAATTCAGTTGAAAATGAAATCGAATTCTGGAGATTATTTTTTTTGAGATGATTCAAATAGCTTTTCAGTAGATAAGGATCTTTTCTGGAAAGCTTTCCAAAATAATCAGCTCCGGATAGAATAGTCCCCAAAGCATCCTGGAACCCAACCAAAGGTAAATTTCCGGCATGCAGGCACAGTACTTTTTTACCTATTCCGTTGTTTGAATCTGATAATCCTGCTCGTTTTGCCCATTCTTCGATCTGACCTGCATCTACTTTTTGCTTGAGTGCTCTGATCTGGAATTTGATGTCTTCAAAGCTGAATAAGGCTTCACTTACCGTTTTCTCAATAGCTTTTTTCAGATCATCATTATCGGGTTGGAACCAGTCTTTGGTGGCTTGAGATATTTTATCGATTTGGTCTTTGAAATTCATTTATTACCTCCACAGATGCTGAATCAAGTTCAGCATGACCTACATTTTGTGATTCCGTGTTTTTGTGGCATTATTCAATCCTGATCGATTAAAAAGTTACAGCCTCTAAGATTTTCCGGATTCCATCTTCCCAATACCTGAAATTTTCCGTCGGATCTTTGAACTCCTTTATCTCCGGTTAAGATAAATGAACAGGAATACATATTTGCCAGATCCATCACCCCGATCAAGCCTTCTTCTCCTTCGGGAACTTCTTCCATTGGATTTTCAGGATTTCTGATACTTATGCTCATCCAGGGAACGCATTGAAACCAGTTGTCGCCGGTGCTGTAAGCCTGACTCAACAGTTCTGTCATTCCATATTCGGAATGAATATTTTCATTCGATAAACCAAATCCATCAGTCAAAGAGTTATGAAGTTCTTCCTTGGTCATTTCTCTTCGAAAGGTTTTCATCCCTCCTGTTTCGATGATGATAGAATCTCCGGGAAGTTTAACTTTGCTGATTTCGATTAAATCCAATAGTCCAAAAGCGGCTCCAAATATCATCAACCTTTTTCCCGAATTGGATATTTCCTGTATTTCATTTTGATTCAAGGACTGATCCAGTTTTAGAAACTTACTCAATCCGGATTCTTCTTTATTTATCAAATAGTTCAGCATATAAATGAGTGAAGAATTTGGATTATTAGCATAACCCGGAGTGTAAGCCCAAATCACAAAATCATTTAACTCATAAAATTGTTTCATGCCTTCGATAATCGACTTTTGATAAATCTCGGGACTGGTAACAATATGTTTACTTCGAGTCATCCCGGAAGTGCCACTACTGTAGAATTCTAAATTTTGAATTTTAAATTTTGAATTTCCATTAACAGTGAGCACTTCTTTTTCTTTGAAAGCCTGAATGGGCAGTAATGGAATCTCAGAATCAGATTTCGGATCTATTATTCCAAGAGCAGAACAGAATCTAGCATAAACAGGATTATGCAACTTCTGAAATTGAAATACTTTTAGTGCTTTTCTTTTGAATGATATGGTTGGATTAAAAATGAATGAAGAATCCATTATTAAAAAAATCTGATCAACGAATTATCAGTTAGAGTATATACCGACTCTTCAACTTCAATTATAGAATTAATTTTTTCTGATAAGCTGATCAAATCTAAAGCATTATTATTACCCTGAATTTCTATTTTGCCATTTTTTGCTATTATCGTCATGGCACCAAAATAGAATGCTCCCGCATCTGTAGACTCATAAAAAGTTTGGTAGAAGCCATTCGATGAAAGTCTGTGAATTAATCCAGATTTGTTATCCAGAATATAGATCTTATCATCTTTGATCTGAATTCCGTTTACTGATTTAACCTCTTCAGGTAACGGTATGTTATCCAGAAACGCACCATCTTCATCATATTTACCTAAATATTTATTTCGCTTATCATAAAAAATAACTTCCCCTAACTTGTTAACTACCAGATAAGTTGGTTCAATTTTTCTTTGGGTTCGAAACTGAGTTTCTGCTGTTATTGAACTCAGATACTGCCATCTTTTATCAAAGACCTGAATGCGGTTATTGCCCGGGTCTGAAACATAGATCTTTAATCCGGTTGAAGTTGCGATAGAATGTGGTTTATCAAACTGGTAATCTCCACTTCCTCTGTTTCCATATCTTTCGAGAACTTGACCGTTCAGATCGGTTTTTATTACCTGGTGGGTTCCACTTTCAACTATATAAAATGCTTCGTTTGCTATGGTAAAAGATGAAGCTTTACTGAGCCCTGAAATGATAATTTCTGAACTAACTTGTTGGGCAATGGATGAACTCAAAGTTATGAGAAAGAGAAAGATCGCTATGCCTGACAGCCTTCTCATCCGATTCTTTGTAATCCTTTTGCTCCAATATCAGTTCGATAAAAAGCTTTTTCGAAATCCACTTTTCTGGTCATTCTATACGACTGATCTATTGCATCTTCCAGAGTGTTACCTTCTCCCACAAAATTTAAAACACGTCCACCATTGGTAAGTATCTTACCTGAATCTGATCTGGTTCCTGCATGAAAAACAATTCCTTCATCAACATCATCCAATCCGGTAATTTCCTTCCCTTTTTCGTAATTCTGAGGATAACCACCGGAAACCATTACTACCGTACACCGAAATTTATCATCCAAATCGATATCTGTTTCTGAAAGTGTACCCTCAGTACAAGAAGCTATTACTTCCAATAAATCTGATTTCATAGCAGGAACAATTACTTCACATTCAGGATCTCCGAATCTGCAATTGTATTCAACAACTTTTGGACCTTGTTCGGTGATCATCAATCCAACGTACAGAATGCCCTGATATGGATTTCCTTCGGATTTCATTCCTGTTATTGTTGGGGCAATTATTTCCTCCTCCACTCTTTTCAGAATTTCATTGGACACTAAAGGTGCCGGAGAGTAAGCACCCATTCCACCGGTATTTAACCCTGTATCACCTTCTCCTATTCGCTTATGGTCCTGAGCATTTCCAATAATTTTGTAGCTATTGCCATCACAGATTGCAAATACAGAAGCTTCTTCTCCTTCCATAAACTCTTCAATTACTAATCTTGAAGCCGCATTACTCAATGAACCTTCTTTCAGTTCTTCAAGGGCTTCTAAAGCTTCTTCCTCATTTTCAGGTATTAAAACTCCTTTCCCGCCTGCTAAACCATCTGCTTTTAATACTA
Organism: Balneola sp.; assembly: GCA_965601915.1. Taxonomy (GTDB): domain Bacteria; phylum Bacteroidota; class Rhodothermia; order Balneolales; family Balneolaceae; genus Balneola. The sequence goes on along the minus strand of OZ271847.1, from coordinate 1,467,539 downwards.
CAGGATAACTTCCTTGCCCGATTATGTAATCAGCCGCTTTATCGAAATCAGATTGATCAAAAACCTCATAATCAGCGGTGGGAATATTATGCCGCTTCATAAAATCCTTTGCAAATTCTTTACTTCCTTCCAACATTGCCGCTTTTTGCTTAGGTCCAAACACGGCATGACATTTTTCTTCAAGAAAGTCAGCAAGTCCATCTACCAATGGCTGTTCAGGACCTACAACTGTAATATGAATTGCTTTTTCCTGAATAAAGTCCCAAACTGCATCAAAATCAGATACATTAACTTCTACATTAATGCCACATTCTTTTGTACCCGGATTACCCGGTGCAATGTACAGTTGATTAAGTTTTGAAGATTTGGACATTCCCCAGGCAAGAGCGTGCTCCCTTCCTCCGGAGCCAATAAGAAGTACATTATATTTCATTGATAAACTAATAAATTCGGTTTGTTAACTTACTTTTGGCTTGACCCAGCAGTAACAAAAAGTTAAGACTAAGAATTATAGTTGCGTTCAAATTAATCTACGTTAAATAATCCAAAGGTCTTCATTGTTCAGGATCAAATTTTAAAACCTCACCTGAGAGGATTTATTTTTCCTACAGAAGCAATTGGTCAATACTTAACTTTGATCAACAATAATTTTAGAGTTTATGAAATCTGACAGTTAAGATAATCTTTCAGCGATAGAAATAATTTTAGCAAAGCTTTCAGGCTGTAAACTTGCTCCACCAATCAAGCCTCCGTCTACATCTTTCTGAGAAAGTAATTCTTCAGCATTTCCCGGCTTCATGCTACCGCCATAAAGAATGCGGATTGCTTCAGCGGTTTCCTCACCATACAGCTTTTCAATTTCTTTGCGGATGAAAGCGTGCATTTCCTGTGCCTGTTCCGGAGTGGCTGTCTCTCCGGTTCCTATTGCCCATATGGGTTCGTATGCAACAACAACGTCCATTGCTTCTGTAGCAGAAATACCGTTAAAGGCTTTATTTACCTGACTTGCAATAACTTCAAAAAGTTCATTATTCTTTCTTTGTTCTAAAGATTCACCTACACAAACCACAGGAGCGATTTTCTCTTTCAGCGCCTTTAAAACTTTTTTATTGATAGATTCATCAGTTTCACCAAAAAACTGTCGTCGTTCAGAATGTCCTATCAAAACATAGTTACAGCCACTCTCGGCAAGCATTGAAGCGCTAATTTCTCCGGTAAAAGCTCCATTATCTTCAAAATGTAAATTCTGAGCTCCTACTTGTACTTCAGAATCATAAAGATATTTTACGGCCATACCCAATGATACAAACGGTGGGCAAACCAGAACATCAACATCATCTGATATTTCAGTTTTTTTCTGTAACAATCCTCTCAGAATTTCATTGGCTTCAAAAGGTCCGCCATTCATTTTCCAATTTCCTGCGATTAAGAACTGTCTTTTAGTCATAATATTAACTTCCTGTATTTGAACTGATGATACTATTCAGCCCCTGAATAACATCAGTAAATTCTGTGGTTACATATTTCCGTACAATATTACCCTGCTGATCCACTAAAATTCGGGTTGGTACATCAGTAACATTAAATTTTTCAATGAGTCTCTTGATATCAAATGTACCAAACTGGGCAACATCCCAATGACGAACTCTGTCTTCAAAAAATGCTTCTACTGTAATTTCACTTCTGTCTAAAGGGATTGTATAAACCTCAAGATCATAGTTCTGGTAAATTTGATGTAAAACAACCGTTCTGTCGTATTGTTGCTGATATAATCGGCTGGCTACTGGTGTAATTTCCAATATATAAGGTTTACCAATAAGTGTTGAGGAATTCACTGAATCCCCCTCCTGAGTGAGGAAAGAAAAATCGGGAACACGATAGCCAGGTGCCAGATAGTCTAAATCATATCCTATCGTTTTAGCCCATTCCATAGCTCTTTTATCATCTTTGTAAGACCGCTCGAAATCTTCGAGACTTTTCTGAGCTTCAACTATTTTTGAACTGTCGTAGTATGCTTCAACTTTTTTCTGTTTCAGATTGATTACAAGATCTTCCTTATCCGTGATTTTAATTAATGAATCCAGATACATAATTCCTCTATCAATACCTTTCGATGAAGAAATATATTTAAATCCATAATTTGAAGCAGTTAAAACCATTCGCTCATTTCTAGATATAGATTCATCTATTAGCGTCATCATTTCTGGTTGGTCAATGATATTAAGTAACCTCACCGATTCTGACATCGCAAGGTTTTCAGCTATAGTGCCTTGGTTTTTATCCGCTACTTCCCAAAATAAATCACTCCATTTTCGAACTTCAGATTCAACTAACGTATCTTGTACAGCTCCTACACTTATATAAGCTGCAACTCTGCTAAAACCTCTGTTAATCTGATTAAATTTATCCATTGCACGTTGTTCCCGGGAATTCAGATTCAAAGTCTGATCTAAACCGGGTAATTCTGCGGAAATTTTAGTTGTATCATTATCAGCCAAAATAATCTGACTAACTCCTAACGTATTGCCATTTCGCACAAAGTATAGTGGATATACTCCTTGGTCCGGAAAACTAAAATCACCTTTCAGTTTACCTGATTTGTCTGTTGACTTGTTAAAAAGGGTGTCAATTTCAGAGTCCTGATTTTCTCTGTAAGTAATAATCAGTTGAATACCAGAATAATCCTTTGAGTTATCTATTGAGTCTGCAACTGTTAATGAACCTTCAATGAACGCTTTTTTCCATTCAGGTTTACTACTACAACTAATCAAAATAATTGCTAAAACTGCGAAAAAAGCTTTATAAGTGATTTTCATAATATGTTGATTCTTACTCTGAATCAGTTTTGTAATTTTTTATTTACCATATCGGTTACCAATTTAGGGTTGGCTTTACCTTTGGATGCTTTCATTGCCTGCCCCACAAAAAAGCCCATGAGTTGTTTTTTACCATCTTTAAAACGTTGTACTTCATCAGGATTATTGGCGATTATCTCGTCCACAATAGGCTCCAGAAAACCGCTATCCGAAACCTGTATTAAATTCATTTCTTTGGCTAACTCCTCTGCAGATTTTTCATTGCCTAACATGGCATTAAATACTTCCTGCATTGCAGATGAATTTATCTTGTCTTCATCTTTAAGCTTCACAAGTTCCGCCAATCGCTCCGGATTGATACTGAATTCTCCAATATCGATAGCTTGCTCGTTGAGGATACGAAGAACTTCACTCAATACAATATTAGAAGCTGATTTTGCACTTCCGGTATGTTCAGCAACTTCTTCAAAATAATCGGCGAGATATCTGCTCTCCGTTAAGGTAACAGCATCAATTTCGCTCATTTTGTATTCATCCATAAATCGCTTTTGACGAACATCAGCAAGTTCAGGTAACTCTTCTTTTATATCCGCAAGTAGTTCATCAGAAACTAAAATGGGCGGAAGATCGGGTTCAGGGAAATAACGATAATCGTGCGCTTCTTCTTTAGAACGCATTACCCGGGTCTGATTTTTAGAAGTATCCCATAAACGTGTTTGCTGAACTACTTCTCCACCATCTTCAATTAACTCGATCTGACGGTAAATTTCATATTCTATTGCTTTTTCTACATTACGGAACGAGTTCATATTTTTGAGCTCAGTTCTTGTACCAAACTTCTCTCGTCCGCGAGGGCGAACAGAAACGTTTGCATCACAGCGCAAACTCCCTTCTTCCATATTTCCATCACAGATCTCCAGATACTGTACGATCTGCTTGATCTTGGTAAGATAAGCGTACGCTTCTTGAGGAGTTCTAATATCAGGTTCAGATACGATCTCGATCAACGGAGTTCCCGCTCTGTTCAGATCTACCAACGTATTGTATGGATCCTGATCGTGAATAGATTTCCCCGCATCTTCTTCCATATGAATACGAGTCAAGCCAATTCGCTTATCATATTCTTCCAGTTCGATATCAATAAAACCATCATGACAGATTGGAGTATCGAATTGTGATATCTGATATCCCTTTGGAAGATCCGGATAAAAATAATTCTTTCGTGCAAAAATTGATTTTGAGGCTACGCTACAGTTAGTGGCTAATCCCATCTTTATGATGTATCGGACTAAATTTTCGTTCACTACAGGTAAAGTTCCCGGGTGTCCTAAACATAGCGGTGAAACCTGAGTGTTCGGGGCTTCTCCATATTGAGATGCAACCGGTGCAAAAGCTTTACTTTTTGTGAGTAATTGGGCGTGTACCTCAAGGCCTATAACAGCCTCAAACCGTTCATGGGCAATTGTGCTCATTAAATCGTATTAAATCTTTTTTGTGAATCAATGAAGATAAGAATGTAATCACTTAGATATTAAACTTAATATGCGATTCTTGGCGAGTTTCATTATGTTATTGACAATTAATGAGTTGTTATGAAATATCTTTTTCTTCTTTTCTCTTTTTTAATGATTTCAATGAGTGTCGAATCTCAGGAAAGATATTTTCATGAATTAAGAGGTTTTGAGGATTCTACAGGGACTACGCAATTGTTTTACAGGTTAAGTGAAACCTATACTGTTTATATTGATTCTTGGTTTAGAGAAAATCATATTAGACATTTCAATCCTTCGACCGATTCAGATTCGATAATATTTCGTAGTCAGGAAAAAACTTGGAATGTACCTGGTTATGTTGAAAGTAAGGTGCTTGATTATAATTTTTTTGATAACTCTTTAAAAAGTTGGATCCAACTCAAGACTTTTAGTCAAGGATCTTCTCCTTTTATTGTAGATCATAGTTTAAAAACTGTCGGCTTTCCTTTCCCTGTTTTGGTTAAAGCTAATACACACTCTACTTCCTATTCACCCCCATTTAATCTTATCATTAATACCTTAGCTGATTCAATATATACAGCTCTTTCTACTGATAGAACTATCCCATTCTCATCAGACACAGCTAAATGGCCAGATTTTGGAGACGATTACGATGCGATGATCAATTACTTCGACTCCACTCACTTTGATTACCAACTATTAGCCATAAATCCTGAAATTGATTCCTTGTATTTTGGACTTGATGAAAATGGACTCTTATATCGAAGTGCTAATTATTCTTCTTCATTTGAAGTTTCTGATTCTACCATTTTTTATTCGGAGCTTCATTTTGATCAAGATCCAAATATCATTTATGGAGCTAATAGAAACTCATTAACTATTTCTTCCAATTACGGACATCATGGCTCCTGGAGTAAGGTTTCTATTCCTCAGGAAATAAACAGACTGCTTTTTGTTTCTACAGATCGTTCAACCTCAGGAAGTTTGTTCATAGCCGATTCCAACTCTGTCTACCAATCCACTAATTACGGTTCCAATTTTGATAAGCTTTTAGATTTTGATTCTGAAATTACCGGCCTCTATAAAAAACCAAATTCCAATATTCTGTATGTGCTTACCAGAACAGATTTGTACGAAGTCGAAAATGGTCAACCTACTTCCATCAAACAAGTTCCGGTAAGTAGCGAACCAGAACCGGAAATTCCTGAGCAAATCACCCTTCATCAGAATTACCCAAATCCATTTAACCCAAGCACTTCCATTCGGTTTGATTTGAAAGAATCGGCTTTTACTAAATTGACTGTGTATGATCTGCTCGGAAGAAAAGTGCGTGAGCTGGTGAATGAGGTCCGACCTGCCGGAACAAATACCATTCAATTCAATGCTTCAGATTTAGCAAGTGGAGTTTATTTGTATAGATTGGAATCGGGGAGTATTGTACAAACTAAGAAATTGACGTTGATTAAATAGTTAGCTGACCTTGATAACAGTTCTAAACTATTTTATAGAATTAGACCTCGCAAAGATCTTGAAATAAATTCAGGATGACCTGTTTTATATGATCTCGATCTATTTAAATCAGGAGTCAAAGCTGTTGGATTCAGTAGAATCTTCATCACTTACACTTAATCCAACTTTCGGAATTTCAAATTTCTGGAAGAATGGAATGTCAAAAACATTCATCGTATCAGCAGAAGCTGAGTCAGGTTCAACTTTGGGTTTGGGCGCTTTGTAATAAGCAATTCCACTCAGATTGGTCATATTTTTCAATATCCAAGTTTTGCGTTCAGCTACATAAGGAGAAGCTGGTTCCACACGCATTTTTTTAGGATTAGGAAGTACAGCTGCCATTCTTGCAGCTTCGTCTTCATTTAGTTGATACGCTTTTTTTGCAAAAAAATGGTCACTAGCTTTTCCAATTCCATATACTCCGGGACCAAATTCTGCAATGTTCAGATACACTTCCATTATTCGTTCTTTACTCCACATAGCATCAATGGTAACTGCAAGAACAGCCTCAACTCCTTTTCTGAAAAAAGTTTTATCTCCGGATAAAAATAAATTCTTAGTGACCTGTTGAGTGATTGTACTTGCGCCACGAACTCTTTCCCCATTTTCCATTTCTTCCCAGGCTTCTCCGATTGCAGCAATATCCACTCCCGGATGTTCCCAGAATCGCTGATCTTCTGATGCAACTACTGCCCACTTAATGTTTTGGGGGAGACTGTCCGCCTCAACCCAGTAATCTTTTAAATTATATCTTTCTGTTTCAAGGCTTTTCCAATCTTCCTGAAGGGTAAATGCAGTAAATGGTGGGTTAATCCACTGCATGGAAAACAGCAACAGAATAAAAGAAATAAAACAAGCTACAAGACTTAATGTAGTCCATTTTAAAGTAGTTTTAGCATACTTTAGTATCTGCTTTGCCCGATCGGTTTTTGATATCTCAGGCTTTGTGATATTATAATCTATAAAACTCATATTAACTTATAGAGCCAATAAGAAATTTTGTTCTGAGAATTAACTTTTCCATAATTCGACATTGAAAGATGAAGGAAAAGTAAAACATCAAAAAAAGAAACTGAGAGCACTAAAAGTCTACTCTTTTCCTTTCACCCCTTCCGGAAGTTGTTTTGTTGCTTTTGCACCCAGTTCTTTCAACATCTCTACCTGACGTATTACATTCCCACTTCCCTCTGATAAACGGGATTTTGCTTCGTTGTAGCTTCTTTGAGTCTGTTCAATTCGTTGTCCTACTTCCTCAAGACTTTCAACGAATAAAACAAACTTGTCATACAATGCTCCTCCGCGATCTGCGATCTCCAACGCATATTTATTTTGGCGATCCCGCTTCCAGATCGTATTGATGGTAAATAAGGTTGCAAGCAAAGTTGAAGGACTAACGATCACTATATTCTTTTCAAAGGCTTCATTGTAGAGATTTGGCTCTGCTTGTAAAGCCGCAGCAAAAGCCGGTTCTACCGGAATAAACAGTAATACAAAATCCGGGGATTTGTCATCAAAAACCTGCGGATAATTTTTAGCGCTCAATCCTTTTACATGAGACCGAACCGACAACACATGTTGCTTTAAAGCAGACTGAGATTCATTTTCATTTTCAGCAGAAGTAAAACGCTCAAAGGCGGTTAACGAAACTTTGGAATCCACGATCAGGAATTTCTCATCCGGAAGTTTTACTACCACATCGGGTTGTAATCTGCGTCCTTCTGCTGTTGTTTCACTTTGCTGAGTGAAATACTCTTCGTCTTTTCGAAGTCCCGATTTCTCCAGAATACTGGCAAGCACTACTTCTCCCCAATTTCCTTGTGCTTTGGAATCACCTTTCAATGCTTTGGTCAGATTTTTAGCATCTTCACTCATTGTTTTATTTAAGTCCATGAGTTGTTTTAATTCCTGCTTCAGCGAACCACGGGCTTCCACTTCATCTTTGTGGGTTTCTTCCACTTTCTTTTTGAAAGCTTCCAGTTTTTCTCCGAGTGGATTTAATAATTGATCCAGACTTTCTTTGTTTTGTTTGGCAAACTTCTCCGACTTCTCATCCAGAATTTTATTGGCGAGATTCTCGAACTGAACTTTCAACTGTTCCTGCATTTCGGCTAATTCTGCTTTTTGCTCGGTTAATTTTTCCTGCAATCCGTTATACTCTGATTTAAGCGATGCCAGTTCACGATCCAAAGCTGCACTTTTTTCTCTTTCCTGAGTTAATTGCGCTTCTTTTTCCTGCCGATCATGCTCCAGCTTTTGTTCCGTTTCGGTAAGCTGTTCATCCAGATTGGAGTTCCGTTCTTCCAGTCGTGAAGTTTCTGACTTTGATTTGAAATGAGCGATAAAAAATCCTGCGATTGCTCCAAGTAGTAATGTTGCTATGGCTAAAATATAATCCACTAATTCTTTCTGTTTAAAATTCCGGGAATTCTGTTTCTGAGTTCTTCATTATAAAAAACTCCGTTGTGCCCCTGCCCTTTCAACATAAAATGTTGATCGTTTTCATCCAAGAAATTATTCAACTTAATCGCTCTGTCTACGGGAAGCACTTCATCGTTTTCAGCATAAAAAATAGAAATCGGTTCTTCAATTTGTTGAAAAGCAAGATCGGTCCTTAACGGATAACGAACCAAGAATGAGGGCAGAAATGGATATGACGCATTTTTCATATCCACCATGCTGTAATACGGTGTCCAGATCATCAATCCTTTGGGATCATTTTCAGCAGCAATCTGAGCGGCCACTCCCGACCCCATCGAATAACCAACGATAAAAATATCTGATTCGTCGTACTCTTTTTTCATTTCTGAGTACACTATTTTCATATCGCCTACCAGATCGTCTTCATTTTTAAGCGTTCCTGTACTTTTTCCAAATCCTCTGTAATCGGGATATAAAACATTATAGCCTTCGCTCATAAACAATTCAAATTTTGCCGGACTGGTATCTGCGTTGCCTGCATTTCCATGAAAATAGATTACCAGTCCTTTTGCAGAATCCTCAACTTTTGCATGAATGGCATGAATAAGTGCTTCATCGGTAGTTTCAAAAAACCGTTCTTCAAAATCAAAATCATAGCTGAAAGCATGATCTTGATCTAAAGGAGAAGGATGGAATAGAATGGAATTTTGGATGTTGAAAAAGTAGATGCAGATCCCGGCATATAAAATACTGAGTGTAACAAGCGTTGTTAGTAGGAATTTTTTTATTCTGTTCATAGATAAACCTGAGAATTCGATAACGATTGACTTCAAGCTGTCACCCTGAGCCTCGATATTTTTAATGCATCAATGTTGATTGAGAAGGGTCTCAAATGTTTAAATAGTATCAAAATTGATTACTTGAGATCCTTCGGCGTACTCAAATCAAGCTTCCAACAACCAATTCGGACCGCTCAGGATGATAACTGTCATTCATAAATGATCTAACTTATATATATGTAACTAATTCCTGTTTGAAGCTTAGCTTGTTTAAGTAGGTAATTTACCATCAATTAAAAACCATTTGATGATATCCTTTATGCATGTATGTAGTAACCACGGTAAGCATGGAAAGACCAATTTTAATTTGGGGATTCACTTCAGACTGATCATAATTTCTTGCCAGTAGTGACTGTCCGCAAACATAAAGCTCGACTCCGGCATCCTTAAGTTCATCGATCAGTTGCAGATTCGGATTGTCTAACTCATATTTTTTCTGATAGGCTTCGTTACTCATTATCAGGTCAGTAGCTCCACCGTGAATTGCAACAGCTACTTTTAGATTTTCAGCTTCCACGCCGCCTAGTCCATGTAAATTCATCATCCGTGCAACATTGTTCAGACCTGAATTCACACTTTCTTTATCTCTTTGAAGTGTTTTGAGATCGATTACAATTTTGTATTCAATCTTAGAGTCGGGATTTACAGCATTTTCTATTTCATAGATAGTTCCAAAGTTTTCTATGATAGGATTCGCTGCTTTCTGAGCGTTTGCTGTACATACAAAAAAGAAAGTTAATACTAAGGTTGAGATATATTTCATGATCTGATAATTATTTTTTTGATTTGAGTACGCCTGCTGCACGGGTATATCCGCCATCGGCTCCATCTACAAAATGAATGTGCTGATCCTTTCGGTCGCGCACATAACAAGACATTATACTTTCACCTGTTCTGTGAATTCCGTAAGTAATCAATTTTTGATCCTCTAAACTCTTTAGAAATGCTTCCAATTCATCGTGTTGTTTTCTGATTCCGGAAATCACCGTATTTATTCTTCCATCCAATACTAATGTATCTGTTAAATCAGCAATGCTTTTAAGATAATTTTTTCCTTCTTCTTTCTGAGTCAGATAATACTTACCAACCGCTGTAGCAAAAGCTCTTTTCATCAGGAATTTTATGCTCCTTCCTCCTTCTTTCACTTTCATTTCGCTGGAAATACGATTCAACGTGGCGTTTAATTTTAAACCGGAAGTAGAAATTGGATTTCTCTTTTTATGAGACCCGTATATAGTTTCTATTTTTTCCAGAATCTGTGAATAAACACCAGACTGCTTATCTACATCTTCAGCTTTTACCAACAAACAGATTATCTGATGTGCATCTTCAGGTGGTTTTATACGATCCCAGCGACATTCCATCCCTTCAAGGTTAAGAACTTTTTGCGTTGATTTATTTTCGCTTAAATCCTCCTGTTTACCCTTAATTGTTTTTTCCACATAATGCAGTCCGTTACCAAGCATTATCGGTATAGAAAAATGTTTATTGATTCTCGCTTTAGCAATGCTGAGTTTATAGTCATTTTTTTTCACCTCTGAAACCGACATAGCTCCAACCCGAAGAAATAAATTGAAATTTTCAGATGTATTCTGTTGGTGCTCTTTTAAAGCAGAAATGCTTTCTTCGAAAATTGCTTCCGGAATAATTAAAGTAGCTCCATCACCACCAAAGAAAAAGGGAATAGAAATTCCATTACTGTGAGCGATGTTCAGAACTGCAATTATACTTCCTGTTGCAACCAGATTTACTACTTCATGCTTACCTTCGGAAACAGCCTTAGTTGAATCTTTGATGTCGGTCAAAACCACATGCCAATCATCAGGCACTTCCAGAAAAGAATCTTTGTTCTTTAAAATGGAGCTTAATGATTTATTTTGCTCCCTAATTTCAGAATAGAACTGTGTGGTTGATACTTCGCTCATAAATCAGGTTAGTGATTTATGATAAGAATAGAAATATGGATTTTCTTAAAATCTAAATCTGAGATGCGCCGTTACTCCGGGTTCGCCAAACTCATTCAAATAGCTCAATCCGGCTTCGGGCAGATTTGCTCTCATATCGCGGGCACGTGTAAATGCATTTATTCCACTCAAAATCCTGTTAGCAACCATAAGGGTAAGAATAGTCGGTAATTGATTTTCAGAATTTGAAATTTTGTCTCTGGTATCCTGAAACTCGAGGCGATCTTGTTCGCTTTCCCAGTTCCAACGGTTTTCGGGTGTATCTTCGATTACATTGGTCCAGCGTCTGGAACGAAGCTGAAAATCATTGTATTCAGCTAGGTTATTATAATTGGCAACCGCAAGTTCAAACTCTCTGCTTTTGTTGGAAAGACTTATTCCTGCTTTTGATTGAGCTTGTGTCAGTAAAGTATTTTCAAATCGATCTGCACGAACAGAAAGCCCGAAATATCCGGCAATTAAAACAATATCAGATGCCAAATGAATCTTGCCGCGTGCCCAGTTATCACTGTCTACATACTGATGCCCCCATCCGGGAATTACAAAAGATCGTAGCAAAGCCATTTTAGGATCAGGAAGATCTTCAATGGTAGAATTATTTGTTTCTTGCTCAAAGGTGATATCCTGTGCCGAAATATTTTGAATAACGAATATTGAACAGAAAATAATGAATATTGATTTGATGGTCATTCTAAAGCTACTCGATTTGAATTCATTATTCGACATTCAATATTGATTATTCGTTATTCTTGGCTTTTTCTCTTCCCCAATGTCGGAAAATAGAAACGCTAAATCCAATCATTAGTAAAAAAGTACCCAGCCACACAACGGAAATAAATGGCTTTTGTTCTGCAACTACTAATATCCATTCGCTTTCATATTCTTCATTAAGACCAGAAATGGTTAAATCAATTTCACCACTTTCAGGATATACTTTTGAAAAGCTGAACGTAATATCATGCCCCGGAAGATTTACGGGTGGAGCAAAAACAAAAGTTTTGCCTTCTTCATCATTGTATAAAGCGAATAATGGTTCAATCAGAAACTGCTGCTCGCTGGCAAGATGAGTAATTCCGATCTGAGCACGAACTCCGATATTGGTGTTTGGCGGAAGAGCTGTTGTATCCTCCATGGCATAATCCATGAAGTTCATTTCAAAACCACCAACCGTGATTGTTTCTCCTTTCTCGAAAGTGATCGTTTGTTTTTCAGGAACTCCCGTGCTGTCTTGTAATCCAACCGGATTTACATTTGCACGCCGTGCGATCATATCATTACGTTGCTTGATATAAGAACTTCCGGCTACGTATAAGTAGATGTCGCTTAATATTCCTGTTTTCACATCCGGATCGACCGACCACTGCACATTTTCCTGGGTGGATGTTGCAAGCATTGGATACACCTCAGGGTACATATAAAACGGTTCCCCGCCATCGATCGGTTCAAAAAGAAGTTTGTATGTTTGTTGCCCCGGGCGATTTTGATCGGTAACATCGAAGCCCGTATAAGTGATCACATATTTGTTATTAACAATCTTAGGTTCTTTCAACTTCAGTTCAAGAAATTGTACCGGCTCTGTAACTGTAAAACCCATTTCATCCTTCACTTCTCCAAGTTTAACACGTTCATTATAATCCATGATCCTCTGATCCAGCATTGGACTATTGTAAGCTGAAGAAGCAAGTATCCCGATTAATAAAATTCCAAAACCAACATGAGTTACAGATCCACCAATTAGTTTTGGTTTTTTCATACAAAGCTTAACAATGATCCAGGAATTACCAACCACTGCGAAGAATGCAGTGAACATATACAGAATGTAATACGGATCTCGAATATTGCTAAATATAACAGTAGCTAAAGTTACAACGGATGTAACCAATAACGGATTTAGTAAAGCAGAAGAAAGCGTTTCCCATGTATATTTTTTCCAAAACAAGTATTGCCCAATAACTGTAAGAACTGCCATTATCATGGCAATTGGCATACTCCAATCATTATAAAAGCTGATCTCGGGCGGAGTAGGATTGTCATTAAACAGCAATCCTATAATCGGAGAACTTGTTCCCAAGATAATCACTAATCCAAGAATGAAGAGTAGCATGGCTCCGGTAAACGTCATGAATTCTCTGCTCAGAATCTGCGATTCCTTTTCCTGAGAAGGCAATTCTTTATATCTCCAAATGAATAATGCCACCCCGACTCCGGTAGTTACTATCATGAAAAGAAGTAACTGATTATATAATCCAAGATCGGTGAAACTATGAACGGATGAATCTGCAAGAATTCCGGATTTGGTCAGAAATGTTTCATAAACAATTGCCACATAAGCCAGAATTGCGAACAAAATGGAGGACTTTTGTGCTACCGAGCTTTTCCGTTGAATGATCATCGTATGAATTCCGGCAGTTCCTATAAGCCACGGAACTAATGATGCATTCTCCACAGGATCCCATGCCCAATATCCGCCGAAAGAAAGTGTGACATACGCCCAATATCCGCCAAGAAAAATAGCAGAAAGTAAAATTACGTTTGAAGTGAGAGTCCATGGAAGAGCCGGACCAACCCATTCATTGTATTTTCTTTTCCAAAGTGCAGCCATTGCAAAGCAATAGGGAACCGTCATCATCGCAAAACCCACAAATAACATTGGTGGATGAATCATCATCCATGGACTTTTCAGCAAATCATTTAACCCTGAACCATCTGCGGGAATAAAATCCGGGTTAGATTGAATGAACGGAGCATTCGGCATTTCTTCAGCCAATGTTCTGAACGGAGATGAACCAATCTTGATATCAAATATATTCCATCCCAGCACCATTGAAAGCAGAAATACCTGAGTCAGTGCTAAGAAAAATAATACAGGTCCTTTGTATGGATCTCTGGTCCACTTCATCAATCCAAAGCCGATCAACCAGGAAAAGAAGATCCAGATCATAAAGCTTCCCTCCTGTCCGCCATAAAAAGCTGACCAGAGATACTTAGGCTGGAGATCTAAACTGGTGTAATTGAAAACGTAATAATATTGGAACTGATTAGTAAAGAGCAGATAAACCAACAAAACGGAAGCTGTAACTAAGAGTGTTCCTTTGATCCCAAATAGCCAGTTTCCAATTTTTAGGTGAGTGGGATTTTCATCCTTTGCACTTTGGAAGTAGAAAAAAAGTGAAGCTAATCCACAGACAAAAGAAGTGGATAAAAGAATTTTACCAATAATACCGATCATAGATCAACTGCCTGCAGAAGCGTTTGTGAATTGAGATGGATCTGTATCATTATATTTTGATGGGCACTTCATCAACATATCATTGGCGTAGAATGTCTCGCCACGCATTTCACCGATAACCACCAAACGATCGGCCTGTTCGAAATTATTAGGCTTCGGCTTGGAATAGACAACACGCTTTGTATTTCCAGCCTCATCTGTCATAAAAAAAGAAAACACTTTGGTTTCCGGCGAAAAACCGTAGTCCTGAGAATCATCCCAAACTCCTGCAACATGAGCTGATTTCATTTCCGAGGCTTTTTCGAAATTCGTGTATGTGCTGATACTTTCGCCGAAATTGTACATCAGTAATGATGTAAAACCGATAATGGCGATGATTCCGATTACTAACTTAGGCTTCATTTTTATTCTCTGAATTAAGTTTTGATTCGAGGGAGCTCACTTTCTTATCCACGCGGATCAGGAAAAATAATAACACAAACCAAATGATCAGTGTTACTCCGAGTACTACAAATATGAGATCGTTTGAATACATAAAATTGATGAACGCGTTTGACTGACCGATTTGTTCCGCCCCGCTCCACTTTTCTCCGTAAGAAGTTGAGAGCGTATCAACGGAAGTTTGAGCTGCTTCTTGTATGAATTTTTTCATCTCTTAAAACTACGGATTTTCTGTAAGATGTTGAAGCTTTTTATACCGATAAACTACATCATATATCCAGAATGCCAAGGCGATAAAACCAATGAATGCCGGGTATAAAACATAACGTAATTCAGGAGCGGTAATCTCACTAAAAGCGGGATTTCCGTCCGCACCGGGATGCAGGCTTTCTAATTGTCGCGGAACGATATACAGCAAAAATGGTATCGTAGTAACGGCAAAAATATTATACACAGCTGAAAGCCTGGCTCTTTTCTCTTCATCATCGAATGCAGAACGTAATACAAAATAAGCGTAGTAGATCATGACTGCGAGTGCCGCCAGGTTCATTTTGGGTTCAGCGAATGTCCACCATGTTCCCCAGGTAAAGCGCGCCCAAAGCGAGCCGGTCAATAAACCACAGATTCCAAATATGATTCCTACTTTTGCCGCCGATTCCGCTTTGATATCAATATCAGCATCCGGTGAATTAAGGTACTTGATACTATACCAGAAACTGATGGTAAACATAGCGAACATGGCCATCCACATGGGTACATGAAAAAAAATATTGCGGGCTGTTTCTTCAAGAATTGGGATTTGCGGAATGCTGATCAGGATGCCGCTTGAAATTGTGACTGTCATCCCAGCAGCCACAATATATTTCCAGACTTTCAAACTTTCGAATTTTGGTTAAGCATCTTATGTTCTGATGGTAAATATACCCATTAAAAAATACTCTTTCGGACTTTTTATCAATTTTTGATATGACAAATTCAGAGAAATCTATTGTTCTTCATCCTTCATGGAAAAACTATTTCCTACTTATCATTCTTGGGATAATTTTGGCTCCACTTCTGGTTGGAATAGTTTTACTCTGGTTAGCTTACTATAAACGAACTAATACTCAATTTCTGATCTCTGATCACTCAATTGTTGAAAAGCAAAAATCAGAAAGTAAAAAAGTTGAATTAGTGGATATAAATGAAACCAGAATTGTGCAAAGTTCCTGGGAAAAATTCCTGAAAATTGGGAATATCCATCTGCAAGCCAATGTTTCAGAAATAGTTCTGGAAGGAATTTCGGAACCACAGTCTTTGCTCGATAAGATTGATACAGCCATTGCCTATCAGAAAGAATTGTTGAATCAAAAAAAGTCATTGGAAAGAAAAGAACCGCAGTTTGATCCAGGAAGCCTGGACAAGCTGGATCAACTCACAGGAATGTGGCAACAAGGATTAATCAGCGATGAAGATTTCGAAGAGGAAAGAAAAAAGTTTAGCTGACTTTTAACCCACCTTTACAAAACAAACCCGTTTATTTAGTCCGAAACTAATACTGAGTATAATGAACAGAATTACACACTTTTCTTTTGTAGCCGCTTTTGTGGCAATTTTAATTGCAGGCCCTGCTACTGCTCAAAAAGCCAATTTCGAATTAGCAGAACGTTTCACCACTCAAAAAATGGAAAAACTTGTAGGCGATTTAAGAGTTATTCCACGCTGGATCGAAGACACCAATAACTTTTGGTATACTTTTGAAAACTCAGAAGGTAAAAATTGGTATTACGTAAATGCAGAACGTGGAAGTAAACGCCTTCTTTTTGACCAGGAAGAAATGGCAGGACAGCTTTCAGAGGAATTCAGCAGAACTTTTAATTCCAAAGATCTTGACCTGAAAGGTTTTGACTATGACACCGACAGAGAACTTTTCACATTTCATGTGGATAGTATTGAGTTTACTTACAATTTGAATGGAAACCGTTTAATCAGGGGCGACTCTCTCGAAAAAGCTGACCGTGATAACTGGAAGGTATATTCACCGGACAGCTCCTATGTTGTTTTCGCTAAACATCATAATCTTTTCATTATGGGAAAAGATGATGCCGACACTACTGCTACTCAAATCACAGATGACGGAGAACGTTGGTTCAGTTACCAATTTAGTGATGGAGATACCTCAACAACAGAAAAGCAACGCCCCAGAATTAACTGGTTTGAAGATGGAAAGAAATTTTGGGTAAAACGTCAGGACAAAAGAAAGGTGCCTGAACTATGGGTAATTAATTCATTAAAAAAACGACCTGAGCTTGAGACTTATAAATACCCTATGCCCGGAGAAGAAGAAATCTATGTGGATGAAATTCAGATTTTCGATCCCGAAACCGGAGAAAGTGTAACTCTCGATACTGATAAATGGGAGGACCAATCATTAGGTGGCGCTTATTTTTATCAAGGAGGAATATTTGAAAGTAAGAAATCAGACTATTTGTGGATCTTACGACGTAACCGAATGTGGAATGAAATGGATGTTCTTAAAGCTAATACCACTACCGGTGAAGTTGAAGTTCTGTTCAGTGAAACGAGTAAACCTTATTTTAATACACGATATGCTCAGTTAGGCATTATCAATGAAGGGGAAGAATATATCTGGTGGAGCGAAAGAACCGGATGGGGGCAACTCTACCGTTACGACAGCAAAGGTAATTTAAAGAACAAAATTACTACGGGTCCCTGGGTAGTGGAAACAATTTCAAAAATTGACACTGCAGCATCTACTTTATATTTCAGAGGGGTCGGACGTGAAGAAGGCGTTAATCCTTACTACGGTCAATTATATAGCGTTCGCTTTGATGGAAGTAACTTTAAACAATTGAGTTCTGAGAATGCAAATCATACTATTTGGTCGTCTGATGAAGGAAATTACTTCGTTGATAGTTTTTCCAGAGTTGACTTACCTTTTAGATCTGTTTTAAGAGACGGTTCCGGAAAAATTATTATGGAATTAGAGAAAGCTGATATCTCAGGATTACAAAAAATTGGATATCAATTTCCAGAGTCATTTAATGTAAAAGCTGCTGATGGTGTTACTGATTTATATGGAGTAATGTGGAAACCTTTCGATTTCGACTCTACCAAAAAATACCCCATCATATCGTATGTATATCCCGGACCTCAAGTTGAATCTTTCCCGGTAAGTTTTACGATATCAGGTTCACGTGGAAGACCTCAGACTTTGGCACAACTAGGATTTATTGTAATTGCACAAGGACAGCGAGGAGGAAGTCCAATCCGTTCGAAGTATTATCACAATTACGGATATGGTGATATGCGCGATTATCCACTTGCTGATAATAAATTTACAATCGAACAGCTTGCTGCCCAACATTCCTTTATCGATATAAACCGCGTAGGTATTTTTGGACATTCGGGTGGTGGATTTATGAGTACTGCCGCTTTATTGACTTATCCTGACTTTTACGATGTTGCTGTTTCATCTGCCGGAAATCATGATAACAGTATTTATAACATTTGGTGGGGTGAAGTTCATAACGGAGTTAAAGAAAACAAGAAAACCGTCACCAAAATGAATGATGACAGCACTAAAACAAAAGATGAAGTCATTACTTTTGATGCACCTGTAGAAACTAATGCTTCATTAGCACAAAACCTGAAAGGTCATTTGTTACTGGTACATGGTGATATGGATAATAATGTACATCCAGCGAATACTATAAAGTTGGCGGATGCACTCATAAAGGCTAATAAACGCTTTGACATGATGATTTTGCCAGGTAAACGCCATGGCTTTGGAAATTACACGTCTTACTTTGAGCGGATGATGTGGTATTATTTTGCAGAGCATCTGTTGGATGATTACCGCACTGACGTAGATTTCAATATTCCTGATGAGGAGTAAGTGCTGTCGAATAACCAATATCCATTAAGTGAATATCCAATTTCCAATTGGTCGTTTTTCTGTAATAGTTTAGGAAGTTATTTTGAGGATTAGTTGATCTGTAGATACGCAAAATCTTGCGTATCTATGTTCACAATGTATTTTGAAATGCTCTTTCCTGTCTCGAAATGGTCAACGTCCAAATTAAACCGGAGGAGATCATCATAATTCCATAAACAATAATAAGGCTTCGGACAGATAGTAATTCAAGCTCAAGAACCGTGGCTGCAATTACAACGGAAATGGAATTGGCAATGGTAAATAAAAGCCACTCTGTACTGAAAATTCTACCCCTGAAAGTATCTGCAGATCGTTTTTGTAATAGAATAGTACTCATTACCCAGTTCGATCCTGATGCAGCATGAGCTAACAATACAAACAAAACCATAACTATAATATTAGAAGCCCAGCCCACTATCATATACATCAATCCTGCGATAACAAAACAATAACCCATAACTCCTACCCATTCTTTTTGATCAGAGAATAATCTTCTTCCTATTACGGGACCTATTCCCGTCCCTATTCCTCTGGCTGCATATAAAAGTCCCAAGCCAATACTTCCCATCATCAGGATTTCTTCGCTTACAATAATCAACAAGTATACAAGCCCACCAAGGAACATAGTTGAAGTACCTTTGGCGATACTTGGACGAAGTATGTGTTTATTCGAGATCAGATATTGAGCTCCTTCTTTGATTCCAACAAATGGATTTCGGGTTCTCTGTTTTTCTTCTTCTGATTGTTCGGCTTGAGGTATAACTGCTCTGTACACAAACCATGCTGAAATGATGTAAGTGAATGTATCAATTATGAAAACCCAATCGGTGCCTATCAAATCCGTAGCAAAGCCTCCGATTGCCATACCTGTTGTGAAAATGATACTCCAGGTTGCCGTAGATATAATATTTGCATTCGTAAGATCTTCGGGCTTTGTAACATTTGGGATTGAAGAAGTTTTAGCAGGCTGAAAAACTGCGGAAAGCATCATCTGAATGGAAGTCAACACGTAGGCAATCCATAACGTATCTGCTGAATCAACCAGTAAGATACCGCTTACAGCTGCTGCTCGGGCAAAATCGCAAAAGATCATCAATCTGCGGCGGTTGAACCGATCCGTTAAATACCCTGCAAATGGAGAAAAAGCAGCCAGACTTACCATCTTTACTACAATGATTAATCCCAGTAATAATTCAGAGTCCGAATATTCCGCGATTAGAGCATATAGTGCCAGTAATCCGAACCAATCCCCGAAATTAGAAACTGCCTGACTCAACCAAAGCCGGCGGTAATCTGTGTTCTCAGTTATTAAACGAATGTAGGGTTTAAGACTTTGCATCAATGAGTTAATTAGCACAAAATCTTAACAGAATAAATGCTATAACGTTCCACTTACCACTGCTGGTCAAAGGCTTTCACAGCATTAAGGATCATTTGAACAGATGCTTTGTAAAATTCCTGAGGAATGGTGTCAAAATCATCGGTGTGTTTATGATAATTTTCATGGTCCTCCACTCCAAAATAAACAAATGGAATGCCCTTTGAGTGAAATGGGCCGTGATCAGAAGAGAATGTCCAATCATTGTATCCTAAATCTGGGGTATCATGTCCAAAAAGTAGTTTTACTGATCCCGTTTCAACCGATTCAAGAATTGGTTTGGCTGCGGGATAGTGATAAGTACCGGCAGCATAAATCTCGCTACTATCATTTTTACTGATCATATCCATGTTGATATTCAGTTTTACTTTCTGAAGCAATACAGAATCTGCGACAAAAGCTCTTGCTCCCTGTAAACCCATTTCTTCTGCATCAAAAGCAGCGAAAATCAAAGTGTGATTGGGTTGATTACCAACAAAATAATCAGCCAATGCTAATAAAGCAGCAGTTCCGGAAGCATCATCGTCAGCACCGTTAAAAATCAAAGAATCTCTTTTTCCTAAATGATCATAATGTGCTGTAATCACAATCATGGAATCCGATTTACCATCTACTTTAGCAATTACATTAACTCCTGTCATTTGCTCCTGAGCATTTCTTGGAGTAAATGAAAATGGATGAGTAAATGAATCCTGAAATGGTTGTGCTCCGGTTTCCTGAAAACGGGTCACTAAATAATTTCTGGCTAATTCATTTCCTTTTGTCCCTGTTCTGCGCCCTTCCGTTTCATCCGAAGAAATAAATCGCAGATCTTCAATAAGCTGATCGGTATCGAGTTTTGTTTGCTGAGGCTGAGTACAAGCAAAAAATGGAATCAGTAAAAGTAGTAAAATTTTTTTCATTCGCGATAAGAAGTTCATGATTTAGGACTTCCTGAAGATTAGACTTATCCGAACTGAATGCAATGAGAAAAATTTCTTTTACAAAAACCAAAATTGATGATGAACTAACTCTTTTTTTCTGCTTTTCTTTTTACTCGATTATAGAGGGAAATGTCTGAGTTAGTTATAAATTTATACAACACTTTTACCCATGAATTATGCGAATAGAGGTTATCATAAAATTCAGGTGCCATTTTTTTAAGCTTAGGGAGCCTTGATCCCGGGATATAAGGAAAATCGTGATGTTCATTATGATACCCCACGTTAAAACCTAGTTTATTCAGAGGTCCATAATAGGAATAGGTTTCCTGCCCTTCTTCAAATACGTAATGTTCGGAAATAAAATGACCAGCCATTGGATGTATACTTCCTGCCAGAAAAAATGAAAGGAGTAAATAGTATAAAGCTCCAAAACCGGCGAAATAAGTATACAATGAAATTGCCGCTACCTGAAATATCAAATTGGTAAGCAGCCATTTATCCATTTTCAAAGGATGTTGCAGCATTGGTCTTAGTCCATACATGAATATCTGATTAGCTGCCCAGGCAAACTTCCCAACCAAACCTTTAAAAAAACCGGCTTCAATATTTGAAGGAAGATCAGTATCGTGATGTTCATGTCCCTGCTCACTGTGGTGCATTAAATGGTACGCTCTAAAGGACATTGCATAAGGAAACACAATGGGAATATTAGCAAAAATAGCTAACCAGTTATTATACGATTTCTTTTTAAAGGCCAGATTATGACTTAACTCATGAACTCCAAGAAACAATGAATGAGTAATTGTTGCACCAATTACATAACTGATCAAAACAAAAAGAGCCCAGTGTAATTCAAAAATTAATGGAGCAGAAACAAGCTGAAATAAGACCATTCCGATTATCTTAAATTTCAACATTGGGTCCACGCCATAGAGTTCTCTTACTTCAGGATATTTCTTGAGAATTTCTTTTCTTCGACTTCTGTGAGGTTCAGGCTCTTTTGACCAAAAGAAATTATCTGCAGAATGGTTTTCATTTTTCGACATGATCGAACAAATTTACTAAGCTTTCCCTAAAAGAATTTAATCTATCTTTTCTAAACGCCCTTAAAATATAAAACTATTTTACCTTTTTGTCTGACTTCTTGATTGTGCCTTTAAAACTTTCTCAAAGTCGGATAAATCTGCATTAGTATCAATGGATTTCGATAGGGTTTCCTCATTCATTTCAGACATGGTTTCGATATCGAAATGTTTGGTAAAGAATTCATCACACCATAAACATATATTTTTTAGATCAGCTCCTCTTTCGAAAGCCTTTTCCTGAGAAATCCCGATACTTTCCCCCATCTGATAGGGCTTACCTTCATTCAGTTTTTGGAAAATTGGTGATTCAGATACTCTTTTTAATACATCGGCTACTTTTTCTTTTCTGGCATCTCCCATAGCTTTGGCTGTTCCCGGACAACATGGATTTATTCGCCAAAGTTGAATACTAATTTCCTGCGGAAGTTCACTTCCACCTAAAAACCCCTTAGCTCCGGACAGTATTTCGCAAAAATTATGGGTATGATCTTCCATCCAGATATCATTCTGCATAGCACGACCACGAGCCCAGTTTCCACCCAACCACATATCTTCGCTGGCTCCCCAAAATCCAAAACTCGGGGTCTCTTTTTTCAGGTATGTTTCTTTTTCGATCAATGGCTTTTGATTATCATCGCTCAATCCACGTGATTTAAAAAGCTCGGTTAACTCTTCCTGTCTTGCGCCTGCTTTCTTGTGATAGCGGTCAATGCTTGCAATATCAAAACGGGTAATTCCTTTTTCAATCAGAGTATCCAGTTTTTCTCCGTCCAGAAGATCTCCATTTGTTTGAAGCATGATCTGCATTTCATCGCCATACTTTTCCTTCAAACGATCTAAAATCATATATAACTGTTTTCTTTTAGCAAGCGGTTCACCACCTGAAAGAATCAAACGCTCCATTTTGTCGGGCAAGTTGTCAATGATTGCGAGACATTCTTCATCGGTTAGCTTATCTCCTTGCGGACCTGATGAATTATAACAGTGATCGCAATGGTCGTTACATACCTGAGTAAACACCCAGTAGACTGATTCGCAGTGATTAAAATCTTGCATCATAACTTGTATCTTAAATTGAAAAATTAAATTCTTTAATGGCTGATATACTTCTTTCTAATGATCTATTAAGAAACTGCTGATCCGGATTTTTATCCTGTTCGAATAAATAGCCTGATTTAAAACTTCCATGAGTACGAACCAAAATTTCACATCCAAAATGAATGGAGGCATCTTTCATTTCCTGTTCATTCCAAAGGTCATCAAAAACTACTCCCAAAGATTGTTTGTAAGAATCTCTGAATGAGTTGTAAAAACTCAGGATTTTATTTTTCGCTTTAGGTTCATTACTACCCAATAACCAACAATGCGCCGCAAAATGAGCAATGTCCTGGCATGGACGCCCAAAGTGAGAAAATTCCCAATCTATAATTTTCAGTACGTTCTTACCCTGAACAAGGATTGATCTTGGCCACAGATCTCCCATCAACAAACATTTCCCGGGTAGTAAAAATCGTTCTCCAAGATCTATTATTCTTTGCCCGAGTTTATCAGCCTCATCTACTTTTAACTCTTTTAAAAGATTCGCCAGTGATTTGTATTGAACTTCCAAGCGGGTTTTTTGAACAGGCTTATTGGTAATCTCCCTTGCTTCATTTAACCCTACACTTTTCTTGTGTAGCTTACCGATAAATTCACCCAATAATCTTCCTGATTCAACTGATATATTTCCATTAAGAAGTGAAGTATCCAAACTTACAGAGTTACGAATATCCTCCATCACAAAAAGGTGTTCTGACTCAGATTTGGCTATTAAATCCGGAGGGCGGATCTCTTCTGATGAAACATCAGACAAGGGGCCTTGTCCTAATAATTCCATCAGTTTGATTTCAATCAAAATCCGATCAGCATCCATATCAATTTCCGGAAGAACGGCTATGAATGGTGGTGCATATTTCGCAATCTGAGTGTCCTCTGATGTATTCCATATCCGGAAGACAAAATTCAGATTCCCACCTGAGAGTTTTTCAATTTTTTTAATCCCTCCAAGTTCAGGAGTCTGATCATAAAATGATCTTATATGCTGTTCAGGATCAATCAAAGCGATAGATATAGTTCGCGAATTCTACAGGTTCGATCTTTTCAACAAATTGCATAATCAGGTCTTCCATCCCCCTTCTGCTTTGATTCAGGCTTTCCGTAACGTCATCATCTGAGGTAGGATTTTTCATATCCGGGACCGAATATTTATGCCCGGCTACAATTGCTATAGTTGGGATTTCAAGTTCATTGGCAAGTACTACTTCAGGAGCTGTTGTCATGGAATTAACGTTTCCACCAAGCTTTATCCACATACGATTTTCGGCGGCTGTTTTTCCTCTTGGGCCGCCCGCATAAGCAAAGATGATTTCTTTGCTTTCATTATTGAAAACTAAATTTCCGGCAAACTTTCTAACCTGATTTTCCAGCGCTTTCGAGAATAACCCTTCTTTCAATACCAAATGTCCATGATTTTCGGACGGTTTAGGAAACATGGTGCAAGTACTTCCATCCGGTAAACGATTTTCAGGCATCAAAATATCGGATAAGATCAGTGGCTTAAATAAAGGAATTTGAGCATCCATCACCCCTACTGAGCTCGTAATCAGCAACGCTCCACAATTTACTGTTTTAAGAGCTGCGGCCTGAGCCCGGTAATTAACCTGATTGGGTAATAACGAGTGCGGGTTTCCATGCCTGAAAATTACATAAGAGGGACGATCAACTGAAATAATCCTGTAAATTTTTTGGCCTCCCCACTTTGTGTTGATGTTGATTTCTTCCAGTCTCAAAGATTCAGGAGTGTTTTTTAAATATGCACTTCCAAGTATTACCGCAACAGATTTTTGATCTTTCTTATTCACTACTATTGGATTTAGAATTCAATTTTATCTATGCCATAGGCTGTCTTGGGAACATCAAAATCACCTTTCGGTTTTTTTCCACATAACCATTCAGTCAACTTATCTACATAATTATCAAGATGAGTTATTTGCTGAATTCCGTGTTCAACAATTGGATCAAGCGTAGTAGCAAACAGAGTACCTCCATATCGATTTGTTTGCCAGCTTATAATTTCACCTAGCTCATTTTTTTGAATCACCTCACTGTTTTCAGGAATTACTGTATAAACCCCGTGAATATGCCAGCAAGCATGTCGGGCACTTAATCCTCTATAAATCGGGTGATCAAAGTTAGTATCAGAAACCGGAGGATTGTCTGGGTCCTTAACCCACCAATAATTATTTACCGGTCGATCTTCCCAAGTCGCATCCAGCCATTCCGTAGAACTATCTCCTGCTATATATACCTTTTTACCGTCTGATAAGAATTGATAAATGGAATCTTTCTTCTCTGTTAATGCATGCTGGTTAGACTGAAACGGAATCACAATGGCATCGAGATTTTTAATTTTTTCGTGTGAAAGCTCGTGAACATACACCAACTCGTAAATATCTTTGTATTTGGTAGCAGTTGCGAATGCGTACTGAGACCAAACGCCGTTAAAGATCAATCCAATCTTATTCATACGAATACCTCATTTCTTTCATTTATTAAATGATCCACGCAATTTCTATAGAGTTGTGCTATAGATTCAGCTGAATCCATATCATCGGTGGTACCATAGGTATAGTCAGCAATGGGAGCACTTGCAGAAAGCACCATCAAGCCTTTGGAACTTATTTCATCAACAACCAGTAATGGACGTTCCCAGGTGTCAATTATTACTACATCAGCTCCTTCAGTTGGTTCAATGTAACCAACTGCCCACCAGCCGCTTATTCCATGAGAAAAATTCAAATCTGCTACGTCAATTCCTCTGAACAAACCATACCGATCAGTTTTAATTTTGTATCTAATATCAATGGTTTTTTTTGAGTTGTCATGCACCCATTTATTTCCGGGAATCCAATTGGTAAACCAACCATCAAAGCAGAACAAGGCTTTTCCTCTATCAAGAAACTCCGCCACTTTATCTTTGATTTTAAGCATGGCTACATGATCAGCTCCATTGGGAACAATCAGCAGATCATAGGGCTCTAAATCCACATCAAAATTTTCTGTTACATTTGCAACGGTGCAATCAAGTTTCCCGGAATATTGAAACATGTTTTCTCCAACTCCTTCAATTCCGTTCGATATAATTAATGCTTTTATCATGCTTTTTTGGTTGGTTAATTTGTTTTAAAGTGAATTCCAGAATGCTTGTTCTTCTTTTACTCCGGAAACCGGTGATTGCATAAATTCTTCTCTTGAGTTGAATACCTGCAAATCTCCTTTATCCATTACTGCAATTCGATCTCCGATTAAAATGGCTTCTTTTAAATCATGTGTTACAAAAAGAGAGGTGATTTCATATTTATCGGCAACTTGTTTGAATAATGATTGCATAGCCGCTCTTGTTTCCACGTCTAAGCTTCCGAAAGGTTCATCCAGTAAAAGAACTTCCGGATTAATTATTAATGCCCTACCAAAAGCGACTCGCTGTTTTTGTCCGCCTGAAAGTTCGTGAGGCATTTGATCCTCTTTTCCTGATAAACCGATGCTTTCAATCATTTCGAAGACTCTGCCTTGTACTTCAGCTTTAGGAAGATTCCGGACCTTCAAACCGAATGCAATGTTTTCAAAAACCGAAAGGTGCGGAAACAACAATGCTTCCTGATACAAATACACCACTCCACGTTTGTGCGGAATCATTTGATGAATATCATTTCCATTGAGTAAAACTGCTCCTTCGTCAGGATTGTGAATACCTGCAATAGTTTTCAAAAAAGTGGTTTTTCCACAACCTGAACGCCCTAAAATACTAACCGTTTCATGTGCATTAATTTCCACCGAACAGTTGTTGATAACCTGATTATCATCAAATCGTTTTGATATGTTCTTAACCTGAAGACGAATCATCCGTTTACTTTAAATACAAATTTCTTGTTTACATAGAGCAAAATCACCGGCGGAATTATTAGCATACAAGCCGCTAGTGCTGCAAAGTATATATTGGCTTCGTTGATGTACTGAAAAACTTTAAGCGTGAGTGTTTGTACTTTTCCAACACCGATAATTGTAGTTAAACCGTATTCGAACCAGGAGATCAGATACGTTTGGAAAAAACATACCAACGCCATTCCTTTTGCCGAAGGAAAAAGCACTTTGGTGTATGCCTGCATTTTATTTCCACCAAGTGTTGTTACCAGATCTTCCATTGACTTAATTTCATTGCTCCAGAATCCGCTAAAAATAATTACTGCGTATGGATACGCGATAATGAGCTGAGCCAAAATCACACCGACAATACTTCCGGAAATATTCATCACGATAAAAAAGTAGTAAATGCATGCCGCATAAATCACGGGGGAAAGGATAAACGGGAAGTAAGACATCAACATTAATGTCCGCTTTTTGGGATGGTAGGCAATGAATTTACTGGATATAAATCCGCAGATCGTAGAAATAGTTGCTACCGAAAGTGATATCAATACACTAATTCCAAAACTGGACAACAAATTAGCATTTACGAAAAATATCTGAGTCCAGTTATTCAGTGTGATATTTTGAGGCATCACATCAGGGTAAGCCCAATTTGTAGAAAAGGATAACATCAGCAAATACAAAAAAGGAAATACAATACTTGAAAATATCAGCCAGATAACAAACTTTTTCAGATCAGATGTCATAGGATATCCTCCGTTTTCTGAACAGCAATAAAATACACGACAACACAATTACAATGTAAACCAGAGCGATGATGTACGCTTCAGGGATGTCGTTCAAATTAAATCTACGAAGTTTACGAATAGCTAAAACTGAAACCATTTCTGATGATTCGCGACCGAGCAATAATGGAATTTCATATGAACCCAAAATGAAAATATAATACAGAACCAAGGTGGGAAGCGATCGGGAAAACAGAATCGGGATATATACTTTGGTGGAAATTTCTTTCGATTTGGTTCCTAAAGTGATCGCCAATTCCCCAAGTTCTTTCAGGTTCTCGGTTTTAAATACATTCAAAAAATAAATCGTGAAAAATGGAACCGCTAAAAGTACATGAGCGGCTATAATCCCAATTCCGTACTTATCGTTGATGAGATCAGGAAAAGCACTGATTGAGTCAATCAATCCTAATTGAAATCCGATACTTGAAACCCATCCGCCTTTCGAGAATAGTTGAAAAATAAAGAAAGCAGCAACCATTGCCGGAATGGAAAGCGGAAAATAAAACATATATGATCCGATTCCTTTTTGGAGCTCTTTATTAAAAATAATAGAAAAGAAAAGAGCGGTACCAACAGCAATTAACATGGAAACTGAAGCGATATAGAGACTGAATCCAAAGGAGGATAACATTTCAGATTTCGAGAATACTTCTACCCAATATTCAAAGGTAAAACCTTCGGTGAGTACGCCGGTCAACCCAAAACTGTACATTAAAGCATATCCAATTCCAAGAACCAACGGTAACACCGCCAGCATCAGAAAAAGAGAAATACTTGCTATGCTTAGTTTATCCCTGAACCACATATGTTCTGAAATCTTCAAATAGTCTTATCATATATTCGGGGGCTAATTCCTCCAAAGCAAATGGCTGAATTTCGGTTCTTTGCGGAGCATATTCCCTGTTCGGAATATTTTTGAATTTTTCCTGCCACTCCTGTGGAAGTTTATCCATCGACAAAATAGTACCGTCTCCCCATACGTTCGGGTCCATTTTCTTGTATTGCGCTTCCGGTGAAATCATAAAATTTATGACAGTCATGGCTGCAGCCTTTTTGTTGGAATGATTTACAATTCCCAGATAATGTGAATTCTGAATAGTTCCTGTTTCCAACACATATGCACGAGCAGATTCCGAAAATAATCCCTGATTGATCTTATTATCTACTTCAGAATCGTTGTTACTCATGGTGATGGCAAGTTCGCCATTAGCAAACATTTTATGCATGGCTGATAAACTGCTCGGGAATGTCTCTCCGCCTTTCCAAAAATGTTGCTTCATTCCATTGATCTTATTCCATAATTCTTTTGAATATTTTTCATACTTCACTTCATCGAAATCACCACTGAGCGTTTCTTCTCCGGCTAAAGAAATCATCAATGATTTAAGAAAAGTCATCCCGGTAAATTCTGTAGGAATCGTAAACTGTCCCGGATTTTGTTGTACGAATAATTCAAGTTCTTCCAGAGTTTTGGGGGGATTTGGAGTGTTTTCACGATTGTAAATCATCGTCATTTGCACATTTCCCCACGGAGTTTCGAAACCGTCTATGGGCTGTTGAAAATCTTTACCTATAAATGGATTCTCAAAATTGATGTATTTCGAATTTGGAAGTTGATTGGTAACCGGACCGTACAATGCATCTACTTGACGAAGTTGATAGAAAGTTTCGCCGTTAATCCATGAAATATCTATCTCACTAACATCTTTTCCGGCTTGAATTTCTGTCATAAGAATGGAAACAATTGTATTTCCTTGTCCTGAAGAAACTTCAAGATCTATATTAAACCGTTCTTTAACTTCCGGAACTACATAATTTGAGATGTAAGCATTGATATTAGGATCACCCTGCCACATCATCATGTTTACGGTTTGTCCGCTGGCTTTCTGTTCAATTTCTTCCCATGAAAGTTGGGAGAGGTCTCCTTCTTTTTGTTGTGGACTTCCGCAGGAAATCAACAATGCAGTTAAGCAAATTAACCCGATGTTTTTTTTTAATTTCATTTTTATAAAGTTTCTTAACTCATTAAAATTTTTTTTAGCTGTCACCCTGAGCATGGAGCTTTTAAAAAGAAAATATTACAGTTGCGAAGGGTCTCAAATATTGAAATGAATACTATTTCGATTATTTGAGACCCTTCGGCGTACTTAACTCATAATTTCTTTTTAAAATTTGGGCCGCTCAGGATGACAGTTTTGTATTGAGAAATTACAGATATCATTAAAACCTATAACTCAAACTAAACTGAAACTGACGCGGAGGCGCTGAGTTTCTGTAGGTGTAGTTATTTCTGTCAATTAAGCCAACCTGTATTTGATTACTTGCCGTAGCATTGCTTGTGTATCCACTGTAGTTAGTAGTATTCAGTAAATTAAATATATCAGCTCTTGCTCTTAGCTTACCATTTCCTACACTGAAATCATACTTCAAACTCAAATCAAATGTATAAGACCATGGCAGTCGTCCATCGTTCCGTGAAGCGCCAGGTTGACGATCTGTTTTCCCTGTATACTGTGTCGCAAAGCTACCACCATCACCATTCAGATCAGTGGTACCAAACTGTGTTGCATCCGGAACTCTGTTCACCGGTTGACCACTTTGGATTAATGAAGCCAATGTAATTCCAAGATCATCAAATGCATAATAGGTTCCGAAAATACTAAATACATGTCGCCTGTCATTTATCGAAGGTCCCCATTCATCATCAAAATCATTTGCATCTTCTGCTTCAAAATTGATGTCTTCAGTGTTATTTCTAAGACTTGAAAGTGTATAGCTAATCCTGAAACTGTAATCGTCTGCATCTCTGTTTTTCAACAGGTTTACATTTGCAGCATAGTATCGTGACTCTCCTGCTGTTTCCGTCATTGTTACTCTTCTTGAAATATTTCGAAGTGTATCAGTACCATCAAGTGCGTAAGGAGCTCCCGAATTGTCATATAGAATGGGTACATCACGGGTCTCATCAGCATCTACCTGAGACCTTACATCACCTGCACCACCATTTGGGTTCGTAACTTCAAACGAAGAAGGAGCGTTTACATCGGTCAATCTAAATTGATTAAAACCGCGCGTGTGCATCAAATCAACATAAAATAACATGTCATCGGCAATCTGGCGTTGAACCCCCAATGAAATCTGATGAGAATACGGGTTATCATATCCGTTTGGATTTAAGATTTTGAACTCATTGCTAAATCCGAACCCGTCCGAATCATCAAAATCAGAAGCAGTTGGACCATTAAGGTAAGTTACGCCTTGCGGAGAAACACTTGCATTACCATTTCTTGTAATCTGATTGATATCAGTATCAGAAGGAAGTTGCCCTGCATCTATCAATAATTGTAACTGGCGTTGAAAATCCGGTGATCTTGAACTTCCTGCTACAGCATCACTGTAAATAGCGTACACAATTTTTTCATAGAAAAGTCCATACCCGCCACGTAATGAGGTTCTGTTATCTAACTTGTAGTTAAAATTAAAACGAGGGGAAAGGTTATTGAAATCACCCTGATCGGCACCTCCTTTTGAAAGATTGTCATAATCGTACCGGAGACCAAAAGTCAGGTTCAACCGACTGTTTACGGAGTATAAATCTTCGGCGTATAAACTATAAATAGTTTGGCTACCGTCAAATGTGTTCGGGCGTAATTCAACGCTGTAACTCTGTACCGCCACATCAGAAGGAATATCAGTGTAAGAAAGTCCTGTTCCAAGATTCTGATTGTTCAGATTATCTAATTGAGTCTGGTTTAGTCTTACTGTATAAAAACCATTCCCATTTCCACCTCTTGTATCGTTATGGATAGAGCTTAAAATTCCAACTCCCGCTTTTATGATGTGATTCCCTTTTGGGATAGTAAATTTCTGTTGGAGTTGATGAGTCTTCTGTACCAGATCAAAGTTCCCCAAAGTTTCTCCAAGAACAGCTATGGTTTGTCCACTTGGATCTTCAACAAAAACAGAAGGAACTCCTGTAGTATTTGGATTCAGATACAGCCAGTCCATTTCGGCATATTGGTAATTCGTTTCAGAAGTAAATCCATTACCAAAGTAAGTGTTATTTAACGCTGCAGTGAATGAATCTCTGGTTTGATTATTACCTGCTTCCGGGAAAGTATTTCCTCCTGCTAATCCTCCACCTTGCCTGTCAATACTTACAAATCCTTTATGTATTCTAAGTGCTGATTTGAAATTATCACTCCAGTTATGATCAATTTTAGCGGATAGTAGCGTATAGTTATTATTTCCTTGAACGGTTTCGTTTACACCAAGTGGAGCAGAAGTCAACAGATTATCTTTTATAGATGTAGTTTGTTCTGCATTCACATAATAAAAAGTTTTGTCTTCTTTTAAGGCACCCCCTAATCCAAAACCAAATTGATGCCTTTGAAACCCATCTTTTACAGCATTTCCTGAAAGATCAGTTTGTGTAAATGGAGAAGAAGCATCAATTACTAATCCAGGCCGTACTTCATAATAGGCTTCTCCTGTTAGAGTATTACTTCCTGATTTTGTAGTAATATCAAAAATACCATTACTGGTTTGTCCGTATTCTGCCGAATAATTATTGGTAAGTACAGTTACGTTTTTGGTGATTCCAATAGGAACTCTGAATCTTGGGCCTCCCAAGAACCGTTCATTGTTATCCATTCCGTCAATCAAATAACTCGTAAAAAGAGAGTTTGCTCCATTTATACTTACTCGTGGAGCTTCAGGGTAAAAACCCGTAGAAGGAGTTACGTTAGGGAGGCGAAACAATGATCTTGTTATATCACGACCTTCAATAGGTATATTTTCGATTTCCTGTTGCTCCAATTCTGAAGAAACTTCGGCATTAACTGAATTTATAGACGCTACAGCACGACTGCCTTGCACAGTAACTTCATCCAATTCTGTGTCGCTTTTCTCACCAACCAAAATCGTAATACTACGGGTTTTATTAGATCGCAGTAAAATTCCTTTGGTTATTATTTCTGTAGTTTCGTTATTTTCAAGTACAGTAATTGTATATTCTCCGGAAGTAGAAAGAGCTGCGAAAAATACCTTTCCCTGATCATTAGAGACAGCCGTTTTAGAAAAACCGATATCGATATTTTCTACTTGTACCGAAATCCCCACTACAGGATCCAATGTTTCTTTTTGAAGTAAGCTTACCTCTAAATTTGATTGTGCCTGAACTGATACAGCAAATGCAATCAGCCCAAAAACTGATAATAGTTTTTTCATGAATTTAAATAGTTAGTTGATGTAGATGTACGCTTCTTTCTTTTTCAGAAGAATGCGTTGACTAATTTTTGGAGTGTTTCTCTTATAAAATCGATACTACTTTATACTACAGGAGGGGCGCGTAGTGAAATACTACTTTGTAAATATTCTGAATAATAACGGATACTTTTTTTAAGAATAAAATATTCAGAAACCGAAGAAAGGATACTTCTAAGCTTATCTCTGGTACGTGATTGTAAATTTCGGGATTGTAAAACTTGTATAAGTGATTCAAAGTTGTTTACATCCGAAAGCATCTTCAAAGTGAAGTAACTGCTACCAGTACTGTGGATGTATTTGATTAAGTCAGATAACGTATGTTCAGTTTGCCAATCCAGTTCCTGAAAATTCTTTTTCTGAAAGGCGGATTTGTTCAATCCGATCAGATATGCACCACCCTGAGGTGTTGGACCTAAAACTAAATCATTATTAAGTAGCTCTTTAGATGAAGAAAAGATCAATCCCGAAGTAAGTTCGGGGCAATCATTCCCCACTGAGATTACTCTTTTATAACCTGAATCAAATACCTGTTGAAAAGCATTGGCGTATCGTTCGCCAAAAGTATTCCCAATCTGTTTATCCGAATCAATTATGAAAACCGGAAGATCGGTTTCTGAGAGTGTCTTTTTTGTCTCTTCGATTAAAGAGCAGGCTATCGCCTGGTTGGTTTTTATACGATCAGTTTTGGAAAAAGCTTTATAATGTGCTTCTTCTTCAGCAGATCTTGTAAATAATAAAAGTGCAGTATCTTTATTCAAAGTCAGATAGTTATGCCTTCTAATTTTTAATAACATATCTAACTACGAAACTAAAATCATCACAGATTGGTCACAGTCGAATAAGATCAAAATTTTGCAATAAAAAACCCCTGATCAAATAAATGAACAGGGGTTGCCATAAATCCCTCGATTAAATATCAGAGGAATCCTCTTCTTTATTCATATCTCTACACATATTAAGCTTATGCAACAATCCCCAAGCTCTCCAGCGATAGAAACTCCTAACGGCTCATCTGAGTCCATGAGCCACCACATGTTTATACACTGAATTCCACTATGTAAAGTATGGTAGTTGTAAAGACAAAAATATTTTTAAGCCGTTCGATTAGTTTTTTCTTCAAAGCGATGTCTTTTTCATTCGTTTTATTCATTTCAGTTTTTTTATTCAAATAACATGATTGACATGCCAGATAACTTTTTCCATCCATATGTAATGCTTTGAGTTTTACTACATAATTACCGATAGGTCTAATTTTACCTTCTACAGAACCACAATAAGAACATTTTCTAGTGATAACTTCCATCGTATTACTCATTGTTTTATTGTTATTTAATCAATGTCATTCTCTTAGCCTGAACATATTTACCTGCCACAATTCTGTAGAAGTATATTCCGGAAGCAAGGTTCCTTGCATCAAAAGTGACCTGATGCCATCCCGCTGTTTTCCTTTCATTGTCAATGAGTGTGGCTACTCTACGGCCTAATAAATCGAATACTTCTAATCGTACTTCCCCGGCTTTAGGCACACCATAACGAATTACCGTAGAAGGATTGAATGGATTCGGGTAATTTTGCTTTAAATCTACTTCAAAAGGAACTTCTGCCATTAATTCAATTGAAGTTGCGAAGCTAGGGTCTGTTTGAACTTCAAGAGTATCGTATGATGCTATCCCATCAAGATTACGAACCTGTATTGCCACATAGAAGGTATCTGCTTCGGGCCGTGCAGTGACTGAGAAAATACCATTAGAAGTATTGAAATCAATTGTTTCAACTGTATCAGAAATGATGTCGAATCTGAAGTCAAGTTGATTATCTGAAGTATTGGTATCACTAACATAATCCCATAGATTAAGAATTTGAGTGTCTTCAGTTCTTACTTCAAATAGATCCGGAAGATTGGAAAACAGAGGGTTATCATCCACCCCTTCCTGACCACCCCAAGTTATGTCCATATTGTTTGCCTGTCTCATAACTCTCATTGCGTTAGCACCCTCTTCGTTAAGCTCAATAGTACCAATACTAATACTTATGCCATCCTGAAGATCCAACTTCGACCATTCCACAAACATTCTACTTGCATTATCAGAGTTCATCCCAGATCCCAACAAAAACCCGGTTATAGAGTCTGGCCTACTATTTGAGAATGTAGCCGATTTTTTTAATTGATTTCGAGCGCTTTGTGTGTTATGGTTTCCAATCGAATTATCCAGTTTTGTTAAGTTTACTGCTTTGTCCTCTCCATGTTGGCTACCCGCTGAACTTCTTGCAGTTTTCTGCCCATTAATTTTCGCCATTGTTGATTGGTTATTTGAGCTTTCATCAAAATACAGTACTGAGCTAACATCCCAATTACTTATATCTTGGTTAAAAGATACAGCTCCCTGGAACATCCCGGCGATGTTTGTAAGATTCGGAGCGTTCCAATCTTCAATAGCATATTGCATGGACTTACTTATGTTGTTTTCAGGATTTCCATTGTTAAAACTGTATGCATCAGCAAACATTTTTTTAGCCGAAAAGACAGCTGTTGGTGCTTTAAAGAGCCATAAAAATGTATTTTGGTTAAAACTGTAAGAAAACTCAAACATGGATTCCATTGACGTAACAGATGATACATCCCAGCTTCCTATAGGTTGATTGAAAGTCAAATGCCCCCGGAACATGTGTGACATATCTTTTACCGAAGAAACATCCCATTTACCCAGAGGTTGATTAAATCTTGAGTTAGCCCATAGTCTAGTTTGATCCAGTGGTCTATTGTAAATAGCATAGACCAAGATAGCTTTATAATAATTATCAAACATACTTCTCATCGACTCGACTTTAGAGACATCCCAGTCATTAATAGACTGATTGAACATTGCCGCATGTGAAAACATGGCTTCCATATTAGTAACCGAAGAGACATCCCATTTACTAATATCCTGATTGAATTTCATACTATAAATAAACCCCCAACTTTCCGGACATCTACCTTCAGCTTCTACTAAACTCAATCCGGAACATATTGGCAATTTACCATTATATCCGGCAAACATATACCTCATGTTTGTTACATCGGATACATCCCACCTGCCAATTGGTTGGTTAAAGTTTCCTCTAAACATGAATAGTTCAGACATATCCGTGATTCCGGTAGTAACACTGGTTACGAGCTCCGGATTATTTTCATCTTCATCGAGTAATGCAATTAATCCTGCTCTATCTCTGCGGGTATGAACCACTGGTTCTCCATCAATGATAACAAAGCCTTTTTCATTGATTTGGGCTGCTTCTTTTGCTTTCACAGTGATCCCATTTTCTGCTATAAAGAAGTTATTGTACATTTCAACACTATCGGTACCAATAGGTTCAGAAAAACTTGCTTCAGGTATCTCGAAAGTTGCCAAAAGTTTAAATTTGACCCCTTCCGGATTAGCAACTTGTATCCCTTTAGTCGTTAATTCCCAGCTACCATTTTCAGAATTGTAACCAGGATTGGTGAAGCCAGATAAAGGGTTATCATTATCCATATTAGTAGCAGTCCATCGAATTCTGCCTGCTTCCTGTGACACCGGTTCCCCATCCCCTAATACCTGAATAAGTAATTTAGTATCTACCGAGAATCGCTCTTTAGCTATATCAAAGGTGTATTCAATCGGTTCAAGCCCTTTATCATTAATATTCCAATTGAATTGGTCGATAATTTGTTTTCTGCTTTCTGCAGCGTTTCTAGAATAGTACGTGCTGTCAACGTCTAGTATTAGATTCATTGGCAGGCTCTTTTTACTCCACTTAATTAGAAGGGAATCGTAGTTTGCAATTGATAGTCCTGTACCTTTTAGGAGTCCATATGGTGGATCAGATAAGATTTCAACCGATGTAATATCCCATTCGCCTAAATCTTGGTCAAAGGCTTTGGCATTGTTAAACATCGAATTCATATTTGTTACTTGATCAACATCCCATTCGGATAAGTCTTGGTTGAATGATCTTGCTTCTCTAAACATGAAACGCATGTTTGTAACATTACTTACAACCCAGCTTGAGATATCTTGATTAAAGCTATGAGCATTTGAAAACATGCTCGACATATCTTCAATGTTCGAAACATCCCAATCAGATATATCGCCGTTAAATTTAGTCGTTTCTAAGAACATGGAACCTAGACTCTTAACGCCCGAGAGATCTGGTATATCAGTTGCGTTGTATTCGAAATTGCCTGCACCAGCAAACATACCCCTCATATTCTCCCATTCGATAGCGCCCCAACTTTCAAGCGAAATTAATTGGTCTAACTGACCTCTATCGGTTGGAGCCATGTATGGGAATGTACCTACAATATGCACGGTATAAGTTCCGGCAGTTGCATAGGTGTGTGTTGGATCAGGATCATCGCCCGAAATAGTTTGGATTGTTCCGTCACCCCAATCTATGGTAAAATCGAAGTCTGTTATTTCAATTCCACCTGTAGTTGGTATGGTAACCACTTCGTTAGCAGACGTTGTTTTCCATTTTGTAGCAAACGTTGGGATACTACCCGCATCCTGAATTTCCCAGCCTAAACCAACTAGTTTATTTACAGCTATATTAGAAATAAAAGATCGTTTAGCATCACCGAAACTCACTTCGATATCACTAGGATCACTAATCTTACCAGCCCACCCGATTAAAGTAGAATCATAATTAGTGGTTGAAAGAACGGTATTGTCCATAAAACCGGTACCGTTTTGCTCACCATCAAAGGTTTCAACTTTGCTGATATCCCACTCTCCAAGGTTTTGGTTAAACGCTTTTGCCTGGGCAAACATCGATTCCATTGTAGTTACCGAAGATACATCCCAAACCGAAATATCTTGATTGAAGGAATCTGCGCCTGCAAACATAGCTTTCATGTTGGTTATGGTAGAAACATCCCAAGTGGTTATATCAGAATTAAAGGTAGAGGTATTAAATGCATCTAAAAACATTCCTTCCATGCTTGTAACCTTCTCTAAATTTGGAAGATCTGTTGCTGTAATAACTAGATTGGATGCATTGGCAAACATGTAGGCCATACTTTCCCAAGTTATCTCTCCCCATCGCACCACTTCGGTTAAATTCTGTAAGGCATTACTATTCAATCCATACATTGCCGGGAAATCCCCAGATATTGAAATGAAGGTCGCTTCAGTATCAGAGAAGGTATGCGTTATGGTTGGCTTATCACCCACATATCTTTTCAATGTACCGTCACCCCAATCGATAGTGAAATCGTAATCTGTGATTGTTTCACCACCTTGAACCGGGATTTCCAGAGTTTTAGACGTTTCAGGAATATTCCATCGTGTAGCAAATGTTGGTTTAAAGCCACCATCTGTTATTTGCCATTTGTGAAGATTGATAAGATTTAGTCTATAGCGCTCACCGGCACCATATTTTATAGTTCCTGCCTTAAGTGTTAATCCATTGGGTAGGTTCTCGAGTTTAGACCACTTGTTTAACAGTAGATCGTAATTTTGAGTTGATAAACCAGCCCCCTGCAAGAAACCAAAATTGCCATTATCCAAACGGGTTGCGCTGGTAATATCCCATTTACTAATGTTCTGATCGAATTTCGCGGCATTAAGGAACAGCGCCCCAAAATCGGTAACGTTGCTTACATCCCAACCGGATATATCCTGATTGAAGGAAGCCGCATTGGCAAACATTCCGAACATGTTGGTAGCTGCTCCGGTAGTCCATGTAGATACATCTCCATTAAAGGAATCTGTATCTTGAAATAATCCCTGCATGTTTACTACAGCTGATACATTCCATGAACTCAAATCCTGATTAAACGAATCTGCATTCTGGAACATTTCCTGCATGTTGGTCACGTTGGAAACGTCCCAGGTTGAGATATTGCCATCGAATAGGGTTGCGCCGTCAAACATAAAGCTCATATCAGTAATGGTTGACATATTCCAATCACTGAAATCTCCATTCACTTTTTCTGCTGCAAAGAACATTCCTGCCGTTGAAGTTACTCCCGAAAGATCAGGGGCATCCGTTGCATTGTATTCCATATTTCTTGCCCAGGCAAAGGTGTTCACCATATTCTCCCAAACGTTTGTTCCCCATTGCTCGATGGAAGTTAACTGGTTCAGATCACCATCTGCATTTGGTTTCAGATATGGGAAAGTTCCTTCAATCTGAACGGTGTACGTGTCCGCCGTTGCGTAGGTATGAGAAGGATCAGGATCATCGCCTGTAATTCTTTCAACGGTTCCATCGCCCCAGTCAATAGTGAACTCAAAATCAGTAATTTCAGCCCCACCACTGGTTGGGATGGTTACTGTTTCCTCTGCGCCTGTGGTAGTCCAGGTTGTGATGAATGCATTTGCAGGATCTACAGTAAGGACTTCGTTTACGATAACTATAAAACTATCCTCGACGAACAACTCCCCATCGCTGGCTTTTACCGTAATATTAGCTGTTCCGAACTGGTCGGTTTGGTAATCCAGAGTTAAAGCAGAATCAATTATAGATGTACTAACCAACGCTGGGTTATCATTTGCTACAATTGTATAGATTAATGAACCGGAACTGCTTTCTGAGTCGCTGAAGTTGGTACTTAGATCAAGTACTGTAATTGGCGCATTTTCATCTACCATTACATCCGCGATCGGGGTGCTAACTGATGGGGATGTATTAAATATACCGACATCGGTGATCGTCCAGTTATAATCATTGATGAGTTTTGCACGGGCTGCGGAGGCTACAGAAGAGTATTTCACATCACCTACACCTAATTTCATAAAGCTTTCCACACTTGGCAAAGCTGCCCAACCGATAAGTAAGGAATCGTAATTGGAAGTAGTTAGCCCAGAATTGCCTAAAAAACTAAAGTAACCTTCAGGATCTTCAAACCTATCCACCTTTGATATATCCCAATCACCTAAATTCTGATCAAAAGATACTGCCCCATTGAACATTCCAATCATATTATTAACGTTTGAAACATCCCACTTTCTTAGATCCTGATTGAATGAGGTCGCTCCATGAAACATGTTTTCCATTTCTAAAACAGACGACACATTCCAGCTGCTTATATCTTGATTGAATGAAGTAGCATTGCTAAACATCGATGACATGTTTTGTACATTTGATGTTTTTTCACCCCATTTGCTTAAATCTTTATTGAATGCCTTTGCTACAGTAAACATC
This sequence comes from Balneola sp., assembly GCA_965601915.1. GTDB lineage: Bacteria > Bacteroidota > Rhodothermia > Balneolales > Balneolaceae > Balneola. The sequence continues at coordinate 1,427,316 of OZ271847.1, read as the reverse complement.
GCATTCATATGTGTAACGGATGACACATTCCAGCTACTAATATCTTGATTGAATGCAGTGGTACTTGCAAACATTGCATCCATATATATCACGGAAGATACATCCCAGTTACTTATATCTTGATTAAATACGGTGGCATTATTAAACATAGCACCCATATTTGTCACAGCACCCACTTTCCAATCACTTAAATCCTGGTTGAATACCTGTGCATAAAAAAACATGGCATACATATCTGTCACTTTACTCACATCCCAGCTACTGATGTCTTGGTTAAATGCATGAGCATTGTTAAACATCTTCTCCATGGTAACTACCTGAGAAACATCCCAGCTTGAAATATCTTGATCGAAGTTTGATTTTCCATCAAATAAATAGCTCATATCCGTAATTCCACTCGTACAAGTTGAAGCTGCATTATCTGTTGTAATTTGACCTTTAGATCGTTTGGTAAACACGCGGTCTTCACCTTTATAGGATATGAACCCCTTTTCATCGACTGCAGCATCGGCACAAACAACGGTTACTCCATTTTCAAGTACACTGAATTTATTTGAGTATTGAATTTCCAGCGTCAAATTAAAATCGGATGAAGTATGGTTTGTTGTACCACCAAAAGCGTTTGGAATAACTGTACTTATTGTAAACACTTTTTCTACCGGAAAATCATTTAAATCCACAAAATCAGAAACTAAGGCTCCCCAAACACCATCACCTTGATACAATACATCCGGGGTCTGATAATCTGAATAAATTGTTGAGCCCCAATTCAAAAGTAACTCACTTTTGTGAGCGTCAGTAATTTGGAGTCCGTCTATGGTCAATTGGAATTGGAAGTACTCAGTCCCTTTTAATGTTGGGTTCTCCGCTACCGGAGTCCAAACAAAATTCTCCGCGTTAATAGCATCCCCTTCGAAATCCCAGTTATAGGTATTGATGATGTTGATTATCTTATCCAGATCAGCACCAGCATATGTCAACCTATACACTCCAAATTTAATTGGATTTTCTTCCGTACCCGATTGAAGTACCTGTGTATTCAATGCTTCAATTAAGGCAGAATAATTTGACTGGCTGAATGATGTATTATCAAGAAAATTACTAAAGTCAGTAACCTCACTCATATCCCAATGGCTGATATCGGTATTAAAACCCGAGAAGTCTATTTCAAAATTTGGATCATAGAACATCTCTTTCATATTAGTTATCCCAGAGGTACAAACGCTCTGTAATTCATCCCATCTAGCAGCATCGTTGGCAATACCTCGCAAGGCCGTCTCATCCACCGAAGTGTAGGTAACTCCGCCAACCACGCCGGTATCGCCCGGGGAAGCGTCTTTACAGGTAATGGTTACGCCATTATCAGCTAATAAGAATACACTCGGCACTTCTACCCAGAAGCTGGAAACCACTGCTCCCACTAAAATGCCGTCATTAGGGGTTACTTCCACTTTTACAAACTTAGCTGCTTGAGCTGAAGTTGGAGTAAAGGTAGAATCGGTAGCTCCAGTGATCTCCGTTTGCTCATTCAACGTATCTGCAGAAACATACCATTGGAAATTCGCACCTGCATTGGCGTCGTCATCGGTGTCGGTGAAAGTATAAGTGGCCGCTAGAACCTCACCCACTTTTGGAGTGCCGGCAATAAGCACCTCTGAAGCTACCGGAGCCACATTGGTTCGGCCGGCATCATCAATAATCCAGTTATTTGGTGCTCCGGTAAGAACAGACCGAGCCGCCGCCGCTGCCGGGGTGTATTTCACATCACCTACTCCAACCGTAAGGAACGGTTGCACGTTTGGCAGCGCTGCCCATCCAATTAATAATGAATCGTAATTAGGTGTTGTTAATGCAGTGTTTTGTAAAAACCCTTCACCAAATCCTGTTACACTGCTCACATCCCAACTGCCAATATTTTGATCAAAGGCAGATGCATCTGCAAACATAAAAGACATATTTGTTGCCGAACTTACATCCCAATCTCCTATATCCTGATTGAAGGCTGATGCATTTCCAAACATACTATGCATAAATATCACTGAGCTCACATCCCAGTTTCCAATATCCTTATTAAATACTGAAGCACTGAAAAACATATTGTTCATATCTGTCACTGAACTTACATCCCAATCTCCTATATCCTGATTAAATACGGAAGCTCTGGAAAACATCTCACCCATAATTGTTACTGAACTCACATCCCAGCTCCCTATATCCTGATTAAAGGCAAAAGCATCTTTAAACATTCCTCTCAGAGTATTTACCGAGCTTACATCCCAGTTTCCTATATCCTGATTGAAATCATATGTTTGGTTAAACATTAGAGACATATCAGTTACTTCGGACACATCCCAGCTTCCTATATCCTGATTAAAATCTAAAACATCTGAAAACATAGCAGACATATTAGTTATCCCACTGGTACAGGTAGTTGCAGCGTTTTCAGAAGTAATCTGACCTTTGGATCTTTTGGTATAGGTGATTCCATTAACCACACCGGTATCTCCAACTTCTGCATCGCTACAGGTTACCGTTACTCCGTTTTCTGCTAATAAGAATACGCTTGGCACTTCTGCCCAAAAGCTGGATACAGACGTTCCAAGTTCAATACCATCGCTGGGTGTTACCGCCACTTTTACAAACTTTCCTGCTTGAGCTGAAGTTGGGGTGAAAGTAGAATCGGTAGCGCCAGTGATCTCCGTTTGATCATTCAAAGTATCTGCAGAAACATACCATTGGAAATTTGCGCCTTCATTGGCGTCGCCATCGGTGTCGGTGAAAGTATAAGTGGCCACTAGAACCTCACCCACTTTCGGCGTACCGGCAATCATAACATCACTGGCTACAGGTATTTCGTTCACATTATAAACAGCAATCGTTAATGTAATACTTGAAGTGTTGAATTCAGCTTCCCCGTCGTCCGCTTGAACCGTGACCTCGTATTCGTTATCGCCATCGTAATCGCCCGGATTTTCAAAATTAGGTACGCTCTTAAAGGTCAGTACACCGGTTGCCCCGTCAATATTAAATGCTCCGGCGTCTGCTCCACCGATGATGGTATAGGTTAAGCCTGTATCTGCCTCACCCCCATTACCATCATTGGCATTCAAATCCAGAACAGTACCTGTTCCACTCTCAGCAAAACTGGCTGAAGTTGGATTATCTAAAATGTATTCGTAAAAACCTCCAATTTCATCATCAATATACATTCTGGTACCATCACCATTAAATGTCAGTCCAGTTGGATTACTTGTCCTATACTCGCCATGATCAAATTCTTCATCTGCACCTGCATATATAGCCCCAGATACATCGTAGGGTGTATCAAGATCGTACTCTACTACTGAGTCATCAATATCACCAATAATGAACATCTTAGAACCATCTCCATTAAAGGCGAGATCAAATGGAGAAGATTCCTGATCTCCTACGTAGAACTCTTCACTTTCTCCGGCATATACAGCAGTTGATATATCAAAAGCCGTCCCAAGGCTATACTCTACTACTGCTTTATCATCACCCTCAACTACAAATAATTTGGTTCCATCTCCATTAAAGGACATTCCATTAGCAAACCTTTCTTCTGTAGTTACATTCAATTTCTCACTTTCACCGGCATATACAGCACTTGATAAATCATAAGCCGTTCCAAGGATGTACTCCTCTATTGAACTTTCCATAATGAACATCTTTGTACCATCTGCATTAAATTCTGCATCTAATATACTAGAGTGATTTTCTGCAAATGTATTTACTATTTGTCCATCGCTTGCTGTAGATAAATCATATGCTGGGTTTAAAGTTAATTCAGTTACCCCACTTGCACGGATTGAAAACACTTTAGTACCATCACCATTAAATATAATTTCGCCACCTGAAAATGAACTAGCCGCAAATACAGCTGTAGAAACATCATAGCGCCCGGGAAATATTGGCGCATTATTCACTTCATTTACAGTAACCACAAAGCTATCTTCAATAAAAAGCACTCCCCCATCAGTAGCCCGAACAGTAATATTTGCCGTTCCAAATTGATTGAGTTGAAAATCTAAAGTAAGTGCAGAATCACTAACTGAAGTTGTGACCAGTGAAGAATTATCATTTACTTCTACACTGTAGATCAATGAACCGGACACAGTTTCTACATCGCTGAAGTTTGAACTTAAATCTAAAACCGTGTTTGCTGCGTTTTCATCTACGGTTACATCGGCAATTGGTGTGCTAATAATGGGTTCATCATTCACCGGATTTACGGTAAGTACAAATGAATTATCTACGCTTAATCCACCTGAATCTGTTGCACGTACGGTAATATTTGCGGAACCGGAACTGTCAGCTACCAATGCTAAAGTCAGTTCATCCGAACTATTATCAACTGACGCATTCACAAGATCAGTATTCGAGTTTGATTCAATTGAAAATATTAAGTCGCTTACAGCTTGTTCTGCGTCAGAGAACACCGATGTCAGATCAATTACCGAATTAGCTGCATCTTCATCTACAGCAAAATCTGTAATGACAGATAAGATTATTGGAGCCGTATTAGGTACAGTTATATTAATCGAGAAATCATCTTCTACGCTGGATGTTCCGTTTTCCAAAGCAACAGAAGCCGATACATTCAACAGATATTCCTGATCCAGCGCGCTAACTTCAATTCCACTCAGGTCGTAACCCCACTGCTGACGAATCTCATCATACACCGGTGTTCCTGAGGCGTTTATTCCTGTGGCCGGCGCTAGAGTCCAGGCCGGACTCAGAGCATCCGTCACTGTCACTCCATCCATCGTTACATCTATCCAAAGTGTATCTGTAACAGATGTATCTATTGGTGAGCTTTCTGTTGTAGATACGCTTAATGCACCCGCTGTTAATCCGCCATCGGAGATGGTCCATCCATACGTATCTACCAGAGCTTCCCGTCCAGGTAATCCAGCGATAGTATACGTTGCCTCACCAACGCTTAAATCTATATTATTCTGCACACTCAATACGCTCCATGCCATCAGCATTGATGTATAATTAACCGTACTTAGCCCGGCTCCATCAGCCATCAAAAACATATCTTTTACATTGCTGATGTTCCAACCACTCAGGTCTTGATTAAAGGACGCAGCATCCGAGAACATCACCGTTAAACTATCGGCGTTATCTACATTCCATCCAGCCACACCAGTTCCGGTAAAGGAACTCGCCAGGTTGAACATCCCTGTAAAATTAAGCGCCGTAGCCTCTGAAAAAGGATCACTGGAAAAGGACCACCCGCTAACATCGCCATTGAATGACGTAGCATTGGTGAACATATTGGTGAAATTCGTAATCGTGCTTACATCCCATCCGCTCATATCTGCCGTACTTATCCCCGTAAAGGCAAACATACCTTCTACACTGGATGCAAGACTTAAGTCAGGTGCATCCGTTGCTGAATAGGTAATCAAATTCGGGGTTTGGTAGAACATGTTTTTTGTAGATTCCCATGCAATGTCACCCCATTGATTTATCTCAATAAGTTTTGCAGAATTCTGTGCATACCCCGGGTTATTCCCATAGGTTACTAGGTCAGCATTGTCGGTCATATCAAGACGTGGAAAGGTGCCACCGATGCGCACTTCGTACTCCCCGGCTACCGCATAACTATGGTTGGGATCAGGATCATCACCGGTAATTTGCTCCACGATGCCATCACCCCAGTCAATAATTGCGTCAAAGTCGGTAATTTCGGCCCCGCCATCGGTGTACAGGGTGATGGATTCCCCGGGTGTGGTTGTTTTCCAGGTGGTGATAAAGGCCGTTGCCAGATCAACCTCCAGCACTTCATTCACAGTAATAGTAAAGGTCTGCTCTGCAGAGGTATCACTACCTCCATTATCCGTTCCACCATCATCAGAAAGACTGATCGTAACCGTAGCCGATCCGAACGAATCTACTGCAGGCGTAAACGTCAGCGTTCCCGTTGCCGGGTCCACTGCCGGTAAAGTGGAAAATAAATCATCATTACTCGTACCTACATTAAAACTAAGCGTTTGGCCGCTTTCATCGGGTGCTCCCGCTGAAATAGCAGTTGCCCAGTTCGTTACAGACTGAACACCGGAGTTTTCATCCACAGTTTGGTTTGGACCTGCAACAAATACAGGCACATCATTCACCGGATTCACCGTTACGGTAAAGGATTCTTCTGCTGTTAAACCACCAGAGTCGGTCGCACGTACAGTAATCTGTGAAGTTCCAAACTCATTTGCTTCATAGCTCAGCGTCAGATTATCGGTAGTATTATTTACCGCCGTGGCAACTAATGTTGGATTAGAATTTGTTTCTACAGAATAAACTAAATCACCAGCACTTTGTTCTACATCCGCAAAATAGGAAGCCAGATTATCAATAGCCGTATCCGCTGCATCTTCATCCACAATAACATCGTCAATTGCTGCTACTACAACAGGAGCCGTATTGGGTACCAAAATATTAATTGATAGATTGTCATCCAGGCTGGATGTTCCATTTTCCAAAGCAACAGAAGCCGATATATTCAACGAATATTCCTGATCCAGCGCGGTCACTTCAATTCCACTCAAATCGTAGCCCCACTGTCCAAGCGTAGCACTATAAACAGGAGTACCGGGAGCTGTTAATCCGCTTTCCGGCATTAAAGTCCAATTGGGTGTTACCTGATCACTGATTGTAACGCCATCCATAGTTACATCCATCCAAAGTGTATCGGTTACACTTGTATCAATAGGAGACGATTCCGTTGTTGTTAAACTTAAAGTGCCTGCTGTTAATCCGCCATCAGTGACTGACCAGTTAAATGTGTCGGTTAATTCATCCCGTCCCGGCTGACCGGCAATGGCATATGTTGTGGTTCCAGAAGAAAATTCCACCCCGCTTTGCAGCGATAACCCACCCCAGGCAGAAAGCATACTGGTGTAATTGGAAGTACTTAGTGCAGTCCCTTCCGCAAATAAAAACATATCTGTAACATTGCTGATGTCCCAACCACTTAGATCCTGGTTAAATGCTGCCGCATCAGAAAACATTACCGTCATGGTTTGAGCATTGGATACATCCCAGTTTTCCAATCCTGTTCCTGCAAATGAACTTGCTAAGTTGAACATCCCGGTAAAATTGAGCGCCGTTACTCCGGAAAATGGAGCGGTGGAAAAGCTCCAATCGGAAAGATCTCCGTTAAAGGATAGAGCATTTGAGAACATATTAGAGAAATTCGTAATGTTACTTACATCCCATCCACTTAGATCGGCATTTGTTAGACCTGTAAAAGCAAACATACCTTCCGCGTTGGATGCAAGACTCAAGTCAGGTACATCCGTTGCTGAATATGCAACTAAATTCGGAGTTTGGTAGAACATGTTTTCCGCTGATTCCCAGGCAATATTTCCCCATTGATTTATCTCAATAAGTTTTGCAGCATTTGAAGACTCACTTATTCCATAATTTAATCCGGCATTATTCGAGTTGTCTAAGTGAGGGAATGTACCATATACTTTCACCTCATAATCTCCAGCGGTTGCATATTGATGGCTTGGGTCGGGATCATCGCCGGTAATTTGTTCAAGATCTGTACCATCACCCCAATCGATGTAGGCATCATAATCGGAGATATCTGCCCCTCCGGTAGTAAAAAGAGTAATGGATTCATTTGGAGAGGTAGTTCTCCAGGTAGAAATAAACCCTGTTAATGGATCGAACGTAATTACTTCTTCAACAGTAATAATAAAAGTTTGATCGGCAGATCTATCAATACCTCCATTTGCAGTTCCGCCATTATCAGATAAACTAATTGTAACCGTAGCTACTCCAAAAGAATCAGTTGCTGGAGTAAAAGTCAGGTTTCCTGTAGATGGATCTACCGACGGTAAAGCTGAGAATAAATCATCATTATCCGTGGAAATATTAAAACTCAATATTTGGTCAGTTTCATCATCTGCTCCTGTGCTTATTCCTGTAGCCCAATCAGCAATAGTTTGTATCCCAGAATTCTCATCCAGAACCTGATCTGCACCCTTTGTAAACATAGGTATGTCATTCACCGGATTCACCGTTACCATAAAGGATTCATCGGCTGTTAAACCACCAGAATCTGTAGCCCTGATGATGAAGTCTACTACTCCTGAACTATCTGCGATCAATGATAATGTTAACTCATTAGTAGTATTATTGACTGAAGCATTTATCAAATTCGTGTTCGAATTGGAAAAAATAGAATATGAAAGATCGGCATCGTCATCCTCGGTATCTGAGAAAATATCGACCAGGTTAATTATACTGTCAGCAGCATCTTCATTAACACTATAATCTGCAATAGGGTTAGATACTGTTGGCTCAGTATTAAGTTCATTGATTTGCATAAAAGATGAAGTATCTACTATACCCAATGAAGTTCCGTCAAAAGGTGTTATTTCCACACGAATAAATTTTCCGGCGTCTGCTGTTTGAACCACATAACTGCTATCGGTAGCTCCTGAAATCACTCCTTCATTAGTACCGGATTCATCGTCAGCCAGAAACCATCTGAACTGAGCTCCGGAATTAGGATCTCCATCAAAATCATTGTACTCATAAACTGCAAAAATAGAAGATCCAACTTCAGGAGTTCCTGTTATTGCATCGGCAATTGCTAATGGGCGAACATTTATTTTCACATAATCAGATGTAGATACAGGACCATCTTGAGTTCCGTCATTCGGAGTTACTTCCACACGGATAAAAGCACCTTCCTCAAAATCAGTAACAGTATAAGTGCTGTTTGTTGCTCCGGCTACTGGCGTAAGTCCTGTTCCTGCATCATCGGCTGCCACATACCATTGGAAGGTCGTCGAGCCTTCCGGATCACTATCGGGGTCATTATAAGAATAGTTAGCAGTAAGTGTCTCACCAATTGCAGGAGCACCAGTAATAGAAGCAACGCCTGCTGATGGCGGTTGATTTGAACTACCACCATCAGTAACCGGACCTTGAAGAGAGCTTTCCTCTTCGACTCCGATATCGGATCCATCGGCAGGAATTACAGAAAAACTAATATATTTTCCCTCGTCAGCGGCAACTAATGTATAGGTATTTGAATCCGCACCACCAATCGGGTTTTTTCCAGTTCCAGCCGCATCATCACTTCTAAACCACGTGTATAAGGAACCAAATTCAGGATCACTATCTGCATCAAAATAATTATAAGCTCCTGTTAGTTGTGCTCCAACTTCTAATGTTCCGTTTATGGTTACGTTGGCAACGGTTGGAGGCGTATTCTCACCTCCTCCTTCACCAGATCCGGAGCCAATAGGTCCTGCCGGATCACTTATAAATGGCATTCCTGTTTCTGTGCCATTCGATGGAGTTACTTCAAAAATGATTTGGTTTCCATCATCCTCTGATACTAAAGTGTAAGTTATTGCTGTTGCACCTGCAATCAGTTCAGGCGGGTCAAATTCATTAGCTATTCGATACCATTGGTAAGTAGAGCCGTCTTCGGGCAATTCATTAGGGTCATTATATTCGTAATTTCCTGTGAGTGTTTCCCCTACCTCCAGTGTCCCAGTGATTTGCACATTATCTGCAATAGGACCGGGTGCCGGCGGACCAAATTGCGCCGACACAGACTGTACACCTGTAAGCATTAAAATTACGAGCGTGTTAAAGATTAACTTATTCAGAGATTTCATGCTGTACCCGTATATTTACTTCTTTAAAATTTAAAAGTGGTTGTAATTCAGAAAGATTATCCTTGCTGACAAATGCATACACACCTAGTCTTTTTGCTTTCTGCCTGAATCCAGGCGTATTATAGCTTGTTACCATAATTATCTTAGCAGAAGAGTCCTTTTTCATAATTTTCCGAGCTACTTCAAAACCACTGATAGTTTGTAACTCAATATCAAGGAGGGTAAAATCAGGCTTATGAGAGAGGTAATTTTCCAGAGCCTCTTCTCCTGTTGCAAACTCATAAATCTGAGGTTTATCAACTGAAGCCAGTTTTACAAAGTTCTTTAAAGTACGACGCATTTCAGGATGGTCGTCTACAATCATAATTTTCATCTAACTTCTTTAAAAAAATGATGAAAGGGGCATGCCCCATAATCCCCCAAAACTACATACCCCTTTCGTGATCAGAAGGTGCTCTTTCGATAGCCTTAATACAATGGGAAGAAATGCTTAATCGCATGGGCACAAGTACCCATAAAAAGTTAGCTGCTAAAGTTTGGCTTCGTTTTGAATGGCAAATTTCAGAAGGGCATGTGTACCTGACAAACCTAACTTATTACAAATATTATTTCGATGATTTTTTACGGTTTTACTGCTAATGCCAAGTTCTTTTGCAATTTCCTGATTAGTTTTCATATCTGAGACTAACTTCAGAATCTTCTTTTCGGAATCAGTGAGCAAGTTTATTCCTTTTTTATCAGAAGCTTCATTAACCAGACCGTTGTTTCTACGAATCAGATAATGAGAAATAGCAGGGCTTAAATAGTATTTACCAGAAAGTACGGTATTCACGCAATCAACAATTTCAGAAACGGTATTTTCTTTTAGTACATAACCCTTTACACCAATATCCATGGCGCTATTGAACATGGATTCATCTTTATACATAGTAAGAAAGATTAAATCTATGGATATAGATTCGTTATGCACTTTTTGAGCAACTTCAAAACCGGTCATCTCAGGCATTTCAATATCAAGAATGGCAATATCAAATATATCGTTTCGAATGGCTTTTAATGCTTGTTTCCCATTCTCAGCTTCATGTATTGAAAAGACTTCTTCCGCTTCCAGAACTTGTCTCAAACCTTTCCGGATCAGGCTATGGTCATCTGCTATAAGTAATTTCTTCATGATTGTTTAGTAACCGGAATAGTAATTTTAACAACTGTTTCCTCATTTGGTACTGCATTAATCTTAATAGTACCTCCTAAATTTTCTATTCTTTCTTTCATACCTAAAAATCCAAGTCCTTTATTAACTTCATCAGAAATTGAATTAAAACCTATCCCATTATCAAAAATAACTGCGTTCACCGTGTCATTAGAATGTCTGACTATAACCGATGCTTCCGTGGCTTGTGAATGTTTAATAATATTTTGAATAGTCTCCTGAACTACCCGATAAACGTTTATATGTTTTTCCTTTGGGATTGCAGTATTAATGTCATCTATATGAAAACTCCATTCTATTTGAGTTGACTTCTGCATTTGCTCACACAGTTCCATAAGTGCATCTGTTAATCCGAATTTTTCTAATAGAACCGGTCGCAATGCATGGGATATATTTCGAACATCAGCTATAGATTGTTTTGCACTATGTTGTATCTCATCGAGTTGTTCTGTGATCCCTGGGTTATCTTTTAATTGCTGCTGAGCGAGTTCAACTCTGTTTTTTATGACCAGTATTTGCTGACCTAAACCATCATGTAGTTCAGAAGCAATACGGCGACGTTCATTTTCCTGTGATTCAATCAACTGTTCGGTAAATTTTTTCTGCCTTTCATTTTCTTCCCGAAAACGGTTGGTTCTATTTAAGTAAAACAAGTATCCTGTCCCGGTAAATAGCCCCAGCAATATCCCGATAAACCATGCTGTTTGCCAAAAAGGTGGAGTAACAGCCAAACTGAATGAAGCTCCCTGATCATCCCAAACTCCATTATTAGCCGCTGCGGTTACCTTGAAGGTATATTCACCGGGTGGTATTTTTGAATAAATTGCGGTACGCTGATTTCCAACATCAATCCAGTTATCATTGAAGCCTTCTAACTTATATCGAAATTGTACCCTTTCAGGATTTGAAAAATGAATTCCAGTGTATCTTATTTCAAGAAAAGAATCATCATAATTCATTTCTATCTTTTTTCTTGGCGTATATTCGATTGTATTACCACGGATTTGTTCTATATATACTGACGGTACTATCTCGTTTTTCAATGCTCTATTTGTTGAAACTCCAGCCACTCCGCTAACTGTTGGGAAATAGATATTTCCTATAGAATCCGTGATTGTACTCGGATGAAATCCACCATTAGTTTCTGCAGAGTTCATACCATCTCCAGTACCGTAGGAATAGGATAAAACCTCATCTTTGATACCTTCAGAAAATTCGTTCAAATCATTCCGGGATACTCTGAAAATTCCACGATTGCTACCCATCCAAAAATTTCCGTATCTATCTTCAACAATATGAGATACGATATCATCAAAAAGCCCATGCTTACTTGTTATGTTGATGACCTGCTCACCTTCCTTTCTGAAAATCCCGTTTCCATAAGAGCCAAACCAATATATTCCATCTTCATCTTCATAAATAGCTCGAATGTAAGGCTCACCTGTTTTATCTGAGGAATGTTTTGAGTTTGGCAAATATATTCTTTGAACACTATCATCGGTTATTTTATATATTCCGTCAATTGTTCCCGCCCATATATTGCCACTTGAATCTTCATAGAAAACCCTTGTTTCAGAATAATTAAGACCTTGTTCAGTTTTATAAGTGGTAAATCCGGATTCATCATTGTACTTAAAAATTCCATTGCTGCAGCCTATCCAAATATTTCCTTTTTTATCTTCTGCAATTGCAAAAATATTTCTTCCTTCAAAACCATCATTGGTACTAAAAATTCTGCCTTTTTGTTTAAGTGAGCTAGTCATATACAAGCCATTTGAACTAAACCAGATTCTGTCTTTTGAATCCTGAAATACTGACCAAATGCAATTGTTTGGGAGATATTGATTGATAGATGAAGGTTCAACTACTCCTTTTTTTGACACAAATACTCCACTACAATTTGTACCAAAAATGAAATTCCCATTATTCAGTTTTGATATTGAGAGCATTCGATCGTTAAGCAAACCATCATTTGTATCAATCATTGATATTTGGGTTTCTTTAAGTCGAAACAAACCCTCAGCAACCGAACCAAGCCATAAATTACCTTCATTATCTTTAATCATAGACCGAATTTTAATATCAAAATCTTTGATTATCTCATTTATACCGAAAGTTTGAAATTGCGAACCATCATTAATTAAGATTCCCTCGTAAAAATATACCCATAACCTTTTTTCCCGATCTTTATAAAACCCTAAAACATCTTTGCTATTAACTCCAAAGTCCTTTCTAAAAAAAGTGATCTTATTGTCATTTAATTTCAGAATCCCATCACCTGATGTTCCAATGTAAAATATTCCTGAATTTTCGGGGTATTCAGTCAAACTGATGATATTAGATTCAATTTTTTCACTGAGATCCAGAACTGAATAAAGTGAACCTTTGTAGCTCTTAGCAACAATTTTGTTGATATTAAGCAACGTACCCGACGTATCTGAGTATATTTTTTTTAACTTTTCTCCAGATACTTCCAAAAGATCCTGCCTTACAAACTTATCATTTTCCAATAAATAGAAACTTCCATTTAAAGCCCCCCATATTCTACCTTCCTTATCTTCACTGATCCATCCTGCCGATGCAGATGATGTTCTTTTATCAATAGAATATGAGGTCGCTGTATTTTTTGATAATTTAATAACCCCCTGTTCTGATGCTCCCCAAATATTATTGTTGCTATCTTCAAAAATACTTACCACTCGATCAAAATCCATTCCTTCAGTATTTGAACGGTTATAAGTAGTAAATGAATGTCCATCAAACCGTACAATTCCACCAAAAGTAGCCAACCAGATATAACCATCTTTGGTTTGAATGATATCGTTTACAGAACTTTGGGGAAGTCCTTCATTCAATCCGAATTGTTTGACAACAAAATTTTGATTTTCAGAAGATTGGGCTGCACTCATATTCGCAAATGAACATGAAATCAAAATCAAAAAATAAAGTTTTAGATATTTTAGAATCACCGAAAAAATAATTTTTCAGAAAATAGTTAAGCAATAAACAAATACAAATAAAAACCCTGACCACATCAATGATCAGGGTTTAGGAACTAACCACTTAATTTTCAGTTACGGTAAATCCTTTTTCTTCTTCTCATCTTTCAATTTTTTATATGCATATGCCCCACCTGCTGCAGCTAGTAACCCAAGTCCTCCATCAATAGGAGCTTGAGCCGGGTCGCTGGGAAGTCCTGGTTGTGCATATAATGACATACTGAACATTATTATCAAGGCACTTATTAAGAACATGGGAATGCCTAATTTTTTTATAAGTAGTAACATATCTTTTTTCTTTTCTGGGTTTGATTTTTTTGATTGATTGATGATGCAAATCTGACAATATTTTTCTTCACTCTTGGATTCAGGAAGAGTCTTAAGTTCTACTGTCATTCCTTTCAACGGATGTTCTATCCCTTCCTTAACGTTGCAGTTATCACAGATATCACGTTCAATAGAAATAGCTTTAAGTACGGTTTCTAATGTTTTCATAATGGTAGCCTTTTAGCTTTTAGCGCTTAGCTTTCACGGCATCGCCACAAAAGCTAATGGCTGAACGCTAACAGCTGATTGCTATTTGATCAAAGTTAGTTTCTTAATTAGAACAGAATTACCTGATTGAAGTCGATACAGATATATCCCGCTCGCAAGACTCGAAGCGTCAAAATCTACTGTGTATCTCCCAGCACTTTTACGTTCTCTATTTAACAGAGTAGCTACTTTTCGTCCGAGAATATCAAAAATTTCAAGTGTTACTTCTCCATTTTCAGGAACCCCAAAAGCTATGGTAGTGGAAGGGTTGAATGGATTCGGATAATTTTGCTCCAACTCTACAGTTTGAGGCAAATCAATTCCCGGTTCATTACTAACCGATGAATTTTGTGTGATTCGCAGCGCAAACCGAGGTAGCTCTTTCTTGGATTTATCTACTACCTGAACCGGAGAAGTCGGCACACTTAATTTTTCGATTTGTTTTGCTTTGGTTTCTGAAACCATATCAAAAGTTATTGATGATGTTTCGCTGATATTGATCTGCGCTCCCATTTTGCGATCTATCAAAGTGATTTCCCAATCACCGGGGATGGATTGTTGATCCCAGTTTAACTCAAATTCACCATTTAAATTACTTCCTTTCACGTCTAAATCGATCAAAGACTCTGAGCCTTGTATCGGAAGTGCCTGAATGTCCATTAGCTCTAAGTTTTCTAAAGACATACCAAGTAACAAATAATCTCTGTTTAATGAATTTAGTTTATAGGCATCAAATTTATCTTTTCCTTCCAAAGCCTCCTCATGAAACATCACAATAGCTCTGCTCGACTTGTCATCACCATTCAAAGTAAACTTAATTTGTGGAATAGTTGCTTTTTTAAAAAGCGTTCCTCCTGTACTTCGGGTAGAATCATTGATTGAAATACTTGGGCTTGTCGCATTCGCTTTTACCCAAAACCCTTGCCATGGAGCAATTTTCCCATTGTTTAATGTTCCCGTTATACCGTTCCAGCTTAAATACGCTCCGGTTCCACCCCCTGCTGAATCGCTCCATACATAAAATGTGCCATCCATGTTGGTTCGGCTCCACCCGTTTGCAGCATCCCAATCAATAGAAGTGCCATATGGATTACCAAGCAAATTCCAACCATCATCTGCTAATGTCCCCGAGTCAGTAAAAGTAATTGCAGGATTTGCGGTCCCGGAAAATTGAGTTTCGGAATTTGTTAATACTTTTGGAAAACCTGCATCTCCTGTAGCATCCGGGCCATTATCATCACTGAATACATATGTAATAAAACCTTTACCGGTAGCAGGCTCATCAGTAGCATTACTGATAGATTCAAAGACTTGATTGGATTCATTCCATGTATATACGTTAGAAGTTCCTCCGGTATAATCGGCTCCTGTAAACCCTTGGGTCCAGAGTGAATCCAATAGTGTTCTATATGAAGTTCCTGAAACCGGAGCGCTAAGCATTCGCCATCCATCATCGCCCGAAATACCTGTTTTTTTGTACCCAAATGTTTGGAGATACGGGTATTCTTTCCCATCAATGGAACTCCATTTATCGTTAAAATCGAATCCTGCAAAATTAGACGATTGTTGCATTTGTGCTGTTGTCAGACCAGTTCCTCCATCCGAAGTAGATTGACCTGTTGTCTGAGTATCCCAATAAGAATTAGTAACTGTCCCGGAATTTTTCTCTCCGATAAGCCCACCATTTCCTGAAGAAGCTGAAACAGAACCCGTTCCAAAACTATATTCGATAGTACCGCTTTTTAGCCTACCAACCAGACTAGACGCCCCATAATTGCTACCCGATACATTAGCATGAGAATAAGAATTTGTTACAAGCCCTGTAGAACCGTCCCAGGTTTCTACTGCTCCTGCCAAACCTCCGGTATGATTATAGCCTGATACAGACCCTGTACTATAGCTATTTCTTATTTCTGAATAGTTAATACCTACAAGTGCTCCTGTATATTCATCTCCGGTTATATTAACATTTTCGAGTGCAATGTTCTTAAGAACAGCATTTTTTGTGGCACCAAATAACCCGTTAAAATTTGTAGAGCTTCGGTCAATAAACAGATTTGAAATTATGAATCCGTTTCCATCGAACGTACCGCTAAATTCCTGCCCACTACTATTTGTTCCGATAGGGTTCCACCCTTCTCCTGAATTATATGGTGCTACATTCATATCAATATCCCCGGTAAGTTGGAAATGGGAATCCAAATACTCGCGAATAAAGTTCAGTTGAAAAACTTTTGATATCAGGTATGGATTTATCTCTGTACCAGATCCATCATCAAATGGAGGGTCAAGTTCAAAATAATCACTATAAATAGTGGGTCCATCTATAGAACCATCGCTTGGAGTTACTGAAACTCTGAAATATTTATCAAAATTTTCAGTTGTAATTTTAATTGTCGAGTCTGTAGCTCCTGAAATACTTGTCTCGTTTGTTCCCTGATTATCGTTTGCCTTATACCATTGAAACGCAGAACCACCAGTTGGAAGATTTCCTGTATGGGAATAGTCATAGGTTACTGTAAGTGTACTGTCTAATTTTCCTGCACCTGTAACCATTACATTTGAGGCTTCTGGGTATTCTAAATATCCTGACACTTTAAAAACAAGATCAAGATTTGACACTTGATAAAAAGAACCGAGATCTTCGTAAAAATAAGTCCCGCCTGAATAAGGGTTTGCATTACTAAAACCAAAATTAAAGCTGCTGGTACCTGGTTTCATAACAAAAGTATACATTTGACCTTGGTTTAAAATTACATCTGAAAAATTCGCAATCTTTTTTGTTACTGAAACCCCGGATCCGCTTCCCGTAATCAAATTTCCAGATGCTAGCTTTGTCCCACTGGTTCCATTTCCCTCATAAAGTTCATAAGTACCCGAATTGATAGACCCCGAATAACCTAGTTCAAAACTAACAAACGCTGCGGTATCGCTAGACGTAAATGACTGTCCAATCCAGGAGAGATTTCCTGCCCCTGTTCTTGAGCTATTCTCTGCAATAGTTATTTGACTATATGCCACAGAATCAAATAAAACCAAGAACAAAAGAATACCAGCTCCTCGATATGCAATTCTAATTTTTTTGCTAAAACCAGTTTTTGTTATGGACGAATATTTCCATGTAAAAGTCCCAATTATTTTTCTGTACGATTGTTTTTTATACTTCAAAATTGATGTCTTCATATTTACCTCAAATTCAAGGAATGGGTTTTAATTTATTTGACCCTTAAAACTATCCCAGTGTATTCAAACAAACGTGTCAAAAAACTTGAGAAACGTGCCAATCTCACTATTAAAAGTATTCCAATAAGGTTAAAACTTATGTTTTGATACTCGTGAGTGCATTTCTAAAACTACCTCCGCAGGTTAGTTTGAGATACTTTGATTTAGCTATTCACTTCTTATTACGCCTCAATTTTTTATATGCGTACGCTCCACCTGCAGCTGCAAGTAGCCCGAGCCCACCGTCGATTGGAGCTTGAGCCGGATCGCTGGGAAGTCCTGGCTGTGCATATAATGACATACTGAACATTATTATCAAGGCGCTTATTAAGAACATGGGAATGCCTAATTTTTTTATGAGTAGTAACATATCTTTTTTCTTTTCTGGGTTTGATTTTTTTGATTGATTGATGATGCAAATCTGACAGTATTTTTCTTCACTCTTGGATTCAGGAAGAGTCCTAAGCTCTACCGTCATTCCTTTCAACGGATGCTCAACACCGGCTTCTACTTTGCAGCTGGCACAGATTTCTTTTTCAATTGATATAGTCTTAAGTACACTTTCTAAAGTTTTCATAGTTCAAATATTGAATTCTGAGTGTTATGTATCGAACTTGGTGTTCTTTCAATACCAGGCCTCAGTGCTATTTAATTAATGTTAATTTTTTAGTAATCACTGAATTTCCTGCAATCAAGCGATATATATACATACCGGATGCCAGATTGGAGGCATCAAAACGCACAGAATATCTTCCTGCACTCGTTTGCTTTTTGTCAATTATTGATGCTACTCTCCTTCCCAAAAGATCAAAAACCTCTAAGGAAACTTCACTTGTTTTAGGAACTCCATAGGTTATGGTAGTAGTAGGATTAAATGGATTTGGGTAATTTTGAGAAAGTTCGAAAGATGTAGGGAATTCATCTTCCCAGTCGTTACTTACCGGTTCTGACACTTCAATCTTCAAAACAAATCTGTGTTGATCATTAGATTTCGTTTTAATCACTCTGGGACCTGCCATTTTTGAATTTATTTGATCCACTAAGTTTTCAATCTTTGATCTTGACATATCTTCAAGTTCGAACTTAATCTCGGAAACTGCTCTCAAATCATATTCCTTATTGTTCGCCTTGTCGACCAAGGAAATCACCCAATCTTCAGAAATTGATTCTAAATCCCACGAAAGAGTAAGACCTTGATTAAGCAATGATGTATCTGTTGAAACAACATCTAAATCAATAGGGATTTCAATATTTTCTTCTAACTGATCCGGCAACGCATTGATATCTAATTGAGAAGCATCTTCATCAATTCCTAAAGGAAATTCGCTGAATAAGCTTATGTACTCACTCGATAAAGACTGGAGTTTATAAGCATCATAAGGGTCTTTTTCTAAAGCAGCATCTTTATAAAACATAACTACCGCTTTTGAACTCAAACTGTCATTACTTACGGAAAATTTAATTGTCGATGCTGTTGAGGTTTTCATTAAAGTACCTCCGGCATTCTTTGTAGAATCATTGATCGAAAATTCCGGTGATGAAGCGTTCGCTTTTACCCAGAAACCTTGCCAAGGAGCAATTATTCCATTCTCTAAAGTGCCTGCAATTCCATTCCAACTTAAATAAGATCCATTCCCATTATTCGCATCATCGCTCCAAACATAAAAAGTGGCATCTATATTTTTTGTATTCCATCCGTGTGGACTACCCCATTTTATCGAAGTTCCATAAGGATTGCCCACAAGATTCCAACCATCGTTTGCCATTACGCCGGAGTCTGTAAATGAAACTGTCGGCACTGCCTGACCACCGAACTTAGTTTCTGTATTTATTATTCTTTTTGGGAAACCTTCCGGACTTCCGTCATTGTCATCGTCAGAATAAACAAATGTTAGAAATCCGGATCCCGCAGCAGGAATATCAGTTGCATTACTAATCGCCTGAAAAGACTTTACAGGTTCGTTCCAAACATACACATTGGGAGTTCCCTGAGAATAATCAGCACCTGTAAAACCCTGAGTCCATAATGAATCCAGTAAGCTTCCGAAAGAAGCTCCGGAAACAGGAGAACTGAGCATTCTCCAACCTTCATTTCCATTGATCGTTAGTGTATTAAACTTTTCTTCCTGAAGTTTAGGGTATCCTGTACCATCCTCAATAAACCAGGTGTCAGAAAAATCGAAACCAGTAAATGAACTTCTTTGCTTCATTTGAGTGGTCGTTAAACCGGTTCCATCAGCTGAAGTAGATTGTCCGGTCGTTTCTGTATCCCAATACGAATTAGTTACCGTGCCTGAGTTTTTCTCGCCAATTAAGCCTCCGTTTCCGGAAGGAGCTGTTACCGTTCCTGCTCCGTAACTATTTTCAATGGTTCCGCTTATCAATCTACCTACTAATGCAGATGCTCCATAATTTGAACTTGAAGCAGAAGCTATTGAGTACGAATTCGAAACTAACCCATTCGATCCATTGTAATTTTCAGTTGCTCCGATCAATCCTCCGGTATGATTGTACCCGGAAACACTTCCTGTTGAATAACTACTACTAACTTCTGCATAATTAATTCCAACCAATGCCCCGTTATATTGCTTCCCGGTTATATCAACATCTTCCAGAATCATGTTTTTTATAGTAGCATCATGTGCAGCACCAAACAGTCCGTTAAAATCCGTATTGGATCTGTTAATGAACAAATTCGATATTCTGAAACCATTTCCATCGAAGGTACCTGAAAATTCATTACCTGACCCGTTTGTACCTATTGGTTGCCAACCGTCCCCTGTATTAAATGGAGCTACATCAAGGTCTATATCCGCTGTCTGAATAAAATGTGCGTTCATAAAATGACGGACACTATCCAAGTGAACAGCCGTTGCTATTTTATAAGGGTTTGATTCAATGCCAAAACCTCCGGCAAAAATTTCTTTAAATTTCATATATCCGGGAAGTGAATCTGGTTGATTGCTTTTTAAATAGGGATAAGAAGACAGTTCGTCGATTCCCCAAATAGTAGAAAAGTTCCAACCTGAAAATGAAGATTGCTGTTTCATTTCCGTAGTTGATAATCCTGTTCCACCACTAGAATGTGTTTTCGTGGATGATTCAGTGTCCCAATAACTATTCGTGATTGTAGAACTTTGATTTACACTAATAAAACCTCTTGCAGATGAATGTGCACTTGATACTTCTACCCCCGAATAACTATTATTGACAATGGCATAATAACCTCGACCTATAAAGCCTGCTAAATTAATGGAAGTAGATGTTATTCGACCTACTGCATAGCTGTTACTTACATTTACGCGATTCGCGAAACCAATAAATCCTCCTGTAATAGAACCGGTCACGTTCATATCAGAATTGGAATAACTGCGATCAATAATGGTTAAATAGGAATACCCAACAAAACCACCTATTTCTGCCCTTCCCGAAACTGTTCCAGAAGAAAAACTATTTGTTATATTACCTCTGTCCGCCCTTCCAATTAATCCCCCACCCCGATTTGTTAAACTTACATTTACTACACTAAATGTACTATCTATATCAGTGCTTAAACTAAAGCCTAATACTCCTCCCGCGTCTACGATACCGGTAACAGAGCCTGATGAATAAATATTGTTTATTTCAGAATCTACTATCCTCCCTGATAAGACACCAACTTCATATCTCCCTGTAACATCCGCTTCTTCAATGCGCATATTTTCAACAACAGCATTTCCATAAATATATCTGAACAACCCAACCCAATTTTGAGATGACCTGTCTATAAAAAGATTCGTAATTTTATAGTTATTCCCATCATAGTGCCCCGCAAATCCTGTGTTTGCTTCTGCTCCTAAAGGGTTCCAACCGAGACCTGTGTTATAAGGTGAAATGTCTAAATCTATATCTGCGGTTTGTATAAAATGCCTATCTCTGAAATATCTTACGCTATCAAGTTGAGTGGCCGTTGCTACCTGAAACGGTTTGGTTGCTGAGCCACATCCCCCACTAAAAAAACTCATATTTATTGTATTACCTGATGTTGGATGACTTGTTTGCTCATTTGTTCTTAAAAAAGGAAAAGTATTACTCTCATTAATATCCCAAACTGAACTAAAGTCCCAACCGGTAAAAGAATCTTCCTGTTTTAATTGACTATTCGTTAACTCTGTACCACCTGCGGACGACTCCTGACAATTAAATTCATTATTCCAGTAGCTGTTTGTAACGGTTCCTCCATTTTTTTCACCTATTAAACCGCCGTAACCTGAAACAGACAGAACTTCTCCCGCAGCGTAACTATGTTCGATGGTTCCACTTATTTGCCGACCTACCAACCCACCAGAGCCATATTCTTTGCTAAAAGCAGAAGCAGTTGAATAAGAATTTTGTACAAGTGCTGTAGAACCATCCCAGGTTTCTATAGCTCCAAGTAGACCTCCTGTATGGTTAACTCCTGTTATAGAGCCGGTAGAGTAACTATTACTTACTTCCGAAAAGTTTATACCAATTAAAGCACCTACGTAGTTTTTTCCTGTTACGTCGGCCTCTTCAATTCCAATATTTTTTATTACAGCATTTTTTGTAGCTCCGAAAAGTGCCACAAAATCTGTTGTTGGACGATTAATAAATAAATTCTGAATTTTAAATCCGTCTCCATCTAAAGAACCGGAAAATTCTTGCCCTGATGAGTTAGTACCAATGGGTTCCCAACCTTCTCCTGAATTAAATGGAGCAATATTCATATCTATATTTTGTGTTAACTTAAAATGAGCATCCTTATAGTACCTGGTGCTATCTAACTCTTGAGGAGTGCCGATTAAAAATGGATCAGATTCTGAACCCGATCCTCCGGCATAGCCAATTATTTTAAACTGTTTACCCGGAGGTGTAGATGGCTCAGTGCTTACCAGATACGGATAACTCGTTGAATCTCCTTCTACCATTTCCCAAACTGAGTTAAAATCCCAGCTTGCGGATGTGTATGTACTTTTAGTTTTAAGTTGGTTAGATGTCTTTGCAATCCCTCCGCCCGAGCTACTGGCTTGTCCGGTAGCAGTTGTATCCCAAAACACATCATTTGCTACGGTTCCTGAACTATACAACCCCACAATTCCGCCAACATTAGAAGGAGCTGAAACTAATCCTGCTGCATATGATTTTGCAATATTTCCGGAAATAAATCTTCCAATAAGACCTCCGGCGCTTGAAGTATTCGCAGAAACTGTTGCAAAAGAATAAGAATTACTAATTTCACCTGCACTTGTGTAGGTTTCTAATAATCCTGTAAGCCCACCGGCATGATTTTCAGCTGTTACAGATCCTGTACTATAACTTTCTGAAATATGTGTGTAATTAATCCCTGATAAAGAGCCTACATAATCTTTTCCAGTGACATTCGCATTTTCAAACCCAACTCTTTTAATATATCCGTACCGCGCTGTTCCAAATAATCCCACAAAATTCTCTGTAGGTCGGTTAATGAACAGATTTAGAATTTTTTTCCCATTTCCATCAAAGCGCCCATGAAATTCTTGTCCTGAGGAATTGGTACCGATTGGCTCCCAACCTTTTCCTGAATTGAATGGGTAAATATTTAAATCAATATCATGAACCAGCTTGTATTCGTATGTGTTACTGTCATATATATTCCTTAGATGAAAGGTATTTTTGATTAAATACGGATCTCCGGAAGTTCCTGAACCTCCCCCATATTTTTTCGTTATTTGATGCATGGGATATCCGAAGTTATACACATCCGTGATTTCCCATTTTGATCCAAAATCCCAACCAGCTCCAGTAAAAGTTGAAGAATTATGCATTTCCGCTGTCGTTTTCCCCGTTGCTTGTCCTGCACTTGTTGCTAACCCACTTTGTTCGGTATCCCAAAAGCTGTTGGTAATAGTTCCCGAGTTTTGCTCTCCCACTAAGCCACCTGCTCCACCATTGGGTGCACTTGCAACTCCGGTCGAAAAACTATTTAAAATTGTACCTCCTTGTAATCGTGCAACTAACCCGGAAGCACCATAATTAGAAGAATTAGTTTTAGCATGGGAGTATGAATATTTCAGATTAGCGCCAAGTCCACCCAACATAGTTCCAAGCAAACCACCGGTATGATTTCTACCATTAAGCTCTCCTGTTGAGAAAATATACTCAACTGTACCGTTCAGATGCCCTGCAAGAGCACCAACATATTCATCCCCTGTAATATCTACATCAACCAAACCAAGATTTTTTACACTAATTACATTACTGCCTCCACTGATATGACCAAATAAACCAACATAGTCAGTTCCCGCCCTGTTAATATAAAGCCCATAAATAACGTGTCCATTTCCATCAAAACTAGCTCTGTACCAATTTGGTGAATCAGCGGTACCTATTGGTTCCCAACCCTGTCCATTATTCCAATTTTTAGTATCTCGGGCATCAATATCATTCATCAGTATAAAATGAACTCCCCAGGAATCATTATTTCTTACCTCGTTTAGTTCTGTAAGATTTGTTATCTGATAAGGATCTCCTGATGAACCGTCCCCACCTGCAAATTGAGCTTTTACAGCTGAGCTGAACCCCATAATCAGTATTATTGAGTGCAGTAAAAGTTTGTACTTTAGTTTTTGTACTGATGTATATTTTTTTGTCATGATTTTGAGCAAATATGAATTTGTGAAACCTGAAATCTTTTGCTCAAAACTAATTCAGATATTCAAAACAGATGTGTCAAAAAGATGAACAAACGTGTCAATTATTATTCTTTAAATGAACATAAGAGCTAATTTTGTGGATTTCCGTCTTAAACGAAAATATCGTCGGGGAGTAGAAACAATGCACTAAAGTCTCTAAATGATCAAAAAAACAGAATGGAGTTATTCCTGCAAAACCTTATACTCTTTTCAAAATTAAGGACAGATATTTTCCATTAATATGGACGGCTTTTTATTGACTCCGGGATCCATCCCTCTGCTGGCAAAATTATTGTTAGCCGTAATAGTTACCGGATATGTTTTTTTATATAAACCTAAAACTCTTTCCATAAAATGGTTTGCAGGTTATATTGCAGGATATACCCTACTTGATCTCTTTGCTTTTACAGGAACTACATTTACCTCACATTGGTCCACATTATCGCTGCCTTTGCAATATATAGCAAGTATCGGTTTTACATTTTGCTATGTACAGTTTGCATATCATTTGCATGATGATTCTCTTTTCAAAGAGAGAAAGAATGTATGGCGTATTTCAGGAATCTTCGGGTTTTCCGGATTAATTTATCTTGTCTTCAAATTATTTTCTATTGGTTTTGGTGATTACGACTCGATTCAAATTCTGGTTTTATATCCTTTGCTCATGATTATTTGGGCAGGAGTCGTTTTTCTGAGAAAACACAGATTTGAAAAAAGAAACCATTCCGACGACAAATATTTTCGAGGTTACTTAGTCTTTTTCTGGCTTACAATCATAGCTATTGTTCTTTCATTTACACCAGCTTTAAATGCTTTGGAACTTATCCACCAAACAACATTCACACTGATCTTTTTTGTCTTAAATCTGATCATTTTTACAATTCTGACAGCGGCTTTTTTCCAATATGTAGCTGAATATTCTTCCATCTTAATTAAGTTAGTAGGAATATCACTGGTGCTTTTTCTGACTTTGATTGGCATTCAGGGGTATCTCATTATTCCTGAAGATATTCGGTTGAATCCTGACTTAAATACTTTGCAAGTTCATAAATCTCTGGTCCCGTATGCCTGGTTCTTGATCGCTTCCTGTACAGCAGTGCTTACTGTTTTCCCACTTTTCTACAGCAGAAGCGTTTTAGATCCATTAAAATCAATAATAATTGGAATTGATAAAGTGAACGAAGGAAACCTCAGCCATAAAATCCCTGTTTCTGGCAGCGATGAATTGGGTGTTGTTGGCGAACATCTTAATAAAATGTCCGGGAACCTCGAAAAAGCAAATGCTGAACTTAAAGAATACACCGAAGGACTAGAACAAAAAGTACAGGATCGAACTGAAAAACTTCAGAAGCAAACCCAAGAATTGGAACGACTACAGGAATTCAGATCCCGGCTTTTTCAGGATATATCACATGAATTACGAACTCCAATCACTTTAATATCAGGTCCTTTGCAACAGGTACTACAAAATCCGAATTTGGATAATAAGGCAATTGATCAACTTCAACTTTCTCTGAAAAATTCGAAACGCCTTAAACAATTGGTTGAACAGATTATCGACCTTAACCGATTGGAATCTGATCAAATGGTTTTTCATGGAACTAAAACTGATATTTCTGGAAAGCTGAATTCAATAGTTCAGACATATGAAAGCTTCATAAAAAGCAAAGGAATTTCTATTCAATATGATATCCCGAGCCATTCTATAGCTGTTCTACTCGACGAAGACAAGTTCGAAAAGATCATAAGTAACCTTATTACAAATGCCGTTAAATTCACTAAATCGACTGGAACACTTTCTGTTTCATTAAAAGAGCTAGAAACTACTGCTCAAATTATTATACATGATACAGGTATTGGTATCTCAAAAGAAAAATTGCCACATATATTTGATCGGTACCAAACAAGTGCGCATTCAGAACAACAATACAGAGAAGGTCTTGGTGTTGGATTAGCAATCACCAAAGAGTATGTAGAATTACATAAAGGCAAGATTGTTGTAGATAGTAAAGAAAAAATCGGCACGCAATTCAAAATAGATTTCCCCCTACTTTTGAATACAGAAGTTGATACTTATGAATTTAAAACTGTTGAAGTAAGGGAGACTAATACTGAGGTGTTACCGAACGAAATGCATCAAAAACATAGCATTCTCTTAGTTGAAGACAATTTGGATATGGCTCAATATATAAGCTCTGTTTTAAACACGAATGGCTTTAAAACGGATCATACCGAACATGGAAAAGCTGCTCTCGAATTCTTAAAATCCAAAACACCGGATCTTATAATTAGTGATATTATGATGCCGGAAATGGACGGTATGACCTTTTTAAAGGAGCTGAGATCCCGGAAAAAGTTCACAGCTGTTCCTACCATCTTCCTTTCAGCAAGATCTGATGTTGAAGGTAAATTGGAAGGTTTCAAACTTGGAATAAACGATTACCTTGTTAAGCCTTTTAATCCTGAAGAACTGATCTGTCGTATTAATAATTTATTGAGTTTTCAAACTGCGAGAAAGCAAATTGAGATTCAGGTCTCAGAAGAAAAAAATGTATCTGTTGACGATGAACTTATTACAAAGCTTACACGATTAGTGGAAGAGCGTATGGCTAATACTTCTTTTAATTTGGAAGATCTGGCTAATGAAGTTGCAATGAGTCGCAGCACCTTATATCGCGAAATCAAACGTACAACAGGTCTTTCTGCCGGCGGCTTTGTGAAAGAAATAAGATTACAGAAAGCAAGACAACGATTAGAAAATCAGTCTGTTAAAGCAGTTAATGAACTTTCTTATGATGTAGGCTTCTCTACTCCCTCTTATTTCAGTAAACAATACAAAAAGCGATTTGGGAAAAAACCTGCAGACTACTTAACCAATTAAATTCTTATGTCAGATTCTTCTGTTTCAATTGACCAACTTAAGCCCGGAGATATTTTCCTTTGTGAATTTAAACACCCGGGAGCAACTGCTTACTTTGAAGCATTGATAACTGCTCTTCGTTGTAGAAATTACCATAATAAAGAAGAAGAACTAAAGTTTCTGACAGCGGCATTTACCATTCTACGGGGACTAATTATTTATTTC
This sequence comes from Balneola sp., assembly GCA_965601915.1. GTDB lineage: Bacteria > Bacteroidota > Rhodothermia > Balneolales > Balneolaceae > Balneola. The sequence goes on along the minus strand of OZ271847.1, from coordinate 1,399,924 downwards.
GATCAGGATACTTACACTCACGCCTCCTTCTGGGATGGTAAAGGTATAGTAGAAGCAGGAACTAATGGAGTAAAAAGAAATCCGATAGAACATTATAAAGGAACCAATACAGATGTGTTCCGTTTTGTAAAGGATGATGAGTTTGTACTTGGAACTGATGATTATCCCGTTGAGCCTTTATTGGAATTATCTCAGGAAATATTAGATGAAGATCTGGACTATTCTTACACCACTGCCATTTTGATGATCTTTTTATGCATCACTCGTTGGGAGCGGAATCAATGGATAAAGAGCATGGAAGCTTTTTTGAAAGATCATGTTCACAGTATTAATCCTGTAATTATAGATGTTATTTTTGAACAGGAACACGACAAACTTATTGAGTTTTTTGAATGGATGGCTGATGAAATGATCCTTCAAATTGCCCGATTCAGAGATGATAATGGATTGGTGTGTTCAGAAACAGTAGCAGCTATTTTTAATCAGTCTGAACCGAAAGGTAAATATCACATTAACAAACCTTTAAATTCCCCTGTATCATCCTTAAAAAACAATAGAAGGAGTCTTCTGCTTAAAACAGATAAGGAGGCGCATGAAACAATACGGGAATTTGTCGATGAACTAAAACATGTTTCATTTCCAGTTCGCACAGATAGATCATCTGATTGGCGCAAACATGCTGATATGATTTATACTCCTCATGATTTAGCACGCTCTGAAAACACCCGAATCATCGGAAGATTGAGTTTATAATTTCATTGAGATATAAAGATATAGAGTATTCAAAAAGAGAAAAGGCAAAATCACTGGAAGCCACCTTTTCTCATAAACTTATACTCTATATCCTATTATGTTTTAATTTTTTTTATTCATCCTGATACGAAGAAGGTGACGATTATGATCGGTAAATTCACCTCTTCCATGTAGCATTGTTTTATTGTTTATAAAAATCAGATCCTTTTCCTCAAGAAAAAAGTTTTGAGTGTTAGGTGAATTAAGAATAATATTTTTAAGAACTTTGTAAGCTTCAAGTTGTGCTTCAGTACAAAAATCCGGTCTTAATTTTAACGCTTTTTCAAAAGTATCTACCCTAAATCTTATTTCATTTTCACGAAGGATTGGACCAAAATTATACTCGTTATCCGATGTAGAGTTCTTCTTGAAAACATTTGGAACAATGAATGGATAATCCGTTTCTCTAAGACTCTTTTCATATTCTGCTCCATTTGGTAAAGCACGAAGTTCCTTCAAAATATCCTTTAAGCTTAATAAGAACGACTCACCTCCGCCACAAGCCGCAGGTTTAAGAGTAAGCAATCCAAAATAATCCTCAGGATAAAAACTATATTGACTGTCTGTATGTAATTCTGCCTCATGGCTATGTTCAGAATAAGTTTTAATATTACTGGTTGAAGCTGGATTTGACTTAATATTCCAAATAATTGAGTTAACAGCATCATGAGAAATTGGATCCCCAATTAAAGAGGAAATGTTAAGCATAGCTTTGCCAGCGGCTTCAACATCATTTATATCAGTGTCAAAGTTCTTTATTACAATGTATCCTGTATTTTCCAATTCTGTTAACACAGCGCTTACAAGTTCTACCTGATTTGAGCTATAAGAAGCATAATCTAAAGTATTTATTTTTCTAGTCTTCATAATTAATTAGTAAATAAGAAACCGAATGAGTTTTTTCGTTTTTAATAGTTTTATTCTTGCCACATAGTTGGGAATATATTTTCATCAGCATAGTTTGGATTCCCAGATTCATCTTTATTACAAAGTTTGTCGTAACCAATTTCAATTAATTCACCATTATCTTTGTATGCTTTTATATAATGGTTACTTGCATCCTGCAAATGAATTGCCAACGCCATTCTGTTAATTTTACTCACATTAGTGGAACTGCTATGTATGGTATTGCAATTATGGAAACTTACCTGCCCTTTTTTTATCAACATCACAGAACGGTTATGATCAGGCTTATTATCTAATAGAAATTTTTCAAACTTGCTAAGATCTTGATTGTTGAAAGAATAAAACTGTTTTAGTTCTTCTTCATCTTTCCATTTATGACTTTCATCAATATGCATCAGCGACCCCATGTCAATAGTTACATCTTGAAGTGGAATCCAAGCAGTTAACATCCTATCCGATGAGCAAGTTGGCCAATAAGCTTTATCGGAATGCCATCCAACGATACCTTTACTAGTTGGTTTACTTGGTTTTTTATTAATCAAAGAATCTGCAAATAACCTAATAGACTTCGTTCGGGCTAATTTAGCTGCAATTGCCCCTATAAGAGGATAAAAAGCCAATTCATTAAGCTCCTTCACTTGTAAGCTAACGAACTCATTATTTAATAAAGCTGAAGACTCATCAAAGTTATCATTTGCTATACCTGAATAATTCGGGAGTTCGAAGTCTCTTTCACCTTTGTAAAATCTATCTGCTCCTCTTCTTGCACGTTCAATTAATTCATCTGAAATAATTTTAGATGATACGTACCAGCCTTTTGCTTCATATTGCTTTATTTCATCTTCTGTAGGAAGTAATGAAAGTTCAAGTTCTGTTAGTTCACTCATGCTTAATTGAAATAATGGTTAATGTTATTTGTAATGGTGGAATCAGATGAAGAAATAACTATTCCCGCCGCTTTTCTATGATCCGTTTTGTTTGTTACCGGAAAAGACGACGTTCTAAATTCTCCTAAACCAAAATAATTATCGTCAAAAAATAAAAGTGTTCCTGTAATAAAATCATCAACCGGTTCTCCTTTTACAGTACCTGAAAATGTTTTTTGAGGAACCCATTTTTGTACTACAAACTCACCCGATTCAATTTCTGAAAGAATTTTTTCCCATTCTTGCCTATCTGTTACCGGGCCAGCATAAACACTTTGACTCTTTCCTAAGGCTCGATGTTTTAATATCCAGTGATTTTTATTTTTGTAAACTTTCTCCCAAAGTCCATCGCCTTTGTTTAAAGTATAAGTTGGTATATAAAATTTTTTAAAAAACTCTATTTCCGATTTACTGAGAACATTTTCTAGAAAATCAGGTTCGCCAAGCACAGAAAAGAATCTTTTGTCATGGATTAAAAAAATTGTTCTTAAATCATTGATAATATTTAAATCAATGAGTTTAGAAATAACATCGAAATCCAAACTACATATTTCGTCAAATGATAATTCTGAAATCACCAAGGCATCTTTCATCTCAGATAAATATGATGAAACTTCGTTGTAATTCAACTTGAGGGTATCTAAACCAACTCTCTTAAAAATATCTAAATATATTTTTGATTCATTTTTTTGGTCATCACCTGTAAGCACTACTACTCTATTTTTTCCAGCTAAGAGCTTTTCGAGATGTGCATAAATAGGAGTAAAAGAGTCGATTATCTCCAGATCAGGGTAGTTCTTTCTAGAAAATGTAGTCCCTTGATTATGAAATATTGCTGTTTGAAACACTCCATTTAGTGCAAACCTACAAGTAATCTCTATTAATCTTATTTGATTGTTTTCATCAAAAACAAAATCCGTTCGGTAAGTTCCAGGCAAATATGATTTCTTCGCTGTTAGTTCAAGAATGGCTTCAACCTTTTCTGACACGGGCATCAAATGTTTATATTCATCATAATGCTCAATAAAATTAACTACTAAACGATACATTATCTTTTGTAAACGCTTTAAATCATCATGACAGCTTTTACTGAATACAAAAGGTTCATCTAATGCCCATTGCCTGAAATAATCTTTTTTCTCATTAACAAATATATCTACTGATTCTTGAATGGATATCATACCAACTGAAAATTATTTAAAAAACTACGAGTTTTTTCAATTCCAGCATGCATAAGTACATCAATAACAGATAGGCTTGGAATAAAGGGCGATTCGAATTGATTGTATACTATCGGATCACTCTTAACAAACGAAATTTTTAAATTTGAATTTTTAAAATCTTTCCGAGAATATAATTCGACTCCACCTATGGGGTTCAAATAATGATTTCCCCCATAATATTTACATAGCTCTATAACCCTCTGTGTCATTACATTATTTCCTGATTCTAAAGCCTTTTCCTCAAGTTCGTTTTCTATTTGTATGCAATTACTGTTATCGGAAATAATCTTTGTCTTTATACTAAGCAGTTCACAAATGCCTTCAGTGAGTTTAGCATTGTAAGAATGTAGGTTTTGCTCGTCACAGTACAATAAGTTTTGCAATACCGGATAAACATCATCAAAAAATGGAGCTTTTTTATAGTTGAAATAGATAAGATTATCTACTGCCTCAACCCGTTCTTTTTTTTGCGCTAAACTTACAGTAGATACTATATCTCCAATACTCTTTTTAGAAACTGAAAGGTTTATATATATAGGCTTATTTTTTCCCTTATCTAAAATTCTATTGCGAGTGACCCAAGAACCTTTCCTAAAACTCACGTTTTCATAAATAACAAATACTTCAGATGCATTTATCAACTGAAAATAACCTATATATGGAAAAAAATAGGCTTGCATTATTCCGACTCTCATAAAAAATAGTCTTCTATTTTTTTATTTAACGTTTTAGACTTTTTTTAGGTCACAAAACTAAAGGTTTATGAGGTTGGCAAAAAATATTTTTCTCTAATGTAACATTAGAGAACTTGATATTTGTCTATGAAATAGTAATTAATTTTGCAATGTCTTCATTGCATGAAACAACTAGAAAATGAGCCTCAGTGATAAGTTTTTCATATAATCTAAAAAGAATAAGCCCAGACCAATTACTTATTAATGCTTTCATAATCCGCCCATCATTTATACTAATAATTTAACATTACTTTTTTTGAATTTTGTTACAGCTGATTGAAACCGAAGTATTAACAATACATGAAATAGTTCTTTTATCTTATTTCCCTTAACCCTCATGTTGTTATGTGCAATTCTTTTGACTCACGAATAAACCCCATTACTTAGTACTTATTTTCAAAAATTAAAAAACCCTTGCTCAACTGAATGAACAAGGGTTAGAATCCTTGAATAAGATTTATGAGGGAATTACATCATTCCGCCCATGCCTCCCATTCCCGGCATTCCACCACCCATGCCGCCTGGCATTCCGCCGCCATTATCATCATCATCAGATGGCTTGTCAGAAATTACAGCTTCAGTGGTTAGTAGTAATCCTGCAACAGAAGCAGCATTTTGCAATGCAGCACGTGTTACTTTAGTTGGATCAATTACACCGGCTTTGATTAAGTCTTCGTACTCTTCAGTGCGAGCGTTGTAACCAAAAGCATCTTTTCCTTCAAGAACTTTCTGTACAACAATTGCGCCTTCAACACCAGCGTTGTTTGAGATCGTTCTCAACGGAGCTTCAAGAGCTTTTCTAACGATCTGGAAACCTACGGTTTCATCACCGTTCGCTCCCTTCAATTTGTCAACGGCAGCTAATGTTCTTAGTAAAGCTACTCCACCACCAGGAACAATACCTTCTTCAACCGCAGCTCGGGTTGCGTGAAGAGCATCTTCCACGCGATCTTTCTTCTCTTTCATTTCAACTTCAGAAGCTGCACCAATGTAAAGTACGGCAACACCGCCTGCTAATTTAGCAAGACGTTCCTGAAGCTTCTCACGATCATAATCAGAGGTGGTAGATTCGATCTGACCTTTAATCTGGTTTACTCTCGCTTTAATGTCATCAGCTTTACCTGAACCATTAACAATAGTAGTATTGTCTTTGTCGATAGTTACAGTAGAAGCTTCGCCTAAGAAATCAAGCGTCGCATTTTCTAATTTATATCCACGCTCTTCAGAAATTACAGTACCGCCTGTAAGTATAGCGATGTCTTCCAACATTGCTTTTCTTCTGTCACCGAAACCCGGAGCTTTAACCGCTGCGATCTTCAGAGAACCACGAAGTTTGTTAACAACTAATGTTGCTAATGCTTCGCCTTCGATATCTTCAGCAATAATTAAAAGTGGCTTACCTGACTGAACTACTTTTTCAAGAATTGGAAGCAGATCTTTCATCGCAGAGATCTTCTTATCGAAAATCAGGATGTAAGGATCCTCCAGTTCAGTAGTCATTTTTTCGGAATCAGTCACGAAATAAGGAGAAAGATATCCACGATCGAACTGCATACCTTCTACAGTTTCAAGCGTAGTTTCAATTCCTTTCGCTTCTTCAACAGTGATAACACCGGTATTATTAAATGTCCCGTCTTCGCTCTTACCTACTTTTTCGTAAGCATTCGCGATCATGGTTCCGATTTCATCATCACCGTTAGCAGAAATAGTTGCAATCTGCTTTAATTTTTCGATGTCTTTATCAATATCGATCTTAACATCACCAAGAGCTTCAACAATAGCTTCAACCGCTTTGTCGATTCCTGATTTAAGATCCATAGGATTTGCACCGGCAGTAACATTCTTTAAACCTTCGCTGATAATTGCTTGTGCAAGAACAGTTGCTGTAGTAGTTCCGTCACCCGCATTATCGTTGGTCTTAGAGGCTACTTCTTTTACCATTTGTGCACCCATATTTTCAAGCTTATCAGAAAGCTCGATTTCTTTGGCTACTGTAACACCATCCTTGGTGATCTTAGGGGCGCCGAATGATTTTTCGATTACAACATTACGTCCACGTGGGCCGAGAGTAACTTTAACGGCATTCGCTAATTTATCCACACCTTTTTTTAGTGCATCGCGAGCTTCCACATCATAGTGAACTAACTTTGACATAGTATTAATTATTTAAGTTTGTGATTATAATTTTCTTTAATTGGTCTGATTACGACAGGATTCCAACAATATCAGACTCACGCATGATTAAGTACTCTTCTCCGTCAAAAGTAACTTCAGTACCTGCATACTTACCGTAAAGAACTTTATCGCCTTCCTTTACAGTCATATCAATTTTATTTCCATTTTCTACTTTACCTGCTCCAACAGCAATTACGGTTCCCTGCTGTGGTTTTTCTTTAGCTGTATCCGGTATATACAGACCAGAGCTGGTTTTTTCTTCAGCTGCATCCGCTTGTACAAGAACACGGTCGCCTAAAGGTTTAATGCTAGCCATGTTTATGACTCCTTTTGATTTTGAGTTAGTAGTTAATTTGAGCTAATGCCCTTTAATTGTTTCAATAACTGAAATGCAACTACCGTACCAAATCATTCCAGCTTTCCGGAGTCCTCCAAATGGGCTGTCAATTTTGCATAGGTTTCGGGTGACCAGTTCTCAGGCCGAAGGGCAAAATCAAAACCTTCGGGTTGATAATCTCCCAAAACCGGCTTTAATGAATTGCTGATTTTCTTTCTCCGCTGATTAAAAGCAGTACGAACTACCCGTTTCAAATTCTTATCTGAACATTCTAAAGCGGGTTTATTGAAAGTTAAGCGGATTACAGAACTGTCTACTTTTGGAGGTGGACTAAATGAATTAGGTGAAACATCAAACAAAATTTCCGGAGTGCTCATAAGCTGAATTTGCACTGACAAAATTCCATATTCTTTGGTTGAATGTGATGCCACAATGCGTTCCGCTACTTCTTTCTGCATCATAAAAATAGCTTCTTTAAAAAGATGTCGTTGCTCAAGAACTGAAAATAGGATCGGAGAAGTGATGTAATAAGGTAAGTTCCCAATCACGTAATTTGATGATTCAGTATTGACCAAATTTTCCCAGTTCGACTTTAATACATCTTCCTCATGAATAGTAATTCCTTCAATTTCATTTTTTAAAACCTCAATGGCACGCTCATCTACTTCAATCACATGAAGGTCAGAGTAACCTTTGGCGAGCCATTTTGTAAGTGCTCCGGTTCCCGGGCCAATTTCGATAATTCTGTCATCTCTCTGCCCTTTTAGTGATTCTACGATCTTTCTGACGATATTTCCATCGGTCAGAAAATGCTGTCCGAGACTTTTTTTAGTTCTGAAAGCCATAATTTAATCTAAAGTCCCTTCTTTTTTATTTTCCCAATTTCTGAAAGAATCACTTTTCAGATACTCAGAATACAATTCAACCTGTGCCATTGTCTCTTTTGTGAATTCATATCCAAAAGTATTTTCCAGAGAAGTAAGATGGGAATTAACACTTTCGAAATCTCCTTGCATCAGGTCAAATTCTAATAATCCCCAATAAGCATCTTCGAAGTATTGATCGTTTTCCAATGCCTTTACCAGATAACTTCTTGTGCATTCTTTATCTCCGTCAATCATGCAAATATTAGATCTCATGATATTCAGATAATTATCTCCTCCAACTATTTCATCAAGTTCGTTTATCAATTTTTGAGCAGTTTTAATTTCTCCTTTTAATAAATAATAGTCTAAGGTCAGTAATGGTAAACTGGGGTCATCCGGGTAATTGTCCTTATATAATTCCAGTAAATTAATATAACGTTCTTCGTCTGTTGATTGTGTTGCTTGAATGGCGGAAAGTAAAAATACTTTTTCTTTACGGATTGATTCAGGAATGGTATCATAAACTTTTACGATCTCTTCTAAGTCGCCCATATTTCTGTATTTTTCCATCTTTACAAGCTTTGGAAGGTTTTCAGTAAATCTCTTTTCCTTTAAACTCAGCGAATTCAGAATATTGCTGAATGTGCTGTTTTCAGCGATCACCATCTTCACATTTCTATTCATGATTGAGCTGTAATATTCACCGGCGAAGTATGAATATACATCCGTAAAGCTGAATTTATCATCAGCTGATTGATCAATGGTAAGTTCAATATAGTTGAGTCCGCTTTCTTCTCCTGTTCCTCTCAGTAGCATTACATAGTTTTCTTCATCTTCGTAGTAACTTACGTATTGCACCAAATCATAATATTCGAACATTACTCTCAGAGATGGTATAAGACTTTGTTTCAATCCACCTTCAAATCCAATCCTGAATGCTTGTATATCAGGATCATTTTCCGGTAACCCTTCAAAAACACGATCCGTAAATTTTTCTTTATCGAAAGTATTTAGAAAAGCCTCCGGATTCCCTGAATTAACCTGCTCTAAATATTGGAATAGTTTTTCGTGATAAATATCAAGTTCTTCTGTTTGCGAATATAAAACTCCGGAAGTAAGTACAGATATTGATATTATCAGGGATATTAATAAGTAATTCTTCATAGCACATTTTGAAGTTGGATAAAATTTATAGCAGTTTTAAAACTGATTACCAAATCATAACTTACGCAACGCTTTACTGATTTGTAAGCAAAACTAAGATTCATGTATGAGTTTACTTGAAAAAATCGGGTTAGGACAAAAAAAGACGGATATAGCTCCTTTGGTTGGTGAAAAACTCAAAAAGGAAAAAGAGAAATATTCTCTGAAAAGAAATCCTTATCTGAGAGCTTTTATTTTTATCTGCTTTATCGGGATTTCTATACTGTCGCTTCCCAATGCTACTATTAATTCCGGTTTGAACTATACGATCGGCCAACCCTGGAGGGCAGAAGATCTCGTAGCACCATATACTTTTGCTATTAAAAAGACCGCTGAGGAGATTAGTCAGGAAGAAACACGCATCAGAGAAAATATGTCTCCTGTTTTCCATGTAGATCCAGGGGCTGAAATTGTTATCCAAACTCAAATTGATTCACTCTACAGAACTATACAGCCAGTAATCGAAAGCTATTATAACTGGCAAGAGAGCAAGATCACCAATGCACAATCTGTATTCGATGATAGTGTTCGTTTTGCAACTGAAATTACTAACGTCCAGATTGATCTCACTCAACCTTCATGGAATGTATTATTTGACAGCTATTATTCTGCTTTATCAAATAACCAGCCTGTAAATTCATTCATTGGTGTCCGAATAAAACAGCAACTAGAAAATACCATAGAACAATTGCTGAGTGACGGTATCCTGAACCGAGCTAAATCATCCGTAGAGCAAAATGAAATTATCATCAGAAATGAAATAAACAGCACAGAACGAATATCACCGAAAGCACGGGTAAGAGATTTACGAGAAGCCAATGAATATGCTCAGTTTCAATTTAATCGTAGCTTTGAACAGCAAACTGCACAACTTGGAATGGAGCTTTATAACAAAGTTATCCAGCCAAACTACATCTTCAATCTTCAGGACACTCAACAAAAAATAGATGCAGAGATAGCCGAAATTTCCAATACTAAAGGGGCTGTTGCACAGGGACAAATGATTGTACGCCGTGGCGATATCGTTACTCCTCAAACAGCTAATGTGTTGGAAAGTCTTTCTGAAACACGATCTTTGACTGCATCTAAAGCGGAAAAGTGGATTCGTTTTTCAGGTGGAATTATCGCTATTATTGTAATATCGCTTGTCTTTTTTATGTATCTGTATTTATACAGAAGACCGATAAGTTCACATAACGGCATGTTCTTTCTGGTATTTCTTACCATGGGGCTTGTTAGTCTCGCCAGTGCCATCTTACTTAAATATGATATTTCCAATATTTATGTAATTCCTATTGCTATTGCCCCCATTATACTTACAATTATATTTGACTCAAGAGTCGGAATTATTGCTTCCGTTACGCTTGCCGCTCTCATTGGAATGGTAAACGGGAATGATTTTGAGTTTATGTTCGCAACTATCTGTGCATGTAGTATGGGTGTTTTTTCAGTCCGCGATGTTAAAGATCGTTCTCAATTTTTCTTTACTACTCCCGGTGTAGTATTTGCAACCTATATAATAGTTATCGGAGCATTTTCACTTACCAAACTGGACGGATGGGAAAACTATTTTAATCAGGTTTTATTTATTGGCATTAATGCATTGTTCATCCTGTTCACTTATCCGATCATTCTTCTTTTTGAAAAAATATTCGGGATAACCACTGATTTCACCCTTCTTGAAATGAGTGATACCAACCGACCGCTTTTAAAAGAATTAATGAACAAAGCTCCGGGAACTTTCCATCACAGTTTACAAGTAGCGAACTTATCTGAAGCAGCTGCAGCTGCCATTAAAGCCAACTCCCTGCTTTGTCGGGTTGGAGCTCTTTACCACGATATTGGCAAAATGGTGAAGCCCTCTTATTTCGTGGAAAACCAGGGTGGAGGGACAAATGAACATGACAAACTAAAGCCTCAAATGAGTGCTATGGTCATCAAAGCTCATGTCAGCGAAGGCGTAAAAATGGCGGAAGAACATGGTTTACCAAAATCCATCATTCGTTTTATAGAAACTCATCACGGCACTTCCGTAATCCGATACTTCTTTGAAAAGGCTAAGGAGGATGAAAACCTGAAGGAAATGTTGAATGAAGAACAATTCCGCTACGAAGGACCTCTTCCCTCTTCCAAAGAAACCGGAATTCTGCTTCTTGCTGATGGAATAGAAGCTGCTTCGAGAGCAATGAAAAACCCAAATTACAACAAGCTGGAAACATTGGTCAATAAGATGGTGGATGACCGTGTAGCTGAGGGACAGTTAAGTCATTGCCCGCTTACATTTCGCGATCTGAGCATCATTAAAGAAACTTTTATAACAATTCTTGTGGGAGTATATCACGGAAGAATCGAATATCCTGAAGAGAAGAAAAAAGACGACACTAGAAACGAGGCGGAATCAAAGAACACCGAAGATAATTCGAGTGCAGAAAAAAAGGACTCTACTGATTGATGAGTAAATTTGAGAAAGAAATCAATCTTTACATTCAGTTTATAAAACTGGAAAAAGGTCTTTCCGAAAACTCCATTGCTTCCTATAAAAATGACATAGAACGGTATCTGGACTTTCTGGTTTTTAATAAGAAGATCAATGACCTTTCGGGAGTTACCCTTCAGCATATAGAAGATTTTCTGAATCACCTCATCGATTCAGAATGTCTTTCAACCAGCTCTTTAGCAAGAAATATTTCCAGTATCAGAGGATTTCATGAATTTGCTACTGTAGAAGGATTTTCTCAGGCGAATCCCGCTGAATTAATTGAGCTTCCCAAAAAAGCGAAAAAACTGCCTGAAGTTCTCGACGTTACCGAAGTTGAAGCCATACTTTCTGCGCCAAATATTGAAAAACCATCCGGAATCAGAGATAAAGCCATTCTGGAATGTTTGTACGGAACCGGAATGCGCGTAAGTGAACTTACCGGTTTAGAGATGGACCGATTATTCTTTGAGATCGGATTTATCCGTGTAATCGGTAAAGGAAATAAAGAACGACTGGTGCCGGTTGGAGAAGCCGCACAGGAAGCCTTGGAACATTACGTAGAACATGTTCGTCCTTTGTTTTTTAGTAAGAAGAAAGCAGAAAAAGCAAAAAACAGAATATTTCTGAGTATGCGCGGAAGTGCTCTTTCCAGAATGAGTATCTGGAACATTGTTCAAAAGGCAGCAAAAAAAGCAGATATTCAAAAGCCTGTTTATCCACATATCTTCAGGCATTCATTTGCCACCCATTTATTGGAAGGTGGAGCCGATCTCAGAGCTGTTCAGGAAATGTTGGGACACTCATCCATCTTAACCACAGAAATTTATACCCATGTGGATCGATCCTTTCTTCATCAGGTACATAAAGAATTTCATCCCCGCTCCTGACTATTCTATAATAATTAACATTTAGAATGGTTGATTTTATTTATTCTTGAGAATCTTAACTGTCTTTTTTCAATTTATTTTCTGCTATGAGATATTTGTTTACTGCTTTATTATCAATTTTCATCTTCAGTTCAGCTTTCACTCAATCTCGTTCTACAAAAACATTTAAAAATGGTCTTGTGGTTTCTGCAGAGATTTATGCTTCTGAAGTAGGTAAACAAATATTAAGACAAGGTGGTAATGCTGTTGATGCAGCCGTTGCCGTTCAATTTGCTTTAGCGGTTACACTTCCAAGAGCAGGAAATATTGGAGGAGGTGGATTTATGGTTATTCACCTTGAAGACGGAACAACTGCTGCTCTCGACTTCAGAGAAAAAGCACCTGCAGCTTCATCAAGAAATATGTACGTGAGAAATGGTGAATTTCAACCTGATCTAAGCTGGGAAGGAATTCTGGCCTCCGGAGTTCCCGGTACCGTAGATGGAATGGTTAAAGCACTTCAACGATACGGAAGATTGCCGTTGGAAGTAGTTTTGCAGCCAGCCATCGATTTAGCCAACGACGGTTTCTATTTGTCCTATACGCAGGCCCAATCGCTGAACTCAAGAAAAGAGACTTTCAGTAAATATCGGGGTTCAGAGAAATACTTTACAAAGGAAGACGGCACTGATTTTCAGGAAGGCGATCTTTTTATTCAGAAAGATCTTGCAAATACATTGGAGCAAATTGCACGTTACGGAAGAGATGGCTTTTATTCGGGTCCGGTTGCCGATGCCATAGTTGAAGACATGAATTATTACGGAGGATTGATCAGTTACTCCGATCTTCAAAACTATAAAAGTGTTTGGCGCAAACCGGTTAAAGCCAAATTTCAGGATTACGAACTCACCATTATGCCTCCACCGAGTTCAGGAAGTATTGCCGTCGCCCAAATCCTTGATATGATTGATGAATATGCATTATCAGAGTTGGGACATAATTCCGCTGATTACGTTCATCTGCTTGCCGAAGCTATGCGACGTGCTTTTGCAGACCGCTCTTACTATCTGGGAGATCCTGACTTTTTTGATGTACCTCAGGATGAGCTTTTGAGTAAGGATTACAACGTTAACCGAATGACAGATTTCTCCATGGATACGGTAACTCATTCAGATAATTTGTCACATGGTGAATTTGCCGGTTTATATGAATCTGATGAAACTACTCATTTTTCTGTGATTGATAAAGATGGAAACGCAGTAGCCGTCACTACTACACTAAATGGATCTTTCGGAAGTAAAGTAGCCGTTGATGGCGCCGGATTTTTACTAAATAACGAAATGGACGATTTTTCTGCTCAACCGGGTGTTCCCAACGCCTATGGATTGATAGGTGGCGAAGCAAATGCAATTGAACCGGGCAAAAGAATGCTGAGCAGCATGACTCCCACCATCGTTTCCAAAGATGGTAAAGCCAGAATGATTTTGGGTGCTGCAGGTGGACCAAGAATTATCACAGCCACTTTACAAAGTTTCTTAAACATGGCTGTATTCGGGATGAATCCACAGCAGGCAATTGCTGCAAACCGAATTCACCACCAATGGTTACCGGACGTTCTGGCGTACGAAAGCTTTGGTTTAAGTCCTGATACCATTGAATTATTGGAACAAAAAGGACATAAGTTCAGAGTGATGTCCATTGCTCGTGGACATATTATTTATATCGATGAAGAAGGAAATAAATCAAGCGGAGTTGATCCAAGAGGCGATGGATATGCCGCTGGGTATTGATTCAGAGAGTCAGATTTTTAATCACATTCTCAGCATTCACTCCATTATGTGAATCGTGCCAGATCACTTTTTTATTCTTTAAGATCAGCAGTTGAGGAGATTCGTGTCTGACTCCGGTCAATTCTGCCAATTCCCTCGAAAGAGCTCTTTCACTAATCACATCAATGGTGGACAGATCAAACTCAGAATTATTCATTATTTCTGCTGAATCAAGATTCCTCTTAGCAAAAAAACTGACTGCACAACTGGGGCTGTGTTTAAAGATCACCTGAGCTTTAGATCCAGATCTATCTATGACCTGCTGAACAGATTCAGAAGTTTTAAGGAAATTCCATTTTTCAAGCTCTTCTCCGTTTTCATCATCAGATTTTAAAAAATCAAAAAATCCCATATTTCAAAAACTTCTTAAGTTTTGGAACTCAACCTGTTAAAGTTCCATTTATATAATCAGATTAATTCTAAAACTAAACTACACTAATGGATACTCAATTAAAAGGATATTGGCTGGGACATTCAGCATTTAAATTTGAAAGCCAGAATGGAAAAATAATTTATGTTGATCCGTTTCTGACGGACAATCCATCTACTCCGGATGAATTATCGGAAGTAGAAAATGCTGACTACATTTTTCTTACTCACGGACACGATGATCATGTTGGCGACACACTTGAGATCGCAAATAATACAGGTTGTCAGGTGGTTGGAATGCTTGAACTGATCGAGCTTTTGAAAAAAGATGGGCTTTCCGAAGATCAGGCAGTCCCTTTTAATAAAGGTGGAACTGTTCATTTTGATGACTTTTCAGTAACGATGGTTTCAGCAAATCACAGTTCTTCATACAATGGGCAGTATGCCGGAGATCCTGCAGGTCTGATCTTTTCTTTTGAAGACGACCTCTGCATTTATCACATGGGCGATACCAATATCTTTGCAGATCTGGAGATTTACGGAGAGTTATATCAGCCTCACTTAGTTCTTGCACCAATTGGTGATCATTTCACTATGGGACCTGAAGAGGCGGCTTATGCAGTTGATATGCTTAATCCGAATTACGCAGTACCTATTCATTATGGAACTTGGCCTCCAATTGATGCCGATCCGAATGAGTTCAAAGAAGTGCTCGAAAACTTATCGGATACGGAAGTATTGATTCCTAAAGTTGGAGACGAATTTTTGAGTTCATAATTCATTATCTAATTTGATAGAATCAATAAGTTCTAAATCAAACGACATGTTCTTATTGTTTCTATCAACCAGTACCCTGACATTTCCACTTGTTCCCTGAAAGATGTCTCGTATTTCATCCAAAGTATATTCATATACCTTTTTATATCCTATTTCTATAATTATATCTCCTTCTTTAATTCCTGCAACTTCTGCTGGAGAATCTTCACGGATTTTTGAAACAACATAATAGGGCAAACTTAGGTATGGGGTTGTTATTTCTATACCACTCGTGTTATATGTAAACTTTTCTCTAAAATATCGATTAGGTTTTAACAACATAGTAGAATCTGAATAATTATAGATAACTGTAAATCTTCTCAAAAACTCTGATCCGATACTCCCATTCCTGTTACCGAATTTAAGAGCTTGCTCTATATGTTTGGAATCCGGAAATGAAATAACGGGGGATCCCATTTTAATTTGTCCGACTCTTAATTCATATGCTTTACCAATTTCACCTTCGATATCACCAGCCAATCCTGTTCCTAAGTATGAATCAATTGTATTTTTTGGAACTTGAATTTTGTCAGAAGTTTCCGGGTATAAAAAAACACCATGACTTGCCCCTGAATCTACTACTAAACGAGTTTTGATTTTGGAACTGTCACTTTGAATTATTTCTGCATTCAAATAAAGCTTTTTGTCATCGATTTCGACTGGTATTAGGTACCAGTCGGATTTACTTTTAAGCTCTTCATACCTCTCCTGGAATTTTACAATATTATGAAATCGAACTTTTTCTTTATTATAATCCACTTCCACAATAAAATTTGAAAATATATCATATCCCATTAATCCATTTACTTGGATACCCATAAAGCTTGAAAGATTAAACACATTTTCAAGAAGTACAATTACGGACTGATCATAACCTCTTATTCCACTAATAACTAACCTATTTCCATTAGAAATCAAAGCGGGGACAGCTTCTGAACTTCCTAAACCCTGTATTGAGATATCCCCCTCATAATTAAGATCTAAACTTTGGTTTCTTCCAAGTTCTGTTATCAACGTATAGCCTGCACCGGTATCTAGAATAAATTTCAACGTATCAGAACCATTTATACGTGCAGGTATAATTACCAAATTGTTTATAGTCTCAAAGTTCAACGATACTTTACTTCTTCTTTGGTTTTTTATTCTTAAACCTTTCTCTGTATCTGTACTTTGAAGAAGAACATTCCAACATCCGGCATTGATTGAAAATAGAATACTAAAGAAAAAAAATATGAGCTTAGGTTTGGCTCGCATAAATACCAATTTCTTCCTGATCAACTACCATAAATAACCGAACCAGATTATTTTTGCAAAAAAATAATCGTTAAAACTTATCGGTTTTACACATTTATCTAAATTCAATAAACTTTAATCGAACCTATCAATGATTTAAAACTTAGAACCTCTAATCCAAGTATCAGATCTCTTCCAGCTTTCCTGAAATTGCGTATCTATTTGTGCATCTGATTTCCCCTGAGCATCAAGAGCTTGTTGGATGCCGTACAAAGACCATCCATTTTTTGGATGATGCTCTAATTCTTTTTTGTAAACTGAAATCGCTTTATCAAATTGATCCATTTCCAATAATAAAGCTCCATACCAGTGCCGTGGCGAAAATGGGATTGGTTCCGGTTCATCATACATCAATGAATCGTAGAATTCTATAGCTTTTAAAAAAGATTGTTCTGCTTTTTTTAAATCTCCATCCATCCAAAAGATTTCCCCTTCCAGAATATATCCTACGGTGCTCAGAAGATTTTCGGCCGAATGAAATCTGAATCTTGCCGATGATGTACCGGCTTCTGCTAATACTTTTTCTTTCATCTCAATCGCCTTTTCGGAATCGCCTTCTTTTAAAGCCGCATACCCTTGAGCGAAATCCCACATTCCGCCATGCACCGAGTGATCCGGTCTGTTTTCTACTCCGGGAATTTCATCAAACCTTCCGAACCGAACTAATGTCAAAACATGATACATATTATTACCGGTCAGCTTCGCATAATCCTTTCCGGCCTGTGTGGCTATACCACTTTGTCCATCCATGCTTGCAGCAAAAGCCAGCATATGAAGATTGTGAGACGGGTAAATTGCGAACCCTTCTCCAACCGATGCTTTCATATCAGAATGCCAGGCCATAATATTTGCTGTCACGGCATCTCCCCATCTTCCAATCTCATTCCAGGTATGCGAGGGCATATGATTGATATGACTAGCTCCGGGAATTGAAGATCCTATAAATTCTGCACACGGTTCTGCCCACTCCGGATTTTGAGTTGATTCGGTGGCATGTATGTACAAATGACAAGCTCCCGGATGTTTAATGTCTTTTTCCAGAATCCCTTCTAAAATGGTATGCAAATTTTGTACATCAGGGTCATGAACATCTCTTGTTCCTCGTCGTGGTTCCAGTAAAAAAAGTGATTCTGCATACAATGTTCCGATATCCAGATCATTAGGATACTTTCTGAAAAGCTTTTCCATTTCCTTGGAGTAAAGAGTATCCTGAACAGCTCTTTTATCACGATCATATTCTTCTACATATCGTACCGAGAAAGCATTTATAATGTCTTTTTCTTTTTCACTTCCGTTCTCTTTTGATAATTGAGCAGCTTGCTGAATTTTTTCATAAGCACGAGGAGCTTCAGATTCCGACATCGCTCCGTTTAGGTAAGAACTCCATGCCCATGCTTCCCCCCAATAACAAATTGCACATTCGGGATCGGCTTTTTGAGCTTCTCTAAAAGATCTAGCTGCATCCACTTTTGTAAATGCATACATCATCTGAAAGCCCTGATTAAAATATTGCTGTGCTTTTTCATTTTCAGATGAGATTGGATATTCAAAATCTCCAAGAGCTTTATCATATAATCGTATTGGCTCCTCAAAACTTGATGGATATTCCACCTCCTGAGCAACTAAAACAGACGATGAGATTAGTAATAAACCAATAGTAACTACTCTTTTCATAGAAATAAATTTGATTTTCCAATTTCCGAATTATAATAGATAAACCCTTTAGAAAAAGTAAATCTTTATGTTCTGATATTTGAAGCAATCTTATATATCTTCACCTAAACATTCAATGAGATATTATATATGGCTGATTTAATAGGAGTTTTTGCACTGATCATCGGACTTGAATTAGTGCTTGGAGTAGATAACATCCTCGTTATTACCATTCTTGTCAGCAGGCTCGAAGAGAAGTATCAACAAAAAGCACGCATTATTGGATTAGTTTTAGCAATGGTTGCCAGAATTGCTTTGTTATTTCTCTTACTGCAATTAACCGAACTTACCAATCCCATACTTTTTGACTTTTCTATCAGAGACTTGATACTGTTGATCGGTGGTTTATTCCTACTTTATAAAGCGGTAAAGGAAATACATCATACCATTGAACTTAAAGACGAACATGATGCTAAAAATAATGTTAAAAGCACGTTCGGTTCTGTGATTACTCAAATAGTACTGCTTGACGTTGTTTTTTCAGTTGACTCAGTAATCACCGCTATTGGACTTACAGATGTTGTGTGGGTTATTGTTACCGCAGTAATTTTAGCATTCGTGGTAATTCTGATCTTTGCTAAACCAATTGGAGAATTTATTCTTGCAAATCCTGCCCTTAAAATTCTTGCCCTTTCTTTTCTGATCACAATCGGAATAACCATTTTCATGGAGGGTTTACACAAAGAAGTACCTAAAGCTTACATTTATTTACCAATGGGATTCGCATTATTTGTGGAACTTCTGCAGATGAGATATGCTAAGAACAAACAGGATTTGAAAGAAGAAGCCGTCAAATCTTTAGACTAACTACATTTAAAAAAATTATGAAAAATTTACTATTTCTATTGTCTGCTTTATTGATTTTCATTCAATGTTCATCTGAACCTTATGAGTTCAGTGATGAATCCACTTCTGAAATTATAAAGACTCTGAGTTCTGATGATATGCGTGGTCGGCAGGCTTTCACTCCTGATATCGACAAAGCAGCTGAATACATTTCCAACAAGTTTGAGAAAGCCGGCCTGGATTATGTTTCAGGAGAATCTGATTATTTACAGGATTTTGAAATTTATTCGGTAAAAGCTGGCGAGGTCAATATCGAAGTAAACGCAATTTCTGTTGCTACCGAAGATTTTTTCGGAATTCTTGATTCAGCTGATATTGAATGGACTAAAAAGGCAGAGATTAAAACAGATCATATTGCTGAAGGAGAAAACTTTCAACAAAGGTTTGGAGAGCTGAGAGAATCTTCATCTCCAACTTTTGTTTTTGTTGATCCAAGTCATGAAAGTACCTTTCGCCGGTATCAACCTTTCTTTTCAAGAGCAGGACGTTTCTTTCCGAATGAACAACCGTCCAATGTTCTTTTTGTTCTTACTTCAGCATCTCCTGAATCAGATTTTAGTGCGTACATAAAAAAGGATTTTTCAACTGTTCAACTTGCAAACGTAGCCGGTCAAATCGAAGGAAAAAGAAAAGATGAATATGTGCTCTTCACTGCTCATTACGATCATATTGGTATCAGAACACCGCAGGAAACTGGAGCTGATTCTATAGCCAATGGTGCAAATGACAATGCTTCAGGCGTAAGTGCAGTGATAGAATTGGCAAACTTTTTTAAATCTGAAGGAAAGCCGGAAAGAACTTTATTGTTCGTTGCATTTACAGCAGAAGAAGCCGGAGGGTACGGTTCTAAATATTTTTCAAAACAACTGGCTCCTGATGAAATCATAGCCATGTTCAATATTGAAATGATCGGTAAACCTGCAAAAGACGGACCAAACAGCGCATGGATTACGGGATTTGATAAATCAAGCTTTGGAGAACTGCTTCAAAAAAGTACCGAAGGAACCATTTATGAATTTTACCCGGATCCTTATCCTACTCAAAATCTGTTCTATCGGTCAGATAATGCAACACTAGCTCGATTAGGAGTTCCGGCTCATACCATCAGTACCACACCAATCGATGTTGATCCCGATTACCATCAGGTTTCAGATGAGTTCGAGACAATTAACATCTCTCATGTTACAAACACCATCCGGGCAATTTCTAAAGCTGCTGTTGGTATTGTTTCAGGACAGGATACACCTACAAGAGTAGATCAATCGCAATTGAATTAGTTTTGATAAAAAGCAGTTACTTCATATAACAACTAACTAATCAAACCTGATATGAAAAAAGCTTTAATTTTTCTTTTGATATTTTCTGCTTCTGTTGCAGCGCAAGATTATGCAATTGATCAGATCGAAAACTCACCAAGACATCATGAGTGGGTAGAAATTGAATCAAGCGACAGAACCATGCATAATTTTGTTGCCTATCCTGAAAGATCAGATAAAGCACCGGTTTTTATTGTAATTCATGAAAACCGCGGATTAAACGATTGGGCAAGAAGTTTTACTGATCAACTTGCTGAAAATGGATTTATAGCCATTGCTCCTGACTTGATCTCAAACACCGTTGAGGGAATCAAAAAAACCAGTGATTTCGAGAATTCAGATGCAGCAAGATCTGCTATTTATGCTTTAGATCCGGATAATGTAACTCAGGACCTGAAGGCAGTACTTGAGTACGCTAAAACAATAGAAGCCGGAAATGGAGAAATCTATGTAGTTGGTTTTTGCTGGGGAGGCTCTCAGTCATTCCGATTTGCGACAAATGCAGGTTCTGAAATTGATGCTGCAATGGTTTTCTATGGCACTGGTCCCGGAGAAGCTTCTGAATATTCTTCCATAAAAGTTCCTGTATATGGTTTTTACGGAGGGGCAGATAACAGGGTAAATTCAACGATTGAGGGATCAGAAAAAGCAATGAATTCCTTTGACAAGACTTACGAATACGAAATTTATGATGATGCGGGTCATGCTTATATGCGCCGCGGAGATGATCCCACTGCTGAAGATGATGATCCGAATGTAATAGCCAGAAATGCCTCCTGGGAACGATTGCTTAAAATTATAAATGGTAAATAACTGAAGAAAAAAGATCAGATAGAATCAGAATTGCATGAGGCTTTTGACGCCGTTATGGGATATATACGTCAACAGGATATATCACTTTTTGATCGCCCTAAAGCAGAAGGAAAATGGAGTACAGGACAGCAACTTGACCACCTTATTAAAAGTGTAAAACCACTGAGTACCGGAATGGCTCTTCCTAGATTTATGCTCAAACTTAGATTTGGTTCAATGAAAAGAGCTGAGTATACCTATGATGAGCTCGCTGAAAAATACAAAGAAGTACTTAAAGCTGGTGGTGAAGCCTCATCCCCTTTTATCCCGCCTTTGATCGAAATTGAACAAAAAGAGACACTACTAAAGACCTATGAATCAGAAAAGATCAAACTGATCAAAATACTTCAAAAGTGGTCAGAAAATGATCTTAGTAATGTTTCTGCACCTCATCCACTGCTTGGTAAATGCAGCGTTAGAGAATTGTTGTATTTTACCATCTTTCATAACTACCATCATCTGGAGAGTATTAAAGAAATTTCCTGATATACCATCTAAACAAAATTTTAGCTACAATCCCGTAACCTTTCATTAAACTACGGGAATTATGAGTGAAGAAACTATTTCAAAAGCTCCAAGGTGGTTCTGGGTTGTAGCCTGGATTGCATTATTATGGAACTTGTTAGGCGTTTTTGCCTATTTAGGACAAGCCTTAATGCCTGCTGAGGCGTTGGCTCAATTGCCTGCTGATCAACAACAATTAATGCAAAATACCCCGGCATGGGCAACAGCTGCATTTGCCGTTGCAGTATGGGGAGGCGCAATAGCATCTATTCTGTTACTATTGAAAAAGAAAATGGCTAAAATGGTTTTCATCGTTTCTTTTGTAGGGATAATAATTCAATTAATACATTCATTATTCATGAGTAATTCAATTGAAGTTTATGGTCCGGGAGGAATGGTCATGCCAATCATGGTTTTTGGATTTGGAATATTTCTTATCTGGTTATCTGATAAAGCCACTAAAGAAAGTTGGATAGGTTGATAGAGCTAAAAGGCGGATTATTCTGCCTTTTTTAGTTTAAATCGTACTTTTGAACCCGGCTTCAACTGTGCTAATCTGGACAAGTCGGGTTCTTCTATAACTCCTATTCTTGGATAACCGCCTACCGTTTGTGCATCTTTCATCAAAATAATTGGGTTTCCTGAAGACGGAAGCTGAACAATTCCCGGAAATACTGCGGAAGATGTAATCTCTGATTTTTCACAATGGATTTTTTGATTCGATTTTAACCGAATTCCCATTCTATTACTATCAGGATCAACTTCAAAATTTTCGGATTCGAGATATTTCTTTGAACTTCCATCAAGAAAATTAAACTCCGGACCTGGATTCAAATTTACTGTTATCTTTGAGCTGAAATACGGTATTTCATCTTTTGGCAGCTGACTTTCTTCCTTCGATTCTTCATGATTTTCTGACCAACAGATTTCATCTCCATTATCAAGTGTTCTTCCTTCTATTCCTCCAAAATTTCCGGTAACGAATGTTGAGTAGCTTCCAAGAACTTCATCAATTTTCCAAAATCCTCTTATTGCCATATACGTTCTGCATCCACGTTCAGCATAGTTTAGAATGAGTTCATCCCCTGATTTTACTTCAATTCTTTTGTAAAGCTGAACAGATTTTCCGTTTATTGTAGCCTTCATATCAGCACCGGACAAAGCAATTACTGCTTCAGATTTAAACCGATACTTTCCTCCCCTTAGTGTGTGTTCCAGAACAGGCGAACCTCCCGAATTTCCTACTATTCTGTTTACCAACCGATATGAATATTCGTCCATAACTCCGGAAACAGGAATCCCATAATGTCGAAATCCAAATCTGCCAGAATCCTGAATGGTCGTAAAAATTCCGGGATCGATAACTTTCAATTTTCCCATACTGATGTCCTCCTGAATTCATCGACTGAGATTGATCGAAATTTTATACTATCTCCTGCTTTAAGCCTTGAAGGTGGATCTTCCTGTATATTAAAAAGAGATTTTGAAGTTCTTCCTATAATATTCCAGCCACCCGGACTTTCTATCGAATAAATCCCCGTTTGATGTCCGCCAATTCCTATTGAACCGGATTCTATTTTGGTTCTTGGTTCAGATCTTCTTGGCACATGTATTCTTTCATCCAATCCTTTCAAAAAAATAAAACCCGGTAAAAAACCCACCATTGCAACTGTATAGACACCGTCTGAATGCATCCTGATGATCTGGTCTTTTGAAAGACCGGTTTCAGATTCTATATGATTCCAGTCCATTCCCAATTCATAGCAAACAGGAATTTCATGCAACATGGGTTCAGAGGTTTTTGAACTATGCGACCGTGAAATTTTCTTTAGAACATCTTTCAGTTTATATGAAGTTTCATCAAAGAAAATGGTCACTGATTCGTAGGCGGAAATATAATCCTGTATAATTTCAGAGTGGAGACAGGAAATTATATTTGTGAGTTGATGTATCTTCTCTAAAGAATTTGCTTCGTCTTGTAATTCGATCAGCCAGACATTCTCTTTAAGCCTTTTACACTGCCAATCTACATTTTTAAAATGCCAGAACGTTGACTCCATGCTTCCTCAAAAACTGGTTGATTTCTTTAGCAAGAATATCTGCCCCTTTTGTATCACTATGCAAACAAATGGTTTGTGCGTTTATTTTCTTTCGCTCGCCACCATAAGTACTCACTTCTTCCTCGATCACCATTTCGAATACCTGAGCTAATACTTCAGAACGGTCAGTCAAAACAGAACCTTCAAATTCTCTGGATCGCAAGGAAAGATCGGATTCATATACTCTATCTGCGAAGACTTCTGCACAAAATGCCAAACCTGAATCTAGTGCTGACCTCTCAAGTTCTGAATCCGGTTGTCCGAAAATCATCACTTTTAAACCTAGTTCTTTAACTGACTCAATAACCAAATCTGCAACTTCTTTCTCTTTAGAAGCTTCGTTATACAATGCCCCGTGTGGTTTTATATGATGCAACTGCTCTCCTTCATCTTCAGCAATAGTTTTTAAAGCAAGGATCTGATCTTTCAAACTGTTCTTCAATCTTGTAGGATCTATTTCCATAACTCTTCTCCCGAATCCTGACCGATCCGGAAATGAAGGATGCGCACCAATTTTAACTTTATGCTTTTTAGCAAGGAGAACTGTTTTTCTCATGCTGAATTCACTTCCGATATGTCCTCCGCAAGCAATATTACAGGAAGTAATAAAAGGCATGATAGCCCGATCAAGCATCGGACCATTATCTGAGCGCCATTCTCCTAAATCGCAATTCAGATCTATCTGTGTTTTCATAGAAAATCAAATACACTGTTTAAGCTTCTGATACCAACAATAAAAGCCACTGTGATCACAAAAAGTCCAAGGAAATTTTGTGTGACAGAGTTGATATAATCTCCTAACAATTCTTTTCGATTTACAATATAAAGCAAAAATATGGCTACAAGCGGAAGTAAGACACCATTTGCAACCTGTGCGAATTGAATTACTGCTACTGGGCTGAAATTCAGCATTGAAAAAATCACCCCTATTCCAAGAATGCTCATCCAGACCATTCTGAATTTTTTCGATTTCAAGCCACCTTCCCAACCCAACATCCCTTTTGCTGCATAAGCAGCAGCTAACGGAGCGGTTATTGCGGATGAGATTCCTGCTGCTACCAATCCTAATCCTAAAAACCATGTCGACCAAGCTCCGAGTACAGGTTCAAGCTGTATCGCCATATCTGCTGCGCTTGCAACATCTCCCGTTCCCAAACCCGATGCAGCACTGGTTATCACGATACAAATAGAGATAAATCCACCCAAAATTATTGCGATCATATTTTCTATTCGCAAATCTCTCAACTGTGAAGCATTGGTATATTTCTGACTTACAGATGAGGCATGAAGAAATAAGTTGTAAGGAACTACAGTTGTTCCAACCAAAGCCATAACCAAAAGAATTTCATTTGAATTTACAGATGGGACAAATATTCCTTTCAGAAGTTCTGACAGGTCTGGTTTCGCCATGATTGCAGTTACAAGAAAAACGATGCTCATCAATCCAACTAATCCTATAAGCGCATTCTGAATTCTCTTGAAATTTCCACTACTCAGTAAAAGAAATGCTATACTTCCGAGTATAATTGGCACAAATCTTAAACTGAAATTCCCAAAATCCATTTCAAGTTCTGGGAGTACGGAATTCCAGCCCAGTACAGCTCCGGAAATATTTCCTCCTTCATAGGCTGCATTCCCGATTACGATAGCTCCTAAAACCAAAAACATACTTATTCCACGCAAAATTGGTTGACTGATCTGATAACGGATCGCTTCCCCAAATCCTTTTTGCGTTATCAAACCAATCCTTGCCGTCATTTCCTGCAGGATGATTGTCGCAAAAGCAGAGAATATTAATGCCCAAATTAAACTGTAGCCGGATCGTACTCCGGCTAATGTACAAACAGTTACTGTTCCGGGACCGATAAAGGCTGCAGTCACAAGTGTGCTTGGACCGAAATATTTTTTTACTTTAAAATTCATTATTTGGAATATAGAACAGGGATAACAAAATCACGAATTCGAAAATAGTTCTGAAAAATTCCAAAACGACTAATCAAATTATTTAAATCGCGTTTTAGAAATTCTAAAAATGAGAACCCTTTCAAAAATCAATGACCCCGTTTATGAAAAACCTCAAAAACATAATTTATTAAGTCGTTTTTTCCTTCGATTTATACGGGATGAAAGAGACTTACCTTTTGCTTACTTATGTATTCAAATGACGTTTATTGTAATACCCTTTGCAATTATTTTATTCACACCCATATTTTCAGAAACCTCATTTTGGATTGCTTCCGGAATATACTGGATTTTATGGGTGTACTTTTTGGGGCCTTTCACTTTGATGCTGCACAATACAAGTCACAGAAAGTTCTTTAAACGAAAGTACGATTGGGCTAATTATTACATTCCATGGGTTATCGGGCCTTTTATGGGGCAATCGCCTGAAACTTATTTCAGTCATCATATAGGTATGCATCACCCCGAAAATAACCTGGAAGAAGACAGAAGTTCTACTTTACAATTCCAACGTGATAATTTCTTCGATTTCTTACGCTACTTCGGAAATTTCCTATTCATAGGTGTCGTAGAGCTTGTCGAGTATTTCAAATCCAAAAATCGGAAAAAACTCCTCAAAAAAGTTATCAGGGGAGAATTTTCATACCTGCTTCTTAGCGCTGCTCTTCTCTTTGTTAACTGGCAGGCTACATTGGTTGTCTTTCTTATCCCTTTTGTGTTCATACGTTTTGCAATGATGTCAGGAAATTGGGCTCAGCATGCATTTATTGATGCTAAAAACCCTGAAAATAATTACCGCAACAGCATTACCCTTATTAATACTGCATACAATAATAGATGCTTTAATGATGGTTATCATATCGGACACCACTTACATCCCGGTATGCACTGGACTGATATGCCCGTTGATTTTTTAGAAAACAAAAATGAATACGCCACAGAGAAAGCCCTAGTTTTCGAAGGCATAGATTTTCAGGTGATCTGGCTATGGCTTATGTTGAAACGTTATGATTGGTTAGCTGATCATGTGGTAAATATAAACAATGAATATGGCTCAAAAGGAGATGTAATTGCTCTGCTGAAAGAACGAACACAACGGATTATATCTTAAGATTTAGAATAAATTCACTTAAATGATTATGGCTAAAGCAATAAACAAAACCGTACCTACAGATCTTAGCGTTGAAGAATACCTCAATGCGATAGATAATCCACAAAGAAAAGAAGATTGCCGTAAGATTCACGACCTAATGAAAGAAATAACAGGAAGAGAGCCTAAGATGTGGGGAAAAACTATGGTTGGATTTGGAACTTATCATTATAAATATGAAAGTGGGCGTGAAGGCGATATGCTTATGACAGGATTTTCTAACCGGAAACAAGCCATAACTTTATACATTTTAGGAGGTCTTAAAAATAGAGCTGAACTTCTGGATAAACTGGGACCTTACAAAACCGGAAAATCATGTCTATATATCAAAAGGCTTTCTGATATTGATATAAATGTTTTGACCGATATGATACGAGAGGACTTTAAGCACGTTGAACAAAAATATGAAATCATAGATTAATATCATTTCGATGGCTTAATATGACGCTTAACGATTTCACCAAACAAACTCTTAGCTTTCCGGATGATTACGAAGGGAAAGTAATCTCAACTCTTATCCGGTCAAATCAAAATAAGAAAGGAAGACCTGCTGTATTATATATTCATGGATTTAATGATTATTTCTTTCATCCGCATTTAGCAGAAGGTTTCCACAATCACGATTATAATTTCTTTGCCCTTGATCTTCGGAAATACGGACGTTCTCTCCTTCCACATCAACATCCTAACTACTGCCGGGATATTTCAGAGTATTATGCTGAAATAACAAAATCTCTTTCGATCATTAATTCAGAAAATGAAAATAAAATTATTTTGTTAGGACATTCTACCGGTGGTTTAATCTCTTCGATGTATTGTAACTTTGGAGAGAAAAAAACATTGGTTGATGCACTTGTACTGAACTCGCCTTTTTTTGACTTCAATGTTTCTGAAAAAGAACGTGATTTTAATCTGTTTTTTGCCCGAATAATTTCTTTTTTTCTACCTTATGCAAATAAAAGAAAACCTCTTTCAAACTTATACAACAGAAGCTTACTGAAATCATATCATGGCGAATGGGAGTTCAATGAAAACTGGAAACCTCAACAAGGTTTTCCTGCATATTTTAAATGGATTATCGCAATATTTAATGCTCAGAAAACATTAAGAACAAGTTCAGATATTCAGATACCTGTTTTAGTGATGCACTCTCATAAATCAGAGCGCCCCAAAGCATGGAAACCTGAAATACTCGGTATGGATATGGTTTTAAACATTGAACACATAAAAGAAACTGGAAACAGATTAGGAAAAAAAGTTACCTTCCTGCCTGTGAAAAATGCAATACATGACATTTTTCTTTCAAAAAAAGAGGTTCGTGAAAAAGCCTTAAATGAAATGCTTAATTGGTTAAAAAAGATGATCAAGTAATCACTATGGAAAATACCATTGTTTTTGAAGTAACTATAGACGCAGCTCCCGAAAAAGTTTGGGATACACTTACAAATCCGGATAAAATTGAACAATATATGTTTGGCTCCCGCTGTGAAAGTGCCTGGACTCCAGGAAGCAAAGCAAATTATTTTATCACGCAGAATGAAAAAGAAATTACTGTTGTAAAAGGTGAAGTAATTCGCTCAGAACCAAATAAGTTATTGGAACACACACTTTTCCCTGCCGATGCAGGAATCGAAGATGAGCTCGAAAACTATCTGGTCATCATTTACGAACTCGAAGAGAATGACGGTAAAACAGATCTCACTATTACTCAAAAGGGTTTCAAATACGTAGAAAAAGGTCAGGAAAGGTATATCGATACCCAGAAAGGTTGGAAAAATGTATTACCAAAATTACAGGAAGTGGCGGAAAGTTAAGCTTACCGCCCTACCAAATTAAGCATCTGGTTTTCAAGAAGTACAATTACAGCTACTATTACTACAGCTATTCCAAATTTAAGCAATTTTGATTTCCAGGGCTTAGGCTCTGATTTGTTCAGAAATACTTTTTCAACAGCTTCAGTAATCGGTGCCCTGTTATACCACATCACAAAACAGATGGCTGTAAAATAGCTGATTGCACTCAACATGGCTCCTGTTGAGATTTCAAAAAAGAAGTCCACAACTATGATGTTCATTAAAACCGGAATCAGAATAGCTCCGCCAAAGATTTTTGTTCTTGGAAAAAGTAAAAGAAATGAACCTAATATCTGTGTCCCCCCGATAAACAAAATATATCCGTACGAATAGCCAAAAAAAGTCCATGCGAGGTCAAAACCCCCAACCTCTGATAGAGGAAGAACTGCTATTTCTTCAGGAATACTCCCCTGATAAAACTGTCCACCCATAAGTTTGCCAAATCCGTAAGTGAGTAACATCGTAGCTGCATAAATTCGGGCAGCTAATTCAAAATGAGAGAGTACTTTTTGCTTGGTGATTTCCATAAGTCCTGAGTTTTGCAATTTCAGAACTCGTACTATCAGCAAAAATTATTGTTACAATAATGTGACCAGGATTTCATTAATCCTGACCCCACACGGAAGCAAGATTTTTATCATATTCCCCAATCAACTCTCTCCAATCATACTTCTTAACAATACTTTGGTAATCCACTTTTCGCAGTCCCATCACACTTTTTATTGCTGTTTCCAGTCTTGCTTCTAACTCGCCTTCTTCATATAAAAACTCACGATCCAATTCGTCCGGTAAGTGCTCGGGATATGCAAGTCGATTAGGCAACAAACTAAAACAGTCGCAGAACATCGCTTCCACCACACTGCCTCCAAAAAAATCCTGAATAGAGGTAACAAGTTGAATATCCGCCCGCCAAAGCCAGCGTGCATATTCTTCAAAACTTTCGGCATATCCCCAACTCAATATCTCCTCTTTTAGTCTTTCTTTGGCTTCATCAAATATTGGAGGATTTACATCATTTTGTTCTCCCAATACAATAAGCTTAAATTCTATATCTTTTTCTTTCATGGAGAATAGTGTCTCAAAAAACTCTTCGGGGTTTTTATCATATTCCCATCGATGATTCCATAAAATTGTAGCCTCCGACTGTTTTTCTTTGTCTGAATCACGGAACTCATTAAATCTTTCCAGATCCATTCCAAGATGTAATACAGAACTCTTGTCCCTGATCAGCTGAACATTTTCTTTTCCTTTTTTGTCGGGAAACTGATTCAGAAATTTTGGAAGAGCATTCAGAAATGAAGTTTTATGATATTCGGAATTAAAAAAAACCTGATCAGCAGCTAAAGCTGAAGTGTAGTTTATAAAAGAATAATGGTTATCCCGTTTCTTCTTTTTATCACGATCCTGAGGCGACCATGGATACGTAAGCTGATTCTCATGAAAATAAATTGCCATTGGAATACCTGCAGATCTCTCTTGAGTTAACCCCATAAAAGTAGTTAAATCCAGCATTGAAGTACCTAAAATAAGATCAGGAGTTTCTTTCTTTTCGTTGAATTGTTTGGCAAGCTCAACGGCCCCACCGTGCATTCTCCATTTCCAGTGCCGTCCCGGCAGACTCAAAATTTCAATTTTATGATCAGAATATTTTTGCAGTCCTTCTGCCCATTGTTGATGAGATCCTGAAAAAAAAGGTTCAAGAAGCGTGATTTTCATATTAGATGGAATATTCAGAAAAAAATTTCTGTTGATAAAATAAAAAAAAAGTATTGACTATAACATTCCCAGAGTTTAAAATTAATAATCTAATAAGAATATTATAATTTAATACTTCAATGAAACTTGTCTCTCAAGGAGCTCAATATGCTATTTCTGCGGTTATCGCTTTATCAAAACGCGAACAGGGTAAAGCTGTGTCTGCTTCTGAGTTGGCAAAAACACTGGATTGTCCCGCTGCTTACCTTTCTCAATTACTCTCAAAATTAAAAAAACCCGGGATTCTAAAATCACAACGTGGATTAAATGGTGGCGTTTTATTGGCTAAACCTGTTGATAAAATTACTGTATATGAAGTAATTGTAGCAATTGATGGTAGTGAATTTTTTACCAGTTGTTTCATGGGAATTGAAGGCTGTGGAAAAATAGAACCATGCCCTTTTCATTACTTTTGGTCAGATCAAAGAGAACGTATTAAAAACTGGCTTGAGTCCACTACTTTCGAAGATGCTGAACAAGCAATGTCACAAGCTTGGTTCGAGCAACGACTTACTTTTACTTCCTGAAGATTTAAGAGAAACTTGTTTCTCTTTCTTTAATGATGATCAAAAACTTTTTAAAAATTTCATTGCGAATTTTTAAAAAGTTTCTTAAAATCTAATAACGATATTAGAATATGAATATTAGATTATTTCATTATGAAATTCGTATCACAGGGAGCACAGTATTCCATTTCAGCAATAATTGCACTTTCGAAAGTTGAGCATGGAAAGATTGTATCAGCTTCTGAACTCTCAAGAATGTTAAATTGCCCTGCAGCGTATCTATCTCAAATACTTTCCAAGCTTAAACCAGCGGGTATCATAAAATCTCAAAGAGGATTGAACGGCGGGGTTTACTTAGCACGAGATTTGAAAAGTATATCCATTTATGAAGTAATTACAATTATTGACAGAGATGATTTTTTCAACAAATGCTTTATGGGGATTCAAGGTTGTGGAACTATAGAGCCCTGTCCTTTTCATGACTTTTGGTCTAAAGAAAGAGAGAACATCAAAAATTGGCTTCAGAATACTAACTTTGAAGAAATTGATAAGCTGGTTTTGCCGTCTTGGTTTGAATTGAATCTGACTTACACCAACGGAGATAAGAAATAATGAGCCAGTCAGCAGTCATAAATCATCAGATTTGCGCTCATTGTGGTGAAGCGGTTGAACTGCCTGTTGAAAGACGTGACCAGATTTTCTGTTGCGAGGGTTGTAGTACAGTATATCAGCTTCTAACTGAAAATCAGCTTTGCGATTACTACGAATTGGATCAAACTCCCGGTTCTACTATGAAAACCGGTTTTGAACGGCAGAAATTTGATTACCTCATTGATAAGGAAGTAGTTGACAAACTTGTAGATTTTAAAAATGCAAATGTGGTATCTGTTTCATTTTTGATACCAAATATTCACTGTACGTCTTGTGTATGGTTGTTGGAGAATCTTCATAAAATAGATGCAGGAATATTACAAGGAACTGTGAACTTCCTTAAGAGAACTTTAACCATTCTTTTTGATGATAATAAAACCAGTCTCAGAAATATTGTAGAGCTATTAACCTCCATTGGTTATGAACCTGATTTGAAGCTTCAACAATTATCTGAAACAAAAAAATCAAATCCTCAACGGAGTATCTGGTTAAAACTTGGAGTGGCAGGATTTTGCTTTGGAAACATCATGTTATTTAGTTTTCCGGAATATCTGAATATCACTACTTCTGACTCCATCGATTCATTTTCTGTATTTTTTGGAGCTCTTAACATTATCCTGGCACTTCCTGTCCTGCTTTACAGCAGCAGCGACTACCTTAAATCTGCCTGGGCAGCTATC
Source organism: Balneola sp. (assembly GCA_965601915.1). Taxonomy (GTDB): domain Bacteria; phylum Bacteroidota; class Rhodothermia; order Balneolales; family Balneolaceae; genus Balneola. Next base: position 1,367,223 of record OZ271847.1, on the reverse strand, counting down.
TCACAAAAAGGTATAAATCTTGATGTTCCTATTTCTTTAGGAATTTTGGCTCTTTTTGGCAGGAGTTTGTATGAAATTTTAAGCGGTACAGGAGCTGGCTATTTCGATTCTTTTACCGGGTTCATCTTTTTCCTTCTGATAGGAAAACTCTTACAGAAAAAAACTTTTGAAGGCCTTTCTTTCGACAGGGACTATAAATCGTATCTCCCCATTTCGGTAATTCGTGTTCTAAATGGAAAAGAACAGTCCGTTTCCATCGATAAAATGGAAATCGGCGATCTGATTCGGATTCGTAATCATGAGTTATTGCCATGTGATTCAGTGCTGGAATCAGATTCCGCTATCATAGATTACAGCTTTATCACAGGAGAATCAGATCCTATAACAAAACAAAAAGGTGATATAATTTATGCAGGGGGACGTATCATCGGTAATACAGCTTCAATGCTCGTTTCTAAGAAGGTGGAACACAGTTATCTCACCCAGCTTTGGGAAAACGATAACGCTACACCCCCGGTTAATAAAAAAGTTACGGGTTTCGCAGACCGGATAAGCCCATATTTTACCATTTCTGTAATTGCAGTTGCTGTACTATCTTGTTTGATATGGTTACAAATTGATCCAACCAAAGCCTTCACTATTTTTACGGCTGTATTGATTGTAGCCTGTCCTTGCGCTTTAGCTTTGTCATCTCCTTTTACCTTTGGCTCAGCCACTAACATACTTTCATTCAACCACTTCTATCTGAAAAGAATTGACGGTTTAGAAGTTCTTGGTTCAATAAAGAACATCGTCTTCGACAAAACAGGTACAATCACCGACCCTGAAAACTCAAAGGTTCTGTTTAATGGCAATAGGTTATCTGACACAGACAAAACTCTTATACTTTCATCGGTTCGAAACTCCATTCACCCATATAGTAAAAAGATCTTTAGTTATCTGAACGATAAAAACCATGATGTCTTCGATACAGAACAATTCGAGGAATACAAAGGGAAAGGAATTCACGCAAAAGTTAACGGAGTTGATATCCACATTGGTAGCAAGAGCTTTATAGAGTTGGAAACAGGGGTGAAAATCTCTTCCGAGATTACTGAAAAGTCTCATGCTTTCGTAACATTTAACTATCAACTTAGAGGTTGTTTTGAATTTGAAAATTCAATCAGAGAAGGATTATCTGAAGTCTTAAACGAGCTTAAAGAAAACTATCATCTTGAGCTTTTATCAGGAGACAATAAAAAAGATGGGATGCTTCTTGGAGATTTTTTTGACGGATGGGATCACATGTATTTCAACCAATCCCCTCAACAGAAAAAAGATCATATTCTTCAACTCAAAGAAAATCATGGTAATGTATTGATGGTCGGAGATGGATTGAACGATGCAGGAGGTTTGCAAGTAAGTGATTTTGGGATTGCTGTTACAGATAAAGTAAGCTCGTTCTCACCGGCCTGTAATGGAATTCTCGAAGCTAAAAGCATCTCTGCATTGAATAATATCCTGAGATTTTCACGAAAGTCGATATTCATTATTTACCTGAGCTTTGCCCTTTCATTAATGTATAACATCACAGGCTTAGGCTTCGCTGTTACAGGTAATTTATCGCCATTGGTTGCAGCTATTCTTATGCCACTAAGTTCTATAACGATCATGGTTTTTACGACGGTTTCTACCCGTTTAATTGCCAAAAAACTGGGGCTAAAGATATGGGCGTAATTTTCTTTCTGATCATTTTTAGTATAACTGTAGCACTCATCTTTTTGGGAGCTTTTTTCTGGGCTGTCAATTCCGGACAATTTGATGATCAGCATACGCCTGCTATGCGCATTCTTTTCGAAGAAAAAAATTCAACTACATCTAACAACAAACAAAACACTAACAGGGATTCGTAATGTCATTAGATACTTTTCATTATGATAATAAAATAGTTCGCAACTTTGGGGTTGCAGCTATGATTTGGGGAATCATAGGATTTCTTGTAGGGCTTATAGTTGCTCTGAAATTTATCTGGCCGGATTTTCTCGGGTTTATACCTGAGTTATCGTTCGGAAGGATGAGACCATTGCATACCAATGCTGTGATCTTTGCTTTTGCCGGAAACGCCATATTTTATGGAGTTTATTATTCACTTCCACGCCTTTGTAAAGCTCCCATGTGGAGTGAAAAGCTAAGCAAAATTCATTTTTGGGGATGGCAAACCATCATAATTTCTGCAGTCGCAACTTTACCATTTGGTATAACAACAAGTAAAGAATATGCCGAACTGGAATGGCCTATCGATATTGCTATCACTTTAATTTGGGTGATTTTCGGTATCAATATGATCATGACCATTATGAAACGTCGTGAAAAGCATATTTATGTTGCCATCTGGTTTTACATTGCCACATTTGTAACTGTTGCAGTCCTGCATTTGGTAAATTCTTTTGAGGTTCCTGCTACACTCTTAAAGAGCTACCCAATTTATGCCGGAGTTCAGGATGCGCTTGTTCAATGGTGGTACGGTCATAATGCAGTTGCTTTCTTTTTGACAACGCCGTTTTTGGGAATCATGTACTACTTTATTCCCAAAGCATCTAACCGACCGATTTTTTCATACCGACTTTCAATTGTTCATTTCTGGTCTTTGATTTTTATCTATATCTGGGCAGGACCTCACCACTTGCTTTATACTGCTTTACCGGGTTGGGCTCAAACTTTAGGAACTGTTTTTAGTTTAATGCTGATCGCTCCGTCTTGGGGAGGTATGCTGAATGGATTATTAACTTTAAGGGGAGCATGGGACAAAGTTCGTGAAGATCCTGTACTAAAATTTATGGTGGTTGCGGTTACGGCTTACGGAATGGTAACATTTGAAGGTCCAATGTTGTCTATCGCGAATGTAAATGCTATTGCTCACTACTCAGATTACATCATCGGTCACGTTCATAATGGTGCATTACTCTGGAATGGCGGTCTAACATTCGGAATGTTGTATTTTATCACCCCGCGCATTTATAAAACAAAATTATACTCAAGAAAACTGGCAAACATTCACTTCTGGTTTGCTACTATGGGTGCAATTTTCTACGTAATACCAATGTATTGGGGCGGAATTACCCAAAGCTTGATGTGGAAAGATTTCACAGACCAAGGACTTCTTACATATCCAAATTTCCTTGAAACTGTAGTACAAATTGTACCAATGTATGCTCTTCGGGCATTTGGAGGAAGTTTATTTATAGTTGGGGCTCTATTCGGAGTGTTCAATTTATTTAAAACAGCAAAAAGCGGTTCCCTGCTTGCAAGCGAAGAAGCTCAGGCTCCGGCAATCATTGATCCTGCTGCGGGACATAAAGAGTCATGGCACAGAAAACTTGAGGGTAAACCTCTTAAGTTCACTTTCCTCACTGTTATTGCAATCCTGATTGGTGGAATTGTAGAATATATGCCCACTGCTCTTATCGATTCAAACATACCTACTATTGAAAGTGTTCAACCTTATACCGCACTGGAAGTGGAAGGAAGGGATATTTATATCGCAGAAGGTTGTAATAATTGCCACTCTCAAATGATTCGCCCTTTCCGCTCAGAAACAGAGCGATATGGGGAATATTCAAAAGCGGGTGAATTTGTTTATGACCATCCATTCCTTTGGGGGTCTAAACGAACCGGTCCTGATCTTCACAGAATAGGTGGAAAATATCCGGATTCGTGGCACTTAAGACATATGTACGATCCAAACTCTACTTCACCGGGTTCAATTATGCCGGCTTATCCGTGGCTGCTTACAAAGGACATGGATATGGAAACTATGCCGGATAGAATTGATGCATTGACTACTGTTGGTGTTCCTTATTCTCCGAGATATCCCGAGTATGCTATTGATGATATGAAAGCTCAGGCTGAACGTATCACACAAGGACTTCGGGAAAACGGTTTCGGCACTATCGAAGGAATTGAAGTGACTTCGGATAAACAGATCATTGCTTTAATAGCATATCTGCAAAGATTAGGAACTGATATAACGGGCGAAAATAATCCGTTTGAAGATCTTCCATCGAGCAGCAAACTTTCATCTGTAATTGTGGAGGAAAACTAATGTATAAGGATGTTTTAAGATCTATGGAAGGAGTCGAACTATTCCCAAGTATTTCTCTGATACTTTTCTTCGCTTTCTTTCTGCTATTGATCATTTATCTGGTAAAAACCGGAAAAGCTCATTGGGAAGATGCCTCACATCTTCCACTCGAATCAGAAGAAACTGCTAATTACAAAACTTCAGAATCATGAAAATTTTAGACGACGAAAAAGACAAACTACTAGATCATGAATATGATGGCATTCGTGAATTAGATAATCATATGCCGGTTTGGTGGCTTTGGTTATTCTACTTTACTATTGCATTTGGAATAGGATATCTGTTCTACTATGAAGTTTTTGAATGGGGACCGGATCAACATGAGGAGTATGAACTTGAAATGGCAGCAGCCATTGAGAAGTACAATCTCGATGAAGAGCCTGAAACCGTTGCCGAAGCTTTTGCCTGGGCATTTAGCGATGATACCGACATCATAGAAAAAGGTAAAGAGATTTTCATGGGAATGAATAATCTTTGTTTTACTTGTCATGGAAGTGCCGGAGAAGGACTTGTAGGACCAAACCTTACCGATAATTACTGGTTACACGGTTGTACTCCTGAAGAAGTAGCTAAAAGTATAACCGAAGGCTTTCCTGACAAAGGGATGGTTGCTTACGGAAGCGGTGCTCCTATGCCTAATGAAGATGTAAATGCTCTTGTCAGCTACATTGGTTCTTTGCAGGGAACAAACCCTCCGAATCCTAAGGCAATTGATGAATCCAGAGCTATTCAATGCTCGGTTAACTAAAGAGAGGAAACAAAATGGCTCAAAATCAGGGACGCCAAATTGGAAAGGATGAATTTCGGGACCAGTTAGCAACAGTTAGCGAAACCGGTAGCCGAAACTGGATCTTTGCAAAAAAACCAAGCGGACGGTTTTATAATGCCAGATCTATTGTATCTCTGTTTTTATTAGCCTTCTTTTTTTCAGGACCTTTTATCACAATTAACGGAAATCCTCTGCTGTTGGTAAATATCCTCGAAAGAAAGTTTGTGATTTTTGGAGTAGCATTCTGGCCACAAGACTTACATCTTCTTGTATTCGGGATGCTCTCCTTTATTGTATTCGTTGTATTATTTACAACTATCTTTGGAAGACTTTTCTGCGGATGGGCTTGTCCGCAAACTATTTTTCTGGAGATGGTTTTCAGAAAGATCGAATATTGGATTGAAGGTGACGCCTCTGCTCAAATCAGGCTTAAAAAAGCCCCTTGGACAGCACACAAGATCTTCAAAAAAACTTCCAAGCATGCAATTTTTTACACACTTTCTTTTCTGATCTCAAACTTGTTTCTGGCATATATAATCGGAAAAGATCAATTATTCGAAATAATCACAGACCCCCCATCTGAGCATGTAGCAGGATTAAGTGCCATGATCATTTTCAGTGGCGTTTTCTATGGAGTATTTGCTTTCATGAGAGAGCAAGTTTGTCACTTTGTTTGCCCTTACGGAAGAATGCAATCCGTAATGCTTGATAATAATTCCATCAATGTAATGTATGATTACAAACGAGGTGAAGACCGGGCAACTGTTGGTGAACGAAAAAAAACAATAGCAGGAAAAGCATCCCTTGCTGACCTCGGATTCTCAGAAAATGCTGACTTCGGTGATTGTATTGACTGTTATCAATGTGTACGAGTTTGCCCTATGGGAATCGATATCAGAAACGGTACGCAGCTTGAGTGTGTGCACTGTACCGCATGTATCGATGCCTGCGATTCAGTAATGGATAAGATCGACAAACCCCGTGGTTTGATCAGATACGCTTCAGAAAATACGATAAGAGATGAAAGTCGTAAAATATTTACACCAAGAGTGTTTGGCTATAGCGCTGTATTACTTGTCTTACTTTCAACTTTCGTCACCTTGATGAGCATGCGGTCCGACCTTGAAACCACTATTTTGCGTCAGAGAGGAACATTATATCAGGAATTACCTGATAACATGTACAGCAATATCTATGAAATTAAAGTCATCAATAAGACATTTGATACCAAAGATTATGAACTGAGATTGCTATCTCCTGAAGGAGAATTAGTTTCTCTTGGAAGTGTAGAGAGTATACTGCCCCAAAACCTTGCTGAGGGAAGATTTTTGATTAAACTAAGTGCAGATCAACTTACAGGACTTCAAACAAATCTGACATTCGGAGTGTACTCCGAAGGAAAACAAATTGAAACAGTAACATCCGGATTTCTTGGTCCGGCTAATTAAAAAAGTCATGAAAAAATTCGACTGGGGAAAAGGAATCATCCTTGCAATTACCATATTTGTCATCACTACTTTGAGCGTCGTTAGTTATTTGATCAGTCTTGATTTCTTTTTGGTAACTAACGAGCATTATGAAGAAGGAGTTGAATATCAGGAAACGATTGACCGCAAATTACGTGCAAGCAATCTTGAAAATCCGGTTCTCGTTGTTTTCGATGAAGAGATTGAAGCATTAAAAATTGTATTTCCAAATGACTTTGTTGGAAAAGCTCAAGGAGATATTAAACTCTACAGACCCAACAATCCTGAAATGGACGCCAAACTCCCGTTAAGTGTCAATGCTACAGGAACTCAATTGATCTCAACTACAGAAATGGAAAAAGGGAAATGGGTTCTTTCCATAGAATGGGAAGCTGACGAACTTTCTTATCTGGAAGAAAAAACAATCGTTATCTGATGGAACTTTGGACCGGAATCTTATTTGGCTTTTTAGGCAGTTTCCACTGTGTGGGGATGTGTGGTCCTATCGCACTATCACTTCCAAGACCTAAATCCAATTTCGGTTCATTATCGCTTTATGCATTGATCTATAACTCAGGCCGAATACTCACCTATTCCTTTTTTGGTTTGATATTCGGTTTCTTCGGAAGAGAAATTGCAGTTTCAGGCTTTCAGGGACTACTTTCTGTCATTCTGGGAATCGGGATAATTACAGGAGTGATTTTTTCGCAATACTTAAAAAGAGTAAAAAAGCCTGTTTTTTATGAACGTTTTGTAGCCTTGATTAACAAAACCTATGGCCGGCTAATACGGAAAAAATCCTATTCTTCATTATTTGGAATGGGAATATTAAACGGACTGTTGCCTTGTGCTTTTGTCTACTCAGGATTAGCAGTAGCTGTACTTTCACAAACACCCTGGCACAGCATGGGATATATGGCAATGTTCGGAATCGGAACTTTACCTGCAATGTTTTCAGTATATGCAGCACCCCATTTTATTTCTTTGGATTTACGATCGACAATCCGAAAATATTTGCCTTATCTGGCATTCAGTTTAGGACTGTTTTTAATAGTAAGAGGAATTGCACTTCAAGACCTCACATTATCAGTAACTCTCCGTGAAAGTATAGAACCATTCTGTGTTTTTCCCGGAACAAATATTCAATGAAAATTCATTAAATCTTAACATTTCAATCTTAATTTTTAACCGTTAAATAAAACTTAATTCATCAAACCATGAATACATTAATAATTCTTTTATCTGTATTAATTTCATTTACTTCTGTTACACCTGAAAGTGATATTCGTTCAACAGAAATCACCATAGAAGCAAATGACAGAATGCAGTTCGATACAAAAGAAATCAAAGTTAAAGCAGGAGAGGAAATTACCTTAACACTAAAGCATGTTGGCAAGCTTCCTAAACAGGCAATGGGGCACAACTGGGTGTTGCTTAAAGAAGGTGTTGTTGTTAAAGATTTTGCTATGGCTGCAATGCAAGCAAAAGACAATGACTATCTTCCAAAAGATTCCAAAGATGTTATCGTTGCTACCAAACTATTAGGTGGAGGAGAAACAGATACTATTACTTTTGAAACTCCTGAAAAAGGAACCTATACTTTTATATGCACATTTCCCGGGCATTATGGCCTAATGCAGGGAACTCTTGTAGTTGAGTAAGTAAGTTTGTCTTATTTTCGTAGTCCTGACTTTTAACAGTCAGGACTTTTTTTATGGCTATATTTTTTTATGAACATTTAATCAGGTATCATAAAAACGATTACTTACAATATTTCTTGATTTAGCATGCGCTTATTCATACTCACTGTTTTAACCTTCTTATCTTCATCTAAAATTTTTGGGCAGAGTTTATTTGAAAGTGGATATATCATAAAAAACGGTGGAGAAAAACAGGAAGTAAAAATCGATATAAGCTCCTTAAATTATTCACAGGAAGTTATTGCATATAAAGCATCAAATTCGTCGATAGTAAAATATGCTTCCCCATCTGACATTAAAGCGTTTGAAGTTTCCGGATATAAATTTATAGCATTTAAAGGGTATCTGGATTTAAATAAGAAATTAACATCAGATAACGAACCTGACCCCGGCCCTGTAAATATTTTTATTCGTCAGCATATTGAAGGAGAGTATGATCTTTTTGAATATCGCAATTCTGATATTCAAATTTACCTTTTCAGAGCAGAAAACGATATACCTACTCAACTCTATTCTATTAGTTTTTTGCGTCCCGATAAAGTTATAAGCATTAACAGATTATACAGGCAGCAAATCAGTAAATCTTTTACATGCCCTGATATCTCCGAAAGTGATATAAAAAAATTAAGCTATGCGCTACCTGAACTTGCTCAGATGTTTGAAATCCAAAATACCTGTTATGGAAATGACCAAATTAACTATCCCGGATTAAATGTATTTTCACCTAAATACTTAAATATCGGGTTTTCAGTTGGGATGCTAAATTACTCTATTGCAAGTACTAGTAGTATCCAGAACTTTAAATACGCTACTTTTAAAGATATCACTGTTCCAAACCTTGCGGCTGAGTTTGAATATCTGATTCCTTTAACACAAAATCGGTTTTCTATTTGGCTAAGAACCGACTACAGAAATTTTACTGATTCAGATCCCACGCTAATTGAGTCAAGAAGAGATACAGCTCAACTTAATTTTCAATCTTTGGAAGCTGCGGTAGGTGGAAGATGGTATATCAACAGATCAGGATTATTTCAGTTTTTTACTGATGCAGGAGTTAGTAAAAGCTATCAAGTGGGAAATGGTGTCAGTATTAACTATCAGGAAAAAAGAGATTTTAATGAGGTTCAGTTTCCGGTTAAATTTACCATCGGTGCCGGAATACTAATTAAAAACAGATATTCTATAGACGCAAGATTGGAATATCTGGATAAGAGAATTTCAGAAAATGGTTCTCAGGAAGATTTTAACATTTCAATAATTACTTTCAATTTTAAGTACCTGTTAAAAAGCTACTATAAGTAATTCATAGCTAATCCTCTTCCCAAAAGTAAAAATTATGATCCTGATCCAACTCAAAATCAGTAGCCGGATAAAGTTGGTTTCCGATGTGATTATCTTTGGCAGTTTCCAGCATTAAACCGCAAGCATCTGTTTCTCTGCATAAACTTTTACTTTGTTCAATAAGAGCTTTTGAGTACCCTTGCCCTCTGAAATCAGGATCTACAAAAAGATCATTTAGCAACCACATCCTTTTCATTCTGGTTGATGAAAAAAGTGGATACAACTGAACAAATCCTGTAGCAAGTCCATCTTCATTTCTGGAGATATAAATAACCGATTCCTGATTTCGAATTCGATCACTGAGAAATTCTTTCTCAGCTTCTTTATCGGAATCTTTTTTATAGAATACTCGATAGGCATCGAATAACGGCACTAATTCATTCAAATGTTTAATTTTTACTTGCTGAATGATCATAAATCACCTATTTATTATTCCTGATTTCGTATTCCCGTATTCCTAACTGATCAATTCTTAATTAATCTAGCCCCTGTCCTCCAATAATATCAATTTCCACTCCTTCAGGTTTTCCATCTATCAAAGGCATCGCTTTACCTATCAATTCCCGAACACCATCAATATTTAACGAATTATCATGATCTTCTTTTGATTCCCAGACTTCATGAACATGAATGATATCTTTATCATCTGATTGCTGACCTACAATATAGATCAAACAACCTTTTGCAGTTTTCATCAAACCAGCTGCTTCTTTGAGAATCGAAGCAAGATCATCTCCACTTCCTTTCTTAGCTGTAAATGTTCCTGTTAATCCGTATTTCATAGTTATTAAGTTAATTATTCGAATTGCTACGCCCCTAAGGGATCTTGCTAGTTCAAGGTTTTACATATTCTCAAAACGTTTGTGAGTTTCCAATTAAGCAATTCATCAATTCTTAATTTTCCCCTTATTCATTTTTAATTTAGCAATTGCCTCCACTACTTTTCTTCCATCAATAGCTGCAGATACAATTCCACCTGCATATCCTGCTCCTTCACCACAAGGATACAAACCCTCAATCTGTGTATGCTGATAAGTTTTTCGACCTCTGGGTATTCTAACCGGAGACGAAGTTCTGGATTCGGGAGCATGAACAACCGCATCATTAGTCAAAAAGCCTTTCATGGTTTTACCCATTTCGATGAATCCTTTCTGAAGAGCTTTTACCATAAAGTCAGGAAATACTTCAACTAAGTTTACTGAAGTAAGTCCTGGTGAATAAGAACTATCGGGTAAATCTTTTGATTTGATTCCTTTCGTGAAATCAACCAAACGCTGAGCCGGAACTTTCTGTGTTTTACCAGCCAATTCCCATGCTTTTTGCTCGATAGACTTCTGGAATTCCATTACTTTTAAAGGGCCAAACTCATCAAATTCTTTAAAATCGTTGAGCTCCAGTTCCATAACAATTCCGGAATTTGCTGTTGGACGTGATCGTTGGGAACCTGACCAACCATTTGTAACTACTTCATCCGGACTGGTTGCACAAGCTGCCACAACACCTCCCGGACACATACAAAACGAATACACTCCTCTGCCATCGATTTGCTTCACAATTCGATAAGGAGCCGGCGGCAAATAGTCACCTCTTTCATCACAATTATATTGGATTGAATCGATCAATTGTTGAGAATGTTCTACTCTCACCCCAATCGCAATTGGCTTGGCTTCGATTTCAATTTCTTTTTGATTGAGTAGTTCAAAAATATCTCTGGCGGAATGTCCCGTTGCTAGGATTACAGAATTTGCCAAAAATGTTTCTCCATTTTCGAGTTCAACACCCTTTATTGAATTCTCCTCAATCAGAAGATCTACTACTTTTGAATTGAAGTGAACTTCTCCCCCTTTTTTTATAATAAATTCCCGGATCGAAGCGATAATTTTTGGAAGTTTATTTGTTCCAATATGTGGATGTGCATCAACCGTTATTTCCCTTTTAGCACCAAAAGCCACCAATAATTTTAGGATCTCATCCACATCACCACGCTTTTTAGAACGAGTATAAAGCTTTCCGTCAGAATAAGTACCCGCTCCACCCTCTCCGAAACAATAATTGGAATCAGGATTCACAATATGATTCACATTTATATTCTTCAGGTCTTTAATTCTTGAGCGCACATCTTTTCCACGATCCAAGACTAAAGGTTTTAAACCAAGCTCAATACATTTTAAGGCGGCAAACAAACCGGCAGGACCTGCCCCAACAATAATTACTTCTTCATTATTTTCTACAGAAGAATATTCCGGTTGTTGAACTGATTCTGATTTAAACTCTTCATTAATATAAATATCTACTTTCAGATTAATTTTAACCTGTTTTTGACGGGCATCTATAGAACGCTTTAGTATTTCAATATGAGCGATCTCTTCAGGTCTGATATCTGTAGTTTTGCCGATGTATTCTTTGAGCAACTCATTTTTTGCCGCAGTTTCAGGTATAACTCGTAATTGTAAATTCTTAATCATCAAATAGCATTTTCAAGTCCATTTAAAGATAGCATTATTAACAGCACATTGTGAATGAATTAGTATTTCTGACTGTTATTTCTGAAACATGAATAAAATCAATATTGATGAATAAATTTCTTTCCATACTTTTGCTTTTGTTGACGTTTTCAATTTCATCTTCAGCTCAGCTTTCTGTTGAACCGGATACATACCAAACCAGCAATGGTGAGCTAACAATATATCCAATCAATCATGGATCCGTAGCTTTTGTTTTTAACGATAAAACAATATTCGTGGATCCCTTTGGTGGTGCTGAACGGTTTTCTGAATTCGGAAGCCCCGATATGATTTTTATCACAGACATTCATGGTGATCATTTAAATAAGAACACATTAAATGCCCTGGACACAGAATCTACAACCTTTATTGTTCCACAAGCTGTAGCAGATCAAATGAGCGGTATTGAAAACAAAGAAATAATTATTATCAAAAATGAACAAACAAAACAGGTTGCTGATCTCACAGTTACTGGCGTTGCAATGTATAATCTTCCTGATGACGAAACTTCACGCCATAAAAAAGGTCGTGGAAACGGATACGTCATCAATTTTGGAGGGATGAATGTTTATCTCTCAGGTGATACAGAAGACATTCCGGAAATGAGAGATCTTGAAGAAATTGATATCGCTTTTGTCTGTATGAATCTCCCTTACACAATGGATATTTATCAAGCTGCAAGCGCTGTTATCGACTTCGCACCAAAGAATATGTATCCATATCATCACCGCGGGCAGGACATCAATAAATTTAAAACACTTTTAGCAGATGCCAATCCTGACGTGAACGTAATACTCAAGAACTGGTATCCAGAATAGTTTTTTTCAAACAGTCTCTTGCAGGTACTTTCAAAATTATAATTATAATTAAAATCCAATCTTTACATGTTGAACTTCGAATTTCAAAATCCAACTAAAATTATCTTCGGAAAAGGTCAGATCTCTAAACTTTCTGATGAAATCCGCAAAGACCAGAATATATTGATGGTTTATGGAGGTGGAAGTATCAAAAAGAATGGAGTCTATGATCAGGTAACTAAGGCACTTAAAGATCATCAGGTTACAGAATTCGAAGGTGTACCGGCAAATCCAGAATACGAAACGTTACTTGAAGCACTTGAGGTAATAAGAGAAAAGGAAATTGATTTTATTCTCGCTGTTGGTTGAGGCTCTGTAATAGACGGTGTAAAATTTCTTTCTGCGGCGGCTAAATTCGAAGGAAAAGAACCTTGGGATATATTAGCTAATAGTATTCGCACTTATAAGGGATTACCATTTGGCACCGTATTAACCCTTCCGGCAACCGGATCCGAGATGAACTCCGGTTCCGTTATTTCCAGAAGAGAAACTCAGGAAAAAAGAGCAATGGGCGGACCGGGATTGTTTCCTCAGTTTTCAGTTTTAGACCCTGAAGTGATTCATTCCATTCCTCAACGACAAATTGCTAATGGATTAGTAGACTCTTTTTCACACGTTCTCGAACAATATCTCACCTATCCGGTTGCAGCAAGACTACAAGACAGAATTGCTGAAAGCGTTATGCAAACACTTATAGAGGTAGCCCCTAAAGTAATGGAAGATCCATCTGATTATGATGCCGCTTCCGATTTTATGTGGAGCTGTACAATGGCGCTGAATGGCTTGTTACGAGTAGGCTCACCGAATGATTGGTCCACTCATATGATGGCTCATGAGCTTACCGCTCTTTATGGAATTGATCATGCAAGAACTTTAGCGATTATCCATCCAAGTCAAATGTCTCACATGTTTGATGATAAAAAAGAAAAGCTTGCTCAATATGGGGAACGAATCTGGAATATTACTGAAGGTTCTGTTGAAGAAAAAGCCAAGCAAGCCATCCAAAAAACAGAGAATTATTTTCATTCTTTAGATATTAAAACCAAACTTTCGGAATACACTGAAGATTATGAAAAGACAGCCGAAATAATTAAAAAGCGATTTGAAGAACGTAATTGGAAAGGCCTGGGGGAGCGGAAAAATATTTCTCCTGAAGATGCTGAGAAAATAGTTGAAATGAGTTACTAAACTAAGTTTATTGATTCTACTTTAATTTAATCATCTTACTTATGGCTGAACCAAAGATCTATGACCGTAAACCGGCATTAGTTGAACTCGAAACAGGCAAAAAATATGCATGGTGTGCTTGCGGGCGTTCATCAAATCAGCCATGGTGCGATGGTTCACACAAAGGTTCTGGAATTGTCCCTACTGTATTTCAGGTAGATGAATCAAAAAAGTATGCAATGTGCAATTGTAAGCACTCTTCTACTCCTCAATTCTGTGATGGCTCTCATAAAACAGTCTCCTAACATTTTTTAACAGAGATTTATCTTCAATTCTCAAAAAAAACGTACCTTCACACAATTTTTTAGCTTAAAGTGATTTATTAGGTCACTGAAATTTTCATCTACAAACTGTTTCATGAGGAAACTGCTACTACTCAGTTTACTATTAATTGTTTTTTCGATTTCGGCTTTTGCTCAGACATTAACCGTTACTGACAATACAACAGGCTACCCTGTACCTTTCGCCAATATTTTTGATCTGAATAATGAAACAGGAATTACTACCGATGAAAACGGGGAAGCTGATATTTCCGGATTCAGAAACTCAAAGAACATCCGAATCAGTTACGTTGGTTATAAAGAAAGCATTTTCAGCTATTCTGAACTTGAAGACATGAAATTCAGAGTAGCAATTTTTCCTGATGATGTAGCTCTGAACGAAGTGGTTATTTCAGCATCACGTTGGAAACAGGAAACCCGGGAAGTTCCTCTTAAAGTAACTTCTGTTGACCCTCAAAGAATAACTCTTGAAAATCCTCAAACTGCCGCCGATCTGTTAACTGTATCAGGTGAAGTTTTTGTTCAGAAAAGTCAGCTGGGGGGTGGTAGCCCAATGATTCGGGGCTTTGCAACAAACCGGGTTTTAATTGCAGTGGATGGTGTAAGAATGAATACAGCTATCTTCAGAAGCGGTAATGTGCATAATGTTATTTCATTAGACCCATTTTCGATTCAGAATACAGAAATAATTTTTGGTCCCGGCTCCGTCATTTATGGCAGTGATGCAATTGGTGGCGTCATGAGTTTTTATACTAAAAAACCTGTTCTATCTACAAATGACAATCTTTTTATTCGGGGTTCAGGAGCAACACGAACCTCATCCGCAAATAATGAGAAAACAGTTCATTTTGATATTAATCTTGGTAAAAAGAACTTTGCTTCGTTAACCAGTGTAAGTTACTTCGATTTCGACGATCTAAAAATTGGTTCATATGGTCCTGACGAGTATCTGAGAAGATTCGACGTTATTCAGCAACAAAATCAGGATTCTGTTACAACTAACAATAATCCAAAAGTTTTATCTCCTACTGCTTTTAATCAGTTAAACCTAATGCAGAAATTCAGATATAAACCAAACGATACCTGGGATATCAATTATGGTTTTCATTTTTCTGAATCTTCAAATCTTGACCGTTTTGACCGGCTAATCAGAACACGTGATGGTATGCCCAGATATGCAGAATGGTATTATGGACCTCAAATTTGGCAAATGAATAATTTGAATATCCTTAAAAAGTCTGATAGTCGCCTGTATGATCATTACAGTCTTACTTTATCGCAGCAATATTTCAGGGAGAGTAGGAACAACAGGGACTTCCAATCAGATATACTAGTTTCAAGAGAAGAAAACGTAGAAGTTTACACATTAAACGCAGATCTGGAAAAAGAGCTAAATACAAAAAATAGATTGTATTACGGTGGAGAAATCGTTTTAAATCATATTTCTTCTTTTGGGTTCGAAAAAAATATTCAGAATGGTAACACAGTTCCAACATCTACACGATACCCTGACGGGTCTGACTGGAATTCTTACTCAGCTTATTTAAGCCATCAGATCGAATTATCGGAAAAACTGAATCTGCAAAGTGGTATTCGCTATAGCCATTTCTTTTTAGAAGCTGAGTTTGATCAACAATATTACCCAGTACCTTTCAATGATATTTCTATAAATGAAGGTGCACTGACCGGAAGTTTGGGTTTGGTTTATACTTTTTCTTCTGATTTTAAAGTGAATGGAAATCTATCTACGGGATATCGTGCGCCTAACATCGATGATGCGGCGAAAGTGTTTGACTCGGAACCTGGATCAGTAGTAGTACCAAACTCAAACCTTAAACCGGAATATGCTTATAACGTTGATTTGGGTTTCACTAAAATATTCTCAGAAAAACTAAAGGTAGATGTCACAGGTTTTTATACTATTTTAAACGACGCTCTCATACGTAGAGACTTTACTGTAAACGGACAGGATAGCATAAACTACGACGGGCAACTAAGTCAGGTTCAGGCTATTCAAAATTCAGCTAAGGCAACGGTTTATGGAATTCAAGCCGGATTGCGATATCAAATAATTCCAGAATTCAAGCTCACAAGTCACATCAATATTCAAAAAGGTGAAGAAGAACAGGAAGATGGAACCAATGCCCCATTAAGACATGCAGCTCCAACATTTGGAGAAACGCATCTTACATATTCCAAAGATAAGTTAGAGGTCGATTTCTATGCTGAATATAATGCTGAAATTTCTAATGAAGATCTTGCTCCTTCCGAAAAGAGTAAGGATTATTTGTATGCTGCTGACGACAACGGAAATCCTTACTCACCAAGCTGGTACACATTAAACATCAATTCTGCCTATCAGATTAATTCCACATTTAATGTCAGTACCGGAGTAGATAATATTACAGATCAAAGATATCGTCCTTATTCTTCGGGAATTGCTGCTCCGGGACGGAATTTCTTTTTAGCGGTCAGAGCTCAGTTTTAAAAAAAATTCGAAAATCTAGATTAGTATTTCGATCAAATCTTCAAAATCATCGAAAACAAAATCTGCTAATTGCTTTTCTTCATGATCAGGTTCGGTACAATACCAGGCAACTTTCCATCCTGCAGATTTCCCTCCTTTCACATCAGAACTAAGGGAATCTCCAACATATAAGATTTTATCTCTGGAAACACCAGCTAAATCTGTTCCATGATCAAAGATCTTTTGATGAGGTTTCATAACCCCGATTTCTTCAGAAATAATTATTTCCTCGGCCTTCTTCTCTAATTCAAACTGATGGATTTTCATCCACTGTGTTTCTGCAAAGCCATTGGTAATAAGACCCACCGAATACTTATCCCTGATCCTGTCAAAAGCTGAATCAGCTCCATCAATCCATTCCCAATGATTTCGATAATAGTCCATATAAACTTTTCCGGCTTCTTCATAGAGTTCTTTTCTTATACCCAACTGTATAAATGTTTCTTCAAATCTTCTGCGATGCAAAATATGACGATCTATTTCTCCTCTTCCATACTCCTCCCAAAGTCCCTTATTAATGGTATGATAAGTTGACAGTAGTGTATCTATAGAGACTTCTTTTAATTCAGAAAAATGCTGATAGACATCTCTGAGACCATTTTGCTCTGCCTTTTTGTGATCAAGTAATGTGTCATCTAAGTCAAAATAAATGAATTCTGGTTTCAATTCTGACAATGGAATAATTTTTGATTAATCTTAAGTGTAATTGAACCAATTTTGATTATGGCTCGTACGCGGGTCTAAATTAAACAACTAAACTGACAAACATGAAAGGTAAATTAATTGTAGGGCTTGTAGTTGTAGGCTTAATCGTATTTTTTGGAATAAGCATAAACAACGGGTTAATAGAAAAAGAAGAGAGTGTTGAAAGTGCATGGGCACAGGTTGAAAATCAATATCAGCGCCGTGCTGACTTAATACCTAATCTGGTAAATACTGTTAAAGGAGCTGCTAATTTTGAACAAGAAACTTTAACCTCAGTAATTGAGGCAAGAAGTAAAGCTACTTCTGTAAATATAAACGCTGACGATCTGAATGATCCTGCAAAGTTTCAGCAGTTTCAACAAGCACAAAGCCAGTTAAGTGGCGCATTGTCCAGATTATTGGTTACTGTAGAGCGTTATCCCGAATTAAAAGCCAATTCTAACTTTAGAGATCTCCAATCGCAATTAGAAGGCACTGAAAACAGAATCGCTACCGAGAGGAAACGTTTCAATGATACTGCTCAGAGTTATAATACCTCTATCCGAAAATTCCCTACAAGTATTTTTGCTTCTATAGGTGGATTTGAGCGTAAAGCTTACTTTGAAGCAGATCAGGGGGCAGAAAACGCCCCAACTGTAGATTTTGGAAATTGAAAACAACGTTTTGCCATTGGCGTTTAGCTTATAAACGCTAATGGCTGTAATCAAACAGCTAAACGCAATATCATGAAAAATTTTCTAACAGAAGAACAAGAGAAATCAGTGATCAGAGCTATTCGTGAAGCTGAAAATAATACTTCAGGTGAGATTAGAGTTCATATCGAATCACAATGTAAAACTGATGATCCTATAAAACGAGCAAAACAAGTTTTCGGAGAATTAGGAATGCATGAAACTCAACTTCGAAATGGAACTATTATATATGTTGCAACCGAAGACCATAAGATTGCAATTTGGGGTGATCAGGGAATTCATGAAAAAGTAGGGCAGGATTTCTGGAATGATGAACTTGAATTAATTACAAAATACTTTATGGCAGATGACTATGAATCCGGATTACGTGAAGCTGTTCTGAAAATAGGTGAAAAACTTCAGGAATTCTTTCCATATCAGGATGATGATATTAATGAACTATCAGATGATATAAGCTACGGGGACGATAAAGATGCGTAAACTTTTATTACTTATATCGCTTTTTATTTCTGTAAATGTTTTTGGACAGGATATACTGCCTGATACACCTCGTGGAATGGTAAATGACTATGCTGATATGCTTACATCTTCCGAGGAAAGAAGACTGGAGCAAAAACTTAGAAATTATCGCGATACAACAACAACGGTTATCGTTGTAGCCACAATAGAGTCTTTAGAAGGATATGATATACAACCCGTTGCTACTGAGACATTTTCAAAGTGGAGAATGTGGGAAGGTGATCGGCAAAATGGAGTGCTTCTACTGATTTCGAAAGGTGACCAGAAATTCAGAATTGAAGTTGGATACGGACTAGAAGGAGTAATCACTGATGCTATGTCCAGCCGGATATTAAACGATGTATTAACACCTAATTTCAGAAATGGTGATTTCTTTCTTGGTATAGATAGAGCTACCGATATAATGATAGACCTTGCGGCCGGTGAATTTGAAGGGTTTCCTGAACGTCAATCTTCTGAAGGAGAATTCCCGGTGGGAGTACTCATTTTCATTGTTTTTATAATATTATTCCTTATCAGGAAAGGACGAGGTGGAAACCATGGCGGTGGCAAAAGAACGCTAAGTGCCGGAGAAGTTCTCTTCTGGGGAAGTATTCTGGGCGGTGGTCCCAGACGCGGAAGCGGAGGAGGATCATCATTTGGCGGAGGTTTCGGCTCCGGTGGCAGTGGCTTTGGCGGATTCAGCGGCGGCGGTGGTTTTGGCTCTGGTGGTGGTGGCGCCAGCGGGGGGTGGTAACCTTTTTTTGGAATTAAGAATGTAGAATTCAAGATTTACAATTCTACATTCTTATTTGAATAATTCTTAGCTCTGAAGAGCTTGTTCTAAGTCTAAAATGATATCATCGGCATTTTCAATTCCAACAGAAAGTCGAACTAAGCCATCTGTTATCCCTGCTTGTTTTCTTAAATCTTCATCAACAACAGAATGGGTCATTGAAGCAGGATGCTGAATCAATGTATCAACAGTTCCTAAACTGACCGCTAAAGTACATAATTTCACCTTATTCATTAAGGATTTACCTGCTTCGAATCCTCCTTTCAGTTCGAAAGATATTACTCCGCCAAATCCATTCTCCATGATTTGGGTAGCCAACTCGTGCTGTGGATGTGATTTGATACCCGGATACCAAACTGTTTCAACGGAAGGATGAGATTCCAAAAATTCCGCTACTTTTATTCCATTTTCAGAATGTTTTTTCATTCTTAAAGCGAGCGTTTTAACACCATTAATTGTATTCCAAGCATCCATTGGACCTGAAATTCCTCCAAGATTTTTTCTGAATACAAATATCTCAGAATCTTCCATGAGCTCTTTATTTGCTACCAATACCCCTCCAATCACTGTGCCATGCCCGCCCAGATATTTAGTAGTGGAATGTGCAACAATATCCGCTCCTAATTTCAACGGTTGTAAGTGATAGGGAGTAGCAAATGTGTTATCCACCATCACCAAAGCATTGTTCTCGTGAGCCAATTGTGATATAGCTTCAATATCACTTACTGTCATCGTTGGATTTGCTATGCTTTCCAAATAAACCAACGCTGTATTCGGGTATTTTTTAAGCTCCATTTCCAGTATAAAAAGATCACTCATATCCACGAAAGAAGCACTCATACCAAGAGGCTTAGTTTCTTCTTTTAAGAACTGACTTGTGCAGCCATATAACGCGTCCTGAGCAATTATATGTTTCCCTTTTGCAACACCAATAATTCCTGTTGTTATAGCAGCCATCCCACTTCCAAAAGCCATACCGGTAAAATTCTCAGGATGATCTATTCCATAAGTTTCAAGCTCACATATTGCTCTTTCGAGCTGCTCTACGGTTGGGTTTCCTAATCTGGAATAAACATGAGAAGCCCCTCCTTCTTCATGAGCAAACGCTTTAGCCCCTGACTCAACATTCTTAAAAAAGAAAGTAGAAGTTTGGTAAACAGGAGCAATATGGGAACCATACTGATCTTCATTTTTTGATCCTGCATGAACTACTTTTGTTTCAAAAGATTGAATTTTTTCTGATGTCTTAATCATAATACCGGGATTAAAGATTCTTCTTTGATTGTATTAAGTACAATACTGGTATGTAATCTTTGTACATCAGGAAGAGTCGTTAATTTGGTTCTCATCAACTTCTCATAATCTTTTGTGTCTTTAGCTACTACGTGTAACAGAAAATCGCCTTCTCCCGTTGTATTATAACAGGCTAATATTTCGGGAATAGCTTTAACTGCAGATGTAAATTCTTCCATCAGGTTTAATTGATGAACATTTAGGGTTACCGTTACAAAAACAGTAAGACCTTTACCAACAGCTTCTCTATTCAGATTCGCAGAATAACCTTCGATAACTCCTTCTCTTTCTAACCTCCTAACTCGTTCCAGTGTTGGAGTAGTCGTTAAACCTATCCTGGATGCCAGTTCATTGTTCGGCATTCTTCCTTCCTGCTGAAGCAGATGTACTATTTTTCTATCGATTTCGTCAAGATTCATATGAAACGATTCCTCTTCCTAAGCACCGTACTGATACTTTAAATTATAACTATAAATACAGTATTCCGAAGAATATTATTCTTTATTTATGCAAATATCATGATAATATACTGCAAAGAAAAACCTCTTTCATTACCGAAAGAGGCTCGAATAGTTCGCTATTTCTATATTATGAAATGATTACATAACGTGATCCATCTCTGGTGATTCCATTCCTTTGCCGGAAGGTCCTTCAGGAGTTTCATTCACATATTCTTCTAATGTAAAATCATCAACCTGAATAGCATCGTTTCTTGCTGTTTCTGCTTTTTTTACTACCGCTGCTTCATCTGCCGAAATGATTCCCTCTTCTTTTGCAGGTTCTATCAAGTTAAAAATAGAATCCTTTGGAAGTTTACGAGCTTTCATTGCTTTGTAAATCTTACTGTACACTGGCGCAGCCGATACAATTAACATCAATGTATACTCATATCTTCCTACAGCCTCCTGAGGGTTTGATGGGATATAAATATCTTCAGTCATTCTGTCTCTTAACTCTCCGGGAGTTTGCATAGCCCGAGCAACCTTGCTACCCAATTCATCAGAAGGATAAGTCCCTATTGGATTTATTCTGCTCCAGATTCCAGCTAGACGAAAAACCCAACTCAGACCGGGAACTTTGATCTCACGTAGAATACCTTCAAATGCTACCTGAATTTTATAAAATGTATAATCCATTGACCATTTAAAGAAATCCAGATCTTCTTTTTTACTTCCTTCCGCCTCAAATCGTTTTAGTGTAGCTGTTCCCAGATACAAATAGCTCAGAATATCAGCATAACGTCCTGCGATTTTCTCTTTCATCTTAAGTGCCCCGCCGTAAGAGCCTAATGCGATGTCTGCAAAGAAAGCAAAAGACGCTGATGCCCATGCCATTTTTCTATAATACTTAGCTGCCGGACCACTAACCGGAGAGCCAGCTAATCTACCACGAGTCAGACTCAACATAAATGAACGCGCTTTATTTCTTCCGACATGTCCGATATGTGCCCAGAAATTC
This sequence comes from Balneola sp., assembly GCA_965601915.1. Taxonomy (GTDB): domain Bacteria; phylum Bacteroidota; class Rhodothermia; order Balneolales; family Balneolaceae; genus Balneola. The sequence continues at coordinate 1,344,989 of OZ271847.1, read as the reverse complement.
TCGTCAAATGCTTTCACATCTTTTTCCATCAGTGCATTAATCTCTTTCAATGCATAAGGATGACAACGTATTGCTCCTTGTCCAAAGATCATCAGAGTTCTGGTCAGAATGTTTGCGCCCTCAACTGTGATTGCAATTGGAAGCGAAATATATCCGTGTGCAAAAACATTTCTCGGACCCCTGGAAATTCCAGCTCCTCCTACAATATCCATAGCATCATTGATAATTTCTCTGGTTAGTTCTGTGAAATTATACTTTGCGATTGCAGTAACTACAGCCGGTTTTGCTCCTTTATCCAGACCACCTGTTGTATATTTTCTGGCAGCTTCCATCAAATAGGTATAGCCACCAATTCTTGCCATTGGCTCTTCAATTCCTTCGAATTTTCCGATATTCAATCCGAATTGCTTTCTGATCGCAGTATATGCTCCAACAACTCTGGTGGCAAGTTTAGCGCCCCCAAGCCCCTGAGCTGGAAGTGAAATTCCACGTCCAACAGCTAATGATTCCATTAACATTCTCCAACCATTTCCTGCTCCATCCTTTCCACCAATTATAGCATCAATTGGAACCACTACATCTTTACCATCGGTTGGACAGTTATAAAAGGGCACCCCCAATGGATCGTGTCTACGTCCTAAAACTACTCCATCTGTATCTGAAGGAACCAATGCACAGGTGATACCTAGATCTTCTCCTTTTCCAAGGTGGTTCTCAGGATCACGAAGTTTGAACGCCAATCCAATTACCGTTGAAATTGCCGCTAACGTGATATAACGTTTTGTCCAGTTTAACTTCAGATAAAGCTCGCCATCTTCTGCCTTAAACACTTCCCCATACGACTGCATACCTCCGGCATCTGAACCGGCGTTAGGTTCAGTTAGTGCAAAACAAGGCATTTCAACTCCGGAAGCTAACCTGGGTAAATAATGTTCCTTTTGTGCATCAGTTCCATAATGATTTAGCAATTCTGCCGGTCCTAATGAATTGGGAACCATAACTGTTGTTGCTAAAGGCCCACATCGTGAAGCAAGTTTAGCTACAATGGTAGAATGCGCCGTAGCTGAAAATTCAAGTCCACCATATTTCCGTGGTATTATTAAACCAAAGAACCCTTCCTTTTTCAAGTAATTCCAAGTTTTGTCCTCGAAGCCTTTGTCGACAAAAACATCCCAGTCATTTACCATCTCACAGATTTTTTCAACAGGGCCTTCAAGAAAGTCACGTTCTTCTTTAGTTAAATCGGGATAAGGTTGATCAAGGATTTTTTTGAAATCCGGTTTTCCTGAAAAAAGCTCCCCTTCCATCCATACAGTACCGGCATCAATTGCTGTTTGTTCAGTTTCTGATATGGTTGGCAGGAAATTAAGCACATCCAACAATTTCATGATTGGCCCACTCAATAGAGTTCTTCGGATTGGTTTTACATTAAAAATCAGAACCAGAACTGTATAAGAAATAAATAGCCATTGAGGAGCGTCTAAACCAATCAACCCTAAATAACCTGTTACAGCCCATAACCAAAGTGGTGCCCCGGTATACGCCATTCCTATTGCCAGAATAACCGTGACTGTGATTGAAGCCCAAAGCGGGACTTCACTAAAAAATCCAAATAAATCTAAAAGCGCTTCCATTGTTTTCTCCGATAATTATGAAACTTGAGTTCTTACCAAAAAACCTTCAATAATGTGATCGATCGATTCCCTGATAAAATATTCTTTGTTAATTCTGCTATCCAATCTTTGATTTAAAACAACCGATATAACTCCATGTAGCTGAGCCCATATTGAGTATGCAGCTGTCACAGGATCATCTTCCTGCATTACACCTTCTTCTACTCCTTCCTGAATGATCTTAACAAGTAATTCGTAACATCGTCTGGCACGGCGAAATTTTTCTTTGGGATATCTTGCCATAGCATCCGATTGAACCATATAGATGATTTGATACTTTTCGGGATTTGTTAAAGCAAAGTCTTTATATCCGTTAATTACCGCTTGAAATTGCGAAATTACTCCTTCACATTTTTCAACTCTGTTTTCTATCGAAACACTTAACTCCTCTACTGATTCTTCAATTAAGGTATGCAATAGATGATCTTTATTATCAAAATGTAGATATATACTGGTTGCAGAAACTCCTACTTTCTTAGCTATTCCACGCATAGAGAGTGAAGTATGACCTTCATTAAATAATAAATGTCTGCTCGTTGTTAGAATTTTTTCTCTTAAAGAGTCTTTTTCTGTACTCATTTTTTAGATTGGTTAACACTGTTAACTACGCTGAATTTAACTATTCTGAATGGAAAGTCAATAGCTGATGCAAATAACTTTTAAATTCATTTATATAAAACTCAATTCATTTTGAGTACATTTACCTCATGAAGAGATTGTTTAAAACCATAATTCTTACTCTGGTGATCATTTCATTTTCTGAAATGGGAAACGCTCATCCATGGGGTGGCCTTGTCATAGATGCTAAGGGAAACTTGTATTTCACTTTTATTTGTCCTTTGGTTGATGACGATCACTATGCATGCGTAATGAAAATTAATTCAGCTTCACAATTAGAAGAAGTTCTTAAATCAAGGCGATCACCAAGTGATATTATTCTTGAACGAACCAATAATTATACAATCTATGCCGCGGAAAGAAACGGTTCGCAACCAAATTATTCCAATACTCTTTGGAAATTGGAAGAAGGTAATTTTTCGCAGCTTCTGAATACTTCAAACCAAGATCTGTTTCATATTCAATCTTACTCTGTTGACGAGTCTGGAAGGATCTATTTTGCGAAAGGGAATCAAATTTGGGTCAAAGAGAATTCTGACTCAGAGCCTGAATTATTTTTTGAATCCAATGAAAGAATAGGATTGTTAAAAAGAAGTCCTACAGGATTTCTTTACTTCATGTCAGGAGATAAAATTTATTCGTATAAAGATGGTACTCATTCTTTAGTTGCTAAAAATTTAAAAAAATCCGACCCTGAAGATCTTCCTTTTCAAGGGGCAAATATTTTCTTTGATATGGTTATAGATAAAAATGAAAATATTTATCTGGCTTATTACGGTAACAGAGAAGTTTTAAAATTGAGTCCATCAGGAGAAGTTACTTCGATATTAAAATCAGAAGCACCTTGGTCGCCGCATGGAATCGATATTTATGATGGAGATCTTTTTGTTCTTGAATCTACTATCGGTGCCGGTAAATGGTGGAAATTTTGGGAAGAAGATGTTCAAATTGCTCCGAGAATCAGAAAATTAGATACTTCAGGTAATATCTCAGTGATTTATTCCTATTTCGAAGAATAGCTTATAAACTAAATGACAGGAACTTTATCTTTTTACCTTGTTCAAGGTGTTTCTTCTCGTAATAGGTTTTTATTAATAGCTCTTTGCTAACATTTTCTTCTTTATAGATATCAGATATATCCTGAATAAGCTTAAGGTTTTTTTCTTCTATTACTTCTTTAGTGTATTCATATAATTCATCACTATCTGTTTTCAGATTGATAACAGCCTCCGACTTTAATAGTGGTTTATACAGCTCTAAAAATTTTGGAGAGGTAAGTTTCTTTCTGTCCTTCTTAAGTTGCGGATCCGGGAAAATAATCCAGATTTCAGAAATTTCCTTTTCGTCGAAAAACTGATCCAAATGGTCTATATATGCACGAAAAAAACGAACATTACCTAAGTTTTGATCTAATGCTCTTTGTGCTCCTACCCAGAGCCTGTTCCCTTTTATATCAAAACCAATAAAATTTTTATCCGGATGAAGTTTTGCCAATCCTGTAGAGTATTCCCCTTTCCCACAGGCCAATTCTAAAACTATAGGATTATCGTTTTGAAAGAATCTTGAATTCCATTCTCCTTTCGGAAATGGATTCTTGTCGTTGTAGTTATGCCAGTCAAACGTGTTTTCAAACGTCTGAATTTCTTCCATTCTTTTTTCTTTGATCTTGGGCATCAGGGAGAAAGTCTTTTAATATTCCATTTATCCCCAGCTTGAATAAACTTAATTCGGTCATGTAGGCGACTTCTTCTCCCCTGCCAAAATTCTAAAGAATCGGGCTTAATAAGATATCCACCCCAGTTTTCAGGCATTGGAACATTTCCATCAGCATATTTTTGATTCAATTCTTCGAAACGATCCTCAAGAATCTGCCTGTCATGTATTTCTGAACTTTGTTCAGATGCTAATGCACCAATCTGGCTTTTTACCGGGCGAGTTTTAAAATATTCTTCGCTTTCGGATCTGCTCATTTTCGTAGCCTTTCCTTCTATTCTAACCTGACGTTCCAGTTCTTTCCAGAGAAAGCATATAGCTACATTCTGATTCCCGCTTATCTCTTTTCCTTTATCGCTTAAGTAATTGCTATAAAAGACAAACCTCCCTTTTTCGATGCCTTTTAGCAATACGATCCGGTTATGAGGAATTCCCTTCCCGTCTACTGTAGCCAAACTCATTGCATTAGGCTCTGGTATTTTTGATTCCATAGCTTCATCAAGCCAGATTTGGAACTGTATTATCGGATCGGACTCCACATCTTTGATATCCAAAGAGCTTTTGGAATAATCTTCCCTAAGTTTTTGAATTTCTTCTGTTTTCATATTAAAAGTATTCCGGTTCGTTACCCTTTTTCCATTTTATATTACAGCCAATGCTTGGTAATTGAGGAGAATAATCAACTTCTCCGGAAAGCATTGCATTTACTGCTTTACCAAGGTCATTTCCCGTTACAGGCTTACCATTGCCTGGTCGGCTTTCGTCAAACCGGCCTCGATAGTATAACGTTAAATCTGCATTAAAAAGAAAAAAATCAGGGGTACAAGCTGCCATATATGCTTTTGCCACATCTTGTGATTCATCATATAAATATGGAAAGTTATATTCGTTTTCTTCCTTGAATTTTTTCATCATCTCAGGAGAGTCTTGAGGATAATTTTCAATATCATTTGAGCTGATTGCTATAGCCTCAATGCCTTTCTTTTTCAAATTATCTGTAAAGATTTTAAGATCAGGATTTAAGTGTTTTACAAAAGGACAATGATTACATATAAACATTACCAAAAGTCCTTTATCAACTTTCAAATCTGAAATTGAAACTAAGTTCCCATCATTATCCGGAAGTTTGAATTCCGGAGCTAATGTTCCAAGTTCGAGCATAGTAGATTCTGTTGCTGCCATCTTATTTATACCTTTTTTATCTTTTGACCAATTTAACAAATGATATATGCAATCCATTTCAAAGATATTAAATGACAGAGATAAAACTCTGTTTGAAAAAGCACTAAAGTTCTACTTTTTTGCACGCCAGGTAGATTTAAAAAGACTGAGCCCTGACCTTCAAAAAAGAATTCATTACTCAGGCTCTGTAGCATATTCACTTATCATCACTTGCGCTAAAACAGGCTCCCTCAAAATTGAATACATGGATTTTCTTAATCAGGAACTCAAAAATCTATATTCGATTCCTAAAAATAAATTAACGGATCTGCAGATAAAACCTAATGAAATTGACGACATTGAACTGATGAAAGAAACTAAGCTTTCTATTTTTGATGAAGACGAAAACACAAATCTAACTTTAGTCTATTATCCCGGAAATGCAGAAATGAAATTGGACGAAAAATAAAAAACCCGATATCCAGAATTTTAATAAGAAAGATTAATATGTTTAAAAAGCTACTCTCTGTTTTGGATATCGGGAAGCTACTAAGGTTTAGACGATAAAGACATTCAAAAAGTTTCTATTTAGATTTAGATTTTAATCTTACTTATGTAAATAGTTGCAATTGCTCACCACCACTTCGTTGAAAATGCTCTTCTGTAAGTGAAAATCTTTCTTTATTTAATCCCAATGCTTTAACCTGCACATTAAACAAATCTTTGATCTGTGCGGCAAAATTCCCTTCACCTCTCATCCTTTTTCCAAATTCAGCTTTGTACAGATCTCCACTCCTCATGTCTTTTATTTTATTCAAAACTTTATGTTTCCTGTCAGGAAAGTTTTGCTCCAGCCAATCCACGAAAAGATCTTTCACTTTAAATGGTAACCTTACAACAATAAAGCTTGCACGGGTTGCACCTGCATCAGCTGCAGATTTTAAGATATCAACACATTCGTGATCTGTAAGCCCCGGGATTATCGGTGCTACATTGACGCCAACCGGGATACCCGCATTTGCGAGTTTTTCTATTGCTTTTAGTCTGGCATAAGGACGGGATGTCCTTGGTTCCATAACATTTGTAATACTTTTATCTAAAGAAGTAATTGATATGGTTGTTGATACACAATTAAAATCATTGAGCTCTTTTAGTAGATCAATATCTCTTGTTATAAGATTATTTTTTGTAATAATGCCAACCGGATTTTTAAAATCTCTGAATACCTCCAAGCATTTTCGGGTAATCAATAATTTTCTTTCAACAGGTTGATAGCAATCTGTTACTCCACTCATTGCTATAACCTGAGGTTTCCATTTTTGAGACCTGAATGTTTTACGTAATAATTCTGGTGCTTTATACTTTACCATGATCTTGGTTTCAAAATCCAGCCCTACGGAAAACCCCAGATATTCGTGAAAAGGACGGGCATAACAATAAATACAACCATGTTCACACCCTCTGTAAACATTTAATCCCGCATCAAAGGGTATATCAGGGCTTGTATTATAGGATATGATTTCTTTGCTGTGATCAGGGAAAAGCTTGGTTTTTGAACTTGGCTTTTCTCCTGTTTCCTCATCCAAATCATAATCTATATAATCATCTTTGAACCTGTTTATAGGATTATTAGATGATCCCTTGCCTCTTATAGCGGATTGTATTTTCTTCATTGAACATGTTTTATACATATAGTATAAAAACCTGAATTCTAAAGCAATAAAAAAGCCTTCCAAATTTGGAAGGCTTAAAAGTATTGTCCAAAAAGACAATTAATTATTACAAGGAATATCGTCAAAGTTATCATCCCAGCAAGATTTAACCCCTTCATTATAATTCGGAGAAATTATAAAACCAGCTTTAGTTTCTGTATTGAATTCAATAATGGTTGTTTCTTCTGATGTCCCGTCAACATAAACCAACGTTTTGACAGTACCATCAAAGTCATAATCAATTTCGGACCCCTCGTTTCCATTTCTATCACTTAATACCGAGAAATCAAGATCAACACTACCATCTTCGTCAACGTCCCATTCTATTGAAGAAACTGGCCCCGTCTCGTTAGGATCATAGTACATCCACTCTCCATCAGTTCCATCAAAATCAGCTTCTCCCGAAAATAGAACAAACCCATTTAAAGGCGGATCTGTAACATCGGTAGTAATATCAAATCTCCATTCAACATCGTCATCAGCGTCAAGATCAGCAGTTAAGCGGACAGAAAACTCACCTTCATTGTTTTGCGTTGAGTAATTCCACTGATAAGTACCTTCTGCAATTTCCTCAGCTTCTTTATTTTGAGCTGAAGCAACCAAAAACTTCGGAATAGCTAGATTGGCATCAACTATTAATTTAGCTATTCCTGCTCTGAATATAGCCGCATTAAAATTAGAACCGGCTTTTACTTTCTGTTGGGAGTCATTATTAAAATCTGACAAATCTATCGTCATTGATTGTTCAGAGGGAACAGTAGGAGCTGAGTCGCTACTATTCGTAGTTGAATCAGTACATGAAAGTAATAAACCGCCCGAAATAACAAAGACTGTTAGAAATTTAAAAATTTGATTTTTCATAGCTTTCTATTGATTTAAATTTATTCTTTTAAATCTATTTCAAAAGCTATTGTTCCAATTATTTATTCAGAATCATATACTTTTTTCCCAGCAACCCAAGTCTCATCCACTTTAATATTCCAGATTTCACTTGCCGGGATTTCAAAAAAGTCTTCGTCTATTAAAATAAAGTCTGCCCATTTTCCTGACTCGATCGACCCGATCACATCTTCCTGATGAGCTGCATAAGCCGCATCTATGGTAAATGCTCTTAAAGCCTGAGTTCTTGAAAGCGATTCCTCTGGATACCAACCTCCTTCGGGGTTTCCTTCATGATCCATCCGTGTGACAGCTGAATATAATCCGAAAAATGGATTCGAATGTTCTACCGGAAAGTCTGATCCTGCTGCTACAACAGTTCCCTGATCTAAAAAAGTTTGCCACGCATATCCTCCTTTAATTCTCTGAGGTCCTACTCGGTCTTCGGCCATATTTTTATCGCTGGTTGCGTGTGTAGGTTGCATTGAAGCAATTATATCATGCTCTTTAAAAAGAGGGATATCTTCTAAAGCAACAATCTGGGCGTGTTCAATACGGTTCCTTAAACCCTGATCGCCATGTTGTTCTCTTCCATATGCTATTGCATTTATTACCTGCCGGTTTGCACGGTCGCCAATTGCATGAATATTAGCTTGGAAACCTTTTCCCATTACTTTTGATGCCATAGCATTCATTTCGTTCTGATCTACAAATAATAATCCGCGATTCCCGGGATCATCAGAATATGGCTCTAACATAGCAGCGCCACGACTTCCAAGCGCTCCGTCGGAATATAGCTTCACACTGCGGAGAGCAAGCATATCTTCAGCATAAGAATTAATCGGACCGTTTTTTGAAAGTTCGTCAAAAGTTTCTCCAGCTCCACTGATCATTCCATAAATGCGTGTTTTGGAGTTTCCACCATCTGCAAACTGTTTATACAGATTCCATGCATTTACACTTACACCTGCATCATGTGTGGAAGTTATTCCCATACTTGCCATCTGCTCAAATGCTTTTTGTAAAGCTAACTCCTGTTCTTTTTTTGTTGGAGCGGGCACTTTTTCCTGAACATATCCTTCTGCAGCATCTATAAAAACTCCGGTAGGATTTCCTCTTTCGTCTTTGATTATTTTCCCTCCCTGAGGGTCTGGTGTATCTTTACTAACTCCGGCAATTTGTAACGCCATAGAATTCCCCCAGGCTGCATGTCCATCTACCCGACTTAACCAAACCGGACGATCTGAAACTACTTTATCTATATCAGCAGCTGTCGGAAATTTATTTTCATCCCATAAAGTTTGATTCCATCCTCTTCCCTGAATCCATTCAAGGTCGGGATTTGCATCAGCATAGCTTTTTAGAGTGTCTAAAGTGGCTTCTAACGAAGTTATTCCAGATAAATCAACGTTAAGTTGCTGAAATCCAAGCCCCATAACATGACCATGTGCATCAATTAAACCCGGTAGCATCGTTTTTCCGGAACCATCTATAACCTGTGCTCCTTCATATTTTTCTTTTAATGAGTTTTCAGAAACCTCAATAAACTTACCATCAGCAATCACGACAGAATTAAAAGTTTGCAGTTCATCACCGACAATTGTGTATCCATTTACGTTTTCGATGAGTAGAACATCACTATCATCCACACATGAGATTATTGTGATTAAAATTAAAAAAAGAAGCTTTATGATTTTCATATCAGATTATTTAGATTAACTCGAATATATGTATAGAAAAGGGTTTCATAAATGATAAATAAAAGCTTTTACAAGCTCACTTATTTATTATTGGTCGTGTTATTTATTATTGCAAATGTGATTGTTGCACCAAAAATCTATGCCACCAATACCGCAGACAGTCTGAAACAAACTCTGGCAAATAAAAAAGGCCTAGAGAGAGCAAATACTTTAATTAAAATCCTCGAGTATTATCATAATATAGATCCGGATAGCGCTTTACACTTTTCGAAAAAACTCGACAAATTGTCAAATGAATTAGATTTTGATGATGGAAAATACGCAGCTTTTGTCGGAATTTTAAACGTCGATTTTATACAGGGTAATTATACCGAGTGTATAGATAAAGCGATTCCTTATTTAAATGAACCATATGATGATCCGGGTTATCATATTGCAAACATGTATTTATCTGTGGGTAATTGCTATGGGTCTTTGGGTCTCTATAAAGCTGGTGTTGAGCTATACCTGAAAGCTAAATCTATCTTTCTGAAGATTAATGAGCCAGGCAGGATACAAACCATAAATAATAACCTTGGCGCTTATTACATAAGAATGGGCGACTTTAATTCAGCTAAATTCATTTTCGAAAATCTCGAGCCTCTATCAGTTGAAGATCCAACTCGCATCACCAGAACAGTAAATTTAGGATTCATAAGTTTAGGGTTGAAAGAATATGAAGAGGCAGGAAATTATTTTAAAACGGCATTAGAATTTGGGAGTAGTTCTATTGAAATCCGTGGAAAAGCAATTTCTGCTTTCAAACTCGGCGATTTATACAATGAACTAGAGAAGCATGAAAAAGCTATTTCGAATTATGAATTATCCATAAAGTACTTCACAGAAATTCAGAATAAGGCTCAAACTATAAATCCACTAATTGGTCTTGCATCATGTAATCTCAAAATGGGGAATTTGAAAAAAGCTGAAGCCTATGCTCTTGAAGCTGAAGAGCTAGGGAATACTACTAATACACTTCATGAGCTAACCAGAGCCACAACAATTCTTTCTGATGTTTATGCTAAAAATAATGATTTCAAAAAGGCTTATGATTACTCCGTTAAAAGTAAGAATCTGACTGACAGCTTAAACGTTAGTAGAAAGAATCAAGAAATTCAGGTTTTGGAAACTGAATTTGAATTCAGATTAAGGGAAGAACAAATCAAAAGGGCTCAAATCGCCGCGCTAAATAGACAAAAACTATACTTACAAATAGTACTTTGCGTCCTCATAATTAGCTTAATTGTTGCGCTGGTCATATACAGAAGCAGAAAAAAACTTGAAAAGCTTAATCGGGAGCTGGGAGAAACAAACGAAATTAAAAATCGTCTTTTTTCAATTATTGCCCATGATCTTAGAAACCCACTAAGTTCTTTATATGGAATGGTAACTTTACTTGAAATGAATTCAGCTAGTAAAGAAAAAATTCAGAATCTGATTCCTCAATTGGTTGACCAATTTAAGCACACCTCGAACCTCCTTAATAATCTACTTAACTGGTCTAAAAGTCAGATGGAAGGATATAAAGTTATTCCGGAGTTTTTCGATATTGATGAACTTTTTAAGGAAAATATCACCCTCTTAAAATCCAGAATAGATGAGAAAAAGATTGATGTAAACATTGATAGTAGTATTCCGGGGAAAGTATTTGCAGATAAAAATATGATCAATCTTGTTATTCTTAACCTATTATCAAATGCAGTAAAGTTTTCAGATGAAAATGACTCAGTAACAATTACCAAAAGTCTTAAAGATTCCGAGTTAATCGTACAGGTTAGGGATACTGGTGTTGGAATACCGGATAACAAACTGGATACTATCTTCACTAAATCATTTTACAGCACAGCCGGAACACGAGATGAAAAAGGTACCGGTTTAGGGCTTATGCTTTGTCGAGAATTTATTGAAAAAAATGGTGGGGAGATTTGGCTTGATAACACTCTTGAAAAAGGAACTGCTTTTTATTTTACGGTTTCCCTTTTTCCTGAAAATGATGCTTAAAATACTCAGGCTCCAATTTTATTTCAGGTAATTCATTTTGTTGATGAAAACGTACCTGATGAATAATCTGATTTTTTTCTGGCAACTCGGGATCTGAACCCTTTCTTAACTTTCCATTTAACCTAAAAACCTTGAAATATAATTCAAGTGCGTGAAAACCATTTCTAATGAGTTCATTTAAATAGATCAACTCTCCTACATTCACTTCAAGACCGGTCTCTTCTAAAAACTCTCTTTTTACAGCTTCCTTATAACTCTCACCAAATTCGACTCTGCCTCCGGGAGGCATCCAGATCAATTCATCTGTAACCGGAGATCTAAGTTGTACTAATAGTAATGAATCATCTTCTATTAATATACCACAAGTACGAACTCTGATCTTATTTTTATAATCCGACAATATTACTTGGCAACTTTTTCTTTTTCAGATTTAAAAGATGTGTATTGGTTTTGATCCTTGGCATATTTTAGACTCGCTTTTACAAAATCGACAAATAATGGCTGAGGGTTATTAACTGTACTTTTTAGTTCGGGATGAAACTGAACTCCTATAAACCAAGGATGCTCTGGAATTTCAACAATTTCAACTAAATCACGCTCAGGATTCATGCCTGCCAACTCCATTCCGCTTTCAACTAGTTTATATCTCAAATTGTTATTTACTTCATATCTGTGGCGATGGCGCTCATATACTAAACCTTCTCCATAGGCTTCAAGTGACTTTGAACCTTCTTTTAATTTACAGGCGTATTTACCCAATCTCATGGTACCACCCATATTTTCAATATCTTTTTGATCTGGCATGATATCAATGATCGGATATTCACTGTTATCTTCAAATTCAGCACTGTTAGCATCTTCCCAACCACAAACGTTTCGGGCATATTCAATTACTGCACATTGCATTCCCAGACATATTCCAAAAAATGGAATTTTATTTGTCCGGGCATATTTTACTGCAAATAATTTACCTTCAATTCCGCGACCACCAAATCCCGGAGCCACTAAAACCCCCGAAATTCCTTTAAGTTTAGAACTAACGTTTTCATCATTTAAATCATCAGATTGTATCCAACGAATGTTCACCTTACAATCATTTACAGCTCCTGCATGTACAAATGCTTCAACAATGGATTTATAAGAATCATGATGCTCAACGTATTTTCCAACTAAAGCAATTTCAATTTCTCCTGACGGATCACAAACTGCTTCAACAAAACCTATCCAGTTATCAAGATTGTAATCTGTTGTTTTAAGTTGAAGTTTCTCTATTACCCGTTTATCAAGACCTTCCTCTTTCATAAGTAAAGGCACTTCATAGATACTACTTGCATCCAGAGATGCAATCACATCTTCAAGATCTACGTTACAAAAACGAGCTACTTTGCTTCTGATGGAATTATCCAATTCATGTTCTGACCTACAAACAATAATATCCGGTTGCAAACCACTTTCAGACAGTGTTTTAACTGAATGCTGTGTAGGTTTTGTTTTAAGTTCTCCTGCAGCCGCTAAATAAGGAACGAGCGTTAAATGAATGGATAGTGTATTCTTTCTCCCAACATTGTACTTAAGCTGACGAACCGCTTCTATATATGGCAGACTTTCAATATCACCAACCGTGCCACCTATTTCTACAATTACAACATCATACTTGTCTGATTTACCAAGCTCCAGAACGTGTGATTGTATTTCGTCTGTTATGTGCGGAATAACCTGAACAGTTTTTCCAAGATATGCTCCCTGACGCTCCTTATTTATCACGTCATAGTAAATTCTGCCCGTAGTAACATTGTTGGTTTGGGAAGTCTGAATATCCAGAAAACGCTCATAGTGACCCAAGTCAAGATCTGTTTCTGCTCCGTCATCAGTTACATAAACTTCACCATGTTCGTATGGATTCATGGTTCCGGGATCTACATTGATATAAGGATCCAGTTTTTGAATGGTAACTCTTAATCCCTGAGCTACTAATAATCGCCCCAAAGACGCGCAAATAATACCTTTTCCCAGAGATGATGCTACCCCACCGGTAACAAAAATATACTTAGTTGACATGCAATAATGAGTGAAGTTGACGGATTGAAAAAGATAGTATTCTCAACTCCCCTATTCAATGAAACTTTGGAAGTATTTCAGAAAAATTATTTAATCAAATCCTGATGCACTTTTCTTAGCAATGCAGGTTTATCAGAAAATATTCCTTTAGCCCCTGATTCGATTATTTTCTCCATGGTTTCTTCATCATTTACAGTGTAAACGAAAAAGGGAATATGATTTTCATTAAGCATTTTGATCCAGTCTTGGGACAAATATTGTTTTCCGAAGTTGAAAGCATCAACATTATAATCACTAACGAGTTCTACAGGGTTTCTCTTTCCTGATTGCCTCCTCTCATACAGCATTGCAGTTCTAATCTGATCGTTTTGTTTTTTTAGCCTTTCCAGTACGCGGTAATCAAAGCTTGAAATAATAACCTGCTCCTGAATCGATAGCTCATTAACCAATTGAATCACAAGTTCAACAACTCCTCCCTCCTCATTTGTTGAAACAGCCTCAGTTTTAATCTCTATATTTACAAGAATTTTATTCTTCGTGAATTCAAGTACCTCTCTCAGCGATGGAATTTTTTCACCTTTGAACTTTTCGCTAAACCAGGAGCCTGCATCTAATTCTCTAAGTTCTTCGAATGTAAAATCACTCACAAGCCCTTTTCCATTGGATCTTTTGTCCAATTTTGCGTCATGAAAAACGACAGGGATTTTATCTTTGGACAGAAGTACATCCAGCTCTATCATATCTGCATTAATTTCTGCTGATGCTCTGAAAGCAGACATCGTATTTTCCGGATAATATGCACTAACACCTCTGTGGGCGATTACATAAAAATCTTTATTAAGATCCATCTTAACAGATTCTGTTTTTTGATCAGGTTTGTTCTGAGCGTTAACAAAAAACGGTGTAATTATGTACAACACCGTTAAAAGAATAACTTTAATTTTCATATCAAAATTTTAAAGCAAAGATAAAAATCTGACATTTCCTCAGTTTTAATTCTGAAATAAAATAACTCTTTTTATTGCCTTATTGATCAGACTGTTAAAACTATCTGAACTTACAAATAATGAATAGAATAATACCAACCCTGTGATTATGGATATACTCCCTACTACTGTCATAATAGTTGCCAGCCATACGGGATGTATCAATTCGATAACAGAAAGCGCTACCACAGATGTACCTAAAAATGTCAGCAGAAATGCTGACATAAAATGCAATCCATTAAATGATGATTTGTCAATTTCAAAAAACAAATCATTTTTCTTCTTAATGTTACGCTCAACCCATTTTTCTGATATTTCACCAATAAGTGAATCTATCTCTTTTTGTTCTTTCTTCATGTCCTTACCTTTTACTAACCACTTATTTCCAAATTTAATTAATCAGCGCTAAGAAACAAATAAAATGAGCACTAATGAAGATTTTTACATTTACGGCAGAAACCCTGTAATTGAAGCGCTGACAAACCGCCCAGATGAAGTCGAAAAATTATTCATCAGGAATTCTCTGTCATTATCTTCAATTGAAAATCTGCAACACCTTATCTCCGAAAATTCGATATCTGTTTCTAAAGTTCCCCAGATAAAAATTACTAAGTTAGTAGGAAGAGTAAATGATCAAGGTATTGTTGCACAACTAAGTCAAATCAAATACACAGACTACTTTGATTGGGTTTCTTCGATCGAACTACAATCAAATCCTGCAGTACTATTACTTGACGGGATCGAAGACCCTCATAATTTTGGAGCAATTTTAAGGTCGGCTGCAGCTGCAGGAATTTCATCAGTTATAGTTCCAACTCAAAAGCAATCACCTGTAAATGCTACTGTATTTAAAACCAGCTCCGGAACAGCAGGTAGAATTCCTATTATTCGTGTCCACGATGTTAATCAGGGAATTAAAGATCTGAAGCTTGCAGGATTTGAAATTGTATCGCTTGATGGAAATGCATCTACCAGTTTTTGGGAGGCCGGTTTTGATAACCCTGTTGCATTTTTGATAGGCAATGAAGGTGAGGGGCTTGATAAAAAAAATCTTAAGAAAAGCTCGAGAGTACTTAAAATTCCGATGGAAAACGAAGTTGAATCTTTGAATGCATCTGTGACAGCAGCTGTGGTATGCTATGAATGGATGAGAAAAAAATCTTCCAAATAAAAAAGTAGTTCTGTATCCAGAACTACTTTAACGAAAAAAAACTCTCTTAAGAGTTATTTGCAACTACTTCTGATTCAGCAAAGAAATAAGAAGCTTCAATTTTTCCGTTTTCAACAGAATCAGATCCATGAATAATATTTTCACCAACACTGTCTGCAAAGTCAGCACGAATTGTACCTTCTGTTGCTTCAGCAGGATTCGTAGCACCAATTAAAGTTCTGAAATCCTTGATAGCATTTTCTTTTTCGAGAATCATTGGAACACAAGCACCACTACTCATGAATTCGCAAAGCTCATCATAGAAAGGTCGTTCTTTGTGAACAGCATAAAATCCACCTGCAGTATCTTTTGTTAAGCGGGTCATTTTCATTGCCAAGATCTTAAATCCTGCTTCCTGAATTCTTTGGGTAACTTCGCCGATTAGTTCTTTACGAACACAATCGGGCTTGAGAATTGTTAATGTTCTTTCTAAAGCCATTAATTTAATATGAAATTTGAATTTTTTTGTAACAACCGTTTTGAGAATCTCTCTTCAAAATGGTATTTAAAGATAAGTTTTAGCAATTTAATTATCGAATAGTAAATTTGTTCTATCGTACATAAAAAATATGCCTCAATCTTTTAACCATAATTTTAAATGGGAGTTTGAATTAAAATCTAATCCAGAAAAATTATGGCCTTTTATTTCTGACACAAATAAGTTTTTAAAAGAAGCCGGGCAATTTTCTATCCGTAAACAAACTTTCTCCAGATCCACTCCTAAAAATTATCTAGAAATTACTTCCACCAAACTTAGTGGAAATCAGGCATGGATAGAGAAACCATACCATTGGGAAAAGCCTTATCGCTTTGGAACAAGCAGGAAATATAAAGCAAGCGTTCTGGAATATTTAAAATTTAGTGCAGACCTAATCCCCTCCGGATCAGGTACTAAGTTGATCTTGAATTTAAATCTGTCATCAAAAAAGACTTTTCTTAGATATCTTCTTAAGCAATATGTTGATAAAGTTATTAAACGAAATGTATTAAACTATGTACATGAGTGCGATCTTAACGCCAGACTGAATGAACTTGCTTATGAAAGAAGCAGTGAACAAAATTTGGTTCGGGGAGCCTCCAAAAGAATTCGAAAAATTGAGGGGAAACTGATCGAAAAAACTCGCCGCCAGCGAATTGTTAAACATCTGATCAAGTATCTTAAACAAGCTGACGACGAGGATCTTAAAACTATTCACCCTTATAAGCTTGCTGAGTACTGGGGAGAAAAAAAATACTCGGTACTTAACGTATTCTTACACGCCGCAAAACTTGAATTATTGGACTTCAGATGGGATGTTTTCTGTCCTGATTGCAAGAAAACCAGAAAAAGTTTTAAAAAGATGCGTGATATCCGCTCAAACCTCAGATGTCAGCAATGCGATTCCGATTATTCCATTGATTTTAATGAAAACCTACATCTTGTTTTTAATCCTCATCCATTAATACGAAAGATATCGGGAAACTCGTATTGCTATGGAGGTCCACAAAATACCCCACACAGAGTAATTCAACATTTTATAGAGCCCGGTGAAGAAAAGTACCTGGATGTTAAACTTGAAGAAGGTACTTATCTTTTTAAAACATCGCAGCACAAAGGGTTTTTAAAACTCCAGCTTAGAAGAGGTGCTGAAGACACAACTACAATTTTTATAACCGACAAAGATTTTGACGGACAGGAAGCCACTGTTTCTATTCGTCCAAACCTCACCATCGTAAATAATTCGGATAAAGAACTAGTTTGCTATCTTGAAAAATCAAACTGGAAACAGGAAGCAATTTATGCTACAGAAGTAACTTCTTCCCATGACTTCAGAACTTTATTTGCAGAAGAAACACTTAAAGATGGAGAAAAAGTAATGGCTTCCAATCTTACCATTCTTTTTACCGATTTGATGAATTCTACAGACCTTTACCTTCAGGAAGGAGATGATTTTGCCATCGGGCAATTGATGAGTCACTTCAAAATTATTCAGCAAATTGTTGCCGAAGAAAGAGGGGGAATTGTTAAAACAATAGGGGATTCGGTAATGGCTGTATTTAAAGAACCCGTATCAGCACTAAAAGCCGTTGAAAGAATTCAACAAATTTTCTCCTCTTCTACCGCCATGGGAGATTCTTTTAAACTAAAAGCCGGTATTCATCTTGGAAACTGCACCGCTGTTAATCTGAATGATAGAATCGACTATTTCGGAACAGCAGTAAATATTGCTTCCAGATTAGTAGATGTTGCTGATGAAAAAGAAATCGTTGTATCAGAACCATTTTTTAATTTTGGAGATGCTGACCTTTATCTGACTAACAACAGAAAAACTTTGTTTATAAAAACCGGTGAAAAAGAGCTGAAGGGGTTTGATAAAGAAACCTTTAAAGTGAAGCAAATTCGCATGGAAAGAACTTCTCTGCGCCTTGTAATCTAATCCTGATTCCTTACTTGCCTAATTGTCTTTTCAATCCCTTATATTGAAAAGAAAAATGAGCGCAAAAAAACACCACCCATCCATAAAAGACACTACCCTTTCAATGAAAGCAAAGAAAAATATTGCTCTCATTGCTCACGATCATCGCAAAATGGATTTACTGGATTGGGCAGAATTTAACAGGGATCACTTATCTCAGCACAATTTATTTGGTACTGGCACTACGGGGTCATTGGTAGCTGAAAAATTAAATCTGCCTGTTTATAGATTTCAAAGCGGACCATTGGGTGGAGATCTTCAGATTGGAACTGCAATTGTACAAAATGAAATTGATGTAATGATCTTTTTTTGGGATCCACTCCAGGCTCAACCTCATGATGTGGATGTGAAAGCTCTTCAAAGAATTGCCATCGTTTATAATATCCCGATTGCCTGTAACCGCTCATCAGCTGATTTCCTGATAACTTCCGCACTTATGAGTACTCACTATGATCGTTTTATTGTGGATTACAGCCAAAGATTTAAAAAAGATATTGATTGATTTTTAATCTAAAATCCAGCATTACTTTTGAACAGACTTAAGTACGAAAAAAGCCCATACCTTCTTCAGCATAAAAATAATCCAGTAGATTGGTTTCCATGGGGAAATGAAGCCTTTGAAATGGCTAAAAAACAAAACAAACCAATCTTTCTATCAATCGGATATGCTACTTGTCATTGGTGCCATGTAATGGAGCACGAAAGCTTTGAAGATGAAGAGATCGCTCAACTTATGAACGAAAATTTCATAAATATCAAAGTTGATCGCGAAGAAAGACCCGATATCGATAGTACTTATATGACAGTTTGCCAAATGATTACAGGACAAGGTGGCTGGCCTTTAACTATTATCATGACTCCCGAGAAAAAGCCACTTTTTGCGAGTACTTATATCCCAAAAGAAGCTAGATTTCAACGGTTGGGGCTTAGACAATTGATTCCCGGAATTTCGGGAATGTGGAAAAATGAACCCGATAAAGTAGATAAAGCGGTCCAAAGAATTCAGGAAGGATTCAGTAGATCTCTGGAATTCGAATCAGGACAATTCCCGGGTTCTGAGGCGGTAGATTTTGCAGCAGAACAACTCATGTCTCGTTTTGATGATAAAAACGGTGGTTTTGGTTCGTCGCCAAAATTCCCTTCACCACATAATCTTGGATTTCTCTTAAGGCAATGGTACATCAAAAAAGAGGATCGTTACGAAAAGGCGGTAACTCAAACTCTTAAAAATATGAGACTCGGTGGACTTTGGGATCATATAGGGTTTGGTTTTCATCGTTATTCGACTGATTCTGAGTGGCTACTTCCCCATTTCGAAAAAATGTTATACGATCAAGCTTTATTGATGATCGCCTACACTGAAGGTTGGCAGATTTCCAAAGATCCTTTTTTTGAACAAACGGTAAAAGAAATCTATGAATATATAAATCTAAAACTGTCCTCTGCAGAAGGAGCTTTTTTCTCCGCAGAAGATGCAGACTCTGAAGGCGAGGAAGGAAAATTCTATGTCTGGACAAAAAAAGAAATTGATGAACTGTTATCTCAAGAAAATGCAGATTTTTTGAAATCTAACTTTCAGATTAAAGACGAAGGTAACTTTGAGGATGAATCAACCGGACAACTTACCGGCAAAAATATTCTTCATCTTAAACACACCCTAAACAATGATGAACTATTAAAATTTGAAGATATCCGAGTCCAGTTGTACGAAAAC
Organism: Balneola sp.; assembly: GCA_965601915.1. Taxonomy (GTDB): domain Bacteria; phylum Bacteroidota; class Rhodothermia; order Balneolales; family Balneolaceae; genus Balneola. The sequence goes on along the minus strand of OZ271847.1, from coordinate 1,325,069 downwards.
AGAGAAAAAAGAGTCCCACCTCTTCTCGATAATAAGGTTTTAACCGACTGGAATTCTCTGATGATAGTAGCTTTGGCTAAAGCAGGCAGAGTGTTTGATAATTCAAAATTGATTGATAGTTCTGAGAAAGCATTCGAATTTATCTTATCAAATATGATTATAGATGAGAAGCTTTTTCATCGTTACAAAGATGGTGAAGCAGAAATTGACGCATTTGCTGATGACCATGCATTTCTTATTTGGGCAGCTCTTGAATTATATGAAGCTACTTTTAAAGCAAAATATTTAGAAAAAGCAGTTAAACTTTCTGAGACATTTATTGAGCTTTTTGAGGACTCTGATAAGGGAGGTTTTTATTTCACACAAAACAATTCTGAAGAGTTGTTAGGAAGACAAAAACAAATTTATGATGGAGCAATTCCATCCTCAAACTCTGTTGCCATTAATTGCTTTCTTCGCCTTGCAAGATTCACTGGAGATACCACCTTCGAAGAAAAAGCTGATGAGATTGGTAAAGCTTTTTCAGCGGATATAATAAGATCCGGTTCCAGCATTACTCATGCTTTGCAAGGTATCCAGTTCATACAAAACAATCCTAAAGAAATAGTAATTGTATTGGGAAAAGATTTTGAAGAAGAAAGCTTTGATTTGCAACCTATTCTACAGAATTTTCATCCATTTAGTGTTTTACTACTTCTTAAAGATTCAGAATACCCCGAAATTCAAAAGATTTCTCCATTTGTAAACCAAATGAAAGCAATAAATGGTGTTACAACTTTCTATGTTTGCAAAAACCAACACTGCGAAAAACCTGTAACAGATCTGAAATCCTTTGAAACTATTTTGAATTCATAATCTTTAGAGTAATTTATGGCGCTTTACAATCCAAGTTTTCAAGTAATTCGTAATCCTTAACAGGAAGTAATCTATATGTTGTTTTTTCTACTTTCAGCAGTTGGCAGGTTTTTAACTCAGGATAACTCCAGAGATAAAGATTTATTGAAGCGAATAGCCCGTAAAGATCCGGTAGCTCTTTCGCTATTATATGATCAATATAATCGTCTGCTATTCGGACTTTTGATCTCTATAGTCAAAAAAAGAACCGAAGCAGAAGATCTTTTGCAAGAGGTTTTTGCAAATATCTGGGAGAAGGCTGATCAATATGACCCTGAAAGAGGAACAGCTTATACTTGGATTGTTTCCTTAACAAGAAACAAAGGAATTGACCGATTGCGATCTAAAGTTTATAAAGAACAAAAGAAGCAATCTACAAGCTTAGATGATGAAGAAGTGTTTTACCCATTGTTTTCTAAAGAAAATAACCCCTTAGAGAACACCATTCTTGCTGACAGAGCAAAAATGATAAGAGATGCACTTGAACAAATTTCAGACAAGCAACGGAAGGTGATTCAAATCTCATATTTCGAAGGTTTGAGTCAATCCGAAATATCGGAAGAATATGATATTCCGTTAGGGACAGTTAAAACAAGAATGCGAGACGGCATGATGAAACTCAGAGATATTTTATCAGGAGAATCACAATGACAGAACAAGAGAAAAATCTATTTGAAGAACTCTGTGTTGGGTACGTTCTAAACTCAATTAGTAACGAGGAAAAAGTACAGTTCAAAAATCTGCTGAAATCTGCACCTGAAGAACAACTTCATTTATATGAAGACATGCAGAATATTGCAGCAGAAATGGCTCTACTGACATATGACCCTAAGCCTTCTGATGATATCAAGGAGAAGCTTCTTGAAATGGCGTGGGCTTCTGTTAATGCCCGGGGAGGTGCGAATGTGCATTATTTATCGAGATACAGAATTGCAGCTGCCGCTGCTGTTGTATTTCTTCTTTCGACACTTGGATTGTTTTTCTTCAATCAGAATTTAGAAACAGATTTAGAGAACAATCAGGAATTAATCTCTCAGCAAGAATCAACAATTCGTTTGCTTGAGACCGAAGTTGAACAAAAATCAGAATTATTAGCTATTCTGGAAGCCAGAGATGTAGATCTTGTTTTGATGGATGGACTGGAAGTTAATCCTAATGGTTTTGGAAAGGTGGTTTGGGATAAGGACAATGGACAAGCTTTACTACAGGTAGCTAATATACCTGCGGTGCCTACAGCTAAGGAATATCAGCTGTGGATCGTGGTAAATAATCAACCAATTAGTGCAGGTGTATTTGCAGTTAATGATCCCACAAAAGATAATTTCTTCAAGATTCAGCAATTACAAGAATCTGCTACTGAAGGAGCATTTGCAATTACACTTGAGCCCGAAGGTGGCTCACCACAGCCTACCGGAGATATGTATATGCTTGGTGCACTTTAAGAAAAAAGTCATACCTAAAATTTAAAAGCTCTTCATTCTGAAGGGCTTTTTTTGTGTAAGCTTTCCAATCCAATTACAACTCGCATTCGTAATTATATGAGAATTTAGCGATAGAGAAAGGGAGTTGAGGCTTGGCAGCACAACTCCTTTTTTATTAAATATTTCAGTATTACCTGTTTTCGAAACAATCCTTTCTAAAATTTCTTTCGTACTAATAGAAAGTTAATACTAACAAATACTTAAACAATTATGAAAACATACAAGCTACCATATATGGTAACTGTTTTTTGTATGCTAATTTTCGGGTTTTCCCAAACAATTCATGCACAAACAACTTTCGAAACAACATTAAGTGGAAGTAATGAGGTACCATCCGTTGCTACGTCAGCAAATGGATCTATTACTGCAACATTAAATGGAAATGAATTAACAGTTGAAGGTTCTTTTGAAGGACTAAGCAGCGATTATTTATTCTCTCATCTACATGCAGGTATGGCTGGAGAAGCAGGACCTGTGTTTTTCACTTTAGATGCTACCGTTGATGCTGACAGCAAAGGCGGAACTTACGCTTCAGCAAATAATACTTTTACTTTGACCTCAGGACAGATCGATACGTTGATGGCAAGAGGTATTTATGTAAATATTCACTCTGAAACTAATCAGGCAGGTGAGTTAAGAGGTCAATTAGCTCCTGAGGCTGACGTCGTTTTCAGAACCAATTTAAATGCATCTCAGGAAATACCATCAGCTAAATCTATGGCAAGTGGCGCGGTAATTCTGGAGCTTAATGGTGACTCACTTTTCGTTTCAGGTTCTTTCAGCGGACTCACCAGTGAATATCTGTTCTCTCACCTGCATACAGCGATGGCAGGTGCAACAGGTGGTGTTGCTTTCACTCTAAATGCAACCGTAAATGAAAGCAATCAATCTGCTACTTACTTTGCAGCTGATAACCGTTTCGAATTATCTGCTCAACAAAAAGAAATGTTGATGAATCGTGGAGTATACGTTAATGTGCATTCCCAAAACTTTCAAGCTGGTGAGTTAAGAGGACAAGTTACTCCCCCAGTTACTGCTTCTTTCTATGCAGGTCTTTCAGGAAGTGCCGAAATACCATCAGCTAATACCGGTGCTACAGGTGCGGTCATTGTAGAACTTACTCCTGATGATTCACTAGTTGTGACGGGATCTTTTGACGAACTTGAAGGAGATTTCGATGCCTCAATTGCAGGAGGATCTCATTTACATACTGCGCATTCCGGCACAAACGGTGGGGTTGACATTTTAATGAATGCTGATGTAGAGGCTGGCCTAAAAGCTGGAGTTTACAATGCATCAGACAATAAATTTGAAGTTAATGCAACGCAAATTCAAACTCTTCTTAATCGAGGATACTACGTTAATATTCACACCACTACTTTCGGTGCCGGAGAATTACGCGGACAAGTTTTAGCTGATGCTCAGGCATATTATAAAACAAATTTAAGCGGACTTCATGAACAGCCTAATCCGGTAATTACTGAAGCAATAGGCGCCGTGAACATTGAAATTGTTGGTAACCGAGCAATCGTTGTAGGTGGGTTTACTGATCTATCGAGCAAATACCAAGCTTCACACTTACATGCGGGTGATGTAACAGGAAGTGGCGGTGTAGAGATTGTATTGAATGCAACCACTATGAATGATGATTCAACAGGAGTGTATGAAGTATCAAATAACACTTATACACTATCTGAAAATCAGCTGGATTTATTAAGCAGTCAGGAACTGTATGTGAACATTCATTCTGAAACTAATGCTGCAGGCGAATTACGAGGTCAGGTATTGTATGGCGATAACTTTTTCCCTATCGGTGCGGAATTACTCACTCCATCCAATGAAGCTACTCTAACACTTACGGGGGCTGCAACAACTGCCTTTGAAGCTACATGGAGTTCAGGAGCTGATCTTGACGGCGATAGTCTAACCTACATCTGGCAAGCTGCAACTGATTCCGCATTCACAAATGTTGTAGTAAACGCAAGTGTAGGCGCTGATCTTAAATTTAGTAGTACTTTTGGAATTCTGGATTCACTTCTTGCTGATATTGGTGTTGAGGCAGGTGCAACTGCCACTGTTTATCACAGAGTAATTACTTCTGATGGAAGTGATGAGGATATGAGTAAAACCAGGACAGCTAATCTGGAGAGAGGTACTATTACATCAAATGAAAATGAAGGATTAGATCAGCCGGCTGAATTCGGATTATCACAAAACTATCCAAACCCGTTTAACCCGAGTACAAAAATTCAGTTTTCTCTTGATGAAGCTGCAGCAACACAATTGACTGTGTATAATATGCTTGGGCAAAAAGTAGCTACAATAGTAAACGAACGATTAAGCGCTGGTTCTCATACCTTCAATTTTGAGGCCGGTAATCTTGCATCGGGAATTTATATTTACCGATTACAATCTGCCAACCAAAGCTTAACAAAGCGAATGACGATTATTAAATAATCTAAGATTTAAGCACAAAAAAAGGAGCTGTTAAAAACAGCTCCTTTTTTAATTTCATGACATATATATCAGTTAGCTGAACCCATCTTGATCATAAATTCAAATATGCCAATCAGATTTACTCCTGAAGGGACTTCTACCATTGCTTTAGCAATATTCGATTCCTGAATATTGGTTACTTCCATAACTTTTTCAGTTCCTTTTTTTCCGGTCACCTCAACAAGCACGGGAAAATTTCTACTTTCAAAAATCTCATTCTTCAGAATTCTATTTACAGCAAATTCTGCATCTGCCGGCAAATTTCCCCAAGGCTGAGTTAACATCCCCCAATTCACATCTACATTAGGAGTTAACCAAACAGAAGTTGTTGAGCTGGACTCAGAACTTCTGATCAAAAGTTCATAAGCTTCACGTCCGTTTACATTTTTCTTCCGATCAGTATATTCATATGAAATCTTAGTTCCTGAATCTTTATCAGAACCTGAAGCTCCGGAAAACATTTTTACTAATCCTTCGATCTCTGATTTACGAACCTGAAGAGCATCATTTTCTTCAAGCATCAAAATGAAGTCTTTCTTGTCATTTCTGATAAGTAAACCATCAGAACTTACAGGCTGACCAAAATTTAATTCTTCTTCTCCCTTGATGAATATTCGCTCTGGCGTAACATACATGTTAAGTTCATTCTCATTGCGAACTCCATTATTATCTCCATAAACTTTCATAGTGATCTGCCCCTGAAACTGAGCTTGTGATGAGGTTATGAACCCAACCATCATTAAAAGTATGAGCGTAGCAATTTTATTGATCTTCATATTATTTCTTTAAAATGATTATTTGTGAAATGTAAACGAATTGCGTGTCCGGATGTTACGCAGAAATCAAATCTTCCATCCCAACATTTACTTTTTTGATCCAGCCACCTGCAACTACATCATCTCCTTCGTAGCAAACAACCGCCTGACCCGGAGTTATGGCTTCGCGCCCCGCCGGGAAATGAACTTTGATTTCATCGTCTCCTAACTGAGTTAGATGTCCTAATGTTCCGTTATCGTTGTATCGAATGGCTCCGGTGACTTCCATTTCATCTTTTGGAATTCGATCATATTTGATCAAATTGATCTCTTTAGCAGTCAATGTTGAACTAATCAGATCTTCTTTTTCTCCAATAGTAATGGTGTTGGTAGCAGCGTCAATATGAGTTACATACACTGGTTTACCCATTGGAAGGTTCAATCCACGTCTTTGTCCGATTGTATAAAACGGATATCCTTCATGCTCCCCAAGAATGTTTCCTTCTTTATCGACAAATTTCCCTCCCTTCATTCGCTCTTCAAGATTTGGCACTTTGTCTTTAAGAAAACGACGGTAATCATCGTCAGGGACGAAACAAATTTCGTAAGAATCCGGTTTGTTAGCTACATTGATTAATCCGTGATCTTCTGCGATCTGACGAATTTCTGGTTTAGAATATCCGCCTAAAGGAAAAATAGTACGTTCTAAATGTTTTTGAGCGACTCCCCATAATGCATAAGACTGATCTTTGTTGTGATCCAATCCACGGGAAATAACATGCCGTCCATTTTCTTCCCGAACTCGTGCATAATGTCCGGTAGCGATAAAATCACAACCTAAATTATCCGCTCTTTTCAAAAGTGCAGCCCATTTGATATGTGTATTACAAAGAACACAAGGGTTTGGAGTTCTGCCATCCATATAATCACCCACAAAGCGATCGATTACCCAATCGCCGAATTCCTCACGAATATCCACAATGAAATGTTTGAAACCATGATTTACAGCAATATGGCGAGCATCATTCATAGATTCCACCGTGCAACAACCTGTTTCTTTGCCATTATCACCACCACTTCGGTGATAATCCCAGGTTTTCATTGTGATTCCGATTACTTCGTAGCCTTGCTCTCTTAGCATTACAGCTGCAACGGATGAATCCACACCGCCACTCATCGCTACTAGTACTCTTCCTTTTTTACTCATTTCTTGGAGCTTTCAGAATTAAAACTAAATTTTAAGATAAGGTTTTTTAAGGTCGTTTAGTAGACGAGCCTATCTTTTAAAATTGATCAGACTAATAGTTTGTTCTTAATTCAATCATTCCCTACGTCATATACAAATATGGCTTCCAGGGCTCCTGCACTCCACCGTTTATGTCCCTGAAAAAAGTGATCGGAATGGGGCGATACGGCTCACTCTTTAATGGCATACTGGCTTCTTTCGGAGTTCGGTTTCCTTTCTTCACATTGCACTTATCGCAAGCGGTGGTAAGGTTCTCCCAGGTATCTTTTCCTCCTCTGCTTTTGGGTAGCACATGATCAATGGTAAGGTTGGATTTCTGACCACAGTATTGACATCTGAATCCATCACGGCGCATTACATTTCTGCGTGTTAACACAACTTTTGTATAAGGCAAACGAATATAGTTTCTCAACCGGATTACAGATGGAAAATCATATTGCTCTTTAACAGTATTTAGCTTTTTTGCGGGATCGTCATGAAGTAATTCAGCTTTATCCAAAAAAATTAATTTCATGGAGCGTTGCAATGAGCATACACTCAATGGCTGATAATCCTGATTTAAAACCAATACATTAGCGTTCATTTGCATTCATTTTTTAGTTGTAGATATTTTCTTTCATGGAGAATGCAAGCAAAGAATTCAGCTTTCGTTGTTTAAACGTTACCAAGTATTAGTATGATATATTTATCTGTTAAATACAAATAAGGTTATGTTACTTTTTTGTTGCCTTAACTGAATTTAATGAAGAACTAAAAATTCAAATCTTTATATTTGTAAGCGCTTTTTTATTATCACTGAACTAATAATCATCTATGTCTGAAATTAAAGACGCTTTGACTAAACAATATTACAAAGAACCTGCTCCCCTTCCCCACGATGACTCTCCGTTTGCTTCCATGATGGAAAGATTCCGTTTCGCTGCGGAGATCCTTGATCTGAACGAAGGGATGTTCAAATATCTTTCCACTCCGGAAAAAGTAGTTATGGTTGCAATACCGGTAATTATGGATGACGGTCGCATCGAGGTTTTCGAAGGCTATCGGGTAATTCATAACAGCATCCTTGGCCCGTCAAAAGGTGGTATTCGCTATGCTGAAGATGTTCATCTCGATGAAGTTAAAGCGCTGGCTGCGTGGATGACCTGGAAATGTGCTTGTGTTAATGTTCCATTTGGTGGAGCTAAAGGTGGCGTTCGTGTAAATCCCAAAGAACTTTCTCTGAGCGAACTTGAGCGATTAACCCGTAGATACACTTCCAATATGAGTGATGTCTTCGGGCCCGATCGAGACATCCCTGCTCCGGACATGAATACCAATGAGCAAACCATGGCATGGATTATGGACACTTACAGCATGAAAAGCAAAAAGAACGAAACCGCCGTCGTTACCGGAAAGCCGGTTATTCTTGGCGGATCAAAAGGCCGTCGCGAAGCAACCGGGCGTGGAGTAATAACAACTGCACTTGCTGCAATGAACAAACTGCGAATTTCTCCAAGTGATGCTTCTATTGTTGTTCAAGGGTTTGGAAATGTTGGCTCGGTTTCGGCTAAACTGATTTACGAACAAGGCGCAAAAGTAATCGCAATCAGTGATGTTTCAGGTGGGTATTTCAATGAAAACGGAATCGATATTCCTGCAGCTATTCACTATTCAGAAACTAATGGGTATTCTCTGGAAGGTTTTGACGGAGCGGAACTCATCAGCAATGAGAAACTGCTTGAGCTTGAATGTGATGTACTTATTCCTGCGGCTAAAGAAGATCAGATCAATAAGAATAATGCGCCAAATATTAAAGCAAAAATCATTGCCGAAGGTGCAAATGGTCCGGTAACTGCTAATGCAGATAAGATCCTTGAAGATAATGGTATCATGGTGGTCCCTGATATCCTCGCAAATGCCGGTGGCGTTACCGTTTCCTATTTTGAATGGGTGCAGGATAGGCACGGATATTTCTGGACTGAAGAACGTGTAAATCGTCGTTTGAACCGTATGATGAGAGAAGCTTTTGATAACTTGTTTATGGTAAGCGAAAAGTATAGTATTACGCTTCGACAAGCAGCCTATGTGTATGCCATTGACAAAGTGGCCACAACATTGAAACTGCGTGGTATTTACGCATAATAAAAGATGAGTTACAAAATTGAACTTGAGATCCGGTCAACCTACAAGGAACTGGATAAACTGGAAGGATTTTTAAACAGCTTACAGGAAAACCTGAAATTTGATGATGAGTTTTATGCAAAACTCATGCTTACGGTAAGCGAAGCTGCTACCAATGGTGTAGTTCATGGAAATGAATTAAATCCAGATAAAAAAGTCTTTCTGAAAGCAGAATCAAAAAATCGGGGATTAGTTATTTCCATTCAGGATGAAGGAGATGGGTTCGATCCTGAAAATATTCCCGATCCACTTGCCGAAGAAAATTTACTCAACACCAGCGGTCGTGGTGTTTTTCTGATGGAAGAATATGCCAAAAGCGTTGAATATCAGGATAAAGGAAGACGACTGATTCTCAGTTTTGATTTGCCGACCTAATCCTTACTTATGAGAATATTAGCTTAAGTAATTATCCTCAATTATTGACACTCTTTTGATTACTAAAACTGAGTCATCCTGAACTTGTTTCAGGATCTTAAGAAATGGCTGTTAATTAGGATCTGATCTTAACCCTATCAAGGTTTCATTCGAATGTTCTAATTCCAGACTATCTTTTTTTTTAGATTCAACTTTCGCTTTCTATTCCAATCCTTGCGTCAGTCTTCAAAACTTATTAGAAATTATACATAGCGTCTACTCACAGTCAATAGACCAGTTTCAAGAGTTATTCCTCACAAAGATCCTGAAACAAGTTCAGGATGACCCAAATTTATTTTCTAACTGGTAAAATTAGATTTACGCTGATAACGCTTCTACAAATAATCCCTTCCAAGAAAAGGCTTCAATACTTCAGGAACTCTTACTCTTCCATCTTCTTGCTGATAAGCTTCCAGAATGGCAGCTACCACACGGGGAAGTGCCAGAGCAGACCCATTCAACGTGTGCACCATTTCTGTTCCTTTCTGATCTTTTCTGTAGCGGAGTTGCATTCTTCTTGCCTGAAAGCTTTCAAAATTAGAGCAAGAACTCACTTCAAGCCAACGTTGCTGTCCCGGACTCCAAACTTCAAGATCATATTTCTTGGTTTGAGTAAAACCCATATCACCAGTGCACATCAATAACGTCCGGAAAGGTAATTCCAGAGCTTTTAGCAATTTTTCAGAATGTTCTCTGAGGCGTTCTAATTCTTCATACGAAGATTCAGGATCCACAATCTTAACAACTTCCACTTTATCAAACTGATGAAGTCTGTTCAATCCACGAACATCTTTTCCGTAAGAGCCTGCCTCTCGTCTCCAACATGGAGTGTAGCACACATATTTAATAGGCAATTGTTCGGGATCTATAATTTCATCCCGGTGAAAGTTTGTAACCGGAACTTCTGCTGTTGGAATCGCAAAAAATTCATCTCTTGGAATTACATACATCATGTCTTCTTTATCCGGGATTTGTCCCGTTCCCCGGGCAGAATCTTCATTCACAAAATAAGGAGCTTGTAATTCTACAAAGCCTTCTTTTCCCGCCTCATTGATAAAGTAATTAATAAGCGCACGTTGAAGCTGTGCAACTCCACCTACATAAAAAGGAAATCCAGCTCCTGTGACTTTCACACCCCTTTCAAAATCTACCCAACCATGTCTTTCAGTCAATTCCCAATGCGGTTTTCTCCACTCATCTTTATTCGGTTCTCCCCAGCTTGCAAATACTTCGTTCTCTTCATCGGTATAACCAACCGGAACGGAGGGATGAGGTACATTCGGAATTTTATACAGCAACTGATCTCTTTCTTCAGAGATTTTCTTCAGATCCTCTTCCAGTGTTTTTACTTTTTCCTTGGTATCTGAAGTTTCTTTGATGATTGCCTGAGCTTCTTCTTTTTTACCCTGCCCCATCAGTTTACCAATTTCTTTGGCCTTGCTGTTGCTTTCTGCCCGAAGTGTATCTACTTTTTGAACCAGTGTTCTCCACTCTTCATCTTTAGCAATTACTGAATCCACGATGGAGTTATCCTTCTCCCCTTTGTCAAGCATAGCTTGCTTTACGGTTTCAGTATGTTCTTTGATGAAATTGATGTCTAACATAATTGTGTTGCCTTAAAAATTGAGTCTCAAAGATAAGGGGTAATCCGGTTTTGTATAACCTATTTTTTCAAAAAAATATAAAGCGGGATAATCTCTTTTAATGTATATTTAACCTAAATTATTTAAGATATATTTATAAACACCAATAATAATTAGGAATATTTGGATTTATGAGTCATTTATTGGACGATATTGATGTAATCATTCTCAACCATCTACAAGAACATGGGAGAGCTCAACGAAATCAGATCGCAGAATTAGTTGGACTTTCTGTTCCTTCGGTATCTGAGCGAATGAGAAAGCTTGAAGAGCGGGGATTGATTACCGGTTACAAAGCTATTCTGAACTCCAAAGATTTCCACTTCGACATTACCGCTTTTATTTTTGTACAGGTAGATGGCTCAGAAAACTATCCAAACTTTGTGGAAAAAGTGGAAGACGAAAAAGAGATTCTGGAATGCCATTCCATTACCGGAGATGGTTCTCACTTCCTGAAAGTAAGAACTAAGAACACCACTTCTTTTGAGCGATTATTATCCCGAATTCAATCCTGGACAGGAGTTAGTAAAACCCGGTCAAATCTGGTGCTTTCCAGTTTTAAAGAAACACGTGCATTGCCGATTGAGCAAGCTACGGAAATGATTAAGTAGATTTTAAACCACAGAGGTTTTGTGACTAACCGCAAAGACGCAAAGAACGCAGAGTAACTATGACTTTTCTCAAAGCACTTTTTTTAATCATAATACTTTCCGTTTTTCCTAAATTAGTACTTTCTCAAGATTCTGCGTCTACAAAACTCCCAATGTATTATAAGCTTGATAGCACAACTGATTCTATAACGGAAATCGGAGAACGGCCAAGATCTGTTCCCCCAGATAGTGTTAAAGTTTTTGTCGATAAATCATTTCCCATTTCTGGCTACATCATAATTCCACTTATTGTTGGTTTAATTCTATCTGCATTTTTTATGAGTATAGGAAGAAGAAAAGAGATCAATTTTAAAAGATGGAATATTAAAAACCGAGACAATCTAAAAAACAAAGAAGACTAACATTTTATAATCTTATTATGCATCGATATTCAAAACAATTTCTCATCTATTAAATTTACTAAGCTGATAACTAATGCTTAACTTCCCGTCAATTTGACAGAAAAATGTAACTTAGCTTAATTAATGGATCGCGAAGTATTTCAGGAACAATTTGGTCTTTTAGGCAACTCTCAGGAGATGAAACAGGTGATCGACAAGATCATGCAAGTTGCCAAAACCGACATCAGTGTATTATTGCAGGGCGAAAGTGGCGTAGGTAAAGATGTTACCGCCCGGGCCATTCATTCCATGAGTGAGCGAAAGCATAACAATCTCATCATTGTAAACTGTGGTGCCATTCCCGAAGGAATTATTGAAAGCGAATTATTCGGACATGAAAAAGGTGCTTTTACCGGAGCCAATGAAAGTCGTGAGGGTTATTTCGAAAAAGCAGACGGTGGGACCATTTTTCTGGATGAAATCGGAGATACTCCAAAGAACGTACAGGTAAAATTACTGCGAGTGCTCGAAAATGGAGAGTTTTTCAGAGTAGGTTCCAGTAAAGTTCAAACCACAGATGTACGTGTTATTGCAGCAACCAATATGAATCTGTGGCAATTAGTTCAGGACGGCTCTTTCCGCGAAGATTTGTATTACCGCCTGGATACTGTTCAGATTCATTTACCTCCACTCCGCGATCGACAGGAAGATATCACTCAGATTTTCAGAAAATTTGTGAAGGAATTTTCTGCCCGATACGATTCTGTGTTTAAGGGATTTTCAGATGAAGCCAGAGAATTACTGATCTCATACCGATGGCCGGGGAACATCCGCGAGCTCAGAAATGTAGCTGAACAGTTAGTCGTGCTTGAAAAATCTCAGTTCATAGATGTGGAGCGACTTCAGAAATATCTGAAAGGTCGTCAAAGACAAGGTTCTGCGGACAACCTCCCCATGGTTCCTGAGAATGATCAACATCAACAATCACAGAATAATAATGATTTTGAGCGCCGTGATCGTGAATTGGTGTATCGTGCCTTGGTAGAACTTCGTACAGACATCTCAGACGTGAAGAAAATGCTCGCTAACTTCATGTATTCAACAATGTCGAACAAAGACATTAAAGCACTCCCTCCTGCCCTGCAAAGCAATATGAGTGAATCCGAAGGCTCGGGCTCAGGAATAGATCTTGATGAACATGCCACGCTTGGGATGAGAGAAATGCCCGACCAAAATCCTGTTTCTGAAAAGGATGAAAATGAAGTTCAGGAAAGTGAAGAATCGGCACTTGTCAGGTTTTTTGGTGGGGATGAAATTCCTTCCATCGAAGCTACCGAGCAATTTTTGATCAAGCAGGCGTTGGACAAGTATGATGGAAACCGTCGCAAAGCATCCGAAACACTGGGAATCAGTGAACGAACATTATATCGTAAACTTGATCAATATGGTCTTGCGTAAAATCATTCTGCTTTTAATTGTCGGATTTTTAAGTTTCTCGGGATGCTTCAGGTACAGCTTTACCGGGGCTTCCATCCCTCCCGGAGTAAATTCAATTTATATTCCTTTTTTTCCTGATCGCTCTCAAAGTGGATTGGGGGATTTAAGTGATCGGTTAAACAGAATTCTAATTGATCGTTTTATCAATCAAAGTAAATTACAGCTCGCAAATTCTGAAGAAGACGCGGATGCGGTTCTGGATGGTTCCATCACCAGTTACAGTAATCGTCCGTTCAGTATCGGTGGCGACGAACAGGCAAATCAGAATCAGATTCAGATATCAGTAAAAGCTCGTTTTTTGTACACACAGAATGATTCTCCTGAATGGGATAAATCGTTTAATGGAAATTTCACTTTTGATCCGACTGAGGACCCAATCAGCGGAGAACAAACAGCTGCTGATGAAGCCCTTGAACAAATTGCTAATAACATGTTTAATGATGCGGTAAGTAATTGGTAAAACTTTTGAATGTGATATCAGCTGATTGTATTATCTTCCCTTGAATGGCAGAACTTCCTTTTAACATACCGCAATCTCTCAGATCATTTAATGAACGGTTTGAGAAAAATCCGCAAACAGCGATCAACAAACTTTCCCGTCATCTCAAGAAACGAGGTCCGGATGCCGTTGGTCATTTCTTGCTTTCCTGGTTTTATCATTTAAACGATGAACGAGATAAAGCTATCCGTGAAGCTTTAAAAGCTAAAACATATGCACCAGGAAGTCCTCTTATGGAGCATCTCCACTATTTTTTGGTTCATCCTGAAAAGTTTGAAGCAGCTGTTCCTGAATACAGTTATGGATCATCAAAAAAGCTATTACAATCCAAGCGTAAGTCACCGATTCTTGATCTGGATAGGTTAATTGAAATGCTAGAAGCCGTTGAATCTAAAAAGATTCGCATTCCCGGAGAAGATGAAGAATTTGATGATACGGATCTGGCACAAGAGTCTGAAGAAATCGATGATATTGCATCTGAAACCCTTGCAAAAATTCACGTAATACAAGGTAAAAAACAAAAGGCTATTCAAATGTATGAACGCCTTATTTCACTTCATCCGGATAAAGAACAGCTTTTCAAAGAAGAGATCGAAAAGCTTCGTTGAATTAAAACTAATCTTTCACGAAAGGATTGTTCATTTTCTCATGACCAATAGTAGTTGAAGGGCCATGACCAGGATAAACTATGGTTTCTTCAGGCAATGAATATAATTGCTCTCTAATAGATTTTACTAACAGATCGAAATCTCCCTGATAAAGATCCGTTCTTCCAATACTTTCTTTGAATAAAGCATCGCCAGCTATTACTAACCCCTGATCTTTAAAATATAATGAAGTGTGGTCAGGAGAATGACCCGGAGTATATAAACACTTAAATTCAAAGTCGTCAATCTCAAAAGTCTCATTTTTAGGGAGCGACTCTGGTGTGAAAGAAAACCCAACCTGATTGAGTCCAAACATCTGCGCCTGATTTCCAAAATTTTCCCATAGAAAAAGGTCTTCGGTGTTTACATAGACATTTATATCAAATTCTTTAAGTAGCCTCTGTAAGCCTAGTACATGATCTACATGAGCGTGCGTAAGAACAACTGCACTTAGTACATTACCACCCAATTCGCTTTTAAAAACTTCAAATTCTGACTCGTTATAAAACCCGGGATCAATTAAAAGCGCTTTACCTTTTCGTTGAAGCAAGTAGGTGTTTTCTGCGAAAGGTCCGACTTCAAATTTTTCTATTCTCATAGCTCGTATAAATAAAAAAAGGATGCTACCGGTTAAAGTGCATCCTTAAATTCAGAAAAATAAAATTACTTCTTTTTTTCGTACATACGCTTGAAACGATCAACACGACCCGCTTTAGAAGTAAAAGCGTTATTTTTTGTATAAAAAGGATGGTTTTTTGAATCAACCTCGCTTTTAAATACACCATCTTTCGTGTTCATGGTACTTCTTGTCTTCATTTCAGTACCATCGCTCATTACGACTGTAATTTCTTTGTAATCCGGATGAATGCCTTTTTTCATTGTAATACTTATTTGGAATTTGTCAAAGGCTAATAATATAAGACTATATTACAGGGATTTCAATCATTTTATAAATCAAAATCTTCTAGGTCTTTATCGTCGTCCAATCCGCTAATTGAAGAAAACATAGATCCTAACATATCGGTATAAGTCGCTTCATCATCCATGTCCTGCTTACTGAGTAAAGAATTCTGGTATAATGCTTCAAGCACTAAATCCATCCAAACATAAAGCTCTTCCTTACTCAAATCTCTCACATGCTTTTCAACAAATTCCTGCAATCCCTCAACTTCTGAGAGTGCTTTTTTATAATCATTGAATGAGAGCGTATCGGGTAAACTAATTTCATTTCCGGAAGCAAACCAATCTGTTATTGATTTGTACATACTTTTAACTTCTTCTGATTTACTTTGAGGATCTGGAAAGTGATTTTTAAAAGTTCTATTAACCGCTTTACCAATCACATGTTTTGCTACACTGATTGCACCTTCCTGCTCTCCTTCATATACAAGCTCAAGCTTTCCGGTAAGTGCCGGAATCATATGAAAAATATCAGAAATTCTTACAAACACTGTATTCTCATTATTGACAATTGCCCTACGTTCTGCCGATGAAAAAACTTGTTCCATAGCAGTTATTGTCATACGTGTAGATACACCACTTTTTTGATCGATATATTCTGAATCTCTGGCTTCAAAAGCCGCTCTTTCAATAATCTGACGGTATACATCAGCAATTTCAATCTTGACATTTGACTCCCGTTCCTGCCAGGCTTCTTGTTTTGTGATCTGGATTCCTGTTTCTATCTCTCTTGGATAATGAGTAATTATCTGTGAATCGATTCTATCTTTTAAAGGAGTAATTATATTTCCACGATTTGTATAATCTTCAGGGTTTGCGGAAAAGCCCATTGCCACATCAATCGGCATTCTGATATTAAATCCTCTGATCTGAATATCACGCTCCTGCATGATATTCAGTAATGCTACCTGAATTCTTGGTTGCAGATCCGGCAATTCATTGATCACAAATAAACCACGATTAGTTCTTGGTATTAAACCAAAATTAATCACATTTTCATCGGCAAGATCTAATTTCTTAGTTGCTGCTTTAATAGGATCTATATCACCAATAAGGTCAGCAACAGTGGTATCCGGAGTAGCTAACTTTTCCCCATATCGGTAAGAACGATGAAGCCAAGTTATTTCTGTTTCATCTCCTTGTTCCTCAATCTTAGCTTTTGCAAATTTAGAAATCGGATTTAATGGATCATCATTGATTGAAGAACCTTTAACTACAGGGATATATTCATCTAAAAGCTGAACTAATGAGCGAAGAATTCTGGTTTTAGCCTGCCCTCTTAAGCCCAATAAAATCATATCATGTTTAGAAAGAATAGCATGTTGAATTTGCGGAAGTACGGTTTTATCATAACCATGAATGCCCTGAAATAACTTATCCCTATTTTGGATAGAAAAAATAAGGTTTGTTCTCAACTCTTCTTTAACCGAACGGGACCTCCAGTTGCTTTTCTTAAGTTCGCCTAAAGTTGTAACCGTTTCCTGCAAATTATTCATACATCACCTGTTTTATCCCATGAACCTTTAAATCGGTAGCTTCATTCAGACTTTCAGGAATTATTCAAAAGATCGGTAATAGGTCTTGCTTTGATTAGGGTTTCATCCCATTCTTCTTCAGGGACAGAGTCTGATGTTATTGCGCCACCCACCGGATACACCAGTTTATCTTTTTGGATTATGGCTGATCTAATCACAACACTAAAATCAAAATCGTGTCCAGGATCAATATATCCTATTGCCCCAGAATAAATTCCACGTTTATAATCTTCCAGATCTTCTATTGCCCTCATAGCAGAAATTTTTGGAGCTCCTGTCATAGAACCCATCGGAAAAGTTGCCTTCAGAATTTCTACCAAACTAATTTTATCAACCAACTCTGCTTCAACAGTAGATACCATCTGATGAACCGTTTCAAAACTCTGTATCTCAAATAGATTTTTAACCCTAACTCCCCCTTTTTTTGCTACCCGGCCAAGATCATTCCTGACAAGATCTACAATCATCAGATTTTCAGCCTTTTCTTTTTCTGATTCACGAAGGTCTTTTATACTTACATCATCATTGTCTTTTGATCTTGATCTGGTGCCTTTAATTGGTTGAGATTGAAGCCTTCTTCCTATTTTTGATAAGAACCTTTCCGGAGATGAAGAACAAACTTCAAACTGCTCTGTTTTGATGTAGCTTGCAAAAGGTACAGGTCCTGATTCTTTCATTTGTTGGTATAATTCCCATGAATCACCTTCAAATTTAAATTCTATGGGGTGAGAAAGATTGATCTCATAATAATCTCCTTCTTTTATCTGATGTTGGGCTATTTCGATTTTTTTTAAGTATTCTTCTTTATCAATATGCTTTAAATCACTTAAAGAAAAACCTTCTTGTATTTCTGTTCTTCTAAGGTCTTCAGGAAGTTTACCTTTTTTTATGTTTACATTTTCATCTTCAATCTCGATTAATAAACCTGGAGATATAAAATAAATATCCGGTGTCTCAACGATATTCTTATTTCCCGAGCTAAGATCTTCTGTATAATTTTTCAGATCGTAAGAAAAAAAACCAAATAACCAATCGGTATACTTTTGTCTAAATTCAGAAAAAGCTTGAAAAGGATTACTCTCAAATTCAGTTACTTCATCCTTTTCAATTAGTTGAATTTTATTTCCCCAGGCCTTTAGGGTGGCTTCTGGTTTTGCTGCAAGGAAAGATTTTTGACTAGCCGGATGATCTTTTTTCTGGGATTCCAGCAAGATTACATCGCCTTTTCCATTTAAACAGCGAACTAAATTCGTAATATTTATTCTCGATTTTTTCACCTTCATAATGATACGCCTAATCCATCTTTTTTGGCAGGCATTTATTATTTTTCTTCTATGCTATATAAATCATTGATAAAGCCACTTGCTTTCCGAAAAGATGCTGAAGAAGCTCATGAAAAAGCCGTAAATCTTGCAGCAAAAACAAACAGCTCACCATTTCTCCAAACACTTGCATCCCACATTTATGGTGGAGGTAAACCATCACCAAAAGAATTCTGGGGACTTAAATTTCCAAATCCGATTGGTCTTGCAGCCGGATTTGATAAAAATGGAATTACTCCTTTAGCGATGCAGGCTATCGGGTTTGGGTTTGTTGAAATAGGTAGCATCACGGCAAAACCTTCACAAGGAAATCCAAAACCGCGAGCATTTCGCCTACCGGATGATCAATCACTTATAAACCGCATGGGGTTAAATAATGAAGGCACTGATGTGGTGATTGAAAGATTAAAAGGAGTAAATCCTACCATTCCTGTTGGAATAAATATTGCTAAAACTAACGATGCATCCATACATGGGAAAGATGCAATCGATGACTATTTGTATAGCTACCAAAAAGCTCAGGAAGTAGCCGATTATATCACCATAAATATTTCATGCCCTAATACCGGCGAAGGTAAAACTTTTGAAGACCCTGAAGCTTTATATGATCTTCTAAATACAATAAACCCAGCGAGTAATCAAACACCAACACTTGTTAAATTTTCTGTAGATACCGAGAAAAAAACACTTTGGAAATTAGTAGAATTATGCGAAAAATGTGGGATTGATGGTTATATCGCAACCAACACTTCTTCTTCGAGGAATGGGTTAAAAACTCCCACAGAAAAACTAAATTCTATTGGAAATGGAGGATTAAGCGGAGCAGCAATTTCCCATAATAGTGATTTGGTAGTTAGCTCGCTTTATGAAGTACTTAAGGGTTCAAAGCCAATAATAGGAGTTGGTGGTGTTCATGATTCCGAATCAGCTCAAAGAAAAATTGATGCCGGGGCAGATTTAATCCAACTTTATACAGGTTTGGTCTATGAAGGTCCGGGACTGCTGAAAAGACTCAAAAATGAACTAGACTTCAGGTAATTTACTTAACTGGAAAAGTATAATTACAGGTTACGGAAACAGCTTGTCCATTTTCAAGAACCGGTTCGAATACAAGATTTTCACGTATTGCCCCATTATAATTATTGATAATTCTCTCATTTGAAATATCAGAAACCAGATTCAGACCTTCTACAATACCTCTTTGGTTGATCTGTATAGTATATGTTATTGATGTTTCTTCAGTTTCAAAGTTATCCATCGATTCCATAAAATTTTCTATTCCTCCTCTTATCTGAGGTGGATTTCCCAGCTCCGTACATGCTATTACCGATTCGTCTGTTATTTGTTTATCGGTGGATTCTAATTCAGGATTTTGCTCTACTTCAGCTTCTTCAACCTTTGGTTTAGCAAGCTCTTCTTTTAAAATTTGAACCCTGGTACTAAGTTTAGAATTGCCGAAATTAGTCAGAAAA
Organism: Balneola sp.; assembly: GCA_965601915.1. Lineage (GTDB taxonomy): Bacteria > Bacteroidota > Rhodothermia > Balneolales > Balneolaceae > Balneola. The sequence continues at coordinate 1,305,057 of OZ271847.1, read as the reverse complement.
AGGTTGATAATATTACGTGCGTTTTCCCAATTATCGCCATAGTAAGGAAACAATTCTGAGTAATCAGGTTCTGTCAATGTTGAATCGATGACCGATTGTAATTTCAGAATTTCAGCATCAGTGAGACTGGTATCTTGAATTTGAATTTTCAGAGAATCTTTAAGAGCCAAAAATTCAGTTTTTCTGTTCAAAAATTCTTTTTTTACTTCATTCCATTTATCAAAATTTTCCTTATAAATAGTGTCTTGACGTCCCGCACTTATGTATAGCTGAATAGCTTCATACAAAATAGGAGCCGCTTCACTGTTTGCTGTATTTGCTAAAGCTATTTCTGATACTTTTTCTGCTTCCATGGATGTTGATAACGATGTATCTGCCTTTATTTCTTCAACTTGATCAGCTAATGAAAGATTTAGAGTGTCTTTTGTTACAACTCTAAGAAGCCCGTATTTCTCAGCTAATCTTTCTGCATATCTTGAATCAGGATAAGCATCAACTAATATTTTCGCATTCGAACGAGCTTCGTCACTATTACCAGATAAGCTTTGTATTTCTGATAGTGAATAGTATGACACAGGAACTTTGTCACTCTCTATATGATTTTCAATTACATCTTCAAAATACTTTACCGCACTATCAGGCATATTCAAAGAAATATAAAACAGGTTACCAAGTTCAAACTTATAAGTAGCAATTTCTTGCCTCATAATATTTTTTTCATCCTCTTGAAAGGGAACCTCAGATAAATCAATTGAGGTATCAAAACTTTGTGTACTGCTAATTTGACCATTATTAATACCATCTGTGTTCTCCGTAATATCAGACGTAACAGCAGCTTGAATGAGCTCACTCACTCTCCAATTGTCAGTCAAAGGTCGGTTCCCCCACACAGCTATAAACTGAGTTCTAGCATTATTCTGTAATTCAGGACTATTAACATTGAGAAAGCCATTATTTCCTGTATTTGTCTGCTCCTGTTCTCCGGCCGACAGGTTTACTAAAGTATTCTGTTGTTGCTCCTGATTTCTTCGAGCTTCCTCAATTTCATTCAGTTTTCTTTTCTTAATCTCAGAGATCAGTGAATCCAGCTCGACTTTTGATAAATTTGAAACCCATATCAAACTATCACGATAGGCGATTTCATTTTTCAGCTCAGAATATTCTCCAAATGAAATTGCCAATTCAGTGGCATTAAAATCCTCAGGCAGTTCATTCATTGTAGCATTTTGCCTTGAAGCTGTATCATAATAAGCGGCAGCCATTTCTAAATCATCATATCCAAATCTGTATACTTCTGCTAACCCATTATAAGTCAAAGCCTTTGTTTCGGCATCCGGTTGGTTAATTTCGTTCTGGAGGATTTTTTTATAGATATTTTCTGCTGTTTTAAATTCTTTCTTAGTCTGATAAGTACGCGCAATTTCATAATCCAGTTCGCTGACAAACTCAGTGTTTTTATCATCTTTAACCATTCTGTTAAAGGTATTTAAGGCGGTATCGTTATCTCCTAAAATACGGGCTGTTTCAGCAGTTTTACGGAGTGAAAGGTATTGTAGATCGTAATCTGTATAAAAGTTTTGTACTTCACTGAAAGCTCTGAATGCTTCTCTGTAATTTCCCTGTCTTTCATTAAGCTGACCTAAAAGGAAATATCCTCTTTCTTTGTACTTTTTTGAATTTAAGTGATCTAACGATTTATTTAAAAGATCGATAGCAGAAAGCCAATTCTCCTGAGCAACATATATTTGTGCTAATATTAATTCTAATTCTGCTCTTTTCCCCTTTTTCCAGTTATCCTCTCTATCATTCAATTCCTGATTAATATACTGAATACCCTGACCATATAGTTCCATCTCAAGTAGTGTTCTCGCCTTCCAAAGAATTGATTCCTGAATAAGTGTTTCATCATCCGTTTGTACTAATAGTTCTTCGAATTTTTGGTCAGCAGAAAAGTACTCTTTTTTGAAAAAATAAGATTTACCAATTAGAAGCAATGAGTTATCTACCCATTTGGTGTCTCCATGCTTTCTCAAGATTTCAGCACCTTTATCAATAGCTTTATCAAAATCTTGAGTACCTGCATTTATAGGAGTTTCATGTACCCTGATTGGTTGCTGTGGATTATAATTCTGATCTGCTTCAAGAACTTTTTTTAATCCTGCCCCATAACTCTTTTTAGCATTGTAATAGGTATTGTAATAAGCTGTGAAGTTACCCCATCGAGATTTCAAACCAGTACCACAACCCGATAACATGAAGGATACAACAAACAAAAAGAATAACTTCCTCATATGGTGATGATCTTAATCTATAGTACTAATTTTAATCATATTTGTACTTCCTCTTTTTGCGATAGGTATACCGGTTGTTAAAATCGCACGATCTCCTTTTTTTACAAAACCATTTTCTTCAAGAAATTCTTCCATTAATTTTACACCTTGATCAGTGTCGAATATTTTCTCAACTCTTACTGAATAAACTCCCCATACCAAATTTAATTGCCGTCTTACTTTTGAACTGCCAGTGAAAGCAATTATTGGAGCTTTTGGTCGGAATTTAGCTATTCTTCTTGCTGTACTTCCCGAGTTTGTTAAAGTACCAATCACTTTAGCTTCAACATTTTCAGCAATTGTTACACAAGAATAAGACAAACTTTCTACAACCTGCTTTTCTTTCCATTCAGGTTTATCAAAAGCAAGACTGTTGTAAATATTGGTTCGATTTTGTTCAACTCTTCGACAAATTCTATCCATCACATTTACTGCCTCCATTGGGTATTTACCGGCTGCAGTTTCTCCTGATAACATTACAGCATCTGTGCCATCAATCACAGCATTAGCGACATCCGAACTTTCAGCACGGGTTGGACGAGGATTGCTAATCATTGAATCCAACATTTGAGTTGCAGTAATAACAGGCTTACCTGCAGCTCTACATTTTTCGATTAATGATTTTTGAACAATCGGAACTTCTTCGGTAGGAATTTCAATACCAAGATCTCCCCGAGCTACCATTATCCCATCACACTCTTCAATGATCTCGTCAATTACTTCTAATGCTTCAGGTTTTTCAATTTTTGCAATGATAGACGCTTGACTACCGGCAGCTCTAACTCTGGACACAATATCTCTGATGTCTTTAGCAGACCGAACGAATGAAAGCGCAATTAGATCAACATCTTGAGTCAATCCAAATTCGAGATCTTTAAGATCCTTTTCAGTTAAACAAGGTATTGAAATTTTTACATTCGGAAGGTTTACTCCTTTTCTTGATTTTAACAAACCTCCAACAATAACTTCAGCTTTAAGATCTCCTTCTCTTTTATCTGTAATTTTGAACTCCAGCAAACCATCATCTAACAAAATGGTGTTTCCGATTTCAGCTTCTTCCACTAAGTTAGGGTAGTCAATAGGTATTACTCGTGGTGTGCCTTCCACATCTTCACCAGTAATGGTAATCTCACTTCCAGTTTTAAGAACTTGTCCTCCGTTCTTCATAGATCCTACTCTAATTTTTGGACCCTGAAGATCCATAAGAACGGGAACACTGTATTTGAATTTCTTAGAAGCTTTTCGGATATATGATATTACTTTTTCATGATCTTTATGAGAGCCGTGAGAAAAATTTACTCTTGCAACATTCATCCCATGCAAGATTAGGTTTTCAATCCCTTTTTGAGTGTTACAGCTTGGTCCTATTGTGCAAACAATTTTAGTTCTACGTTGTGTAGGTTTCATTTAATAATATTTAAACACATTTTCAGTTATACTGAAAGATAACCGAATTAAAGGTATGTTTACACATTGTTTTAGAAAGTTTCTGGTACTTACTGAGTATGAATAATATTACTTACACAAAAAGATTAATTTTAATTCTTTTTTCATGGCATATATTTATGTCCTGTACCAATACATATGTTGATAAAATTGAGAGAGGTTCTAATTATAAATATCAACCGGGTTTTCCTGAGTTAAGATCTACCGCAACAAGCTTTATTGACCAAAACAAACAGACTAGTATTAAAGTGGTTAGTGAAATCGTTTACGGGAGCTTAGTTTACAAAAAGAAAGATGGTTTATTTTCAACAACTGGCATCATAGAGTATCGAATAGTTGATAAAAATAATAACAATACAGTAAAATCACTTCAAAATTCTTTTACTATAAACAGTGAAAGCAATAAACTTTCTTATGATCAAAATACATATCGCATTACGGACGATTTAATTATAGAGCCTGGATTGTATGATGTGATTGTTTCGGTTATAGATTCAGGTACAGGAAAACAAACGGGTAGAAGTATTGAAGTACTTGTACCAGATCCAGAAAATGAACATCTGAATATCACTAATATTCAGATGTTCAATAAAATCGACTCTTCATATAATCCTGTAACCACATACAATATTAGTAATGCATCAGACTCTCTAAAATTTGTTTTTCAAATCACAAATAATAACTCTGAAGCCTCTATTACTATCAATTCAAAACTTGTAAAATTTAAATCGGATACTTCTTTCGCAAAAATGATGAATTTCAGAAACTACTATACTGGAAGTATCGAATATAAAGGAATAGATTACTCTGAATCCGAAGAACTTTATACAAATCGTAGAATTATTACTAACAAAGGATTTGTTCTAATTGAGTATACATTCTCCAAACTAAAAAGAGGCAACTATAGATTCGAAATATTTGCAAATAAAGGAAACGAAAATGAACTCTTCAAGGCCAGAGACTTTTCTATTAAGAGCAAAAGTTATCCAACGTTAAAAACTCCGGAAGAACTAGCTCGTCCTTTAATTTATTTGATGTCAGAAAAAGAATATCAAGAACTGATGTCAATCTCTGATCCCGTGGAAATGAAAAGGGCAATTGATCTTTTTTGGTTGACAAACATTAAGAACTCAAAAACTGCTAAAAGTGTAGTAGAACTTTACTATGAACGAGTTGAAGAAGCCAATAAACAGTTTTCGAATTTTAAAGAAGGCTGGAAAACAGATCAAGGAATGGTTTATATTTTATTTGGTCCACCTTGGCACATAGACTCATCATTGAATAAGATGGCCTGGAGGTATTCTTATAACCTCTCCGATCCTGAAAAAAATTTTTATTTTGAAGCTCCTAAACTCAATAACAAATATTTTCCTTTTGATAATTATCTACTTGAAAGATCCCCATCATATTATGGTGTACAATATCAACAAGTTGAATTATGGCGAAATGGAAGAATATTGACACGTCAATAGTGTTTTTTATGACCCGTGTTAAATAAAAAATGGTAAAATGAATACTAATTTTATACTCCCTCTAACATTCCTGTTAATTACTTTAACTTTTATATCATGTAATAATTCATATATAAATAACATCGAAAGAGGGTCTGGCTATAAGTATCAACCTGGGCACCCGGAATTCAGAGTTTCATCTTTTAGCTATTATGATATTGAAAATGAGGCTAATCTTGATTTAACTATAGACATTGTCTATGGTAGTCTGATCTATAAAAAACCATTTGAATATTTCGAAGCTTCAGGCAATTTAACTATAGAAATTTTTAGAGAAACAGATTCTTCTAGTAATTTATACTTAGTTGACTATCCAGTCAAAATTAGAGAAAGCGAAGCTTGGGTAACGCAAAGTCAAAACACTCTTTCAGTAAATAGAGATTTTAAATTAGACCATGGAAGCTATACTGTTGAAATAACTCTTATCGATAGTTTAACTAACAAAAAAACTACTCGGACAGAACAAATTGTTATCCCAAAGTTAAACTCTAAAATATCGAGTATAACAGATATACAAGTACTAGCAAAAACTATTGATGAAAATTCATTTAGTCCGGTAACTACTTATGATATCTCTGAATCAACTGATTCTTTAAAATTTCAATTTCAAATTCTTAAGAAAAGTTCTGATAAGAATTTAAGATTAGATATGAAATTATATCGTTTTGAGTCAGATTCATCTTTTGCAAGGCGAATTAATTCTTATAACTACTCTAAAGGAAGCATTTTTTATCGAGGAATCGATTACAATAAAAAGAAACTCATAGATTCCAGAAGAAGAGTATTAACTGATTCTTCAAATGTATTAATTGAATTAGATTACCTAACACTACCAAGAGGTAATTACAGATTAGAAGTTGTTTCAAGTGACATTCAAGAGTTTTTGAAAGGAATTGATTTCAGCATTAAAAGTGAAAATTACCCTACCCTAAAAACTCCAACTGAGTTAGCTAAACCCCTGACTTATTTGATGACTAACGAAAATTACCAAAAACTATTAGATATTAAAGATCAGGACTCACTAAAAAAAGAAATAGATAGGTTTTGGCTATCTAATATCGAAAATAAAAGTTTAGCTAAATCTACATTGTCTTTATACTACCATAGAGTTGAAGAGGCAAATAAATTATTCTCAAATTTCAAAGAGGGTTGGAAAACAGATATGGGGATGGTATATATAATTTACGGTGCCCCATGGAGTATTAAGCGCTCTTTAAATAAAATGACTTGGAGTTACTCTTATAACTTAGATGATCCAGAGAGAAATTTTGAATTTATTGCTCCTAAAATGAGTAATAAATATTTTCCATTTGAACACTATGTGCTTACAAGAAATTCATTCTATTATGATTTATATTATCAACAAATACAGCTATGGCTCTCAGGAAAGATCTTAACTTCAGGAATTTAATTTCTTAAATGCAGTAAATCGTCAATTTTTTTTTTAATTTTAATATTAATTCTTGGTAATTCTCATCAAATTTAAATCCAATGTTGTTAAATGAAGTTTATTAAATTATTATTTTTAGTACTAGTTTTTATCAGTTGTAATGATAAGGACACAGATGTGTATACTGGAAAACTTATCGAACTAGATTTTAATAATGTAGAAGAAATAAGTCCTGATTCATGGATAAAATTCGATGAATATAAATTCGAACATATCAAAATGCTAAATGCCGGAAATAAGGTCGAATTTCCTTTACCTATTCACTATGTAGTTATTGATACAACAAACAAAAAAAGAGATTTTACAGCTCCCTTAGATGTAAAAAACATTGGGCTACATATCGGACGGAATCTTAGAAAAGTGAACAATCTGAAAGAGGAAGGTAAATCCAAATTTATGATCTACCAGCCTCAAACCTTAGCTGCAATTGGTATTTTGAAAATCAAAAAAACTGATTCTTCTAACTTTAAAATTACTACTTCTAAGAATTACCCTATTAAAATTACAGTTCTTGAAGATTAACAATAGCTTATTTATTAATTGATTAAATAACTACTTCATCTGAAATAATCTCACTCGATTTATTCACTTAGTTGTTTTACATTTTCGGCTTCCCTAATCTTAGTCCAGTCTAAAGTAGAGAAAACTCTTACTTTTGACTATGAAAAATCTCGATTTACTGAATCCCAAATAGTATCTATTCTTAACCAACAGCATACCGGACAGACGGTCAAAGAGATTTGCCGAGAACATAGCATTTCCGATGCCACCTTTTATAATTGGAAAGCTAAGTATGGTGGAATGGGTGTGAGCGAACTCACGCGCATGAAAGAATCGGAAGCCGAAAACGCACGCCTTAAACGTACGTATGCCGACCTTAGCTTGGTTCACCAAGCCCTGAAGGATGCGGTCGAAAAAAAGCTGTAAGTTCTGATGTTAAGCGGGAAATGGTGACATTGATGAGCAATTCGCATCAAGTTTCCATTCGTCAGAGCTGCAAAGTTGTACATCTTCCCCGAAGTACGTTTTCCTACGCTCGAAAGCCCAGCGATGATGCTGAAGTTATCGCACTGCTAAAGGAGCTTACCACGAAGCATCCTAGCATTGACTTCTGGTAGTGTTATCATCGCTTCCGAGCCATGGGATACTCTTGGAACCATAAACAGTGTATACCGCCATGAAGCTTAATATTCGCCGGCAGGCCAAGCGCAGGCTACCTGCACGAGCCAAGTAACACCTATTCCAGCCGGAGGCGGTTAATCAGGTGTGGAGCTTGGATTTTATGTATGATAGTCTGTGGGATGGACGTGGGTACCTGCAACTAAATGTCATCGATGACTACAATCGATAAGTATTGTGGATCGAAGCCGATAGCAGCCTGCCCGCGCTGCGTGTGATCTGGGTACTCGAGCAGCTCAAAGAATCCCGTGCCCCCCAAATGATACGAGTGGACAATGGCCCGGAATTTGTCTCTCGCAAGCTCGATGCGTGGTGCAAGAACAACAAGGTGACGCTGGCTTTTATCCAGTGAAGAAAACCGACCCAAAATGCCTACATTGAACGGCTTAATGGGAGTATTAGAAGTGAACTACTAAACGCCTATGAATTTAAAACGCTGACGGAGGTGAAGGAAAAACTCAACAGTGGCAACATGATTATAACTACCACCCCCACACAAATCATAGGGCTACAAAACTCCAATGGGACTGTTAACTTAACCCAAACCCTCTACGTTTATTTGGTCCGGAATTACGGGAAGCCGACAATTTTATTTAAGCTCTCTCTTCTCCTCTTAAGCAAAGCTTTGACGTGTTCTTTACAATAGTCTTACTATTAATACATTAGTTTATACAAGAACTATCCTGACGTTTTGTAAATCATTATTTGAATATTCTTATACTTCCTTATTCGAAATGCAGGCAAATATATCTCTATAAGTAATCGCATCACATCTTTAGTTTATTAAACAATTCAGTAGATATAATACTTTATAGTCATTAAAATCAACTTAAGCCTTTATCTTTTAACGAAGCCGCTTATATATCTAAGCTTTAATAAATTATAATGACTGATAATTAATTGATTCAGTTAAACAAATTAGACATTTGCTTTTTGTTTAGCTGTAAATAGAAAACAAAAAAAGCCCGTATTAAATACGGGCTTTTTTAATTCATTAAATGAAGTATATAGTGTTGGGTTTACTGCTCTATACCCTTCTTATCTCCACCCGAACTTGCAGGAGCAGGTTCAGTAGTAGTGTTAACTCTCACTATATCTCTTTTAACTGATTTTGCAGCCGGAAGTTTGTCAGCTAACTCAGTCCAACTGTTATCACCACTTGCAGTTCCTGGCTCGCCAGCATTATTAACTCCGCCAAATGTATATGTAGATCTTCCCGTGATTTCCAATTCATTAGCAGGTATTGGATAATGTGTTGGAGTTCCAGCCTGAAGCATATCCCATCTTCTCATGAAAAACCAGCTATTACCAACACCACCTAATTGACCAATTTCAACAGTATATTCACCCAGTAGTGCCCATTGAAATTCAGCTGCAGTAGCCGTTGGCAGTATGTTATTACCTCCAGAAAGACCATTAGAAGCTAGATCGCCTGAAGTAACTCTAGGAAGATCAGGAGTAAATGTAGTCTGACCAGTTCCATAAGGACTGTTGTTTAAGGCAGTAGCTGCTGCTGGATTATTACCATTTCTTAAATAAGCTTCAGCCAAAATATAATTAGTTTCAGCTGCTATATAGATTATGTATGGATAACCATCAACACCCCATTCATTCCCTGGATCATTAGTTCTAAGCCAGTTATGTGATGTAAAGTTAGCCTTATTTCTATCAGCAGATTGAGCAAATCTTGTTGCTGAGAACTCATAGTAAGCAGCTCTTGGATCGGTTGGATTCCAATCGTCTTCTTCTAAGAATACACCATCAGCTGTTGGATAAGCAGTTGGGTAATTAGCATCTAAAACATGCTGATTCTTAATATCTGGTGGTAAATATCCAGAAGTACCCACACGATAACCTTCCCAATCAAGAAGATTATTGTAGTATTCGTAGTATCCAAGAGTTGTTAGGATTATACCATCCATGTCAGCTGCAGCATTAACTCCACCCGGAGCTTTTTCAGCCAAAGCGATTACTCTATTCCAATCCATAGCATCAGCTTCTGCGCTCGTTCTTGCTTTTGCTGCAAGAGCTCTAGCGGCAAAGCCGTGTGCCATTGTACTGAATTCATCAACATCGTAACTGTCAACTGTTGGCCAAGGATCATAAGTAAAACCATTTACTGTATTTGCTATCGTAACAGCTTCAGTAATGTCAGCTAAACCTGATTCTAGAATATCACCATAAGCTACTAATTCTAATGTAGATAAGTCAGTAGTCTCATCTATATTGTAACCCTGATCGTAAATCATACCGATGTAAGCCTTAGATAGTCCTCTTAGAAACAAAGCTTTAGCTTCCATTTCCTGAGTAATATCTTCTTCATCAACAACAATAGTTTGTCCATCTGTTCTAATTAAAGCCAGAATTGTGTTTGCTGTTTGTACACCGGAATTAAATGTACTCCAAAAAGCACTATTGATAACTAAATCATCAAATGTGGTTTCATTTGGCATTTGTCTTCTTGGTTCATCTGCAAACACCCACCAAGAGTTAACCATATTGGTAGTTGATGTAACGTCTGCATACATATCTATGTTCGCACCATAATAAACGGTGGTATAAAAGAACACATCGGAAGTACTTCCCTCAAGCAGACTTACTAAATCTGCATCGTTAGAAAGCGCTCTTTCTCTATCTGGATTGTTTGAGTTTTCAACAGATAAATCAGCACAACTGATACCGAATACTGTCGAAGCTAAAACAACCAGAAATATATTTTTAATGTTTAAATGTTTCATAATTCTTTGATTTATAGATTAAAATCTTACTTGGATTGCACCTGTAAATGTTCTGTAGTTTGGATAAGCGTATTCATCCAAACGGAAGTTAGTTGCATTTGTTCTAAGTGCAACTTCAGGATCCCATCCTGTGTAATCAGTAAATGTTAACAGGTTACGTCCAGTTACTGATAGCTTAACCTCTTTTAAGTAATCCCCAATCCTACCCAATTTATTTTGAGCTAAAGTATATGATAATGCAACTTCTCTAAGTTTAACAAAACTTGCATCTTCAACGAAATAAGAAGAAGCCTGCGCAGCGTTGTAAACAGCAGATCCAGCATCAGTATACCCTACATCAAATCCTTGTTCTGCAAAATCTTGTGCGTCTTTATGTCTGTTGTTAAAGTAAAGAAGCTGTTTTGTGTAATTATAAACATCTCCGCCTTGAACCCAGTCAAATAGCACATATAAACCAACACCTTTAAAGTTGAAAGTATTTGCAAAACCAACACTAAAGTCAGGATTGGTATTACCAATAGTAGTAACTGATTTGTTACCTGATTCATCAACTAAATAAGTAATTTGTTCATCAACGGTACCATGAGATCCTTTAGGAACAACATATCCATGCATATTGATTTCATAATCAGCAGCAGTTAGTGTACCATCACTGTTTACGTCAATACCTGGATTCACAACTTCGCCATTAACTACAGTTAATTGATCTAATGAAGTTAACGCCTTGTTACCATACATAGTTCCATAAGGAACACCTGCTTCAAACCTGAATAGAGGTAACGCACCACCAGCAGATCTTGTAAATGCCGGAGTTCCACCTAAACTAGTAACTTCCTGAGTTATACTAGCCCAAGTTAAAGTTGAGTTCCAAGAAAAGTCTCTTTTATCAACTAACTGACCATTTAAAGCAAATTCCAATGCAGAAGTTTCAATTTCACCTACGTTCTGATACTGTGCTGAAAATCCAGCTACACTAGATAGCGGAACTAATATATAATCGTTTTCAACATTTGTAAGTGCATAATTAGCTTCAAAATTGAATTTATTCAAGAATGTGATGTTTGTTCCTAATTCAATCTCTGCAACGGTAGATGGTTTAATTTCATTGTTTCCTAGGATTCCTGGTGAAATACCACTTGAAGAAGCAGAATATGTTTCATACTGAGCAGCAAAAGGAGGTCTTTGTCCTGATGTACCATATGAAACCCGAACCTTCCACTCATCAATATTATTGATTTCAAAGTCTTCAGTAATTCTATACGCTAAAGAACCTCTGTAGAAAGTTTGCCATCTTTCCTCTGAACCAAAACCAGAAGATCCATCACGACGTACTAAACCACCAATTATAATCTTATCCATATAATCAACGTCTACATTAAAGAAGTAGTTCTCAGCACGTACTGTTTCAGAATATGAATCAATGCTTTGACTAGATGCTTCGGTAGAACCTAGATCACGAATACCCGGTACCGGATAGTTGTTACCTGATAAACTTACTGATTCAAAAGTACGATCTTCATACAAATATTTAAGCTGAGAGCTTAGGTTAAAGTTCTCAAAACTTTCATTGTATTGAAACCATAGCTCACTGATAGTAGTCTTTCTTTCAGAACGACTTCTTGAGTCCTGTCCACTTGCTAGAGTAGCATTGGCAGTTGGAGTGATATACCCTTTTGGATAAAAAGTTTCTGAATTGGTGTAAGACCTATCAAATGATTGTCTACCGTTAAAACTTAAGTTATCCATTAAATTATACTCAAAAGACGCACCAGCAATAATTCTGTCTCTTTCAAAGTTAGTCTCTCTTTGCTCCGCAACATAAAGAGGGTTTTGGAAGTTTGATCCAAGAGCATCATATCCAATAGGAGCATTAGTAAATTCACCATTTGCATTTTTTTCTTCGAAATTGAAAACCGGCTCAGCTGTTAATACAGAATAAAAATAGTTAGAACCCTGTCCTTGTTCAGAAACAGTTGGAGATTCAATATCTGTAAAAGATACATTTACTCTTGCTGTTAAATCTTCATTTGGAATAAAATCAGCATTGAAACGAGCAGTATTTCTTACATAATCCTGAATTGGAGCCAAAACACCACCTTGTCTGAAATTATCGAAAGAAACTCGATAATTATAGTTCTGAGAAGAGTTAGCTAACGCAAAGTTGTGATTTTGATAAGGATTGTTTGTAAAAATCGCATCGATATTATCATAAAATACTGGATAGTCATTATCAAAACGGCGATCTGCATCATAAGTACCATTATTAGCACTTGGCCAAGTTAAAATAAAACGACCATTAGCATCAGCATTTACACCATCGTTGGTTAACGTAAAATCATCATCGTATGGATGCTTTGTTGCAACAGGATAATCGTTTGCAATCTCAGAGAAGCCCATTTCGCTACGAATTGTGATCTCAGGCTGATTAACCTGACCTGCATTTCTTTTAGTTATAATCTGAATAACACCACTTCCTGCAAGAGAACCATATAAAGATGCAGCCGCTGCCCCTTTAACTACCTCTATAGACTCAACGTCATTCATATTGATATCTCGCAGATTACCATTAGTGATCACACCATCAACAATAATGAGCGGATCCTGACTACCACTAATTGAAGTAGAACCTCTTAAACGGATATCAGGCGCTGAAGAAGGATCCCCAGAAGCTTGCACAATAGTAACCCCGGCCACTTTACCTCTAAGAGCATTGGCAGGATCTACAGCAGGTACTTCTTCTAGTGACTGCTGATCAATTTTACTAACTGAAAATCCTAATTTTGTAGTTTGGGTACCTTGACCTACACCAGTTACTACAACTTCTTCAAGCCCAAAATAATCTGGCTCTAAAGAAACATCAACAACTAGCTCGCCATTCCCAACAGTAATTGATCTTTCAGCTTTTTTAAAACTTACGAAACTTACTGTTAAAGTATACGTACCACTTGGCACATTACTTAAAGTGTATTCTCCATCTACATCTGTGGATACACCCATCGATAATTCAGTAATTATAACGTTAGCCCCAGGCAGAGTTTCACCTGTAGCAGCGTCCGTAATAACACCAGTTATCGAACCTTGAGCGAAAACAAGTACCGGAGTACCTATCAACGCTATAGTTAAAAATAGTAGCTTTTTTAACATAGACAACCTCTATTTAATTGTGAATAATAATTATTGTAAGTGATTCAAAAGAGATTTTTTCAATCACTCTTACCTGAATTTAACAATCCCTTAACAAAAAGCGAAAAAAATTAAGAAATAATTAAACAATTAGATCTTGATTGGATATCTAACAGATTGATCTAATTTGAGTCTTAAAATCTAATCAAAAAAAAAGCCTTCATGCACGTAGCAAGAAGGCTTGAATAGTGGCGGGGACAGGATTCGAACCTGCGACCTTCGGGTTATGAGCCCTACCCATTTTGTTGATAAATGACTTTAAGTGTATCAATATTTGCATTTAAAGCATCTATTTGACTCATTTAAAACCACAATAATTCAAGTAAAACCGCCAAATGTTTTAGTTATGTTTTAGTAGTTTTCATAACTTCAAAGCATTCTCTGCACTTAAGTTAATAAAGTTATGGCATCGGTAAAAGCTGTTCTCTATAAATATGATAAGAAAAGTGATGGTACTTCTCCCCTTGCCATCAGAATTTCCAAGAATAGAAAGTCTCGCTATATCTGGCTTGGACAATACATCTTAGAGAAAGAATGGAACGCTGATATACAAACGGTCAAAAAATCTCATCCGAATTCGAAGCGTTTAAACAATCTTATTCTAAAGAAACTCTCCGAGGCGAATGATACGGCTCTTGAGATGGAAACTGGAAATGAATCGGTTACTGTAAAACACATTAAAAATCGAGTCCGTAAGAAAAACAGTGATATTACTTTCTTTGATCTTGGGGAACAGCGTATTAAAGAGTACAAAGCCAAAGGCACATTTTCAGTATCGAGATCAGATCAATCAATCCTGAACAATATCGAAGGCTTTCTTGGACATAAAAATCTTCCCTTTCAGGACATTACCGTATCATTCTTAGACAAGTACAAGCTCTACTGCCTAACACAGCTTAATCATAGCAAGCGAACAGCAACCAATCAACTGATGCTTATTCGCACTTTATATAATAGAGCAATGAAGGAGGGTGTCATTGATGGTAAGAACTATCCGTTTGGTGGTGAGAATATTACCATCAAATTAGGATCTGGGAATAAGATCGGCTTGACAGAAGAAGAGATAAAAAAAATTGACGATATGGAATTTGAGAAAAACACTTCGATTTGGCACACACAAAATATTTGGCTCTTTTCATTCTACTTTGCAGGGGTTAGGATATCAGATGTTCTCACTATTAAATGGTCAGATATTAAAAACGACCGATTGTATTACCAGATGAGCAAGAATGATAAACCTGTCTCTTTAAAGATACCTGATAAGGCACTTTCCATTATTGAACTCTACAGAGACGATAAGAAGTCTAAAGATGACTATATCTTTCCTTATTTGAAAGAAGCAAAGTCGGATGACAAAGAAGATCTCTTTCGTAAGTCTAGAAATGCAGCCCGACTAATGAATAAGTGGCTGAAACGGATTGCACAGCAAACCGGAATTGATAAGAACCTTTCTAATCATATTTCAAGGCACTCGTTCGGTAATATTGCAGGAGAGAAAATTCATCCGCTTATGCTCCAAAAGCTTTATCGACACTCCAATCTTAAGACGACCATTAATTACCAAGCGAACTTCATCAATAAAGAAGCTGATGAGGCTCTGGATAAGGTAATTGACTTTTGATTAGAAATACTTCCAACAAGACTATAAATCAGGCGGTTAGAAGTTCGAATCTTCTCGGGTGTACACACTTAAAGCCTTGTTAAAACTATATTTTTGACAAGGCTTTTTTATTTACAGGAATCGATTAATTTTGATTAATAAATAATTAATATAAAAACAGATACCCCACATCTAGATTAGTTATCATCTTCTTTATCAAAAAGGAGCCCAGTAATTGAATGAGAAGCAATTTATTCAGGAACTGAAACTAAAAGAGATAAATATTATTACTTACAACAATCCCCATCTTCTTGTATAGGAGGGCAAGCCACATCACCATAAGAACAAAACACACAACAATCTCCCTGTTTGGGTTTTATTACTGCGTTACAATTAGGGCATTCCCAAAAAAACTGGCAGGAATCAGTGGGCATTTTTTCTTTAGACTGGTATCCGCATTCAGGGCAGTTCAATGTCGATTCTGTAAGTATGGTTGTACTCATTATTTTGAGTCCTCTTCCTTAACGGTAAACCCAGTACTGTTGATCGCCTGTTTAATGCGTTCCGGTTGAACTTTGGATTTATCAAAAGAGATCGTTGCCGTTTGGGTATCGTAGGAAGCTTTAGCCTCCAACACGCCCTCTACGTTTTGGGCTGCATTGCGAACGCTTGCTTCGCACCCCGCACAGGTCATACCTACTATATCATAGGTGATCGTTTGCACGTTCGACTCTTGAACATATACGACTTCGGTGCTCTTCTCAGGAAAAAACGCCTCCGAGTAATAAGGAAATGCCATGAGTAACATAGCAAGGAGAGTGACAACACCTAAAAAGCCTTTTGATTGGAAAAAACCGGGCTCATCATCACACACACAATCGATTTCTTCTTTGGACATAGGTTTTAATTTCTGAAACCAGGCAAAGCCTAAAATCAAAAGAGTTAACCCGATTATGTAGGGACGTATGGGTTCCATCCAGGAAAAAGTGGACGCTATGCCACCGATTCCGGCTATGGAGGCAGCTACAGGGGTGATACAACAAAGTGAGGCTACAAATGCTGCTGCTATTCCACTGCTCATCAATGCTTTGTCGTTATTTAAGTTTGGTTCTTTCATGCGGCTATAACTTTAAGAATTTTGTTGTTTTCAAGTTGATCAAAGCAAGGTTGTAGAACAGGTATAGTTTGTTGATTGAGCGAATAAAAAATCACTTTGCCCTCTCTTTGGGTTTCTACCAGGCCACCATCTTTCAATTTTCTCAGGTGTTGGGAAACCGCCGGAACGCTCATATCTAAAATGTCGCCTAAGTCGCAAGGGCAAAGCTGATCTTCCTTATTCAGGAGATAGAGAATTTTAAGACGGACATCATTTCCTGCCAGTTTAAGGATATCAGATAGCTTTTCAGTGGAGAGTTGAATGCTGGAAAGCGAAGCCCTGCATCTTTTGATCTGAGCTAAATCGGCAACGTCACGTATACAATCTTGCTTATTCATAATATTTATTCGTTCGTTCAATTGGTATTAAGAAACTATAGCAATTTTATTATTTAAGCAAATGATTAAATGTTAAGTAAACGGGTAATAATCCCTGCTTTGAATAGCTAATTAATGATATCTTTTCACAGAAAAATACACCGACAATGCGGGCAGGAATGTAATTTGAATAATGGGAGATAAACCCACCTCATAATCAAAGATGGTAAGGATAGGCATTAAATCCGAATACGTCCAGAGTTCAAGGAATTTTGCCCCCCACTCTAAGACTATGCTGGCAAAAAAGCTTATAAATATGAGGTATAAGTAATCTTTCAGTTTGAGTTTCTCAAAATTGACAGGCGAAAAAAGTAACTCTGTTAGTTTCCAAAGCCCAAGAACAATAAACACATCCCCAATAATGGCTGCCCACATCCAAAACGTTGCCTTCCAGAATGGCCAGTCCCACATGTCATACAAGAATAGGCACTGTCCAAACTCCCAAATGGTATTGAGAAGAAACGCCCAAATTACAATTGGGCGTATTTCTTTGATATGATCTTTCAAAACAGTTTTATTTAGCGGGAAGACCAATGAAGAGCAATAATCTTCCAATTACCGTTCTCTTTTTTAAGTACAGCAAGTTCTAAGCTATTAATATCAATTTCTCTGCCGGAGTATGTACCTGTCATTTTTGTTTTTGAAGTAACCCAGGCCATATTTCCTTCAACGCTGATTTCCTGAGAGACTTCTTCACTGTCCATTGCGGATAGAAATTTACCATCAGAATGAAAGTGATGGGAAAGGTATTGTTCTTTGTTTTCCATACCTCCTCCTTCAAGAATTGTAACATCATCATGCAGGATTTTTCCGGCTAGCTCTGCATCATTATTAATGATAGCAGTTTCTAAATCCGTTAAAGCTTTTGCGATCATTTTTTTGTTATCAGACTGTTGAGCAGCTAGTGTAATACTAGAGATGAACAGAATGATTAGTGCGAAATATAATTTTCTCATAGTGATTTTTGATTAGTTTGAAGTATTGATTCTGAGCCATTTTTGGTAGATATCGTCATTCCATAAATTTTGAACGAAAGCGATTACGGCAAGCTTTTCTTCTTCAGAAAGCACCTCTTTAAAAGCAGGCATACTTCCACCCAGTGGAATTCCTCCTTTGTTTATAGTTTCAAGCAGAACTTCCGTGGAATGATGCCAGGTGTGAGCTGTGCCATTGAGTGGTGGGGCCGGAAATTGTCCATTGGGATTTGGCGTTTTCCAGTCATCTACCAAACCTTGTCCTTTACCACCGTGACATTGAGTACAATTTGCAGTAAACACTTGTTTACCCAATTCAAATTGTTGCTGGGTGTACCAACGATTTTCTTTGAAAGTGATTGGCTCAGGAATAGATTTTGTTTCTTTTGCTTTTTCCCCACAACCTGACCCAAAAAGAAAGGTCGCGGTGAATCCAAAAATGACAAGTCGTTTGATTCTAACCTTGGGTATCATTGTCAAAATTTATGAGTGATTTGTTTAATTCCTTATTGCTCTGGATGAACCGTGATTTTGCATGATCTTCCATCCCGATTCTGTGTTTTTGAGCACGGAAGTAGCCACCGCTTGTCTTTCGATGACCCTGCTTTCTTCTCCACTCGTCACTATCTTATAATTATACGTTTCAAAAGCGACAGCAAAGTTACCATCAATCTGCACATCAACTTTATAATCACTAAAAGAGAACTCTTTAAAATGCCCTAGTTCTGGGCCAATATGATGATCCAGATAGTCTTGGTAGCTGCCCTCATATTTTCCATTTTCAAAAATATCGGCATCCTCAGTAAATAGTTTTTGAGTGTCACTTACATCCAAGGCTTCAAGTGCATTCTTATAAGCTTTCAACACTTTCTTTACTGCATTTTCTTTCATCATCGCGTCATGATCATGATCCATGTCTTGTGCGTAAACACTGCCTGAAAAAAGCAGAATTATAAGGGTGAAAAGTAGATTTTTCATAGTAGGTTTGTGTTTGAATTGTTTGAATTGTTTGTTATTTGAGTTGTGATAATTCAATGTTCTGGATCAAGAGTGTTCCATGTCCATTTATTTTTAAGCCAATACTTCCGGCATCTGGTTCATCTCCGTGTCCATGAACCACCATTTCTTTGTTGATGTAACCTCTAAAGTGCGTTCCATCACTAACCACTCGGATAAATTTCACGCCTTCATTCTCGAACTCTTTTTCATCGAAAAGTTCGACTTCATCATTTGTGGTTCTTCCTTGTGAGATCTCTCCATCTGAAGTGAGAGCGACAAAATCGTAGTTTTGGGCATCTTGAATATGATGGGCAATTTTGACGTCCCCGGTAAAGGATGTCATATCTATATAGATATCGACCTGTATATTTTTATACGCCGAATGGGTTACAAAGAAATTGGTTATATGGTCTGTCAGATTGAAGCTGAGATAGGTTTTATTGCCAGCTATTGAAACGGTTGGGTTAAGCTGTTCCATATTCCCCTCAAGCCAGTGAAACTGCTCTTTCAGATCATTGACTGAATTAGCGGACACATCCCACGTCCAATCCCCGTTTTCTTTTTCAATAAATGAAGATTCTAAATCAGCACTTTCAGTTTGAGCCGGAACTATATCTTCTTCTGCTTCTAAGTATTGCCCCGTTCCAACCCCGTAACCATAAACCATGGTTGCTCCGTATTCCCCTGTCTCAAACAAGAAAAAGAGGCCGGGAAGCGCGAGAACAAGTGCGAACACCTGTATCGATTTCGTTTCCAGCTTTTTAAACCAATGCAGAGCAATACGAAGAATTGAATAGATTCCAAAAAACAGCACCGTCCAGAGCGCCCAATCGGCGTGATCTGTGAGAACAGATTGTGCCTCTGTTGGCAGAAATACAGTGTCGGCTGCTGATCGGCCTGTAAAGTAGGTAATAATCGCAGCTATAGATCCAAGCACATAGATAAATGTGGTCTTCTTTTCATCCCACCAGTTATCAGGCAGGAAAAAGGCGATCAAGTTCAATCCAATAGCCAATATGAGTATGGCAATCGGAAAATGAACGATCATCGGGTGAATGTTTGGTGCGTAATCAAATAATTCATTCATAGTTCTATTTTTCAGTTAATAAATGTTGAGTAGGCAAAAATGGATAACCCGATGACATTGATGAGTATGAACAGGGTTACAGCGGTTTTCTTGATCTTTCCACCGCCTTCCATCTGCATATCCATTTCTGAACCATGCTCTTTTTTATGTTGTTTGTAGAGATAGATCATACCGCCGGTTATAAAGAGAAAGACCAGGTTCATCCAAAAGGTATAATCAATTTTAAACTGAGTGACCTCTTGAACCACTTTTGCTGACTCTGGAATGATGCCAAAGAAACCAAAGACTGCATTAAGGATTAAAGCTGTGGCAACGATACTGACAAACATAATTCCGGCAATGTAGAGTGCCACTTTCCAACCGTAGTATTTGGCATTGATATGTACCAATGGTGGCACCATCAGATCGGAATAGATGAACCCCATAATTCCTGCAAACAGAACGCCGTTTTCATTAAGGACGGTTGCTAAAGGGATATTTCCCATAGAGCCAATAAATGTGGCTCCTGCTACAAATGGTGCTATAAGTGCGTTTTCAAGCGTTACCAGCCAGTCAGGAATGCCTGTTGCATCAACTAAGAATAAGCTTGCCCAAAAACTCTCTGGAACGAGCACGGCCACAAAACCTGCAATAGTAAAGCCTATGAGGATATCTTCCCACGCCATTTTCCAGTCATTGACAAACTTTTGTCCGACCAAATGCCATCCTTTTTTACTGGTAATCCGCTCTTTCCAGTTAAAATCATCAGACATTGCCTGATCTTCATCTTTCAATTTTTCACGAGCCTGATGAATCCAGTTCTTTGGATAGGTAAGCTTAATGAGGATGCTACTGATCACAATAAGAATTAACCCACCAATGATTTCGGCAAGTAAAAACTGCCATCCAAGAAAAATCATAATGAGAATTCCGAGCTCGATCACCAGGTTGGTGGAGGCAAACATGAATGCAACTGCTGCCACAAAATGCGCCCCTTTTTTAACCAATGAGCGTGCAGCTGCAAGAGCCGCAAAGGAACACGATGAGGAAGCTGAACCAAATAATGTAGAGAGTGAGATACTCTTAAAATCAGCATCTCCCATATATTTGGTCATTTTTCCTTTGGGGACAAAGGCTTGAATCATGCCTGATACAAAGTATCCCAGAACAAATGCCCAGCCAGCTTTCCAGAAGAAACCAAGAGCTGTTTTTGTTGACTCTCCATAAAGTTCTATAAATTCATTCATAATTTTCTCCTACTTATCTAACTTTAATAAACGTGCATTAACAGCAACAATCACCGTACTTAGAGACATAAGCCCTGCACCAAGGGCAGGATTAAGAATGATGCCATAGCTGTATAAAACCCCCGCAGCCAGTGGAATAGCTACGGCATTATAGCCGGTAGCCCACCATAGATTTTGCACCATTTTTTTGTAGGTCGCTTTGGCAAGAGCAACAAGTGCTGAGACATCCTTGGGGTTACTTTGCGTGAGGATAATATCGCCTGTCTCAACGGCTACATCAGAGCCTGCTCCGATGGCAATACCTACATCAGCCTGGGCAAGAGCCGGCGCATCATTCACACCATCACCTGTCATGGCAACTTTTAGCCCACGGGATTGAACCTCTTTGATTTTGTCCGCTTTTTCGTTGGGCAGAACTTCAGCGAAGTAGTCATCCAGACCAAGTTCCTTCGCCACATAAGCTGCGGTTTGTTTATTATCACCGGTGAGCATAATGCATTGAATGCCCATGTCATGGAGTTGCTTTATTGCTTTTCTGGAGTCTTCCCGGATAGTATCTCCAAGGGCAATAGCGCCAATCAGCTTATCTTCAGCAATGACAAATACCACTGTTTTCCCTTGTGAAGAGAGCGTTTGATATTCATCGTTGGGTTGGTCAATTCCTTGTTCTTCCAAATAACCAGGGCTTACGACCTTGATAGATACCCCTTCAACTTTTCCTTCAATGCCTTTCCCTGTGATGGAATTAAATTCTTCAATCTCTGACAGGTCATCGCTCGCATTAATGATCCCTTGAGCAATGGGGTGCTCGGAATTTTGTTCGAGTGATGCAGCTAATCGTAAGATTTGCTCATCGTTATAATCGCTTGAATAATTGATAACATCGGTGACCTCAAATACCCCTTTGGTAAGTGTTCCGGTCTTATCAAAAATAACCGCTCCAAGGTTTCGAGCTTCTTCAAAAGCAGTACGGTTTCTGATTAAAAATCCGTTACCGGCTGCTAAATTGGTTGATACTGCCACTACTAAGGGCACAGCTAGTCCAAGGGCGTGCGGACAGGCAATGACCATAACGGTTACGGTTCGCTCTAAGGCAAATACAAAATCCTCGGTGGTTAGCGCTGTCCAGACAAAGAAAGTGAGAAAACCTGCCCCAAGAGCAATCATAGTAAGCCAGAAAGCCGCTCTATTAGCCAAATCCTGTGTTCTGGATTTACTGTCTTGAGCTTGACGTACCAGATCAATCACTTGAGAGAGAAATGAATCTTTTCCAGTGCGGTTAATCTCAATCGTCAGAGAGCCTTCACCATTGAGTGAACCGCCAATAACTTCATCGCCATCACTTTTGGAGACGGGTTTGGATTCCCCGGTCATGAGGGATTCATTGACGGAGCTATTCCCCTTTATAACAATACCGTCAGCAGGAATTTTTTCACCGGGTTTAATGAGAACCCGATCCCCACTTTTAAGTTCTTCCAACGCAACATCTTTGGTAGAGCCATCTTCCTGAAGAAGATGTGCTTCTGATGGCATCAACTTGGCAAGCTCTTCTAAGGCTTTGGAGGCACTCATCACCGATTTCATCTCGATATAGTGCCCGATGAGCATAATATCAACCAGGGTAACCAGCTCCCAGAAGAAGATTTTTCCTTCAACAGCAAATACAACCAGAGTGCTATACAGATAGGCAACACTGATGGCAATGGCGATGAGGGTCATCATGCCGGGCTGTTTTTTCTTTAGCTCATCCACTAAGCCTTTCAGGAATGGCCAGCCACCATAAAAGAACACCAGACTGGATAGCACAAAGGAGACATATAGATCACCTGAGAATGCGAGTGTATCTCGCAATCCAAGAAAGCCCTGAATCATTGGAGAAAGTAGAATAATAGGGACACTAAGGCCTAGAGATATCCAGAAACGTTTCAGGAAATCCTGAGCCATATGTGCATGGTGGTCATGGTGATCATGTCCTTCATGCTTCATATCACTATGCGACTCATGCTCATTAGAGTTGTTATGATGGTCGTGATTATGTTCGTGTTCCATTGGTCTCTATCTCTATTTATTGAATGGTTTTGATAATTTCTCCACAACCCAGCATAGACTGTCCGTAATAGGGGTTTTGAATAGTTTTTGAAGCGCTCAACCATTTCGCCCCTTCTCCGTTATTCGCCATCGGGCAAGATTGGACGTAGATGGTTTGTTGGTTATAGTTCTGATTTTCAACAGCTGTGAGCAATTCAGCGCTTATTTCATCAAATGAATCTCGTAATTGTGAGATAGATGTGGCTGCTTCAGCCTGGTTCAGTGCTTCAAGCATTTTGCTATGATGCTTTTCATGCTTTGATGCATGTTCACTATGGTTATTCATGTCATTATTTTTTCTGGCTTCGGAGGAAAATGCAGTCAAGTGCTTGACTGATTTTTCAAAATCATCACTAACCAGTGCGTCTTTGATTCCGAAGTATTCATTCACAAGCGTATGTAGATGTGTGTCATGAGAATGACCGCTATGATCTTGTGCAAAAGCAGGAATGCTTATGAGGCTTGCAACTATGAGTGTAAGTAGAGTTTTCATTGTGTTTCTCCTTGGTTATTGATTTTCAATTCTTTCTATGGTTTCCCCACATGAAATCATTTGTGATCCGAAATAAGGGTTTTGGATTGTCTCTTTTTCACTGAGCCAATAAGCCCCTTTTCCATCATTTGCCATCGGACAAAATTGTTGGAAATAGATCCCTTTTATGGGATAGGTTTTTGCGACCTGTAACATGATATTGGATAGGCTTTCAAAGCCTTCTCTTTGTTGAGAAATATCTTGGGCTTCAATGAGCTGATTCAAAGCCGTTTTTATAGAGTCTAACTGGCTCATCCAGATCATATGTCCTTCTTGGCTCAACA
The DNA here is from genome assembly GCA_965601915.1 of Balneola sp. Taxonomy (GTDB): domain Bacteria; phylum Bacteroidota; class Rhodothermia; order Balneolales; family Balneolaceae; genus Balneola. The sequence goes on along the minus strand of OZ271847.1, from coordinate 1,280,897 downwards.
GGCTCATATCAACACTATTCAATGACGTTTGCATGCTCTGTGCTTGGGATGAGACTTGTGCTTCTTTATCACCAACCAAGTTATTTTTTAGATAGATATAGTCATCAACCACCTTGGAAATCTGAGATATAAAAGCTTTCGGGGCATCCATAGAATGACTATCTGACGAAGCTTTACTGCTCATATCCATCTGAGATTTACTTTGGGATGATCCCGAACCATCCATGGTGTGACCTTCATGACCTGTTCTCACTGGGCGTCCGTCTGGTGTTTTGTTCATCATGCTAGCTTTGCCTGCCAGTTGCGCTGCACTATCAATTTTGAAGGTTCCGTTGGTAACCACCTCTTCGCCTTCTGAAACCCCTGATTTCACGATGTATTGGTCGCCGACACGCTGACCGAGTACCACTTCCCTAAATTCAAATGTAGGCTGAGCGGTATTGGGTTTTTTGACGTAGACCACAGAGCGTTCACCTGTCCAGAGTACGGCTGATTTGGGAACGAGGATTTGCTCACCACTGTCTCTCACATCTGATTTTATATCTCCCTGAGCCAGCATATTTGGTTTAAGGGCGAGATCAGAATTGTTAGCTTCCGCTCTCACAGAAACGGTTCTTGATTGTGGATTGAGTACTGGGTCAACAAATGTAATCTTTGCAGTGAAATTCTTGCCCGGCAATGCTTCTACTGTAAATAAAACTTCGTCTCCAACTTTTATACTGGCGACATCACTCTCATAAGCATCAAACATAATCCAGACTTTTGACAGATCAGCAAGTTTAAACATGGTAGACCCTTGTTGCACGTGACTGCCGATCTCGATCATTTTATTGATCACATAACCATCGACTTTCGAGACGATATCAATCTCATTCATTACTTTTTTTGAGCTTTCAATCTGGTTGATTTGCTCTTCGGTAATTTCCCAGTTGAGAAGCTTATTCCGAGCGGCATTGTAAAGCGAGGGATTACGCTCTTTATCTTTAGCCACTTCTAGCAATTCTTTTTGGGCACTGACGAGTTGGGGAGAATAGATGGACGCAACACGGTCTCCCTTATTTATGTATTCGCCTGTGAAATTGATATAGAGTTCTTCGATACGTCCGGGCACATGAGCTGGAAGTGTTTTAAGCCGTCTTTCATCGACCATGATTTTACCCGGCAATCGGCTTGTACTGACGGCTACTTCTTTAATGACTCTAGTCGTTTGAACATCCGCAAGTTTTGTCGCTGCTTCGGACATAGTTAATTCATAAGGACTCTCTTCGCCCGTATCGTCTTGAGTGACAGGAATAAGCTCCATACCACAGATGGGGCAATTCCCCGGTTCGTTCTCCCTGATGCTCGGGTGCATACTACAGGTATAGATGACATTGCCTTCTTGATCGGTATGAACCTGTTCAATATGTTCATCTAACGATTGTGGCTGGTCTGGTGCTCCACCAAAAAGCAACCAGCCAAGGCTCAATCCGATTAGTATTAAACCGGATATTTTTGAGACTCTTTTTAAATCAAATCTATTGTTCATGTTAACCTTGCTTAGTTTTTAAAATTCGTTTGTTCGGGGGTTGTGTTGTCGGTACCTGATAGATACTCCAAATAGGCAACAGCGATGTTTTGATCGACTACAGCCTGTTTTTGGGCAAGCTGAAACTTCAATAGTTTTTGTTGTAGTCTTAACAGCTCTTCAAAATCGGCTGAAGAAGAGGTGTATTCTTCCAAGAGAATATCTATGGCTTGGCGTGTTCTTCGAACTTGAATGTCTTTATAGAGGGTGTCTCTTCGCTCTGCATCCCGCAGATCACGAAGAGCTTTTTCCAGATCGGTTGTAAGGCTGTTTTCAACAGCCAATTGTCTGTCTTGAATAGATCGGTAGTTAAGTTCTGCCTGCTTTTCTTCAGCACGATACTTTCCTCTCCATAGGGGTATTTTTACCCCGAGCTTCACTACGAAGGCATCATCCCCATTGCCTGAAGGGTTTAAATCTGTTCTTTCATCGGTAAAGATATAATCAAAGCCCAATCCAAATTTTGGCATACCACTTTTCTGAGCAACATTAATCGCGTGTTGTGCAGACGCAGCTTGGTAATCGAGTTGGCTAAGTTTTGGGTTTCTTGATAAAATCTGTTGTGAAAGCCCTACTTCATCTACCAGAAATGGTGAAACAGTTAAGGTATCCGCAATTTCGACCTTGAGATTTTTATCTCGGTTGAGGAACTCATTGAATATTGCCTCATCTGTTTTGAGTTGATCCTTCAGGAGTTCTAATTGAACTTGCAGGTCTTCTTTTTCAATTTGCACCCGCAAGACATCGACTTGGCTTACCTGACCTGTTTCATATCTTTGCAGAGATAGGTTTTCGAAGGTTTGTAGGATGTCTATGTTCTCTTCAAGAATAGCAATAGATTGATGAAGCAGGTAAAGCTTATACCATTGTTGTTTGACTTGGAAAAAGAGCTTATTTCTTGCCTCTTCGAACACCTCAAATTGAGATTTTGCCTGCTCTGTTGCCACATCTCCTTTTGCAGAGAGTGTTCCGAACCACGGGAACATTTGATTAAGCCCAATCCTGCTTTGTTGTGGTCCCACTCTGGTTTCAATAGGTGAGATGAAATACCCGAATGATAAATCCGGATCAGGAAGCGCCGTTACTTGTGGTACTTCCTCTAAAGAGGCTAGATATTTTGTGAACACAGCCTTTAAGGCAGGGTTACTTTCGCCTGCCAGGATCAGGTAATCATCCAGTGATTGTGCAAATGTAGCTTGCGGGAATAGCATGACTATTGCCAAAGCAAAACACGTTATGAATGATGTTGTAATTCGTTTATATCTCATAATGACAGACTCTTTTTAAGTTGAAATTCTTTCCAGATGGCATAAAGCACAGGAACGACAAATAAGGTTACGACCTGAAACAGCATCCCGCCGACACTTGGAATAGCCATAGGCACCATGATGTCTGCGCCTCGTCCTGTTGAGGTTAGCACAGGAATAAGAGCTAAAATGGTAGTGGCTGTGGTCATCAGTGTGGGGCGAATTCTTCGAGAGCTTGCTTCGATCACAGCTTCTCGTACCTCTTCAATAGTTTTTGGCTTTCTTTTATCAAAGAGCTGATCGAGGTAGGTTGCCATGACCACGCCCCCGTCTGAAGCGATACCGAAGAGAGCGATAAAACCCACCCAGACAGCAACACTTAGATTGACGGTTCCCATTTGAAACAGCTCTCGCATGTTTTGTCCGAAGATGGAAAAGTCCATAAACCAAGGCTGTCCATATAGCCAAATGAGAATAAACCCTCCTGCCCAAGCCACAAATATGCTGGTAAAGATCATGCCCGTGGTGGCGGTGGATTTAAACTGGAAGTACATGATGAGGAAAATCAAAAACAGCGCTATCGGCAGAATAATGGAAAGTCGTTTCTCAGCTCTGACCTGGTTTTCGTAGCTTCCTGCAAATTCATAGTTGACTGATGCGGGTACGTTTAATTCACCATCACTAATCTGCGCTTCGAGATATTGCCTTACGCCTTCAACCACTTCGACTTCTGCTATTCCATCAACTTTATCAAAGATGACATAGCTGACCAGAAAGGTGTCTTCACTCTTGATGGATTGAGCACCTTGGCGATATTCGATGCTGGCTAGTTGACCGAGTGGGACTTGTGCCCCTGTATTGGTTGGCACGAGCATTTCAGCAATCCTTTGGGGATCATCTCTAAATTCTCGCCCAAACCTGACCCGTACCGGATAACGCTCTCGTCCTTCCACGGTTGTTGTGAGAGGCATACCACCAATCCCTACAGCGATGAACTCCTGCACATCTTGAATATTTAACCCGTACCGAGCCAATTGTTGCCTGTTCCAGTTGATTTCGAGATAGGGTTTTCCAACGATACGGTCGGCGAATACGGATTCACTTTTAACACCCGGAGCACTTTTAAGCTGTTCTTCGAGTTGTAAGGCAAATTGATCTATCGTTTTAAGATCGGGGCCTTTGACCTTTATGCCCATCGGCGCACGCATACCTGATTGTAACATAACTTGGCGCGTTTGAATGGGTTGTAGTTTAGGGGCAGAGGTTGTGCCCGGAATGCGTGTTGCTTTGACAATCTCTTCCCAGATATCATCCGTTGATTGAATATGATCACGCCATTGACGGAAATATTTTCCACTTGGATCAGGAATGAGTTCACCCGTTGCATCTCTGACATATTCACCTATATCATTGACTTTAAACCGAACTCGGCGACCATTTTCATCGGTTTTATATTCCGATTTATATTGAATGAGATTTTCAAACATGGAGATGGGAGCAGGATCAAGAGCAGAATTGGTACGTCCACTTTTTCCCACTACAATTTTTACCTCAGGAATGGAGCTTACCCTCATATCAAGCTTCTGGACAATATCTTTGACCTCTTCAATGCCTGCATGTGGAAGTGTGGTTGGCATCAGCAGAAAGGCACCTTCATCAAGGGCTGGCATAAACTCTTTACCAAATCCGGGGAAAGTATGGGTTGCGGAAGACCACACAGAAGTGGTTCGTACATCAACACCTATTTTATCAAACCCTTTAGCGACAAAGCCAAAAGTGGAGTTAAAACCAAGCCATGCGACAACACCAAAAATGACCAAGGTGGTTGGCAGAGCTAGGAAGAGTTTTTTGTGCTCCAAACACCAATGGATAAGTTGAGAGTAGTATCTAATCACCAACCAGAAAAAAGTTAAAATCACAACGATAAGACCAACCACAAAAATGAGATTCCCCGTCATAGAAACGCTTGGGCCAAATGGGAGCCAGTATTTGGTCAACAGCCACGTAACGACAGCAACTGTAAGCGCGTTATTGAGGAGCGTTAAGCGATGGCGATGTTCCTTTGAGATAAACAGGCTATAGCCGTTTATTAAACCAAATCCGATCAATGCCAAGCCTAACCATGGGGTCACTGTAAAGAGTGAGAATAGCCCAAGAATAATAAGGGATGCATTCCATCCAAGCTTCACTTTTCGTTTGTCAATTTTGATGGAGAATAACCAATGTGCAAATGGCGGTATGAGGGTGATGGCAATAATAATGGAAGCAATCAGTGCAAAAGTTTTCGTGTAAGCGAGTGGCTTAAACAGTTTTCCTTCGGAAGCGACCATTGTGAAGACTGGAAGGAAACTTACAATCGTCGTTGTAACGGCGGTAATCACCGCAGAAGCAACTTCCGTGGTTGCGTTGTAAATAACCTCTAATAGCGACTCATCATCCTCCATCTCTTCCATATGCCGGAGCATATTTTCGGAAAGAATAACCCCCATATCGACTATGGTACCAATCGCAATAGCGATACCTGAAAGGGCAACAATATTGGCATCCACATTGAAATAGCGCATGGCTATAAATGTCATGAGAACCGCAATGGGTAACATCCCCGATATCAAGAAAGAGGTTCTCAAATTAAGAACCATGACCACAATAACAATGATCGTAATCAGGATTTGTAAGGTGAGTGCTTCTTCGAGTGTTCCTAATGTCTCTTGAATCAATTCACCTCGGTCATAAAAAGGCACCACTTCAACTTTGGAGACGGTACCATCTTCAAGCGTTTTGGACGGTAATCCCGGCGATATCTCTTCGATCTTTTCCTTGACGTTATTAATCACCTGCATCGGGTTAGCCCCTTGCCGGGCTACCACAACTCCACCGACTGCTTCTGCACCACCTTTATCCAGCAAACCTCGTCTTAAGCCCGGACCTCGTGTGACAAAACCGATGTCCTGAATTCTGATGGGAGTATTATCGGTGACTTTAACAACGGCTTGTTCAATATCTTCGAGGTTTTTGATATAACCTAAACCACGAACGAGATATTCAGCATTATTGAGTTCAACCGTTCTTGCCCCAACCTCGCTGTTACTTTTTCTTACGGCATTGAACACTTGAGGCAGACTTACACCATAGACCTGCATCGAATTTGGGTTCAGCTCAATTTGATATTCTTGAACAAAGCCACCAATAGATGAAACTTCGGCAACGCCTTCTGCCCCTGAAAGGCCGTAGCCGACATAAAAGTCCTGAATACTTCTGAGTTCTTGCGGGTCCCAACCTGCTGCTGGGTTCCCCTCCTTATCTCGTCCTTCCAGGGTGTACCAAAAGATTTGTCCTAACCCCGTAGCATCGGGGCCAAGCATTGGTTGAGCATCGGAAGGCAGTGTTCCAGCAGGCAGTGCATTCAGTTTTTCCAGAATACGAGAACGACTCCAATAAAAATCTACATCCTCTTCAAAGATGACATAGATACTGGATGTCCCAATCATCGAACTGCTTCGGATGGTTTTAATACCAGGGACGGTAAGAAGCTCTGTGGTTAAAGGGTATGTGATCTGGTCTTCCACATCCTGCGGGGATCGCCCTGGCCATTCGGTAAAGACAATTTGTTGGTTTTCCCCAAGATCAGGGATAGCATCCACAGGAACAGGGTCTCTTGGAATAGAATTGATATTCCAATCAAACGGGGCTGTTGATAACCCCCACCCGACTAGTAAGGTTAGCAGCAATACTGCAACCAATTTATTCTCAAGAAAAAATCTTATCGTTTTATTTAACATCTATTTATTCGATTTAGGCTCATATGGTTTTCTTGCGGTTAGAATTATTAATTCGCGCGCATAGAAGTAATCGTTACTAATAGTGCACGACCGAAATCCGCATAGCAACGTGAATTGAGTAGACCTCAAGTGAGGCTTTAGATGGGTTTCCTAAATCAAAAAGGACTCATTCGTCAAAAAGAGAGGGGGTGACGAATAGAGTTTAGGGTGGGATTGAGTATAATAATTAACTTCAGTTTCTGATGTTTCCAGCAACTCAACGACCAGTAAATCTGGTTGCGAAACTTGTGTTTTATTGACAATAACTGTGTTGTCTTTAACTGAAATAAGATCAGGTGAACAGTCACATAGTAATTCTGAATCACAGTGATTATCAGAATCCACTGGCTTTTCTGTATCGCTTTGTTTTGTTGGGCAGTCGGGCATATCACTATGCTCTGTTACAGGGCTTTTGGTCATCATATCCTGACACATTTGCTCTGCCAATCCAGAAGAACCAAAAAGAAATAGCATACCAAAAATCACAACAAGCGATTTACTGATTATTGAACCCAATAATATGTGCTTTTTTTGTTTCACTAATTCAAAATATCATTTTTATTTATCAATTGTAATGACGTGATTTAATAGACTAAGCTTATAAATACAGAAGGTGCAATATTTTTCATATATGGGCACTTAAGCGGAATTGGGCAAAAAATTAGATAAAATATTCTCATAATTCGATAACCCAGCATGTAAAAAAATAGAACACAATAAGTCACATATGGAAATATTAGAGTTGAAAATTAAGAATATGGTGTGTGAACGGTGTTGCATGATGGTAGAATCGCAACTCCAGAATATGGGGCTTGAAGTTTTGAATGTAGAATTAGGGTCTGCGAAAGTAAAATTTTCTGAAAGCGCACCATCTTATGAAGAAATTGGCTCAGAGCTTAAAAAACTGAAATTTGAATTGGTTAGCAATCGTCAAGAACAGCTTATTGAAGATACAAAACACGCCTTGCTGAAATTACTTAAAGATGCAATTGATGAAGATTTGAGCTTATCGAGCTATTTGAGTAAACATATCGCCAAGAACTACTCTCAAGTTTCTAAAACCTTTTCAGCCATTCAGGGACAAACTATTGAACGGTTTTTTATCAATCTCAAAATTGAAAAAGCCACTGAAATGATAAGTTATGACGACAAAAATTTCAGTCAGATTGCTTTTTATTTAGGTTACAAGAACCTTCAGCATCTCTCTCGTCAGTTTAAGCAGGTCACAGGAATGACAATGACTGAATATAAAGCCTTACAAAACTCGACCCGAAAAGGGATAGATAAAGTTTGGAGTAGTTAAGCTCTTTAGGTTATTGCTTACTTCTTAAGCTTATTATTTTCGCTTCCAATTATCAGATAACTTAAAGGTCATGTGCGTAGCCACACTTCAAGAAAGTAGATATTCTTTTTATTTGGAGGTGTGATATGAACCAGAATTATTATCAAAAAAACCGAAAAAGTAGAGAACTAGATTTAGAAGAAGATGTCTCAATGAGAGAATTATATGAGTGCTACAACAAACTCGCTTGTATTATTAAAGAACATGGTGATGAATACTTGCCTCTTTTTGAAAGAGTGCATAATGAAATCGAATCAAGAAAAGAGAAAAACAGAATGGTTGACATCGCTCTTCGGGTTGCAGAAAATAATTCAAAAAGTGGTACACATTTTGGCACACAAAATGGTACACATTAAATTTTACCAAAAATAAAACTGTTTAAATTCAATGGTTTAGTTGTCTGTTTTTCCATATTCGACTCTCTTCACCCGCTCCAAAATTACGCACAAAACTCCCCTCAAAAATTCTCTCAACACATTGAAATAAAGGCTTTTTCTCTTTCATCTGTACACACACGGTGCGTTGTGTATTATCAAAAGTGGTACACATAATGGTACACATTTTGGTACACATGAAAGGTTTTAAAATGAATCATTTGATAAAAAGAGGCGATAGATATTACTACAATCGAAGAGTGCCGGAAGCTCTTCGAGATCAAATAGACAAACAATTGGTACGCGTCTCGTTAAAAACTGATAGTAAAAAAATCGCCATTCGAAAGGCTTCCAAGATTAATGCTGAAATTGAAGCGTATTGGAATTCACTTCTAAAGACAAAAAGAACCCATTCAGATGAACGGTTTAATGATGCCGTTAATCTTGCAAAACATATCGGCTTCAACTACACACCTTTAGATGAAATCGTCTCTGGGGATATGCGAGAAATTACGAAAAGAGTTACAGTTGCCCATTCAAAGAACAATAATCCAAGTGCTGTTAAGGCTGTCCTTGGTACAGTAAAGAAACCTGAAGTTACTCTTTCAAGGTGCATTGAGATATTCTGGTCGATAACTAAAAATCGAGTCATGAATAAATCAGAAAAGCAGATCCGAGATTGGCGCAATACAAGAATGAAAGCATTTAATGATCTTATAGCTTTGATTGGCGACAAAGCTATTCAAAATTTAACACGACAGGATATGATTGAATTTAGAGACTGGTGGATCGGTCGTATTCAAAACGAGGGGCTAACAGCTAATACAGCAAACAAGTATCTAGTATTCATTAAAAACATTGTAGAGACTGTTTCAGATCATTTAAGCCTGAAGATCAATCATCATCTAATCTTTAAGAAAATTACTCTTACCGAGAAAAAAACGAAGAGTAGAAAGCCATTTGAAAAAGAGTTCATCAAAACTGAATTACTGAAAAATATTAAAAACGGTGATTTGAATGAACAGGCAAAAGCTGTCGTACTCATAATGGTCAATACTGGTGCACGCCCTTCTGAGATTACAAATTTGGAAGAAGCTGATATTAAACTAGACCATGATATACCTCATATTATCATTAGAGAAAATTCACTCCATCAGCTCAAGACAGCTTATAGCGAAAGGCGCATACCAGTTTTAGGGTGTTCACTTGAGGCTCTAAAGAAATTTCCCAAGGGATTTCCTAGATATAGAGGAAAAACTGATAGTCTTTCCAACCTCGTAAATAACTACTTACGTAGACATAATCTATCTCCCACGGAACGCTACTCTTTATATTCCTTGAGACATGGTTTTCAGGATCGTTTAACCAGGTCAAATGTTAATGATCGTATGCAAGCAGAACTCATGGGGCATAAGTTTAATAGACCACTCTATGGAGATGGTCCTACTTTGGGACAAAAGCATGAGTGTTTAAAGAGTATTGCTATTTCGACTACTAACTAAAAAATAATTCGGAAATAATTCGGAAATCGATTTCCGAATTATTTCCAGAAACTTCCAGATTTCTATTTATCAGTATTCAAGCGGTATTTCCTTTTTTTAGTCTTTCCAGTGGCAACCAAGTGCTTTCTATCAACAAGCTCTTTAAGATCATTTCTAAGAGTTCTAGGAGTTACATCAGAAAAGTTCTCTTCCAAATCAGAAGTTTGGAAAGGACCGTCTTCTGCTAATTTTAATATCTCTAACTGACGAATACTAAGGGTATCCAAACTAATTGGGACTTCCGATTTTTGGGAAGCACTAGGTTGTTTAAAAGTAATTACAAATGAATGTCCCTTATCTTCTAAAACTGGATCGGGCAAACCTTCTTCACTTAAATGCTTTTGGATACGGGAGATTCCAGTACCAAATGTTTCAATAAGTCCCGCAAGGTAGAATACATCTGCCAATAGATTATTACGCTTTACTGAGGGATGAGTATCGAGAAGCTCATCAACGCTCAAGCCATCTGGTAAGCCTCCGGGGCTAAAAATGCTAAGATGATCTGGAAATATTTTAACCTGAACCTCAGCACCATGCCGATGATAGTCTCTATGGATAACTGCATTCATTATACCTTCTCTAAATGCAGGAAGAGGATATTCCCATTGTTCTATTCGGGTAAATTCTTCGTCAGAAATTTTGTACCCGTGCTTAATATGAGATTTAAAAATCTCTTCGGCTCGACGAACTTGTTGAAATAAATGTCCTTCGGCTATTTTATCATTTAGTACTTCTGTTTCAGAAGCAAAAACACCAATCCTAACTCTAGCAGACTGAAATAAAGCTTGAGGATTTTTTCCAAATAGTAAGATTGCCGCATTTGTCACCCCATCCTGATTGGATAAATTAGTTCGTCTTAGAATGGTTTCTGGCGCGTTCGGGTCTAATTCAGAACTTATCCTCCCAAGGTCTTGTCCTGATTGTACAAATCGCTTTATTTCAGCTTGATCCAAGTCTTCAATCGTTTTGCCCTCAGCGATCTGAGCGTCCCAAGGAACATTATTCAGCATTCTTGCCCTGAGCTGTTCTTGGCTCATTCTATGGGTCGTATTTCCAACTTTTATGTAATAACTACCCTTTAATGCAATAGGATTTTGAGCTTTTGAAACTTGTATTTCAATGAAATCTCTACCATTCCATGAGTGGCTAATTATATTTGGTTGAACCCCTAATCCGTCTATCACCTGATTGGCTACGTTCTGTAATTGTTGGTCTGTAAGTGGAACTTCAAGTACTTCACCATTGTCTGTGACTGGAACATACAATGAACCACCATCTGTATTAAGGAATGCACAAAGAGTTTTCAGTCCTCGTTCATTGAACGATTCTTTGCGTTCAACCATTTGGTTTTCTTCTAGTGTTGAGGGATCAAGTTCAGCCATAATAAATTAAGTACCTTAATTGATATAATTGTAAGATAACAATAATGAAAATAATAGTAGTTAGTTAGAAAGATACTTTATACATGACTCTGTTATGGAACTTGATTCTCATCATTTGATATTCCAGTTATTTGCGGTATTGAGTATAGAAGAAATACCAAGGTCATATTCTGATAATGGATTAAGGCTACCACGTAGTTTGTCTATATCTGATAGTTTAACCTTCCCCTGCTCCATCAGTGCTCCCAACAGTGCCCTTGCCCTTGGGGGATACTTAAGACCGTAGTTAATGAGCTTATCTTGGTCAATATGCCCAAGTTCACTAATCTTGTTAATTAACAGTTTGATCCCAGATTGTTTGTCTAGATCAGGAATGATCGTAAAATCCTTTAATGCGTCTAATAACCCCAAAAGATTATAATTATCCTCAGTAACATCGACGTAACTCTTAACAGGCTTGGCAGATACTTGTTTATTTTTTACGTAGATCCGTTTGTCACGGCTAGCAATCTTTAAGGTTTTAGGAATTTGAGTCGTTAATCCCAAACGGTTATACAAAGACAATCCTGTTATATAGGCAATTCGCTTCCCATCTTCATAAAGATATGGCTCAATTAGTTTTTCTTCCCTTGGGAGAAATTCACCGAACATACTTTCTTTCGGCTTGTAGAATAAACCTGTTGAAATTCGTTTTACTATTCCTTTCTCAATAAAGCGTTGCATTGCCTTGGCAGCAGCAGAGTAATCTTCTGGCTTAATATTTAAGCTATCATATTTAAAGGCATCCCCAACGGGAAGCCTATTTATTCTCTGCTCTATTTTCTGCGCAACGGTCATTTACTACTCTTTTGCTGTTATCTTTACACAAGTATACAATAAAAAGCCCTCTATTGTCAAGTATCTTGCGCAATATACTTGACAAATTATAATTGAATACACCCTACTCATTACACGGGTCTATATATAAAACCATCGATTCTAACTATTCTATAATAACGTAAACACAGCGTTTTCAGAGCTTGCATACCCGATTATGACTGAATTGTTTATATTTTCTTCTGTGCAATGCACCATTAAAAATATTCAATATTTTCAATGAGTAAGTCTTTCCCATCCATCACTCAAAACCTCAATGCCATCTGGAAAACCAGTAAATACAGGGTTTCCACTGGACAGCATTATTATTTTACATATATAATCCCGCCAATCGCTAAAAGCAGTTAATGTCGATTGAGTACAAATCCTTTCACATGATGTGCGTAGTGATAGAGCAATAAGCTCTTTAAAACGATAGATGGTAATTATTCAAACAAAGGAGATGCAGTTATGAATAAACCAGAAATCGTCTATAAGCCAAAATCCAGACAGGATTTTTTAAAAGATGTGGTCGGTGACCTTGTTCGTCTTAGACACAACAAAGGTATGACCCAAGAAAACTTAAACCATAAGATTGGCGTAGCTGATCGCTTGGTGAGTAAATGGGAATGTGGCATTCGCACCCCAACATCTTTTAATCTGTACTGTTGGGCTGATGCTTTGGACGGAAAACTAAAAATAGTTCCTAACCCGGAACGTCCTGTTAAATCAAAGTCAGGACAAATGGGTAATGTCGATTATAACGACACTTATGAAATAACAGCTGATATAAACAGAGTGGCTAGAGCCGCTTAATTCTAAAACATTTTTTCAGTTTAAGCAATACGGGGTCGGATCATATCCAACCCCGTATTTGCGTGTTTATAAAAATAATAATGAAGGCAAGGTTGAAATTCGGAGGGGAATCACCCGGTCTGCACAAATGATAATGCGGAAGATTGGGGATACCGAATTGAACTTGTATAACCTTGCGTGAATATTATTAAAACAACCCAAGATTTCTCATAGATGTATAGCTGTTTGGTGTAAGTATTAAATGGTCATCCACGGGAATACCTAATAACTTACCACACTCATTAAGCCTTTTGGTTAGCTGAATATCCGCTGTACTCGCCTTTTGGTTACCTGACGGATGATTATGGGCTAACAGGATACTACTGGCTACTGCTTTTATAGCGTAAGCGAACACCATTTTAGGTTCAACAATTGTTGCATTAGAGCCACCCTTCGATATCTCGGCAATCCCTCTTACCCCTTTAGCATTATCAAGAAACATCACATAAAAGGATTCAACTAATTCCATTGAACCTTGTCTCCAATTCTCTCTGAGTATTTGATGGGCTAAATCTGGACTGGTTACCACTGGACGTTCTTTACCCGCCTCTTCCGTGATATACACCAATTCTACTTCTGTGACTTTAAATAAATCTATTCTCTCTGACATAAAACCTCCTTTAATAGATTTGGAGGTTTTTATATCCTTAATTATGTCGTATTAGTACGCACATCAGATTTATATTTGATGATAGTATCATCATCGTTTCACCATTTTTCGATGCTATATATGTCATCAGTAAATTCTGATGGGAAGTTTTTTTATTCAGAATAGTTCAAGTTTTCAGCAAGATTGTGCAAGACTTTATTGTATTTTGTTGTTAATATCGCATTGCTTAAATGAAATGAGTGATAATTGAGACACCTGACACGTAAATTTAAAAAGCTTACAAAACCAATGGCACTGCTATTGGTATGCGTGCTTTCTTTGCATGCACTTACCGCTCATGGATTTGCTAATAGCTTAGTTTATTGTTTTGAGGAAAATGGGGATATTAATATAGAATCAACTTCCCTTCTTTCTTTTGGAATTGCTTCTGACTGTGATTTGCATGCAGATATTATTTTTTCTGACACTGATGCTGAATTCCATTCTGACTCTGACTATTGTATAGAATGCAACGATCTGGAGCTCGATGAAACTTGTGCCAAAGACAATAGAGTAAATCGTTTTGATCAGGATAAATCCATTGAGAAGATCAATAATGATCTTTATCAGTTGGTTTCAATTCTACCAAATTCAGCAAAAAAACAATTATCTGAGTTTATCCCACCTATAATAGAACATCAAGAATTAGCTTCTCTTAGAACGGTAGTTCTGCTGAATTAGGCTTACCCAATTTACTAAAACTCTTTTGAATTTGATTGATTCGCATCAGTCAAAGCACAAGCGTCTTTCTAAGAGTTTTGAGTCTTCATATTAACACAGGTTTATACAATCAAGTCTTTAAATCTGATTTCTATTCAACACTCCCTGAGAAAAGGGACAGTTTTAATTTTTTATGATTAATAAAATAATATCGTTCTCAATAAAGAATAAGTTCATTATTGGCTTATTCATTTTAACCTTAATTGGAGTTGGAACATACTCCATGATGACCATTAATTTGGGTTCTGTACCTGATATCACGAATAATCAGGTTCAGGTAATTACCGTATCAGAAAATCTGGGTACGGAAGATATCGAGCAATTTGTGACTTATCCGGTAGAACTGGCAATGGGAAATCTTCCGGGAGTAACCGAAATTCGGTCTATTTCAAGATTTGGGCTTTCGGTAGTAACCATTGTTTTCGAAGATGATATGGGCACGTACCTGCCCCGGCAATTAGTGCAAGAAAAACTCAATGAACTGGGTGAAACCATACCTGATAAGTTTGGTAGCCCGGCAATGGGGCCTATTTCAAGTGGATTGGGTCAGATCTATGAGTATTCTATAAAAGTAAGTCCGGAATATGAGTCAGAATATACCCCAAACGATCTTCGCACAATACAGGACTGGATTATAAAACGTCAAATGGTTCTGTTGGATGGCGTAGTAGAGGTTAATTCGTTTGGTGGCGGTATCAAACAATACGAAGTGGCTATTAATCCCGACAAATTGAATGCAATGGGAGTTACCATTTCTGAAGTGTATGACGCCCTTGCCATGAATAATGTAAATACCGGTGGAGCTTACATCGAGAAAAATAAAATGGCGAATTTTATCCGTGGAGAGGGATTGATTAGATCTTTAGAAGACATTAGAAACATTGTCATTAAAAATGAAAATGGAATCCCTGTTCTTATCAATGACGTTGCCGAAAAAGTACATTTTGGTACACAAACTCGATACGGTGCTTTTACACAAGATGGTGAAGAAGCGGTAGGTGGTATAATTATGATGTTGAAAGGGTCAAATCCAGATGCAACCATTCAAAGAGTTCAGGATAGAATTGCTGAAGTTCAGGAATCTCTACCAGATGGATTAAAAATTGAACCCTTTCTCAATCGAAGTGCCCTGATCGAACGTACCACAAGCACCGTTTCCAAAAATTTAATTGAGGGAGCATTAATTGTTGTATTTGTTTTAGTGATCTTACTCGGAAGTTTACGGGGCGGTTTAGTTACTGCATCTCTTATCCCTTTATCGCTACTTTTTGCTTTTATTATGATGAAGGTAACCGGAGTTTGGGCAAACTTGATGAGTCTTGGAGCCATAGATTTCGGAATTATCGTTGACGGGGCTGTCATCATTGTGGAAGGAACGGTACACGAGATAGAAAAAAGAGTAAAATCCGGCAAGAATAAGTTTGGTAAGAAGCAAATGGATGAACTTACCTACAAAGCCAGCAGTACCATGATGAATTCTGCTTTTTTCGGCCAATTAATCATACTCATCGTATTTGCCCCAATTCTCTTTCTTGAAGGCGTAGAAGGAAAAATGTTCCGCCCAATGGCCTTTACTTTTGGCTATGCAGTGATAGGAGCTATTATTCTTTGCCTTACGTACGTTCCTATGATTTCATCATTAGTTATGAAGCCTTCTGTCAATAAAAATGGATGGTTTGCACGATTTGAACAGGCACTCGAAAAACTAAGTAACAAGCTCATTGGAGCGCTTCAACGTGTTTACAATCCTCTTTTAGAATTAGCACTAAAAAGAAAGTTAATTGTAATTAGTGCCGCTGTGATTCTGTTTTTAGCATCAATATTTACCTTTTCCCGCATGGGTGGTGAATTCATTCCTCAACTGGATGAAGGTGATATTGCCATGCAGGCTCTGTTACGTTCCGGCAGTGGGTTATCGGAATCGATTGAACAATCCAAAAAAATTGAGACTATACTATTACAAAAGTTTCCGGAGATAGAAACGGTAACAGCCCGTATTGGTGTAGCTGATATTCCCACAGATCCTATGCCTATGGATATCGCGGATATGTACATCATACTAAATAAAGATAAAGACAGTTGGGTATCAGCCTCTTCCAAAGACGAACTTATCGAAAAGATACAAACAACTCTTAACGAATCCCTTGTAGGTGTGAATCTGGTGTTTACTCAACCTGTTGAACTTCGATTTAACGAGTTACTGGAAGGTGTGAGAGAAGACATTGCAGTGAAACTATATGGTGAAAACTTAGAAATACTTTCTCAAAAAGTGGATGAAATGGCATCTATCATACAAACGGTTTCTGGTGTTGGGGATGTAAGTCCTGAAAGAATATCCGGACTCCCTCAAATGACGGTGAGATATAATCGTCAAAAAGTAGCTCAATATGGTCTTAACATCGCCAAACTAAATGATTATGTAAGCACGGCATTTGCAGGAGGAACGGCTGGGGTTGTATTCGAAGGAGAGCGAAGATTTGACTTAGTTGTTCGTTTTGACGAAGCGAACCGGCAAAGCATCGAAGATTTACGTTCAATGTATATTGACCTGCCAAGTGGTTCACAAGTGCCTATAGAAGAAATTGCAGATATCAGCTACCAACCCGGCCCCATGCAGATTTCCCGTGATAACACATTCCGAAGAACCTACGTCGGTGTAAATGCCCGAGGTCGCGATGTGGAATCTGTGGTTAATGATATTCAGCAAAAACTGGATGCAGAACTCGAGCTTCCCGCAGGATATTATATCGCCTACGGGGGTGAATTTGAAAATCTGCAAAGTGCAAAAAGCAGATTATCAATTGTTGTGCCTATTGCACTGTTTCTGATCTTTATCCTGCTCTATTTTGCACTGAATTCACTCTCTCAATCGGTCATGATTTATCTGGCTATACCATTAGCAGCAATTGGAGGAATATTCTTCCTGGCACTCAGGGATATGTCGTTTAGTATTTCTGCGGGAGTGGGATTTATTGTGCTATTTGGAGTAGCGGTACTCAATGGACTCGTGCTAATAAGCCGATTTAATTCATTAAAAGAAGAAGGAGTAACTGATTTGAAAGAACGAATTTTAATAGGAACCAAAGAAAGACTTCGCCCTATTTTATTAACAGCTACAGCAGCTATTATGGGATTTACTCCGATGGCTTTTTCAGCCTCCGCCGGTGCCGAGGTTCAGCGGCCTTTAGCAACGGTTGTAATTGGTGGTTTAATTAGTGCAACTTTACTTACTCTGATTATTCTTCCAGTATTATATTCTTTTGTTGAAAAAAGAAATCTGAAAAAGTTAAAGAGAAAATCAATTACAGCTTCTGTGTTTCTTTTAATGGCGACCGGAAGTTTATTTATGTCAGGTGTGGTACAAGCACAGCCGGTACAAACAACTAATCTTCAGGAGCTTTCTTTAGAGCAAGCTGTAAAAAAAGCAATGGATAACTATCCGGCTATAAAAGCAGCACAACTTGAAATACTAAGTCAACAGGCATTACGGAAAACCGCTTGGGAAATCGGTGATACTAAAGTATTCATCGGCAAGGAAGAAGTGGGAAACGGTGCGGATGGAATTGAAACTAAATTTGGCGTGTCTCAGGAGTTTGATCTTTTGGGAATTCCCTCTCGGTTAAAGCTTCAAAAAGAAAACGAACAGCTTGCAGAGCAAAGTGCCGAACTCACATACGTTCAGGTAGAATTGATGGTAAAGCAAAACTGGGCGGATGTTTTCAGTGCAAAGCGAAAATATAATGTACTGGATAAGTTATTTGCACAGTTTACTGATATTTCCAGAGCCGCAGAACTACGCCTTGAAACGGAAGCCACTTCCAGATTGGAGTATCTTTCAACACTAAATCAGGCTAATAAAATTAAGATTCAAAAAGAACAAGCCTTCAGAGACTATCTGAGTGCTGTTCGGAAACTTAATAAATGGTTTGAAGGCGATTCTCTTTATACGGTAAAAAATGTATCGGTTGAAGAGTTAGATGAACCAATCAATTTTAATAAAGATGCTCTTAATAATCATCCTTATTTAACTATGATGGAGCAAAAAGTTGAGGTGGCTGAAGCAGTGGTTAAGAAAGATCAAAGCCAGTTTCTGCCAAAATTTAGTGCGAGTTATGGATTTCAGGAAATCGCAAATCAATCCGGTTTCTACAAATATGAGTTGGGTGTTCGTTTCCCTTTACTTTTTTGGGGAAATCTTGGAAAAACGCAATCCTCTAAAATCCAAACTAATATTGCCCGCCAAAACCTTAATCAGGCTCAAAAAGAATTGAACAGTCGGTACAACAGTATGCAGGAAAACTACTTAAAGTGGCTTAATTCCTGGGAATATTATAAAGAAGAAGCACTGCCTCTGGCAGAAGAACAAAGAAAAGGTGCACTTACCGCATATAAAGAAGGAGCTATTGATTACGTGATGTTTCTTCAAAATATCAGGGATGCCATACAGATTGAGGTAGATTCATGGGACGCTTTCAGTAATTATCTGAATAGTAGATATGAATTAGAATACTACCTGAATACTCCTAACAAGTAATTAATTTTATAAAAAACAATATCATGAATATCCAACAAATAAATATAATCGTACTAATCCTTCTTCTTTCTTTTTTTGCAGCTTGCAACACATCAAAAGTTGAAGATAACGAAGCCATAGAAACCGAAAATGCATCACTAATGCAAAGTGAAGAAAATGAAGAAGCAAATGCAGCACACCTTTCACAACTAAAATTTAACAGTCTTGAAATGAATGTTGATACGCTTCCAACCCGTAATCTTTCAGGCATCATAAAGGCAAACGGGCAGCTGGAAGTTCCTCCACAACATGAGGCTACCGTAACTGCAATTTTAGGAGCTAATGTTACTTCCATTGAAGTTATTGAAGGAGATAAAGTTACTAAAAATCAGGTGCTCGCTTACGCCGCACATCCTAATCTTACCAATATCCAAACACAATACGTTCGTACGTACGAGCAAATGCTGTATCTGGAAAAAGAACTTGCACGGCAACAAAGATTATATGAAGGAGAGGTTGGTTCCGGTCAGGCACTCCAGAAAACACAAGCAGAGCACAAAGCTACGGTTGCAGAAGTTAAGGGGTATGAGGCGCAGTTAAAGCAATTGAGTTTGAGCGTCGAAAAAATCAGAAATGGAAATATTTACGAGACGGTGCCCATTGTTAGTCCTATTGACGGATACATTGAAGACGTTAACATTCAAATCGGGCAATATGTTGAACCACAAACAGAATTGCTTATGATCGTTAATAACGAACATATACATGCTGATTTGATGGTTTTTGAAAAAGATGTGTATCAGGTTAAAAAGGGACAGAAAGTTTCTTTTACTGTCCAATCTGTCCCTGATGGAAGATTAACAGGGAAAATATACTCCGTAGGAAAGCAGTTCGAGCAAAACCCGAAAGCAGTTCATGTACATGCCGAGATTGATCAGAAAGAAGGGTATTTAATACCGGGAATGTATATCAACGGTAACATCTATACCACAGACAAAGAAGTGTTTGCCTTACCCGAGAGTGCCATCATTGAAGACGAAGGTAAAACGTATATGTTTAGTGCCGAAGAGCATCAGGAAAATGGAGAAACAGAATGGGAATTTACGCCGATTGAGATAAAAACTGGCCTGGAAAAAGACGGATGGGTGGAAGTGAAGTTATTAGAAACTTTACCATCAGACACAAAAGTTGCATGGAATAACGCTTATTCCCTTATTGCTGAGATGAAGAAAAGTCAGACTTCTCACGGTCATTAATTAAGGAATAGAAATAAAGATCCTTGACCGGTAGAAAAAACCGGTTAAGGACAAACTAAATATCAGAATTATGAAAGAAATAAAAGCATTTATAAAACCCAAACGTGTACAGATTGTAGTAGAATCATTAAAAGAAGAAGGCTTCGACAGTGTTACATTATCTAAAGGTGAAGGAACAGGAGCCTACAAAAATCCTGACGCTTCTCCATCTTTGGACTTTCACTTTACAGACAGCCCAATCATAAAATTGGAGCTGGTTTGTCAAAATGAAGTAGTGGAAAGAGCAATTGAATTAATCTGTAGCAAAGCTCAAACCCTGGAACATGGGGATGGAATTATTTATGTTACAGAAATTGAGAACGCTTATAGAATAAAGACACAAAAGTCGCTCACAAGAATTTCATAGTTCAAAACTTTTCCAGAAATGAAAAAAACAACCTTCCACATTAGCAAAATGGATTGCCCTTCAGAGGAGCAAATGATCCGCATGAAGCTGGAACCTTACAATGAGGTTAAGCAACTTTCATTTGATATCCCCAACCGCAAACTGGAGGTATATCATACAGAAAAAGTAGATGAGATCCATCACGCCATAAGTGAACTTAAACTTAGCGACCAGTTATTAGGTTCAGAAGATGATGTCGAATTGCCGTTGGCTGCTGACGATTCCAAACAGCGTAAAATATTGTGGTGGGTTCTGGGTATCAATTTTGGATTTTTTGTTGTGGAAATGACTACCGGATGGATATCAAACTCTATGGGTTTGATAGCAGACTCACTCGATATGCTTGCAGATTCCATCGTATATGCACTAAGTCTGTTTGCGATTGGCAGTACTGTTTCAAGAAAGAAAAAAGTAGCTAAATTTAGTGGGTATTTTCAAATGGGGTTGGCATTGTTGGGCTTCACAGAAGTATTTCGGAGATTTCTCAGTGAAAGTGAAACACCTCTGTTTGAGTGGATGATTTTCATAGCAGTGCTGGCTCTCATTGGCAATCTGGTTTCGCTCTGGCTGATTAATAAAACCAAAAGTGATGAAGCTCACATGCAGGCCAGTGCCATCTTTACCTCTAATGACATTATTGTGAATGGTGGAGTGATACTAGCCGGAGTACTGGTTTTTTGGCTTGATAGTAAGCTTCCAGATCTGATAATCGGAGCGATTGTATTCAGTTTTGTGATTCGAGGAGCCATAAAAATCTTACAATTAAGCAAGTAACATAAATTAGTGACACTCAAATTCATATCTCATGGCACATGATCATCACCATAATCAAGAAGGCAATATTAAAATTGCCTTCTTCCTTAATATAGGGTTCACCATTCTTGAGTTTTTTGGAGGATTATATGTAAACAGTGTGGCTATCATCTCCGATGCTTTACACGATCTTGGTGATAGTATTTCTCTGGGCTTGTCCTGGTATTTGGACAGAAAGTCGAGAGAAGGAGCTAATTCAAATTTCACATTCGGATATACTCGTTTTTCGTTATTAGGGGCCTTGGTGAATAGCCTTGTTCTTATTGGGGGCTCAATATTTGTCATAAATGAGGCCGTAGAACGCATTCTAAATCCGCAACACACTGATGCTCAAGGTATGTTACTATTTGCTATCATTGGAGTTACTGTAAATGGATACGCTGCATGGAGAGTAAGTAAAGGTAAAACTCTAAATGAGCGGGTAATATCATGGCATCTAATGGAAGACGTTTTGGGGTGGGCTGCCGTGCTGGTAGTTTCCATTGTTTTGCTTTTTAAAGATATACATTATCTCGATCCGGCTTTATCCCTCTTCATAACAGCATATATATTGTGGAATATCCTGAAGCGCCTAAAAGAAACCTTATATGTCTTTTTGCAGGGAAGTCCTAATGATATTGACATAGATGAATTGAACAGAAAGTTTCTGAATCTACCTTTTGTAGAAAGCACTAATCATGTGCATGTGTGGTCACTGGATGGGGAAAAGCATGTGGTCACTGCCCATATACAAGTACATGAAATGAACCAAGTTTCTGAATTGATAAATGCAAAAAAAGAAATTCGTGAATTGCTTAAACCTTATAAGTTCAACCATAGCACGATAGAAATAGAGTGGGATAATCAGATCTCTACTCTGATTGAAGAACAACATAATCATGAAGAATGAAACAACAACACTTCCACATAAAGAATATGGTATGTACCTGTTGTACTGAAATTTTGGAAAAGAAAATTACAGAAGCTGATTTCGCAATTAAACATATTGATCTAGGAGAGCTAACACTAACTGAGCCAATTCCTGATAAAGAATATCAAAGGCTCGTAAAAGTGGTTCAGAAAAATGGCTTTGAAATCATCAACGATCAGGGTAGTAAAACTGTTGAGCGCATCAAACAGATTATCATACAGTTGGTTCGAACCAATAAAGAGCTTAAAGGCAATCTTTCACAGTATCTGACAAAAAACCTGAATAAGGATTACCATTTTTTGAGTCGGTTGTTCTCTAATGTGGAAGGAAAGTCTATCGAGCGATACTATATCCTGCAAAAGATCGAGCGGGCTAAAGAACTCATCGTATATGGAGAACATAATTTAACTGAAATAGCTTATGAACTGAGATATAGCAGTCAGCAACATTTTTCAAGACAATTCAAAAAAGAAACCGGGTTATCCCCCTCTCATTTTAAAGAGGTCAAGGAGAATAAAAGAGTTTCAATAGATAAAATCTGACAAAATCCTGCACGAGATTTACACAAATCTGCAATTAATCTGACAAAAATTATCATATTATTATTCAAAATTGATCAATAAGGTAAACTAATATGATTAGTATTGAGACACACGAAGAGAGAGGCATTCTTGCCATTAAAGAATCTGGTGCTTTGAACAAGCAGGACTTTGATAAGCTAGAACCAGCGCTCAAGGATTTTACTGGCTCGAACTCAAAGCCTAAATTGTTAATGATTTTAGAGAAATTTAAAGGCTGGAAGGATGTGGACTCATTTTGGAAAGATTTAAAACTTGATGCCAAATTCATCGGCAAGTTTGATCGTATTGTCATTGTGGGAGAATCTAAATGGCAAAAATGGGGAACTCGTCTTCTAAGTGCACTGACAAAAGACAATATGAAATTTTTTGAGATTGAAAATGCAGATAGTGCATGGGAATGGCTCCATGATAGAGAGAACAAATCATGATTTCTCTTATAAGGAAATACAAGGAAGCTTTTATAAGTATTATTGCTTTGATTAGTGCTCTCTTTGTGGAACATTTCACCACATTCGAGGGAAGTAAATATTTATATCTACTACTTTATGGAGTGTCTTATTTGGCAGTCGGTGGCCCTGTCTGGGGCAAGGCATTTAATTCCATTAAAAACGGAACCTTCTTTAGTGAATTCTTTCTGATGGGAATTGCCACAGTTGGAGCCTTTGCAATTGGTGAATACGCTGAAGGTGTTGCTGTTATGCTGTTCTACACGATTGGTGAATATGCACAACATGGTGCTGTTCATAAAGCAAGAAGCTCGATAAAGGGATTAATTGATCAACAGCCAGAGATAGCCACCGTTGAGAGAGAGGGAGAAACTGTTCAGATACATCCTTCTGAGGTAGAAATCGGTGAAATTATCTTAGTTCGTCCGGGAGAAAAAGTTCCGCTTGATGGAGAACTACTAACTGAGAGTAGCTCATTTAATACGGCTGCTCTAACAGGAGAGTCAAAACCAATTAATAAAGGAGCCGGAGAAGAGATATGGGCAGGCTCAATCAATCAAGACAAGCTTGTGCGAATAAAAGTTACGAGTGCATTTAAAGATACTAAGTTATCGGGCATTCTTACAATGGTTCAAGAAGCGTCCAAGCGCAAAGCCCCGACACAGCGGTTTATGACTAAATTTGCCAAGATATACACACCAATAGTTGTGTGGCTTGCCGTTGCTCTTACATTCATACCTTACTTTGTAGTCAATGACTATGTCTTCCAAGAATGGTTCTACAGAGCACTTATATTTTTAGTTGTGTCTTGCCCTTGTGGATTGGTTATTTCAATTCCATTGGGATATTTTGGTGGAATTGGGGCTGCATCAAGTAATGGAATTTTGTTAAAGGGATCGGATTTTCTGGATCAGCTAAGGAAGATGAATATACTTTTCATGGATAAAACTGGCACCTTAACTGAAGGTTCATTTGAAGTTCAAAATGTACAGTCTCATAGCAGTTTGTCTGAAGCAGAACTCATTGCTTATGCAGCATCATTAGAAAAGCAATCTACTCATCCAATTGGTAAAGCTATCATTGCATTTAATGGTGATGAATCCTTATACGATGTGACTGAGCAACAAGAGATTTCAGGAAAAGGACTAAAAGGAAAAATTGATGGCAAAGAAATACTTATCGGGAATCTGGATTTATTGAAAGCCAATCAAATATCCATCCAAGAGAGTGAAAAATATTCCGACCCTTATACATACGTACATATAGCAATTGATGGAAAACATGTTGGAACCATTAGTATCGCTGACCAGATTAAAGAAGATAGCAATCAGACTATTGCACTGCTTAAAGAAAAAGGTCTCGAGCGACTGGTTATGTTATCGGGCGATAATAGTAGAGTCGTTTCATTTGTAGCAGAGAAACTTGGAATCAACGAAGCACACGGCGGATTGCTTCCTGATGAAAAATACCGATATGTTGAGAAAGCTCTTGGAGAGAGAAATATTGTCGGCTTTATTGGTGATGGGGTTAATGACGCACCGGTTATTACATTAGCAGACGTTGGTATTGCTATGGGAGGAATTGGTTCTGATGCAACAATAGAAACCGCTGATGTTGTGATACAAACCGATCAGCCTTCTAAAATTCCACTTGCCATAGACATATCAAAGTTTACCCACCGTATAGTATGGCAAAATATAAGCTTTGCCTTGGGGATTAAGGTATTAGTTATGATCCTTGCAGCTTTTGGAATAGCAACCATGTGGGAAGCTATATTTGCTGATGTGGGTGTAGCGTTAATCGCTATTGGAAATGCTATCCGTATTCAGAGTAGATATTCTGATAAACAATCTTTCTCTTCTTTTTTTAAACCCTCTGATAAACAAAATAAAACTGAACCCCCTTCTCACCATTGTGAGGCCTGTTAAAAAGACGTTTTGTTGTACCTATGTTGTACCCCAAATAAAAAAGCCCTCGAAAAGAGGGCTTTTTGTAGTGGCGGGGACAGGATTCGAACCTGCGACCTTCGGGTTATGAGCCCGACGAGCTACCAGCTGCTCCACCCCGCGATGTTGAATAACTAATATACGATTAATTTGGGGTGACTAACAACAATAATTTTGGGTTTTTTAATTAAGCTTTTCTACTCTATTATTTATCTTTAAAATAAATTACAGTACAATATTTTATATGATATCATCTAAAAAAGCGATTGAACTCGAAGATAAATATGGAGCACATAATTACCATCCCCTACCCGTTGTACTTGATAAGGGCGAAGGTGTGTATGTTTGGGACCCTGAAGGTAATAAGTATTATGATTTTCTATCAGCTTACTCAGCGGTTAACCAAGGACACTGTCATCCAAAAATTACAGAAGCACTAACACAGCAAGCTCAAAAATTAACACTTACCTCCAGAGCTTTCTATAACAATGTACTTGGTGAATATGAAGAGTATTTGAGCAACTACTTTGGTTTTGATAAAGTCCTGCCCATGAATACCGGAGCAGAAGGTGTTGAAACTGCAATTAAGATATGTAGAAAATGGGCTTATGAAAAAAAGGGAATTCCAGAAAATGAAGCCCAAATCATAGTTTTTGATAATAATTTTCATGGCAGAACAACCACGGTAATTTCTTTTTCTAATGATCCTGACGCCCGTAAAAATTTTGGACCTTATACTCCTGGTTTTATAAAAATCCCCTACAACAATAAAAGAGCTTTGCAAAAAGCGTTAAAACAACCAAACGTAGCCGGTGTTTTAGTTGAACCTATTCAAGGTGAAGCTGGAGTAGTAGTTCCAGATGAGGACTTTATTCCTGAAATATCCCGCTTATGTGAGGATGCAAATGTTCTTTTTATCGCGGATGAAATCCAAACCGGGATTGCACGCACTGGTTCGCTACTTGCGGTATGTGGTAATTGTAATTGCTCCGGTCATTGTGAACAACAAATTTCATATACGAAACCAGATATACTTATTTTAGGAAAAGCATTATCAGGGGGGGCATATCCTGTATCCGCGATTTTAGCAGATAATCAAGTAATGGACGTGATCAAACCCGGACAACATGGATCTACTTATGGTGGAAATCCTCTGGGATGCAAAGTTGCCATGACAGCTCTTGAAGTTGTTAAAGAAGAAGGTTTAGCTCAAAATGCCCGTAGACTTGGCGAGCTTTTCAGAGATGAAATGGAAAAAATTATTGCTGATTCAGACCTGTTTGTTAGTGTTAGAGGAAAAGGTTTATTAAATGCTGTTATAATTAATGATACTCCAGACAGTGATACTGCCTGGAGGTTTTGTGTTGCACTGAAAGAAAACGGATTATTAGCCAAACCCACTCATGGCAATATTATAAGATTTGCGCCCCCTTTAGTTATGTCTGAAGAACAATTACAGGAATGTGTTTCTATCATTAAAAAAACTGCTCTCTCATTTAACTGACAGTTTATTTATTAGAATAGGCTTCCATTTCTCTAAAAGTGGTTTACCTCTCTCATAGTGAGCCCACGGACTATTTGCAATGTAGAACAACTCCGAACCCACAATTACTCCCAGTGTGGGTTCATTTAATTCGCTTAATGCATTATCAGGAAAAACCGGATTCATATTAATCATTGTCCCTTTTTTATTAAGTTTAGTTACCCCGACTCTTTTCGGAAAACTACCGTTATGAAGAGAAACCAAGCTATTTCCTGATATATATATACCATCGGCCCCTCTTAAAAGTTCATTTCTTACGGAAACCGGTTCTACCAAACCTGTTTTCATATCGATTTTATATATGCCATTTATGTAGTCAGATACAAATAGGTATTCCTCACTTTCTGAAAAATCTAAACCCTGTAAATTCCACCACTCTGAGTAACTCAGATACTTAGTAAGACCCTCCTTTTCGGGTGATATTGAATAGAGAGTTGGTTCTGAACTATCTGTAATAATCACATTTCCCTTTTTACTGACTACAATATCCCCAAATAAATGACTCCCTTGTGCGTGATAGGCTTTGATTAGCTTCTTCTTTTCTAAATCAAATTTTAAAACGGCAGATTTTCCTGATAGAGAGTCCTCATAGCCTATAAAATTTTCAATAGCCGATGTTGTAACCCAAAGAACGTTCTTATCTATAGGATCAAATTTGATTCCCATTGCCGACCAGTATCCAAAATCTTTTAAATCAAGTTCTTTCTTTATGTCTTTTCCATCGTTTTGAAAACTATATATCCATCCGTGTCTGATATCCGTCAAATAAAATCTTTCGTTCTCTTGATTAAATCCTATTCCTTCGGGATGAAATTCCTTAATATTCATTACAAAAGCTGTGTTGCTTTTTTTCTCCGTAATATTATACTTCTCTACTAACTTTTTAAGCTGCTCCAATAACGAATTCTCTAAGGAAGATAGATTTTCATCATCCGAAAAGTCATCCACTGCATAAAATCCAATTCTATATTTTAGAGTTTGATACGCCTTTTCCGGTTGTTGATTAAGGAAAAATGCTGTTGCCAATTTGTGCAGAATTAATCTGTGATTTGGCCTCAATGAATCTGCTTTTTTGAGATGAAACAAAAACTCCTTTAAATCTCCATCTTGAAACGCTATTAGTCCTTTTTCATATTCCTTTGCATAATCCTGAGCTAAAACGGCATTAACTAAAAAGAGAGACAACAAGATGCCAAGAATAAAACTTCTTATTACCAAAACTCCGGGCATAGAATTAATTTTGATTTCCATAATTCGCTCTGAACTATACTACAAAAAGTCTTTAAAATGGGTTTATAAAGTTTAAACGCTATTGAGGCAATTTAGCTTATTTGGTAGCTTCATGAAATTAAAATTTCAGACTACAATTATGGCTACAGCAACAAAAAATATTCATCCGAAAGAAGTAAGAAACATCTTAGGAAAGCATCTTTTAACTGACGGATATGATATGGTTCTTGATCTCCAAAAGAGTGAAGGAGCTTATTTATACGATTCAAAAAACGATAAAAAATATCTAGACTTTTTTACGTTCTTTGCTTCAAACCCTTTAGGTATGAATCATCCCAAGTTAGCCGGCGATGCTGATTTTGTCGCCAAACTAGGAAAAACAGCTATAAACAAACCATCTAATTCTGATGTATATACGGAGGAAATGGCTGAATTTATGGAATCCTTCAGCCGAGTTGCTGTACCAGATCATCTTCCCCATTCTTTCTTTATTTCAGGTGGAGCGTTAGCTGTTGAAAATGCAATGAAAATTGCTTTCGATTGGAAAGTTCAAAAAAACTTTCAAAAGGGTTACAGAGAGGAAAAAGGTCACAAAGTACTTCACTTTGAAAAAGCCTTTCATGGACGTTCTGGATATACACTTTCAGTAACCAATACTATACATGATAAAGTTAAATTTTTTCCAAAATTTGATTGGCCAAGGATAATAAGCCCTGCAAATCATTATCCTGAAACTCCTGAGTCTCTTAAATCAGTTATTCAGAATGAACAGATAGCTATTGCTCAGGCAGAGCGTTATTTCGAAATTTATAAAGATGATATCGCTTGTATTCTGATTGAGCCCATTCAAGGTGAGGGAGGCGACAGGCACTTCCGTCCTGAATTCCACCAGGCATTACGCGATTTAGCTGATAAACATGATACTCTTTTAGTATATGATGAAGTTCAAACAGGAGTTGGAATGACCGGAAAGTTCTGGGCTCATGAATATTTTGTTAAACCGGACATCATTGCATTCGGAAAAAAGGCCCAGGTTTGTGGAGTTTTAGCAGGAGGCAAAGTGGATGAAGTAGAAACAAATTGTTTCCACGTTTCGTCACGAATAAATTCGACTTGGGGTGGAAACCTGGTTGATATGGTTCGTTTTGGACGAATTTTAGATATTATTGAGGAAGATAGTTTAGTCCAAAATGCGGCTACCGTTGGAAAGCATCTGGTTAGTAAGTTACATGATCTTTCGGAACGACATGAGCATCTATCGAATCCACGAGGTTTGGGATTATTTTGTGCTATTGACATGCCTGATACTCATTCCCGAGATGCGGTAATCAAGCAATGTATGAAAGATGGTTTGATGATTCTTTCCTGCGGACCAAAAACCATCCGTTTCCGTCCACCTCTTACGATTACCTCTGATCAAATTGATGAAGGTTTAAATATTCTCGAAAACGCTTATAAAAAAGCAATTAATGAGTGCCCTGTTATAAGTTAATTATTAAACCAGCTGATGGCTCTCAGGTTGAATGACAATCTCATTCATCACAGAGCCTGCTGGTTGATTAACTGCAGCAAATACAGCTTCAGCAACTTCTTCTGAGGTTAGCATTGCTTCTTTTTTGACTCGCATATTTACGCGTTCATCATCCCAGAACTTTGTATCTACTCCACCTAAATAGAAAAGAGAATATTTAGTTTTTTCACGCTTTCCCTCTTCTATAAGTGCTTTGGTAAATCCCTGAATGGCAAATTTTGATGCAGCATATACCGAAGCATTTTTCATCACATACTTCCCCATTGTTCCGGGAAACATAACCACATTAGTGGGTTCATCCTTCTTCATATGCTTCTTCACGGTTTGAGTAACCAAAAAAGTGCCATACACATTAGTGATTATTACTTCTTTCGCATCATCCGGGTCAATTTCAGAGAAAGGTTGAATCAAGCCCAAACCAAATGCATTGACTAACACATCTATTTTACCAAGACTGTCTTCGATTTCCTGCGCCATGGCAGAAACCGAATTTTTGTCGGTGGCATCAGCTTCAATTGCATAAGCTTCTCCTCCGGTATCATTTATTTTCTTAGCTACTTCTTCTGCTTTGGATTTAGTACGGGATGAAATGATTACTTTTGCCCCTTCGTGTGAGAATTTATCAGCAGTCGCTGATCCGATTCCACCGGCCCCACCAACGATCAATACAATCTTATCTTTCATTTTTAGTCTGTCTTTCTTGATGATTAGTCAGCTAATTAAATGAAAGTTGGATGGGTTTTCGTTCCAACTTAATGATAATGGATTAGCGATGATATATAGTTTTAGACTCTTGCTAATAGCGCTAAAAAGGGTCATCCTTGTAGATGTCAGGTAATTCGTTGACAAAACAAAGGCTGTCATCCTGAGTGGTTCAAATTAAAATTTAAGTACATAAGCAAAGTACATCGAAGGATCTCAAATTAGACAAAAGCTTTTTGTAAGGAATAGGTTTTGAACCAGTCTTACTACTCATGATGACAAAAACCTATTACATTTACTTGCTAAGTAATACTTCTAAGATGATCTATATCGGTATAACTAATGATTTAGAACGTAGAGTGTATGAACACAAATCTAAACTAAAGGAGGGTTTTACGAAGAAATATAATCTTCATCAGTTAGTATATTATGAAGAAACCGATGATATTGGCAGAGCTTTAGAAAGAGAGAAACAGCTTAAAGGATGGAAAAGACAAAAGAAGGTTGCTTTGATTGAGTCTGTTAATCCCGGCTGGAAAGATTTATCAGAAAGTTGGTACTTATAGTACAAACCGAACAGATCAACATTTGAGACCCTTCGCAACCAGCATTGAGGCCTCAAAAATACCTGTGCTCAGGGTGACAGCCTTTTAAAGAGCCAAGAAACTACCATTAAATTACCTGAGATTTACAATGATGACACAGTTCTGGTTTTTCTTGTTTTATATATAACGCTCAAAGCGATCAACCCATAATACCAGATAGAACCCCTTCATAAATCTCTTTCATTTGTTCGACATCTAATTCAGCAATACCTGAAAGGTCTAATTTCTTTCCAACTACTTCTCCAAGATTTGTGATCGGAACTCCCGCATCTTTGAAATGAGTAAGTGCTTGTTCAAGATCTTTCTGCTCGATGGTAATTACAATACCGGATTGAGCTTCACTGAAAAGCACTTCATGCTCAGAACCTTTCAGAGATCGAACATTCACATTGGCTCCAATTCCACCGAAAATGGCCATTTCAGCTAAAGTGATTGCTAAACCACCATCCGAAACATCATGCGCCGCGGTTATAAATCCGGCTTTAATAGCTTCCAGAACCGCATCTTGTAGTTTTACTTCGAATTCGATATCAAGCTCAGGAGCATCACCGGTAGTCAGACCATGAATCTTTTTCAGATATTCGGTTCCGCCCAGTCCTTTTCGGTCAGCGCCGACATACAGAATCATATCTCCATCATTTTTGAAAGCAGGAGTTGTAGTATGATTTTCTACATCTTCAATCAAACCAAGCATACCTATAATTGGAGATGGGAAAATTGCGCTATTCGGATTTTCATTGTAAAAACTCACATTTCCACCGGTTACCGGAGTATTCAAAGCTTTACAAGCATCACCCATTCCACCAAGCGCTTCTTTGAACGTCCAGTACACTTCCGGTTTATATGGATTTCCGAAATTCAGACAGTTGGTGATAGCCAAAGGTTTTCCACCTGAGCAAATCACATTTCTTGCCGACTCAATCACCGCAATTTGCCCCCCACGACGTGGATTTAAATACACATAACGACCATTACAGTCTGTTTTTGCTACCAGTCCACGATTGGTTCCTTTTACGCGGATAACTCCTGAGTCAGAAGCGCCGGGAGGAGTCACTGTATTGGTCCGAACGGTTGTATCATATTGCTCATGCACCCATTTTTTGGATGCAATATTAACCGAACCCAACAATGATTTTATAGTGTGTTCATGATCTTCAGGATGAGAAATACTGTCTGTATCAAAACTTTGAACTTCATCCAAATAGGCGGGTTTTTTTGTCTCCCGAATGTACTGAGGAGCTCCGCCTCCAAGTACCAAATGCTCAGCAGGAATATCTCCTTTGATCTCTCCTTCTTTTTTGTAGGTTACACGATCGGTATCTACCACTTCACCAATTACCACGCCGTGCAGATCCCATTTTTCGTAAACATCGATCACTTCCTGTTCACGACCTTTTTCTGCGACGATCAACATTCGCTCCTGACTTTCCGAAAGCAGTAATTCATAAGCAGTCATTCCGTCTTCACGCGCCGGAACTTTGTCAAGATCGATCAGCATTCCCTGTCCGCCTTTAGCTGTCATTTCGGAAGTGGAACATGCAATTCCTGCTGCTCCCATATCCTGCATTCCAACTACGGCCCCGGTTTTCAGTACTTCGAGGCTGGCTTCTAACAATAATTTCTCTGTAAAAGGATCTCCAACCTGAACACTTGGACGTTTAGCTTCGCTTTCTTCGCTGATCTCCTCGGATGCAAAAGTGGCACCGTGAATTCCATCACGACCGGTACTTGCTCCTACAATAATTACCGGGTTTCCGATCCCTTCAGAAATCGCAGAAACGGTTTTACCGGCTTCAACCAATCCGATACTCATCGCATTTACTAGCGGATTTCCTTCATAACTCTCATCGAAATAAACCTCACCACCAATAACCGGTATACCAAAAGAATTTCCATAATCTCCGATTCCACGAACAACTCCATCCAGAAGATATCGAACTCTCGGATTTTCTAAGCTTCCAAAACGTAATGAATTTAAACTTGCCACCGGACGAGCCCCCATCGTAAAAATATCTCTATGAATGCCGCCTACTCCGGTTGCAGCTCCCTGATAAGGCTCAATTGCTGATGGGTGATTATGACTTTCTATTTTAAATGCACACCCAAGTCCGTCTCCGATATCTACCAATCCTGCGTTTTCTTCTCCGGCTCCAACCAGCATGTGCTCACCTTCACGAGGAAGTTTTTTAAGCTCTACAATGGAATTCTTATATGAACAATGCTCACTCCACATCACCGAATACACACCTAATTCTGTAAAAGTAGGTACCCGCCCCAGGCGGGTTTTTATCATTTCAAATTCTTCTTCGTTTAGTCCGTGTTCGAGAGCAAGTTCAAGGTTTACTTCCGGTTCTTTAACGATAGCGTCGGCCATGAATAATTGTTGTTAGCTTTACGGTTTTGAATTAAGCGCTGAAAGGTACGAGGTTTTTGAAAGAATTGGGAACTGGTTATTTGTTATTAGTTGTTTGTTGCTTGCTGCACGTTGCTTGTAACTCGCAACTATTTGGTGCTTTCATAATTCAAGCAGTCCTGAAGGACTTGCTTGTTTAAGGTTTTAAGAGACTTGGTTGTTCTTCAGCTCTGAGTTCTACTGTTCATCGGTTCAGTGTTCAGTATGCTACGGACTAAAGTCATTGCTTGTTCATGTACTTTGAGTAATCAAAATTTACTTTCCAATGCAAATCCGTTGGAAGTTGGGTATTCCTTTTTGGATGTTGGATATTGAAATCCTTTGCGGTTAAAATCTTCCCTTCGATATTGGTTATTCAACATTCAATATTCGTTATTCAATCCTCTTGCACTTTCATCGAGCCTATATAATAATCCACATCGGTTTTAAGCTCTGAACCTGAGCTGTTTATCGTTTGCCATTGAGTGGTTGGTTTCAGTATTTGAACATTTTCATCAATAGTCACCTCAATCGGCATATCGAAGTTTTGAACCGCATTATTCCAGCGATATAACAATTTGTTATCTCTAAAGAAATATTCCAGAACCGGAATTCGGTAATCTCTCAGGTACTGATCAAAAACAGAAGTCAGATCTTTCCCTGACTTCTCGATCATATAATTTTCAATCTGCTCTGTGGTTACTGTCCGGTGATAAAATTCTTTGTTTAATCCCCGAAGAATTTCTCTCCATAGTTCATCATCATTCACAATCTGACGAATGGTATGCAGCATATTTCCCCCTTTGTAATACATATCGGAGGAACCTTCATAATTCACATCATAGATGCCGATAATCGGTCGGTCATTCTGAATAGCTAATCTGGTTCCAAGCACATATTCCCTTCCGGCTTGCTTGCTGAAATGATATTCCAAAAACAGACTCTCGGAATAGTTGGTAAAGCTCTCGTGAATCCACATATCGGCTACATCTTTGTAGGTGATGTTATTGGCAAACCACTCGTGACCCGTTTCATGCACAATGATGAAATCAAACTTCAATCCCCAGCCCGTGCTGCTTAAATCTCTTCCTAAATATCCATTTCCATACTGATTTCCATACGTCACTGAACTCTGATGCTCCATTCCGAGATATGGAGCTTCCACCAGTTTATAACTGTCTTCATAAAAAGGATAAGGTCCGAACCAATATTCAAAAGCCTCTATCGATCTTGGAGCATCCGCAAATTGCTCGATTGCTTTTTCCAGATTGTAACTGAGCACATAATAATCCATATCCAAAGCCCCTTTTTTTCCCGCAAATGTTTCCTCGAAATGCACATAATCCCCGATGTTGATGTTCACTCCGTAATTGTTGATCGGGTTACTTACAAACCAGTGCCAGGTTTTAGTGCCATCTCCATTATCTTCTGAACCACGCAGCCTTCCATTGGATACGTTCATGAGATCATCCCGAACGGTGATACTCATCAGCAAACTGTCCGGTTCGTCGTAAGCGTGATCTTTGTTTGGCCACCAAATGCTTGCTCCTATTCCCTGATTGGCAGAAGCTACAAAAGGATTTCCATTTTCATCTCTTGCCCAAGTAATTCCTCCATCCCAGGGAGCCTGAACTGCTACTTTTGGCTTTCCTGAAAAATGTACTTCAATATGATCAATA
This sequence comes from Balneola sp., assembly GCA_965601915.1. Lineage (GTDB taxonomy): Bacteria > Bacteroidota > Rhodothermia > Balneolales > Balneolaceae > Balneola. The sequence goes on along the minus strand of OZ271847.1, from coordinate 1,245,955 downwards.
TCTCCTACATCCTGATTTTTAACTGTTTCCACAAAAAAGGCATTTCCCTCTCTCCGGAAGTTCAGTTCATTTCCATCCTGTGTAATTTTAGTGATAGTCATTGGCTCCTGAAGATCCAACTGCATAATATTGGTAGTTTGCGAATGTACCTGATACTGAACAATATTCACTCCTGAAAACGTACTGTCTTCGAGATTCACTTCCATTTTAAGATGATAGAAAGTCACATCCCACCAAGCCCGTTCTTCAGTGATGGTTCCTCGCAGCGTGTCCTGCCGGTTAAATTCAGGTTCACGGTTAAAAAGCTGTCCAACTAATGTTGTTGAAAAAGAAATTAGTAAAAATGCTAATGTAAGTACTTTCTTCATTTTTGAGTGTTATGCTAATCTTTTAAGTGAACTGAAACTCGGATTTAAAATAAGACAAATACTCTTCAAAAGTGCTTGGTCTGTTATTTCAATAATTTTATCGGGGTTCTTCTTTTTCTCTCAATTAACATGGTATATTTTTACATGCACAATGAGCATAATTACTTTATTTGAAAATATATTCCTTTATTATCACTCATCTTAATTTTAATTAATACACAATATTGTATGAAAAAACATTTACAAAATTTACTGCTGAAGGTATCTGCAGTAACATTATTAATTTCGGGGATTTCTTTTTCGGTACAAGCACAGGAGCTTAACACCGTTTGGGAACGAACATCTCGCACAGGAGCAGCGGAAGCGCTTCCCTCTTGGTTCACAGTTGGTTCTGTACGGGGTATGGCTTATGGAACAGTTGATGGCAATGCGAGAGTATATGCCGCAGACAGGGGTAACAGCACCATTCAGGTAATGGATGCCGCTACTGGAGCGGATATTACACTTGGTACTGCTTTCGATCTTTCGGGTGTAACAGGTGGAACTTTACCTATGAATGACATTGAAGTTTCTGACGATGGAGTAATTTTTCTTGGAAACTTAGCATCAGCCTCGAGCCCTTTCAGATTATACTGGTGGGATCAGGAAGGCGGTGCTTACACTGATTCTGTAACAATTCCTGTTGGCGGAAGAGTTGGTGACAAATTTACAGTTGTTGGTTCACTCGCTGATAATACCATAGAGGTTTGGATGGCAACTGCATCGGTTGATCCGGGAATTGTTTACGTGGCTACCACAGACGATCAAGGCGCAACATGGGATGTGGAAGAAATCACTTTAACAGGAACTTTAGTGAATGTTGGAAGTAGTCCTGATGTTGCTCCTTTAGCATTGGGTAGAACATCTGATTTTTATGTTGGAGGTAACAGTTCTGCACCTGCGAGATATTCAAGCGCCGGAGCTTACGTAGAAAACAGCGTACTGGCATCTGCTTCAAGAAACGGAATGCAAGTATTCACATACGAAGGTAAAGATCATTTAGCTGTTTATACTTATCGTCCGGATGGAGCTGCAGGTGGTAATAAAACTGGTCAGGTTTATGTTTACGACATTTCTGACGCGACCAACCCAACTATTGTTAACCAATCTCCTTTGATGGGTGATGATGTAGATACTTATAGCTCTATTCACGGAGAAGTTGAGATTTCGTTAAATGTTGATGGTTCATACAATGCGTATGCATTGGGTGGTGTGAATGGTTTTGCTACTTACACAAATGCTGTACCTCCTGTTGTTGATAACCCTTCAAATCTGATCTTTTCGGAGTATATCGAAGGCTCCGGCAATAATAAAGCACTGGAGATTACGAACCTTACAGACTCTACTGTTGTATTAGCTAATTACCAAATTGCACAAACTAATAATGGTAGTGACTGGATCTATTTCCATGAATTTGCGAGCGAAGCATCAATTGCTTCCGGTGAGCAATATGTTCTAATTACTGATCAAGTTGACGGAGCTCTTTTTGACGCCAATGATGCTGATGAAGTACTTGGATATCCAAGCCCTATTCACTTCAACGGTGACGATGCAAGAGCGCTGATTCATATCGATTCTCAATCCGGAGATACTACCTGGTTGGATATTTTTGGTGAAACAAATCTTGATCCGGGTTCAGGATGGGCAGTTGCAGGTGTTGAAGCCGCAACAAGAGAATATACTTTGATTCGTAAACCAAGTGTAACAGAGGGTAATACAACTCCACTTGGCTCTTTTGGAACTAACTATGACGACAGTGAGTGGATGTTGAAAAGCCAGAATATCTTTAGCAATTTAGGTGTAGCATCAGAAGCACAAACCGCACTTGCCGGAGATTACTACATTCCACAAAGAAGTACGGATGCTGAAGGATTTATTTCTTTGCATCAAGCAATTCACTACGTTAACTCGGAAGGTTTATCAGCAGCTTCTAATCTATATATTACTGCAGACCTTGACGAAACTTCTAACGAATTGAAAATCGATCGTGATGATTTAACTGAAAATACCGGTCTAACTATTAAACCAGTTTCAGGTGAAACGCCAACTGTTGAAGTTTGGGGTGGTTCAGGCAGTGACGGAATCTGGATTAATAATACTGATTATGTAACTATTGATGGTTCAAACACTATGGGTGGCGATACCCGTGATCTTACGATCACAAGTGCTGATACCACATTATCTGCACTTATTTACACCTACGGAACTACCAATACCATGATTGCAAACAGCAACCTGACCTATACCGGTGGTGATGTAGCTACTTCTGCAATTGTTACTAACGAATCAGGTCCTAAAGGAACAATTGGACTTGCTGTAATCAATAACCAAATTGGTTCAGAAAATGGCGACTTCCAAAATGGTGTTGGCCTTTGGGGAACAAGCAGTGTTATGGCTGATGGTTCAACCGTTTCTGGAAATAGAATTCATGCTACTTACAGAGGTGTTACCACTTGGTGGAGTTTGAATAATACCATTATGAATAACACAATCTCTATTGACAGCCCAAGAGCTGACAGATCAAGATATGCAGGAATATATCTGGCACTTAACGGTGGTCAAACAAGTGTAACTGGAAACAAAATTGTTGGATTGAAAGTCAATCGAACTACTTCTGCTGGTTATGCTGCCGGAATCTTGTTCAATGCTTCTTTAGATACTGTTCTGATTGCAAATAACATGATTGCAGTTGATAATTTTGCAAATGAAGGTGCTGCAGTAGGCAATTCAGTTTATGGTATCGCATTTGACAACGCAGCAGGTAACTCTTTGAATTCTATTTACCACAATTCAGTTCGTATCGGTTCAAGTAGTGAAACCGGTGTTCATGCTGCATTTGGACCTCATCAACAAAGCAGCACTGCTCAAAAATGGGATCTGAAAAACAATATTTTAGTTTCTGATCAGGATGCTTCAAATTCAAATGCTATATATTGGCCAGCCACAGATAACACAAATCTAGACACTGACTATAACAACTACTTTGTTAGTGGTGCTTCTGCTAATTTAGGTTTGTTTAACACTACCGATGCTACAACTTTGGCAGAGTGGCAAACAGCTTCAGGTAATGATGCAAACTCATCTGCTGTTGAAGTAGAATTTACATCTACTACCGACCTAAGCTTAACAGGATCTTCGAATGGAGATCTTAATCTTGCAGGAACACCAATCGGTTTTCTTTCTACCGATATCGATGGTACTTCAAGAAGCTTATTAGCTCCTTACAAAGGTGCTTTTGAAGGCAATATTGAATTAATAGTTGATGTTGATATTACAATTGACGCTTTTTCAATAGCTACTCCTGCTGATGAAGCAAGTTTTGACCTAAACGGTGGTTCTGAAACTGAAATAACATTTACTTGGAACGCTGCTACTTCTAACGCTGATGTTTCTTATGTATTTATGCTTGATTCAGTTGATGCAGATTTTTCTACCCCACTGTTCTCTATTCCTGCAGATGATGAAGGAGTAGCGGTTACACTTACCGGAACATATGCGGATATCGACTCTACATTAAATGAAATAGGTATAGAAGCAGGTACAAGCATCGACCTTAAATGGACTGTTCAGGCAATAGCGGGTGATTCTACAAGAATGGCTGAAAATGCTCACGCCATTTCCTTCACAAGAGTGACTCCTGTTTCTAACGAAGGTGAAGAATTACCAATCCAATTCAGCCTTAGTCAAAACTATCCTAACCCATTTAACCCAACTTCTACTATTCAATTTAGCTTACCGGAAGCCGGTGAAGTAAGATTGGATGTATTTACTATAACAGGACAACTAGTAAGTACTTTAGTAAATAGCCGAATGGGTTCAGGAGAACATTCAGTAACATTTGACGGAAGCAATTTAGCGAGTGGTGTTTACATCTACCGAATAGTTGCCGGAACCAATGTTCAAACTAAACGAATGACTTTGATTAAGTAATCAAGCACATTCTTTAGCACTATTCCAAAAGCCCTGCAACTGCAGGGCTTTTTTTATTTCGATTAATCGGTCCATTTTTCTGATCAATAAATCTGAAAGCCTCTCCGAAATCCTGATTCAATCTATTAACAAAATTCACTCGCTCAGAAACTCAGGTAATATGAAAATCATTTCTTCAGTTGGTTAAAATTCGCTCTTTAAGTACACTCATAAAAATCACTTATTTCAAACCTTACAAATAGATAGACTTTAGCTATAACACACAATTAGCCCTTTCTCACCTTGTATTACCTCAAAGTTATTATTTCTGAAAAAAGGGCTGAAAATATACAACCGGACACATTCCCAAGTATATATTTTACTAAAGGTTATATATGCATACTATTTTATCAATTGGTAAAGAAACACGGAGAAAAAATAGCATAATGCAATCGTAATACAGGCTTAATCAAGCGTCTATAGTTTGCGGTCTAACACAAAATCCAATAACTAAGATTAGTATTACAATGACAATATTTTTACTTCTGATAATGCTGGCATTTCCGCATTCAGAATTACCTATCCCTCAACACTCGGACACCCTCCAAGGTGTGGTTACAGACGCAGCAAATGGAGACCCTGTTGCCGGAGCTTCAATTTCAATTAGCGGAACCACAGTTGGTGTATCAACAAATACAGATGGTTCATTCCTCCTTAATATACCGGATATAGATCTCGCAAATAAATCTCTAGAAGTAAGATTTATAGGATACAAGACTCTCTATATCCCATTTTCCGATATAGACTTTCAAGAAAAATTGTCATTAGAATTGGAACAGGATCTTCTGAAAGTAGATGAGATCGTTGTTACAGGTCAGGGAATAAATATGGAGAAAAGAAGACTTTCTACTAATATCACCTCTGTAACCGAAGATGATATAGAACTTTCATCATCTAACAGGGTAGATCAACTTTTACAGTCTAAAATTCCAAATGCACAATTCAGGTTAACAAACGGTCAACCGGGAAGTTCATCGATCGTTAGAGCAAGAGGAGTTGTTTCAGCTTTTATCAATTCGACGCCTATTATTTACGTAGATGGTGCCAGAGTAGATAATTTAAATACAGCTGCACAACTTGGAGGTGGTTCAACAAGTGGCGCCGCGAGCAGCTCTTTAGCAGATATTCCAATAGAGAACATTGAAAGAATCGAGTACATAAATGGAGGCGCTGCTACCACCATGTATGGCTCTGACGCTGCTAATGGCGTTATTCAGATTTTCACTAAAAAAGGGGGTGAAGGAAAGTTACAAGTGAGTTACAACGCTCAATTAGGTTCAACAACTCCTACCAATGATTACTTGTACTTCGATCGAACAGCTGATCTTCTATTTCAAACAGGTTTATATCAGAAACATGATGTTCAGGTAAACGGTGGAACTCAAAAGCTTGGATACAGTTTCTCAGCCGGAATTACAAATGATGAAGGTTTTCGAATTGCCAATCAAAATGAAAACACTAAGGTCGACTTCCGCTCAGGTTTTTCTTCAAAAATTAGTTCCAAAACAGATTATAAAAGTTCATTTGGCTACACAAATAATACCTTCAGAAGAGCAAGAAACGGAAACGCCGGTGGATATACAGGATTATGGTATACTGAATCAGGTTCTTCTTCTTTTACAGGACCTGGTTTTAATCCTAATCTGAATCAATTATCTGATGCTGATTTTGAACTCATGAGAAATTTCGTTCGAAAAGCAGAAGAAACTCAGGATAATGAAACAAATATAAATCGCTTTCAGACTTCACAGATCATAGAATTTAAGCCTCTCACCACTTTACTTATCAAAGCAACTGCAGGTGTCGATTACAGATCTCAGGATGAAGAAATATATACAACTAACGAGTATTTGAATCATGTGGATAATTTATCCCCGGCTAACAGTCTTTTTAACCGAGGTTCTATTAGCAAGTTTAACCGAACCTACTTAGGGCTGACTGGTGAACTTAATGCACAGCATAAATACGATGTAAGTAACTTCTCATTCATAAGTACAGTAGGAACTCAGTTTTTTAGAAATGAAGATCACCAGGTTGCTTACCGGGGTATTGACGTTAGAGATGGAGCACGTTCTGTTTCTCAGGCTGCTAATACTGAAAGCAACGAATACCTTTCTGAGGTGGTCAATTATGGCATCTATTTTCAAGAGAACATGGGATACAAAAACCGTTACTTCCTGGAATTTGGTATAAGAGGTGATGGAAATTCAGCTTTTGGCGACAACGTAGGAACACAATATTATCCAAAGGCTGGTGTGGCTTACCTTGTAAGTGCCGAGCCATTCTTTATTAATACATTCGGAAATTCTGCATTTTCTTACTTCAAGATTAAAGCCAACTATGGACTAGCAGGCAATTTCCCAACTCCTTTTGCCGGTGAAAGAACAGTAGATTTTGATGGATTCTTAGGAGGACAAGCTGCTACTTTTGGTCAACAAGGAAATCCAAATTTAAAGCCTGAAAAAGTAACTAGTTTTGAAATTGGTGCCGATTTCGGATTTGTTGATGATCGGATCTTTCTAAATGCCAATTATTACTATACTGAAACGAATGACGCTTTATTCTATGTACCTCTTGAGCCAAGCGTTGGTACGGGCACCCAGCTACAAAATGTAGGTGTAATTGAAAATAAAGGATTCGAATTTGCACTTACAGCGATCCCTGTTTTAACACAAGACTGGAATATCCGGGTAAAAGCAGCTGTAAATACGCTCGATAACAAGGTTATTGACGCCGGCGGTGCAAGCCCTTTCAATATTAATGGGTTCAGTGCCAGAACTATTCAAACAGTAGTTGAAGAAGGATATCCTGTTGGTTACTTGAGAGGTAACAGAGGTACCTTTGTGAATGGAGTTCTAGATTCCACTACTCCGCAAGCTTTCTTGGGAAGTACCATTCCTGATGTATTTGGGAGTGTATCTTTAAACGTAAATTATAAGAAACTTGCTTTCTTTAGTAATGCCGACTTCCAGACGGGTGCTTATGCTCATTCCTTTGAACGCCAGTTCCGTTTCAACTATGGAGCTTCAGACAATAATGAAGGAATTCCACAGGCAGAAGTAGATGCTAATGGCACATCTAACTGGCTTAATTTTACAGACAGGTTTGTTGAGAAGACTGATTTCTTCAAAATAAGAACCATTGGGCTTAACTATACATTCAGCAAAAATTCGTTGGCAGGTATTGCTGAAGGCTTATCCATTGGCTTCAGTGTAATTAACCCTATCAACTTTGCCAGCTCTTCTTTTGATCCGGAAGCTACTCAAAGTGGTGGCGATCAAGGTCAAAATGGTGCTACAACGGGTGGTATCGCTTATGCAGCCGAATCTGCACCTCGTCAATTCATAGGATCAATAAAAATCACATTTTAAATATTATACTCAACAAATTATGAAAAACTCAATCATAGCTTTTTCAATTCTGGTATCTCTGTTTATTCAGGGATGCGGGCTTGATGCCGTAGAAAACCCTAATGTTACTACCGATAAGTTTTTAGACTCGCCTCAGTCTGCAACTAACTGGGTAAATGGTGCCAGATCACAAATGGCAAGTACTATCAACGTAATTATCGAGCTTACAGAACTCACTTCAGATAATTACTACAACAACCGAACAATAAGCAGTAAAGTATTTGATATTCCACAAATTGATTATACAGATTTGGATGTAGGCAGAATACAGACCGCTATACATACACTAAGAAGAACCGCAGAGTTTGGTCTTAATACTGTATTACCAAGTGATGCTGATAGTACTCCCGAACAGGAAGCTGAACTTCGGTTCTATCTGGCGGTTTCTCAACTTTTCGCAGGAGAGTATTTTCAAGCCCTTCCGGTAGAATCTTTAGGTGAAGCCCTTCCTGCTGAAACTCAGCTTGGTTTGGCTAATGACACTTTTGATGATGTAATTTCGCTTGCACCAAATAGTGACTTTGCTAAAGCAGCAACTATTGGTAAAGCCCGGATTGCATTCCTACTCAATAACTCTAACGACCTACGTACATTAGCTGCTTCCGTTGTTGATAATACCCCTCAGTTCACTTATCAAGTTCAATTTGATGGAATAAACGGACCGTCTAATTCGTTTCAAAATTTATTATTCGATTCCTCTCAGGATGAATTCGCTCCCTTGCCAAGACTGGATTTTTTAGATCCTAAATACTTCAGTATTGATGGAGCCGGAATCAGTCAAATTCCCGTAAACTTATTCAAAGCAGAAGAAGCGTACCTGATGCTTGCTGAACTTGAATTGAAAGAAAATGGGTTAGCAAGTGCACAACCTGTATTAGTTAACTTATTAAATGATGTTATTGCAAACCGGGACATCACTTCAATCGATGATTCAAGAGAAACACGATCTGGAGGAAACAGAACCGACTACCCGTTAAGCGATACTGTAAAAGTCAGATTCTCCGAAGGTGAACCTGCCTTAGATGATTTCATTTTAGACAGGCAAGCAGATAATGTTAATATTCCTACAGTATCAGGCACTTCCGTTACTGTTGCCCAAATCAACAACGCAGCTTCAGTAGACGAACTTCTTGAAATCATCTATTTAATGAGACAAGAAATATTCATAGCAGAAGGTCGCAGGGTGGTCGATCTTGGCATCAAATATCCAATATCTCAGCAAGAGCAAGCAGGCAATAACAATATTTCGGAAAACAGTGTTTTCCTTGATGCAATTATTCCAAGCTTCATTCCACTTGACAGAACTATGGATGACTTTTCGGTTGATGAAACTCAAGGAATAGTAACTATTGCTGTAAATATGAATGAAGTTCTGGTTCAAAACAAAAGCTCCGACTTTGTTTTACCTCTTTGGCAATAGACCTTATCTAATCTAAAGGGAGCAAATGCTCCCTTTTTTCTCTTAAATATCAAATAACGCACTATGAATTTCTATAAATGTCTGACTGGAATAATAGTTTTCTCATTATTTAGCTGGAATGCCTTTGCACAAACACAATTACAAAAAGTACAAGGAATTGTCTTTTTAGATCAGAACGAAAACGGAACTCTCGATAAAAATGAAAGAGGGATAGAAAACATCCTGATATCTAATCAAAAAGAAGTAGTTAAAACAGACGCGAAAGGAAAATATTCCATTTCCCTTTCTCCCGGTCAAGCCTTGATGATTGTTAAACCATCCGGCTTCGATATCCCGGTAAATGAATTCCAAATCCCACAACACAGTATGGTATACGAACCGGCCGGTTCTCCGGAATTAAAATTTGGGGGATTGAAAGCTACTAATAAATTCCCATCAGAAGTTAACTTTGCTCTTACTGAATCAGTAGATGAAGAAAAATTCAATGCAATCATCTTCGGAGACCCGCAACCCAGAAACGATAAAGAACTAACCTTTGTAAGAGATGAGTTCTTAAATCAGGCAGCAAAAGAGGACGCCCGTTTCATGATGATCTTGGGAGACATCATGTATAATGATCTGTCTCTCTTTGACAGACATATTGAATTATTCTCCAAACCTGAAATTCCGGTTTGGCACGTAATTGGCAATCATGATATCGATTTTGACACCAAAGATAATCGCCATGCCAGAGATACATTTAAAAGATATTTTGGAGCAAACTACTATGCTTACCAGTATGGTAAAGTTACCTATCTTGCGTTAGACAATGTGAACTATCTTGGAAAGAATGAAGAAGGACGATCAAGATATGAAGGAGGAATTTGGGGTGATCAATTAACCTGGATCGAAAATCTTATGCCAAATATCCCAAAAGATCATCTAATCGTGATTGCAACTCACATTCCTTTATATGCATGGGGTGGTGAAACTCCGAATGTTAACACAAAAAACAGAGAAGATCTTTTCAAACTATTAGAGACTCGTGAAAAGGTAATTGCTGTTTCGGGGCACCTGCATATGACCTACCATCACTTTTTAGGTAAAGACCACGGATGGAATGGAGCCAACCCTATCCACCATTTAACAACAACAGCTGTTTCCGGAACATGGTGGGGCGGTCCTGTGGACGAAAATGGCATTCCAACCAGCACCCAAAGAGATGGTGTCCCCAATGGGTACCATCGCTTTACGTTCTCAGGAGCAGAATATTCAGAGCAACTTGTAGGTTTAGGAGAAAGAGAAGATCTGCAAATTCGGATTGAATCGCCTGTTATAAATTTTTCTGCTGATGAAATACCCGAACGATTAGTTGTTAATGTTTTAAATGGAAATGAGAAAAACAAAACATGGTACAGACTTAATGATGGCGATTGGATAAAAATGGAGCAAGTATCCGAATCTTCTCCTTATTTCAAAACATTATTAGACCGTCATTCTGAAAATTGGTCCAACTCTACAACTGCTATTCCAACCAATCATTTATGGTCAGCTCCATTCCCAAAAGTAGATGCTACAGATCAAACATTCGTCATAGAAATACGCACTATTGATGCTTATTCAAAAGAATGGAGAAACACCAAAATTTTTGAGTTAAAATAATTTTAATAACCATACTGGTTATGTGTAAAAAAGGGCATTCATGAAGTTGAATGTCCTTTTGTGTTTAATAGTTTTTAAAAATAAATCTCGTATTGATTGGATTATTAAATCCATATTCAATACCTATCAGATTCAAATTATAGATGAATTCTGAACTATGTCTTTACATAAAGATCTGTCAATCCAAAAAAATAATACCGAAGCTGAACTAATCAGGGAGGCATGTATTAAAGCAGCAAAGGAAGGGTTTTTAGATGCATCCATAAGTGGTTTATGTCATCAAGGATCTATTGAAGCGGCTATAAGTGCTATACAAAAATTAGACCTCGACAAGCTACTGAGAACAAATACTAACTCATGAAACAGGCCATTACAGGGTTTCATAAAGACGAGAAAAACGATTGGGTTGCCGAGCTTGAATGCGGACATCAACAACATGTTCGACATAATCCACCCTGGCAAATTCGGGAGTGGATAATAACAAAATCAGGTAGAAAAAATAAAATCGGTTACTTGCTGAACTGTAAACAGTGTGATAAATAATCGAAAAACCAACATCTGGAAGACGTAAGTGAAGCTAATGATCTTTGCATTTAGATTTCTGTAAACAACGTTGACCACAGTAAGTATCTGGTTATGGGCAACAAGCTACATCCATTGTCATACACCAATGGAAAAGTAGCTTTTAATACAGAAATGTAGTGGGAACTTTACAGCAATATGAGTGAAGAAGAACTGAGTGCTATCTATGCATATTTACAAACGCTTCCGGCAGTGGAGAATCAGATTATGAAGTTTATGAAAAAACAGATCAAACCGATTCTAAGAAATTATTTAACTACTCTTACTTCATTATTTACTCTAACTAGATCACATCTAAGCAACAATTTCCCTCACGAATCACCCCACAAACTTCAGCATAAAAAAGATCACCACTCCGGTGATGGAAACATACAGCCAGATCGGGAACGTCCAGCGGGAGACTTTTTTGTGTTTCTGGAATTTTCCGGTGAGCGCCAGATAAAAACTGGATAACACCAACGGCACTACAAAAGCGGAAAGTGCGATGTGCGAGATTAGAATAAAGAAATAGACGTAACGAATGATTCCTTCGGTCATAAATTTGGTATCACCCTGAAAGTGATGATAGATCACGTAACTGGTCAGGAATAAAGCCGAAGTGATAAAAGCACTGGTCATGAATTTCATGTGCCGACTGAAATTCCTGTTTTTGATCTCTCTGAATCCCAATAAAAGAAAAACGGTACTCAATGAATTAAATGTTGCATTGGCTGCCGGCAGATATTGAACCCAGGGATAACTGGTTTCAGCTCCTCCTTTAAAATAGATCAGCCAAACCAAAAAAAGTAAGGCTGCTATGCTTACCCCTATTATAATCTGAAAGGCCGTCTTTGCACTTACCTGTTGCAGAATTTTGGATTGATCCGGAAGAGAGAAATTATCTTGCATGAAGTATGATTTATTTTGCGAAGGGAATTTAATGATAAATTAGTTATTAGTTAAAAGTGATTAGTGTATAAGTTCATAAGTGATACTGAAATATCGAACCCATCCATTTCCCTTCCCTTTGTTTAGAGAGGGGAACCCTTTTAAAAGTTCATACTTATAGAAAGGTCTCTTTCTGATATCAGGGAGAGAACAAGAGTGGGTCAGAAAATTTAATAGCCAACATTCAATTTTCAATATGGGAGAATTTCGATTATGGGGAACAAACAATCTCTACTCTATGTCACAGGGATAAATCCCATGCTTATTTATGCTCTAACCAAAGATCCGTATATAAACAAGTAAGGACTTCAGTCCTGAAAAATCAGGTCATTTTTGTGTCTAAGAATTAGCAACATCAAACAGCTAACAACCAGCATCCAATTTTCAATATGGGAGAATTTCGGTCATGAGGAAAAAACAATAATTCACCAATAACAAACAGCTTAAAACTTCCTGTTTTTTTACCAAGAACTTTTATTAAATCTGTGGTATATTTTGCGCACTCATTGAGAACCCGATTCGGGATGCGATCATTTTTTATTTAGACTAGTTTTAAATAAAACTTTCTACCCCAACATTCCTACAAACAGACGGAAAAATTTGGTAGATTTGCCTCGCTTCAATTACGGGTAATTAAGCAATGTTCAGCTAACAAAATAAAGCAACTTTTATGGCGCAGATTTTCCCCAAGTGGACAAATCAAGTTCCTCGAAAAATACTGATCGGTATCATTGTTCTTGCTAACGCAATTATTTTCGGAGTTTGGTATTTCTTTTCCCCTGAATACACAGATGTTGGTTACGCACCAACACAACCAGTTCCTTACAGTCATAAATTGCACGTCGACAAGCTCGGCCTCGATTGTCAGTACTGTCACACCAGTGTTTGGGATTCAAAACAAGCAAATATCCCGGCAACTCAAACTTGTATGAATTGCCACAATCAGATTAAAACAGAAAGCGACAAACTAAAGCCTATTCGTGAGAGCTGGGAAACCGGCCAACCTGTTGAATGGGTTCGTGTACACAATCTTGCTGACTATGCCTATTTCAATCACGCTGCTCACGTAAATGTGGGTGTTGGCTGTGAAAGTTGCCACGGCAGAATCGATAAAATGGAAGTTGTGTATCAGGCAGAGCCATTAAGTATGGGCTGGTGTCTGGATTGCCACCGTGAGCCGGAGAAATTTTTACGACCTGTGGACGAAGTTACAACCATGGGCTACGAAGCTGAAAACCAGGAAGAGTTAGGTGCAGAACTGGTTAAGAAAAACAATGTGAGTCCACCTCAATATTGTCAGGGCTGCCACTACTAATAAGGATTTTAGAACTTTATACATCATCTAATGAGCGAAGTTAAACAAAACACATACTGGAAAAGCTTAAACGAATTAGCTAAAAACCAGGAATATCAGAAATTTGTTGAACGCGAGTTCCCTGAAAACGCCACTGAATTATCAGATGGTTTTTCGCGACGTGGCTTCCTTGCGATCATGGGATCAGCTGTTTTATTGGCGAGTTGTGATTTTGCACGACGCCCTGTTCAGAAAATCCTTCCTTATTCCAAGCAACCGGAAGATATAGTACCGGGAGTTCCTTTATTTTACGCTTCATCAATGCCTTTTCAGGGTAATTTAACCGGAGTGGTTGTTGAAAATCATGAAGGACGCCCTACAAAAATCGAAGGAAATGAAATGCATCCCGCCAGTAAAGGCGGAACCAGTATTTTCGGACAAGCTTCTGTATTAGGGATGTACGATCCTGACCGTTCTAAAAAGGTAGTGCGTAAAGGAACGGATTCTACTGTAACCGATTTTGTTGATTTCGCGGCAGATCATTTTGCTCAGACCAACCGAAGAATTGCATTTATATCCGAAGCAAATTCCTCCCCTACTCTTTTAAGACTTAAAGAGCAGGCATTAAACAAATTTTCTAACGCTGACTGGGTTACTTACGAACCATTTGGCGAAACCAATGCACTTGAAGGGACAAGAAGAGCATTTGGACAACCACTGAGAGCATATTTTGATTTCAGTAAAGCCAATGTTTTTGTTTCTCTGGATGATGACGTATTAAATGGTACACATCCTAACAGTGTTGATTACGGGAAACAGCTGAGTGCTGCGCGAAAAGTGACCAGCACTGATGATTCGATGAACAGAATCTACTCTGTTGAAAACGGATATACTTTAACAGGTTCTTATGCTGATCACCGGTTAAGAATTAAAGCCAGCGAAATGGACGCTTTTGTTCATGCGCTTGCATCTGCACTTTCAGGCAGAATTTCAGGATTAGGTGCTTTCAGTGGACATTCAAACCAATTCAGCGATCACCAATGGATCTCAGTTCTTGCTGATGAATTGGTTGCTAACCGAGGGACATCTGTTCTTTCTGTTGGATATGATCACTCAGCAAATGCTCACGCCGTTGTTGCTGCAATCAACAGAGCATTGGGCAACGCAGGAGAAACGGTACACTATTTAGAAGTACCACATCTTGCTGAGCAAACTGTTTCCGCTTTTGACTCTGCCGTTCAGGGAATGAAAAACGGCAATTATGATACAGTTGTGATGCTTGGAACGAACCCGGTATTTACAGCTCAGAACAAAGATTTTGAAAGCGCTCTTTCAAATGTAGAAGAAGTGATTCATCTTTCTGATTATGCAGATGAAACTTCTCAAGTGGCGTCATGGCATTTAAACAGAGCGTATTATTTGGAAACATGGGGCGACGGACATTCTTATTCAGGAGTTCGCTCAGTTATCCAGCCTCAAATTCAACCCTTATATAACGGTATCAGCGAAATTGAAGCACTTAACATTATAGTTAACGGAGAAATGACTTCCGGCTTCGATTTGGTCCAGCAAACATTTAAAAATTATTACGGATCAGGGTTTGATTCCAAATGGTCACAAATACTCCATGATGGAATCGACACTAATACTGGATTCAGCAAAGCAAACGTAAGTCTGAGAGGTAATTTCAGACCGGAAACATCCCGTGATAATGCAATTTCAGGAATGGAAGTTGTAATTAAAGCTGACTCTACGTTATATGATGGTCGTTTTGCAAACATTGCATGGTTACAGGAACTTCCTGATCCAATGACAAAAATAACCTGGGACAATGTTGCTCTGATGAGTCCATCCACTGCTGAAGGCCTTGGCGTGGAAAATGAAGATGTGGTAGAGATCACATCAAATGGACAAACCATCAAAATAGCTGCATGGATTCAGCCGGGTCACGCCGATAACAGTATTACGTTAACAGTTGGTTATGGGCGTGAAGGAATCGGACGTGTTGCCAATCGTTACATCGATTATACAACCGGTGGCGTTGATACTTATCCGATGGTTGGCGAAAATGCATTTGCTGAAGCATCCGTTTCGAAAACTGGCGATACGTATGAAATAGCTTGTGTGCAGGATCATCACAGCCTTGAAGGTCGTGACATGTATCGTGCAGCTACTCTCGAAGAATATAAATCCAATCCTGATTACGCTTCATTCAAAAGTGTTCACACTTATGAAGTACCTGGAATGAAAGAAGCAGAAGAAATGGGCGAAGATGTGCCGATTTCACTGTTTGATGAGCAAACTTATTCTGCTGACGAACCACAATGGGGAATGGCTATTGACCTGAACTCATGTTTTGGTTGCGGAGTTTGTGTAATTGCTTGTCAGTCTGAAAACAACATTCCTGTAATTGGTAAAAAGGAAGTTAAGCGCGGTCGTGAGATGCATTGGATCAGAACAGACCGTTATTATGTAGGTGAAAATGCGGATGAACCAATGACTGCTCACCAGCCTGTTCCATGTATGCACTGTGAATTAGCTCCTTGCGAGCAGGTTTGTCCGGTTGCGGCAACTACTCACAGTGAAGATGGAATGAACCAGATGACATACAACCGTTGTATCGGTACCCGTTACTGTGCGAACAACTGTCCTTATAAAGTTAGAAGATTCAATTTCTTCAACTTCCCTAAAGAGTTTTTAACAAACGGATCTGAGCCTGATGTAATTCAAATGGCTATGAATCCGGAAGTAACTGTGCGTTTCCGTGGTGTGATGGAAAAATGCACCTATTGCGTACAGCGTGTAAATCGTGCCAAAATTGAGGCAAAAATTGAAACCGGATCACCAAAACCTGAAGATGGTGTTGTTAAAACAGCATGTCAGCAAGCTTGTCCGGCAGACGCTATTTACTTCGGTGATTTAACCGACGAAAACAGTGAAGTTGCAAAAATGAAGCGTAATGAGCGTAATTATCAGATGCTTGAAGAGCTGAATACACGCGCAAGAACTTCATATGTTGCTAAACTCAGAAACCCTAACCCGGCTTTGGCATAAGCATTTAATCAGGAATTATTCCAAACATGAGTAAATACGAATACGTACCGGAACCCGCTCTTGTAAAAGGCAATCACGATTTTGCCAGTCTTACACGATTGGTTACTGATATTAATTTAAGACCTACCCCAAAAGGCTGGTATATAGCCATGATTGCTGCAAACGCTCTTCTTGGTTTGCTTGGAATCTCTGTGGGATATCTGATCTGGGAAGGAACCGGAGTGTGGGGACTGAATAACCCTGTAGGATGGGGTTGGGCAATTATTAACTTTGTTTGGTGGGTTGGTATTGGTCACGCCGGAACATTGATTTCTGCCGTACTTTTCCTTTTCCGACAAGATTGGCGTACTGCTATTAACCGATTTGCCGAGGCAATGACCATCTTTGCCGTTATGTGTGCCGGTGTGTTCCCTGCTATTCATGTTGGGCGAATCTGGGTAATCTATTGGGTATTCCCGATTCCAAACCAAATGGCTATGTGGCCAAACTTCAACTCCCCCCTTCTTTGGGATGTATTTGCAGTTTCCACTTATTTTACGGTATCACTTTTATTCTGGTATGTAGGTCTTGTACCTGATTTAGCTACGATTCGTGATCGTGCTACCGATAAAATCAGAAAATATGCTTACGGAATCTTTTCTTTAGGATGGACAGGAAGTAACCGCCATTGGTGGAATTATGAGAAAGCGTACATGGTACTTGCCGGTCTTGCAACTCCGTTGGTACTTTCTGTACACACTATTGTATCTTTTGACTTCGCCGTTTCCATGATCCCTGGATGGCACACTACTATTTTCCCTCCTTATTTCGTTGCCGGAGCTATCTTTTCTGGTTTCGCGATGGTATTAACATTGATGATCGTGGCCAGAAAAATTTATGGTATGGAAGACATCATGACAAATGACCATATGGAGAAGATGAACATTGTAATTATGGTTACAGGTTCAATGGTTGGTTTTGCTTATATGATGGAATTCTTCATTGCATGGTACAGTGGCGTCGAATATGAAAAAGCAATTTTTATACTTCGGGCAACTGGTCCATATGCATGGGCATATTGGGCAATGATGATTTGTAATGTTTTATCACCACAATTCTTCTGGTCTAAAAAATTAAGAACCAGTGTTGGTTTCACCTTCTTTATTTCGATTGTAGTAAATATTGGGATGTGGTTCGAACGTATGGTAATTACGGTAACCTCACTTGCAAATGATTACCTCCCTTCATCATGGGATTACTATTCACCAACTATCTGGGATGTTCTCACATATGTAGGAACCTTCGGATTATTCTTTACCATGTTCCTTGCATTCCTTCGCTTCTTACCGATGATTGCATTGGCCGAGGTAAAAATGGTAATTCCTCAAGCTGATCCTCATAACTATGATGATGAAAATCAGGAATATCATGCACCTAAAGTTGAAATTCCAACTCCTAAAAAAGTGGAGGCGTAGATCATGAGTGAACCAAAAAAGAAAATGGAAGAAGAATCAAAGATGTACGGTATTTTAGGAGAGTTTAAAAATCCTAAAGCTCTTATTGATGTAGCTCGTTTGGTAAACAAATCCGGTTACAGTAAGTACGATACATACAGTCCATTTCCTATTCACGGAATGGATAAAGCAATGAGTTTAAAGAAGTCAAAACTTGGGTGGATTATAATTATCCATGGTTTGATAGGATTTACGGGTGCTATTGCCATGATGTATTTTATGTCTGTAGTGGACTATCCAATCAACATTAGTGGTAAACCATTTTTCAATGCTCCTGCATGGGTCCCAATCACTTTTGAACTTACCGTTTTGCTTTCGGCTTTTGGAACTGTTTTCGGAATGTTCTTTTTAAACGGACTTCCAAAACTGAATAATCCTCTTTTTAACGTAGATCGTTTCAAAAAAGCTACTGACGACGGTTTCTTTATCTGTATAGAAGCTGAAGATTCACTTTTTGAAGCAGATAAAGTAAAAGAACTTCTTAATGGCGCCGGAGCAACTCATATAGAGGAAGTCTATGATTAACCGAATTGAAAAAAATTCTTTAATGACTGCAAAAAGTATTTTTAAAATGGCATGCCTAAGCGGAGCCGCTCTGGTTTTTGCTTCTTGTCGCGGACAGATTTCAGAAAAGCCACCTGTTCATCCTAATATGAATATGGATCAGCAGCCAAGGATGGAAGCTCAGGAGGTAAATGAGTTTTTCGATGATAAGCGTTCAATGCGCCAGCCTGTGGAAGGAACTGTTGCTCGAGGGTTACAAAAAACGGACAAAGCTTATTACGAAGGCGTTGATGCTAATGGCGAATGGATTGATGAAATGCCCGTTGCCATGACTAAAGAACTTTTATATCGCGGACAGGAACGCTATGACGTCTACTGTTCAGTTTGTCACGGCGGAACTGGTGATGGAAACGGAATTATCATGACCGGAAACTATGGTTATGTACCTGCTCCTACTTACCATCAAACAAGATTACGAGAAGCTTCTGACGGTGAACTCTACTCTGCTATTTATAACGGAGTTAGAACTATGCCTTCTTACGCAACTCAGATAAAAGTTGAAGACCGATGGGCTATTGTAGCATACATCAGAGCGTTACAAGCAAGTCAAAATGTGGATGAGAGCCAAATGAGGCAATACGATATTGATCTTGCTAAGTTGAAAAGTGAATACGAAGCAGAACAACAACGATTAGCTGAACTTGCGGAAGCACGCAAACCTGAAAAAGAGGCTGAAGCTTCAATTGATCTGGGAAAACAGCTTGTCGGGCAGTATGCTTGTGGAACTTGTCATAATGAAGATGGTTCTGATGGGGGAATTGGTCCAACATGGAAGAACTTATTCGGAAGCACCGCACAGGGTATAAATGCTGATGGTGAGACTATCGAGATCACTAAAGATGAAGATTACATCAAAGAATCGATTATGAATCCTGAAGCAAAGAAAACAGAAGGATATGAGAATGGAGTGATGGCTGCATACGATTATCTATCTGAAACAGAAATTGAATCACTGGTTCTCTACATAAAATCACTGAGTGATAACTAAGAAATTAGCTTAAATCAATACAAATGAGTCATAAGCCAACAATTACCGATTCTCTTGAATTTCCTCAGGGAAGTCTTATTCCGCGAGCTGCTTTCGGGCTTGGTTTTGCAGGATTAATTGCAAGCCTAATCGGGTATTTCCTCAATGAAAATCAGTTTTTCTTCTCCTATATCGTAAGCTTTACCTTTTTTACAGGTATTGCACTCTCCTCTTTGATCATGATCATGTTGCATCATATCACTAAGTCATCATGGGGAGTTGTAGTACGAAGAATTCCTGAAGTATTTGGTGCCAACATCTGGATCTGGGCAATTTTCTTTTTACCGATCTTGTTGGGCATGCATAATTTATATCACTGGACTCATCCTGAACTTTTTGACAAAGCAAGTTCTGAGTTTGACTACATTTTATATGGCAAATCTGCCTACTTGAATTCAACTTTCTTCGTTATCCGTCAGGTAATTTACTTTGCTATCTGGGGATGGTTAGGTCATAGATTATATAAAGCATCTGTACAATTAGATAAGACCGGAGATTGGGGAATTACTACACTAATGAGAAAGATCAGTGCGCCGGGAATTCCCTTGTTTGCGCTTTCAGTTGCATTTGCAGGTTTTGACTGGTTGATGTCGCTTGACCCACACTGGTTCTCAACAATGTTTGGAGTGTATTTCTTTGCTATTAATTTCCAGGCATTCTGGCCGGTTATGATTTTATTGGTATTCTTCCTTCAAAGGCAAGGAATGTTAAAGAACACCATTGGAAAAGCTCACATATATGATCTAGGAGCATGGTTCTTTGCATTTACTGTTTTCTATGCATATATCGCATTCAGTCAGTTTTTATTGATTTATTATGCAAACTTACCTGAAGAAACACTTTGGTTTTATCACAGATTGGAAGGTGGATTTGAATACATCGCTTATGGATTATTGATATTCCGTTTTGCTCTTCCATTTTTAATTCTTCTGAATCGTGAAGCTAAGCATAACCGAACAATCCTTGGAGTAATTTCTGCAATTGTACTGGTTATCCATTTCCTTGAAATTTACTGGATCGTAATGCCGGCTAATCACTATGGTGATGCCCATGGATTACACTTCAGTTGGATTGATATTGCTGCATTCCTTGGACTTGGTGGTATTTTCTTTGGAATGTTTTTCAACAAATTTAAAAAAGAGAGCATTGTTCCACAGAACGATCCTAAGATGGAAGAATGCTTATCTAAATCTTATCATCAATAATTGCGGACTATGTCAACAAAGCACAGCCCAGAATTTAAAGCACAGATCGCACTTGAAGCTGTTTCTCTGCCGGTCGGAGATCTGGAAGAATTTGCAAAGTCTAAAGGCGTGAGCAAAAATGAAGTTATCGAATGGGTAGATACTCTGAGACAAAATTCTACTTCAGTTTTTACTGAAGGTGCTTCCGGTGGTCATCATCATGCTTCCGGTGAAAATGTAGATCTTGAAACAAATGATGAAGAGTTATCAGAAGCTGTTTCATATGGAGTTCATCATGATGAATTGAACTATAAACAACTATTTTTCTGGTCTACATTTGGTACAGCTCTTGTTGTGGTAATTATTGTAGGATTAATTGAGTTTTCAGAAATGAGTTATTTTAACGCTCAACAAAAGGCTTCTGTAAGTAGTGATTATTCTGAAATCAAAGAGATTAAAGCTCAAGATCAGGAAACGCTGAATAGCTACGGAGTTGTTGATTCTGAAACAGGAACCTATAGAATTCCTATTGATCAGGCTATTGAAGAAATAGCTGAAGACTAAGAATTATTATGAGACGCATTGCACTGTCGGCATTATTATTGATCGCAGTGCTTCAACTTCCTTCTCGGAGTTTTGCCCAAAATCAGGGTACTTCGCAAGCGCTGCAAGACGTAGGCATTGATGAGAAACTTGGTGATACCATTCCTCTTGATGCAATTTTCGCTACCGTACAGGGAGACAGCATCCGTTTAGGCGATTTACTTGAAGAAGGAAAACCGGTGATTTTGAATCCACTTTATTATGAATGTCCAATGCTATGCGGACTTGTTGTGGATGGTGTTATTGATGTAGTCGATAAAATAGCCTGGAAACCCGGAAAAGATTATTTGATCATATCTTTCAGTATTGACCCGAAAGAAGATCACGAATTAGCAAATGAATACCGCTCAAAGTATTTGAGCAAACTTACATCTACCAATGCAGAAAATGGTTGGTATTTTTTAACAGGTAAACAATCTCAGATCGACAAAGTGATTGATGCTGTAGGTTTTAAATACAATGAAGTTCAGCAAACCGGGGAATATGCACACAGTGCTGCTATTATGATGCTGAGCCCTGAAGGAAAAATTACCCGTTACCTGTATGGTATTCGTTATGATGAATTTGATACCAGAAATGCGCTGTATGAATCGGCAGATGGTAAGATTGGAAGTACAGTTGAAAAAATTCTAATGTACTGCTATCAATACGATCCCGATTCCAACAGTTATGTGCCGGTTGCCATGAATATTATGAAGATTGGGGGCTTGGCTACTCTAATAATTCTCGGTATATTTCTCACCCTATTTTGGGTACGGGAAAAACGTAAAAAACAATCACAAAACTTCGATTATAACTAATGGGCAGACTATTCGATTTCATGCTCCCTGAGGCTAAATCGCCTACAGCAGACAGCACCGACGCCTTATTCCATTTTATCAGCGAAGTAAGCCTGATCTTTTTGATCGGAATCACTTTTGCACTCATTTATTTTGCTATCAAATATCGCAGAAAAAGCGAGAACGATGAAACACCGGTGATCACTCACAATAACGTATTGGAAATTACCTGGTCGGTGGTACCTTTGCTTATCACATTCGTGATTTTCGGTTGGGGATACTCTGGATGGCTAAACTTAAAATCTGTACCTGACAATGCGTATGAGATTCAGGTTTCAGGCTATAAGTGGGGTTGGAATGCTAAATATGAAAATGGAGCTCAGGTTGTTAATGAGGTCCACGTTCCGGTTGGAAGACCCGTTAAACTTGTAATGAAATCTCAGGATGTACTTCACTCCTTTTTTGTTCCTGATTACCGCGTAAAGCATGACGTAATTCCAAACAGATACACTTATGTTTGGTTTGAAGCTGAAGAAGTTGGTGAATCCTTGGTTTTTTGTACCGAATATTGTGGTACAGGTCATTCAGATATGTTGGCTAAAATCATTGTTCATTCAGAAGAAGATTTTGAAACCTGGTTGGAAAAAAATAGCGGTGGCGTTTCAGGTACACCTGCCGAACAAGGCGAACAATTAGTTCAGTTGCAAGGTTGTACAACATGCCATTCGGATGATGGAACTGATCTGATAGGTCCAACCTTTCAGGGACTTTGGGGAAGTCAGGAAAACCTTGCCGATGGAACTACAGTTGAGGTGAATGAGAATTACATCAGAGAATCCATTTTAAACCCTGGAGCTAAGATTGTTGAAGGTTATGACAACGTAATGTCTCCATATGAAGGAAGAATCTCAGACGAAGAGATCACAAACATTATCGAATATCTAAAAACGCTTGAGTGATATGGCAACAGCAGAAGTATCTAACACTAAAACCTTAAAGGTTCAGCGCTTTAAACCTGCTGACAACCCAACCAATACTTATCTCACCGACGAGAAAGGTATCTGGGCATGGATGACTACCGTTGATCATAAGAAAATCGGAATCATGTATCTGGTTTCGGTTGCGATTTTTTTTGCAGTTGGTGGAGCTCTGGCGATCGCATTAAGAACAAAACTTCTTTCTGGTGCAGCGGTCGATTTTATAACCGCTGATGCATACAATCAGCTTTTCACCTTGCACGGTGCCATTATGGTATTCTTTGTGCTGGTTCCTTCTATTCCGGCAGCCCTCGGCAACTTTATTATGCCGATGCAGCTTGGAGCGAAGGACGTTGCTTTCCCGAAATTGAACCTTGCCAGTTTCTACATTTATGTAATCGGGGCAATCTTCACGTTCATCGCTTTAGCTCAGAACGGATTAGACACAGGTTGGACTTTTTATACTCCATATAGTACTCAGTCCAGTTCCAGTGTGATCTGGGTAACCATGGGAGTTTTTATACTTGGTTTCTCTTCGATCTTAACGGGAACCAACTTTATTACTACCATACATAAGATGCGTTCACCTGGATTAACCTGGGGTAAACTGCCGTTGAATGTCTGGGCTTTGTACGCGACTTCTATCATTCAGGTATTAGCAACTCCGGTATTAGCGATTACACTTCTTTTATTAACAATGGAAAAGTGGTTAGGATTTGGAATTTTTGATCCTGCACTTGGTGGTGACCCGGTTCTGTTCCAGCATTTCTTCTGGTTCTATTCTCACCCTGCTGTTTATATTATGATTGTTCCGGGATTCGGTATTATCTCAGAAGTAATCTCAACTTTCTCAAAGAAAACAGTTTTCGGATACTGGGCAATTGCGCTTTCTTCGTTAGCGATTGCATTCATTGGTTTCCTTGTTTGGGGACACCACATGTTTACATCCGGACAATCTGCTGTAGCAACTACAGTATTTTCATTCCTGACTTTCTTAGTGGGAATTCCAACCGGTATTAAGATCTTCAACTGGATAGCCACGCTGTACAAAGGCTCTATCAAAATGGATACACCGATGTTGTACGTGTTTATATTCCTGTTCTTATTCTCTATAGGTGGATTTACAGGAATTATGTTAGGTGCTCTTTCTGTGGATATTCACTTACACGATACTTATTACGTTGTTGCTCACTTCCATTATGTGATGATGGGAGGAACCTTAATTGCACTACTTGCAGGACTCCACTTCTGGTGGCCGAAAATGACCGGCAAACTCTACAACGAGTTTTGGGGTAAAGTGGCAGCTGTATTAATCTTTATTGGTTTCAACGTAACGTTTCTTCCTCAGTTTGTTATGGGAGCTCAGGGAATGCCAAGACGTTATTATAACTATGTAGATCAGTTTACTCCATTCCATCAAACTTCAACAATCGGTTCCTATATACTGGGTGTTGGCTTCCTGATTATTCTGTTTTATCTGCTTCACTCTTTATTCAGAGGCAAGCGCTCAGGAGCGAATCCATGGGGAAGTCGTGGTCTGGAATGGCAGGCAACTTCACCACCGGATTTCCACAATTTTGATCACACACCTGTTATCATCAATGGTCCTTATGATTACCACAAGCCTATGGAAGAGTTCCAGCTTGGTCTTGCAGTTGATACAAACGGAGAACCTGATAATCATAAAGCAAGCAAACAAATTGTCGATGAAGAACGCGAAAACTGGAAAAACTACAGTTTAGGCTAAGACACTAAGAAATTAACTAATAAAACAACGCGGAAAACTAAATGGCTAATCATTCAAACGCACATCCTGCTCATCTTCAGCACCACTTTGTGGATTCTGATCAGCAGTTTGAAGCGTCTAAAATGGGGATGTGGGTATTCATCGTTAATGAAATTCTTTTCTTTGGCGGTTTATTCTGTGCTTACATCGTATTCAGAACATGGCACCCGGAACTATTTACAATGGCTGCTAAGGAACTCAGTACCGTATGGGGAGCAGTAAACACTGTGGTTCTTATCGGTAGTAGTTTAACGGTCGCAATGGCAATTCGATCAGCTCAAAAAAATCAGAAGCGTGGTATCGAGATCAATTTACTGATCACAATTGCACTCGCTTTCGTATTCCTCCTCATTAAATATTTTGAGTACACTCATAAGTTCCATTTAGGAATTTTCCCGGGTGAATCGCTTTACACCTACGAAGGAATTGATCATCCATTAGCGCATGTTTTCTTCAGTATCTATTATATCATGACCGGGATTCACGCCCTTCATATTATTGTAGGTATTGGCTTAATGATCTGGATCTATATGAGAGCCAGAAAAAATGAATTCAGCAGTGAATATTACACTCCTGTGGAAATGACCGGATTATACTGGCACTTAGTTGATGTGATCTGGATTTTCCTATTCCCGTTACTATACTTAATTGAATGATATTATTACTTGAGGACTGAACAATGAGCGAACATAATCATCACGAACATCACGTATCTACTGCCGGGCAACTTTGGGCGGTTGGAATTGGATTAATTATCCTAACAGGAATAACCGTAGGATTAGCATATGTACCTATTCCGGCACCTTTCGACGTAGTAGTAGCACTTTCTGTAGCATTTTTTAAAGCATTATTAGTATGTGCTTTCTTTATGAACCTTTACTGGGACACCAAATTTAATACCATGCTTTTGATTGGAGCTTTTGCTTTCTTTATTCTGATGGTAGCAGTCACCCTACTTGATACTTTATATCGAATAGATGTTGTCCCATCCTTTTAGTATTAGATAACTAAGAATGTAAACCCGGGCTGTTATTCAGTACCGGGTTTTTTTATGGCTTATTTCTTCTAGGACAAAATCACAGAAGCACTAAGCAAAACCTTTAACAACGAGTCTTCCTCCTGTTGGTGGAACAGACAGAAGAGGTCAAAAAAATTAATCTGCTAATAGTAAGTCATCTCTGGAAAATGTAGAAAACCTAAATCATAAATTTAGCATATTAACCTTGTCGAGAACCCAATTTCCCAGTATTCGCGTGGGAATGACCATTAGTTATATCTTGAGCCTTTTTTAAAATTCTTCGTCTTTGAAATAGAACTAAACCGTGATATTTCGCATTTTTAAAATACTATGAAGCACACTTACAAAATTTCAGGTATGAGCTGTAATGGTTGCAAAATCCATGTTCAGCAGGCACTATCAAAATCAGAGCATATCGAAGATGTAACGGTAAACTTAGAAGCCGGTACTGCTGAAATCCGGATGAGTAAACATCTGGAAGTCGACCAGTTGCAAGATTTACTTTCTGAAGCAGGTGGAAATTATTCCATCTATCTCCCTGATGAAATGCCCGTCAAAAATGAAAAATCAGATCAACCCAGGAAATCTGGGGACGAATCCGGAGTATTTTACTGTCCTATGAATTGTGAAGATGGTAAAACCTATCATGAACCCGGAGACTGTCCGGTGTGTGGAATGGATCTGGTGCAAGAAAAAAATATGAAATCGGTCTCTTCAAATATTTATACCTGTCCGATGCATCCTGAAATCGAACAGGAAGGTCCGGGCTCATGCCCAAAGTGTGGAATGGATCTGGTTCCAAAAGAAGCCAATGAATCCGCAGAAGAAAAGAAGTATAAAAAACTGCTTAAGAAATTCTGGATTGCTGTTGCCTTTACATTACCGATTTTCATCATTGCTATGTCAGAAATAATCCCTGATAATCCATTATACAAAGCAATGGATATTGAGATTTGGAACTGGGTTCAATTCGCACTTTCTCTCCCCATCGTTTTTTATGCCACATGGATGTTCTTCGAACGAGCCTGGAGATCTATCGTATCCTGGAACCTCAATATGTTTACACTGATCGGGATTGGCGCAGGAATTGCATGGATATTCAGTGTTTTTGCATTGTTGTTCCCTGACTTTTTTCCGGAACAATTCAGAACCGAAGCCGGGACCGTTCATCTGTATTTCGAATCTGCAACCGTAATCCTTACCCTTGTTCTGCTTGGACAAGTACTTGAAGCCAAGGCTCATTCCCAAACAAATGATGCGGTCAAGGAATTGATGAAACTGGCTCCAAATACCGCTATAAGAATTAAAGATGGAGAAGAAGAAGAAATCCATATCGAAGAAATTCAGAAAGGAGATATTCTTAAAGTTAAGCCCGGAGATAAGATCCCCGTAGACGGAATCATTCAGGAAGGAGTCTCTTCCATCGATGAATCAATGATTACCGGAGAACCTGTACCTGTTGAAAAATCAAAAGATGATAAAGTGAGTTCAGGAACCATCAATGGGAACAGTGCTTTCACCATGAAAGCGGAGAAAGTAGGTGATGAGACGTTGCTTTCTCAAATTGTGGAAATGGTCAACAAGGCTAGTCGAAGTAAAGCACCAATTCAGAATCTTGCCGATAAAATATCATCATGGTTTGTTCCTGCTGTAGTAATAATAGCGATCATAACGTTTTCCGTTTGGGCTCTGATTGGACCTGAACCGGCTTATGTATATGCATTGATCAATGCCATTGCTGTATTGATTATAGCTTGCCCTTGTGCCCTTGGATTGGCAACTCCAATGTCTGTGATGGTGGGTGTCGGAAAAGGTGCTCAAAATGGTGTACTCATCAAAAATGCAGAAGCACTCGAGCGCTTAAATGAAATTGATACTCTTATTATCGACAAAACCGGAACTATCACAGAAGGCAAACCTTCCGTAGAAATCATAAAATCAGTAAATAATGATTTTACAGACCAGGAGATAACTCAATTAATCGCTTCCATAAATAATGAAAGTGAACATCCATTAGCTGAAGCCACGGTTAAATACGGGAAATCCAAAGATGTGGAATTTCTGAATGTTTCTGATTTCGAATCTATAACCGGTAAAGGAGTTCAAGGAATGATAGACGGTAAAGCCATTAAACTCGGTAATAAGAAGATCATTGATGAAAGTGGAATATCGGTTTCTGAAGAGCAAATTAATAAAGCTGAACCCTTTCAGAATTCAGGAAAAACCGTCTCATGGTTGGCAATAGAAAGGGAAATTGCTGGCTTTGTTGTTATCTCTGATTCCATAAAAGAAAGCAGTAAATCAGCCATTCAGAAACTCAAAAATAAAAATATCGAAGTCATTATGCTTACCGGAGACAATCCTCAAACAGCAAAGGCTGTTGCTGAAGAAGTAAATCTTTCTTCTTATAAAGCTGAGTGTTTACCGGAAGATAAACTCAAAGAAATTGAGCGTTTGCAAAATGAAGGTAAGAAAGTTGCCATGGCCGGAGATGGAACCAATGATGCTCCTGCCCTCGCTCAATCTGATATCGGAATTGCTATGGGTACCGGCACTGATGTTGCCATCGAAAGTGCCATGATCACTTTAGTAAAAGGCGATTTACAAGGAATAGTAAAAGCAACAAATCTAAGTAAAGAAGTGGTCAGGAATATCAAACAAAACCTGTTCTTTGCATTAATATATAACTCAGTAGGAGTTCCTGTAGCAGCAGGGGTATTATTTCCATTCTTTGGGATTCTTCTCTCTCCCATGATCGCTGCACTTGCAATGAGTTTTAGTTCTGTTTCTGTAATTGGAAATGCTTTGAGATTAAAAGCCATAGATTTGTGATATCTCAAAAGGCTTTTAATTTGTATATTTAGTGTGATGAGAAAAAAAGCCATACATATTATATCTGGTTTTATGCTGTCGGTATTAGTTTTTGGCTTTACCGCACCGACTGCATTATCCTCGCTTCATTGCGATATGATGATGGAAAAAGATTCAACAGCGGCTCATTCAGAAATGTTGATGTCTTCTGAACCTCATCATGAAATGAATATGACTCACACTCAACACACTGATAATCAAAATACTTCAATAGATTGTGATTGTGTGTATATGAGTGATTCAGGTGATCAGGAAGCATTGTTCTTTAAGAAGACAGTCAGCTTTCAACCTCAATCAAAGTTATCTTTTATTACAACAATAACTTCTGATCTGTTAGTTGAAAAAAAGCCAAAACAAACAGTTTCTATTCATTCTCCTCCTCTTCTTTTTATAAGGCACTCCTCTCTTTTGATTTGATACTAAATGTTTAGAAATGGCTGAATAACTCGGCCCATCCTTTTCTATCCATTGAAATCTTAGTTATCAAATCAATTTTATACATGAAATTCAAAATTATATTCTGTTTCATCAGTTTTCTGTTGATCTCTTTATCAGTAAATGCTCAGGAATTAACTCCGGAAATTGAAGGAGATAGAATTATCTATAACCTCACCATATCCCAAAAAATGGTGAATATCACAGGAAAAAGTGTGATGGCCATGACCATCAACGAAAATATTCCCGGACCGACACTTCGATTTAAGGAAGGAAAGCATGCCGTAATAAAGGTTACCAATACTATGGATGTTGAAACCTCTGTTCATTGGCATGGTTTGTTGCTTCCAAACTATATGGACGGAGTTCCTTATTTAACAACCCCTCCAATTCGACCGGGCGAAACGTTGGTTTATGATTTTCCTTTGACCCATTCAGGAACTTACTGGTATCATTCTCATACGGGTCTTCAGGAGCAAAAAGGAATCTATGGAAGCATAATAGTTGATCCTGAGACTCCCGATTATGAATACGATCATGACTTGGTACTGGTACTTTCAGATTGGACAAATGACAATCCTTATAAAGTTCTGAAAAATCTTAAACGTCATAACGAGTGGTATGGAATTGAAATTGGGAATGCTCCATCTATCCTTAAATCAATTCAGTCCGGTACACTAAAATCACAACTAAAAATGTGGGGTATGAAGATGCCCGGAATGCACATTTCTGACATTCCATATGATGCTTTTCTTATCAATGGGAAAGAAGAACAAGTTTACGATGATTTTATTCCGGGAGATAAAGTTCGCCTGAGGGTAATCAACGCCGGAGCTTCTTCCTATTTTTGGCTTAATTATGGAGGTGGTGATCTGGAAATAATTTCTGCTGATGGTATAAATGTACAACCAGTCCTAACTAACAAAGTATTGATCGGTTTAGCAGAAACGTATGATTTCATGATTACTGTTCCGGAAAATAAAAGTTTTGAACTCAGAGCAACCCCTCAGGATGTAACAGGATATGCGTCTGTTTTTATTGGTAATGGGAAAAGAGTTTTAGCAAATGATATACCTGAACCTGATTACCAGAAAATAGGTATTCGTATGGCTGAAATGCATGATGGAAGTCATAGTCATGATATGTCTATGGAAGGAAATGAAACCGGAGTTGTCACAGCTTTGAACAAATCTGATATGCAGATGGATCATTCTAAGATGGACCACAGCAATCATAATATGTCAGATATGGAGAAAAAAGTAGATGATCATTCGGATCATGATATGATGGAAATGGAAATGAGTGATGCTACGGCTCCCATGACTATGTGGGAAACCGGCTACTCCAATTCCATATTAAAATCAAAAGAATCCACAACTATTAATTCCGGAGATTCTTTACGTCATCTTACATTTAACCTGACAGGTAATATGTGGCGCTATATCTGGAGTATTAATGGGAAAACATTATCAGCATCAGATAAAATTAAAATCAACAAAGGTGAAGTTGTTCAGGTCACACTTAACAACACCACGATGATGCATCATCCAATGCATTTACATGGACATTTTTTCAGAGTACTAAACGGTAATGAAGAATATTCACCTTTGAAACATACTGTTGATGTACCACCAATGAGTAGAATTACCATTGAGTTTGCAGCGAATGAAGAAGACGACTGGCTCTTTCATTGTCATCTTTTATATCATATGTCTTCAGGGATGACACGAGTATTCAGTTATAATGATGATAAACCAAGAGATGAGAGATTAGCTCCATAT
Source organism: Balneola sp. (assembly GCA_965601915.1). GTDB lineage: Bacteria > Bacteroidota > Rhodothermia > Balneolales > Balneolaceae > Balneola. The sequence continues at coordinate 1,214,733 of OZ271847.1, read as the reverse complement.
CCTGTAAATACTCTTTATAATAAAGATAAGCAGTGGTTTACATGGGGAACCTTAAGTGGTGCAAGTCAAATGAGTTCTTTAGAACTCACCCATTCAAACACATATGGAGAATTCAATTTAATAACTGAATTTGATTACAACGAAAATTATGAAGCCAGGTTAGACTATGAACATTTTATTGGTGATTATACCCGATTCTACGGAGGTGTTAAATCTAAAAATGAAACACATGATTCCTTAAATGAACATGAAATCGTTGGAAGAGTAGGTATCAGATATTTACTTTGGTATGTGCTTGATACCGATGTAAGTGTAGATCACTTGTTGAGACCGGAAATCGAGCTTGAAACACATTTACCACTTACTCAAAGATTAATGCTCACTGGTCATTTTGAATGGAAATCAGATTTTGGAATAACAGAACAGCTTCCTGCCGGAGAGCATTATGAATATGAATTAACGTATAATCCCGGACTTGAATTTTTCATCAATGAACACTTTTCTTTAAAAGTGCTGTATGATAATCGGTTTGGGTGGGGCGGTGGAATTAGCTGGAGATTTTAACTTAAAGCTCTTTTCGATACATTTTATACGTTTTGTCTAGCTTACCTCCTATTCGTTCGGCAAGACGAATCATCTCAGTGTTAGTACCTAATACCCAGCTAAGCTCAGATTGGGTTAACCCTCTTGGCAATCCTTTTTCAATTGCTTTTTGAGTCAATAAAGCATCGATACCCTTACCCCTGTACTCCGGGAGTACACCAAGAAGCGCAGTTCTCAGACGGTCAATCTTTTTCTTCCCAAACAGAAATTTAAAAATTCCTAAAGGAAAAAGGTTGCCGTTCATCTCTTTAAAAATTTGGTTGTAGTCTAATAACGCAATAGAAAATGCCACAGGCTTTCCATCTATTTCAGCTATGTGAGCAAAGTCGGTATCCAAAATCATCTTAAAGTCCTTTGCAGTATGCTGAAGTTCTTCATATGTAAGCGGAAGAAACCCCCAGTTATCTTTCCATGCCTGATTATAAATATTCCGAACTATCTCAACTTCTTCGTTGAGCTTCTTCATATTAACTTCTCGAATCTTTAAGCCCGGATTTCTTTTGTAAACAATTTCCAGTGCTCTTTCAAATCGAGTAAGATCTATGTCATCTCTGTTGACATAAAATGCCAAAAGGTCCATATCCTCTTTAAAACCTGCATTTTCTATCAACTTTTGATAGTACGGTTTGTTATATGGCATTAATAGATAAGGTTGTTTATCAAAATTATCTACCAAAAGACCAATAGTATCCATCATTCCAGGACTTGCAGGACCAAGAACATCTTTCATTCCCTTTTCTTTTAACCAGTCGCAAGCAACTCGAAACAACCAATTTGCTGTTTCCTGATCGTCAATACATTCAAAAAAACCAAAATGACCGGTTTTTGTACCATGATAATCGTTAAAACGATGATCAACAACAGCAGAGATTCTTCCGGCTATCTCTCCGTTATGTTCAGCTATAAAAAGTGCGATTTCTGCATTATCATAGAAAGGATTTTTTTGGGTGTCGATCAGTTTTTTCTGATCCATTCTTAACGGAGGCACCCATACATCGGAATCAGCATAGTGTTGATATGGAAATTCTATGAACTTCTTTCGCTCATCATCAGTAGAAACGATGGTGACTCCATTAGTATTCATAAATCAAAGATTTATTATTCAGCTGAATGGCCGTTTTGATCAATTATTCCGTGCTTTAATCCAACTTTTCGGAAAGCTTCTAAAATTCTGTCTAAATGATCATTGGTGTGGCTCGCCATGTAACTTGTGCGCAACAAGGATTGCCCTTGTGGAACAGCAGGTGGTACAACCGCATTTGCATATACACCTTCTTCAAAAAGATCTTTCCAAAACTTGAAGCAACTCATCATATCGCCAATTACAACCGGAACGATGGGAGACTCACTTGACCAAACGTTAAACCCAAGGTTTTTAAGCTCTGTTCGCATGTAAATTGAAATTTCCTCTAACCGTTCAATTCTCCATGGTTCAGCTTGTAAAATTTCCAAAGCTTTAAGTACAGTAGCTACATTCGCAGGTGGCATTGATGCACTGAAAATATGAGCAGGCGAATTATGTCTTAAAAACTCAATTACCGTTTCATCACCAACTATAAATCCACCTAAAGAAGCAAAAGACTTTGAGAAAGTACCACTGATAAGATCTACTTCATCTGTCAATCCAAATACAGAAGCAGAACCTCTTCCTCCATCACCAACTACACCTACAGCGTGGGCATCATCAAGATAAAGTCTTGCATCAAATTCTTTCGCTAACTTTACCAGTTCAGGAACTTTAGCAAGTGTTCCTGACATCGAAAATACACCATCACTAATAATAATTTTCCCTGCATTTGGGTCAGCTTTTTCAAGCATCTTTCTCAACTGACCCATATCGTTATGTTGATACCGAATGGTTTTAGCATTAGAGCAAAGTGTTCCCACTACGATACAAGCATGGTTATCACGATCGGAAAAGATCAGATCATTACGTCCTGCTATGGTTTGAATTGAACCTTCATTGGTTTGGTATCCGGTACTGAACAAAACACATTTTTCTTTGCCCATAAAAGCAGCGAGCTTTTCCTCTAATTCGAGGTGAATATCTAAAGTACCATTCAAATAACGGGAACCGGTACAACCAGTACCATATTTTGTGAGAGCAGCTTGTGCAGCCTCGATTGTTCTCGAATCATTGGTAAGTCCTAAATAATTATTAGAACCCGCCATTATCACTTCATGGCCTTCAATCTCAACTATTGTACCATCGGTAGCCTCAAGTGGCTTAAAGTATGGATATAAACCTTCTTTCTTAACTTCGTCTGCTTTTGTGAAGTTGTATGCCTTTGCAAAAATGTCGTTCTTGGCTATTTCCGTTTTCGTATCGGCCATGCGGATTATCCTCAAAAAATTCTTTTATAACGGCGAAATATACCGAGTATTAACTTTCTATCAAATTCTGATTAATCAGAGATTAGCTATGCTGATGCACTCTTTTTTCTATAACCTCTTTAAGATACGAAATATATTGCTGAGCTACGTGATTCCATGTGAAGTTTTCCAGCACAAATTCTCTTGCCGAAACTGAAAATTCTTTAAGATTATCATTTAAAACTTTGTCTGTTTTCTTAGCAAAAGTATCGCTGTCTTTCACCGTAATTTTATATCCGTTCTTCCCATTCTCAATTACATCTTTTATCCCTTCCAGATCTGCAGCAATTGCAGGTGTTCCGGCAAGATTAGCCTCCAGCATTACGATTCCAAAACCCTCCATATCTCCAGGAATTGGTATATTAGGCATGATAAACAAATCGGCAGCAGCGTAAGCATTTTTCAATACTTCATCAGGTTGCTTACCTGTAAATAAAATCCTGTCCTTTTCCGGTGATTTCGAAATTACTGACATAAGATGTTCATACTCAGGTCCATCTCCTATTACCAAATACAATATATCCGTTTTAATCTTCGGAAGAACTTCTTTAATGAACCATTCATGTCCTTTTCTCTTAACCTGCCTGCCTACTGTTAACAGAAGCTTTTTTCCAGACAAATCTAAATCAAAATTATGTTCAATCTCTGTTCGAGCTTTTAGCTTATCCGGTGAATCCTCAAAATCGCTCATATCAAAACCATTTGGCAAAGCAACTCCTTTTTCCGGATCCATGCCTCTTTTGATACATTCTTCCCGTGTAGCTCTGGAAACAGAAATAACACCATCAAGAGCTTCAAATACTTTAGGCACAAAATTCTGATAAAGACTGATCGGTAGTTTTACATCCTGACCGTGGTTAACCGTAACCATAGGAACAGCTATTTTTTTACGGGTGAACTTTGCCAAAGATGCCGTTACCATGGAAGAAAAAAGAATGATATCCGGTTTAAAATCTTCTACAATTTTTGGAAGCTTAAAAATCAATCCTATTAAGAAAAATGTAGTTTTAATCTCAACACCTTTCCATGGAGCATGCTGTATAATCGTCTTAATTTCAACATCATCTCTGCTATCCAACTCATTTACCAGTTGTATACTAACCCTTTGCATCCCCCCTACACTTTCAAGAGGAGCATCTTCGGGCGGATGTAAATGAGATATATAAAGTATTCTCAAAATAAATCAGTTAATTTTTGAATTTTGAAGTTCGATAGCTTCTTTATAGTTACTGACAAGCCCGGCATTAATTTTATCCCAATCATAGTCAGTTGCCAATTCTCGGGATTTTTTCCCCATCTTTTTTAACCTATCTAAATCACTGATCAACCATTCTAACTTTTCCGTAAAGTCCTGAATATTTTTCTTTTCAGCCAGTTTTCCGTTTTCACCATCGTTCACCAAAGATTTACTTCCTATTGCATCTGCTACCAGACAAGGTAAACCACTTGCCATTGCTTCTAAGGTCACATTTCCAAATGTTTCTGTATGCGAAGGAAATAAGAATACATCGCTGCTTGCGTATGCTTTTGCTAACTCTTCTCCGGTAACAAAACCTGTGAAATGTGCCTGAGGAAGCTTTTTCTGTACTTCTTCTTTCGCCGGCCCATCTCCAACTACTAATGCTCTGACTTTAGAATTCTTTTTTTGAAGAGCTTCAACACTTTCTATATATGTATTGAGTTCTTTTTCCCAAACCAATCTTGAAACAAAGGTTACAACAATATCGTCATCGGCAAACCCAACAGACCTTCTCCAATCCATATCTCTTTTTGATGGATTAAACAGATCAAGATTTATTCCTCTGGCCCAGATTCTTTTTTCTCCCTTTAATCCAAAATCGTTCAGTTCATTTATCATAGACTCACTTGGCACATAAGTATGAATGAATCTTTTATAGAACCACTTCATAAACAGCTTAGTAAACAATGTTACCGGCCCTTTCAATAAGGTGTAATAGCTTGCATAGCTTAAGAAGTGAGTATGGTACGAGGTTACTCTTGGTATATTATTTTTCTCAGCCCATTTAAGAGCGCCTGTACCCAAACCATCAGGAGTAGCAACATGAACTATGGTAGGATCAAATTCTTCAAGCTTTTTCTTTGCAGATTTAGGGAAACGATACGCTATTCTATACTCATCTCTTCCAGGAACTAACATTGGGATTGACGGGGTCCCTACCATTGTACCGTTATGTTGAAATGCCGGATTCTTGACTTCAGGAGCAAAAACCAACACCTTAATATTTTGTCTCTCCAAATAGCCTACCAACCTATTTAGAGTAAGTGCTGCCCCATCACGCATATAATTATAATTTCCTGTAAATAAGGCTACTCTTAGTTCGTCGCTCATAAAAGTTTAAATACAAAAAGCAGATGCTTATCTTGCATCTTCACGTTTAAGTTGATGATTATAAAAATTTCAATCGAGGAATATAAGAATTAATGAAAGCCTTTGTAACGGGTGGAACAGGTTTTATTGGAAGTCATTTAGTTGATACACTGATTGAAGATGAAAATTTCAATGAAATAAGATGTTTAGTCAGATCACAAGAAAAGTGGCTGAGTGGAAAAGAGTTTATAAAAATATCAGGGGATCTAAATGATATTAAAGCTCTGAATGATGGTTTAAACGGTGTTGATACTCTTTTTCACTTAGCCGCTATTGTAAAGGCTCCCACACAGAAAGAGTTTACCATCGCTAATGTAGATGCCACAGAAAACCTGATCCGTATAGCTCAAAAAAATGGCGTAAAAAATATTATCATTCTCTCTTCGCTTGCTGTTGCAGGTCCAAGTAAAGGTAAACCGGTGGATGAAAAATCCGGCTTCAATCCGGTGAGTATGTATGGAAAATCAAAAAGAGACATGGAAAAAATGATCCATGAAATCTCAGGAAAAAGTGATTCCATTAAAATTATCCGTCCACCTGCTGTTTATGGACCACGGGAAGACCAAATATTCACTTATTTTAAAACATTTAGCAAAGGAATCAGTTCTATGGTTGGAGACGGGAACCATCCCGAGGTTTCTATGGTGTATGTAAGTGATCTTGTTAATGGAATAATGAAATCTGTTCAGAAAACCAACGCCGGTGTTTTTACTTATTTCATAACAGGAGCTAAACCATACAACTGGAATCAAATTCATCATATTACAGCAAAAGTATTGGGAAAGTCCGCAATAAAAATAAAACTTAAACCTGTTTGGGTAAAAAAACTTGGTGCATTTGTTGAAAATGCTGCTTCATTATTCGGCAAATATCCTGTACTTAATAAGGAAAAAGCCAAGGAGCTTATTTTAGAATGGACATGTACTTCAGAAAAAGCTGAAAAAGAATTAGGATATATTCCGACAGTAAGTCTTGAAGAAGGCATTTCAAAAACTTTGCATTGGTATAAAAAACATAATTGGTTATAAATTTTATGAATAGAATTCATCACATATTTCTCGGATTCGTTCTTTCTTTATTTTTGGTATGCGATTCTTTTTCGCAGGAATCGCTGGTTCAGGATTATACTCAGGTATTAAGCATTCCTTCTGTTTCAGCGATTGAAGCATCACCTACTCATTTATATATACTATCAGAAACTGAAGGCATGGCTGTTTTCAGAATAAAACATGATGAACTCCAATGGCTTTATACATCTTCGGGGATGCAAAGAAGAGGTAACAGAATTTCTGCTGACGTTCGCTTTGCCTATCTCGCAGGTGAAAACCGTCGTCTCACGGTGCTTGAACCCACATCCGTTTTAGGTGTTTATTCTGCTGCTCTACTTCCGGAAAAGCCTTTGGCTTCAGCACGCCTTCAGAACAAATTATATATAGCTCTGGGGAACAAAGGTCTTGGTTCGCTTTCGCTTGAAACCCCTGAAACTGTAGATTCTGAAATAGAAATTATCGATCTGGTTGGACAAGGAGTGTCCGTAGTAGATGTGATCTCTTCCGGATTAACCAACCAACTATTTGTACTTACAGAGAATTCTAAACTCGATGTATTTACCTCTGAAAACAACGAACTTACTTTCAGTAAAAGCCTCAATATTTCGCAAAGACTTAGCAGGATTTTTGTTGATGGAAACAAACTTTGGGGATCGACTCAAAAAGGTGATGTTTTTGAAATCACTACTAACGGACTTGGACGAAAAGTCGGGAATATTGGCGGGGTTGTCGAAAATATAAAGTTCTGGAATGGATATACTTTTATTCGATCTCAATCAGGAAAACTTTGGTATGCTAAGGATTCAAATATTATTCCATGGAAAACAGATTCTGAAGCAGGAAATTTTATTGCTAAAAGTGGTGATCAGCTTTGGCTGGTCGAAAACAATAAAGTAACAAAAGTTGCTTTAACTACCTTAAATCAAAATAATTTATCCACTCCTACCGGTCCTTTTTCTATTAAACCTATAGATGATAAAATTCTGACTTATCCAAATGCACTATTGTTAGGCTTTGAAATTGATAACGGGCATTCATCGCAGAACGTAGAATTTTCTGTACGCTCAAGAGCAACTAACTTTGAACTAAAGAAACAAGGTTTTTACTGGAGACCCTCTCCTGACCAAATTGGAATGAATTGGTTTACTGTTATTGCTACCAATACAGATGGCAAGACCGATAGCACCCGTTTTACTGTCGATGTTCGCTCGTTTAACACTCCACCACGATTTAGCCCGATTCGAGTTTCTTCCATTGCAGTTAATGAAGCATTTAGTTTACAGATTAAAGCTATCGATCCTGAACAGCCTTCCAGTTCTCTGATAAGATATATAGGTGTAGATCTTCCAGAAGGAGCTTCTATAGACGAAGAAACTGGCACCTTCAGTTGGAAACCTACTTCGCGCCAAACGGGGGAATTTTCATTCCGTGTAATTGCTTCTGATGAGCTTGGGGCAGCTTCCTCTCAGGATGTTAAACTTACTGTTCTTGATATTTCCAGAGAAGACGGGAATTGATCGTGCCTGAATTTTCAGCAAAAGATTTTCAGCATTCGCTATTAAACTGGTACGAACAAAACAAACGCGAAATGCCTTGGCGCGGAACTAAGGATCCGTATAAGATCTGGATTTCTGAAATCATGCTGCAACAAACCCGAGTCGACCAGGCTTGGCCCTATTTTGAAAATTTTATGGAGCAGTTTCCGACTGTATTTGAACTGGCCAAAGCTGATCAGCAACAGGTTCTGAAAGCCTGGGAAGGATTAGGTTATTACAGCAGAGCCAGAAATTTACACGCTGCATCAAAAACCATTGTTGAGGAATATGAAGGTGAGCTTCCTGATACTTATGATGAGATTATAAAACTAAAAGGAATTGGACCTTATACTGCTGCTGCAGTTACAAGTATCGCTTTTGGAAAACCAAATGCTGTTGTTGACGGGAATGTGATCCGTTTACTCACTCGTTATTTTGGAATCGAAGATGATGTAAGGAGTACTAAAACGGTTCGGCAAGTTCAGGAATTGGCGAATGCACTGATCAACGATGAATATCCGGCTGAGTTTAATCAGGCAATGATGGAATTAGGTTCAACCGTTTGTAAGCCAGCAAATCCTGATTGTGGTAACTGTCCGATTCAAACCGGTTGTATAGCTACCAAAATGGCTAAAACAGATGTAATTCCTTATAAATCCAAAGCAAAGAAAAAACCTCATAAAGAAATTGGCGTTGGAATTATTGAACGTGAAGATGGAAAGCTTTTGATTGCCCTGCGCCCTGAAGATGCGATGTTGGGAGGACTTTGGGAATTCCCGGGCGGTAAACAGGAAAAAGGCGAAACCATCCAACAAACCATTGAAAGGGAATTAAAAGAAGAACTTGGAGTAGAAGTTCATGCTTATAAAAAATTCATGACATTGAAACACACCTATTCTCATTTTTCCATTCAGCTTCAAGCCTGGTTTTGTAAGTTGATTGAAGGTGAACCTAAACCAAAAAGCAGTCAGGAAATTAAATGGGTGGAACGATCTGAATTGGAAAAATATCCCTTCCCAAAGGCGAACAAGGTTTTGACTGAGAAATTAATTGATGAAAACAGTTAAGAAAAGTAATGTAACCTTTGGAATTAGAATAATGACCCGCGAATTATTCACCATCGGTAGTTTTTAATACCTTTTTTGCTCCAAAAGTAGATAAGTTATTTTTATGCACATTGAATAATTACAGGTCTCTGAAAAATGCAAAAGAGTAATCCCCTCAAACTAAAACCTCAACTCGATACCTTAGTAAAAAAATATGATCAGCCTGGTTTTATTCAGGATGATCCTATCCAATTCATGCACGCTTTTGAGGATAAAGTTGATCAGGAGATCGCAGGATTCTTTGCCGCAATTATGGCGTGGGGACGAAGAGATATTGTCATCAATAAAGTAGATAACTTGCTTAAACGCATGGACTATAAACCTTCGGAATTTGTTTTGAACTTCAGAGAAACAGAAGTCTCAAAATTTGACACTTTCAAACATCGTACGTTCAAACCCATTGATATTTACTGGCTGATCAAAATCCTGCAATCTATCCTTAAAAAATTCCAGGACTTTGAATCTTTTTGGGAAGCCTGCTATCAGAAATCCGAAAAAGAAAGTCGCGAGTTAATTGCAATTTTTCATGAAGAATTCTTTGCACAACAATCTGAATCAGCGCAAAGAACGAGAAAACACATCTCCAATCCTGAAAAGAACAGTACCTGTAAACGATTATACATGTATTTGAGGTGGTGCTTACGGCCGGGCCCTGTGGATTTAGGAATTTGGAGATTCATGCCAATTTCAGAATTAAAAATTCCAGTGGATGTCCATGTTGCCCGCCAAGCAAGGAAACTCGGTTTGCTGAAAAGAAAGCAAAACGACTGGAAAGCTGTACTTGAACTAACGGATCAATTAAAAAAATTAGATACTCAAGATCCGGCTAAATACGATTTTGCATTATTTGGATTGGGAGTTTCTTGATTAGACAACAACCATCAAATAAGCTCCTACATAAGTCACAATTGCCTGAATTATAGCAAACACCAAATATCCTAAAATTAAAGCGATAAAAGCTTGTAAATATTCAGAGGTCCCTTTTAAATCAAGGTATTTAACTGAAGTCCACATTAAATAAATAAAGGTCAAAGGTACCCCAAATAGAAAATTCAGCAACGAATCTGCGTTTTCCATTATTGATAAAAAGGGAATCATCAAAAGACCAAAAACTGATAATGTTGTTAAGGAATAAACCATCAATACATAATGTTCAATAAAACGGTCTTTCTTCTTTTTAAAAAAAAGCTTTAGAAAATAAGCCATTGGAGGGGCCAATAAAACGAGATATAGAATCTGATTAAACTTCTGAAGTAAAGACACGGAAATCTCTGTTACTGCAGCAAAATACGCTGCCCAATCAAAGGACGGAATCGCTTCTGATAGCTGATCAACCATAACATCTATGCTTTCTCCCGCACCTAATTCCATTGCATTTAGCATCATAGCCTCATAATCAATAAAGCGAACAGATATAAAAGTGGTTACTGCAAGAATAAAAATACAGTATCTTAGAGGAGTTACATATTTTCCTCTATCAGTGAAGTAAGCATCAATAACTTCACCCGGAGTCTTAATCATACCCCAAATAGTTCCGGGCAGACCTCGGTCCAGATTAAATACATCACCTAATAGCTCTTCAACGAATCCTTTTTCATTATTTTTTTGATCCGGATTTATCTGTTCCTCGCTCATGTGCCCCAAAATTAGTTCTGTTTAAGAATTCCAGATTTTGCCACATTTTTTGTATATTTGCAACCCCAATTAAGGGAATTAATAAAAAAGAAAGGAAGTGAGACTCAATGCTAGGTGTTGAAGTTAAAGACAACGAAAGTGTTGAACGCGCGATTAACAGGTTTAAAAAATTGGTGACTCGTTCTCGTATTCTTAATGAGTATAAGGATCGTCAGCAGTATACTAAACCTTCTATGGAGCGTCGTGAGGCTTTGAAAAAAGCTGTTCGCGAGCAACGTCGTCGTCAACGAGAGAATTACTAAATTCCGTTGTCATCACGAATTTAAAGCCTTTGGATTTTATCCAAGGGCTTTTTTTATGGCATCTTTTAAGAACCGAATACCTTTTCCGGATTTATTTTCCGGAACGACAGATTCTTTGAAACCTAATTTAGCAGCTTCTTTTTTTCTCTGATCAATATGTGGAACGGTTCTGATTTCACCCCCCAAACCTACTTCCCCTATAAAAGCAGTTTGTTGGTTAATAGCATTATCGGTCAAGCTGGAAACGAGCGCACAACAAACTCCAAGATCTCCGGCGGGATCATTCAATCTGAATCCACCGGCAATGTTCAGATATACATCCTGATTAGCAAAACTATAACCTGCTCTTTTTTCAAGTACAGCAAGCAATAACGCCAGTCTGTTTCTATCAAAACCATTAGCTGTTCGTTGCGGGGTTCCATAAGCAGATCCAGTGACTAAAGCCTGTACTTCTATAAGTAAAGGCCGTGAACCTTCCATCGTACATACAATTGCATTTCCACTTACCCCTTCTGTTTTATCGGAAATAAATAACTCTGATGGATTGGAAACCTCAACTAATCCATTTTCTTTCATTTCAAAGACGCCCACCTCTTGTGCGGGTCCGAATCGGTTTTTTAATGTCCTGAGTAATCTATAGGTGTAGTTTGTATCACCTTCAAACTGAAGTACGGTATCAACCATATGCTCAAGAACCCTTGGCCCTGCAATATCCCCTTCTTTAGTTACATGACCAATCACAATAGTGGTGATATTATTTCTCTTGGCAAGCTGCTGAAATAATGCTGCGCATTCTTTTACCTGTTGAATACTTCCGGGCATACTCTGAAGCTCTGTGCGGTATACCGTTTGAATAGAATCAACAATCAAAAGATCCGGCTCAGAAGATCTCGCCTGTTCAATTATTTTATCAACTTGTGTTTCGTTATAAATGAACAAATTCTCTGAATTCACACCAAGGCGTTGGGCTCTTTGCTTTATCTGAGTAGCAGATTCTTCCCCTGCGCAATATAATATCTCTAATTTGGGATTTGCTTTAGCTATCTGAAGAGTAAGCGTACTTTTTCCGATTCCCGGCTCTCCTCCAATCAGAACATAGGCTCCACTTAAAAACCCACCACCTAGAACACGATCAAATTCTTTAATGTTACTCTTAAATCTCGAAGCTTCAAATGATTTTACCTCTGAGATTTTTTCCGGTTTTGTCGATGCTTCAAGCCCTTCAACTTGAGCTTTATGATTAACCTTTTTTTTATCGATCAATCGTTCTTCAAAAGTATTCCACTTTCCACAATTTGGACAGCTCCCGTTCCATTTAGGAGAAATTTGACCACAATTTGAGCACTCGAATTGTATTTTTTGCTTAGCCAAGCCGAATCAATCTTTATTCTTAATATCAATAACAGATCGGTTTATATACCAGGTAGTTGCCATCATACCAAGAGCTATACTGATATAATAGCTGATTATTCTCCATAAGAATACTGCCAGTCCTATAAAAGAGCTTCTTGCAATCAATGGACCCTGAAATAAGACGAATAATCCTTCTACTCCTCCACTTCCTCCAGGAGTTGGGACTACCAAAAATGCCAGATTCATAGCCAAACTTCTAAGAAAGGAGAGTATTTCAGGAGCTGGTAGCAAACTTAAGATAACTATAGTTGCCAATGCTATTCTACATATCCATGACATGGTGGAAAGCATAAAAGCCTTGAGCAAAAAACTGAGCGGCTTTTTCCTTAACTGATGAGCATACTCTTCAAGGTTTTCTACTTCTTCCTCTATTCTGTCTCTATACCTTCTCAGAATTGGTAATCGAAAAATGAACAGTACAATCTTTTTAATGGCAGCCGGATTTACTAAAACTCCGTATGCCAAAACACCTGCATAGCTCAGCAATCCTATATAAAGTAAAACCATTGAAGCTTCACCAATCAATCCTATTTCAGGTGGAACAACTTCATAAAATATTCCTGCAATCAATAAAATAGGAATTGCGATTGCAAACCAAATCTGATCTAACAAGACTCCATAAAGTACGATTGCGGTTGATGAACCTAACTGCAAGCCTTCTTTACTCATTGCATAAGTTGCCATTGGTGCTCCACCAATCGTTGATGGAGATACTGCGGAAGTAAAATCCCATGCAAGAACCACTCTGAAACATGCCAGCCAACTCATTTGGTTTTCAGCCAGAAATCTGATTTTCGCAGCCGAAAACCATATCCTTAAAAAAGAAACTACTACAGCTATAAAAAGTCCGGGAAGTCTCTTCGGAGCCAGGTGATCTAAAACTCCTGGCGTATATGTATACCAGATAACACCTGCCATTGTGGCCAGACTTAATCCAATTGAAATAAATAGATATTTCTTGGATATAAAATTTTGTGGCTGTGTTTTATCTACGGCTTCCAAGCTCAAATTTTGATTTTAGTAAATATAAGATATAAAAAAGCCTTGCCAATCTTGGCAAGGCTTTTTTCAATTACGAAAAATTTACGCTAATGTTATATCCTCATCCAGATAAACATCCTGAATCATGTTCAGTAACTTAACTCCTTCTCCAATTGGCCTTTGGAATGCTTTTCTACCACTAATCAAGCCCATTCCACCTGCTCGTTTATTGATAACTGCAGTTTTAACAGCGTCAGCAAAGTCATTATCACCGGAAGCACCGCCGGAGTTAATAAGACCTGCTCGTCCTGCAAAACAGTTCAACACTTGATATCTTGCAAGGTCAATAGGGTGGTCGGATGTAAGCTCGGAGTAAATTCGCTCATCTAGTTTCCCATAACTTGAATCTCCGGCATTAAGCGCTTTATAACCGCCATTGTTCGTAGGCAATTTCTGCTTGATAATATCAGCACCTAGCGTAGTTCCGATATGATTAGCTTGTCCAGTTAGATCGGCTGAAGTATGATAATCTTTTCCATCTACTTTAAAAGCACCATTTCTGGTATAGCACCAAAGAATGGTTGCAAGGCCTAATTCATGCGCATAAGCGAATGCATCCGCTACTTCCTGAATTTGTCGGTTTGATTCTTCAGAACCAAAATAAATGGTTGCTCCAACTGCAGCAGCACCCATATTGTAAGCTTGCTCAATAGTTCCGAACATAATTTGATCAAAAGTATTCGGATAGGTCAACAACTCATTGTGATTGATTTTTACAATGAACGGAATTTTGTGAGCATATTTTCTTGAAACCGAACGTAGAGCCCCAAAAGTAGACGCAACTCCATTACAACCAGCTTCAATTGCAAGCTTAACTATATTTTCAGGATCGAAATAATCTGGGTTTTTTGCGAATGAGGCACCTGCAGAGTGCTCAATTCCCTGATCAACAGGAAGAATTGAAACATATCCCGTACCCCCAAGTCTTCCATGATCCATCAACCATTGTAAATTGCCCAACACACGATTACTGCGATCAGAATGGTACCAAACATCGTCCACATAATTTCCGGATGGCTTCACCAATCGGTCTTTTTTAATAGTTTGGCTGGTATGGTTCAATAAATATGAAGCTTCATCCCCAAGAAGTTCTTCAATGCTCTTTGTTCCAAGTGACATATTTGCTTTATTTTTTTTAAAAGTTGAAAGACTTAAATATAGCGGTTAATGCATGAAATGACTAACAATCTTTCATGTATTGATACTGCATATTCCCGTTTACAATTCATATCTTTAAGCTATGCAAATTGATAAAATTACATTACGGGAAAAACCGCTTTTCCTCGCTCCCATGGAAGACGTAACAGATTCACCGTTCAGAAGAATTTGTCGCGAAAAAGGAGCAGATATAGTCTTTACTGAGTTTATAAGCTCAGAAGCATTGATCAGAGATTCCGACATTGCGCTCCATAAAATGAGTTATGATGAGAGTGAACGCCCATTCGGAATTCAGATTTTTGGTGGTCGTGAAGAAGCAATGCATGGCGCCGCTAAAGTAGCAATGAATAACAATCCGGATGTGGTTGATATCAATTTTGGATGTCCGGTTTATAAAGTGGTTAAACGCGGAGCAGGTGCAGGTTGTCTCAAAGATATAGACATGATGGAGCGTATGGCAGGTACAGTTGTTGATGCTGTTACTGACCGCCCTGTTACTGTTAAAACCCGTCTGGGCTGGGATGATGATACCATCAGAATTCAGGAAGTTGCCTTAATGCTGCAACGTATTGGTGTTAAAGCACTAACTGTTCATGCAAGAACACGATGCCAGAAATATAAAGGCGATGCACGTTGGGAATGGCTGAAAAAACTGAAGAATACACCCGGGCTTGAAATTCCTATCATTGGAAACGGAGATGTCACTTCACCTGAATTGGCTAAAAAGATGTTTGAAGAAACCGGCGTTGATGGAGTTATGATAGGACGTGGAGCAATCGGAAACCCCTGGATTTTTGAACAAACACGACATTTCCTTGAAACCGGAGAACTTCTTCCCGAACCAACTCTTGAAGAAAAATTGAATGTGTGTGCTAAACAACTTCAAATGTCAGTAGAACATCAGGGAGAGCGATATGGTGTAATCATCATGAAGAAGCATTATGGTCAATATCTTAAGGGAATTCGTAATGCAAAAAAACTTCGTATGGAATTGATGAAGCATGATACTATGGACCCGATTTTAGAAATTCTTCTCAATTTCAAAGAAGAAGACGTTTTCGCATTGGCTTGATTTATTAGTTGTAACCTTTCTTTATACATTGAGTGCTACTGACAGTAACTCTTACTAACTCAATTTCTTTTAATGTTAAGAACCTTATTGTTTTCACTTCTTTTGATTTCTTGCTCAAATGAACTTCAAAATGATCTGCTCAAAAAATTAAAAGAGTATGAAGGTCTTTACGAATATCAAGGTGAAACTACACTCTCTCTTCAGGCATCCCCAATGGACACCACTTTATATGCGATTATAGATTATGCCAAGTAC
This sequence comes from Balneola sp., assembly GCA_965601915.1. Taxonomy (GTDB): domain Bacteria; phylum Bacteroidota; class Rhodothermia; order Balneolales; family Balneolaceae; genus Balneola. Next base: position 1,198,802 of record OZ271847.1, on the reverse strand, counting down.
CCACTCTACTATGATTCAGTCAATCATTTTAGAAACAATCAGGGAGAGATAGTTATTTTTCAAAGAGATGAAAAAGGAGATGTTACAGGATATTCTGTAGAGGATAATTCTTTTCAGTTGATTTCAACTGAATTTGATCGAATTGGGGTGGAACCCAGAGAAGAATTAGACAACAGTTCTTCAAATTATTCTTATAAAATTCCTGAACAACTGAACGATGGTTTATCAACAGGAAGCTTTTACGAAGAATTTGAAAATCCCGAACTGATTTTGGATATGGTTCACAACACCATAGAGGGAGAATATCCTGAAGTCCACAGCATTCTGATTTATAAGAATTACAATCTAATTCTCGAAGAATATTTTTACGGATATGATGTTGAGACACCTCATCAGCTACGATCAGCCACTAAAGTTCTTTATGGTACTTTAATGGGGATTGCTATTCAACAAGGGTTTATAGAAAGTGAAGATGATCAAATTTTCCCCTATTTCGATGAAGAATATGATTCATTTAAGAATCTTGATGATGAAAAGAAAAATCTGACTATAAAAGACTTTCTTACCTATCAACATGGAATGGATTGTGAAAATAATAACCCGGCCAGTAAAGGTAATGAAATGGCAATGATGCGAAATGATGACTGGGTTAAATATACGCTCGATCTACCCATGATAAGTAATGCGGGAACAAATTCTTCATACTGTACAGGTATAGCATTAACAATCGGGAAACTAATTGAAATTGCAACTAAACAAGATTTAGAAACTTTTGCCAAAGAAAATCTATTTGATAAACTTGGCATTGAAAATTATGAATGGGATTTTGCGCCGGACTCCTCCAGCAGAACCACTTTTAGCCAAAAATCTCTTACTCCCAGAGAAATGCTTAAATGGGCACTTCTCTATCAAAACAAAGGACAATGGAACGAAGAACAAATTATTCCCGAAGAGTGGGTTCAAAAGTCGTTCAATAAATATGAGAATGGTGAATTCGGATTTCTTTGGGAACATAAATATTTCATTTTAGGTGGTAAAAGATTTGATTCATATATGGCATCGGGTAACGGTGGGCAAAAGATAAATATCTGGCCTGAATTGGACATGATCACTGTATTTACAGGTGGAAATTATAACTCTTATATGCTTTACGGAGTTAGTACTCCACCAAACAGGATGATTCCAAATTATATCTTAAAGGCTACTCTCTAAATCAAAATGAATATATTACGCGATACGCCCTTACTACTCAAGAACGAAACGAATCTTTTTCTTTTTCGCTTCGTAGTCTGCTTAAGTTTATAAACAAGGAGAAATCATGTTAGCAAGATTAGCACGTGTATTAAGATCATTTCTGGGCGCAGCCGGAGTAGCCGCATCGCCCATTAAAGCTATCACAGGAATTGTAGTAAGTATTATTATGCCTTATCTGCTTTGGACCTTTTTAGGTGGATTTGGTATTGCACTAGCTTTGGTCGGTATTGTTTGGGGCGTTTGGTACTTGGCTAAAAAGAAAGATTAATTAGCTTCGCTGAATAACCTTCCACTCAATCTCAACAATTCTGTTTCCGCATTTTTTGCTTCAATTTGAGCCGAGATCAATCGGTTCTCTGCGTTTAAAAGACTCAACTGAGTTTCCCGAAGCTCTACAGATGTTATAGTCCCTAATCTGAATCTCTCCAATGCTATTTCCTGAGTTTGTCGTGTAATCTCCAGATTCTCCTCTTCTAATTCGATAAGTCTAAGTGCATCGGAATATTGCTCGTAGATTTGCTGAATTTCCGAGACTACCGATAATCTTAATTCTTCAAGAACTATCTGGCTATTTTTAAGACGAAGTCTTGCATTCTGCCTTTCACGGGTTTTATTAAATCCATCAAATAAATTAATTCTTGCAGTAATCCCGTAATTGAAACCGGTAGTTTTTGAAAAGTCAGTAAATCCGGCTGAGGTTTCAGTTTTATTGTATCCATACCCTCCATTTAGTGATATCTCAGGGAACCAATTTCCGAATTGTTCATTTATCTCTGCTTGAGCTACATTCTCTTCTAATCTCGCTATTGACAAATCCTTATTAGATTCATTAGCGTCAGCAAGCAGATCGTTCAATTCTAATCTTTCACCCAGTTGAATAGTTGAACCAACCTTATATTCTTTGAAAGATGAATCTGCAAGTATTTGATTAACTATGATCTTTACCTGTTTCAGGACTGTTTCAGATCGGATAAGTGCAGCACGATCTGTATTAAAATCTGTTCTTGCTTGTAGCAAATCGAACTCTGAACCTGAACCAAGGTCTCTTTTTGTTTCGGCGATACGAATTCTTTCTCTGGAAACGTCAAGAGTATTTTGCAATACTTTATTTGCCTTCTGCTGGCCAACAATCTGATAGTAAGAAGATATCAGACTTGCCAGAAGATTCTCAATTTGAAGTCTTGCCTCAGTTTCTCCGATATTCTGCTGAAGCGATAAAATATCTTTAGCTGCAAACATGGACAAGCCGTCAAAAACCATCCATGTTGCGTCTATTCCATAATTATAATTTGTGGTTTCAGCTCCTTTATCATTTCTGTCCGGAATGGTATTTGTTGAAAACTGAGTTTCACTGTCTTCAACTCGCTTAGTTATAGCTCCATCCGCTGTTACAACGGGAAGAAAACCAGCATTTCCAATAGTATTATTGTTTCTGCTTATGTCTGCATTATTACGTGCTATACGCACCGAAAAATTATTTTCAAGTGCTTGCTGTATTGCTTGTTCAATGCTCAAAGTATCCTGAGCCGATAAATGCACCGGCACTAAAAAGAGAATGAACAGAACTGTAAATGGGAATTTTTCTAAGAAATATTTTTTCATGATTAAGCAGGTACTGTTTCTAATTCTTTTTCTGCTTTTCGAATGTCTTCTTCGGTTATCTGATCATCTGATGATTTCTCACCGGAGATAAATGAATACATGGCTGGAATTACATATAGAGTGAGTAAACTTCCTATTATCAATCCTCCAATTACGGCAATACCCATAGATGTACGACTTTCTGCACCGGCACCTAAAGCAAGTGCGATTGGCAATATTCCCAATACCGTTGAAATGGAAGTCATCAGAATTGGACGAAAACGTGATGTAGAAGCATCCATGATTGCGTCCATAATTGAAAGCCCCTGACGTTGCCTCTGGTTAGCAAATTCTACAATCAGAATTCCATTTTTAGTGACTAAACCTATTAGCATGATCATCCCGATCTGACTGAATACGTTTAGCGTTTCCCCGAAATACCATAAACTTAATAGAGCTCCTGAAAGAGCCAGCGGAACCGTCAACATAATCGTTGCCGGATCTCTGAAGCTTTCAAACTGTGCAGAAAGCACCAGATATACAAGTACCAGTGCAAGTAAAAAGATAAACAATAGGCTTGATGAACTTTCAACAAAATCTCTGGATGGTCCTGAAAGACTCGTTGAAAAACTATCATCCAATACTCTTGCAGCTATGGCTTCCATGGCTTCTATTCCGTCAGAAATAGTTTGTCCCGGAGCTAAAGCCCCTGAAATTGTAGCTGACGCGTAACGATCAAAACGATAAAGCTGTGGAGGACTGCTTTGCTCAGCTATTTTTACAAGATTATCGAGTTGTATCAATCTCCCACTTGAATTCCTGACATATAAACTAGTCAGATCCACAGGTTCATTCCTGTTTTGGCGTTCTACTTGTCCAATAACCTGATATTGTTTTCCATCTTTAATGAAAAAATCAAACCGTTGACCACTTAAAGAAAACTGGAGTGTTTGTGCTATGTCACGCACTGAAACTCCCAAGTCTCTGGCACGTTCCCTGTCTATTTCAACCTGTAATTCAGGTTTATTGAACTTTAAATTTACATCCTGATAGGTAAAAGTGGGATTATTACGAACTTCTTCAAGAAACTCAGGAATAACACTTGTCAGCTTTTCAAAATTTTGATTCTGAAGTACAAACTGCACAGGAAGTCCACCTCTGCTGCTACCTATTGTTTGCTCCTGAGAAACAAATGTTTGTGCTCCACTTAGCGCTACAACCTTGGCTGTCATATCATCTGCCACCTGCCCCTGAGTTCTTTCTCTGTTTGCCGGATCTTTCAAAATTGCGAATGCAAATCCGGAATTCACAGAGCTGGAAGCACCGAAACCGGGCGAAGTAACCGAAATAACCGAATTTGCCTCAGAAATACTATCCTGAACCAAAGTCACTAACCGATCCATGTAGTTATCCATATACTCGAAGGAGGCACCCTCCGGAGCCTGTGCAAACATTCTTACTCTGCTTCTATCCTCTAATGGCGCCGTTTCTTGCGGAAGTGTAGACATAAATAAATAGATCAACCCTCCACTTAACAGCACTGTTAATGGAGCAAGCCATCGAACGCTCATAAAGGCACTCAATGAATTTTTATACGCATTATTTAATCGTTTAAAGAAAGGTTCTGTTATTTCATAAAAACGATTGTGCTTTTCTCTTTTCTTTAAAAGTTTGGTAGATAACATGGGAGTAAGCGAAAGTGCTACAAAAGAAGAAATGATAACTGCACCGGCTATAACTACTCCGAACTCACGAAATAATCGCCCTGTGATTCCACCAAGAAATAAAATCGGCATAAAAACAGAAACAAGGGCTGCTGTTGTTGCTACTACAGCAAAGAAAATCTCTTTTGACCCTAAAATTCCTGCCATGACCGGCTGCTGACCCGCTTCTATCTTAGCATAGATATTTTCCAGAACTACAATGGCATCATCCACAACAAGTCCGATGGCAAGAACAATTGCGAGTAGTGTTAGTACATTGATCGAAAATCCAGCCATATACATCACAAAGAAAGACCCGATCAATGCAATAGGAATCACTAAGACAGGAATTACTGTTGTTCTCCAGTCTCTCAGAAACAAAAAGATAACAGCTATTACCAAAAAGAAAGCAATAAAAATTGTTTGTTGCACCTCATCTATGGAAGCACGTACGTAGGTCGTGGTGTCAAAACCAATTGCTGTTTCAATATCAGCAGGAAGATCTTTTTCTATATTCTCAGCTCTTCTGTAAAATTCATCGGCAATATCAATCTGATTAGCTCCCGGTTGAGGAATCAATACTACACCAACCATAGGAACTCCGTCACGCTTCAATATAGTACGCTCATTTTGTGGCCCTAATTCGGCATATCCCAGATCCTGAAGACGTATAGTACTATTTGCGGTTTTCCTGACAATTAGATTATTAAATTCTTCAACATCAGCAATTCTCCCCATCGTTCTGACGGTTAACTCTGTAAGGTTTCCCTCAATTCTACCTGAAGGAAGTTCAACATTTTCACTTGTCAATGCATTTCGGACGTCAATTGGCGTTAAATCATATGCTGCTAACTTCATTGGATCGAGCCATAACCTCATGGAATACGTCTTATCGCCCCAGATCTGAACATTACTTACTCCCGGAATAGTCTGAACGCGTTCCTTGAAATAATTCTCAGCTATTTGAGAAAGTTGTAATAAGTTTCTTGAATCACTTTTTATGTTGAAAAACAGAATTGGTCGTGCATCGGCATCAGCTTTTGAAACAATCGGAGGATCAGCATCAGGAGGAATATTTCCAACGGCTCTGGATACTCTTGACCGGACATCATTTGTTGCCGTTTCCAGATCTACATCCAGGTCGAACTCAACGGTTACGGTACTTCTTCCCTCCCTGCTTACAGAAGTCAGATTTTTAATTCCGGCAATACCATTAATTTGATCTTCCAGAGGTTCAGTGATTTGTGACTCTATAATCTCAGCGTTTGCACCTACATAACTTGTACTTACTGTTACTATAGGAGGATCAACCGCCGGATATTCCCGAACCGGCAGATAATTAAACCCAATAATTCCAAACAGAACAATTACGATAGAAAATACAGTTGCTAAAACCGGGCGACGAATACTTAATGAAGAAAGACTCATGTTACTCTCCGGAAACTTCGTTGACACTCACCTTCATCTGCGGACGAACCTGTAATAAACCGGTCGTAAGAACAGTATCACCGATTTGAACTCCTTCGGTAATTTGTACTTTCTCTTCGTTTCTTAAACCTGTTGTTACACTTTGAGGCTGAACCAATCCATTTTTCAACAGAAAAACTTTTTGCCCTTGCAACTCAGGAACCAAAGAAATGGTAGGAACCATCTTGGCATTCTCTATAGTCTGAAGTGTAAGTTCCAGATCTGCAAATGCTCCGGGAAGCAATTTCCCTTCGGGATTAGGACTTTTAGCACGAACCTGTAGGCTTCTTGTTTCAGAATCTATACGAGGCTCTTTAGCATACACTTCAGCCTCCAATTCTTCATCAATTCCCTGAACAGTAAAAGTGATCTTATTTCCCACCTCGATTTGCGATGCATATCTTTCAGGAACTGAAAAATCAATCTTAATTGGATCTATATCCTGTAAAGTTGCGATTCTTGTATTTGGGGTGATATAACTCCCGTCACTTACATATCTGAGCCCAAGTTTACCATCGAATGGAGCACGCACCTCAGATTTTCTTATCTGAGCTTTTATTAGTGCCACCTCAGCACGCAGAACATTTACTTCATTTAAAGTCGCATCATATTCTTCCTGGCTTATACCTCCTTTATCTAGCAACTGTTTCTGTCGTTTTTCACGATCTTCCGCAAGATTCAATCTGAAATCACCGCGCCGAAGTTGGGCATTCAATTCACTGTCATTAATTTTAACCAGAAGCTCACCTTCTTTTACAGAGGCCCCTTCAGTCAAATAAATTTCTTCGATCAATCCAGAGCTTTCACTTGCAAGCTGTACTTCTTCATTAGCCTGAAGTGTTCCGTTTGTAAAAATCTTATTTTCAACTATATCCGGTTTTACTACAAAAACGTCCACATTCAAAGAAGCACTCTGACCGGAGTTGTTGTTGGCTGAATTTTCTGAAGCAGCCAGATAATCTTTAACTTTTGGAAATGCCAGAAGAGCAATCACTACTAAAATTCCGGCTATACTTACAATTCTTTTCATTCTAAATTTATGAGTTTGATATAAAGTTAACCTATTTCTTACTTTATCGGTTCTCTGGTCATGCAAAGGTTTGTAAAGTTGGTTTTTGGTTTAAATCCTAGTAAAACTCACTAAATTCTTCATATAGGATTTAACAAATATGTTGTTCATAAATAAATTGTCTTCTATTTCCCTATATATATTTGCACTTACCTTTATAAGATGATAGATTCAATTTTCAAATCCAATATCTATGAATTTTAAGAAGCTTTTTTCTCTTATTGTGCTTACAGCTTTTTTTGGGGCAAATTGTGCTACAGAACAAAAAGTTGTAAGGCCTCAAAATAATGTACCTCAGGAAGAAATAAATTCAGAATCTCAGGAGAAAGTTCTGAAAAGAAAAGTTGCAATCGCCAGGTTCTCGAATGAAACAAAATATGGGAATGGTATCTTTTATGATAAAGAAAATGATCCGATCGGAAAACAAGCCCTCGATATACTTTCTGCGAGATTAGCTTCAAGTGGAAAATTTATTCTACTTGAAAGAAATGATTTCGATTTAATTCAGGAAGAACAGGCACTGGCAGGAAATGAAAATCTTTCCAAAATAAACGCAGATTATTTAATAATTGGTTCTGTAACTGAATACGGAAGAAAAAATGTTGGCGATGTGAATGTGTTTTCAAGAAGTAAAACACAAATAGTCGAAGCAGCCGTAAGCCTGAGACTGGTGGATATTACTTCCGGAGAAATAATTTACTCTGAAGAAGCAAAAGGAGAAGCAGAAACTAAAAGTCAAACTTCATTCGGATTAGGCGAAAGATCCGGTTATGATGCTACTCTGGAGGATGAAGCAATTTCTGCTGCAATCTCCAAGCTTGTAGAAAATGTAATTACAAATCTGACTGAAAAACCCTGGAGATCGTACTTCCTTTCTTATGATGATGAAAACATCATTATTTCAGGTGGTCAAAATCAGGGGATAGAGCTTGGAGATACCTTTACTGTTTATGAGAAAGGTAGAAAAGTAAAAAATCCACAGACCGGAATGATGATTGAACTTCCGGGAAAAAAAGTAGGAGAGGTGGTAGTCGAGTATTTAGGTGGTGAAACTGTTCAAAATGAATATTCACTGGTTTCATTTTCACAGGGAAATATTGATCGAAACAATCTTGAAAATTATTATATCTCTGAGGCCACCGATGAATAAAATCTTAGCCTTTTATATCATGCTTATTTCTTTTTTTATAGCATGCACAAATATGCAATCCACATCCAGAGGATTGGAGAATGAAGCTTTTTTAGAATTTATTGGTGACACAAAAAAATATTCTAAATCAGTAGAAATTCACTGGGGAGAAGAAATAAAATTTAATGCATCTGTGCATTCAGAAAAAGATCAAGGACGCAAAGGTAAGGTCTATTCTGTGCCTACAGGCTCTCATAAACTTGAAATTTTTTATGAAGGTGAGCTTATCTATTCAAAACAAATTTTTGTCTCAAATCAAGAAACAAAATCTATCTTTTTATAATGTCTAAGAACCTTATTTTTCTTTTCGTTGCTGTATCACTTTTTGTCGGCTGTGCAACTTCCAAACCTGAACTTTATTCGTGGCAAGGATACGAGGCTTCAACATATACCTATCTGAAAAATGCGGATGAAGAAGCACTTGAGGCTTTAATTCTTTCTTACGAAAAAATAATTAAGGAACAAAAAGGTACCCGAAAAGTGGCCCCTCCCGGAATTTATGCAGACTATGGATTTATTCTTATCCAAAATGGTGAAAATGAGAAAGGTCAGGAAATGCTCCAAAAAGAAATCGAAACATATCCTGAATCCAGGATATTTATAGAACGAATTTTAAAAATGCTTGAAGAATGAGGAATTTACTTACAGCTCTTTTATTAACTCTAACAGCGATTAGTTGCACAACAACAAAATCAACTCTGCCCAAATCAGAAATGTACAGTGGTATCTACGAAGAAAAGCCACTTACCATACTGATTATGCCTCCCATTAACAATAGTAACAATGTAGAAGCTAAAGAGTATTTTCACTCAACACTGAATATTCCTATTGCTAATGCAGGGTATTACGTAATTCCTCCTTTCCTTTCTATCGAAATTCTGAAGCAGGAAAGTGCTTATGATTCTGAGTTATTTATTGAAGAACCTCTTGGGAAGTTTTATGAGGTTTTTGGGGCTGATGTAGCCGTATTCACGATTATTCATAAATGGGAAAAATCGGGATTAGCCTCAAATGTTTATGTAGAAGTTGAATATCTAATCAAATCAACCCAAACTAATCAAGTCATTTATCATAGAAATATCAGATCTACATACGATGCTTCTGTATCTACTGGTATTGGAGGTTTTGTAGGTGCAATAGCTGATTTAACTGCTTCTGCAATTAATACTGCAGCTACTAAGTATGTTGATGTAGCGAGAGCAACAAATTCATTTACATTCGGTGACTTACCTGCGGGTAAATATAGTCCTGAATTTGGAAAAGATGGCTCTGAAATAGCTGATAAGAAAGATTTGAAAGTTACTGTTACAAAAACTAAGAAGAAGTATTAACAGCCTTTTCGTTTTTATATCTGTAAAAAAAAAGTCACCCCTTCCGAGGTGACTTAATCATTTTTAATTCCGTTTCATCTTAAGCTAACTGAGCATCCAGTTGCTTAGTAAGATGTGGTTTCGGAACTGCCCCAACAATCTGATCTACAACTTCGCCATTCTTGAAGATCAATAATGCAGGAATGCTTCTGATTCCATACTTAACTGAAATTTCAGGATTGTTGTCTACATTCACTTTTCCAATCTTCGCTTTTCCTTCGTACTCACCTGCCATTTCTTCAACAACAGGTCCGATCATACGGCAAGGACCACACCATTCTGCCCAAAAATCTACCAGAACAGGCTGGTCAGAGTTTAAAACTTCAGCTTCAAAGTTGCCGTCAGTAAATTCTAATGCTTTTCCCATTTTTCTAAAGGTTTAATTCTTATTAAGTCTTTTCAATAACTAACTGAATATCGGAAATATTTATCTATACATGCACATTGTTTGTAATTATGACAATCATCGCATGGCTTTATCAAGCTACATTCCTCTTATCAATTCAACGCTTTCTTCACCCAGAACACTTCTGAGTCCACTCATCAACTCCTCATTCGGGTCTACAACGAAATTACGAACATTCATACGGATTGGCCCATTAGCTTCCTGACTGTGAACAGTCATCTTAATCATTGTATTTCCTTTATGCTTGCTGAACAAGTTTTCCATTTCCACCAAAGATTCATCTTTTACAAGTCTGGTATCGATGTGAAGTTTCAATTGAAGATTATCCTGATACTTTTCCCTAAGGTTTTCAACCCTTTCTATACTATTTACAATTACGCTATCTCCGCGGTCCCGCTTCACAAATTTTCCTGAAACATGGATTACATTATCCACTTCAAGTAACGCAGAAAACTGATCGAATTGTTTGCTGAATACGGCTAATTCCATAGAAGAATACATATCCTCTACCATCAAAAAAGCGATAGGACGGTCTTTACGATCTGTGGCAACTCTTTTATTGGTAATAATTGCAATAAAATTAATAGAAGATTCATGACGAAGCTTATTCATGCATTCGTCACCCAGGTTTTGTTTACTAAACAACCTGATATCTTCTTTATACTTACTCAATGGATGTCCACTCAAATAAAAACCTATCAGTTCGCGCTCTTTATTTAAACGCTCCATGTTGCTCCATTTTTCAATGGGACGTAATTTAGGTTCCTGAGCCATAGCTCCTCCGGCACCTCCACCAAACATACTCACTTGATTCATTCGCTCTTCTTCCTGCTTTCGGGAACCGTACTGAAGAATATCTTCGACCGACATCATCAATTGTGCGCGGTTGTCATTCAGTTCATCAAAAGCTCCGGCCGAGATCAAGCTTTCTAATGTTCTTCTGTTACAGGCTCTTGAATCAATTCGTCCTGCAAAATCAAAAATACTGGTGAACTCTCCATGCTTCTCCCGTTCTTCTACGATCTGTTTTATTGCAGAAGATCCAACCCCTTTAATAGCAGACATTCCAAATTGAACTCTGCCTTTTTTGGATACAAACTTACCACGCGATGTGTTAATATTTGGAGGATCAACTTCAATTCCTAAACGGCGACATTCTTCAATAAAAGCAGCCACTTTTTTGATGTCACTCATATTATGACTCATCACTGCCGACATGTATTCGGCCGGGTAGTTTGCCTTGAAATACATAGTGTGATAAGCAACTACAGAGTATGCTGCTGAGTGAGATTTATTAAATCCGTAGCTGGCAAACATCTGCATTTTCTCAAAAACTGAGATTGCAGTTTTTTCATCAACACCCTGAGCTTTGGCTCCTTCAATAAATTTTGGCTTTTCTGCCTCCATCACTTCGTGCTTTTTCTTACCCATCGCACGTCGAAGCAAATCTGCTCCTCCGAGTGTGTAACCACCCATTTTTTGAGCCACATTCATAATCTGCTCCTGATAGATCATAATTCCGAATGTTGGTTCAAGAATATCTTTGATTAGTTCGTGATCATATTCTGCATCTTCAAGACCATGCTTTCTTTTGATATAATCGGGAATAAACTGCATCGGCCCCGGACGGTACAATGCGTTCATAGCAATCAAATCATTGATGGTGGTTGGTTTCAGCTCTTTGAGATACTTCCGCATTCCTTCACTCTCAAACTGAAATGTTCCTAAGGTGCCACCTTTCTGATAAAGTTCATACGTTTTTTCGTCATCCAGAGGAATTTCATCCAAATCATATTCCGTGCCGAAATTCTCTTTCACATAACCGATTGTAGTTTTCAGAATGGAAAGAGTTTTTAAACCCAGAAAGTCCATTTTCAGCATACCGGCATTCTCAATCACACTTCCATCAAACTGAGTAACATACAGATCGGCATCTTTGGCTGTACTGATCGGGATATATTCAGTAAGAGCATCCGGAGCAATGATCACACCGGCAGCATGGATTCCGGTATTTCGTACAGAACCTTCCAGAACATGAGCCATCTTCAATGTCTCGGCTTCCAGACCTTCTCCTGCTTTAATATCTCTTAGTTCTTTTACTTCGCTGAATGCATCATCGAGAGAAGTACCTGGTCTTTCAGGAACTAATTTTGCCAATCGGTCGGCATCAGATAACGGGAGATCAAGCACTCTTGCAACATCACGAACTGAAGACCGAGCAGCCATCGAACCAAAAGTAATAATATGAGCAACCTGATCTTTACCGTACTTATCCACTACATATTCGATCACTTTCTGCCTTCCGTCATCATCAAAATCAATATCGATATCAGGCATGGAAATACGCTCCGGATTCAGAAAACGCTCAAAAAGCAGATCATATTCCAGAGGATCAATATTTGTGATTCCTGTACAGTAAGCGACTACCGATCCGGCCGCTGAACCTCGACCGGGACCAACGTAAACACCCATTTCACGGGCAGCAGCAATAAAATCCTGTACAATGAGGAAATATCCGGCAAATCCCATATCACGGATAATACCAAGCTCTAATTCTATCCGGTCTTTAACCTCGTCATTAAAATCAGTATAGCGCGGTTTTGCTCCTTCTAAAGTTAAATACTTTAGATATTCATCTTCGGTTTCAAAACCTTCGGGTAATTCAAAGTTTGGAAGAATTACATCCCTTGACAGTTTTACCGGCTCAACCTTATCTACAATTTCCTGCGTGTTGAGTACTGCTTCAGGGTGTTCCGGAAACAGCTGTTTCATTTCCTCTGTAGTCTTGAAATAGAACTGATCGTTTGGAAACCCCCATCTGAAATCTTTTCCTTTTCCTATCGGAGTACTTTTCAGTTTACCATCATCAATACAAATAAGAGCGTCATGAGCTTCAGAATCTTCCTGATCTAAATAAAAAGCATTATTTGTGGCAACCAGTTTTACATCATACTTCTTCGAAAATTCGGTAAATACTTCGATCACTTTTTGTTCTTCATCCAATCCGTGATTGATCACTTCCAGATAAAAGTCATCACCAAAAGTTTTGATGTACCATTGCAGAGCTTCTTCAGCGAACTCTTCTCCTTTATTCAGTACCAGATCTGCAAGTTCACCGGCAATTCCTCCGCTCAGACAAATAAGATCTTCAGAATATTTTTCAATTGCGTCCCGATCAACACGAGCGTATTTATAATAATATCCTTCTGCGAAACCGATAGAACTCAGCTTGGAAAGGTTTTTATATCCATTCTGATTTTTAGCTAATAAGGGCACCTGATAACGCTTATCCCTGTTATCGCGGGTAAACTTTTTGGCATGCCGGTCTTCAACCACATAAAATTCACAGCCAACAATCGGCTTTATTCCAGCATCATTTGCCGCTGCAACGAAAGAAAAAGCCCCATACATATTACCAAGATCCGTCAGTGCAACAGCCGGCATTCCTTCTTGCTTTGCTTTATTTACAAGATCTTTGATTCCGGCAGTAGCCCGGAGTACAGAAAATTTTGAATGGCAATGCAGGTGTGTAAACTGAAATTCTTTATCAATTTCAGCTTTCAGATTAATTTCTTCCGATTCTGAATCTTCTTCAGAATCTACTTCCTCATCTTTTTTTTTGATACGGGATGGAGAAATCAGATCGATATAATTTTCCCGTTCCATATAACTCTGAGAAGATTCATATAATCTTGCATCCAGAGGGAAATTTACATTGGTAACTCCCAGACGAACCATCTCCAGAAAACATCGGGCTGTTGCTTCCACATCTGCGGCAGCATCGTGTGCATCTTCAAATCCTTTATCAAAAAGCTTCCAATGTAATTCCGTGAGCGTTGGCCATTTGTATCCTCGTGAACCTTCAATCTTACAAAAATCAGTACCGTCATCTTTGGTATCGATCTTCGGCTTGTCAATAATTGCTGACGGAATCTTTTTTCGCAGATATTCTGCACCCATTACTTTTTCATCGAAGCCAACATTATGCCCGATCAGGAAGTAGGCCTTATCAATGTCTTTACGGAATTCTTTGAGCACGAATTCCAGATCCACACCTTCTTCCTCGGCACGCTTTGTGGAAATGCCGTGAATTTTCTCAGAATTGAATGGAATTGTAAAACCTTCCGGTTTCACGATATAATTCCCACTCGAAGTCAGCTTGCCCGTCTCATCATGGAGCTGCCAGGCCAACTGAACCAAACGTGGCCAGTTTTCAAGATCGGTTATGGGTGCTGAAAAATTCTGCGGAAGACCGGTGGTCTCCGTATCAAAAATTAAATACATCTGGATATTCTCTGAAAATTCTATTCAGAATATACTATCCATTCAAGCCGTTCGCAGAATTAGTTTTCCACAATTAAGTGGATAACAAGAAGAACTGCTTTTTTGATTTTTAGTGGTTAGATTCCAAAGTAACCTTAAAATTACTTTGAATGACCCTAACACAACTTTCTTACATAGTAGCGGTTGATAAGCACCGCCATTTTGCTACTGCAGCACAGAATATTTATATCACTCAGCCTACGTTAAGTATGCAAATCCAGAAACTTGAAGATGAGCTTGGAGTTTTAATATTTGACCGCTCTAAATCCCCGGTAGTTCCAACCTCTATTGGTGAAAAGATCATTGAACAAGCCAAGGTTATTCTGAGTGGTTCAAAGCACATCGAAGATATGGTTTCTTCAGTTGATGGTGAGCTGATGGGTACATTCAGAGTGGGAATAATTCCTACCATAGCACCATATCTTGTTCCTTTATTTTTAAAATCTTTCTCTGAAGCTCACCCAAAAGTTAAGCTGATTTTTGAAGAAGCCTTGACCAGCGAAGTCATTGAAGGATTACATGAAGACCGTATTGATGTTGGAATTATAGCTACTTCTACCAAGGATCACATTTTTGAGCAGGAATTATTCACAGAACCCTTTGTAGGATATCTCTCTCCCACTCACGAATTCGCTAAAAAAGATAAACTGTGTATTGATGATTTGTATTCTCAGAATCTTTGGTTATTGAATGAAGGACACTGTTTTCGGGATCAAACTATAAAAATCTGTAAGCAGGATAACGCCAAACTTCAAAATTCAAATATTGCTTTTGAAAGTGGGAACCTGGAAACTCTTAAGAGGCTGGTTGAACAGGATTTCGGAATTACACTAATGCCATATCTTGCAATGATAGATCATGACAAAGGTTGTGCTAATGGCGTAATAAAGCAATTTATGGAGCCGGTTCCTACCCGTAAGATACGTCTGGTGTATAGCCGTGAGTTTCTGAAAAAAAATGTGGTTTCAGCTTTTGTTGAATCTATTAAAAGTTCAATACCTGATGAACTGAAAACAGACGATAAAGAAGAAATTGTTGTGGATTAAATTATGAGTCTTCTTTAACAGAGACGTTCAATACTTGCTGGTTTTTATTCCGAGTTAAATAACTAAGAATTTTGACGCGTATCCCGGGTCAATTCAATGATAACCTCTTCACTTGTCCACTGATTGTCCACCAACAAAAAAAAACGGTGATCGTAGTTTTTTTGCATGAAAACACTACTATTACTCCCGCTTTTACTGGCTCCTGTATATATAGGAGCCCAAACAATAACCGATCTGGAATACTCTGTAAACTACAACCCGGATTTTAAAAAATCCGGTATTCCGGTTGATCTAACCATTCAAACTGTTGGAGACTCCACTGAACTTTTTTACGATAATGAACTTTGGGGTGTCGACAGTTTATTTAACAATATTGTTATTTCAGAGAACGAAAATCTTAATTTACAATTCAAGACTGATCCTAAAAATGATCTGATTGTAATCTATCATCAACCAAATCAAAAGATCACTTTTTCATACCGAATAAAACAAACTTTTGAAGAACCTTTAGCTGATGTTTTTATTAGACCGGTTGTTAATAATAACTTTTTCCATATTGTAGGTTCTGTATTCTTTGTAATACCAATGAACTTACTCGATTTCGATAATCCGGATGTAAACATTCGACTTAATTGGAATAATTTTCCTGATGATTATCTGATCAGAACAAACCTTGGACCCTTTAAAAAAACAATGAGTCTCTCCCTGAAATTATGGAATGAATTCTTTGATTCGGTTATTGTTGGAGGAGATTACAGAGTTTACAGTTTTGAAATAAAAGGAAAGCAAGTTGAAACAGTAATAAGAGGTGAATGGCACTCCGGTTTCACAGATGAATTTTTTACAGAAAAAGTAAAAAACACGGTTACTTCTCAACGAGAACTATGGGATGATCATGAACAGGATTATTTCTCGGTAATTATAACTCCAACTGTATCTACTTCCGACAGTTCGGTAAAGTACACCAGCAGAACCGGCACTGCTTTATACAATGGGTTTATGGTTCAATCCACCAATACGGTTTATAATGATAAAAGAGGATTTTCATATTTACTCCATCATGAAATGATGCATCACTGGATTGGAAGCAAAATTCGGGTTCGAAATAATGAACTTAATAAATGGTTCAGAGAAGGGTTCACCCATTATCTGGCTATAAAAAATATGCTGAGAACAGGAGAATTAAGCATATCCGGTTGGGCAAATGAAATGAATGAACATGTGATCGGTTTTCACTGGAAAAATCCGAAAAGAAATATTCCAAACTATGTGATTGAAACCGATTTTTGGAAAAGTTATGAAGTGGAAAGAGTGCCCTACAATCGCGGAGCTATCTTTGCTTTTTGGTTGGATAATCAGATCATTTTAAAAACAGACGGGCAACAAAGCCTTGATGATATGATGCGGGAATTATTTGAGACCACTAAAAAAGAGAACAAGAAAATTGGCGATGATTTTATAATGGATCTTGCCAGAAAATATCTAAAAACAAAGATCGATGGATTTTTTCAGAAGCATGTAATCATTGGCGAAGATTTTAATCTCTATGATGAAGAATGGTTACCGGGAATTAACTTTATAGTAAAAGAAGGAATACCGGTTTTGGTAACCAACGAACAATTTGAAGGTTTTTAGTTTTCGTTAATAAGCCATTTCGAAATGCATATCGTCCGCTGCTTATCCTCATTCTGAACCTCTGGTTCTGATGGCCTTTGGGAAACTCCTGCTTCTTTTGTCTCAATAGCTGAAGCTGAACTATAAAAAAAGTCACGAAGCTGAGCTTCGTGACGAGGTTAAACGGTCTGTCTTATTAGTTCTTTAAATATTCATCTAATCTATCAAAAGTAGAACCCCAGCCATTTCGGAAACCCATTTCTTCCTGTTGCTGTCGGTATTCTTGGGTTTTATGAGCCACCGAGAAAATCATTTTGGTTTGATCTCCTGCCTCTTCGAATAATATGGTTAGCACAACATCTACAGTCATTGGTTTGAAATCTGCCGAAGTGACCAACTTTTCAGGTTCATTTATTTCGATGAAAGTTCCTTCGGTCACAAACTCATTCCCATCCGGCATCACCATAGTATATTTCCAAGATCCGCCTTCTTTGAAATCCAATTCTTCCACTTTGGTGTTCATTCCTTGTGGGCCCCACCAGTTCACCAAATGTTCGGCTTGTGTCCAGGCATCCCAAACTAATTGTCGGGGAGCATTAAACGTTCGAACCATCGTTGCAACTCGTGGATCGGTTGATTCAGGATTACTCATTTTCTTTTGATTTAGTTTTTGATTGAATTTGTTCCAGATACTCTTCAAAAGCATCAAGGCGTTGCTCCCAAAGTTCACGAAAAGGGTCTATCCAGTTGGCAATTTCAGATAAGGTATCCGGTTTGATGATACAGAAACGTTCTCTGCCTTTTTGTTCGATGGCTACCAATCCGCATTCATTAAGAATTTTGATGTGTCGTGATATGGCCGGTCGACTGATATCGAACTGCTCAGCAATGGCGTTCAGATTCATAGGTTCTTCGGAAAGAAGCTCTATGATTTCCCGTCTCACCGGATCAGCTATGGCTTGGAAAACATCTCTTCGCATAAATGTAACTGTTTGGTTACCAATATATACGTAACCGATATGTTACGCAAATAGTTTTTTGGTTGCTCCCCAAGCGGACGCTTGCGCTAGGTTGATTTGTATTAAAGATCTTTTGTCATTCCGGATTTATATTGACTGATACCTTAGCTATATTTTTTCCAGAAACGATACTCTTATCCTCGCAGATGCTGAATCAATCCTACCTGTCGGCATACAGTTTCAGCATGACCTAAATGGGATTTTACTCTCGTTTAAATACTGAATTAGAGCTTCAGAGAGATGTTGGGCAACTGAGCTTCGTGATGAAGTTAAGTTGGGTTTTACAACCGCCCAAGCGGACGCTTGCGCTAGTTTGGGCTAGATTGGAACTGAAACAGTAATAAATCAATCTTGCTCATAGTATTCACTTTTAAATCTCCCAAATATATATTTACTGAGAGAATCTAAATCCTGAAAAATTGAATAATCATTTATTCCACATGTTTTTAGGTTTTTAACAATTGATTTAGACACTCCATCCTCAAGAATTATTTTATTTAAAACTATATCATCTGTTTTATAATTTATATCTGCTCTTTGATAGAAAGAAGTACTTACACACGGGTGTAAACTAAACCATCCATGTTGTGAATTTACTCTTGATATAATACTCGATGGTTTAAAGAATTTTAAATATCTCATTGAAAATATATCTATGGGATGTTCTTTGATAAATATATTAGAATCTCTATTTATACTAATGAACCATACTACCGCATTATCATCTTGTTTTGAAGGATATTTTGTTGCAAAAAATAAAGCAGCTAATGCGTTTTCTGTCCAATCTAAAAGCCTTGTAGGTAACCCATGATGTTGTGCAATTGTTAAATATTCGAGATCGTTTTTTGGAATGAAATTTAAGTGTTGAATAGCTGATGATTTAAACTCTTCAAACATTCTTTGTTCATCAATTTCTCTTCCTTTTGTAAAATATTTCCTAGCTATTTTCGGGATTAACGCTCTGTCAGTATTTTGACCTCTAAATAATGTAACTCTATAGCGATCACCAACTTCTTCTTCAATCAACTCGATGTAACTTGAGAGACTATTTATACTATATTCTTTTGTATTCATTTGAATTATTTAGATTAATGTCATTAAATTTTGAATTACAATTGACTTCAAAAGTAATGCAATCTTTTAAACTTATATAAGTTCTTTTGATCATTATGCCACGAACTGTCACCCCTTCTTATTAGTTTAGTGAGTGTTGTCACCCTGAGCGGGAAAATTTACTTGTGATGGTTTTGAACAGACTACGCCGAAGGGTCTCAAGTAAAATTGAAATTCGGTAGTTCGATTATTTGAGATCCTTCGTGTTAGAACTTCTACCCTCAACAGGTGTTTTCCACTTCAGGATGACAGCTTTAAATTTTAATGACTTGAAGTAAAAGTCATCCTGAGGCTACTGCCGAAGGATCTGCACAATTCCATAAACTTGCAGATTCTTCGCTTTCGCTCAGAATGACAAAAATAAAAATGCTCAAAATAACCAAAGCCGGATATCATGGAATTTTGCTCCCCGAACTGGGAATAGGGTTGGATTATTCGGGAACCAAAGCTGAGCATATTTTTATTTCTCACGCCCATGCCGATCACGTTCCGCGTAACAGAAAACTGAGTGTGTATGCTACTCCGCCCACCGCAAGTTTTATGAAACTGCGTGGTTTTGGAGGCGAAGTAAAACCGTTGGAATTTGGTCAGACGTTGGAAACCAACAATGCCCGGATCACTTTTTATCCTGCCGGACATATTCTCGGCTCTGCCATGACCTTCGTGGAAAGTGTTCTTGGAAATGTATTGTACACCGGCGATTACCGGACTCCGCCCTCTCCTGCTACCGAAGGTTTTGAATTACCTAATGCTGAGATCGACACCTTTATCACGGAATCTACTTTCAGTCTGCCGATCTATAAATGGAAACCGGAGGAAATATTGGCGGAACAAATCCGAACTTTTGCTTCCCGAAATCTGAAAGAAGGATATACTCCGGTCTTTACTGCTTATAATCTCGGCAAAGCTCAGGAGTTAATGTACATCCTGAAGGAGTTGGATCTTCCGATGCAGATTCATGGAGCAGGATTCAAACTCTGTAAAGTATATGATGAACACGGTTTTTCTTTAGGAAATTATGAAACCTATGATCGCTCAACTTGTGAAGGAAAAATTCTGATCTGTCCGGGATCGGCTTTGGGAACGGGTTTTGCATCCAACGTTAAAAAGAAACGCATTGCCTATTGCTCGGGCTGGGCGGCTAATGAATCACGACAAACACAACTTACGGTCGATGAATTGATTCCATTATCAGATCATCTGGATTTCTTTGAGTTGATCGCCCTGTGTAAAAAACTGAATCCTAAAAAAGTCTTGATCACCCATACACCCAATCCGAAAGTAGTACTGCATTATTTAAATGAGCTTGGAATTGATTCAGGGTTTTTGGATTTGGAAGCGGATGAAGGGACTGAATAATGAATATTGAACATTTAATATCGAATTTTGAAGTGTTTGTCATTTCGACCAGTGGGAGGAATCTAAAGAGTTCATTGGTAGCAAAAAGATTTTTAGATGTCTCATATCCGTTCGACATGACAATTAGGGAGAATTTAAATGATTAGCAAACAAAACTCCTTTCAAGCCTTAGCTCAGGTTGCTCAAACCATCTCAACCACCCGGGGAAGCAATGCGAAGATCAAAATCGGAGCAGATTATTTTAAATCTTTGGAAGATGATCGTGATCTGGAACTGGCCGCTCAATATTTGAGTGAAGGTGCTTTTTCTGATCTTTCAGGTAAAACCGCTTCGGTGGGACATCGAACCATCGCTACTTTAGCCGCTGATTTTTGTGAAATCGATTATGAGAAAGTGTTCAAACCCAGCAAAACCGCCAGTGGAAGTTCTTCGGAAACCATTCAGCGATTATTCAATAATATTCCGGAAGCCAGAGCCAAATGGAATCCTGAACATCTGAGTCTGCAAAAAATTGATGAAATTTTTGAGTCGTTGTACATCACATCAAAAAGAGAATCCAAGCAACAGACCCTACTTGAAGCATGGAAAAAGATGTCGCCACTGGAAGTGAAATATTTTATCCGTGTACTGGGACGAGGTTCTTTACGCATCGGATTTGAAACGAAAAGTGTGGAAAGTGCCATCGCTAAAAGCTTCAGAAAAGATCTGGACGCTGTTCGTTACGCCAGAATGATCTCCGGCAGTATTGGTAAAACAGCGGTAATGGCTAAGAATAATCGTCTGGATGAAGCAAGTTTCAAGATGTTTAGTCCGATTGCATTTATGTTGGCTTCTCCGATCGAAAGCAGAGCCGTAAGCGATCTTTCAGAATATATCGCTGAAGAAAAATTTGACGGAATGCGCTGCCAGGCACATATCTCGGATGGGATAATCAAACTATTTTCACGTGACCTTAATGAGATCACTCATTCATTTCCTGAGATTACGGCTTTTTTTGAAAATCAGCGGTTGCCCGATCTTGTTCTGGATGGAGAAATTTGTGTTTTCAAAGAGAACACCATTTTACCGTTCCAGCTTCTTCAGAAAAGAATGGGCGTAAAAAAACCTTCTAAGAAGTTGTTAGAGAAATATCCGGTATTATTCATTGCTTATGATCTTTTGTACAAAGATGGAATTCCGCTATTTGAAGAATCTTTATCAAAGCGAAGAAAGAAGCTTGAAGAACTGTCCGATAAATTTACCCTTCCTATCACTTCACAAATGGAGCTAAGCTCTGAAAACGATGTAGAGGAATTGTTCCAGCGAGCATTAGATCACGGCAATGAAGGTTTGATGCTGAAGCGCAAAGATTCGGTGTACGAATATGGTCAGCGGAGAAAATCCTGGCTAAAGGTGAAAAAACCCAGCGGTTCATTGGATACTGTAATGCTGTACGCACATGCAGGAAGTGGAAAACGTGGGGGAACCTATTCAGATTTTACTCTGGGAATTTCAGTAAAAGATGATGAACGTTATGAAGAAGAGTTTATCCCTATCGGAAAAGCTTATGGCGGATATTCGGATGAAGAACTCAAAAAAATGAATACGCTGATCAAAGAAATTACCCTGGAACGATTTGGTCCTACACTTTTATTAAAACCTCAACTTATCGTAGAACTGGAATTTGAAGACATTCAGGTGAACAGAAGAACCAAGGCAAATTATACATTACGATTTCCACGATTTAAAGCCATACGATGGGATCTCTCACCCACTGATGCCGATACCTTAAAGGATGTGGAAAGAATGTATCAGGAGAAGATCGAAGAAAACCGTTTGAGTCAGGGCAAAAACCCTTCGTTCCTATTCCGTAAATAGTTTTTTACATCCGTTTAATCTGTTTTAACAAACTATTTGAACGTTAAACCATTCCTTTACAGTTCAACAGTTTGATAGTTAACAATTATATTCTTTAGGATGAAAAATTACCTTTATTTCATTTTTTCGCTGCTTGTTCTTTCCTGCGCAACTGAAAATCAAAACCAGAATAGTCAAGGTCAAGGTATTATTCCTGCCGTAGAGGCTGTTGAATCTCAGTATGGCTCTCTCCCACTTGTTGAACGGTTCAGCGGAAATGTGGTATCTGAAAATCAAGTTAGACTCTTCCCTGAAGTAAGCGCGAAAGTGGCTCAGGTTTTCGTTGAGAATGGCGATTATGTTCAGAAAGGGGACTTATTGGTTAAACTGGAAGACGAACCTTTTCAAAAACAATTGCAACAGGCTGAGGCAGGGTTAAAGATCAATAAAGCACGTTTAAAGCAAGCCGAAGCTCAACTGAAAGAATTAGAAGCCCAATATAAAAGAATTCAGACTTTAGCTGATAAAGATCTGAGTAGCCAGTTAGAAATAGAGCAAATTGAAGCACAGAAAGTTTCCGCTGAAGCAGATGTTGAACTTGCTCAGGCACAAGTAGATCAATCTGAAGCATTAGTCGAAGAAAGAGCGAATCAGCTATCCAAAACTTCAATTAAAGCACCTGTAACGGGAACTGTTGGTCAAAGAAATGCACAACCGGGAATGCAGGCGACCCCATCTACAAGTTTATTTATGATCGGTGACCTCTCAAAATTGAGAGTTGAGATCGTTCTTACCGAAAATATGCTGAATAAGATTAAAGTAGGACAAACAGCAGCTATCACTCTTGAAAGTGAATCCGGAGAAAATATAGTAATTGATGCCAAACTATCCAGAATCAGTCCTTTTTTGAATGAAGTTACGAGAAGTACGGAAGCAGAAATTGATGTCGAAAATCAGGGAGACGTTTTAAAACCGGGAATGTATGTTCCTGTGGATATTTTCTTCGGTGAAAGTCGGCAGGCAACACTAATACCAACAAGCGCCATTTTTATTGATCCACAAACAGGGAACCAGGGAATTTATATTGCCAATTCTATTGGTTCAGAAATTCAACCGGTTAGCGATTCTTCTTCTGAAGTATCAGCACTAACCGAACCTACGGAAATGACTTTTCAGGAAATTCAGGTTATCGCTGAAGGTAAACTTCAAGTTGCTGTAGCAGACCTTGAACCGGGAAAATGGATAATTACATTAGGCCAAAATTTACTTTCAGAAGGCCGAACTCAAGCCAGAGTAAAAACCGTGCCCTGGAATCATGTATTGAACTTACAGCAAATGCAAAGAGAAGACCTGCTGAAAGAAGTGATGCAGGAAAAGAATCAAACTCCAACCCCTTCCGGGTTGTCGCTTTAAATTTAAAATTTTTCTGATATGCCTATTACTGATATTTCCATAAAGCGACCGATTGCAACCACGATGTTCTTTTTGATCATCATCACATTAGGTGTTATCGGGTTTCGCTATCTGCCTGTAGATTTGCTACCTCCAATAGAATATCCTCAGCTTACCGTAAGTACCGAGTACAATAATGTTGGTCCCGAAGAAATGGAGACCATCATAACAGAAAGAGTTGAAAATGCCGTTGCAGGAGTTCCCGGAGTTGAACGCGTTCGTTCCAGCTCAAGTGAAGGAAGAAGCCGTGTTACTCTTGAATTTGCTCAATCTGTTGATGTGGATGTTGCAGCCAATGATGTACGTGCGGCATTGGATCGGTTAAGGGATGATTTACCTCCTGAAGTTGAATCTCCACGAATCTGGAAATTCGACCCTAATAACTTCCCAATCGTGATTGTAGGTGCAAACTCTGATAAGAACCTTGCTGATCTCACTATATTACTCGAGCGTGAAATCACAAAAAGGTTTGAGCAGATCAATGGAGTTGGCTCTATTGATATTTGGGGTGGAATAAACCGGGAAGTTAAAATCGATTTAAAGCGTGATCGTTTAATCGCCAGTGGATTAACTTCGGCTCAGGTTCAGCAAGCTATTTCAAGCGAGAACGCAAACCTTCCGGGTGGAAATGTTAATTCCGGTGTTCAACAACTATATGTAAGAACTCAGGGAGAATTTCAGTCTATTGACCAAATCTCAAATACGGTAATCACTACGGTTGATGGAAAACCGATTCGTGTTAAAGATGTTGCTGAAGTTAGCTTTGGCTATCAGGACCTGGATAGACTGGTAACTATTGATGAAAAACCGATGGTTCGGTTTGGAATCAGAAAACAAACAGGAGCTAATACAGTTGCTGTAGCTGAAGAAATCCGAACCGAAGTTGAACGTATCAATGCTGAGAGAAGCGATCTTAATCTTTTTGTTACTACTGATCAAAGCGAATTCATTCAAAGTTCCATCGATAATGTTCAGAACTCTGCTTTATGGGGAGCTTTACTGGCAGTAGTTGTGCTATATGTTTTCTTCAGAAATGGTTCTTCGACTTTTATTATTGCCGTTTCTATTCCGATTTCCATCATTGCAACTTTTGCTCTGCTTTACTTCAATGGACTTACATTAAATCAAATGAGTTTTGGAGGATTAGCCCTTGGTGTAGGTCTGATTGTTGATAATGCCATTGTTGTATTGGAAAATATCATTCGGATGCGAGAAGAAGAAGGAGAAGACATAGAAACCAGTTCTTTGATTGGAACAAAGCAAGTTGCCGGAGCCATTATCGCTTCCACACTTACTACCTCTGTGATTTTCTTACCGGTAGTGTTTATGCAAACAATCTCGGGATTATTATTTCAGCAGTTAGCCTTGGTTGTTGTTTTTGCTTTGATCTGTTCGCTGATTGTTGCTCTTACTTTAGTTCCTATGCTTTCAAGTAAATTTCTGAGTGTTAAAAAAGATTCTGAAAATAAAAAGAAAGGCTGGTTCCAAAGATTTTTCTCCATCTTTGAACGAAAATATTCAAAATGGTTAGAAAGTGCTTTAAAACACCGAAAAACAGTATTTGGTATTACTTTGGTTTTAGTTGTTGGAAGTTTTCTTCTTACTCCACTCATCCCTGTAGAATTAGCCCCTCAAACCGATGCCAATGAAATTGATATCGATCTGAGAATGGCAGATGGCACTAACATCACAGTTATTAATGAGTATTTAAAAGAACTGGAAACAGTGATCAGAAGCACTATTCCATTTGATGATATAAAGCATTTAACAACAGACGTTAGAGATGGACGTGCAGAAGTTGAAATCACGATGGTTGAAGCTTCGAAACGCTCAAGAAGCACCTCTGACCTGGCGCAGGAAATTCAAAAAAAGGTAGAAGGTAGTATTGCAGGAGCTGATATCAGAGTGAACGCACAATCCGGACTTTGGATACTAAGAAGAGTATTTGGTTCCGGTGGTGCTGAAGATCTGCAACTTGAAGTTCGTGGATATGATATTGACAGATCATACCAGATTGCTCAGGATATTAAACTTGAACTGGAGACAATTGAAGGAATTACCGGAGTTGAGGTTGATCGAAGTGAAGGAACTCCTGAAGAAAACATTGTATTTGATCGTGAAAAAATCGCTCAGTTAGGTCTAACCATAAATGGTGTTGCCAGAACTATCCAAACCAACATTGGAGGAAGTCGCGCAGGAGCATTCAGAGTAGATGGAGACGAATATCCGATTACCGTTCGGTTGCGTCCGGAAGACCGATTAAGCACCCAAGACCTGGATAACATTTCGATCAGAACTCCGGGTGGACAGGTAATTCCTGTTTCATCAGTTATTAAAAGAGAATCAGGTCGTGGACCGGAAGACATAAACCGTATAAATGGTCAGCGTGTAACAGGTATTTCAGCAAATCTGGAAAATAATTTAGCGTTGGGTGAGGCTGTAAATCTTGCTCAGGGCAGACTTGCGGATTACCCACTGCCCGAAGGCTACAGTATCGTTTTTAGTGGAGAATACCAGGAACAACAAGAAGCCGCCCGTGATTTCAACATGTCCATTATTATGGCTTTGATACTTATTTACATGGTAATGGCCGGACAATTCGAACGTTTCCTTGATCCGTTAGTTGTAATGTGTGCGGTTCCTCTTGCTGTTATTGGAGTAGTACCAACTTTATTGCTAACCGGCACAACAATCAATATTCAAAGTCTGATGGGAATTATCATGCTTATCGGTATTGTAGTTAACAATGCTATTGTATTGGTTGATTACATCAACTTGATGCGAAGAGAAAAAGGATTATCCGTAAAAGAAGCGGTTATTGAATCGGGTCGTCTGAGATTGAGACCAATTTTAATGACTACGTTGACTACAGTTTTAGGATTACTTCCTCTTTCTTTTGGAATAGGAGCCGGAGCTGAAATTCAGGCTTCCTTAGCAAGAGTTGTGATTGGTGGTTTAACAGCCTCTACTTTAGTTACATTGGTATTT
This sequence comes from Balneola sp., assembly GCA_965601915.1. Classification (GTDB taxonomy): domain Bacteria; phylum Bacteroidota; class Rhodothermia; order Balneolales; family Balneolaceae; genus Balneola. The sequence continues at coordinate 1,172,013 of OZ271847.1, read as the reverse complement.
ATACCTGTTGTTTACGTTTCAGTAGAAAAGTATGCAGAAAAAGCTAGAGGGTGGAACTGGAACCCATTCAGAAAGCAGGAACAAGAAGTTGAATTGGTTGGATCCTGACTTAATAGCTAATTGAATGACACACTGGACCCTAAAATCCATTCCACCCCATGACTGGTTCTTATGTTTAGATATTCAGTCATATTTTGATCATGAGCATGATCCGGAAACTTTATTTGAAGAAGGATTTACCCGTCCGATTCCTTTAAACGAACGAGATATAATTGTAACTGTATATTTCAACGGCAATCCGGAATCCCCGGAATTCAATATTGAGTCACCAGAAGATCTAACCAAAGATGAAATTGCTCAGGCAAATAAAAGACTTGCCAAAATTCTTGGAACCGATATGGATATTCGCCCACTTTATGATCAGGCAAAGAATGATCCTGTATTAGGTGATAAGCTCGTCAACTTTTATGGATTGAAGAGAATGACGAGAGCTAATCTGTTTGAAGATATTCAGAATAGGATTGTGGAAATGCAGATGAATCATAAACCTACTGCAAAGAAAATGATGTTTGCGGTGCGGGAAGCTTACGGAACGGCACTTGTTCATAACGGCCAAAATATCCCTGCATGGCCACGCCCTCATCAACTGATGAAAGGCGATCCGATGAGTATCCGGAATCTGGGACCGACTAAAAGAAAAGGTCAATATCTCACCGAACTTGCCGCTGATATTCATAACGGCGAAGTAGATATAGATTTTTTGGAAAATTGTGATCCCCAATCTGCTTATGATCAACTTACGAACATAAAAGGCGTGGGGCCTACATCTGGTCAGGATCTAATTATGATGCGTGGTAGAACAGATGCTGTATTTCCCAGTAACAAAAAGAAAGACGAAGAAAAGGGATTGCGAAGATGGATTTTGTGGAGCTATGGAGAAGATCCAAATAATACTACTGATGAAAGATTTCAGGAAATAATTAAGTCCTGGAAAAGCTTTGAAGCTGCTGCTTTGGAGTTTTTATATGTGAACTGGATAATTACCGAGAAAGAGAAAAAGGCAAAATCCTGAAAATAAAAAAAGCCGATTGTTTCCAACCGGCTTAATCTGATTTACTAATTTAAATTAGTAATCACTTTTCTTTTCTCCGTTAAGAGCTTTTTCTATACTTGGTGGTAATATTACTTCATCGATAACATGTACCACACCATTTGAGGCATCGACATCAGGCATTACAACCTGTGCATTATTTATTCTTACTTTTTTACCTTTAACCTTCACCCATGCTTCACTTCCTTCTACGGTTTTAGCTTGCATGTTTTTTGTAATATCTTCAGACATTACTTCTCCGGGCACAACATGATAAGTTAACACAGCGACAAGTTTTTCCTTGTTTTCAGGCTTTAAAAGCATATCAAGTACGCCTTCAGGAAGTGCTTCAAAAGCTTCATTTGTAGGTGCAAATACAGTGTATGGCCCGTCAGCTTTAAGCGTTTCAACTAAATCAGCAGCTTTAACAGCTGTAACTAAAGTAGAAAGTTTATCAGTATCTGTGGCTACATCCACGATATCATCTTTTTCCTGCGCCTGTACGCTTGCTGAAAAAAGAAGCATTACTGTTAGTACAAATATTGATGTTATTTTATTAATTGATCTCATGATATAATAGTCATTATTAGTATTGACACTTATATAAAATCATATCAATCTATTTAGTTCCTATCTCTAATTAAGGATTGTAAAACCCCGGGAATCAATCCTGAGGTTTCAATTTCATCTTCAAAAAGAAATAACCCAAAAGACCACTCATCAAGGATGCGGCAAAAATACCAACCTTTGAATATTCGATTAGTTGAGGATCAGTAAATGACAAACCTCCTATGAACAGTGACATCGTAAATCCAATACCTGTCAAACATGCTATTCCGTAAAATATCGTCCAAAGCTTATCTGATTCGGGAAGCTTAACAATTCCAAGTTTTCCTGATATCCACACTGAAAGCATAATTCCGATTTGCTTCCCAAAAAATAATCCGAATAGAATACCTAAAGTTAGTGTAGATGAAAAAGCAGCAACGGTACTTTCTGCTGATAAAGCAACTCCTGCATTAGCAAAAGCAAAAACAGGCATAATGAAGTATGCTACCAAAGGATGTAGTTTATGCTCCAGTTTATGTAAAGGACTTTCAAGTTTCTCAACTCCATCTTCTATGTAGTGAAGAGCCGTCTCTTCGTCCTCTGCATCATCTTCAGTTTTGAATGCATCCCGAAGTAAACCCACTCCTTTTTCAATTTTATCGAGTAAACCTAAACGATCTTTGTGAGGAGTCGCCGGAATTAAAAACCCAAGAACAACACCTGCTATCGTAGCATGAACTCCTGATTTTAATACAGCAACCCAAAGTACTACCCCTACAATCAGATATGCAGCTATAGACCGAATGTTGGAAAAGTTCATAATAAGTAGTACTACAATTGTTATTCCCGCTACTCCCAATGCCATTACAGAAATCTTACTGGTGTAGAACAGAGCAATCACTACAACCGCAATTAAATCATCAACTACGGCAACTGCAGTAAGAAATACTTTTGCCCAAACAGGAACCCGGCTTCCAAGAAGAGCCAATACTCCTAAAGCGAAAGCAATATCTGTTGCAATGGCAATAGCCCATCCGTCAAGAAATTCTGTTCCGGCATTAAAACCGAAGAATATTAATCCGGGTACAGCCGCTCCACCAAATGCTGCGATTACCGGTAGCAAAGCTGATTGCAAAGTTGATAACTCACCGTATTTGAGTTCCCTTTTTATTTCAAGGCCAATCAAAAGAAAAAATATGGCCATGAGACCATCATTGATCCATAAAATTAGTGGTTTGGAAATGTTTGCACCGTCAAATCCAACAGTAAGTTTAGCCTGAAAAAGTTGTTCATAATAACCGGCTAAAGGTGAATTAGCCACGACCAGAGCTAGTATCGCTGAAAAGAGAAGCAAAATCCCGGAAAAGGATTCTGTTTTCATAAATTGCTGTATGGGTGCAAGAAGATTATTTGAAGATGTACTCCTGTTCATTGTTTTGTAGTTATGTTAAAAGGTTGTGATTCGGTTTAAAGAAGATTAAACCGATAAGTAGTTTCGGAAATATTAACTACTGTTCTTCGAAATGATGATGTGGGCATTCAATAGCCGGAAAAAAAAGCAAGGTAGAGCAAAACAGGAAGTTCTGAGAAATCCCGTTTTTCTGCATCGCTTTGATATGTTCTACCTTTATTTTCATTGGTTGAAGTATAAAAATAAATACTTAAATCAGCTGTAAAACTCCGATAATTAAAATATCATTCACCAGAAGGGATTATTTTTTTGATGGTACTCCGATATTTATAAAGTCTCCAGATCATATAAACTACCGTTCCGGGGATTATTACCCAGATCATTCCATTCCACATTGTCTCCTCTAAAGAGTGCTCAATAGCATCTAATACCAGATAAGTAATATAGGATGTGTAATAAAAGAGCAAAATAGCTCCATCAAACTTCGTGATATCCAGACCTGCAATAAAAATAGGAACACAGGCAAGAGTTACAATTACCATGAAAGGAAGATCCAGATTTATCGCTGCCGAAGAAACATCAAGAACATTTGGTGCAATAATGACTGTTAAACCCAGAGTTAATAAAATATTATAGAGGTTACTTCCCATAACATTGGCAACAGCCATATCTGTGTCTCCTTTTCTGATAGTAGCTATACTTGTAGCAACTTCAGGTAGAGAAGTGCCAATAGAAACGATTGTCAATCCAATAACCAATTCTGAAAGCCCCAGAATAGTTGCTATTTGTACAGCACTATCCACCATCCAATCAGAACCTTTGACAATCATCCCTAACCCGATCAACAAAAAACCAATATTTTTAGCATAAAACTTCCAGCCTGAAAGCAACTCTTCAGCCCTATCATCCAGATTTTCTTTTTGCTTATTTTCGCTTCTTTCTTTCTTAATCTGAAAAAAAGTAAATATTGAATACGCTATTAAACCGGACAATAACCAAATACCATCAAAAGTGGTTAAAGCTCCGTCCATTGCGATTATATATAGTAATATACTTGCTGAAATTACGATCGGCACATCAATCCTAACCACACGCAATTTCACAGCTAAAGGACGGATTAATGCGCTTATACCTAAGATCAAAAGGATATTTGCAATGTTACTTCCTATAATATTCCCAAGTACAAGATCTGCACTTCCATTTGTGGCGGCCTGTATACTGATTGCAAGTTCAGGAGCCCCGGTTGCAAATGCGACTACTGTTAAACCCATAATCAAGGGAGAAACTCTCCATTTTACTCCAAAGTGATCTACTCCCCTTAGAAAAAGTTCTGCTCCACCAATAAGTGCTGCCAATCCGGCTACGAATAAAAGTACTATCATAATTTTTTAATGAACCCAAAGGTACAAGGTATTATGCATAAAAAAAGCTCTGTTCAATATCGAACAGAGCTTTTTAAATACTTTTTTAATTACTTCTGCAACCACGAATTTCTAAGTTGAATCTGTTCGCTAGTAGCATTTTCCGATTCCATCAGCTTTTGCTGGGGGTATAGCGGCGTACCAACTTTTCCCTGTAATTTAACTTCTCCTCCATTTCGATTGAGTGTCATAGAAATATCGGTATCAGGTGTCCACTGAAAACTTTGTGGAATAATCTGACGGATGTTTTGAAGATTTGCTTCCATCCCGTTTACAGAAACTAATGTATCACCGGGTTGAACTCCGAGCTCTACTAAACTGGTATTTAAATCCATATTCTGGAAATAGAATTTCCCATTTGACTGATCGATATTTATAAATGCAGTTTGCTGATCAACTAAAAACATATTGGTTTCAATTTCTTCCACACCTATTTCCAAACCTACTTTCCCGAAAAATTCGGAATAATCAATTGGTGTTGTTCCCTGTACATGTGTTTCTAAAAACTCACCAACTGACGGATATGTCATTTCAGTAATTTCCGAGATTAACTCATCATCTTCAAAAGGCTGGTCAACGCCATATTTTGCTGAAAGTTCTTTCATCAACGAAAGCATACTACGCTCACCGTTACTTTCTTCTCTCATCAGAATATCAATACACATACCAATTAGTGCACCTTTCATATATACATTGTAATAGTTTGATGCATATGGCTCATCAATTACATTCTCACTCATTACTGTAAAGCTCATATTATCTGCCATTGTGTAAGAAGTCGAAATTTTGCTCTGAATTTTATCATAAAACTCTTGCTTTGTTTGCAGGTCTTCATACACCTGAAAGTGACTTGCGAAATATTCAGTTACTCCTTCATACATCCACAAATGTTTTGAAAATGTTGGTTCGTAATAATCGAAATAATGAACATCCTCTGAGTGAACGCTTAATGGAGTAACAATATGAAAAAATTCATGGGAAACTACATCAATCATAGTCTGGCTTAATTGAGCATCTTGCATTTGTTCAGGAAGTACAACTATAGTTGACGTTTGATGTTCAAGTGCTCCAAATCCGGTTGGAGAAGTCGGTGTACCGTCCGACAGATAGAGATAAATATCATATCTTGGTGTGCTGTTGAGATCTCCTAAATAAGCCTTTTGAGCCAGCATCATTTCATAAATTGTATCTTTAATTTTTGATGCTGAGTGAACACCATTTGGTGAATACACACTCAATACTATATCGATATCTCCTACTTTAAACTCTTCAATATCAAGATCTCCGTAAAACATCGGGTTATCTGTAATATCGAAATATCGAGCTGCTGTGTAGTTATCAACTACTAAAGAATCGCCTTCGAGGATAGTTGAACTACTTACCGGAAGAGCCGATGATTTTTTCATGCTTACCGGAGAAGTAACCTCGAGCCTATAACTATTGTCCTTAAGTTCTTCGAAGTATCCGATGAAACCATGTAAATTGAGTACAAAATTATCTTCCTCGATGTTAGTTCCTGCAGGAGAGAATGGTGTCGCTTTATCTGTATTTTCTATATCAAACGTATCGTTTACATAGTATCCAATCTTATCCACTTTCTGAGCATTTGGAATCAACCAGGTGTTTTCATCTGATCGTGTGACTGAAATTTCCATTCCTGTATAATCATAAGCTACCAGCTCTTCAGCAAAACTTCCAAAGTCGCTGATATCGTAGGTTCCCTGAACAACTCTTGGAATTCGGTAAGTAACTGTATCCTGAGAAAACATTCCCGGATCAATTTCTACCCAAACGCGATCATTATCTACATTTGCAAGATTGATCGAAGTTGATATAGGGGAAGTATCAGCTAAATTTTCTGCTGATTTAGAAAGTTTATCTCCTGTCTTTGGGGAGCATGCGTAAGCAACACTTAAAAGTATTACTCCATAAATTAATTTCTTCATTATCTGTTTTTTGATGAATAGTTTTATTCACTTCAAAGATAACCAGAAAAGTGTAGCAGATTTGTGATTATTTGTTAGGGTTGTCAGTTCGTTAATGCTTTAGAAGTTAGTTCACCTATAGTTAGACTAATTCGTTGACAGTTTTTATCAAAGTTGATGAGTCATTCCCCGGCGAATGCAGGGAATTTGGATTTAAAGTGAAGGAAAGGATTTATTTAAGAGTATGTTTGTCGATCATGCTTTTAGAAAAACCCTTCTACTCAGCAGAATTTTATTCCTTAAAAAAATCGAAACAATAATAATACTTATCAATTTACAGCTATATCCAGATCTCCTGCATTCGCATGGAGATGACGGTACTTTTATTCATATCTTGCTCGCAACAGTGAAATCAGTAACATTCCCTTTCTTTTGATAGAATTCCACTTAGTGACAAACCAAATCACTATCAATAAAAGTGACAAGTAAGAATTCTTAACCAAAAAAACCCATCCGAAATTAATCGAATGGGTTTAAAATCTTTTCAGAAAAAAGACTTACGCGAGTTTCAGAATAAGGTCAGCAGTTCTCATTGAATAACCAGCTTCGTTATCGTACCAGCCAATTACTTTAACAAGATTACCATCTACTTTAGTCAAATCGCTGTCAAAGATATTTGAATGTGGGTTCCCGATGATATCAGTTGATACCAATGGATCTGTTGCATATTCAAGAATCCCTTTCATTGAACCTTCAGATGCTTTTTTGAATGCTGCGTTTACTTCTTCTGCAGTAGTTTCTTTGTTCACTTCACAAACAAAATCAGTTAATGAACCTGTTGGGGTTGGCACACGAACTGCTCCACCATCTAACTTCCCATCTAAATGCGGAAGCACTAGTCCAACTGCTTTTGCAGCTCCGGTAGAAGTAGGAATAATGTTAATGGCTGCAGCGCGAGCTCTTCTAAGATCTTTGTGCGGTGCATCTAATATTCTTTGATCGCCTGTGTACGCATGTATCGTAGTCATAAATCCTTTTTTGATACCAAAAGCATCATCCAATACTTTTGCCATTGGTGCAAGGCAGTTAGTTGTACAACTTGCGTTCGAGTAAATGGTGGTCTCCTCATCAATAACTTCCTCGTTAACACCAAGTACAACCGTTTTAATATCTCCGGATCCAGGTGCAGAAATGATCACTTTCTTAGCTCCTGCTTCAATATGTTTTCCAGCACTTTCAGCGTCACGGAAAAATCCGGTAGATTCAATAACGATTTCTGCACCAAGGTCGCCCCAGTTCAGATTTGCAGGATCTCTTTCAGCAGTTACTGAAAAACTCATGTCATCAATAGTGATCTTATCGCCATCTACAGAAACATCTCCTTGATACGTACCCTGTGATGAATCATATTTAAACAGATGAGCAAGTGTTTTTGTATCCGTCAAGTCATTTACCCCAACGATATCCACCTTATCACTATACTTTGCAAGAATAGAACGGGTTACCATTCTACCGATTCTTCCAAAACCGTTAATTCCTACTTTTATCTTTGACATGTTTTTCCTGATTTAAATTTTTCAAGGGTTCAAATACCCACTTCAATTAGAGCCATAAATTACCACTCATTGAATCCATTTTCAATGATTTTAGCTTATGTGCCCCATAGAGAAAAGACATTTTAGCAATGGGAGCGCTTTTCTAAAAGCCAGCCTTACAAATCTTAATTTTATTTTATAGTTACACTTTCGTGAAACATAAAGAATAAGGATTCTATACTCTGTTTACGTTCTAAATCCCTAATCCTCAAACCCTTCTTGCTGGATAAGTAAGAGGGGTTTTTGTTTGTTTATTTTTACTAATCAATACTTTTCGTCTCTTTTTTAGTTACTTTTATTTTGCCGAAATTAATAATTTATACAATTCTCAAATGGACAATAACGACATCTTCAGGCGATTAAGATACATCTTAGGTTATAACGATTTGAAAATGTCAGAGATTTTTGGTTTTGCAAATGCTCCTATTGATCAGGCAAAAATTACAACCTGGTTAAAAAAAGATGACAGTTCCAATTTTGTAGAAATGCCGGACGTAGCACTTGCTACTTTTCTTAATGGACTAATTAATCAAAAAAGAGGAAAAAAAGAGGGCCCACAGCCTGTTCCTGAAAAAAGACTGAATAATAATATCGTATTCAGAAAACTTAGAATAGCTTTTAATCTGCAAAGTGATGACATCCTCGATATTTATGGGTTGGTTGATATGAGTATAAGCCCCCATGAATTGAGTGCTTTTTTCAGAAAGCCAACTTCTTCCAAATACAGAGAATGCCAGGATCAGTATTTACGAAACTTTCTTATGGGTTTACAGAAAAAGTATCGGGAATGAAAACTAAGATAGTTATTGAGTCTGTGAAAGAAAGTTGTTGGGTAAGTAAGAAAAGGATTAGTTGTTACATGATCGTAAGAACTTTAACATTATGAGTAATTAAAACCGCCACTTTTCAATGCAATAGTGGTTCCTGAATAACAATTCTATTATTCTTTAACAGATTTGAATAAACCCTAATAAATGGCCCAAAAATATAACATATTAATAGATTGCAGCGATGATAAAGGTTTAATTTATAAAATCACTGATCTCATATATAGTAAAGAATTAAATATAGTTTTAAATCGTGAATTTGTAGATCGAAATACAAATCATTTCTTTATGAAAACAGTAGTTCAAGGAAAATTGGAACCTGATGACCTTCAAAAGCAGTTAACAACTATTTTACCTGAAAATTCGAATGTCAGGATCCTATCCCCTAGAAAGAAAAAGGTAGTTTTACTAGCAACAAAAGAGCACCACGTTCTGGGAAACCTTCTTATTAAGAACGAATTCTCTGAAATTAATGCGGAAATACGAGCTGTAATCAGTAACCATGAAGTACTTCGCCCACTTGTGGAAAAATTTAACATCCCATTTCATTTTGTACCTCATGAAGGAGTAGAAAGATCCGTTCATGAAGAAAGGATTCGAAACGAAATTGATAAATATGTTCCCGAGTATCTGATTCTTGCTAAATATATGAGAATCTTGACGCCAGGGTTTATTCAAGATTTTCGGAATAGGATAATAAATATACATCATTCATTTTTACCCGCATTTGTAGGTGCAAAACCATATCAACAAGCGTTTAACCGAGGGGTTAAAATAATAGGTGCAACAGCTCATTTTGTTAATGAAGCGTTAGATGAAGGTCCTATTATAACTCAGTCTACCAGTAAAATAGACCATTCGCATGATGCGAAAGACATGGCATATCTTGGCAAAGAAATAGAAAGCCGAGTGCTTGCTGAGGCTTTAGACCTTGTTTTTGAAGATAAAGTCTTTATCCATGGGAATAAGACCGTTGTTTTAAACTAGTAATTGCATAAAAAAAGCCACCTTTGTTGAGATGGCTTTAACTTTACACTTTTACTCTATTCAGAAACTGGGTCTTCTTCATTTTTAGAACCTTTTTTCATAGTGATAGCTCCAAATACAATTCCAAGAGGCAACCAAAGACCAAGATTATCAGTTATTATACCTATAAATGTTCCAAGGATTATACCTAAAGCCATTGAGTTCTTCTTTTTCATGACACTCTGATACTCTCTGAGCTCTGTAAAATCAAAAAATCGACTTCATATAATCTCTTCTCATTTCTGCGATGGCTGAGATAGAAATTCCTTTTGGGCAAACAGCTTCACATTCTGCGAAGTTTGAGCAATCTCCGAATCCTTCTTCTTTCATCTGATCAACCATTGCAACCGCACGATTACTGCGTTCAACTTGTCCCTGCGGGAATTTGTTGAGGTGAGCTAATTTTGCTCCTGTAAACAATGAGGCAGATGCATTAGGGCACGCAGCCACACAAGCTCCGCAACCAATACATGTGGCATAATCAAAAGCAGCATCCGATTTTTCTTTCTCAACCGGAATGGCATTCGCTTCCTGCGCCGATCCTGTTTTCACGGAAACATATCCACCGGCTTCAATAATTCTGTCGAAAGCACTACGATCTACAACCAAATCCTTGATCACAGGAAAAGCTGCTGCTCTAGCCGGCTCAATCGTAATTCGATCGCCATCTTTGTAGTTTCTCATATGCAACTGACAGCATGCTACTTTTTGTTTGGGTCCGTGTGCCTGCCCGTTAATTACCAGATTACAGGAACCACAAATTCCTTCTCGACAATCGTAATCAAATTCTACCGGTTCCTTTCCTTGTAGCTGAAGTTCTTCGTTCAGAACATCCAGCATTTCCAGGAATGACATATGCTCGTTTACCGTATCAAGCGTGTATTCTTCGAAATGTCCGGCCACATCAGGTCCTGATTGTTTCCAGTATTTCAAGTGAATGGTCATATCTTTACTCATAATAAAATTCCTTTTGATCTCACCACAAAAGCACTAAATATATTTTTGTGTATTAGTGTTTCAGTGGCTAATCAATTATTTATATGATCTTTGTTTCAGTTCAACAAATTCAAATTCTAAATTTTCCTTGTGAAGCTCTTCAACAAGTTCTCCGTTCAGGTCTTTGTATTCCCATGCAGCTACGTACGAATATTCTTCATCATTCCGGAGGGCTTCTCCTTCATCCGATTGATACTCTTCGCGAAGATGGCAACCACATGATTCTTGTCGGTCAAGTGCATCTTTTGCCATAAGTTCTGCAAGCTCGAAGAAATCAGCTACACGTCCGGCAAATTCCAGATACTTGTTATAGTTATTCGCTTCGCCCGGCACATATACATTGCTCCAGAATTCTTTGCGAAGTTCCTGAATCTCTTTGATCGCTTTTTTCAGGTCTTCCTCATTACGGGCAATTCCAATATTATCCCAAACGATCTTACCGAGTGTTCTGTGGAAATCAACAATGGTTCGCTTTCCTTTGATATTCAGAAGCTTATTTATTTTATCCTGAGATTCTTTCTCTGCGGAGACAAATGCTTCGTGATCGGTGCCATAACGAGTTCCCGGTTTAACATCAGCAAGGTAGTTTCCAATTGTAGAAGGAAGAACAAAATATCCATCACTTAATCCCTGCATCAGTGCACTTGCACCCAAACGATTAGCTCCGTGATCAGAAAAATTTGCTTCACCCGTTGCAAATAGCCCTGGAACATTGGTCATCAGATTGTAATCAACCCAAAGACCGCCCATGGTGTAATGTACCGCCGGATAAATTCTCATCGGCATTTCGTACGGATTTTCACCAGCTATATTTTCATACATATCGAAGAGGTTTCCATACTTTGATTCGATGGTATCTCTACCATCACGTTTGATCGCGTCACGGAAATCCAGATACACTGCTAAGCCGGTTTCGCCGACTCCTAACCCGTCATCACAAACAATTTTCGCATTTCTTGACGCAACATCACGTGGAACAAGGTTACCAAAACTTGGATATTTTTCCTCCAAATAATAAAAACGATCTTCTTCCGGAATATCATTCGGGTGACGATCATCTCCTTTCTTTCTCGGAACCCATACACGTCCGTCGTTTCTTAAACTTTCACTCATAAGTGTCAGCTTTGACTGATAGTCACCTGAAACCGGAATACAAGTTGGGTGTACCTGCACGTAGCAAGGGTTTGCAAAAAGGGCTCCTTTTTTATGTGCTCTCCAAGCCGCAGTTACATTTGAATTTTTTGCGTTTGTTGAGAGATAGAATACATTTCCATATCCACCTGTTGCTAAAACTACTGCATCGGCTTCCCAACGGTGTAGTTCTCCGGAAACAAGATCACGGGTAATAATTCCTCGAGCTTGCCCATCAATGATAACTACATCTAGCATTTCATGACGGGGATGGTAATCAATATTTCCAAGCTGAACTTGACGCATCATTGCTTGATAAGCGCCGAGCAATAACTGCTGTCCGGTTTGACCACGGGCATAGAAAGTCCTGGAAACCTGAGCCCCACCAAACGAACGGTTTGACAGTAGTCCACTATATTCACGAGCAAAAGGAACACCCTGAGCTACAGCCTGATCAATAATTTCGTTTGAAACTTCAGCAAGACGATACACATTCGATTCTCTGGATCTGTAATCACCACCTTTTATTGTATCATAAAATAGTCTCCAGATACTATCACCGTCATTTGGGTAATTCTTAGCTGCATTTATTCCACCCTGTGCTGCGATACTATGTGCGCGTCGTGCGGAATCCTGAATACAAAAACTGGTTACTTTATAACCGAGTTCTGCCATACTTGCTGCTGCAGCACCTCCGGCCAAACCTGTTCCAACAACAATTACTTCATACTTACGCTTGTTGTTTGGAGCCACAAGCTTCATTTCTTTTTTATGCCGGCTCCACTTTTCTTCTAATGGTCCTTCAGGTGCTTTAGAATCTAATTTCATAATTGTTTGCCAGTTAAATTTGTTTAATTACAACTTATAAGAGCGGATTCACAGCCTCCCGCAAAATAAATGTAGATGGGAATGAATATGAACAACATCATTAATATGATCGCAAATCCGTATGCACCCATTTGAATCTTACTTGATAATTCTTTGCCTTTTATTGTCAAAGATGTAAACGCACTCCAGAATCCGTGAGCTAAATGAAGAATTGCCAAACCTAAAACTCCGACATATCCTATTACAATCCATGTTTTCTGGAACTCTTCGATAACCAATCGTCGCAAGTCGCGAATTTGTTCTCCATCAACCATGGTCATGTATTCAGTTCCAAACTTAAAATGAATGATGTGCAATACAAGAAAAATAAAAATAATAGACCCGGTATAGATCATGCTTTTTGAAGCAAGAGACTGATGACTTGGTCCACCTTTAGTCTTGTATGTTTTGTAACCTTCAGGACGAGCTTTCCTGCGATTCCACCAAATCGAAACTCCAAGAATTGTGTGATATAAGAAGAAAAATGCCAGACCTGCTTCAATTACATAAAGTAGCGGTCCAAGATCTTTTAGAGTTTTTGTGTAAAGGTTAAAGGCATCGGGTGTGCCAAAAATAGTTAAATTACCACCGATATGACCAATCAGGAAAAGCATCAAACCTATTCCTGTAATCCCGGTCATTACTTTTCGTCCTACCTGCGAGTTAATCGCTTTCAAAAATGAGGGCATGTTTGTTTAGTTAGTTCTATTGAATAACATCCTTAACGAATAGTTAGTTTCAAAAAAAAGTGAAACTAATTTCGAGCTTTTGAGCGCAAGAAAAATCGCTTTTTCCATTTCCAATGGCAAGACAGATTTACTCTAAATAATGTTTGAATTATCATACCTTCCCAGTCATGAAAGCAATCAAAAAAAATTACATTTCTGAATTCAAAGAAAGAGGGTCTACTTTTACCGGAATCCTTTTTCCTTGTAAATCTGAGGAAGATTTTGATAGTAAACTTCAGAAAATTAGAAAAGAGTACTGGGATGCTTCACATCATTGTTATGCATACCGAATTGATCCTGAAAGGGCAATCGAGTTTAGCAGTGACGACGGTGAACCAGGTGGAACAGCCGGACTTCCAATTTTAAATCAACTAAAGTCGGAAGACCTCATAGATGTTGGGGCTATCGTTATTCGATATTTCGGAGGCACCAAATTAGGTAAGCCCGGTCTTATTGAAGCGTATGGTTCCTCAATCAAGATTTGTATTGACAAAGCAGAGTTAAAGAAAATCCTTCGAGTTAAGTTCTTTGAGGTTGAGTATGCTTACGATCAGGAGAATCTTTTAAATAAACTTGTTTTAGATTTTCAGCTTATTGAACAAAGCGCAGATTATTCAGCATCTGTAAAAAAGCAGTTTGCTTGTCCACTTGAAATATCTGAGAAATTCGAAAAGGAGCTCATTTCTTTAGAGCATTTGGATATAAAATTTGATGAATATAAAACCGGATATGTGTTTACTTGATAAAACCTAAGCGCTCAGTATGGTAAAAAAAATTACCATTTAACCGAAGTCCTGAAGGACATGTTTAAGTAAGGTTTTAAATCATAAATCTTTGAAAAATTGATTGTTGTTTCAAATCCAAAACGGCCGTTTAATTTGATATTATTGCATTCGATTCTTTTCAAGAACATATAATCTAATTTTCTGATCTCCTTCTCAATCTTATCCGCTCCATCACCAGCCATAATCGGCAAATATAAAAGCACCTCAATAATTAATCACTACCACTCAGCTTCTACAAACTTTTCAGGATCAAAAATTTCCTTATTCACAGATTCAGGAGTTTTTATTTCAGAATACTTTTCCAGTAATCCCATTTGTCCGTTAGCTTTGAAAATTACTTCCGGAGCGATCCACCCTTCTCCTAATTTTTCATAATTATTGAACTGAACTTCCTGAATAGTTTCACCTCTCCCAATGGTAAAGTTTCTCACAAATACTAATCGTTCTGCATCAATCCAGAATTGTGGCTTGGTTGAATCCGGTGCAGCAACTCCTACCACAAAAACTTCTCTTCCCTGCCATTCATCTTTGTACACTTTTTCCAGATCGTATCCATTCCCTGAGAGTTGATTAGCTGTTTCATCAACTGATTGATGATACACATCAAAACCTAAAACCAATAACTCATGAACTCTTTCTGCTTCCTGAATTTTTTGTCCGTTAGCAAAACCATACTGTTTGCCTTCTCTGAACAAAATACCATTACCACTTTGCTTTTCATCAAACTTGATCGCCAGCTTCCCCGGTAGTGACATCACTTCGTACCACATCTGAGTTCGTTCTACATTCCCATTTCTCCCGTAAAAAATAGTTTCCTGAGTAAAGCTGAGATTTTTGTACCACTTTCCTGAATATTCATCGTGCATCATCTGCAAAACTTCTATTCCGTTTCCGGGTTCAGAATTCTGAAAAGCGTTTGCAATTCCGGAGACCATTAATAGTAAAAGAGTGAATACAAGTTTTTTGTGCATTGGTGGTTTTTAAGCAAATGTTGAAAGGTTAATGGGCATGCTATAATATACTAAATAGTAGATCATACTTTTATACGTGAGGTTATTTTCAGACAAAATTAAAGTTGTCATCCTGAGCGGCCCAAACATTACCATAGGTTTTATGATGAAATACGCCGAAGGATCTCAAATAAACGAATTATCTTTTTTCATATTTGAGACCCTTCGCAATCAAAATTAATGCTGCAATAAAACTGATGCTCAGGGTAACAGCTTATATGATCTGTTTAAGCATTACCCATTCCTATTCTACACTCAAAAAACTATTCTTTTATCTATAGATAAAATGAATGTAAACCGTTTCAGAAAGTTTGGTCGTAAACACCTATTTTTCGCAAAAGATTATTTATGAAGATTTATACTAAAAAAGGCGATTCGGGAGAAACGTCCCTGTTTGGCGGTCAAAGGGTCGCCAAAAATGCTCGAAGAATCGATGCATACGGAACGGTAGATGAATTAAACTCAGTGTTGGGAGTTGTTACTTCGCTTGAAGTGAATCAAAAAACCAAAACACTTTTAGTTGAAGTTCAAAAACAGCTCTTTGTGCTTGGGGCTGATTTAGCAACTCCTCCATCGAAAAAAGTCCGTATTGACAGAATTGGTGAATCACAGATCAAATTTCTTGAAAGCTCAATTGATGAACTTGAAGAATCTCTTGAGACACTTAAGAGCTTTATACTGCCCGGGGGATCACTGCCTGGAGCTCAACTTCATGTGGGAAGAACTATTTGTCGTCGTGCTGAAAGAATTACCGTCGATTGTTCCGATAAAGAAGATATTTCAGAACTTTGTATCAAATACCTGAACCGACTTTCGGACTTTTTGTTTATACTTGCCCGGTTTGAAAACAAAAAGTCCGGTAATGAAGAAATTAAATGGTTACCCGGGTCATAGATTATGGCAATCACTAATAAGCAAAAATCTTATATCAAAAAGCACCATAAAAATAAGAGTGCTAAGAAAATTGCTACGGATCTGAATATTGACGAAAAAGAAGTACAATCTTTTATAGATCAAATAAAAGAACCTCTTTCTTTTAAACGGAAATTGTTGTTCTATAGCATTACTCTATCAATTCCAATTCTGTTCTTTGTAGTTCTTGAACTAATTTTGAGAGGAGTAAATTATCAGGGAAACACCGATTTATTTATCGATCCTGACATCCCAAATGAGGAATATAGAGTTGCCAATCCGAATTTTGCATCCCGCTACTTTTTCTATACAAAAGTAATTCCAAATCCATCTATTGATGTGTTTTTAGCTGAAAAACCTGAAAACAGTTTTAGGATTTTTGCTATGGGTGGTTCATCTGCAGCAGGATACCCTTATGGATTTAATGGCACTTTTTCCCGGGTTGTGGATGATGTTTTGCAAGATGCTATGCCTGATAAAAATGTGGAAGTAATTAATGTGGGCATCTCTGCAGTAAATAGCTATACCTTATTTGATCAAGTGGATGAAATTTTAGAATACGAACCTGATGCAATTATGATTTACGCCGGTCATAATGAATTTTATGGAGCGTTAGGTGTGGGATCTAATGAAAATTTGGGAGGATTTCCCGGATTTGTTCGTTTTTATCTGAAACTTCAGCGATTTAAAACTTTCCTTTGGTTGAGAAACGTGATTGTTAAAACTGGTCAATGGTTTGCCGGAGATGATAATCAACCTTCTGGAACATTAATGGAAAGAATAGTTGCTTCACGCTCTATTGAATTAGACAGTCCTAAACATGAATTGGCGATGATTCAGTTTGAAAGCAATCTGAATGCAATAATCAGCAAGTTTGAAGAAAAAGGAATTCCCGTTTATATAGGAAGTGTAGCAAGTAATTTAAAAGACCATATCCCTTTTGTAGATATCGAAGATGGAGATCAACCTTCTGCTTTAACCACCTTTAATGAAGCACGGAAAGCCTATGCTGAAGAAAACTATTCACAAGCATTAGAAAAATTTGAATACGCCAAAGATCTGGATGGCTTAAAATTCAGAGCTCCTTCACAAATAAATTCCATCATTAAAAAGAAACCGGATGAATTTTCACAGACGATTTATGTTCCGGTAGAAGAAGCCTTCCGGGCAAACAGCGAAAATAACATCACAGGATTTGAGTTAATGCTGGAACACCTTCACCCAAATGAAGAAGGCTATTTTTTAATGGGCAAAACTTTCTCAGAAGTACTCCTCAACGATCTTGAATCGAAAGCAATCTTGAGTTATGACCTTGAAGATGAAGACTGGAATCAGTATTTCGACAAAATGCATCTCACTTATTTTGATGATAGAATTGAGTGGCATCGAATATCAACATTGAAACAAGGATTCCCGTTTATTCAAGGACCTAAACCTACCCCTTATCAACAAGCATATAAACCCTTAAATGTTACAGACAGCCTGGCTTTTAATGTTGTTCATGGAAACCTGGGATGGGATCGCGCGAAAGTAGCACTTGCCAATCATTATGATAAAACCGGTCAACCTGAAAAAGCTGTTAAAGAATATCTCGGGCTAATCAGGAATCAACCTTGGAACGATTCTCCGTATGTATTTGCTGCTCGAATCTATCTGGATCAGAATAATTTTAAAGATGCAGAGCCACTTTTGAGAACTGCTTTTGAAATCAATAAAGAAGAACCTTTTATTAATAAGATGCTGGGCGCAATCGAATTAAATAATGGAAATGTGGAAAAAGCGATTCCTCTTCTTGAAAAAGCAGTAGCTCTTTCCCCGAGAGACACTCAGGCATTATTCAATCTTTCCGGAGCTTATGGAACTGATCAACAGTTTACAAAAGCAATGGAAACTGCTCGTAAAGCAGAAAATCTCAATCCTAATTTCCCGGGTCTTCAATCCTGGATGAGGCAATTACAACAAATTATAGAATCAAGAAAATAATATGGCATTAATGATCTCAGTCTCGGGAATCCGGGGCATATTCGGAACCGATTTAACACCTGAAAATCTTGCACAATTTACCGCTGCCTATGGAACCTGGCTTAAAGGAGGTACTGTAGTTTTGGGAAGAGATTCCAGAGTTACCGGTGAAATCTGTGAAGATATCGTCGCATCAACCCTTGCAAGTGTAGGTTGTGATGTTATTAAAGTTGGAATTGTTCCTACCCCAACAGTGGCAATGGGAGTGTTAAAACATAATGCGGATGGAGGAATCATTATTTCAGCTAGTCATAATCCTGCTGAATGGAATGCTTTGAAATTACTAAACAGCACCAGCGAGTTCATGACCGCAGATCAAGGGAAAGAAATGATCGCTATCTCTGAATCCGGAAAATTTGATTATAAAAAGTACGATGAGATCGGTAAAATTTCTGTAGATGATTCACTGTTGGAATATCATGTTAATGAGATACTTAATCTTCCATACATCGATCCTAATATAATTCGTTCAGCAAACCTGTCTGTAGCTGTTGATGCTGTTAATGGGGCGGGATCCGAAGCTGTGCCCATGCTTTTGAATAAATTAGGTGTAAAGACTGTTAACAAGATTCATTGTACCCCCAATGGTTTATTTCCTCACAATCCTGAACCATTACCTGAACATCTTACCGAAATTTGTGAGCTTGTAAAAACATCTGGTTCAAGTATTGGAGTAGTAACTGATCCCGACGCTGATCGTTTAGCATTGGTTGATGATACAGGAACTTTGTTTGGTGAAGAATATACTCAGGCCACTGTCTTTGATTTTATTTTGAGCAAAAAGTCAGGAGCAACTGCGACTAATCTTTCATCATCCAGAGTAGCGGATGATATTTCAAAAAAGTACAATCAGGTTTGCCATCGTTCTGCCGTTGGCGAGATCAATGTGGTCAAAAAAATGCAGGAAGTAGATGCCGTAGTTGGTGGCGAAGGAAGTGGCGGAATTATAGTTCCGGATCTGCATTATGGACGTGATGCGCTGGTGGGAATTGCTTGTGTGCTTCAACATCTGGCAGAAAGTAACTTAAGTTCATCAGAACTCAGAGCTACATACCCCGATTATTTTATGAGCAAAAGTAAAATTCAGTTGGATGAATTAGGTAAAGATGCAGACGATGTGCTCGACTTTGTTAAAGGCCACTATGCTGATCTGAATCCAAATACGGTTGATGGGGTAAAAGTTGATTTTGAAGAAGGCTGGGTTCATCTTAGAAAATCAAATACCGAACCTATCATCAGAATTTATACCGAAGGCGGTTCGTTAGAAGCAGCAAAAGCTTTTGCTGAAAAAGTTAAATCCATTATTTAAGCTATGAAACAATTACGTTTTTATTTTTTTAGTCTCATATTGATATCAGTTAGCGCCTGTGCTCAAAAACAGCAATCAGAAACTAAACAATCGCTTGAACTCTCAGAGATTTCCTACACCGAACAAGATGCTGAAATCTTTGCTGACATCTTAACCAAATACAAAGATGAGTCCGAAAAACCCATAGCTACACTTATTCCGGAGATTGGTAAATACTTTATCGGTAATGAATATGTTGCTCATACTTTAGAAGTGAATGAAGAAGAAAAGCTGGTCGTAAACCTTCGTGAACTGGATTGTACCACTTATGCTGAAAATTTGTTGGCGTTGGCACGAACCTTAAAATCAGAAAATCAAACCTTCGAACAGTTTGCTACTGAGATCAAAAAAATCAGATACAGAGATGGAAAATTAGACGAATACCCTTCCCGTTTACACTATTTCAGTGACTGGATTTATAATAATCAGGCTAATAATCTGGTAAGTACTCCTGCCGATAGTTTTGGAAATCCATTTCCGAATAAAGTGAGTTTTATGAGCTCAAACCCGGACAGCTATAAGCACCTTAAACAAAACCCGGATTATATTTCAGTGATCGAACAGCAGGAAGCCGAAATAAACAGTAAGAGCTACTTCTATCTGCCCAAAGATAAAATCGCTGACTACGAACATTTATTGAAAGAAGGTGACATTATCGGCTTAACAACAAGTATAGGCGGTCTAGATGTTGCCCACGTTGGAGTGTTAGTCGAACAAAATGGGAAACTTCATTTAATGCATGCTTCTCAGTCAAATCTAAAAGTTGAAATCTCTGAAGAGCCGATAGATTCTTTCCTGAAGCCTAATTCTAAGAACACCGGAATTATGATTGCAAGACCGGTTGAGATTTAACGTTCGATCTGTCATCCTTTCTTTGCGGGTTTCAAGGGTTAAAACCCTTTCTTGTTTATGTTCGAGGTTACGCAAAGGCCATAATCACGTAGGGACTTTAGTCCTGATTTTCATGACTAAAGTTTTTAATTGCACCCCGATTTATTTAAAAAAAGTTATTCCCACGCCTCTCCGTCGACAAGACTTTGGAAGCCGGACGATGACTTTGGGATCTACTCGAATATTGACCTTCTTATTTAGCATATTTAATTATAGATAAACCCTATTTACTTTAACCTACCAATCCCCGTTCTTACAAGAAAAAGATCATGATTAAATGGATTGATGTCCTTAATTACGCCAGAAACGGAAATCCTGAACCGGATAGAAGGGTTGAAAAAAGTGTCGAAGAGTGGAAAAAAGAACTTTCTGCTGAAGAATTTCAGGTAACTCGATTAAAAGGAACGGAGCGACCATTTTCCAGTGACGTATGCAGTAAGTTTGATCCGGGTATTTACTCCTGTGTATGTTGCGATACACTTCTATTTGATGCCAATGAAAAATTTGAAAGTGGAACGGGTTGGCCTTCATTCACTCAACCTGTAAAAGAGAATGCAATAGCTTATCACAAAGATAACTCTCATGGTATGATTCGGGTGGAATTCACTTGTAATGTGTGTGATTCTCACCTTGGACACGTTTTCCCGGATGGACCGGAACCCAGCGGTTTAAGATATTGCGCCAATGCCATAAGCCTTAAAAAAGTAGAGGAAGAAACTCATGAATCCTGAAACGCTCTCCCAATTATTTGCTCGTGATTTCGAAAAACTGGAATCCGAAATTTTTGCTTACACCAACGATGAAAATCTTTGGATCAAAGAATCCGGAATTAATAACAGCGCCGGGACTTTGGGTTTGCATATTGCCGGAAATCTGGAGCACTTTTTCGGTTCAGTAATCAACAAAAGTGATTATGTTCGAGATCGGGAATTTGAGTTCAACGGACGGGTTGATAAAGATGAGTTGGTCTCAAGAATTCGATCAGCTCGCAGATCAGTTAAAGAAACGTTAGATGGAATGTCTTCTGAAGACTTTCAAAAGACTTATCCCCTACAACCTTTCGGATTTGAGATGAGCACTGAATATTTCTTTATGCATCTCTACAGCCACATGAGTTATCATTTAGGGCAGATTAATTATCATCGACGATTGTTGGATAGGTAGGAATTCATAATTCTTAATTCCAGTTTCAAATCAATTTGTTTACCAAGGATTCTCTAAATCTTCTTTGGAAAAAGTATGATCACGAATATCAAAGATGCTACCCCTTTGCTCTTTTAAAGCTAAAGGATCGTTCCCAAACAGACGAAACAGCAAAGCAATAGGAGTGATGAAAGTAAAATAGAGTATTCCAAGAATCAGTGGATTCATTACCCGACTTAATATCTCCGCCAGTTTATACCATCCCCAAACAATAAGATCGCCCGCAGGTTTAATGATCAGACTTATCAATCCAATAATTAGCGCTGCATAAGCAATGTACTCATTATCAAAAATAGCGGCTATGACCAGTAACCCAACTACAATCACCAATTGAGTTTTTGGTGTTTCAGGATCAGTTTTTATGAATTCAAGATCTCTTTTTGGAAGCATCGCTTATCCTAAAACAACGTATAAATAAACGGAGCAATGGACGATCCACCTCCAATCACAATTAAAAATCCAAGCAGTAGAAGCACGAAAATTACCGGAGCTAACCAGAATTTCTTCCGCTCTTTCATAAACCGCCATAAGTCTTTTAGTAAATCCATTTTTCTAATTTGCCACGGAAACACGAAAACACAAATTCAATATGCTTTTTGTGCTTTTGTGATTTAGTGGCAGTCCTTAATTAATCTTTATCAAATTCTATTTTCTCAGTCCATTCGGGCTGAGCGTTCTTATCGAAAACATACTCACCAATTACCAGATAATCCATCTCTGTATTCATAAAACATCGGTACGCATCCTCAGGAGTACAAACAATGGGCTCACCCCGCACATTAAAGCTGGTATTTACAACCATCGGGCAACCGGTTCGCTCATAAAATGCGTTGATCAGATTCCAATATTGCGGATTCGTTTCCTTATGAACGGTCTGAACCCGGGCTGAGAAATCAATGTGAGTTATTGCCGGAAATTCAGATCGCTCAATTGCCAGCTTTTCTCTTAAATGTAACTCGTGATAATTTTCCGGAATCTCTTTTCTGAATTTCTCTTTAACCGGTTGAACCAGTAACATATAGGGCGATTCTGATTCCAGTTCAAAGATTTCTGAAGCATGTTCTGCTAAAACTGATGGAGCAAAAGGCCGGAATGATTCTCTGTATTTAATCTTCAAATTCAGTTTCTTCTGCATATCCGTTTTTCTTGGATCGGCGATAATGCTTCTTCCACCTAATGCTCTGGGACCAAATTCCATTCTTCCGCTAAACCAGCCAATCACATTCCCATCGTCTAGTATTTCTGCCAGCTTTGGATATAATTCATCAGAATTCAAATGCTCATACACCGGTTTGTATTTTCTGAGCATTCGTTCAGTATCAACCGGATGATATTCCGGCCCCAAATAAGCACCGGACATACTATCCGGAGATTGTGTAATTCTTTCCTGATCAGAATAAATATAATGAGATGCTAACGCCGCTCCCACCGCTCCACCGGCATCACCAGCAGCTGGTTGGATGTATACTTCGTCAAAAATTCCTTCATTCTGAAGTTTTCCATTTGCAACACAATTCAGCGCAACTCCACCCGCCATACAAATTGCATTTGCTCCCGTTAGTTCCTTGGCTGTTTTTGCCATTTTGATTACAATTTCTTCTGTCACCTGTTGTATTGCCAATGCGAGGTCGGCTTCGTGTGGCTGAAGTTCTGCTTCATCTTCTCTCCTCGAAAAACCGAACAATTCTTCCCACTTTTTATCATTCACCATTCGGAGTCCGGTTGCATAGCTAAAATATTCCTGATTCAACCAGATAGAACCATCATCCCGAATATCTACGAGTTCGGATTTAATTTTCTCTTTGTATTCCTGAAGTAGTTCTGAATCCGGGTTGCCATATGGAGCCAATCCCATCAATTTGTATTCACCGGAGTTCACTTTAAATCCCAAAAAGTAGGTAAATGCCGAATACAATAATCCAAGTGAATGGGGAAACTTTAACTCCCTGAGAATCCTGATCTCTTTTCCTTTTCCATGACAAATGGAAGCTGTTGCCCATTCTCCTACTCCATCCAGTGTTAGAATAGCGGCATCTTCAAATTTCGATGGATAGAATGCACTTGCAGCATGACTCAAATGATGCTCCGGAAAAAGCAACTTCAGTTCTGATCTCTCATACTCACCGATTTCTTTCAGGGAATCATAAATCAATTTTTTCAAAAACATTTTCTCTTTCAGCCACACAGGAATTGCTGTCACAAAAGAGCGTACACCTTTAGGTGCAAATGAGAGATAAGTTTCCAAAAGCCGCTCAAATTTCAGAAAAGGTTTATCATAGAAAGCAACGGCATCCAGTTCATCTATGGTTAACCCTGAAATCTCAAGACAATACTCAACGGCATTCTTTGGAAAATCAGCATCATGTTTTTTTCTCGTAAACCGTTCTTCCTGAACAGCAGCTACAATTTTTCCATCCTGAATTAAACAGGCTGCTGAATCATGATAAAAAGCTGAGATGCCGAGAATGTTCATCTTAATATTCTATTTGGTGCGAAAAGATACGAATCACTGAATATAACCCAAGCAGTTTCTTTGCGCATGTTACTTTTGTACCTTTGAGTTCATTCAAATTCATCTATTACTCTGTATGATTATTTCCATGACGGGATTCGGGCGGGGCGAGGCTACTGAAAATGGCATCTCCGCTACAGTTGAAATAAAATCACTTAACAGTCGCTATTTAGATCTTTCTATACGACTACCTCAGCGCCTTCAAGACAAAGAACTTGAACTCAAGGAATTAGTCCAAAAAAGGGTATCAAGAGGAAAACTCAATATAAATGTACACGTCACAGAATCGGATTCAGGCGAACCTCACATTGAAGTAGATGCGGTAAAAGTGAAAGCTTATGCGAAACTTCTAAGAGAAGTAGAATCTCTTGCGGATATTGAAAGTGGCAAACTAAGCATCAGAAACATTACAAGCTTCGGCGATGTATTTATCACCAAAGAAGATGATGATGAAAGTCTGAAGCAAAAATGGCAAGTTGCTTTGAAAGCTTTTGAAGAGGCAATTTCAAATCTCATTGCCATGAGAACCAAAGAAGGTGGTCAGCTGAAAAATGATCTAACCGAACGAATTGAAAGCATCGAGAATAATTTACAAGATGTGGAAAAAGTCTCTGTAGGAAGAGTTGATGAGATCAGAAATAAACTTCGTGAAAGAATTCATCAATTAATGGATGATGAAAATTTTGACAAAGAACGACTTGAGACTGAAGTTGCAGTTTTAGCCGACAAGATGGATATCACTGAAGAAGTGGTAAGAATGAGATCTCATTTAAAATTCTTTTTGGAAGCTATCGGGCAACCTGAACCTGCCGGAAGAAGATTAAACTTCTTATCTCAGGAAATGAATCGCGAATTAAATACAATCGGTTCAAAAGCTAATGATTCAGAGATCGCTCATCATATTGTTCGATCAAAAGAGACCTTAGAGCAAATTCGTGAACAAGTTCAAAACGTTGAATAATTAGAATTAAGACTCAAGATGTAAGATATAAGACATTTTCTTACATCTAATGTCTTATATCTTACATCTATGAAAAAAGGTAAAGTAATCATTCTCGTATCTCCCAGCGGTGGAGGAAAAAGCACGATAGCAAAAAAACTGTTTGCGGATTTTAAAGATCTCAAATTTTCAGTATCAGCTACCACTCGCTCTCCAAGAAAAGGAGAAATTCACGGAAAGCACTATTTCTTTTTATCTGACAATGAATTTCAACAAAAAATTGATTCCGGTGACTTCCTGGAATGGGAAGAGTTCTATGGTGGAAAGCGATATGGTACTCTGCAATCAGCAGTTGATAAAAATCTAAAATCAGGGTATTTTGTTCTGCTTGACGTTGAGGTAAAAGGTGCTGTAAATATTAACAACATTTACGAAGAAGATTGCCTGAGTATTTTTATACAACCTCCATCAATTGACATTTTGAAGCAACGTTTGATAGACAGAGGCACAGAAAATGACAACACTCTGGCCTTAAGACTTGAACGTGCTAAAGAAGAACTTACTTACGCCGATCAATTTGATCGGATAATTATTAATGATGATTTGGACACAGCCTACGCACAGGTAAAACAAGCTGTAACTGAATTCATGAATTTAAATTAGATACAATGCCGATTCGCACATTAGATATTGAAGAATTGAAAAAGACTACCGGTAACAAATATGAGTTATTGGTGATCATGGCAAAAAGAGCTCGTCAGATTGCAGCTACAGAAAAAATGGAGCTTGACGAAAAGCTTCAGTATTTCGAAGGTTTTGAAGATGAAGACGAATTTTCTTTCAACGAAGAGCAGGAAAATATTTCCAAATCTTTCGAAAAGCTTCCACATGCTGTACAACGTGCAGTTAACGAAATGGAAGATGGTAATACCTATTTCAGAAGACCTGAAACTGAGGAATAATAATGCTCTCCGGCAAACGCATCATTCTCGGCGTAACCGGAGGAATTGCAGCTTATAAAGCTGTTTTTTTACTTAGAGAATTTCAAAAAGCGGGAGCTGAAGTCCGTGTTACTATGACACCATCAGCCACCCGCTTTGTTGGTTTAGAAACCTTCGCTTCCCTTTCCCAACATGAAGTAGCTGTAGAAATTTTCCCTGATGATCAGCAATCTACAGACTGGACAAGACATATAAACTGGGGCGAGTGGGCCGATCTTTTTGTAATTGCCCCCTGTACAGCAAATACACTATCAAAAATAGCTTCCGGAATTTCAGATAATATGTTAACGAGTACCGTTCTTGCTGCAAGATGCCCGTTACTGATCTGCCCAACCATGGATGGCGAGATGTATGAATCTCCTACCGTAACTGATAACCTGAAGAAAGTTGAGGAATTCGGTTACTACGTTTTAGAACCTGAAACCGGATTTCTTGCCAGTGGACTTGAAGGAAAAGGTCGACTTCCGGAGTTTGAAGACATTCTGGAGAAAGCTTCTGAAATCATAGGTTCAATTGATGGACCACTAAAAGGAAAAAAAGTAGTGGTTACTGCCGGACCAACCCGCGAATTTATAGATCCCGTTCGATTTATTTCTAATCCAAGTTCAGGTAAAATGGGATTTGCTATGGCTGAAGCCGCACAACGACTGGGTGCTGAAGTAAAATTAATTCATGGTCCGGTAACAGCTAACATTCCCGAAGGAATTCATTCTACAGCAATAACCAGCGCTTCTGATCTTTTTGAAGCTGTAAAATCTCGGGCTGATGCTGATATAATAATTATGGCTGCAGCTGTTTCTGACTTTACCCCTTCTGAAACTCATGAACATAAAGTAAAAAAAGACGGAACCGAGTCAGATTCCATCCAGCTTTCCAAAACTCAGGATATATTAGCTTGGTTAGGTGAGCAAAAGAAAGAAAATCAGGTATTAATTGGTTTTGCAATGGAAACAGAAAACCTGATTGAACATGCTACTAAAAAACTGACCAAAAAAAATGTCGACTGGATTATTGCTAATTCACTTTCCAATGAAGGTGCCGGATTTGGAGTAGATACCAATCACGTACATTTGATAGGAAAGGATTCAACTAAAGAGTTTAAAGGAAGCAAACAGGAAGTTGCTGAATTAGTACTTGGTAAGATTTTTCGATCTAAATAATCATATAGTATTACATAAATAATTTATGAGCTTATCTAAAACAGTTATCGGAGATTTTGAATTATATACCATCGAAACAGGAGATTTTAAACTGGATGGTGGTGCCATGTTTGGTGTAGTTCCAAAGACTTTATGGAGTCGGGGTATTCCTGCAGATGACAAAAACCGAATTCAGATGACTATGCGTTGTTTGCTCATTAAATCCAATGCTACCGGAAAAGTCTATCTGATAGATAATGGAGTTGGAACTAAGTTCACCGAAAAGCTGATGGATATTTATCAGGTTGATTTTTCAAAACACAACATGGAAAAGTCTTTTGCTGAGCATGGATTTTCATATGAAGATATATCCGATGTCATTTTTACTCATCTTCACTTCGATCATTGTGGCGGAACTTCTTATTTCGATGATAATGGCGAGTCTCATTTTACCTTCCCAAACGCTCAATATTATGTAAACAAAGCACATTGGGAAACTGCGACCAATCCCAATGCACGTGAAAAAGCAAGTTTTCTTCCGGAAAATATTAATCCTCTAAAAGAAACAGATAAGCTACATTTAGTTGATGATGATCATGAATACGAACCCGGGTTATCAGCAATAATTGTGAGTGGGCATACACTTGGACAACAACTTCCACTTATTGAAACACAGGGTAAAAAAATCTGTTTTGTGGCCGATTTATTACCTACTCATGTACACGTTCCGCTTCCCTGGGTGATGGGCTATGATATGTATCCCGCTGAAACTTTGAAGGAAAAAGAAGATTTTCTGAAGAGAGCTGCAGATGAAAACTTCTATCTGTATTTAGAGCATGATTTTTACAAAGAAATCATCACACTTGAAAAAGATGGCAAAAGATTTTCAGTTAAAAATTCGTTGTCTTTAAACGATCTCTGACCAGCAATAATCAAAAGTATTTACTGTTTTTTAGAGTAAGTTTAACAGAACTTTCTTTACTTACGGTATGGATAATTATTCAGCATCAAAAAAATCTGATCGGATCAAATCTAAGCTGAAAGATGCTTATGATTTACTCCATAAAAGAGCTCTTTTAAGTCGACTCTTATGGGCAAGTTCCATATTTGCTTTGTCGATTATATTGATGATTGTTAGTGAAGATATCTTTTTTCTGGATTCTACCACTAAAATAATTTGGTTAATTTCTTCAGTTGTACTTTTTTCGTTTATATTTTTCATTTTCGGCAATAGAAGTTCAGCAGATTCATTTCCTGATTTCTACCACTCCTTTGCACGCTCCGAAGATTTAAACGAACTAAGCTACTATTTAGATCTAGAACAAAACGATACAGGTGATAAAGAACTTGTTGAAGCAGCACTTGAGAGTAACCTTTCTACTATCGATTCTGAAAAATTCGAACAGAAGCTTTCTTCTTTTGTAAAAGGAAAACCAACGACTGAATTATTCACTCGTTCTTACAGATTTTTTGGTGCATCTTTAGTGCTTCTTATACTTCTGGGTTTTACTTTTTCAGAAGCTGTATTAAGATCAATTCAATTTTGGGAGTCATTTCAAAAACCGAATCCTTATTCTTTTACTATTTCACCTGGAAATAGTACTCAGGAACAAGGTTCACCATTTTCCGCTTCAATTTCATTTTCAGGTGATATTCCTGACGATCTGAGTCTACTTGTAAAAACAGAAGTTGAAAACGAATTTCGTTCTTTGAATATGGATCGTACCTCAGACGGTTTTTCATCAATTCCATTTAACCTCAATAACAACATGAATTATTATGTTGAAATGGATGGATTCAGGTCAGAAATTTATTCAGCAGATGTGCAATTAAGACCACGGTTTTCCGAACTCAACGCAGTTATTATTTCTCCTGATTACACTAAACTTGACTCCTCTGTACAATCTTATCCTTTTTCTTTGGTACGGGCATATCAGGGATCTGATATCAGGTTATCAGGGTCTTTAAATAAAGATGTTTCTGTACTAAGTCTTCTTGATCTATCAGGGGAAATTGACACTCTCGAAATTACTGACAAAGATCTGAATTATTCGTTTACGGTTTCAGAAAGAGATACCATTTCATTTACCATGGAAGATAAAAATGGTTTACAGAACAGTAATCCGTTTCAATTTGTGATAGAACCTCAGATAGATGAATACCCATTTGTTGAATTAATTGAACCGAACAACTCTTTTGAAATGGTGGAGCCAAAGAAATTGGATCTTACCTTTAAAGCAACTGATGATTTTGATATCACCCGTGGAAAATTGGTGTATGAATTAAGAAAGGCTTATGTGGAAGAACCAACTTCAGGAAGCATTAACTTACCCAAACCTTCAAACGGAGTTCTTCAACGGTTTAACTGGGATCTGACTGCCCTTGAACTATCTCCTTTGGATGAACTTACTTTTTGGGTTGAAGCCACTGATAATGATGGATACAATGGCAGGAAAACATCAAAATCAGCAGAAATAATTCTAACCGTTCCTTCTTTGGTAGATTATTTTGAATCTTTGGATAAAAAAGAAGATGAAGTAGAAAGCGACCTTGAAAATATTTCTGAAAGTTTTGAAGAACTGAGCGAAACCTATAAAGAGTTCGAAGAAAGTTTAAAAGAAAATCCTAATCCGGATTACGAAAACAAACGCCAGCTCGAGGAAGCTGAAAAAAAACAGCAGGAAGTTCAGGAGAAAATTGATCAGCTGAATGAGAAGTTTGAAGAGATAAAAAAAGAGCTTAGTGAGAATAATTTACTGAGTGAAGAAACTCAGAAAACCTATGAAGAGTTTAAAAAGCTAATGGAAGAGATAGATGATCCTTCTCTTCAGGAAGCTTTGCAAAAACTACGTGAAAACTTAGACCAAATGACTCCCGAACAACTTCGTCGTGCGATGGAGGATGTCGAGTTTAATGAAGAAGATTACCGCAAACGCCTTGAAAGAACTATTGAGCTGTTTAAACAACTCAAGCTCATGTCTGATATGGAAAAGTTAGCCAAATCATTTGAAGACCAGGCAAGGCAAGAGCAGGAGCTTTCAGAAAACCCACCTTCTGAACAGGAAGCTGAAAATAAAAGAAAAGAAGACCTCAATCAGATCGATAAAATGAAGGAAGCTTTGGACGAACTTTCGGAAAATGCTTCAGAAAAAAATGAAGAATCTGTTTCAAAATTTCAGGAAGAAACAGTAAAAGAGCTTGAAGAAAATATCACAAAGAAAATTGAAGAGTGGTTAAAAGAACAAGAAGAGAAGTCTGGTGAAAATAGTGAAGGTAATAGCAACGAATCGGGAGATAATCAGGATCAGAATTCTCAACCTCAAAATCAGCAGCAGCAACAAAATCAACAACCAAATTTAAAGCAGGAATTTGAAAACCTCGCTAATAAAGCCCGTGAAGCAATGAAATCAATGGGTGGGCAACAACAGCAAATAAATATTGCCGGCTTGCAATATGTACTTTCCTCATTACTTATGCTCTCCACCGAGCAGGAAGATCTGGTATACCTTACTCAGGAAACGGATGACCGAAGTTTAGGTTATATAGAACTTGCCAGAGATCAGAGAAATGTTGAACAGATATATAAATCTATTTCAGATTCTTTGTTTGAGTTATCCAAAACTATTCCTCAGTTTTCAAACCAGGTCAACACTAAATCTGCTGAACTTGAACGGCGATTAGAAAGATCACTTTCGCAGATGGCAGAAAGAAATCAAAGAAATTCTTCTGTAGCATCAAGACAAGCTTTTGGAGGAATTAATGAAATTGCTTTTATGATAGCAAATCTTCTGGAACAGCTTCAAAATCAACAGAATTCAGGCCAGGGTGGTTCTGGAAATATGTCGCTTCAGCAAATGATGGAGCAAATGGGAGAAATGCGTGGTAATCAACAACAGCTTAATCAACAACTCCAGCAAATGATCAATGACATGCAGGGAGAACGATTGTCACAAGATCAAATGGAACGGCTTGATCAGATTGCAAAACAACAAAACCGCATCAGACAGCAAATGGAAGAAATTCGCAATAATGGTGGAATTGAAGGCGATCGTCTTGGAAGTGAAATAGAACGTATGATCAATGAAATGGAAGACACTATCAACGATCTGCGAGGCGGAGCTGTGGATCCAACATTGGTGGAACGGCAACAGAATATTCTTACCCGAATACTGGATGCAGAAAGATCTATGCAGGAACGTGATGAGGAAGAAAATGAACGGGAAGCTCAACGCCCGGATAATTTTAACAGAGCTAACCCTCCTGAAATGACTTTGGAAGAGCTTGAGAAGCAGATCAGGGCAAGGTTGAATGATCCAAACTTCACCAAATATTCTCCGGATTATCAGCGATTGATAGAAAGATATTTCGAGCTACTGAAGCAACTACAGGAAAGAGGAAGCTAATTTTAGCTAGAGATTAAAAGATATAAGTAAAATTCTTTTGAGAATTAATGTCTGTCTAATTTCAACGTTCGCTTTTCACTTTAAAGATCGGTTATATTCAATGACCTTCTTATAAGCTTGAAGAACAGCTTCTGAATCTTCCCCATCCATAACTTCTGACACTTCTTTAACAGTATCTTTTCCATTCGCAGGTGCAAAAGGCATTCCGACTATTTCAAGACCGGGACGATCTCCACCTGTGTCTCCGATAAAAGCGACTTCACTAAGTTCAAGTTCTAAAAGCTGACACAAAAACCGAATTCCTTCTCCCTTGTTGGTACTTTTAGAAATTACATTTATGGATACATCGGTATAATGAACTTCAAAATCCGGATAATTTTCTTCCACATATTTTTTTATCTGTGGATACATTTCGTAGATAACAGCCGGCGTTTGATTGATAATCCCCGAATCAGTGAACTTAGCAAATTCAGGTATCGTATTCGGGTACTTTTCAATAAAATTCTTTTTTAGATGAGATTTCAATTCTGAAAGCTCCTGCTCTCTTTGCTCATCAAAAGTAGGATGCCAGTGCAATTTGTTTTGACTCATATCGTAAACACCTCCCCCACTTTCAAAAAGAAATGGCTTATACATTCCTAACCACTGATAAACTGCCTCAGCATATGGCATTGGTCTACCGGTACAAATGGTCATTGGCGGGATAGTTGAATCTGTTTTACTGAGTTCGTTGAGTTCCTTGATCTCTGAGATAATATCCCATTTAGGCGGTATAAACGGCATACTTATGCATCCATCCAAATCAGTAATAAAAAGTTTGATCATCGATTATTTTTCTTTTCGGTAGGTAGGAATAATATAGGCACATGCCATAAAAATTAAAGCTAAAGCACCCATCCACTGATACTGGTTTTTATAATCTGCATATTCCTGACTGGAAAACTCACCTTTTTCCAATTCATCAATACGAGCCAGAAAAGCGTCTATGCCATCATTTCCCCGTTCAATAGCATAGTATGTACCATTGCCTTTGTTTGCAATTTCACGGAGTTCTGAACTTTGGAGCGAAGTAGTCACTACTTTTCCTGAACGGTCTCTTTTATACCCAATAAGATCTCCAGAACCGTCTTCATAAATCGGAATTGTCGTACCGGCATCGGTACCAATTCCTAGAGTATAAACGAAGATGTTTTTATCTATGAGCTGTTGCAAAGATTCATCATAACTCTGTCCATGATCTTCTCCATCAGAGATAACTAAAAAAACTTTAGCAGCTTCTGTTTCATTTTCTTCCAAAGATTCGAATGCTGTAAATGCTGTTTCCATCGCAGAGTTAAAATCTGTAGCTGAACTTGGCATTTGATCGGTATCAGCAATATCCAGAAACAGTTTAAGAGCAGAATAATCAAGAGTCATTGGGCTTTGAAGATAAGCTTCCCCTGTAAACACAATTAATCCGACTCGATCACCCTTTAACCGCTCAATCAACCTATTTATCTCAAACTTTGCTTTTTCAAGTCTACTCGGGCGTACATCTTCAGCGTTCATACTTGCGGAAAGATCAAGTGCAATCAGCATATCAATGCCCTGCCTTTTTACCTCTCGCACTTCAGTTCCTATTTTAGGGCCAGCAAATGCTAAAATCAAAAAGGACAAACCAATCAATGCAAAAGTAGATCTTAAAATATCACCTGATTTCCAGAACCCTTTCCGAAGTGAGCTAAATAATTCGGGGTTAAAGAAACGCTCCCTCTTTTTGATTAATGATCTCGATTTAAACCAAATTCCCACCGCAAGTGCAGGAATTAAAATAGCTAACCATAGTATATGTGGATTATCCCAAATCATGATTGAAGTTAACAGTTTTGAGTGTTTAGTGATTAATTTAAAACTGAGCTTTAGTAGTTTTTACAATTGAGGTTAGAATTTTTATTAACTCTGTACAGTTAAAAATTTCAGTTTCGACATTCAAATCAATCAGACTACTTTTTTAACCAATAAAGAGTTTTACAGCCATTTTGGACGAAATTAACATCTTGTGAAGGAAGTCTCTTTTCAATTCAGCTGCAGAAGCTTCATTTACATTAGCCTCAATCCTTGTACCGGATTTTAGCAGTTTTATTGAAATAATATATTCTTTTCTTGCTAAAAGCTTTTATCTAAAAAAATGATTTGTATCGCAAAATCAAAGCTTTTTACATAGGCAGGATCTTTACTTTTCATTCTATTCAAGATTAATAGTCTTTATAAGTAAGACATCTTTATAACGATCACTTAACTTTTAACTACGAATTAAACACTAATTAGTCTATAAGAACAATCTGTAAGTCCATATAGTTAACACCTGTTCTACCTGTCTTCACATGACTCTGTGCTAACTTATGAAATTCATACGAGTTATTGTCTGAAAGTAGTTGCTCCGGATTAATTTTTTGCTTTCGGGCATCCAGTGTTGTTTTAGAATTAATGATTGCTCCTGCCACATCTGTTGGGCCGTCAATTCCGTCAGTATCAATGCTTAACATGGAGATTGCATGTTGTCCCTCAAGAGAAATTGCTGAAATTAAAGCTAATTCCTGATTTCTCCCCCCTTTACCTCCGGGTTTTACATTTACTGTACTTTCTCCATTATATATAAGTGCTGCGGGTTTTTTGAGATCATCATCATTTCCGGAAACTACTGAAATAGCTTTTGAACAAATCTCTTTTGCAACTTCCCGAACAGTTTCGGAATAAGCACCATCTTTGACCCAAACTTTATACCCTGCTGCTTCTAAAGTCTTTGTAATTTCTTTCTTTACAGATTCAAAACCTGAAAGTAAATGTATATCATGGTCAGGATGTTTATAAATATCGGGTTTTGGATTTTCAGGAATATAACCTTCAAGACCACCAATCAGATGCTCTTGAACGGAGAGTGAAAGTTCATTCCAAATATTAAACTCTTTCAAAATCTGCACAGCTTCTAAATACGATGAAGAGTCAGGGATAGATGGTCCGCTCCCAATTGTACTTACATCATCACCCGGCACATCAGACTCTATTAAAGTAATCAGTTTTAAATGATGAAGCTCATCTGCAAATTTCCCTCCTTTTAAATCACATACATGTTTGCGTACTACATTCATTTCCTGAATGGAAGCGCCGGAATTAAGCAAAAGACGATACAAATTTTGAATTTCTTCAACTTCAATACCGAATGGTGGTATACAAAACATGGATGAAGCTCCACCAGAAATACAGAACACCAAAGTCTCTCCAGCCGGTAGCTTTCTTGCAAAATCAAAAATTTCATAAGAAGCTGCTACCGTATTTTCATCTGGCACAGGATGATTTCCTTCGAAAACCTGAATATTCTCAGAAAAATAATTTCTTTCATTAGCTATAAGAACACCATCTGATATTTGATCCGGAAATTCCCGATGCAAATCCATCGCCATTTTAATACTTGCCTTGCCAACACCGGCTAAGTAAAAGTTTTTCTTTATTGAAAAATCAAATCCGATTTTAGTCGTTCCTGATTTTAAGACTTCTGGAATCTTAGAAAGAAGATTATGTTGAGCTTCGAGTTTATCCTTCATTATTAACAGATACTGATTTTTTTTCAATAAAAGCCAAAACCACCATAAACAGAGAAGAAAGTGGCAAAAAATAAATACTGGACATATCTGAAATTTGCAATCCTACAACATTTCCAGCCGATCCCCATAAAAATGAAGCACCTATAATTATCCCGAAAATCAATTGAACACCAACTTCTATAAAGAAAAATTTCCGGGTAGCAGAAATCATGATAAGCCCTATAATTCCTATAAAAAAATTCATACCAAAGGGAACTCTTGCTTTAAACCTTCCCTGATTTCCTCTGAGAGTCACAGTGATTCCTCTTGCGCCTTGCTCATACACTGAAATTTCATTGACTTTAGTTTTTTCAAACTTACTAACCAAGCCACTCATTGTTCCTTCTCTAAGAGGAATAATTGCTACGAAATAAAGAGCTACAAATACAGCTATACTAATTAAAATTTTTAAAAAAACTTTCATTTCAGCGATCTGTCAGCATAGTTCACCCACAGCATCCAAAGTCCGAATATTATAAAGTAAAAAATAGCTGTAGTTGTATAATCATGAAAGAAGTCGAATATTTCGGGGTTGTTCTCCTGAGTAATAACTAAAGCTATTATTCTAATTACATTTGATAAATAGATTAAGCATATACCAAAAACTGAAAAACTCGATTTCTTTTTCCAATCTCCAGGGTATGCAATTATAAACCCAAAAAACAACCCCATAGGTGCAATACCATTACAACCGTCGACAATCTCCACACCGGGATTTCCGAAAATTCCTATTACTCTACTGTACGTGAATGTTTCATATCCAAAAAGATCAATAAATCCTTTACTAATGCCTATTACATTCAGCGAAATCCATTGATCTAATCTTCCATCAGGTAACAACCATACATCGTAAATCAGATACCAAACCAAAAAAAAGCCAAGAGCTTTTAATATGAATTTTGTAAGTGGGGATTTGAAATTCATCTTTTATAAAGGAGCAACTCTATCTTGATCGAGTTTATATTTAACCTTTGTTTCTGGGCAGGTTGCTATAGTTGAGCCATTAAATTCTAATCTAATTCCTGCGGCCGAAACCCAACCGATTTGCCGTCCCGGATTGCCAACTACTAAAGCATAGGGTTTTACAGGTTTCGTAATAACAGTTCCTGATCTAATAGTTACTTTATCTTCTACGAAAGTAGCTTCACGTACAAAAAAATTAGACATTTCTTAACCGTTACAGTTAATTGTGTTAATCTTTTCCAAAAAGATCTCTTGTATAAACCTTTTCCGAAACATCTGCAATTTCATCAACCATACGATTGGCGACAATCACATCCGATTTTTCTTTGAATTCTTCTAAATCCCTGAAGACCTTCGAATGATAAAACTCATCTTCTTTCAAATAAGGCTCAAATACGATTACTTCTATTCCTTTGGCCTTAATTCTTTTCATTATTCCTTGAATAGCACTCGCTCTGAAATTATCAGAACCCTGTTTCATAACCAATCGATAGATACCAACCACTTTTGGGTTTAATTTAAGCAATTGTTTTGCGATAAAATCCTTTCGCGTTGAGTTAGCATCTACAATAGCTCTAATTAAATTATTAGGTACATCTCTGAAGTTAGCTAAAAGTTGCTTCGTATCTTTCGGAAGACAGTAACCTCCATAACCAAAAGAAGGGTTGTTATAGTGATTTCCAATCCTGGGATCGAGCCCTACTCCTTCAATAACCTGCTCAGAACTCAAATCATGTGTTTCACAATATGAGTCCAGTTCATTAAAATAGGCAACCCTCATCGCTAAATAGGTGTTTGAAAATAGCTTTATTGCCTCTGCCTCAGTGGAATCTGTGTAAAGTACAGGTATTTCTTCAGCAGGTTTTTTTGCGCCTTCAACAAGTAATTCTGCAAATATTTCTGCCCGTTCTGATTGTTCCCCAACTACTATTCTTGAGGGATATAAATTATCAAATAACGCCTTTCCTTCTCTCAAAAATTCAGGTGAAAAAATCAGATTTTCACATTCGAATTCTTTCTTTGTTCTCTCGACATATCCTACAGGTACCGTAGATTTGATAACCATTACAGCATCCGGATTCTTCTTCATCACATCCTTGATAACAAATTCAACGGAGCTGGTATCAAAGAAATTTGTATCAGGATCATAATTTGTAGGAGTTGCAATAATTACAAAATCTGCATCTTGATAAGCTTCTTCAGATTTTAAAGTGGCCGAAAGATTCAACTCATTATTTTTAAAAAAATGCTCTATCTCTTTATCCGAAATCGGGGACTTTCTGTTATTTATCTGGTCAACTTTTTCTTTAATTATATCAACTGTAATTACTTCGTGTTTTTGTGAGAGAAGTACTGCAAGTGAAAGACCGACATATCCAGTCCCGGCTACTGCTATTTTCATTAAGCTTGTTCTTTTTTATTTCCTAAATATGTAGGTACTAATAATTGGATCATTTCTTTAATGGCAAATTTATCTCCTTCTTCGGCTACCATAAAAAGATCGTCTAATTTTTTAGAAAAATCTTTAGGTAACCCGCTTTTCTTTGCCACCATTATTTTTTCATACTGAGTCATTGAAATACCTTCTTCAGCTGTAAGAAGTTCTTCATAAAGTTTTTCACCTTCTCTGATTCCTGTGAATTCAATCTTAATATCTTTATCAGGTTCAAGCCCTGATAATCTTATGAGATCTTTTGCCATATCTAGGATTTTCACAGGGTCTCCCATTTCTAAAACAAAAACCGCTCCATTTTTATTCAATGCACCAGCCTGAAGTACTAATTGAGAAGCTTCCGGAATCGTCATAAAATATCTAATCATTTCCGGATCCGTAATAGTAATAGGCCCACCTTTTTTTATCTGATTTTTAAAAATTGGAATCACGGAACCCCTGCTCCCTAGAACATTACCAAACCTAACTGATACAAAAACCTGATCAGAACTTGCCAGTTCAGAAGCATTTTGTACTATGTACTCAGAAATTCTTTTTGAAGCCCCCATTATGGAGGTAGGATTAACTGCTTTATCAGTAGAGATATTTACGAAATACTTAACCCCGTAGTCTAATGCCAGATTTGCAAGATTCCTTGTACCTCCAACATTATTATAAATTGCCTGGGAGGGGTTTTCTTCCATCAACGGAACATGTTTGTGAGCTGCAGCATGAAATATAACTTCAGGTTGAATTTCCTGAAATATTTTTTCCATAGTATGGTAGTCACGAACATCCGCAATTTTAATATGCTTATTAATAAAAGATAAAGAAGCATTCATTTCTCGTACTATATTATGGATACTATTTTCACCTCTACCAAGTAGTACGATACATTCTGGGTTAAATTTAGAAACCTGACGAACAATTTCCGAACCTATTGATCCGCCCGCTCCAGTAACTAACACCCGTTTGTTTTCTACATATTCCTTAATTTTTAAAGTATCGAGATTCACAGGCTTTCTTCTGAGCAAATCTTCAACATCAACATCCCGAAGTTGAGAAATTCCAATTTTACCACTTATTAAATCATAAAGCCCTGGGATCGTCTTGTGCTCAAGTTCACTTTTCCGTGCCAAGTCAACAACTCTTCTAATTACATCACCAGACTCTGATGGCATAGCAATGATCAATTGTTCAGCTTTAAACTTTTTTGCTATTTCTCCCATTTCAGAAATACGCCCGGCAACAGGTATCCCCATAATATTTGTATTCCATTTCACAACAGCATCATCCAAGAATGCTACAGGCTCCATCCCTGCCTCTGGATGCCTTAACAACTCTTTTACAATCATTGATCCCGATTCACCAGCACCGGCAATAATAACTCTTTTACTTTCCTTATTACTTAAAGCTTTTTTCTGTTCTCTTAATTTTATACGAACTAAAAATCTAATACCTCCAAGACACAACAAAGCTAAAGCTCCTTCAATAACCGGAACAGAAAGCGGAATAAATATTGTATCTGTAAGAATAAATGAGGCGCCCAAAAAAAGTATCGTATAAATCCCTAAAGCCTTTCCAAGATTTATCAAATCTTTAATGCTGGAATACTGCCACGAGTTTTTTTCAAATTGAAATAAGATGATAAAAAGAGACTTAAAAGGGATTGAAAGTGATAGAATTGTTAAAATATCTGAACTGTATTTGAAAATATCCGTTTCAATTCTCAAAAAATAAGCAGGAATTAATAATAGTGACCAAACTGTAATATCAAACA
This sequence comes from Balneola sp., assembly GCA_965601915.1. Taxonomy (GTDB): domain Bacteria; phylum Bacteroidota; class Rhodothermia; order Balneolales; family Balneolaceae; genus Balneola. The sequence continues at coordinate 1,132,486 of OZ271847.1, read as the reverse complement.
ACAGTTTAATCCACTTTCTGTTTTTAAGTATATAGTTTTCCATATTGCTCCCTTAAGTGTGGAAATATACGGCCAATTATCCGGTCTTCAAAGTTTCAAGGATGATTTCAATAACTGTATACTGTTAAACTTAAGCCAAGTTTAAGTTCGAAGTTGGACGCGAAATCAATCATCTAATAGCCACAAAATCAATTGTTTAAATATGAAACACTGAAAGAAAATTTAAATGAATCAGTTTCAACAATCGAAGAACTTTAAGAATCTTTTTTGGTAGTCCCATGAATTTTGTTTGAATTCATAACCATATATAGTTAACCCTGGAGCAATGGAGTAACTTACCAGTTCTTTAAGACAACAAATTACTGAAAGTGATTTACCTCTCAACTTCATTTCAGATTCTAACATTCACATAAGTTTTACCTAAACCTTGAAGCCCAATGATGAGAAATTTTACTTAGCTACTCATAATGATTTATTTATTCTATCTCCCTGTCCCTTACCTCCTATTGTCAGAAAAATAAATTTAAAGTAATCAGCTATTGTTAATTTTTTTAGCATTTCCTGATCTAATTCTGCAAGCTTTTCCGGTGTAGACATATCTACTTCATTGATCTGAGCAAGCCCTGTAATTCCAGGCAGATGATTATATACCCCCCTTTTATCTCTCTCTTCTATCAACTCAGTTTGATTAAAAAGATTAGGCCGAGGCCCCACCAAGCTCATATCTCCCAATAGGACGTTAAACAATTGAGGCAATTCATCTAATTTTGTTCTTCTTAAAAAAGCTCCGAAAGCTGTAATCTCGTGTTGACTTGCCAAATGTGTAGCCACTGACTTAGCGTTGACACTCATTGTCCTAAATTTTATTAATGTAAAAGGAATCTTATTTCTTCCTACTCGTTGTTGTTTAAACAATGGAGAACCGGTATCAAAAAGTCCAATTAAAAATAATATCAACCCCAAAGGGAATAAAAATAATATTCCTAAAAGTGAAAATAAGAAGTCAAAAAAGCGAATCATTTTATATGATTAATGTAGTTTAATAAATCAAAGAAAGGCTATCTTAATCACTATTTGAAACTCTTAATAGTATTTTCTAAACCTTCTTTGGAAGACAAAGGTAACATTTTTATACCCAAGGCGGATTTAATTTTTTTGTTGGATACTACATAACTCTCACTAAGCTTCTTTAGCCTTTCAGAATTCAATGGTAAATGTATAATATCTCCTACTTTTGCTATAGAGGATATTATTTGCTTAGGAATATTCCATACGGTTCCTTTTGTGCCAGTCACTTCGCCAATAATTCTAATCAGTTCATTTGTAGACAATGATTCATCATCTGAAACATTGTAAACGCCAGATTGAAAGTCAGGATTTTTTAAAATTTCCTGGATAATGAATTTGAGATTATCTATAGATAAAAAAGACCGTTGATTTTCAAAAGAACCCAAAGGATAAGGAATCCCTTTTTTAGTCACTTTATATAGTAAGTTTAAGTTTCCTTTATTACCAGGACCGTGAATTATACAAGGCCTTAATATAATTATTCGCTTTTCTTTTGGTAGAGATTGACTTAAAAGGTACTCTTCTGCTTGCAATTTAGACTGACCATAAGGTGTTTTTGGAGTTGGTTTAACCTCCTCTTTTAAGACACCATCCACGCTATCTGCTACAGCTTTAACGCTGCTAAAGTATATAAAATCTTTACTATCACTTTTAATAAAGCGTTTGAACAACTCTTTAGTTAACCCATAATTTACTTCAAAATATTCTTCAGGGTCGTTGACATTCTCTAAATCATGGGCTTTACCAGCAAGATGAATTATTGAATCCGCATCATTAGGAAAATGCTTTTTCCAACTCTCTGTCCGCAATGACAATTTTTGCACTGTATTATTTTGAGCCTCTAAGAATAAACTTAAATTTTTCCCTACAAAACCTGAAGCTCCGGTAATTAATAATTTCATGGATTGTAAAATGATAGTGTTTTATTAATGACATCTTCAATTGAGAAATCTTCCTCGGCCTTAGCCCTAGATCTCTTTCCAAATTTTGCTCGTAAATCTTCATCGTTTACTAAAACTTCCATTTTCTCCGCTAATTCGACCTCATTACCAACTTCTACTAAAAAACCATTTTCTCCATCAATAACGCATTCTTTACATCCCGGAGCATTAGTGGTTACTATTGGTCTTCCAATCGCACAGGCCTCTATCAAAGATTTAGGTAAGCCTTCTCTATAAGAGGGGAGTACAACAATATCTGAGTTTAAATAGTAATTCTTAATATTTTCTTGAAATCCAATCCAGCTAAAATAATCTCCATCATTCATTGCTATTAATTCAGCTTCTGTTAGAGAAGCTGGATTTTCTTCATCAACAGCTCCTATTAATTGACATCTAACTTTGTTTTCAAACTTACTTTTAAGTAATTGAGATGCTTTATAGAATTCTATCACTCCTTTATCTTTTAACATTCTAGCAGCAAGCGTAATCACTATTTTTTCATTTCGCTTTGGTGGGTTGAAATCAAATAAACTAAGGTCAATTCCTGATCCCTTAATTAAAATGCTATTATCATTTGTAGCAAAATTATATTCTTCAAACAATTTGAAGTCATCCATATTTTGAAAGATAAAATTGACTTTATGTCCTCTGAATGCAAATTTCATTAATGACTTAAAAAAGAAACTTACTTTATTAGCTTCATTGGTCGAAAACATAAAACCAAGTCCGCTAACCGCATTAATGATTCTTACTTTTCTATACCGTTTAGCTACTATTGAACCATATATACAAGCTTTTAGAGCTACATTATGAACTACGTCTGGGTTTACCTCTTTTATTATTTTATTTAAAACGAATAAGGTTTTTAATTCACTAACTATATTTGTTCCGGATCTTTCAAATGGAATATTTATAGCTTTTAATCCATGTTTTTCAATTTCTCTGAACCTACCTGTATCGCAAGTTGCAACCACTACATCATACCCTTCATTCTTTGCAGCAAGCGCAATATCTAATCTGTGAGATAGAAAAAACCAATCTACATTTACGACTATTAGTAATTTTTTCTTATTCATAAACTAAATTTTATTTAAAGCTGATATCTAATTCAGAGTGTATCTTATTCACATAATTATTATTACTTCGATTTGATAATTCATTATCAAATAAAATTCTATTCTGCTTAGACAGTGATAAGTTCTCGGTATTGTCTAATGCTTTTATCATTGCAAGTTCAAGCGCTTCTATGCTTTCAGTGTTACAGGTTATAATCCCTTCAATATCATGAATTCCATCAGCACATAACGTAGATACCACATGCTCATTTTGACTCATCATTTGTAATAAAACATTTGGAAAACCTTCTATAATAGAAGAAACCACACATACTCTTGCTTTTTTAAAGTACGGATATACATTATCAACATGACCGATTAAATGAACATCTTCATTACACTGAGTTTGTTTGCTGAGCACTTCAAGATTTTCCCTTTCCTCGCCCTCACCCAATATTAATAACTTTAAATCTGAGTAAGATTCTTTATGCTTTATATTGTTGAAGGCTTGAATTAGAATACCAAAACCTTTCAATGTGATTAACCGCCCGGCGCTGACTATAAAATTAGTATAGTTGATTTCTTTCTTTTCCTGCACAGAATTATTAACGAGCGTTAAGTTGATCGGATTGGGTAAAGTGGTAATGTTTGTAACTTTAGTTAAGTAAGGTAAGTTTAATACCAATTCCTCTTTCATCATTCTTGTCTGGCATATGAGTACATCTATCCCGGAATACCCCAACTTGTATAAAAACTTAAAAATAAATAGCTTACTACCTGAAAATCTTTTAAAAATAGTTGTTGACTCTCTACCTACAATTTTTTTGGTTTTTAATATTTTCATCCTTTTTAAAAAGCCTAAGAAGGAATTAGTATGAACGTGGCTCGAGTAAGCTATGTCATAGCGTTTCTTTGTAAATAAAATTTTGAAGAATAGCCAAATAAAACCAATTAAATGGTTTTGAAAAAGAGAATAAGAGATATTAAATCTATCCTCGTACCTTTCCCAACCTCCAAATTTTTTTTTACTTAAAATAAATACATCTACTTCACTTCCAGTTTCATTATAGTAGCTTCCAATTGAATGCAATATTTGCTCCGCACCACCTAATTTATCATTAGGTATAACCAGTTTTATCTTAAAAAAAAATTTTTCGATTTCATCACTATTAAAAATTTACTTGTTACAGAATTAACTTAAACGGGAAAAATCCATGCTTAAATTAATCTTTTTTTTCACAATTCAACAAAACTCATGCTCCAAGTAAACAGCTTTCAATTTAGAGTTCTAATTAAATGAAAATCCTATTTAGTTAAACCATTTTTTGTACCAAGATTGAAAAATTAGTGCTCTCCATAAATAGACTTGCATATCCGAAACTTCTGAAACGTGATCATTTAAAGCATCTAATATCAACTTGTTTTTTAGTAAACCATGCTTGTTAAGTTCTCTCTCACTTAACAAATCGAATGCCCATTCTTTTAAATCGCTTCTAAGCCACGAAGAGATTGGTACACTAAAACCCATTTTTGGTCTATCCATCATTGATTTCGGTAATTTTTTGTACAATATTTCTTTTAAAGGAAATTTACTAACACCATTTTTTACTTTAAAATCTATAGGCAAATTGTAAGCAAATTCAACAATTCTATGATCTAGCAATGGAACTCTTGCTTCTAAACTATTGGACATGCTTGCACGATCTACTTTTGTTAAAACATCATTCGGTAGATAATCTATGAAATCGTGTAACATCATTTGTGTAAAATGACAGTCTTTGTTCATATTATTTAGTTCTAATTTCGCTATATCACACTCTTTTACCGGATTTAAATGGTTAAAAGGGAATAAAACATTTTCGTATACCTCAGAAAAATTATTGCTATTTAAAAGGTTTAGAATTGCAGTAATTTTGGAACTAGGTTTATGTTTAAATTTTAAGTCTTGTGGTAAAGCTTTTTCTATTAAGGAATAGAAATTATCAATTATACCTTTGGGGGTATTTTCGATTAAAGTTCTTGCTAGTTTCTTCTTGACTCCTGAAGTATTTTTAATTTTTTGCCATACTCGATTTGAGGTAAAATACCTAGAATATCCTCCAAACAATTCATCTCCGCCATCACCTGATAGTGATACCGTTACATACTCTTTTGTCATTTTTGAGACTATGTAAGTAGGTATTTGAGAGGAATCAGCAAAAGGCTCGTCCCATATAAAAGGCAAATCTGGAATTACATCTATAGCATCTTTTTCCGTAATGTATAATTCATGATGATTTGTATTTAAATAATTGGCTACATCTTTTGCATGTTTAGCTTCATTAAATTGAGAATTTTCAAACCCGATTGAGAACGTTTTTATAGGTTTAGCACTTAACCTTTGCATACTAGCTACCACTAACGAAGAGTCAATGCCTCCTGATAAAAATGCCCCGAGAGGTACATCAGAAATCATTCTTATTTTTATTGCATCATTAATCAATTCTTCTAAATGTTCTATTGCATCGCTTTCACTTCCTTTGAATTTAACATCCGCTCCACTATAACTACTTACATCCCAATAGTTTTGTATCGTATATTTATTTTCATCTAATGAAAATTCAAGTATACAACCGCTCTCAAGTTTTTTAACATTCTTAAAAATCGACTTTGGAGCGGAAATATATCCCTTTTGAAAAAATTCCCCGAGTGAGTTTCTATCTATATCTTTTTCAACAAAACCAGTTTCCAATAATGGTTTTAGTTCTGAACCCCAACAAAAATATCCCTTATAATGAGAATAATAAAGAGGCTTGATTCCCACCCTATCCCTTACTAAGTATAATTTTTTATCTTTTTTATCCCACAAAGAAAAGGCAAACATACCAATGAATTCAGAAACAGCTGTAAAGAGACCTTTTTCTTCAATTGTCGCCAATACCACTTCAGTATCACTGCTACTTTTAAAAGATTTCCTTTGTAAATTTTTCCTTAATTCCTCATAATTATATACTTCTCCATTAAATGCAATTATATATCTCCCGGAATATGAACTCATTGGTTGGCTTCCCGCCGAACTTAAATCAATAATCGACAGCCTTCTATGACCAAGAGCTACTCCACTTTCTTGATCCACCCATACTCCATGATCATCTGGGCCTCTATAACTAATTGTATTATTAATTTTATTTGAAATTTCAACAAGTTCATTGTTGCTCTTAACTCTATTCAAATCAATCAATCCAGCAAAACCACACATATTTACTCCGATATTGTTTTATACTTTTTCGCAATTTCTTTAATGCCGAACCTTTTTGATATATCATTTCTGATGAAATATTTATCAAACTTATCTTCATCATAGTTATTAATGGCTTTTGCAAAATCTATTGCATTCCCATCTTCGATTAAAATCCCATTTACGTCATTTATTATCTCTTTTGTACCACCAGGAACATCATAGGCAATTAGCATTAATCCCATCGCAGCCGCTTCCATTAGTGCATTAGGAAATCCTTCCACGTAAGAGGGCTGTATATATACATCGCATTTTATCATCTTGGGGTAAGGAGGAATCACTTCACCAAGAAACTCTACGCACTCGTATAAACCCGCTTTTTTAAACTCTGACTTTGTTTTTTCAAACTCTGCACCATCTCCTATTAAAAAAAGCTTATAAGGTCTATTTAGATGCTTTAGAATAGGAATCAACCTATCGTGACCTTTACCGGGCGCGAACCTGGCAGTGTACACCAAATTTAAAACCTTTTTATTAGCTGATTCACGACAAGGAAGTTCATCAACTCTTATTGGGTTATTTATAACTGCATACTTATTTTCATCACAACGTAACATTTGTTTAAGTCCGTAATGAATGTCTTTTGATTGACACAATATTACGTCTGCAAAGGGGTATAAAGCCTTCATTAGTATTTTCAATATTGTCGCCTCCTTAGAAAAAAGAGACATTTTTGAGAACACACTGGACTCTCTAATCACAAACCGCCCACGAACAAAGAAAGAAGTCAGAAGTACAATTATATTTAGGTGTGTATGAGTTGAAAAAATTGTTTTTGATTTTAAAGATTTCAAAAGCCTGATAAGGGGGAAAAGAGCAGATAAAACTCTCTGTTTATTTAAAGAAATAACTTGGCTCTCTGAAATTCCAAAACTTTTTATTTGTTCAGTACTACAGCTTTCTACGACTATCAGGTACGAATTTAACTCATTAGCTAGCATACTAAAAACCTTCTCAGCTCCCCCTTTCCTTAACGATGGTAAAATAAATACACAGTCTTTTTGATATTGTTCACTAAAACTTCTGTTCATATTCTTTGAATTAAGCTTCTAATAGCTATAGGTAGTAAGTAATAGTTATAAACCAAAGTAAAACTTAATCCATATAGCCAGATACCCTACCCAAATAAGGCTTGCAATCATCCTCTTTTGTCTGGGTAAGTCCCAAATACTAATAGCAACAATCGGCATAAATATAGCCCAAATTCTATATGCCCATGGTATAAACGGATTCATAACTAAATACCAAACCAATAAAATTATCACTGTCCTGTGTTTAAACAAATACTCTTTTGAACATGAAAACTGTATAATTAATAATATCCCCCAAAAAAGAGCCTGAAGTATACTTCCTCCACCAACTATATAATCATCTTTTAGTCTGTAATCACCTAACAACGCAAATAACAATTCATTATAAACTGTGATCATCAATGCGATACCAACACCAATAAGAATTAATTTAATTGATAAAATGTATTTGTTATCCTTTTTATTTATTAATCTTTTCCTGATTTCATCCATTCCTATTAGTGCCAATGAGCTGGTATGAATCAAAGGGGTTATGCTATATAAAATCCACTTTCGAATTTTACTTGTTTGCATAAATCCTATCAAAAAAATTACCCATGAAAATCCATTCCTTATTATAGACAAAGCAATAGACAGGCAAAGAGGGTGAAGCAGAAAAAGCAATCCCCACCAAAATGGTACTCTTCTAAATAGGATTAAGCCCCAAACCAGACATATAAAAAAGCTTAGAATTCTCAATGAAATGGCTGCATCTCCAGTAACTGCGATTGAAGTATACATGAGCACATCCCAAAGTACCTCCCCGGTTATCCACCCGATTACATTGCTTTGCAATTTTGCTTCGTATATGAGTAAGTAATACCCTGTACTGTTGTACCGTTCTACATATCGGTCAAAATCAACCCACTCTCCTGTTGCGGTGAAATCTGTCCACGGTACAAATACCACGATACAAGCGTATAATACCGAAAAGAAAATTACTTTTGTTTTGGGGAGAGAAATTTTCAAAAATATACCTTTCTTATTTCCTCTTATAAATTGTTACTAACATCCGTGATTAATTTAAGGCAATAGATTCAATATTTTCTGAAAACTTCTTAAGACTATGGACTTCTTCAATTCTTTCAATAGCGTTACTACCCATTTCTCTTATCACTCCAGGATTATTATATAGATAAGAGATTTTCTCTGATAGCTCTTTTTCGTTATACGCATCAAAAACAAATCCATTAAAACCGTCTTCAATATAGCAAGAAGCCCCACAATCATTTGTGGCAATAACAGGTAAACCTGCTGCTAACCCTTCTAAAATACATTGACCATGTGCTTCCTCAATGGCTGGCATTATTAATACATCTTTCTCTGAATACACTCTTAACATTTCTTTATACGACAAGTTTTTCAGTATGAAAGCTCCTCCTTTAAGTGAAGAATTTTGACATCTCTTTTCTAGATCATTATAGTAATCATTGTCAGCATGAGAAACCTTAGGTCCTGCTCCAACAAAAGTGATAGAACAATCTATATCTAACTTCTCCAGTACATCCAGCAAAAACAAATGTCTTTTTCTTTTTTGGGCTAATTTACCAACACACAATATACTTAGTGTTTTTGAAGCATTCTTTTTATGAACATTATTAATCACTTCAATTGGAAAAGGAATGTATACTGAAAATGGATCGGAATAAGGTTTACTATATCCTGTGTTTAAAACCGGAGTGAATCTTTTTACTGGTCTTCCTTTTATTAATCTAATAAGAGGTCGTGTTAATATTTTCAACAAGTTATCGCTTGTATGAGGATATTGGTTATACGTAATTGTTTTAATCCCCATTAGTCTGGAAATAAGGCTGAAAAGAATCCATTTTCCTATAAAGTGACGATGAAAAATCACATCCGGTTTATTTTCTTTTAAATAATTAAAAATAAATTTAGGAGTTAATTCATTTTCGGCTAAACTGATGGGTTTCACAAATTCATAATCTTCACTAAGTCCTTCAAATTCATCGGTTTTAGGAACTATAATTTCTACTTCATGACCGTTCTTCACCAATGCTTTAATTGGAAAATATAGATTTGGATGAAATCGGTGGACTATAAAAACAATTTTCATATTCAGACCATTATTCCTTGTACGAACTAACTACTTACCAATTAATTTTAATATCCCTAGCTTGATTTTATCCCTTATTACACGGTATGCCAATACGAATGCTAAATAGTATTTTTTATTATCTACACAGTATGTTACAAATACCCTGTTATTATTAATTTTATTCTTTAATAAGTTTACAGTAGATAACGAAGACCAAATCCCTCCGCTATGTCTTCTATAAAAAGCCCCGACAAAAGGAAGTACGGCGGCTTTTTTACCATTCTCAGTTAATATTATTTTTAAGAATTTATCTCCGGAGGTAACATGAGCATAATTATTCTTAACCTGAGTTATATAACCCCTAACATTCCTTAATAAAACAGTACAGGTTCGGGTCTGAAACTTTTTACCTAAAATAAAGTCCTTTTGGCTATACTCTAAAAAATTAAGTTCTTCGTTATTCCCCGCAAACTCAACATCATCTACAGAATACGTCGTACAAAATGAATATTCTTCATTTTCATCCAGAAATTCTACTTGCTTTTGAAGCTTCAATGGATCTGTCCAGTAATCATCTCCTTCGCACAATGCTTCATATTTCCCGATAGACCATCCCATAAACTCAGATCTTAATTGTAATTTGAACTTTTTTTTAAACGTGTTTTCTTCTTGATAAAAAACTTTAAATAATCCGGGATATTTATTTTCATATTCCCTAACAATAGATGCTGTTTGATCAGTAGATGCATCGTCATGGATTAGAAGCCTAACAGGAAATGTTGTTCTTTGCATAAGAAAGCCCTCGATACAATCTCTGATATAGTCTTCGTGATTATACGTCATTGTGCGTACACACACTAATGGCGTTACGTTTTCCGGCCATTTCTGTTCAGATAAAGGTATTGGGTTTTTCAAAGGTGTATAATTATGATCTTTCTTACTCATAATATTACACCGTAGCTATTGGTGTTAATGGAGAGCCAACTGAACCAGTTAACCTGAGCGGAGGAGCTGTCAATAAAAAGCGTGTCCTTTTATTTTCTCTAAGCCATTTTGCGAGATCTGCCAAGTACCATAGCTCACCTAAGTGAATTCCAAGTCTAAATAGACATAGATCGTGTATCGGTAAATTGGAACCATTGCTATCAGCAGTAGCTTGTTTTCCTATTGCTTCTACTGCAAGATTATCAGAGGCTATTGCTGCTATACCGGAATCAGATATCCATTTTAATAATTTTTTATCAAACCCATTTAATACAGAACATGCATTTTTTATGCTTGGATCTGGATTTCCTTTCATCCGCATAATCATTTGATCAAGACCTGTCCATATACATAGTATATCTCCTTCCTCAATCTCAACTCTATCCTTTTCCATAACTCTCATCAAATCATCATAACCCACTTCCTTTCGAGGGAAATCTCCATACTCGCTAAATAAATCTACAAGCACACCGCGCCCCTGAACACCATGTTCTGCCATATTTTCAATTCCCAAAGCTTGAGCCGATGTATTCTGTTCTTCATCCATAACTACATCTTTCCCAGCTCTATATCCATTATAGTACACGGGAATTGCTGAGCCATTATCGTTTACATCAAAAAGTTTCCCTCGATGTGCTAATCCATCCCACTGTGTTGAATACTGAGTGTGCATTAAAACGACATCATCGGACCCAATATCGGTGTGTTCAGTATTTAAATTGCTCCAATCGTAGTTAAAATATGCAGCATTGTTTCTAATAACGGGTTTTAAAATAGGCGGTTTTCTAACACCATTTAAAACTTGACCACCCGGATAATCTAAAGGCAAGCTCAAACAAAATGTTTTTCCAGCTTGGACTTCAGCTACTCCTTGTTTAACCTTTTTTTCGGTGATAAGATTTAGTCTTCCCCTCTGGTCATCTTCTCCAAAATCGCCCCAATTTGAACCTTCCGGTCTTTTTTTCCAACGTTTACTCATGTTAAACCTAAACTAAACTTTCTTTAAAACTTTACTTATCATCTCATGAACACTTCCAACATAGTTCAAAGGATCAATCAGGTCATTAACCTCGGATTCTGATAACTGTGAACTTATCATTTTATCTTTGAGCAATGCCTCTTTCAAGGTAATATCATTATCATTAGCATGGCCTGCGGCCTTATAAATGATATCATGAGCTACTTTTTTTCCTATTTTCGGAGCTAAACCCATCATTACTGCTTCCGACATAATAAGTCCTCCATTCAAATTCAGATTAGACCGCATTTTATCGGAATCGACAACTAGATTTTCGAGAATATACTTTGAGTGTTTTAATGATCCGGATAATAATACAAAAGCTTCTGGAATAATCATCCACTCAAGGTGCATTGGTCCAATTGGACGCTCATGTTCCTGAATCATTGCTGATAATTGGGACCCAACAGACTCTCTCAATCGATGTGCTATGGCAATGATGGGCTCACAGGAGATTGGATTTCTTTTTTGAGGTAAAGTTGTACTGGCTCCTCTCCCTTCCTCAAAAGGTTCACTCAGCTCTCCAATTTCCGAACGCATTAAAATACCTATTTCATTAGCAATTTTACCTAATGTAGCTGCTAACAATGCCTGCCAAGATACTAATTCTGCAAATCGATCACGGGCGGTATGCCATGTAATATCAGGAGTTTCAAGTCCGAGCTCTCTCATCATTTCTTGCTGAACTTCTATGCCTTTGTCACCTAAGGTAGCAAAGGTCCCAACAGCACCCGCACATTGGCCAACCAACACCCTTTTTTTTAGTTCCCTAAGACGATCTCTATGCCTGATCAGTTCATCCAACCAAACCGCTGATTTGTATCCAAAAGTGATAGGTGCGGCTAATTGTTGGAATGTTCTTCCTGCCATCACCGTCTCTTTATGCTCTGTTACCAGATTTGCGACTGCTTTTATAATTGCAGCAAGGTCATGTTCAATAATCCTGAGGGCTTCCTTTATTTGCAGAACAGCTCCTGTATCCAGGATGTCCTGTGTGGTTGCCCCATAATGAACCCACTTAGAGGTTTCATTATCACATAGTGAAGTTAGCTGATGTACAAAAGGAAGTATCGGGAATCCAACTTTATCGAATTCTTCTTTCATAGCCTTAAGATCAATATCGTTGTAGATGGCAGAAGCCTCTATCTTCTTTGCTATGCCTGCAGGTAATATACCTGCTTTTTCCTCAGCTTTTGCAAGAGCAATTTCTGTATCGATCCAAGCCTTTACACGATTTTTATCCGAAAAAATAACCCTCATTTCTTCGGTACCAAACATATCCTTATAGTAATCAGAATCTATTATTGAAGCTGCCATAGTTAATTTGAATTCAAATTAGTATAAATATCTTTTCTCATCATAGGTTTACCTTCTGTATCATATACTTGAATTCTATTGATGGCTATATTTATTTTTTGTAATAATTCCTTCTTTGTTCTTGCTCTAACGGTAAATACTCCTACTCGATTATTACTCGTCATTGCATGATCAACTTTCGTTCCTTCTAATTTATAAGTATCTAAATATTCAATTATACCTTGCTCTATCAATCCTTGATCATATGATATATTTTTGAATGTTCCCCCCTTCGTATATATGAAATTCTCAGCATGATATTCAGTAGGTCTACTAGGATTTATTTCTACCTTGATACCTAAAAATGAATCTATAGCTTTTCCAACATAATTAATTCCCGAAACTGCCTCAATTAACCTAAAGCTTTCACCCCCTCCAATTCTTGCTCCAAATTCTAGTACAAAAATTTCATCATTTCTTTCAATAGCCTGGATCATCAAAGGTGTATTGTTGAGGTTAAAGGCTTTAGCAATTTTTGAAGCTACCAATTCATATTTATTTGAATTATATGTAGATAGGTCATTTGGCCAAAAGCATCCAAATATTTGTTGAGCTTCTGTTTTTATAGATTCTATTTTCCTTCTCTCCTTAGTGGTCAAAATTTTTGCTTTTGTATCTTGTATAAAAGTATCTATTCCAATTTCGACCCCGACAATAAATTCTTCAATTATTGCACTCTTATTACGAGAGATAGTAATCGCCTCTAAAATACATTTGTTAAGTTCTTCTGGCCTATCAACCTTTGTTATACCTTTAGAGCTAACACTATCTGTTGGTTTTACAATTAATGGATATTTTAAATCTAACTCATTGACATCAATTTCTCTATTTACTACTACATACCTTGAAGTATTTATACCGTTCTGAAGCAGTATACTCTTCATTCGAGCTTTATCAGTTACATTTAATGCTGTTTTATAATCATATGGAATTGGAAGGCTCAGTTTTTCACCTACATAACAAGCTGTAACATTAGCTTGGTCAATACAAGTACTAATAACAAGATCCGTATCATGAGCTAATGCTAATTCGAGAACTTTTTCTTTGTCTAATGTACTTTCTTGAATATGTAAATCGGCCTTTTGTTTCGCAGGCGGATTTTGATAATAATCCACTAAAATTACATAATATCCTCTTTCTTTTAATTGATTTATTAACTCAATATGTGGAATAGTACCACCGAGTACAATTGCTTTCCTTTGGTCCACTGCTTGATATTATGATTTTGATAGATTCTTTTTAAAAAGTGATTTTAATTCGCTGTGATCGATTATAAGCTTTGGCATATCTGATCTTATCCCTTTTCTTATTCGAACTTCCAAAAATTTTGGCCCAGCCATTTTTCCAAGTGTATTAATTGCTTCATTAATACCTTTTTTATCTACAACAAAACTATCCATTGTTGAATATCCACAGTGTTTTGCTACTGAATTAAAATCTGTGGAGAATCCTGCTGATTGTTGCCCCCCAACTGATTCATGAACTCCATTATTTAGTACAACGTGGAAAAAGTTATCCTGCTTTAGTAAACCTGCTACACTTAGGGCTCCCATATGCATGATCGTTGATGAATCTCCATCAAAACAAACAACATTTTTTTTGGAATCTCCTAAAGCAATTCCCATAGCAATTGAAGAAGTATGCCCCATAGCTCCTACATTAAGAAAATCATTTTCATGACCTTCTGCATTAAGATTTCTTATCTCATGAAGTTCTCTTGTAGCTCGCCCAGTTGAAGCAACATATAATGTATCTTTATCAAACTGAGTAATAATATGTGCCATAGCTTCTTCCCTTGAAAGAGGATAAGGCTGATCGTCACTAAAATCATCCTTCTCACCTTTTTCAAGAACACCTTTTCCAGATAGTAAGGCCACAGGAGAACTCAACTTTTTGGCTTTATTAATTGCCCATTCAAATGCATCTAAAGTTTTTTGTGTATCATCTTCTAATTCTTTGTAAGGTATTTCAAATGATTCAAATATTTTCGGTGTTTGCTCACCTTGCTTTTGATGTTGTGGCCAATCATTGGAACCGGGTTTGCCTCTCCATCCCACAAGCAAAACCATTGGAATACTGTAGACTTCTTTATTTGTTAGTGATAAAAGTGGATTGACTGTATTTCCAATTCCAGAATTTTGCATGTAAACAATGGGAACCGAATTATTGACAAGATGGTATCCTGCTGCCAATCCTATCGCATTCCCCTCGTTTGCAGCAATTACATGTCTATTTGAATCCCAATTATGTTCAACTGACAAGCAAAAATCATTTAGTAGAGTATCCGGCACTCCTGTTATAAACTCAACTTCATTTTTTTTAAGTGAAGAAATTAGTTTTTGTAAGTTGACCATTAGTTTAAATATGTTTTTTATAAAAATTTAAAAATTTCAAGAAAGTTATTATCGAGATTCCAAATTAAACTTTCGATTTCAGCAGAATTACTGTCACTTAATCCGTAAAAGTAAGATAGATTATGAAATTTTTCAGAAAGTTCTCTGTCTGATAATCTAGTTTCAGGTTCTCCTTTTGGAAAATCCACCTGCTTTTCAAATACCTTATCATCACAATAAATCCTAACTTTAGCGGGTCTTTTCAAAAGCACCATTTTAGAAAATTCAGGATCAGCAATCACATTAATTTTCAGTAGCAATTCATTAATTGCAGGATCTTTAATTTTTTCTTCGGTGAACTCACTTATTCCTGCTTCTCCTGTAACAAGAGTAACTGCTATACTGTAAGGAATACTCATTTTTGCTGATGTTACCCCCCGAATAATATGATGATCATGCTTTCCAATTATAGTATTGTACGTATAGACGTCGATTTTAGACACATCTCTATGATCAATATTATTTTCTTCTCTCAAAAACTTCGTCGCCTCAATGGCTGCATGTGCATGCCTACACGCTGCATACGGCTTCACATAAATTTGTTTGATAGCAGATTCATCTAAATTAGTACTTCCTTTAAGTAGATGCTTTTGATCTACCTCATCACAAAACATTGAAAAAAAACCTGAAGCTCCCCCCAATACATTGTCTGGTCCTTGAAATCTAAACCTTCCCAGCTGAGTTGCCAGATACCCATCAACGGATGCCCTTCCAACATTGAACGGTTTAATATCAGATGCGTCCTCTAAAATTTTCAAAGTACCAGCGGCTGAAACAACCGAGGCTGAAAATATTGTTTTAATCTGTTTTTGGTTATATCCTAACATGACTGCTAATCCTACTGAAGCACCAATAGATCCACAAGTACTTGTAGGGTGAAATCCTTTTTTGTAATGTCCCGGATGAATAGCATTTGCTAAACGAACAGCCGTTTCATATCCAGTCACAACTCCTTTTACGAAATTGTCTTTTTTAATATTTAATTGTTCAGCGACAGGCAGTAAACAGGAAAATATCGGACCTCCAGGATGAATTCCCCCAAACCTCACACCATCATCCAATTCAGCAATATGTGATAATATACCGTTTAAAAAAATGGCATTTTCCAATGTAGCCTTCTTCTTATACCCTATAATGCTTGAAGAGTAGGAGCTATTATCATTTATTTTAGAGTAATTCTCATTAAATCTATTTTTGAATATTTTTGCACCCGCTAAAGTTACCGCGACGTAATCTAATAAAGTTCTTTTAACTTCATGTTCTATATCATCTGTTATTTCTACTAATGATAAGTCGAAAATTTCACCAAGAAATTCGTCGGTAATATTAAAGTCACTCATTCTCTTTACGAATTAGAAGGTATATACCTGAAATAGTCAGGGCTGTCTGCCTTAGTTTCTTCCCAGGCTTTATCAAAAGCTAACACTACTTCTGATGGAAGAGGACCTTTTTTAAAAAAGCTCAGATTTTGATTTAGGTGATTAGATTTCGAAGCACCGAGAATAATTCCATCTCCTTTTGAGGCATCCATTTTTGAATGGAAAGCTAGCCAACGAAATGCGGCTTCTACAAGGCTTAGTTGATTTTCATCGCAATTTTTGAAAAGAATTTCCAATGCTTGAAAAAAGGACTCCTTCCAATAACGGTCTTTATAATTAGGTCTGAAAGTGAATCTTCCCGGAGTCGGATTGCCTTCATAACTCCTGTATTTACCTGATAACAATCCTCCGGCCAAAGGGTTGTAAGCATACATTGAAATTCCTAATTCCCGAATAAGAGGAAACAATTCCTTCTCTATATTTCTGCTAAGACCATTATACATTCCCTGATATACGGTAGGTTTAAGCCAGTCATTCTTGTCGCAAATATGCCAGATATTAGCTACTTCCCAAGCGGGGTAATTGCTTAGTCCGAATTGTGTGATTTTTCCCTGTTCGAAAAGTTTCTGCATAGCTTCTAACGCTCCGACAACCGGAGTATTAGGGTCAGGAAAATGAAAATATAATAGATCAACCTTGTTAGTATTTAAGCGAACTAGAGATTCATTGAACTGTGTAACTACAGCTTCGGCATCAAGTTTTCCTGTAATTCTAGGATTTATTTTTGTTGCTATTTGAACAGCTTCATAATCCAATAGTTTTCCAAGAATACGTTCTGTATCTCCTTCGTTGTAAACGTAAGCTGTATCGATTTCATGATTTCCGTTATTCAAGAACATATCTATCATCTGTTTTGAACCTTCTAAATCAACTTGTGGTCCAAATGTCATTGTTCCTAACACCAGCTTTATCTTATCCTTCATTATGTATCCTAATCGATTCCTTATGTATTTGAAATTAGCTTTAAATAGGACTGATCATTATCGATAACACCATAAGCTCTTCCTCTGGAAATAATTTTTTTTGCCCAGCTTCTGTGAGGATTTATTTCATTCATTTTATTGGCCTTAGCACTTTTCACTACTCCACCAGCGGTATTCAGGATTTGTTCTGCATCTTCATACTCTTCACGTGTTACAGCCTGAAGCGCATTTACAAATTTTGCATGAGATGGATGGATAATTGTTTTTCCCACAAATCCATTTGCTTTGTCCAAAATAACTTCCCTTAATAAACCATCAATAGCTTCATTAATAATGGGTTTTCTATCCAATATTGATTTATGAATATCTTCTTGGTCGATATTATAAATATCATCATCTATGTACGCCAAGAAATACTCCCAAACCGGTCCTGATACTAAGAACGTATCCGAACTTCTGTTAAAAAAGTTTAGAATATCAGACAGACAATCTCTCACAGTTAAAATATCATAAATAGAGTAATTGATACCTCTTCTCACTCCAAAGAGAGCAGAAAAATCAGTTCCCCCTACTCTAATATTCAGAATTAAATCCTCATATGGGTCGAGTTGATGTTTAAGTGACGTTAATTCTCCATTTCTAGTTTCTTTATAAGCAATTGACTTGCCTTCGAGTATAGGCATGCCATACAAATATGGATTGATTTCCTCCCTCAGAGAACTAAGAAGATCTAAATAAGAACTAGCATTGTTGCTGTAGAATTTAGGAAATACAAAACCAGAAAGTAATCTTGAATTATTACTGTTTAGTTTCTTTGCAAAAGCTCTGAATTGGCTAACATTCCTAACTCTAAGAAATGTAAGAGGTATATCATCAATTGATACATTCCCTTTATCGACTTCCTCAGATAACTTAGATAAGTGGACTATCACATTTTCTTCAGCTGATTCCAGATCCTCTTCCTGTATTGCGTCCTCAAAACACATCACAATTGAGGTAACTTCCGGCATCCCTTTTTTGAGTATTTTATCAGTAATTTGCTTTGTTCCGGGCATATAAAGAGTTGCTCCCAAAGAATACTGCAACAACTCTTTTTCCGAATGCATATTGAAATCGACTGGTTCCTTAAAAAATTTGTAATCCGGATTATAACTGTGATGTCTCATTATATTTTAGATTGAACCATAGTGCAAAATTATTTAATAGATCCTTTTTTCGAACATTTTGCTTTGGGGTAATATTGATCTATTACTCTTTTTACAAGCTGAACTTGTTTAGCTCTTTGTTTTGCGTCAGCTGCAGTTGTATCCCAAGCGTGAGTTTTAGCAACAGAACCACCTGTTTTAAGGTACAATGGAGCTGTTAAACGGATCATCTCAGGAACTTCATAATGGCGAATAAATCCTCCTGAGGACGCAGGATTTTCAGTATGTAAGTCAATGGGTATATCAATAGCTTGACGCAAAGAAGACAACATAGGTAATTCTAAATCACGAACAGGATTTATAGAATTTGCTCCAATATTTTCGAGTAATTTTACAGAGGCTGGATTTCCGTGTCCACAATGTGCTGAAATTTTAAATTTTATATTTGCAGAAATTTCACCCATCTCCCTCATTTTAGCCATCACCCATAAAAGTCCCTCATCATATAATAGAAAAGAAGTACAACCAAGGTCAACCGCACGTTTTATATCTTCTATAGCTCTTATAATTTGCTCTTGTCCACGAAGTCTTAATCCCATTCGTTGCCCCTCTGCGGTCTGAACAGTAGCGCTTGTATCATAAGTAGCACGCGGACCAACTGCTAATACTAAATCGACTTTAGCTTGAGATGCCAATTTTACCATCTCCTGAATATCATTATCCGAGAGAAGCATAATACCTTTAGTCTGAGTAACCCTATGAATAATTAATTGCCTTGTTTCCACTTCTTCTAGCAGAGCTTTCATGGCCACAGGACCTTGAATACCAGGAACTTCAAATCGATATTGGGCCCCATCTACAAAAGTTTTCTTTGATGAAGGCAAGTTATGATCATCACCGCCTGGCAATCCTATTTTCTGTAAAAAATCTCTAGTCTTTTTCATTTTATAACTTCAATTACTGTTTCTGTATGTCAAACACATCCAAAATAATTTCACAAATTCTACTTTGTATTTGAGATGTTAGATTATGATATAGTGGTAAGCATAAAATCCGTTCTGCAATATCTTTCGATACAGATACTTTCTTCGACTTGACATACTCCAAAGTATCCAAACTCGGATAAAAATATCTGCGAGGGTATATATTTTCTTCTTCCAGTCGCCCCTTAACCTCCAGAAGTATTTCTTCACTTTCAAAAATTATTGGAAAGTACGAATAATTCCATTCCGCATTTGTCTGAATTGAAATATGCTTGATCTTTGCACCTTCCAGCAACTCAAAATAATATAAGCACTGCTCTTTTCGCTTATTCAAAATTTTGTCAATATGGCGAAAGTTGCACAATCCCATACCCGCATGGAACTCTGAATTCTTACCATTTATACCGACGCCTTCAAATTTATCAAAACCGGCATGCCCAAAATTTCGCATGAGGCTCATTCTATGATTGATTTGATCATCATTGGTAAATACAGCTCCTCCTTCAATCGTATGGAATAATTTTGTGGCATGAAAACTTGTTGTACTAACATCACCGTATTCAAACACTGACTTTCCCTTGTATAAAGTCCCAAAACAATGTGCAGCATCATAAATAACTTTCAATTGGTATTTATCGGCAATATGCTGAATCGCATCTATATCACAAGGATTCCCAAAAACATGGGTAGCTAAAATCGCGGTCGTTTTTGGTGTTATGGCATCCTCAATTTTAGCAGGGTCTATATTTAAAGTGTTTGCATCAATATCAACAAAAATTGGTGTACAGCCTTCCCAAACAATCGAAGAGGTAGTGGCTACATAAGAAAATGGGGTTGTTATTATCTCCCCTTCCAGTTCAAGAGCCTTAATTGCTATTTGTAGAGCAATGGTACCATTTGACAAAAACAATACATTCTCAAGTTCAAAATAAGTGGCCAATCTTTGTTCTAATTCCTTAACAAGTGGACCATTGTTTGTAAGATACTCCCTTTCCCAAATACCGGTAACCAATTCCTGGTATTCATTTAACGGAGGCATAAACGGTTTGGTTACAGGAATCATACTTTCAATAATTGTTTTAATTTTTTTGGCAAATAAGGGTTAATCATTTCTAATAACGTATTCACGATAGTAGTTCGGAAGTATAGATTCGTAAAAATGTACACCAATATGGATAAAAGAATATAAAAAAGTAACATAAATAACGATTCTGCTGGTTTAATTAATGATACGATAATCAGAATCATAATCATGGGTACAGAAAGGACTAACACTTTAAATACATCGACTACTTGCTCTTTAATAGAATAATTTAGGAAATCAGCAGTATACCATGTGTTAATGAAAAGAGCTATATAAGATGAAATTACTTTACCAATTAACAACCCATATATACCAAAAGGAAGACCAATTACAATCGCAATGGTAGTATTCACTTTCTTTATAATCTCAAGCTTTAGAAATAAGTCTGACCTTCCTAATACTTTTAATACATTTAAATTAATTGCATGTAAATGATACAGAATACCGCTTATACAAACGATCTGTAAAAAAGGTATTGCAGGCTCCCATTGTTCACCCAAAACATACACAAGTACTGGTTTCGCTAAAATAATTAACAATACCATGCCGGGAAATATTACAAATGAACTTGTTTGTATTATTTGCCTATACCCTCTTTTTAAACGCACATTATCACCATTAGCTTTTGAAAGCAATGGATAGGTTACTTTTTGGATAATAGAGGTCAAGTTTTTACTGACTAAATCTTTTAGTTTATCTGCCTGTGTATAAAAACCTAATGTTGCAGCCTCATAAAATTTACCAATCACCAATTTATATACATGCAAATATGTTGTATTCAGTATTCCAGATAACAATAATTTATATCCGAACCCAAAAAGTCTGTTAAAAGACTCTTTACTAAACCTAAACTTTATATTTGCAGGCTGAATTACCCAAAGAGCTATACTACTACAAGCTGCTATCAACAAATATTGTGAGACTAGTGCCCATACTCCAAAATCGAGATAAGCTAAGGTTATAGAAACGACCCCCGCAATAAATACAGATGGAATTTGTGCAAATGCCTGCTTTTTAAATTCCAATTGCTGCGTCATTTCTGATCGCTGAACGATGGCTACGCCGTAGAAAATAACTGCAAGCCCCATTACTCTTGTTAAATTTGTAAGCTCAACGCGGTTATAAAATTCTGCTATAAATGGGGCACCTGCATATAAAATGCCATAGAAAAATAGTGAGAGCAGTAAATTGAACCAAAATACTGTTGATCGGTCCTGATCAGTTATTACTTTCTCTCTAATTAAAGCGCTGCCTAGCCCACTACTTATAAAGCTTTGAGAAATAGCAAAAAATATCATAAGCATTGCTACTAACCCAAAATCAGCAGGGGTAAGTAACCTTGCTAAAACAATAAATATTATAATTTGTAGTGCTTGCTGCCCAAACTGTTCAACAGCAACCCACAAAACTCCCTTTGAAGCTTGCGCTTTAAGTGACATTTTTAATTAACCTTGACAGATAGTTTCCATACCCATTTTTTTTAAGCTCATTAGCTTTATTCTTCACTTGTTCTTCTGTTATCCACTTTTGACGCCATGCTATTTCTTCCAAACAAGCAATCTTGTATCCTTGTCTCCTTTCAATAATTTCAACAAACTGTGCAGCTTCCATCATTGCGTCATGAGTACCCGTATCAAGCCAGGCGTACCCTCTGCCTAATACTTCTACGTTCAAACAATCTCTTTCAAGGTAAGCCTGATTTACTGAGGTAATTTCTAATTCGCCTCTATTAGAAGGCTTCACATTTTTTGCAATATCTACAACTCTATTATCATAAAAATAAAGACCGGTTACAGCTATGTTACTTTTCGGGTTATCCGGTTTTTCTTCTATCGAAAGTGCTTTTCTATCATTATCAATTTCAACAACCCCAAACCTCTCAGGGTCGCTTACACGATATCCAAAAACAGTAGCTCCGTTTAGATTTGCTACGGTGTTTTTGAGTGTCTTCCCAAAACCCTGACCATAAAAGATATTATCGCCTAAAATTAAACAAACACTATCTTTACCAATAAAGTCTTCCCCAATGATGAATGCCTGAGCCAACCCGTCAGGGCTTGGTTGTACTGCATATGAAAGTTCGATACCCCACTCTGAACCATCTCCTAATAAACGCTTAAACCCTTCATTATCTTCCGGAGTAGTGATAATCAAAATATCTTTTATACCAGCCAGCATTAACACAGACAGAGGATAATAGATCATTGGTTTATCATATACCGGCATTAACTGTTTGCTGATTGCTTTGGTTACCGGATATAATCTAGTTCCGCTTCCTCCTGCAAGAATAATTCCTTTCATAATTCTTTAAATGCTTTAAAAATTTGCTAATAAACTAAATAATATAGATTAATCGATACAATTTTCCTGATACCATTGGGTAAAATGTTCAATACCAACTTCGATTGAAGTTTCTGCCTTATACTTTAATAAATTACCCGCTTTATTAATGTCTGCCCATGTTTGTTTTACATCACCGGGCTGCTCTTCACCATAAACTTTTTTAACCTGTAAACCTGATACGTTTTCAATAACTTTTATCAATTCAATTAGTTCGATTGTTTGGTTATTTCCAAGATTAATCACTTCATACATTGAATCCTTATAATCAATAG
This sequence comes from Balneola sp., assembly GCA_965601915.1. Lineage (GTDB taxonomy): Bacteria > Bacteroidota > Rhodothermia > Balneolales > Balneolaceae > Balneola. The sequence goes on along the minus strand of OZ271847.1, from coordinate 1,109,139 downwards.
CACTAACTATCCCAGAAATTATATCATCTATGTATGTGTAATCTCTACGAGTTGATCCATCACCATATATTGTAATTTCTTTTCCCTGGTTTATCAGGTTTAAAAATTTATGGATTGCAAGGTCGGGTCTTTGTCTGGGTCCATAAACGGTAAAAAATCTAAGTGCTAAAAATCTTATATCGTACAAATGACTATACACATGCCCCAATAGTTCCCCACTTATTTTTGTACTTGCGTATGGACTAATTGGTTGGAGTACCGCGTCTTCTTCTTTCCATGGAACATTAGGATTTTTTCCGTAAACAGAACTTGATGAGGCAAATACAAATTGTTTAACATTTTTATGCCTGGCAATTTCTAATAAATTCTGAGTACCTGAGACATTAACCTCCTGATATGCTACAGGATCATCAATGGATGGTCTAACTCCCGCTTTTGCCGCAAGATGTACAATTACATCTAAATCATCGGGAATGAACTCTTCGAGAGCTTTTTTGTCACGGATATCGAGTTCAAAAAAACTGTAAGTATCGTAAGATTGATGTCTTTTAATATTAGCTCTCTTTATTCTAAGATCATAAAAAGGATCTAAATTATCTATATTTATTACATTATGTCTAAGACTAAGTAGATAATCAATAAGATGAGACCCAATAAAGCCTGCCCCTCCTGTTACTAAAATGTTCATTTTATTTATCTTTATACCAAGAGTAAACGTGTTCCAGACCTTCTTTAAAAAATACTTGAGGAGAATAATTTAGATACTTTTCTATTTTAGAAATATCAGCCTCTGAATGTTTAACATCTCCGGGGCGTTCAGGACCATATATAGGGCCTAAATCTTTTTCACTAATTTGCTGAAGAGCACTTATCATATCATTAAGTGAGATACGGTCATTACAAGCTACGTTGTATATTTGATTTAAAGCTCTTTTATTATCCGTAAAAAGAGCTAAGTCATTAGCTTGTACAGCATTTGCTACGTACGTAAAGTCCCTGCTATGTTCACCATCTCCATTTATTGTAGGAGGAACCCCTTCTATAAAAGCTTTGCAAAAAATAGGAATTACTGCAGCATAAGGATTATCAGGATTCTGCTTGGGACCGAAAATATTAAAATACCTTAGACCTACATAGTTCAATCCATACACCTGGTTAAAAACGTCAGCAAATTGTTCAATTGAAAATTTAGTAACTGCATAGGGACTAAGAGGCTTTCCAATTTTGTCCTCCTCTTTTGGTAGCCCGGGATGATCTCCGTAAGTACTTGAACTACACGCTAAAACCACCCTTTCTACATTATTTTCTTTAGCTGCATGCAACACATTCACTGTGCCTAATATATTAACCTCTGTAGATCTCATGGGATCTTTTATGGATCTAGGAACTGAACCTAAAGCAGCTTGATGGGTGATTTTATCGATACCTTCAGTAGCATCAATACAGGTTTGATAATCACATATATCACCTTTGATAAACTCGAATTTAGAATTTCCTTCAAATTCTTCGATATTCTCATAGTATCCATTTGAAAGGTCGTCTAAAACTCTTACTAAAGAGACTCTTTCATCTTTCAAAAAATGCTCCACAAGATTTGAACCTATAAAACCTGCACCACCTGTAATTAGTAGCTTTATATCTTTTTCCATTTAAGTTGAGTTCTTAAGCTTTTTATTTTTTTGAAGTTAATTAAGGGAATATATTTGTTTACAGACGTTTATCAATCTTGTCTTTACTAAAGAAGCTTTTGACATCAAAAATGACTGTATCTTGATTTGTAGAAATTGGAAGTTTTAAAAACTTTTCATGAGCTACAGCTAAAATTATTGCAGAGTAGCTTCCTAAACTTGACACAACTGAGTCATCCACCAATTCTATCCCATATTCTTCTTTTACTTCGTCCGGATCAGCCCATGGGTCGTACACATCCACATTCATATCATAAGTCTTTAACTCTCTATATATGTCGATAGCTCTTGTATTTCTAATGTCGGGACAATTTTCCTTAAAAGTGATTCCCAGCATCAAAACATTAGCTTCAAGAACTTTTAGATCTTTACGCATCATACATTTTACAACTTCTGTAGCAACGTGTTGACCCATACTGTCATTAATTCTTCTACCTGCTAGAATTATTTCAGGATGATAGCCAACTTCCTGCGCTTTTTGTGCTAAGTAATAGGGATCAACTCCGATACAATGCCCCCCTACCAGTCCGGGACTAAAAGGCAGAAAATTCCACTTAGTACCTGCAGCTTTAAGAACATCCTGAGTATCTATTTCCAGTAAATTGAATATTTTAGATAACTCATTTACAAAAGCAATATTAATGTCTCTTTGAGAATTTTCTATTACTTTTGCAGCCTCGGCTACCTTTATTGTTGGTGCCAAATGCGTTCCCGCTGTTATCACTTCTCTGTATAAATTATCAATAAATTTACCAGACTCGGGTGTAGATCCTGAAGTCACTTTCAGGATTTTAGTAACCGTGTGTTCTTTATCGCCCGGGTTAATTCTTTCAGGGCTATAACCAGCATAAAAATCCTTATTAAACTTCAATCCGGAAATTTTTTCAAGAATCGGAACACACTCATCCTCTGTTACTCCCGGGTATACTGTAGATTCATAAATTACCACATCACCCTTTTTAAGTACCTTACCTACTGTTTCACTTGCTTTTATAAGCGGTGTTAGTACCGGATGGTTATGTTTATCAGTAGGCGTTGGAACAGTAACTATAAAGACATTACACTCTTCAATTCCAGCATTTTTATCAGTAACTAATAAGCCTTTTTTATCATCTTTAGACAGACTAGATATTAAAACGGATTGTAAATCTTCATCGCTTACTTCTAAGGTTCTGTCATTACCCTGATTTAATTCAGAAACTCTTTTTGCATTAATATCGAACCCTACGGTCGGAAATTTCTTACCAAACTCAACAGCCAGAGGTAATCCAACATATCCTAAACCAATTATCGCTATTCTTGTATTTTCTAAATTCAATTTTCTAAAGTTTTCGTTTTCAGATTTTAGTTTGATTGACAAAGCTATATTTCATTTAAAGGGTTTTCAAAATATTAGCTTCTTTCCTGATCCAATCATTGCCACTATTTAATTAACATAAGATGAACTCTTGATTGAAGAATCGTGCAAGATATTCAAGCTCTGCAAAATGCAGAGGCTATGTATCCTTCCAAACCGGTTAAAGCAAAATTTTATTCTTACCAGATAAATACGTTAAACAGTTATTAAATTATATTCATGATGAAACCAAAGTATTAAATCAAGAGATATCCCAGAATAATTATTCCACTGCACTAATTGCTTGAGCTATCCCTCCCCAACCTATCAATTATTATAATTGATGTAGCAATTGATGAAATTACTGGCGCAATAACACCAACATAATCTCTAAATGACGGCTTCCTTTTTACTCTTACTGTTATGGTTTGATTATTGGAAAGCCTAAATTCATTCATCTCAACGGGAAAGGGCTCCTCAAATCTAAGTCTGAATTTGTCAATAGTTTGTTCCTTACTTACCTGATCAAAACCTTGCACATTTACCTCTACCCTCATTTTTGACCAATCAAGTTCAGTTTGCCCATCTCTTAATGTACGAGGCCCAAAACTGTACGAAATTAATTCAGATAAACTTGTGCCTTTAGGTATTAAATATCGGCCAGAACTACCAACATCACCCCAAACATTAACAGAATCTGAAAGCTCACCGGGTTCTGAAATCCTTATAAGCCTTTCCCCCAACCTAAACTGTTGTGAGCTTGGAACTTGACGTGTTTGAGAGAATGCAGTTCCTATGAAAAAAAATGAAATAAAAGTACTTAAGACTAATGTTCTGGTAAATCCCATAAATATTTTTTCTGTTTAGCTAAAGCTAAGGATTTAAATAATCAAAAAATCTATTTTTTTTACACCCTTAACAGATGATGAGCCTCTTTCCTTGTAAACCCAAGCTTTGTTAGATCTGTCAACACCTTTTCAGTATTATATTCTAACCTTTTATTAAGATACGTATAGTTTTCTGTATCAATTATACAGCATGACGCTCTAAAATCCTCGTCCCTGGATTGACCTACACTTCCAGGATTTATGATATATTTAAATCCCTTTCTAAATGAATTAACCCCAACTCTGTTTGAAACTATACCGGGAACATGAGTATGACCAAGGAAACAAATATCAGTCTCTAAATTCTCAAGAATTCTTCTGGCCTTTATTGCGCTATCAACATATTGCCATTTTTCAGGTTCACTTGGATGAGCATGAACTGCAACCCAGCTATCATTTTCTAATACATAAGGTAGGGATGAAAGCCATGCAACATCATCTTCAGAAATAAGTTCTTTTGTTAATTCAATTAACTTCCGGTTAGGGTCCCTAAAAAACCGAGTACTTAGACGACCTGCGACACCTGCATCATGATTCCCAAGTACCGTAGGTATTTCTCTGGCTCTTATTATTTCTATACACTCTTTAGGATTTGGTCCATACCCAACGATGTCACCTAAACATACCCAGTAATCCGGATTTTCATTATCTAAAAACTCAAGAACTGCCTCTAACGCTGGCAAGTTAGCATGTATGTCTGAAATTATTCCAATTTTTGCCATCTATATGCTATTTTTAATTAAAAATTAAGAGTTATTAATACTAATTAATAATATTAATCACAGTAACTTTTCATATCTTTATCATCTGCTTATAAAAAAAGTACCATACCACAATGCATTTTAATGGAAATTCATCAAACGGTCATTATAACAGTAATACAACGTTTGAAAATCAAGAAAGCAATGAAGATCAAGAGCTCGATTTTTTAAAGATATTCAATTTACTTTTTTTAAATAAATGGACTTTCATTTCAATTGTTTTTCTTTTCAGTGTAGCTGCTACTGCCTTTGCATTCATGCAAACACCTATTTATGAAAGCACGGGTACATTAATAATTAGTGAAAGTAAAAACCGTTATTCTTATGCTGGATCAGGGCTTGAAAACTTATTAACTACCACCTATGGAATTGGAGTAGGTAGTACTATTGCAAATGAGCTCCAGATAATGAGGTCAAGAAAGCTTAGTTACGACTTAGCTCAGAGAATTAGTGAAATCGAATTTGATGAAAACGGTAAAAAATTTCCAATTTTATGGGCAAGCTACCCAGAAGACTCCACAACAGCCAAGCATGAGGTAGTTGCAAGAAGATATCGGTCAAATATTACATTTGATCAGCCAAGTTTAAGCGCTGATGTTGTCTCAATAACTTTTGAAAGCCCATTACCAACCGAAGCGTCAACCATTGTTAATTTAACAATGGATACCTATTCAGCATTATCGACCGAACAGAATAGAACTATGGCTGTTTCTGCTCTCGATTTTTTACGAAGTGAAAGAAATAAACTTGAAGAACAGTTGGTAGTCACTGAAGATTCTTTGCAGGATTTCATGAATGAAACCAAGCTTATTGCTATAGATGCTCAGACTGACAATATAATTACCAACATTGCGGACCTCGAAGTCCAGAGACAACAACTAAGGGTAAATTTGGTAGCCGTTAACTCAGGAATTGAACAATATGAAGGGCAACTTAACGAAATTAAACCAGGCCTTGCCGTTCAATTTTCTGATGCTGTTAGTCAGGTAATTGAACGCTATCAATTTCAAATTGCTGAACTCGAAACTGAGAAACTACTCTATTTAACCCGTAATCCTGATATAAAAGAAGATAACCCTGAGTTAATCCGATTAAATGAAGCTCTTATAAAAGTTAAAGACCAGGTTAAAGAAAGAACCTCCGATCTTTTATCATCTGGATCAGATTTATATCTGAGCTTAATAGGATCGGGAGATGGAGCAATAACACAACGGATTTCTCAAATCAGTCAAAAATTAATCGAGCTTCAAGTAGAACAAACTCAACTCCAAACTCAGCAAAATGTATTAGATAGTCGTTACGCTGAACTTAATTCACGCTTTCAAGAGCTTCCAGATGAAATCATTCAATTGGCAAGACTTAAAAGAAACGTAAGGGTTAATGAAGAAATGTATCTTCAGGTATCTGGTCAATTTTCTGAAATGAGTCTCTGGGAAAAAACACAGTTCGGACTTGGAAGACCTTTGGATTATGCAGAGCCGAACAAAAAGCCTGTAAAACCAAGAAAAGCTATTATTATGATAGTTGGATTTATGTTTGGCCTTATTTCTTCAATTGGTTTTATAATTATTAGAGAAAAAGTTAACGATTCAATTACCTCTACAGATGTATTGAAAGAATTCAACAAGCCTATTTTAGGAGCCATTCCAGAGTTCTCAGTTATTGGCGAATTAGATCCAAAGGAGCGGCAATACGTTGGGGATAAGTCTGTTTCTAATCAGCTAATATCATTATTCGACCATATCTCTCCAATTTCTGAAGCTTATCGCAGACTCAGAATAAATGTAGTTTACGCAAATCCTGATAAAGATTATAAAGTACTGATGGTTTCAAGCGCTACCAAAGGAGAAGGTAAAAGTACGGTTGCAGCAAATCTCGCTGTTACTTTTACAGGCTCAGAGAAAAAAGTATTAATAATTGACCTTGATCTTCGTAGACCTACTCAGCATAAAATTTTCGGAGAAAATAAAGAACCCGGGCTTTCTGATGTTTTATTTGACCCCTCTCAGGATGTACTAATAAATACGGTAGCACCAAATGTTGATCTGATCACAGTGGGCCATAAAACTCCAGAACCGGCTTCAGTACTTGATAGTAAGAGACTCAAGCAATTGATAGACAAATATAAGTCAGAATATGATCACATCATCCTTGACACCGCACCATACGGAATTATATCTGACTCAGCTTCACTACTCCGTTTGATTGATGGATTGATCGTTGTATCAAGATTCAATGTAACAACTAAACGTGAACTTAAATTTACCTTGGATGGATTGGAACACTTAAATGCCGACGTTCTTGGCATAGTTCTCAATGCATTTGATCCAAAAAAGAGTACCGATTACTATACGAACTATAATTACTATAAACGTACTTATTCAGAGTATTATAAGTATAAGTGATTAATTCATCTTTTTGATCAACTATTATTACTATAGATATCAAGCATTAGTTTTTAATCAAAAGCTGTCCTTTGGGCCATACTCTAAATCTAGAAGTATCAGTTCCTGCTCACTATAGTTACTCTGCTTGCCTAAGTATTTTATGTCCTGCATTGGCGAGATCAAGATCTTTTTTTGCTAAAATTAAGTCTGATTCTACCATCTCTTTTATAAGCTCCTGAAGATCATATTTTGGCTTCCAGCCTAATTTTTTTCTGGCTTTCTCAGGATCGCCAACCAATAGATCTACTTCTGTAGGCCTGAAATATTCAGGATCAACCACGCAAACTAAATCGCCAACTTTTGGTGCCTTTCCATAATCCGGAAACCTATCTTGGTTTACCTCATTTACGATTATTTTCTCTTTTATTCCCTGCCCTTCGCAACGAACAATAATACCAATTTCGGAGAAAGCCATTTTAATAAAATCCCTGACAGTGGTAGTTTTTCCAGTTGCTATTACATAGTCATCAGGCTCTTCTTGCTGAAGAATTTTCCACATGGCTTCTACATAATCTTTAGCATGCCCCCAATCTCTCTTTGCATCTAAATTACCAATGTAAAACTTGTCTTGAAGCCCCAAGGCTATTTTTGCTACGGCTCTTGTAATTTTTCTTGTTACAAAAGTCTCTCCTCTCAATGGAGATTCGTGATTAAAAAGAATCCCATTGCTTGCATGAATATTATAAGCCTCCCTATAGTTTACAGTAATCCAGTATGCATATAATTTTGCTACTCCATATGGTGATCTTGGATAAAATGGTGTTTTCTCATTTTGTGGCACTTCCTGAACCAGACCATACAATTCTGAAGTTGAAGCCTGGTAGATTTTGGTTTTTTTAGATAAACCCAATAAACGCACGGCTTCGAGAATCCTGAGAGTTCCTAATCCATCGGCATTTGCAGTGTATTCAGGAAGATCAAAACTAACCTTAACATGACTCATTGCCGCCAAGTTATAAATTTCATCCGGTTGTATTTCCTGAATGATCTTGGTCAGATTCATAGAATCTGTCATGTCTCCATAGTGAAGAATCAATTTTTGATTTTTCTCATGAGGATCCTGATACAAATGGTCTATACGGTCTGTATTAAAAAGAGAAGACCTCCTTTTAATGCCATGTACCACATACCCTTTTTCAAGCAATAATTCTGCTAAATAAGCTCCATCCTGTCCAGTAATTCCTGTAACTAAAGCTATTTTATTTCTACTCAAAGTATCCTCTTATTTAAATTGCACTTCTCTAATTTCATCTTCATTATTCAAAAACCATTCATAGGTATTTGAGATACCTTCATCTAAAGATATTTGATATTTCCACCCATGGTTTTCTATTCTTGAAACATCCATCAATTTCCTTGGTGTGCCATCCGGCTTACTACTATCCCAGATAATCTCACCTTTATGACCAACTAAATTCTGTATTTTAGTTGCCAGTTCTAAAATCGATAAGTCTTTACCTGTCCCTACATTCATCAAATCCTGAAACTCAGTATCGTCATTCTCTAATATATAAATCACTGATCTCGCAAGATCTTTAACATGAAGAAATTCCCTTTTTGGACTACCTGTTCCCCAGAGAGTTACATTTTTGTGACCATCAATTTTTGCTTCATGAAATTTCCTCATCATTGCCGGTAAAACGTGTGATGTTTCCAAATCAAAATTATCGCCAGGACCATACAGGTTGGTTGGCATCAATGATAAATACTTTCTTCCATACTGTTCATTTAAAGCCTGACAAAGTTTTATACCGGCAATTTTAGCTATAGCGTACCATTCGTTAGTTGGCTCCAGCGACCCAGTCAACAGTGATTCTTCTTTAAGTGGTTGATTCGCAAATTTTGGATATATACACGAGCTTCCTAAAAAAAGCAGATTCTGAACATCTGCCTGGTGCGCTGCATTGATCAAATTTGATTCGATCATCAAGTTATCATACAAAAAATCGTAGGGGTATGTACTGTTTGCTAATATACCCCCAACTTTAGCAGCCGCAATTATGATAATATCAGGCTGACTTTCAGAAATATACTCATTTACTGATTTCTGATCTCTCAAATCAAGTTCTGAACTTCCCTTTGTCAAAATATTTGAATAGTTATTATCTAATAACTCGTTGTAAATAGCAGACCCAACCATTCCATTGTGACCGGCAAGAAATATTTTTTTCTCTGACAAACTCAAATTCGATTTAATTTTGAAATTATATCAGTAAAAATACTAAGATCAAATCACAGATATCTAATTCATTTACTGTATTACAGAAACAATCAAAACTTAATTCTCGCCTGAATACCAAGGTCATTATTTCGATTACCTTCAATTTCATTTAATCCGCTGCTTACTAAATTTACATCTTCGAATACGGATAATGAATACTTAAACCAGATCTCAAAAAAATCAGTAGGTTCATAGTTGATTACAAAATAAGTTCGCTGCCCCTTACCAGATAAAGCTGTGTTTGAAAGTACATATAGCAGATCATTTTCAAACTGAAAAACTCTGGAATCAAAACTCTCTGTATCAAATAATGTTACTCTTGCATCAATTTGAAGGTTTCTGAAAGCTTGAAACCGAATATCCTGATAGATCAATGTTCCAAATTCAGCATTTTCATTCGCTCCCTGAAATCTTACAATTTCGAATCTTGAACGAAGCCTAACTGATCGACTAACCTGATACTCTAATTGTGTTCTGAAACTTGATCTGATTTCTTCTCCTAAAAAATCTTCTTCCACTCCCCGCTCATTGACTTCTGAAAAAGTATCGTCCTTAACCTCAGAGCGAATCAAAAAATAAGCGCTTAAACTTCTTGAAAAATCAACTTCAGCTAATCCAAGAACGTCAAATCCCTGACTTGACTGATCTATCCCGGTTCTTGGAGCATCAAACTGATATTGATCTACATATCCCGAAAGTGAGACCTTATCATTCAAAAAGTGTCTAAGTCCTATATAGAATCCTTCCTCATTCTGGGGGTCAGAAGAACTTTCTCCAAATCCGTCTCCTAAAAATGACTGAAAATCTCTTTCATAGTTTCGATAAGCAAAGGTGATGTCAGTATTAAAACCAAGTGGAGCTTCAACGCCTGCAATTGCACCCAACCCTCCATTTTGGCTTCGGGCAACTTCTCCAAATACCAATGCACTACCTATCAAACTCCGGTAATCGATTCCTAAAACAGAATGCTCTTTCCCTTCAAAATCATATAAATTTGATAGCCCAGATCCCCGATCTATAAAAGTGCTAAACTCATTATAATACCCGGTAGCACCAAATAAACCGAAACGCGTATCTATTCTTAATCTTCCCCCATATACCTTTTGCTCAATATTATTCTTTCGTTCTATTTCATTTTCAGTTCTGTGAAATCCTGATGAAGATGGAAATCTTGTGGTATCTCCCTGAATGACCGACGCCGTTCTTGGACGCTTTGAATAAAAACCTGTGACTTCAACTTTCTCTCCATAAGTGGCCGCTACTCCTCTGAAAAAATCTGTTTCCTGCGCAGATCCATATGCTCTTAAACCTCGTTCGTTTTTTCCCGTGGTTCCAATCACTTCCCTACCTTTCCCAAAAGCTCCTCCTGTCCAAAGAACCAGTCCTTGTCCAAAATTGAGTGCATAATCTCCAATTACAAAATCTTTTAATTCCCCATTTTCGGTTAACGCGATATGCCCCGAAGTGTAATCAAACCCAGTCAAACCCTTCAATGTCTCCCCAGCATCTTTTTCCTGTGTGATATTTACAGAAAGATGTTTGCTCAACATTCTGAATCGTTGATAATATTTCCCCTGACTACCCAGATATCCTCCGGACGAATCCGGGATTTCATATCCTCTTTGATGCTGCAGATCCTGCTGATATCGGCTTATATATTCAAAAGAATTACCATCCAGCCAATAATTCGGATTGGTATATAAATTCCTAAAACGATCCGCAGATCCACCAACAGTAATATATGGACGCATTCTGGAATAAGTAGCGGCTCCAACTCCTGATACTCTTTGAATATCTTCTTTTCCTTCAAAAGGATTGGTTTTACGGTAATCAATAAGAGCTCTGGCAATTTTAAGATTGAAACCCGGAACCTGTAGCAGATCACTGATTCCTGCTGAGTTTATATTGACTGGATTGGCAGCAAGTTCTTCCAAGAAGATTGCAAGCTGCTCGCCGGCTTCTGCTCCATCCTCTGCCTCCTGCTCCTCAAGAGCTTCTTCAAGTTGCTTTTCTATAACTACTTGCGAAGTATCTTTTTGTTGAGCCTGAATAGTTACTGACAGAACCAAACTTAAAAACAGGAACCCTATTTTAGCAAAGGAACTCATCAGAAAAAGAAATTCAAATCAATTCCCGGTGAAAATCCAATATCCTGATGTCGCTGAAAAGCTAAGTTCACTTCCCAGATATCTGATCCATAACCAAAACCAAAAGAATAAGTATTTGGCTCTGTTGTTACTCCTATTCGGCCAACAAGATTTTCTATAACCTTCATTTCTACTCCACCCCGATATGAAACAGGAAAGCGAACATCTTTTACTATATCAAAAAGAAATGAGGCTTGTCCGTCAAGTTTGTAATTTAAACCAACTGCCAGCTCTCTGGAAAGAGATTCATCCTCAGCTTCAAAATCATACGCCGGCTGATTAATATTTGAAGTTCTTGCTCCTAATACCAAGTCCTCACTCAATGTAGCTGCAATTCCTAGATCAATTCCAATAACGCCCCCCGAACCGTATGCTGGGGCTTGAGAGATATGATTGTAATTGATAATTGCACCAAACATTAAGCTTTGCCAGGAATCTGAATAACCTACTCTGACTTTGGTCTCACTGAATAAATCTCCCCCATACCGATGAAAACCAAAACCTACTGTGCCATACTGAGTTGGAACAGAAGCAGATGTTGCAATATCAGTCAGTTCCGCAAATCCATAATTTCGTTGACTATAAAAACTTATGGACTTCTTTTCCTGATTCAACAAGGCCGGGTTTGAAAATACAGCCCAATTATTACTTTCTAATGCCGTTGTTGCTTGCCCTAATGCAAGTCCGTCTGCCCCCATTGTAAGCTGAGCTTCAGCTTCAAACATGAAAAAACTTAAAAACAGTAGAAAAGTAATTTTATAAAGCTTCATGCGTATTCGTATTATTAGGAAAGTAATAGCACCAATATGGTATAAACTCAGGAAAAAATTAAGTGATAGATCAAAAATTTATTTTTTTATTAATACTTAGCTTTTGGAGTAGTCTGGCTTTTTCTCAAGAATTCAACTGTGATGTAACTCTGAATACCGAACAATTAGAAGGAAATTCCTTTACTTATTTATCAGAACTGGAAGGCAGAATCGAAGAATATATCAATGATTTCAGATGGACAGAAGTGCAGTTTAAAGAAGAGGAGCGTATTTCATGTCAAATACAGTTAGTTATCGAAACAGGAACTACAACTTTTGATTTTGGATCACGAGTAATATTTACCGCAAGACGTCCGATTTATAACACCGTTACTGAAACAACTACAATAATTCTTAATGATGATAACTGGCAGTTTAATTATCCTGAAGGAAGAACTTTGATCCATGACGAGCTGCAATTCGATAATCTGACAGGAACTATCGACTTTTTCATGAATGTTATTCTGGGTTATGACTTTGACAGCTTCTCTGATCTTGGAGGAACTCAATATTTCAGACGGGCACAAAACATAGTCGATCTTGCGCAAACAACATCTGCTATCGGTTGGACGAGAACAGCTAATAACAGAAGAAATAAATTTAATTTGGTTGCCGATCTTTTAAGCCCCAATTATGAGGCTCTTCGCACCGCTTATTACAATTATCATAGAAAAAGTCTTGACCTTTTTACTAATGATGATCAAGCAGCTCGCCAGGAGATGATCAATATTTTGACTTCAATCCGTGACACCAAGCGCAGGGTAACCAGTAATTATTTATTTGATGTGTTTTTTGATACAAAATCGAAAGAAATAGCAGGAATTTTTGGAGGTGCTGAAGCCGCTGTTAAACGTGAAGCTTACAACATTCTTCTTGAAACTGACCAGGGGCATCTCACAGATTATTCTCAACTACAGAATTAAAATTCTTTCTTTTTGGTTTTGTATATTAGCGCCCTAAAAAAGCGGTTTCATACTTAACTTCGAATACCTAAATAATTTATGAAATTTTATATATGTATTAAGATGGTGCCTGATGTTTATGCACCGATTCAAATCAAAGAAGGCGAATTAATAATGGATGGCGACCGAATGGTTTTAAATGCCTATGATGCATCTGCTGTCGAAGAAGCTCTGGTTTTAAAAGAAAGACACGGCGGAGAAGTAGAAGTAGTATGCATCGGTCCTGCAAAAGCTTCTGAAACTATTCGAAAAGCATTGGCAATGGGGGCTGACAAAGCAAGCCATATTATGGCTTCCGGTAATGAAGAATATGATTCTGCCAGCTACGCCAAAATCCTATCCGCTTTTTTTAAAGATAAGGAATATGATATCATAGGCCTTGGAAAGCAATCTCAGGATACTGACTCCGGTTTAACAGGAAGCATGGTAGCAGAACATCTTGGATTGCCCTATACGACCAATGCTGTTGGTCTTGAAATTGAAAATGAAAATCTGATCGTAAAACGTCAAGGCGATACTGGTCAGGAAATGATCGAATTACCAACGCCATGTGCTGTTACTTGTTCAAATGACATGAATGATCCACGCATACCTAATCTAAAAGGAATTATGGCATCAAAAAGAAAACCAATTGATCAGGTTGAAATTTCATCACTTGGACTGGATGAAAACGAACTTAAAGCTGAAACTACAGTTACTTCTTATGAAGAAAAACCTGCACGACAAGCGGGAAAGAAGTACGAAGGAGAAGCAGAAGAAATAGCCAGAGAAGTAGCACAACTTTTAGATACTGAAGCTAACGTACTATAATAAATTCATATTTAATTCAGATTCCGCCTTAAGTGTGGAATGACCTTGAAAAGAAATAAACCAAATTCATGAGCACTATTTTAACTTATATCGCAATTTCAGACGGAAAATTAAAGCGATCTTCATTAGAAGTTTTATCACATTGTAAAACATTAGCTGATGCATCCGGAGATTCTGTAGAAGCTGTTGTCATCGATCAAAATGCATCTTCATTTGTTGATGGTATTCAGAAATACGGAGCTTCAAGAGTACACGTAGTTGAAGACCCTGTTTTCAAAAATCATATGAATACTCCTTTACTTAAAGCTCTTTCCATGGTTATGGGTGAAGTTAACCCATCTGTTTTTGCATTCGCTTCAACCGAAGGAACCAAAGATGTTCTCGGAGCTTTGGCAGCAAATCAAAATGCAGCCGTAGTAGCTGATGTATCTTCGTTTGAACTTATAGATGGTGGTGTGAAAGCAAAACGCCCGGTAATGGCAGCTAAAATCATGAGCAATACTGAAGCAAAATCAGATAAGGTACTCGTTTCTGTACGCTCAGGGTCTTATGATTTAAATGAATCTGCGGTTGAAGCAGAAGTTGTAAGTCATGATTTCAACATGGATGACGGCGAACTTAAATCTACCTTAAGAGAAATTATTTCAGCTTCAGGTGATACAATCGACCTAAATGAAGCGGAAGCTATAGTTGCGGCAGGTCGTGGCGTAAAAGATGAAGACGGGAAAGCTCTTATTTCAGAATTAGCCGGGTTATTAAATGCCGGAATCGGTGCATCAAGAGCGCTTACGGAATCCGGAGTATATGATCCAAGTTTACAGATCGGACAAACCGGTAAAGTGGTTTCTCCACAACTTTATATCGCAGTTGGTATTTCAGGAGCAATTCAACACGTAGCCGGAATGGCAAATAGTAAAGTAATTGTAGCGATCAACAAAGATCCGGACGCTCCGATTTTTGAAGTAGCTGATTACGGAATTGTTGGCGACCTTTATAAAGTATTACCGCCGTTTATTGAAGAAATAAAAAAAATTAAAGCATAATAGTAGTAAGACATGAGTATTGAGATGTTAAACTCACACGCTCAATACTCAGTAATCAATACCAGTGTATGGAAGACAAATTTGATTGTATCGTAATTGGAGGTGGGGTTGCAGGCTTAGCAGCCGCGATGACACTCGCACGAAATAATATGAAGTTCCTTCTTATTGAAAGAGGAGAATTTGCAGGTTCCAAAAATGTTTCCGGTGGGGTTCTATGGGGAAGTGACCTTAACAAGCTTGTCCCAAATTATTGGGAAGAGGAAGAAGGTGGTTGGGAACGATTCATCAATCATCGTCGACTTACTTTCATGGATAAAGAATCCACTTTTTCACTGGATTTTAAATCTTCTCATTTTAATGAAAAACCATATACCGGGGTAGTAGTACTTCGATCAAAATTTGATAACTGGTTAGCAGGTAAAGTACAGGAAGCTATTGACGCTAGTGATTTTGCCATGGACTCATTCATTGCCACAGATATCAAAGTGGATGAAGTTTTAATGGAAAATGATAAAGCGGTTGGAATCAGAACAGGTGAAGATGAATTTCATGCAGATTCTGTTATCATTGCTGAAGGGGTAAACAACTTACTTACTCGTCAGGTTGGTTTACAGGATAAATATGTTCCCGCAGGTCATATGTTAACCGGGATCAAAGAAGTTATTCGCTTCGATCAAAAAGTACTTGAAGACAGATTTCAGCTTAATGGTTTAAGCGGAATGAGTAATGAATTTGTTGGTTGGGCTACCAACGGAATTGAAGGCGGAGGATTTCTTTACACCAACCGCGATACTATTTCTTTGGGATTAGTTTTAGGTTTAAAAGATCTTCGTGAGAAAAAACAAAAGCCTTACGATGTTCTTAATCACTTCAAAAAGCACCCCACTATTGCTGATGCAATCCGTGGCGGTGAAATTGTAGAATATTCTGCTCATGTAGTTTCTTCTGGAGATTCCAGAGTAATGCCAAAAGAATTATATAAGGATGGTATCCTTTTAGTTGGGGAAGCCGCTAATTTGCTAATGAATGCCGGAAAAGCAATTCAGGGAATGGATTATGCAATACGTTCAGGTATTCTTGCTGCTGAAACCATTGTGGAAGCAAAAGCTAAAGAAGATTATACATCAGCTACTTTAAAAGAGTATCGCCAAAAGATGGATGAAAGTTATGTAATGAAAGATATTAATGGCTTTCAGGATGCTGTTCATTTGCTACACACGGAAACTATGCAGCAAAAAGTTCCGAATCTGGTTTGTGACTTTGGGAAGCAGTTCTTCACTATAAAAAACGAACCGACTCCCAAATCTGAAAAAATGTTACTGAAGTCTATCAAAAAACATGCATCAGTTTGGGAATTAGTAAAACTTGGATTTAAAGCACGGAAAGCGCTCTAAGTGAAAAGGTAAAAGTGAGAGGTAAAAAAAATGATAGATCTGAATCATAAAAAACTTACTGTATATCAATTTAGCTTAGATTTTGTCAAAGAAATTTATAGCCTGACTGAAAAGTTTCCTGTATCTGAAAACTTTGGTCTGACAAGTCAGCTAAGAAGGGCTTCTGTTTCTGTACCTTCAAACATTACTGAAGGCGCTGCACGCTCTTCTGATGCGGAAAGAAAAAGGTTTCTTCAGATTGCACGATCTTCACTTGTTGAAGTTGATACTCAAATAGAGATTGCTCTTAAACTTGGTTTCTTAAAATCTAACACTATTGAAAAACTTTCTGATCTTTCAAATCAGATTTTTGCAATGCTTTCAAAAATGATGAAATAATTATGCTTTTCACTTTTCACTTTTCACTTTTCACTTATTTCCTATGAAAAATCTGAATTTAGCAGAACGTCTTGGATTAGTAAGCTATCGAAATCAGGCTAAATCTGAGATCAAACCGCATATCATTGTAGATACTGACATCTGTAATTCAGGTTGCCCCCATAAATGTACTACCTGGGTTTGCCCTGCCAATTGCTATACTATGGATGAAGCCGGAAAAGTTCACTTCCAGGTAGAAGATTGTATCGAGTGCGGTACATGTATGTATGCCTGCGACCAAGGAGCAGTAGACTGGAATTATCCTGACCCTGAAATCGGCCGTGGTGTTACTTGGAATTTTGGCTGATGTCTTCTGAATTAATGTTGTATAAATTTTAACACTCAAGAAACGAATTTTGAGATTACAATTGTTATATTCTGGAAGCGTTTCCAGTAAGTAATTTCAATAACTAAAGACTTTTCAAAAAGATGGATGCAGTAATAGACAGAGAACTTTCCTTTGAGCTCACCGAAGATCAAAAAATGATCCGGGATAGTGTCAAAGAATTTGTAGAACGTAATGTCGCCGATACCGTAATGGAACGGGATGCAAGCAAAGAATTTCCCCATGAAATAGTAAAACAATTGGGTGAATTAGGCATGCTTGGTATTTACCATGATGAACAGTATGGTGGCGGCGGATTTGATGTGGTTAGCTTTTGCCTTGTTCTTGAAGAAATTGCCCGCTGGGATGCATCCCTTGCACTAACAGTTGCTTCACACACTTCATTGGGAACTGGACACATTGCCATCGCAGGAAATCATGATCAGAAAATGAAATATATGCCCGCACTTACCTCCGGTGAGCAATTAGCAGCATGGTGTTTAACAGAGCCCGGATCTGGTTCAGATGCTTCCGGAATGAAAACAACAGCTATTAAAGAAGATGATCACTATATCCTGAACGGATCCAAGATTTTTATTACGCAAGGTTCTGTTGGAGATGTTTATGTAGTTCTAGCCAAAACAGATCCTAATAAAGGAACTAAAGGGATTTCTGCATTTATTGTGGAAGGAAAATGGGATGGAGTTCAACCAGGACCCGGAATGCATAAATTAGGAATGAATTCTTCCGATACTACAGAGGTGGTTTTTGAGAATGTTAAGGTTCCTGCTGAAAATCTACTTGGTGAAGAAGGGATGGGTTTTATTGATACCATGAAAGTATTAGACGGCGGTCGGGTAGGAATCGCAGCTCTTTCTGTAGGAATTGCCCGAGGTGCGCTCGAAGAATCCCTGAAATATTCTATGGAGCGAAAGCAATTCGGGACTGCGATAGGAAACTTCCAGTATATGGAAGGTAAAATGGTAGATATGGCTACAGAAATTGAAGCGGCGAGATTGTTAGTTCTTCGCGCTGCTTGGTTGAAAGATAAGGGCAAACCATATACCACTCAGGCTTCTATGGCAAAGCTTTTTGCTTCTGAATTATCTGTAAAAGCTGCACTTGAAGCGATACAAATTCATGGTGGATATGGTTATACCAAAGAATATCACGTTGAGCGATTCTTACGTGATGCAAAGCTTATGACCATTGGAGAAGGAACTTCAGAGGTTCAAAGATTGATTATAGCAAGAGAATTAAAAAAATCGTTTGTTTGAGTAAATAAATTATTATTGCTGAATAAGGAATTATAAATTCCCCTGAACGTAATTTTTAATTCGCATCTGAAGAAATTCATGGCAAGAAACTTATTCAACATTGACGACGCATACCTCTTTGAATCTGAACTAAATGAGGAAGATCGTCTGATCATGGAAACGGCACGTGATTACGCTCAATCCAAGCTAGAGTCGCGTGCTTTAAAAGGAAACACCGAAGAATATTTCGACCAGGACATCGCCAGGGAAATGGGTGAAATGGGTCTGCTTGGTGTTACCGTTCCTGAACAATATGGTGGATCTGACGCCAGTTATACCGCTTATGGATTAATCGCACGCGAAGTAGAACGTGTGGACTCCGGCTACCGCTCTTTTATGAGTGTACAATCTTCTTTAGTAATGTACCCAATATCTGAGTTCGGCACCGAAGAACAGAAGCAACGTTTTCTACCAAAATTAGCTACCGGAGAAATGATCGGTTGTTTTGGGTTAACTGAACCCGATCACGGCTCTGATCCCGGCGGAATGGTAACCACTGCATTAAAAGTCGATGGCGGCTGGAGATTAAATGGTGCCAAAATGTGGATCACTAATTCTCCTATTGCTGATATCGCTGTTGTATGGGCAAAAGCAAAGGAAAGTAAAGATGACGATGGGGTAATCCGTGGATTTTTGGTTGAAAAAGGAATGGATGGTTTTACTGCTCCTCATACCAAATACAAAATGAGTTTGCGTGCATCGGAAACCGGCGAATTGGTTTTTGATGATGTATTTATCCCTGAAGATAACGTCTTTCCGGATATTCGAGGATTAAAAGGACCTTTTATGTGTCTGAATTCAGCCCGTTATGGAATTGCATGGGGTACCGTTGGCGCCGCTGAATTTTGCTACCAAAGAGCACGGCAGTATGTGTTAGACCGTAAACAATTCGGCAAACCATTAGCTGCAAACCAATTGATTCAGACTAAATTAGCCAACATGCTGACAGATATCACTTCCATGCAGATGCTGGTACTTCGTTTAGGAAAATTAAAGGATGAAGGACGGGATCATCCATCCATGACTTCCCTTGCTAAACGAAACAATTGCGGGAAGGCATTAGAAATCGCTCGTATTTCACGTGACATGCATGGTGGAAACGGAATTGTGGGGGATTACAGAGTCATCCATCATGTTATGAATCTGGAATCAGTAAACACTTATGAAGGCACGTACGATATTCACGGATTAATTCTGGGAAGAGAGATTACAGGGATTCAGGCTTTTACGCCGAAAGGAAATTCTTGATCGCCCGAATCTGGCACGGATATACTACTTCTGAAAACGCAGATGCTTATCACAAAGTACTGACTGAAGAAGTCATTCCTCAGATCGAAAGTTATAGGATGGAAGGCTATCGGAAGATAGAAGTACTTCGCCGGAAACTTAAAGGTGAAACCGAGTTCATTACCATCATGTATTTTGGTTCTTTAGAATTAATCAAACAATTTATTGGTGAGGACTATGAAGTTTCTCATGTTCCTGAAGTGGCTCAGAAAGTTCTGAAGCGGTGGGACAAACGATCTCAGCATTATGAAGTGACGGATAGTTTTAGTTATTGAAGTTCCTTGCTGTCATCCCGAAGTGGAAATGCTTTTTTAAATACAAAATTCTATAACACGAGGGATCTCAAATAATCTATCTGTCCATATTTTTGATTTGAGACCCTTCGGCGTACTACACTCTAAAGCCTGAATTTAATTAGGTCCGCTCAGGGTGACAGCTTAGCTTTAAATTCTAATAATCAAGGTCTATGATATCTTAGCGAACACTCGATAAGATCCTATTTAATCTATTACATTGAGCAAATGAAAAAACTTCTTCAGGAAATAAGAGCTTGTACAGTTTGTGAAAAGGATCTGCCATTGGAACCAAGACCTGTTGTTTCAGCTTCCCCAAGTTCTAAGATTGTGATTATAGGACAGGCACCCGGAACAGCCGTTCATGAGTCCGGAATTCCATGGGATGATCCCAGTGGTAAGAGACTTAGGGAATGGATGGATATCAGCGATGAAGATTTTTATGATCCAAAAAAAGTAGCGTTGATTCCTATGGGATTTTGCTATCCGGGAAAAGGTAAAACCGGTGATCTTCCTCCCCGACCGGAATGTGCTCCGATTTGGCATGAGGCATTGCTATCTCAAATGCCCAAAGTTGAATTAACTCTTCTGTTCGGTACTTACGCTCAAAATTATTATCTCCCGAATAACACATATAAAACATTGACTGAAACTGTACAGAATCATAAGAAGTTTTTGCCTGACTTTCTTCCTATGCCCCATCCTTCTCCCCGGAATAATATCTGGCTGAAAAAGAATCCCTGGTTTTCAGAAGAAGTAGTCCCATTTCTTCAAAAAGAAATTAATCACTTCAAGAAAACAAAATGGAAATAGAAAAATTTTTCTAAATTTTTTTCGGGTTAACCGGGGGTACTCCTAATCTCAGGTGTATTCTATACAATCAGAATTCAAAGTGCGTTGTTATGAAAACTCAGTTCACCTGCTTATTGGCATTAAGTCTTGCTTTCCTTTTTTCCTGTGAAGAACTCACAAATCAGACCGAAGAAGAAATTTTCGATCCAGTAAATCTCTCCGATTACTTAGACCTTCCGGAAAATGCTTACAATTACTCTGATATAGATGTACCCGATTTTTTTACTCTTCAGCCTAACACAGAACAGGACAACACACCCAATAATAATAAGGTCACGGACTGGGGAGCCACCTTAGGACGCGTTCTCTTTTACGATAAAATCCTATCAGGAAATAATACTATTTCGTGTTCTTCCTGTCATCTACAATCAGCTGGATTTTCTGACTCGAATCAATTCAGCATAGGTTTTGAAGGGGGATTTACAGGAAGAAATTCCATGGGAATTTCAAACGCCAAATACTATGAAAACGGACATTTCTTCTGGGATGAACGTGCTGAAACATTGGAAGATCAGGTTTTAATGCCGATTCAGGATGATGTTGAAATGGGGCTTACTCTCACTGAAATGGTGGGGAAAATTGAAGAACAACCATACTACCCGGTTTTATTTGAACAAGTTTACGGCGATGAGGAAGTTACACCTGAACGAGTCTCTCTGGCTTTATCTCAGTTTGTAAGATCCATCGTTTCATATCAATCCAAATACGATGTTGGGAGAGCTCAGGTAAATAATCCTCAACAGGACTTTCCAAATTTTACAGACATTGAAAATCTTGGCAAGCAGGTTTTCTTTGATCAACGAGGAGATTGTGCCCGTTGCCACACTACTGATCTGTTTGTAGGTGATGCGCCTCGTAACAACGGTCTTGATGCCGTATTAACTGATCTTGGACTTGGTGCAGTAACCGGGAACGCTAATGATGACGGGAAATTCAAAGTGGGGTCTCTCAGAAATATAGAACTCACAGCACCCTATATGCACGATGGTCGTTTTGAAACACTGGAAGAAGTTGTTGAGCATTACGATTCAGGAGTTCAGGCAAGTGCAACGCTTGATAATCGTTTAACACTGCAAAATTCAAATCAACCCAGAAGGTTAAACCTTTCGGTAAATGAGAAAAATGCGCTGGTATCGTTTATGAAAACATTAACCGATCAAACACTTGCTGAAGAAGAAAGATTTAGTGATCCGTTTCCTGAATCGAATAATTGACACTTGTTTTTGAAGAAGCCTGAAATTTCCGGCTCTTTTTTATTCATAGTTTCGTACACTTACCAAATGATGGAAAAATTAGTAAGTGCATATCAAACCAATACAGATGAGTTCGTTAATCTTATAGAAAGTATTCCTGATGAATACTTTAATTCGAAACCTGATGAAGATATTTGGTCACCCGCTGAAAATGTAGAACACATCATTAGGTCAGAATTTGGAATTGTTCGTCTCTTTAATGGAGAAACATCAAAGCCCTCTGACAGGAATTCAGAAAAGCTTATCCAAAAAATGGAAAATATTTTCCTTAACAGAGCTCAGAAAGTGAAAGCTACCGGAGTGGTTTTACCAACCACCGATGAAAAACAGAAGGATGAGCTTATTGAAAAATTTACATCCTCAAGGTCAAAAGTAACTGAATTACTACACACTCAGGATCTGGATGAAATTTGCAAAAAATATAAACATCCTGTTTTCGGTTTTATCACCCGCAGAGAATGGATCCACTTTAATATGGTACATGCCAAAAGACATAGCCTTCAGATAAAAGAAGTATTGGAAACATTTAAATAAATTAAACTTTTCCAAATTTTAAATTACCGAATAATGCTTTATCCTAAATGGATACGTTGTTGATTTTAAAAATCATTTGATGAAATATTTTTCGGCTATTTTTCTATTTCTTATTGTTTATTCTTTTGAATCTTTTTCTCAGGAGATTCTAAGAACCAACATTACTTTTGAAAGCGGACGCTATACTATACACGGTGAACTTTTGTTACCTCAGAATCAGGATAGTATTCCTATGATCGTGTTTCTTGTTGGTGCTGGAGAAAACTCCTCTCACCGAACTATTTATAAAGATTTTGTTGAGCAAAACCTGGAAGCCCTTTTCCTGGATGAAGGCTATGGAATACTTTATTTTGATAAGCGTGGTGTTGGAGATTCAGAAGGAAGATGGCAACGTGCAAATATTTATGATCGAGCTGACGACGCAAAAGCTGCAGTTGATTATCTGAAAACTTTAAACAGTGTGGATTCATCAAGAATTGGAGTTATCGGACATAGCCAGGGTGGTTGGGTTTCACAAATTGTTGGCGCTTTATATCCAAATGATGTAAAAGTTATTGCATCTATTTCAGGCCCTGTTTTTGACACTGAGCTTTTACTCACAAATATCTATAACAGCGAATTTATTTGTGAAGGTGAAACTAAAGAAAAAGCTTTTGAAAAAGCGTCAAAAAAGGCTCAATCAGATATTAATTGGGTTTCCGTTTTCCCGCTAACTAAAGCGTGGAGACAGCTGAAAGAGATTGCTGATTTTGATCCTTCTGAAGAACTTCAAAAACTTACTATTCCTTCTTTGTTTGTGTTTCCTTCTAATGGTCACATGGTTTATCCCGGATGGGCACTTAGTAGCCTGAACGAAATTTTTCCTGAAGGTGTACCTGATAACTTTTCACTTTCTGTAGTACCCGGTGCTAATCACGATTTAAAAAATACAGGAATGTGTGCACCTGAATCTGATAAAGAATCCGCATTATATTCTGAATATTTTCAGACAACTTTTAAGAGTTGGGTACTCACTAACCTATAATTGATTTCTCTGATACAGTTATTCGCCATCAAAAAATCAATTTCCACTCATCAGGAATTAGTTTTTACTAAATAGCTGAAAAACTAAATCTCATGTATCATATATTTATTCAGAGATAAAGGACTGATGATAAGTGTAAAAATAAATAGCGAAACAGAAGATATCTTTCCAAGAATTGATAACCTCCTGAAGAATGTTTTTCCGGAAGATTATGAAGCTGATCTTGTTAAAAGGATCCGGGAAACAAATGACTATGTTCCTGAACTAAGTTTGGTAGCAACAATAAAGGATCAGGTTGTTGGATATGCTTTTTTCTCAGAAATAAAGATACAGTCGAAAAACGTTCGAAGAACAACACTTGCATTAGGGCCTATGGCTGTTGCAAATAACTTTCAAAAGAAAGGAATTGGAACTCAATTGATGATGCATGGATTAGACAAAGCTACATTATTAGGATACAGTTCTGTTATCCTTCTTGGCCATCACGACTATTACCCCCGTTTTGGTTTTGAACCAACTACCATATGGGAAATTGAAGCCCCATTTGATGTTCCAAAAGAAAGCTTCATGGCAATTGAATTAATACCAAATGGTTTAACAAACTTTCCAGGAGTGGTGGAATATCCTAAAACTTGGCAGCTTTAATTCTGTAAATGATTTCATACATTTGTTGCTCATTCTAAAATTCGGCACAAATGTCACTCTTGTTAATAGCACCAAATCGCGATCTTACTGAACTTTCTGATCAATTAACCAATATTGATCCCAATGTTGATGTTGAAATTTGGCCAAAAGTATCAGATAAAAACAAAGTGACTTTTGCAGTTGCCTGGAATCATCCTAAGAATGTATTAGATAACTACCCCAATATTAAAGCTGTTTCTTCACTTGGAGCTGGAATTAATCATTTACTAAATGACAAATCTCTATCAAAAACTGTTACCATAAGTCGTTTAATTACAAATTCTCTTAAAACAGAAATGGCAGATTATATTCTGAATGCTGTTTCTTCTATCAGGCATCATACAGTACGATATACAGATCAGAAAAGAGAAGCATACTGGTCAAAACATAAAACGATTTCAAAACGTGATTTGAAAGTTGGTATCATGGGCTTAGGTGAGATGGGGATTGAAACTGCCGAACTATTGAATAGCAATGGATATGATGTTATTGGATGGTCAAGATCTGTCAAGAATATTTCCGGAATAAAAAGCTATACTTCTGATGAACTTGAAGCATTCTTGACGGAATCAAACGTCCTGATCTGCTTACTTCCACTAACCGATAATACTCAGGGGATTCTGGATCTGGATCTTTTCAAAAAACTTAAATCACCGGGGTATTTGATCAATGCTGGCAGAGGAAGTCATCTTATAGAAGAAGATCTGATTTATGCGCTGGATACAAAAGTTCTTGAAGGAGCATGGCTGGATGTATTTGAAGAAGAACCTTTACCGGAAAACCATGTGTTCTGGAACCGTCCGAATATCATGATTACTCCCCATATCGCTGCTGTTACTGACTCAAAGGAAGCTGCAAATATTATACTTGAAAATTATAAAAGATCTCTTTCAGGAATGGAGTTATTATTTCAAGTGGATAGAAAGATAGGTTATTAAGTAAATAACCTTAAAACCTGATATCCCAACCAAACCAACATAATTCCAACAATTATTTGTCCGGAGATATTAATCAGGCTGTACAGAAATTCATCGCTTTGAATCAAAAGCAGGGAATCATTAGCAAATGCAGAAAAAGTAGTAAAAGCTCCTAAGATTCCGGTAAATAAAAATAACCTAAACTCTGGATTTACCCATTCATTATGATCAAAAATGGCAAGCATCAGACCGATCAGAAAACAACCGATCATATTTACTGTAAATGTCCCAACCGGAAACCCAGATTCTAATACCTTACTTTCAGTAAACAAGGAGATAACATATCTTAGAGAAGCTCCGATGAAACCGCCAGCTCCCACTACCAAAATTTTAAAAAAGGTAATTTTCACTAAATTTTTACAGAATAAATCCAGTCATGAGTATCTGGTTTTCTACCGTACTGAATATCGGTTATTTCTTTAAATAACTTTTTTGACAGATTTCCGACTTCGCCATTACCAATTGTAATTTCCTTTCCCTGGTGGTGAATTCTGCCAACCGGTGAAATAACAGCTGCGGTTCCGGAACCAAATAC
This sequence comes from Balneola sp., assembly GCA_965601915.1. Classification (GTDB taxonomy): domain Bacteria; phylum Bacteroidota; class Rhodothermia; order Balneolales; family Balneolaceae; genus Balneola. The sequence goes on along the minus strand of OZ271847.1, from coordinate 1,083,137 downwards.
TTCTTTTAAAGTTCCTTCTTCTGAAGCTTCAAAAATTTCATCTATTGTTATTCTGCGCTCTTCAACGTTTAAGCCCCATTCATCAGCTAAAGTGACAACAGATCGACGGGTAACTCCGGGAAGTATGGTTCCTGTAAGTGCCGGAGTAATCAACGTATCATCTTTCAAAAAGTGGATATTCATTGTCCCCACTTCTTCAATATATTTATGCTCTTTTGCGTCCAACCATAGAACCTGAGTATACCCTGCTTTTTTTGCTTTTTGTGCCGGTAAAAAACTTGCTGCGTAATTTCCGGCCGTTTTAGCTTCCCCTGTTCCTCCATTTACCGCCCTTACAAATTCATCCGTGGTGGTTAGAGATACCGGATTAAAACCTTCATCATAATAGGCACCAACAGGTGAAGTTATGATATAATAGCTGAATCTCGAAGAAGATTTAGCCGCCAACAAATCATCGGAAGCAAAAATAAAAGGACGAATATACAGCGCTGTTCCGTCCTTTTTGGGTACAAAGTTATGATCAAGACGAATTAATTCCTCTAGTGCAGAAATAAACATTTCATAGTCTGTTTCCGGCACATCCATTCTTCGGGCAGACCTGTTCAACCTTTGATGATGAATATCGGGTCTGAAAATATTAATCTGACCATCATTCACATAAAAAGCTTTCATTCCTTCAAATATAGCTTGCCCATAGTGAAGAGTATTCAATGCCGGAGAAATCTGAATTGGACCATAAGGTTTTATAACGGGTTTATCCCATGATCCATTTTCAAAATGCATTTCGAACATGTGGTCGGCAAACTTATTGCCAAAAACCAAATTATTAAAATCCACCTCGTGAATTCTGCTTTGTTCTGCTTTTTGTATGTCAATTTTTAGTGGAGTCATTACTTCATTCATATCAATTTCAAAATAACAGCTTTTTAATTAAGGAAAAGTTCATTTAGTGTAAATTTATTTATCCGGTGCTCTGCATGGCAGATGCTATTCCGTTAATGTTCAAAAACAAAATCTCTGTTATTCTGTTTTTTTCATCTTCATTTTTAGCCTTATCCCATCTTTTAAGAAGTTCCAGCTGAATAAAGTTCAAAGGAAATGTAAAAGGATTTCTAAATTGAATAGATTTTTGAATAACCGGGTTGTGATCAAGTAAATTATCTACACCTGCTATTTCCTTGATTATCTTCTCTACTTTAGAAAACTCTTCTTCAATAAGCTTATGGAATTTACCGTTTTTATCTGCATAAATTTCTGATGTTTTTAGATGCGTTCTGGCTAATTCCCTCTGACTGTTATTCAAAACAGTTTTGAAGAAAATCCATTCATGAAACCATTTTTTAAAAGTCTCTGAATTCTCTTTTGATTTCTCAACCATTTGCTTTAGCCCTTCTCCTACTCCAAACCAACCGGGAGTATTGTACCTAAGCTGAGTCCAGGCAAATCCCCACGGAATTGCTCTTAAATTATCAAAGTTCATACCTCCTGAACCACCTCTTGAAACCGGACGAGAAGCGATGGGTAACTTTCCAATATGCTCAACCGGAGTCACTGATGAATACCAATCCCAAAATTGTTCATCATCAATTAAAGAGCGGTATTTTTTCATACTGATTTCGGAAATTTCTTCCATAATTGCTTTTTCATCAGTACTCAAATAACCTGAATCTTTTTTCTGAGCCATAGTCACTTGTACCATCGCATTTACTATTTGTTCTAAATGTCGGTGAGCAATTGCGGGAAGTGAATAACGAAATGAAAGAACTTCACCTTGTTCAGTAAAACGTATTTTTCCATTATTACTTACCGGAGGCATGGCTATAATTGCTTTATTGGACTGTCCTCCTCCACGACCTATAGTACCACCTCTGCCATGAAATAACATGAAGTCGATATCGTATTTTCTACAAACTGTTCCAAGATTGTATTGGGCCTTATCAAGTGCCCAGTTTGCCATCCAGTAACCACCATCTTTGTTACTGTCAGAATATCCAAGCATTATTTCCTGGAAATTACCCCGGGCTTTAATTTGTTGAGCAAATAATTCATTCTCAAACATTTCAGCCATAATCCTGCTACTTTCTTCGAGATCTTCAATGGTCTCAAAAAGTGGCACTATATCCAGGTTGGTAGTAATCTTACCGTCACTATAAGACCATAACCCAATTTCTTTTGCTATGATCAGAACTTCCAACATATCACTAACGCCATGTGTCATACTAATGATATAGCTACCAAATGAGTTACTGTCCAGTTCAAGCATATCACGCATTTCTTCAAACACAGATAACACTTTTTCTGAAACTTCTGAACGGGAACTTCTTAAAGGACTAAGAGGGCGTGGGTTTTTTAACTCAGAAATTAATAATTCTATCTTTTCTTCTTCTGATAGTGAAGAGTACTTTTTTTCAACCCCAGCTTTGCTAAGCAATTCTTCGACAGCCTGTTCGTGAAGTTTACTGTGCTGACGAATATCCAATGCCGTCAAATGAAACCCGAAGGTACAAGCCCGATCGATCAGGTCCTGCAATTTTCCTTGCTCAGCAAGTCCCCTAAAATTATTACTAATCAGGCTTTTCTTTATGAGATCAAGATCATTTAAAAAGTCTTCAGAATTGTAGACAAGAGCTTCTGTTAAAATTTTGTTTTTCTCATAGTCCAGCATTTCAATCTGGTGCCGGATATTTTGCATCATATGAGTAATCTTTCTTCGATAAGGCTCTCTCTGATATCTTCTTTCATAAATTTCAGGTAAAGGATTTTGTTCTTCCTCTATTCTGAGAGATTCTTTCAGTTCCATTGAAATATCAGTCTCTTTATAAGAAATACTGAGATATCTACGAAGATGATTGAGCTCTTCGAGATACTTTTTTAATACCGTTCTTCGCTGCTCAATTATAGTTTTCCAAGTCACCGACGAGGTTACATTCGGGTTTCCATCTCGATCACTTCCTATCCATGAACGATATTTTAAAACATTGGGTATGGTCGGAAATTTTCCATAATACGTTTCCATGGCCAGTCTTATATCCTGATAAACCCTCGGAATGGCACCCCAGATCGTGGTAGTAAAATAATACATTCCATTTTCCACTTCATCTTCCACTGACATTCGCTCTGCACGCACTTCATCGGTTAACAACAATAACCGAAGTTGATTTGCAATATCCTTTCTTAGAATTGTTTCCTCATCAGGAGTTAGCGCATTATTACCTAAGCCATTTATCATCGAGGTAATTTCATGTTGCTTTGTAAGTACGCTTCTTCTTCTGGCTTCGGTAGGATGGGCCGTTATTGTTGGCTGAATATCTATCTGCCGGAAAACCTCCAAAGCCTCTTCGAATGAATACCCTTCAGATTTCATTCGGTATACAGCTTCAGCAATACTTTCATTTCTCGGACTTTCAGGTGTCTCTTTAAATTCTCTATCCCGGTTAATCCTGCTTATTTCATGTTGCTCAAGTGAATTTACCAAATGAAAAAACGTAGTATACATTCTGAGTACTTCTTTCGCTTCTTCCAGGTCCAGTGAGGCAACATATTCTGTAATTTCTGTTCTTGCTTTCTGATCTTTCTGATCAAGTGCTGCTCGAGCTAAAAGTGGAAGTCTTCCCAATTGCTGAACAAACTGTTCTCCGAACTGTTCTTTGGCAATGTCTTCTAAAAATTCAGTAAGAATTATTATTTGTTTTGCAAGATTTGTGCTGATTCCGCTTTCTTCCGCTAATTGCTCAACGGTTTGTTTCCAATCCATGAAGTGTAAAATTTAAGTGAGTGAGTTTGATACTTCTAAGTTAACTAATAATTTCTGTTTCGTTTTGTTTAATAATAAATGTTATGAAAGTTAAAAAAAGATGTGAATGGGTTGAGGGTCAATTCCCTGAGTATATTCAATATCATGATGAAGAATGGGGTGTTCCTGTTCATGATGACAAAATTCATTTTGAGTTTATAATCCTTGAGGGAGCACAAGCGGGATTAAGCTGGTCTACCGTTTTAAAGAAGCGCAAAGGGTATCGTAGAGCATTTGCCGGCTTTGATCCGGAAAAGGTAGCCGAGTTTGATGAAAATAGAATTCAGAAATTGTTAGAATTTGAAGGGATCATCAGAAATAAACTCAAAGTCCGTTCTGCGGTAACGAATGCTCAGAAATTTCTCGAAATTCAGAAAGAGTTTGGCTCTTTTGATTCTTATATCTGGCGGTTTGTAGGAGGAAAACCCATTATCAATTCCTGGAAAACGATGAGTGAAGTTCCTGCAACAACTAAAGAATCCGACGCACTAAGTAAAGATCTAAAAAAGCGTGGGTTCAAATTTGTAGGTAGCACCATCATGTATGCATACATGCAGGCTTGTGGTTTGGTGAATGACCACACCGTGGATTGTTTTTGCAGGAAAAATTAGGAATATAAAATATTGGAATTAGAAATATCTGGTTCGAAGCTTTAGAAGTATTCTTTTATTCTCATTCCTAATAAAATTCTATATCCTTCTATTTAATATTCCTAATTCATCAATTCTTAATTCTGAATTGCTTTTCCTCAAGCCACGGATCCACCGCATCATTTACATATTTAACTACATATCCTTCTTTTTCAAGTAACGCTGATGCAGCTGCGGCTCTTGCCCCTGATTTGCAATGAACCAATATCGGTTTATCCTGAGAAACTTCATTTAAGCGATCCACTAATCGGGTATGAGCAATATTAATCGCTGATTTGTGATGTCCTTCGTCGTACTCTGACTTTTTTCTTACATCTAATAAGTTATAGTCGCCAGTCTGCAAAAGCTCATCAACTTTTTGAAAGTCAATAGTATCTGTTGAAAAAAGAGAGTCACTTTCTTTTTCAAATTCTTTCAAATCTTCAATGGTTGCGTATCCTTTCACATTATCAAGACCAATTCTGAGAAGATCTAAGACTGCCTCATAAACATTATTTTCATCAATAATCAGATAAATATCCTGGTTCTCTTTTACATAAGAACCGGCTATTGTGTTGAATGTTTTGTTGAACGGAGCATAAATGGAACCCTGAATATGACCATTCATAAATGCTAACCGATCTTTTCGGGTATCAATAATTACAGAATCGGAAGTCCTGGAGGCTCCTATTATTGCCTGAACTTTCATTCTTTGAGGAGAAGGAGTTTCACCTAATACTTTCGGACCTTTTTTGTTATCCCGTTTCATTCGAGCAAAATACAAAGGTGGTTCGGGTTGCCCTTCAAGAATATAATCCACAAAATCTTTTTCAGAAATGGCGGCTCTTATAGATCCGTTAAATCGCTGTTCATATCCTACAGTTGACTCCGGTACTGCCCCTAAGGCTTTACCACAAGCGCTGCCAGCTCCATGTCCCGGCCAAAGCTGTAGATATTCAGGTAGGTCATTAAATTTTTCTATGGATTTATATAAGATTTTAGCTGATTCATCCATAGCCCCTACTTCTCCGGCTGCAGTTTCTAAAAGATCAGGGCGCCCAACATCTCCCACAAAAACAAAATCACCGGACAATAATCCCATCGGTTCATCAGCCCCTGCTGTATCTGTAACCAAAAAACTGATATGCTCCGGTGTATGTCCTGGACTATAAACCGTGGTAAACTTAATGTTTCCTATTTTAAACTCATCGCTATCTTTCAAAAGCTGGTGATTATATTTACTTCCTATCACCCATTCATATTTCCAGTCTTTATCCCCTTCATCTGAAACAAAGATCTTAACACCCTCCTCAGCAAATTCTCTTAACCCTGATAAGTAATCAGCATGAATATGTGTTTCTGATGCTGCTACAATTTCAAGATTATTTTTTTTTGCAATAGCTTTATATCTGCCTATATCCCTCATCGGATCTACTATTATGGCTTCTCCTGATTTCTGGCAACCAATCAGGTATGCATATTGCGCCAGTTTTTCTTCAAAAATCTGTTCAAAAAACATAAATTCTCTTTTTTATTGTACGCTGTGAAATTTTCCTTCAATTGCGATCAAATATAATGATTTATCGTGGCCTTTTTGTTGAAAAAAACTTTGATATACTTACAAAATCTTACATATTTGAAATCAACTTAAATCATTAATAAATCTATCATATGAGAGTTTATAAACCAATTCGGGTTTTTGCCATTCTTGTAATGCTGATGGGTATATTCAGCTATACTTCCAAAGCACAGAATCTCGAAGAATTTGAAAAGAAAGTAACTGAGTTTACTCTTGATAATGGGCTTCACTTTATCATTATTGAACGAAACGAAGCCCCCGTTGCCAGTTTTTATACCCATGTAAATGTAGGTGGAGTAGACGAACCTGTGGGTAATACAGGTATTGCACATATTTTTGAGCATATGGCATTCAAAGGTACTAAATATATTGGTACTACTGACTGGGATGAAGAAAAGAAAGTGCTCAATAATATGGATCAGGCTTATCAGGAATGGCTTTATGAAAAATTTAGTGCAAATCCTGATACTGCAATTTTAGCTGATAAGTGGGATGAATTTCAAACCCTTCAGGAAAAAGCTAAAACTTTTGTAGTGAATAATGAATTTTCGGAAATCATTCAGAATAATGGAGGAACGGGATTAAATGCTTCTACGGGGGCTGATTTGACCAACTATTTCTACAGCCTGCCTTCCAATAAAGCCGAGTTGTGGTTTAACCTGGAAGCAGATCGTTTTAAAAACCCAACCTATCGTGAGTTTTATGTAGAAAAAGAAGTAGTTCGCGAAGAACGAAGAATGAGAACAGAATCCAATCCAATTGGTCGTTTAGTGGAAGAATTTTTAGCAGTTGCTTACACAGCTCATCCATATGGTCGCCCTGTTGTTGGTTGGGATTCTGATATCACCGGAACTACGATTGAAGATGCCCGCAACTTTTATGAAAAATACTACGTTCCCAGCAACATTACTTTTGCTATTGCCGGTGATGTAGATCCTAAAAGAATGAAGAAACTTGCTGAGCAATATTTTAGTGACTTCCGTGGTAAAGGTAGAGTTGCTCCACCGGTAACCACCGTCGAGCCAACACAAAGAGGTGAACGAAGGTTTACCATAGAGGGTAATTCTCAGCCTATTATGTTAATCGGTTATCACGCTGTTTCTGATACCCATGAAGATTTCGAAGCTTTAAATTTGTTAGGAAATATTATATCAAGTGGTCGAACTTCTGTGTTGTACAAAAAACTGGTGGAAGAAGAACAACTTGCACTGCAGGTTGGCGCATTTAATGGTTTTCCGGGAACCCGCTTTGGATCAATGTTCCTGACTCTTGCTATCCCGAACCAAGGGGTTAATTTAGATACTTTGGAACATCGTATTTATGAAGAGATAGAAATTGTAAAAGGAGGTTCTATCACACAAAAAGAACTTGATCGGGCAAGAACTAATATCCGTGCAGGTATAATAAGAGGATTAGCTAACAATACCGGTTTAGCATCGAACTTCGCATCTACTTATATGACGAAAGGTGACTGGCGAGATGTATTCCTTCAATTAGACCGATATAATGCTGTTACTCTTGATGACTTGCAAAGAGTAGCAAATGAGTATCTCATTAAACAGACACGCACGGTCGGGAAAACAGTTAATAAGGGGTCTTGAGATGAACTATTTTAATTCAAAGAATATAGCAATGAAACAATCAATTCTATTTACGCTTCTGATGCTTTTTGCGGTTACCGCAACAGCACAAAAGAGGTATGATGAGATCAAATACCCAAAGTTAAACGAGTTTCAAAAACCGAATGTTGAAGAATTTCAGCTCGATAACGGAATCACTTTCTATCTGGTGGAAGACAAAGAGCTCCCCTTGATCAGAATTAGTGCAACAGTAAGAACAGGAAGTCTTCAGGATCCTGATGGGAAAGAAGGATTAGCTAGTATAACCGGAGAAGTTATGCGTGAAGGCGGTTCTGAAAACTATCCTGCAGAAACACTAAATGTACTTTTGGAAGACAAAGCGGCTTTCATGAGCACATTTATTGGAACCGGTTCGGGAAGCGCATCTATGAACATTCTTAAAGAAGATATTGATGAACTTCTTCCTGTTTTTGTTGATTTGATTCAAAACCCACTGTTTCCTCAGGAAAAAATTGATCTTGCCAAAACGCAACGTAAAAGCGGCATTTCCAGGCGGAATGATGATCAGGCAGGAATTGCAAACCGTGAATTCAGAAAATTGATTTATGGTAAAAATTCGCCCATCACCCGCCAGACGGAATATGCAACAATCGACGCCATTACAAGAGAAGATATGATTGCTTTTCACAGAGAAGCATTTGTTGGTAACAATATGACTTTTGGTGTTATTGGTGATTTTGATAAAAATGAAATGAAAGCCAAACTTGAAAAAGCTTTTGGAAGTTTGCCTGCAGGAACTAAAAACAATCTGGTATATCCTGAGATTGAGTATAACTACCCATCTACTGTAAATTTCATTGACAAATCTGATGTAAACCAAAGTTACGTTTTGGTTGGTCATATTGGTGGATTGCGTGAGAATCCCGACTATGCAAAGCTACAAATGATGAATCAAATTCTGGGTGGTGGTTTTGCCGGAAGGTTATTTCAGTCTGTACGTACCGACCTTGGCTTAGCCTATGCAGTTGGTGGCGGATATGGAAGCAACATCAACTATCCCGGTACTTTCTCTTTATTCGTGATGACAAAAAGTTCAACTACTGCAGAAGCAATCGATGCTATGATAGCCGAAGTTGAGAAAATGCAGACCAATCCAGTGACTAAAAAAGAACTGGAAGATGCTCGTGACAGATTCCTGAATTCTTTGGTTTTCCGCTACGACAGCAAGCAAAAAATCCTTAATGAGCGAATCAGTAACGAATACAACGGATTAAGCCAGGATGCTTTTGATAAGTATGTGGAAGAACTTAAAGATGTAACGGTTTCTGATATTCAAGAGGTTGCTAAAGAATACCTGAACCCGGATAAAGTTCAGATTCTTGTTGTAGGAAATGCTTCTGAAGTTGGCGATCAATTGGAGAAGTACGGAACTGTAAATAATATTGATATAACTATTCCAACTCCAAAGTCTGATAAAGAAGAAGTTGCAGGAGATGCAGTTCAGGGAAAAGAATGGTTAAATAAAATGGCGGATGCAGTTATAACTCCCGGAACTGAATTTGAATCTCTTACAACAGTAAATACAATAAATCAGGGTGGGGCAATCATAAAAAATACTTCTACCATTTCTTATTCTGATTATTCCATGAATGCATCTCTTGAAACTCCTCAAGGAAGTATGGAAATGCAAGTTGCTAACGGATCAGGGAAAATGATGATGATGGGGCAGGAACGTCCATTACCTCCTCAGATGGTTCAACCTATGATCAATGAAATCAAAAACAGTTATGTGAATGTTGCTCTGAATGCAGATGAAATGGAAGCTGAATATTTAGGAACCGAACAAGTTGATGGTATAGAGTACGTTGTTCTAAAAGTAAAATCGGCTTCTGCAATTACTTTTTACATTGATCCGGAAACTGCACTTCCTGCGTATATGAAAGCTTCAGTATTTAATCCTCAGATGGGTAAAGAAGTAACAACTATGACATCATACTCTGATTGGAAAGTACAGAATGGTCTTGCATATGCACATTCTCAGGAAACTAAAGTAGATGGAAATGTGGCTTCAAGCTCTACTGTAGAATCAGTCGAAATGAAATAATTTGATTTAATATTAACGATTTAAAAACCCGACCTGTTAATTCAGTCGGGTTTTTTTATTTTCAGAGAAACCAACCTTTTCTTACTATGAAAAACTGGAAAAATGAATATCCTGAAAACTCCGAATTCGCTCACTTCTATTCCGGTTATGTAGATCTTGTCCCAAAAGAAAACATTATATCTACACTCAACAGTCAGATGCACGAGCTTTATACAGTAGCGAATGCAATTCGAGGAGATAAAGCCTTGACCCCTTATGCTAAAGGGAAATGGACACTAAAAGAAATGATGGGACATTTAATAGAAACCGAGCGTGTTTTCGGATTCAGAGCTCTATCATTTAGTCGCGGTGATGATGCTGAACTTCCCGGAATGGATCAGGACTTTTGGATGAAAGATTCGAATTATAACTCCAGAACCATTGCAAATCTATGCAATGAGTACTTGGCGGTTCGCACGTCTACCATTCATTTATTTCAAGGTATGTCAAAAGAAATGATCAATAAAAAAGGTATAGCCAGTGGGGTAGAATTTACAGTTCGATCTTTAGCTTTTATCATCGCCGGCCACGAACTTCACCATTTGAATATCATCCGTGAAAAATATCTCATAGAAGACTAAACTGGGTTTTTCCTCTTTATAAATCAAAAGCTACGCAACACTTCGAATTACATTATAAAGCTCTTCCCCTCCTGTAAGGAGAACCTCTATGCAACTTATGACCCGACTTAAAACATCTGCGGTACACTGCAGAAAGAGATTTTACCCAACAAACGATAATTCTTTTTGACCTGCTTCTATAATTTTAGGAACCAAAGCCTGTACATCACATATTTCAGGTAACTCCACTGATTTCCCTTCTTTGATCCAGTTTTTTAACATCGAGACAAAATCAGGTGTAATATTATAAATAGCTCCTGCTCCGATCTCTTCTAAGGCCGCAGCATTACAAAGTTGTTCGTATTGGTTTTTAATTGGGATAACGAGTAATTTTTTGTTCAGGTACATCGCTTCTGAAGGCGCTTCAAATCCCGCGGAGCAAACCAACCCAAGTGCGCTTTCGAAGCTTTTCAAAAAAGTATCATTACCAACAGGGTTCACTTTCGCGTTTCCCTTTTCATATACCGATTCACAGGTTGGAGAAAATATTTCCCATTGTACTTCAGAAATCTGATTAAATAATGTGATGAGTGTTTCATGATCAAAAGCTGGAAGATACACAGTTACATGTCCCCCGGTTACCGGATTTAATTCTTTTATTAATGGACGAAGAATCGGTGGCTCAATAAAATTATCGTATCTCCTGTAATGAGTACCTATTGCTGCTTCGCACGGAGCGAAGTGCTTAATTACACTTTCTGACATCATGGATCTCTTTTCGGGTCTCGGACAATTATCCGATAAAAATGCCACCTGATGACTTAACCCTACACATGGAACTTTTGCTGACTGAGCAGCCCATGCTGTAACAGGTTCAAAATCTGTGATAACAAAGTCATATTCCTGAACCGGAGTACTTTGAACATCTTTAATAAATTTTACCGGCTTTAATGCTAACGCTGTATCCAGGATATCAACTGCCCCTTTACTGTCATATGAAAGACTGATTCCTCTTTTCTTAAAAGCTACTTTACCATCCAGCTCTAAGTTAAAATTATATCCACTGATCAATACATCAACATCTGCTACTTTCCTTAATTCAGGTATGATAACTTTCGCTCTGCTGATATGTCCATGGCCAGTGCCCTGAACTCCGTACAATATTCTCATCCTATCATCACCTTCTTTTCTTTCAATGGTGTTTGGAAAAGTTGATTTATCCTAGGCGGATCTTTCATGAGTATATCTTCTTCGTATCGATATAAACTCCATTCTTCACCATCATACTCCAGTGCAGTAAGGTTTTCAATCCAGTCTCCGGAATTCAGATAAATAACAGATCCATTATCGTTTTCATAACCTCTGATTTTAGGCTGATGAATATGACCACAAACCACATAATCGTAACCTTCATCAATGGCAAGCTCCATAGCTGTAACTTCAAAATCGTCAATGAAACTAACGGCTGTTTTTACGCTGTCCTTGATTTTTTTGGATAGAGATAATTTTCCGTATCCAAGCTTTACTGAAATATTATTTGCCCATCGGTTTAGTAATATCAATAACTCGTAACCGTGTCCACCCAACTTTGCAATCCACTTTGAATACTTCATAGTTACGTCGAAAATATCGCCATGGAAAAACCACACTTTTTCCCCATTCAGTTCAAGTACCAGTTTATCACGAATAAATAATGGCCCAAGCTGCAGACTGGAAACTTTCCTAAGTGTTTCATCATGATTCCCTGTGAGATAATAAATATCCACACCGTTTGTCATCATAGTAATCAGCGTTCTTATAACGTGCATATGAGCCTCAGGCCAGTAATATTTTCGGAAGTTCCACATATCTACAAAATCGCCATTCAGGATAACACGTTTGGGATTTATCGAATTTAGATATTGAGTAAGTTCAACAGCATGGCAACCAATAGTGCCAAGATGAACATCCGATATAACGACGGTGTCTAGAGTTCTTTTCATATGTATGCAGATGAGTTTATCCTAAATAAAACACACCCATATTATCAAAGCATTGATTGCTCGTAACCGTTAAGTAATGCAGATGTTAAGAAATGATTAACCCAATCAGGTTTTTAACAACCAAAAGATCCTTAGATATTGAGAAATTGATAATTGTCGAGGAATTGCATTCATTGTTTAAAAACCAATTCATACAAGATGTCAGATACAACAGAAAAGAAAATTGTGCACATCCATTTACCTGCTGATGAGCCATTTAAAACTACCCTAACAGCAGGAAAACATGAGATTATTTCTGATGAACCTCCGGAAGTTGAAGGTGGAAATAATCAAGGACCTGATCCTTATGATCTTTTGCTGATGAGTTTAGGAACATGCACCGCTATGACGATGAAAATGTATGCCAGACGCAAAAAATGGCCGGTTGAAGATATTTACATCGAGATGAGACATAACAAAAGTCATGCAGAGGATTGTATTGACTGCGAAGATCCGAAATCAAAAATTGATTCTATCGAGAAAGAACTCATTATTAAAGGAGATTTATCTCAAGAGCAATTAGATAAGTTGATGGATATATCAAAAAAGTGTCCGGTACATAAAACTCTACTTGGAGAGATAGAAATAAATACGATGCTTTCTGAATAGAAATCCTATTATCTACCAAGGAGCCGGAGGAGTTTCAATCTCTTTTGTAAGATCAAATTGAATACTGAAATAACGATTCGTTCCTAATCTCCTTAAATTATAGGTAAAAGATTTTCCTTCCTCAATTTCTATCCACCAAACATTACTTGCAGCAGCTGGTATCAGTTCTGCTGTATACTTATCCGCTGGGAATATTTGGATATTTGACAAACCTTGATTAGATGAAATACCACCGTATTGAGTTATCTCATCCTCACTACCATCTTCATGTCTATGATCATGTTTGAGTTTAATTCTTTCATTATTCATAGTTAATACCCAAGTTCTTGAGCGATCTTCTCCGGCAAAGAAAGGAATTCGGATTTCATTTTCTTCGCACGAACGAACATGCATTAGCAATTCCTGTTTTCTGAATTCGTCATTTTCAGGAGCTTCTAATACTTTACCTTCGAAAGCCTTCCCACAAATCGACTGAATAGAATTCCAAAAATCTTGGGAACTTTGTGCATAAACAGTTGAACAGAAGAACAGAATTGTAAAAAGGAGTGCATATCTCATAATTTTCATTATTTATTGATTGAGATTGGTAAAAATTTCTTCAATAATATAGTAACTAAAACTAATTGGAGTAATTAATGTCAGAGCTGATCAAACTATACGAAGATCATGTAGATCAAAAAAAGTTAAAGCATATTGTCGAAATGTTGAGGAATGGTGGATTAATCATCTACCCAACAGATACGGTTTATGGTTTAGGTTGCGATATTACCAATAAATCAGCTTTAGAGAAATTAGCCAGAATTAAAGGGGTTCGTTTAGATCGGGCCAATTTTTCATTTATTTGCCATGATCTTAGCAATCTTTCTGATCATGTTGCTCAAATAGAAACTCAGACTTTCAAAATTCTAAAGCGAAACCTTCCCGGACCTTACACTTTTATACTTCCCGGAAGTAATACCTTGCCAAGTGTTTTTCGGAAAAAGAAAACCGTTGGTATTAGAGTTCCCGATAACGAGATTGCGCTTTCTCTGGTTCGTGAATTAGGAAACCCCATTGTTTCCACATCTATAAAAGATGATGATGAGATCCTTGAATACACTACCGATCCAAGCTTAATGTTTGATGAGTGGAAGCATCAGGTTGATGCAGTGATTGATGGAGGTTTTGGAGGAAATCAACCTTCCACGGTTATTGATCTTACCAGCGGAGAACCGGTTCTTGTCAGAGAAGGAAAAGGAGAATTATTAGTATAATTTTGAATTTCGAACAGAAAAACAAGGAACTGTTGAACTCTGAATATTTGATGTTCTTCGGTTCTAAGTTGGATATTCAATTCTTCCAATTCTGAAGTCGATACAACAAAATAGCAGCTCGCTGTGTCTGGGTTTTAAATCTTGGAAGATATCCGGTTTCGTTTACCGTATGATCATCAGCGCCGCTCATTCCGATTGCATCCATAGCCATTTCGACGTAATCGGCAGTAAATGAAACATCTGCAGCTCCGGCTTTAAGCGGATTAACAGCTACAACTTTTCCCTGACCTAAATCTTCACTCACTTTAGAGTAAATAGATAATAGTTCACGGTTTCCATCGGTCGGAGCCATCGGCGGATAGCCCGGATAAAAAGTAAGCGTTGCTTTGGTTTCAGGTCTGTGGTTGGCAGTAATTTCCTGCATTTTCTTTTTAACCCGCTCAACTTGTTCAGGTGATAGTCCGCGTAAATCTCCGGACACGACCACTTCTTTTGAAACCACATTATCTTTACCAAATGCAGTTCCTGATTTATTTACCGCATCATATTCGATGGTAGTTCCACCGATTATCATTCCGGGATTGAAGGTCAGAAATTCTTCTGACCGGAGTTCTTCATAAAAAGCATTCAAAATTCTGGAAGCTTCAAAAATAGCGCCCGCACCAACATCTTCTCTGAATATCTGCGAAGAATGTGCCGGATTACCTTCCGTTTTTAATTCCCACTTGATAGAGCCTCGTCGGGAAACATTTGCAGTAGCAGGGTTCCCATCTCCATTTTCAAACCCGATAGAAATATCTGCCCATTTAGCTGCATCGATCAATGCTTTTTTTGAAAGCTCAAGAGGACTTCCACTGTATTCTTCATCACCGGTCATTACCACCCAGATATTCATATCATCCAGATGATTATTCTGCTTCAATGCTTTTAATGCCTGAAGCATAATTACATTACCACCTTTCATATCGGCAATTCCCGGAGCTTTCATTGTGGTATCATTAATCATTTCCATTTCCTGAAAATGAGAGTCTTCCTCAAACACCGTATCCAAATGTCCGATCAATAAAATATTTACTGCATCTTCACTTCCGAAATGTTTAGCAATCAAATGTCCGGAACGATTGAAAGCTGATCCGTCTTCCCAGCTGGTTTTAAATCCAAGGTCATCGAACTCTTTACGGAGCACATCACCAACCTGCTTAACTCCGTCGAAATTCATCGTTCCGCTGTTGATGGCAATGGTTTCTTTCATGAGTTCCAAACCATCTTCATTATTATAATTAACTCTGCTTACAATTTTGCTTTCAACTGGAGAGAGTTGGGCACTTACCTCTACTGTTATAAATAAAAGTACCAGAGTCAGATATCGCATGATATTAGTTTGGATATTGAAAGTTCGATGTTCTTTGTTGAATGTTCTATTGCTCCACTTCCTCAATCGCATAAGCATCAATCGGAATACAAGAACACATCAGGTTTCGATCACCATAAGCATCATCCACTCTGGAAACGCTTGGCCAAAATTTATTTTCCTGCAGATGCTCCAATGGAAACACTCCTTTTTCTCGGGGATAAGAACGGTCCCAATCAGAATTCATCGCCACTCTCATCGTATGCGGAGCATGTTTCAATACATTATCTTCTTTGTCAGCAATTCCATCTTCAATCTCTGCAATTTCTTTGCGAATATTAATCATTGCATCGCAAAAACGATCCAGCTCTTCCTTACTCTCGCTTTCGGTAGGCTCGATCATCAAAGTACCAGGCACCGGAAAACTCATAGTTGGGGCGTGGAAGCCATAATCCATTAAACGTTTGGCTACATCCACAGCTTCAATTGCTGCTGATTGTTTGAATGGACGAAGATCAATAATGAACTCATGTGCAGATCTCCCACTTATCCCTGTATAAAGAATCGGAAAATGATCTTTTAACCGGTCCTTGATATAATTCGCATTCAGGATTGCTAACTTGGTGGCTTCAGTTAAACCTTCAGCTCCCATCATAGCGATATAAGCATACGAAATGGTTAGAATGCTGGCACTTCCATATGGCGCCGCAGAAATGGCTGAAATAGCTTTTTCTCCACCTGTCTTAACAACGGCATGTCCCGATAAAAACGGAGCTAAATGTTCAGCAACTCCGATAGGTCCCATTCCCGGTCCACCACCACCATGTGGAATACAAAATGTTTTATGAAGATTCAGATGACAAACATCAGCACCAATTTCTCCCGGACTTGTTAATCCAACCTGGGCATTCATGTTGGCTCCATCCATATAAACCTGTCCGCCATGTTTGTGAATGAGTTCGCAGAAATATTTCACTTTATGCTCAAACACTCCATGTGTGGATGGATACGTAATCATCAACGCAGAAAGTCGGTCCGAATACTTTTCAGCTTTAGCCTCCAGATCCTCTGTAGAAATATTTCCATGGCTGTCTGTATCAACTACCACTACTTCCATTCCGGCCATAACCGCACTTGCAGGGTTCGTTCCGTGAGCAGAAGAAGGAATCAATGCCACATTTCTATGCCCTTCCCCTCTGTTTTTATGATATGCCCGGATGGTCATCAAACCTGCGTATTCGCCTTGGGCTCCTGAATTTGGTTGCATGGAAACGGTATGAAATCCGGTGATTTCTGATAACCATTCATCCAATTCATCAAAAAGTTGGTGATACCCTTCAGCTTGTTCATCCGGAACGAATGGATGTATCTGTCCAAACTCCGGCCAGCTCAGAGGAATCATTTCAGCAGTTGCATTCAATTTCATAGTACAAGATCCTAAAGAGATCATGGAATGCACCAGTGAAAGATCTTTGCTTTCCAATCTCTTCATGTAACGAAGCATCTCATGCTCTGTATGGTATAAGCTAAATACAGGATGAGTCATATATTCAGACTCTCTGGTAAGATTCTTAGGCAGTTTTATTTCAGTCTTTTCAGCATGTGCTTTCACATCAAAATTTGAAGTTCTGCCACTTGCCTTCGCGAAAACAGAAAGAACCTCCTGAACATCTGAAAGCTCTTTAGTTTCATCAAAAGAAATCCCTATTCTACCATCTCCGAAATAGCGGAAATTAACTTCATGATCTTCAGCAATTTTTCTGACTTTCTTGTCGGTCACCTTAACAGTTATAGTATCGAAGAAGTCACCGGTTTCAACTGCTACTCCCATGGCTTCCAAGCCTGCTTTAGTTAGACGGGTTAACCCATGAATTTTAGCAGCTATATTTTTTAACCCCTCTGGACCATGATAAACACCATACATTCCAGCCATTACTGCCAGTAAAACCTGAGCTGTACAAATATTAGAAGTGGCTTTTTCTCTTCGAATGTGTTGCTCTCTGGTCTGTAACGCCATTCTGTATGCAGGACGACCTTCCGCGTCCTGAGTAACACCAATAATTCTACCCGGAATTTGTCTTTTAAAAGCTTCTTTAGTTGCAAAATAAGCCGCATGAGGTCCACCGTAGCCCATAGGAACTCCAAATCTCTGGGTGGTTCCAACCACAACATCTGCACCCATTTCTCCCGGAGGAGTTAACAAAGTCAGGCTTAAAAGATCTGCAGCAACCACAGTATGCACACCATTTTCATGAGCTGCAGCAATTAGGTTTGAATAATTTTCAATGCTACCGTCTGTAGCCGGATATTGAAGAAGTAAACCGTAAAGCTCATTATCTGTTACATCTAATTCTTTATGATCCCCTACTACTATTTCAACATCAATGGGCTCACTTCTGGTTTTAAGCACATCAATAGTTTGCGGATGGCATAAGTCACTTACAAAAAATTTAAACGCCTCTTTCCTTTTTTGCCCTTTTCTTTGTCCCAAAAGCATACTCATTGCTTCTGCAGCAGCTGTCCCCTCGTCTAGTAAAGAGGCATTCGCTAATTCCATTCCGGTAAGGTCGCTGACCATAGTCTGGAAATTGACCAATGCTTCTAAACGGCCTTGAGCAATTTCAGCCTGATAAGGTGTATAAGCAGTATACCATGCCGGATTTTCTAAAATATTTCTCTTGATAACGTTAGGCACTTTGGTATCGTAATAGCCCATACCGATATAAGATTTGAATATCTTATTCTTTTCTGCCAGCTTCCTAAATTCTTCTAAAAACTCTATTTCGCTTTTAGCCGGAGGCAGATTCATTCCTTCAGAGAGCCTGATTCCTTCAGGAATTGTTTCATTGATCAATTGATCTAAATTCTTTGCCTGAACTTGCTCAAGTATTTCTTCGATTGCCTTAGAATTATTTCCATTATGGCGATAGGCAAAATGTTCCTTACTGAAATCGATATTCATTTATAATAAATCTGAGTTTATATATGTGATCTATAGAGGTTTAATCAGTACTTTTACAGCCAACAATTTTTAATGAAGCACCATTCTGAAATTACGAATTTTAGATTATAAATAAGCGTAAAAAGCTATTATAGTAATTCTATTTCTCCTTTTTTTTTGATTTATTAAGGTTCTGTAAACTAAATCAATAATGAATCTTATTTAGGATGAGATACTCGCCATTATTTAATGCAATAACACTTTTGTTATTAGCAATTCTAACTACCACTCTGAACGCTCAGGACAATGATAATGGGTTGAAAATTGTGACCGAACCAGAAAATATCAGTCTTGATGTTGGACAGGAAATGCAGCTTAACGCGAGGCTTATTGATGCGAATGGCATAGTACAACCTGACACCATGCTGTACTTTTCCCGAGCTCGCCGTTCCCTATCAGTAACAAGAAGTGGCTTAATGAAAGCTCTTGAACCTGGTGAGTACACCGTTATAGTGTATAAAACAGCTCAGGGTGAAAATCCTGTGATGCGAAAAAATATTACCGTAAATGTAAATTACCCAAAACTGGACAAAATTGTCTTTAATGACATTCCCGAAACAATCTATGAAGGAACTTCATTTCAGGTTGAATCCCGAGTGTATGATGTTCTTAACTTCAAACGGGATGATCTGGAAGTATCTGATTACTCAACTTCAAACGATAAAATTGCTACGATAAACAGGTTTGGAAGGCTTCAGGCTAAATCAACCGGTAAATTTAAATTAACTGCCAAAATTGAAGGTGTTACAAAAACCTGGGAAGGCGAAGTAGTTAAAAATCCTGTAACATCTCTTGAAATTTCAGTTGATGAAGATGTAGCAAGAACAGGTGATGTTCTGAATATCAAAGCAGTTGCAAAGGATAGAAAAGGCAAAATTATTACAGATGCACCGATCGTATATTCGTTTAGTGCATCTCCCGATGATACGAGAGGAAATGCAGCTCCTGCACAGATTGAGCAAAGCGGTAAATTTGTTGCTAATAAATCCGGTCTTTATACCATAATGGTTAGAAATTCCGGTACCGTTGCAGAAACTACTGTTAAAATCAATCCAAGAAATGTAAAACGAGATATAGAAATACTCGGCAATGCGAAAGTAACTGATGTTCCTACATCTGATCTTTGGGTTTGGGAAGGTGTTGATGGGAAGGATTATGCAGTCACAGGAACTCATGTTGGTCGAGGGGAAGCATTTTTCTGGGATGTGTCTGATCCAACAAATATGGTAGCTGTTGATACTATTACTGTAGATGCCCGTGTTGTAAATGATGTTAAAGTATCGGAAGATGGAAAGATTGCTGTAATTTCACGTGAAGGTGCCTCAAACCGTAAAAATGGATTAGTAATCTTAGATGTAACCAACCCAAGAGATGTACAAATTATTTCGAGATTTGATGACGGTTTAACCGGTGGTGTTCATAACGTTTTTATTTATGAAGACCATATTTATGCAATCAACAATGGTCGCAGATATGATATCATCAACATTGAAGATCCGTCAAACCCTTATCGAGTAAGTCAATTTGAACTTGATACTCCGGGACATGCCGTACACGATGTTTGGATTGAAGACGGAATTGCCTATTCCTCGAACTGGACGGATGGAGTTGTAGCTGTAGACATAGGAAGTAAACTCGGTGGAGATATGAAGAGTGTTGGAGGTTCTCCTGAAAATCCTAAAATGTTGGGAAGCTTTACCTACCCAAGTGGCTGGAATCATGCCGCCTTTCCTTTTAAGAGTAAGTCGTCAGATAAATTCTATATCGCTGCAGGCGATGAAGCATTTCCGGGAGGTATTCCTGCCGGCTGGATTCATTTCTTTGAATTAAACAGCTGGGAAGAAGCTAAAGAAGTTGCACGGTACGAGGTTCCTGAAGCTGGCACTCACAATATCTGGATAAAAGATGACATCATGTATGTAGCTTATTATCAAGGTGGGCTGAGAATTGTAGATGTTTCAGGTGAGTTAATGGGTAACCTCTACGATCAGGGAAGAGAAATTGCAAAATTTGAACCGAAAGTAAGTGAAGGTATTGCTCCTAATTCTCCAATGTCATGGGGACCTCAGCCATACAAAGACATGATTTTTGTCTCAGATATGAACTCAGGTTTATGGGCCATCAAATTACTACCTGTACAAGGAACTGCAAGTAACTAAAATCAATAAAATCTAATTATGAAAAATCTGATTATTAAATCATCATTATTCATTTTTGCTGTGTTAATCATGGCTGGAAATGGAATTGCTCAGGAAAAGAAAATTGTCTTTGAGAAAGAAAAAATTAGCCTGAAACTAGGTGAAATTGTAAAACTATCTCCAAAAGTTGTAGATGCAAATGGAAAGACAACTGAAGATTCACTCATTTTCTTTACCCGAAACAGGCGATCACTTGAAGTAACCCGGGATGGAAATGTTAGAGCATTACAATCTGGTTCATTTTCGATTTTTGCGCGGACTTTAACTGATGATAGAGCCGACCGGGTAACCGCAATTTTGCCCGTAGAAGTTGCGTATCCGCCCGTAAAAACGATTACTTTTGGTGAAACTCCTGAGAACTTCTACAATACAACATCCATAGAACTTGCGACAATAGTTACTGATGAAGCAGGAGCAAATCGAGATAACGTAACCGTTACCTTTAAAAGCTCTGATACCAGTGTTGCCTCAGTTGATAGCTATGGAAATGTAACAGCTCATAAACCGGGTAAGGTGACGATATCTGCAATGGCTGAGGGTAAATCTACCAGTTGGAATACTACTGTTTCAAAAAACCCAATTGCTTCCCTTAAAATAACTCACAACTACGGTGGAAAAACCATTAGAACCGGAGATGTTGTCACTTTTGAGGCAAAAGCGTTAAGAGCAAATGGAAATAATATTGATGATGCTCCAATCACTTATACCTACATCGCTGAACCTGATGACCAGCTTGGTCAGGGAGCCTCAGCACAAATTGCCCAGTCAGGGAAATTTGTATCTTCTGATCCGGGCACATTCACAATAGTTGCTACTTCAGGAGATAAATCAGTTCGTTCAACGGTAAAGACTGTCCCACGAAATATTCAACGTCCACTAACTTTAGTTGGAAAAGGAATTGTAAACCATACACGTACTTCCGACCTCTGGGTTTGGGAAGGTGTTGATGGTCGCGATTATGCAATCACCGGAACATGGGGCGGTAATGGCGAAGCTCTTTTCTGGGATGTAACTGATCCTTCAAACATAATTTCTATAGACACTGTAACTGTGGATGCCAGAACAGTTAATGACGTAAAAATATCAGAAGATGGAAAAGTTGCTGTTATAACGCGCGAAGGTGCTTCTGATCGTAAAAACGGGATTATTATTTTGGATGTAACCAACCCAAGAGATGTTAAGAAACATTCAGAATACACACAGGATATGACAGGTGGAGTACACAACACTTTTATTTATGAAAACCATGTTTATGCAGTAAACAACGGAAGAAAGTACGATATCATTAATATTGAAGACCCAAAAAATCCGAGAACTGTTGGTGTATTTGAATTAGATACTCCAGGACACTCTATCCATGATGTTTGGATACAGGATGGAATTGCTTATTCATCGAATTGGAGTGATGGTATCGTTGCGGTCGATATAGGAAGTAACGAAAGTGCTGACCTCCCTGGTTCGGGTGGTTCTCCTGAAAATCCGGTAAAACTAGGAAGCTATACATACCCAAGTGGTTGGAATCACGCAGCATTTCCTTTCAAAAGTGAATCAACTGGAGATTTTTACGTAGTTGCCGGAGACGAAGCATTTCCATATGGATTAAATGTGAACGGTGCAAACAGAGCTGCTGGTTGGATTCACTTTGTTAAGTTTGATGATTGGGATTCTCCTGCAGAAGTAGCACGCTACCAGGTACCAGAAGCAGGAACACACAACTACTGGATCGAAGGCGACATACTGTACGTTGCCATGTATAATGGCGGTCTTAGAGTAGTAGACATTTCAGGCGAATTGATGGGTGACCTTTATGAGCAAGGAAGAGAAATTGCTTCTTTTTATCCATCTGATTCAGAAGCCTTTATTCCAAATGCCACCTTTACATGGGGACCTCAACCTTACAAAGGACATATTTTTATTTCAGATTGGAACTCTGGTATCTGGGCACTAAAACTTGGAGAGAGCACAGCTCAGGGCACTAATTAATAATATAATAAGGAGGCTTTGTGCTCCTTATACTTTTGAACTATTAATCAAAGAGTAAATTGAGAAAATGAAATTCTTAAAATTCCTATTTCTACTGATTGTTGGCATTTTAACAGCTACATTCAATCTTCATGCACAAGATTATTATATCTATGTAGCAGCCGAATCAGAAGATGAAGTACATTTAGTACACTTTAATGGTGTAACCAATGAAGCCGGGATTGCAAAAACCATTGAAGTAGGAAGATATCCTACAGAAACTGATGGCCCACATGGAATTAACATTTCACCTGACGGAGAACATTGGTTTTTATCCATCGCTCATGGTAACCCTTATGGCTACTTGGCTAAATACAAAACCGGTACCGATGAACTAGTTTCTACAACGGAATTAGGGATGTTCCCGGCCAGTATGGAAATTTCTACTGCTACGGGTTTACTGTATGTTGTGAACTTTAACCTTCATGGCGATATGGTTCCAAGCACGGTATCTGTTGTTGACCCGGAAATTATGGAAGTTATAACAGAGATCGAGACCGGAGTAATGCCTCATGGTTCCAGAATTTCAGATGATGGAACAAAACAATATCATGTTTCCATGATGACCGACGAACTGTATGAGATCAACACTGCAGGTTTAAATGTGAACAGAACACTCAGCCTTAAGAAGAACTCTATGAAAATGGATAAAGGCGAACATGAAAGTCACAACATGGCATCTATGAATAATGAAGATCATTCTGGTCACCATACGGCCGACATGCAGAAAAAAGACGCCAAAATGAAGATGCATCATAAGCCTGAAGTAAAACCAACCTGGGCAGATCCTCATCCTACTAAACCTTTTGTTTATGTGGCGGGGAACGGTTCTGATGAGATTATCGAAATTAATACAGATAAATGGGAAGTAACCAGAAGATTTAAAGCTGGTAAGGCTCCTTATAATCTTGAGGTCTCACATGACGGTAAACTGCTTGTTGCAAGTTATAAAGGTGAAGGGGCTTCCGGTATTTTTGATTTAAGTTCTGGCAAGGAAATAGCTAAAATTGTAAATACGAGAAAGGTTAGCCATGGAGTCGCAATTTCAAAGGATAGTAAATATGCTTTTATTTCAGTAGAAGGAATAGGTGGTGAACCCGGTTCGGTTGATATCATCGATTTGTCAACAAACAAAAGAGTAGCGCACGTTGAAACCGGGAAACAAGCAGGAGGTATTGTGTTTTGGAAGCAAACTACTCCTTAATACAGATTTACTTTCTTAAAATTTGATTTCAAAAGCCTGATAAACCATCAGGCTTTTTTATTTAAAAATTTATCTGTAACGAAATAATATGGGTAGCTCTTCTACCTTCCTTCAATAATCCCTCTTTCGTTGACTTATCTAATGGGGATATTTTATAACCCATATTTTCAGCAATAATGCTAAGAATGGGATCATGTTCCCCATCACCAGTATTCAAACGTACATATGCGGAACCTGTTCGTAAATCAATTTTCTTAATTGCTTTAGACAGAAGCTCTGCCCCTTTTGCAATTTCAGCAAGTGTATATTGCCTTTCTGATTCTATAATTGGTTGAGAGTAGGATTTCTTTGTTACACTTACAGTACTAATTTTATTCTTATTCTTATCGAACTGAAGCCACTCTAACCGATAATTGATATTATCTATGAAGTAAGTAATGTAATCGGGTTGATTACCCTCCACCAAAAACGTGATGGGGTTATTAAGAACTTTGGATACTTCATCCATTTCAACATCAAACCAAATACTGGCATGTAAATTAAGACTATGAGAAGCCTGATCGTATTTTAACTCGAAGCCGTCCCTTATTTCTTCAGCTTCAAAACCTTCTGTTTCTATTTTTAATAATGGTTTATCTTTAGCAATCTCAACAAAAGCATCTGCGGCATTATTGATAGTTACCTCAATTGATGTAATGTTAAGAACAATTCTTACCTGATCTTCTCCAATGTCCTTCTCGAATGCACCCTTATTAGTACTCATATTATAACTTTCCGTATTGTGAAACCGCTTTTAAAGTAACAGGTTCAATCCAATCATACATTTATAATATTCTAATACACACAAATTTTAAAATATTTTAGATATTTAGCCTTAGCTAAAAATTTATTAAGTTTGTCTAAAAATTAAATTACTATGATACCTGAATTTTTCTTCGACCTAAATCCAATTGTGCAGGCGCTTCTGGGTGGCTTGTTTACATGGACAATGACAGCTCTTGGCGCATCTTTAGTTTTCTTTACAAAAAAAATAAATTACTCTTTTTTGGATAGTATGATGGGCTTTGCAGCAGGTGTAATGATTGCTGCCAGTGTTTGGTCACTAATCATTCCATCTATTGATATGGCAGAGGCGCAAGGTTCAATTCCCTGGTTACCGGCTGTAATCGGTTTTTTAGGTGGAGGATTATTCCTTAGAATCTGTGATCAGTATCTGCCGCATTTACATCTTGGCTTCGATCGCTCAGAAGCAGAAGGTGTTCCTACAAAATGGAGACGTTCTACTTTGTTAGTTCTTGCTATTACCCTTCATAATATCCCAGAAGGATTAGCTGTTGGAGTTCTGTTTGGGGCAGCAGCTTCCGGAGTGGATATTACAGGAACCGCTACTATTGCGGGAGCAATTGCATTAGCATTAGGAATCGGTATTCAAAATTTCCCCGAAGGTGTTGCAGTTTCCCTCCCTTTAAGAAGAGATGGCGCCGGAATGGGCAAAAGTTTCTGGTATGGTCAACTTTCCGGTGTGGTTGAGCCTGTCTCAGCAGTAATTGGTGCTGCTGCAGTAATCTTTATTACTCCGATCCTTCCTTATGCATTGGCTTTTGCCGCGGGTGCGATGATTTATGTAGTTGTTGAGGAACTGATTCCTGAAAGTCAGCATCACGGAAATACCGATCTTGCCACTTTAGGAACTCTGGTTGGTTTCTGCGTAATGATGGTACTTGATGTTTCTCTTGGTTAATACCTGATTTACTACCTGATATTAAATTTCATAACTACGGCGGAATCTGAACAGATTTCGCCGTATTGTTTGGTAGATTGTACCTCTTCAGGCGCTTTATGCTTTTCAATTTTTGAAAATCCATAATTTTCAAAAAAGCTCTCTGCTTCTGTACAAAGAAGAAAAATAGTTTTGTAATCTTTTTGAGCTCCATTTTTAATTATGGAATCGCAAAGTTGTTTTGCATAACCTTTACCTCTGTAATCGGATAAAACCACCAGGGATCTTAACAAACCAAACTCACCTATTTTTTGCAGCCCCACTGCACCAATTAATCGGTGTTCTGAGTAAGCACCCACAAAGTCTGTGATCTCCGGTTCAATATCAGAATATGGCAGATCGGCATCCTTCAATAATGGAATGACAGCATCTGCAGTAATTTCTCTAATCCTGATCATTTTCTTCCGTTTTTAAATATCCGGTTGTAAGCCAGTTTCGCAGATAATCAGTATCAGAAAAATTCAGATCATTAACTGAAAACTCAGTTCCTTTTGCTCCCGATGCTACCGTAACCGTCAATGAAGCTAAATCTTTTCTTTCCTGAAACGGATTCACAGTTTCTTCGATCACCTGAATCCTCTTACGTCTCATAAAAGCTGATTTACGATTTAATATACGATATCTGATCGCCATAAAATCTGAATCATTATAAATACCTGCATCCTTATATCTCAGATAACCAAGCAAAGTCATTGGGATAAAAAGAAACAATAGAATCCATGCAAAATCCCAGAAGTACCAAGCTATTGGAATTGCAAAAAACAACCAGTAATTAGGTCTTCTTAAGTATCTGAAAAAAGATTTTTCAGGAGGTTTAGTTGTCAACTCCGGAATGTGGAACCCATCCAGAAACCGGCCGAAAAAATCCTGCATTTTATCACTTGAGATAAAAGGAACTAAAACTATAGACTTTTGCTGAGCATTGACTTCAAATCCGGCACTTTCCACATAAAGCATACCGCAACCAAGTGGTTGTCTTAAAATTCCTTCCGTAAAGCGAACCGCCTGTATACGATTGAATGGAATTGTAATATGTTTTCTTTCGATCAACCCGGATCTGATGTGAAGTTCTTTCTCTGTTTTTTTGACACTGAAATCAGAATAGTTGAAGATTACTCCGAGAAAAGACAGTGTCCAGGATATTAGTAGAATTGCAATGATCACTGTTACTATAAAGGAAATATTACCCATTCCCGGAAGCAGATTCCGCACATATTCTATAGTCTCATCATTTACAAAGGCTTCTAACTGACCGGATGTTGCTCCAAGTATGGATGCTATCAAACCAAAATTACCGGATGTGAAAGCCGCTAACACTAATTCTTTATTGCTGATAGTCCACTCATCGAGATACTCTTCATCAGAAACAACTTCCTCTCCCGCAACTTCTTCTTCATTCGAATCAGAAACTACGGTCTTGGCTTTCGCTTTGAGCTTTCTTTTTAATTCGTCCGCTTCTTCCTGCGTAATTGCATTGATTGTGGCCGACTCTGTACCTCCTCCGGCCGTTTTAACTTCTACTTTTACCAAGCCGAATATTCGCTGAACAATACCCTCTGTGATGTCAATGACTTGAATCCGTTCTTTTGACATGTACACATTTTTCCGGACAAAGATCCCTTTTTTGATTTGAAGTTCTCCATCGATAATTCTGAAACTGAAGCGATACCAACCTGCTATTCCAGAAAAAAAAGTGAGTACAACTGATCCAGTCAGCACATAAAAAAAATACCCATCTCCTCCTCTTGACCCCGCAAAAGCAATGATCAGAAAAGTGATCAGATTTTGACGGATGATATTAAAAAGTCGGTCAACAGCGGCTGCCCAATGTTGTTTTCTGAATTCAGACATCCTCTTTAACCTGTCGAACTAATCTTGAAATGGTATTACGAACCTCTGTAGCTGTTTCATCGTCAAGAGCGGGAATTTCATGCGTGGTCGCTGCTGTTGAAATCTTGACCGAAGACAAACCATATTTTCTATAAATCGGCCCTTGGTTAGTATCCACATGCTGTACTCTGTTGATCGGAACCACTGTTCTGGTCTTGAAAATAAATCCGCGGAGCATATCTATAGAATCTCCATCAATTTCATAACTCCATCTTTTCCATCGCAATGTTGGAATTAGTAGCCCGGTAAACAAATACAGGATTAGCCCCGGAATAACACATAACAAAAGTATTACGGGATCAAACTTATTTGCTGTTAGTGAAATGATGGTATACCCAATGGCAGGAGCAAACCAAAATATACCGAATAACAACGCTGACAAACGCCATGCGTCGATTGCTCTTTTGTCGATTTTTGTTTGAGGAATTGAACTCATAGTCAGACTAATTAAGGAGCTTCTTTTAATTCGGGCGCTTCCTGTTCTTTGACAGTAAACATAAGCAGTAGTCCGATCAATAACAGAAGAAGAATGGCTGTCATCCCGAATCGCTGACTTCCAAACTGGACGGTCAATAATCCCACCAAAAAAGGTCCGATAAAAGAAGTTACTTTTCCCGACAAAGCATATAGTCCGAACATTTGTGTCATTAAGTCGGGAGGCGATATTCGTGCCATAAAAGTACGACTTGCTGCTTGTACCGGTCCAACGAATATTCCGAGAATTAATCCCCAAATTATAAACCATATTATACTTTGAACAAACAACAATGCAGTTACCGGAATTAATAATCCTATAATTGAGTAAATAATCGTCTTTTTACTTCCAGATTTATCGTCCAACCATGCAAACCCAAAAGCTCCTATCCCAGCAGTAACATTTAGACCAACACCAAAATAAAGAATTTGTTGAGTATCCATATCAAAAGTACCTGCAGCGTATATTCCACCAACAACAAAAATGGTAACAACTCCATCATTATATATAAGTCTTGCCAACAAAAACCTGAAAATATTTTTGTAATCTTTGAGCTGAATTAAGGATTGCTTTAGCTGAATAAATCCATCATTAATTGCTTTAATAATTTTTTTGTTTTGAGAAGGTCTATCCGGAGTTCTAAAAAAGAGTGGCAAACTAAATAAAGCATACCAAACTGCAGCAAGTATAAAAGTAGCTCTTACTGGTTCAAAGCTTTCGGGATCAAGGCCTAAGATTAGTTCTCCTTTTTCATTTAAAAGAATAGCGATAACCAAACCAACTAATCCACCTGCGTAACCCAAACCCCATGCCCATCCTGACCAACGTCCTATTTTATCTTTTGGAGCTAAATCTGGCAACATGGCGCTGTAGAAAATTAAAGACGCTTCCCCACCAATTGTTGCAAAGAAAGCGATGAAAAGAGAATAGAATATTGCATATTCTCCTGGAACCGAATACCACAATAACCCACAAGAAACCACACTCATGATAGTAAAAAAACCGATCCACGGTTTTCTCCGACCGGCTTGATCAGCGATACTACCAAGTATTGGCGCAAAAATTGCTAAAACCAATCCGGCTAAGCTCACCATATTTGTAAACTGATTGGTTCCCGAAATCTCGTCCGTTGCTATTACATTATTGAAATACGTTGCAAATACAAAAGTTAGAATTATGGTGAAGTAAGCTTGATTCGCCCAATCATATAAAGCCCAGGCAAAAAGTCCTTTAGAGGAAGGTTTTTCAATCAGCACAATGAAATTGGTTTAGTTGGCTGAATATCGGTGATGTGAATGGAAAAGGAAAGAATGAAAACCTAAATCTTATTTCACAAACTTATATCCGAACCCGTGAACGGTAAGAATATGTTTTGGATATCGGCTGTCTTTTTCCAGCTTTTGACGTAACCATGCAATATGTACATCTACCGTTCGTGTTGAAGGAAGCGCATCATATCCCCACACTTCATTCAATAACTGATCTCGGGAAAGAATAACCCCTTCATTTTCTACCATAAACTTCAGCAACTGAAATTCTTTGGATGAAAAATTTAAGGACTCCTCTCCTTTTTTGACTTCTACATTTTTAAAGTCGATGACCACATCTCCAACTTCTACTTTACTAATGGAAGCCGAACTTTTTTCTTTAGTTTTCTTTCGAAGCTGAACCTCAATTCTTGCAAGCAACTCCATCATTTCGAATGGTTTTTGCATGTAATCATTTGCTCCCAACTTTAAACCAAGTACTTTATCAATTACTTGTCCTTTCGCAGTAAGCATGATTATTGGTGTTTCCACGCCAACTTGCCGGAGATCTCGACAAATATCCAATCCACCTTTTTTTGGTAACATCAAATCGAGAATAACTACATCGAATGATTCTGATTTTGCTTTTTCAAAACCTGATTCCCCGTCCTTTGCAGTTTCAACTTCATAACTTTCATCTACTAACCTGTCACGAAGTGTCATTACCAACCCTTCTTCATCTTCCACCAAAAGAATCTTAGCCATTAGGCTCTCCGTTTTGCAGCGGTATAACTATTTGAAAGCTTGCCCCCTCTTTTATCTTACTTTTCAATGTAATATCGCCATTATGGGCCTGTACTACTTTTTGTACTAAACTCAAACCAATGCCATTTCCTTTAACCTGTTGATCTACCGAATACTTGCCTCTGTAAAATGGTTCAAATACATAATGTTGTTCTTCCTCAGGTATTCCCAGACCATTATCTTTAACTTCAAACTTGATAGCTTTCTTAGAGCCAAGTTCCGAATCGCTCACTTTCAGAGAGATAGTAGGTTCTGTATCGCTGAATTTGATAGCATTTTGGATAAGATTACTAAGTGCTAAAAATAAAGCATCTTTGTCAGCAGTTAATGTCTTGTTTTCAAGATTCATGAAATACTCAAGACTCATTCCTTTTTCTTCCAGATGTATCCTGTTTTCTTCTATCAGATTTTCCAGAAATGGTTGAATTTCAAACTCACTGAACTGATACACTTTCTTTCCCGATTGGATACCGGAAAATTCCATGATCTGATCTACCATATCACTCAACCTCCTTCCTTCTTTCAGCATAAGTTGGGCGTATTCCTTTTTTCTTTTCTCGTCCTGAACAACTCCTTCTTTCAGATTTTCGGCTGCAGATCTTATTACTGTTAATGGGGTTCTTAATTCATGAGAAACTCCCGCAACGAATAGCATTTGTTTCTCGGCAAGTTCACGAGTTCTTTGAGAAAATAAAACTATAGTACCTATGCTAAGCCCTAAAATGAGTAGTATTCCAAAACTTATTGCGAGATTACGGTTTTTAGTTTTGTTCACAAATTGATCTAAAGACCCTTCTTTAAAACTTAACCAGAACTCCCATCCCGGAGTTGATAAATCTGCCGTAAAAGTACTTGTAGCGGAGTAATTACCCGTTATTGTTGTATCGGATCTCACAACAACCCTTTGGTTGGTGTTATTCAAATTTCTTGCTCCGGAAGATGTAAGTCCTTCAAAAACTTCTGTGAAATGTTCGGTACTTCTTTTTTTTATCTCAACCCCTTCAATATCCTGTCCTAATGTATCAAGGTTAGTGAATATGCTAAATCCGGTATTGCTTTGACGATCAATTCTACTTGAGCCCACAAAAAAAACACTTGAAATTTCTACAGTATTTAATCTTTTTTTGATGTCAGGCTCCGGGATTTCAAATCCAGCCGTGGTATAATAAATAAGTTTCTCTCCTTCATTTTCTCTCAGAATACTAAGATGATATTGATCCTGATACGATTCAGAAAAGAAGTTTTCGGCAACACTGGATATCACTTCTTTTTTGATAAGCTCATCGTCCAATTTCAACAGTACAACATGATCAGCCTGATCTATATTTAAATTGACTTTGAGATTAGATCCTGATTGTAAATTATCGAATCTAACCAAATCAATAATTTGTACAGGTATTGGTATTAAAGTAGGCCTCCCCAGATCCGGTGATCGCATAATTGCTATTCTGGTTTCCGGATTTACCTTAATCTTTTTTTGTTCATTCACCCATTCGGATATATAATCCGGAATTTCGGTTTCCATTAGTCTCGATGGATCCGATTTAAAAATCTCTACGCTGGTTTCATCAGTAGAAATGTTTTGGACATAAAAAATCGAATCTACTAATTCAGGATATATGCTATTTGACACCCAGTTTAAATATGAGTCTCCAATCAGATCTTCTATCTCTGAATCATTACCTGAGATTTGGATTTTGAAAATTTCAGATAGCTGAGAAAAGTTTCTGTTCAGATCGACAACAAAATTTGTTGAAGAGGCCTCAAGGTTTTCTTCCAGACGCTTCTTTTCAGCTTCACTTACGCTGCCTAACCAGTTGTATTGTAAAACGGCCAAAGTTATCAAAGCTATTACCATAAGCCCCAGCAAACCGTATGTAGTGAATTTATTATTCATACCGAAAATTACTTTGTTTTAGCATGATTTGGAAAGTTTTTACCTCGATTTAACATCCTTAACAAAGTTTTTGCAAGGTGTTAACAACTCATAATTCCTGTTTTCGAATATTTGTCCCGTCAAACGTCAAAACAAAATTATTATGAAAAAACTTTATACCCATTCCGTACTAATTTTCGCCCTAATGTTCGCTTATTCACCATCAGAGGCACGCCAGCAAACTATGACTTTTGATGCTTCTTCATCAATCATACTCTCTGAATTTCAGGCGCTGGTAGTTCAGGAAGATGAAGAAATAAAAATACGTATGAAACTTGGGGGCAACAATGGCTCCGGTGACCGACTTGAAGCCGGTGACATCATCATAATGATGAATGGAAAGCGAGTAAAAGATCTTGCCACATTTCGCGAAATGTATGATGCCATTCCGGTCGATGAAGAAATAAACATTGGTGTACGCAGAGGAGAAGAAAGATTTATTCTTAGAAAGAAAAAAGGTGACGTTCCTGAAGGAGGTGCAGTTACCGGAACTTTTACAAGAACCGGGAACGCACAAAATACCCCTTCGAATTCTTCGATTATAATGTCCTCGAATAATTCTTTTACATCTTCTTCTGAGAACGTAACCGTGATTGCTGAATTAGGTCTGATACTTGGAGATTCAGATAGAAAAGTTCGGGTTATGTCTCTGATTGATTTTGTTCTACCTGACGAATACAAAGAACTTAGCTTACAAGGATCCGAAATCAAATCAATTAATGGAACAACACCTAAGGATTCTAAACACGCTAAAGAAATGATAGATGAAATAGAGACCACAGATGATCTTTCAATAGTATTCGTTAAAGAAGCCACAGGTGATGAGATTGATATTATGATCCAAAAACCTGAATCAAAGGGTAATATGGTAATCAAATCAGGAAATCAATAATGTCCGTTTTTATTCGATATATCCTTTTACTTCTTTGCCTTATTCTTATCGTTCCTGTATCAAATGCACAAACCCCATTCCCAAATGCAAGAGATGATAGTTATCCTCTCTTGGGTCTGAAGCGGGCAAAAAGTTCTTATGACCGGGCATTAAGTGAAATGAATCGCGTAGAAGAACTCTTTAAGAAAAAAGCCATTTCTCAGGAGGAGTATGACCGGGCCAGAAATACCTTTTTGGATGCTGAAGTAAACTATCAGCAATCTCTTTTGGTGTTACTCTTCGAACAGCAGTTTGTAAGCATTGTTGATGCTATTAAATCACAGGAAGAAAATGGTACTAAAAAAGTTCGCGTCACAGTAGCAAATACATCGGGAGCTACCGCTGAATTTGCTCAGATCATTGATATGGAAGATGAAATATTCCGTGCTCTACAACCTGATGTAATTCATAACATATATGTTTCTTTAAGCAACGATCAGGGAGCTATAATAAGTAGCCCTTATGAAGTTAAACTTTCTGAACTAAGATCGGGCTCACCAAAAACGGTCGAGTTTGAACTCCTTCAGGATGTTGATGAAGCTACAGTAAATATCATCTATGGAAATGGTTCATCAAGGAGCCCAAAAGTATTCCTTCAAAAAGATGCGAGTGCCAATAAAGTTCTTATTCAATCCGAAAGATTTTCTCAGGAAATAGAACTTGGAAACCAGGCTACCTACGGATTAGGATTGGAGCTCTTCAGCGGTGTAGATGATACTTATAAGTTAGAGGTAGTTAATCTCCCACAATCGATTGCACGTTCATTTAGTGAAGTAGGTGCACAAGGTCGAATCAGTCAACTCAAATTCAATGAGAGTAATAATACCCGTCAGGTAAGTCTGAATATTTCTCTGCCGGATCGTCCAACTAATGACGTAATCATGGATACACCTATCGATTTTTATGTTATGGCAGTTCCGCAAGAAAAAGTTTCTGAAATCAACGACCGGCGACAAGAAACATGGACCGAGGAAGAAGTAAAAGCTTTGGATGTAGGTTATGTTAAGCTTGAAATGATCCCCAAAGGAGTTGGACAACTTGTAATAAAAGCACCTCAGCTTTTCAAGACAGGCAAAGCAGGTGAGGCGGTAAATTTCACTTTTACGGTGGTTAACGAAGGATCCAGAAGGTTGGATAATATTGAATTTGAATTGGACGCCCCTTTCCAATGGAAAAAGGAAATTGACCCGGTAATCATTTCAGAGTTAGGCATCAGAGAAGAAAAAACCGTTACACTAACATTAACGCCAACTGATGACGTAAGCGTTGGAAAGTATGAAACCAGAATGCGTTCTACTTCCCTTTCTGATAATCAACCTGCTATCGCAGAAGATAAAACCTTCACTGTTCAGATTAATGCCGAAGCAAGCGTTGTCGGCACTTCACTGATTTTACTGCTCATTATTGGTCTTGTAGGTGGATTGGTCTTCTTCGGAATTAAACTATCGAGAAAATGATCTATCGAGCTTAAAAAAATCTAAACATAAATGCTTTCAGATAACAGCACTCAGCTTTTGCAAGTTTATAAAAAGCTGAGTGCTGAATCCTGACCGTTAAAACTCTAAGAACATGAAAACAAACGACACAATAAAACAAGCTCCTTTATTGGAAGCCAGAAACCTTACAAAGGTGTATGAAGACGGCGTAAAAGCTCTGGATGATCTTAACTTAAAAGTAATGCCGGGTGAAATCTACGCTATGCTTGGAGGCAATGGTGCCGGAAAAACCACAACCATTAATATTTTTCTTGATTTCATTCAGCCTACAAGCGGTAATGCTTTAATTAATGGTATAGATTCTAATAAAGAACCTTTAGAAGCAAAAAAGAATGTAGCCTTCGTTTCCGAGAATGTTCAGTTGTACCCTAATTTTACTGCAATGCAGAACATTGACTTCTTTGTTCGCCTTGGTGGTAAGAATAATTATAAAAGAACTGACTATGAAGCCGCTCTCTCAAGAGTCGGTCTGCAAAGTGAAGCATTTGATAAAAAGCTAAAAGACTTCTCTAAAGGAATGCGTCAAAAATGTGGAATTGCGATAGCTATCCTGAAAAATGCGCCTGCTATTCTTCTTGATGAACCTACATCCGGATTAGATCCTAAAGCAGGAAAAGAGTTCACAAAATTAATTGGAGAATTACGGGATGAAGGAAAAGCAATTTTAATGAGTACTCATGACATTTTCAGAGCTAAAGAAATTTCTGATCATGTAGGAATTCTAAACAACGGGGTTCTGGTAGCTCAAAGAACTCATGCAGAACTTGACGGCGTAAACCTGGAACAGCTCTATGTAGAATATATGGCCGGATACATGGATCAAACTGAACAAACCGGCGTTCTTGTTAACGATTTAGCTTAGAGACCATGTTTAAACTTATATTCTTAAAAGAACTAAAAGAGATATTCCAAAGCAGTAGATTTACCATAAGCTTTGCTGTATGCTCAGTTCTTATCATTCTCTCTTTTTTAATGGGAGCACAAAACTTTCTTTCAAGCCAGGCTCAGTATGAAGCTGCAAAACAAGAGAATTATAATCAGCTCGCTTCAAATACAGATTGGATAGCAATAAATCATAGCATTATGCTTCCGCCTCAACCTTTAATGGCTTTAGTAACTGGTATTTCTAACGATATTGGTAGAGATATTGAAGTGAGAGGACGCGGAGAACTGACAGCACAAAATACACGATTCAATGATGAACCTATTTTCGCGATTTTCAGATTCATGGATCTGGAATTTATTTTTGGAGTCATTTTATCTCTGTTTGCAATCATTTTTGCTTATGATGCGATAAACGGTGAAAAAAAAACCGGGACATTAAAACTATGCTTTTCGAATTCTGTTTCAAGAGCATCCTTCATTGGAGGAAAACTTGCAGGATCATTTGTCGGGTTAAGTTTAGCTTTAATCATTCCTCTTTTGATCGGTTGTGCACTACTGCCTGTTCTGGGAGTGACTCTTTCCGCCGATGAATGGTTGCGCTTATCTGTGATACTTATTTCAGGTCTTGCTTATTTCGGATTATTCCTTGCAATGACTATTGGAATCTCTGCAATGACTGACAAACCTTCAAATTCATTTCTGATAAGTCTGGTTGTTTGGATCTTTGCTGTTTTGATCATTCCAAGAGCTTCCGTTCTAGTTTCTGCAAGATTCGTTGAAGTCCCGAATGTAGATCAAATAGTTTCAGAAAAAAACCGATACCGTTTTCAACTCTTTGCAGATGACCGACCTAAAATGGCAAACTTTTCTGCACCGGAAGGAACCGAACCTCAGGAAGTAATGCAGGAATTCGGAACGTTCATGCGTGAGCTTTCTGAAGAAAGAGCCCGTAAAACAGAGCTATTCAATGAAAAAATAAATGAAGAGTTTTTAAATAAAAGAAGAGCGCAGGAAAAGCTTGCCCTTTCTCTTTCTCGTGTTTCACCAACTTCCGTATTTAGTTTAGTTACCACTGAGCTTGCAGGCACATCTCTGGGGCTCCAAAATCGATATATGGAATCAGCAGAAAACTATCAGGAAGTTTATAACGATTTTATGGTTGAGAAAACCGGACACGGTGGAAATACCGGATTCAGAATGATTGTTTCAACAAGTGATGATAGCGGTGAAGAACCCGAAACAATTGATGCTTCTGAATTACCTGAGTTTCAATTCAAAAAAGCTTCATTTTCTTCGACTTTTAACAAAGGAGTTTTAGATCTCGGACTTCTGGTCCTGTTCAATCTCGTTTTTTTTGGAGGGGCATTTATGGCATTCCTTAAATATGACCTGAGATAACTATAAAACAACAGAATATCATGATTAAATTACTTATAGAAAAAGAACTTAAGAATATTCTTCTTAGCCCAAAATTTGCAGCTACTTTTTTGGTATGCTCAATATTAATCCTCACAAGTGTATATATAGGAGTTCAGGAATACCACACTGCCGTAGCGCAATATGAAGCTAATCAGGAAATAGCTCGACAAAACATTCAGGAAGCTACAAATTGGTCCAGTGTTCGTAATCAAACACATCGCAAACCAACTCCTATGCAGGTATTTGTTTCCGGTCTACACTTTGATGTTGGAAGAGTATCTACTATTTCTGAGTATCAGGATGTAAAATTACGAAGAAGTCCATATTCAGATGAGACCCTGTTTGCTTTGTTTCGCTTTATCGACCTGACTTTTATTATTCAAGTTATACTTTCCTTATTTGCTATCCTGTTTACCTATGATGCCATAAACGGGGAAAGAGAAAATGGTACTCTTAAGCTTGCCTTTGCTAATTCAGTTTCCAGAGCCAGTTACCTCATTGCAAAATTTGTGGGAATATGGACCGGGTTAATTGTACCGCTATTTATCCCAATCCTCATTGCAATACTGATAGCTATCTTTCTCGGCATCCCGATTTCCGAAAGTGATTGGATCGGTATTGTTGGTTTTCTGGGGCTTTCTGTGCTGTACATAACCTTCTTTATTGGAATGGGCTTGTTATTATCAGCTATTACAAAAAAATCCTCGCTTTCTTTTTTATTGTTGCTGGTAGTTTGGATCGCCGGAGTTTTAATCTTGCCAAGAATGAGCATTATGGCTTCAGGTCAACTTGTTGAAGTTGAATCTGTAGCTCAGGTAGAAGCAAAACAAGAAGCTTTTCAAAACGCCAGATGGGATGAATATTCTGATTACACTGCAAGAATATGGAGAGCTCGCTCAGAAGAAATGTCCGGAATGTCGGATCAGGAACGCCAGGCTTATCGCGATGAAAGAGAGTGGGATTGGTTAGAACAAGATGATGCTGAACGAAAACAAGTACAACAAGATATAACGGATAACAACAGAAAACTTCTTGAAGAAATACAAAATCAGAAAAAGCTCCAGGAAAGAGTTGCATTTAGTTTATCCAGAATTTCTCCGGCCTCATCTTTTCGTTTAGCTGCAATGAATATTGCTGGAACAGACATCGATATGAAGACCCGATATGAAGAAAGTATGAGAGAATATCGAGATACTTTTACTGAATTCACTCAAAAAAAAGCCAGCGAATCCGGAAATAGTGGTGGCTTTAGTATTAATGTGAGTTCTGATTCAGGTGTGAGTATTGATTTTGGTAGAGACGATCAGGGATTGGATACCAGCGAAATGCCGCAATATTCTGAGCCATTAATAACCGCATCAGCAGGCTTATCACGTAGTATACTTGATTTCGGTTTACTGGGAATTTTTATCCTTTTGACATTCGGCGGTACATTTTTCTCCTTTCTCAGGTATGACATGAGATAAAATCTATTCTCTTAATATTGGTGCCTTATTTGGCATCAATACTATCTCTTTTCTTATAGATAACTTAGTATTTAATTCTTACTCGAATTTATTTTTGTTTATAAAAGGGTAAACACAATTTATTTCTTTGCTATGAAGAAGACCATGATATTAGTTTTACTTACTATTGTTATACAAAAAATATGCTTAGCTCAACTTCCCGGAGAAATTAATTATGAAGAACTTGGAATTTCTTTCACCTGATCGATCTGATACAGGAAAATGGAATATTTCCACCAATCAGGATGGAACACCAATTTTAAACCTAACTTTTATAATAACGAGGTTTACACTTACCGGCTTACCTACGAAGATCAGAAAACATATTTAATGGTGACCGGTACTTCAGAACTACTCAGGGAGAAGTTGCTCCGAATTGTTATTAAAATCATTTTTTTAATTACCGACTTACCTAAAACAAAAACCCGACTCAAATTCATTGAACCGGGCTTGGGTTAGTATATCAACTAATTACTAACTGTGTATTAGTTGTCGAGTGCTGTCTTCCAGACAGTTTGGTATCCAAATTCTTCTTGTTCCGCCAACAACTCTGAAATAGCTTGTTTAATAAGTTTTATGATTACATCTTTTTGACCGATTCGGTTTAATGCGTTAAGATCGGAAAATTCAGATCTGTTGAATGCAACTCCCGGACCTCTCACATTACCCTGAATCCATGTGTTTGACATTCCATCAAACGCCTGAGTTTGACCAGTTACCCGAAAACTCACATTCGGTAGCAATACAATTTTATCGTCACTATCTGCCGCTACCTGATAATTAATTACTACATCCATGAAAGCATCCATATTCATATCTCGAATCAACCTGGCAGTAGTTCCTTCATCCGCAACTAAAGCCGTAGTACGATCCGATAAAACTTCACCTAAACTATTTGGAAGTAATCGCTTTGTATCTCGCAAATTCTTGGCGATATACTCTTTAGAGTTTTCATCTTCCGGTGTATAATACTCGCTGTAAATCGGATTAGCAGTGATTTGGTCGACAGAAACCAGAGAAGCCCCATAATCATCTGTTAACATATTACCCAGATCTGAATAGATATTTTCCAAAAACTGATCCCAGTATCTGTCATCCAGTTTTGGGAATTCGAAGGTGGTAGTTGTTGTAGTAATTGTTCTGTACTTACCGTACCCTGCATAGCCATTCATGTAGCTTTCTCTTTCTGAAGTCTCTGTTTCCTGTTTAAACAGAGTTCCACTCACAGATAGCGATGATATTCCTATTCTTTTGATATCTGTATTTAAAGGACGAGCATACCAGGCATTGGAAGAAAATGCATCGTAACCAAACTTTCCGGACGCTTCTTCAGATTCTCCGTTTACACGGATCCAGGCTCTGCCTTCAGCACTTCCCGTAACATTTACAGGAACTGTATCAAACGATCGCATTTCTTTTTTGAAGTATGGGAATGGCTGACCATCCTGATCTCTATCTGCCTCAATTATTGAAACTTGCAGATGATTTACTCCTGTCACCCATTTAGTTACATCTTTTCCGGTCGGTCCACCGCCAGTTATATGCTTATGCTGAAATGCATTTGCCGGAACTGTAATTTTGCCATT
This sequence comes from Balneola sp., assembly GCA_965601915.1. GTDB lineage: Bacteria > Bacteroidota > Rhodothermia > Balneolales > Balneolaceae > Balneola. Next base: position 1,043,240 of record OZ271847.1, on the reverse strand, counting down.
AATAATGGCTGATTGAAAATTTGCAAATCCCTTTGCTCCAACGGCACTGGTAATCAAAGATATATTTACTCTTTTTCCTTCTGCTGCCGGATCGTAGTCTAATTCTATTTCCAAATCAGAATTCAAATCAACAGTTGCTGATGCAGAGCTACCATTTACACTTTTTATGTTAACAGAGGGTAGTGCTGAAATTTCAAAACTAGTTGTTTCTCCATTCGAACTGGTAAGTGTTACAGTTTTAGGAGAGGTATCTCCGGCGGGAAACCGAACCATATAAGCACCACCTCCATAACTCGTAGCTTCCTTTCCATCAACTGTAACTGTTCCGTCTAAAGCAATTACCCCTACTGCTCCGGCAGGTTTTACAAGTTGAACTCCAACTAAACTTTCACCCTCTTCCCAATCTTCGGTTCCTAATGTAGTAATTCCCACATCCGGTGCGGCAACATTGGTTTGATAACCACCGATCACCGCTATGTTGTTGAAATCAGCTTCTTTTTTGGTCATGAACTTGAGCACCATCTTGCCCATTTGCTGCTGCACAGTTGCGCAAGACAGTACAAGCGTGGCAAGCCCAAGTAATAGTATTTTTTTTGATAGCATTTGCACTCCTTTAATTAAGCACTCGACATTGAGTTGATGGAGTAAAAATGCGGAGAAAGCTGTGATTAAGATATCACCCGAATGGGGTATTTTATTGGGGAAAAAATTTGTATCCTCCTTCCAACTTTTTAAAAATACTTGATATGAGAAAGACTATTCTTTTTGCATCAGCTTTGTCTCTTCTATTAACAACAGAAATATTTGCTCAATTTGAAAAAGGAGATTTCTTACTCAGGACTAATATTTTAGCCTCTCAAAATAATAATGAGCAATTCTTCTTCAATAACGAAAGTTATGAAACTTATATAAAGAGACTTGAATCTGGTCTGTTTCTTGAATTTTTCTTGAAAGAAAGTCTATCAATAAACTTTGGTATTTCCCGAAGTTTTACTGAACAATCCGGGTATCAATTTGTTCAATCCACACTTGAGTACAATAAGTTTGTTAATAAAAGAAGTATGACTTCTTTCAATTTAGGAGCTCAAATTTATTCTAACTTATCCGAAAATTTTTGGATAAAAAATGGATTAAACTCAAGCTTTGGTATAGGAAAAAGTGAACCGGAACTGCAAAGTTCGCAAAACTTAAATTCAGAAATTCATCGACTTGGATTTAGTTTTAACCACGGCATCGTTTACCAACTCTCACAATCATTTACTCTATCTACCTCAATCGGCTCACTTTATTATGTTTATGAGATAGAGGATCCTGAGGATTTTGATGCAAATTTAGTTGACACATCTTATGGGATAAACTTTAGCTTGTCCTCTTTAAGTTTTGGTTTTGCCTATAAATTCTGATTATCTCGTCAGCTTCTTGTAATGTATTCGTTGGGGTTGATCATCCGTAATACCCAACCGCTCTCTACGATGTGCTTCGTATTCCTGATAGTTTCCTTCATACCAATATACCTGACTGTTTCCTTCGAATGCTAAAATATGCGTTGCTACACGATCCAGGAACCATCTGTCGTGAGAAATGACCACCGCGCAGCCTGCAAACTCCAATAAAGCTTCTTCGAGTGCTCGCAACGTATTTACATCCAGATCGTTCGTAGGCTCATCTAATAAAATAACGTTATAGCCTTCTTTAAGCATTTTAGCGAGATGCACACGATTTCTCTCTCCACCAGAAATTTGTGATGTTTTCTTTTGCTGATCACTTCCACTAAAGTTAAATCGAGCAACATATGCTCGTGAATTGATTTCGCGATTTCCAAGTTTTAGAATTTCATTTCCTCCGGAAATTTCTTCCCAAATTGTTTTATTAGGATCAAGCGGACGCTTTTGGTTTACATATCCAAGCTCAACTGTTTCTCCGATTTCAAGAGATCCTGAATCGGGTTGTTCCTCCCCGGTAATCATTTTGAACAAAGTAGTTTTACCGGCTCCGTTGGCTCCTATTATTCCTACAATTCCACCGGGAGGAAGTTGAAAATCAAGATTTTCAATCAGTAACTTTTCATCAAAACCTTTGGTAAGGTTTTCAGCAACAATCACTTTATTTCCCAGTCTTGGACCTGCAGGAATAATAATCTGCATATCATCTACACGTTTTTCCTGATCTTTAGCCAACAATTCTTCATAAGCATTGATACGGGCTTTACTTTTAGCTCTTCTCCCCTTCGGATTTTGACGAATCCATTCCAATTCCTGTTGTAATGTTTTCTGACGATTGGATTCCTGCTTTTCTTCCTGTCGTAATCGTTCTGACTTCTGCTCCAGCCACGAAGAATAATTCCCTTCAAAAGGAATTCCTTCGCCACGATCTAATTCCAGAATCCATCCGGCTACATTATCCAAAAAGTAACGATCGTGAGTAACGGCGATAACTGTTCCTTCATATCGCTCTAAATGCTGCTCTAACCAACCCACTGACTCTGCATCCAAATGGTTCGTTGGCTCATCTAAAAGCAGAACATCCGGTTTCTTGAGCAATAGTCGGCATAAAGCAACACGACGTGCTTCTCCACCCGAAAGTACACTTACTGATGTATCACCAGGAGGACAGCGAAGTGCATCCATGGCTTGTTTTAATTTAGCATCAAGATCCCATGCTTCAACCTGATCGATTTTTTCCTGCAATTTTGCCTGCTTTTCAATTAGTGCATCAAAATCTGCATCAGGATCGCCAAAAGCTGCATTTATATCTTCGTATTCTTTGAGCAGATCAACAGTTTCCTGAACACCTTCCTCAACGATTTCTTTCACCGTTTTTTCGGGGTCCAGTTGTGGTTCTTGAGGCAGATATCCAAATGTAATTCCTTTCTGTACACTGATATCCCCCTGATAATCCTTATCCTCTCCGGCAATAATTCTAAGTAAAGTAGATTTTCCGGCTCCGTTCAATCCGAGCACGCCAATTTTTGCGCCGTGAAAGAAAGATAGATATATATCTTTAAGAACTGTTTTGTTGGGTTTGTGAACTTTGCTCACCCCAACCATTGAAAAAATTATCTTCTGATCGCTCACTGTACTTATATTTTGTTTTGAGTTTAAGTCGTTCTGAGTGATGACAAAAGATCTGCACAGTGATTTGAATGTGTAGATTCTTCTTCCCACTATTCGGCATCAGAATGACTTTTAGAAAGCAATAAAGATACACAGAGTTAGGGAGTTTTTAATGATAGATTTTAGAGAGTTAGCCTAGAAAACTTATTGAGCTATTTAAAAATTCTAGGAGAGTTAATTCAAAAGCTTGAAATTTTTAAGTAAAAAAACTATCTACGGAGATGAATGGTTCAGCTTTTTTAATATTTATTGTTGGGTTCTTAATTGGTATGGCTTTCCTCCGATGGATTTCAAATAATAAAAATACTTCTCAGAACCAGAAAAATGAACGAGTCCATTTTGAAGATCAAGAATTTGCTCAGAATCAAGATTCGGATTCTTCTGTGAATAGGAACAAAACAAGTTCCTAATTTTCGATAATTAATTCAGGTACAACCTCCTTATACGTGTAGATTCCCGTATATTGAATACTTTTCATTAAGACTTCTAGCAACAACTATTCATGACCTACCTCTCCACAGAAAATCTGAGCAAAAATTACGGCCTTAAACTGTTATTCAAAGACTTAACCTTTGGAATTTCTAAGGGAGATAAAACTGCACTTATTGCTCAGAATGGAGTTGGTAAATCTACATTATTGAAAATACTGGCTGGTAAAGAAACTCCCGATTCGGGTGAAGTAATGATTCAAAATGGAATCAAAGTTGGAATGCTGGAACAGGAACCTGATCTGGATGATAGCATGACAATCAGTGAGTTTATTGCTCACGGCGATAACAATATGGTTGAAATTGTCCAGCAATACGAAAAAGCTGTAGCAGATCAAGCCGAGAATTATAACGATTCGACTCAGGAAGCTTTTGATAAAGCTCTCGCGAAAATGGATGCAGCCAATGCCTGGGATTATGAACAACGGTTAAAGCAAATCTTAGGTGTTTTAAATATTCATGATCTGGATCAATCTATAAAATCACTATCCGGCGGACAAAGAAAGCGGGTTGCTTTGGCTTTTGTGTTGCTTGACGAACCGGATTTACTCATCCTTGATGAACCTACTAACCATCTCGACCTTGAAATGATTGAATGGTTGGAAGCGTATCTCACCAAAAGTACAATGACTTTACTTATGGTAACCCATGATCGGTATTTTCTGGATCGGGTTTGTAATCACATTTTAGAAATTGAAGACGGACAGTTGTACCACCATAAAGGTAATTATGAGTACTTCCTGCAAAAAAAAGCTGAACGTGAAGAAGTCTATGCTACCGAAGTAGCCAAAGCCGGTAAGCTGATGAAAAAGGAGCAGGAATGGATGCGACGTCAGCCAAAAGCTCGAACCACCAAATCAAAATCCAGAATTGATGCTTTTTATGAAACGGAGAAGAAAGCTAAGTCCGGAAAGATAAAGAAAGAAGTAAAACTTGAAGTAGATATGTCCAGAATAGGCGGACAGGTTCTTGAGCTTAAAAACGTTTCAAAGAGTTTTGGAGATCTTACCATTCTTGAAGATTTTGAATATTCTTTCAAAAAAGGAGAACGCATCGGCATCATCGGGAAAAATGGGGTTGGGAAAAGTACATTTCTTAAAATTATAACAGGAGAAGAACCTGTTGATTCCGGGGAGGTAAACACCGGACAAACCATTGTGTATGGCCATTACAAACAGTCGGGGATTGAAATAAGAGAAAATGCCCGTGTTATAGATGTTATCAAAGAAGTAGCTGAAATAATAGTTCTTGCAAATGGAGATACCATTTCAGTTTCTCAGTTTCTTGAACACTTCATGTTCGATGCCAAGATGCAATATACTCCAGTTAATAAGTTAAGCGGTGGTGAAAAGCGCAGGCTCGGCTTAATGATGGTTTTAATCAAGAATCCCAATTTTCTTATCCTTGACGAACCAACTAACGATCTTGACATAATCACTTTAGAAAAACTGGAAGAATTTCTTTCAAATTTTGGTGGCTGTCTGATCATTGTTTCTCACGACAGGTATTTTATGGACAACCTTGTTGAACATTTCTTTGTATTCGAAGGTAATGGTGTAGTGAATGATTTCAATGGCACCTATTCTGAATATAAAGTCCTTCAATCTCAACAAAGTAGTGATCATAATAAGAAAGGGGATGAATCACCTGAGACCAATTTCAAAAAAGATTCTCAAAAATCAACCTCAGAAAAAAAGCTTGGTTATAAAGAGAAAAAAGAGTTCGAAAAGCTGGAAAAAGAGATTGGGCAATTAGAGGCAAAAAAATCTGAACTTGAAAATGAAATGGTTTCCAGCAACCTCGATTATGAAAAGGTACAGAAACTTTCTGAAGCATTTGCCAATGTTGAATCTGTACTGGAGGAAAAGGAAATGCGCTGGCTCGAACTTGCTGAGCTAGCTTAATTTTTTTTCATGCCGAATGCTTGAAATAAAAAAAACCCGACACAAATTGCATCGGGCTTCGCTTTACATTGGCTTTAATGCGGAGAGGGAGGGATTCGAACCCTCGTTACATGTTTCCATATAAACTCCCTTAGCAGGGGAGCGCTTTCAGCCACTCAGCCACCTCTCCATTAAAGGACGACAAATATACGGGAGTTAAACTGCCTAATCAATCTTTGTTTTTAACTTTCCTTACCCTCATTCAATACATAGATCTGTCCAAGATTTCTGCCCTCCTGAGCATAATCCAATCCATACCCCAAAACAAACTTTGTTGGTATCTCAAAACCTACATAATCAATCTGAACATCATATTTTGTTGCATCTTTTTTATGCAATAATGTTACTACAGAAACAGATTCAGGATTATACGTTTTCATCCGTTCCACGATATACTTCATAGAAAGCCCGGTATCAACGATATCTTCAACTAAAACTACGTGCCTTCCTTTAATTTTTGCGTTGATCTCTTTTAACTCAGTGACCTGTCCCGAGGAAACTTTTTCATCTCCATAGCTGGAAAGTTTCATAAAATCTACTTCACAAGGAATTGATACATTGCGCATGATATCTGCCAGAAAAATAAAAGCTCCGTTCAAAATCCCGATAAAGATGGGGCGCTTTCCCTCAAAATCTTTATCCAGCTTTTTTCCTAATAATGAAACCCGCGCTTCAATCTCTTCACGGGTAATGAAAACTTTAAATTTTTCACCGTTGCAATCAACGGATTCAGGTAAGTAAAAACTCATAATTTTTTCTTTTTTATCACTGAAAGATATAGCCTTGTATCTTCAGTTGCTTTGCTCAATTCAGATATAGTTCCGACTCTATCGTCATCACCTCCAAAAAATAATGCGTAAATAGTACCATCTGTACCAACCAATACCAAAGATTTTTCCTTATTTGTTACAGAAACTTTCCGATTGGTAAGATGATCAGATACGGTTTGTGAACCATTCATTCCCAATGGTTGAAACCTATCTCCTGATTCCCAGGTTCGTAATACAAGCGGAAATTTTAACGAGTCCCAATCCAAATAAAACTCTGATTCTTGTTTATTTCCTTTATAAAACCTAAATGGTTCAAAGTTAAACTCTTCATCCAGGCTCTTAATTTCCACATTTATCCCCTCTTTATAACCTGAAACTGTGAGATGATCGCGTTCTCGAACCAACTTTGTACTCTCATCAATCCTAAATACTGATCCGGTCTGAGCACTTAATAATTGATAAATGCTTTCCAGTTCCCCTGATGACAATTCTTTCTGTGTTTGTTGCTCTACAAACTTTTTGAGAACTGAACTTGCCAGACTTTTTTCCATTTCTATAAGCTCAACTACTGAAATCCTATCCCCCTGTTGAATCTTCTTCAGCAGTTGGTTGATAGCCGTTTCATTTAATGCCCCAAACTCCTTCAGTTTTAACACATTTTTTTGCCAACCCGGCAGAAGCTGATTCATTTGCTCTGACAACTCATTTCTTATCAGATTTCGTGCATACTTATTAGATTCATTACTTTTATCCTGCCTGAATGGGATTGCATTTTCATCGCAATATTGTTGCAATTTTTCTTTTTGAATATTCAGAAATGGTCGGAAAATATGATCTTCAAGAACAGACATCCCCTGCCAGTTCTCCGGTGCACTTCCCCGAAATAATTTCATTAAAATTGTTTCCACCTGATCATCCTGATGGTGAGATACAGCAATTGCATCTGCACCAACTTCTTGTCTAAGGTCGCGAAAAATCTGATATCTCTGATTCCTTGCCCAATTTTGAAAGTTTTCATTCTCTGTTTTGGATTCCGGTTTTACAGAAACGCATTCAAATCCCCATTCAAAAGAAAGTTGCTCAACCAATTCCTGATCTTTATCAGAGTCTTCACCTCTTAATCCATAATTTATATGGACTACTATCGCTTCAATTTCAGCTATTTTTAAAGCATAAAGCAAAGCCATAGAATCTGCGCCACCACTAACTCCGATAATTAATTTCGGCTGTTTAGAAAAGCGATCTTTCAGTTGTTCTGAAAGCTCTTTATCAATGAATGTGGACACGGATTTGTTCATAGGTAAAAATATCTACTCCAAGTTCTTTATTCAACACCTGAAGTGCCCCCTTTTCATTCATTCCAAGAAACTTTGACTGATCTTCATATCTCTTTCCATCTACTTCAAGAGTTACCCATTTTCCAAACCCTTGCAACTTTTCATTTACTTCCTTGATCAAGTCTACACTATTATTGGCCCACCTTTGGTAATTATATTCGATCCGCGCCAGAATATCTGCTAGGAGTTGTTCTCTGGACTCCTCTTTTCCTGTTAAATTCCTGATTGATGAAGCCAGTTCAGAAATCTCTCCTGAAAACTTTTCCTGATTAACGTTTAATCCAATTCCTACTATCACTCTATCTACTTTATTTCCGTAATGAATTACTTCTGTAAGTAGACCAGCAATTTTTTTCCCATCACATATTACATCATTAGGCCATTTCAGCTCAATGGAGCAATGGTCATAATATTTACAAATAATATCCTCGATTGCAGATGCACATGAAAGTGTCAAAAGATTGATTCTTTCTGCATTTGAAGGAGTAAATATTAAACTGAACGTTAGGTTCTTACCCTTCTCAGTTATCCATAGCCTGTTATGTTGCCCCTTACCTGCTGTTTGATCTTCTGTAAGGATTACAGTTCCGGGAGTTGGGTTTTCAAGCTTTTTTGCGACAAGGTTGGTTGATTTCGTTTGCTCGATAAAACTAAACTCAGAACCAACCCAGTTTGCGTTAAGCAACGATTTGAATTTTGCAATATCAAACAAATTATATCCCGTTAGATTTCTGCTAACTTACTTTTTAAAATGTCAATTTTAGCGATTGGTGTAGGATCAATATCATTCAATAAGGCAAGATATATACTTACCCAATCTGCTAACTGAACCAAAGAAAACAGCCTTTCTAATTTAGACTCGCCGGTTGTTGAAATTTCTATAACTGAAAGAGCCTGATCCATAACCAGTTCTTTGACAATTTCCATTCTCTTTAAAACCCTTGGATTATCATCACGATCTTTGAGCATCACCACAGTTAACCTACCCGCTAAGTGACTGATATGTTCCCAACCCACAATTTCATTATGATTCATTTCGGGAATTAAATTTCCATAGGCTAACATTTTAGCATTTTCTTCAATCTGTCCACGCCATCTCAAGTTAACCGGTTCCATCATCAAAGCATCACTATAAATCAAAGGAAGAGAACCATTCATTTCTTTAGCCAAAGCAAGAGCATCATTACTTTTAATGTCTTTATAGTTTGTAACACCTTCCTTTAAAAGTTTATGTGTTGCATCCAGAACGTCATCACTTTCTTCCAGAAAACCAAGGCTGCTGAAAATCCGAAATAATGGTACGAAGCTATAAGCAAGAGCTGCTCTTGGTGGCATGCCACCAGGAATTTTTACATAATCGAAACCATGTTCTTCAGCAAGTTTTTTAAGTTTCCCCCCTGACGTAACTGCTATAATTTGGGCTCCCCGGGTTAAAGCTTTATCTAAAGCTGCTAAAGTTTCTTCTGTATTTCCGGAAAAACTACACGCCACAAAAAGTGTGTTCTCATTCACATAATCCGGAACGTTATAATGTCTGTTTACTTGCACAGGGTGCGGACATGAGTTCAGAGAATATGCACGAATCAGATCTGCACCTATAGCTGAACCACCCATCCCTGCAAAACAAATATTTGTGATTTTTTCAGAATCAACTGAAAAGCTTACTTCTTCGGTCAGTTCACAGACTTCCTTCCACTGATCAGGGAAAGATTCAATCAATCCCCACATATTCTCTGTATCTGTTTTTTTAATATTGTCTTGATTTAATTTCATCAATAGTTTCTCCAGTCTTCGAAGATTTCTTTTATTTGAATAGTTGTTTTTGCACTTAAAAATTTAACCGCCAACTGATGAAATTCTTCATCAGAATGACTGATCAACTCTTCCTTCACCTTTGGAATTGAAGTCGAAAGCATGCTCAAGTTATTAATTCCTAAACCCATCAATCCACAAGCACCGAGCACATCTCCTGCCAGCTCTCCACATACCGTTAATGGCGTGTTGGTTTTTTTAGCTGCTTCAGATGTGAATTGGATAAGTTTCCAAATTGAAGGATGCTGTTGCTGATATAGTGAACAGATTTTCTCATTACCACGATCAACCGCAAGTGTATACTGTGTCAGATCATTTGTTCCAATACTCATAAAGTCCAGATGGTTAGCCAAGTTTTCAGCATTAATTGCTGCTGAAGGAACTTCGATCATGGCACCGATTTGTACTTTTTTATCAATACTAACTCCTTCAGAAATCAACTCTGACTGGACTTCATTTATTATTTCATTAATTTTAATGACTTCTTCTTCCATAGAAATCATTGGGACCAGAATTTTTACTCGTCCGGGATTTAATCCTGCAACTGTTAATAGAGCCCTAAGTTGATTTTTCAATAATTCCGTCTCATCCAGAAGCATTCGAATTCCTCTCCATCCTAAAAAAGGATTGGCTTCTTTTTCCATACCAAGCGATAGTTTATCCCCTCCGACATCAAAAAGCCTGAAAATAACTTCTCCTGAAACCGATTCTATTACGGATTTATAGAAATTGAATTGCTCGTCAATACTTGTCTTACCTTTAAATAGCAGACCTTCTGTTCTAAGCAGACCAATGTTGTTAATTTTATATTCTCTGAGTATTTCTAGTTCCGATTCAAATTCAACATTAGAAGAAAGATTAAATTTAGTACCGCTTCTTGTTGTTGATTGGGCCGATAAACTTTTAATTAATCGGGCTTCTTTTTCTTCAATTTTCCTGAGCAGTTTTTTATACTCTGCGAGACTTTTTTCTGAAGGGTTTAAAATCAATCTTCCTTCTCTTCCGTCTAAAATGGCAATACCTGAATTAACTTTTTCTGTGGCATTCTTTGAATTTACTATACATGGAATGCCCAAAGACTGAGCGATTAATGAAGCATGCGATGTTACACCACTTTTCTCCATAACTAGTCCAACCAAACCTTGCTCATGAAAATTCACTAATTCAACCGGACTAATTTCACCTGCGATTACAATGCTTCCTTCTTTAATATTTTCAGATGCATCTTCTCCTGAAACTAACTCCAGAAGTCGGTCTCTCAGGTTTTCCAGATCCACAATTCGCTGCTGAAACAGTTCAGAGCCGCTTTCCTTGAGTCTTTCAATGAAATCACAAAATGTTTTATAAATAGCAAACTCGCAGGATAACAATTGTTCTTTTACAACTTCAGAAACTCTCCTCTCTATTTCTGAATCCAGAATAATCTGCTTTTGCGTTTCAATAATTGCTGATGAGTTTGAATCAAGTTGATCCAGCAATTCAGAAAGCTCATTCAGAAGTTCTTTTCTGGCTGATGAAAATAAATTTAAATGAACATCTACTTCACTTTTTCCAATCTGTGTAGGAAGAACCTTTCTCTTTTTATTATCTACGCAAAATATTTCACCTATTGCTATTCCTGAATTAGCAGAAATACCTTTAATCAATCTCTCTTTTTCATTTTTTATCTCAGTCATCTTCAAAGCCGAACTTATTTTCGATCAACTCAGTGATTGCACTCATAGCCTCTATTTCATCACTTCCATCAAATTCGAGCTCCAGTTCTGCACCACACTCAGCAGCAAGGGTCATTACCCCTAAAATACTTTTCCCATTTACTTTATACCCGTACATATGAATAAAGAAATCGGACTCAAATTTACTCGCATTCTTAACTAAAGCAGCCGAAGGACGCGCATGTAAACCGGATGTATTTTTTATAGTGATTTTTTTCTTAATCATCTTTATTGAGCTTTAACTAATCAAAATGGATACAATTAATCAATTTAATGTGTAATTGGGTTTTTTTGAATATAGAATTAACCTTTCACATAATCTTTCTTAAATTATTGCCCTTAAAATTACACAAAATAATTATATGTCGGTTTCAGAAAAAGATGTTCAATACATTGCAAATCTAGCTCGTTTGCAGGTTACTAAAGAAGAAGCAGAAATGTACGCTAAAGATATGAATAGTATTTTGGAGTATATGGATTTACTGAATGAGATTGACACCTCTGAAGTTGCGCCACTTGAGCACGTTATCGAATTAAACAGCAGATTCAGAACAGACGAAGCAAAAGACCCTGTATCCCATGAAGATGCGCTAAAAAATGCTCCTGATGCAGATTCTGACTATTTCCGTGTACCAAAAGTAATTGAGTAAACATGACTAAAGATTCTTCTCAAAAAATATCTGAAGGTTTTTTTTATAACCTTGCAGAATGGAAACAACATGCAATTGCTTTAGCAATTTTATTTTTTATTCCATTCATACTTTTCACTGCCACTACTATTGGCGGTAAAGAATTCCAACGACATGATATAACTCAGTATCGTGCAGGAGCAGAGTCAGTTATTGAATACAGGGAAAAGTTTGAAAAAGAACCTCTTTGGGTTGAAAACATGTATATGGGGATGCCCGCCTTTGTAGTATCAGTAGCCAATAACGTTCCTAATTTAGATTTTCTTGAAAGGGTTTTCTTAGATATATACCCTACTTTCCCGTATTGGGTGATGCTATCCGGAATGTATTACTTTTTAATACTCATGGGATTTCGCCCTCTAACAGCTTTAATTGGTAGTTTATTATTTTCATTGACTACCTATTTCCCAATCATTGTTGGTGCAGGTCATACTTCAAAATTAAAAGCCCTTTCTTACGCTCCCTGGGTTTTAGCAGGATATTGGAAGCTTACAAAATCGGATAATAAAATTGCAGGATTACTTCTTTTATCTGTCTCCATGGCACTGGAAGTACGTGCCGGACACCCTCAAATCACTTATTACTTTATGTTTCTAATTGGTTTTTTGTGGATTGCAGATTCCTGGAAGCAAATTCGGAAAAAAGAATTTAAGCATTTTGCTGTAATTACAGGTCTTCTATTGCTGGGCGGAATTATTGGTGTTTTAGGACATGCTCAAAACTTTCTTACACTTCAGGAATATTCCCAATACAGTATCCGAGGTGGTTCTGCATTGGACGGTTCTACCGGGTTATCAACCGGATATGCTTTTGCATGGTCACAAGGAATTAAAGAATCTCTTACATTGATGGTACCAGAACTATTTGGTGGAGCTTCTCCAACCTATTTTGGTCCTAAATCAATTACATCTGGCCCACACTATCTTGGAGCTTTGGTTCTTCCATTTCTATTGATCGCACTTCTACGGCAAAAAAACCGATATGTATACGTATTTTTTGGAACAGGCACTTTAGCTTTACTTTTTTCTTGGGGCCAACATTTCGCTTTTTTTAACGAATTTGCATTTAATTATATCCCTTATTTCGACAAGTTTCGTGCTCCAGAAACTTGGTTGGTTCTTACTTCTTTTTGTTACAGTGTTGTCACTATTTATGGAATAGATTGGTTATTCAAATTTGTAAAGAGTAAATCTGCTGATATAAAAGAACTTTATGTACCTATCGGTATTTCTATCATAGTATTTGGACTGGTGTTTTTTCAAGTCAAATCAATGGATTATACAAAACCCGGCGAAGTAGCTAATATTGCTAATCAAATTGCTCAACAAAATAATGTAAGCCCCCAAAACCCACAGGTACAGCAACAAGCTTTAAATTACGTTCAACAGAACTTTATACCCGATCGTAAAGAAGGCGCTAACAGAGATCTTTTCAGGTATGCAATTCTTCTCCTGATTACATTCTCTTTAATTTGGTTTACTCTTAAGAAGAAACTTTCTGTAACTCTGGCTTCTTTCAGTTTAGTAATTTTAACTACTTTCGATATGATAGGCGTTGGCAAAAGATATGTCCCGGATCGAGTAATAGTTAATGCAAATGTAAGCCCTGAAAGAGTATTAGAATCTAAGAAAAGAGATATTGACGAATTTATTGTCAATAATATTTATTCTGAAAATGGGGAGTTTCGTTATCGTGTATTTCCATTGCTTTCGGGACCATTTAGTGAAGCAACTCCATCTTATTTTTATCCCACTATAGGAGGTTATACAGGAGCTAAATTAAGCTCCGTTGCAGATTTAACTTCGAATGGCGGTCCATTATTTAAGGGATCAACAGGATTAAACCTCGAGCTTCTGGGAGCTTTAAATATCAAATACATAAATTATCAACCAGGTCTTCAGGTACCCGGACTAACTCCCGTTTTTAATGGTAGTTCGGGAACCGTTTATGAGAACCAAAAATTGCTTCCCAAAGCTTTCTTTGTAGATTCACTGGTTTATGCTAACTCACCGAGAGAAGCTTTCGATTTTGTAAGTAATCCCTTTAATGATTACGCCAAACATGCAGTTGTTGAAAATGCAGGATCGATTCAAGTGGCTCCTGATTCTATATCATCCGTTGAGATTACCAATTATACAGGACCCGAGATTTCCATGAATATTGTAAGATCTCAACCCGGTTTTTTAGTTCTAAGCGAAATTTATTATCCAGCTGGCTGGAAGGCCTTACTTAATGGGAAGGAAATTCCAATCTACAAGACTAATTATGTACTAAGAGGCATGGAAATTCCAGCTGGAAATCATGAATTAACTTTGGAATTCAGACCAACATCCTATTCTATTGGAGTTACACTTAATTGGGTCTCTTTGGGAGCACAAATAGTCATCTTATTAATTTTTGGATTTAATTATTTCAGGAATAGAACTGAAAAAGGTGAGTAAAAAAAATAAGGTATTAATAATTACATATTACTGGCCACCAAGCGGTGGCTCAGGTGTACAAAGATGGGTTAAGTTTGTTAAGTATCTTAGAAATTTCGGGTGGGAGCCCATTATATATACTCCATCAAATCCGGAATTTCCTGAAATAGACAAAAGCCTGAATAATGAAATACCTCCTGGGATCGAAGTCCTGACTCATCCCATTTGGGAACCTTATCAATTGTACAAAAAATTTGTTGGATTAGATGAGAGTACACGACTTAAAACAGGTATTGTTCAAGAGAAATCAAATCCATCATTGGCAAAAAAATTATCTATTTGGATCCGGGGAAATTTTTTTATCCCTGATGCGAGACGTTTTTGGATAAAACCCTCTATTGAATTTCTTTCCAATTATTTAAAAATTAAATCAGTTGATGCAATAGTTTCAAACGGAACACCACATTCACTTCATTTAATTGGATTAGAAATAAACAAAAGATTCAATATTCCCTGGTTAGCCGATTTCAGAGACCCCTGGACAAATATTGATTTTTTCGATGATTTAAAATTGACTTCTTGGGCTAAACAAAAGCACTTCCAGCTTGAAAAAAAAGTTCTTAGTACAGCAAATGTAATTACCGTTACTACTCCGGGAACTAAAGATGATTTTCTTCTTAATTATCCGGATGCGAATATTGAGGTAATTACAAACGGGTTCGATGAAGATGATTTCAAAGACGTTGATGCTCAAAGAGAACCAAAGTTTATTATAGCACATATTGGAGTTTTGACCCCTTCAAGAAATCATCCTTTTTTGTGGGATGCTCTTCAGGAATTAGTATCCGAAAACGAATCATTTGCTCAAAATTTTACACTTAGGTTTATTGGAAGTGTCGATGTTTCAATCTTAAACGAGATTAGCAGAAGAAATTTAAATCCTTATTTAGAGTATATACCACAATTACCGCACTCAAAAATTCCCGAATCTTTAAGGAGATCGAATATTCTTTTACTTGTCATAAGAAAAACACAAAACCAACAAACTATCATCCCGGGAAAAGTATTTGAATATCTGGCAGCACAACGACCTATTATTTCTGTTGGTCCTGTAGGTAGTGATTCTGATCAAATTCTCAAAGAAACAAAATCAGGAAAAACATTTCATTCTGAGTCAAAAGATGATTTAAAAGCCGAAATACTACACCAGTTTGAAATCTTTAAGAAAACAGGAGTAACAATTACAAAAAATGCTGATTTTTATAAATATAGCAGAATGAATCTTACAAAAAATTTGGCCAGAATTCTTGATAAAATATCAACCAACTGATAGACTCTTTAGCATAAAAGAAAAAATAATTCTAGATACTAAAGCTTAAATTCATTTTAATTGAACAATGATTCTTCATTCTACTTAAAAAAAATCAAGACATTAAATTCCAGCTCTACTTTCAGAAAAAATTGTCCTCAAAACCGAAAATACTTTTTATTTACTTAAAGAAAACTTCTTTCGTTAAAGAAGATTTAAAAATTTTGAGCGAATTCTGGGAAGTTGATGAATTGCAATTTAAGCCATCGGGTTCATTCTTCGTTTTACTAACCAGCTTTTTTAAACAATTAATTTGGCTGTCAAAGAATCTGAGGAAATATGATCTTAGTTTTTGCTGGTTTTCAGATTATCATGGTCTTTTTCCTTTAATATTCTCTCTTTTTTTAAAAATTCCATTCATTACTGTTCTTGGAGGATATGATTGCAATAAAATCAAAAGTCTTAATTATGGAATATTCTGTAGTACATGGAGGACTCCTATCGCGAAATATATTCTAAAAAATTCTACGTTACTTCTTCCTGTTGAACCTACCCTTATAGAAACAACTAAAATTGCTGAGTCTTGGGGGGAAGCTCATCCCAATGGGGTAAAAAATAATATTGATGGTTTTTCAAATAACTGGAAGTCGATACCTACCGGATACGATCCTGAGTTTTGGATTCTGGGGCCTGAAAAAAGAAAAAAAATAATTACTACGGTAGCCCTTGTCTCCAACAAGCGTACCGCCTTGGTTAAAGGCTGGGATTTATTTGTGGAAATAGCCAGAATCTTACAAGACTTTCAGTTTCAAATTGTTGGTTGCTCAGACAATTATGTTGAAGATTTTAAACTGGAATTTAATCCTCCCAAAAACCTTCAATTTACTCCACCTCTCCAAAGAAAAGAACTTTTGAACATCTATCAGAAAACTTCTGTATATGTTCAATTATCAAGAACTGAAGGCATGCCAAATGTCATAAGTGAAGCTATGATGTGTGGCTGTATTCCTGTTGGCAGCCCCGTTTTCGGAATTCCCGGATTAATACAGGATATAGGGCTTATTGCCACAAATACCGATCCTGCTGATATCTCATCCTTAATAGAACAAGCTCATAGAAAAGCTCCTGAAAAAAGACTAGGAGCCAGAGAACATATCATAAACAATTTTTCCCTTCAAAAAAGAAAAGCTGAAATACATAAAATTGTAATTGAACATCTTACTCCAAAATAAGAGTTCAACTTTTGTTATTATCCGCTCAAATGCGTTAAATAAAAAATTATTTGTGGGAAATATACAAGTTAGTCCTGAAACTTATCTGAAACTGGACTATGACAATAAAAAGAGATTTATAAGCTATTGGCATCAAATAAATGAAATAGCACAAACCGGGTCTTCCAATATTCTTGAAATTGGTATTGGAAATGGTTTTGTGTCTAATTATTTACTTGATCACGGGTTTGACATAAAAACTTTAGATATTGATGGAAAACTGGACCCGGATGTTGTAGGATCCGTTTTAGATTTACCATTTGATGAAAATAGTTTCGAATTGGTGAGTTGTTGCGAAGTCTTAGAGCATCTGCCATTTGATGATGTGGAAACAGCTTTACAACAAATCTATGAAGTAGCCTCTAAATATGTAGTAATTTCTGTACCTGATCGCACTTTGTGTTATAAGCTGTTAGTGAAGCTTCCGGTTATTAAAAGAAAATCATTCCTTATTTCAATACCTAAACTTCTAAGTAAAAAACATATATTTGACGGTCAACATTATTGGGAATTAGGTAAAAAGGGTTATTCCGTATCTATGTTTAAAAATGTCATCAAAAAAACTGGTTTTTCTATCCTAAAATCGTATCGTTTATTTGAGTACGATAATCACCACATGTTCGTTTTAGAAAAATGATTTTTGATACACTTGTCAGTGTAATAATTCCTTTTTTTAATCGCCCAGATTCAACTTTAAACGCTATTGAATCGGTTCTTAATCAATCATACAAGAATATAGAATTAATTGTTGTTGACGACGGCTCAGAAAGTTCTATAGAACATGAAACCGTTTTTAATGATCCAAGAATTTCTCTGATAAAACATGCTAATAATCTTGGAGCCAATGCTGCCCGAAATTCAGGTTATAAAAAATCTAAAGGTGATCTGATTGGGTTTCTTGATTCTGATGATACTTGGGAACCGAATAAAGTATCCATTATGGTTGATGCTTTATCAAAGAATGAACAATTTTCTGTTTGTTACTGTGGAATGAATTATAAAAATGGTGACAAAACCATCTCGGTTTCGATCCCTAATAGAACCGGAGATATTTACATTGATCTACTCCCTAAAAATATTGTCGGTTCGGCCTCGGTTCCACTACTTAGAAGAGTTGCATTAGAACATGTAAATGGTTTTGATGAAAACCTTAAAAGTGCTCAGGATTGGGACTTATGGTTAAGAATTGCGAAACAAGGATATAATTTTTTTGCTATACCTCAAGCCCTTGTAAATTATACTATTCCCACATCAGGAAAACATATTTCAAATTCAGAATATTCTTTTTGGGAAGGTAGAAAGAGCTTTATTCAGAAGCATAAATCTGAGTACACAGGTAAAAATAAACAAGCTCTTGGACAGATTTATAGCGATATTGGGTTCCTTCTAATCCACCGTTTTGAGAATCGTCGTATGGCGCTAAAATGTTTTGTAAAAGCTATTATCAGCAAACCGACAAGAGTAAAATCCTGGAAAGGATTAGTTGCCACTTTTCTACCAAAAAGCTTATTCACAATTAAAGACCGGAATTTACGATAGTGGGGATAATTGCTAAACAAAGTATCGGTAACGCCATTGTTTCCTATATAGGAATTGCAGTAGGTTTTGTTTTAACCGTCTACTTATTTCCTAACATTCTTGAAACGGACCAGTTTGGACTTACCAGAACTATGATTGCTATAATGGCTATTGGAAGTACTGTAGTTTCTTTAGGAGTTCCGGGAGCTATCATTAAATATCATCCGTTACTTTCCAAGAGTACTAAAAACCCAAAAGGGTTATTCATTACCTTTCTTATTCCTGTCTTATTCGCTTTTGTTTTCTTTGCAACTGCTTTTATCCTGCTTAAAGACTTTGTTCTGAAGTTTTATACAGAAACACCGCTGATGCCAGAGTTCTATCTATATCTTATTCCATTAGTTCTTTTTGCAATTTGTTATGAGATAATTAAGCGATATGTAAATGCACAATTTGATACAGTATTTGCCTCATTTACTGAAGAAATCCTTCTTCGGCTTGTTCTGATAGTATTTCTGGCATTTTACTTTTTTGACCTCATCTCTTTTTCGACATTTATTTTTCTGTTTGTAGCTAATTATGGACTGCAATTTCTCATCTTATTTATTTACGCCTTTAGTAATGGCTATTTAAACTTTTCTGTATCCCCAGACATTTTTACTAAGAACCTTTTTAAAGAAGTTGGCACATACAGCCTGTATACTTTACTTGGTGGAGTAACTGTCATGATTGTTGGACATATAGATATGCTAATGATCAGTAGCATGATAGGTTTATCAGAAACAGGGATATACTCAATTGCTTTCTATGTTGGCTCTGTAATTGCAATTCCAAGCAGGGCTATTTCTAAAATCGCATTACCATTGATATCGGAAGAGTTTGAAAATAATAATCTCAATGAAATTGGAAAGATTTACAAACAAACTTCACTCAACCAATATTTATTTGGTCTTCTATTATTTATAGGTGTTGTAGCTAATATCGATAACTTCTTCATGTTACTTCCAGAAGAGTACGCCACCGGAAGTATTGTGATTTTTGTTATTGGTACAGCTAATCTTATTAACATGATTACTGGTTCATGTAGCCAGATAGTTATCTGTTCCCCATTTTACAGATTCGGCCTCTACTTTTCGGTTTTATTGGTGATACTAACTATAACGCTGAATTTTTGGCTTATACCCATTTACGGAATACTTGGAGCTGCTATAGCAACAGCAACGTCTATTTCATTAACCAATATTATAAAAGTCTTATTTATATGGATGAAGCTTAAAATCCAACCATTAGATATTAAGTCTTTTTACTTAACCATCATAGGTGCCTTGGCACTTTCAGTTTCCTATCTTATTCCAGTTGTGGATAATTTTTATTTCGATATCTTAATAAGATCTTTTTCTATAGCTGTTATGTATTTATTTTTGGTTTGGATTTTCAAAGTATCAATTGAGCTAAACCGTTCTTTTGATACTCTTTTGCAAAAAATATTTAAGCAATAGAATGACAAAAAAGAACAAATTGATCGTAAGGCTAAAAGGCGGGTTAGGTAACCAGCTATTTTGTTATGCTGCGGGTAAGAGGTTGGCACACGTAAATTCTGCAGAGTTTATTCTTGATCATATAACTGGGTTCGAAACAGATATTATTTACAAAAGAACCTATCAACTCCACAATTTCAATGTAAAAGCAAAATTTGCTTCCCCTTCAGAACGAATGGAGCCATTTAAAATCTTCAGAAAAAAAGCACTTCACTATATAGCAAAAAAGCAAAAATTTGAAGATCGAAAGTTCATTTTTCAGGAAAAAAATCCTTTTGAAGAAAGGCTGGTAAATTTAAAGTTTAAAGGTACCAGATACCTCGATGGATATTGGCAAAGCGAAAAGTATTTTACTGATATCGAAACAGAATTAAGAGAAGAATTAACTTTAAAAAATGAACTTGATGTAACCAGTAACCATATATTTAATAAAATTTCGTCCACAAACGCGGTTTCAATTCATTTTCGTTGGTTTGATGATTTAGGTAGCAATAAGTCGAATAATATCAGCATAGAGTATTACTTGAAAGCTATAGAACATTGCAAATCTGAAATTAACGACCCTCACTTTTTTGTTTTTTCTGATAATCTTGAATCCGTTTTAAAAGTACTTCCTCTGTCTCAAAACGAGTTTACACTAGTAAATCACAATACTCACCAAGATGAAGCATATAAAGATTTATGGTTGATGAGCAAATGCAAAGCTATAATAATGGCAAACAGCACTTTTAGTTGGTGGGCTGGTTGGCTTGGCGAACCTCATATGAACTTTGTTATATGCCCTGGAAGAACCATCAATCATGAAGGTAGAATTACCTCCTGGAATTTTGACGGACATCTTCCCGATCGTTGGATTCAGATTTGAGTATCAACAAGAATCATCAAAAACTCTACTAAGATATTCACCTTAGCTTGTTTTATCTTTCAAAGTGAAAAAATAAATTGATATAAATGCCTAAAGCTAATTACACTACTCACCTTGGAATGGTTGATATTTTACCTGATGAAACTCCTAAATGGAGAGCTCTGGAAAATATTATTCATGAAGAGGCTGCCAGATTTAACTTTGAAGAAATCCGTACTCCTATCATGGAGCAAACCGAGTTAATCAAACGTGGTGTTGGTCAGTTAACGGATATTGTAACAAAAGAGATCTTCGCATTTACGAAAGGTGATAGTAATTATGTTTTAAGGCCGGAATTAACCGCTCCTGTGGTACGGTCTTTTGTACAGCATCACTTAGATCAGAGAGGCGGATCTCAAAAACTATATTACATTGGTCCGATGTTTCGCGCTGAGCGACCACAGAAAGGAAGACAGAGACAGTTCCATCAATTTGGAGTGGAAATTATTGGAAGTGACAATCCGGTTGCGGATGTGGAATGTATCGCCTTTATGATGAGGATATATGAAAGAATTGGTATCAGGAATTTTAATTTAAAACTGAATTCTGTTGGTGATCCTGAAAGCCGGGAAAATTACAAATCGGTACTTAAAGATTACCTAAGACCTAACTTGGATAAACTCAGTGAGCTTTCTCAGGAACGCTTTGAGAAAAACCCTATGCGAATTCTGGATTCCAAAGAACCTGAAGATCAGGAATTTATAAAAAATGCTCCGGTTATAAGCGATCATTTGAATGACGAATCAAAGGAACATTTTGATCAGGTTTGCCGCATGCTGGAATCTTTGGATATCGATTATACACTCGATCCACTTCTTGTTCGTGGAATGGATTATTACACAAGAACGGCATTCGAACTTACAAGCCCTGATCTCGGCTCACAGGACGCTCTGGCAGGTGGAGGAAGGTATGATCTACTCGTTGAAGAGATAGGTGGTAAACCGACTCCTGCTGTTGGATTTGCTGCAGGGATGGAACGCCTTTTCATTGCTTGTGATGAATTGGATATTGAACTTGCTGAGCCCAAAAAAGTGGATGTATTTATAGTTTCTTTAGGTGATAATGCAATAAAATGGGCGCTAAAAACTCTTCCAAAGCTTCGAGAAAATGGTATCTCAGCAACTATGGATTACCTGGACCGATCGATGAGAGCCCAGATGAAAGACGCCAATCGTGAAAACGCATCTTATACTCTAATTGTAGGTGATAATGAATTAGAGGCTGGTAAATTCACACTCCGCAATATGAAGGAAAGTGAGGAACTTACTCTCAGTGTTGATGCTATTTTAGAAAAATTGAAGTAACTACCGGAAAGTAAAGACATATACAAAACCTCATGTCTTTAATTTCAATGGAAAAGGAAATTACTTAGTCAGCTTTTTAAGCGTGTCTATATCTTCTTTATTTCCGATAATAGAAAGTTCATCTCCTTTTTGTAGAACAGTAACTCCATGCGGTATCTTAATTTCACCATTGCGATATATAATGGTGATTAAACTCTGCCCCGGAAGCTTCAAGTCCTTAATCATTTTACCAATATATTTATTGGTATCATTCTCTTCTTCGAGAACAAGACGGATGAATCGCTCATCACGAAGTAATATTTCTCTGAGTTGACCTTCGTCCTCGGCTGTATTCCATCGTTGTATAAAGTTTTTAACACCGACTTTTTCCGCTATTTGAGCAAGCATTCGTAAATGTTGACCTGTATCATCCTGAGAACTTACAAGATAAATGATAGCATGAAGTGCTTCAGAACCTGATTTCTTTGACTTTAAGTTCCCAAGTTTCTCTGTCTCCATTCCACCTTTAATTCGAACTAAAACCATTTCGGGAGATATACTTTCTTCAACCCTCGCATGGTTCAAGGCTACTCCTGATGAAATTGGAATAATATTTTGTTCATCAAATTCACTGATTACGCTTTTAAGATCCGTAGCCGGTTTTCCTAACTTTTCACAAAAAATATCTGACACATTTTTTACTAATGTAGAGTATTTAGTGTCTTTTCTGATGTCAAGAACTTCTGCTCTTGATATCATTTCTTCATACTGATCTTCACTACGTAATCCTTTTTCTTTAAGGATTCCTCGCATCTCAACTTCAAGTCCCTGATCCTTATTTTCTCCTAAGCGGGCATGAACATGAAATATAGCACCTTGTCGGTCTACTTTATCCTGAGCATAATATTTGTACCAAATTATCCCGAATACACTTACTACTATGGTAAATATTATGGAAAGGATCCCCATTTCAAAGATCAGAATAATTGAAAGTATTATTCCAATAATTTGCAGCCAAGGGTAAAATGGCGAATTAAAACCTGGATCATATTCTTTAATCTTACTTTCCCTCATAACAATTACTGCCAGATTCAATAATCCAAAAAGCAGTAACTGAAAAGCACTCGCTAATTTCGCAACTTCTGAAACATTGAAAGCCAGCAATATGATAACCATCATCAACACAGTAGCTAATATTGACCAATGAGGCGTCCCTAATTTACCAATAGAAGCAAACCGATCATTAACAAGTTTATCTCTCGCCATAGCCATTGGATATCTTGAAGCAGACATAATTCCGGCATTTCCTGTTGAAGCGAATGCAGCTACTGCGGCTACTACAACCAGTATTAAGCCTACAGACTCGGGTAACCAGGTAAGAAATGCCTTACCTGCTGTTGCAACTGGTGTCAGGTCCTCACGAAAAGCATCAGGATCTAAAACAGATACCATGATAAAAACACCAATTACATATACGGTAACTGCGGTAATGATCGCCAAGAACATCCCTAACGGTATATTACGATCAGGGTCTTTTACCTCTTCTGCAATACTTGCCACTTTTGTTAGACCGGCATAAGAAACAAAAACCATTCCTACTGTAGCAAAAAATCCATAATAGCCATCAATAAAGAGCGGAGTAAAACGTGTCTTTGTCTGCTCAATTAAATCTGGCGAAAGAACAGCAAACAAACCTTGAATCACATAAAAGAGCATAATAGTTACCAGAGCTGCAACCAAAATCTTTTGTAAAAATGTAGTTTCCTTTGCTCCAACCACATTAAGGATACCGAACACTATTGTGAGAATTACCGCTACGGGTACAATCGGAATCTCAAAGAAAATTGCTATGTAAGCCCCCATACCGATGAGTGCGAATGCACTCTTAAGAACTAATGCAATCCAGGAACCAAATCCTCCGATAGTTCCGAACATCGGCCCTAAACTCCGATCTATGATATAGTATGTACCTCCGGATTTAGGCATAGCTGTTGCCAATTCGGCAACACTAAACATTGTAGGCAATACAATTATACCCGAAACAAGATAAGCAAGAAATACAGATGGACCTGTTTCTGCTGCGGCTAAACCAGGAAGCAAGAAAAATCCTGAACTGAACATGGCACCGGTTGCAATAGCATAAACGTCGGATAATCCAAGTTCCTTGGAAAGTTTTTTATGGCTCATAAAATGGGCTCTATTAAGCGCGTTGGTTTTTGTGAATATATTGCTTTCAGCAATGTTATTTTTTCCGATTAAGTTCGGAAAAGTTAAAGTAACGCCCTAATTCAATTAATGTCCACCTAAATTTAGATTAATATTGCAAAATCTCTTTTAGTGTTTTTATATCATCTGGATAACCTAAAATTGATAGAACATCACCAGACTGGAGTTTTGTCTTTCCCTTAGGAATTACGATCTCTCCATTTCTTTCAATTATGGCAATCAGGCATTCTCCGGGTAAAGACACTTCCATTATCGCTTTACCAATCCATTCTTCAGTTTTGGTATGTTCTGTGAGTCGTACATGTATAAATCTTTCATCACTTAGTAGGACCTCCTTAATAGACTTTTCATCTTCGGCGTTATTCCAGCGGTCTAAAAAATCATCCGACTCAATCAACTCTGCAAGATGACCGATAATCCTCATGTGCAGCAGTGGACTATCTGAAGGAGTTACTAAAAAAATAAGTGCATGAGCTTTAACTGTATTTTTTCCTTCATTTAGTTTGATTCCATCTTTTGACTGAATAGCAACCATTTCAGGAATTTTCACATTATCCATTCGAACAAAATTGAAATAAACACCATCTTTCAGCTTTGTAAAGTCATTTTCTAAATCGAATAAACCTTCTTTTAGCTTGTCTCTATCTACCTTTAAGCGCTCAGAAAGAGTTACCGTTGATTTCAAAAGAAGCCTTTCAAAATCAGATTGATCGGAGTCAACTTGTTTTACAATAGATCTTGCTATTACTTCCTCATAAGTCAAAGAAGTATTCATATTTTTTTCGTTGATGATGGTCATAAGTTCATGTTCCAAAGTTTCATATCTTAACTGACCAAGCCGGGCATGAATATGATAAATGGCTCCCTGGCGCTTTACTTTACCATGAGCAAAGTAGAAATACCATCCAATACAAAGAATTATTAGTGTACCTGTTAGACCTACAGCAAGAAGGCCCATTTCGGCAACCAGCCATAGCGAAATAATCATCCCGGCAATTTGAACCCATGGATAAAATGGGGATCTATATCCCGGTTTATAAGCCTCGATTTTACTTTCCCTCATTACAATTACGGAGAGATTTATCATAAAAAACAGCAATAACTGAAACGCACTGGCTAGTTTCGCAACTGCTTCCACATCAAAAAGAATCAACACTAAAAACATTACACCGGTTGTTGCTAATACAGAAATATGAGGTGTCTTGAACTTTCCAATTACTCCGAATTTCTTACTGATCAGATTATCCCGGCTCATTGCAAGAGGATATCTGGAGGCTGACATTATCCCTGCATTTCCTGTTGAGGCGAAAGCGGCAATTGCTGCAATTACCACCAGTAACAATCCTGAATTCCCCGGTAAGAAATCCAGGATCACTTTACCAGCATCAGCTACCGGGGTAAGACTTGAAAAAAGTTCATCGGCAGGTAAAACATTCACCATGATGTATACACCTGCTACATATACAATACTAGCTGTAAGTAATGACAGTATCATCCCAAGCGGAATTACCTTATCAGGATTCTGAACTTCCTCTGCAATACTTGTGGCTTTAGTTAAACCTGCATAGGACACAAAAACCAATCCTATGGTAGAAATAAATCCGTTGATGCCATTTGTGAAAAAGTTCTGTTGGCGCATTTCCGGAAGTGGATTTTGAGCGATATACATGTAATTCAAACCCTGAATAACAAAAAATGCCATAATAACGACCAATGAAGCCACTAAAATTCGTTGCAATAAAGCCGTTTCTTTTGCTCCGAAAATATTTAACAACCCGAAAGCTATCGTAAGAACTAGAGCAAGTGGAAGAATTGGCAAATCAACAAAAAGAGTCAGGTAAGCTCCCATACCAATTAAAGCAAACGAACTTTTGAAAACCAATGCAATCCAAGAACCAAGTCCACCAATAGTTCCGATCAGAGGCCCTAAACTTCTGTCCAGAAAATAATAAGTTCCCCCTGCTTTAGGCATAGCCGTTGAAAGTTCAGCTACACTGAACATCGACGGCAAAATTAAAAGAGCAGCTGCTGCATATGCTAAATAAACAGCATTTCCTGTTTCCATAGCTGCAATTCCCGGCAATAAGAAAAATCCTGAACTGAACATTGCTCCGGTACTTACTGCGTATAAATCGAAAAGTGTAAGTTTCTTTGATAACTTCTTACTCATAATTTTACATTTTAAATTCAGAAACTTTATTTCAGAAATACGAAAATATTATACTAAATAGTTCCTTCTTATATCCGATAATTGACTGTTTTTTTGTTGATTTGGACTTTTTGAAATAAATAAACCTACATTACCAGCTTATTGTTTTAAAAAACTACTTTTTAGTTTATTTTCAGAAATGATCACCATTCAACAGCTTGATTCTTTCAAAGAGAAAGAGACCCCTTTTTATTTTTACGATCTGAGTTTACTTGAACAGACGCTTCAAGAAATTAATAAACACGGCGTCGCAAAAGGATACCATATACACTATGCACTGAAAGCTAATCCTCATCCAAGAATTCTGAAAAAGGTTTTAGAAGCCGGACTGGATGCAGATTGCGTAAGTGGAGGCGAAATTCAACGAGCACTAGACTGCGGTTTCTCTCCTGATCAAATTGCTTTTGCAGGTGTTGGAAAAAGAGATGCCGAAATTGAACTTGGTTTACAAAATGAAATTTTTTGTTTTAACGTAGAATCCGTTCAGGAACTTCAGGTATTAAACGAACTTGCAGAAAAAAATAATAAATCTGCAAAAGTAGCTCTTCGACTTAACCCAAATGTAGATGCTAAAACTCATAAGTACATCACTACCGGTCTGAATGAGAACAAATTTGGGATCAATGAAGAGGATCTTCCTCTGATCTTTAAATTATTGCCAACTTTGAATTCCATTCAACTTGTTGGTATACATTTTCATATAGGTTCACAGATTGAAAATTTGAAACCATTTAAAGATCTGTGTTCTCGTGCTAACCAACTAAATCAGTTATTCGCAGATAAAGGATATGAACTTACTGTAATAAATGTTGGCGGTGGCTATGGGATCAATTATTCTGAACCGGATAAAAATGGTATCCCTGACTTTGAGCATTTTTTTGGCACTTTTGAAAAGCATATCAATCTTAAAGAAGGTCAGGAATTACATTTTGAATTAGGTCGGGCAATTGTTGGCCAAAGTGGAAATCTTATTACCAGAGTATTATTTACTAAAACAGGAAGAGAGAAAAACTTCGCCATCATAGATGCGGGAATGACGGAGCTCATTCGCCCCGCTTTGTACCAGGCAAAGCATGAAATTCAATTATTATCTGATTCGAATGGTCGTTCTGATCAAAAGTATGATGTAGTTGGTCCGATTTGTGAAAGTTCTGATCTGTTTCGGTCTGATTATGAACTTCCGGAATTAAAACGCGGTGATTTACTCTCTATTCGAAGTTGTGGTGCTTATGGTGAAGTGATGAAAAGTACCTACAACATGAGACATGAGATCGGTACTTATTTTTCGGATGAGGTTTGAAACACCAAATTTACCAAAGTCGATTCATCTAATATAAGATTCCTTGTTTGACAAAACATCAGTTTGGGTGTGTTCGAAGTATTGAACTGTAACCCATGTAAGGAGTTTGGAATCTTGCTGATCTTTTGGTGATTATTGGATCAAGCCAAAAGTCACGCATAACTTAAACTATTTGATATCCAAAAAACTACTCCAATCTACCCGCAATAAACCCCGTACTCCAAGCCGCCTGAAAGTTAAATCCTCCGGTTACTCCGTCTATATCTAAAACTTCCCCTGCAAAATAAAGTCCGGATGCTTTTTTGCTTTGCATAGAACTAAGGTCTACATCCTGTAAACTGATTCCACCGCAGGTTACAAACTCTTCTTTAAATGTAGTTTTGCCTTCTACCTGATATTCATCATTGGTTAGCAAATGCACCATACGGTTTATGTTTTTCTTGCCCATGTTTTGCCAGATCATATCTTTTGGTAATTCCAGCTTTTCAACCAGAAATTCCCATAACCTGCCTGGCAACTCCAGCGGATTTACGTTATGAATTCTTTTCAATCCGTGTTCTTCTACTAATTGCTGAAGCATGGTTCTGACCTCTTGTTCATTCATCGAATCAGACCAATTGATAAGGGCTTTAAAATTATAATCCATTTGCTCCAATTCTCTGGCGCCAAAAGCGGATAACTTCAGAATAGCCGGACCGCTCATCCCCCAATGTGTGATCAACAACGGACCTGAACTTTTCAACTTCGAACCCATAATTTGAACTGAAGCCGGGTCAGCTACCACACCCATCAGTTCTTTAATTGATTCATCCGGCATATTGAATGTAAATAAAGACGGAACCGGTTCTTCAATTTTATGATCGAAGTTTTTCAGCCAGTCGAATCCTTTCAATCTCGGACTTCCACCTGTAGCTATGATTACCTTATCGACGAACTTTCTGCTTTTTGAGGATATGAATTCTAATTCAAAACCGGGCTCCTTCTTATGGATTCGGTTTATTCCCGATTTGGTTTTGATACTGATACCCAGTTTTTGAGTCTCTTTCATCAGGCAATCAATAATGGTCTGTGATGAATCAGTAACCGGAAACATTCTTCCATCCGATTCAGTCTTTAATTTAACTCCTCTTTTCTCAAACCATTCGATCGTATCAGTTGGAGAGAAAACACCAAATATCTTACGAAGTTTCTTGCCTCCTCTTGGATAATGCTTTACCAGCTCGCCAATCTTAAAACAATGATGCGTAACATTACATCTTCCTCCTCCTGAGATTCTGACTTTAGCTAACAACTTATCCGTTTTCTCAAAAATAGTTACCTCTGCTTCCGGATGATGTTGCTTTGCTGAAATTGCACTGAAAAAACCTGCTGCTCCGCCGCCAATTACTGCGATCTTCATTTTTTATTTTAAAGATAGAGCTTATTAAGGGTCAATAAAAAAAGCGAGCTTCCATTCAGAAAACTCGCCTTGTATGCGTTTTTGTGGGTATTATAACAACTACTTAATCAGTGTCATCTTTTTAGAAATTGAAGTTTGAGCAGTTACAATTCTATAGATGTAAATCCCGGATGCTAAATTCGTAGCATCAAACCGAACTGAGTAATTTCCGGCTGTTTTTCGTTCATCTATCAGGGTCGAAACCTTTTTTCCAAGCATGTCATATACCTCCAGTTTTATATTTCCCGTCTCCGGAACAGCGTAATTAATTACTGTGGATGGGTTAAAAGGATTTGGATAGTTTTGACTGAGTTTTACACTTTCAGGAATACCCGTTGAATTTTCATTTGAAACTCCTACTTGTGTTTTCTCATCCTTAAATATGAGCACCAGACTTCCCTCAGGTCTGTTTACTCCATCATCATCCATTAGTTCGATCTCATAAAACCCGTTGGTTTCGAAATGTCGGATCTCAGAGTTGTCAGGTAATGTTTGAAGAACAAATACACTATCGAATTGCTTTGGCAAAAAAGCAGTCTCTATTTCAAATCGCGCCGTATCGTATTCTGTTGATCGAATATCAAAAGCGATTTCGATTCCGGAGGTATCAAAATCATTGACCGTTGCGTAGTATGGAATCTCAGGACTCAGTGTATCTTTCACAAAAATTTCATGAAATCTCCCTGAGAATACAGGCAGCTTCTTAATATTTCTCGATCCTGCTTTTCCTGATTCCCTGATATAAGCTGAACTTTCATAACCATCTCTGTTCATCGTAAAAGTTGCAGTAGATATAGTTTCCGCTTTTAAGTTATTTACGAAAGGACTTACCTGATCAGTGATTCTTCCATCATAAGAAAAGCCAAGTTCATTCTGCGAGCTGTTGGCAATCGCCACAAAAGCTTCACCTGGTTTTATAGTTACTGCTTCCTGTGTACTTGGATAGGTAGGATACGACCAACTCCCGTCTCCGTTATTTGCTAAAGGATCCCAAACAGCGATATCCTGAGAAACATTATCTCTGAATGTGTTTTGCGGATTCCAAACCCATGATTGTCCGTATGGATTCCCAATTATATTATATCCCTGATATTTTGGATTCGAAAGGTTTGTATTGTAGTTCAGAGACGAGTTAAAATCTTTGACTTCTCTTCTGATTACATAATCAGATCCTTCAAAATAACCGGTTTCAAGTTCATCGAGATATTCTTGTTTGGGCCAACCACCCTGAACTCCTGAACTTGTTGTGTCTTCATCTTCAACAATTTTGATGACAAATGCATCACCACGGTATAGGTTCTGTAAAAGATCCGTTACCGGTGAAAGTTCTTCGTTTTCAGAATCATAAATAAATACAGTAGAATCACTGGATGTTTTAAAACGGACTTTTCCTTCTCCACTTCTATTTGATATAAGATTCAGATCACTTAAATAATCATCAATAGTTACGCTGTCGACGAACACACTCATCAAATACCAGGCATCTTTGCCTTCAACCCCATCAAACTCAAAATAAGATTTGTATGAATTGAATCGAATGGTATCCACTTCTTGAGAAACCGCGCCCGCCTTATCCATCCATTGGTAATAAAACTCAAAATAGTTTATCTCAGCAAGGCTGTCTACGGCTCCTCCATCAAAAATAAAGTCATAATTTTCCATCACCTGTTTGGTCACATCATAGGTAGAACCATTAACAATTTCAGTATCTACAACGCCGTTTCCTCCGCTATCAAAGCGTAGTGTTCCATTTCCTGAAATACCAACTACACGAATACCGCCGAGTTCATCTCCCTTATTCCATCGGTCTTCAAAGTTGAAAAAATTTGGAAAAAGACTCTCATTATCGAAAGCGTTTGGAAGATCATATTCATATCGGGTTCGATTCGGATCAAGAGCTGTTGGAGCGTGATTGATATATTCCAACTTCTTTATTTGCCTTGTTTCAAGCTCCCCAATATATATATTCGCTTCTTCGTCAACGGCTACTTGACTTATATTCTGATAATTGCCTCTATCACCGGATTCCTGAAGTTGAAATACATCAATTACATCCAATTCAGGAGTAAGAAAAACCAAATATTGATCTAACTCTCCAGGATTAGTTTCACTATCCACGGTAGAAACTATAATTCGACCGTTATCTTCAACGAAAATTCTGTTTAGTTTTATATTTGGTGGCAGCAAATTAGTCAGATTACTTAAAATAAGCTGGTCAGTAAGTTGACCATTCTGATCCACTTTAGCGATTGCGTCCTCATTTTGACCACCTATCAAAAAAATTGAGTTGTTATAAGCACCCAGGTCTTTTACCACTGATAATTGTGTTACTACTGAAGTAATATCTATTTCTAAAAATGCGGAGTATTCATTCTCAGTTTCGGAGTACAAGTATCTTACTATTCTTTGATTTCTGATGTCATATGAATACAAATCTCCTTCGGGATCTGATGCTATAAATCGGTGCTGAATTAAATCACCAAATGCGCTGTCCGGGAATATTTGAGTGAAGGCAACCGTACTGGTATCAATAATTGCTAAATCGCTCAGATCATTTGTTGAGTTTGATTTAAATGTAGAAACAATCAAATTTCCATGAGCTGTTTCAATGTCTGAGAAGTTGCGTCCACCTGACATTATTGGCGACAAACTAATGTACTGTCCAGCCTGATTAGGATTTCTCTTATCGTGAAACCTGATTCTTGAAGTATCAATAACTACTTCGAAAATATAATCTCCAAGTACGGTGAAGGGTTTTAATGTTGATGGAAGCCCAAAAACATTTGGATTAAAAACCTGAAGTAGATCACCTTTCCCAATTCCGGAATCATTATACCCCTGAGCCGGATCGTCCGGAAACCCTTTTTGTGCCTGAGCATTACTTACAAATAAGAATGCCACAATAATCGGAAGTATGAATACTAATTTTTTCATGATATTTACCTGTTAATTTTTTGTGTTTCCTATTTGATGAGGGTGATCTTTCTTGTGATAAATGCATTTTTTGCTGCAACTCTCACGAAATACACTCCGGAAGATTGAGCTGAAAGATCCAATTGAAGATTATATACACCTGCAGATTTCTGCTCTCTTGAAATCAGTGTTGCCACTCTTTGTCCAACCACATTAAAAACCTCAATACTTAACTCCCCGGCTTCCGGCAAAGCGTACCGAATGTTTGTTGTTGGGTTGAACGGATTTGGATAAGCCCCAACCTCAAACTTTACAGGTAATTCAGTATCTGGTTCATTAGAAACAGAAGAAAACCTTTGAGCTTTTAAAGTAAGAGTGCCTTCTTGTACCCAAATATTATTTTTTTGAATCAGTGGAATTGTACCTATGCCATTTTCGAATTGGTGGAAAAGCAGCTCTCCATTCAGAAGCTCTTGTTCAATTACTATATCTTTATAAGCTTCATTTAACGTTGATTGATCTAAACTTATCGTAGCATGATCAAATAAAGAGGATCTGATTCCCAGAGAAACATTCAGTTCATCAGAAAAATCTGAATTTGTTATTGCCAAAGGTTTTCCAAATTCTCCAATACCATAAATTTCGTGATAAGAATCACTAAGACTGTTCAACTTTTTGGATCTGATTTCTGATGAATAAATTTTTAGTTCATCCCCAAACCCCGCATCTTCTACAGTAATAGTAATTTGTTGAGTACTTTGGTTTGCTTTAGGAATTGGCCTTTCACCACTTGTTACAGAGTTAACTAATTTTACATAGGGGTTTGGAGCTGTTGCTTCAATCCAGAAACCTTGCCCCGGAGACAAGGTGTGTAGTTCCGGATCCGAACCGTACGTCAATGGTCGATATACATATCTTCCTAGCCCATTATTAAAAGCGGCCTCCCAGTAGATGGCGGTTTCAGATATTGATGCGGTATCTATTCTTGCCGTTAACCATTGTATGGGCGTTGTATATGGAACACCAACAAGATTGAATCCCGGGAATTGAGGGGTTTTAGCACTTGAGTCATACGCGAGATCAAATTCAAATTGAAGTGTTCGGGAAATTGCAGAACTGTCAATATTAGGAGTTATGACTTTTGGCCAGCCTCCCTGAACACCGGGAGTATTCAAATCATCATCTTCGTATATAAACATGGCAAAACCTTTACCAAGCTCTGTTTTTTCACTGAGATCTGTAACCGGCTCCCAAATTTCTTCAGCAGTGTTGTAATTAAAAATATTTGGTGACCCGAGAGGTAAATCGCTACCTGATGCGCCTTGTGTCCAAAGCGGTTCTAAAAGTTCACCGTATGAAATTCCGGATCTGGACGGAGCAAGCAATCTCCACCCATCCTTTCCAGACACCCCGTTGATCTCAATTTTAGTTCCTAAAACTTCAGCAGTATAATTTCCTTTTACCTCCGGATTAAAACCAGAGCCATCCCCCCATTTATATCTGATAAAAGTTGTAGAACCACCCGGTGTAACAACCGCTTGATTAGCCACTTTCAAAACTAATTTTCCTGATTGAATATCTTTTGCTGAAATATCAACCGAGTCTGTATTATCGATATTTAATTCTTCTGAACTATCAAAAACTCCATCATTATTAGCATCGAAAAGCAGTTCAAAAACTGAATTTGTAGACAATTGTGGTTGTAGTCGTACAAAAGTTAACGTGTCCTCAATATTCCAATCCTGAAAAGAGAGATCACCCGCATTGATTGGGTAAGTTTCAGATTTGTCATTTATAAGAATTCTTGCGACCTGCGTACTGTTATTATTTATAGGTGTATGGTTCAACCCATCTAACATTCTGATCTTTCTATCGTCTTCATGAGCGATATAAATATTCCCATCATAATCTACATCCAGATCAGTAATCTTTGAATAATCTCCCCTGCTTCCACCAACAGGCATTTCCACATTTCCCAAATATTGAAATCCACCACCTAAAAAGACTAATCGCTTATTTCCTGTTTGCGCTAATTTCGCGGAACCGGAGGGTTGATCATCTACTGCAACAACAACTCGTGCATTATCTTCCACAATAATATCTTCAATCGTTAGGTCACGACCAGTGATATCTGTTTGTTCGTCGAAATCATACTCTGGTCCAGCAGTTCCATCCGGATTAAATCTTTTAATAGAATTGTCTGATTTATCCCAGACATAATACACCTCAAAATCTCTTCTTGCCCCAACAGCGCCAACATCTGAAGCCAAAATAAAACCCGACATGTCAATTTCTTTAACAGCAGAAAAACCTGTTGTAGTCTGAGCATCTTCTTCAAATCGAATAAGTCTGTTATTCAAAGAGTCGTAAGCGATGAAAGCAGTTTCTGAAACTCTGTTGATGTACTGATAAAAGCTGTTTGCACCGAACTGACTATTCTCTGTTCCTCCGCCACTAAAGGCTTTATTATTATAATACATTGACACCAGGAAGTTTCCCTGATCCGTATCTAAGCTCATTATCAAGCGATCAGAAAAACTGATCATCTCGCTATTGAAAATAAGTGTAGAGCTTCCCAAATCGACGGAATCTACAGGAGCCTGAACCTGCGTAGTATC
This sequence comes from Balneola sp., assembly GCA_965601915.1. Taxonomy (GTDB): domain Bacteria; phylum Bacteroidota; class Rhodothermia; order Balneolales; family Balneolaceae; genus Balneola. The sequence continues at coordinate 1,008,426 of OZ271847.1, read as the reverse complement.
CCAGTAAAATATTTTCGAATTCTGATTATCAAATTCGTAGATAAATCCATCCAAAGCTGTAATGGAATTATTCAGAGTGTTTGCAGATACCGGAGCATTCGGATTGAATGTTTTTTTAAGATCCGCATTCTGAGCGAAAGCTAATGAAGAGCAAATGACCGTCCCACTTAAAACAAAAAGTAACTTTTTTAACATATCTCTAATCTTGATTATTGGATAATCGAGAATAGAAATCTACCACTAATTAAACAGTGGACAAGGGGTGGACTTTTACGATTAACTCTATCACAAACCTATTAATGCTTCCTCTACAGACTCCCCTTGAGGTAAGTTCATTCTCTTTTTAAGACGTGACTTTGATTTCTTTACACTGTCAGGTTCAATACATAAATGCTGTGCAATTTCCTGATTCCCAAAACCCAATTTTAGAAGCAAGAGCAAACGTTTATCTAAATGAGTAAGGTTAGGAAATTTTACAGTAATGGCATCTAAGATGGGTGCATGAATACCAGCAATTTTTTTGGCTTGTTCTTCAGTCAAGTGGTTTTCATTAATTGCATTCGACAGTGAAATCCATTCTCTCATCCGGGTTAATTCACGTTTGATCCTCTCTCTTACCCTTTCAAGCATCTCAATAAAATCTTCCTCATCAATGGGCTTCATCAGGTAATCAAATGCTTCCAGTCGAATCGCTTTAAGCATATGACCGTCGTGTCCTGTTGTGATAACAACAACAGGTTCTACTTCCTGATAATTTTTAATGATATCGAGGCTGTTTTTTCTTTTAAGCATGATGTCAAGAAACAGCAGATCAACACTGTTTATTTGTTCTTCATCCTCTGCTGAATCCACATCAAGATCATGTTTTATAAAAACCTGTTCTAAGCTAATACCATCAACCTGAACTTCATTTATAAAGTATAGAAGAGATTCTATTGCCGTTGGGTTGTCATCTATTATACCGAATTTAATCTTCACCACTGTTATCTTACGCTACTTTATTTTGTCTATCTGCAAACACATCCAGTTCAAGTAATGGTACTTTAAATGTGATCATTAAACCAGTTTCATCAAGGCCTTCCTTGTTTTTAATTTCAAAAGAAAAAGGTTTCTCGGTAATCTTTTCCAGCAATTCGAAGCGCTCAGAAGTTATGGCATTGGAAAGAGACTCGTATTCGTTTTGAGTAGATTTCTGTATTTCTTTAATTCCTCCCCCATTATCTTCTACTAGTACCGTTACAAACTCTTTACCGATTTCAAACAGAACATTGATTTTTCCTTTTTTTCCCTCCATCGGAAGGATGGCATGTTCTACTGCATTTTCGATGAAAGGCTGAGTTAACATCGGAGGAATCAATATCTCATCTGTATTTTTATCTCCCGAAACTTCAACTTTATATTCAAATTGATGGTCTGCTCTGATTTGTTGAAGCCGTAAAAACTCCTCCAATAAAGCTACTTCATCTGTTAAAGTGATCCACTGCTTTCGACTGTAATTGAGAACCAGACGCGTAACTTTTGCAAATTTTGCAACGAACATAGAGGTTACTCTTGAGTCCTCTTTTCTCATTACAAAATTCTGTATAGACACTAAAGCATTAAACAAAAAATGAGGATTCATCTGAACTGAAAGCAAACGCTGTTGAGCATCCTGAATCTCTTTTTCTTTTTTGATAATGATCTTTTTATATCCGATGTAACCCATTAACAGGACCACTACAAAGAATAAACCACCCAAAGCGAATTGAGTATTTCTTATTTTGATCTGAGACGCCTGCAGCTGATTTTGCCTCGATAACAATTCGATTTCCGCTTCTTTCTGCTCAGTTTCGTACTTGGTCTCAAGCTCTTCAATCCTTGCTAAATTTTCTTCCTTAAGCAGGCTGTCTCTGTACTGAATATGCATTTCATAAGCTGACAGAGCTTCCCGAAAATTACCGGCTTCTTCTTCAATTCCTGACAAATTCCCATACCCTTGCGATACAGTACCCCATCTTTTCAGCTTGAACCCAAGATCAATACTTAAATTTGCATAATTTCTTGCTTCATTAAGCCTTTGCATCTTTAAATAAGTGTAGGAGAGGTTATTTGCCAGGCCGGTAACCATAAGATCACTCCCTGCTTCCTCAGCAACTTCCAATGCCTCCAGATACAGATCAGTTGCCTGTTCAAAATTCCCTAACTGATGGTAACTATTCGCCACTTTCTCTAACCTTGAAGAATAAGAAACCGGATCCCGGTTCCTGTCTACATATTCCAAAGACTTAGCGAAATAATAAGCAGAACTATCATACTGCTGCTCGTTATTAAAAATATTTGCGATCATTGTATATCCGAAACCGGTCAGATATGAACTATTCAGTTTCTTAGTTCCGTCAACAAACAGAAGTGCGTACTCCTTACTTTTTTCCAAATACCAATCGATATTCAATTCTGAGTTTGTCTCTTCTGCATACGTACCTAAAGCACTGTAAATAGCGGAAATGACCTGATAAGCTCTCGTTTTGAGTTCAACATCATTTATGATTTCAGCATATTCAATATTACTCATAATTACTTCAAGAGCTTTATCGAATTCCTGCCCTGCATAAAATTGTGTGGCCAGATTATGCCTGTACTGTCCAAGTTTTAGTCTTAGCAAAGAATCCTCCATAAAACCTTCTGAGGATTCAATAATATTCATTGCCCGGGTTAGATGATGTATAGAAGAATCTCTTTTAGAAATTCTGTTGTAATAATCAGACCTTAGTTTATGAGCTTCAGCAGTCAAAAAATATTCTTCCGTTAGCTCTGAAATTTCAATGAGCGTTTTCGTTGTCTGCCCAAAGTTTTGAAAAGAAATTCTGTTCTCTGCTAAACTTTGATAGTACAGCGCCCAGGTCTGATTAATTTTATCATTTTGCTGAAGTGATGACTGATAAAATTGTTGGGATTGGATCAGTAATGAATCGTACTTCCTGTTCGAATATAACTCCCTTAGTTCTGATTTTGTTTGCTCAAGATCCTGAGCTTTTAAAATCAAACTATCAGAAATAACTGCGCAGCCATAAGAGATTATGGTGAGCAAAATTGCTTTTTTTGCTATTGATGATCCCACGAAATGCATAATTGAAAATATAAAACGCTTAAATATCATAACGATTAATATTTTTAAATACAGGGACAATTGGTGGACACATCTTTACAGGAACTTAATTAAGTATTAAGAATGCAATCTGTTTACATAACCCTTATTTTCGGTGCTCATTAATACAGATATGAATATACACGTTTTAAAATTTGGTGGTACTTCAATGAATGATCATCAGACCTGGAAACAGGTTCTGGATATCATCAGTAACTATGAGTATCCGGTAGTCATAGTTTCTGCAACAGCTAAAACTACCAGAAAACTTATTGAAGCAGGAGAACTTGCAGCATCAGGCGATCTTGAAAAAGCATTTGTTACCGGCGAAGCAATCAAGCTCAGGCACATGGGAATTCTACATAAATTTCTCAAAGACAACCCACATGCAAAAAGAGAGCTCATCGAAGAAAGCTGCGAACTGAAGTTAGAGCAGAAAATCGGTTTGTTAAACAAACTTCTAACATATACTCATAAAAAAAGAGAACTCACTCCGGCAATGAAAGATGCAATTGCTTCTATAGGCGAACAGATTTCTTCTTTTTTACTTGCTCAATGTGGATTAGCTGTCGACCAACTCACACAATTTGTAGATGCCAGAAAGATCATAAAAACTGATAATCAATATGGAAATGCCAATCCCAATTCAGCACTGATTAATCAAAAGATAAATTCGCTTGAAACCATTCTTGATGGAGGGTTTACCCCAATCATTGGTGGATTTTATGGAGAAGCACCTGATGGTACCATAACTACCTTAGGTTTTGAAGGATCGGATTATTCAGCCAGCCTGATCGGAGGTGCAATTCATGCTAAAACTATTGAGATTTGGACCGATGTGAGTGGAGTGTACACCAGCGACCCGAGATACATCGAAAATGCCAAACCCATCCCTGAGATAAGTTATTTTGATGCTACAGAAATGGCATTCTTCGGTTCTAAAGTATTACACCCTTCTACTTTGAAACCGGCTCAGGAAAGAAACATTCCTGTTCTTGTAAAGAACATATTTCAACCTGAAGATGAAGGCACTAAGATTGTCCGCGAATCCTCTCACGATAAAGACGCGTTGGCTATATCTTTCAAAGAAGATATAGCGTTGCTTACAGTAAGCGCCTACGAAACAGTCATGGGATATAATTTTCTCACTAAAGTTTTTACCATTCTGGAACAACGCAGACTTTCAGTTGATGCAGTTAATACAACCGAAGCGTCTGTTACCATCGCACTCTCCGACAACAAGCTTCTTGATGAGCTTTCAAAAGCATTTATAGAAACCGGAACCGTTGAAATTAAAAAGCAAAAAGGACTGATTAGTATTGTCGGGTGTCGCTTTTCAAAAAGCTCAGAACTACAGAATAAAATATTCAATTCAATTTCAGATACCGATCTTTATATGATCTCATTCACTAAAGAAAAACGTATCCTGAATATCGCTGTCGATGAAAACATGATGATTGATACAGCTAAAAAGATTCATTCCTCACTTTTTTGATCTTTGAACAGCCCAAAATAGGTCATCCTGAAACAAGTTCAGGGTGACCCTCTTTTTTTGAGGCTTAAAAATACATCAATCGACTTTGAGACTCAGTCTTTCTTGACTTCAGAACTTTTAGACTGATTCCCGGAGGAGGATTTCGGCATCACAATACCTAAAGACTTTGCACGACTACGCCATTTTTCACGAGCCAATTTCTGCATATCTTCGATGGCATCGATCTCATCTACAATTTCCATCCCCAGTAAAGTTTCGACTACATCCTCCATAGTAACTACACCAGCAAGTCCTCCATACTCATCCACCACAACTGCGATATGCTCTTGGTGTTCCAATAACTTTTCGAGTACATTTTTGAGTGAGATAATCTCCGGAATGATCAAAACTTCTCTCCTTAGTTCTTTCAGTGATTTATCTCCATGTCCTTCTGAATAATTCAGGAATAAATCATTTTTAAGAACATACCCGGTAATATCTTCTTCATTCTCACCAAAAACAGGCATACGCGATACCCTGAGCTCCTCCTTATTTTCCAGTATTTCATTTACGGTTTTATCTTCCTGAAATTTAACGACCACAATTCTCGGCGTCATGATATCTTTTACTTTCAGAGAATTAAACCGGACAAGATTTTTGAAAATATTAGATTCTCCTTCTTCAAATACACCCTCTTCAAAACCAAGCTCCGCCATAGCGCCGATCTCTTCCCGACTTACAGTAGGCTGATTTTCTTCGCTTGATAACCATTTTGTGATCCATTTCGACAAAACCACAAGCGGATACGTCACAACAATTAATACCCTTGTTATTTTGGCTGAGGCTACGGCAAGGTTTTTCCAATATGTAGCTCCCAACGTTTTAGGAATAATTTCAGATAACACTAATATCAAAAGTGTAAGAATTGCTGAAGTGATACTTACATACGCATTTCCAAAAACAACTTGTGCCTGTGCACCCACTCCGGCCGCACCTATAGTATGGGCAATCGTATTCAGACTTAAAATCGCTGATAGTGGTTGATCGATATCCTGTTTCAACTTCCTTAACATCTTACCTGAATTGGGATTTTTATTTTCCATCACTGCTACATAAGACGGAGTAATAGATAGCAAAACAGCCTCCAGAATAGAGCACATAAATGAAACTCCGATTGCCAGTATTAAATAAAATATAAGTAGGGTCATTGAATAATTTTAAAGTAGCTTTTAAATAAACATCATTAAACAAAGGTCATTCCAAGGCGCATGCCTGAAATCTGGATTAACCAATAAACACAAATTTAGTTTCTAAAAAATCCAGATTCCGCCTTCGCAGGAATAACTCGAAGTAGAAATCTTTTCACTAACCTAATGTATAAAAAAATATCAACCTTTAGTGTTAAACGCTTTGATTTATGGCTATTTTAGAAATCTTTGATAAACCAACAATATGCTTCAGTTAGAAAAAATATCTCTTTCACTTGGTGATCGTGACTTACTCGATGAAATCTCCGTCCTCATAAACCCGGGCGAGAGAATTGGATTGGTAGGTCCTAATGGCGCCGGAAAATCTACTCTGCTGAAGATCATCATGAAGATTCAGGAAGCTGATTCAGGAAATATTCAGCTTTCAGGAGAAGAAACATTAGGTTATTTACCCCAGGATGGTGTTGATCCCGATTTCAGGCTTACTGTTGTCGAAGAAGTGGAAACTGCTTTTTCACATTTATTTGAACTGGAAAAAGAGGTAAAGGGAATACAACACAAACTCTCCGACACTGATCCCGAAAGCGCAACACACGAAAAGCTTTTGGAAAAATATGGTTTACTGCAAACTAAATTAGAAGCATCCGGCTTATATACTCTTCGTGCTGATGTCGAAAAAGTTTTGATGGGACTTGGTTTTGATGAAGATGACTTTTCCCGAAGTACTACTGAATTCAGTGGTGGTTGGTTGATGCGAATTGCATTGGCTAAACTATTACTAAGAAAGCCAACTTATCTTCTATTGGATGAGCCTACCAATCACCTCGACATTGAATCTCTTCAATGGATGGAAAATTTTCTGAATGGATATGAAGGCGCGGTTATTGTGGTTTCTCATGACCGGGCTTTTCTGGATACGATCACAACACGAACCCTGGCATTGCGGCATGGCGAGATGTATGATTACTCCGGTAATTATTCTTTCTATGAAAAGAAATGGGATGAAGAAAGAGAATTACTTCTGAACGCCAAGAAGAATCAGGAAAAGCAGATCAAAGAAACAGAAGAGTTTATAGAACGATTCCGCTACAAAGCTACCAAGGCAAAACAAGTTCAAAGTCGGGTAAAACAACTCGAAAAAATTGAACGTATTGAATTAGCTGAAGAATTAAGTAGCGTTTCTTTTCATTTTCCTGAGCCTGAGCGTAGTGGTCAAATCGTAATGAAGCTGGATAACATATATAAAAGCTACGACGAAAATGTAGTTTTTGAAGGTTTGGACTACGAAATAGAAAGAGGAGATAAAATTGCAGTGGTTGGACCGAATGGAGCCGGTAAATCTACCATGATTCGGATTTTAGCCGGACTTGAGCCGGTTCAGAAAGGAGAACGAAAAGAAGGTCACAACGTAACAACCAATTATTTTGCACAGCATCAGGCGGAAGATCTCGACTTAAAACAGGACGCTTTGGGAATTATGATGAGTGCCGGATCAAACCAAAAAGAAAGTTATTTACGATCTATTCTTGGAAGCTTTTTATTTACGGGTGATGATGTTTTCAAAAAGGTAAAAGTGCTTTCCGGAGGAGAAAAAAGCAGGCTTGCTTTAGCAAAAATGTTACTCTCTCCTGCCAACTTCCTCATTTTTGATGAGCCTACCAATCACCTTGATATGAGCAGTAAAAATATCCTTCAGCAAGCACTAAGACAGTATGAAGGAACCTATGTGATCGTTTCTCACGACCGTTCTTTCCTTGATCCGATAGTAGATAAAGTACTGGAAGTGCAACCGAATAAGATTCGTACTTATTTGGGGAATGTGTCTTATTTCCTTGAGAAAAAGAAAGAAGAAGCCGAACAGGCAAAGGAAGAAAATCAGCTTAAAAAGGAAGAACAATCCGAAACAAATACTTTATCACGCAAAGAGCAACGCCGGATCGAAGCTGAACGGAGAAATGCTATCAGTAAACAGGTTAAACCGATTCGAAAAAAGATTGATACTCTTGAACTGGAAATCGAAAGTGCTGAAAACCGTAAAGACGAGATAGAAGAGATGATGGCCAGAACCGATTTTTATGATAATCCTGAACAGGTTAAAGAAATCTCATTAGAATATGAGCAGTTAAAAATGGATCTTACCAACAAGTATTCTAAATGGGAAGAGTATTCTCAGCGTATTGAGATAATAGAACAGGAGATTGTTCAATGAAAAATTCAACATTCCTTTTTATCGGTTTATGTATCTGCTTTTTGAGCTTTACAGCTTGTAAATCTTCAGAAACACTTACCGAACCTGCTACTGAAACCATGAATGAAGTTTCAGAAGAAAAAGCAGTTAATTCAGAAGCTGAAGAACAAACTCCTGAACGAGAAATTTCTCTTACCATCAATGGTATGGTGAAGTACTATTTCAGTTATGACGGAAGCTCGTGGAATGGGGAACTCACTCAGTTTGATAATAACAATCCGGAGACCAGAAAGGTCGTTCGGTTACTGGATATTGAACCTAAAATAGGTTGGGAAGATTTTGAACTTATGGTTGAGTATCTGAAAATCTATTCTCTTCCTAATCAGAAAGAAATCGAAAACAGAAAACCAGGTGCTATTACGGAAATTTCCAGAGCTTATGAAGTTTCAGTTTTCAATGAAAATGTGGACCGTTCTTACACGTATTTCAATCCTGAAGGCGAGTTAACCGAACACTGGCAGTCCAGAAATATCGCCACTTTCGGAACTTATCTGATTAATGAGTTCAAAGCTGAAGAATAAAAATTCTAATTTAAGTTAGATCTAATCTTTGAAAGATTTGAAGAAATACTTTGCTTAATAGCCTCTTCTTCTCTTTTCGAGTATTTTTCCTGTAAAATCAGATATACTAAGTCACGTAAAGTTGGAAAATAGTTTAAACATTCATCCTCACTTAATTCGTGAATCCCTTTACTAAGTATCGAATAAGAACTTGAATTCTTAATTAGTATATCTGGTAAAAATCCCTCTAAAAGCTTTATTTTTTCTAAGATTCTACTTCTTTGATATATTTCATCATCCCATCCATCTTTATTTGAAGCTTTAGAATATGCTTCACCAATAATGAACTCAATTATCCTTCTCAAATATATAAATGAACCTATTCCAATCCCATGGCTAGCTAAACCAATTGATCTATTTAACTCGTTCAAATGCTCTGAATCAAGAATTTTATTGAATTTTCGAAAATTTTGAATCTCAGTATCTGCAATCGAAGGGTATTGACCAATTTTTTGAATTTCTTTTTCTTTAATTACATAAAAATATTTATTTCTGTGATGCTCGTTTCGTGCACACTTCACTTCTAATTCAAAAAAATTATCTTCCAACAATTCCTTCTTTTTTTCATGAGCACTTTTTCGAGGCTTCACATATCCCGTTCCAAAGTAAGAGCCCTCTTGAGTATAATCTACACCTACTTTTTTGAATACACTAACTTTATTACACTCAATACAATATAGGTCAAAATGCTCTCTATCATTCATTTTTGATGGCCTATTTATTATTGAATGAAGATCTTTCAAGTCTTTTAAAGCATAATCTTCAAGATTTGTTTTGTTGTATAAGCCATCAAATAAGATATCGTCTATTTTATTATTCATTTCGCAAAAATCTGGCTTTTATCTCCGAATGCTTTGAATTCCAATGCATTTCCACTTGGATCTAAGAAAAACATCGTAGCTTGCTCTCCCGGTTCTCCTTTAAAGCGTACGTAAGGTTCGATCACAAATTCAATTCCGGCAGATTTCACCCTTTCAGCAAGAGCTTCCCATTCATCCATTTCAAGAATTACACCAAAATGCCGAACCGGAACTCCTTTGCCATCCACAGCATTCATTGCAGATTCTTTAGCTTCCTCCGGACTTAAATGCGCCACCACCTGGTGCCCCCACATATTGAAATCGATCCAGTGATCAGACGAACGCCCGGTACCGCATCCAAGAATTTCAGTATAAAATGTATGTGTTTCTTCCAGATCCTTAACGGGAAATGCAAGATGAAAAGGAGAAATTGTAGTACTCATATTTTATAGCCAAGAAAACCTGAAAGCACAGAATTAGATGCTTTCATTTTTATTAAAAAGTTTAGTTTTGCTTAATCTAATAAACAAAAAGTACATATACAGTCCGGAAATGTTTCCTATTGAAATTTATTTATTCTTTTTGTGGTTCTGTGATTTAGTGGCACTATTAATTTTAGAATGACAAAAATGGAATCAAAAAAAGTAGAATTTAAAGGCTCAACCGGTGAAAAGTTATCGGCCAAAATTGATCTTCCCGAAAATGAACCAAAGGCTTATGCGCTTTTTGCACATTGCTTCACATGTTCAAAGGATCTGAAAGCAGTTGGAAATATCACTAGAGGACTGGCGGAGATAGGTATTGCTACTTTCCGTTTCGATTTCACTGGCCTTGGACAAAGTTCCGGTGATTTCGCCGATACCAATTTTTCATCTAATGTCGAAGATCTGATTAAAGCATACGAATACATGAATGAGGAATTTACGGCTCCATCTATTTTGATCGGACATTCTTTGGGCGGAGCCGCTGTGCTACAGGCCTCGCACAAAATGGAAGCTGTAAAAGCTGTCGCAACAATAGCAGCTCCCGCTGAGCCGGCTCATGTAAAAGAGAATTTCGAAATGAGTCTGGATGAAATCGAAGAAAAAGGAGAAGCTAAAGTAACTCTTGCAGGACGACCATTCACGATCAAAAAACAATTTGTTGACGATTTGGATGAAGCTCGCATGAAGAAATATATCCATGATCTGGATCGCGCTTTGATCGTGTTTCACTCTCCAATCGATAACACCGTAGGAATAGATAACGCTTCAAAAATCTTTATCGCGGCAAAACATCCCAAGAGTTTTATCTCTCTCGATAAAGCTGATCATTTGATATCTAACAAAGAAGACAGCATTTATACAGGTAAAGTACTTGGAACCTGGGCAGAAAAGTATATTTAAGAAATCAATCTTATTCTTTCTTAAAGGCGTATTCATTGAAAAATTTATCAACCTGATAGTAAAAACAGATTTCATCAATATTTAAAAATAGTTTAACATTGAACTAAACGAAATTACCTTAGCTTTGGTTAGCTAAGAAACCTAATCACAAAACCTAATCTTTATGAAACGCTATTTAAAACTTTTACCTGTATTGGCATTTGGAATCTTTTCCATTGCAGCCACCTATTTCGCAGCAACAACTTGGAATGTAGACAAGGCACATAGTGCTGTAAATTTTGAAGTTCGCCATTTTTTTACACCTGTAAATGGTACATTCAATGATTACAACGCTACTATTAATTTTGACCCAAACAATCTTGAAGAAAGTATGCTGGATGTTGAAATTATGGTAGGGAGCATTGACACAAAAAACGAACGAAGAGACGGTCACTTAAGAACAGCAGATTTCTTTGATGCTGAAAAATACCCGAAAATCACTTTCAAGAGTTCTAAAATTGAATCTAAAGGCGATAATAAATTTGTAGCTCATGGTGACTTAACTATTAAGGATGTTACTAAACGAATTGAAATGCCTTTCACCTTATTAGGAGTTATGGATAACCCAAGAGGAGGTAAAATTGCCGGCATTACTTCTGAATTTGTTATCGATAGAAATGTATATACTGTAGGAACAGGTGATTTTGTCTCAGATGCGGTTATTGGTAAAGAAGTAACTGCTAAGTTGAACATGGAGCTTAAAAGCGAATAGATCTTTATTTTAAAAAAATTAAAAGCATCGTTTCATTGGGACGATGCTTTTTTTATTTTCAGGAGTTCACAAAAAACAATTTCAGGCATGAATAAGCGAATTTTAGTTATATCAGTACTTTTATTAGTAGCAGCAGTTTCCCGATTAATTCCACATCCATATAACTTTGCGCCAATAGGTGCGATGTCTCTTTTTGGAGCTGCCTATTTTGCTGATAAAAGGCTCGCTTTCATTCTTCCGTTGCTGGCATTTTTTATAAGCGACTTATTCGTTAATAATATTTTATACGCTGATTATTATTCCGGCTTTGTCTTCATGTCTCCGGGATTCATGTGGACATATGGAGCCATGATCGCGATTGTGGTTGCAGGCATACTAATACTTAAAAAGATTAACTTTAAAAGAGTTATTGGTGGAGCCCTCTCTGCTTCTGTCATTTTCTTTATTATTTCTAATTTCGGGGTCTGGATTACAAGTCCACTTTATGATCTGTCCATCTCAGGACTTATCACTTGCTATGTAGCGGCTATACCATTTTTCCATATGACTGTATTGGGAGATCTTTTCTATGCCGGTGTTTTATTTAGCGCTTTTGAGTTCGCTAAGACCAAAGTACCTGCACTTCAAATAACCTGATATTTATTTAGGCAAAAAAGAATGGTATACTCTGTGCTATTACAATTGATCAGCACAGAGAACTTTTATGTTTGAACTTTTTCCGGATCAACCGGTTTACGATTATCCTACCCTACTCAATGTTACTTATTCATTGATCTGGGCTTTCGTTCTTTCTTCAATTATAGCCATTACTCACAGAATAACCTTTACAGGTCATCAGTACCCTAAAAATTTCTTTCAGGCACTTGCTTTGGGATCTATAGTTTCTGCAATGGTAATGATGGCTATCGGCGATAGTTTAGCTCGTGGACTTGGAGCATTTGGTGCGCTCGCAATTATTCGCTTCAGAACAAGAATTCAGGATGCAAGAAATATTCTTTTCATTTTTGCCTCGCTGAGTATAGGACTCGCCATAGGTATTTTTGGATATACCATTGCTTTTGCAGGTACTATGATTTACTGCTCTATGGCATTAATTCTTCATTTTACTCCTTTCAGCACTAAAACCGGAGTACGGGGAAGACTTCTGTTTCGCATCAGAGAATCTGATCAAAGTAAGCTGAATCGGGTGGTAGCTGTTATCGATAGGTATTGTGCTGATTACCATGATGTAGAAGTAATTTCAAGAAATTCCGGACGCTTCGATTACGAGTATGAAATAGAAATGAATCTTGACGCAGACAACACGGCCTTCCTAACTGAATTACAATCAATTGAAGATGTGCAAAGAGTACGGGTAACCTACAAAAATATTCAGGAGGATAATTAACAAAGCCATGAAAAAAGTAAATGGATTTTATGTTTTTATTTTCTCCATGTTTGTGGGGCTTCTTACAGTCAATTCTTTCTTTTTTAAAGGAAGCAGATCATTTTTAGGAATCACTTATTCAAAACCTTATAAAATTAATGCTGAAAAGTCCGGACTTATCAAAACTTTGAATGTAGTTCCGGGAAAAGAGGTCGCCAAAGGAGATCTGCTTCTGGAAATCGATAGTCCAATGTTGAATCTGGAAATTCAAAAGCTCAAAAAAGAAGTACAACTTCTGGAGTCGGAAAAGAGAGAAAAAACGCAGTTGCTACGTTCAAAATTGCAACTTCTCGAATCTGAAAAATCAATTTTAAAAGGAGAAATTGAAAATGATACAAAGATCCTACAAAACGAAATCGATCTGAACAGAGCTTTAGCCAAAGAAGTACTTGGGAACAGTTCAAGGGTTCAGGATTCTCTTACTTCATTACAGCTTGAAATAAAGTCAATTCAGGAAAAAGGTGCACTCAAATTACAGGCTTTGGATATCAGAGTTCAGGATCTAAGGCAAGAATTTGAATTCGATCAGTCTCAGATTCAATCAGAAATAGAATTAGCACAGGAGGAGCTCGATTGGAAACTACAGGATGAACAAAGGCTAAATAAATATGCTACCTTTTCCGGAGTTATAGAAAATGTATACGTAAAAGAAGGAGAAGAGGTAGAAGCATTTACATCGCTGGTATCCATAAATCCTAAACATCCAAGCTCTGTTGTAGGGTATTTGGTAGGAAAAAAAGAACGGGATAAGCAATTAGGTGAAAAAGTAGTTGTAAAATCATTGGATCAACCTGATTTGGAGGCAGAGGGAACCATCATTGGTTTTGGTTCTGTAGTTGAGCTTCCGGATATATTGGAAAAAGACAATACAATTAAAACGTTCGGGCTCGAAATATTTATAGAAATTCCTGAATCCAATGACCTTGTAGTCGGGGAAAAAATCATTGTAAAATGAACCGGATCTTCTGCTTAGCTGCATACTTTTTAGCGATTCTTTATTCATCTCCATCTATTAACGCTCAAAACTCTGTTTCTGATTTTCTGCTAACTGCTTTTGAAAGCAAAAATCTTGCTCAATACGATAAAGCAGATGCGTATCTATCCAAAAAAAAGTACCGCATCCCACCAATAGATGAATTGGAAGTTCGCTTCAGTAATGATGAGTTTACCCAGGAAGATCAACAATATGCGTTTCGAATCAGCCCTGCAAACCCATGGCAAATAAGAAGAAATAACGCCCTCTTTAATGCTACCAGAAAAGAACTAAGTATTCAAAAACAGATTCAGCATAAAGAAAATATTTACGATAGATATCAACTCGTTGTAGAGTATTTATTCGATAAAAAATCCGCTTCAATACAAGATCAACAATATAGTATTATCCAAAAAAAAGTTGAAATCATTGGAGAAAATGCAGAGAGCAGACTTTTTGATTCTGAGGATCTTGTTGATGCAAAAATTGATCAGGTTGATGAGTTATCAAATCTCGAAGATCGACAAATATCTATTTTAAGATTGCGAAGATTGATAGCTGAAATTTTACAAAACTCTGATTTTGATTGGTCTGAGTTTTCTATGATCTCAACAGAAAAAATTAAAGAAGTAGCTAATTCGATAGTAACTAATGAATTTGCTTCACCTGAAATAGAATTGATTTCTCAACGTATTGATATAGTAGAAAAAGAAGTGCGACTCGAAAAAGCTGATTTCAACATTGGTTTTGCTCAAGTTGAATATTTTCCTTTCCGGGATAGAAATTCTGATTACGGAGTATCATTCGGAATCAGTTTACCATTATTTCGAACTAATAAGGATCAAATCGCAGAATTGACACTCGATAAAATTGAACTTAATACGGAGTTGGAAATTGAAATTTATAAAGACTCTGTGAATAAGGTTTTGGAATATAATTTCCTTCTTGATCTGATTAAGCAGCATGAACAACTAACAGAACAAGCCGAATTACTGAATATTGAAGAACTAACTTCCCGCCTGTCGGCCCGGGAGAATGACAACCCCATCACACTTTTAAACCTGAAAGAAGGATTACTAAAAATCGAATTATTAAAACTAAAATCTGAAGAACGACTGTTTAATCAATATGTGGAATTTCTCGACACATTTAATGTGTTAGCACAAGTACCACTCAGAAATTATCTTACTGAAGAATTAGAGAACTTAGAATGAAAAAAATTTTGATTACAGGCGCCACATCCGGTATAGGCCGTGAACTTGCAATTCAGTTAGCAAGAAATGGCAATATAGTTGCTTTAGTAGGAAGACGTACCGAAAAACTGGAAAGCCTGCAAAAAGAGATTGGAGAAAATGTTTTTATTCGACCTCTGGATGTTACCGATCTGACTAAAGCTGAAAAAGTATATCAGGAATTGATCGGTGAAATGGGTGGACTGGATATGATCATATTAAATGCCGGTGTTGGAGTCGACAAAATCCTTTCACCTTGGAAAGCAGACCAGAAAACAATTGAAGTGAATGTGTTGGCTTTCTCGCATGGACTTCACTTTGCTTTTGATTATTTCCGGCGACAAGGCCATGGACACATTGTTGGAATGTCATCCATTGCTTCACATTTGGCCACTTATAAGGCTGCAGTATATACCGCTTCAAAGCACTTTATTTCTAACTACATGACCGGATTCCGGCAAAAAGTGAAGCGTGTTCAGGCTGATATAACCGTCACCGATATAAAACCTGGCTTTGTAAAATCGGAAATGACCGAAAAAGTAAGGGGAATGTTTTGGGTTGCGGATACTGATAAAGCTGTTCGACAAATGATCAGTGGAATCAACAAAAAGAGAAACATCGTTTATATCACCAAAAGATGGGCTCTGATAGGTTGGATTGCGCGACTTACTCCTCAGTTTATTTGGGACAGAATCTAAACTGATTAATTTTAATTTACTTCCTCATTCTATTTTAAATGTTAGCTTACATCAAACTAGCAAAATCACCATGAAATATTTTATACCCGTTCTAACGCTATTGATTATCAGTTGCTCTGAACCTGCTGATAAAAACTTCATTCCTGAAAAGTCAGGACCTCCCGCCGTTTCCCTCGGATATTTAGAAGCACCTGCAGGTTTTGAAATTTCCGTATTTGCTGAAGGTGTTACCAATGCACGACAAATGGCAATCAGTGAATCCGGAGTGTTATATGTAGGCTCCCGAAGAGAGGGTAAAGTTTATGCTATAGTTGATGAGAACAATGATTATGAAGCTGATTCCATCTATGTAATTGCTGAAGGACTCCGACTGCCAAATGGTGTTGCTTTAAAAGATGGAAGTTTGTTTGTCGCCGAAGTAAGTAAAATCTGGCGCTTCGATGACATTGATCAAAACTACATGAATAAACCTGAACCGGAACTTGTAACAGATAAACTTCCTACAGAAGGACACCATGGTTGGAAGTATATTGCTTTGGGTCCTGATGAAAAGCTTTACGTCCCGATTGGTGCTCCGTGCAATATTTGTAATCATGAGGAAGATAATCCGCTTTTTGCTACGCTCACCAGAATGAATGCTGATGGATCTGATCATGAAATAGTAGCAAAAGGGATTCGAAATACGGTTGGTTTTACCTGGCACCCTGAAACCGGAAACATTTGGTTTACAGATAATGGTCGTGACTGGATGGGTGATGATATTCCTCCATGTGAACTGAATGAAATTACCGGTGAAGATCAGCATTTTGGATATCCCTATTTACATGGCGATGATGTATGGGATCCAAAGTTCGGAGATGATGGAAAACCGATGGAAGATCAATTCACGAGACCGGTTCAAAATCTGGGCGCTCATGTTGCTCCTCTTGGTGTGATATTTTATACCGGAGATATGTTTCCAACTGCATACAAGAACAGAGCCCTGATTGCAGAACACGGAAGCTGGAACCGAAGTACAAAAGTAGGGTATCGAATTTCTCAGGTTATCTTTGATGAAGATGGGAATGCTATAGAATACAAACCATTCATAAAAGGATGGCTTGCAGGAGAAGATGACATTAAAGGCAGACCTGTTGCAATTCTTCAGCTTAAAGATGGTTCACTTTTGATTTCTGATGACAGTTCAGGAAAGATTTACAGAGTTACTTACTCTGCTTAATACTTGAACGGCCATGTTTTATTTAGATCAGTATCTGAAAACGGAATATACTTCTGATTATTAAAATACAGCGATCAAAATATTGCTGATTATTGACATCAGGATTCCAAAAATGAAAGCCCACCAAAAGTTTTTTATTTTAAACCCTTCGACCAAGGCATCAACCAACATGATCATCAATGTGTTAACTACCAGTGCAAACAATCCTAAAGTTAGAATGGTTACGGGAAGCGAAATCAATTGAACTATTGGATTTAAAAATGTATTAACAATTGCTAAAAGTGCAGCAACAATAATTGCGCTCCAGAAATTTTTAATTTCAACTCCCGGTAGTATTTTAGCCGTTGCAAATACAGCGACGCTGTTTAGTAACCATGCCAGTATCATAATTCAGATATTTATTTTTAGTTCTGCACCATGTACGAGTTAAAATCAGATTTGTTTAATAAATCATGAAAAAGATTATTTCTTCTTTTAAAAACCTGACGGTATCTCAACTGTATGACATTTTAAAACTCCGTCAGGATGTCTTTATAATCGAACAAAATTGTATCTATAACGACTTCGATGGTTATGATTCTAAAGCAACTCATCTTTGTTTTTATGATGACAACTTTTTATCTGCATACTCGAGAATATTTGCTCCCGGAATCAAATACAACAAAGAAGCTTCTATTGGAAGAATTATTGTTTCTTCCGATTACCGAGGAGGAACTTTGGGAAAGAAATTGATTAGTGAGAGCATAGATGTATGCTTAAAAAAATATCCTAATACGGAAATAAAGATTGAAGCACAGGCCGCTTTAAAAAACTACTACTCAAAATTTGGATTTAAAGCGGTTACCGAAATCTATAAAGTAGATGGAATTGATCATTTAGAAATGATCCTTTAAACCGGAATGAATTAGTTAGAGTATTCTTCTATTTTTTCTTTTAAGTCAGGCAAAAGAATCTCAAAATCTTCTTTTATTTGTACAGATATTGATTCAATCTCTTCTGTTGAATTTTCATTCGCTGCATTATCTTCAGCCACTTCAAGCATGGAATGAATATCAACTAATCCCAAATACAAGAAAGTAGGTTTTAGTTTATGAGCTTCCGCTTTAAACTGTTTCCAATCCTGAGAATCAGCGTGTTGTATAAGTAAATCTATCTGTGTCGGAGTTTCGGACAGAAATAATTGCAACATTTCAACCATCACTGAGTCAGCGTCTCCGGTAATTCTTTTTAAATATGTGAGATCAATTTTTTCAGAGGATCTCATTCACGCATATATTATGAAGTTTACAGAACTTATTAGGCTGTGAATATAACAATTCCGACCAAGACTAATAATGCTACTTTAAAGATTATTCCCTTCCAGTTTTTCATTACTCCAATAACTAACCTTAAAAAATTATGAATTGGAAAGAAATAAAATTTTACTCGAAATACAAGTTATCCACAACTTTTATCAAATTAGCTCTAGAACATTAATCGTTATTCAACAGTAACACTTTTTGCAAGATTTCTGGGTTGATCAACATCACAACCCCTGTTCACTGCTATATTATAGGATAAAATCTGCAATGGTATAACAGTTAAAAGTGGAGATAACTCATCCAGAGTAACAGGAACTGAGAAACTAAATTCTGATAAATTTTCCACATCTGTATTCCCTTCAGAAACAATGGAAATAATACGTCCTTTCCTTGCACGTACCTCTTCAATATTGCTTACCATTTTGTCATTTGTATGACTTGTACCTGCTATTACAACAACGGGCATCATTTCATCAATTAAAGCAATAGGACCGTGCTTCATTTCTGCCGCAGGATAACCCTCAGCATGTATGTATGAAATTTCCTTTAATTTCAAAGCTCCTTCAAGAGCTACAGGAAAACTGATCGACCTCCCCAGATATAAAAAATTTGGAGCATAAGAAAACAAGTTTGAAACTTCATTAAGTTGTTCACTCTTATCCAGAACTTGCTGAATTTTACCCGGAATGCTATCCAGTTCTTTAATTAATTTATCGGCTTTTTCTTTTGAAATTGTACCTTTAAAAATAGCTAAACGGATTGCTATCAATGTAAGCACAGTAACTTGAGCGGTAAATGCTTTGGTAGATGCAACTCCTATTTCAGGTCCTGCATGAATATAAACCCCTGCATCTGTTTCTCTCGCAATTGAAGACCCGACTACATTAACTACTCCAATTACCAAAGCTCCGTTTTCTTTGGCTTGTCGAAGAGCTGCAAGTGTGTCTGCTGTTTCTCCACTTTGTGAGATTACGATCATTACATCGCCTTCACCGATTAATGACTCTTTATATCGAAGTTCAGAAGCATATTCCACTTCAACAGGCATTTTAGTCAAAGACTCCAATAAATATTCTCCTACAATACCTGAGTGCCAACTGGTTCCACAGGCTGCTATTACAATTCTCTTTGCCCCAGCAACCTGATCTATTACGCTTTCAATTCCCCCCAATGTTATCGTCCCTGTTTTAGTATTGAGTCGCCCCCTTAGACAGTCTGAAATAGCTTTGGGTTGCTCAAATATTTCCTTGAGCATAAAAAACGGATACCCTCCTTTTTCAATTTCTTCAAGACTTAAAGCAAGCTCATGAATTTCTTTTTCGAGTTCATCATTATTCAATGTTGAAACCTGATAACCATCCTTTTTAAGTACTGCTATTTCTCCATCGTCCAAATAAACTACTTGATCGGTATACTCCGCAACAGCCGAAGCATCTGAGGCAATAAGCATTTCCCCTTGCCCTATACCAATCAATAATGGAGAACCTTTTCTGGCTGCTATAATCTGGTCAGGCATATCACTATGAACAATTGCTAAACCGTACGTTCCATCTACCTGACCTAAAGCAAGTCGAACGGCCTTTTTAAAATCAGTCTTATCCTGACTATAAAAATCCTCAATCAACTTTGCGACTACCTCGGTATCTGTTTCCGAGTAAAAACTATGTCCTTTATCTTCTAAATATTTCTTCAAAGAGTTATAGTTCTCGATAATACCATTATGTACAATAGCTATTTTTCCTGAGTTGCTTGTATGTGGATGAGAGTTGGTATCGTTCGGTTCTCCATGGGTTGCCCAACGAGTATGCCCAATACCGGCAGTTGCATCATCCTCACCAGAGATCATTTCCTCAAGCTTGGCTACTTTTCCTTTGCCTTTTTTAATTTTTAGCCCATCGTTGTTAAAAGCAATTCCTGCTGAGTCATAGCCCCTGTATTCTAATCTCTTTAATCCCTTAATAATAACTTCACTGGCTTTCTTATCACCTATATATCCAACTATTCCGCACATACATAAATTGATTTTATTATAACTAATGAACAAATATAGGTATTATGTACATTGTAACCGTATTAAATCGTAATTAATATTTACTAATGCATCTAAGATTTTTTGAAGATCAATTTTCAAAACATTTCAAACCTTTAACTCTTACTCGTCCGGTTTGGGATCTACGAATTGGTATTTTGACTATATTCGAAAAGTGGGAAAAAAAGTTAAACCCCGATTTAATTTCGTGGGAAACAAATTCATACATCAGCGATGTTTTTCCTTCCCCATCATCACAGAACAATAAACTAATTACCTACATAAATAGCCGTTTTCTGCCTGATAACCAGCTTTCATCTTTAATTATGAATTTGGAACCGGGTAGGGGTTTGAAAAAAAACGATATCGAAATAGCCTATTGCCTTGAAAGTGAACAAAGCATGAAAGAAATTCAATTCACTGAAATTGAAGATAACCTGCTAGAAGTTAAATATTTATGGGACTTACTTGAATTAAATAAAGATCAAATCACAGCAGATATCACATTATTAAATTTAAAATCTGATACAAAATTATCTGACAGCAAAGCCATAGTTTCAAAACCGGATTCAATTTTCATTGCAAATTCCGCAACCATAGAACCCGGCGTGATTATAATGGCTGATGATGGGCCGGTTTATATCGGAAAAAATGCAACTATTGAAGCTGGGGCTATTCTCAAAGGGCCTGTTGCAATTTGCGAGGGTTCCACCGTGAAAATGAAAGCCCGTGTTTATGACGGAACAACAGTTGGGCCAGTTTCTAAAGTTGGAGGGGAAATTTCTCACTCAATTTTTCATTCCTATTCTAATAAAGCGCATGATGGTTTTGTTGGAAATTCAATATTTGGACAATGGTGCAACCTTGGTGCCGATACAAATACATCCAACTTGAAAAACAACTATGACTTTGTAAGAATTAAGGATTGGGAAACTAAACAGCTTTATAATGTGGGGTTTCAGTTTTTTGGAACTGTGATGGGGGATCATTCAAAAACATCTATTAACTGTATGCTGGCAACAGGAACAACCTGTGGAGTCTCATCAAACATATTTACTTCCGGCTTTCCTCCAAAATATATTCCCTCATTTACGTGGTTGGATGGTGAAAATAATCCGGAATTCAGATTTGAAAAAGCACTCGAAGTTATGAAAGCAATGATGGCAAGAAGGAAAGTAGAAATGAGTCCTGCTTATGAATCTATGATGAAATTTATTTCAGAGAGCAGATAGGAGTCATCACTTTAAAGCACTACTAGATCCTTTTGTTTCTTTATAAGCAAATTCTATTGCAATAGAATCGTTTTTAATGGAAATTTTTGCACCCAGTTGTTTTGCAAGCACACGAAATATTTCCGAAAAATTGTATTCATTGCCTTCTAATAAAAACTCTGTAATGTTGGAAAGACTCTTGTCTGCAAGTATTACTTTAATAAACGTATCGTCCTGATAAACTTCAGCCTTGAAAAATTCTCCGGGATTAAACGGGTTAGACAACTTAGCCCGAAATGCTTCAAACATTAATTCTCCAATCAATAAAGAAAATGGAACAGCTTGGTTAATATTGAAAGTTATATTTTGATTTTGCTCAATAATCTTTACTTCTATATCAGAAATACGCTCCTGCAAAAAACTTTCGTTCAACACTCGTTCCAACGTTTTAGCCACAAAAATTTTGGAGAAATTTCCAAGCTCATAAATTATTTCGTGTATTACAGCAATTGATTTAATTCGAAGTATGTTGGCAGAAATAATATCCTCCTGACCTTTAACTCCTAATCCCATCTGATCTAACTGTAAAAAGCTGGATACCAACGCCAGATTATTTTTAACCCGATGATGTACTTCACTAACCAGCACCTCTTTTTCATCAAGTAAGCGACTCAACTCTTCGTTTGACTGCACTAGCTCCGTATCAGCCTTATATTTTGAGTACGCATTACCAACTATCCCGGACACAGATTTCAATAATTTATCCTCTGATTCCGACCATGATCTTTGTTCTCTCGTTTCGTCAAATCCGATAAAACCGAAATATTGACTACCAAGATGCAATGGATAGACAATAAGCGCCTTAATATCCTGTGGCTCGAGAATCCTTACTATATCCAGAGGAAGGGTTTGAATATCAGACGCTTGAATGTTTCCTCCATCAGCAAAAATTGGTTTCCAGGAAGGCACATGCTCTTCATATACAAGATCTTCTAACTGATTTAACTGAGGTTCTACACCTTCGGCGCACCATTCATAGGTATTTTTTGCAATTTTTCCCTCTTCAAAATCTTCAAAAATATAAACACGCGACACATTTGCAATTTCACCGAGAGTCTTTAAACAAAAATTTATTTTATCATCAAATGAATTAAGTGTATTAAAAGCCAGTGAAATCTCTGCCAATGCTTCCTGAAAGCTTAAATTCACCTCCAATCTTTTTAGGGTATCCCTAAGCCGCTCTTGATCTCTACGTTCGTTTAAAACTCTCTTTATAGTGAACGGAAGCCTTTTAAGGTTATATTTCATCAAAACATCACTCGCTCTGTTCTTAAGAAGTGATATTTCCATATTTCTGGTAATGGATCCTGAGAGTATAACTACCGGAATTTCGGGAGCTATTTTTTTTGAGACTTCAAGTGCTTCTGCGCCTGTGAAGGTTTGTAAGTTGTAGTCTGAGATAATTATATCTGGTAACCAATCCAATATCTCCTTCTCAAAATCTTTGATATCAGAAACAATTCTTGTTTCAATTTCAAAGCTAATGGTATTGATTTCGCGAAGTGTTAGTTCAGCGTCTAACTCATTATCTTCAAGTAAGAGAATTTTCGTAGCCACAACTTCAATAAATCTAAATTATGGAAGTTCATTTAAGATCATCCAATAGAATCCAATATCCTTTACGGCTTGGGTAAATGAAGAAAATTCCACCGGCTTAACAATAAAGCTATTTACTCCCAACTTATAACTATTGATGAGGTCTTGTTCTTCTTTCGAGGATGTAAGCATAACCACAGGTATATTATGCAATTCCTCACTCTCTCTGATCTTTTTTAAAACCTCAAGCCCATCTACTTTAGGCATTTTAAGGTCTAATAAGATCACTCGAGGTTGATTATGAATACTCCTTCCCTCAAATTCCCCGGTACCAAATAAAAATTCAAGAGCTTCTTCTCCATCTTTAAGACGAATAATTTTATTGCTTATGTTATTCTTTTTAAGCGCTCTCATTGCTAATTCAGCATCTTGGTCGCTATCCTCAACCAAAAGAATTTCTACATTCTTATTTACATTCATCTTCAATCTCTATTTTTTTGGAAGAGAAAAATGAAACACAGAACCTTTTTCGGGTTCACTTTCAGCCCATACCTCTCCGCCATGCTTGTTAATTATTCTCTTTACGATTGCTAAGCCTACGCCAGTTCCTTCAAATTCATTTTTTGAATGCAATCGTTGAAATACCCCAAACAGTTTTTCATGATATTCCATATTAAACCCTGCTCCATTATCTGCTATAGAATATACAACTTTAGAGCCATCTTCTTTTGAACTTATATTTATTCTAATATTTGTATTGTGTGATGAATATTTAAAGGCGTTTGAAATAAGGTTTGTGACTACTTGTTTAATCAAAGCAATATCTCCGTATGCATTTGCAAGATTTTCCATATTCACATCTATATCATGGTTAGGATAATTTCTTTTTTCTTCATCACAAACATTTGAAAAAAGCAGGTCAATATCAAACAAACTCTTATTCAATGACTTTCTACCTAATCTGGAGAAACTCAAAATATCATCAATTAACTCTCCCATTTCTAAACCACTTTTTCTTACTATCTGAAGCAACCTTTTTCCCTCATCATCTAAGACTTCAGCATAATCTTCAAGTAAAATATCACTAAATCCATTTATTGATCTTAAAGGGGCTCTCAAATCATGAGAAATAGTATAGCTGAAAGACTCCAACTCTTTATTAGTTTCTTCCAGTTGCTTTGCCTGATCTTTAATTTGTTTAATTCGTTCTTGTACTTCTTCTTCAAGCTTCTCAGTGTATACCACTTCGGTAGTCACATCAGAAACAAACAAAATCATCCCTCCAACCTCGTTTTCTCCTTTATACCAGGGAATTGCTTTCCAACTAATCCAAATATTATCCCCGTTTTTTGTAACAAACTTATCTTTTGCGTTTTTAAGCTCTATGCCATTTAAAACTTTTTGATGAGCTTCCTTCCAATCATTTCTTTCATTTATTTCAGGAATTACATCATAATGAGATCTTCCAATTATATACTCTCCCTCAATATGATTATGCCTGTACCATTCATTACTTACCGTGATATATTTCATATCTGTATCAAACATTGCTACTGCAACAGGAGCTTGCTCCACAAAACTACGGAGCTGACTTTCTTGTTTTTTGATCTTTTCAACCAACTTGGCTCTTTCAGTCACATCGAGATTAATTCCTATCATTTTCTCAGGATTACCCTCTTCATCAAAAACTACATCCCCTCTTCCCGAAAGGTTACGAACCTCTCCTGATGGCCAGATAAATCTGAACTCAATGTCAAAAGTGTTTCCTGTTTTCAATGTCTCTTCAGTAGCAGATTGAACAGTAGCTATGTCATCAGGATGAATCATTCCGGCGAATTTCTCAAAAGTAGGCTTAAAATTTTTGTCATCTATTCCGAATACTTTATATGCCTGATTGTTCCATTCTAGCTCATTAGTTTTAAGATCCCAAATCCAGATTGCGACCTGCCCGGCTTCCACAGACAGCTGAAGTTTTTCATGAGTAGCGTTTAGCTCTAAGGTTTTTCTTTTTGATTCATCAATATTCAGGAAAAGCCCTCTTAACAAAATAAGCTCATCTTTTTCGTTAAAAATGGGGTAACCAATAGCACGAACCCATATCTCGTTCCCTTTTCCAGTTATAAGAACACATTCTAAATTCCAAGACTCTTTATTCTCTACCGAACTATTTATCGCTTTTTGTACATTCTCTCTAAAATCTTCCCGGTAATAGTTAATAGCTTCTTCAACTTTTATTTCTTGGTCTGCATCAATTTCATGTATTCGGTATACTTCATCTGACCAATATACTTTATTGGTTTCTAAGTCCAATTCCCAAGAGCCAATTTGGGCTGCTTGTTGAGTCGCAGATAAAATGTTTAAAGCTTTTTCGAGTTCTTCTTTTTGGAATTTAAGCTCCGCCTCTTTCTGATAAATATTTGTAACATCTTGCGAAGTTCCTGCTATTCTAACCGGATTTCCTTCTTTATCAAAATAAATCTTACCCCTTTCATGTACATAGCGAATTTCTTCCCCTTCATTTATTAATACACGATGCACGTAGTCATGTTCTGATTTTTCTTTGATGGCTTTCTCAATATCATCCCTAAATGATTTTCTATCTTCTGGATGAATTATTTCCTGTAAAGTGTCAAAATTAGGAGTAAATGTTTTTGGCATACCAAAAACTTCATAATTCAAATCAGACCAAGTAATTTCATTTGTTAATAAATTCCAGCTCCAATCTCCGATTTTTCCAATTTTTTGAGCTTCCTGCAAACTTTCTTTTGTTCGGTTTGTCTCATCAATTAGTTTTTTCTTCTCAGTAATGTCTCTTCCTTCCGGAATCAGCATGGTTATTTCGCCGGATCGGTTCTTAACAGGTACTACTGAAAAATCAATTATCAAATGAAGGCCATCAGGGTTTTCAACTTCCAAATCAAAACGTGCAACATTACCTTTGCTTGCTTCGTCAATTGCTCTCTGAGCTTTATCCCTTTGTTCCTGACCTGTCCACCAAGGGCCTTCTTGGAGCTTCATACCTTTTACATCAGATGGATTCATTTTCATGTAATCTAACGCAGGTTTATTCAGTTCAATTATTGTCCCATCCGGCTTAGCAACTCCGCAAAAGCTAAAAGTAGAATTGAATACACTTTGGAAAAGTAATTCTTTTTCTTCCTTCTCAGTTAAACTCTTTTTTTCCTCTGTGACATCCTGAACCATAGCAATTACATAATCCAGCTCCTCAGCTTTATTATACACTGCGGAAACGGCTAAACTAACCCATACAACTTCACCATTTCGATGAAAATATCTTTTATCAATGGAATAGTAGTCCCGCCTTCCGTCCACCATTTCTGAGAACAAATCCCAATCTTTTTCCAGGTCATCCGGATGTGTAAATTCCGGAAAAGTCATGCTTAACATTTCCTTCTCTGAATAACCTAACAAATCACAAAAAAAATTATTTAATCTGAATAGTTTTCCATTCAGATTTACTAAAGCAATTCCAATTCCGGAATCGTTAAAAACTGCTTTAAACAGCTTATGATCATTTAACTCTTCTTCAGAAAGACCATATTTGATTTTATCTCTCAGTGGACGAACAAAAATAAGACCTATGGCACCTGTGATTACCATTATAATCACAAAGAAAATCAGCTTATAGATTCTTGTTCTTTGATGGTTTCTTTGTGACTCTTCCTGCATTGAAAAAACTGCAGCATCCATCAGTTTAAGATATTCTGACTCACTCCCGGCAACTACATTTATAATCTCTTGAGGATCCGTTTCATAATCAGCTTCTAAAATTGTTTGATAAATCACATTATGTGATGAACTCATTTCTTCGAATAGTGCATCATCTTTTGAGAATAAATCTGCTTTTAAACCAAGTAAATCACTACCAAACTGAAGCCCTTTTTGCACCTGATTCCAGTTTTCAGCTTCAGCTCTCATATTGTTCAAAATAGCCTGCTCACCAGTATCTCTATATTGGTATGCTAGCTTAGTGATTTTTTGACTGATCATTCTTTGTCTTCCCGCAAGATTGATCGTTCTTGCCTCTCCGGCTCGTTCATTTACAGAAAGTATCGTTATAATCTGAGTGCCAACAATTAATGAAATTAGCCCTACAATACTCAGAAAAAAAAGTTTTTGAGGATCTTTCAGGTTTCCCATAGTCGTACTATTCTTTTTATCAATAAATAATGAGTTATTATTAAAGAACTCTTCGGGTTGTCAGATAAGCATCACTCCAATATCTTTCCTGAAGTGCTGAAATCATAACTCCGGAGCTCGTTGATGCATGCATAAATTGTTGACTGTTAATCATTACCCCGGCATGCATCGTTTTTCTTCCAGTTCTGAAAAACACAATATCACCTACTTTTATATTATTTTTCCGGACTGATTTTCCTTCTTTCATCTGATCGTGTGTAACTCTTGGAAGCTGGACCCCAAAGTAGTCTGAAAAAACAGCCTGGAGAAACCCCGAACAATCTACCCCATCAAAACCGGTCCCTCCAAGCACGTAAGGAACTCCTTCCCAATCACGAAATGCTTCATCTAATTTCGAACGAACCTTCTTTTCATCTTTCGAAAGCTCAGCTGTAACTGATGCGGTAACAGGAGGAGAAGTAACCTCTTTTATAGGAGGATTCATTTTTTTCTCTACTCTCTCCTCCCAAGGAATGGTTCCCCTTTTAACCATTCCACAGGCTGAAAAAATAACCCACACAATCAGCAATTTTTTTATAGAATATTGCAATGTCTGAAGATGAAAAAGCTGCGTTTTATTCGTTATCTTGAATTTAATATAAATCAGCGTTAATTCTACTCTAAATTAAACAAAGTTAATGCGATTACTAGTCAATATAGATCACGTTGCGACATTAAGGAATGCTCGCGGGGAAGGTTACCCTAACCCCGTTGACGCCGCCAAAATTTGTGAACATGCAGGGGCTGCAGGAATTGTATTTCATCTGAGAGGCGATCGTCGGCACATCAGGGATGAGGATGTTAATGCTTTAAAAGAGGCTGTTTCAGGTACTCTTGATTTCGAAATGGCAGCTTCAGATGAAATGATTCAAATCCTTAAAAATACAAATCCTCATCTTTGCACTCTGGTTCCGGAAGGCAGAGAAGAACTTACAACTGAGGGAGGTTTAAACATGAAAGTAGTATTTGATGATTTTAAAAACAGAGTGTTTCCTGAGATCAGAAAAACTGATATCGAAATAAGCCTTTTCCTTGACCCGAATCCCGAAGATATTGAAGCTGCTCACCTTCTCGGAACAGATGCTATAGAATTACATACCGGCAATTATGCGAATGTAAATTCAGAATTGGAAACTGAAAATGAATTGGAAAGGTTAAAAAATGCGGCAAAACAAGCTCATAAATTAGGTATAAAAGTAAATGCAGGCCATGGCTTAAATCAGCATAATCTTAAAAGGTTTATAGAAACTGTTCCACATTTAAATGAAGTAAGTATCGGGCATGCATTAATTAGCGATTCCCTTTTCGATGGATTGGAAAAGACCGTTAAAAATTACCTTAACATCCTGGAATCAGCTAAATAACAATGGAATCTTCAGCTCATAAATCAGGATACATTGCCATAGTTGGAAAACCCAATGCAGGAAAGTCCACGTTAATGAACAAAATTCTGGGTACTAAACTTTCCATTACCACACATAAAGCTCAGACTACCCGACACCAAATAATTGGAATTCATTCTGAGGAAGATCTGCAGATCATCTTTCTGGATACACCCGGCATTATTCATCCGAAGTACGAGCTCCAAAAAGCGATGATGAGATTTGTAGAAAAAGCAGAAAAAGATGCCGACCTCATTCTTTTTATTGTGGATGCCAACGAAGATAATATGCCCGAGTATGCTTTCGATTCACTTAAGCAAATGAAAAAGCCTGTGATTCTGGTGATCAATAAAAACGATCAGGCGGAAAAAGGTCAGATTCAAACACTCTCTGACAATCTGAATGAATATTTTAAGTTTGAATCCACAGTTTCTGTTTCTGCGTTAATTGGATCCGGGATAGAGGAACTTTTGGATGAGATCAAAACCCTGCTCCCTCCAGGACCACCTTTTTATCCAAAAGATGAACTCAGCGAACATCCAGTTCGGTTTTTTGCTTCTGAACTAATACGTGAACAGGTTTATCTTCAGTACCATGAAGAGATCCCTTACTCAGTGACTGTAGAAGTTATCATGTATGAAGAAAGGGAAGACCTTGATTACATCAATGCTGAAATCATCGTAAACCGAAGCTCACAAAAAGGAATGATCATAGGTAAAGGTGGAAAAGCCATTAAAAAACTGGGAATCGAAGCAAGAAAGTCCATCGAAGATTTTATAGGGCGAAAAGTATTTCTGGATCTGCACGTAAAAACCCGCGAAAAATGGCGGGAAAATGAAAACATGGTTCGCAATTTAGGATATTAACCAATCCTAAATGAAGTAAAATCTTTAACTTTTATATCAAAAAAATAATTCACGAATTATAGTTGATTCGTACATTACTAAGCCGTAATCTTTAAGCGATGAAATTAATCCAACAAAATACTACCCCGAATATGATGTGTATGTGTTGCTCAATGCAAGCACTACACTAAGGGATTCGTATTTAGAAAACATTTTCAAAGTCCTTTAGAGTGTATGATCTGAAGGACTTTTTTATTGAGCATTAATTTCATTCGTTCTTTTACATCATGCATTCTCATCAAGAAAGGTGGAGGGATCAGGTCCTGTGAAGCCTTGGCAACCGCTTCGTGCAATTTTGTGCGAGGAAAGGTGCTACATCCTGTCCCGCAGTTAAAATTTTTAAGTGCGAGGAAAAGATGAGTGCGAAGAGCTCTGCTTGTATTTGTAAGCCTCTTTCGGACTCATCCCCGAAAGGGGCTTTTTATTTTTAACAACTAAACAAATACAAAATCATGAGTACTCAAAAATTCGAAACGCTACAACTACACGCAGGACAGGAACCAGATCCAACTACTGGTTCCAGAGCTGTTCCAATATATCAAACCACATCTTATAACTTTCAGGATACCGAACACGCAGCAAGTTTATTTGGACTTCGTGAATTTGGAAACATCTATACCCGAATCATGAATCCAACTACAGATGTATTCGAAAAACGAATAGCGGCACTGGAAGGCGGGGCTGCAGCTGTTGCTACATCATCAGGACAGGCCGCCCAGTTTCTCGCAATCACAAATCTGGCTCAACAAGGCGATAACATTGTAGCAACTCAAAATTTGTATGGAGGAACTTACAATCAATTTAAAGTGACCATTCCAAGACTTGGTATCGATGTTCGGTTTGCTGAAGAAGATACCGTTGAACAATTCGAGAAACACATCGACGAGAATACTAAAGCGATCTATGTGGAATCGATCGGAAACCCGAGAGGAAATGTCGCTGATTTTGAGGGGCTCTCTGCATTAGCTAAAAAGCATGACATTGCATTGGTTGTTGATAATACATTTGGTGCTGGTGGTGCGTTAGTTCAACCGATAAAGTTCGGCGCAAATGTGGTTACTGCATCTGCTACTAAATGGATTGGTGGCCATGGAACTTCAATTGGCGGAGTAATTGTAGACGCAGGAAATTTTAACTGGGGAAATGGAAAATATCCGCTTTTCAGTGAACCATCTCCTGGTTATCACGGATTAAATTTCTGGGAAGTTTTTGGTGATGAAGGTCCTTTCGGAAATATTGCTTTTGCCATCAGAGCCAGAGTTGAAGGTCTACGTGATTTCGGATCATCACAATCTCCTTTCAACAGCTTTTTATTACTTCAGGGTTTAGAAACTTTATCTTTAAGAGTTGAACGTCATAATAATAATGCGCAGAAACTGGCTGAGTTTTTACAACAACATGAACTTGTTGACTGGGTAAATTACACCGGACTTTCTGAACATGATTATCACGAAAGAGCAAAGAAATACCTTAAAAAAGATCATTTTGGATCAGTATTCACATTTGGTGTGAAAGGTGGTTTCGATACTGCCCGATTATTCATCGAAAATGTAGAATTAGCGAGTCATCTGGCAAATGTGGGTGATGCCAAAACATTGGTCATTCATCCTGCATCCACAACCCATCAACAGCTTACCGAAACTGAACAGGCTGCCTCAGGAGTAAAGGGCGATTTGATTCGTGTATCTGTTGGCATTGAACATATCGATGATATCATTGAAGATTTTGAGCAAGCTTTGGTCAAATCTCAGGAACTGGTTACAGTTTAGCCAAGCTTTGATGAGTCACGAACCGAACAAAACTACCATTAATCAATCCTGGACTACAGAGTCCGGGTTTGATTTTGGTTCTATTGATTTAGCCTGGCATAGTTGGGGAACACTTAACGAAGCCAGAGATAATGTAATCCTGATTTTTCATGCTTTAACTGGAAATTCTGATGCTCAAGATTGGTTTGCCGGTCTTTTTGCTGAAGATGGAATTATAGATCTTAATCAACATTTCGTGATATGTATCAATAATCTTGGGAGCTGTTATGGCTCTAGCGGTCCAACGTCTGTTGATCCTGAAACAGGTAATACTTTTCAGGCAAGTTTCCCTGAAATAACAATCAGAGATATAGTAAAATCTCAACAAATGTTATTGGATTATCTGAACATTCACTCTATTGAACTTGCCATAGGAGGATCTATGGGAGGAATGATAGGTCTTGAGTTTGCACTAATGGATTCAAGAATAAAATCTCTGGCTCTGATTGCTATGGGAGCATCTCATTCCCCTTGGGCTATTGGAATAAGTCATGCTCAACGCAATGCAATTAAAGCGGATAAAAACTGGAATGATGGATTTTATGATGTCAATAATCCTCCAACTCTGGGCCTTGAATCTGCACGCTCATTAGCCATGATCACTTATCGTTCCGCTAAAAATTATGAACTTAAATTTGGAAGAGATTACAATATCCCGAAAAATAAGTTTGAAGTAGAATCTTATCTGGATTATCAGGGGGAAAAACTTTCCGATCGTTTTGATGCAAATTCTTACATCACTTTAACTAAAGCTATGGATTCTCACGACATCGGGAGGGGCAGGAATTCTGTTGCATCGGCACTATCACAAATCGATATCCCGGTATTGGTTATTGGAATAAATTCGGATCTGCTTTATCCGGTTCATGAACAAAAACAATTGGCTGACTCTATTCAAAATGCCGTTTATAAAGAAATAGACTCCATATACGGACATGACGCTTTCCTGATCGAATTTGATCAGATAAATACCCATTTAAACAATTTTATAACATCTATTCAACAACCCGATGAGTATCGTATTAAACAAAAAGATTAACAATATTGAAATTTCAAAACGAAAGAAAAAAACCATAAAAGTATTTATTGCCGGCATCGGAGCTGTTGGTGGCTCACTCATTAATCTGATCAGGAAACTTGATCATTCAGAATTTTATATACATATCGCGGGCATTTGTAATAGCAATAAAGTTATCTATAATCCGGAAAGTAATGATCCGAAAACAGGCCTTATTGTATCCGGAGAAAACCTGAACTGGGAAGAGTTGACCGATTCTTTAGTTCGTCAAAAAAAAGGCAACCTTGTTTTTATTGACGCAACAGGTAATGAATCAGTTGCCCGTCACTATCTAAAGCTTCTTTCTCATGGGGTTCATATAGTTACACCAAGCAAGCATGCAAATACTTTTGAACAATCCTATTTCGATGAACTCGTAACTTTTCCAGCGAAAGGATTGTCTCAGTATAAATACGAAACTACAGTTGGTGCAGGACTACCGGTATTAAAAACAATTCAGAGTCTTGTAGAATCCGGAGACAAAATAACCAAGATATCGGGAGTAGTTTCAGGAACCATGACCTATATCTTCAATCAACTTCAAAAAGGAAATAGCTTTAGTGAAATCGTGAAAGAAGCGAAAGAACTTGGCTACTCAGAGCCTGATCCTCGTGACGATCTTTCAGGGGAAGATGTGGCACGTAAATTTCTGATTCTTGCCAGAACTTCGGGATTTACTTTTGAGCGAGCCGATATAAAAGTAGAATCATTGATTCCTGATGATCTCAAAAACCTTTCTCTGGGTGATTTTCTGACTGAATTACCTGCTTACGATAAAATCTGGAAAAACAGACATTCAAAAGCACTCGTAAACAACAAAAAATTGCGGTACACCGGTGTATTTACTGCCGAAGGAATAAACATTGGAGTTCAGGAAGTTCCTTCTGATTCTCCGCTCGGCAACCTTTCCGGAACAGACAATCTGATACAGATCTATTCCAAAAGATATGCTGTAAATCCCATTGTGATTCAGGGACCGGGCGCCGGAAAAGAAGTCACCGCAGCAGGAGTGTTAAGTGATATTCTTGAAATTGGAAGGTTCAGTAGCTAAACTAAAAAAGCCACTCTCTTTTTGAAAGTGGCTTCTCTCTCTTAACTCTATTATGCGTTTAGGTGCTACTATTATCTGTTTCTTCGGCCGATTTTTCTTTTACCTTTTTCTTTTCGATCGGGCATAGAATCAAAAATTACTTTCTGATCTTCAGTGAGTAAGGCTCGAATCTCTCCCCTTTTCTCTATCTGAATCTTCTTTAACGAAGCATGTAATTCAGCCATTTCATCCGCAAGACCATTAAGAGCTTCCACATCGTAAGTATCTCCACTTGATAATGTTTTCATACGAGCCTTTTTTTCTCCCAATTGATTCTGAAACGGAATGGCTTCTTTTTTCCCTTCCAACATGATCTCTTTGATCTGATCTTTTTGTTCATCAGACAGATCCAATGCCGGCATAAATCTGTGGCCACGCTCACCGGGCATTTGATTTTGGGCAATTCGCTCTTTCATCTGAGGACCTCGATCGCCCCTGTTTGCTCTTTGTGCTTCTGCTGTAAATGTTAATGCTAGTAAAATTATGAATGAACTTACTAATGTCTTTCTCATGACGTTCTCCTCTTTGAATATTTTATTACATTGTTCTTGTACTATGTACACCTCATTAGAAGACAACCCCTAATAAAACTTGTACTCACTCATGAAATTTTTATTTACTGCACTCCTGATCATTTCCTTTTCGTCGGTTTCCACAGCTCAAAACTGGCTGATTACGCAGGAGGATTGGGGCGGTACTGATTCTGTAGATACAAGTCTTGAGCACCAAATATCGCACATCACCATCCATCATGGTGGGGAAATTTTTCCGGAGGATAAAAACACCGTTCAGTATTTAAGAGGGTTACAAAGCTGGAGCCGCTCTGACCGAAAGTGGAATGACATTCCTTATCACTACGTAGTTGCCCGCGACGGAAAGATCTACGAAGGTCGACCTCTTAATTACCGGGGCGATACTAATACGGCATACGATCCCACCGGACATGCGCTTATCGTTTTGTTAGGAAATTTTGAGGAGCAGGAAGTCCGTGAAGAGCAGATCAAGTCTTTAAAAACCGTCACTGAATTTCTTGCAAATCTTAAATCAATTCCTGCTTCAAAGATTAAAACCCATAAAGACTATGCAGAAACTTTATGCCCGGGAAAAAAACTTTCTGAATATTTAGGAACTCCCGACTGGAAAACCTTTCTTTCAGATATTGATAAAAAATAACACTCACACTTACTTATTCACTCAACTCATTCAAATAGTATTTTCTTTATGAAACGCATCACTTATTACTCTGCTTTTTTAGTTCTGATATCAACCGCCCTGATCAACTGTGCTGATAGGGAAAATGTACGCTTTGCTGAAAATTCACTTCAGGAAGTTAAAAATGAATTTGTGCCGGATTCTCGTGTGGCTTTATTTGATGCCAAAGCCGAAGCAGGAAACGGAACTGTGATCCTTAACGGAGAAACTTCGCTTCCGGATGCCAAAGCTTCCCTCCTTGCGAAACTGGATAAGCAGGGAATTTCGTACTCTGACAGCATTGTTGTTTTACCTGCAACCGAACTTGGAGAAGAAACCTATGCACTAGTAAACAATTCTGTTTCTAATTTACGATCGGAGCCCAAACATTCTGCGCAGTTAGCCACCCAGGCTATTTTAGGAATGCCGTTGAAAGTGCTGAAAAAACGTGGCGGATGGTATTTGGTTCAAACTCCAGAAGATTATTTATCGTGGGTGGACAGCGGAGGAATTACCCGTGTGAACCGTTCAGAAATGGAAAATTGGGCAAATGCAGATAAGATCATTTACTTAAACACAGTTGGATTTTCTTACACACAGCCCAACACTTCTTCTGAAAAAGTGTCTGATCTGGTGGCAGGAAATATCTTGAAACTGGTCCGAAGTGCCGGAAGTTATTACGAAGCCGAATATCCGGATGGGAGAAAAGCTTTTGTACCAAAGCGGGAATCCCGTTTACTGGAAGACTGGGTGAGCAGTGTTTCTGCCACTCCGGCTTCACTGACTGAAACTGCTAAAACGCTGATCGGTTCGCCGTATTTATGGGGAGGAACTTCCACCAAAGGAATGGATTGCAGCGGATTTACTAAGACCATTTATTTTATGAGCGGTCAAATTATTCCGAGGGATGCCAGCCAGCAGGTACGTGCCGGTAAGTTGGTGGATTCAGATAAAAACTGGGATAATCTGGAAGTGGGCGATCTTTTATTCTTTGGAAGAGAAGCCACCGACACCCGTTCCAGAGCGGTCACTCATGTAGGCATGTGGATTGGCGACAATAAATTCATTCACTCGGCAAGTAAGGTCAAAATTAATAGTGTAGATCCGGATTCCGACATATATGATGAATTCAATACCAATCGTTATCTGGAAGCCCGCCGTTATATGGATAATTGGGAAGGCAACATCATCGAGACCGCAACTATGTATAGTGCATTTTTAGAAGAGTAGATTTAGAAAAGAACCAGTCTATTTCTTAGAATTACTTTGCCACAAGCGGACGCTTGCGGTAGATGTGGATTTAGATGTATTCATTAAAAGAATAAAATCTCACTTTACCCATTTTGAATACCTTTGGAAACTGGAAGCACAAAAAAGAGGCGCTCCACACTATCACCTTTTATTATTTTTTGAACAGGTTCCAAACCTTCAGTATTTAAAACATTGGATTTCAAAAAACTGGTACGAAGTAGTTCATAGAGATTTAGATGAAAAAGATGAGAAGCATCTAAAAGCAGGAACTAATGTCAAAAGAGTCAAAGGAGCTAAACATCTCGTTTATTATATGTCAAAATACATTAGTAAAGAAGAAACTACACCAATGGTAAATCAAGGAAGGTTTTGGGGGTGTTCGAGGGATTGGGGACTTTTTGTCGCTGAAAGAGTGCTAACAGGAGAGCAACTACTCCATTTTAAAAGAATTATTAAAAAATTTGTTGAACGATCGAATAAATACTATTCAAGGAAAATAACTCAAATGCCTACGTTTGAAGTTTTCATAGACCATAGAATCTCAATAAGAGCTTTAGAATGGTGTTATAATAATTACTAATTAGCAAAAAGACTTTTTGCCTACGTATCTGGATTGGAAACCTATGCATAGGTTTTTTGGAAAAAGAGGGAGTGTACTTTCGTGCACTTCCTTTGTTTTTCTAAAAACATCTGAGTTTCCCCCAAGCGGAGCGGTATTTGATCTCTATCTATTCGTTTGATGAAATTCTTTATATAGGACGGGAGACTTGGGAAAGGCTCCCTTGGGCTTGTTTATAGTCCCATATTTCACGAACTGATTTATAACCTAATACAACTTTTACCCTTCTTTGAAAAACCACTTTTACAAACCCATCCATCACCACTATAATTAAGAATTGCATTCACTGGGATTTTTACTTTGTGGCAACTTTCTCCTGATTTGTAATAACCTCGATTACAATCCCAACCAGTACCCCATACATCTAATGATGCGTTCGCTGGCATCTTTACCTTATAACAGCTTTCTCCTGATTTGTAATAACCTCGATTACAATCCCAACCAGTACCCCATATATCTAATGATGCGTTCGCTGGCATCTTTACCTTATAACAGCTTTCTCCTGATTTGTAATAACCTCGATTACAATCCCAACCAGTACCCCATATATCTAATGATGCGTTCGCTGGCATCTTTACCTTATAACAGCTTTCTCCTGATTTGTAATAACCTCGATTACAATCCCAACCAGTACCCGAATAATCTATTGAAGCATTTTCAGGAATGCTATCTAAAAAGTCATTGTATAAATTGTTAAGAGCGCCAAGAGTTTTTGGTCCAAAATTACCATCTAACTTTCCATCGTAATAACCCTGAAGTTTTAATTCTCTCTGAATCTTTAAAACCTGCTGATTTGTAAAAACAGTATTCAGCTTATCGTAATCAACATGCGTACTACGGTTATCCAAGTTTCTCTCGTACGATAAATTATTAGATAATATACCATCAGGTTTAGTTCTAAAATGACCTTTTACATAAGTTCCATCCTTACGATAATATCCTTCAACCCAAATTAGATGACCAAAACTTGAGCTTCTACCATAATAGTTTCTTAAATATGTATTAGGGTTACCTCCAGTTATCTCGCCAGTATTAGGATTATAATTGCCTGGGAAGCTATAATTATTATAGGGATTTCCATCAGGCAAAGTTCTCTGATGAGGTCTTACATAAGTCCCATCTTTTCGATAATAACCTCTAACTGATACTTGAGCAATAACTCCATCAACTATAAATAGAGTTACTATAAATGCTATAATTAACTTCAGATAACTTGTATTTTTCTTCATGATTAGAATTTTTTTCAAAAATACATTCACCAACTTATTAATCAAATAAATTCAAGAAGATTCTTTTGTACCAATTTATGTACCACAAAACAAAAAACCCATGCAAATCAATGACTTACATGGGTTAATGGTGGGCCCGGAGGGACTTGAACCCCCGACCAATCGATTATGAGTCGACTGCTCTAACCAACTGAGCTACGGGCCCCTTTCTTCAAAGGGCGACAAAGTTACGAGGTTTAGAACCTATTTGAAAGTTCTTTTTTTTATCTCTTCTTCTCCAGGTTCCAAATGTCTCTGATCCGGCTTTTACCATGATCAAAACAACTAATGGCAATGTTGGTGTGCCTGAGACCATGTTTGTCCGGTGGGACAATCAATGGCGTTGTCATCTTTTAAAAGTGCCGTTCCTAAAAAAACAATACCTATCAATACAACAGCTATCACCAATATAATGCCAACATTAGATTTCACGGAGGAATTGTCTTTCTTCAAATGACAATTTTTGTACTTCTTTCCACTCCCGCAATGGCAGGGATCGTTTCTTCCGATGTTTTTAGGCATATATAACGTAATTATTAAGTGTAAACTCTGCCAATATAACAAACCTGAAAACTCTAAAGGGCTAGATTTTAAATTCACTTCTTCTGTGGATCTTAAATGAACTGCTAAGTTTTTTGATATAATAATGAATGTTTATACTTCATTATGTTGTTGGTCAGATAAATAAAAAATTTTCAGGATGAGACTTATTTTTATACCCCTTTTTTCATCGTTATTCATTGCTTCTGCTTTAGCTCAATCCGGCGATCGTGCTACAGAGATTTTCGAAGAAGTAGATGCCCGGCGAAGTAAGATCACCTACGAAACCACCGATATGAAAATGGTGATCTTCAACAATCGCGGAAATACCAGAACCCGTGGTATTACTTCTTATTCATTCAATGAAAATGAAGAAGAAAATAGCCTGCTGGTATTCGAAGAACCTGCTAATGTAAAGGGAACCGGATTTCTTACATTAAGTGATGGCAGCAATGAAGTTCAGAAATTATACTTACCTGCTTTGGGAAGAATTCAAACCATTACTGCTTCCCAAAAGGCAGACCGTTTTATGGGCAGTGATTTCACCTACGAAGATCTGGGCGATCAAAACCCGGATGATTATACCTTTGAACTTTTGAGCGAAGAAGGAAATCAGGCGGTGTTAAAGGCAATAAAAAAAGAAAACAGTCAGTACGCTTATATCAAATTCTACATAAATACAGAACGTTATTCATTAGAAAAAGCGGAATATTTCGATAAAGATAATGCAATGATAAAACGTCTGGAAGCTGAAAATTTCACCAATGTGGATGCCAATATCTGGAGGGCAAATAAAATGACGATGTTTGACCTGAAAGCTGATCGCAAAACAGAATTGATTTGGAGTAACCGGGTTATTAATGAATCAATCCCCGCCTGGAGGTTTACAGAACGGGGACTGAAAAGGAATTGATCATTTATCACATCAATCTAATTTGAAGTTATCCGGCCGTACGGTCAGCGTAGAAATATCAGTATTCTGAACTACCTGGCCGGCTACCGAACCCATTAAATATCTGGAAAGCCCGCTTCTTCCATGTGTGGAAAGTAGCAGAAGGTCTGCATTATCATGAGCATATTCTGAAATCTCACGGGATGCAGAAATCCCTCGTATAACTTTTAGACGTACCGGCATAGAAATACTACTTGCGCCTTCATTTTTAATAATTCGGTAGTTGTATTCATTATCTACCTGTTGAATGGATAATCCTCTATCTTTATGATTCAAAAAATACTCTTCCAACCGATCTTGGAATAGTTGACTACTAACCTCATTGCTGCCCCCTGCCACCGGCCCTGCAAATCCGTAGTCATCAGCAATATATAACTCGTTCACGTAGATAAACTCCAGACTAGCATCAAATTGGTAAGCCAATTCAAATGCGAGCGGAATTGCAGAAAAAGAATGATCGGAAAAATCTAAGGGTGCCAAAATTCTTTCGAATCCTTTTTCGGATAAATTATCGTTAACTGTTAAAACAGGAATTTCGCTTTTTCGCATTACCTTCTCTGTAATACTGCCTTTAAAAAAGGTTGTTTCATGAGCTCCTTTTGCACTCATCAACAGCAGATCAAAACCATTTTTATTGGCAAAATCTGATATTGCTGAAGATGGTTTTCGATCTACCAAAACGGTCAGCTCTCCCAGATGCTTGCTCTTAATATAAGTTGAAGCAAGCTCCTCGAGTTTTTCTTTAGCATGCTCAAGTATCTTAGGATATAAATCGGAATCCATATCCAAAGGCAATCCCAATTTATCAATACTGTCATGTAAATACATGCTTAGAGGCACAACATGAATCAGATCAATTTGGCTTTGATATTTATCCAAAAACAAATTAGCGAACTTCAAAGCCTGTTCGGATCGTTCAGAAAAATCTGTAGGGAAAAGGATCTTCTTTACTTTCATGGCAACCTCCTCATTAATTAAAGATGTTACTTCACTATAACATCAATTGATGAAGATTAGATGAAGAACGATCAGCTTTTTTCTCTCAAATAATCTAAACCACCGACCATCGCCATCCCGATCAGAATTCCCATAATTCCGCCCCATACATTGGCTTCCGGATCTGCATTTTCAGAAATCCCAGGCACAAAGGGTTTTGACTTCAACATCTTCTTTTTCACCGTTTCCACCTCCAGCTTTTTTAGCTCATCGAAAGAGGCGTCAGGATTAATGATCTGACCCGGACGTTCATATTCCGGAAGATCCTCATTAATTTCTCCGGCAAGTAACTCTTGAGCACGTTCGCTGGTATATTCAATTTCCTGAACTTCACGAACCTGTTCAACAAATTCACGGTTTTGGTATGGCCATATCACAAACAGTGAACCAATCAGAAATCCGATCAGTACAGAGATAGTTTGTGAGTGATATTTGCTTAACAACCAGGAAAGAAATCTTGAAAAAGCAGCCAGACCTATCACCGCTCCAACCATAAATGGAAGCAATCCGATAATTCCATCCATGGTTTCAACTCCTCCGATTTTGCCAATATTGGAAAGCAGATAGTCGTATTTCCTCATAATCAGCAGAAGATATGAACCGGAAATTCCGGGAAGGATCATCGCACAAATAGAGATCATCCCACTCAGCATTACAAATAGCGGATGTTCAGGAGTATCGGCAGGAACCAAACTCACTACCCAAAGCCCAAAGCCAATCCCGAGAACACTCATTAATATTTCCAGCCAACTGATTTCATTCAGAGATTTATACAAGATGTAGATCGAACCAAGTATTAATCCAAAAAATAGACCGAAAACAATTTCAGGATGCGTAAACATATACACCTGAAGTGGAACTACTTTCGTGAAAAATCCAAGCGCAGCAAAGATTCCGAAAAACAAAAAGATCAAAAATTTCAAATGAAGTTCTCTGAAGGCTGCTCCCCATTTAAAGGTAAAAAAAGATTTCAGAAAAATACCATTTACACTTTTGATGGCGTTTAATAGTCTTTCGTAAATGCCGAGGATCAATGCCATGGTTCCGCCGCTTACTCCAGGAACTATATCCGCAGATCCCATTAAAAAACCTTTTATCACTAAAAAAGGAGATTCTTTAAAAGTAGTTTCGTCACGATCTGATTTCTGCATCAGTTTCCTCCCCATCCTTTTTGCCCGATAAGTGGAACAAACTTAAAATCTGCAAATTCTTCTTCTTTGTATTCATCTTCAGAAACTCTGGTTATTCTCAACATTTTCTGTGTTTTGTCATCTCCGACGGGAATTACAAGAACCCCTTCAATCTTCAACTGTTTGATAAGGTCATTCGGCACAACTGGAGCTCCAGCCGTAACCACAATTCCATCATAAGGAGCGTAGGTTGACCAACCCAAAGTTCCGTCGCCGCATTTTAATAACGGAGAATATCCGTATTTCTTCATAGCGTCTTTTGCTCTGTGATATAATTCATTGTGGCGCTCTACGCTATATACTTCAGCTCCTAATTCACACAATACCATACACTGATATCCCGAACCTGTTCCAATCTCAAGAATCTTTTCCCCGGGTTGAATTCGCAGCATTTCTGTTTGAGCCGCTACGGTGTACGGCTGAGAAATAGTTTGTCCAAGTCCGATTGGCAAGGCTGAATCAGCATAAGCACGGTTATGAAGAGCTGTGTCTACCAACTCGTGACGAGGAATTTTACCAATTGCATTCAACACCCTTGGGTCTTTAATACCCTTCTCCTGAAGAGTTTCCACTAACTTTTGTCTTGGACGTACAAACCTCCGATTCATAACTGTATTCTACCCTGATTTTGTTTACCAGAGTATAGGGATTTCAATAATTCTTATTTGTATTAGTTGATGAGGAGATAAGAAATTAAGAGAGAAGAGAAAAGAAAAATCAATCTCCTTTCTCCTCCCTCTTAATTCTCCCCACAATTTAATCTGATTCTAAATTTATGAACTACATGTTTTTCCATTTCCTTGCTTGCTATATTCGATCATGGAACTTTTAAATTCACCGGTTTTTCTGGTTTTTGCATATGCTCTTATAACTGCTCTCGCAACGGGTTTGGGAGCTCTTCCTTTTTTCTTCATTAAAAATATTTCTGATTCTTTTCTCGGAAAATCTAATGCTGTTGCTGCAGGTTTGATGCTTTCTGCCAGTTATAACCTGATTTTTGAAGGCTATAAAGAAAGTGAGTGGATGACTCTTATGGGCATGCTAGCAGGCGTGATTCTGGTTCTTGGAGCTAATCGTTGGCTTGAAAACAAACCCACTCCTGAGCTACAGGATATTGTAGGAGGTAAAAAAAGGCAAATGCTGTTATTTCTTGGTATTATGACAGTTCATTCTTTTGCTGAAGGTGTGAGTGTGGGGGTTTCTTTTGCCAGCACGTTAGAGTTCGGAACTTTTATAGCGATCGCAATTGCCATTCATAACATTCCGGAAGGACTTGCGATAAGTCTTGTTATGGTTCCTAACGGAACCAGTCCGTTAAAAGCAGCTGGCTGGAGTATATTTTCAAGTTTACCTCAACCACTGATGGCGGTTCCTGCTTTTCTTTTTGTAGATGCTTTTCGGGAATATTTGCCTTTTGGATTAGGTTTTGCCGCTGGCGCCATGATCTGGATGGTATTCGCTGATCTTTTACCTGAAGCGCTCGAAAAATGTAAACCGCACACCATTGGGTTATGGGTAACCCTTGCCATCCTGGGTATGAGTGCTTTTCAGGTTGTATTGGGATAAATAAATTTAAATTTTTTTTCAGGGTTACAACTCTTAATTCTTTAACTTTGGGTTCTAACTTTCAGCACAGTTTTTGATGACTTATAAACAAGTTCTTTTCTCTTTAGGGCTCTTTTTAATTTTTTCTACTAACAATTTATCTGCTCAAACTACCGAATCCACATTAAGTGTTTATCTGGATTGTAGAAGTTGTAATGAGACATTCATCCGCAGCGAGATTGATTTTGTGAGTTTTGTTCGCGATCAAAGTGTCGCTGAAGTGCAGTTATTGGTTACCTCACAGGGTACCGGTGGTGGTGGCAGGCAGTATACTCTGGAGTTTTTAGGTTTAGCAGAATTTTCTAATGTTGATAACAAACTAATTTTTATTTCTCCACAATCAGATACCAATGAACTCCGAAGAAATAAGCTTGTCAAGTATATAAAATTAGGATTGATAAATTACCTCACAAACAAAGAAGTATTTGATCAACTTGAAGTAAATTTTATAGAGATTGAAGGTGCATCACCTGTTACACAGGCTATAAATGACCCTTGGAAGGGATGGAATTTCAATGTAGGACTCGGCTATGATTTCAGTGGCGAACAAAAGCAAGGTCAATATGAAATCAGAGGAGACTTCCGCTCCAGAAAGATCACCGATGACTGGAAGATAAGAGCTGATTACAGCTATAGATACAACAGTCGTTTCTTTGTTCAGGAAAATTCGCAGGGAGAAGATTCTACAACATATTATATTCGAACAAGTCAGTCATTTTTCGGCCTTGTAGCAAAAAGCCTTTCCGATCACTGGACTGCCGGTGCTTATTTAAACGGACTTTCATCTACTCAGCAAAACTATGATTTAAGATTCGGTATTGCCCCCAGTATTGAATACAGTGTTTTTCCTTATTCAGAATTTGCACGAAGAGCGATTACTTTCCGATATGGTATTCTTGCTCAGCAAAATCAATACACAGATACTACAGTATTTGGACAGAAAGAAGAACTACTGTTCAGACAAGATTTAAATATCGAAGCTGATTTCACTCAACCATGGGGTGGTATTTATGGTCGTATTGATGCGGGAACCTATCTGCATGATTTTACTAAGAACAGCTTTCAGGTTCGATTCCGTATCAACATGAGAGTAACCCGCTCTTTTTCATTTTTCGTATCCGGTCGTTATGAAAAAATTAATGATCAACTTTCAATTTCCGGAGCAGGTTTATCTCAG
Organism: Balneola sp.; assembly: GCA_965601915.1. Taxonomy (GTDB): domain Bacteria; phylum Bacteroidota; class Rhodothermia; order Balneolales; family Balneolaceae; genus Balneola. Next base: position 963,960 of record OZ271847.1, on the reverse strand, counting down.
GAAGACATTTTGTTAAACCTGAAAGATCAAGCCACCAGTTATAAATATGGTGGCTATGTAGGCATCGATTTCAACTTTGGATCCGTTTATAGTAATGCTGTAAACAGTCGGTTTTAACTCGCCCCTTCAGAATTTTCCGACCTTTCACTGATCATTGTGTTTAACTTTTCGCCTCCGCGAATTCCGAAATCCAACGTTCTTATTGGGAATGGAATCATAATATCGTTCTCATCATAAGCCTTTTTGATTGCCATTATGGCTTCGCTTCTCGGCGACCAAAAATCAGGATTATTACTGAAGTCCACCCAAAACCGTACTACATAATTTATTGAGCTTCCTCCAAATTCCTCATAAAAGAATTCTATTCCTTTATCCTTGTTAATGTTTTCTAAGCCTTCAATCGCTTCAATAGTTACTTTTCTTGCTTTTTCAAGGTCATCTCCATAAGAAACACCACATTGAAGGTCGATTCTTCGCTCTCTGTTCTTTGTGAAGTTTGTGAATGGGTTCTCATAAACTTCTTTATTTGGTATGTAAACAACTTGTCCCTGAGGCGTTTTTATGATCGTATTTCTCAGATTTAGTTTCTGAACTGTTCCGTAATAATCGTTAGTTTCAATAATATCATTGATACCGAAAGGATGCCGAACAGATAATAAAATACCGGATATAAAATTAGCTGCAATGTCCTGAAATGCAAAACCAAGAGCCAAACCTATTATACCTGCACCAGCGAGTAAACTGGTTACGGTACCGTCGAGATTCAGAATACCAAGAGCTATAAACAAACCTGCACCAACTATGGCAACTCCAAGGATTGTTTGTGCAAGAGAAATAATGGTCTTGTTATTAGTGATGCGATGCATCAGCTTTCCCGCATACTTCTTAATAAGACTAGCAATAAAATAAAAGAGTATCAGTACAAGAACTGCAGCAGCTAAATTTGGCAGCATTTCAATAGCTGTATTCAGCCATTCCTGTAATTTATCAGTTATAATTTTATATCCTTCTTCTAAATTCATTTGTTATAGTATTGTTATAAATGTTTGCTATATAACTCTTACAATGGTTTTGGGAATAATTTTGTTCCAACTTTAGATTTTAAACAACTAACCTATTACAACTTACTCTACACAATGAAGAAATTAATAATGGCCTTATTCGCCTTTGCCCTTTTGTCGACTACATCATTCAGTCAACAAGTTGCCTCTTCCGCAGATCAAGTAACTCCACTTTTAAACAATGCGATGATTCCTGATGTAACTGTGAAAAATACAGAAGGTGAAGATGTTTCTTTAAGAGATCTGGTTTCTGATAAACCTTCCATATTTGTTTTTTATCGTGGTGGATGGTGCCCTTATTGTAATCAACACCTTGCTGATCTTAAAAAAATAGAGAATGATATTGAAAAAATGGGTTATCAGGTATTTGCGATCAGTGCTGACCGTCCTGAATTACTAAAGCAAACTATGGCTAAAAATGAACTGACATATACTTTATTGTCGGATTCACCAATGAATGCTACAAAAGCTTTTGGAATTGCGTTTAAAGTTGATGATGCAACTGTAAACAGATACAAAGAGTATGGAATCGATCTTGAAGAAGATTCCGGTTATAACCACCATTTACTTCCTGCTCCAGCAATTTATCTGGTAGGCACGGATGGAATCGTGGATTTCAATTATGTAAACCCGGATTATAAAAAACGTATTGAAGGAGAGATATTATTAGCTGCTGCAAAGGCATACGCTGAGTAATTTCTATTTCCGGTTTAAAAAGGGAATTGGAAGCTCTCAATTCCCTTTTTATTTGGTAGAGCTTGGAGCACTTTCTGTGTATCTTTCAGCATGTCAAAAAAAGACCTCAAATCGCTTACCAAATCCGAAATCTCTGAGTTTTGTAAAGAACTCGGACTTCCTTCATACCGCTCTGACCAAATTTTTCAATGGCTCTATCAAAAAGGTGCTTCTTCTTTCGATGAAATGACTAATCTCTCTAAAGAACTGAGAGAAAAACTGAAAGAAGTAGCCACTATCAACAGAATAGAACCTACTCATCAGCAAAAATCAAAAGACGGAACTATAAAGTTTTTATTCAAACTTCAGGATGAGGGAAAAGATTATAAAGTAGAAGCGGTTTTGATTCCTGATTTTTTTGAAGATGGAGTTGCTAACCGGCTCACAGTTTGTGTTTCATCACAGGTTGGTTGTGTTTTCGGATGTGCTTTTTGTGCCACCGGAAAAATGGGGTTTTTCAGAAACCTGACTCACGGAGAGGTTGTAGATCAGGTTCAGTATATCAATGAGGTTTCTTTAAAAGAGTACGATAAGAAGATTACCAATATCGTGTATATGGGAATGGGAGAACCGCTTCATAACTATAAAACGGTGGTTCAATCGTCAGATATAATAACAGACCCGTTGGGAATTGATTTATCACCAAAGAGAATTACGGTCTCCACTGTTGGCCTAACCAAGCAAATCAAAAAGCTGGCTGATGATGATGAGCAGTTTAATCTGGCGATTTCTTTGCATGCTCCAAGTGATGAAAAGCGCGATAAAATCATGCCAATCAACAGTTCTATGAATTTAGAAAACTTGGAAGAAGCCGTAAGGTATTATCATCGAAAAACGGACAAACGACTTACTTACGAATATTTGTTGTTCGATAATTTTAATGACACCAAAGAAGACGCCCGTAATCTTGCCAATATTGTGAAATGGGCTCCCAGTAAGGTGAATATCATCATGTATAACAATGTGACCGGAGTAGAGCTTCAACGTGCACGAGAAGATCGTCTGGATAAATTTCTTAAAGAGTTACTGAGGAATGATGTCCGGGCTACTGTTCGAAGAAGTCGTGGCGATGATATTGATGCAGGTTGTGGACAATTAGCCATTCGGGAAGGAGCTCCAAAAGGAAAAACGATCGCTAAGACCTAATGAGGCTTCAAAATTTATCGATGCTTTACCCCGGACGTAAACGTCCTATTTGTGTAAGGTAGAATCGAAAAAGAACCTTAAACTAGCATGTCCTTCAGGAATGCGCTGAATGGAATATTCAAAAATTGAATTAGCTAACAATTGAGATCTTTTTGAAGAATACTTTTTACTGAAGTTCCCCAGGATTCCCAGTTCATTGTAGCCTGATATTTTTCAAAAGCATTTATTGAGACTCGTTTATAATCTGATTCTCTTTTCCACATCTGAAGAATTCTCTCAGCGATTCTTTCAGGAGTTTCACTATCCTTAATCACTATTCCTGATTCTCCGTCAGTTACAGCTTCGGGAATTCCTCCTACTTCAGTTCCAATACCAGGTAAGCCAAAGGAAGCCGCTTCAATAAATGACATACCAATACATTCGGCTTTGGTGGGCAACAAAAAGAATGCAGATTTTTTATAAAGAGAAGTCAGTTTTTCAAGATCATTTGGGTTTTCTTTATTTAAAAACCCCATTATTTCCACATATTTCTTATCAATATTCGGATTGCAGCCAACCACTACCAGCTTTGCCTTTACCCCTTTTTTATTTAATTCATTAATTATTGATACTGCTTCAGGGCCACCTTTTTCTTCCCAGCGCACTCCAACAAATAAAAAAGTTAGTTCCTCGGATTTTCTTCTTTCCCCTATTGTTCTTTCAATCTTCGTTTTATCTAATCCTTCAATATTACCACCATATGGAATCACTTCGATTTTATTCTCAGGAATTCGATAATGATTCATCGCAGATACTCTTAGCCATTTCAAGGGCAGCAGAAGTTTCTGAGCTTTTTCGAATGCTGTTCTTTCGAGAATAAGAGCATTCTTAATTGATTCGGGATGTAAGTTCGAATGGCTTTTATATAAATCCTGAAGCAAAGGAAAAGTCGCATCCGTAGTTAAATACAATGGAATTTCAGATTGCAAAAAGGCTACTTCGGGAGTAACTAATGAACCAAGTAGTACATCCGGTTTTTCTTCAAGGATTCTCTGATCAAGAATTGAGGCATGCTTCTTTGCAAGATTTAGATTATACTGATATTTGTAAATCTTACTGGTTCTAGATGTCTTAATTCTTCCTTTTAACTTAGCAGGATATTTATACCAATGATCTAACGGGCCCAACGGGACAACTTGATCGAACTCCTGCTTAAGTGCTTTAAACATGGAATAATTGGTACCAGAATAAGCAAGTCGGTCTTTTGGATTTTCTTTGGTAATAAAACCAAGTTTCATTTTTCCATTATTTAAAAATGCTCCAGATCAATCGTGTTGCCATAACAACTGCCAGAAAAGCAAATCCCCATTGCAAATAATCTCGTCTGATCTTCTGATTAAGAAAAGCACCACCAAACCCTCCTACTAATCCTCCGATGGAAAGAGGCAAAGCAGCGCCGAAATCAACAAAACCCATTGTACTTTCTGTAAGTCCGGCACCATCAGGTGTTAACAAAGCCAATTGAAACCATCCGGTAAAAACCATAATTACCATCCCAAGCTGCGATACGCTGACTGTTTTTTTGAATGGTTGTTTGAAAAATAAATTCAGAATGGGAACCATGATTCCACCACCACCTACACCGGCCAAAGCAGCTACAAAACCACCTATTCCGCCTGTTGTAAATGCTGCTTTGAACCCCATCGTTTTGTAATCTCTTTTATATTCATCCGTTTTATCAGATCCCCTTCGAAAAAGCATAAAGGCCGCATAGAGCAAAATAAAACTGAAAAAAATCACAAATTGCTCCCGATTATAATAGGAGGAAGTGATGACTAACTTTCCAAGATAAATACCAACGGCTCCTAAAAATCCAAGTAAAAAGCCCTCTCTAAAGAAAAAATTCTTTTGAATATATTGACGGATTGATCCTCCAAGAGCAGCTATGAATGTGCAAAATAGTCCGGATGCAATAGTCCAGAGAACCGGTTGCTCAATCCCTCCTTCATCAAAAAGAAAGTAAAGCACGGGGGTAAAAATAATTCCACCACCAACCCCCATTAATCCTGCAACAATACCGGCAAAAAGTCCTATCAGAAGTAATAATTCAAAACTCATTAAATCTCATACTCCCCGATCATATAAGTGATAGCTTTTCCAAGAATTTCTGTTCTCTCTCCTTTATATCTGCACGTAAGGTCACCGATTCTATTTGAAATTTGTCGTGCCTCTAATTCATTATTGTCCAATCTCTTTGCCCAATACGGAGTTAGTTTTGTATGAGCGGAACCTGTAACAGGATCTTCGTCGATTCCTGCTCCTGGTGCAAAAAAACGTGAAACGAAATCAACTTCATCTCCGGGAGCCGTTACTATAATACCACGTGCATTTACTTCCGATAAAATTCTGAAATCCGGATCAAGGTTTTTAAGTTCCAATTCGGAATCCAGAACCACCATATAATCATCGGATTTGAAAACGAAATCTGATCGTACGCCTAAAGCCTGAAACAATACCGCGGGTGGATCAACCTTGACCATTTCATCCGTCGGAAAATCCATTTTTAAACGATCTCCTTCTTTTTCTACTATTAGCGTACCACTTTTGCATTTAAACCTGATCAACTTCTTGTCATATCCAAGATGTTCAAATAAAACATGAGCGGTTGCAAGTGTAGCATGGCCGCATAAATCCACTTCGATTTCCGGAGTAAACCACCGAAGTTCAAAGTGATCTCCGTTCTCAACAAAAAAAGCCGTCTCGGACAAATTATTTTCCATGGCCAATTGTTGCATTGTTTTATTATCAATCCACGACTCTAATGGACAAACTGCAGCGGGATTTCCACCAAAAATATGATCTGTGAATGCATCAACCTGAAAAATGGACCGTTTCATACCTGTCAGAATTAGAGTTATCTTTGATACCTGAACGTAAGGCAAATTTCTAACAAAATCTGATGAAGCTTTACCCAAAATCGCTTTTAGAAAAACTTGGATACGAACAACTTAGAGAGTTCACTATTGATTCTGCGCAATCACAGCGTACTGTTGAATTGCTGGAATCTTTACAGCCATCTGATCATGAACCTACCGTAAGGGACCTATTGAATCAGACAAAAGAGCTGATGGAGATTTTGCTTAATCCTGATCCTTTTCCTTTAGGAGAGCAACCCGATATCAGGGAATATCTATCTCAATCTAAGGCAGAAGGCAGCATCATACCGCTTATTGCTTTTGTTGATATTTTGAAACTTTGCAGAACCGCACGACACGTAAAAAAATTCATCAGTCAGAGAAAAGAAGACTATCCGGTTCTGCTCTCTATTTCGCAACAGCTAATCCCGCAAGAAGACCTTGAGAAATCGATCAAAGACAAGGTCACTGATAATGGCGATCTGAAAGATGATGCAAGTCATGAATTGAAATCGATCCGAAAGCGACTTAACAAAAAGAAAAATGATCTTCGCTCTACCATCAACCGATTAATGCGCCAGGCCAATAAAGATGGAATGACTTCGGATGAAGGAGCAACCATCAGAAACGGGAGAATGGTGATCCCGATTCAGGCTGAATTCAAACGGAAAATGCAGGGATTTATTCATGATGTGTCTGCCACAGGTCAAACGGTTTATCTGGAACCGGTCGAAGCGTTGCACCTTAATAATGAAATACGTCAGCTTGAGGTTGAAGAACAGCAGGAAATCGAACGAATTCTGAAAGAGCTTACCGCTCACATCAGAACTAATGCAGATTTCCTGAATCAAAATGCGCGAACTCTTGCTCAAATTGACGTTATAGCTGCTAAAGCTAAAGTTTCCATTAAACTGGAAGCAGAAATTCCGATCATCGCTTCGGATTTCAATCTTAAATTAAAAGATGCATTTAATACCAATCTGAAGCTCAAAAATATTGGTCTGAAAAAAGAAAAACGAGAAAAGGTCATCCCCCTTTTTCTTGAACTATCAACAGATGAACAATGTCTTATGATTACCGGTCCGAATGCCGGAGGAAAATCTGTTGCAATGAAAACGCTTGGAATTTGTGCTTTGATGAATCAGTCTGGCTTTGCAATTCCGGCTGATCCGACTTCCGAGCTCCCGATCTTTTCAGGATTTTTTGTGGATCTGGGTGATGATCAATCCATAGAAAATGACCTAAGTACATTCTCATCCCGCTTAAAATGGATGCAGGAAACACTGGATAATTTCAAGCCAGGAAGTCTGGTCATGATCGATGAAGCTGCCGCGGGAACGGATCCGGAAGAAGGTGGTGCGTTGTTTCAGTCGTTTATCGAACATCTGCTCAGGGAGCAGTGTAAAGTGATTGTGACAACTCATCATGGTTCGCTGAAAGTTTTTGCACATGAACATGAAAAAGCTGTAAACGGATCAATGGAATTCGATCAGGCTTCTCTATCTCCCACCTATAGGTTTAAGAAAGGAATTCCCGGAAGTAGTTACGCTTTTGAAATTGCTCAGCGGATGAACATCAAAGAACATGTTCTGAACCGATCACGAGTCTTGTTGGGCGAAGCTAAAGACAAAATGGAATCCCTGATCACAGAGCTGGAAACAAAAACTCAACAAGCTGAAGAGCTCAAATCGAAATTCGAAAATCTTAAGATTAAAGCAGAGAAAGATCGGAACCGTTATCTAAATAAGCTGGATGGCATTAACAAAGAGAAGGAAAAAATCAGGCAAAAAGCGTTAACTGAAGCCAAATCCATTATGGATCAGGCTAACCGCAAAGTTGAGCAGGCTGTTGAGAAAATTGTGGAGGAAAAGCGAACCGGAAAAAAGGATCTGAAAGAAATCCGATCTGAGATCGATCAGGAAAAATCAAATATTGAACAGTCGCTGGATGACATTAAAGAGAAAAGAGAGGCTCGGTTTCATAAATCAGAAACTCCGCCAAAAGTTGGTGATCATGTGCGGTTTTTAGATGGAAATACAACCGGAGAATTGGTTGAAGTAAATAAAAATCAGGCCGTGGTTCAGGCTGATGGGTTACGATTGAAAACCAAATATAAGAATCTGATAAAGGTTGAAGTTCAGAAAAAGAAGAAAAAGAAAGCCCGAAGCTCCGGCATCATCCAAGGAGATTCAAAGCTCAAAGAAAACATCAAACCAACCATAGACCTGAGAGGTTATCGTGCCGATAAAGCGTTGGATGAAGTGATGCATTATCTGGACAGAGCTGTTTTCCGTGGAATGCATCAAGTGGAGATCATTCATGGAAAAGGCGATGGCATTTTAAAAGATCAAATCCATTCCTATTTGAATGAGCGCTCTGAAGTAAAAAGCTTTCAACTTGCCAACGAAGATTTTGGCGGAGCGGGAGTAACAGTAGTTAATTTTCACTAGACAAAACGGTAAAACTATCAGATAAATATTAAAACGCTCTTAATGATATTTAATTTATCGGTAAAAGCTACGACTTGATCCTACAGTCAATAGTAAAACAAGAAATGGTTATAGGGTTATTTATAGTCTTGTCAGGGACCGTACCGCTAAATATTGACTAATTTCGAAAAGAAAAGCCAATAATAAAGCCTGTATCTGATCCTTCTGCAAAGTAAGAATCCAGTGCGGCATGAAACCCCCACTTATTTTTTTTCCCATTAATTCCTGTCCAAATTGCTCCGAGCCTCAAAGAACCGGAATCTGAAGGTAACCACTCACTTATTTCTACTGTTTCGATAGAAGTTGAAGTTGTAGTACTATTAAAATAAAGTGTTGTGTTGAGTGTACCATAAAATCTAAAATCTGAATAGTTATAGCCATACCCTGCACCCATTTCTAATCTGAAAAGAGTAGAAGACACATCCGGAGATTCAAAAAGCCCCATTTTTAAAGGTATTTGGACGACTATACCATGAGATTCATTATACTTTTCATCCGTATCACTTCCTCCCATTGGGAAAAGCATATTAAATGATCCCGCTTCCATATAAAAGCTGTATACCTCCTCTCCAAGGTTTTCTGATAGTCCTAAATCGAATCCCGCTAGTGATGCAATCGATATACTGGTGTTATATGCATTTTCAGCATAATTATCTTGTGTCATGTTCTGATTCTCTTCAGGTTTACCTTGTACGGCTGTGGTTATACCTCCTAATGTTGGATTGTTAGTTTCCGATAAAGTATTCTCAGTTGAAGGAGGTTCATCCTTTAGAAGAGCGCTGTATTCTAACTCATCTCCACTTTCCAGAATAACTTTATGCACATTAGTAAGACGGATGGTAAACATTGGACCATCCTGATTTGTGAATGGTTTATAGCGGATAAGTTCTTCACTGATTTCAAATATCTTAACTGTTGAGATTGTATTGTCTGTTTTAATTATGCGATCCTGCGCAAACAATACGGATGACACTAACATCAGGAAGAGTAGAAAAAGGAGTGTTTTCATCAGATTACTTATTTGGAATAGGTTAATTTTTTAGTTAGCAAATTTCTTATTCACGTTTATAGACTTCATTAGAAAAATTCTCAATTTCATATAGAACATCAGCTGTCTCGATATCCACAAATTTCACATCAAATGTGACATGATAGTTTGCAAAGTTATTTTTATTGAGAGGTCTTTCGCCTATATATCTTGAAGTGAGTAGGAATTGTGAATACTCTTGGCTGCTATCGGACAAGACGACACCTCTCTGGATACTCTCGCCAGAGTAATAGATATTTCCAGACGATCCTGAGTCTTCAAATCGTACTTCTCCCCGAATGTTTTCTACATAAATATTTATATCGTCATTCATCGGAATGAATACGTATATGTCAAAAAACTCGAAATCAACATCAGGCAAATCAGATTCGTAAATGTAATAATTGGTGGCAACTAATGATCTGTAGTCATCAAAAAGGGTAATGGGGGCTGTATTAATAGCAAAATTCCCAGACTCTATAATAATCGTCCAGGGTGTACTCTCTTCTTCAACAGTGATAGAATTTTCGCTACATGAAGAAAAAATAAATACAACTACCCATACGATAGCTAGCTGTCTCATTATATTTTCTACTCAAGATAGAGTCGTGCGTGCGTTCTGTAAATCCCCACTAGTAGGGATTTTTAAAATTAAATTAACTCAAACGCGATCGCAAAATGAACCAATCCAGAGGTAGTCGGTATTCCCGTTTTTCTTTTTATGTTTTTTCGGTGACTTTTAACCGTATCAAGTGTAATGAACAGTTGTCCCGAAATATCTTTGTTACTGAATCCCTGCGCTATTTTTGTTAAAACCTGTCTTTCTCTTCTGGTTAGTGATTGAAATTTCTCAAAATGCTTTCTCACGTACATCTCCTCACCCGCAATGCGCTCTATTCTCCGTGTTACCGAATCTAATCCTGAAATAGGGTTGGATGATGTAAGTAATAAATTATGCTTTTTGAAAGGCTTGCAAACCGTGAAAAAAGTATCGTATTCTCCAGTTCTGGGGTTGCGGATTTTCTGGAATTCTGCATGAAGCTGATCATCATCTGCTTTTTCATAGAACTCAAGAAATCTGGGTGCAACATACTTCAGGCTATCTGGATGTATATTCTTTTCAAAATACTCAAAGCCCATATTATTAATCTCTTCTTTTGAGAGTAATCCCCACTCTTCTCCTGCTTTGTTTAAATGACCAATAGTGAGGTCATTTTTATCATTTACATGAAATATGCCGGGCATTAGATCAACCAATTCCTGCAATGAATCAAAATTCTTCCGGAAAAGCTTATCCAATAAATATAAGCTCTGGACTTGTGTTTTTAGTATTTCCGATTCTGTTCTGTAACCCAAAAAAGCTTTTTAAAAGAGTTAACAGAAAAAAGCCCAGAGTGTCAAGTTAATAAACCTTCTTCTTCCAACATTTCAATAGTCTCAACCGCTCGGCGTAAATGAGGAATTACAATGCTTCCTCCTACGATTAGCGCTACATTCATAGCATCGACAATCTCTTCTTTGGTTGAGCCTGTTTTGGCACATTGCTCCAGATGGTAATCAATGCAATCGTTACAACGTAAAACGGTAGAAGCTACCAAGCCCAATAATTCTTTGGTTTTGGAGTCGAGCGCTCCGTCTCTGTAGGTATTGGAATCCATGTTAAAAAATCGCTTGATTCCGAGATGCCCCAACTCCAACGTTTTTTCGTTAAGCTCTTCCCGTTTTTCTCTGAATTCAGTTAGTCTGTTTTTCATAATTGATTTGCTACTGAAACACGGAAACACAAAATATTTTTGATGACTCCGCTTGTATTATAATTTGAATGAAAATAAGTAATCGGTAGATAAGTGGATAGGTGATAAGAGAAAGGAAAGAGGAGAAAGGAGATGATACTTAATAAGTCCTCTCTCCTTTCTCTTTATCTCCTTACTCCCTATCCATATTTTTACTTATCCACCTTCCATATTCCTTTTTGTGCTTTCGAGAGTTTATGTCAAAAGATATTTTGTGATTTAGATTTTTTGTGGCAAACTTTGCATCATGTTCGGAAGAAAAAAACAAGCAAAGCATAAACTGGTTGTAATCGGAGACAGCCTTTCTCAGGGATTTAAGAACGGAGGTATTTACCGTACGGACATCAATTTCCCGGCTTTTCTTGCGGAATGTTTTGAACCATCCATTCAATTTGATCAACCTAGTTTTACGGCACAGGCCGGAATCCCAATAAACCTGGAAGTACTTATTCGGGGACTTTCCGATGAATTCGGGATTCAAATAGACTGGTCGGAATATCTGCCGGCTGCATCTCATACTTATAAGACACTTAAAAGAATCAAGAAATATTGGGAAGGTGGAATGAAAGATCTGAGTGTGGATCGTAACATACCATATCATAATCAGGCTGTTTGGGGATTTGCAGTCAATGATTCCTGGATCGTGAATGAACAAAAAAGTCGTGAATACATTCAAAATACTAAAGAGAGTTTTTCTGTATTCGGATTACTTCCTGAACACGCAAAATATACTACGGCAAGGCTTGTATTGAATCCTCCGCTACAGAAAAAATATCAACAAAATAGTCAGATCGATAATGCGCAAGTTCTTCAGGAAGATGGCGGAATTGAAAACCTGATCGTTTGTCTCGGACATAACAACGCACTTGGTGCTGTAGTAAATTTAAATCTCGCATGGTCTGAACCGGAAGACATGGTAGCTTTCACTCCTCACAGAAGACACTCGATCTACCGACCTGAACATTTTGAAAAAGAGTACAGAGAACTTGCTGAAAGAATTTCGAAAATTGGCACTCAAAGAGTTTTTGTCCCAACCATCCCTTATCCTACCATTCCTCCTGTAATCCGTGGCGTAAATTCTGAAGTTTCGAAAAAATCGTTTGGATATTTCGACTACTACACCCGTTTCTGGATCTGGGATGAAGATTTTGATCCGGAAAAACATCCTTATCTAACCAAAGATGAAGCCATACAAATTGATCTTACCGTAGATGAATTCAATAAGATCATTCGTAAAGTGGCTAAAGAATATGGATGGCATGTAGTTCCAATGGCTAAGAATGTAGCGGGGATGGCAAACCGTCGTTTGGGGGGTGAATTAACACGGGATTATCCTCAGGATTTTATCGCTGCTTTGAAGAAAAACCCTGATACTTCACATTTAGTAAATGGAAACAATGAAGTAACGATTAGTACTGAATTTCTAAGATTAAATAAAGATAAAAAGATTTACAAAGGCGGGATTTTCAGTCTGGATGGGTTACATCCTACTACTATTGGCTATGGCTTAATGGCAGGCGTTTATTACCAAACTATGGTGCAGGCCGGAGTTAGATTTCAGAAAAGGCTAAACTGGGACAGAATTATAGCCGAAGACACACTTATAACTGACCCTCCTGTTTTTCTTCAGGAATTAAGATCCGTATTGGGATTTTTAGCACTCGGACATCAGGAACGCTTTCTTAAATTAGGAAAGAGCTTGCTTACTCAGGTTTTAGAGCATGTTTCTACGGGGGAAAAATAGAATCGAATGAAGTATCTAAAATCTTTAATTATCAAAAAATTTACTCTCTTACTTTTTGTAGTTAGCATGTTTTCATTGTCCTTATCTGCTCAATCAGAATACCTTACTGAAAAAAGATTAGCGTTCGAGTTACAAGGGAGTATCTCGAAATCAAGCGATATAGTTAGTACCGGATTGGGTCTCAGCTTTTCACTGAAAAGTGCTGTAGACATGGAAATAAATTTCGGAAATGTTAGCGACAGTGAAACTGATCAATCAGGTGACTTTGTATCTTTCTTTTCTACTTTATACTTAGCAAACCAAAGATTAGGAAGTGGAGCAAATTTTGGAATTATTTTCGGTGGTTCAGATATAAATTATGATGCATTTAAAATTACTTCTTATGGAGGTGGATTTACAATTTCAGGTAGAAAAAACCTTACTGATAAGACTGGATTAATTCCATCCGCAACTTTTCTGTATTTCCCGATAAATGATGCTACCTCTGACGATTCGGAAGGCAACTTCGGCGAACCATTTGGCAGTATTTCTCTAAAATTTGGTGCATTCAAAAATTACAATTCAAACAATTTTTTATTTCTGGAGCCCTCATTGTCTTTTAATACAGAGAATAATGAGCCTGGTATTTCTATTAATTTAGGAGTTATATTTTAAAAAATTCCTTTTATGAAAAAGTACTTAATAGTTGTCTTTATAGTTTTTTGGGCTCAATCAATAAATTCGCAATCTATTTATTTAGATTCTAAAAGATCTGCAATAGCTCCATATGCAGGAATCGTTTTATCGGAAGTATCCAATACTGCGAAAGTCTTGGGAATTGGATTATCCATCAAAAAAAAAATTGATCTTTCTTTTGAATACGGTCTTGGAAAAATAAGATATGATGACGGTGCGTCAAGCTCTGGTAATTATGACTATGAGATTATAGGAGCTGTATTTTCAATATGGGGAAAAGAAGAAAAAGATGCTTTCCCACTGAATGGAGCTTTTAGTTTTTTGTTTTCCGAAACTATATTCAGAAACTCGGGACCTTCTTTAACCTCTGTAGGATTGGGATTTAATGTAGCATACAGATATCAAAATGAAAGTATTTTTATTCCTCAATTAAGCACTTACTTTATCCCTTACAGTGAGAATGAGGGTGACGTATTTCGAAATAATTATGAGATTGAATCTTATTTCCTATTTCAACTAAAAACCGGAACTGCTTTCAAAATTGGAACTTCAAATAAAATTGTTTTCGAACCTTCCATTACGACTACAGATCGATTTGATTTTTCTGCAGGTTTTTCCTTAGCATTTATATTTTAAAAAAACCCCTCAGACTAAATCTAAGAGGCCTTTTTGCGGTTACAAAATGAATATTTTGATTAATCCGCTTTCATTTTATCAATTAGGTCATTGTATTCATCTTTCAGATTGTCAAAACCTGATTCAATTTCAGCAGTCAACTCTTCCCATTCATTTCGGTTTGCATCTTTCAGATCAGCTAATTTTTCATTAACCTCTTCTTTTTCTTCCCTAAGACTTTCAAGAGCCGCTTTTGTCTCTTCTTCTACTTCGTTAGAAGCATTTTCCATTTTCTCGTCGAGTTCTTTAATATCTTCATTGATTTCCTCGATCTGGTCTTCTGCTTTCGCTATAAATTCATTCTTTTTTTGAGTAAAATCATTCCCTACAGATTCTGCAGTGTTTTCGATTTGATCACCCATTTTCTCTGCTTCTGATTTCGATTTATCAGAACATGAGATAAGTGTTACTGTCAATAAAAGTGCTGTTAATGTTAATCCAAATTTTCTCATTGTTAGCTATTTTGTTTCGATTATATTGTTTTAACAGCCATTTTTGATGATTGTTCCTACCTTTTAATATTGCACCTATTTCTTCACATTTCCTTCATATTTTAATCATATTTTCACGACCTAATTTTAATACTTATTGATACATGAAGTTTTTAATCCCCGTTTTCTCATTTTTTCTATTTCTGAATTGTGCACAACAAAAAGAAGATACTCTTAAATACGAACAAGAAACCCACATTAAAAATATTAAGCAGTTAACTTTTGGCGGTGATAATGCTGAGGCTTACTGGAGTTACGACAACACAAAGTTAGTTTTTCAATCCAATAATACTGAGTGGGGCACTGAATGTGACCAAATTTATTATATGGATGGGGAAGAAAATGAACCCGGATTTGAAGCTCCATTGATCAGTACTGGACTTGGACGTACTACTTGTTCTTATTTCCTACCAGATGAAACTATCGTTTACGGTTCTACTCATCTGGATGATCCGAATTGCCCGGAAGTTCCTGAAAGAGGTCCCGGTGGGGCTTATGTTTGGCCAATTTATGAAGGCTATGATATTTTCAGAGCAAACCTTGATGGTGAGATTATTGATACTTTAACTAACACTCCAGGTTATGATGCCGAAGCTACAGTTTCACCAGATGGCAAGAAAATCGTTTTTACTTCAATGAGAACCGGAGATCTTGAATTATTCATAATGGATGTGGATGGCTCAAATGTTGTTCAAATTACAGACGAACTTGGCTATGATGGAGGAGCATTTTTCTCTCCTGATGGCAAACAATTGATCTTCCGGGCTTCACGACCTGAAACGGAAGAAGAAATCGAAAAATATACTTCATTGCTTGAAGAGGGATTAGTAGAACCAACCAACATGGAGTTGTTTCTTGTAAATGTGGATGGAACCAACATGAGGCAAATCACCGATCTTGGAAACGCAAATTGGGCTCCTTATTTCCATCCATCGGGGGAAAAGATCATTTTCTCTTCTAATCATCAATCCCAGAGAGGATTTCCTTTTAACCTGTTCATGATAAATCCTGACGGAACAGAATTAGAGCAAATTACCTTCGATGATACTTTCGATTCTTTCCCAATGTTCTCTCATGATGGGAAAAAACTGGTATTCTCTTCAAATCGGTTTAACGGTGGTGATCGATCAACTAATATCTTTATCGCAGACTGGGTAATGGAATAAAATTAGATTTAAGATTTTAGACATTAGATAAAAGTTGATTTTACATCTAATGTCATACGTCTTGAATCTATCTTAATTTTATCTTTTCGTGATAACTTTACTTATGGTTATATACATATTCCATAAAATAAGTTATCATGAAATACTTTTTGCTCATAAGTCTCTTTGTTGGAAGTTTTGTCTATCAGCAAAATGAGGTCCCCAACTTCCGATTAAAAAACCTGGATAACCGAACGGTTAGCTATAACCAAATCAAAGGTAAAAACCTTACTGTCATTGATTTCTGGGCAACTTGGTGCAAGCCTTGCATAAAATCCATTCCGGAATTTGTAAAAATGGATGAAGAATTTGATGAGGATCAGGTGAAGTTTATTGGAATCTCTGTAGACGGACCCAGAAATAAAGCCAAAGTAAAACCATTCATAAAATCTCTGGGCGTTGATTATACCATTCTCCGTGATACAGACAGCTCAGTGATGGCACGCCTTCGGGTTACGGCTGTGCCAACTATGATTATTGTTAATTCTGAAAATAAGATCGTTTATTTTCATGAAGGATATAAGTCAGGAGAAGAAGTAGAAATTCGCAATAAGATTAATGAGCTTCTTGAGGAATGAGCGCGGTTTATAAAATAGCGGTTCCTGCTTTATTTCTGTTGTTAGCTCCATGGACATTAGTTTTAGGTCAGTTATATGGAACCAACACTTTCGAATTTCAATACGGTAATCTTCCTTTTGAAAATGATGAAAATCTTACAACGGCCTACAATCAGCTGAACCTTTATTATGACACCGGAGACTTTTCTTTATTCGGTCGTTCAGAATATTTCACTACTCCCATTGATGAGAGAAACTATTTTAAATTCACTCAAAAACGGTTCCAATATCAAAACGATGATTTCAGGATCAGAGTTGGAAATTTTTATGAAACTCTTGGAAACGGGTTATTACTCAGAACTTATGAAATTCCGGGATCGATCTATGAAGATGAATTTTCCAGAACCCGCTATGCCTTTTTCAGAGACCTCGAAGGAATAGCTTTTGACGCAAATTTGGATTGGGTGGAAGTGAAAGCACTGAGATCTGAGACTTTGCAGAATCTGCTGCCACCAAACTTTGAACCCGACTCTGTACGTCGCCCGGACCTTGTTGAAGCATTGCAAACTACTTTTTTCCCTACGGACGTACTTTCAGTTGGTGGTGCTTTTATGAGAGTAAATACGCCTTTCAACTCTGATTACAGTGAATATGGCTCTTTGATCACCAACATTCAGCTTCCGGCGAATATTCAGCTTTTCGGGGAATATGCTTTTGATACCGAGTCCACTTTCTCATTTTCCGATGATGAAGCTTTTGGTGTTTACAGCGGACTCAATTATTTCAAAGGTTCTTTTGGAGCAAGCCTTGAATACAAAAACTATACAAACTTCCGACTTGGTTCATCAGGGTTTAATGATCCTCCATCTTTAATCAAAGAACATACTTATCCGGTTTTAAACAGAAGCACACATGTCCCAAATACATCCAGTGAAAAGGGTATCCAGGCTGAATTCTTTTATACTTTTGAAGGAGATCATTCTCTGGTTGCTAATTATGCATATACAGTAAATGAAGTAGCAAGAAAGAATGAATATCGAGAGTATTTTATTGAAGGGACTTATAAAATTAACAAAAACCTGACATTAAAATCTTTTTTCGATTACGCCATTGACGAACCTAAACAACAAGACAACAGAATTTCTGTCGGACTTATCACAGATAAAACATTTTCTAATGCTGATAATATCATAGTCGATCTTCAGTATCAGACCTATGATGAAAATTTTCAGCCGGAAAAAATTGAAAACTATTTTGCTTCTGTATCTTACTCTTTTAACTCTGACCTGAATGTAAGTGCCGTTTTTGAAGCAACAAGCGACCCAACTCTAACTGATAATCCGAATACTTTCCCTGAACTTGAAACGGACACCAGAACCTGGTTGGGGTTTAATTCACTTTACCGAATCAGTACATCCAATTCTGTAGCGCTTTTCGTAGGCAAACGAAGAGGCGGTCCTGCATGTACATCAGGAATTTGTTACGAGATCCTCGACTTTGAAGGAGCAGAACTCAGAATAACCACAAGATTTTAATCCAGTACTATGAAGAATCTTAATTTTTTTATAATCGTTTTCGTTTTAATAAACTGTTCTCCTTCTAATTCGAGTTCTGATCAGGGAATGAATCAGGGGGAAGCTGCTCCCGATTTTACTTATTCTTCCTTAGAAGGAGGTCAGTTCACTCTGTCAGATCAACAAGGCAAAGTAGTATACATGTTCTTTTTCGGAGCTAATTGTCCGCATTGCAGAGATAACGGCCCGGTAACTGAAAATACGATTTATCGTGAATTTGAAGGAAATGAAGATTTTATAGCCGTTGGTTTAGATACATGGAACACCAGTGCAGCCTCAGTTCAAAACTTTAAAGAAATTACAGGGATAAGTTATTCGCTACTTTTGAATGCCAGAGAAAGTTTGGTGGACTATTATGGAAATGCATCTTCCTATGATCGATCTGTGGTAATTGCAAAAGATGGCACAATAGCATACCAAGGAACTCAGTTTGTAAACAAAGATGCAGATGACGTGGTAGATGTTATAAATGAAGAACTATCTAAATAAAGAGATCAATATGAATAAAGTAATTACAGCTTGTATACTCATTTTTACTTTTTCAGGATTTTCATTTGCACAGGTGAACGTGGGTGATGATGCTCCGGATTTTACTCTTACCTCACTTGAAAATGAACAAATAACACTTTCTGAATTGGAAGGAAAAGTGGTCTATATCTTCTTTTTTGGAGCGAATTGT
Source organism: Balneola sp. (assembly GCA_965601915.1). Lineage (GTDB taxonomy): Bacteria > Bacteroidota > Rhodothermia > Balneolales > Balneolaceae > Balneola. The sequence goes on along the minus strand of OZ271847.1, from coordinate 945,215 downwards.
CCCCATTGTCGCGATAATGGTCCGGTTACAGAAACTGAAATTCATCAGACTTTTTTGGAAAATGAAAATTTCATAGCTCTTGGCATTGATACATGGAATACCAGTGCAGCAAGTGTAACTAACTTTAAAAATGTTACCGGTATTACTTATAATCTTTTGTTAAATGGAGGCCAATCTTTGGTTAACTATTATGGCAATAGTTCCTCATATGATCGGTCTGTAGTTATTTCATCTGATGGAAAAATAGCTTACAAAGGGACAGGATTTGTGAATAGTGATTATGAAGATGTAAATGAAGTAATTGAAGACGAACTTTCAGTTATAACCAGTAATGAACCGAATACTGAGATTCCTTCAGAAGTGACTCTTAATCAAAATTATCCAAACCCATTTAATCCATCCACTTCAATTTCTTATTCAATCCCTGAAGCAGCTGAAGTTGCTGTAACGGTATATAATATGCTTGGTGTTAAAGTTGCTTCTATTAATGAAGGGTTTCAAACCTCAGGAAGTCACGAAGTATTATTTGATGCTTCCAATCTTAGTTCAGGAATCTATATATACAGGCTAACAGCAGGCAATACTTCACTTATCAAAAGAATGACATTGGTGAAGTAGTTATTACTCACCTACTATATCTAAAATTTTATTCAGTTTATCTTTGTTTTGGAAGCCGGTCACATGGGCAATGTATTCTCCTTTGGAATTAAGAAAGATGATTCCCGGCACGGTATCAATTTTTAACTTTTGAGCTAAACGCAACGGTGTATATTTATAATTCTGATATCTGATGTTAGTATCATTATCGTCTCTGTTGATTCGTGTAAGAACAAAATCTTTATTTATTTCGTCAATTAGCTCAGGATATACTTCTTCTCTCATTTTTTTACACCACCCACACCATGGTGCCCAGACATCTACCATCAATAGCTTTTGTTCTTCTTTAGCAAGTTGTATCGCTTCTTCAAATAACGTCCATTCTAATTCTTTCTCCTGAGCCAAGGCTGATGCTGTACATGCAAAGAAAGTGAAGATCAATAAAGATTTCATCATATTTGTCTTATATGATTTTTCTCGTGTTCTCATCAGCGTAGATTGATTCTTGCTCCTAGAGAAAAAGTTCGGCCTATAATAGGTCCCCAGGTATAAATTGTATCAAAATCAGGTCCAAAAGGATTAGCAGCATCCACCAAAGGGCTGCCTTGTTTATAATCAAAGATATTCTCCACCGATGCAAAAACTTCAAATCCAACACCATTGCTACTATTCACATCACTGAATTCTTTTGTAACCTTAAGGTCGTGAGTTGAATAAGCAGGAGACTCCGGCTCACGTCCGAAATCTTCAACATAGCTATCAGGCATTCTCTTTGAACCGGTAAGATTACCATTATATCCTAAAGACAGGTCAATTGATTTGATGTCATAAGTTGCCCCGAAAGAACCTAAATACTCAGGAGCGTAAGCTAATGATTGTCTTTGTCCACTTTCTTCTGAGTAAACATCAAGAAAAGTGAAATTTGCATTGTAAGAGAACGGAAAACTGATAAAGCTTTGCTGAATATCCAAAGAAACACCTCTTGTAACAGAATAACCGTTCAGATTTTCATAAATAATTTGATCCGAATTCTGATCGTAATCAGGAATGATCTGATTTGAAAAATGAGTATAAAATCCATCCAGACTTATGGTCATAGGATTTACTTCAAACTGAATAATGTGTTCAACACTTACAGATATACTTCGAGATTGCTCGGGGTTAAGATCTTCAGTAAACACAACTTCTCTTGATCCTGTTAAAGCTGCATGGTCTTCCGTAAAAACATTCACAACTCTGAAACCTGTTCCTGCACTTGCGCGGAAAGTAGTTAAAGTTCCGGGACTGAATTTAACAGATAATCTGGGAGCAGTTACTAATCCATGTTCTGTATGATGATCAAACCTTAGCCCAACCAAAATATTTAGCGATTCGGTTTTAAATTCTGCCTGTGAGAATATTCCCGGAATAAATCTTCTATCTACCCCATTACCTGTAGCTGGGGTATTATCATTATAGGTTTCATATCTTAAACTAGTTCCTGAAAGCAACTGTATTTTATTTCCCAAAGACTGATCCCAAGTAATTTGACCAAAAGCAATACCCTGCTGAGCATCGTACCAGTCTGTACCATAGTAACTGTCCTGATCATGATATGTTAAAGCTCCATTTATACGAAGCTGTTCATTAAATCCAGTTGGCAGATAATCTGCTAAAAACTCAATTCTGTTCGTATAAATAGATTCTCCATAAACCTGATCAGAACCTCTCTGATCGTCACTAAAAGACTCCAATCCTCCGGTTCTATTTTCTGAATATACTTTAGCAGCTACATTAAGTCTTCTTTCACCGTTCTTTCCAAGAAAAGCACCTTTTCCGAACAGTGCTAATCGGGTTTGCCTCACCAAATCGTTAAAATTATCTCCATTGTCGTCTACATAATTTTCAAGTCTTACAATGTTTCCACTTATAAAACCTTCAAACCGTTCTGATCTTGGAGAATAAGCCACGTTAATATTATTCTCCTGAGTATTTTTTGTATAAATATCTGCTGAAAATCTTGGTGTTGTTTCCGGGTTTTTTGTTATGATATTTACTACACCTCCCAAAGCTTGAGTTCCATAAAGAGTAGATTGAGGACCTTTGATTACTTCAACCTGATCTATGATAGACGGACTAATTCCATTCAATCCATATACTGATGCAAGTGCTCCCATTACCGGCATTCCATCAATTAAAACAGCGGTATTTGGACCTTCTACTCCATTTATACGGATTGCATTAGTTCCGCATACACCACAATTTAATTGAGTCGACAGTCCATTCACACTGCTAATCAGATCCATAATATTTGAACTGGTTTTTCCCTGCTGAAGTTGTTCTGATTTTATGAGATTCACTTTTACTGGTGAATCCTTTATATATGTTTTCCGCATAGTTCCTGTCACTACTATTTCTTCTCCATAAGTGGTCGAGGTTTGAAGCTCAACTTCAATAAAATTGATCGCTTCTGAACTTACCTGGATAACTTTTTCATAGGTTTTAAAACCTACATAGGATACTCTTAATATGTACTCTCCCACGCTCACATTTTTAATTTCAAACTTACCTGACCGGTCAGTTATGGTTCCTTTATCTGCCCCTTTCAAATATATATTCACGAACTCAACAGGTTCGCCTTTATGCTTAACGGTTCCAGATACCGAACCAGATTGTGCAAGTGAAACGCACATTAAAACTATATTGATAAGGATAATACTTATAAATTTCATCTTGGCGTGATTTGTTTTTAGCCTTGGCTAAATTTATGATTATTTATTACTAAATACCAAGATAGGTTTCAAACGATAGGAAAGTAATGTTTAGAAATAAGCAAGATGTAGTTCAGACTTCAACCAGAAATACATCTTTAGCTACAGAATTACCAATGGTTGTTTCGGTATCTTCAAGCTTAATTTTTATTGGTCCGTCGAAAGGAGCTTTATCAAGTATGGTGACTTTTACGCCAGGAAGAATACCGTTTTTTTCCAAATACCTCAGTAATTCAGGATCCTGATCTTTAACTCGCCCAATTAAATAAAGTTGGTTTTCTTCAGCATCCGTAATCGCGAGAGACGCCATTTCGGGAACTACTCCATCCTTACTTGGAATTGGATCTCCATGAGGATCATGAGTTGGATCGTTAAGCAATTCTGCAATTTTATCTTCGAATTGTTCAGAAATATGATGTTCCAGCTTTTCAGCTTCTTCATGAACCTGATCCCATGAATATCCCATCATCTCTTTCAAATACAACTCAAGTAAACGATGGTGACGGATAATCTCCAATGCAATTTTTTCGCCAGATTTTGTTAATTCTGCACCGCGATAAGATTTATGATTAATAAGCTGAAGTTTGGATAACTTCTTCAACATATTTGTAACTGATGCCGAAGAAACAGAAAGAGCTTCTGCAATATTATTAGTTGATGCTCCGCCACCCTCGGTTTCGAGAACATAAATGGCTTTCAGATAATCTTCTACTGACTGGCTTAAACTTAAGCTCATAAACTCTTATTCCTGTTCCAGCTTTATTCCTTTCTGTTCCAGATAATCAAGAAATTTAATTTCACCAAACAAATCTTCAGCGATGTATGACATTAACGGTGAAAAAACGTCTGCGGGTAAAAAACCAGGCTGAGCCCCTATTATCTTACCATCTGAATTGAGAAAATAGTGTGTCGGATAAGATGTGAGTCTAAGGTATCGGGCAAGTTCATAGGATTTATATTCTTCACCATTAAAAACTACCTCTTCTTCAGATTCTCCATTTATCTGGACCGGAATGTAGCCTTCATTCATTAGTTTTTTCACTTCGTCTTCAGGATACACCTCTTTTCTCATCTTCCTGCAATAGGTACACCAATCAGCGTAACCAAAGATCACAATCTTTTTACCGGTTTTTTTGGCTTCTTTCTGAGCCTCTTCAAGAGACTGCCATTCAATTACAGAATCGATTTCTGATTCCTGTGCAAAAGTTGATATTGAAATTGCCAGAAGTGCAATTATCAATGCTAATTTCTTTAAAAATTTCATGGTGGAATATACGAAACTATTTATTAACGGATGAATCAGCTTTTATAACAACAAGCGTCATGTCATCGTGCTGTTTTGCTACTCCTTTAAACTCTTTTACATCACTGATTATTATATCCAGAATGTTATTAGAAGCCCCTTTTCTGACTCCTTTTACTAATTTTTCGAGCCTTTCTTCTCCGTAAAATTGATTGCTTATATTCATCATTTCAGTGATACCATCGGTATAAAGTACAGCAACGTCGCCTTCTTTTAATTTCAGTTCTTTTTCTTCAGTTACTCTGTGAAACATATTTCCTTTTGCCACACCTACTCCTACACCTTTTGACTGAAGCCATTCAGTATCTCCGTTCGACCTAACCACTAACATAGGATTGTGACCGGCTCTTACAAATGTAAACGTTCTTTTATCTGCTTCAAGAATCCCGTAGATCATTGAAATGAATGTTCCACGGGTCGCATTTTCACAAAAAAGCCTGTTCAATTGATTCAACAATTCCAGAGGAGAAAGAATAAGTGCACTTAAACTGTGCAGCACTCCTTTTACGAAGGTCATGTAAAAAGCGGCCTGAATCCCTTTCCCGCTGACATCACCGATAGCTATGGCTATTCTGTTTTTTCCAAGCGAAATCATATCGTAATAATCACCGCCGGTTTCCTGAGCAGGCACACAGGTTCCTGCCAAATCTATTCCTTCGAGATGCTCAACCCTTGATGGTAAAAATGTTTTTTGAACAGCCTGGGCAATTTCCAGTTCCTGATCAAGCCTCTGACCTTTTGCCTGTTCTTCGATATAGGAAGGTACATAATCGGGCAGGTCTTTTTTCTCACTACCTGCAATAATGAAGTAACAACCAACTCCGGTCATAACAACCAAAGTTGATACAAAGAAATAAAAGGTATTCACATCAGGAGAATTTGGAATTACCCATCCGCCGGCAGTTGTAAAAAAACCAAGGTACACAAACAATGAAAATACGATCGTCAGAAAACCATAATTGATATAGAATATTCCTAAGAGCACACCTATCACAAATTCAACACCGAATTCCCAAGACTGGGGGTGTATGCTTGTTTGCATAAACGGTGACAAAAATATCGAGAACAGAATCCCTGAAATAATAGGGATAATCCATTTTCTCTTTGAAATTGAATAAACTTGATTTCCAATGATCATAAATACAGAAAGAACCATCATTAAGGCTGCCAGTAAATTTCTGATTGATACTGCAATTGATGGAAATTCAAGATTTGATGAAGATAAATTTATTTGGGGGGAAATGTGAATTCCCGGATTTAGCTGAACCAGAACTACCCATGAACTCACTAAAATACCTGCTATTGCTATACCATTTAAAGCTGCCCGCCCTACAGGTTTATTCTTAAAGAAACCACGTCTTGCAAGATCCCATGCTTTAAGTTTTTCAGGCCAATGTTGTCTTGTAACTGAATCACTTACTGATGTGAGTACAAAAAATAGTACAGCACTTATAGCTCCAAGTAAACCAACCACAAAGAGGTCATTCGTCAAAGTAATATTTCTAAACCCCTCAAAGCTCAGCTCTAGATCTTTTATCAAATTTAAAAACTGATAAATAGATATGAGGAAACCTGCCAGTACTGATATCACAAATGCAGGTTGAGTATCAATTGCACGGGCTTTTATTCTCAGGTAAAAAACGGAGATCAACCACAATGAAAACCCAAAAACTAAAAATACAGCAACCGATTGAATTACGTCTGTAGAATCTGTTCGTTTCGATGATACTTCTTTGAGATTGACATCAATTTCTTTAATTCCCCCGGCGGGCAAAAGATCAATTTCTAATTTAGGAAACATCCCAAATACTGGCTCCTGAGCAGAAAGATACAATCTCGCAAATCTTAGATTATTTGTCTCTCTAAATCTTAATGAATCCTGCTTAAAATTAAATCTTTTCCAGTAGCTTCCTCGAAGATAGTAGGAAGCGCCTTTCCAAATTTTCTTAGATGTATATATTTCTGAATCTTGTCCATCTTGGTTTGCTCCTAACTTTACAGCGAGTTCAGATATCTTCTCAAGGGTTTCAATTGAAGAGCCTCTCATGTTCTGGAAGTCCAATAATACATTTAGCAAACTATCCTGAACGAGACGATTTTGTTCGGTTAGTTCGTAGTTTAATCCTAAAGATTCTTTTACACCTTGAATATTAAGAGGGTTAACTTGTTGAACTGCTGATGAGCCCATGTAGAATGAAAAAAGTTCACCTTCAGGAGTAAATTCTATCTCTGAAAATACATCCCCATAATCATAAAAATCTTCTTGTAAATACTTATCAATCTCCCAATAAAAGACCGGAAAATCTTTATTCCTTTCACTTCTTACTGCATCAACAAAACCTGTTGTTCCAATCCCATTTTGTAACGAATCTACTATTCCTTCAAAGGATTTTAACTCTATTCGCTCTTTTAGATCCCGGGGTAAAATTTGCCATTCCCGGGTAACAGAATCTGCCTTTGCCAAAATCTCGCTTTTTGACAGACCTTTGTCAATTGCGGAAAAAGGGCTCATTGCTTTATAACTAAAGAAAAACCAGGCAATGCCTAAACAACCCGCTGCTACAACTATTGAATCCCTGATGTAATTTTTTGATTCAGAAAACATGAAGTGCTTTACGCAAAATCTTTAAATGGTTTCAGGAATATGCTTAGTTTAATTGAAATTCTAAAACCAAATTTATGTGTTTAATAGCATTTTCTTACAAAGTCCATCCTAAATATGAGCTGATTCTAGCAGCAAACAGGGATGAGTTTTATGAAAGACCAACCCGTTCGGCACAATTCTGGACAAATGAAAAGCTACCGGATATTCTTGCAGGAAAAGACCTTAAAGGCAACGGCACATGGATGGGGATTTCCAAAAGCGGTAAATGGGGAGCCCTTACCAACTACCGAGATCCTTCAAATATAAACGAAGATGCACCAACCAGAGGATCTTTAGTTTTAGATTTCTTGAAATCTGATAGGTCTTCTGATCAATATTTGAAATCCATAAGTAATGTTGCGGACAAATTTAACGGTTTTAATATTCTTGCCTCAGACAAAAATGGGCTTTACCACTATTCAAATGAGAATAATATAATTACGGAAATAGAGCCTGGAATTCATGGTGTGAGCAACGCACTACTAAACACTTCTTGGCCAAAACTGGATCAAGCAAAAAAAGAACTGCAAAACATTACATCTTCAGAAGATTTCGAAAAAGAAGAGCTTTTTAAGCTACTTAAGAATCAAGAAAAAGCTTCCGACGATAAACTGCCGTCAACCGGAATTCCTTATGAATGGGAAAAGGCAATCTCTTCTGTATTTATTAAGACAGATAATTACGGAACACAGTGTTCTACAATTCTTTTGATTGATTATGATGGGAGTGTAGAATTCACAGAACGCAGATATGATTCGAATTCCGGAGAAGTTATAGATGATAATACATTTAAACTGGTTTTTAGTTAAAAATCAGCGTTTATTCATTTCGTAAAATTAGCACACTAAGTCTTAACCTGCTTTATGACGTACAAATACGATAAACCTACTTTATTTCAATCCCTGATTCCTATCATTTTTCTGATCATTGCTCTGTTTATCAATGTGCGAATTTATGGTGATGCTTCTCTGGACGGATCTAATCAAATTATACTAATGCTTTCAGCCGGTGTAGCTTCTTTAGTAGCTTTGCGTTTGAATATTAAATGGGCTGAACTCCGTCAAGGAATTGTGGACAGTATAAGTTCTGCGATGTCATCAATGATTATTCTACTGTTAATAGGTACCCTGGCAGGAACATGGTTGTTGAGCGGTATAGTACCGGCCATGATCTATTATGGACTTCAAATTCTGAATCCAACGGTTTTTCTTGTAGCAGCCTGTCTTGTTTGTTCAATAGTTTCTGTAGCAACGGGTTCTTCCTGGACCACATCAGCTACAGTTGGTATCGCTTTAGTAGGAATTGGCCGGGCGCTTGGCCTTCCGGTAGGAATGGTTGCCGGAGCAATCATTTCCGGTGCTTATTTTGGAGATAAAATGTCACCACTTTCAGACACCACTAATCTGGCACCTGCTATGGCGGGAACTGATCTTTTTACACACATTCGTTATATGGCATATACAACTATTCCTTCAATAACCATTGCCCTGGCTATCTTTCTGGTTCTGGGTTTTATTAAAGGAGGAAATGCTGAGATTCTGGAAACTCAGGTTATTCTGGATGCTATTGATAGTAGATTTGAAATAAATTTTTGGCTCTTTCTGGTACCAATAATAATGGTTGTATTAATTTCTAAGAAAATGCCGGCTATTCCTGCGATAACTATTGGTGCTTTGCTTGGTGCCGTTTTTGCGCTAATCTTTCAACCAGGTCTTGTTCAGGAAGTTGCTCAATATGGTAATGGCGTTTGGGAAAAAGGCTTTGTTGGAATAATGACTTCCATGTATGGTGATATCAGTATTGTTACCGGAAATGAGACAGTAGATGATCTGCTCACTTCCGGCGGCATGTACGGGATGCTTGGAACGGTTTGGCTGATTTTGTCTGCTATGATCTTTGGCGGTGTAATGGAACGTAGTGGAATGTTGAAACGAATTGCAGAAGCCGTAATCAGTGGAATTAATTCTACAGGCGCTTTGGTTTCTTCTACCGTAGGAACTTGTGTATTCTTTAATGTAACTGCATCTGATCAATATCTTGCCATCGTAGTTCCCGGAAGGATGTATGCTGATGTTTACAAAGAAAAAGGGTTAGCCCCAGAAAATCTAAGTAGAACACTGGAAGACTCCGGAACGGTAACTTCTGCACTAATCCCATGGAATACCTGTGGAGCATACCATTCAACGGTGCTTGGTGTTAGTACTTTTGCCTATTTACCATTCGCCTTTTTCAACCTCATCAGTCCGTTCATGACCATGTTCTATGCCATCTTCAAGATCAAGATCAGAATGTTGAAAGAAGCTAAAGCAGCGAATGCATGATCTCTTTTTTCTAAATCATTTTGACATGAAATCAAGAGTCATTTTCCGCGAATACAAGAGATTTTGTTTTTTTGCGAAGTAAAGTTTCCAAATAAAAAACCAGATCGCCTGTATATGCCGAGCGATGACTTTTTAAATAAATCCAGCCTAAGTATGAATTTTGACTACTCTTTTACCAGTTCTCATGAATAAACCAAAGTACTTCATCCATTTGAGCTTGTACCTGGCTGGTTGAGATTACGTAATTATTGTTCATAAAACTGAAAATCAGTTTTTTCCCGGATGCAGTAACCACGTATCCACTTAGGCAATGATTATTACTAAGTGTTCCGGTCTTGGCAAATACATAAGGTTCTCCACCATCTTTATGAGCGTACAACCTTCGGATAGTTCCTTTTTTTCCACCTTGAGGGAGCGCATCGAATAAGGATTCTTCATTCACCTGATCGTCTATCTTGTCTAGCAAAGAAACAATGCTTCTTGGAGTGAATAAATTGTACCGTGATAATCCGGAGCCGTCTCTCCAATTCGGATCATCTGGTAAATCTTGCATGAAATTATTTATAACATAATTAATAGCAGATCTGGAATTCAACTTATTCGAAATCTCTGATGAGATCATCAACATGATTTGTTCTGCGACTAAATTATCACTTGGAATTAGCATTTTTTTGAACAAAGAATCTGACTCCATTCCGTATAAGGTCTCATGATTTCGGGGAAGAACAACTTCCGGCAGATATCCTACATTTGAGTTTAGCGTATCTGAAAGTAATTCCACAACAAATTCGGGATCGTAGTGAAAAGGTTTGTCTGTTTGATATCGACTGATTACCGATGTGTATTCATAATCAAACTCATTGCCAACGCGATCTCTGCTCAACACAAAACGGTCCTCTGAACTTAATTTTCCTTCTTTAATATAATTATTGAAGATTTTCGGGTGTATCAGATACGCCCCATTTTCTTTTGCAATACGATATTCCTCGACATGTTCAATCGTAACACGGGCTACATTTCCATAAATTGGAAACGGACTTTTCTCAGCTGAGTAGTAAGAGTTGTAGTCAGCCCACGACCACCCCGGCCCTAAATTCTCATCATCAAAATTGGAATCAGAAAAGAACAGCTTTCCATCAAAAGTTTTCAGAAAGTTAAACACTACATCATTTCCTAAATCAGGATGTAGAAAGGAAGGATCTCCGGTTCCCCAGAAGATCAATGAATCTCCTTTGATAACGTATTTTAGAGAAGGTACAAAATCACCCAGCGCATTCAATCCGGCATAATATGTAAATAACTTCGTGTTTGAAGCCGGTGTCATATATTTGTCTTCATTCACTGCATAAATCGTAGAATCTTCTTCCGGATCGTACAACATAAAACCCGTAATTGTTTTAGAGAAGGTTTCTGATTTCTGGAAAATTCTTTCTAAAGAATCGGCTTTTGTTAAAATAACTTCTTTTTTATGAACATCGTTACTTTGTTCTTCAAGAGTCTGTTCAACGGTATTACAATTTAAAAGGATAAGAGCTAAAACTACGATCCCAAATTTATTCATACTTATTATTCTTACTCGTTTTGATATTAGAGCATAAACGATAAATCTTATCTGTCTAAAATTCCATTTAAGTTCATTGTGTTTTACAACAAAGTGTATTTGTAACTTTTTACAGCTTAGCGTTTTGAAATACCCTTCTAAGTAAAGAATTTATCCCATCTATAAATCAAAACTATTATATGTATATAAAATCTGAAAAAAAGAATTGGGCTTTCCTGATTATGACATTTTTCCTGATGTCTTCCGTTTCAGCTCAAAATAAGTACCACAAATTTTCTGAACTAACTTCGGAACTCAAATCGCTGAACAGCTCTAACAAAAGTACTACTACACTCACTTCTGTAGCAAAATCTCCCGGAGGAAAAGACATATGGCTACTAACCATCGGTTCCGGAGATATAGAGAATAACCCGGGTGTTGCTGTAATCGGGGGGGCACACGGCTCCCATATTTTGGGGGCAGAACTAAGCCTCAGGTTCGCTAAGAATTTACTTTCTTCTGACTCTGAAAAACTTATCTCGAATACTACTTTCTACATATTTCCTCAGATTAACCCTGATGCTGCAGAGCAATATTTTGCAGATCTGAAGTATGAGCGTAATGGAAATGCAACCTCCACTGATGCCGATCGTGATGGCTTTTATGATGAGGATGGTTTTGATGATCTGAATGGAGACGGATTGATCACCATGATGCGTGTTCAAGACAAAACCGGTGATTGGACCATGGCTGAAGGAAATGAATCTATAATGGTGAAAGCTGATCCCAACAAAGGAATAATGGGAGCATATAAGCTTTTTACTGAAGGTAAAGATGACGATAAAGATGGCAAATTCAATGAAGATGGTGAAGGTGGCGTAAATATCAATCAGAACTTCTCTTTCGACTTTCCTTATTTCCTGCCAGGTTCCAGCGAGAATCCCGTTTCAGAAAATGAAACCCGAGGTGTTCTGGACTTTTTGTTTGAAGACGCGCTTAATACGTTCGCAGTAATCTCATTTGGGCCTGCAAACAATTTATCCACTCCGGTTAAATTTAACCGATCTGCTGCAAGCAAACGAGTGGTTTCTGGTTGGCTCTCTGATGACGTTGCCATCAATAAAATGGTTTCCGGATGGTATAATGATGCCACAAACTTAGGGAAAGGTTCAGGGGTAAATGCTCAACAAGGTGATGTTTTTCAATGGGCCTATTATCATTATGGAAGATATAGCTTCAGCACTCCCGGTTGGTGGACACCGGAAGTAAAAGATGAAGATGGTAAAACCACGAAATTTGAAAATAATGACGAGCAACATCTTGCTTGGGCTGAAGCTAATAACCAAAATGCTTTTGTAAACTGGACAGAAATTGAACATCCTGATTTCCCGAATCAAAAAGTAGAAGTCGGCGGGTTTGTACCCTTTTCAAAATCAACTCCTCCCTCAGAGCTTTTAGATTCATTAGCACAAACACATACCGATTTTATTATGGATGTTGCTGAGAACGCTCCACGAATTCGTCTCGAAAACATGAAAGTCGAATCCGCCGGAAAAAATCTAACCCGTATCACAGTAGATGTTTACAACGAAGGTGGATTTCCAACGGCTTCTGAATTAGGTCAACGAAATAACTGGGTTCGTCGTGTTATTACTCAACTTAAATTAAGCGATGGTCTGGATTTAGTTAGCGGTGAAGTTCAAACTTTTGACCGAAGTATATCAGCCGATGGTTCAGTTACTAAAACCTGGTTGATCAGGGGTAAAGGAACTGCTACCGTTCGCTCCGGATCTCCAATGACCGGATTTTCAACCAAAGAACAAACTATAAAGTAAGAACATCATGAAAAAATATAGATTTACACTACTTACCGTTTTTGTTTTTGGGTTGATAGGAATTACATCACCCGAAAGCTCAGCTCAGTTAACTGATGGCGTTTTTCCAGCTACAGGAACCCCGGCTAACCCTAAAGTGGAAGCTACATGGAACCATTATTACAATTATAAAGGCATCTCAGAATTAACAGAACGCATTGCAAAAGCATACCCAGATCTGGCTAAAAGAACTTCAATAGGAAAATCTTATGAAGGTAAAGAACTCTGGATGCTCACAATCTCCAATTTTGAAAACGGAGATCCTGATAAAAAACCTGCTATCTATATAGATGGAAACATACATTCCAATGAAATTCAAGGAACAGAAATGTCGCTGTATACAGCATGGTACTTGACTGAATCATTTGGCAAAATTGATTTCATTACAGAGCTGCTAAATGACAAGACATTCTACATCGTCCCAACCATAAACCCTGATGCCCGCGAACACTATATGACCGATCCTAATAGTGCAAATACACCGCGCTCAGGACTTAAACCAATTGATGATGATGGAGACGGAGCTTTTGATGAAGATCAGCCCGATGATTTAGATGGAGATGGAAGTATAACAACCATGCGTCGTAAAAATCCAAGAGGTAACTACCGTGTACATCCTACATATCCAAACATGATGGTACGGGTAGGTGATGGTGAATTTGGTGACTACGAATTACTTGGTTCCGAAGGAATTGACAATGATAATGACGGTCGAATTAATGAAGATCGAGTTGGATATTACGATCCCAACCGGGACTGGGGATGGAACTGGCAACCAAATCACATTCAAGGTGGGGCACATAAATACCCATTCTCACTCCCTGAAACCCGTGCTGTAATGGATTTTGTAATGAAACGTCCAAATATTGCTGCCGCTCAAAGCTATCATAATTCAGGGGGGATGATTTTACGAGGTCCCGGTGTAGCTGAAGATATCAGAACATATAATCGTCAAGATATTCGTGTTTATGACGCTATTGGTGAAATGGGTGAACGACTAATTCCAGGCTATCGATACCTGGTAGTTTATGATGACCTCTACGATGTATTTGGCGGTGAGCTGGATTGGTTTTACGGTGTTCGCGGAGTATTCACTTATTCCAACGAGCTTTGGACGAGCTATGAAATGTTCCAGAGCAATGATCGTTCTGCAACTGATTCTTATGAATTCAACAAATATTTATTGTTTGGTGATGCCATGACAGAATGGAAAGAATACGATCATCCACAATATGGAAAAATTGAAATCGGGGGGTTCAAAAAGAATTTTGGGCGTGCTCACCCGGGGTTCCTTCTTGAGCAAGGTGCGCACCGAAATATGGCGTTTACTATTTATCACGCATATCATACCCCTAAACTTTCTATTGATGAGATCTCTGAAAAGAATTTAGGCGGAGGACTTAGAGAAGTAACTGCGGTTGTTACCAATAGTCGCTTAATGCCAACACACGCAAGTATTGATGTAAACAACAACATCATGCCTCCCGATATTATCAGCATTAAAGGAGCGGATGTAGAAGCCGGCATGATTGTTAACAATCGTGATCTGAATCAAACTACGGAACAAAAATATCGTCCAGAGCGAATTGAAGTTGCTAATATTCCCGGAATGAGCTCAGTAACCGTTCGCTGGATTATCAGCGGTGGAAACAACTATACTGTTGAAGTGAATAGCCAAAAAGGTGGAATTGTTTCGAAGAGAAAATAGCTCTTTGTTCATCGTGGATAAATTTCTTCCGCGATCTTTTATTATAGATTGAGATTCCGTATCAAATAGGGAACGACAAAAAAGGCTTTCGGTCAGTGATCGAAAGCCTTTTTATGATCAGAGTCATAATGGATTTTATAAATATTTAGAAAGTTTAGCTGTTATCCTGAGCGGCTCAAATTTATAAACATACATTAGAATGTAACACGTCATAGGATATCAAGTAGAATAAATGGCTTACTTTAAGGCATTTCCTCTACTGCTTAATCAGCGACAACAACATTTTAGTCCCTTCGCAATCAAATTGGAATTCATAAAAATATCTATACTCAGGGTGACAGCTTCTACTACTAAAACTTATCCCAATCTCTCCAAAGCCACATCAATCCTATCCAGCACTTCTTCTTTTCCAAGAAGTTCAAAAGATTGAAAAAGATCAGGACCGAAGCCTTGTCCGGTCACTGCAATTCTCAATGGCATCATCAACTTACCAAAACCTACTTCATGTTCGTTAATGGTATCTTCCAATTTAGTTTTGATGAGCGCTGCTTCAAATTCTGCATCAGATAAATTCTCTATTTTACTCCGGTACGCTTTTACCAGATCCGAACTGTCATCTTTCCATTTTTTAACCGCTTTTTCATCGTACTCTTTTGGAGGTTCAAAAAAGAATGAACCCATTTCTACAAATTCATCCACTCTGGAAACTCGCTCATGAAGTAATTCTACTACCGTTTTTAAATACTCATCACTTTGAGTATCAAATCCGGCTTTCTCAGCCAATTCTTTGACTCTCGGCAATAGATCATCTACGGATGTTTCACGGATATAATGCTCGTTGTACCACATCAGTTTTTTGTAGTTGAACACTGCGCCGCCTTTGCTTACCCGATCCAGCGTAAACAAATCACACAATTCTTTCATATCATGAATTTCAGAATCGTCTCCCGGACTCCATCCCAAATACGCTAAAAAGTTGATTAACGCTTCCGGCTCATAATTTCCTGAGATATAATCTTTGGTGTTTACAGGAATTCCTTCGCTTTCCGCTTTTCTCTTGGAAAGCTTTCCTCCGCTCGGACTCATAATCAGCGGAAGGTGTGCCATCGTTGGAGGTTCCCATCCAAACGCATTGTACAGCAACATATGTTTGGGCGCGGAACTCAGCCATTCCTCACCCCGAATTACGTGCGTAATTCCCATCGTGTGATCATCCACTACATTTGCCAAATGATAAGTCGGCATTCCATCCGATTTCATCAACACCTGGTCATCCAGCCCTGCAGTTTCGAAAGAAACCACTCCACGGATTAAATCTTCAAATTTAACCGTTTCTCTGCGTGGTACTTTTAATCGAACAACATATTCATCGCCATTGGCCAGTTTCTTTTCCACTTCATCTTGTGGAAGCGTGAGACTGTTTTTCATAGACTGACGAGTAATCGAATCGTAACTTGGAGAAGGATTTCCTGATTTCTTCAATCGCTCACGCATCTGATCGATTTCTTCAGAAGTATCAAACGCATAATACGCATGACCACTTTCCACCAATTGCTCGGCGTACTTGTTGTACATTTCTTTTCGCTCACTTTGACGATACGGACCCACTTCTCCGGGATTCGTTGGACCTTCATCAATAGTCATTCCTGCCCATTCCAGTGAATTGATAATATCCTGCTCAGCACCTTCCACATAACGGGATTGATCAGTATCCTCGATGCGTAATACAAAAGTCCCGCCATGATGTCGGGCAAATAAATAATTATAAAGGGCTGTTCGGAGTCCACCAATGTGTAAAAATCCTGTTGGCGATGGTGCAAAACGTACGCGTACGCTCATTTCTTAATTAATTTGATGATGTTTCTATTTCTAAAGCTTAAAGATAAGGAATAATAAGGTTCAGATTCAGCCATTCATTTTTTAACAGAGCATCCATATCTCTTAACACCCTAACACTTTCCATTTGTGTTAAGGTGCTAAAGTGTTTTAGATTCTGACTATGAAAATTGCTTTGTTGACACCTCAGTTTGCTCCGAACTTGTACGATCTTGCTTCTATGCTGAAGTCTGACCGGATAATTTTTATTGATGTGGAGAAATGGTCCCGAAAAGGAAGAACACACCGGGCTCAGATAAGAAACGAAGAAAATACGCAATGGATTAATCTACCGGTGGTTCAGGAAGACCGAAAGAAAGCGATAAAAGATATAAGATTGGATCACCATCAACAATGGTTTGAACCATTCTGGAATGCCATTCTTCATAATTACCGAAATGCTACCTGGTTTGATCATTTTGAAGATGAACTCTACCACGATATTCAACAGGTTTCTAACTTTGAGTATCTTCTCGAATTCAACAAGTATTTTTTTGGAAGGATGTGCACTTATCTGGAAATTGAAATAGAATATGAATTTGCAAGTCAGGTTTCGGGATATTCCACTTTTCCGGATGAGACTTTCGATAACCTGAATGCTGATACTTTGTATCTGGAATATGGCTCCAAAAACTATCAGCGACAAACAAAGAAAGCTGAACAAGCTTTACTAAATCATCCAAAATATCAACAAGCTTATCCCGGACTTGAACCTGAATGTTCAAGTCTTGATTTACTCCTTAATATGGGTTCTGAGAGTTTTCGGATTTTAGAGAAATTGTAATTTTCATTCCCTATTATCTGCCTATGAAAGAACAGGAATCATCCACCAACTGGAATAAAATTTACACGGCTGTTTTTATAACCGGATTATTTTTTATTCTGATTTTTTGGCTTTTCACTTACGGATTTAATCTTCCCTAATTATTGTGCCCATTCTGGTAGCACGCCAATCTCAATTCCGAATACGAAATTTATTAAAGTTAAAGAAGCTATTGATAGTAGTGCAATAAAGAGCAGGTTCAGAAAAAGTCCTGCTTTTGACATCTCAGGAATAGTAATTTTCCCACTGCCATAGACGATTGCATTTGGAGGAGTGGCAACTGGTAACATAAAAGCACAACTTGCACCTAATACTGTTGGGATTGCAAATAGTAAAGGATTTTCACCAAGACCTATAGCAACAGATGCTAATATTGGCAAAAAGGCGGCCGTTGATGCTGTGTTACTGGTCATTTCAGTTAAAAATACGATGAGTGCAACTACAATCAATATCAATAATAAAACAGGCCATGTATTCAGACTACCTATTCCGGAACCTATCCAACTTGCTAACCCTGTTTTGCTTATAGCTGATGCCATACTAAGCCCACCCCCAAAGAGCACCAAAACTCCCCATGGCAACTTTTTGGTATCAGACCATTTTAATAAAAAAGTTTGTTGCTTAAAGTTACTTGGAATTAAAAAGAATACTACTGAAGCTCCTATTGCGATACCAGCGTCTGATAAACCCGGAATCAAGTCAGATAACAAAGGTCGGAACATCCATAATAGTGCTGCTGAAGCAAATACTACAGCTACCTTTTTTTCCTCGGAAGATATTCTTCCAAGCTTTTCCATCTGTGACTGAATAAGTTCACGTCCACCGGGAAGCTCTTTAATTTTGATAGGATAGATAAACTTAGCTAATACAATATACATCAAAGGTAATGACACAAGCATTAATGGAATTCCAACCATCATCCAATCTAAAAAACTTATTTCTATGCCATAGTTTTCGAGAGCGAATGCTGCTAAAAGTGCGTTTGGCGGTGTTCCAATCAATGTTCCCATTCCTCCAATATTACAAGCATATGCAATACAGAGAATAATAACGATCTCGAAATTGATTTTATCCTTTTTGTTACCTCTATCAACTAATTCTAAAATTGACATAGCAATTGGAAGCATCATAATGGCTGTAGCCGTATTACTAACCCACATACTTAGAAAGGCTGATGCAATTATAAAACCGATAATAATTGAAGAAGGTTTTATTCCAACAAAATTAACGATACTTATGGCAATACGTTTATGCAAGTTCCATTTCTCCATCGCTAAGGCTATGACAAAACCACCCATAAATAAAAATATCAATGGGTTTGCATAAGGTGTAGTAGCATCAGAAATGCTAAAAACTCCCAGTACAGGAAATAGAACTATGGGTAGTAAGGCAGTAGCTGAAATTGGAATTGCTTCAGTAATCCACCAAATTCCCATCAATATTGTTACGGCTGCAGTTTTCCAAGCACTTTCAGATAAACCTTCCGGTGCCGGAATAAAAAGCATTACAACAAAAACTACTAAACCGGATATAATTCCAAATAATCTGCCTTTTCCCTTCATTCAGAAACTTATTTTTCTGATTCAAAATTTTCTTTTTCCATCCAATATTCTAAATATGGCACATTATAGATGCTTGTCCAACCAAAAACTCTTAATCCATTAGTAATTTGCCAGATAGGAGGTCTTCTTGCCCCCGGATTATCAGGAAAGTTACTTACTTCTTCTAATGCATCAGCAAGAATTTTTTGATTTCCATAAGCTTCAAAATCCTGAGCCAATTCGTCAGTTTTCAAATATTGGGCTCTTTTTACCGCTTCCTCCAGAAAACTTATCTCTTTTGAATGTTCATATCCAAGAACCAAACTACTAATGGATGAGAGATACGATTCCATATCATGGTTAAGAGGAGGCACATCACGCATTCTTCGTGCATGATCTACTATCGCATCAGATACTCTCTGATCTTTTGTAAAGTCATAGTATTTCCTTAATCCATTACTAATGTACACCTGCGTATATCCGTAACGGTTGATGGCTATCTCATCTCCCTGATCAGAGTTTCTTTGGAGTTCGAGCATCAGATCAACTCGGTCTTTAAGCTCATCAAAATGTCTTTTTGATTTAGTTGCATCATAAATTTCTGCCAAATTCCATACAGACAGGTACAATCTTCGTCCTCTTAAACCATGATCACCGAACACTCTTTTTATATAGTAATCAGCGGTTAGTTCCGCAACTTCAAGTCCACGATGATTACCATCTAAATAGTACGAAGTAACCCAACCCGGCACCCAAACATGTGCACTTAAAAGTGAAGAATAATGTTGACTCGCATGTCTTCTCCCCATACCAACATATGGTGATCCTTCAGGAAGTTCCTCATGTTGAAAAGCATGTAAAGACTCGTTCGTATCACCGATATACTCAGGATCTTTAGGCCAATGGATATTATCAACATCCATTGTATGAGCACTGGCAGCCTGAGCATTTTTATAATACATAGGATCACCAGTTCTCATAAACTGTAGCCACCACATATAATCATTGCCGGGTTCATTGTTTGTCCACTGAAACCAATCGTAACCATAGAAATAAGTTAAATTATCTCCGTAGTTCAGCAATCCGTACCATGGCTCCCAATTTCGGTTAAAATCCATCCACCGAAGTTTGTAGTCTAATCCTCTTTCGTAAGAAGCATATTTATCTAACCGCTCAGTCATATTACCAAAAGCCTTACTTTCGGCATACCAATCAGGTGAAGCATGAGTAACAGGCGGGTTCAAAAATCTGTTTGCATCAAGTGCAATTTCTTCAGCGGCTGCTTTTTTATGAAAGTTGAAAACAATTTCTGTTGTTTTAGCTAAACCCTGCGCAAAATTGGCGATCATTCCACTATCGTTTTCACTGTCCTTTCTTGCAAAACTTAGTGGCTCTACTGAAGGAGTCCAGATATAAGCAGTAGCCTTATCTGTTCTATCATTTATTGAAATTTCTTTAGGATATTCTTCGATAAAATTTTTAAATCCAATAGTTATACCCCATTTATCATCAGACACATCCATCCAACCCGGAGCTTTTTCTGTTGAAACATCTTTTCCATTTCCCACCAGAACTTTTGCCAGAAAATCCTCGTCCAGTCTTTCCTCCGGAGATGAATTTTTAAGATCCGGAATTTGAGAAGGATTCGGTCCGGTTTGCATTACAGAGGCTTCATCATTTAGCGAATTTTGCACTAAAATTGCTTCCCCATCCTGCCACCATTTTCCATCATAATAAGATGTAGTGACTGTTTTTTGGTCGTTCAGGTTATACTTCAAAGATAAACCGGTTGATGCAATTCTGTCATTTGGCTTTGTGAAACCTACATCTCCACGTAACAGATCTTCATTAATTATTTTACCGTTTTCTGTAGCAATAGCTTCATATTCGCCTTCCTGTTTTTTATGCTTATCCGGATCGCCTGTATAAACAAAAGAGTGCTGAACTTTGATAAAGCTTTTACCTGCATAAGCATGGATTCTTGTTACAAAAGGGGCATTATTATTATCACTTCTTGAATAAGAATATTCTCCCTCAACACGAATGATAGCATGTAAAGGACCTGTTCCCAGTTCTTTTACCGTTCTGTGTACAACGGCTTTTGACGGATCAAGTCCGGAATCATCTAAGAGATCTAGGAACGAACTTCTTCCTGCTTCACCCATTGCTATTACATCATCTTCTGTAAAACCATCGCCAGCAATATCCAGTTCTACTTTATCAAGAAATCCACTTCCTGCTGGTGAATTTTGAAATCCACCACCTTCTCCTTTATTTACTACAAACCTCAAAGGTCCGGTATTTACTTCAACTTCTCCATTGTTTCTCTGATTATTTCTTACCGTCAAGGTATTTACGTAATCTCGTGCATTCCTGATGTTATCACCATATTCTACTGTGTATTCATCTCCTTCTTCTGTAAAGAAAAATACCCAAATCCATTTAATACTGTTATCACTTGGTTCCCAGGTAGTTACTTTTGTTATTTGTGATTCAATTTCTTTTCCGGAGGCATTTAACACTCTCACATGGTCTGGAGAGTATAAATCGCCTTCCGGTATTGGAATGCCAAATAATTGAGGGGTACCACTAATGTTGTTTTCAACTTTGATCGGAACCTTCTTAGAATCGGTGGCAACATTACACGCTGTGTATAAAAGTACCAGGGAAAAAACTGAAATTAATCTGATCATAAATTTATTTTGCAAATATTTCATTAATATCACCTTCCAGTTGTTGCCTGTTTATCGAGTGCCAGAGCAGCAGCGCCAAGTACGGCAACCTGCTCAAGTTTCGAGTTAGTTATTTTTAAATTTTCAAGAGATTTTGGGTAGGCAAAATCCTTCATAGAATTCCACATATCATCACTAAATAAATCCAAAGCTCCTGATACACTACCTCCCAGAATAATTACCTCCGGATCGTATGCATACAAAACTGCTTTCATTGCATTTCCTACATGCATTCCTAGTTCCTGAAACATCTCACAAGCAGTTTTATCACCTTTAATAGCTTTTAAGTATGCCTCTTTTCCTGTAGTATCTTTATGCAATTCAAAAAACTGTCCTGAGCAATAATGTTCGAATATGGAATCTTGATAAGGAAGCATCCCTACTTCTCCCGCCCCGCAGTTTTTTCCTGAGTACAATTTTCCATTCAGTATTAAGCCTGAACCAAAACCTGTTCCAAGAATAAGACCAGCCACATTATCCTTACCCTTAGCCGCACCGTAATATTTTTCTCCAAGTGCAAAGCAATTAGCATCATTATTTATAAAGACCGGCTTAGAAAATTCTTTCTCTAATATGTCTTTAAGTGGGACTTTTTTCCACGAGGGAATGTTTTGAACATCATAGACAATGCCTTTTTCTACATCGACAACACTTGGCACTCCTACACCTATAGCCTCTACAGAATCATCAAAAGCATTCCTTATTTCAATAATAATCTGCTGTATTAAATCATCAGGATCTGAAGTCTTTGATATGGCTACTTCAGACAGTTCTTCTAAATGTTCTCCTGATACTCTTCCTACTCTTAAATTTGTTCCTCCGAGATCAACCCCGATAAGGTTCTGGGTACTCAAAATTACCTCTCTACTGCTAATTAATCTTCTTTTTTTCCGAACTCAATCGTTTTATTACTTACAAGAGGTTTTGCCCAAAACCCTATGCTAAGAATATATCCGAATGCTATGAACAGAAATAACATACCGAATCTTAGCCCAATCAAATCTCCTAATGAACCCACAATTAGAGGAACAATTGCACCACCGGCAATACCTGTCACTAGTATACCTGAGAATGTTCCATGATGTTCTGCGACAGAGTTTAAGGCCAGCGAAAAGATAATCGGCCACATTACAGCAATGAAGAATCCAATAGCAGGGAACGCATATAGTGCAATGCCACCACTACCAAATAATGCTGTTGCAAGACATATTAAAACCATTGAAGTGAAAGCAACAAGTACCTTTTTACTATCCATTACTTTTAATAGAAACAGTCCCAAAACTGTACCGGCAGTCATCATTCCCCAAAACCAGGATACTACTGAAGCTCCGGTTGTTTGAGGGTCATAACCGTGGTATGATGAAAGAAATTCAGATATCCAGTTAGCCACTCCTTGCTCAGCACCTACGTATGCAAATATACCGAGGAAAAACAGAATCACTTTTTTATTCTTCAGCATTTCGACATGCGTTTCCCAAGCTCCAACTTTTTCATCCTCATTTTTCAGAACTTCAGGGAAACTTGATGCAGAGATTACCAAAATCATAATCAGAGAAACACCTGCGAAAATCCAATATAAAGAGATCCAAGGCAGATCATCCGGGACTAACCCATCCAATACTGATAGTAAGAACCCAGAATCAGCCGTTCCTATGTTTAATACTAAATATGAGTATACCAGTGGACTTAAAAATGAAGCCAATCCGAAAAATAGCTGTGCCATAACTGAATTAAACGCAAAATTTTCTTCACCACCAGATACTCTTAACAATGGATTGATCGCAACTTGAAGCATTGCCATACCTGAACCAATTAAGAAAAGTGAAATTACAGCCACAAGGTATTGAGGAAATAACGCAAACAGCATGGCACCGGAAAATGCTACTGCAAAAGCTGATACCATTACAATTTTTTCTCCGAATTTTTCTATCAATACCCCGGAAGGAATAGACATTACTCCATAGGCTATAAAAAAAGCAAATGGAAGAATGGCAACTAAAGTTAAACTCAGATCAAAATCTTCGATAATCTGAGGGACTAAAGGCCCTATAATATTCGTCAAAAACGATATTACAAAAAACGTTAGAACTATAAGACCAACTAAATATCTATTCCTATTCATTGCTACTTGTTTAAGTGATTAAAATTGAGTGAGAAATTACTCTTTTACGAGCATTGGAAATAGCTTTCTGATCTCATCATCAGTTGGCTGGTGACCGTATTCACAAATCTCAAATGATTCCGCATATTTAAAACTATTTGCTTTTTCTGTGCCATACCATTTTACAAGACCTTGTCTTTTAGCTTCAGAAATTTTTTGGTTTCCAATAAAACCGTTACGCAAAAAATCTTTCCGTTTAGAAGGATCATCCGGTACTTTATCAAGATTACCTGAAACCCATGGCAACCATTCATAAACCTGTGATTCATGTGCATCAAATGCATCAACTTTTTTCTCAAAGGTTTCATCAATACCAATTACAATATCATGACTGAACGGATTAGGTTTTTGGAATCTGTCTTCCATAAATAAGAATACCGGATTTTTCTTTAATGGCGGAGTGTCTGGTGTTACATTTGGTACAACAACCATGTATGCAGCATCCTGAACCAAAACTCCTGCGTATCGGTGATCCGGGTGGTAGTCATTAGGACGTAAACCTAAAACGATATCAGCATTCCAGGTTCTGATTTCTCTGATCACTTGCTGACGAATATGTAATTCGGGAAGTAATTCTCCATCATGATTATCCAGCACTTTATATTCATCGATTCCTAATCTTCGACCAGCTTCAGCTGCTTCTTCGCGTCTTCGTTTAGCGAGCATTCCACCACCTTCTTCATGATGACCTGCATCGCCATTTGTTATGGAAACAAATTTCACGGCATAACCCATTTCTGCTAACATAGCAGCTGTTCCCCCCATTTTGGCATCACCATCATCGGGATGTGCAAAAATAGCTATAACTCTAATTCTATCGTCTTTTTCATCTTGTTGAGCCTTGATTGCTGTTGTCGAGAACAACATAAAACTCAGAATGGTAAATAAAAATTTTTTCATAATTGATCCTTAAAAATAAGCCGGGAGTTGTCTATAAAAAACAATCCCGGCTTATAAAGCTACTACATTTTATTGGTGTTCTTGATTCTGAGTCATTTCTTCAGGGGAGACGTCTATTGCTCCCTGTGGAATTGGAAATAACAATGTTACCTCAGACTCAGCTATTCCTAAATGAGCCGCCATTGTAGACTTAGCAACTCCAAATCGTTTTAGATCTGCCCATCTTTTATTTTCGAATGCGAATTCAACTCTTCGTTCCTGAAGTAATTTCTCTTCGAATGTACCTCCAACCGGAGTTCTGTCAATACCACCTAATCCAGCACGTCCTCTTACTTCATCAATGAGATCGTAAGCTTCGTTTGATTCGCCTAATGCTTCAGCCAGGTTCAGTAAAACCTCAGCATATCTTATTTCCATCCAATTGTTATCACCATCAAAGGCCACTGTTGGACTACTAATATACTTACGTACCCACGGATCTATGTTTGGATCAGTAGTATCAATTGTCGCGTCAAATCGTTCGTCACCGGCTTCATACATGTTTAGGACTTCATCAGTAACATCCTGAGGAGCACCCCCTCCTCCAACATTTCCACCGACTCCTAATGGAGTATACAAATCAGTGTAAGCACTACCTTCACCGATATTACCTGTAACAAATTCAATTTCGAAAATTGATTCGATATTGCCTTCATTAGCGGCTCCCCAAAGATCTGCGTAGTCATCAACAAGGTCATACTGCAAAGAGCCAATAACTCTTCTTAGAGGGGCTTCAGCGGCTGATGGATTTCCATTTGCTAAATGCACTCTTCCAAGTAGTGCTGCTGCTGCCCACTTTGTAATTCTTCCTGTTTCAGGAAGTAAACCCTCCGCAGTTGCCAGATCAGTTGCAATTTGATCGTAAATAGCAGAAGCATCAACTTGATTTACTGTAATATCGGGAGAGGTTACTTCATCTAATTGAAGTGGAACGTTCCCAAATATGACGGCCATATGATAATAAAGCAAAGATCTGATAAAATAGGCTTCACCTTTGATCTGATCTCTTACTGCTTCATCGTCGAAGTCTGCGTCATCAATACGCGCTATAATATTATTTGTACCAGCAATAACATTATATACGGCATCATAAGTATTGGCTATTTCGTCGCCATCAGGTAATTCATTAAATGTATCAAGTTGTTCTAAACTTGCAGCAAGACCTGTAGCACCTCCACCGTTCGCTCCGTTATCAGCGCGCATTTCCATAAAGAGTACAAAATTTACTCCAAAGGTTTCATTCTTTTGCAAACCATCTAAAGCACCCCTGATTGCTAATTGAAAATCAGTCTGGTTGCGATAAAAGTTGTTTACATTCCTTTCAGTTAAAGGTCCTAAGTTCGTAAAGTCATCTCCGCAAGAAATAAATAAAAGCGGGATAAACAGTGTTAAGATTAATTTTTTCATATTGTCTCCTGTTATATAAAAGCTTTTAAAATTCAAGGTTGATACCCAATTGGATAGTTCTTGCAAGCGGATAAGCACCGTAATCTTCTCCTGGAGTCAAGCTATTCGAAGCCTGTAAATTTACTTCCGGATTAAATCCAATATAATCTGTAAAGATTGCAAGGTTTGTTGCAGATGCATATATACGAGCACTTCTTGCAAAATTACCTAACTTGTCAATAGGTAAATTATAACCGAGTTGTACATTTTTCAGGCTTATATAGCTTCCATCCTGCACTTGGTATGAAGAAACACGGTTGTTATTTCCATGCGTACCTGTACTTCGGTCTGCTCTTGGATATTCACCATTACCCGGCTCACTTTCCGATATCCATCTGTCATTTAATACTGCATAAGCATTGAAATTTGCTTCCCCATTCAATAGGTGTCTTGAAGTTAAATTTAAAACTTCCCGGCCAACTACCCCCTGAATGAAAATTTTCAAATCAAAGTTTTTGTAATTAAAACGGTTAGAAATACCATAAATAAAGTCAGGCTGATAACTACCTAAAACTGTACGGTCATCCGCATTTACAACCCCGTCGCCATTAACATCTTTGAATCTGAAATCACCTGGTCGTGTAGCAGGTGCTAATAAATCATAATCACCACCCGGGGCATTTGCATCATCAGCATCGATTTCAGCCTGATTTTGATAAACCCGATCTACTACATATCCATAATAGCTACCCACAGCAGAACCTATCTGAGTTATGTGACGAACTCCAGCAGCTCCAGGCACTAATATAGGATCACCATTAGGTCCTAATTTAGTCACAGTATTGTCATTGGTGGATATATTAAAATCAGTTGCCCACTGGAAGTCCCCAATCAGGTTTCGTGAAGTAATAGAAAACTCCAAACCTTTGTTCTCAACTTCACCGATATTGGTTAACACGCTATTAAAACCAGTTGATGGAGGCACATTTACTGATAGTAGTAAATCTTTAGTACGTGTAAAATAATAGTCGAAACTACCATAGATTCTGTCATTTAGTAATGCATAGTCTACACCAATATTGGTTTGGTAACTGGTCTCCCAACTCAATTCGCTGTCTCCTAAAGTAGCCAATGAAGACCCGGGAAAAATAACCCCACCTTCAGGATAGTTAACGCTATTTAACAAGCTTATAGAGCTATAATTTCCTATTTCGAAATTACCCGCCACTCCATAGCTGGCACGTAGTTTAAGTTCATTGAACACATCCATAGACTCCATGAACGATTCTTCTGTCAACCTCCATCCTAAAGAAAAGGAAGGGAACACACCAGTTTGATTATTTCGTCCGAATCTTGAAGCTCTGTCAGACCTAACGGTAACAGTTGCCAGATACTTACTCTGATATGAATAATTAACTCTGGCTAAAGCGGAAGCAAGAGACCACTCAGACTCATTGACTCCTCCACCGGTGATAATACCACCTGCTACGTTCGGAATCTGATCATCAACAAACCCATTTGCTGTAACAAGATTAACCTCGTTCTTTTGTTTTTGGGCGGTGTATCCTACTAAGATCCCTACTTTGTGATCTTCATTGAACGTGTCTTCATAATTAACTGTATTTTCCCATAACCAGTTAAACCCATTAGCTCCACTTGACTGCGCAAAAGGTTGTGGACTTGTCTGGTTCCGGTATAAGAACTTGGTTCCTCTGTAAAAAGAAGACTGATAATCATCCAAGTCATAACCAATCAAAGATTTGAATGTAATTTTATCACTGATATCTACAGATCCATATACATTTCCATAAAGCCGGTTGTTATTAATCTCTTCAGTAATAAATTGCTGAATAGCTAATGGATTACTCGCTGTAGTTGTTCCTCCTCCTAAATAAGATTGGTTATTTAGCTGATTTATGGTTCCATCCGGATTATATGGTGCTACTACCGGAGAGTGAACCATTGCAGAATAAATGATCCCTGGAGGCTGACCAAAGTAAGGCGCATTCGCAGGTAAACGATCGTGTTTCGTAAGTGCCGCATTCGTTACTGACCCTACTTTAATACGATCATTAATGTCATATGAAATGTTAGCTCTGAATGTATAGCGATTAAAAGATGAACCATCGATGATTCCTTCCTGATCAAGATAGCCAGCCGATAAAAAATAAGTTGCTTTATCTGTTCCTCCGCTTGCAGAAACATGATAATTTTGTTGGGAAGAAGAACTTAAAACCACATCAAGCCAATCTGTATCGGTTCCATTCCAATTTACATACTGTTCCGGAATCAAGTAATTTGCCACATCCGGGCGACCGGCATTCGTATTGGGATCATATAGAGGGTTAGCAGGCTCATTCCCACTTGCAATTTCTTGTAGGTAATGATTATTACGAGCATCTTTTGTGTATTGAATTAACTCTTCTGCATTCATCAAGTCTGGTTTGTTTACAGCAGAAGAAACCCCACCATACATACTAACAGTTACTCTATTCGCATTTGGATTACCTTTCTTTGTGGTAACTAAAATTACACCACCAGCACCTCTTGATCCGTAAATCGCAGCAGATGCAGCATCTTTTAGAACATCAATAGATTCAATGTCATTAGGATTTAAAGAACTAAAAGCATTTGATTTAGGTGCTTGGAAAGAACCTCTTTGTGATTGAATATCAACCTGCAAGTCAGAATTCCTTGATAAAGGAACACCATCGATCACGTATAATGGTCCGTTACTCGCTGTAATAGAACCGCCCCCACGAATTGTAATCTCGGGACTTGCTCCCGGCTCGCCAGTAGGTTCTACCACATTCACCCCGGCCAATCTTCCCTGAAGCGCATTTTCAAAACTGGATACCGGAATATTTTCGAGTTCTTCTGTTCTGATGGATGCTACAGATCCGGTAACTTCTTCTCTCTGTTGAGTACCATAACCTACAACTACAACATCATCAATTAAAACAAGATCTAGTTCCATCTCAATGTCAAGGTTTGTCATATTACCGGAAATAGGTACTTCAAGGGTTTTATAACCCACAAACCTGAACACTAAAGTTTCAGAGTTATCAGGGACAGTTAACTCAAATTCCCCATCAGAATTTGATGTTACTCCAATACTGGTGCCTTTAACAAAAATACTTACTGCTGGAAGAGTCTCTCCCGTCTCAGAATCCCGAACCACACCTGATATGTCAATTTCAATTAATTTACTTGGTGTTTCCTGCTGTTTCTTTATCAATATAATTTCTCTTGTGTTTGATATAGCAGGCTCATAACCGGTATTTAAAAGCACGTATTCAAGAACATCTCCTGTTTTTGCATTCTCAAAATCAACATTGATTCTTTTGTTTAAAATGGAAAGATCAGAGTTATAAGCAATACCAAGCTTTGACTGTTTGGCAATATCTTTTAACACAATGCTTAGAAGTGTGTTCTCCTTTTTTACAGTAATAGTGCTCTGCAACTCCGGAATGCTATTTTTATATAACTGCACCGGGTAATAATTATTCACTTGCATACTATTTGAAGTAGATGCAATTAATTGAGCATGTACTTTTATAGTGCTATCGAATTGAAGCAAAAATACTCCAATAAGACAGCAACAAGACATAACCCTTATTACTTTTTTAGCCAATGTTCTCATACGTAACCTCTTTAACTAGTTTAAATTAAAGCCAAAGCAACTTAGAAGCGCTTCCAGCCTATACATTTTTACTGATCAATAAATCAATTTGCTTTAGTCTTCACCCAGACTAAAGCTTACCCTTCCTTGTTCTATTGTATAATCTATTTTTAAAGACATTGATATCGTCTTAATAACCCGTTCTAAAGATCGACTACGAAGTTCTGCAGTCAAGTTCATTTCTGATATTTCCTTAGAATCAAATACAACTTCAATATCATATTTACGCTCTAATTGCTTCGCAACATCTTTCATGGATTCATCTTTAAACGTCAAATATCCACTCATCCAACTAAGATATGATTGCACATCCCCCACATAGGCTTTCTGCATTACGTTATCTTCGGTATTTAACCTTCCGAGGTTTCCTGCAGTAAGTATGACCTCATTCATATGCCCATTATCGGCAGAGCTAAATGATACAGTACCTTCTTCTACCACCGTTTGAATAATTGTATCATCCGGATAATTTTTAACTGAAAATGAGGTGCCTAAAACTTCTACTTTTGCCCCTTTTGTACTGATTATGAATGGCTTATTTGGATCTTCAGTCACATCAAAGTAAGCTTCACCTTCAAGATATACTTCCCGTATGTTTGCTTTGAAGCGATTTGGAATGGTAATTCTGCTATCTGAATTTATATATACTTTAGTACCATCAGAGAGTGTAACTTTACCTCTGTGCCCTTTATCCATTGAAATTTCTTTCAAAACGGTTTGACTCACTTCTTCAACAGGGATGTAATATCTGTCAAATATGAATACAGTGGTAAGAGCTACAATCAAGAACACTGCGGCAATTTTTGACAACGTTGGTAGCACCGGATTATATAAAGACAACCACGAACTTCTGTTCACTGATCTAACCTGACGCTCCCGAGATTCATCTTCAATTCTCTGCTGAAGAACAATCCACTCAACATCAGTGTCATAAGATTCATCTAACAGGTCTAACTGACTTGTAGCTTTCCATAATTTACGGAGATCATCAAAATTTCTTTGATTTGATTCACTTTCCTGCAGCCAGATTGTTACAGACTTTCTTTCATCTGCACTGCAATCTTCATCTAAATATTTTATGAGAAGTTTTATATCCAAGAGATCAAAAAATAATTTTCTTTATGAATAAGACAATCGCCAAAATCATAACCCCTAAGAAAAATTATTTTTTTATTTCAACTTCTGACCTAATGTATTTAAAAGCTTGAGCGATATGATTTTCAACCGTTTTAGTTGAAATTTCCAGAATCTTCGAAATTTCTTTGTAACTAAAACCATGTTTTCTGTGCAACTCAAAAACTATGCGTCTTTTTTCAGGCATTGTTGCAGCAATTTCCCAAATCCTCTCTAATAAATTAATCTCTTCTTCAGTTAATCCATGATTTGTTGGTCGAACAATATTTTTTTCAAGAAATGATTTATGATCTCTGTAATTTTCTTTAAGCTTTAAAAGATTATTCTGTTTGCTTAGTAAATTTAGTGACTGATTTCTAACAGATTGATATAAATATACTTTTACAGATACATCGATATAAAAATTTTCGTGATTTCTCCAGATTTTCAGAAATACATCTTGTATAGCGTCTCTTGCAAATTCTCTTGATTTTGTAATTGAGCTTGCGAAACGACTTAATTGCTCATGGTACTCAAAAAATAGTCTTTCGAACGCTTCCTTATTTCCTTTGCGTATCTCGCCAACAAGACTTGAATCCTTTTCTTCATCATTCTTATGTTCATCTTTCGATAAGACCGAAAACAACAACATTCTTATTTACCTATCTGTCCTTCCCATGAAAAGATGCTTTTGATAACACCTTAAACTAACCCCTATCAATAAACTAATTTTTTCTTAAAAATATAGAATCCTATTCACTCGGCATCCCAAAAAAATAAGTAAGCAATAACCTTAAGTTATTGCTTACCTTCAAACTCTTATAAATAAAATGAGATCAATCTCTTCTTGATCCGGCTCCGTCTGGGGCTCCTTTGTAATAGCGGAAATGCTCGGTAGGTTTTCCGTCTACAGCACCTCTTTCGTAGACTCTTCTTTTTAACCTTTCAATAAATTCTTCGGCTTCATTTCCCGGAAGATCAGAAAGGTTTGGACCTACATAATTATCAAATGCTGATGTAAACTGACTAATGTACTTTGAGAGAGATTGTACTTTATTTTCAGCGTATTCAGAAATATCTACTGTCGTATTAGACGCTCCGGCTGTAGTACTATAGAATAAATAATCTGTAACCCGATGTCTTTCCAAACCTTCATTAATTATCTGACTTGGAAATATCAATCTCCACTCTGCAGCTCTGGTTGCATCTACTGCAAGGTATGCCGCTGCACGGTGATCAGACTTATGCCATTGCTGATAGCCATAACCAGGATCAAAAGCCATAACTGTAGTCGGCTTTAACTTTCTGATCCACCAAACAATTCTTTTTACTACTTCTTCACGATCGGCAAACTCCACCATTCCATCAGTATAGCCTAAGTTAATGTAGTTTTCTTCTGGTATTCCAAGCTCCTTAAGTGCATCCACCTCTTCCTGTCTTCTGATTTTAGACAGTTTGTCACGAGTCATAGTAGGATCACCTGTACCAACATTTCCCGTTGTTAATAACATTACATAAACATCATTTCCATTTGCCTGCAACATAGCCATAGTCCCATGAGAACCGCCATCGTCATCCGGATGAGCACCAATGAACAAAACAGTACGATCAGTCCATTCTTCTATGGGAGTTTCCGGTTGAGCTATTAATATTACAGGCATCATCAAAAATGCTGTTATAATGAGTTTTTTAAGTTTATTCATATCGCTCCGTTTTAAGTTTAAGAAACCTTGGTTTCCATTATATTCTTTTGTTCTTCTTTTAAAAGAGCAGCAGACTCTTTATCTAATATCATTTTTACATTTTCATGATTCTGCAAGTAAGAACCGGGCACATTTGCATCAACGGCTCCATTTACACACTTTTCAACAATTGCAGCTTTCTTCTTACCCCAAGCCATTACTATAATTTCTTCGGCATTAAGAATTGTATTCATGCCCATCGTAATAGCATATTCCGGGACTTTATCTAACCCACCAAAATATTTTTCAGCAGCTTTTCTGGTTGTCAATGTTAACTTAACCTTGCGCGTTGATGAATATCTTGCTGAACGGGGCTCATTAAAACCTATATGCCCATTTAAACCTAAGCCAAGTATCTGTACATCAATCCCTCCCCTGCGTAATATTTCATCTTCAAAGTTCTGACAACTGCTTTCCAGGTCTAATTCAGAAACCTCACCACTCGGTATAAATGTATTCTCTTCCTGAATATCAATGTGGTTAAATAGCTGTTTATCCATGTAGGAATGATAGCTTTGAGGAGATGCATGATTCATCGGGTAATACTCATCCAGATTAAATGTACACACATTATAAAAACTCACTCCTTGCTGATACATGTTTACCAACTCTTTATACAAAGCTTTTGGCGTATTTCCTGTAGCTAATCCGATGACGGACTCTTCATTAACAGACTTATCCATCAAAATTCTGTTTGCTAAAATTTGAGCAACGTATTTTGATCCTGATTCTCTGTTTTCAAATACGAGTAGATCCATCGGCATAAAAGGTTTCAGATACTTCAATACAATGACAGATGAAAACGCCTGTACCCCTATTTAAACTTTAACTTATTTACTCTCTTTTGAAATAATTACTTAGATTAAAACATGCATTGGATAGATTGGGGCATTCTTTCTTTATTTTTGATATACACCATTTGGGACGGTACACGTCGCGGAAAGAAAGCTGAAAACATTGAAGGTTATTTATTAGCAGGGCGTAGCATGCCCTGGTGGGCAGCCGGACTTTCCATCATGGCTACTCAGGCTTCCGCTATTACTTTTATTGGAACTACCGGAATTGCTTATGTAGAAGATATGCGATTCGTTCAGGTCTATCTTGCTATTCCTTTTGCCATGATTTTGATCTGTATGTTTCTGGTTCCATTCTTTAGCAAAATGAAAGCTTTTACAGCTTATGAGGTGCTTGAAGAACGATTCGGACTTAAAACCCGACTTACTACCAGTGGTTTATTTTTGATCTCCCGCGGACTCGCACTTGGAGCGGTGATCGCAGCCCCAAGTTACGTTCTGTCGCTCTTACTGAATCTTCCGTTAACAGGAACTATTCTCATTATCGGATTGATCGCAACCATCTATACCATGTACGGTGGAGTTGCAGGTGTAATTACTACCGACATCAAACAGATGGCTGTGATGATGTTCGGGCTCGTCTTCTGCTTCTTTCTGATTATGGCTGAGCTTCCGGAAGACATTGGTTTTGGAGATGCCCTTTATCTTGCAGGAAGTTTGGATAAGCTCACAGCTCTTGATCTTAATTTTGATCTCAGTGAAAAGTACAATGTATGGAGTGGTGTATTTGCAGCACTATTTCTGATGCTTTCTTATTTCGGAACCGATCAGACTCAGGTCCAGCGCTATTTGACGACTTCGGATTCTTCAGAAGCAAAAAAATCATTGCTGCTCTCAGCATATGCTAAAGTCCCAATGCAGTTTTTCATTTTGCTTCTTGGAGTAATGCTCTACATTTTCTTTGTTTTCCAGCCGGCACCTATTTCATTCAGAGCCACTGATCCAATTGCGGTAACCGAAGAGCAAATTTCCCGCGAGCAGCAGATTACTCAGGAATATGAGTCGGCACGTGCACTTCGCGAGCAAACAGCGATAACAGCCGCCAAAGAACGTACCGTTTCTGCTCAACAAGCTTTTGTAGATGCGGATGCTGCGATGAACTCAGCCCGAAATAAAGATCTGGCACTTCAGGCAGAAATCCGTCAGGCGGACGTTAATGACACCAATTACATATTCCCCTATTTTATCCTGAAATATATTCCTATTGGGTTGGTTGGCTTGATTGTAGCCGGGATTTTTGCTGCGGCGATGAGTTCCATCGATTCTGAGTTAAATGCCTTAACTACCGTTTCCATCGTTGATTGGTATCAACGACTACGGCCGGATGATCCCGGAGAAGCGCACTTCTTAAAATCTTCCCGATCCGTAACCATGATATGGGGATTATTGGCTACGGGATCTGCTTTGGTATTGGGAGAAACCCGTTCCATTATCGAGTTGATCAATCAGATAGGAAGTTATTTTTATGGGTCTATTCTTGGGGTTTTCATTCTTCTACTTTGGGTAAAGAAAGCCAACGGAACGGGAGCCTTGGTTGGATTGATTTCCGGAATGCTTTCCGTATTTACCTTCGACCGGCTTTTCTACAATGCAACAACTCAGGATTACTCATTCATTTTCCCGTGGTCACAAACACCGGAAGGTTATGCCAAAGCGATCGAGTTCTTGTGGCTAAACCCGCTGGGTACTTTTGTTGTGGTAGTGGTTGGAATTATAATTAGCCAGATTAAAAAACATCAATAGATTTAATGCATTCTAAATTAGTTTTATTTTTATTCGTCATACCTTTTTCAATTAATCCATTCTCAAGTTTTTCTCAGGAAGTACACTTTCAGAATTCAGATTCTAAATTTGAATTACAAATGGGTTATATGCTACCATTCTATAACATTGACCAGCAGCAGTTTCATTTTGGAACTAATGTTCCATATACAGTTGGCGAGGAAACTAGTTCAAAATCAACATTCTCTTTAGGATTGTTATATACCAAAGAACTTTCCAATTCTTTGAACTTACTCTTAGGAATCATGAATTATTATGGAAATTATCAGATTACTTTCAATTATTTCGAGAGAGGTTCAAATGAAGCTGAACGAAAGTTTGTACATGACATTAAAAGTTTTGCTCCCTTAAGCCCTGTAGTTGGAATTCAGTTATCTACTAAAAAATCTATGGCTAAGAATTATTTTAGTTTTTCGTTAGGATTGGGATGGAAACCGATTGTAAATATAGATGACAAACAGACTCATATTGTTGAACAAAATAATTTTGAAAGAGAAGAGGATAGCATTGTTGAAGATTCTGCTTTGATCTACCCTTATATCAAGGCGAACTATACTTTTGAAAAGATATCTCTTGGTTTAAGCTATAATCACAGGCTATATAATTTTATCTATAAACAAGACAACACACATATTAGAGAAGGTGACATTTTTAACGCTGAAATTAGTCATTTGTCAATTCTACTTTCCTTCAAACTTTAGTCTTTTTCTTCCTCCCCGAACTTAGAACCCATTGTCAGGCGATATTTAACATTCCATATAGTTAAATTCTTTTAGAGAGGTTGTGGTTGGGATTACGATTAGTTTTGTTTGGCCATGAAAACACTAAATCACAAAAATTTTAATAATCTTTCAGTGTTTCTGTGAGTTGGTGGCTTCAGAATCCTCTTTCCCAAACTTATAACCTACCGGCGGGCGGTATTTTTGAAATGGGATTTTCAATAAATTTCCCAGATTGT
Organism: Balneola sp.; assembly: GCA_965601915.1. Classification (GTDB taxonomy): domain Bacteria; phylum Bacteroidota; class Rhodothermia; order Balneolales; family Balneolaceae; genus Balneola. The sequence goes on along the minus strand of OZ271847.1, from coordinate 908,890 downwards.
CATTTTCTTTAGGATCCATATGCGTATCAATGCCATATTTCAATTCGGTGGTTTCATCAACCTGAGCAAAGGTTCCAAGCATTCTGTCCCACACTGAAAATATATTTCCGTAATTAGTATCGGTTAAGGGCTGTGTGTAATGATGATGAACTTTATGCATTAGTGGAGTAATAAACACCCATGATAAAGCATGATCGATCTTTCTTGGCATGTTGATGTTGGCGTGAGTTAGATGAGCAAACAACGCCGAAATACTTTGATATAAAAAAATGATCCATATTGGAGCGCCAACTACAATCACACCGATTATAGTAAATACCATTCTGAAAACGGCTTCTCCGGGATGATGTCTAAGTCCTGTGGTTACATCTACTGTCGTGTCGGAATGATGAACCAAATGAAATCGCCACATAAAAACTACTTTGTGCTCGATCCAGTGGATTAGGTACGCTCCAAAGAAATCAAGGAGCATCACTCCCACAATTGCCTGAGCCCAGATCGGCATCTCGATCCATTGTAAAACACCGAAACCCTCTTCTGTCGCCCAATTCGAAGACCATACCAACATTCCGGCAAAACCTAATCCGATGATAACAAACAATCCATTCAGAAAAAGGTTGATCCCGGCATGACGAACTTTCTTATATCCGAATTCAAACAAAGGAAAAACTCCTTCGATAATCCAGAATAAAAAGATCCCTCCAATCAGAATTCCGGCACGAAAAGCTGTCGGGATGTTTTCAAAAAAATCTATAAATGCTTCCATAACTCATATTTTTATATAAAGAACGGCACTTAGTATTTAAAACTCAATTAAATCAACAGAAGAATAACTCTAATAATGGGTAAAGATTAAATTGGCTTATTTTTATTAAAAAGTTAAGTTTAGCTAAACTAATTGTACGGATGTCCAAACGAGAAACTTTAGCAAAACTGATGCTTTCACCCTGGAAAGCAATGTTCGCCTCTGTGCTTATATCAGTTTTCGTTTACATTACTATCAGCATATTAAGTGGCAATTCTTTAAATAGTTTTGGACTTGCGATGTCTGCCATTATACCCGCGGTAGTTTCCTTTCCACTCTCATATTTATTAATCTTTTATTACAAAAAAATAGAAGTGCAGAAAGAAGAATTAGAGCGATTAAACGAACTGAATAATCGTCTTTTCTCAATCATTTCTCATGATATAAGAAGTCCGATTTCAGGAGTGTATGGAATTCTGGATCTTATCAACATGGATGCTCTATCTAAGGATGAACTTTCAACCTATATAAGTGATCTTTCAATAACAGTAGATAATTTGCTGAGTTTTCTGGATGAGATTATGCAATGGTCAAGAGCACAAATTGATAAAAAAGAAATAGAGCCCGAACTTTTCGATGCACAAAAAGTCTGGAATCAAGTGATTTCATTATATCAACATAATCTTGACTCTAAGAATATTGAACTTAAAACCTCAAATCTTGAGGAAACAATTTATGCCGATCAGGGAAGCTATTCCTTTATTATCCGCAATATTATTCAAAATGCCATCAAATTTACACCTGAAAAAGGCTTAATCTCTGTTGATATTAAAAAACAGGGTTCGCGAACTATCACCTCAATCCGGGATAGTGGAGTGGGAATATCCCCGGAAAATCTTGATAAAATTCTTTACGGTAAAGAATGGGTCACTACACCGGGTACTAACAATGAAAAAGGGAATGGATTTGGAGTAAAAGCCTCAGTTAAATATGCAGAAATGCTTAAAGGCTCTTTCCATATAGAAAGTACACCGGGAAAAGGGACAACAGTAGTTATCGACCTTCCCGGCAATTCCTCACACTGACTAAATCAGCTAACTTTCCAGTTTTTTATTCCATTTCTTATAACTTCTGATACTTTAGCAACCGGAATTCTTTCCTGGCTCATATCATCGCGGTAACGAATAGTCACCGTATCATCATCCAATCCGTCAAAATCTACAGTAATACAAAAAGGTGTACCGGCTTCGTCTAATCTTCGGTAACGCTTTCCAATGGAACCCGACTCATCATACTGGACGGAAAAATCTTCCCGAAGATCAGTGTCTATTTTGTGAGCTAACTCCTGTAATTCAGGCTTTTTAATCAATGGAAAAACACCAACCTGTACCGGCGCCAATCTCGGATCCAGCTTCAGAACAGTTCTTGAATCACCATCCACTTCTTCTTCACGATAGGCATCACAAAGCACCATAAGAGTAAGACGGTCTAAACCAACTGAGGTCTCAATCACAAAAGGAGTAAACCTTTTTTGGTTCTTCTGATCGTAATAATCCAGCTTTTTCCCTGAAAACTCCTGATGCTGAGAAAGATCAAAATCTGAACGGTTGTGAATTCCTTCTACTTCTTGCCAACCAATCGGGTATTTATATTGAATATCAGCAGCGGCTCTGGCATAATGTGCCAGTTTATCATCCGGATGTGGAGCTGTTCTCAAGTTTTCTTCACGAATACCGATACTCTTGTGCCATGCCAGACGCTTTTCCAGCCAGTTTTCGTATGCTTCTTCGTCGGTTCCCGGCTCCACAAAATACTGCATCTCCATCTGTTCAAATTCTCTCATTCTAAATACAAACTGTCGTGCAACCACTTCGTTTCTGAATGCCTTTCCGGTTTGAGCAATACCAAATGGAACCTGAACTCTGGCAGTATCCAGCACATTTTTATAGTTCACAAAAATTCCCTGTGCGGTTTCAGGGCGCAAATATACTCCGTCTTCTTCGGTAGAAGTGGAACCAAATTGAGTTTTAAACATCAGATTAAACTGACGAACTTCAGTCCAGTCAAAAGCGCCTGAATCCGGAGAACGAATTTCATTTTCCATGATGATATCATACAGATCTTCGGTCAGGCTTTTTCGTGAACCTGCTGTATCCAATAATTCTTGAAGCTCGTTGGCGTCATCATTTTTGCCATCTTTTTCAAGCTTCATGATATATTGCTCAATCAACATATCTGCGCGGTACCGCTTTTTAGATTGCTTATCGTCGATCATTGGATCGTTGAATCCACCAACATGTCCACTTGCTTCCCAAACTTTGGGATGCATAAAAATAGCTGCATCAACACCTACAATATTGTCATGGCGCTGTGTCATTTCTTTCCACCAAGCATTTCTGATATTATTCTTGAGCTCAACGCCTAACGGTCCGTAATCATAAACAGCACTTAAACCTCCGTAAATTTCTGAAGATTGAAAAATAAAGCCACGTGCTTTCGCCAATGAGACGATGGTATCCAGACTGTCTAAATTTGACATGAAATTCTTTTATACTTTTTCTGATTTTGAGTGAGGTTTAAAGATAATAATTTACTTTAACGAATTTTGAATGATTAATTAAGATTTAAGAATTAAGAATAGCTAACTTCTTTTCTTAATTCTCACATTCACTTATTCTTAATTTTCAAATGAACGTTGGCATTCTTGGTGCAACCGGCGCCGTTGGGCAAAAATTTATTCGACTACTTCAAAACCATCCATGGTTTAAAATAACACAGCTTGGAGCTTCAGAACGTTCTGCTAGTAAAAAGTACAAAGAAGCAGCCAACTGGATCGAAGACGTTTCGTTGCCGACAGAAATTGCTGAAATGACTGTTTCATCATGCTCACCAAAAGAATTTAAAAATGTTGACTTTGTTTTTTCGGGATTAGATTCTTCAGTAGCTGGTGAGATTGAAAGAAAATTTGCGGAATCAGGAATTCCCGTTATTTCAAACGCAAAGAATTTTCGAATGGATGAAAGCGTTCCTCTTCTTGTTCCCGAAGTAAATCCAGATCATATTGAATTGATTAAAAATCAAAAATTCACTGCTGATGGATCAGGATGGATTGTTACAAATCCTAATTGTGTAGCTGTTCCGTTATCGCTTTCACTGAAGCCTCTTCATGATGTTTTCGGAATAGAAACTGTTATTCTTACCACCATGCAAGCTATTTCTGGGGCTGGTTATCCCGGAGTTCCAAGTCTGGATATTTTAGGGAATGTAGTCCCGTTTATTTCAGGGGAAGAACCAAAAATCAAACCTGAGACACAAAAATTACTATCGGTATTTAATGAAGGGAAATTAGACGAACCCGAAATTAATGTTTCAGCCACAGCGACTCGAGTTCCCACTTTGAACGGGCATATGCTTTCTACTACTGTTAAGCTTGTAAATACACCTTCTTCTGTTGATGAGGTAAAAGAAGCTATTTTAAATTGGGATAATCCTATTCAAGACCTCAACTTACCATCCTCTCCAATACCTGTGATTTGTTTGCATGAAGACGAACGGTATCCTCAACCACGGCTTCATGCCGACCAGGAAAATGGGATGCAATTGCATATGGGCAGACTTAGAGAATCTGATGTATTCGATATCAGCTATGTAGCAATGGCACATAATACCATTCGTGGCGCGGCAGGTGGAGCAATTCTTAATGCAGAGTTGCTTAAAGTGAAAGGATTTTTGGGGTGATATTTCACCGACATGCACATCAAGGCGATCTGTATCAATCTATATATAGAGTTGAAACGCACGCTTACATATGTACACAGTTGTATCAAGAATTTAATCAAGCACGGACTTTGGTCCCGCTGATTTAATTATCAAGGCCAATTTCAATGATTACTCACTATTAAATCTCCTTTTCATCATTCAGAAATTTTAGCGTTTAAAAAATCATCTGATTTAAAAGCCTCACTTTTTTACATTCAGACATGACGGAAACAATTGATGCTCTTCAATTAAATTTGAGTAATGGTGGACTAATGGTGATGAATGTATCACTTGCTGTCATCATGTTCGGGGTTGCTCTTGAATTGACTATTCAGGATTTCAGAGATATTGCGAAAAATCCCAAATCAACAATGATTGGAAGCTTTTCTCAGTTTTTATTACTTCCTTTTTTAACATTCGTATTGGTTTGGCTGATGAAACCGGCGCCAAGTATTGCTTTAGGAATGTTTATGGTAGCGGCTTGTCCGGGAGGCAATATTTCAAACTTCTTTTCATTGCTATCAAAAGGCAATGCAGCTTTATCTGTGAGTTTAACTGCAATAGCCACTTTAATGGCGATTATAATGACCCCCATCAATTTTACTTTCTGGGCAAGTCTATATTCTCCTACTAATGCTATTTTACAGGAAATAAGTCTCGATCTGATGAAAGTTTTCGAGATTATTGTCTTGATTCTTGGTATTCCGTTGATCCTGGGAATGATACTTCGTCATTTTAAAGAAAAAATCGCTCTGAAAATAAGCCCTTGGATCAAGGGATTCGGGGTTGTGTTTTTTGCCGGATTCGTGATCGTTGCATTCATGAGCAACTTTGATAACTTTATAAATTATGTACAGTTTGTACTCTTATTAGTTTTTATACATAACGCTGTAGCTCTTACTTCAGGATATGGACTAGGAAAAGTTTTCAATCTTCCTGAAGCCGACCGGAGATCCATCTCTATCGAAACAGGAATCCAAAACTCAGGACTGGGGTTACTCTTAATTTTTAACTTTTTTGACGGACTTGGAGGCATGGCCTTAATTGCAGCATGGTGGGGAATATGGCACATACTTGCAGGAATGAGCCTTGGCTGGTATTGGTCTGTTGGAAAAAAATCCATACAACGCGTGATCAGTAATGCGTAAAAATTTTCTTTGGTATCATTTCTTTCGTTTTATATTAGTGGGAATAGGTTTAAGGTTTTTCTACAAAAAAATCCGCATCGAAGGAATAAATAAAATTCCTAAAGATAAGCCCATTCTGATCATACCAAATCATCAGAACTCTTTCATGGACGCGTTGCTGATTACCAGCAATCTTCATCGTTCTTTATATTTTCTGACAAGAGCACAAGCTTTCAATACCAAATTTATGAATTGGTTTTTACGCTCTCTGCAGATGCTGCCGGTTTACAGAGTCCGCGATGGAATGAAAAACATCCAGAAAAATGAACAAATTTTTCAAACCTGTATCGATAAGCTCGCCAATAAAGAAGCTGTTCTGATCTTTGCAGAAGCCAACCATGACCTGAAACGAAGGCTACGACCCCTCAGCAAAGGATTTACAAGAATAGCATTTGATGCCGAAGCACAAAACAACTGGAATCTTGATCTTTATATCCAGCCGGTTGGTGTTAATTATAGTGACCACAGAAACTCCAGAAATGAAGTAAGAGTGGTTTATGGAGACCCTATAAAAGTCTCGGACTATCAAAATGCGTTTAAAGAAGACGAACGTAATGCAGCCAATCTATTAAAAAATAAAACTGCAGATCACTTAAAACCCACAATTATGCACGTTACCAAGTTGGATCAATATCCATTGGTAAAAGTGGCGTTGGATGAAATGGAACCAGACAGAAGAAAACTCGCTAATCCGGTTTATATGAACGAGTTGGTTAGTAATCTGGAACAGAATTTTGATAAAAAAACACTTGAGTCTGCTGAGAAAGTTTTAGAAATCGCTGAAAAGAACAAACTCAGTATTCGAATTTTAGCTAATGTTAAATCACCAAAATGGAAATTGATTCTGTTATTTCCGATTTATCTATTAGTATGGTTAAATAATGTGATTCCTTATCAGCCTGCAAGAAAAATCCTCAAAGAAAAAATTAAAGACCACGCTTTTGATGCGTCAATCAAATTTGTACTCGGCTTGGTTTTATTCCCTTTGTTCTATCTAATCATCTCAACGATTCTATTAATCGCAGGGATACCAATAATATGGGTTTGTGCATACTTTTTATTCAGCTTATTAACTTCAGTGATGTTTAAAAGAGCAAACCAGGTATTGCGCAGAAATAAGGAAAAAAGGAGAATCAATCGGTTTAAGGAACAAAACCCCGATAAATATCAATTAATTAATGCTCAGTTAGCTAAACTTTCTGAATTCAGGGCGAAAGTTTTAAGTGGTGAATGAACTAAACCTGGATACTGTTGAAGCTTTAAATAACAAACAATGATTATGAAAAAATTTATACCTCTTCTATCGCTTTTTATTTTCTTAGCATGCACCAAAACAGAACGAATAGAAGTCGTCAAAGAATTTGATGCTCCTGAGATTAACCGTGCTATTGCTGTAATCCACTCCGTGGAGGATGGTTCAAAAATGGGAACAGTAACTTTTGGAAAAACTGAAAATGGAACAAAAGTTTCTGCTCAGATAACAGGATTATCAGAAGGCAAGCATGGTTTCCATATACATCAACACGGTGATTGTTCTGCAACTGATTTTACATCAGCTGGCGGACACTTTAACCCCGATAATCTCGAACATGACTCGCCCGAAGATGAAACAAAACACGTGGGAGACATGGGAAATCTTGAAAGTGAAGGTAAAGAGTTTACCACTACCTTAACTTTAAACAGCAATACAATCTTTCTGGAAGAAATTATCGGACGTGGGGTTATTATTCATGCCGGAGAAGATGACTTCACCTCTCAACCTTCCGGAGATGCAGGAGCAAGAATTGCCTGTGGAGTAATTGGAGTGACTGAGTAAAAAGTCTCTTAAATTTTGAATTCTAAAATTACAGTTTATATTTAGATGTTTATCTAAATATCTAAGTGAATAAACTTTTTAAAGCATTAAACGATCCAACAAGAAGGCAAATTCTTGATTTGTTAAAGGAGAAAGATCTGTCCGCCGGTGAAATTGCTGAAGCATTTGACATTTCTAAACCAAGCATATCTCACCATTTGGATCTTTTAAAAAATGCTCAACTCGTCTCTTCTGAAAGGGAAGGGCAGTTTATAGTGTATTCATTAGATACAACAGCTCTGGAAGAAGCCACACAATGGCTCTTTCAGTTAATGAATTCAAAATAAGATCATGAGTTTTGCTGACATTTTAAAAAAAGAATGGTTTATGATACCGCTTTTAGCTGCACCATTTGTTGCTTCCATCATACTATGGAATGACATCCCTGATACCGTTCCTATACATTTTAACGCTCAGGGTGAAGCAGATGATTATGGCCCTAAATGGATCAACGCTTTTCTTCTACCATCAATCGCGTTAGGCACCTATTTGTTTTTAATAGCTATTCCTAAACTTGATCCAAAAAATAAAATAGCTTCTACTCAAAAATCCATTACAGCTATAAGAATAGTGATTTCGTTATTCCTTATTGGGATTTATGCACTTGTAATGATGAAAACTTTCGACATGGATGCAGATATCGCACAATTCGTCTTTGTATCTGCGGGACTTCTGATCATGGTTACAGGAAATTATATGAACTCAATAAAACCGAATTATTTTATTGGAATACGAACTCCCTAGACTCTTGAAAACTCCGAAGTTTGGAAAAAGACTCATCGATTTTCAAGTAAATTATGGGTTATTGGTGGTTTTTTTATGGCAATCTCTACCTTCATTCCTGTTATTTCGGGATCAATGTTTGTAATTGTTGGAGCTATTTTAATATTAGCAATCATACCCCTTGTTTATTCTTACGTCATTTATAAAAAGCTTAATTCCTCAAATTCTTAGCCTTATGAAATCTTTATTCCATACAGTAGTATTATTGGCTCTTTTAACGACTCAATCAATGGGGCAAAATTCATTAAACGGCGTTTGGGAAGGTGGAATCACCATACCCGGAGGGAAGCTAAAAATTGTTTTCAAAATTGATGGAAGTTCAAATCAATACTCAGGAACTTTGGACATTCCTCAGCAAGGTGCTATTGGACTTCCATTAGATCCCATTTCGCAAAATGAGGATTCTGTTTCTTTAACTTTCAGGGCAGGACAGGTAACCGGAGTTTTTACAGGAAACTTTAATTCTGAAACAGAAATAACAGGCAATTACTCTCAGGGCGGACCTTCCACTCCATTTTCTATAGAGCGTACTGCTGAAACTATTCAGAAACCGAATCAACCTGAAAATGAAAAAGAACTGATCATCCGAAACGAAGATGTTGAAATCGGGGGAACGCTTACTTTACCGGATGGAGAAATAAAAGCCCCATTAGTAATTATGAGTTCGGGAAGTGGCGCCCAAAACCGGGATTCAGAAATCTATGGTTTCCGCATTTTTTCGATCATGGCACAGCACCTTTCAAAACAAGGTATTCCAAGTTTCAGATACGACGACAGAGGTGTGGGTAAATCTACCGGAAACTTTTCGGAAGCAACTTTAAACGATCTTACTTCAGATATAAATGCAATTATTAGTTTCTTTCAAAAGAATGAACAAAACAGTTTTGAAAACTTTGCTGTATTGGGACACAGTCAAGGCGGGGTGGTTGCAGGAAAAATAGCCGCTGAAAATGAGGCGGTATCTCAATTGATATTGATGGGATCCACAGCTCCATCCCTAAGCGAAATTCTTCGCTATCAGGTTGAATTTGCATACTCAACATCTCCGGTGGATGAATCTTTGATTCAAAAAGAAATTGATGCCCGAGAAGTGTTAATGAGGGCAATCGTTGAAGAAGGAAACATCAATGCTGCAAAAACCACTTATATAAGATCCTACACAGATATTCTAAATGCACTGCCTGAAGCTCAAAAAAATGCTATTCCTGATATTAATGCCATGGTTAATACGCAAACAGAACAACTAACCAGAATTTACAGTGCTCCACAAACCAGATCTTTACTGTTTTATGTTCCGACTGATGATTTAGAAAAAGTAAATGCCCCAACCTTGGTTATTTTTGGTGATAAAGACACACAGGTAACTATATCTCAAAACCAAGCAAAGATTCGGGAAGCGCTTGAACAGTCGGGAAGCAATTTTGAGATCAGAATTTTTGAAGATGCAAATCACCTTTTTCAAAAAGCTAAAACCGGTCTGGCATCTGAATATCCTCTTCTTGAAAAAAAGTTTGTCGAAGGATTTTTAGAATATCTATCAAATTGGATAGTAAATAACAAATAGTCGTCTGATAAAGAAAGTCTCTCATATCTTTTGAGTAATTAACTCTATATTTATTACTCTTCTCTTTTGCTATGATGCAAAAGATTATACTAAAAGATTTTCAATATGAATATTCGGCTTCTTTTTTCTGTAATACTTTTTTTTGCTGTTTCTGTGCCTTCTTTTGCCCAGCTTAGCATAAATGAGATCATGGCTTCTAATTCATCCACTATTGCAGATAATAATGGAGATTTTGATGACTGGATAGAGATCTATAACGCATCTGCTGTTTCCATTAATCTTGCAGGATTGTATGTATCTGATGACCCGGGAGATCCTACCAAATGGCAAATACCAAATACTTCAAGTGCTCAAACCACAATAAATGCAAACGGTTATTTGATACTTTGGCTGGATTCTGATACTGAACAGGGAGCTCATCACGTGGATTTTAAACTCAGCGCCGATGGTGAATATATTGCTCTGATTGATTCCGATGGAAATTCTGTTTTAGACTCTACTTCTTTTGGAGAACAAACCACCGATCTGTCTTTTGGCCGAACTACTGACGGTTCAGGTTCTTTTGAATTCCTTAATCCAACTCCAAAAGCAACAAACAATGGAAGCGAAGTTGGTCAGATTTCCGAAACTCCGGAATTTTCACTTAAAAGTGGTTTTTATGCCAACGAAATAACAATCGGTATTACAACATCCGCTTCTGCAGAAATTCGCTATGAAACCGGTGGAGCAAAACCCACTCAAAATTCTTCATTATATACTTCTCCTTTAGCTATAGATACATCTACCGTAATACGTGCAATTGCTATTGAGTCTGGCAAACAACCAAGTGAAGTCATCACCAACACCTACCTTTTTGAAGAACAGCATACCATGCCTGTGGTTTCTTTTGTTATGGATCCGGATTCTCTCTTCGATTTCGATAAAGGAATGTATGTAATAGGTGATTCTTCTGAAACAAATGGAGAGTATCCCTTTTTTGGAGCCAACTTTTGGGAAGGATATCAATATCCGGTTCACATTGAATACCTGAATGAATTCGGTAATAAGGAATTTGAATTCGATGGCGAAGCTGAAATAGCAGGAAACTTCAGCCGGGGCTTTTTAAAAAAATCGTTTATTATCAATAACAATTCAGAATTTGGTCTTACCGAACTGGATTATCCTTTATTTGAAGAAAATGAATACACCAATTACGATGGATTCACATTAAGAGCAGGTTCAGAAGAGCGTTCCCGATTACTGAACGAGTTGCTTAGAGAGGTAAACATAGACTGGAATCACAAAAACGCTATGCAGGCCTATAAATATTCCGTCTTGTACATAAATGGTAAGTATTGGGGACTCTACAACATCTACGAGAGAAAAAACGACGACTTTGTGGAATCCAGATATGGGTTTGATGACATCGATATGATCAAAGATTTCGATGAGGTAAAAGATGGAGATTATCAGGCCTATGAGGACCTGTTGGATAATTTCAGAAATGTAAACCTTCAGGGCGTTGCATTTTTTCAATATGCTGATTCTGTAATTGATCTTGAAAGTTTTACCGATCACTGGATTTATCAGATATACACTTCCCACGGCGATCCAAACAATCTTCGTTACTGGAGGCCTCAGGAAGACGGTGGAAAGTGGCATTACATTTCACATGATTTTGACTGGTGGAGAAATCTGGGCATACAACCGGAAAACTATTATTTATCTCTGAGGGAATTCCTAAACGAAGAACCAAATGGGTTCTGGCTGTTTGGCAGAATGATGGCAAACGCAACTTATAAAGAAATCTTCCTGAATCGGTTTGCGGATATGATGAATACCGCTTTTCAACCGGACTATTTACTGGAACTAATAGCTGAGATTGATGCAAAAGTAAATCCTGAAATACCAAAAGATATTGCACGTTGGAATGATGGTTGGTACGATATAGGTGGTCCTACTCCTTTTGATATGGAGTATATCCGTGAAATTACAGAAGATTATGTAGTCGATTATCCTGCTCATCTTTACAGCGAAATTTCTGACACCTTAGGAAACGATACGCTTCGGGTAACTTTACAGTCTACTCAAAACGGAACGGTAACTTTAAATTCACTTATGCCTGATGTTTCAACCGAAAGTTGGTCGGGATTATATTTTTCAGATACAGACATTACATTGAGTGCAAATCCGGAATTCGGATTTCAAATAGAGAACTGGATGGTTAATGGAGAGGAATACTCTACAGATAAAAGTATCAGCATTTCGCTTACTAATGAACCTGTTGAAATCTCTGTGACATTCATAGAAGTAACGGAAGCTTTGGTGATCAATGAAATCAACTACAACTCATCCGATAATTTTGACATGGGCGATTGGGTTGAAATCTACAATCCACTTGAAACAGATGTGGATGTTTCGGGTTGGGTTTTTAAAGATAAAGATGATACCCACCAGTTCATAATTCCGGATAATACGGTTATTTCTTCTAAGGGATATTTGGTGATCGCCAATGATACAACTGCTCTGAAATCAATCAATCCTGACGCAAGAAATTTTGTTGGTGATTTTGATTTCGGACTTTCAGGAAACACCGATGATGTCCGATTATTTAATGATCAGAATACACTTATTGATGTTGTTAAATACGATGACGAGTCGCCTTGGCCAACCGAACCCGATGGAAACGGAGCTACTTTAGAATTGATAGATTCAGGTTCTGATAACACTCTGGGTACTTCCTGGATGGCTTCTTCCAGATTGGGAGGAACGCCCGGTTGGGAAAATGGTACTATCCCAACTTCTGTTGATGAAGAAACTAACATTGTGGATTCATTCATCCTTGCTCAGAATTATCCGAATCCGTTTAATCCGTCAACTACTATTAATTTCAGTATTCCGAAAAGCACGCAGGTTGAGTTGACCGTATTCAATATGCTGGGACAAAAAGTAAAAACACTGATCAATGAGAATTTGCCGTCCGGAAATCATTCGGTCAATTTTAATGCTTCAAATCTATCCAGCGGAATATATTTGTACCAGTTGAAGACACCTGCGGTTACAAAATCGCAAAGAATGGTGTTGGTGAAATAAAGCTCAAAGAATTAGCTCGAGAAAAAGTTGAAGTCATTTATGAATCCTACTCAGGAAATAGTAATCGGGGTAATCTTTCTACTGATAAGCGTAGGAGGTCTGGTTGGTGGGTATTACTGGCAAAGTTATAACAAGAGGCATAAAATACATGCCAGTGATATTAGCGGAAGATTAAGAATGGGAAGTTTTTTTATGATATTCCTTTCCATACTAATGATTGCAAATGGTATCAGTAAAATTTGATAAAGAAAGTCATGCTGAACTTGATTCAGCTTTTGTGAAGAACTTATTCTTGAGTAGCACGGATCCCGGATCAAGTCCGGGATGACGCTATTTTGTTTACCTGAGACTTTACAATCCTTCATTTTTAATTCCTTAATTCTTAATCCCACGCTATGCGTGGACTGTCAAAGCGACAGTTTGCCATAATCCCCTTCTACTTGGCATTGTGATTGCAACCATTGATTTGAAATTAATAAATGGTGACCATCATGGGAGATTTTACAGAATTCGGTATTGAAGTTGAAAAACACCTTTCCAAATTAGGAAAAGATATTCAGCAATTTGTGGAGAAAGTTGTTCCTCTTACTAATGAGGATAAAGACTTTGCACCTGATTGTGATATCGTGGAAAGTGACGAAGAATTTAAAATTCTGATGGATCTTCCGGGATTATCAAAAAAGGAAATTGGTATTTCACTCAAAGACAATGTGCTAACAGTAAAAGGTGAACGTGAAATTACCATCAATGAAGGCGAAGAATTTAAAAGACAGGAAAGAACACGTGGTGCTTTTGCACGTTCTTTCGCTCTGCCGGAAATGGTAAACAAAGCAGAAGTAAATGCCAGTTTCAGAAACGGAGTATTGACAGTGAGTATGCCAAAATCAGAGAATTTGAAGGATACTCAATCAATACCTGTTAAATAATTTTATCAAAGGTCATTGCGGGCTTGAACCGCAATCTCCATATGACAAAGATTGAAAATTTTAATAAGTAAACAATAAACACTAGTGAGTTTGAGCTTTAGTGGCTTAAATCACATAACAAAAAATAGATTTTAGACCAATGGGAAAAATCATAGGAATTGACTTAGGAACAACCAACTCTTGTGTTTCCGTAATGGAAGGTAACGAACCGGTTGTAATCCAAAATGCTGAAGGTGGACGTACCACTCCATCTGTAGTAGCATTTTCTAAAGATGGTGAGCGATTGGTAGGCGCTCCAGCTAAACGTCAGGCCATCACCAATCCGGACAAAACCGTTGCTTCCGTTAAGCGATTCATGGGACGTATGTTCGATGAAGTTCAGGGCGAAACCAAGCAGGTTGCTTATAAAGTAGTAAAGGGTGATGACGGAACGGCTCGTGTGGAGATTGAAGACAGAAAATATGCTCCGCAGGAAATCTCAGCTATGGTTCTGCAGAAAATGAAGCAGACTGCTGAAGAATATATTGGTGAAAAAGTTACTGAAGCTGTAATCACCGTTCCTGCATATTTTAATGATGCACAAAGAAAAGCAACTCAGGAAGCTGGTAAAATCGCCGGTCTTGAAGTTAAGAGAATCATCAACGAGCCAACGGCTGCAGCACTTGCTTATGGTCTTGATAAAAAAGACGATGACCAAACTATCGTAGTGTATGACTTGGGTGGTGGAACTTTCGACGTATCTATACTGGATCTTGGCGATGGCGTATTTGAAGTAAAATCAACCAACGGCGATACCCATTTAGGTGGAGACGATTTTGATTCAAGAATCATCGATTTCCTTGCTGATGAATTTAAAAAAGACGAAGGCATTGATCTTAGAAACGATCCAATGGCAATGCAGCGATTAAAAGATGCTGCTGAGAAGGCTAAAATTGAGCTTTCGAGTTCCTCAAAAACAAATGTAAACTTGCCGTTTGTTACTGCAACAGACAGCGGGCCAAAACATTTAAATGTTGATCTTAGTCGCTCAAAGTTTGAGCAATTAGTTGACGATTTAGTGAAGCGTTCGATAACTCCATGTGAAAAAGCTCTGAAAGACGCCGGAATGACTAAAGGTGATATCGACCAAGTTATTTTAGTTGGTGGTTCAACACGAATTCCTCGCATTCAGGAAGCAGTGAAAGAGTTCTTCGGAAAAGATCCGAGTAAAGGCGTAAATCCTGATGAAGTTGTAGCCGTTGGTGCTGCAATTCAGGGTGGCGTTCTTTCAGGAGACGTTGAAGATGTTGTTCTTCTTGATGTGACTCCGCTTACACTTGGTATCGAAACTCTTGGCGGTGTTATGACTCCATTAATTGAGTCGAACAGCACTATTCCAACAAGCAAATCACAGACTTTCTCAACCGCTGCAGACAACCAAAGCAGTGTGGAAATACATGTACTTCAGGGTGAGCGAGCTCAGGCTTCGAATAACAGAACGCTTGGACGTTTTCACTTAGATGGAATCCCTCCGGCTCCTCGTGGCATGCCTCAAATAGAAGTTTCTTTTGATATGGATGCCAATGGTGTTCTTAATATCAAAGCGACGGATAAAGGAACCGGAAAAGAGCAAAGTATTCGTATCGAATCTTCTTCAGGGTTATCTGATGAGGAAATCGAAAAAATGAAGAAAGCGGCTGAAGAGCATGAAGAAGAAGATAAAAAGCTTCGTGAGAAAGTAGAGAAAATGAATCAGGCGGATGGTCTGATCTTTTCTACCAAGAAGCAGCTGGATGAGTACGGTGACAAAATCTCTGACGACAACAAGACAGCAATTGAAGAAGCTATTGCCAAACTTGAAGAAGCGCACAAAGCGGAAGACCTTGAAGCAATCGACTCTGCGATGGAAGCAGTAAACACTGCATGGTCAGGTGCTTCTCAGGAAATTTATGCAGCATCTCAGGCAGAAGCTGAAGCAGCTGGTGCTGAAGGCGCCGCGGGAGCAGAGCAAGCTTCCGGTGAAGCTGAATCTTCAGAAAGCGAAGAAGCTGTAGATGCAGATTTCGAAGTTGTCGAAGATGAAGACGAGAAGAAGTAAATTAGTATTTAGACTTTAGGTGAGAGATGTTCCACGTCTTTATCTAAAATTTTCTAAATAGTTTTGAATTAAGCTCCGATGCGAAAGTGTCGGAGTTTTTTATTTCTGACATCAGAATATAAATCCACTATCTTCTTTTCATGTCAGAAAAGCTGTTCAACTCATATACTGATCCAATCCCAAATCTCAGGTTTGATATTCAACAAATCCCGGTTGAACAAAACGGGCAGTCTTTTATTTATTTTTATGATCAAATGGGTTATGCCACACCGGATTTTGCATTACCCCAGGATGCCGAACCCATTCTTTCTCTGATCAGTGGTTCAAGATCGGTAAACGAAATCCTGAAATTCAGTTCTGAGGAAGTCACCAAAGAACAGGTTTTGGGATATGTTCGGTTTTTAGATGGACATTGTTTGCTCGACTCTGAATATTTCCGGGAAAATGCTGAATTGATCGAAGATGTATATGAGTCATCAGAAATACATCAAACCAAGACTTCCGGAAGCTCATTCCCAACTGACCCTGAAGAATTAAAAGCTTTCTTTAATGAAGCATTTGAAAAGTATCCCAAAAGTGACACGGTAACTTCATCCAAAGCATTATATGCACCTCACATTGATTTCCGGGTTGGAATGGAAACGTATGTAAAAGCATTTTCTTCCATTCGCAACCTAAAACCAAATAAAGTAGTAATCCTTGCTACTTCTCATTACGCAGGTGCTTATGGAGATTTTTATTCCAATAAACCATTCATATTAAGTAATAAAGATTTTGATCTGGTTAACGGAATAGTAAAAACCGATAAAAAAGCTGTTTCATTGATCAAGGAACAAACCGCTCATGATGATATTTTCGGAACTTCATTTAATGATCGGGCTCATCGAATCGAGCACAGTATCGAATTACCGTTGCTGATTCTGAACCATATATGGAGTCATGAGTTTGAAATCATTCCTGTTCTGGTCGGTGGATTTGATGATCTTTTTTATTCTGAAAACGGTTATCTGGCACATCAGATCGATGCTTTTACATATTTATTGAATCAACAGCTTAATGATCAAGATACTTTTTATTTGATCAGCGGAGATTTGGCTCATTTCGGTAAAAAGTTTGGGGATCAACAATCCGCTTCTAAACTTTTTGATAAGGCAGAAGACTTTGATGAACTCTTTTTAAAGGCAGGATCTGAAAATAATTCCAAAAAAATGTTGGGTCTCATGAAAAAAAAGTATGATCCATACAGAATTTGTGGTTTCCCTCCTCTCTATACTTTTTTGAATGCTTTTCCTGATTTAAAGGGAAAAATTCTTCATCGACAACTTTGGGATGAAACTGAAAGAGAAAGCGCTGTTAGTTTCGGGAGTATTTTATTCAATTAAGAATGCTTCAAGGATCAATTAACAATGAGTTTACCTTCATCGTTAATTGAATAATTCTTAATTGATATTTTTTTACCTACTTTCCTCGAGCTAATTAATCGGGGTATTTATGAAGTTTGAGTTTCCACATCCATTAACCATTCTGTTAATTTTCATTGCACTGGCAGCAGCTTTAACTCATGTTATACCTGCGGGAGAATATGATAGGGTGACTGATGCAACGACAGGCAGACAGGTTGTGGTGGCAAATAGCTATCAACAAATTGAACCTGAGCCCATCGGATTTCTAGAAACGTTTGTAAAAGTCCCGGAAGGCATTGTTTTCGGTGCTGATATAGTAGTTTTAATTCTGATTATTGGAGGAGCCTTCGTAGTAGTTGACAAAACAGGAGCATTCAATGAAGGTCTTTCAGTTCTTGTTCAACGCTATCAGGATAAACCCGAGCGGGTAATCATGCTTGTAGGCCTGGTGTTTGTTTCAGTAGGAGCTTTAAATAATACTTATGAAGAAATAATTGCCATGGTTCCATTTTTAATTATCATGGCTAATAGAATTGGGTATTCTAAGGTGGCGGCAATTGCAATTAGTGCAGGCTCGGCAACTATTGGAGCTACATTTAGTCCCATGAATCCATTTGGAGTTCTTTTAGCTCAGAAAGTCGCCGATGTGGAGCCTTTTTCAGGAACGTTGTTTCGGGTAGTAATTCTGATCATTGCAACAACCTTTTGGATTTACTGGATAGCAAAAAAAGGAAAGACTGCTAAAATTCATCCCCCAGAAGATTCCAATGAAGTTCATTCTCTTTCATCAAGAAGTATTACAATTTTATTGATTGTAGTGCTTGGATTTGCTGCAATGGTATTCGGTATACTTGAATGGGACTGGGACTATAATCAGATGTCTGCATGCTTTTTGATTGTTGGATTAATCTGTGGACTTATAGGTAAACTTGGGCTGAATGGCACCGCTAAAGCTTATGCTTCCGGATTTCAGGAAATGGCTTTTGCAGCGGTGGTTGTTGGTTTAGCACGAAGTATTTATCTGATTCTCGATGAAGGAAAAATTATAGACTCCATTGTCTTCGGGCTATTTAATCCATTGGAAGATTTACCTATGACAATTTCAGCTGTTGGAATGACGGTCTCTCAAGCTCTGCTTCACATACCGGTTTCCAGCAGCTCCGGTCAAGCCGTTTTAACGATGCCGTTACTCACCCCTTTGTCTGATCTCATTGGAATGTCCCGCCAGGTGATGATCTTATGTTATCAATATGGGGCAATTTTTATGGATCTACTTACTCCAACCAACGGAGCTTTACTTGCAATGCTAACTGCTGCAAAAGTCACCTATAAAGAATGGTTTGCATTCTGTATCAAGCCATACCTGATTATTATGGGAATTAGCTTAATTGCGATTTTTACAGCAATTTTTATCGGGTTGTAAATATGTCTGATGAACTCAGATCAATATTAATAAGACGAAGTAAGCCTGACATGATTAAGTTTCTTCGATCTAAACCTCAATATTTTCAAGAAACGCTGCGCCTGGCTATTAATAATGAACCTGATCTTTCATGGAGATCAGCATGGGTCATAGAAGAAGTTATGGACAGCAATGATATACGGGTGCAGCCATTTATCAATAAAATTTTAAAAGTAATTCCAATCAGAAATGATGGACATCAAAGAGAATTACTAAAAATTATTTTAAACATGAATCTGAAAGAAGATTTTGAAAGCAGCTTATTTGATCTCTGTGTAGATCTATGGGAGCAGGTCCGAAAAAAACCTTCCGTGCGACATTTTGCATTTTTGGGGATGATAAAAGTAGCAAAAAAATATCCTGAGCTAAAAAATGAAGTGCTTTTACTTACGGAACCGCATTTTATAGAGCCCCTTTCTCCCGGAATAAAGAAAAGCGTACTAAAATCTGTAGCAGAATTAAAGAGCCCTACTGAGCCTTAATTTCCATCTTTTCTGCAAAATAATCACAGAAATCCATCATATCTCCTGAAATACGCTCGTCGTTTGTTGAGCGCTTTAATGTATCTGCCATTGTAACTAGTGTTTGATGGAAAAAGATTTTCATTTCATCTACGGTCATATCTTTGGTCCACAGATCTAATTTAAGAGTGTCTTTCGCATCAGCATCCCACAAAGAAAGCAACATAGCTCTGCATTTAGCCTCACCTACTCCCGTCATATCATCGGCATTCCAGACAATATTTTCGGGTACATTTTGCTGGTCTAATTCTACTGTTATGTTAATTTCTTTCTTTTGCATAATAAATTTACTTTCAATTTTATGTAAGATACCATGATTTATAAACGAATGCTGAAAGGAGCGCTTACATGAGTAATTCAATAACTATTTCTTCAACAATTGCCAAAGGTATTGATATTGTTTGGCGGATGTGGACCTCCCCTGACCACATAACAAAATGGAATTTTGCTACTGATGATTGGTGGTGTCCTAATGCTGAAAATGATCTTAGAGTTGGAGGCACATACAAAGCCAGAATGGAAGCTAAAGACGGCAGCTTCGGTTTCGATTTTGAAGCCGTCTATGATGAAATCATCAACAATAAAAGGATCGTGTATACTATTGCCGATGGAAGACAGGTTAGCACCATTTTTGAGAATCTAAATGGAAGAACAAAAGTAACTACAACCTTTGAGGTTGAATCAGAAAACCCAATTGATATGCAACGTGATGGTTGGCAAGCCATTTTGAATAATTTTAAAAACTATGTAGAGAGTAACACCAAAAATTAAACTTGTACAACAATATGAAAATCACTTGAAGCCCTAATTGTGGAAACTCACCGAAAATGGCATTTATAAAAGAATTCGATATCGCCTTTTCTGAATTTTATCGGTTTGATGAAGCAAAAGGTGCTAAGATTAACTCAATTCCATCATACGTCATTGAAGGTCATTTCATTTTTTTTGATTGAATATTTGTTATTTGATATTCAATCAATACTCTGCCTTACAATTCTCTCTCAACATGGTAAGAACGTGTTGAAAATCTTTCGGTAGTTCTGAATCAAATTGTACTTTTTCATTAGTTGTTGGATGTAAAAATCCCAATGTTTTAGCATGAAGTGCTTGCCTTCCCAAACCTGTGATCAAATTATGAAACATCGATTTTCTGGAACCGGTATTCGGACCATAACGAACGGAAGTTCCTCCGTAAGTCGGATCACCAAAAACCTGATGTCCAATATGATTAAAGTGAACCCTGATTTGATGTGTTCTACCCGTTTCTAATTTCACTTCTACCAAACTCAGATAATCAAAATACTCCAACACTTTCCAGTGAGTAACCGCATGCTTTCCTTGCCCTTCCGGTAAAACTGTCATCAGTTTTCGGTCTTTTCTGGAACGGCCGATATTTCCGGTTATAGTACCCTCTTTCTCGGGAGTTCCCCAAACAATTGCCCAATACGTTCTTTCTACATCTTTCTCCGCAAATTTTGCTGACAAGTTTGCAAGTGTCTCATCGTTCTTTGCCACCACTAATAGTCCACTGGTATCTTTATCTAAGCGATGAACTATTCCCGGTCGCAGATCACTGTCATCACTATCCGCGAGTTCATCTACGTGGTACATTAAACCATTGACAAGCGTACCCGTCCAATTGGCATATGCAGGATGAACTACCATTCCTGCTTCCTTATTTACCAGAATGATATCATCATCTTCATAAATAATATTGATATCCAGCTTCTCAGGAACAGCTTCAGGTGGCGGGGCTTTAGGTAGTTCAATAAAGATCTTATCTCCGGGCAGCATTCTGTAAGAAGCTTTCTCTTTTTTTCCGTTTACCTGAACATATCCATCTTTAATAGCTTCCTGAACTTTATTCCGGGTAGCATTTTCTACAAAACTGGTGATATAGACGTCAAGGCGAATAGACTCCTGTTGCCCGTCCGGTACCGTAAATTCGTAAATCGTGGTTTTCTTGTCTTCTGCTTTATTCATGATAAAAAGTAAGGATTTTGTAAGGAATTAACTTTGAAACTGTCTTACTTATTAGAATTAAAAATGAAAGATGAAAAATTAAAGATTATGAAAGACAATTTAATCCAAACGAAAAGCTTTAACTTTGCACTATCAATAATTTCACTCTATAAATTACTTCAGAATGAAAGAGAGTATATAATATCAAAACAAATACTGCGCTCTGCTACAAGTATAGGAGCAAATATTGAGGAAGCAATCGCTGGTCAATCTAAAAGAGATTTTTTGGCTAAAATTTCAATCTCTTTAAAAGAAGCCCGTGAAACCTCATACTGGTTAAAACTTATTCAAGAAAGTGATATTACCAAGATCGATGTTTCAAGTCATCAAAAAGAAATTTTTGAAATAGTAAATATTCTTTCTTCCATTGTTAAAACTACCAAAACCAGACTCAAATAATTTTTCATCTTACATCTTTCATTTTTAATTTGATTAATATTAGCTCTGTAAATCTTCAATTTATAATTCAATGATAGAATCTTTACACATAAAAAATTTTGCTCTTATTGATGAACTTGAAGTGTCCTTCGGTACAGGGTTAAATATTCTGACCGGACAAACAGGCGCCGGGAAGTCGATCATTATAGGAGCGCTGAATATGATTCTGGGTGAACGTGCTGACACCGATGTGATTCGGCAGGGCGCAGACAAAGCAATTTCCGAAGCTACCATCAAGTATTTTGAAAACGAAGAATTGCGATCGCTACTTACTGAAAATGAAATTGAGATTGGTGATTACCTTATTCTTAGACGTGAAATCCGTCAAACCGGTAGCCGCGCATTCGTAAATGATACCCCGGTAAATATTGGAATACTAAAAGCTGTTGGGGATCAATTGGTTGATTTACACGGACAACATGATCACCAACTGTTGCTAAAGGAAGAAAACCATCGTGGTGTAATCGATAGTTTTGGTGAAGTTGAAGATATTTTGAAAGCATATCAGGCTGAATACCGAAAGATGAAGGAGTTACAAAAAGAGCTTTCATTACTACAAAAAAGAGAATCTGAGCTTCAGGAAAAAACGGAATTGTACCGGTTCCAGGTTAAAGAGCTTGAGCAAGCTAAACTTTCTGTTGACGAGGAAGAAGAGCTTGAATCTGAAATGAATCTTCTGGATAACGCCGAGGTGTTGGATCAGAAAGCTGCTTTAATCGCAGATATTAACGATGGTGAAGATATAAGCTTATCTCAATTATTGAATCAATTAAAATTGAATCTGGAAGATCTTGCCCGTATCGAGCCTGAATTTTCAACCTACCTGGAAGAAATTAATGCCGCTCGGGTAAGTATAAACGAAGCCATTCTTTTTGCAGAGCGATATCGAAATAATATCGAGTTTAATCCTCACCGACTGGAAGAACTTCGACAAAGACAAAGTGAATTGAACCGTCTTCAGAAAAAGTATCAGCGTGATATCCCTGAACTCATAAGCTATCTAAATGAAGTTCAAAGAGAGCTTTCTGTTGCTGATAATTTTGATCTCGAAATTGAGAAACTGAATAAAGCTATTTCTGATCAGGCTCAAAAATTATCTAAATCTGCAAAAGCGCTTCACTACAAAAGAATTGAAATCGGGAAAAAACTATCTTCCGATATTGAAGGAGAATTAGCACAACTTGGGATTCAACATGCGAACTTTTCGATATCTGTAGACTGGTTGTTATCTACTAATGGTTGGGTAGAAATAGATGGACAATTAGTCGAATGTACAGAAAGCGGGTGTGATGATGTCCGTTTATTTATTTCTACAAATAAGGGGGAAGAGCCAAAACCTTTAGCTAAGATTGCGTCGGGTGGAGAAATAAGCCGCGTGATGTTAGCTCTTAAATCTATTCTGGCAAAAGAACAAAGCCTTCCAGTCATGATCTTTGATGAGATTGATACCGGAATCAGTGGTGAAGTCTCCGAAAAAGTAGGAAGAGCTATGAGAAAACTATCGACATATTGCCAGATAGTTGCGATTACGCATCAACCACAGATAGCAAGTCAGGCCCATCATCACTATAAAGTTGAAAAAAGAGAATTTGAAGATCGTACAATCACTAATATTCTTCCATTATCCCCTGAAAATCATATAAAAGAAGTCGCCAGCCTGATGAGCGGGTCCGAGATTACTGAACACTCACTTAAAAGCGCGGAAGAATTAATCACGAGAAATACGTTTAGCAATTAAGAGTGAATTAGATATCGGCAACAAAAATCTATTCTTAATTTCCAAGGACTAAAGTCCTTTCTTGCTTATGAACTTTGTGCGATTTAGTGCATAAACAAGAATGGGATTTATCCCTGCGATGAGAAAAAGTTTTTAACTCGTGAAATATTTATTTCACCAAAGTCATTTTCCCTGAACCTATCAGTCTTCTCTGTCCATTTGCAATAGCATTAACTCTGTAAAAATAAACACCGCTTGGATTTGCAGAAAGATTAATGCTCTCTTCTTTGACGCCAATACTTGCGCTCCCTGATTTTTCCTGAACTAATTGTCCATTTGCGTTGTAAACAGTGATTTTGAACTGCGAGGCTTCCGGAACTTGAAATTGAATAATAGTAGCGGGATTGAATGGGTTCGGGTAATTACCTAACAGCTTGTAATCTGTTGGGTATTCAATCTGAGGCCCATTTGAAGTTTGAATTTCTTCACTTGCTCCCTCTGCAATCCATTGACGAATTGTATTGATCTCATCATTGGTGAGCTGTCCCCCTTGAGGCATTCTTGTCCCAAACTCAGGATTAGATTCAATCTTATCTACTAAGGGGCTTTCATCGGGATTACCTGGTATTATATGTTTTTTATTATAAGTAGAAACGCCACTCGTACTTGCAATTAAATCGCTATATGGAGCTGAATCAAAACCACTACCCCCATTTGAATGGCAACTATTGCAATTATTTGCCATAATCGGTTCAATGTCTGTAGCATAATCGATTTGTGCTTGTACAAAAGTGCTTACTAAAAAGGGACTGAATAGTAATATCAGTATTTTTCTCATATCAGAATATTTTTTAGTATTAAACTAATTAAATATTCATTGAAATCAATTCAGCAATATGCAGGGCTTTTCTTCCGGTTCCATCTGCTATTTGGTGTCTGCAAGAGAATCCTGATGCACAAATATTGCTATCCATTTCAGCTTTTTGAACTGCAGGGAATAATCTTTGTCCACCTATTTCCATAGATACCGGATACTTACCAGATTCATAACCGAAACTACCGGCCATACCGCAGCACCCTGAGTCTAAAACTTTGGTATCAAATCCTATATGACTTAAAATTTGTTTTGAAAGTCCCTTTTTTGACAATGCCTTAGCGTGACAATGTTCGTGAACAATTGCTTTTTCAGAAATATCAAAACTATCGATCTTATCTAAATTGGATGCTAAGAACTCCTCAAAGGTATAGCATAGTTTTGCAATATTAGAAGCATCTACTAGATATTCAGCATCGCAAAGATCCAGAAACTCATCTTTAGCGGTAAGAATCTCGGACGGTTCTAATCCAACAATCGGAATTTCAGCATCTGCATATTCTTTCCATTCAGGAATAACCTGATGTGCTATTTTCTTGGCTTCTTTCAAAAATCCTTTAGATAAAGCTGGTCTTCCAAGTTCCTGGATATTAGTCAATAGTACTTCAAATCCCATTTTTTCAAGTACCCTGACAGCCGCTTTAGCGATTTCAGGTTCATGATAGTTAGTAAAAATATCTACATATAAGACTACTTTTTGATTCGATTTTATTGAAGAATATTCTTTCCACCAATTTCTGAAAGTCTGATCTGCAAATTGTGGTAATGTTCTCTGAGAAGAAATACCCGTCAATTTTTCTAAGATATTTTTTGAGAACTCTTTACTCACCAACCAGTTCGATAAAGTTGGAAATAAGCCGGCTATTGGGTATAACTTTGTTGAATCGACAAAAAAGCGTTCTGAAAGCTTAGGTGTATTACGCTGATGCCAACCATTCATAAATTCGGCTTTCATCTTTGCCATGTCCACATTTGCAGGACATTCACTTTTACAAGCTTTACAGCTCAAACATAAATCCAATGCTTCTTTCAGTTCTTCGGATTCAAACTGGTCTGGATTCTCTCCTTCAAAGACTTGTCGAAATACATTGGCGCGACCTCTGGTACTGTCTTTTTCTTCTTTAGTTGCCATATAAGAAGGACACATCGTTCCTCCGCTTTCCGAAAGCTTTCTGCAAACTCCTGCTCCATTACAAAGTTCTAAAGCTTCGTTCAAACTACCTTCTCGTCGCCAATGAAATTCTGTATCAGCCGGCTTTGAAATGTAATTCGGTGAAAAACGAAGATCTTCCTCAATAGGTTTGGCATCAATAATTTTACCCGGATTAAAAATATAATTAGGATCCCACAGCTCTTTCACCTGTTTTAAAACAGGCATCATTTCCTTACCAAGAACTTTCTCAATGTATGGAGCTCTGGCTCTTCCGTCACCATGCTCCCCGGACAAAGAACCTCGGAATTCTCCCACAAGCTCAGCAATCTCTTCTGCCATAACTTTCATTTTCTTGACTCCTTCAGGTGTCATTGTATCAATCATAGGGCGAAGATGAAGCTCACCAACCGATGCATGCGCATAAAACACACAGGATGTATTATGTCTCTTTAATAACTCCTGAAACCGTTGTACATATTCAGGAAGGTCCTTCACTCTAACTGCCGTGTCCTCACAAAACGAAGGTGATCGGGCTTCCTTACCCAATCCCATAAGCAATCCGAGACCGGCCTTTCTCAAATCAAAAACACTTTTCATTTCTTCTGTATCAGTTAGCACAGGAAATGAATAGCCGAGCCCCTTTTCTTTAAGATTTTGTATTAAATCTTCAATTTTACGATCTATTTCTCCTTCATCATTCCCGATAAACTGTACTACAAGTATACTATTTGGTTCTTCATCCAGAAAAAATCTATTCTGTGATTGTTCCGGATTTCCTTTTGTGGCATTTAGAATAATATCATCAATTAACTCTACCGCACTGGGCTCATATTTGACAGCCTCAATAGTGGCCAACATAGATTCATGAATAGAATTAAAATGAGGAATCACAATTTTTTGTATGGAATCGGTTTCAACAAGATTTAGTGTTGCTGAACCGGTCATCGCCAAAGTTCCCTCACTTCCACAAAGTAACTCGCATAAATTAAACTTCCTGCCCTTTGGATTAAAAGGCTGCATTTCTAACAGTCTGTCCAGTGCGTAACCTGTATTTCTGCGAATGATTTCCGGGTGAGGATAATTGTCTTTTATCATCCGGTGATTCTTTTCAAGAATAGAAATCATTCCACGGTAAATCGCACCTTCAAGATTTTCTAGTTTCTTTTTCTCTTCTAACTCTGATATTGAGACTGGCCTAAATATTGCCCTGCTACCATCGCTTAAAATTGTATCCAGCTCAAGAACATGTTCTCTTGTTGTTTTATACTTGATGGAAAACGACCCTGAGGAATTATTTCCGACCATTCCGCCTATCATACAACGGTTAGTGGTTGAAGTATCCGGACCAAAAAGCAATCCTAATGATGATGCTTCATTATTCAGCTGATCTCTTATTACTCCGGGCTGTACTTTCGCTATTTTAGTATCGGAATCAATGTTCACGATTTTGGTCATAAAACGTGAAACATCCATTATTACCCCATTGCCGGTAGTTTGACCTGCAAGACTGGTTCCTGCACTTCTTGCTGTAATAGAAAAGCGGTCTTTATTCGCTTTAGAAACCAACTCCTGAATATCAGAGATATTTCTGGGGAAGCTCACGCCTTTCGGAACTTCCTGATACATAGAAGCATCCTGAGCGTATAGTTTTCTGGTTAACTGATCAATCTTAATCAAAAATAATCCTTATTACTTTAGATAGGTTTGTGAGTGAGCGTTTAAAATATCAATTATAAACTAAAAGACTGCTCCATTTTATTCACAATTTCATCTCCAATTGCTAACCCTGCTGTGGCCGCCGGACTTGGCGCATTCAGAACATGAATTTGCCGATCAGCTACTTCAAAATAAAAATCGTCCAGTATTTCTCCGTTGGTTTTTAGTGCCATAGCCCGCACTCCGGAAGGTGCAACTTTTAAATGATGCTCGCGAATTTCGGGAATCAACTTTTGCAGACCTTTTACAAATTGGCTTTTTGAGAGAGATCTCTTGTATTCGTCTAAGCCCATTCGCCAGTGCTTCATCGATAATTTCCAGAATCCTGAAAAATCCAGAATCTCCAAAGCCTCCTGCATATCGAAAGAAAGTTTTTTATACCCCTCCCTTTTTAAAACCGGAACGGCATTAGGTCCGCATTCTATTCCTCCCAATGCCATTCTTGTAAAATGTACTCCTAAAAAAGGAAAATCTTTATGAGGTAAGGGATAAATCAAATTATTGACCAAATATTCGGCATCTGGCTTCAAGTCATAATATTCACCTTTAAAAGGAATAATTCGAATTGGTGATTTAACTCCCGCTGATTTTGCCACATGATCACAATACAGACCAGCGCAATTAATCAGATAAGATGTTTTATACTCATTTTTTTCTGTTTTAACCGTTAAGTCTTTTTTCCCTGTATTTATAGCTATAACTTTTTCACCGAATATTACAGCTCCTTCAGATTCTATGATCCGCTCACTAAGTTTTTGGCACATTCCGGAATAATCAACAATTCCCGCACATGGGACATGCAAAGCCTCTATTCCAGCACAATGTGGTTCAAGCTCTTTTAACTGCGAACTGTCGATTCTTTTAAGTCCTTCGATTTGATTTTCCTGACCTCTGTTATAAATCTTTTCAAGCCTTGGAAGCTCTTCCTCTTCGGTTGCAACTATAACTTTTCCGCAAACATCTATTGAAACATCATTTTCTTGGCAAAAAGAAACCAATTGATGTCGCCCGTCAATACAATTTTTTGCTTTATAGCTACCGGGTTGGTAATAGATTCCTGAATGAATTACCCCTGAATTTTTACCGGTTTGATGAGCCGCTACTTTATCTTCTTTTTCAAGAACAACAATTTTAGCATCAGGATATTTTTTTGAGAGTTTGTAAGCAGCAGAAAGACCAACTATTCCTGCCCCTACTACTGTGAAATCGTATTTATTTGATGACATACCTATAAGATAGGACTTGTTTTATGCAACTATCAACTCAATCAATTACTACAATATAAATTTTCCTTCGATTCCCTTATCTTTAGTCAAATAACTTTACTTATGTTCAAAAAATACCCACTACTTCTTCTTGTTGTCGCAATCTTTTTTCAGGTTTGTCAGGAGACACGCAAAAATCCACGCGAACTTAGTGATGAAAAGAAGAAAATCGATGAAATTATCTGGAATTCTACATTTACCGATTTAGAAGGGAATGAAGTTTCTATTCAGGATTATAAAGGAAAAGTCGTGCTAATAGACTTTTGGGAAACCTGGTGTGGACCTTGCTTACAGGTGTTTCCTGCTATGGATTCATTAAGAAATGAATTCGAAAACGATTTCGTTGTTTTTGCTGTTAATCTTCAAGATTCTGATACTCCTGAAGAGGTTGAAGAGTTCATGCAGGAAAAAGGCTATGATTTTAAATTCCTTTTGGATAAAAATCAGGTAGGACCAAAAGTAATTTCTTTCGGAATTCCTTTTAAAATATTCGTTGACCCCGATGGATATCTTATAAAAGCAGAAGTAGGAAGCAGCGGAACAGAAGGAGATTATCTGAAAGCTAAAACAATTATTGAAGACAATATTTAACAATAAAAAATTAAAATGGCTGAAGTAACAGAAAAATTACCATACAAAGTTAAAGACATTAATCAGGCCAAATATGGCCGGCAGGAAATTGAACTTGCTGAAGCAGAAATGCCTGGTCTAATGGCATTGAGAGAAGAATACCGAAACGAACAACCTCTGAAAGGTGCTCGTATTGCTGGTTGTCTTCATATGACCATACAAACAGCAGTTCTAATTGAAACACTTGTTGAGCTTGGCGCAGATGTAACCTGGTCATCTTGCAATATTTATTCTACTCAAGACCATGCTGCCGCAGCAATAGCCGAAGCCGGAATTCCTGTTTATGCATGGAAAGGAATGACAGAGGAAGAATTTGATTGGTGTATAGAGCAAACCCTATTTTTTCCTGATGGACAGCCATTGAATATGATTCTGGATGATGGCGGCGATCTTACCAATATGGTACTTGATCAGTATCCGGAGTTAGTTAAGGGTATTAATGGAATCTCAGAAGAAACTACAACAGGTGTACTTCGACTAATCGAAAGAGAAAGAAAAGGAACCCTTACTCTTCCGGCAATTAACGTGAATGATTCCGTTACCAAATCAAAATTTGACAACAAGTACGGATGTAAAGAATCGGCTGTAGATGCAATTCGACGAGCTACTGATGTTATGATGGCCGGAAAAGTTGCTGTTGTAGCAGGTTACGGTGATGTTGGTAAAGGTACTGCTGCATCATTAAGAGGTGCGGGCGCAAGAGTAATTGTAACTGAAATTGACCCGATTTGTGCGCTTCAGGCAGCAATGGATGGTTTCGAAGTTAAGACTATGGATGAAGCTGCAAAACGCGCCGATATTGTTGTTACTGCAACGGGTAATAAGGATATTGTACAAGGTCACCATTTCGAAAGCATGAAAGACAAAGTGATCGTTGGAAACATTGGTCATTTCGATAATGAAATTGATGTAGCTTGGTTAAAAGAGAATTCTGAAGAAGAAAATATCAAGCCTCAGGTTGATATCTTTACGCTGAAATCAGGTAAGCAAGTTGTGCTACTTTCTCAGGGAAGATTGATGAATCTCGGAAATGCTACCGGGCATCCTTCTTTTGTGATGAGTAATAGCTTTACCAATCAGACATTAGCTCAGATCGCACTTTGGAATCGTCCTGAAGAATTTGAACCGGGTGTACATGTACTTCCAAAATCTCTGGATGAAAAAGTTGCACGATTACACCTTTCTAAGATTGGCGTGGAACTTGAAACTCTTACAGAAGATCAAGCTGAATACATAGGAGTTCCAATTAAAGGTCCTTACAAATCGGATCAATACCGATATTAATTGATAGAATTATCACTTAATACAGAAGCCTTAAGACTTTTAGTTTTAAGGCTTTTTTTATAAGCCTAAATAAACCCAGATCAATATATATATAAGAGGGAAAATTACACATCCGCAAAGGGATGTCCTTTGTATGATCAAAGTATCGGCAACAAGATTTAAAGGAATCTTAGCAAGTTGAGAAATGGACAGAATTATGGAAAACCAAATGAGAATTTTTTACTGCTTCGGCTCTGATAAAAACTTCATTCTTCGGATTAACGCAATTCCGAAAATCAAAAAGCCAGTTAAAAGCAATATATGAACATCCGAATAAGAACTAAAAAGATGTGTAGTTTCAAAAAAATTGTTCATTTATTAGTTGCGCCGTATTCAACAGGTCTCTGATAATAAATAGAATTAACTGTTAAAATGAATTCTTTTTTGAAGAAAAGAGCTTTATTTCAGCCAACTATTTTCAAGAAAAAGAATTGCCCTCACTATAATAAGTCCTTATCTTTAAGGCTCTGCATTAATGAATGCACCCGTAGCTCAACTGGATAGAGTACCTGACTACGAATCAGGCGGTTAGAGGTTCGAATCCTCTCGGGTGTACACCTAAATAAGCCCTTCGAAGCACATTCACAGCTTCTGGGGCTTTTTTATATACATATAATCCGGCATTACACTTCTTTTAGTTTAAAAGCTTAACTACTTTTCTAATAGTTAACTGATCTTCTTATCAACCTAAACGCCCCCAAAACCAGAAGCGACCAAACCACAATGATCACTTCAAGAACTAAAATGTACGTAGGCCACTCCGGTAACAAGCTAAAGAATGTAGTTCCGGGTGGTTTACCCATTATATAGAGATAGTTGCTGTCTAAAGCCAAATTTGCAAAATAGATTACACCTGCTACGATATTTAGTGCTATTACTGTTCTTAAAACGTCTGTAAGTTCAAGATCCCATTTCCAGACAATAGCCGGGTACAAACCTAATAAAACTAAATTTAAATGCACCATCCAGTATCTGATCGCATCATAATGAAATAATGAATACTCAACTGAGGGTGTAAAATTTGCTTGTGAAACGCCCAACAGGATCCAGAAGAAAACAATTGCCCAGACCGTTCGGCTTTTCCTAACATATACCCAGATCATGATCAAAGGTAAAAAATTACACATGTGAAGTGGAATATCGTTCGCAACATCAAAAGTTCCGGTGTAAATATTCAAAGGTATTTTTAAAAGCTGAAGTACCGAAAGCAGTACAGCGATGACGATCAAATATTTTTGCTGTATTTCTTCCGGCTTTCCTTTTGTAAATCTTATAAACCAAATAAAAAAGATTATATACAGAACCAGAATAATGATATGCTCTGTTGTATATGACGAAAACAAAAGGGATGTATCAAAAAAAGAATTCAAATTATTTCACAATGCTTAATTCCTGAGAAGTAACTCAAACTAATTTCTCTAAGCAAGAAAATAGATTGTTTTTCTTGAGTGCATACTTTATTAATATTCTGTTTCAATTTTAAATTCGAATTATTATGTATACCCCTTCTTCATTTAAAGAAGATAATCCTGAAATTCTTTTTGAGCTGATTGAGAATAACAGCTTCGGAGTACTTTTTTCTCAGCATACAGAAAGACCAGAGGCAACTCATCTGCCTTTCATGGTAAATAAAAGAAAGAGAACACTGATTGCACACTTTGCAAAAGCTAATAAACACTGGAAAAAGCTATCCGAAGAGAAAGAAATTCTTGTGATCTTTCAGGGACCGCATACCTATGTTTCGCCATCGTGGTATTTACACAGGGATGAAGTACCTACCTGGAATTATGCAACGGTTCATGTGTATGGAAAACCCAGACTGATACATGATTCAGAATCATTGAGAAAAATGGTTACCGAGCTTACACATTTGCATGAGTCAAACATTGAATCCGACTGGGATCTAAGAGAAGCGTCTGAAAGTTTTGAAATTGATCTTAAGGCTATTGTTGGTATTGAAATAGAGATTTCT
Source organism: Balneola sp. (assembly GCA_965601915.1). GTDB lineage: Bacteria > Bacteroidota > Rhodothermia > Balneolales > Balneolaceae > Balneola. Next base: position 876,426 of record OZ271847.1, on the reverse strand, counting down.
GAAATGGAAGGAAAGTTTAAATTCAATCAGAATAAAAGTAAAGAAGATCAGGAAGATGTAATAAAAAACCTGGATAACTTAGGACTAAAAGAGGTTAGTGAAATAATGAAAAAAAACCTTGCTGAAAAAAAGTAGCTATTTCCCTGAGAGTTCTTTTAATTTTTTTCTCAACTCAACCGGATTAAACGGCTTGGTTACAAAATCATTCATTCCAACTTCTTTAACCTTTTCTTTTACCTCTGTTAGCGCAGCTGCTGTTAAAGCAATAATTGGAATATTTCTTTTGTCAGGTTCTTTCATGATTCTTATCTCTTTTGTAGCCTCATAACCATCTTTTAATGGCATTTCAAGATCCATGAGTATCATATCGTAATCTTCGACGATCTTAAGCTTCTCAATAGCTTCATCCCCGTTGTTCACAAGATCAAATTTAACATTCCATCTTTTTAAAAAGCTTTCGATCACTTTCTGATTTACGATATTATCTTCTGCGATAAGCACTTTAATTCCTGAAAGATCATCCTGCTCTTCCTGAATAATACCTGCGGGCGAATGCTGTTCGTGGCCTGAAACTTTATCGAAACTAAGAACAGCTTTAAATGTACTGCCTTTGCCAACTCTACTTTCAACAGAAAGCTTACCCCCTTGTAGCTCAACCAATTGTTTGCTTATCGTTAAACCTAAACCTGTACCTCCGTAGAGTCTTTTTGTCTCTTTACCTGCTTGTACAAAACTTTCAAAAATAGATTCCATTCGTTCTTCTTCAATACCGATACCTGTATCAACTACTGAAAACTCAACTTCATTAGACTTTTGTCTTTCTTTTACTGAACGGACTAACAATTTAACTGAACCTTCTTCAGTGAATTTAAGCGCATTACTCATAAGGTTATTCAGTATCTGAGTAAGTCTGGCAGGATCACCAATCAAATATTTAGGTACTTTATTGCCAATTTCGGTTTCAAGATCTACTTTTTTGTTCTGCGCCGTAACTCTGAAGGTTTCGGTAATAGTGGCTACTAACTTTTCTAATTCAAAAGTTGTATTCTCAAATTCGATTTTTCCGGCCCCAATTTTTGAAAAATCCAGTATATCATCAATTAGCGCAAGTAATGTCTTTCCTGAAAAATCTAGCACATTTATTGAATCTAACTGATCATCCCGGGGATTGTCTTCTTTCAGTAAGTGAGTCATTCCCAGAATTGCATTCATCGGAGTCCTTATTTCATGACTCATTGTTGCAAGGAAGTCTGATTTTGCGCTCGATGATTTAACCAGCTCTTCTTTCGTCTCTTCAAGTTCTGTAATATATTTTTCAAGCTCATCTTGTTTTGAGCTAAGCTCGACATTCAATTCTTTTTCTTTCTCAAGATATTCCCTGATTACTTTTTCAGCCCTTTCTTTAGTCTCATAAAAAGTATTGAAAATGATCCAGGTTGTAACGAAAGCAGCAGAAATCACCCCCCAACGTACATAATCTATACTTTCAGAAGATAATGTTATGGTATCGATCGCGATAAAATCAATAATGAAAAAAGATACCGCGCTAAGAAATATGGAGATATTCCTAATGATGTCATCATTATAATCAAATAACAGAATAGCCAAACCCATTGTAGGAATGAGGAAATATTGGATCTCTGCTTGATTATCAAAAATTGAACTCAGGATTACTATGGCAATGTTTACATAGAGTATCAGTAAAAATTTAGCTGTGGTTTTAAAACCCTGACGGGAAAGAGCTGGAATTAATAATAAAGCTATCAGTTCTGAGATAAAGAACCATGAAACTGACATAGACTCATCGAAAGCAAATGCAAATAGGAAAAAGGCACAAACCCCTGCAATCGAGTAACAAACCCAATTGAGTATCGGGAGCCCGAATGCTCCGGTTAATTCTTCATTCTCAATCCATTTATCCTTTGAAGTAGAATCGGAAAAACCCGTAAGCGAATAATTTATACCCATGCCTGTAATTTAGGGAAAAACATGAATTATTCTACCCTAAGTTGTTTCCATCTGAGATTTATATGCCATTGCGTAAATCTTCATCTGCTTAACCATTGATGCTAAACCATTTGCACGGGTAGGTGAAAGGTGCTGTTCCATCCCGATTGCAGAAATGAAATCCGGATTAACTGAAATGATTTCTTCCGGCGTCTGATTTGAATACAACCGAACTACTAAAGAAACTAAGCCCTTCGTGATAGCAGCATCACTATCTGCAGTGAACGTAACTTTTCCTTCCGATAGCTTAGCTGTAAGCCAAACCTGACTCTGACATCCCTTCACAAGATTATCATCTACCCTGTCTTGTTCCTGAAGAGGCTCTAACTTATCTCCGTGCTTAATTATGTACTTATAACGTTCTGTCCAGTCTTCAAATAAACTAAACTCTTTTATGATCCTTTGTTGCACTTCTTGTATATCCATAGTTAAAGATAAGAAATGATATACCTTATTATGAACAGAAACTAAATTTCTGAAAAAATTACTACTAAACTTTAAGTTCTAAAAGAGCGACAGACTTTACTGCTTTCACCTGATCGCTTCCTTCTTCCGAGACAGGTTTGAATGACTGGATAACAGATATTTTATCCCCTTCTTTTCCTATGTAGTCACATTTTTCAGAACAAAGAGTTCCATTAAATGCTTTTAAAAGATTTTCATTCAGTTTTTTTATTGAAGCATTATCAACAACGTTTTCTATACCGCTGTCTAAGATCTCTTTTTCCGATCTTCCCGTTACACTTCTGAAAGATTCTGAAACATAACTACAGAAAATCTTTCCTTGATCATCTTTCTTAAACTTAAGTGTGAATTCTTCGTGAGTTTCAAGGAGACTTTCGAGACTTTCTGTTTTCTTTTTTAATGTATCAATCACACGGTCGCGAAGAGAAATGTTTTCAAAGTGAATTCTTATTATAGTCTCATCGCTGCTCACAAACCATTTTACACTGGCTTCAAGTTTTATCGTTTCTCCATTTTCCTTTTCAAACTGCCAGACATGCACATCATCAGGAGCTTCTGACGAGTCAAAATCCTCAAATTGGTTTTTAACTTCCTCTTTGTAATTAACGGACACCAAATCCCAGATTTTGACCGTCTTCAATTTTTCATTATCAATACCAAGAGCTTCTCGGAATGATTTATTGCCTGAAAGAATATTTCCCTGAACATCTAAATCAACAAATGTTCGCTTAGACTCTTCTTCAAGCTTCTCAAAATCTACATTTGCATCAAATAAAACTTTACTTGATTCCTGTCTCTCGGTTATATCCCTTTGATAAGAAACCCAATGTGTAATTTCACCTTCACTATTCGTTAATGGATGAATATCCCATTGATTAACAAACTCTGTTCCATCCTTTTTATAATTTACAGTATGACCGAAAAAAGCCTGCCCTTCAATAAGACGCTTCCTTAAACGATCTAATACATGCTGATCCGTTTTTTCACCTTGTAAAATTCTTGGTGTCTTTCCTATTACTTCTTCCCGATTGTAACCTGTCATCTTAGTAAAACCATCATTTACATAAACAATTTTTGGGCCTGGTTTATCTAAATTGAGCTCAGTAATTAAAATTGAATCATAATCATTTTTTATAGCACTCTCTAAGAGACTTAGGTATTCTTGTGCTTTTCCTGACCTCTTAATCAGCTCATTATATAGTTCAGCTAATTTCGAAGCTGAAGCATCATCTTTACTGCATGATTTGATCAATTCAAGTGTTTTTGTATCTAAACTTCCCATAAATTCTTTTTTGCTTTTACTAAGACTTAATCAAAACTGTCAAAAACCTGTAATCATTCCATTTCCATGGATTTTATTTTTATTAATACTATCTTAGTAGTATATGAATAATTTAAAGTCCTGTTCTTTTCTACTTGTAGCCTCAGCATGGTTGTCATTGAGCTGTAATGTTTTTAAGAACCCCATCAACCAATATAAACCCATTATGGTAAAAATACAGGGAGGCTCTTTTTTATACGGAGATTTTTATGACAGTACAAATACGGATGCCATCCCTGTGCATTTAGTTGATGTTGAAGATTTTAAAATCGCACAGTTTGAAACAACATTTGATCAGTACCATTTTTTTGCTGAAAGAGAAGGATTTGCAAAACCTCATCTTTCAGATAGTATAAGAGGAACACGAGCTGTGGTTAACATTACCTGGGATGAAGCGTTAGCTTTTTGCCAGTATTATGACATGAGATTGCCGACAGAAACTGAGTGGGAGTATGCTGCTCGTTCAAGAGGTAAAAATCAGGTAATTTCAGGAACTACGACTTTAGACTCGATTTATGCATTTGCAGTTACCGTACATGAAAATTGGGGCGTCCCTGAACCGGTTGGTTCAAAAGCACCCAACGACCTTGGTATTTATGATATGAGCGGAAATGTCTTTGAATGGATTGGTCAGTATTATCAGTTCTATTCAATGCCCGAGCGCAAACACAGCCTTGACGAAGATGCGGTGAGAATTATAAGAGGTGGAAGTTTTACAGAAAGAATTCAAACAAATCGTACTTACTGGAGAACCGGGACTTTAAGAGATGTGGCATCTCCGGATATCGGTTTTCGATGTGCAGATGATTAAAAATAAAAAAGGGGGCCGAAGCCCCCTTTTCTCACTCACTCATCGAAGTAGCAACTTAGCTATTGTCATAAGTTGCATGTTCGTTGTACCCTCGTAGATTTTACCGATCTTTGCATCACGATAATATTTTTCTACGGGATATTCTTTAACAAATCCATTCCCTCCATAAAGATCTACTGCCATCGAAGCTACACGCTCTGCAACTTCTGAAGAATAGAATTTAGCCATTGCAGCTTCCTTCAGGAAAGGTTGTCCGGTTTGTTTAATTCTTGCCGCATTATATACCAACAATCTTGCAGTTTCAATATCAGTAGCCATTCTTGCTAACTGGAACTGAACGCCCTGAAATTCAGAAATAGCTTTACCAAATTGCTTTCGTTCCTGTATGTAAGCTAATGCTGCGTCAAAAGCTCCCTGCGCAATTCCTACCATTTGGGCACCTATCCCAATTCTACCTTCATTCAAAGTTTCAATAGCAACTTTATATCCTTTACCAAATTCACCAAGAATGTTTTCTTTTGGAACACGACAATCTTCAAGTAAAATTTCACACGTTGAACTTGCTCTGATCCCGAGCTTATCTTCTTTTTTGGAAACTGAAAACCCTTCAAAGCCTCTTTCTACAACAAAAGCTGTAATTCCTTTGTAGCCTGCTTCGGGGTTTGCATTTGCAAGAACGATGAATATATCAGCTTCATTGGCATTGGTGATCCAAAGTTTGGCACCATTTAGTACATAATCATCACCATCTTCAACGGCTTTACATTTCAGAGCAAAGGCATCACTTCCTGATCCTGCTTCTGACAAACAATATGCGCCAACTTTTTCAGTAGCTAATTGAGGAAGGTATTTCTCTTTCAGAAAATCAGATGCATAATTCACAAAAGCATTATTTACCAATGTGTTTTGTACATCCATAAATACCCCGGCAGATGCATCCACGCGGGAAATTTGTTCAATAGCAACAACTGACATCATGAAAGTTCCGCCACCCCCCGAGTATTTTTCAGGTATATCGATACCCATCAATCCCATCTCGAAAAATTCTTTTATAAGATCCGGATTCAGTTTTGCTTCTCTATCCATTTCCTCTACCAGAGGTTTTATGGAAGCTTCTGCAAAGTCTGAAGCTGCATCTTTCAGCATTTGTTCGTCTTCAGTAAGTTGAGTTAAAGGGGGGGCTACCTGTTCTAAGATTTCCATTAACTAATTTGTGTTTTTAATTTATATGAGTGAAAAAATAATATACGAATTGTAAGCGCTTTTCTGCTACTTATTTGGAGTTTTTTTCAAAATTTGAAAGTTTACTTAATATCCGGATAAAAAAGCACGAGCTGCTTCTGAAGGAGAAACTTTACCTTGGCGAATTTTATTTATCAAACCTGAGGAAAGCTTTTCCCCTTCTTTTGATTTCCAGATTTGTCTGAGAACTTCATCTTCCACTAATCTCCTGAACCAATTAATTTCCTGTTCTTTTCTCTGTCTTTCGAATATATTTTTGTTCTTAAGGTCTGAAATAAAATCTTCAATAAGAGCCCAACTTGTATCAACTCCCGATTTCTTTAAAGCGCTGGTTGTATGAAATCGAACAGCGATATCTTCATATTTTGGAGTTAACAAATGAAAGGCATTTTTGTATTCCTGAATGGCTTGCTCTGCCATTCTCTTTCTGTCTCCATCGGCTTTATTTACGATGAGAATATCAATAATCTCCATAATCCCACGCTTTATCCCTTGTAAAGAATCTCCGGCTCCGGGAAGCATCAGCACAAGAAAACAATCCACCATCGAAGCTACTTCAAATTCACTTTGCCCAACTCCTACGGTTTCAATGAGAATCACCTCATAACCAGCCGCCTCACAAAGTAACATAGATTCACGTGTTTTCTTTGCTACTCCTCCTAATGTACCTGAAGTAGGAGATGGTCGAATAAAAGCATTTTCATTTGAAGAAAGTGTTTCCATCCGGGTTTTATCCCCTAAAATACTTCCCCCGGAAGCAGGACTGCTAGGGTCAACAGCTAAAACGGCCACTCTTTTACCCTGTTCTATAATTTGATTTCCAAGCGCTTCTATAAAGGTACTTTTTCCAACACCAGGAACCCCGGAAATTCCAATTCGAACTGTATCTATATTTGCTTTAAGCCCGGAAATCAGTTTTTGAGCCTGCTCTAAATCTTCTGCTCTGTTGCTCTCTACAAGAGTAATAGCTTTTGCAAGATGCCGGCGTTTACCTTCTTTTATTCCTTTTGCCAGCTCTTCAACAGTCATAATTATTTATATTGATTTTATTTCTTAGCAAGAATCTCATCAATCACTTTTGATGCAGCTTTTGGAATGTTAGTACCCGGACCAAATATAGCTGACACCCCGTTTTCATATAAGAAATCATAATCCTGAACCGGAATTACTCCTCCGGCTACAATTACAATATCTTCCGCACTTTCTTTATTAAGCAAACCAACTAATTCAGGGATAAGTGTTTTATGTCCTGCCGCAAGTGTTGAAACTCCTATTACATGAACATCATTTTCTATAGCCTGTTTTGCAGCCTCATCAGGAGTAGAAAAAAGCGGACCTACATCCACGTCAAAACCCATATCTGCAAAGGCAGTGGCTACAACTTTGGCGCCTCTGTCATGACCATCCTGACCCATTTTTACCACTAATATTCTTGGGCGGCGACCTTCCTGCTCAGCAAAATCTTCAATTTTAGCTTTGATTTCCTGATAATTTTTGTCTGATTTATACACGCTTTCGTACACTCCTTTTATAGTTTGATTCGTCGCCGTGTGTCGCCCCCATGCCTGCTCTAACGCTGATGAAATTTCACCAACCGTTGCTCTTTTTCTTGTAGCTACAACGGCTAAATCCAACAAATTTCCTTCACCTGATTTCGCTGCTTTTGTAATAGCAACCAATGCTTTCTTTGTAGCGGCATTATCCCTTTCTGCCTTAATTTTTTCAATTAATGCTACCTGACCTTCCCGAACTCCGGCATTATCGATGTCCAGAATTTCTACAGGATCTTCTTTTTCATTTACATATTTATTTACGCCAACAATGGTGATATCTCCTTTGTCGATTCCTGCTTGCTTGATGGCAGCGGCTTCTTCAATTTTTCTCTTCGGATAACCTTCTTCAATAGCTTTTGCCATCCCGCCCATTTCCATCACTTCATTAATGATTGACCTGGCTTTCTCTTTCAGATCATGAGTCATCGATTCAATCGCATAAGAACCTCCTAACGGATCAACCGTATGGGTGATATCTGTTTCTTCCTGAATAATGGTTTGGGTATTTCTGGCAATTCTGGAAGAAGTCTCTGTAGGTAATGAAATTGCTTCGTCATAACTATTGGTATGAAGCGATTGTGTTCCTCCTAAAACGGCAGCCATTGCTTCAATTGTTGTTCTGACCACATTATTCAATGGATCCTGAGCCGTTAAAGACCAACCGGATGTTTGACAATGCGTTCTCAACATCATTGATTTCTGGTTCTGAGGATCAAAATGCTCTTTCATGAGCTCTGCCCAAAGCGTTCTTGCTGCGCGAAGCTTACTCACTTCCATCAGGAAATTCATTCCGATTGCAAAGAAGAAAGATAGTCTCGGTGCGAAAGCATCCACATCTAATCCACTTTCCACCGCCGTTTTTACATATTCTAATCCATCAGCTAAAGTGAACGCTAGTTCCAATGCAGAATCAGCTCCTGCTTCCTGCATGTGATATCCTGAGATGGAAATCGAGTTGAATCGAGGCATTTTCTCGCTGGTATATTCAATGATATCAGAAACCAGCCGCATAGATTCCTGAGGAGGATAGATATAGGTATTCCGAACCATGAATTCTTTCAGAATATCATTCTGAATCGTCCCACTTAGCTTTTCTGCTGATACGCCTTGCTCCTCTGCTGCCACAATATAAGCCGCCATAATCGGAATAACGGCTCCATTCATGGTCATAGAAACCGACATTTTATCTAAAGGGATTCCATCGAATAATATTTTCATGTCTTCTACAGAATCGATGGCTACCCCTGCTTTTCCAACATCCCCAACTACTCTGGGGTGATCGGAATCATATCCACGGTGTGTAGCCAAATCAAAAGCTACACTCAATCCTTTCTGGCCTTTTTCTAATGCCTGACGGTAAAATTTGTTGGATTCTTCTGCTGTGGAAAAACCGGCATACTGACGAATCGTCCAAGGTCTTTGCGTGTACATACTTGGATAAGGTCCGCGAGTAAACGGAAATTCTCCCGGATAGCCAGCATCTGTATTTCGTTTTGATATATCTTCAGCATCATACAACGCCTGAATTTCGAAACCTTCCGGACTTTGACGATTTAATGATTCAGCTTTTTCTCCTTTCAGAGATTTCTCTACACTTTTCTTCCAGTTTTCTTTGTCTTGATTTTGGTCTGACATGAATTTTCTTTTATGGAAACGGTTTTCTGAACTAAATGTAAGGGTTTGTGATAAGATAATTAAGAATGAAAAATTAAGAATCGCCTTATTTTGTATTCGGAATATTCTTAATTATGTCATTTCAAATTCATTTCCGTCTGTGAAGCACCGAAAGTCATCTCTTCTTCAAATTCGCTTTTTCCAAAAGTCTCTTCCATTTCAGCGCGAAGCTTTTGAATAGTTAAACCACTTTTGAGGGTTCCGTTCCTTGCCAATGAAACTCTGCCTGTTTCTTCGGACACTATGAGTACGAGCACATTATTTGTTTCTGAGATTCCTACCGCTGCCCGGTGTCTGGTTCCGAAGGCCTGCGCAATATTTGGGTTCTGAGAAATCGGCAAATAACAACTAGCGGCAACAATTCTATTATTACGTATTACAACCGCCCCATCATGAAGTGGTGTATCTTTCTGAAAGATGGTAGTTAACAATTCTGCGCGAACGGATGAATCGATTTTTACACCCGCATCCACCAAATCCTGAAGTGAAGATGAGCGGGCAAATACAATCAAAGCACCCGTTCGGTCTTTAGCCATTTTCTTGGTTGCTTCAATTACCTCATCGATCATTTCATTAGAACCGGTACGGGTAAAAAAACGATCAAAACTTGTATTATTCCCGATTCTGTAGAGCAGCTTTCTGATTTCAGGCTGAAATAATATGAAAACCGCTAAAATCCCTACATCCAGAATACTTTTCAGTATAAAGTTGATGGTTTCAAAACCAAGAATTCGGATTATGAAATTGATTAGAATTACAAAAATAATCCCGATTGTAGCCTGAATGGCAAACGTACCTTTGATCCACCGGTATAAGTACACAAGTACTCCGGCTATTATTAAGGTTTCAATGAAATCCTTAATACCGAATTCTAAAAATCCGATTGGAAACAAAAAGGTGTCCGTCTATTGTTGATATTGAATTGCCTGGAATATACGTAATGAATCGGAAGCTTCCTTAACATCATGAACACGCAGAATTTTTGCTCCGCGAACTAATGCATCATAATGAACAGCTATGGTTCCGATCAATCTGTCATCTACGGGTCGGTCATCTAATAATTGACCGATCATAGATTTACGTGATGCTCCAATTAATATAGGAACGCCAATTTTTGTGAATTTATCAAGGTTGGCAAGTAATTTTAAATTATGCTCAAGAGTTTTTCCAAATCCTATTCCGGGATCAATGATGATTTGCTCAACTCCTTTAGCTTGAGCCAATTCTGCTTTTTCCTGCAAAAATTGAAATACTTCTGACACAACATCTTTATATGCCGGATTTTTCTGCATGTTTTTTGGGTCACCCTGAGAGTGCATTATTACATATCCAGAGCTATGGGATGCAGCAAGATCCGCCATTTGAGGATTCTTTTGTAATCCACTCACATCATTAATGAAACAAGCTCCTGCTTTTAAAGCTACTTTTGCAACTTTGTATTTTGTGGTATCTATTGAATAGGCAAGATCAGGAAAAGTTTTCGAAGCCGCTTCTAAAACCGGTTGAATTCTGTCAATTTCTTCATTTTCTGAGACAGGTTCTGATCCCGGTCTGGTTGATTCCCCACCAATATCAATTATAGAAGCTCCGTCTCTCCGCATAATATGGATGCGGTCTAATGCCCGGTTTATATCCAGATACTTCCCGCCATCACTGAAAGAGTCTGGAGTGGCATTAATGATTCCCATTATTTGTGGAGTAGAGAAGTCTAAATCTTTAATAAGAACTATATTTTGATCACCCTGAACCTGTTCGCCGACAGGCAAGTTTAGTTCAGAATTTTTGTGATTAAAAACTTATGATTTTCCGATAAAATTCGGAGAGGAGAACTAATTACCAGTTTTCCTGAAGTTCACTGAGTTTGTCTTCTTTATCAGCCCATTCATCAGCATCAGGCAATGCATCGTGAGTTTCATTAATAACACGATCTTCCCACTGTTCGGCAAGTCGTTCATTTAGCTCGATATAATTCTCCCACTTTTCCGGCACTTCATCATCAGGATAAATTGCCTCAACCGGACATTCAGAAACACACGCATCACAGTCGATACATTCATTAGGATCTATGGTCAGAAAATTAGGTCCTTCCCTAAAAGCGTCTACCGGGCATACAGCAGCGCAATTTGTATATTTACATTGAATACAAGGTTCGGTTACAACGTATGGCATACTAAATATCTATAGTTTTAAATTTTGATGAATATCTAAGGCTTTACAGTTAGATGCAATTCAAATTAATTTAACATTTTTTCAACTTGATCCATATCTCCATCATTTTGTGAAGGCTCGATCTGTAAAATTTTTGCCATAACTTCATACAAATGAATATTTTCGAATCGGGCAAGTTTAACACCTTGTTTGAACGCAGGTCCATTCGCAATAAAAAAAGCATCCATTTTTAGATTTTTATTATCAAATCCGTGCGCACCTCCAGTTGGATAATTGGCTCCTCGTGAATTAAAGAATTCTTTAGAGTTAATAGTATACCCTTCGTCAGCAATCATCAAAAAGTCGGGGGTGCGCTTATTGTTTTTTAGATGAAAACGATCTGGAATCTGTCCTTTGCTGTAAACTCTGAAATTTTCTTCTGCATCTTTCAAAGATTGGTACACTTCATTTTCTGAACCTTCTTCAACAATAAACATTAATGCCGGCGAATATTCAATCATATCAATTTTACTGACATCTACAAAATCATCAAGAACCACTGTTCTTTCAGGAGAAACCTCAACCATTCCATGGTCAGAAACTATCATAAGATTGATCTTTCTTGCGGGGTCAAGTTGTGATAATTGATCAATCAGGTAACCAACCACTGAATCTGCTTCCTGAATAGCTTCAATCACTTCCGGTGAGTCAGGACCATATCGATGACCTCTGCTGTCTGTAAAGCTGAAATATAGAGTTCCAAAGTCTACCGGCATGTTTTCTTTGGTCATCCATTTTAAGACGGTATCAATTCGGGCTTCACTAGGAACTCTTCCATCATAAGTTTTCCAATATGTTGGTCTCATATTCTGAATAGGAGCTTCTGAACCAACCCAGAACATTGTTCCAGCTGTTTTTCCCGCCTTTTCAACGGTATTCCAAATAGGCTCTCCGGAATACCAATCAGGATTTTCTACTGCTTCACGATTACCAATTGAATACCTGGCATCCATTTCCGGATCATACATACTGTTTCCGATTAATCCATTGTTTTCAGGATATAATCCGGTTACAATAGCATAGTGATTGGGAAATGTTTTAGTTGGAAATACTGGAATAAGACCGTCTGAAGTTACTCCTGTTTCAACAAGCTTATCAAAATTCGGAGTTTCTGTTTTGGTAAGATAATCGGCTCTGAATCCATCGAAAGAGATGAGTAATAATTGTGGAGATTCAGACTTTGATGAGCATGCCATTATCAAAATGGCAAAAAACAGAATCATTCTTTGCATAACAAAAAAATTTAGTTTTAAACTTAAACAGAAAAAATCTGTTTTCTGTTATTCAAAATCAGTAGTAAGCTTGAACCTCGCAATTCGATTATTTCCTGTATCAGCCACATATACAACAGATCGAAAGTATGCTACTCCCTGAGGATTATCAAATTGTTTTGGTCCCGCTCCGTTTCCTCCAAATGAAACAACGATCTTTTTACTGTCTGCTTCAGCACCCGCCGGAGGGTTTACGCCTTCCTGTCCGTTTGCCTGAAATTGATATAATGAGTCTCTTTCTGAATCAATAACGAAAATATAAGAGTCATCATCTCCGGAGAAGGTAACATCAGCGGGGTTTAAGAACTTTCCGGGCTCATAAAGAAATCCTTCAGCCTGTGATGTATCCTGAGCTAATAGAGAGGCGTTTTGTTGGAATACCAAACCATCCGTTGTAACCTCGGCATCAATCCAAAGCACTCTGAAATCAATATCCTGAGATTGTGAAGCCTGAGTAACTATAAAGCTTCTGTCATCTGTTAAACGATCACGTTGCGGAGGGGTAACAAAGGAAGTAATTGAGCTTAAACCAATAGCACTTCTTAATGAAGGGGTATTCGGATTCAGGGTTACTATCTGACGGACATTTCTCATCTTTTTGGTCGCAACACCATTTTCCTGAATCCTTTGAAATTCAAGGACCGTATTATCAGGAGCAGCAACTTGATTTGTACTATTCTGAGGACCTCTTCTTGTAACATATAAAGAATTATCTGCAAGAATAGTTAATCCTGTAATTTCTACATTTTCATAATTATTTGAAGAGCCCTTATTCAATCTTGCATTTTGTGCCGCTGAAGTACTCAAACTTGCATCGTCAAATGGAAAAATCAACGTGTCAACAAATTCAATATCCCCTGCTCCATTTAAATTCTTGATTTTGAAAACTGCAGGTAAGTTAAAAACCGTTGGAACACCATTTTTATCAATAGTCGTATCGATTCTTGCTGACACATAAATGTTTAGCAAGCGATCCTGAGTTACTGCATTTGCTCCCTGTAAAGTGATAGTTCTTCTTGGAGAAAGATCGGCACGATCTAACAAATGAACTCCTTCATTGTCCGTTACATATACAAAGGTATCAAATCCAACATGGATATCATTAGGTGCATCAAAATCTCCCCAGAAAGGTAATACCGGTGCGTAACCATCTACGTTCTCAAGTCTTGGGTCAATATTCCCTTCATCAAAAATTTCTTTATTTGTCTCATCGTTTTTTGAGCCAAATATTTCTTCGCAACCTGTTAGAGCAACGGATGCAAAAAGCATAAAAATGATAAGATTCCTTAATTTTATCATAGGTTAAATCCTAAAGTAATTCTGTGAATAGTACCTAAACGATCAAAGTTTGTGAATCCGTAGTCAGCGCGAAGAATTTTACCTGAAAATGGAACATTCACCCCAGCTCCTAAACTTGGCAAAATTCTTTCATCGTTTCCAAATTCATAACCAGCTCTGAAGAAGAACTGATCCATAAATCCATATTCAGCACCAACATTCAATTGCTCGGCGTTGTCACTTGGGTTAATGATTTGGGCTGTAATTACCACTTCATTTTGTTCAGATTCATATAAATCATAAGCTGCAGCAATTATAAACCTGGTTGGCAGAGAAACTTCATCCTCCGGTGATAAAACGGTTGTACCACCCCCAGGAATACTGCTGTCTACTTCTCCTTCGGGATCTGCGTCTAAACCAAAATTATTAATACTCACACCAAATCTTAAACCTGTTTCACCAACATCATAAGAGAAGCCAAAATCAATAGCCCCGGTTTGATAGGTAACGTCAAAAAAATTCAGGTAATAATATTTTAGAGAGAGACCGTAACTAAAAAGATCGGTAATTTTATGAGAAGCAGTTAAACCTACGTTTAAGTGGTGAGTTCTGAAAGTTCTTCCTGTACCAAATGGTTGGGTGACTGTTGTTTCTTTTTGATCACCAGAAGTGAAATACTGAACAGATCCTCCAAAGGCAAAATCCCGGTATTTATGAATATAGCTAACATATTCCTGACTGGTCTCAACTAAATAAGATGTATGGGAAATATTTGCAAAAGAAGTACCGATTTTTGAAGCTAGCGCAGGATTCCAATACAAACTGGAACCGTCAATAGCATCTGCCATGTTTGAGTTGCCCATTCCGGCACTACGTGCATCTACTGTGATCTTTGTAAACTGAAAACCTTGAGTACCTGAACGATCTTCACCATAAGATTGCGTAAAACCTTTAGTTGAAAAAAGTATAGTAACTATAAAAAGTAGGGGTATGTATTTATTCAAAAGCTTCATCAAAAATTAATTGAGACTCCAAACACAATGTGACGTTGTTGTCGATAGTTTGCAGGATTATCATAACTTGGAAGACCGTTGTCTGTGGGATCTAAATAGCGAGGGTCACGAACATTATTTGGTACATCGTAAGACCGGTCATCACGCAGAGCAATTAACTCAGCCTGACTACTTGGATATTGCTTATACCCTTCTCCTGTAACAGGATTTACAATTACTGCGCTCTGATTGTTTAAAATATTTGAAATCTCCAGGAATGCTGAAATTCTTGTTTCACCTACTTCAAACCATTTCTGAAAGTTAAAATCCATATAAAACCAACCCGGTCCAACTTCGCTAAACTGCTGAGCAGGATCATCGATGCGTTCATAGATTGGCCTCCAGTTTTCTTGACCTGTAATCGGATTTCTTTCTGTACCAACTCTTTCATAAGGCGTATATCGTTGACCACTTCTCCACACCGCGGAAAGGAAAACCTGAAAATCATTTAAAACCGGACTATCTAAAATCCCATCTTCTCTTGAGTGTGTGAATGTAATGTTTCCTTTTATATCGAACGGGCGATCCCAAGCCAAAGGAGTCTCCACATTATTTCCAACATTCTGACTTGCTGAAATGTCATTCAAGTTATCATTGTTCGTAGAGCTTAATCCTTCGGCACGGCTATAGGTGAATGATAGCTGCCCTCTTAATAAATCTTTGTATCTCTTTAAATAACTTACTTCAACACCTCTTGAACGTGCATAATCACCATTGATACGAAATGCTTTAGTTACAGGTCTGCCATCAATATCATTAACCGTGATTCTTTCTGAAGTCACAAAATCATATTTATCTCTCCAGAAAGCAGAAATATTTAAAGCATCATTTGCAGTAATTTGATTTCTAAGCCCGATTTCATAGGAAATATCCACTTCACGGTTCAAATTTGGGTTTCCAAGATTCGGTAAATCTGATTGATCCTGAAAGAAAGGATCTAAACCTGCGTATACAAAACTTGGATGTGGAATTCTTGCGGAATGTCCATAGTTAAAAAACAGCACCTGATTTTCACGAACTGGAAAGGAGACATTAATTTTCGGAAGGAATATGAATTTATATCTCATTCCAAATAATTCGGTTGTTTCTTCCTGATAATCTTCTGCAATAAATCGGGGAATTGTTGAAAATACGTTTGGATCGAGGGCATCTTCTACCCTTTCATCTACATAATTACCTGGTGCCCAATATTCAAATCTCCCTCCGATATTAGCAATTAAGCCACGGTAGCGAATCTTATCAGTAATAAATATAGCGCCACGGTTCGGTTTAACTCTCCAAGCATCAAAATTTTCGCCAACCCTGAACGTCTCAGAAACTGTGTTTTCATCAATTCTGATTGGAGCCCCTATCCATGGACGTGTTATATCAATCCATTGATAATCATTGAATTTTGACTCAAAGCCTATAACCAGCTGATTCTGGTCTCCACCAAATAGTTTTGTATAGCTTGAACGAACAGTAATTTCCTCAGCAAAGTGATCGTGCCATAATGTAGCAATACCACCATTATTAAAATATCCAGGCCCTGCAAGTATGTAAGTAAAATCATCTGTGCCTTCGAATTCATCTGCAGGAAATTTTACAATGCTTTCAGGATCAAACTCACCATCTACGAAATCAGGTCTCCAGTCCCTTCCGTTTGCATCTGCTCTTAATTGAGTAAATAATCTACTAACCTGTACTTCGTAAAACGAAGAGGTAGAAAGAGTTTGCGTCCATTTCAGATAAGAAAGATTTGAATCGTGGGTATATGTATTCGCGTTATCCAAAAAACCATTTGAGAAAGCGAATTGAAACCCGGGTTGAACCTGAGTATTTGCTCCCGTAATCTGTAACATACGGGTGTTTTGATTAATAGTAAGCGAACGTTGATAAGCCGCTTGCAATCTCATTCCTGGTTTAATATTGTATGTCAGCTTCATCATCCCATTCCAACGATTTCCTTGTCTGGGGCTCCAAAAATCTGAATTTACAGTTGACGAACTGATTTGATCTGCTGAAAGTTTTGTGTAGCCATCTTCTAAAGAAACCTGACCTGTAGCGTAAAAAGTAATTTTACCCGGAAGGTCCAATCCGAGAGCAGGTAGTAATTTTTCTGCAAGAATTCCAGGGCCGCCAATACTCAACTCATAAATATCCTGGAAGTAATTTGCTCCGTTGCTCATTACATTAGAGCCAAAATTATCACGTTTATGTGAGAAACTTCCTTCGTAAGTATCACCACCATTTCTGGTTTTTACAGAAACTACTCCTGAGGTAACATCTCCGTATTCAGCGCCTACCCCTCCAGTAATTACTTCAATATTGCTGAATGAATTAGCTCCAAGATCCAAACCAAAACCTGTACCTGCAAGTGGATCCTGAGCTGACACACCATCTACAACATAGCCTGTTTCATAAGCTCTTCCTCCTTTTATGTAAAGTCCTGTAGGATCTTTAATAACTCCTGATTGTAAGGAAACAGCATCCTCTACTTTACGGACTGGGGCTGCTTCTATATCCTGACGAGATATTGTAGTAGACGTTGTAGATTTTTCAACATCAAAAATAGGACGCTCACCAATAACTACAATTTCTTCGCCTGAAGTTAGGACTTTAGGTTTGAGCTTGTAATCCAACTCCGTAAACTCGCTCTCTTTTACCTCAATTGCAGTTAAAAGAACAGTTTCGTATCCAATGTAGGTAATTCTAACCGAGTATTCTCCGGGGCGTATTTTATCGATCTCATAATCACCGTCAATTCCAGTTGCTGCCCCGAATGTAGTACCTGAGATGAGAATATTTACTCCGATAAGAGTCTCACCTGTTTCAGCATCTGTAATTACACCTCGAATTCCTCCGGTTTGTGCAAGAACAGAAAAAGCTGAAATAAATAATATGCTTAGAGTTAATAAAAGTTGTTTTCTCATAATGCTATTGCTTAAAACCTAATCGGTTAATTAACATCTCCTGAAGCATATCCTGCACATTTGAATTTCCATTCAAATTTGACAGATCCAGACTGAAATAAATCAGATTTCCTTCAGCATTTTCTATAGCAACCCCTTTATATCCAAAATACGGGCTTTGACTACTGTTAGGATTTCGTCTCCTGAATTGTGCTTTGTAAAGTTGCGTACTACCACTTACTCCTTTCATAGGCCTTTCATTTGTTAAAGCAAATGATCCTGAATCAATCAAAAGGGTATCATCAAATGCCACATTATCAGGGGTTACCAAAGAATCTTCAAACAAATAAAACTGACCTGGAGCTATAGAATCTACAGGAAGAAAGTTAAATAAGGGATCTTCTCTACTAATGTTTTTCATTGGAATGTTAACAAAAACTGTTCCGTTGCCATCGATAAATTCATCCAATATCTCTTGACCATACGTAATGTTTCTGTCAAGATCATCCGAAATCCAGTAAATATGATCCCATTTGGAAAGAGTTTTAATCAATGTAGGATCAATAACAGTAGGAAATGCTTCAGAAAGAGCTACTTTATCTTGCTCAACCTGTCCATCATTAATTATCCATACATCAGGATTAATACCTATACCGTTAAGTTGGTTTAAATGAAAATTTTGTCTGTTCGCAGAACTTGGTCCACCAAAATCATTTAGAAACAAAGTATTTGAAGTCTGTGGTTTTATATACCAAGACACAGAATCAGGTTCACTTACTGATTCTGCCGCATCTACAGCTCTGACATAAAACGTATTGTCTGCGCCAACTTCTACGGGGATGGTTAATTGTTGTCCATTTATCGTCAATGTGGAGTAACTTCTTCCAAGAAATACTTTTGCATCTTTTTGTCCTGTTGAAGAGTTGTCAACCTCAAGAGAAATAAACAACTGTCCTTCATCATCTTCGGTAAATGGTATTTCTTTCCAGCCGTTAACTGTATCGTTCACTGCTACTTCAGTTCTGATTATATTAGCTAATCCGTCAGGGTCATCAAAACTCCAACCAAAACTTGCGATTGAGAATAAAGAATCGGGTGGGGATTGATTACTATTCAACGAAACAGTTGGTTCAGAGTTTACAATTGGGAAAACCAATCTTGCCCCAACCGGATCTCTTAAATCATCGTTATCAACTGCTCTTACTTTGAACAATACATCGTCTGTTTCTTGTCCCGGAGTGATGGGAAGTATAAATACACTATCCGTCTTGGTTGTGAATTTATAATCTGACTCTGTAGTATCGTTTATGGCATATTCAAATCCTTTAATAAAGCCATCAGGATCACTACCAAACCATGAAATTTGAATCTGACTGGACAAACGAAAGTCGCCTCCGCGATCAATCCTTTCTACAGTCAAATTTGTTGATGGTGGTTGATTTTCTTTAAAATCGCCACTAACTGTATCCTTACATGAATACCAAAATAGGGAAGTGACTAAGAAACTTAATAAAAGAGATAAATTGCGCTTCAAAATATAATTCTAATAGAATAAAAAGAGCTGCCTTAAACCGGCAGCTCTTTAATAAATTTACTTAATAAGCATCATTTTCTTAATGCTGCTGAATGATCCTGCCTCAATTCTGTAAATGTACATTCCACTTGCAAGGTTACTTGCATCGAAAGAAACATCATAAGAACCGGCTGTCATTCTTTTGTTGATCAAAGTATTTACTTTTTGACCAAGCATATTGTACACATTTAGTGTTACATCTGCCGCTTCCGGTAGTGCAAACTTAATGGTCGTACTAGGGTTAAATGGATTCGGATAGTTTTGCTCAAGAGCAAATGCTGAAGGGGTATCGCCATTCACTTCATTTGAACTTATTACAGCTCGCTCAAGAGTAAGATATCGGTAAACAGGCTCCCAATCGTCACCAAAATCACCGTAAGGACCGCGAACTCCTAGAGTATCACTACCATCACTTACTCTAACATTCCAAACAAAGTTAGCTTTTTCGCCAACCGCAACTCCCGCAGACTCTAGTAACGCATCAATGGTCGCTGCAGCTATAGTTACACTTGTACCAGTAGAGTTATTATCTAATGGAGGAATTGTAGCTAAAACAGTGGTTGTGTCAGCTGTATATAGCCTCCACTCATAAGTAACTACATCTTCATCGAAATCAACTGAAGCGTTCCAGGTAACTTGAATATCAGAATCTACAACTACTTCTGCGCTGTCAGCAGGTCCGGTTAGTGTAAAATCAAGAACAGGTGTAAATGCGTTTCCATCTTCTGCTATGATATCAGCAGCGTTTCTAGGATGAAACTTTGGTGCTCCAAATGAAGCAGCTACAATTGCGTAAGCATCTAAAGTTTTACCTTCTCTTACGGTGTTGTTGTAGTCATAATTCACATTAGGAACGCCAATTGTGGCATCTGCACGGATATCTTCATTAAATAATACTCCGTTAGCGGAATCAGCAGTAAGGTTTTTGAATTCGTATTCTCCAAAAGCACCTCTATCAGTGAGCTCAACATCTTCGAACTTAACTAACATGCCTTCATACTGCTCAAGTTCGCCACCATTTTGCAATTCCTGAACTAAATCAGTAGTAATTGTTGGAATAACCTGCTCAGTATCATTACCTGAAGAATTTACAGTAAATTCAAGATTTACTAGTTGAGTTAATGTCAATGAATTACTTGCTACTTCAGCTTCCACAACTTCAGCAGACGTAATAGTAACAGAATCACCTCGAACAAGGGCCTCAGTAGCTGAAGTTTTTTCAAGGAAAACACCGCTCCAAGCTGCTGCGGCTTCCTGAAGAATAATTGGACCGTCAGAATCATCTGACACAATGATACCTGAAATATTTACCGGTACCGCTCCTGCTCCTGCAAGAGGGCTTGCTCCGGCCATTCCATCGGCAGTAGTTTGAATAACAGCAATTGAGTTAATTGCCTCATCCTGAACAAAGAAACCATAATTTCCAGAAATCGGCGCTCTACCTGTTAGTCCTTCACTATCGGTTGCTTCAATTGAAAAAGCAACAGGTGTGAAGTTATCAAAAGTAGGTAATGTTGCACTATAAGTATTACCTGAAGTATTTGTCATACTTAAAGTGTCAGAAGTTTCGCCTGCAGAATAAATTAAAGAAGCAGCAGAAATTGTAGCCGCCCCATCCGCAACGATATCTACTGTAACTGTAACAGCATCAGAAGAAGTTACTGAAGAGTCTGACTGGGAAACATTACTAAATACCGGAGGTAAACCAACTACTTCGATATCATTTGGCCATTCAAAAGCACTCCCATTACACATCTCTCCGTCAACACAACGAATGTAAGTACCTGCATTGTTGATATCTTCTTGCCATTCAACGCCATCTTCAAATGGGTTGATTCCAAAAACAGTTTGGTTCGCTGCAATAGTACCATCCGGATCATCACCATTCACAGTTAAGAATCCGCTTACATTTACAATTGCCCCGGGAACAGGAGGAACAAAAAGACCATCTTCTTCACCTCCAATACCTGGCTGTCTTCTGTAGTTGAAAGAAGGCAAGTAGCCTGAAGTTCTATCGTTTCTAACACGAAGAGAAGTATCGTAGGTATAGATTCTGGTACCATCTGCATTAACAGCCCAGTTTGGTCTGTCGCCTGTAGATACATTGCTCACGCTACCATTTTCAATCTTAACATAAGCTCCGTTATACTTACCATAATTTCCAATATTGATCTGATAAGTACCATCTGCGTTTGCAGTGTTAATTTCACTTAATGATACAGACCAAGGCTCCAATAAAGGCGCATATTCAGGAAAATTCAGATTTACACTCCCTTTAAAATCCGGCGCTTCATCAACGGTCATTTGGGCCGTTGCATTAAAGAATGTAAGTCTACCTGTAAAAGTAACTACATCTCCGCGGTTAAGCCCTGACAATAAACCAAAATCAGATTCTACAATCTGAATTGACATTCCTTCTCTACCTTGATTTACAGCTGCCGTATCGGTAATAAATACGTGAATACGACTAATATCATCAATAATGTCATCATTATCTGTATCGGTTGGGGTTGCCAGACCAGAACTTCTTGGGTTTGAAACCACTACACCGGTATACACTACAGTTTCACCCGAAAGTGGATGAGCCTGAATCGCTTCATTGGAGAACTCAGTAAGAGGCTCCGGATATGTATTTAAATCTTTAACTGAAACGGTATCCTGTGCCTGAACCAAAACTGGCATGAACACAAAAGCCAAAACAGAAAAGAATTGTATCAATTTTCTCATAATTACGTTGGTTTATTTAATTATTGTAAGTTTTCCTTTTTCTATTTCTCCTGATGTTAAATCTTTAACGGTAAATAGATATAAACCCGTTGTTAAGATTTGATTAGCTTCGCTTTGCAAGTCCCATGCATGCTCGCCTCCAGGTAACACCCGGGGGTCGTCACTGAAATTGTCAAACCATGAAATATCACCATTATACGCCTCTGAATCATGTTCTAACTCAGCAACAATATCGCCTGCCACTGTATAAATTCTAATTTCCGCTTTAGATGGGAGATTATAGAAATATAGTTTTCGATCACTTTCGTTAGGGCCATCCCAAGCTGCGTTCACTTTATAAGGATTTGGATAAACCCCCACTTCAAACCCATCATCTCCAAAATTATTATTAACAGGAGTCCCCGGGAAAATTCGAGTAGCATTTGCATTTGGGCTTGTTTCAAGACTTTCAACCCCAAACTCTTCATCTCCCTTATCAAATGAGGTTACAGATACCTGATATTGCCATCCATTCAGTAAATCTCTCAACTCATAACGATAATAATACTCGGTGGTATCTCCCTCGAAAGTAACCGGACTATCTAACTCAACCTCATTAAAACCAACATCAAAACCTATATTATTTCCTGCAATATCAAACTCTCTGATCAGGCGCGGCTGAGGATTTACATCTTGACCTAAATCAGAACTATACACCCTATATCCTTCAAAATCCATTTCCCCTGAAACTCTATCAACCGATTCTTCAGCTGTTTTATCCCAATAAATGAATACACTATCAGCCTTGAATTCAACTCTTGTTTTAGGATTATCCGGAGGGGTAGGAAACAAATAACGGGTTAACTCACCATTTCCGTCTGTATCTTCGCCCACGTCTAATTTACCATTACTATTTTTGTCTTCTCCACGGAATACACTATTTGCAGACTGCAAAGTTTGCACAAGATTTACTCTTGACTCTTCATTATCTACTGATTTTCCTGCAGCTCCCTGAAACTGTTCAGGTTTTAAAGCTGCGCTGTAAACAAAGTAAACTGTAATAGTTTCTCCGGGCTCAACTTGCGGAAAAGGCCCCATCGACATAAAAGAGATATAATTCCCATTCCCGCTTACCCCATCAACACGTAACGCATTCTCATTGTCCTCATATGGAAAACGTTCAGCCATTCTATCATATCGATCCCCATCATTAGCAGGCGCCGTAAAATCACCCGCCCCTGCACTAAACAACCAATAACTCGGTCCAAGATCCGGAACTCTGAATCCGGTATCAGTGAATACTCCATTAGCCGTATCCGGATTATCGGGATGAAAAAATGAATCTCTGTACTCCGCCCCAATGATTGAAACCGCACCGTAAGTGTTAATACTCGGATCATCCGGAGAACCTGCATCAAATGCATAGATAGTATTTAACGAATCTATAAATCCAACACCATTTTTATTAAAGAAAGCCCCTCCGGTCTCCGTAGTACTGTTTACATTTCTTACTACCAAATCAGCATACATCCCAACATAAACACTATCCCAGGTTTCGGGCAGAGAATACAAATCACTATTATTCGTGATGTCATATTTCAGAATGGTAAAATTCTCTGTAAAGGGAAATCCCCAGTTGTAACTTTCTAATTTAACGTCTGTGAACAAAGGATTATCATGACCCTGAATTTCTGTACCATTTATATCTCTTCTTCTGTCCGTAAATGCGGTCAATATGTCCTGCTCACTTACGGAATTAACTGAGAAAAACTCATCATTAGGGTCTGAGCTTCTGGTAGTTATAATTGCATCAGAAGTGAATTCAAACCCACGACTACCCCGAGAATAACCTGACGGGTTTGTAACAGATGAAGAAGAAAGTCTTATTTGGCCATCAACATCGGCCCCTATCCAAATACCGGCTTCAAATAAATGCTCCGTTCCGGTTGAGGTTGGAAAACGCATACTAAAACCACCTTCGGGATTATTCCGAACATCAGGCTTACCTATAGTTCCAAAATTAGTAATGGATAAACCAATGATGCCAGCCTCGGTCTCCGCTCTTTCGAACGCTACCTGCGCATTAACCGCCAATGGCAAAATGATGAAGGACAGGGATATAATTAATTTCTTCAAATACGAGTTGTTTGCTAACAATTATAATCAGAAGTGAATATAAGAAATATTAGCAACTTTCGGGATTTTCAAATAGATGTTTTACAGTTTGTTAATCTTCAAAGTTGATGCTTGTAAAAATCCATGATCGTTTTTTGCCTTACTCCTACATAGTGCATTATAACTATTAAAGTAAAGACTATTTGAAGCTTTAAAACACCAATCTTCAGATACTTTCTTGAAGAGGTTATAATTTTTTTATCTAACACTTTAAATGTAAAGCTCCTTTTTATGGACCTAACGATTTCCTGATCTTCCATCACAAGCAGTCGCTCATCAAATTTACCGATATCAAAAAAAACTTCCCGTTTAACAAATAAACCTTGATCTCCGAACCTGAAAACATCTATATCAAATCTGGTAAACCAAGCAAAAGTATTAAGAAAAATCTGAGACGGCTTAAATTGCAATTGATAACAACCTGCGGAATACCCCGAAGTAACAGCATCTTCCATGTTTTTTAAGAAGCCGTTTGGTGGATATGAATCTGAGTGAAGAAAAAATAAAATTTCTCCAATCGATTTTTCTGCTCCAAAATTCATCTGTTTTGCACGACTCCGCTCTTTGGAAAGCAAAACATTATATCCTTTGGACTTACAAATTTGCACAGTCTTATCAGAACTGCCTCCGTCAACAAAAATTACCTCTGCGTCTTCTTTTTCAATAACCGATTCCAAATAATTAATAAAACGTTCTATACCTAAAGCTTCATTATAAACCGGGATGATTATACTAACCATTATATAGCATCAAGGTATTCATTCCAGTCATCTTCATTATCTATGTCATTTAAAACCGGTAATTTTGTCAACCCAATATTATTTCTTCTGGCTTGCAATTCAGTTTGACTCATAACCTCACCGGTACTCCAACTTATATTATCCAACAATTCAGGGTAATAACTATTCATACCGATCAAATAATAACCTCCATCTTTTGACGGGCCAAAAACTGAATCTGACTCATCTAATGCAGCAAAACCTTTCTTTAAAATTTGTGTGCTTAATGTAGGACAGTCACTTCCTATAAGTATTACTTTCTCGACACCTTCTTCAAATGACTTGTTGAAAGCATCTTTCATTTTATCTCCCAGATCCCCATCTACCTGAGCTCTTTTTTCAAACTCTCCTGAAGGCCATAAATCGTTTTCAGCTTTCTCCCAAGCATACCAAACTTGTTTCTCTGCATCTAAAGGCAATACTTCTTTTTTGGTGATCTCAAGCAATTTCAGATAAACTTCCAGTGCTTTTTCATTACCTATAGTTTTAGCTAACCTTGTTTTTACTTTTCCGGGAATAGCATTTTTTACAAATATAATGATACGACTATTACTCACTTTCATTCTTATATAATGGAACTTTTATTGATGAATACCTCTTTAACTTCTTGAACTAAAACTAATTACAAAAAATGAAGAACATTAAAAAAGCATTACTTTTTCTTTTCGTTCTGGGTATAACAGGCGTATATAGTACAAATATTAAAGCACAGGATACAAATGCCGGAAAAACCGGTCTTGGTATTATGATAGGTGAGCCATCAGGAGTTACTTTTAAAAATTGGTTTAATGAAAAAAACTCTATAGATCTCGGTTTAGCTTGGTCACTATCCGGCAATGATGCTGTTTATGTACATGCAGATTACCAATGGCATAAGTGGTTAGATGTTGAAGATGGGAACCTAGCTTTTTTCTATGGTATTGGTGGTCGTGCTGTTTTTGCAAATGACACATTTGTTGGCGCCAGAATACCTCTAGGGCTTACTTATATTGCTCCGGAGGCACCACTGGAGTTTTTTCTTGAAGTAGCGCCGGTATTAAATCTTATTCCGGATACAGATGGTGATGCAGATGGAGGAATAGGTGTTAGATATTATTTCTAACAGTTATTTATTCTCCTTTTTACAAGGGCAGGTATATTTCCTGCCCTTCTTGTATTACAGATGCTTTCCTATAATAATCTTCTTTTAAATTCCTTACTTCTGAGTTGATTCGATCCAATTCGTCGTCTGCGTGATCGGGATCATGATGACATAAACAAAGCTGTTTAATATTAAGATCTTTTGTCACCTCAATTACTGTCTCCCAGTTAGAATGCCCCCATCCTAATCTTTTCTGATGCTCTGGCAAAGTAAATTGTGCATCATGAATCAAAATATCAGAATCTTTAACGAAATCTATAAATTCGGTTATAAACTCTTCGTCATCAACTGTTGGAGATGGAGGAAGCTCATTATCAGGAGCAAATACAATGGTCTTTCCTTCTATATGAAATTTATAAATTGCAGTAGGAACAGTATGATTTGCCCACATAAATTCTACAGAGTAATGTTCAAAGTCCAGCTTTCCTTTTTGAAATGTTATACAATCAAGCTCGGACTCAAGCATATCAATGCTTACCGGGAAAAAGGTATTTGATAAATGTCCCTGTAAAATCTCTTTGCATCCAACACCATCCTGAGGAGGCATATATACGTCAAACCTGTTTTTCTTATTATAAAAAGGTTTAAAGAATGGGAATCCCTGAAGGTGATCCCAATGAGGATGGGTTATAAAGATTCTGCCAAAAATACCATGTCCATTTGAATCAATTTCATTACCAACATTACGAAATCCGGTTCCACAATCTCCGATTATAAGCTCTTTAACCCCGGGAATATTTATCTGAATACATGAAGTATTTCCTCCATACCTCATATTTTCCGGATTGGCGCATGGTGTAGACCCTCTGACACCCCAAAGCTTTATTTTAATAATGTTGTCCAAATATTCAGATCATTAGTCCGTAAAATAATAAGCAAACCGCTTATATGATGCTATTACAAATTTTATCATATCTATTCTTCTTCATCCGAAGACATAATATCATTTAATTCCTTAGCAATTTCATTAAGGCGACTCTGCTTCTTATTCTTTTGTTTTTCGGCTTTATCGATCTTTTCCTGAAGCTCTTCTTTTAACTTATTCCCTTTATTTGTAGGCTTAAAGAAAGTTTTGGCTTCTTCATATTGAATACTTTCCGACTCCAGTTTGGAAATCTCTTTCTTCAATGCGCTTCTTTCTTTTCTCAGTTTTATGACTTCTTTTCTGTCATCAGCATCCACTCCTTGCTTGGCAAGTTTTCTTTCCATACCCAAATCCGAACCGCTTGCACGGTATCTTTCATAAATCACATCGCAAGCTTCTCGGTATTGTTTCCAAATCTTATTTTTGGCTTTGATAGGAACATAACCAGCATCTTTAAATTCAGCCTGAAGCTTTTTTGCCTCCTCAACAGCTTTAACCGGATCCTCATGAGTACCTAACTCAATAAGTTTATCCAGAATCTCTTTCTTTTTCTCGAGGTTTTCTTTTTCCTCTCCACGCCGGTCTTTAAAGTGATCTCTTCTTCTTTCATAGAAGACATCCATGGCGCTTTTGAATTTCTTCCAGATTTTGTTGGACTTTTTACGTTGTACAGGACCAATTTTTTTCCACTGATCCATAAGGCTCTGCATGGTGCTATGCCCTTTGTCAAAATCATCGGTATCCTGAACGGCTTCAGCTTGCTCGATCAGCTTTAATTTTTTATCGTAGTTCTTCTCTTCTTGCTCCCTCAGAACATCAATATTATCAGATTTCTTATCATTAAAAGCATCTGTAGCCGCCTTGAATTTATCCCACAGCTCATTTTCATCTTTCTGAGGTAAGTTTCCCGCTTTTTTCCAGGATTTATGTAGTTTGTTAACCTTTCTAGCTGCCTTTGCAATGTTATCCTGATCAACTAATGCTTCCGCTTCAGCAACAAGATTTTTCTTTTTCTGAAGAGCCTTTTCTATACTTTTTCTATACTCTTTATCATGTTTAAAACGAAGGTCATTGAATGTATCCTGAGCGGCGTTAAATCGATCCCAAACACCCTGATTCTTATCATTAGGAACCCGCCCTACTTTTCTCCACTGAGAAAGAAGTTCATTAAAATCTTTATCTAAAGCCTCAAAATCAGCATCCTTTTTATCACTGCTTTCGTTAAGCTTGTCCATTTTATCAAGCAACAAAAGTTTAAGCGTAAGATTCTCTTCTTCCTTTTCCAGCTTTTTGACTAACCGATCAACTTTATGACTGTCAAATTCCTTCATTAAAGAACTGAAACGCTCATTTAAAACTTCTGCTTCTCCTTTTGGAAGCTGAGTTATTTGGTCCCAGTTACTTTTAAGTTTTGATACTTCTTTAGTAGCTGTCCACTTTTCTTCATTTATGATTTCAGCGAACTCTTTCAGAAGGTCTTTCTTCTTCTTTAAGTTTTCTTCTCTTTTTTTATTGAGTTCTTCATAATGAGCTTCTCTCCGTTTCTCAAAATCTTCTTTTAACCTATCGAATTCACTCAACAATGAAAGTGACTCACTGTCAGGAGCCGGGCCTTCTTGAATCTTCAGCTTTGCATTAGCAAACTCATTGGTAATAAGTCCCCAGTCTTTGGAACCAAGTACTTCTTTAATTTTAGAAAGAATTGGAGTGTAATATTCAGAAGTTGAAGCTTCTGCTTCCTCTATCTCATTTTGTACAGTTTCAGAATTACTATCTTCAGAAATAGTCTCCTGTATTCCTTCAGCTTCCTCAGAAGGTTCTGAATTTTCAACTTCTTGAACCCCCTTTGCAGTATCAGTACTATTTTCCTCGGATTCAGAATCAACTTCAGATTCTTCAATTTCTGAGTTATCTACTTCTTCGATTATTTCTTCTTCTGAAGTTTCGACTTGTTCTGTTTCATTCTTCTTTTCTGAAGTGTCTTCTGATCCGGTTAAATCAGTTACTTTTTCTTCGTTATTTTCATTCTCCAGGTTCATATCTGTCTGACCTTCTTTTCCACTTGGTTCATTTTATCGGCTCATGCCTGCATATTATAGTCTGCCAAGATAGTATTTCTTACTTATTTTTAATAATAAGTTTGAAAGCATAAAAAAAGCCGATTAAGAAATCGGCTTTAAAAAATTTGCTAACATATAAGTCTAATCAACTTTATGTAAATGCACATCTGTTTGTGGATATGGGATGTTTAACCCTTCCTTATCAAAGGTTTTGTAAACTTCTTCATTCATTCTGAAATATACTCCCCAGTAATCAGGAGCATTAACCCAGGCCCTTACAACAAAATTAACGGAACTGTCAGCAAGTTCTTTAACCGCGTAAAATGGTTCCGGATCTTTTAAGATTCTATCATCTGCTTCTATCAGACGTTTTAAAACCTCATACCCTTTATCAACATCATCACCGTATCCAATTCCAAACGTCCAGTCAACTCTTCGGGTTGGTTGCGTAGAATAGTTAGTCATTGAATTTGTAGCTAAGGGACCATTTGGAATGATAATAGTTTTGTTATCCGGAGTTGTTAAAATGGTTACAAAAATCTGTATCTCTTTAACAGTACCTGAGTGACCTTGCGCATCAATAAAATCACCCACTTTAAATGGTTTAAAAAGAAGAATCATCACCCCTCCTGCAAAATTCTGCAACGTTCCGGAAAGTGCAAGCCCCACAGCTAAACCTGCGGCTCCTAAAATTGCAATAAATGATGTCATTTCGACACCCAACATACCAAGCGCCGTGATATACACCATTATTTTAAGAAGAATGGTAGCTGCTGTTCTTAAGAATCCTTGTAGGGATGGATCTACATTACTTTTATTAAGAACCTTTTTAATAACCCCACCAATGATCTTTACAATCCAAAGACCAATAACCAGAACAGCTATGGCTTTTATAAGCCCGGGGCCGTAAGAATACACTATATCCAGAAGGGAATCTGTATTGAATTCAAAATTTTCCATGATACCTTTTGAAATTTGTTAGTTAAAATTTGTAATACAATATATATGATATAAAATTCTATTGGGCTTAGATTTTTTTCATATAAATAAAAAAGGAGCCTTTCGGCTCCTTTAATTTCAAACTAACTTAGAATCAGATTGAAGCAATAATTTGCTTGACC
Source organism: Balneola sp. (assembly GCA_965601915.1). GTDB lineage: Bacteria > Bacteroidota > Rhodothermia > Balneolales > Balneolaceae > Balneola. Next base: position 846,233 of record OZ271847.1, on the reverse strand, counting down.
TCATCTTTGGTCTTGCCAAGTTTCTTCTGTAACCGACCATAAAGCTCGTCTTCTTTTCCTTCTTGGAAAGCGAGATCATCGTCTGTTAGTTCCGAATACTTTTGTTTAAGTTTTCCTTTTGCTTCGTTCCAGTTTCCTTCAACTGTTAGATCATTCATAATAATTGAGTTTATTTAACCTTTGCTCAATTAGTTAAATGCGTAATGAACTGAAATTGTTCCAAATTTTATCAAGCTTCTACATCGTAGACTTCTTTAAGAATGGCTTTTGCATTGGCATCTTTACCTTGCATAGCTCTGTGCTGAAGATTTGTAATAATTTCTGGAGTAGCTCTTTCATAGGCTTCTTCTCGAGCTTCCTTTTCCGAAGAAGTTCTGATAAGATCATAAATATCATCAGCTCTTACCACACTGTAAATGTTTTCAGAGTTAAAAGCGTGAGATCTTTTCTCTTCATACTCTTTAAATACTCTTGGAAAGTCTGCACTATCTTCTGCTTTAGTAATGATTTCAACATCTTTTTCACCTTCAGCACTTAGCGGAGTTTTACAAAGATAAAAGTAATTCTGAGTGTAATTCATGAACAGTATTAGATTAGAATATTAGTTTGTTTGGTCAATATAACAAAGCCTGAGGTAAAGGTGAATCTTAATCAGCCAAAAACCTTTTTGAGAACTTTTGGTATCATCATCCAGTTTAATTGGCAAGTACCCCATTGAACTTGTTCCCAATGCAATACATATGTGTTTAAACAAACCAAGGCTGCAGTGGGCATTCTGAGGTTTGCGGCACCTCCCGATCCGATCAATGCACCGGTTACATTTTCAACCGTTGGATTATGACCTACCAGCATAACTCGCTCAATTTTTTCATTGGTATTACGAATACCTTGCAAATACGAAGACTCGGATCCATAATACAGATCACTATCCCATCTAATAATACGTTCATCCACTTTCATACCTTCTATTACATATAATGTTGTTTCTTTGGCTCTCTTTGCTGAAGATGAAATAATAAGATCCGGTTTATGACCAATCTCCCTTAAAAATTTCCCCATCATTGGTGCGTCTTCTACACCTCTGGGACCAAGTGGTCGGTCAAAGTCTTTTAGGCTTTCATCTTCCCAACTAGATTTAGCATGTCTTAAAATTAAAATCTGTTTCATAGTTAGAGCTGTTGATGTTTTAGAATTAACTCCTTCTTTGCAAAAACTGTCAATGTTAATCCCCTTATTAGCATGAATGATGTCATTGCGATCCAAAGTGAATGATCGGGGAAAAATGGCTTTGTGAAATAATAAACCGGAACAAAGAATAAAACCGTCGCTATCAGCATTGAGTTTCTCATGGCTCCAGTTGCTGTAGCTCCTATATAAACGCCGTCCCAGATAAAACAAATACTGTTAATTAATGGAGCTATTATCAACCAAAAGACAACAATCATAGCAGTATTCAATACTTCGGCTTTATTGGTAAAAATCATTAATAATTGTTCGTCAAACATCCAGTAAGCAAGTGTTGCAAACAAACCAAAACCCAAGCCCCAAACCATACATAGCTTAATAGATCTCTTCATTTTCTTAAAATCTCCTGCACCAACATATTTTCCAACCAAACTTTCAGCGGCGTAGGCAAATCCATCAACAGCGTAAGCACTTATATACCACAACTGAAGTAAAATTGTATTTGCGGCAAGCCATATATCTCCCATCTTTGCTGAAGTAGCTGTAAAAAAAGCATATGAAAATATCAGGCACAAAGTTCGTATAAAGATATCTCGGTTTACAGAAAAGAATTTTTTAACCTCTTCCAGTTCGATCAACTCACTGAACGAAATAGCTACTTTCTCAATATTATATTTATGTTGGTAAAGAGTAAATGCTAACCCAACTGCCAAATAACTTGAAAGAAGACTTCCCCAGGCAACACCGTCTACATTCATTCCAAACCAGAATACAAACATCAAATTCAATCCGATATTTAACAAGTTCAGAAATATCGTGATTATCATCGGGTACTTTGCATTTTGCATACCCAAAAACCAGCCGTTTATACCAAACAAACAAAGAGTAGCCGGTGCCGAGAAAATTCTTATCACATAATAGACTCTTGTATACCGCTCCACCTCCGGAGATGCATCTATGACCCACATCGAAAATTCTATTAGAGGATACTGTAAAAGCAGTATAAATGCTGAAGCGCATAATGCAACAGAAAGAACCCGTCTGAGTAGCACTCTTGTCTGGCGATTATTTTTTGCACCATATGCTTGAGCAACCAGCCCGGTAGTGCCCATTCTCAAAAATCCGAAACCCCAGAAAATAAAATCAAATATCAGACTTCCTACCGCTATAGCTCCCAGATAATACACATGCTCAAGATGACCTATTATTGCAGTATCTACAGCCCCAAGTAAAGGAACCGAAATATTGCTTATGATATTCGGGATTGCCAGTTTTAGAACTCTTTTATTCAAATTTTTACCTGATGAATTTGGAACATACTTGCTCTATACTGTTTAAAAATTAAGGAATTGTTGTGAGCTTTTAACCTTTTTTATGAAGGTTGCATATATAAAGGTGCGAATGTATTTTTAGCATCTTAAAGTTCAAAAAATTCTTTACAACTAACAGATTTTATATCCAATGAATATTGATACGCGCAACAAAGTCTTGAGCATCGTTTTAGGAGTCATAGTACTGGCTTTGTCATGGTTTTTATACGACTCTTTAATCACTCCATACCAAGAAGTTCTTGAACGAGAGGCCATGACTGAGCGCGTTCGTTATAGAATGACCACAGTAAAAGATGTTCTTATTCAATATGAAATCAGAAACGGGAAGTTTCCACCAGCCGAAGGCGGACTCGATTCTGTTGTTCAATTTGTACAAACAGATTCTATTATGATGAGCATGAGTGACAGCCTTTTGACTTTTCAAGATGAAACTTTTGATGTAAATCAGTTAGTGTATTCTCCAAGAGATCAACAGAAGTTTATCTATTCTGTTAATGATACCACTCGCCCTCCTTTATATTTACTTGAAGACCCAAGTGAAGATTATGACGATGCAATTGGGAGTTTAACCCGAACTACGATGAGAAACGCCCCCAACTGGAATTAATGAGCGAATCCACCTCAAATTTAGGTGTTTGTTTTTTTGCTGATCGGCTTTTTTATGCACTCAACGATCCGCAAAACAGCAAGCACCTTTTTCGTATCGGCTCGTTTGATTTCAACTTTGATGTAAATCAATCCATTACATCAAGAAATGAAAATTCTTTCCCCCTGCTTCAGAATACATTCAATAAAGTTTTTGAAGAGCATAGCATACAATCTGTTCGTGCATTAACTCATCCTGGTGATGAGTGTTGGACAGCATTGCCAAAAGTAGTTTATGATAATGCCGATGAACGGGAAGATCATCTTTCAATACTCATGAAAGGAGTAGACCGGGAAGATGTTGAGCCAACCTGGCACGCGTTAAGCAAGTCCAGCTTTAAATTTTTATGCCTCCGGCGTCGGGCGGTTATGCAAGGTTTTAATGACCTTACTGAAAAGATTGCTATCACTGATTTTGCAAGTGATTTTGAAATTGCCCGTAAATGGTCCGGGTTTCATAAACCGGGTGGCTCTTTTATGATGATTGGTTGTCACAAAAATATACTCAGTATAACCTCCTTTTTACTCGGGAAATTCAGAGCAGCTACCTATTTACGTTTTGATGATATCTCTGATGTGCCTTACCACTGGCTACAACAAGCAAGACATTCTTCATGGTTAAATGGTCTGCACGAGCATATTTTTCTCTTTGGACATCATACTCACGAAACTGAACAGGCTATGCAGAACTTCTGGGACAGTTCTTCTGAAATCACTCATCTTAACTCTCTCGAAAGCATCGGAGTTGAAGCCGAAGAAGAAACTTACGGATTTGATCTGGCGGCAGCTTTTCCGGCTATTCTTCTGAGCCTCGATTTTTAAAATTAAAACGATACATAACACTTAAGCACCATAACACAACAAAGTGTTAAAGTGCGAGAGTGTTATAGTGTTATGTTTCTAACCCGTATATTCACTTAAAAATAATCCATGCGAATAATAACCGGAAAGCTTAAAGGACGTCGATTTTCAATACCGAAAGGATTGGATGTTCGCCCAACTACCGACCGTACCAAAGAGAGCATTTTTAATAAAATTATTGCGTATAAATATCTTGAGAATTCAGTGATATTGGATCTTTTTGGGGGATCCGGAAATCTTGGATTTGAAGCTATTTCACGTGGAGCAAAGCAAGTTACTTTTGTAGATATCAACCCTGATAATATCAAATTGATTGAAAAAGTTGCCGGTGATTTTGAAATCGAAAAGAATGTACGAACAGTAGTTTCTGATGTTCAACGGTTTTTAGAAAACAGGACTCAATCTTACGATTTCATTTTTTGTGATCCACCTTATAATTATGAATGGATGGAAGAAATGATCGATCAGATTTTATCTGATGACTGGTTAAATGAAGACGGTTGGTTTATTCTGGAACACGATAAATACCACAACTATGAAAACCATCCAAATCAGTTCTTCAGCAAAGCTTATGGCAGAACAACGGTTAGTATTTTTGAAAAGCATCCGGTAGATTCTAAAAAATAAATCCCATGAAACACATCGCATTATATCCCGGCTCTTTTGATCCCATTACATTTGGCCATCTTGATATTTTAGAGCGAGCTACTAACTTGTTTGATAAAGTTCTGGTTACCGTAGCCGTCAACCACCGAAAAAGCGCCATTTTTACCGGTGATGAACGTGTTCAACTCATCAAAGAATGCCTGATAGGAAAAGACTGGGCAAAAAATATTGAAGTCGATCAGTTTACCGGACTGTTGGTAAATCACGCCAAAAAAGTTAAAGCAAATACGTTGATTCGCGGCGTTCGACAAATTTCTGATTTTGAATATGAATTCAGAATGGCACTCACTAACAAACGCCTTGCACCGGAAGTGGATACCGTTTTCCTTATGCCGGATGAAGAATTTACTTTTATCTCAGCATCTCTTGTTAAAGAAGTAGCCTATTGGGGCGGCGATCTAACATCGTTTATTCCTGATAATGTTGCCGAGGCACTTAAGAAAAAACAATCTGATAAGTAATATCATACCTCCTACCGACTACAGAATGAATTTCCTGGCTTATAAACCGGATCACCATTTTGACATATTGGCAATTACATGTTGGTTTAATGGATGTTATTTAATGAATTTTGCTTTTACACCACAGTCCTAAAGAATTTACTTGGCTAAGGTTTTTATAAATGCCTTGTCAACGTTCTTCGGTTCCTTGTTCATCTGTTCGATCTTCATTTTCCATTTCTTTTTGTCCTAACTATTTGGGATTTTCAGATTCACTAAAAACTCACTCCAATTATTACTCGAATGATCTCAGAACGGGCAAAAAATCTACAGCCATCAGCTACTTTAAAAATTACAGGCAAAGCCAAAGAACTTAAACGACAAGGAAAATCAATTATATCCTTGAGCGCCGGAGAGCCTGATTTCAAAACTCCTTCTCATATTTGTGAGGCTGCCATTCAGGCAATCAATGATGGATTTCACGGGTATACTATGAATCCCGGAACTCCGGAATTACGAGAAGCCATAGTTGCAAAACTGAAAAGAGATAATAACCTTGAATTCGATCCTTCTCAGATCATTTGCTCGAATGGTGCCAAGCAGTCGGTTGGATTTTCACTTTTGGCGACAGTCAATAAAGGCGACGAAGTCATTATTCCGGCTCCGTACTGGGTTTCTTATCCTGAAATGGTTCGACTGGCTGAAGGCGAATCAGTAATTGTAAGAACTTCTTTTGAAAACAATTTCAAGATCACAGCTCAGCAGCTTGAAGACGCGATTTCTAATAAAACGAAAGCCCTGATTCTTTGTTCTCCATCCAACCCTACCGGTGCCTGTTACAGTAAAGAAGAACTAGAAAGTCTTGCTGAGGTTTTAAGAAATCACCCCGAAGTGATCGTGATTTCTGACGAGATCTATGAGTATATCGTTTTTGAAGGCGAACACACAAGTATTCTAAATGTAGCACCGGATTTAAAAGACAGAGTAATTCTGATCAATGGTTTTTCTAAAGGGTTTGCGATGACCGGCTGGCGCCTGGGTTATCTTGCGGCACATCCAGATGTTGTTAGTGCCGTTTCCAAAATTCAAAGCCAGGAAACTTCTGCTCCTTCAGCTATTTCTCAAAAAGCAGGAGAAGCTGCATACAAAGGAAACCTTGATGAAGTATTGACCATGCGGGAGCAATTCAAAAAGCGCCGTGACTTCATGGTTGATTCTCTCAATGCTATTGATGGAGTTAGTTGCTTTACTCCCGGCGGAGCTTTTTATGTATTTCCTGATATTTCTTCTGTTCTCGGAAAAAAATCTCCAGATGGGAAGACTTTGGAATCTTCTACAGATCTTTGCCTGTACCTGCTTGAAGAATTCGGGCTTGCCCTTGTTCCCGGAGATGCTTTCGGAGAGCCTAATGGCTTGCGAATGAGTTATGCAGTTTCAATGAATGACCTGAAAGAAGCAATAGATAGATTTAAAAAAGGATTAGGAAGCTTAGCTTGATTGTTCCATGCCCTACAAACCCCTAAAACTTTGGTTTGATAAAGAGCTTGCTCAACTCTTAGCGGATAAAATCACAGCTGTCTATCCTGATTTTAATTCAGACATTTTTATCCAACAGGTGCATAAGAGAGTACAGGATTTAGAACTTAAAGATCGCGTTGAACTAATCGCGGATTTGTTACAAACACATATTTCGAGTGATTATCCAGATCACATCAAAATTCTTCTGCAAATTCTTGGTCCTGAGAACAACGAAGAAACCGGCATGTTCAAAAAGTATTACTGGATCATGCCGATTGCGAAATTCGTGGAGAAATATGGATTGGAGTATTTTGATTTATCCATGAATGCCATTGAAGAAATCACCAAAAGAAATACCGGAGAATATACGGTTCGGCCTTTTATTGAGCTTTATCCGGATAAAACAATGACTCAGATGTTGAATTGGTCAACGAATGAGAACAAACATGTACGTCGCTTAGCCAGCGAAGGGGGTCGACCAAGGTTACCCTGGGCCTCTAAACTACAAATCTTCATTGACGACCCTACACCGCTCATCCCGATACTTGAAAACTTAAAGGATGACGAATCAAAGTACGTGCAAAAATCTGTAGCTAATTGTCTGAATGATATTTTGAAAGACAATCCTGATATTGCGAAGTCTGTTATTGAAAAGTGGACCTCAAATCCCTCAAAACAGAGAACCTGGGTCATTAAACATGCGCTTCGAAACCTCAAAAAGAAAAATGACGACTGGGCTTTGAAGCTAATTAAAAATTTGAATTGAGAACTTTTCGAAGTACGTTCAAATAACTAATTATTTTCTTATGGAACTTGTAACGAATATCCTGATTGGCCTTGTTGCCTTCCTTCATCTCTATTTCCTTTGGCTGGAAATGTTCGCCTGGACCACCAGAGCAAAAAAAGTATTTCGCGGTTTTTCAGATGATTTTTTTGAACAAAGTAAAACTCTCGCTGCTAATCAGGGTTTATATAACGGATTTCTTTCGGCCGGATTGATATGGAGCTTCTTTATTGAAGACCCTATCTGGCAAACTAAAGTAGCGCTCTTCTTTTTAAGTTGTGTGACAGCCGCCGGAATTTTTGGTGCCATGACCGCCAATAAAAAAATATTTTTTGTTCAGGCGCTTCCGGCTATTATTACAATTATTTTAATTCTGTTATCCTGAATGAAGTTTAAATGAAAGAATTTCACATTCTTAATGGCGACGCATTAAAAGAACAATTCCCTGATTCAGTTAGTGGAGAAATAATCGTTGCCCGGGAATGTTTAATTGATGGTCCCGTTTCCGGAGAAACGCTTGAAGATTTCTTTTCTGTCAGATCCAATTACTTGAACCATCAATATTCAGGAGTACAACCGGATTATTCAAAGGATGTGGTTCCTGAGTTTAAAAAGATTATTGAATTGTCTGAAGAGAGCGTCGTTAATCTATGGTTTGAAGATGATCTTTTCTGTCAGCTTAATTTCTGGTTTTGCTGTTCTTTAATTTCAGAATATGCTTCTCCTAAACAAGTATTTCTTGTCCGGCCACATACTAATCTTCAATATGGTTTCGGTGGTCTGGACACTAATGGATTGGTTAAAGCTTTTCAATCACGTATTGAATTAACTACAGAAGATATTGAACTCTTCAGCAGGCTTTGGAAACTATATCAAAAGAATGAACATGCTGAAATTCTGAGGTTATCGGAGCAAAATGAAGAAAGGTTTCCTTTTCTTGCTGAAGCAGCACAGGCCAATCTGGATCGCTTTCCGGAAGATGGATCACCCGGCAGACCCAAAAAGACTCTCCTTGCAATTATAAAAGAATTGGACACCGACAAATTTGGTCCCGTTTTTCAGGAATTTCATAAACGGGAAAGTGTTTACGGATTCGGAGATCTGCAGGTGAAAAGAATGTTTGATGAACTCCGATCATGAAACTGAAACCAATCCTGCCTTTCACCTTATTTCTGTTTACTTTCTGATATGGCAAGAAATCAGGCTTATACAGATGCAATGAACCAGTTCGTCCAGCTTTGGGGCGACATGGCTTCTGCCTGGGGCATCAACAAAACGATGTCCCAGATTCACGCACTTCTTTATGCCGAGTCTGAACCTCTCGATACCGATTCTATCATGGATGTACTCGATATCAGCCGTGGAAATGCGAACATGAATCTTCATCGGTTGGTGGAATGGGAACTCATCCACAAAGTACAAAAGACCGGAACACGAAAAGATTTTTATACGGCTGAAACCGATGTCTGGAAAGTAGTTTCCACCATCATCAAAGAAAGGCAACAGCGTGAAATTGCACCAATCAGAGCTGAATTGAAAGAATGCATCGCCACACTGGAATCGGGTGGTTTGAATGATGAGGAAAGCAAAGCGTTTAAACAGCGTATCGAAAACTATAACGAATTTCTCGAAATGTTCGAGCGATTTACAGATGCATTGCTACCTTATATCAACAAAAAAAATCTTGGGTTTTTAAAACAATTAGTAAAACTGGTGGAAGTAAAAGAATCATTAACCGGAAAGAAATCGGATGACAAATAAAACTACCCGCCAAATCGGAAATGAAGGCGAAGAGCTTGCCTGCGCTTATCTGGAAAGTAAAGGGTGGAGAATTCTTGAAAGAAATTATTTCTTCGAAAAATCAGAAGTGGATATTGTGGCTTATGACGATACCGCCATTGTATTCATCGAAGTCAAAATGCGTTCATCTGATAAATTTGGCACTCCGGTTGAGCATGTATCTGAAGAGAAAGTAAAACATGTATTTAAAGCAGCTGAGGCCTGGATGTATGAGCGTAAAATGGATGGCTCCCCAATGCGCTTTGACATCGTTGGAATTCTTCAGAAAAAAAATGAAGCTCCGGAATTCAATCATATACAGGACGCTTTCAGATAACCCAATATGGCCAGATCTCTCACTTTTACAGAATATCTTCGCAACCTGATCGCCATCCCGGTTTTTATCATTCTGCTTACTCTGTCTTCCATATTTGTGATAGTATTCGTGTTGCTTAGTTTTGGAACGCTTACCAATTGGTTAATCAGAAATGTAGCTCCTGCACTTGGCCGACCCGTTTTATATTTACTTGGAATTGATTTTGAAATTCGTGATCTGAGAAAAAACATTTCAGAACCGGTGGTCTTTTTATTTAATCACAGTTCTACTCTTGACATCCCTGCTTTACTTGCGCTGGCTCTTCAACGAATTCGGATAGTCGTAAAATGGGAACTGCAATACTTTCCCTTTTTTCTGATTCTTGGAAGGATGACCGGACAAGTTTTTATTAAACGTTCAAATAAAGAACACGCGGTTTCCACTTTACAAAAAACCTACGAGCGACTCCGAAAAAATAATCTCAACCTCGTAATTGCTCCTGAGGGTTCCCGAAAGCACGAAGGTAAAATCGGACCTTTCAAAAAGGGGGCTTTCCGAATGGCCATTGATCTTGGGTATCCGATCGTTCCTATCTATTTCGATGGAAATGACGAACTCAGTTTAGGTGGCTCGCTCCTTTCCAAAAGTGGAAAAATCATTGCTACCATTCATGAACCCATTGATACTTCCGATTGGAACATTGAAACGCTGGAAGATCACATCGCCGAAGTTCGTGGTTTGTATTTGGGTTGGGCGGGGGTCAATTCAGCTTTGGAACTAGAAACAAAAAAATAAATTAATTCAAAACATACACAAGATATCCAAAAAGCACGTCATCTCCCGGGGAATGACCTCTTGCTATTTTAAAGTGTCAACAAATTAGCTACCATCTAAAGTAATGACCTGAGCTACTTTGGTTCCAAATACTGCAAACTAAAATAATTCTTCTCATCCGTCCAGACCTTTTTCACATCAAACCAATCCCCAACCATTTCCTGAAAAGATTCCAATGAATATTTATGCGAGTTCTCGGTATGGATGGACTCCCCTTTTCTGAAGTGAATTTCTTTTCCTCCAACCGTAATTGAATGATCTTTCTTCACAAATAAATGCATTTCAATTCTGGATTTTTCATTATTCCAGATAGATTTATGATCAAAATTATCCGGATCGAATCCGAGATCTAATTCCCGATTTAAATGATGTAGTATATTTTTATTGAAGGCAGCTGTCACATTTTTAGAATCATTATATGCCAATTCCAGTATGTGCTTGTCCTTGATAAGATCAACTCCAATCAACAATGCTCCTTCGTTTTCGATGATATCATGAATCACTTTCAGAAATTGTTCAACTTTCTCCATTTTGAAATTCCCGATAGTGGATCCCGGGTAAAAGACAACTTTTCTCGCATCCGGATTAATCTCAGGAAGTTCAAAAGGTTTTGTATAATCTGCTGATAACGGCTGAATGGAAATTTTTGGGAATTCTTCTCTCAACTGATCTGCCACTCTGAATAAATAATCTCCGGAAATATCCATCGGAATATAACAGCAAATGTTGTCCATGTTACCAAGCAGGATTTTTGTTTTAGAACTACTGCCACTCCCCGGCTCTATCAAAAGAATTTTATGACCCAAATATTCTTCGATCTCACGAACATTATCCGTCAGAATTTTCCGCTCTGTACGGGTTGGATAATATTCTTGTAATTCTGTGATTTCATCAAATAACTCAGAACCTCTTTCGTCATAAAAATACTTACTGGGAAGTGTTTTCTGATTTTTGTTCTGTAATCCCTCTAAAACCTCTTCCAGCATAGAAGTTCTTTTCTCAATTAAGTCCGTCTCTGTCATAGTTTATCTTGCAAGTCTGATTCCCGTAAATTGCCAACGGGCATCGGTATGGAAAAAGTTCCTGTATGTTTTTCTAATATGTGATTTTGAAGTAGCACAAGATCCGCCACGCAATACATATTGATTCGCCATAAATTTGCCATTATACTCACCAAGAGCTCCAGGCAAAGGCTTATAACCCGGATAAGGGGCGTAACTGCTTGATGTCCACTCCCATGCATCTCCGAACATTTGTTGTAATTTCTGATTCTTTTCTGAAGTTGGATTTGGGTGAAGCAAATCATCATCCACAAAATTTCCTTCAATAGTAAGTGAACTGCAAGCATGCTCCCATTCCTGCTCGGTTGGCAAACGCACCCCTTTCCACCTAGCAAAAGCATCGGCTTCAAAATAACTGACATGAGTAACAGGTTCATGCATATGTACCTTTCGCGCTCCTGAAAGTGTAAAATTGTACCATTCATGCTCTCTTTTAAACCAGTACAACGGAGCTTTCCATTCTTCCGAGTTTACCTTGCTCCAGCCTTCATCCAGCCATAATTCTGAACGCTCATATCCACCATCCTCCATAAACTCCAGATATTCTTTATTGGTGATCAATCGGTCAGCCAGTTCAAAATCCTGAACAAACGTTCTGTGAAACGGGTGCTCATTGTCGTAAGTAAATTCATTGCCTTTATTTCCGATCTCCACAATCCCTTCTTCAAAAGATATCCAGTTCAGATTTTCAATATTTTTCCCTTGTACGGTTTCTCTTTCTTTATACACAGGCAATAATGGATTCTGAGCTAATAAATATTTCACATCCGTAAGAATTAACTCCTGATGCTGTTGCTCATGATTGAGACCTATTTCCATAACCTCAGCGGCATCATTCCAGCTTTCATCGGAACAGTTTACAATAAATCTCTCAACCTCCTGATCTACATACGATCGGTATTCAAATACTTCTTTAACGGTAGGTCGTGATAATAATCCCCGCTTTGCTCTTGTAAAAGGAACTCCGGTTTGCAGATAATAGGAATTAAAAAAGTAAGCGTATTGCGGATGAAGACTTTCGAATTTCGGTTGATATTTTTCAAGTACAAAAGTCTCAAAAAACCAGCTTGTATGTGCCAGATGCCATTTTGCAGGACTTGCATTATCCATTGGCTGAATGACAAGATCCTCAACTTCCAGCGGTTCTACCAAATGATGAGTAAACGTTCTTACTTTTTTATACTGATTTAGAATGTGTTCTTTCGAAAATCTTTGATTGGCTGAGGTAGAAATAGTGTCTTTCATACATAAACTGAATTTAGCTTCAGCTTTAATGTACCAAATGAGCGACTAATGAAAAATTCAAATTGTCATTCTTCTCTGTAAAAATGAATTTTTTTTGTATCCGGATTTTTACGGCTTTTTATCACAATATTCTTCACTTTACTATGCTGATAAACCGCGGTCCTCATGGAATTCACATTCTTATTATTGGTATAAGAAACTTCGATAGCCTGTCCCCCCGGCTTTAATTTATCAATAGCTTCCAGTAATGGTTTAAACTTCGAATTCCGTTTATTGGACGATTTAATCTTCTTTCGACTGACAAATTTAATATCCATAATAGTAGAGATTGCGATAGAAATTATTATATCTAATATAATTCTTTCACTTCATAAAATCCTTTTCGATAAGTTTTACTTTTTTGGTAGGTTTATTATGAATTCTGATCCTTTTCCTTCTTCAGATTTAACTGTTATCTCACCGTTATGTGCTTCAACTAAATCGTGACAAAGCAGTAAACCTAATCCCGTTCCTTTTTCATGCTTTGTTCCCCTTCTTTGTGGACGATCAATTTTATCAAAAAGTGAATTCTTAACCTTTTCAGGCATCCCAATTCCCTCATCCTTTATGGATATCTGAATATAATAGTCGTGTACATTTGAGTTAATTAGTACTTCATCTCCTTGTTGCGAATACTTAATTGCATTAGAAATTAAATTTCTGAAAACAGTGGATAGCATTTCTTTACTCCCCATTATCTCTAAATCAGCCACTTTATTGTTTATAGTAACTCCTTTTGATAATGCTGCTGAATTCATAACTGAAATGCTCTTCTCTATCAGTTCCGATACATTTATTTCTTCCTTATTTATCTGAATATCAGAATTCTGGACTGTAATCCATTCCAGCATATTTTCAAGTAAATCATAAGAGTTTTTAGAAGATGCACTTACAAGGGCAAGCTTCTTAAGTGTATTTTCATCAGAGGTGCCACTACTAATTTCTTCCTTTAAAAGATCCAGCATTCCGTTGATTCCAAAAAAAGCTCCTTTAAGGTCATGAGCAATTATTGAATATAATTTATCCTTTGTCTCAGTTAATCGTAGTAACTCTTCATTTTGTTCTGTTATCCGCTCTTCATAGGACATTTGTCTGCTTATATCCTGAAAAGTCCCACTTAAACGAGTAGCTTTTCCATCTTCAAAATGAGCTTTACCTATAGCCCGAACCCATTTTTTTATTCCTTTTGCTGAAATAAAGGGGAGCACTAAATCGTATTTTTCTCCGGTTTCAATAGTTTGAGCTATTGCTGATTCGATTTTATTTTTTGCTTCACCGGGGAAAAAGCTTACGCCTTCCTCTACCTTAACAGACGCTCCCGGTTCTTTATCATGAATTCTGTAAACTTCTTCTGTCCAAAAAAGCTCTCCGGTTTCTAAATCAAATTCCCATCCGCCAACTTTAGCCATTTCCTGAGCTTGCTCAAACATAGTTTCCAATCTTTTTCGATCCGTCACTTCTCTCGAAGTAGATTGCATTCCTATAGGTTTTCCATCTGACTCAAAAATTGTTTTAACAGAGCTTTCAAACCAAATAAAATCGCCTTTTTTAGTAAGGATACGATATCTGATATTAGTTACTTGTCCCTCTCTTTTTAAAGCCTCATACGGTTCTTTCCTCAACCATTCTAAATCTTCTTTATGTATAAAATCAGCGTGATTCCTCCCTAAAAGTTCTTTGTATGAATAACCAAGTACTTTTTTAACAGAAGGAGATATGAACCTATAATTACCTTCCAAGCTATGTAAACAAATTAAATCGGCACTATTGGTAGAAATTAACTCGAGACGCTCATTCTTTTCCTTCAACTCATTTACAATTCGAGCTCTGTTTACTATTGCGGCAACCCAATCACCTAATAATCTGAGAAGAGTATAATCTGAAGTTAAAAACCCTCCTTCTTTAGGTTTAGAACTCGAAAAATTAATGGTACCAAACACTTCCCCTCTTATCCTGATCGGAATTCCTATGTATGATTCCAAAGAAAAAGCTTTATAACACGGGTGTCTTTCATATTCCGACTCTCTCATATGGTTAATAGCAAGAACATCTTCATGACCAAGTGTTATTGAACAATAAGTACTACCAAGCTCAAAAACCTGACCTTTCTGTAAGCCCGATTCTGAAGGATAATAGTTTCTTACTGTATAATCCTCTCCGTTTACCAAACTTATAATCCCGATCTCCATATCCAATAGATCGTTGGTAAGCTTTAATGCATTATCTAACTGTTCGTCAAGGTCTTTAGAACTTTGTGATGTAATCTGATAAAGAAGCTGAAGCCTTTTTTCTGTTTCTTCCGCTATTGTCAATATGCCGGTTATTTAAAATTGATCCATAGAAATTCATCAAATAATACTAAAAAATAGCAATAGAACGATGTGAAAGATTCTTAAACAAAAAAAGCCATCCAAAAATGGATAGCTTTGAAATGGTGGGCGATGAGGGACTCGAACCCCCGACCCCCTCGGTGTAAACGAGGTGCTCTAAACCAACTGAGCTAATCGCCCTTACTTCGTTGAAGGGCGACAAATATATGAACATTTCCACTTCCGACAAAGAAATTTCTAACTAAATGTTGATTATTTGGTTAACACTGTTAACTTATAGCTCTCTCAAACTTCTAATCATCGGCAAAAGTGGAAAAAAAAGCATTTAATGCAGTTTTGGTAGATGGAATCAGAACTCCGTTTCTGAAGTCAGGGACCGATTACAACAATTTTATGGCTTACGACCTGGGACGGCACGCTATTCAGGGGCTATTAGCTCGAAACAGTGTAAACCCCAAAGATATTGACCGGGTCATTATAGGGAATGTAATCCAGGAAGTTAAAACCAGTAATGTAGCCCGGGAAAGCGCTCTTGGCGCAGGAATTCCCAATTCTGTCCCCGCTTTTACAGTAGCCTTAGCTTGTATTTCTTCCAATCAGGCTATTGCAAGCGGAGTGGACTTGATAAGAAGCGGTCAGGCTAAAATTATTCTTGCCGGGGGAACAGAGACCATGTCGGATATCCCGGTTCGGTTCAAAAAGAAATTTCGCCAAAAAGTACTGGAAGCTCGTAAATATAAATCTCCTCTCGATTTTCTGAAGTTTTTTAAAGGATTAGGTATCAAAGATTTTTTACCTGAATTACCTGCTATTGCAGAATTTTCTACCGGAGAAACCATGGGTAAAAGTGCCGACCGTATGGCGGCCCGATTTGGAGTTTCCAGAAATGAACAGGACGAATTCGCTAAACGATCCCACCACCTTGCTGCTGAAGCCACAGAAAAGGGATTGCTTGATCAGGAATTATTTCCCGTTAAGGTTCCGCCAAAGTTTTCTGTGGTTAAACATGACAACGGTTTCCGTGCAGATACATCCATAGAGAAACTGGCTAAACTTCGTCCGGCTTTTATCAAACCACACGGAACCATTACCGCAGGAAACGCTTCTTTTCTAACGGATGGTGCCTCTGCCTGCTTTGTGATGGAAGAACAGACTGCACTTGAACTTGGATTAAAACCAAAAGCATATCTCCGCGAATATAATTTTGTTTCTCAGGATCCAAAAGATGAATTGTTGCTTGGCCCCGCTTATGCTACTCCGAAAGTCCTGGATCAAATGAATCTAAAACTTGAAGACATCGATGTTTTTGAGTTTCATGAAGCTTTTGCCGGTCAGGTTTTATCAGTTCTTACAGCATTGAATTCAGATAAATTTGCTAAAGAATCTTTAGGTAAAGATTCAAAAGTGGGAGAAGTACCAATGGAAAAACTCAATACTATGGGCGGTTCACTTTCGCTTGGGCATCCTTTCGGAGCAACCGGAGTTCGACTGGTTACCACAGCAGCAAATCGACTACATCAGGAGGACGGCACTTTTGCTTTAGTAAGTGCTTGTGCCGCCGGCGGACAAGGACACGCTATTATTTTGGAAAGATACCCTGATTAATTAAATCAAATTTAACACAGATTCCGCATCAAGTGCAGAATGATCTTAAGAATTATGAGCTATCTAAACATCACGAAAAAAGACTCGGTTGCAATCGTAACGCTAGACCAGCCGGGTGAGAAAGTAAATACACTGAATGAAGCTATGATCGATCAGTTCTCCGATTTTTTGGACGAACTGGAATCTGATGATTCATTAAAAGGCGCTGTTCTCATCAGCGGAAAGGAAAATAATTTTATTGCCGGAGCTGATATCGAAATGTTCAAAGCTCGGGATACTGCTGAAGAAATAGAACAACTCAGTTTAGATGGTCATAAAGTCCTAAACAGAGTGGAAAATTTTCCAAAACCTGTTGCCGTTGCCATTCACGGAAGTTGTATGGGTGGAGGTTTAGAACTTTCACTGGCTTGTCATTATCGGTTAGCTTCCAATCATTCAAAAACTATTATGGGATTACCGGAAGTAAAACTTGGCATTCTACCAGGAACGGGAGGGACACAACGTTTTCCAAGGTTAGTCGGGATTCAGAAATCGCTAAACTATATGCTGACAGGAAAAAACATATTTGCCCGACCTGCTTACAAAATGGGATTGGTGGATGAATTAGTTCATAAGGATGTTCTGGAAGAAGCAGCCATTAAAGCGGTTCATAAAGTAGCTGACGGAAAGTTTGAACGAAAAGACAAACGTTCGTCCATGGAGAAAATGATTGAAGGAAATTTCCTTGGAAGAAAGATCGTATTCTCTCAGGCATTGAAACAAACTCTTGCACAAACGAAAGGAAATTACCCGGCTCCTGAAAAAATTCTGAATGCTGTTGAATACGGTTTTAAACATGGAAAGAAAAAGGGTCTATTAAACGAAGCTAAACTCTTTGGTGAACTTGGAGCTACCAAAGAATCACGGGCCTTGGTGAATTTGTTTTTTGCGATGAATGATACCAAGAAAAACCCATTCAAAGATCGGGTACAAGAGGTCTCAAAAATTGGTGTGCTTGGAGCCGGATTGATGGGTTCAGGAATTGCTGATGTCAGCATAAATAAAGGTAAATATTCGGTATTGCTGAAAGACCGTGATTTGGAATCAGCGGCTAAAGGAGAGCAAGGAATCTGGGCTGATCTGAATAAAAAGTCAAAGAAGAGAATCATTACAGAGTTTGAGAGAGATCAGATTGCAAGTCGCGTTACCGGAACTGATTCATACAATGGTTTTGAAGACGTGGGTGTTGTAATAGAAGCCGTTTTCGAAGATTTAGATTTAAAACACAAAATCATCAAAGAAGTTGAGGAAGCAACATCAGATAAAACAATTTTTGCTTCCAACACATCATCACTTCCGATAACTGAAATTGCTAAAGGCGCTTCCCGACCTGAAAATGTGATCGGAATGCATTATTTCTCTCCGGTTCAAAAAATGCCGTTACTTGAAATCATTACCACCGATAAAACTGCTGAATGGGTAACGGCTACTGCATATGAAGTGGGAATTAAACAAGGAAAAACGGTCATTGTGGTAAATGACGGTCCCGGATTTTACACTACCCGAATTCTTGCTCCATTTATGAATGAAGCATTGCTTCTTCTTGAAGAAGGAGCTTCCATAGAATTTCTCGATAAGATTATGAAAGACTTCGGATATCCTGTTGGACCCATGGCATTACTCGATGAAGTTGGTTTTGATGTTGGTGCTCATGTTGGCGAAACGATGAAGCCAATGTTTGACAAACGAGGAGCAAAATCCTCAACAAAAGCACAGGAATTAGTTGATGCGGGATATTTGGGCAGAAAAAATAAGAAGGGAATGTATTCTTATTCTGAGGGTAAAAAGAAAGAGATCAATAGTGAAGTGTACAAATTCTTTGGGGGCTCTTCCCGCTCAAATCCAGATAAAGAAACGGCTCAGTTCCGAATGGCTTTAACTATGATCAATGAAGCTGCCTGGTGTTTACAGGAAGGTATTCTAAAAAAACCAGTGGATGGTGACCTTGGAGCAATATTGGGACTTGGTTTTCCTCCTTTTACAGGCGGACCATTTCGGTATATCGATCAGTTAGGAGTTGAATCAGTAGTTGAAAAACTTCATACTTTCGAAAAAGAATTCGGTCCGAGATTCAAGCCTGCCGAAGTTTTAGTAAAAAAAACTAAAGAAGGCACAAAGTTCTATTTATAAGAGTCTTTTTGTATTTGTGAGGTATAGACACAACCTACCACCCCACCCCTACTCTTTTAAGTTTATTTTAAATGTCCTTGATTGAAATAAGATAAAATGCCATCGCTGTCAACAATGGCATTTTGGTTCTCTCTGGGTTAGTAAGAATTATAGCGGACTTGCTTTATCTATTTCCTTTGTACAACTGATCCCTGTTACATTTCCATCGGTAACTATATCAGAAATTCCACCCTGTGACCTGTTTGATCGACTCGCATTATGACTGGTTGCCATTTTTGGATTGGCTCCATCTTCACGCTCTTCTACACTTGTGAAGTAGATGAAATCATCTCCTCCCCAGCAAGGTTTGGCTTCAGAATCAACTTTACCTGGTTCAACTCCATTTAATGCCCTTCTACTGGCTTCTCTGAAATTATAAATGTACAATCTTACTCTTTTCGAGTTATCTGTACCTACAAGTATTAACTCTGTACCATCAGGGGACCAATCAGCATATTCGTCTTCAACCTCATTGTTGGTAAGGGGCGTTTGTTCAGCAGTTGCTAAATCCAATAGATATATTTCAGAATCACCTTCGCTTTTATGAGTAAAAGCAATCTTACTTCCATCCGGCGACCATGCTGGTCCATACTCACTTACATTTCTGGTATTGGTTACATTGGAAGATTCAGAACCATCCGCATTCATAATGAAAATATCACCTGATTGCACATATGTAATTTTATCGCCACTTGGAGACCATACTGGTTCTATACACCGGTTTTCATCGTTACAATCTTGCCCTGTAATTTTATTCTTTCCTGTTCCGTCTGTATTCATCACAAAAATTTCACCCATAATACTATAAGCCACTTTAGTTCCGTCAAACGATAATGAGGGAGAGCTTTCGATGAGGTCATTAGCCGTAATCTTTTCCATTCCAGATCCATCAGGATTTGCTGAAAATAAATCTACTTGACCTTCGTGATTACTTTGGAAAACAACTTTAGAAGTTAGTTCAGGTATTCCCTCCTCGGTATTTGCGACCTCGCAAGCTGAAGCCAGAAGGAGTACGGTTAAAAATGTTGCGATATATTTAATTGAATATTTCATAACAAATAAATTGAATTAAAATTAATTGAGTGATCTTTTAGATCGTTTATTTGAGAGTTATACACGTTAACCTATACCCCACCCCCAGCTTATTTTTATATTTTTTAAACCAATAAAATTATATACCCTGAAAGTGTTTGGTATTCATTAATTTATATTTGTTTATTGAAGGCTGTATGGATAGTTTCCTTTTCTAAAAAGAACTGTTGAATTGATGACAAGTCCGTTTTATTTGTCGCTCGTTTTATTTGCTCTGGCATCTTCTAAGAAATCTGAAATTGATAAAGCGGAGCTGGCCAAGCAAATCAAGAACGGAAACCATAAAGCCTTTCGAATTTTTTTTGACGCTCATTACGATTCGCTTCTTTATTTCTTGATGAGTAAAAATGCTACCAGAGAAGTTGCTGAAGATCTCATCCAAAAAGCTTTTATCTATATATGGGAGCATAGGGATGATATAGAGCCTGAAAAATCTCTACGCGCTTATGTATTTCAAATTGCATACTCGCGAATGTTGAATCACTTCAGGGATCATCAAAAATTTAATACAGAAGATGCAATCCCGGAACGGGAAACTCATTTAACACCCGAAGATGATGCTCGGCGAAAAGATTTAGAAAGTGCTATCGATAAAGCTATACAACAAATGCCTGAGCGGAGAGGCGAAGTATTTACACTCTGTTTTTTGGAGCAATTTACTTATAGAGAAACAGCAGAGGCGTTGGGTCTTGCAAAGAAAACCGTTGAAAATCATATGGGTAAAGCGTTAAGCGATATTCGTGAACATTTAGAAAAATTCAGATAACCAACTGGGGGTGCACTACCACTTTTTGTGTATAACTTTAAAATGAAAAACTAAAACTCCATGAGATTATGAATAAGGCTTCTTTGATCATACTTGTTTTGCTTTGTCTCTTAAGTACAAGCTGTACATTAGACAGAGTTAGCGGGAGTAGCTCGGAAGCACTTACTGAAGCCAACTTAGAAGCTGCCACTTTAATTTTGGGAGAATCTATTTCCGGAAATAACAGCGGTATTTATCTTAGTGTCCAGGATTTATTAGCCATAATTTCACAATCGGGCTTTACTCCCAAAACTCTTTTAAGCGCTAAATCTGCCAGTTATGATCAGATAAACAATTTCAGATCTTTTTATAATCAGGATACCGGAGAACAGGTAGTAACATTTGAACGCACTAACGAAAGCCGAACCAAAGTTGAGCAAGACTCTCTATTATACATTTATAGGGATGAAAATGGAGAAGTCGTTGCTTTTCCCCGCGAGCAACAGAACCTTATTGAAACCATAAATTATTCCGGTATAAAAGAAGGAGTTATTCGATCAGGTGAAATACAATCTACTTTTCTGAGAAATAATGATTTTTTTATCTCGGGAATTGGAGAAAGCAGCCCTACATTACCATTACAAGGCAAACATGTTGGCTCAGGATCTGTTGCTGAAACAAGTATGGATGGAAATTCGACACAACGATATTATGAACTCTCTTTTTTGTTTCTCAATGTCGAGATTGAACGCACATTGAATGACCAGAATCAAACTACCGATTTTGAACTTTCAGGAGGATTGATTTGGGAGATGAATATTTGGGACAGTCCAGAAAAAATAAATCAACCTCTTTCCATTTCAGGAACCATGAGTTTTGTTGGAGACGGTACTGTGGTCATTCGTATAAATGGCGAGCAAGATGCTTTTTTGCTTGATGTACAAACCGGTGAAGAAATTAACACTAATTAGTATGTTCAGAGAATTAGCTATATAAAATAATGTCAACAGAAAACCCACATAACGGAAATAGCAATGATGAAGCATTATCTGCGGCTATTGAGCAGGCAAATCAAAAAGGTTTGTCTAATCTTAAAACAGATGATCCTGTTGGCTCTGATTTGGAAACATATCGTCAAATCAAAAAAAATCGGTTTAATTACCAAACATCAGGAAAAGAGCATGTTTGGAATGCCATAGACACTTCCATCAACCCAAAAAAATCTTCGAATATTCTTCCATTTATTTCGAACAAAATTCAAATATGGACTGCAGCAGCTGTTGTGATTATCGGATGTGCTCTTGGAATAATTTATACCCAGAATTTTAGTAGTCCGGAACTAATTGCTGAATCCGAATCGACAATCACAACTATTTCTTTAGAGGATGGAACATCAGTTACTTTGCGACCAAATTCTAAGCTTTACTCTCTGAAATCATCTTCAACAAATTCGGAATTAAAATTAGAAGGTGAGGGCTTCTTTGACGTAACTAAAAATGCCAACCGAACTTTTGCCGTTCAAACTCAGAATGGAACTGTGAGTGTTCTTGGTACACGTTTTAACCTAAGCTCTTGGGGTAATAAAATGCAGGTTTTTCTTGAAGAAGGCTCCGTGAATGTTCAATCAAACGCATCGGACAGTTCACTTACGCTTGTGCCGGGAGACGCCGCTAAGGTCAGTGTTAACGAAGCTCCAAAAAGAATTGCGCTAAATAGAGAAGAAACCAAAGACTGGTTAAACAATGAACTCGTATTTAATGACAAACAAGTATCCATTATTGTACAAGAGTTGGAGCAACAATTTGATGTCCAAATTAATGTCGCGAACGAAACAGCAAATCTTCTTCTGTCGGGGCGACTTTCGCTCGAAAACGTAAATACCACTCTTTTTGATCTGGGATTGGTTTTAGATGGTACATTCACACAAACACCGGATAACACATATTCTTTTGTGAGAAATTAAATACTGGAGTTCTATGGGTAAAATTCGGGTAATGATAATATGGGGTTTATGTGGGATAAGTGGTTTTTTCTGTAGCCTAAACGCGCAGTACGTTCACTCTGAAAAGCCTCTACTTTTAGTAATTCAGGAAATAGAAGCGCAAACTGAATACAGATTTTTATACCGAAGTGCACAAATTTCTGATCTAAAAGTTACTGTTTCAGCAACTGAATCTTCTTTTTTTGATGAACTTAATTCATTATTGTCATCTTTCAATTTACGATTGATTGTTCAGCAGGAAAGAAATCAAATTGTAATTGTACGTTCGGAAGTCAAAACCCCATCGAAAAAAACATTTACTTTTAAAGGACAAGTAGTTGATAATACTACCGGAGAGCGTTTACCCTATGCAACCATAACTTGGAGAGAAAATGGAACTTTAAAAGGGGTTGCAAGCAATGAAAGTGGTGTATTTTCGATTAAACGTGACTTGGTTCAGGATTCTGTGACCATTTCCTGTTCTTATTTCGGATACTATCCGGAAGATGTTGTTTTAAATATTTCAAAAAACTCATCGATCGAAGACTTTACTTTTCGATTACAGCGAGATCGTATTGACGTGAATCAGTTGGTGGTAATCGGTACAAATCTATACAGTGATATCAGCGCTAAAAATTCCACGGTACTTGATATTGGCAATTTTAGCCCAATCGGAGAAGCAAGTACAGTATCCGCTTTGCAAACCCTACCGTCTGTTTCTTTATCTACTTTAATGGACGGAGAACTTCAGGTTAGAGGAAGTCCGGCGGATGGTTTCCGAGTGTTGGTTGACGATATTACCGTGTACAATCACAGCCATTTATATGGATTAATTGATAGTTTTAATGGCGATGTATTGCAAAGAAGTGGTTTTTACTATGACATTGCCCCTGCTAAAATTCAAGCCCCTCCAGGTGGAACGCTTTCTCTAATCACTAAAAGTGGATCTATGGACGAGTTTTCGGGATCAGCAGGAGTTAGTAATTCTGCTGTTCGCTTTTCCGCAGAAGGCCCTCTCAAAAAAGGAAACATAAGCTGGTTGCTATCTGCACGAAAATCATATCTAAATACAGTTAATTGGTTTAATAATCGAAACTTGGTGCGCTGGGGATTAAATGTAGATCGTACTAAAAGCGATTTAGAACCCGGCATTGTAAATCTAGAAACTTTTTTGGTAAGACCCGAAGATACAGATGCGTCTTTTTATGATGTGCATGGAAAAATTTATGTAGAAGGAAAATCTGGCAATAGATTGGTTTTAAGTGGATATTTGGGTGGCGATTTTACCGAATACTCCAAAGAAAGACTCTACAGAACCATATCCAATTCTCAAAGTCCTGAGTTTGAATTCCGCCCGGTCTCAAGCGAAAATAATTGGCGAAATTCAGCTGTTTCTTTGAAATATAATCACTGGATGAATAGCGACATTTATTCTTCGAGCATTGCTGGGCTAAGTGTGTATTCTACCACTTTTTCTCAAGATGATTTTGTGTACATAAAATCGGGTAACGGAAATCAAAACCTGAATGCTTTTGTATTCCCTTTTGGTAATGAAAGTGTTCTTAATGATTTCAACATTCAGCAAATGTTTGAGTTCCAGACCAGAGAAAATTTGTTTTGGACTGCCGGACTCTCCTACAACTACTACTTGGGAGAATATGCTGAGAATTCATTTGATCGCCCTGGTTATTTCCGTTCTGTGCGCTCCCATAAGGTAGACCTTTTTTCTCAGATTGATTATTCCGGTTTTGATGAAAACCTGGATGTATTTTTAGGGAGCCGTATTCATTATTACTCAAGTGGAGATTACATACGGTTTTCCCCTCGACTAAAGTTTACTCTTTTTCCGAAATCGAACCTTTCATTCGCAGCGGGCTTCAGTAGAAATCATCAGTTTCTAAATCAAATTTCACTTACCAATACTATCACTTCAGATGTCTGGGTGTTGGCTGATGAAAACCAAAAACCCACTTCTCTGAATTATTATTCAACAGGAATTTATTATTCTGTGGTAAAACCTCTTTTTATTCAGGTAGAAGCTTATCTGAAAGAATTCGAAAATGTTCGTCTGCACGAAATTAACACCTTTAGTCTCAGTAACACGTTCGCTTCCAACCCTTGGTTTACCAATAATGATGGGGCTGCAAAAGGTTTAGAATTTTTAGTAAATCTTGATTTCAAAAAAGTCCAATTTTCTCAAACCTATGCGTTATCGGAAATCGTACTTTCCAACCCGCTAATTAATGACGGTGATGATTTTTTTGCTGATTGGGATCGTACTTCAAAATATTCCTCGGTATTGAGTGCTCGCCCTCACGCATTTTTTTCGGCTCATGTTGCTTGGCATTTCGCCACGGGTACGCCAAACACATTAGCTACTTTTGGTCCACAGATCAATGACAGACTTAAAAATTACACAAGAACAGATTTAACGGTTGAATACAAGAGAACCTTCGATAGTTTTGGTTTTAACATCTCCGCATCACTCTTCAATGTATTTAATACTCAAAATGTTTGGTATAGAGATTTAAGCATTGTATTGGATCAAAACAGTAGTCCCGAGCAAATTACTACCGCACCCGTTGACGTGTATGATGTTGGAATACAACCTTCTTTTAACATCTCTGTTGATTTTTGATCGAATGAGACTGTTGACTATTATTTATAAATAATCCGTTCTATAGCTATGAAAAAGCCTAACTTCATCTGTATTTTAGTTCTTTTATTGTTCTTTTCAGGATGCATTAAAGAACAATCAAAAACTTTCACAATAGAAACTATTCTTGTTGATAGTACAAGTATCCGTGCAATAGAAGCAGTTGATGAAAATACCCTTTGGTTTTCCGGATCAAACGGTCAAGTTGGTTTTACAAAAGATGGTGGTAAAACTTTCAGTATGGATACCATCAGCTATGATACTCTGAAACCGGAATTCAGATCTATTACTGTTCGGGATTCTGTTATTCATATACTTAGCATTGCTTCACCCGCTCTTTTGTATCGCTCAGAAAATAATGGACAAAGCTGGAAGATTGTATACCAGGAAGATGATCCCGGTGCTTTTTATAATGCCATGACCATTTCAGATTCGGGTTTAGGAGTTGCTGTGGGTGATCCGATTGAAGAGTGTTTATCTGTTCTTATTACAAAAAACGGCGGAAATAGCTGGTCAAAACTTTCCTGCGATGCTTTACCAATGACCGTTAACGGGGAAGCAGGATTTGCAGCAAGTAATTCGAATGTGAATATCTTTGGAGATAATGTTTGGTTGGTTTCCGGGGGATCAAGAGCAAGAGTTTTTCATAGTGAGAACAGAGGAGAAAGTTGGAAAGTATATAACACACCAATTATACAGGGCGGACAGATGACCGGGATTTTTACCAGTCATTTTTATGACGCCAGCAAAGGAATAATCATGGGTGGTGACTGGAGTAAAAAAGAGCAAAAAACCCAGAATAAAGCCATCACAATTGATTCCGGAAAGACATGGACGCTGGTAGCAGACGGGAAAGGTCCCGGTTACCGGTCTTCCGTCAGATATATTCCAGGAACTAAAGGAAAAGAGTTGATTGCAGTTGGAACTCCCGGAATTTCATATTCAAAAGATGGCGGAAAAAACTG
The DNA here is from genome assembly GCA_965601915.1 of Balneola sp. GTDB lineage: Bacteria > Bacteroidota > Rhodothermia > Balneolales > Balneolaceae > Balneola. The sequence continues at coordinate 819,947 of OZ271847.1, read as the reverse complement.
GGAAAAAATATCTGAAGAAGGATTTTATACGATTCGTTTTACAAAAGACGGAAAAATGGCTTGGTTAGCAGGTGCGAATAAAGTGGGTAAGCTGATTGTTAGATAAACCTCTTGGTTTTATTAATTCAATAAAGAGTACCTATCAATAGTCTCATCGACGGGAAAAGGGTATTAAACTCTTTGTAATAAAAAAGTCTGTAAGGAATTCAGCATTAACCGGTCTTACTTTACAAAAAGACCATGGAATACTTAGAAACTGCTACTTCTGCTATGCCCGAAATTCAAAAAGCTGAACAGATACTTCATGAAGTTTTTGGGTTTGAGGAATTTCGATCGCTTCAAAAAGATATTATTCAGAACGTTCTTCAAAGGAAAGATACCCTTGCCATAATGCCTACAGGTGGTGGAAAGTCATTATGCTACCAAATTCCGGCTTTGCTGTTCGATGGATTAACAGTTGTAGTATCGCCGCTTATTTCGCTCATGAAAGATCAGGTGGATCAGCTTACTGAGTATGGAGTTTCAGCTTCTTACTTGAACAGTTCATTGCTTCTTCAGGAATATGAGACAACACTGAATTTGATCCGCTCTAACAAATTAGACCTGCTTTATTTGGCTCCCGAAACTTTGATGAAACCAAGTGTGCTAAGGTTGCTTTCTGGTTTGAATGTTGAGTGTATTGCCATTGATGAGGCACATTGTATTTCGGAATGGGGACATGATTTCCGTCCTGAATATCGCCAACTGGCTGAAGTTACCAATCGATTCAGTAACGCTGTTACGTTAGGATTGACAGCTACCGCAACACCACAGGTTCAAAAAGATATTGCGCGTTCGCTTGGACTTGCCAACGCCAATACTTTTGTTGCCAGCTTTAACCGAACCAATTTATATCTGGATGTAGTTAACAAAGTCAGTCCGTTGCAACAAGTTATCAATTTCCTGAGAAGACATGAGGGTGAATCCGGAATTATTTACTGCTTTTCAAGAAATCAGGTTGATCAACTTACAGCGGATTTGACTAACAATGGATTTAATGCCTTACCTTATCATGCTGGTCTTGGAGAAACCATCCGCACGGAAAATCAAAATGCTTTTATTCGGGATGAAGTGAATATCATCGTAGCCACTATTGCCTTTGGGATGGGCATCGACAAACCGGATGTTCGTTTCGTGATTCATCACGATATGCCGAAGAATATTGAGTCTTATTATCAGCAAATCGGGCGATCCGGGAGAGATGGATTACATGCCCATTGTTTGTTTTTGTTCAGTTACGGAGATGCCGCCAAGATTCGATATTTCATTGAACAAAAATCCGGTAAAGAACAGCAGGTTGCGGAACAACATCTACAAAAGTTGATTTCATTTGTTGAATCAAATGAGTGCAGACGAATAGAATTGTTGAGATATTTTGGGGAGCAATTCAATGAGCAAAACTGTGGAATGTGTGATTTCTGCACCGGTGATACTCCTGAAAAAGAAAACATCACCGTTCCTGTTCAAAAATTTCTTTCCACGATGGCGCGTACCGATCAACGGTTCGGGTACAATCACATTTTAAATATTCTGCTTGGTTCCCGTCGAAAAGAAGTGTTGAAATTCAGACATGATCAGCTTTCCACTTATGGGATTGGCAAGGAACTCAGTAGGACTGAATGGAAGCAGTTGTATCGGGAATTGATGAAACAGGATATCATCGTTAGAGAATTTGAGCACAAAAGCCTCAAGCTCACTCCTAAAGCTTTAGAAATACTAAAAGGCGATAGAAAAGTTTCAGGAGTGATTGAGAAACCGATTCAAAAAGAGCGAAAGGGTGCGGTTAAATCTGACATGGAATCGTTGGATTTCAATAGAGAATTATTCTCCTTGCTCAAAGAAAAAAGGATGAAGTTAGCTCAGGGGCTTGGTGTTCCTCCGTATATCATTTTTGCGGATAACACATTGATTGAAATGGCATATTTTTTCCCTCAATCGGAAGGAAGTCTGTTGAAAATTCATGGAGTAGGCCGGGCTAAAGCGAAAAAGTATGGGATCTCTTTCTTGGAAGTAATTACTGATTTTTGCTCGGAAAAAAGGCTTAAAGAAAAACCTAAATCTGACACTCAAAAACCAAAAATCATAAAAAAAACGATCAACAAAAGCAGTCGTCCCTATCAGGTAGCTGAATTGTTTAACACTGGAAAAAATGTTCCTGAAATAGCTAGACATTTCGAGGTAAAAGAAGGAACCGTAATTAGTAACCTTATGAAATTTGTAAAAGCCGGGAACTCCCTGCCTGCTGACAGGATACTCGAAACATCTACTTTGAGCAGTTCTGTCTTAAATAAAGTTAAAAAAGCGTTTAAACAACACGGCACCGAAGTGCTGCGCCCTGTTTTTGAAGAACTGAATGAAGAGATTTCCTATGACGAGCTTCGGATTGTTCAGTTATATTTGGTTTTGGAGAGTTAATTCAGAACCTCCCTTTTACTTAACTTTTCCAAAGTTACTCTACCCATTTTGCTATGATCTTTACATTTAAACTTTGGAAAAGTTGAAATAGGTAAAATTCTTACTCACAAAAAAAGCCTCTCCGTTTTCACGAAGAGGCTTCATTTTCTTTAGAAGAAATTAAGACCGAGGAGATTAAGCTTCTGTTTTCTCCTCATCGCTTCCGCCCAGAGCTTCAAAAGCTTCTGCCACTTCAGCGTCTCCTTCATCTTCATCCACTTTAGAACCAACGATGATATCGTTGTACTCACGAAGACCTGTACCGGCCGGTACTTTATGACCAACCACCACGTTTTCTTTAAGTCCACGTAACCAGTCTTTCTTAGCCTCAATAGAAGCCTGAGTAAGAACTTTGGTTGTTTCCTGGAATGAAGCAGCTGACAACCAACTTTCAGTAGAAAGTGCAGCTCTCGTGATACCTAAAAGAATAGGACGAGAAATTGCCGGTTCAGCTTCTCTGGTTTGAAGTTCTTCTTTTCCTTCTTTGATCAGTTCGTTATTTGTGTCACGAACCTGACGACGATCAAGGATCTTACCTTTTTTCAGATCACTTCCACCTTCATCAGTAACAACAAACTTACCGATCAATTCATCATTTCTTTTATTCACTTCAAAACGATCAACTTTATCGCCTTCAAGGAACATAGTGTCACCTGGATCGGTGATTTCAACTTTCTGCATCATCGTGCTTACAATAACCTCGATGTGCTTATCATTGATCTTCACACCCTGTAAACGGTAAACTTCCTGAATCTCATTTACGAGATAAGACTGTACCGCATAAGGTCCGAGAATATTCAGAATATCCTGTGCAGGAATTGTACCATCAGATAATGGCTGACCTGCTTTCACAAAGTCGTTAGTTTGTACAAGAATATGCTTGCTTAACGAGATCAAATACTTCTTCTCATCCGTTCCGTCTTTTGACTTCACAAACACTTCCTGAGAACCACGCTTACGTCCGCCCATTTCAACGATACCGTCGATCTCAGATACAACTGCAGGCTCACTTGGCGACCGAGCTTCAAACAACTCAGTTACACGTGGAAGACCAGCGGTAATATCCTTTGATTTAGATGCCGCTCTTGGAATCTTAGCAATAACCTGACCTGCTGAAACCTTTTCGCCATCATCAATGGCAACATGAGTATCTACAGGAAGTGTGCTTTCACGAACGATATCTTTATCGCCTTTCACAACAAGCGTTGGAACCAATGAGCGATCTTTAGAATCTGTGATTACTTTCTCACGGTGACCTGTTTGAGCATCTGTATCATCAGTAGAGGTAACTCCATCAATAATATCTTTATACTCAACTTTACCGTCAATTTCTGAGAAGATAAGTGCATTATATGGATCCCATTTACAGAGCTGAGCTCCTTTTGGAACCATATCGCCTTCTTCAACCATCATTTCTGAACCATAAGGCACATTATAGTTGATAAGAACTTTTCCTTCTTCATTAACGATCTTGATTTCACCTGCACGGCTCAATACAATGTTGTGCTCTTCTTCACCATCGTCGTAAGTAACAACGCGGATGTTTTCGAACTCAACTTTTCCGTCAAACTTAGATTTGTGTTGTGAATCAGCCTCTAAACGAGATGCTGTACCACCAACGTGGAAGGTACGAAGTGTAAGCTGTGTACCCGGCTCACCAATAGACTGAGCTGCAATAACACCAACCGCTTCACCTTTTTCAACAACAGTTCCTCTTGCAAGGTCACGACCGTAGCATTTTGCACACACTCCACGACCTGTCTCACAAGTAAGTACAGAACGAATGTCTACTTCTTCAATCGAAGTTTCAGCAATTTTCTTTGCCACTTCTTCATCGATCATCTGGTTTGCTTCGCAAATAAGGTCATCAGTAATCGGATCATGAATATCATACAATGAGAAACGACCAATAATACGATCTTCAAGTCGCTCAATGATATCCTCATTATCCTTCAATGCAGACATCTTGATTCCACGAAGTGTACCACAATCGTCTTCTGTGATAATCACATCCTGAGAAACGTCAACAAGACGACGAGTCAGATAACCTGCATCGGCAGTTTTTAGAGCAGTATCGGCAAGACCTTTACGAGCACCGTGAGTAGAAATAAAGTACTCAAGTACTGAAAGCCCTTCTTTAAATGAAGATAGAATTGGATTTTCGATTACCTCATTACCTTGCTGCATGGAACTCTTTTGTGGCTTTGCCATCAATCCACGCATACCACCTAACTGACGAATCTGCTCCTTAGAACCTCGGGCTCCGGAATCAGCCATCATATATACCGGGTTGAAACCTTCACGATCTTCCTGTAGAGCTTTAAATAGTGTTTCAGAAACTCGGTTTGTTGTGGATGTCCACTTATCAATTACCTGATTGTAACGTTCGTTATCGGTAATGAAACCCATTTCGTAACGTCCCTGAATGTCAGTTACTTCATCTTTGGCTCCATCGATTAACTCAGCTTTTGCATCCGGGATGATAATATCGTCAAGGCTGAACGAAAGACCACCAAGGGTAGCATTTTCATAACCAAGCTTTTTCATCTCATCAAGGAAAGCAGCTGTTCTTGCAGTACCCACCATGCCGTGAATATCACCAATCAACGTACGAAGCTCTTTCTTACCAAGTGTTTTATTCATGAAACCAATCTCTTCCGGAGTGATTTCATTGAAGATCACACGTCCGGTTGAGGTTTTTACTACTTCATGAACTTTCTCACCTTCTTCGTTCTTAGTTTCAACACGAACATTAATCTTTGCATGTAAACCAAGTTTACCTTGATCGAATGCCACCAATACTTCATCGGTATTGGCAAATGTCTTTCCTTCTCCCAGCTGATCATTAGCTGGCTTTGTGAGATAATAAAGACCCAAGATCATATCCTGAGAAGGAACCGCAATCGGTCCACCACTTGCAGGACTCATGATATTGTGAGAACCAAGCATCAATACAGAAGCCTCAAGCACTGCATCGTGGCTTAATGGTAAGTGAACCGCCATCTGGTCACCATCGAAGTCAGCATTAAATGCCGTACATGCTAATGGGTGAAGACGAATCGCTTTTTCCTCAATAAGTACCGGCTGGAATGCCTGAATACCTAAACGGTGAAGCGTTGGTGCACGGTTAAGCATTACCGGGTGTCCGTCAATCACATTTTCAAGGACTTCCCAAACTACCGCATCACGTCGATCAACAACTTTTTTAGCGCTTTTAACTGTTTTCACATAGCCGCGCTCAATCAATCTTCGAATAATAAATGGCTTGTAAAGCTCAACCGCCATTTCTTTCGGAAGACCACATTCGTGCATTTTAAGCTCAGGTCCTACTACAATTACTGAACGACCTGAATAGTCAACACGCTTTCCAAGAAGGTTTTGACGGAAACGACCGCTCTTACCTTTCAGCATATCTGAAAGTGATTTAAGAGGACGGTTGTTGTTTCTTACCGCATTAGACTTTCTTGAATTGTCATATAAGGAATCAACTGCTTCCTGTAGCATTCTCTTCTCATTTCGAAGAATTACATCAGGAGCTTTGATGTCCATCAATCTCTTAAGACGATTGTTTCTTATGATTACACGTCTGTAAAGATCATTCAAATCAGAAGTTGCAAAACGTCCACCCTCAAGAGGTACAAGAGGTCTTAACTCTGGTGGGATTACCGGAATTACACTCTGGCACATCCACTCAGGTCTGTTTTCGGTGTGCTCTGCAGCAGCACGGAAAGATTCAATTACCTGAAGACGCTTCAGCTTTTTCTTCTTGCGCATTTGCGAAGTCTCATGCTTCACCTCGTAACGTAAGTTGTAAGCTAAATCATCAAGATCCTGATCTGCAAGCATTGCTGCTAATGCATCAGCACCTTCTTTGACGATGAACTTATCCTCATCATCGTCATCAAGCTCAAAATTGTCTTCCGGAAGCTGATCTAAAATATCATATTTCTCTTCCTCAGAAATCATATCACCTTTAGCGTAACCCAAATCACGGGCAACACCAGGATTGATAATTACAAAAGTTTCATAATAAACGATGCGATCTAAGTTCTTGGATGAAATTCCAAGTAGATATGCAATCTTGTTTGGAAGAGATTTGAAATACCAGATATGAACCACAGGAACGGTAAGAGTAATGTGACCCATTCTCTCACGGCGAACTGCTTTACGGGTAACTTCCACACCGCAACGGTCACAAATAATTCCTTTATAGCGAATTCTCTTGTACTTACCGCAGTGGCATTCGTAATCTTTAACCGGTCCAAAGATCTTTTCACAAAAAAGACCATCCATTTCCGGCTTAAAGGTTCTGTAATTTATAGTTTCCGGTGTAAGGACTTCACCGTGTGAACGGGACAAAATTGTCTCAGCCGAAGCAAGTGATACTCCGATACTGTCAAAGTCGTTGGTAACTGTTAATGTTTTTGTTATTGGCAAGGGTATTCCTCCATTAAATAATTAACAGTGATTATTGAATATGTACTTCAAGTCCGAGACCCATAAGCTCGCGGAGTAGTACTTTAAATGATTCAGGCACGTCGCCATCAGGTAAATTTTCACCTTTTACGATAGCTTCATAAACTTTTGAACGCCCTTTTACGTCGTCACTCTTAACAGTGAGCATTTCTTTCAGGATGCTGGAAGCACCATATGCATACAGTGCCCAAACCTCCATCTCACCAAGTCGCTGACCACCAAATTGAGCTTTACCACCCAATGGCTGCTGCGTAATAAGAGAGTATGGCCCGATAGAACGTGAGTGCATCTTATCCTGAACAAGGTGGTTCAGTTTAAGCATATAGATGTAACCAACAGTAGTTTTCTGAGCAAAAGGCTCACCTGTTCGTCCATCAAAAAGATTTACACGTCCGTCTTCAGGGAGTCCGGCTTCTTTCAGCTTTCCTCTTACGTCATCCATGCTTGCACCGTCAAAAATCGGAGACGCAAAAGTAACGCCTAATTTTTTAGCGGCCCATCCAAGAATGGTCTCATAAATCTGACCAAGGTTCATACGAGATGGTACACCAAGAGGATTCAGACAAATGTCAACCGGAGTTCCGTCAGCCATAAAAGGCATGTCTTCCTGAGGTACAATCTTAGCTACCACACCTTTATTTCCGTGACGCCCGGCCATCTTATCACCTACCTGAAGCTTACGCTTCTTGGCAACAAAGATTTTCGCTTTCTGAATGATTCCAGGAGGTAATTCGTCTCCTACCTGAATCGCAAATGTTCTGCGCTTTGCTTCACTGTCTATCTTTCTACGAAGATCTCTGTAGTTAGCAAAAAGCAGTTTTACTTTTTCTACAAGTTCCTGATCGGTAGCCCAGTCAATGTTCTCATTGATGTTTACCGGGTCAAGTTCTTCAAATACTGATTTCTTGTACTTCTCACCTTTTGGGATCAACTCAACATTTGAGTAATTCAATACTCCCGGAGAAGTTTTATCGCGAAGCAATGAATACATCTTATCTGCCCACTGCTGATTTAATTCAGCAAGTTTTTCAGAATGACGTTCCTGCTCCTGCTCTACACGTTTCTTTTCTTCCTTACGGGAGATTAACTCATCTCTCTTACGGCTGAAAAGCTTGGTGTTAATAACGGTTCCTGAAACGCCCGGAGGAGTTTTCAGAGAAGCATCTTTTACATCACCGGCTTTATCACCGAAAATTGCACGAAGAAGTTTTTCTTCCGGAGTAGGATCTGTTTCTCCCTTAGGAGTAATCTTACCAACAAGAATATCACCCGGATTAATTTTTGCACCAACACGAATAATTCCGCGCTCATCAAGGTTACGGGTTGCTTCTTCACTTACATTCGGAATTTCACGAGTAAGTTCTTCTTCACCACGTTTAGTATCACGAACTTGTTGTTCGAATTCTGTGATGTGAATAGATGTATAAATATCGTCTTGTACGATTCGCTCACTAACTACAATCGCATCCTCAAAGTTGTATCCTCTCCAAGGCATGAAAGCAACAAGTAGGTTACGACCCAGTGCAAGTTCTCCACCGTCGGTAGAGCAACCATCGGCAATGGTCTGACCTTTTTTAACTTTGTCGCCAACTTTAACAATTGCTCTTTGATTGGTACAAGTATCCTGGTTAGTTCTGTTGAACTTCTCCAGATCATAAGACTTAATTCCACCATCAAAATAGCAGTTTTGATCTAATTCAGAACGATTGTACTTAATTCTGATCTCAGTAGAACTTACATATACTACTTCACCATCAGAATCAGCAGTAATAATAGCTCTTGAATCACGTGCAGCTCTATGCTCCAGACCTGTTCCTACTACCGGTGCTTCCGGTCTCAATAACGGAACGGCCTGACGCTGCATGTTTGAACCCATCAAGGCTCTGTTCGCATCATCGTGCTCAATAAATGGAATTAACGCTGCTGCCAGAGATGTAATCTGGTTTGTAGCAACGTCCATGTATTCGATTTCGTCAGATTTTGCGAGGTTGTAGTTACCTTCGCGCATTCTTGAGAATACAGCTTCGTTCGCAAATGAGTTCTTATCATCAAGTTCAGCATTTGCCTGAGCGATTACAGTTTCATCTTCCTGCTCAGCTGCTAGATACTCAACACTTTTGGAAACTTTGCTGTCCTTAACTTTTCTGTAAGGAGTTTCGATAAATCCGAAATCATTCACCTTTGCATGAATACAAAGAGAAGAGATCAATCCAATGTTTGGACCTTCCGGAGTTTCAATCGGACAAAGTCTACCATAGTGCGTGTAGTGAACATCACGAACCTCAAAACCTGCACGCTCACGGGTAAGTCCACCAGGACCTAATGCTGACATACGTCTTTTGTGAGTAAGCTCAGCTAAAGGATTTGTTTGATCCATAAACTGAGAAAGCTGATTAGTTCCGAAGAATGTGTTAATCACACTTGAAATCGTACGTGCATTCACAAGATCCTGAGGTGTTAATTGCTCAGCATCACGCGAGTTCATTCTTTCTTTAATGGTTCTGGCCATTCTTGCCAAACCAATCGCAAATTGCTGACCAAGTTGCTCGCCTACCGTTCTAACACGACGATTACTTAAATGGTCGATATCATCAACTTGTGATTTAAGATTTTTAAGCCGGATAACCTCTTTAACAATAGCCACAATATCCTCTTTCACCAGATACTGTATATCTTCATTACCTTCAAGACGAAGACGCTTATTTAATCGATATCTTCCAACTTCACCAAGATCATATTTCTTATCGCTAAAGAATAATCTCTCGAGGATAGATCTTGCAGTTTCAGGGTCTGGCATTTCGCCTGATCTGATTTGCTGATAAATTTCTCCTAATGCTGAGCTTTCATCCCAGGTAGGATCTTTTCTCAGCGTATTCATCATTACAGAACGCTCTGACTCTTCAGAAGTAATCTTCTGAACTTGAACCGATTTAATATCTAACTCACCAAACATTCCGTAATCATCTTCAGTGAGTTCGTGATCTCTTTCGAATACTACTTTTCTGTTTAGTGCTTCTGTAACTTCGCCAGTTTCATCGTCTACAACTTCTTCCATTTCTTCGACGATGATATTCTGAGCGAGACGCTTTCCAACTAATTTCTTATTGAAGTTAGCTTTAGTTCCAATTTTTTCTTCTTCTGAAAGCTCAAATAGGTTAAGCAATTCATCATCGGTAGAAAATCCAAGTGCTCTTAATAAAGTAGTTGCAGGAACTTTCTTTTTTCTGTCGATGTAAGCCCAAAGTACGTCACGAATATCAGTAGTAAACTCAATCCATGACCCTTTAAAAGGAATTACCCGAGCTGAATAAAGCTGAGTACCATTTGGGTGAACATTTTGTCCAAAGAAAACACCAGGTGATCTGTGAAGCTGTGACACAATCACTCGCTCTGCACCATTAATGATAAATGTTCCACGGTTTGTCATCCAAGGTAGGTCACCAAGAAAAACTTCCTGTTCGATTGTTTCACTTGCTTCATCGCTGTCATCAACAGATGATAATCGAAGCTTAGCTTTTAATGGAACAGAATATGATAACCCACGATCCTGACATTCACTGATTGTATATCTTGGAACATCAATATTGTAGTATAAAAATTCTAATATGTGTGTTTCTCTGGAGTCCTGAATTGGAAAATTTTCCAGAAAAATTCGTTGTAATCCCTGATTTTCACGCTCATTCGGCGCAATATCAAGCTGTACAAATTTTTCAAAAGACTCTAATTGGATATCCAGAAAATCCGGATATTCTAAAACTTCTTTGGTTCGCCCGAAAGATTGGCGAGCCGTATTTGGAATAGTTTGCATCTTCTTGCTCAAAAGGAACCTCTCCTTTTTGTTGAAGGTAAATTGAACGGTAAAAACCCCTCAATAACCGGGGTTAAGTAATAGAGACGCCAATAGCCAATACCGTTTTCACGATATTGGCTACGTGCGAATATAATAAGAAAGCTTATTTCAGCTCTACTGCAGCTCCAGCTTCTTCAAGCTTGCTTTTGATCTCTTCAGCTTCTTCCTTAGCAACACCTTCTTTGATGGTGTTAGGAGCGCCATCAACCAATTCTTTAGCTTCTTTCAGCCCAAGACCGGTGATACCGCGAACTTCTTTGATCACTGCAATTTTCTTAGCTCCAGCAGATTCAAGAACTACATCAAACTCAGTTTTTTCTTCACCACCACCAGCAGCATCTCCGCCAGCACCAGGCCCTGCAACAGCAACAGCTGCAGCAGCAGGTTTGATATCGTATTCTTCTTCAAGAACTTTTGCAAGTTCGTTTGCTTCTTTGATAGTTAGGTTGACAAGCTCTTCAGCTAGTTTATTTACGTCAGCCATTTTTATCTCCAGTTGTTTTTAAAAGTAAAATTTGTAGTGTGTCTTTCGACAGATTATAAAAGGTTATTCGTCGCCTTTCTCGGCAATAGTTTTCACAGCACCAACAAGGTTTGAACCTTGTGCAGTAAGCGCGCTTACCACATTTTGTGCAGGTGACATTAACAGACCAAGTATATCGCCAATGACTTCGTTTTTCGATTTCATTGCAGCAAGAACTTCCAGTTTATCGGCAGCATAAAAATCGCCATCGATGAAAGCAGCCTTAAACTCAGGCTTATTTTTCTCCTTGGTAAATTCTTTCAATACTTTAGCTGGTGCAGACAACTCATCTTCAACAAATGCAAAAGCATTTTGCTCAAAAAGTGTAGGGATCAATTCATCGTATCCTCCTACTTCTTCCATTGCAAGCTTCATTAATTTGTTCTTATACACTTTGAAGAAGATGTTTCCCTTACGGAATTCTCCGCGCAGTTGATTAGCTTCATCAACAGACATACCAGAATAATTGGTAACATAAATAGCTTTAGAACTATTTAGTTTCTCCGTGATTTCGTCTAAAACTGCTCTTTTTTCTGCAGTAGGCATAATTTAATTCCTCCTAATTATAGGGATGTTACTGCGGATCTACTGATCGGAATGCTTGGCCCCATAGTGCTGCTCATGAAAACTGATTTCACGTACAGTCCTTTAGCGGAAGCTGGTTTCATTCGCATTACAGTTGAAAGAAAAGCTTCTGCATTTTCTTTAATTGCTGTTGCGTCGAAACTTACTTTTCCAACAGATGTATGTAGAATTCCATATTTATCAACACGGAAATCTATTTGTCCGGCTTTTACTGTTTTCACAGCATCTGCCACATCCATTGTTACAGTTCCACTTTTAGGATTGGGCATAAGCCCTCTTGGTCCAAGGAAACGCCCCAATTTACCGAGTTTTCCCATTACGTCAGGCGTAGCGATAATAACATCGATATCCGCCCAACCTTCTTCAATTTTTGTGATGTAATCGTCCAAACCTACATGGTCGGCACCTGCTTCTCTGGCTTCATCTTGTTTAGCTTCGTTAACCAAAGCCAACACACGAATATCTTTACCCGTACCGTGAGGTAAACTCACAGTCCCACGGACCATTTGGTCCGCGTGGCGCGGATCAACACCCAAGCGGATATCAATATCCACAGAGGCATCAAAATTTCGCTTCGATGTCTTTTTTACCAGATCACATGCTTCTTCCAGAGAGTATTCCAGCTCCGGATTAACTAGTGCCACGGCTTGTTCGTATTTTTTTCCTCTATTTGCCATGATCACAATTCCTTATTTATCGCGATTTACTCTAAGACCCATACTCCGAGCCGTACCAGCGATCATTTCTGCTCCAGCTTCGACGTCAAACGCATTTAAGTCTTCCATCTTTTCTTGAGCGATCTCTTTGCACTGACTCCAGGTAACAGTCCCAACTTTTTTCAAGTTAGGTTCACCTGATCCGGACTTTATTTTCGCAGCTTTCTTGAGTAATACTGGTGCTGGCGGTGTCTTTGTTTTAAAAGTAAAAGACTTGTCAGCATATACAGTAATCTCAACTGGAATTACAGTACCGGCTTTTTCCTGAGTCTTAGCGTTAAAGGCTTTACAAAACTCCATTATGTTAATTCCAGCCTGACCGAGTGCCGGTCCTACCGGAGGAGCAGGGTTTGCCTGCCCGCCCATAATCTGGAGCTTCAGGATTCTATCAACTTTTTTAGCCATGGATTCTCAGGATCCTATATGATTAATAACTTCTGTTTGGTTGCGTAATAGCCTAGCATCAACTAGTATCTTTATGTAGTGGACTCCACTTGATTCACGTCCACTTCTACAGGGGTTCGGCGTCCAAAAATGGAAACCATCACTCTCAATTTTAACTTATCGGTGTTAACCTCCTGAACGGTACCGTCAAAATCTTTGAACGGACCTGAAATAACTTTTACAAGATCACCTTCACTGTATGGGATCTCAATATTTAGATTCTCTTCGCCACCATCCTTAACTCTGCCTATAATTCTTTTAACTTCATGTGGTTTTAATGGATGAGGAACTGTCTGCGTCTTCCCTACTTTCAAAAAACCGAGGCAAGATGGGGCGCTCTGTACTAAATTATTTACTTCTTCATCATAGTGTGTATTGAGCAATATGTAACCGGGAAAGAAGTTCTTCTCGCGCGTTCTTTTCTTACCTCCACGTATTTCTACAATTGTCTCAGTAGGAACAAGAACCTCCTTTACCTTATCCTCAAGACCAAGATCTTCGATCTCTCGCTCAAGAAATTCTTTAACTTTATTCTCATGGCTCGAAAAACAGCGAACCACATACCAGTCATGTACTAACTCAACACTCATTCTAATTAATTATAAATGTATTCTAAAGCTGTACTGTAAACCTGGTCAACACCAAATATGAATACAGATATTATTATCGAGAAAACAATTACGATGATAGTATTGTCAATAAGCTCCTTTTGTGTAGGCCAAGAAACCTTCTTGAACTCATTTACAACACCGTCAAAAACTCCTAATAATTTTGCCATTCTAAACTTTTTTTAACTGTTTGCACGGGCGGAGAGACTCGAACTCCCGACACCTGGTTTTGGAGACCAGTGCTCTACCAACTGAGCTACGCCCGTTTATACACGGAAAGTAGATGACCAAAGCCACCTACTTTTATCCGCAATTTCACTAAGTTGGCTCGTGGTTAATCTAAAATTTTAGTTACCACACCAGCACCTACGGTACGTCCACCTTCGCGGATCGCAAATCGCAGACCTTCTTCCATCGCTACTGGCTGAATGAGTTCCACATCCAACTTCACGTTGTCGCCCGGCATCACCATCTCCACTCCCGAAGGAAGCTCACAAGATCCGGTCACATCCGTTGTTCTGAAATAGAACTGAGGACGGTAGCCTTTGAAAAACGGTGTGTGTCTTCCGCCTTCATCTTTACTTAATACATACACCTCACACTCAAACTTCTTGTGTGGAGTAATAGAGCCCGGCTTACATAATACCATTCCACGCTGCAACTGCTCTTTGTTAATACCTCTAAGCAGAATACCTGCGTTGTCTCCGGCCTGCCCCTGATCTAACAACCTTCGGAACATCTCAATACCGGTTACCACACTCTTCATTGGATCTTCTACAATCCCTACAATCTCAATCTCATCGTTAAGCTTTAACACTCCACGCTCGATACGACCTGTTGCCACAGTTCCACGCCCTGTAATCGAAAATACATCCTCAACAGGCATCAAGAACGGCTTGTCTACATCACGCTCAGGAGTTGGAATGGTCTCATCAACTGCCTTGATTAACTCTACAATCTTTTCTTCCCACTGAGCCTCGCCGTTCAGCGCACCTAATGCAGATCCCTGAATCACAGGAATATCATCGCCGTCAAACTCATAGCTCGACAACAACTCTCTTACTTCCAGCTCAACAAGCTCAAGAAGCTCTTCGTCATCCACCAAGTCAACTTTGTTCATAAACACAACAATCTGAGGAACACCTACCTGACGAGCAAGAAGAATGTGCTCACGAGTCTGTGGCATAGGACCATCAGTAGCCGCCACCACTAAGATAGCTCCATCCATCTGAGCCGCTCCGGTAACCATGTTCTTTACATAGTCGGCGTGACCCGGACAGTCTACGTGTGCGTAGTGTCGCTCATCAGATTCGTACTCCACGTGCGCAGTTGCAATCGTAATTCCACGCTCTCTTTCTTCCGGAGCATTATCAATCTGATCAAACGCCTGGGCTACTCCCCCATACGTCTTAGCCATTACAGTGGTAATCGCCGCCGTTAATGTCGTCTTTCCGTGATCTACGTGACCAATCGTTCCCACATTTACATGCGGCTTGGTGCGTTGAAAGGTTTCCTTTGCCATGTTTAAATCTAAATTTAATATTAATTGTAAACGATCATCGACAGAGCCGATAGTCGGATTTGAACCGACGACCCCTTCCTTACCATGGAAGTGCTCTACCCCTGAGCTATATCGGCTTCTATTCCATGAGCGAGCGACCGGGATCGAACCGGCAACATTCAGCTTGGAAGGCTGACACTCTACCAATTGAGTTACGCTCGCTTATTTTTATAAAAGCGTGGGGAGAGCAGGATTCGAACCTACGAAGTCTCACGACAACAGATTTACAGTCTGCCCCAGTTGGCCGCTTTGGTATCTCCCCAAATCATTATGTCAACTTTCTTTTCGAAATGAGCCAGTGACCGGATTCGAACCGATGACCGACGGTTTACAAAACCGTTGCTCTACCAACTGAGCTACACTGGCTTTTTGCGAAAGACTGGAAAAATAACCATAGTTGACTTTATAGTCAATAAATGAAAGCTAAAAATTTACTACTTATTTGAAGCGCCTTCATCCTTTCTGAAATAGCGTTTAAAGATAAATTTAATTACAAAAAATATCACTATTAGTAATAAAATTATTTTTCCGTAATTCGATAAATATTCACCTATTATTTTCCAATTCCCCTGGATGTACCATCCGGCGGCAAGAAGTAACGAGTTCCAGAGCAGTGAACTTATAAATGAATTGATCACCGTAAAACCGATCGGAAGTTTTGACATTCCTGAAGTCAATGAGATAACCGACCGTGTTCCAGCAAGGAATCTATTCCCCAAAACAACCCATTGCCCCCAACGATGCATCCATTTCTTTCCTCTATCAAAATACTTGTAATCAATAAAGCGGGTTATAAAATGATTTCCTGAGCCTTCTTCGATTCCGCTCCCCCACTTCCTTCCGAACCAATACATATTCATAAAGCCGACAACAGAAGCTAATACTGTTAATATAAGCAATAAAGCAAAAGACACTGTACCTTCAGCAGCTAAATAACCTCCAAAAGCAACAATAACATCACCAGGCATAGGTGGAACAATATTTTCTAAATATGCTACCCCAAAAAAGATCAAATAGATACCCAAAGGGGGAACCAACTCAATCCATTCAACGATACTTTGAACAAGCTGATCAGCCATTCAAGTCTTTTTTATTTAACAATACGACCGATGAGCAGGAAACACCTTCTTTTCTTCCCGCAAAACCCATTTTTTCAGATGTAGTGGCTTTAATAGATATTTGATCAATTTCTGAATTTAAAATTTCAGCAATCGATATTCTCAATTTACCAATAAATGGAGACAATCTTGGCTCCTCCGTCACAACTGTAGCATCTAAATTTCCAAGTACATAACCTTTAGATTGCACCAAATCATACGCCTTTTTGAGCAGTATTTTACTATCAATATTTTTATATGCAGGATCAGTATCCGGAAAATGCTTTCCTATATCTCCCAACGCAAGCGCTCCAAGAATTGCATCTGTAATTGCATGAAGCAAAACATCGGCGTCAGAATGACCATCCAATCCTAACTCATATGGGATTTCGATTCCGCCTAAAACTAATTTCCTACCTTCTGCAAATCGATGGACATCAAATCCAAAACCAACTCTGAAATCACTCATTTTTTTCTCCTACAATTAACTCCGCAATCCTGAGATCTACAGGATAAGTAATTTTTAGGTTCTCCCGACTTCCCTCAACCATTTTAATTCTTCCATTAATTCGCTCTACAAGAGATGCGTCATCGGTTCCAATAAACCCTTCTAATACAGCGGACTCATATGCCTTTTGCAAAATAGTTTTTTTAAAAACCTGAGGGGTTTGTGCCTGCCAAAGAAAACTCCTATTTGGAGTTTCCGAAACCAAACCTTCAGTATCAATTTTTTTAATAGTGTCTTTAGCAGGAACCCCGAGAACAGCCCCATCAAATTTCTCAGCAACCTTGAAACACTCAGAAATTTGATCCGGAGTAACAAATGGCCGGACGGCATCGTGAACAGCTACTAATTCAATATCATCACGCACATTTTCCAACGCATTTTTTATAGAATCCTGCCTCTCTTTACCCCCCTCAACAACTTTGATCTCAAGATGATCGGCATTTAGGTTTTCTGAAATCTTTATACAGCTCTCCACCCAATCTCCGGAAGTAGAAATAATAATCTGCCTCATTCCAACCATCTGCAAAAAAGGCATCAAAGTTCTTTGAAGAATGGGAATACCAGCTAATTCAATAAAGGGTTTAGGAATATCAGCCCCTAACCTGACTCCACTTCCTGCAGCTGGTATTATTACCGCTTTTTTGATCAATTAAAGAATCAACATTGCATCGCCAAATGAAAAGAGGCGATAATTTTCTTTCTTAGCCTCTTCATAAGCTTTCATCATAAAATCATAACCTCCAAATGCTGCTGCAAGCATCAATAGGGTTGATTCCGGACGATGGAAATTTGTGATCAAACCTTCAGTTATTTTAAACTGATACGGAGGATAAATAAATTTATCCGTCCAGCCAGTACCCATTTTTGACATCCCGCTTGCCATCACACTTGTTTCAATGGTACGAACTGCACTCGTACCAATTGCTACTACCTTGTTCTTCTTGGATTTGAGAGCCACATTGATTTTATCAGAAGTATCTTTCGAAATAAAGTAATTCTCAGAATCCATTCGGTGCTTCGTCAAGTCTTCAACTTCTACATTTCTGAAAGTTCCCCATCCTATATGCAAAGTGATAGGGAGCATTTCCACGCCTTTTTTCTCAATCTTTTTGATTAGTTCAGGAGTAAAATGCATACCTGCTGTTGGTGCTGCTACAGCTCCGCGCTCAGTTGCATATACAGTCTGATACCTCTCTTTATCCTCATCAACAGGTTCACGCTCGATGTACGGAGGCAAAGGCATTTTACCAAGAGCATCTAATTTGGAATAAAGCTCATCGAAAGGTCCGTCATAAAGAAAACGAATAGTACGCCCTCTTGAGGTTGTATTATCCACTACTTCAGCCATTAACTCATCGTCACCTTCACCAAAGTATAGCTTATTACCAATTCTTATTTTACGTGCCGGCTCTACAAGAACATCCCAAAGCATATTTTCAGGTTGAAGCTCACGAAGCAAAAACACTTCGATATCAGCTTCAGTTTTTTCCTTTTTACCATTTAGCCTGGCAGGAAATACTTTTGTATTGTTGTAGATTACAACATCGCCTTCATTCAGATACTCATGAATATCTGAAAACTTTTTATGTTCAATGGTTTCTTCAGCACGGTTTAGAACCATTAATCTTGCTTCGTCTCGTTTCTCTAATGGTTCTTCAGGAACATTTAGTCCTTCAAGTTCGTATTTAAAATCGGTGAGTTTCATCTCTCCTTTACCTTTGGTTGAATGGAGGTTTTAATGCTTATTTCAAAAGTTGAGAAAGATAGCCTTTATTCTGTACAGTTTCAAAGAAAGATAGTTTGAACTACTGTTTCTTATTTATCGTTGTTTAGTTATACTTATAAGTCAGATTCATCGTTAGAATCAAAAAATAATTATCATGAAAAAAGTTTTACTGTTTCTCCCTTTAATAGTGATTTTTTTGGTAACAGACGCTTCGGCTCAATTGAGAGGTGATATTTCTAGTCCTTATGATTACCAGGGAAATATAATTGATTCGAAATCAGCCACTGTTCAATCGAGACTTGCATCTTTTTTCCAGAATAATGTTGAGTTCAGTCACTCTTATTCAATGACATTCAGTTCTTTTGGCGGTTCATACCAAAACCTTAATGCCTACACCAATACGATGAATATTGCTTTTAATGAACGTTTACAAGGGCGTGTTGATGTGTCATTTTTCCATTCTCCTTTCGGAGGAAATAACATGTACAGTTCTAATTTAGATCAACCTCAGGTGATGATTAGTAATGCCGAGCTAAATTACAAAATTAGTGATAATGCTAATATCCGGTTTCAATATCGTCGATCTCCTTATAACTCGTACAGCTTATCTCCTTTTGGATACAGAAATTACAACAGGTTTGACCCTTTTTATTATTAATCTATTGAATGGCTGAACTTTCCGAAGAGAACAACTCTACGAATAGTAATTTATACTTGAATTCAGCCATAGGCTTTTTAAGTGTTTTATTAATAGGATTACTAATAAGTCTTTTCAGCCGAATTATCTATCCGAGAATTCTCAATCAACGTGTTGAAACTCCAAATGCAGAATTAATTGGCTCGATCATTCAACTCGAAGTTTTAAATGGGTGCGGAGAAAGCGGAATTGCCAATAATTTTACTTCTCTTTTAAGAGATAACGGTTTTGATGTTGTGGAAACTGGTAATTTTGAACGTTTTGATGTAGAAAATACATTTATTATTTCACGTGGCCCTTCAACAACAAATGCCCAAAGGGTTGCGGCTGCTTTAGGAGTCAATAACACTTATATTATCAGAGAAGAATCTCCTGACTTTTACCTTGATGTTACTGTGGTTTTAGGAAAGGATTATCAATCATTAAACACAAATTAAACTAAGAAAAGTATCTTGCCTAAGAACAATCAATTTTCAAACGCCTATTCCGAAGAGGAATTGAAATCTAAAGAAGTTTTGGATGTAATTTCTGAAGCTCTTCTTAGTAAAAAAGCGAAAGACATTACTATACTCGACGTTTCGGAGCTTACTACACTTGCAGAATACTTTGTTATTTGTCATGGTAATTCTGATGTACAGATTAAAGCCCTTGCAGATGTAGTTGAAGAAGAAGTACGTAAACAGTGTAACGATAAAGCATGGAGAAAAGAAGGAGGAACCGGGCGATCCTGGGTTATACTTGATTATGTAAATATAGTTGTTCACGTTATGAGTGAGGAAAAAAGAAATTATTACGGAATCGAAAGATTGTGGAATGATGCTAAAGTAACCCATATTAAAGACACCGAAAAAACAGATTAATGAAATATGGCTCAGAATAATCACCGTATATTAGTTACTGAGCCCATTCCTGAAAAGGTTATTGAATATCTAAAAAGTTTTACCTCCGTAACTATTGGAAAAAAAGGGGTTTATCAAAAAAAGACCAACCTCTTAAATGATCTAGAAAGCTACGACGCACTTCTTTGCATGCTTTCTAACCCCGTGGATAAAGATGTTCTTCAAAATGCAAAAAAGCTAAAAGTTATAGCTAATTTCGCTGTTGGATATAACAACATAGATACAAAAGCAGCAAAATCACTTGGAATAAAAGTTGCTAATACTCCGGATGTTTTAACTGAGGCGTGCGGGGATTTTGCAATGGGTTTACTATTAGCTGTTACACGTAGATTTAATGATGCTGAAAAATATCTCAGGAAAGGAAAATTTAAGGGTTGGGAACCTTTAGGCTTTTTAGGAATGGAATTAAGAGGTAAAAATTTGGGCATTATTGGAATGGGAAGAATAGGTCAGGCTTTTGCCAAAAGAGCAAAGGCTTTTGGTATGAATATTTTATATCACAACCGAAATAAATTACCTGATAATATTGAACAGGAATTAAACGCCACTTTTGTAAATACTATAGAAAAATTGTCTTCTATATGTGACGTTTTAAGCCTAAACTGCCCACTAACTAAAGAAACACACCATCTTATTGATGAGAGAATTTTAGCCGGCATGCCTTCTCATTCTATCTTAATAAACATATCAAGAGGGCCTGTTGTCGATGAACAAGCTTTGGCAAATGCCTTACATAAAGGTACAATATCCGGAGCCGGCATCGACGTCTTCGAACATGAACCGGAAGTCCATCCTGATTTACTTACGGCTCCGAATTGCACTTTACTTCCCCATATTGCGAGTGCTACATATGAAACACGTGAAGCAATAGGAATGCTTGCGGCAGAAGCAATTTACAAAGTGTTAAATGACAAACCAGATTCTGAAATATCCAATCTTATTTAGGGATGAGTAAGAAATTTCCACTCAGAATTTATGTTCAGGCTATTTCATTGATAGTCCTTGTAATTAGCTATGCAGGATATGAGGTTTATCATCATTTAAATGCTCCTTCAGATCAAGATATTGAAAATATAGCTTCAGAAAGCGTTAATGTGGCATCCAATGTCTTCGAAAGCTATGTAGATGATTTCAGAGCAAAAAGCTCAAAAATAAGAACATCAATAGACTCTTTGATTGAGGCTGATTCTTTAGGCTTGTCTTCTATTCATGATACACTTCAATCTGAAGAAGAACTTTGGGGGGCTGTACTTTACAAAAACTCGATTCCTTTGGTCTGGTCAGGTTTTAAATTACCAAATTATGAACCTGACACTAAAGGCAACTTTCTAAAATTAAAGATTAGTCAGTTGGGAAATGTCTGGTCTTTAATATCAATTAATGAACTTAAATCAGAATCAAACTCAGCTAATACTTTAATCCTTGCAAAAAAACTCCGTCAAGCAAATATTCTGGAGCTTGGAAATGAAATTGAAACGACAGTTTCAAATGCGATAGGCTTGAACACTAAATTCCCGGTAGAGTTCAGCTTAGGTGAAGCAATACCTGAAGAAATTATTTATAAATCTGAGCTGAATTTATCTTTCGAAGATGATGATACCATTACTATTTATGCTCCTTATACCGGCTTAGAAATATTTAATAACAGCCGTGATACCAACCATGCTAAAATCCGGCTGATATTTGTCATCTCATTTTTCATTTTTGGGGGGTTTTTTCTTCTTAGTATTGGCAAACAATACGACTCCCAGCTTTCTTTCCTGATATCATCTATAACCATATTTATGGTTTGGTTGCTATCCTGGATTCTGCTCCCAATGATTAATCTCGATTTAATTTTAGGAATGGGTACTATTCCGATTGAATTATTTTATCTGGGCTTAAACACTTTACTGGCCTTGGCTTTTTCAATAATTATTACTGACTTCTACTATGCTAATGAGTTTATTCAACATAAACTTTCCGACAAATTCGGTGCTCTTGTTTTGGCATTTATTGGTGCTCTTATTGCAGTAGTAAGTTCAGGAATTTTGGCTTCATTATTTAATATTTCAGCCAATACAGCCTTAAACCTGACAGACCTGAGCTTGTACCCCGATATCGATGTTATACTCTATTACATTTTTTCGGGTTTAATTTGGATCACTACTTCATGGTCTGCAGTATTCCTTCTCATTTTTGTACTCAGAGCTTCGGAAGCAAGAACTATATTATCTTCGCTAAGCTTAGCATCAGGTTACGCAACAGGTATATTTTTCGTGATTTATTTCTTCCTGGAAGATTCACAAGTATGGATAATATTCATGTCCATATTTTGCTTTGTTTTGCTTTCTTTGTTGTCTTTTCTCTCGAACATCAGAATTATCCGGCTTAGAGAATACTCCCGACTAAGACTTTTCATTTTTGCCACAATATTAGCGGTCCTTTTTTCCTATATCCCCTTTTTTAACGGGAAACAGGAATGGCAGTCTCACCAAATGCTCAATCAGGCTAAAGAATTTGCAAACACAGGACAAGTTCGGATAGAATCAACTACAGTTGAAACTTTATTATCTCTGGAAAGAGAGCTTTCGTCTTTAAACCTTTCTTCATTAGATGGAAATCGTGTATACATTAGTTCTGAATTTCAGGATGGGATAGAAACGATTTTAGATCAAAATTCTGAATGGCAGGATTTTTCATTTTCAATCCAGTTAATAGACACTGATGGTAATTCTATCTCTGAATATACTTCAAACCTTAATGCACCAGGCTGGACAAAAACATATGACATGTTTAGTCTTGAAGTGCCCTATGAACAAGAGCGTATAAGAAGGGAAAGACTAAGACCCATCATCAGAGAAAACCCCCTCGAACAGCCACCGGCAAGGTATACTTCCTTCCGACAAGGATGGATTCCTTTTTTCACTTCTCCTGAATCAGAAACCAAATTAGGATGGATACTATGCTCTGTGTATCTGGAACTACCTCAGTATAGAAAACCACTTCGTGCCGTAGTAGCCAGTAAAAAAGCTGAAGACAAACATACCTCATTTTTATTTAGCGAGTATAAAAACGGCCGACTCATTAAAAGTTCTATTTCCGGACCTCCTGAAGAAATTCCTAATTACAATATCATTCCTGATCAAATTCATCAACAAATACTTCAGGATACTACTATTACATCGAAAGAAAATATTTCCGGGCGAAAGGTATCGGAACTATTTTGGCTATCTCCCTCCGGTAATATTATAAAAGCATCTACACTTTCAGTTTCTTGGTTTAATCATATATACTCTTTACTGCGGTTCTTTTTCTACTTACTTGCATTTATTCTTCTGTTCTCATTACTACTTCAATGGAGAAGAGATTTTCAAATTCTTGGGGCAAATACAAGATTTAAAGATCGCTTGATAGACCGGTTTATATTGGCATCTGTTATTTGTTTGTTTGCGTTAGTAACCGGTTCATCTATCGCAATTACTAATCAAAGTGAAAAAATTATTACCGAAGAGCTTGAAAATAAACTTTCAGGAATTCATTCAACTTTTGAAGAAAGGTCATCTAAAAGTATAACTGAAGAACTGCTTTTTTCAAGTACATTAATCAATTCTGATGCAGTACTTTTTTCTGAGAATACTGTAATTGGGTCTACTGCGCCTCAGATCTTTACTCAGCATCTTTTACCGGCACAAGTGCCATGGAATATCTATGATGATTTTAAAAATGATAAGATAGATTATGCTTTTGAAATCACAAATCTGGGAGATTTAGAGTTTCTGATTGGATTCACTCCAATCAGAGAGAATGGAGAGCTTAAATATATTTCTGCAATCCCGACTTTCTTAAAAACTCCCAGTTTTAACGAACAACTTCTATCAACCATAAGTTATTTAGTAGGAATTTTTTCGCTGGTTTTCGGAATGTTTATTCTTCTCGCTTCATATATAGCCAACAGAATGACGAGTCCGCTTGAAGAACTGAGTGAAGGTATCAAAACTATTTCTGATGGTAGTCTTGAAACTACGCTACCTGTAAAAAGTAATGATGAAATCGGATCGCTTACTAACACTTTTAACATTATGGTTTACAGACTTCAGGAGCTTCGTAAAAACCTGGTCGAAGTAGAACGGGAAGCCGCGTGGAAAGAAATGGCACAGCAAGTCGCACATGAGATAAAAAATCCTCTTACTCCCATGAAACTTAATCTTCAACATCTGGAAAGGCAATTAAAATCTAAAGATGTGTCTCCTGAAGATCTGAAGAAAAAAGTCTCTAAAATAAACTCCAATATGATCGATCAAATTGATGCTTTAAGCCGCATCGCTTCTGACTTTTCAAAGTTTGCCCGGCCAATGGAGCAGGAATTAGAGAAAATTGATCTGAATAAAACCCTTGAAAATGTTGCAGATTTATATTCGAATGAGAGATCGGTAACTCTCAGAAATCAAATTCAAAAAACACCACTTTGGATAAATGGGGTTAAAGATGAACTACAAAGGGTTTTTATAAACCTGGTAAAGAATGGTATTGAAGCTATCCCAAAAAGACGAAAAGGGGTTATTACAATTAAGAGTTGGCATGCCGATTATAAAGCCAATATTGAGATTTCGGACAATGGAGAGGGAATCCCCAAAGAAAATGAACGTTCAATTTTTATTCCTAACTTCAGTACAAAGACAAGTGGTACTGGTTTAGGACTGGCCATAACAAAAAAAATCATAGAAGAACATGGAGGTAGTATCGAATTTCATTCGGTGGAAGGAAAAGGAACTACTTTCATTATCCGTTTCGATCTTTTTACAGAAAAAACCTAAAACCAATTTACCATTAATTGGTTAACTCCTTACCATTACAGGCTTAGAAATAGATATGCCTGATACTTCCCAACAAATAAAAAAAGAAAGCTCTGTTCTTCTGAAAATCGGAGGTCCAATTATTGCCACTCAGTTGATGAGAATGGGACTTAACTTTACTGATACAGTGATGGCTGGAAATTTATCCGCTTTGGATTTAGCTGCCGTTGCTATTGGCAATGCGGTCTACCTCCCTTTTGCTATTTTTTGTATGGCTACATTGATTGCCATAAACCCAATTGTTTCTGAACATCTTGGCGCCCGAAGATTTGATGAGATCGGGAAAAGCGCCAGGCAAATGTTCTGGCTTGTTCTCCTTCTTACTATTCCAACTTTTTTTATTACCCGTAACCTGGATATAGTAATGGAGCTATCCGGAGTTCAGCCTGAAATTATTCCGATTTCTGCCGAATATCTTCAAGCTTTATCATGGGGATTACTGCCCTTGTTCGCTTATGCGGGAGTAAGATATTTCAGTGAGGGCTTATCTGTATCTCGCCCTGCAATGTATATTGCAGCAATAAGTTTGATTTTAAATGTTGGTGCTAACTATATATTCATGTACGGAGCATTTGGAGTACCGGCTATGGGAGCTGTTGGTGCAGGCTATGCAACATCACTGATCAACCTATTTGCCGCGATTGCATTTATTGGTTTCATGATGAGGTTCAAACCATTTAAGCGCTTCAATATTTTTGGAAAAACAAAAGGGCCGGATCCTACAGTCTTTAAAGAATTTCTTAAGATTGGAGCGCCAAACGGCGTAAGTTCCACGATGGAAGTTTTACTTTTTGCGAGCGTAAGTGTTTTAATGGGAACACTTAGTGTAGAAGCTTCCGCCTCACATCAAATAGCGATTAATGTAGCCGCTACATTGTTTATGATTCCGTTTGGTCTTTCAATGGCGATTACCCAAAGAGTAGGTTTCTCGATTGGTCAGGGCTCAATTGAAAAAGCACGGTTTCGTGGTTTTGTTGGGATTGTAATTTGCACTTTCATAATGACTTGTACTGCAATCATGCTTTTTACTATACCTGAACTTATTATCAGTATCTATACCGATGACCCTGTTGTTAGTGCGATGTCAATTTCGCTTCTTTTTATGGCGGGATTATTTCAAATTTCTGATGGATTGCAGGTTGGGGGATTCGGAGCTTTACGTGGACTCAAAGACACAAAAGTACCAATGTTTGTGAATTTTATTGCATACTGGGTAATTGGTTTTCCGGTTGGATATTATCTTGGAATTATTTCTGATTTTGGACCAGAAGGACTTTGGATAGGATTAATTTCAGGGTTATCTATAGCAGCGATCCTGCATAATCTCAGATTTCATAAATTAACCAGAATTATGAAATCCTGAATAATGAACTAATTCTTTCTCATTATCGTATTTAGAATCATGTCTATATACATTCACGATATTCAAACCGCTGTCCCTTCCGGCCAAAACTCACAGGATAATGTTCGTGAAATGATGAAGTCGGCTCTTGGAGAAGATCGTAAAACAAAAGCTATTCTTCACAGAATCTATACACAATCAGGGATAAAAAAACGCCACTCTGTGATTGATGAATTTCATCAGCCTGAAAAAGTAAATCCATTTCTGAATGGAAAGTCACCTTCCACGGGTCAAAGAAATGAGATTTATAAAAAAGAAGCCTCCGATTTATTTGTGGAAGTAGGCGAAAAGCTTCTAACCAACAATCCTCAAATTAACCCTGAAGACGTTACACATGTTATTACTATATCATGTACAGGGTTCTATGCTCCGGGACCTGATTATGATCTGGTAAAACATTTAAAGCTAAAGCCTGAGACACAACGATTTCATTTAGGATTTATGGGATGCTTTGCCGCATTTCCGGCTTTAAAAATGGCGCATTCTTTTTGTTCTAATAATCAGGAAGCTGTTGTTCTCATTGTTGCTACAGAACTTTGTTCATTACACTTTCAACAAAAGAAGGAACTAGATAATCTAATATCTGCATCTGTATTTGCAGATGGTGCAGCAGGAGCTCTGATTAGTGGTAAAAATCCTTCAGTAAAAAGCTATTTGATGGATGATTTTGCCTCTTCACTTGCTCCAAAAGGAGAAAAGGACATGGCCTGGGATATTGGGGACGAGGGTTTTGACATGGTTCTTTCAACATATGTACCAGATATTATTGAAGCTAATCTTAAAGAAGTAATTGCTCCACTTTTCAAAAAGTACACCTTGAAATATCAGGATATTGATTTTTGGGCACTACATCCCGGAGGCAGAGCTATCGTTGATAAAATAGAGCATAGTCTGGGTCTGGAAGAACATCAGGTAAAAGCTTCCAGAGATGTACTTGCCAATTATGGTAATATGAGTAGCGTAACTATACTTTTTGTGTTAAAAGAGATTCTGAAATATGACCCGGAAACAGGATCCAAAGTTTTACCTATGGCTTTTGGTCCGGGTTTAACTATTGAAAGCGGATTACTCACAGTTCATTGATATGCCTCTTTTCCTGAAACATCGCCAATCGGATATTCAGGAACGTATGGACAATCCTGATTGTGACAAGAAAAAATTGTTCAACACATATCATAGTTTTAAAACTATAAATCGTTTGCTGTCAGGTTGGAGTAAAATCTATCGCAAGGAAATACGGCCCTTCTTAAAAATAAACCATGGTTCATGTACAATTCTTGACATTGGCTTTGGCGGGGGGGATCTACCTCAAAAATTAGTCCAATTGGCAGAAAAAGATGGGTTTGAAATTTCAATTCTCGCTATTGATCCTGATGAAAGATCTATGGAGTTTGCCCAAACTTATCATTCAAAAATAGAGAACGTAATATTCAGGAAAGCTCACTCTCATGATCTAATTAATGAAGAATTAAAATATGATTTCGTTATTTCAAATCACCTTTTGCATCATCTCTCCGAACAGGATCTGATTGCTCTCTGTGAAGATGCAAAACAGCTTGCTTCACACAAGGTTCTTTTCAATGATATCAGAAGAAGTGATTTGGGCTATATAATGTTTTTCTTTTTCTCTAAAATTTTCTTTCATCGTTCTTTTATCTCTTATGATGGGTTAATCTCCATTAAAAGAAGTTTCACGAATCTTGAATTATCAAACATTGCTCCTGAGTCGTGGAAAGTTCAAAAATTTCACCCCTTCCGGTTACTTTTATCCTATGAAAAAACCTGAAATTCATATCGTTGGAGGTGGTCCTGTAGGTCTTTTTTTGGGAATCTGTTTATCTAATGCAAAAATTCCTTGTACAATTTTTGAGAAAAGAGCTGATCCCGTTTCCGATTCCCGGTCGTTAGGAATCCATCCTGTTTCTATGGATCTATTTCAAAAACTTGAAATACATAAACCTTTTCTGAAATCGGGAATAAAGATTGAAAAAGGAATCGCACATTCAGGTAAAAAAAATATTGCTGAGATAGATTTTACCTTACTAGACCCTCCTTTTAATTATATACTTGCTGTACCTCAGTTTAAAACAGAATACCTCCTTGAAGAAGAGTACCTGAAAATGAATCCCAACGGTCTCGTAAGGGGAGCCGAAATCACGAAAATTAAACAAAATGATAATCAGGTAATTATTCAAGTTAGAAAAAACGGGCAAACCACAGAAACCTCCTGCGATTATCTGATTGGGTGTGATGGGAAAAACAGCTTTGTCAGACAGTCAGCAAGTATTTTCTTCGGTGGAAAAAGATATAAAGATACCTATGTGATGGGTGATTTTGATGATAATACCGGTTTTGATGAAAGTGCTGTTGTTTATTTAACTCCACAAGGAATGATTGAATGCTTTCCACTTCCTAATGGAATGAGGAGATGGGTCGCTAAAACAGACACTTTTATCTCCTCACCTTCACACAAGGAAATTTCGGAAATAATATATTCCGGAATAAATCATGATCTTAACAAACAGCGATCGACAATGCTCAGTGGATTTGGCGTTCAACATTTCATTGCTGAGAAATTCGTAAAAAAAAGGATCATATTATGCGGTGATGCTGCTCATGTTATAAGTCCGATAGGTGGTCAGGGAATGAATCTGGGTTGGATAGGCGCTCAAAAATTAGCAGATATTTTTAAAACTGCGACATCTTATAATGATGTAAGTCAACAGCTGACAAAGTTTGATAAAAATCATCGGAAAACAGTAAAAAAAGCTGCGAGACGTGCAGAATTGAATATGTTTTTGGGAAGAAAAACCAGCCTTCAGAGTTTGAGAAACCTGTTGGTCAAAATAATGTTAAGTGTTCCCTTCCGAAAAATGACTACCCGGATGTTTGCAATGAAAGGTCTTTAAATATCAAATAGAACTTCGGGTTTATTTATCTCTGCCGAAAATCAAACTAAAAGTTGTTCCGCCTTCTTCATTAAGTTCTTGCCGCGTTTCTGCATTTAGTTTATCACTAAGAGTTTGAACTACAATTGATGCAAGATTATCAACTGCTCTCCCATCTAAGTATTCCGAAATGCCTTTTCCGTTATCTGCAATGCTGATAAGAACTTTATTCTCAACATCTTTTTTTACAGCAATACTGATCGTTCCTTTATTTAAACCCACAAAGGCATCTTTGTACATATTCAGAATTACTTCATTCATAATTAACCCAACTGTAAGCGCAGTACTTGCTTTCAGTTGTATTTTGTCCATGTCTAATTTGTAACTGATTTCTTTCTCAAAGTCTCCGAATATATCCACTACGGTAGCAGTAAGTTGCCCAACATAAAACCCAAGGTCTACTAATTCTTTCTCTTCCGAATTAAATAACACCTCATGCGCATGAGCGATGGTTTCAATTCGAGATCCCGTGGCCTTCATCATAAACTTTGCATTTCCATCACTTATCATGGGTACCTGAAGTTGAATAAGCGCATTTATTGCTGATAGACTATTTTCAAATCCTTTATGAATTTCTTTAAGACGATCTTCTTTGTCTTTGATTGAATTTTTGAGGTCATCAACTTCTCGGGCTTTTTCTATCGAAAGAGCAACATGAGAAGCTAAAGTCTCTAAAACCGGAATATCTTTTTCAGAAAAATCTTTTCCATCATTTTTATTTAGAGCCTGCATGATTCCAATCACATTCTTTTTAACATCAAACATGGGCACACAGACCATATTCCGTGTCTTAAAATCGTCACTTATGTCTCCGAAAAACTCTTTACTTGCAGACATATCATTTACAAGGTATGGCTCTTTAGTATCTAAGACCCATCCTGCCACCCCTTTATTTTTTGGGATAATTTGCCCTTTTATCTCGTCTTTAACAGGTCCGGTTGGGACACTTAGGTTTAATTGCCCCGTAGCTTTGTCGAGTAGCATAAGAGAACTGGCTTCGGCATCAATAACATTGCAAACCGATTCCATGCTTTTGAGTAGAAGCTGTTTTAACTCCATAGTTCGGTTAATGCCTTCGATAGCATATAAAAGGAGCTTCATATTTTTATAATTCTCAGCCATTGAAAAATGTAAAAATTTAGAGAAGATGACTCATTATGTTCAATAAAACAAAAAACCCTGACTAAAGAATTAATCAGGGCCTTAAATAAACATTATAGAATGTTAGCTCTGCTTACTCTTTTTCAGATAATCTAGAAGAACAGTATGCAGAATTCCACCATTTCGGTAATAATCTACCTCAACGGGGGTATCAATTCGGCTGTTTGTACTGAAGTTGATTTCAGAACCATCTTCTTTTACAGCTGTCACCTCCACTTCTCCACGAGCTTTAATATCGTCACTCAAATGAATGTTAAACGTTTCTGACCCGTCGATACCTAATGACTCAGGAGTTACTCCGTCTTTAAACTGGAGAGGCAGAACCCCCATTTGAATCAGGTTAGAACGGTGAATTCGCTCATACGACTCTGCAATTACAGCTTTAACACCTAACAGATTTGTTCCTTTAGCAGCCCAGTCGCGTGAAGAACCGGTACCATATTGATTTCCCGCAATGGCAATCAATGGTGTGTTCGTCTCTTTATATTTCAAAGAAGCATCGTAGATTGTAGTAATTTCACCCGTTGGATGATACTTCGTAAATCCACCTTCTTTACCCGGAGCTAACTGATTTTTGAAACGTACGTTTGCAAAAGTACCACGAGTCATAACTCTGTCATTACCACGTCGCGATCCATATGAATTGAAGTCTTTTTTCTCTACTCCATTCGCTTTCAGATATTCACCTGCAGGTGCATCTTCTTTAATATTACCGGCAGGAGAAATGTGATCAGTGGTAATAGAATCTCCAACTTTTACAAGAACTCTAGCCCCTTCAATTGATTTAATCGGTTCAGGTTCCTCATTCATATTCATGAAAAAAGGAGGTTCCTGAATGTATGTTGATTTTTCGCTCCAGTTGAAAAGATCTCCTCCTGAAACCGGAATTTCTTCCCAGGTCGGAGATTCAAAAATATCAGAATACATCTCATCAAAAAGATCCGGCCGAATTGCGTCGTCTAAGTGCTCAGCAATTTCTTCAGTTGTTGGCCAGATATCTTTCAAATAAACATCATTACCATCTTTGTCTTTACCAATTGGATCGTTGTTAAGATCAATATCCACAGTTCCAGCAAGTGCATATGCTACAACTAATGGAGGTGATGCGAGGAAATTTGCTTTAACCCACGGATGGATTCTTCCTTCAAAGTTTCTGTTTCCTGAAAGCACCCCTGCAGCGATCAAATCACCTTCTTTAATTGCTGTTTCTACAGCTTCGGGTAGCGGGCCGGAATTTCCAATACATGTGGTGCAACCGTAACCAACAAGGTTGAAGCCCAGGATATCCATATACTCAGTTAAACCTGCTTCTTTCAGATACTCTGTTACAACACGTGATCCCGGAGCAAGGGAAGTTTTAACATAAGCAGGAACTTTCAATCCTTTTTCTACGGCTTTCTTGGCAACAATTCCGGCTCCCAACATTACACTTGGATTCGACGTGTTTGTACAACTTGTGATTGCAGCAATAACCACATCACCGTGTGTCATTTCAATTTCCTGACCGTTCTTGTACAATCCTTTATTAGCTAACTTCTCCTGTGCAAGATTGAAGCCCATTGTAGGATTATCGCTGGTCAAAGATGTTTCGAATGCTTGTTTCATATTTGAAAGAGCGATTCTGTCGTGTGGGAGCTTTGGCCCGGCAAGTGAAGTCTCTACAGTGCTAAGATCTAATTCAAGAGTAGAAGAAAATTCCGGATCCTCAGTATCGTCTGTTCTGAATAATCCCTGAGCTTTAGTGTAGTTCTCAACCAATTTAACAAGCTCTTCAGAACGACCTGTTCTTCTCATATATCGCAGAGATTCAGCATCAATCGGGAAGAATCCCATAGTAGCACCATA
Source organism: Balneola sp. (assembly GCA_965601915.1). Classification (GTDB taxonomy): domain Bacteria; phylum Bacteroidota; class Rhodothermia; order Balneolales; family Balneolaceae; genus Balneola. Next base: position 787,573 of record OZ271847.1, on the reverse strand, counting down.
TTCAGGAGCCATATTTGCAATGGTAGCTCTGTCTGGCAAACTCATGTTGCTGATACCATCACCATAAAATTCAACAAATTTACCAACCACACCATGCTTTCTCAGCATTTGAGTAACGGTTAATGTTAAATCTGTAGCGGTTACTCCTTCTCGAAGCTTACCGGTTAATTTCATTCCCGTAACTTCAGGAACCAACATTGAAATTGGCTGACCAAGCATTGCCGCTTCCGCTTCAATTCCACCAACTCCCCAACCTAAAATTCCAAGTCCGTTAATCATTGTTGTGTGAGAATCTGTTCCTACCAAAGTATCAGGATATGCCGTTTTAGTACCATCGGCTTCTTCCCGGGTAAATACTCCTCTGCCTAAATACTCAAGATTTACCTGATGTACAATTCCTCTACCCGGAGGTACCACACGGAAATTATCAAATGCTTCTTTACCCCATTTCAAAAATTCGTAGCGTTCGTTATTACGCTCCATCTCTTTTTCGACATTGAGCATCAAAGCAGCATCTTTACCAAACACATCAACTTGAACTGAGTGATCAATAACTAAATCTACAGGAACCTGCGGATTGATATCGGTAGCTTTACCCCCCATTCTCTCCATTGCTGAACGAAGTGCTGCCAAATCTACCACAGCCGGAACTCCTGTGAAATCCTGTAATACTACCCGCGAAGGTTTGAAAGGAATTTCTCCTTCTGGATTTTCGGCATTATAAGTTGCCAGAGTTTCGATGTCATTGTCAGTAATAGCATAACCATCGTTTTCCCTTAAAACGGCCTCCAACAATATCTTTATGGAGAAAGGAAGCTTGTCAACAGCGTAACCCATTTCTTTAAGTGCGGGCAGACTATAAAAAGTAGCTTCTCCGTTTCCGGTATCAAAAGTTTGCTTAGTGCTTTTAAACTTGTCGCTCATTTTCAGGATTATTTTAAATTTGAATAGACCTTAAGATACAAATCTTTTAGGGCATTGTCTTTCAAGGATTAACGATTTCACGGTTTTTATAATTTCATTCATATCTTGCTAATGAACATAAAAAAACCTCATCCTGTTAACAGAATGAGGTTTATAATATATGCGGAGGTTAAACCTCCAAAATTCCTTTAATTAAAATAACTACAGGAACTAAAGTACGGCTTAAAGTCCAACTACGTTATTAGCGCATGGCCCTTTTTGACCTTCGCCAATTTCGAACTCAACTTTTTGCCCTTCTTCTAATTTTGCATATCCATCTGATTGTATTTCAGAATAATGAACGAATAAGTCTTTTCCACCGTCATCCGGAGTAATAAAACCATATCCTTTATCTGAATTAAACCATTTTACTGTTCCTGTACTCATACTTCTTATTTATATAATTGTTTAATGAGCCTGTAATATACCCTTTTTTTTTAAACTTACACTATTTGCTGATAAGGATTCATATCCGTTAAAATTGGCACAATAATTGTGTAATTTGTTTCGATGCAACATCAGGAGTGTTAGCAGCATTTATTTCATTAAAAAAGTACTTCAGCATTTATGTTAGATAAGATCGGAAAGGTTATTACCAAAGTTTTTGGTTCCAAAAGTGAAAGAGATATCAAGGCTATTCAACCCATCGTGGATGAAATTAAAGCTTTAGGACCTGAAATGGAGAAGTTGAGCGATGATCAACTTAAAGCCAAAACGGAAGAATTCAAGCAAAGAATTAAAGATGCCACATCTGATACTTCTACAAAGATTGAAGAAGTAAAAGCAAAAATGGAAGACATGGAAAGTCTTTCACAAGGCGAAAGTCGAAAGCTTGCAGAAGAGCTGGACGAGTTAGAACAACAGTGGCTGGATATACTTGAAGACACCCTGAATGACATTTTGCCCGAAGCTTTTGCGGTTCTGAAAGATACCTGCCGTCGATTTGTCGGTAAGAGCTGGAAAGTGACCGGAGATGAAATTGAATGGAATATGATTCCTTATGATGTTCAGCTGATCGGGGCCATCACTTTACATCAGGGAAAAATTGCTGAAATGAAAACGGGTGAAGGTAAAACACTATCCGCTATTTTTCCGGCGTATTTGAATGCACTTGCAGGTCGCGGAGTACATGTTATCACCGTAAACGATTATTTAGCCAAACGTGATGCTGAATGGAACGAGCCTATTTTTAACTTTCACGGACTGAATGTTGCATGTATCGATAACTTTCAACCAAATTCCGAAGGGCGCCGAAAAGCATACCGTGCAGATATCACGTATGGTACAAATAATGAGTTTGGCTTTGATTATCTGCGTGACAATATGGTGATCGAAAAAGAGCAACTTGTTCAAAGAGAACATCACTATACCATTATTGATGAGGTAGACTCTATACTGATTGATGAAGCCCGTACTCCGCTTATAATTTCGGGCCCTGTTCCAAACGATAATAAATCGGACAAATATGAGGAGATGAAACCTCGTATGGCTTCTCTTGTTGATGCCCAAAAGAAATTAGTTTCTGAATTAGTAAAGGAAGGTCAGCAGTGGCTGGATAAAGGGAACGAAGAAAAAGCCGGGCTTGCACTGTTCCGTGCTCAGCGTGGATTTCCGAAAAATTCCCGCTTCAGAAAAATGCTTCAGGAACCAAGCATTCAAAAGATCATTCAGAAAACAGAAGCATTCTATCTTCAGGACAATGCTAAGAACATGCCTGAAGTCGATGAGTATTTGTTTTATGCCGTTGACATGAAAATGAACTCCATTGAAATGACCGAAAAAGGTCGTGAGTTCATCACCAAAAAAGGTGAAGATGCTGATTTCTTCGTGATTCCGGATCTGGGAACCGAAACTTCTATCATCGAAAATGAGATCGACAAACTTGAAAAAGAAAAGATAGAGGAAGTTAAGAAGCAGGATCTCAGCGATGAGTACAAAGAAAGAAAAATTGATGAGGCAAAGCTTGAAATTCGTCAGGAACGCGAAAACCGTTTCAATGAGCTTCATCGATTATTTGCAGAACGTGGTGACCGAATTCATACTGTAAACCAGCTTTTAAAAGCTTACACTCTTTTTGAAAGAGAGGAAGAGTACATCGTTCAGGATGGTAAAGTTCAGATCGTCGATGAGCACACCGGACGTGTACTTTCGGGTCGTCGCTATTCGGATGGATTACATCAGGCTATCGAGGCGAAGGAGCAGGTAAAAGTAGAGGCCTCAACTCAAACTTACGCCACCATCACACTTCAGAATTATTTCCGTATGTATCATAAGCTTTCCGGAATGACCGGTACTGCCGAAACGGAAGAAGGTGAATTCAATGAAATTTATGAACTGGATGTAGTGGTAATTCCTACAAATCGTCCTATTCAGCGTGATGATAAAGAAGACCTGATCTTCAAGACCAAACGTGAAAAATTTAACGCCGCAATTGATAAGATCAGAGAGTATCACAAATCAGGACAGCCGGTATTAGTTGGTACAACCAGTGTGGATGTTTCAGAAACAATGAGTCGCATGTTGAAGCGTGCCGGAATTCCGCACAACGTTTTGAATGCAAAACAGCACGAACGGGAAAGTGAAATTGTAAAGCAAGCCGGTCAAACCGGAGCCGTAACAGTGGCTACTAATATGGCGGGTCGTGGAACAGATATTAAGCTGGCTCCCGGAATTAAAGAAAAAGGTGGATTGGCCATTTTAGGTACCGAACGACATGAATCCCGCCGAATTGATTTACAGCTTCGTGGTCGTTCCGGACGTCAGGGAGATCCAGGTGTTTCTCAGTTTTATGTTTCTCTGGAAGATAATTTAATGTCTATGTTCGGATCTGATCGTGTTGCTAATGTGATGGATAAACTGAACTTTGAAGAAGGTGAAGTTATTACTCACCCATGGATGACTAAATCTCTGGAACGTGCACAATCTAAAGTTGAGCAGAATAACTTCAGCATCAGAAAAAAACAGCTTGAGTACGATGATGTTCTGAACAATCAGAGAAATGTAATTTACGCTCGTCGTCGTCACGCTTTATCCGGTGACCAGTTGATTTCTGATATCATGGATATGCTGGAAGACTTTGTAGAAAACAAAGTGGAAGAAGCCATTGCTGCCGGCGATTATGAGGGTTTGCATCAGGATATACTCATTAACTTAGCTGTTGATGTGGATTTTGATGAAGATGCATGGCGCAAAATGAATGCCGATGAACTCATAGACAAGATCATCGATAAAGCGATTGAAGTTTATCGTAAGAAAGAAGAGCGCATTGCCAAGCCTCTTTATGAAGTGATGAAAAGAATCTCTGAAGCTAATCCCGAAACCAGACCGGACAGAGTTCAAATCATTTTTACCGACGGAATTAAAAGAATGCGCGTAGTTGTGGATGTTGAATCGGCATTGAAAAATGAAGGGCGCGAAGTTGCCAGAGCACTTGAAAGAACCGCTGTTCTTGCAACAATCGATGACAAATGGATGCAGCATCTGCGTGAACTGGATTCAGTTAAAGAAGGTATTGGACTTCGTGCTTACGGCCAAAAAGACCCACTTCTTGAATACAAACGTGAAGCTTTTGACATGTTCAAGCAACTTCTGGACATGATCAACAGCGAGGTAATCACCACCATATGGAAGTCTGTTCCTGAAGCTCAGGCTGACACCGACTCCATGCAACAAGCTCAAAAGCAAAAATCCAGATTTGATACTTCCAGGATGAAAGCTAGTCAGGCTGATTCAACAAATCTTGGCATGCAGGGCGGACAAGCACAGAATGGAAATCAGCAACAGCCTAAAGGACCGAATGTAAAAAGACAGCCGGTTGAAGTTGCCGATGAGCCCGGAAGAAATGATAAGGTGACCATCCAAAACACCAATAGCGGAGAGGTCAAAGAAAATATCAAATGGAAGTACGCCAAAGATATGGTGGAAAACCAGGGTTGGATAATGGTTGAGAAGTGAGTGTAGAACATCGAACAAAAGAACAAGGAGCCTGAGAACTTAGAAAGTTCAGTGTTCTTCAGCCGGATGTTCTTTTCTTTGTAGTTAAAAAGCCTGAAAACTTAACATTGGATTATTCTCTTCTTTTCTTATCATTGAACCGAATGTTAAGGAATTGTTAACTACACGCACTCACAGTTGGAAGTTTTAGGCATTGATATTGGAAGCTATGGCATAAAAGGTGCCATTGTAGATACATCTAAAGGGGAAATCATTTCCAAAAAGAAATCAACGGATAAAATTGAAGATACCCGTCCGCATAAATTGATTTCAAAAATGCATAAAGTGGTCAAAAAATTTGATTGGAATGGCCCGATTGGCTGTGCTTTCCCCGCTCCTACAAATCGTGGAGTAGTTATTGACGCAACAAGAATCGACGAAGCCTGGATTGATGCTGATGCAGATCATCTGTTTTCTGAAATTACTGGTTGTAAAGTAAATGTCATTAACGATACCGATGCAACCGGTCTTGCAGAAATGACTTTTGGAGCCGGGAAAAATCAAAAAGGAACAACTATTGTTCTTGCTGTGGGAACCGGGGTTGGATCTTCCGTTTTCAGTAATGGGATTTTGGTGCCGAATACTGAGCTTGGTCATCTGCAGATTGAAGGTGTGGTAATCGAAAACAGAACATCTAATCTTGTTCGAAAACAAGAAGGCATCAAAAGAAAAAAATGGGCAAAAAGACTTCAGTTGATGCTGGAGCACTACGAAAAAGTTTTCCATCCTGATTTATTCATACTTGGAGGACAGGTAAGTAAAAAACCCGATAAAACCTTCCCTTTTATTAAGATCAGTACAAAGCTAAAACCTGCTGCTTTGAAAAATGAAGCAAGTATTGTGGGGGCTGCTTATTACGCCGCTATGCAACAAAAGCTTAAGGATTAATATTCCACTTTTTTAAAGCGATTCTACGTTTTTTAATTATCAGAGTGGAGGCCTATTCTATTCCCTTCTGTATCTTCGAAAACTGCCATATACCCATGATCCGGAGAAATTTCTCGTTTGGGAATGGTTACCTTTCCTCCAGCTTGCTCAACTTTATCCTGAATTGTTTGGAGATCAGGGTTTCCGTTCAGGTAGATTAAAGGTCCATCTGTATTAGAAGGTTTGTACCATGACTCGTTATAAACCAAAGATCCGCTTACTGAATTTTCATCTCCGGGAAAAACTTCCATCTTGAATTCATCTCCCATATCCATTGAGACCAGATTTATTTCGAATATTGTCTCATAGAATTTTTTAGCCCGTTCGATATCTGAAACAGGTATCTCGAACCATGAGATCATATTTTTTGCAGCCATAACTCATTCCTCCACTTTTATTTATCGAATTTTAGAGAAATGGCGTGAATTTTCAAAAAGAGTATTCCTTAAATTCTTAATGATGAAATCAATGGCTTTCAATCTTCATTTCTGAGTTTTGGTATCGCCTGAATTAATTCAATAGAGTTTTCAGAAGGGTCATTAACCAATTCCGGAACACGATACACCGCAAGGTCCGGAATTAAGTCATTATCTTTAAATTGAGATTGCAGTACTTTTTTCTCTTTACCTGAGATCCAGTCCTCAAAATTTTCAGGATCTAAAATACAGGGCATAGTTGGCTCTAAAGGTTCAAGTAGAACATTGGCTTTTTTTGTTATCACAACAAACTCGATTCCTTTTTTACCATCCTTATCTTCTGTTTTTCGGTACAATCCAGCGAGCCCTAACACTTCTCTGGTCAACATCCGGATATAGAAAGGATATTTGTCATCTACTGATTGTTTCCATAAGTAAAAGCCACTTGCCGGAATAAGACACGGTTTAAGATCAAACTCATCAATTTTTCTATCATTTTTCTCAACCTGATCTTTTGTAAAGGAAATTGTATTTGAATTCCCTTCCACCCCCCACTTTCCGGATTGTATCTCCCTTTTGTCTCCATCTTTGAATATGACAGGCGTAAGAGATCCCGGAAAAACATTAAAATTTGCTTTAAACATAGATTCCGAAGAGGAGGATACTTCAAATTTTTCTTCTATCAGTTCTTTCTCTGCTTGTAATACGTATCTTTTCATAATTCTATATCTTGGATTTGTTTAATCACTCTTTATATACAACCGGTAATAGTCGATGAATATTTTCTATAATGAATATGAGAGCCGCTTGCGTTCCGGTGTCCGGTTTTTGGGCTTCCTATTTATAACATTTGCTCTGTTAATTCCTTCGGGTTTCTTTGATGATTTTTGGATCTCTGCTTTAATAATGGCGATTGGTTCGATATTGGTTTTGCCAATTACTGCACGCACATTGGACAAGAGAACAATAGCAAATTTTGGATTTTCTCTGGATAAGGTCTGGTGGAAGGAATTAGGTCTTGGAATATTAATCGCTTTTATTGCACAAACTGCAATATTTATCACAGAATACTCTTTTGGCTGGATTGAACTTACCGGTTTTGGATGGGAATTAGCAGGAAATGAAAACTGGAGGTTTTCAGCCTTCACTTATTTTGTTCTGATGCTTTGCGTTGGTATTTACGAGGAAATTCTATTCAGAGCATATCCGATCAGGAATCTTCACGAAGGACTTATTTTTGGTAGAATATCCCCAACCGTTTCCGCAGTGATTGCTGTTGCTGTGACTTCCATATTATTCGGAATTGCTCATATAGGAAATCCAAATGCTACTATACTATCAACAGCGTATATAACTTTAGCAGGCTTAATGCTTGGCATTCCATTTCTACTGACAGGTCGAATGGCAATTCCAATAGGAATTCATTTTGCATGGAATTGGGTGATGGGTGGAATTTACGGATTACCGGTCAGCGGCCTTGATGGACGACGTTCTGTTATTCAGACTATTGAACAAGGCCCGGATCTTTGGACTGGTGGAAAATTCGGACCGGAAGCCGGATTACTCGGACTTTTTGCTATTGGATTGATCTTTCTTTGGATTTTTTGGTACGGGAGAAGAATATCAGGTGGCAAGATTCAGCTTCACGAGAGCTTCACCAAAGATTACCAAACTCAGAAATAGTTCAAATAAAAAAGGCGGAAAAAATCCGCCTTAATCTGAAATATACAGTATTGATCAATTTTCTATCGAATTCAGATACTTGTAAAACTCACTGTCAGTTGAGATAATCAAAGAAGTTTCTTTATCGATTGTATTAGCATAAGTTTCCATACTCTTGATAAAAGAATACAGCTCTCTTGACTGACGAGTTTTGTTGTATGCATCATTATAAATAGCCGCAGCACGTGCATCAGCCCGACCACGAATAGTCTCTGCTTCTCGGAAAGCTTCGGATTGTATACGCTTCAATTCACGCTCCTTTTCACCATTAATTTTGGATGCTTCACCCTGACCTTCAGACCGGAATTTATCAGCAATTCGATTACGCTCAGAAATCATACGGTCATAAACAGTTCTTCGAACTTCTTCTGCATAATTAATTCTTTTAAACCTGAAATCAAGAACTGCAATTCCAAGATCTTTAGCTCTTTCGTTAGCGAGTTGTTGGATTTGCTCCTGAATTTGATCACGGCCTACCGAAATAGACTGCAATGAATCACTGACAATATCAGCAATATCTGCCTGTTGAGTTGGTTCGCGATTTGTACTTCGGATCAATTCAACCAAATCATGCCCCGCAACGGCGTTTCTTGCTTCCCCATCTAAGATATCATCTAATCGGGCCTGAGCACCTTGTTCATCGCCAAGAGTTTCAAAATATCTTAGCGGGTCAATTATCTGCCATCTGGCATAGGTATCTACAAAAATAAATACCTTATCTTTGGTAGGAACCTGATTAGGATCCCCATCCCACTCCAAAAAGCGTTTCTCGAAATAGTTAGCTTTATGTAAAAACGGGATTTTGATATTCAGCCCCGGCTCAGTTACAGCTTCACCTATCGGTTCTCCAAACTGGGTGATGATCACTTGTTCTTTTTCATTTACTATATATAAGGCCTGAGATCCAACTAAAGCTAAAATCCCAAGTACTACTAATAAGGCTATTCCTGATAATTTTTTCATTGGTTGCCTCCGTTGCTGCTTTGAGTTCTTTTTGCACCGTCCATCTGAAGTTGAAGTAACGGAATTACGCTATTTCCTTTATCATCGGTAATAATTTTCTGTCCCATTTTTGGAAGAATATCTTCCATAGTTTCAAGGAAAATTCTGGTTTTAGTTACTTCCGGTGCTTTGATATACTCATCATATAAGTCATTGAATCTTGAAACCTCACCTTCTGAAGTATTTACACGGTCAAGTGCATAACCTTCTGCCTGCTGAATAGTTTGCTCCGCTTCACCAGCAGCACGAGGAATTACACGATTGTAATCTGCCCGAGCCTGATTAATCAATGTTTCACGTTGTTGTTGGGCCTGATTTACGCCATTAAAAGACGGTTTTACAGGATCCGGGGGGTTAACATCCTGAAGAACTAATTGTTCGATTTTAATTCCTAAATCGTATTCATCGCAAATTTTCTGAATGATCAATTCAGCTTCTGAAGCCACTTCGGCACGCCCAATTGTAATTACTTCGTCAACAGTACGATCACCAACTATTTGACGCATTGCTGTTTCCGAAATATCTCTTAGTGTTTCGTCGGGGTTTCTCACCTTAAATAAATAATTATAAGGATCTTCTATTCTGTATTGAACTACCCATTCTACATCTGCGAGATTCAAATCTCCTGTAAGCATTAAAGACTCACCGCCATACCCTGCTTTTCGGTAAGTTGAATTTACACCTGATGAGGCCGTTCGATATCCAAACTCATCTTTTAGCTGACGTCTTACTGGTACGTACTGAACTTTATCGATAAAGGGTACTTTAAAGTTAAGTCCGGGTTGAGCTTTACTAATGTATTCACCAAAACGGGTAATTACCCCAACTTCTTCAGTTTCTACTGTGTAAAATGACGAAAAGAACGCCAAAACCGCTACTAATCCGATTATAATAAACCGAATATTTTGTGTGATCTTCTCAAACTCCGGCGGTACGTTGAATGAGAAATCTGTTTCTTGAGCCATAGTATCAGGCTTTATTTTTTTTAATTTAAATTTTAAGGCAAATAACCGTTGTATCGTCTGCCAGCTGATAATTGCTGAATTTCTGAATGGTACGTTTAATTTCCTGTGCTATTTCTTTAGCAGAAAGAAGTTCTGTATCAATTTTTTCTACTAATGCGGGTACTTCTTCAAACCCAAACCATTCTCCCGCTTCATTCGTTGCTTCCGGGAGTCCATCAGAGTATAACAATAAAAAGTCTCCTTTCTTAAGTTTAAACTCCAGATTTTCATACCGTACATCCGGCTTCATTCCAAGTGGAAGCTTGGGATCAGGTGTTTGTATAAAGTCTGCTTTCCCGTTTCGCTTCAGAATTGGTTTACAATGTCCCGCATTAGCTACTGAAAGTATTTGATCCTCCAGACAATAACGGGCAATAGCACATGTAATAAACGTTCTCTTATCTGTTCTGTTGAAAATCGGTTCTGAGACTTCAGATAGAATTTGAGCAGGCGAATCTTCTTTCATTCTTGAAAGTAAAAGTCCACTTGTGAATATCGCCGGCATCGCAGCACGCATAGCTTTTCCTGATACATCAACTACAACCATGTTTAATGCTTTGGGAGAGCCGTCTTTATTATAACTTAATATGTAATCGTAGTAATCTCCCCCAACTTCAAAAGATGGTAAAAAGAACCCAAAGACATCAAAACCTTCTGCTTCAGGCGGTTTAACGGGCATTAATTTATACTGACTTTCTCTTGCTATTTCAATTTCGCGTTCTACCCGCAGATGTTGCGAAATACGCTCCTCATATTCAGGGATGTAGTCCCCAACTTCTGAAAGTGGTATTCCATATTTATAAGCTATTAATCCGAAAATAAGCGGACCTGCAATTATGAATAACTGTGTCCATGAGATATATGCAACTTCAATACTTGATGAATCCCAGTACGGTGTTATCAGATATGCACAAATAAAAACCCACCATCCAGTTAGTAATGTCACAATTCCGAATTGCCTGTAAGCAATAATTGACACTACCGAAATAGCCATATAAACGATGAAATCTTCAGAAAAATCCCCATTAGTACCGATCATTCTTCCGAGTGTGGAAATAAATACTCCAGTAACTATAACAGAGAGAACTACCGAAACCCATTTATTGGAAACCCAGTGTTTTATTAAGCCATAAACAAAAGCAATCTCTACAAAAACAATAAGCCACGTAGTGGACCATGCGCTCATATTCATTGTAAGTAACTGAAATTTACTGGTAGGTTCTGCGAATCCAAACTGGCTGTCAGCCTGTAAATAGAAAAGACCAGCAAGAAAAACCAACCCAGAAAATACTCCTATTAAAATACCCCCTAAAGCAAAACCTTCTATCAAACCGGCTCCTGTTTCCCGGACAAAAACTTTTCTTTGCCAGAATGCATCTACCAAACTTAACTGCTTATGATTTTGAGATCTCGCCAAAGCTTCCCATCCAACATATGCTAACGCCATATATGCCCCAACAGCCAGACCAAATACTAAATTGTTTACAGCCGATCCGATAGTTAATGCATCATTATAAAAAGGAGAAAAAGAGCTCATATAATAAATTGCACGCCAGCCATACACTGCCAAACCTATGGAAGTGAACATGAACAGTGCTCTTCTCCACTCTACTTTTCCTTTAAAAATATTTTTTAGCCCAACTGAAAAAGTACAAATGATTAGAATGATTAAAGATCCGTAAAAAAAGTATGCAAATAAGGAAGCTGTATCCGAAACTGAGCTGGAAAAATTATCCGGCTCAAATTCATTCTTTGCTATAAATGAATTGATCTTATATCCAAATTCGGTCTTAAAAGTATTTCCATCTTCATACTCACGGATAAGTGACTCAAGGTTCAATGAAAGGTATTTAGGGAGCTCACTAACCTCTTGTTTTAACTTCCATCTAAAGCCGAGGCCTGAACTAAACATATCCGAATCATCATCCAAAAGGTTTACTTCTGATGGACTTATATCTGTTTTGATAGAATCACTTTCATCATCCTCAAGAAACTGATACATGGTCAGATCATAACCTAAAATATTTCCAACAAGGTTTTCTGCAATTTCTATCGGAGAATTTCCGGCAAGAAATGTAGGGTTGTTATTATTCTCGTTGGGTTTCATACGAATTACTTTTCCAGAATTGGAAAATGTAAAACTGAGATTCCCATGCTTTTCAAAAAAAGTATTGGGCATGACAACCAATTCGTCTGAGTTTCCTTTCTTTCCAATCTCACTTACCCAGGAATGCAGGTGGCGCCCTTTATCTGACATTTCTTTTGGAGATAAATCTCTTCCTAATGTATCCTCAAGACTTTCAAAATATTTTCCGTGTTGAGTTCTATATGAATATACCTCAAGAGAATCCATTGAAAACCCAAGCATCACTGAAAGATCAACTAACTTCTCTTCAATTTCTGACCTGCTTTGTTCTACCGGAGCTCCTGCATAAAAATCAGTTTCCGGGCGCAAAAAGATAAACGCCACGAAACCCAGAACACCAATCAAAATCAATATGTATGATTTCTTTTCAATCACCCAAATGCACCTTATAAATTTTTTGGTCTGAAATAAAGCTACGGTTTTTTAATGTTTTTGTTACTCATAATCTTCCCTATTCCTATTTTTAATGCCTTATAAACATTCTTAATTTGTTAGAAACAATCTAATATATAAATGAAGCGATTTTTCGGACATCCGGCCATTTTTTTTACTTTTCTTTTTCTGATAACTAACCAACCCTTATTCGGGTTTCAAAGCCCGAACCTTTCCACCCCACAAAAAGCAGTCCACACCTTTTTGCACTGGCAACAAACAGGACATCAGGATTTTGACAAAGTTGCGTTAACAATGCAGCTTGCTGAAGTTCCAAAAGAGGAAAAAATTGAATTGGCAACAGAGCTAAGAAGAGTACTTGATGCCCGCGGATTATTAGTGAGGTACGAAGAAATTCCTAATACAAAAAATCACATTGACAGCCTTTCCGGTTTGCAACAATATATTTTGTTTGAAGAGCTTCCCGAAGTTTATGTAGTAAAAAAGGGTGACGTTTGGGTCTTTTCTGAAGCAACCATTCAACAAATACCCGCATTATACCAAGACACCTTTTCATCAGTTGTTCAGGCTGTAGTCGATGAATTACCGGAATCTGTAAAGAATAAGTGGCTTGGTATTCAGGTTTGGCAATATCTGGCCATATTTATTTGGTTATTACTTGGATTGATAATCCGTAAGGTTTTTGAATTCTTCCTCGATAATTACATTCAAAAAATTGCAAAAAAAACAAAATTTCAATGGGATGATGATCTGATAGATGGTATAGATAAGCCTGCCGGATTTATCATTATGCTATTTTTCTGGCTTGCTACATTTACTAATCTTCAACTTTCAGTAACTGTAAATCATTACCTTTCAAATATACTTGAGATTATTGTTTCACTAGGCTTTGTATGGTTATTCTATAACCTTTCTGATGTATTTTCGAAATATTTGGGAGTACTGACTTCAAAAACTGAAACAAAACTTGACGATCAGCTTGTTCCATTAATTCGGAAGACTTTACGATTTTTTGTTGTTGTAATGGGGATTATCCTGATCCTACAAAACAATGGTTATAATGTAGCTTCACTTATTGCGGGACTTGGAATTGGTGGTTTAGCAGTTGCATTAGCTGCACGCGATACCTTAGCAAATTTCTTTGGTTCAGTTACTATTTTTATTGATAAACCTTTCCGGATAGGAGACTGGATAAAGGTTACGGGAGTAGAGGGAACGGTTGAAGAAGTCGGTTTCAGATCCACACGGATAAGAACCTTTTATAACTCTTTGGTAAGCGTACCTAACTCAATCATTGCAAACAACGATATTGATAATCTCGGGCTTCGTGAATACCGCAGACTTTTAACTACTTTAAACCTCACATACTCAACAACTCCGGAGCAGATGGAAGCTTTTGTTGAAGGAATTAAAGGTATCGTAAAATCGAATCATCATTTTCGTCAGGACTTTTACGAAGTTCACTTCAATTCATTCGGTGCTCATTCTCTTGATGTAATGATCTATGTTTTCTTCAAAGTACCTGATTGGAGTACTGAGCTTCAGCAAAAGCATAACTTTTTTCTTGAGATCCTTAAACTTGCTAAGGAAGTGGGTGTAGAATTCGCATTTCCTACTCAAACCCTGCACGTTGATTCATTTCATAAAGATGAGCCCAGAGAGGTCGGGGAAAAGCGAACTGAAGAAGAATTAGCAGCAAGCATAACAGAATTTGGACCGGGAGGTTCTAAAAGTAATCCTGACGGTTTGAGAATTTTCAAAGATGGAAAAGAGATTAATTTTGGTAGCAAGAGTTGATTAAAAACTACCTTTGATTCCGAAAAATTTATCGGCTTTTTATTGCAGATTTAGAAATTTGCTTATTCAGCAATTGAGAAATTGTTATTTATAAAATTCTATGAATAGCTGTTTAATACTAATCATCCACCCCACTCACTAACTCTGCTTTTTTGATAGCTTTAGTGAGATCATCAATAGCAACCGGTTTTACTAAGAAATCTGTGTTTTCAAAACTTTCCGCTTTTTTCCGGTTTAAATCATCTGAGTTACCTGTTGCGAATATTACCGGAGTTTTAATCGTTTTTCGTATCTCTTCAACCACATTTATTCCAGTCATATCATCATCTAACATTATATCCATAATTATAACATCAGCTTCTTTTTCTTTAATTACTTGTATAGCTTCTTTTCCATTTGTTACCTCTGCAACAATGTGATAATTGAGTTTATTCAAGTAATGACGATACAAAGTGCTTATCAGCATATTGTCTTCAACAATGATGACTTTTTTCATTCCCGACTTCTAACCCTTATTTCTTAATCTAAAGAATATTTATTTCTTATCGGTTAAGAGTAAAAGAACTTAAATCGATTGAAATAAAAAAAGTCGCTCATTAATGAACGACTTTCATACTTAAAAATAACGGACTTTTAATCCTGCTTTTCTCCCTTTCCAAAAGCTTCAAAAACCATTTTTAAATCGTTAGCTACGTCTTCACTTGATCTTCCTTCAATTCTATGCCTTGGAATCATAGCTTTGATTTCACCATCAACAAAATATGCAAACGCCGGTGATGATGGAGGATATTCACTAAAATATGCTCTTGCATGTGCAGTTGCTTCTTTATCCTGCCCTGCAAAAACAGTAACCATATGATCAGGTTTTGTATCTGAGTTGTCTAATGCAATTCCCAGTCCAGGCCGTGCATTGCCGGCAGCACAACCACACACCGAATTAATGGCCATTAACATCGTGCCTTTATATTCCTTCATTGCACGGTCTACATCATCCGTAGTTTTTAATTCCTCTACACCATATCGAGTCAATTCTTCTCTCATCCATGATGTATCAGGTCCTATTCCAAATCCAAATTGCATAGTAAATCTCCTTTAAGATATGCGTTTACAAATAATATACGTACCCTTAAATCCTCTCTCAAGAGAGGATTCGGATACGTTGATACATTACTTATTTTGCGTTAGCAAAATTTTCATTTACCTGATCCCAGTTGATCACATTCCAGAATGCAGAAACATAATCAGGTCGTCTGTTTTGATAGTTCAGATAATACGCGTGTTCCCATACATCTAATCCTAAAATCGGAGTCAAACCATCCATAAGGGGACTATCCTGATTAGGTGTTGAATGCACTTTTAAATTTCCACTTCCATCAACGGATAACCAAGCCCATCCGGAACCAAATCTTGAGCCTGCGGCGTTACTGAATTCTTCTTTAAAAGAGTCAAAACTACCGAAAGCTTCATCAATTGCCCCGGCAATATCTCCGTCCGGATTTCCTCCACCGTTTGGTGATAAAACCGTCCAAAACAGTTTATGATTTGCATATCCGCCACCATTATTTATGACAGCCTGACGCTTTTCTTCAGGTATTTCATTAATGCGTGACAATACTTCTTCAATTTCTAAATCAGCAAAAGCATGTCCTTCCAATGCTGCGTTTACTTTATTAGTATAACCCTGGTGGTGCTTTGTATGATGAATTTCCATAGTTCTTGCATCAAAATGAGGCTCTAATGCATTGTAATCATATGATAATTCAGGTAATTCGTAAGCCATTTTTCTAAACTTTAAATTCAAATTTTGTACCAAACGGTACCTCTTTGTCTTGCAATAAGATAAGCAAGGCTTGTGCCAAATTCGTTCCTCTCCATATCTATAGTTTCTATGCTGTCAATATGTATTCGCATTTACAAATTTATTTGTATCTCATTTAATAAATCGACTTCAAAAAGTTATCTTTGAGCTCACTCATTCAATATTACTTATTTATGAAATACGATTATGACGTTATCATTTTAGGAAGCGGACCTGCCGGATTTTCCTGCGCAATGCAAAGTTCTAAATTTGATAAAAAGGTGCTTGTTGTTGAAGCCAACGCTGATCATATGGGAGGTGCATGGATTAACTCCGGAACGGTACCAAGTAAAGCCCTTAGAGAAACAGCCCGTATCATTCAGCGATATCAGAATCAATTCCCTGAAGAAGCAAAAGACAAGCCTTACACAAAATATTTGATGGGCGACCTACTCTCGTACAAAGATCAAATCCTTGAAAGTAAAAACCAGAAGGTAGAAAACGATCTTCAAAAAAATGAAGTAGATACATATCGGGGTTACGGAAAATTAATTGATAAAAATACAGTAGAAGTAAAAAACTGGGAAGGAGATAAAAAGACATTTACGGCCTCTTATATTTTGCTTGCAACAGGCAGCCATAACAAAGCTCCGGAAGGCTTTAATGTTGATCACGACATAGTACTAGATGACAACTCTGTACTATCACTTACGCACATTCCCCGCAGACTTGTAATTATTGGCAGTGGTGTAAATGCTATTGAATATGCAACCACATTTTCTTCTTTGGGAACCAGAGTAACAATTCTTAGCTACACGTCCGATTTTTTACCTTTTTTAGATGAAGATATAAGTACAGAGTTGAGGAAAGTACTCAATAATGATTCAATAGAGATCATCAATCAGGTTCGTGATCTTGGTATTGGAGTGAATGACCTTCGTGGCACTGTAGAAGTAATGCACACGATCAAAGGTGATAAAGAAAAAAACCGAAAATATGTTCTTGAAACTGAGCATGTGTTATATCTCGGAAAAAAACTCCCCAATACGGAAGGACTAGGATTAGATAAAGTTGGTATTGAATTAGATAAAGAAGGCTTTATTAAAACAGATGGTACATTTCAAACCACTGTAGAGAATATTTTTGCAGCAGGTGATGTTTCAGGTTTTCCAAGGCTTGCTTCCGCTTCATTTTCGCAAGGAAGGATCGCTTCGTGTAGAATGTTTACGGATGACCCCATAGTGATGCCTGATAAAATTCCTTTTGCAATATATTCGATCCCTGAAATTTCTCACATTGGTTTAACTCAAAAAGAAGCTACAGAACAGGGGTTTAATATAGCAGTTGGAAGGGCTTATTATGATAATATCACTCAGGGAGATGTCAGCAATCAAAAAGTAGGTTTATTAAAAATCGTTTTTGACCAGGATACATTCAAAATTCTTGGGATTCATATTATCGGTGAACGAGCCAGCGACCTTATTCATGTCGGACAATCTGTAATGAATCTTGGTGGCGATATCCGGTATTTCATTGATCATGTAATGAATTATCCTACTTATGGAGAAGCATACCGGATAGCTGCTTTCAACGGAATAAATTTTGTTTATAAAGCGGGAGTTAAGTACAAGAAATTGCTTCAGAATAAGAAGTGAATTGATTGATTGATATGATAATAAGTAGATAAGTGATCTCCACTAATCTCTACTTATTCACACGTCTTCTACTCTTTCAAACGAAGTGATAAGCCTTTGGAAATCCTTTGGCGTCTTTTTCTACTTCTTGAGGAATAGTCTTAATTGGTTTATTCTGTGACCATTTGGCAAACAATGCTAACACCATTGCATCCACAATATCATCTTCCTGAACTTCATTTCGCCGGAACTCTTCTTTAATATCACGAAAGAAATCATCAACAACCGGTTCTTCTTCTTCAACTAATTTTACCCTGTGCTTGATGCCTTTTTTCAGATTCTTTTTTTGAAAAATCTGACCGTCATTTAAAATTTGAAAAAGGTGTTCAGGATGACTTTCCAGCACTTTTTCGTCCCAACCTTCATGTTCAGTTAGTAATTCATCAATCATCTGAATTTTCGGAGTAATATTCCATGACTGAAGCGATAACTTCTTCTCTGTATAATCATAACTGATCATATTGGCTTCCACATAGCTTGGCGCCGTAAGAGCAGGGCGAATAGGTGGAGAGAAAACACTGGGAGCATAATCCCCACCAATTTCTTTACGCATTAATTCGTCTGCTTTTCTGGTATAGATTTCATCTTCTAAACCAATGGGCATATCGATAAATACCCGATCTGTTTCTTCAAGCTTTTTCTCAAGCTCTTCTTTAGATCTCAATACTTCGTAATGTTCATTTCCTTCATCAAAAGAAATAAATAACCAGCCGGCCTTACACCCATCAATTCCACCAGTTTTCATCAGCTTAGTTTTTTCTTCAGTTGAATGTGCAATTCATCCAGTTGCTCCTTATCCACTTCTGCAGGGCTGTTATCCATCATACTTTGAGCACGTTGGTTTTTTGGGAACGCTATTACATCCCGCAGGCTTTTTGAATTGGTTAGAATCATAGCCAAACGATCTACACCAAAAGCTATTCCACCATGAGGAGGTGCTCCATATTTAAAAGCATCCAACAGGAACCCAAACTTTTCTTCAGCTTCTTCTTCCCCAATTCCGAGCTTTTCAAACATCAGTTCTTGTACTTTTCGGTTATGAATTCTGATGGAACCACCTCCAATTTCAAATCCATTCAGTACCAGATCATAAGCTCTTGCTTTCGCTGATTTCGGATCTGATTCAAGCTTTTCCATATCTTCTTCTTTTGGAGAAGTGAACGGGTGGTGCATGGCATGATATCGGCGAGTTTCTTCGTCCCATTCCAACAACGGAAAATCCGTAACCCATACTAAATTGAACGCTTTGGTATCAATCAATTCAAATTCTTTTGCAACCATTAAGCGTAACGCTCCAAGTTGTTCCAAAACCTCCGGCTTTGGTCCGGCAAGAATAAATACCAGGTCTCCGGTTTTGGCACCGGAAGCTTCCACCATTTTTTGCTGGATATCTTCACTCAAGAATTTAGCCACACTATTCAGAGGACCTTCTTCCTGCATTTTGATGTAGATCAATCCTCCGGCTCCAGTTTCTTTACGAGCACGATCCGTCCATCTATCAATAGCACCACGGCCCATATCTCCCTGGCCTGGGATTGTGATTCCAACTACGGCTCCACCATTGGCTACCGTACCTGAAAACACTTTGAACTCAGCATCTTTTACAATGTCAGAAAAATCAACGAACTCTAAGCCAAAACGAGTATCCGGCTTATCTGAGCCGTAAGTATTCATAGCTTGCTCGTAAGTCATTCTTGGGAATGGAGTTTCAATCTTGTAATCTAAGGTTTCGGCAAAAATCTCTTTTAACAACCCTTCATGAGTTTCAAAAATAACTTCTTCATCCACAAAACTCATTTCAACATCAATCTGAGTAAATTCTGGCTGGCGATCGGCTCTTAAATCTTCGTCCCTGAAACATTTTACGATTTGGAAATAGCGATCATATCCGGAAACCATCAATAATTGTTTGTACGTTTGCGGACTTTGAGGAAGTGCAAAAAACTTTCCTTCGTTTACTCTACTAGGCACCAGATAATCGCGAGCTCCCTCCGGAGTGCTTCTCATTAATGTTGGAGTTTCTACCTCAGCAAAATTCAGTGCATGATAATAATTCCGTATTGCCTGATACATTTTGGACCTTATCATCATCTTTTCCTGCATCTCTGGTCTGCGAAGATCCAAATAGCGATATTTTAATCGAACATCTTCATTTGTGGTGATTCCATCTTTAATTTCAAAAGGAGGTGTTTCTGCCTCGGAATAGAAAATCAGCTCTGTAGCTTCTACTTCTACATCTCCGGTAACCAGTTTCGGGTTCTTATTTTCATCTCCCCTGCTTATCACTTTTCCCCTCACTCCAATTACATATTCCGCTCGTAATTCTTCTGCTTTGGCGTGTAGCTTTTCATCGGTTTCTGTAAATACCACCTGAGTTATCCCATAGCGGTCTCTGAGGTCAATAAAAATCACACCTCCTAAATCTCGACGGGGCCCAACCCAGCCATTTAAAATTACTTCATCTCCAATATTCTTGGCTGTTAATTCTCCGCAAGTATGTGTTCTTTTTAAGGTCATTTTTTGATTGAGTGAATCGTAAAGTAAAAACTTTGGTTAATAAGAGCGCTAAAATAAGGAATACATTAACGAATAGCTTGTTTTGATCTCTTTTGACTTCATTTTTTTAATAAACACGTTTTGCACTTTTTTTATGACAGGGCTTATCTGGTACGTACAACTAGTGCATTATCCCTCTTTTCATTTTGTAGATGAAGGTTCTTTCGAAGCTTTCCACAAGCATCACTCCATTAAAACAGGCTTTATTGTAATGCCTATAATGACTCTGGAACTTGCCACATCAGGAGCTCTTGCCTGGATTGATGGATGGTTTACTTTGAACGCTCTTGGATTTTATTTGGTGATTTTAATCTGGATTTCAACAGCAATCTTCTCTGTTCCTAAGCATAATGCCCTGCGTTACGGAAAAGCTGATTCATTGATCAAAGGATTAGTGGATACAAATTGGTTTCGATCCGTACTCTGGAGTTTAAAGAGTGGGGTGAGTTTTTGGTTACTTTTTAGGTTAGTAGGTTGATAAAAAATAATCCTTGCGTAACCAATTATTTTAATTAAATTAGTTATCCATTTACAAACCATTGAGCCTGGGGAGGTCTCATGGGTAAAACATCTACAATCGTTGCTGACGGCAACGAAATCTTCAGACATGGATTGAGCTCTATTCTGCGCGAGACCGACTTCGAAGTTCTTAGCGAGATAGACAATGGTGCGCTTATTCTAACAGCATATGAAAGCGTCACCCCTCAACTCTGTGTGATTTCATTTGACATGCCCGAGATCAGCGGAATTCAGCTTGCAAATAAAATTGTAGATAAATACTCTAATGCCAGAATCCTGATTATGGCAGAAAGCGCTACCGAAGAAATACTCAATGAATTTCTGGATTCCGGAGCTAATGGGTTGTTACTTAAATCTTCTGATAAAATTGAACTGTCTGAAGCCGCTCGCAAAGTATCTGAAGGAGAAACTCATTTAGGGAAACAATTTTCAAAGATGATGACCCGTGAGTACATGCGGTTGTCCAGAATTAAAAAGGGAAAACGGTCTTCAATTACACCCCGTGAAAAGGAAGTTCTTTCTTACCTGATTAAAGGATTTACCAGTTCAGAAATTGCTGAAAAGTTGTTTATCAGTCCGAGAACCGTGGACAAGCACCGCACAAATCTTCTTAAGAAACTCGGCCTAAAGAATACGGCGAGTCTGGTGCGCTACGCACTTAGTAATGAGATTAGATAAGAATCATTAGCATCAGTTACCATTAGTAATCATACTGCCATCTGAAGTCCACTCCACGACGGTTTGAATCTTCCCCTTCAGTAATGATCAAATCCCAAGTATTTGATAAAGCATATTCCAGAATAAATAAAGTTTTCGGATCTGAACTTGTAATTTCATTAACTATGGCAAAAAAGGTTTTTTCATTAAGGTACCACCCGGTTTTAATGGAAGTTCCCGTTTCATTTCCAACTCTGGTATTATCTATCTGAACTACGTCAATCCCTAGTTCCCGCGTTGCGAGTGCTTCAATTTCGTCAAGCAAAACACCGGTTAGCAAATCTGTGGGTGAAGATCCTCCGCTACTTGTTAACGCTCCTTGCCAGGATTCCAGCGCATAACATGGTCTATTGAATAAAGTGTAGCAGATTATATCCTGTTGCTCCATTTGAGGCTCACTTTCAAAAGAAAATTGAGGCTCTTCCGCCGTCCCTTTCACCAAATAATATATGGTAACCTCCTGTCCTCCTTTTCTTGACTGCGGAACATATTCACTTTTAACATTGATATCAGGGTTATCAGGAGGTCCGCTAAATGCTAACTCCGCTTCTTCCAGATCAAATCTTTTACCTAACGGACGGAGATACCCACCTGTTCCTTCCAAACTTCCAAACAATGACAATTCACCATTTTTTTCTTTTTGTGCATCCAATTCTCCGGTTATTTCTACTTCCATATCTAAATAGCGTCGGTTTCTAACAAAGAAATTTCTTTCTATGGCAAACTCCATATCTATTGACAGCGAATCATAATAGCTAACATTTTCAGTTTCTTCTCCTTCAAGCTGAACGTCCTCCACTGCTTTATCACCAAAATTATCCAAAACAACAAATCCGTTTTTTACTGCAAACCTTCCTGTTGCAGTAGGAGCTGTTACACTTCCTGATAAATTAGAATTCAGATCAACAACTAAATTATATTCATCGTTATTAGCGAGTTTAAACTGATTAGCCTTAGCTGAAATATCCATATTAGTTGGTGTAATTCCATCCAGATTGATTATTCCGTTTGCTGTAAAACTACCTTTCCCACTATTAGCTTTTAGATTAACAAGACTAATTTTGTCATCAGAAAACTGAATTTCAGAATTAATTCCGTCTACTTTTATACCTGCAACCGGAACCTCAAAAGATGATTTTTCAAGTTTGAATGATCCGTTAGCTGTTATTCTGTTTTCTGTTCCTTTCAGATCTAGATTTCCATTTAATTTTCCTTTAAGATCTCTGGTGTATTCTTTATCCAAAAAATCATTAAATACCGCTAAATTGAAATCTGTTGTTTTCACAACCGCGGAAACCGGCCTGTTTTCATCAACGGTATTTAGTTCAAATGTTTTGAAATTGTATGAAAAAGGGAAGTCAATTTTGATGTCAGCTGCTTTTTGATTTGCCGCCAGAACTTCAGTGTTTATGATCAATTTTTCTTCGTTCTGACTGAAACTGAAATCCGTGTAAATTGAATCCAAAGGTATTTCAGAAATCACAGGATCAGAAATGGTTAACAACCCTTTAAAATCCGGACTTCCTGCAGTACCTGAAAGTGATCCATCAAAACTGATTAAGCCTTCTGTTCCTGTTACATCAAATGCATCTAAAGCTGACTTGAATCTTGAAAGTGGAGTAGGAGCAATTTTTAAAGATCCACTTACCTGTTGATTGAAAAATTCGTCAGATAACTCCTCCGGATTTGATAGATCGAAAGGTATGTCTACATTTCCGGAAATAATCTCTTCATTATCCCACAATAATGATAAATTTGAAGTTAACCGATTATTGGAAACATCAAATTGAAGGTTAAAAATATCGGCCTGTACCCCTTCATATTCCAAGTTTTGAAGCTCCAGATTGCCATTTCCTGAAAGTGAATCCGGTGATTTGTCGATGTTAAATCTTCCAAAAAGAACACCATCTACATATCTTTCTTCAAGAACTATTTCCTGAATTATACCAAAATCAAAACTTTCACCAACCAGCCAAATTTGTTGGTTTAAAGAATCTGCATAAGGAACTGCCAGTGATAAAAAGGCTCCGTTCGGTGAAGTTAATTCCAGAGAATCAGTGTTAACTATCCCATCTCCATAATTGACTGTGAACTCCTTCTGTAATGTAAGTTCACTTTCACTGGTTATAAGATCTAATTGCTGCATAACCAACTTCAGATGTACAGAGTCTGTGTTCATTTCATAATCGCCTGAACTTGTAATTCTTCCGTTATCACTGTCCTGCAATTCAATTGAATAATTTCCATTGAGAGAATCCTGTGCTCGAACAGATTTAGTTTTGAAACTTATATCCTGAAATTGTGTTTCATAAATTTTTGGACTATCTATAGTAAATACAAGTTCCCCTTCTTCTTTCTCGGCCATGACAACATTGGTGTTTCCCTTTATTCCATCAGCAAGAAAAAGATCATCAACAACAATATTATTAAGATCAAATTTAGCGAAACATTGAAGATAGCCATCTTCGTTTTCTTTCACCTCTGCACTTAAATCACCTTGAATTTGTAAAATTTCCAAATCTGCTAACTCAGCAAAAGGTTGAGTGTTTTTGATTTGAAGATCAAATGAAAGAATATTTTCAGGATCTGTTTTATCCATAATATTCCTGTGACCACTAAAATCGGCATTTGCAATTTCACTTCTTAAATTAGCATCCGGAATATCTAAGACCCCATCTTGTACGACATATTCGGCTTTGAGCATGTCAATTTTTGAGCCATTCACAAAGCTGCTGTCCACTTCCAGATTTCCTTCCAGAAACAAATTCTGGAGATTCAATCCCTTCCCTTTTCCTGAAGCATTAAATGTAAGATCGGTTGGAAAGTCTTCAATTACGTTCAGTTCCTGAACATCAAAATTATCCGCAGTAATATTATATCTGAAATAAGGAAGATCACTCATAAATTCTGATACAGCGGCGTTAAAGAGTACTCTTGATTCTGATAACTCTATAAAACCTTCTGTAAAAACCGAGTCCTGATTTACTTTACCATTTATTAAAACCACTTCCAGTTGTTCATTTCCAATCTTGATCGGGTTTTTCTCACTCCGTTCTTTATAGCGCTTGTAATTTATATCAAAGTTCTGAAATCGAGGTTGCAAATCAACATTTGAGATTCTGTAATTCCAAAAATTGTCATTCAGATTAACCCCTTTTCCGGATGCAATTAAATTTAAATTTATGTCTGTATCAGGAGCATCTTTTGCCCAATATTTTGCATTGAAATTATGCAACAAGGCACCTATTTCCCATGAGGTTTTATCATAGAAAATATCATTCACGGTGATATTGGATGTTAATTTTTCTTCCCCGTTGGTTGTAATATCCAGATTGGCTAATACCTTGCTATTTTTTAAGCTACCACTCCCAAAAAATCGTTTGAAATTATAGTCTTCATATCGAATTCCCTCAATAGTAAATCCCCATGTTATATCGGATTTCTCAAAGTTCTGACTGAGTGTTCCGTCCATAGTAGCTTGAAACAATCCTGCTTGAACATCTATTGAATCATTGGTTAAAGCTGCTATGTTCATTCCATCTCCACGAATACCAAATTGCTCTAAAACCGGTTCCTTTTCAAAACTCAGAGTAGCCGTTGCTTCTACATTTCTGATGTTCCTACTATTTGCTGACAATTCAAGTTGAAGCTTTTCTTTACCTCCTTTCGCACCCAGAGTAATTTTTAAATCTTCGTCAGGAAGTTCCTGATTTATATAAGCTTCAATATCCGAGGATGAAAGCGGGCGAAAAGAGAAGTCTGAGTCAGTTACTGTATCCTGAAGATTAAATGTTCCTTTTGCATTAAAAACGGAACGACCTGTATTCAAGACAAGATCTTCTAATGTTACTATTTCGTTTTGGTAGTTACCTGCTGTCCGGAAAGTAATAGGCTCGGGTAATTTTCCTTCATAGATTCTAAATCCCAGATTTTGCAATCCCGCTTCTATTTCTTCTGCGAATGCCAAACTTCCGGTGAGATCAATATCTCTAATCTGTAAACTTGAATCCGGTAACAAATCCGGCGAATAAATATTTATCTCTGTCTTTTGAAGACTAACCTGATTCAAATTGAACGCAAAAGTACTCTCCGAACTTTGTTTGGCTGTATCTGCCTTTATTATTTGCTGAACATTAAAGATGGCTGAAGAATCCCTATCCGTTCCTGTTTGCTTTATATTGACTTTTCCTCCGGATAGGAGCACTTCATTGACATCAAAAGTGCCGTTTATTAAACTTAGAATATCATAATCCGCATATAAAGTATCTACATAAGCAACGGTATCTTTATCCCCAATAAAAACTCCGGAAAGATGAATTTCTGTCCAAAGATCTCCGCTTAATTGCTTAATAGAAAAACCTGCAGTTAAACTTTCACCAGCAATACTCTCAATTTTATTTTTAACAAATTGGTGTACCGGTTTAGTATTTAGCGAAAGGCGGAGCCCCGCAACTATTACAACCAAGCTTATGAAAACCCAGAATGCGACCTTTGCGATTTTCATGAAGATATTTGATGATCTCTCACTCATCTAAAATGCCTGACCTATACTAAAATGAATTCTCCATCTGTCCCAAAAACCACTTTTACTTTCATCCCCCTGATAAATATTCAAATCCGCATCAGTAGGATTTATTTTATATGCGAGGTCGACTCTAATCGGGCCAATCGGCGAATCATACCTGACTCCTCCTCCTGTACCAAATTGTATTGGTCTTTCACTCGTTGTTCTTATTGTTCTCCAAACTTGTCCTCCATCAACGAAACCGGCGAAACTCAACCCTTTTATAAAACGATCTACATCTTGCCGTAGCTCAAAGTTAAAATTGAATGTCGCTTTACCTCCTGTGGGTACATAACCTGAAAATGCTCCGGTTGAATCATCAAAAACAGCTTCTTTAGGCCCGAGTTCTTGCCTTCCCCAACCACGCACATCGCTTGATCCTCCATTATAAAACCGGATATCAGCAGGGAGTGAGTCTTGTTTGGCATAGTAGATAGTGCCACCATTCACTCTTGCTGCCATAGTCAGGTTTTTGTTCAATTTTCTGTACCCTCTCAAATCTAACGATGCTTTCTGGAAAGAAAATGAAGCTTCATTGAATAATCCGGACAACTCAAGAAAAGGCTGAACTACAAAACCATTCCCATTACGGGGAGAGCCTTTTCTTGCATATACATTAAATTTAAAAGACGATATGTTATAATTTAAAACACTATCGGGGCTTAAAACAGAATTTCCGTTTTCATCTTCATCCACATCGAATTCTCTGTTTAAAGTAAAATCATAAGAAAAAGTACCGGTTACATTTTCACTGTAATTATAGCCAAAACTGTTACGAATACCACCGGTATCTATAGAATATGCTCTTTCTATTCTTCTTTGAACAAATGGAGCAATTGTTATACTGCTTTTCGTATTGTATACATATGGAAATAAATAACTAGCCCCTAATCTCATATCAAAAGCCGAGAGTTTTGCCGATGTTTGAAATAACTCTCCTTTACCCCTTGCGTTGCGGTAACTCCATGTTGCTTGGGCTCTTAACAGTTTATAAAAGTTTGATATTGATAGTCTCTGATCTTCAAAACGATCATAATTCCCAATCCCAAAAGTTAATGCAACAGACCTCAGCGATCGCTCTCTTACCCGAATTAAGACATCAACTGTAGTATCCTGTTTTTGTTCAGGAATGGTAATTAGAGCAAATCTGTAAAAATGATGCCCAAAAAGCTCACGTTGAGCCTCCCTCATCTTATTATCGCTGAAGTACTCGTTATCAGAAAGTCCTGTTTCTCTAATAATATATTGTTCGTCAATTGTGTTTTCTCCTTCAACTTTTATTGAATCAAACTTTGCTCTTGGTCCGGGATAGTTAAGTATTGCGACACTGGCTTTTTTTTCTGTGCTATCTACCTTAGACTGAACTTCAGCTGAAGCATATGGAAACCCCAGATTTCTTAGAATTCCGGCGAATTCACTTTCCACTTCGGACTTTAAAACTGGTTGAAAAATCTTTCCTTTCCTGAATGGCAATCTGTTCAACTCCTTTTGAAACTCATCGTTGTTGTAAATTACCGTACTGTCTGCCATTGATGTCTGTGTCATTACCTGTACAGTATCAATTCGGATCGGGGTATTTTCAACTACCATAAAAATCAATTCTTTTTTCCAGTCTTTATTTTTGGATTCGAGTCGGTAGTCAACTTCTACTTCATTAAAACCTCTTCTCTGGTAAAACCTCTCTAACCTGATCATATCACGCCTGATTTCTTGCTCTGATATATAGAAGCCGCTTTCATTAAAGAAAGTGAGTTTTTGCCAAAAGGAAGGGGCTTCGTTGGCAATGTATTTTTTTAATACAATATCATTGTAAGTATTATTCCCCTCCATTTTTACATTCCATATTCTGGCCGGCTTTTCGTCATCCTGAGCTAAAACAGAATGGAACGGAATAACAAATAAACTAAAAAAGATTACGTAAGTTCTGATATCTTTAATTCCTTCTTTTTTCACAACTGATTATTAAAAAGATAGGCTTTTTGTATTCAAATGCATGAATCTGAAGTTATTAATATCACAACCTGATACCCTCTGAAAATTTTTTAATTCCATGAATCGTCTGTTTCTGCTATTGTCCGTTTTACTACTACTAAGTTGTAAATCTTCTGAAGAATTTACAGGTTTTTCTTACGACCCCGAAGATGTCACAAATACCGTCGATAAAGAAATAAATTTTCAATACCGAAGAGTTATTGGCGCAGGCAATCCCACCGTCTGGATTTCCAATAAATTTGAGGGCGCAAGATTTAACGATTTTTATGCGATTAATGACACTCTTTTCGAAATATTAATTGAGCCAGAAAATGCTCCAATAAACAACAGTCCATGGTATGCATTTAAAGTCTGGAGTGATTCTGCCAGAACCGCAACATTCCGGTTAAATTACAACAACGGAAGACACCGATATGTTCCGAAAATATCTATTGAAGATACCATCCGAGCGATTGATTCTTCCAAACTCAGATATGATTCTGTAAATCAAATCATGGATTTTTCCATTAAGTTAGATCAGGAACCCAAAACAATTAGTGCTCAATTAATAACTGATTCTGAATATTATTCAGAATGGTTAAGTTCTTTCTCAGGTCTTGATTTCGTGACCATTTCGGATGTGGGGTTTACTCATCGGGATAATCCGATTAAAAAAATGGTGGTCTCTGAAATTCCAAATAACGAAGAAGCAGGGGTACTGATCATTATCGGGCGTCAACATCCTCCGGAAGTTCCGGGATATTTAGCTTCTCAGATTTTTATTGAGGAACTTACCGGATCATCAGAGCTTGCCAAAGAATTCAGGAAAAAGTTTGAAATAATCGCCTTTCCTTTACTTAATGTAGACGGAGTTTTAAACGGGCACTGGAGGCACAATGCAGCCGGTATAGATCTAAACCGAGATTGGGAAAACTTCAATCAACCTGAAACACAAACGGTAAAAAATGAATTGCTTCCGTTATTGAATAACAGTAACAGAACGGTATACTATGGCATCGACTTCCACTCGACCAATGAAAACATCTTTTACCCAATTGAGGAATCTGTTAAAACAGTTCCTGATAACCTGACACAAAGATGGATACCAATTATTGAATCCGAAAATCCGAATGTACCCTTTAATACAGAAGAATTTGATACTAACTCACCAATTGCAAAAAACTGGATCTACAAAACATTTGGCGCAGATGCTGTAACATTTGAAATTGATGACAATCTTGATAGTAAAGCAATTAATCAGGTTTCGAAATCTGCTGTAAGATCATTGATGAAATTACTTTTAGAAGAAAAAAAATAAAAATTACTTTTCTGCTTCACTCTTTTTTTTAAATTCCAATATGGATGGGTTAACAATATTAAAAGAAGGACTAAATAACTGGAAACTCAGGCTTATACTCAGTGCCATTTTATGCATTATGGGTCTGGCGGGTTTAATCAGTATGTTGCTCGGGCTTTTTATCAATCTTAGTATTTATGATAAATCAATTGTTGCCATTGCAATCTGGATGGTGGGTATTCCTGCTTATTTAATTATTAGTGGCCTAGCGAAAATCACTCCACAGACGGTTGCTCAATTTATTAATCAAAGCAATGAAGATATACCGGCTGATCTTGAGTTACTCCTGAAAGAGGAATCTGAATTAGATGATCAATCCTTAGAAAAACAAAAGGAACTTATCGATCTCTTTAGCCATACACCTGTCTATAAGTTTTTACCTGACAAACCCGTTAAGCAAGCCTACGTTTTAATGCTTGTTTCTATGCTTGCGAGTTTTGGGATTTGGTTTATTTCCTGATTTATTTCTGAGTCTTTTGTTTTTTTCTTCGTTTTTTAAATAATCCTTCTGGTTTATTTTTAAATATGTCACACAATCATCATCACCATCATCATAATTTTGACGACTCATCCATAGCTAAATTATGGATTTCGATATTTCTGAATTTAGTGATCACCATCGCTGAATTTATTGGGGGTATTTTATCAAACTCTTTAGCTCTGCTCTCTGATGCTGTTCATAATCTGAATGACACCGTTTCTCTGGGTATAAGCCTTATTGCAAGAAAAATCTCAAAAAAAGGGGTGAACGAAGAGAAAACCTTCGGGTATAAAAGAGCTGAGATTATAGGAGCTTTTATCAATTTGATTACCTTAGTCATAGTTGCTCTATTTCTGATCAAAGAAGGAGTTGAACGTTTTTTTGAACCTCAGCCTATTGATGGGTTAACCATGTTTTGGGTGGCTATTGTAGGGTTGCTCGGAAATTTTATTACCGCAGCTCTTCTCTTTAAAGATTCGAAAGAAAACCTGAATATGAAAAGCGCCTATATTCATATTCTTTCTGATGGACTTTCTTCAGTTGGGGTTATTATCGGAGGCTGGCTAATACTGAAGTATCAGTGGTATGTCGTTGACACTATTCTTACGGTTGGAATCGGGTTATACATTCTCTGGCACTCTTATCACATGCTCAGGGAAACTATTGATATTTTAATGCAATCTACTCCGGCAAATATTGATCTTAAAGTGTTGAAAAATAAAATTGAATCTATCGATAAAGTCTGTGGAGCCCATCATTTACATGTTTGGCGCTTAGATGAACATCAGGTTATGATGGAAAGTCATATTGTGATCGAAGAAAAAGACATGAACTTTATGGAATCGATAAAGTCATCCATTAAAAAATTGTTGCATGATGAGTTTGGGATTCATCATTCCACACTTGAATTCGAATATGAACCTTGCAACTCTCACCATCATCAGGCAGTTAATCATCATCACTGATTCTTTCAAATTTTAACTATCATTACACTGATATTGATTACACACTTGGCTATTTTTGAGTGTGCAAAAATTGGTCTCCATATTTCTTTTAGCTTTAATGTGCCTGGCGGTATTCAAATCTGCCACTCCGTTTCTGAGTTATAAAGCTAATTATGAATACATTTTTAAAGAAGTGTGTGAAAACCGTGGAACTGATAAGCATGATGATTGTGATGGATTCTGTTATCTGAAAAAGAAAATTCATGAACACGATGGTCATTCTGATGAACAATCGCATTCGGGAAAAGCAATCCAAACCAATTTATACTCATCTATTTATGGATTGATGGAACCCGGAATTACTATCCTATCGCCATTTCGATCCTCAAAAAAAATAATTTCAGGATATCTGATATCAGATTATGAAGTTTATCCTGAGCTTGTATCCCCACCTCCTCAATCTTAGTTGTTTTATCCCGGATTTATTTCAAACAACTTTAATAACTAAGATTTTATCAATGAAAAAACTATTACTTAGCGTAATTGCGCTATCACTATATACTGTATCATTAAACGCACAATGGTCGGCAGACAGACCCGACGGGCACGCACCTATTCAGGTCATGGGAGATCATACTCATTCAAAGGGTGAAATAATGATTTCTTACCGTTACATGCTTATGAATATGAATAGAAACGGTGATGGAACCGATGAACTTTCGAATTCAGAAATTTTGAGAAACGGAAGTGGCATTTACAGGGTGGCTCCAATAGAAATGCCAATGGAAATGCACATGCTTGGAGTCATGTATGCTTTTTCAGATGATTTGACCGTTATGGCCATGATTCCATATTTAAACAACAGCATGGATCACGCAACAGCAATGGGTGGAGCATTTACTACTGAGTCTTCCGGAATAGGTGATATTTCTATTTCTGCTCTGTATAATTTTTACAGAAAAGGAAATTCCCGAATGCACTGGAACTTTGGGTTGAGTCTACCAACCGGTTCTATCGAAGAACGTGATGATACACCAATGGGTGCAAACTCATTGTTACCATATCCTATGCAAATTGGTTCGGGCAGCTATGACTTCAAACCCGGATTAACTTATCTGACTCAGAACGAAAATCTCTCTTTTGGATCTCAACTTGCAGCAACTATTCGTTTGACTGATAATGACAATGACTACAGAAGAAGTGATATCTATAAAAGTTCAACCTGGTTAGGATATAAAGTTACCGACTGGTTCAGTCCTGCATTAAGTCTTACGCTATCCAGCTGGACTGATTATTCAGGTCGAGACCGAAGATATGATATGGCCTTAAACGATGATGCAGTACATACTATTGATCCGGACCTTAAAGGCGGAACCCGCGCTGACCTTGGAATCGGATTGAACTTTCAGGGACCTGAGGGACCACTTCACGATCTCAGACTCGCAGTAAATTACGACTTACCGGTCTATCAAAATCTTGATGGTCCTCAAATGCTAACCGAAAGTATTCTTACCTTTGGTTTGCAATATACTTTTCATTAATTCAGATAAGTGCTGATGAAGATCCGCACTTTTTTAAACACTATGAATTTTACAAAACTAATTTTTCTTGCGGGGATTTTTATCCTCTCCTGTCAATCAGGACCGAAACCCATTGATGATTTAACCGACAAATCATTCGAAGTAGTAAATCAAAACAATGAGTCTGTTATTTTTCCGGATGATTATAAAGGTAAATATGTGATCATGGGATTTATTTATACTAATTGCCCCGATATTTGTCCTTTAGTCACTCAGAATCTTATTAAGGTTCAGAAAGAGTTAGGAAACCCGGATGATGTGCAATTTCTTGGATTAACTTTTGATCCAAAAAGAGACACTCCCGAACGGCTGAAAGAATACAAAGGATTATTCGATTTAGATAAGAACTTTGATTTTCTGACAGCAGACAGCGCCACAGTAAACGAACTGATGGACAGTGTCAGGGTTCGTTCTCAGGTTTCATTTACTCAGGAACGTGATGATGGTAAAGAAGTCTACTTTATGAATCATTCCGATAAAATCATGGTGGTTAATCCGAAAGGAGAAGTCATTTATGAATATGGTGGTAGCATGACTCCGGTTAATTATATTTTTGAAGATCTACAAAAAGTGAGAGGTTAACATGAAAAATTTACTCTTATTAATTTTCTCTGTTGCTTTATTAACTGGGTGTACCCAATCAGAGAAAAAAGTCTCTGATAGTTCTGATACAGAATCACACATAACTAATTGGGCACGTCCCGGTACCAAAGGTCAGATGACCGGTGGATACCTTACCTATCAAAACGAACTTTCTGTTACTGATACATTATTATCTGCGAGAAGTGCTCAGGCCGGTGATACTCAGATACACGAAACTTACGAAACAGAAGATGGGCTTTTCGGAATGAAAGAGCTCAAAAATATCGTGCTTGCTCCTGGTGAAGAATTAACTATGAAGCGTGGTGGAATACATGTTATGCTAATGGATCTGAACCAGGATCTGACGGTTAGTGATACTGTAACCGTTTTTCTTACTTTTTCACAAAAAGGCGAGGTCAACTTTCAATTACCGGTATTAACAACAAACTGATTTATCCAAAAAAGTAAAGCCCGGACGCTTCACCATCCGGGCTTTCTGGGTTGATTAAGAAAATGAGCCGGGTTAATTGCTCAAAAAAGAATACGTATCCCGCTTATCTTCGGATTGGAATCTTTTAAATAAATCGGATTTAATAGGAATTGGGAGAGCTTACTCCTACTTGTTTACCTGGTAGCTTCAAGCAATTTAAAAAACTCTTTTTCTGCCCCTGTTTTCAACAAAGTTTGGATATCAGTGCCTTCTATGAGAATATTTTTATCAGAAGGTGATGCACTTGAATCTTCTCTGAAATTATACAAACTAAAAGAACCATCACGGGGAATTTCAGATTCGAATTTTTGAAGCGCTGCTATATATCTCGCTTCTATATCCCTTGATAAAACGTAATTATCTCTGTCGTTTGTTAGGTAGATATCGTCATATTTAATGCTTTCATAATCCTGATAGGCTGAAATATAGCTTCTTAATTTTACTGTAATCGGAGCTCCATTATCCTGAGGGAACAATTGTGCATTCAGAAAAATGACAAGTATTAAGACAGGAATAGAAATTAGGATCGGATACTTTTTTTCTGATTCGATTGTGTAAATCGAAAAAAAATAAATTATGCTTACCACAATACTCAACCCAATAGACATAGGAATTGAAATTATTCTACCAAGACCGGTGTAAGGAAATAAATAAACAAATAGCATCTGTAAAATAATGGACAAGAAAACCATTAAAACAGCTATTACAAATGCTTTCAGAATATCAAAAGATGTATTTTTCATCTTTATTCAGTTCAATACGAAGAATAAACCTCCGTACTGCCATCTTTTTTAACTAAATAGACATCGTAGTTATCTGCAGGGCGACCATCCACTTCCATCCCGGGAGATCCGATTGGCATTCCGGGAACTGTAAGCCCAATTGCATCAGCAGGTTTTTCTTTCAGTAATCGGTTAACATCTTCAACCGGAACATGACCTTCTACAAAATAATCGCCTACTTTAGCTGTATGACAGGATTCAAATCGCGCTGGAACGCCTGCTTCTTTTTTTATTTCCATGAGGTTTGAAACCGGACTTTCCACAACTGCATATTGATCTTTATTCATGATGTCAGCCCATTTCGTACAGCATTGACATCCAGGATTCTTATACATTACTACACCAATTTTCGAAGTGTCAGCAGTAATAGAATATTCCTGATCTCCAAAATCATTCGTTTGCACTTCATTTTTTGGCCAGAATAAAAATGCTGCAAAGCCTATTGTTAAAAGTACGCCTACTATTAAAATCTTACTGTTTGTCATAATATCATGCTTTTTAATTTCTTTAAATTACAAAAAATAACTGTTGGATTCTTAGCAACATTCCCCAATACCTACCTCTTTTAATTGGTTAAATAATTGTTCATCTTTTTCTGGTTGTCAATAAAAAATTATGGGTTATGAAATTAAGATATTTGCTATTCTCCGCACTGTTTCTGATTCTCAATTCTTCAGATATTTCTGCTCAAATTTCTGAATTTAAAGCAACTTTTATAGATGCTCAAGCCAATGATCAGGAAGTTGTAGTTACTCTGACTAATGGAAATACTTTCAGAGGTAAGGTAACGTCCGTTGATGAAGAATCTGCCGGCGTGCAAACCACAGACGGTCTTTTCAACTTCAGGTATGATCGCATAAAAAGCGTAAGCATTTTCAACCCTGATGACAAAACTTCCGGTTGGAGAAACAATCCTGCCAGAAATAAATTATTCATATTTCAGACTGGTAAAATGCTGGAACCCGGTGCAGGGTATTATCAGAACACATATATCTTTTTCTCTAATTTTGCTTATGGGGTCACGGAAAATATAAGTGTGGATGCAGGTTTTAGCATGATTCCCGGGTTGGGAATTGAAAATCAACTCTATTCTGTTGGGGCAAAAATAGGAACTTCTGTAAGTAATACATTTTTTGTTTCCGGGAACATCAAACATTATCGTGTTTTAGACACCGAAGGTAGTGTTACAACATTGTTTGGTTCGGGTACTTTTTCTAAATCCAGATTAGATCTTACAGCTAGTGCTGGTATTGGTTTAACAGATTCAGAGAATTCTGACGTGATACTGATTTTAGGAGGACAGTTTAGGGTTAGCGAACGGTTTGCTCTTTTATCAGAGAATATTATACTTCCTGCAGGCGGGGAGACTTCAGAAGCTCTTTTATCATTTGGAGGCAGGATTATTGGTTCTAAAAGCGCCTTCGATCTTGGTTTTTTCACTATTGAAGGAGATTTCCTATTACCACTTGTTAGCTACACCATAAAGTTTTAAACCCATGGAATCTAAATTATATTCTTACGAGAACGATGAACTTGAAGTAACCTGGAATTTGAAAAGATGCATTCATGCAAAGGAATGTGTACATGGGTTACCTGATGTTTTTGATCCGGAAAAAAAGCCGTGGATTGATCCTGATAAAGAATCAGATTCAGCAAAACTTGTTGAGACTATTCATCGTTGCCCATCAGGCGCACTCCAATATCATTTTAAACAAAAAGATGCTCCGGAAACTCCCCCATCTTCAAACACTATTACTGTTGTAGAAAATGGGTCTCTTTATATTTCCGGCAATTTGGTTGTTCAGGATAAAGATGGGAATGAAATTCTCAAAGAAACCCGCCTGGCTTTTTGCCGATGTGGAAAGTCTTCCAATAAACCACTTTGCGACAATTCACATATTGATGCTGATTTTGAATCAGGAACAGAATTCAATCCTGAACGATTGGAACTGGAACCACAGAACGAATCAGGCGGTAAACTTCTGATCAAATTGATAGAGAATGCCCCGTTTGTTGTGGAAGGAAATTACACCTTAAAAAATGAAAAGGATTCCACAAAAACTGCAAAACGAATGAGTTTCTGTAGGTGCGGAGCCTCATCAAATAAACCTTTCTGTGACGGCTCGCACAGAGATATTGAATTTAAAACCGATGACTAATTCTTTTGCTTTAATTTCTGGGTCTCTACTTCTTGCATTTGGCATTGGTGCAGGAGCCTTCGGAGCTCATGCACTCGAAAATACTCTTACTCCCGAACGACTTGATACCTGGAAAACCGCTGTCGACTATCAGATGTGGAATGCGCTTGGCTTATTACTCATCGCACTCATTTCTCAGAATTTTGGCATTGAGTTGAACTGGTCAAAATGGCTGATCTTTTCTGGAATTCTGATTTTTTCCGGAAGCCTTTATATTCTATGTCTCTCAGGAATTTCCTGGTTAGGTGCAATTACACCCATAGGTGGCGTTTGTTTGATTTTGGGGTGGATACTCATCGCTATTAGACTTATAAACCAATCAACATAGTACAAATGAAAGCAACCTGGAACGGACAAATTCTAGCTGAAAGTGATAATACGGTAGTTGTAGAAAATAACCATTACTTCCCCGCTGATTCCATCAATAAAGAATTCTTTATTGATAGCAATCATCAAACAACTTGTCCATGGAAAGGATTAGCCAGTTACAAATCTATCGAAGTAGATGGTAAAGTAAATGAAAATGCCGCATGGTATTACCCTGATCCCAAAGAAGCTGCAAAAAAAATAAAAGATCATTTTGCTTTCTGGAAAGGAGTGGAGGTTTCTGAATAAGCTCAACAAATATTGTAAAGTCATCGCCCGGCAAATACAGGTGATCTTGGTTAAACTTTGAATTGATGGATACTATCTTTGCTTCATTTTTCTGTAATAAATAAGTTTCTGATTTATATAATTCTTTATTCGTAAAAAGCTTCTTAGGAATGACTACCCTTTAAATACTAAGCGTGCTATTATCAAGATTCGGATTCCCTTCATTCGCTGGGAATAACAATTCTTAGCTTTTAAGATACGCTTTCTAAAAAATACCCCCGTAAAGCGTTAGATAAATCTTCTTTTTCACTCAATGTTACCCACTCTTCATAAAGTCTTCACATTGATGCTGTTTATTTGGAGTAATTCTAAATAAACAAATCTAATAGTTGAAAGCTTTCAAGTTTTGGTCGGCGTTTATAGTTCTAATCGTCGCTTATCAGTGCGTTTTTGCTCAAACCGGAGATGTTTCTGGATTAGTACTTACATATAAGGGCGATCCCATTCCGGATGCTACTGTTTATCTAAACGAAAAAGTATGGGATGTAACTGATCAAAATGGAGAATTTTATTTATCAGAAATCCCCGTTGGAGAAAAACAAATCATCGTAAATAGTCTTGGATACTTTGAGAATAAGATTGAAGTATCTGTTGCTGAAAATGAAATTATCTCTGTTGATATTAACTTAAGAGAGCGTATTTACCAAGATGATGAAGTGGTTATTACAGCATCCCGAACAGAAAAGAATCTTGAAGATGTTAGCGTGCCTATTGCTGTTGTTAACAAACAAGAAATTGAGCAATCGGGAAGTATTCGTCTTAGCGACGTACTGGCTGAACAAATAGGAATGAATGTAGTTTCAAATCATGGCACAGGCATTCAGGTTCAAGGCTTTGACCCTGAATACACTCTTATCATGATTGACAATCAACCGGTGATTGGTCGAACTGCAGGCACCTTAGACCTTACCCGTTTAGCTGTCGGAAACATTAAACAGATTGAGATTGTTAAGGGCCCTTCTTCTGCTCTCTGGGGAAGTGATGCTCTGGCAGGTGTAATAAATATTATTACTGACCGAGGAGAAGATCCGTTGAATGTTGACTTGAGCACCAGATACGGAACAAATAATAGTTATGACGGAAGTTCAACTATTACATTTAAAAAGCACAGATTAAATGGACGTTTTTTTGGAAATATTAATGGAACTGATGGGTACGATCTAAATACACAAAGTCTTGCTCCCACTGTTCCTGAATATCAAAATTATACTTTTTCCGGTGGTATAGATTATAGGGCAACTGATAAACTTATCTTCAAATTAAACAGCAGATATTTTCAAGAAGACCTCAATTATCTCACCGAAGCTACTATTGATGGTAATGACGAAATAATTACAGGTGACCAAACTCAATTTGATTATAGTCTAAGTCCTGAAATAGCATATACAATCAATGACCGACAACTATTTGAATTGACTGGTTTTGCGAGTCGATTTGATAGCAAAACTAAAGAAAATACCACTGCAAACAACGAAATATTTTCCTCCACTGATTTCGATCAAACTTTGAACAAACTGGAACTCAAGAGTTCGACTTTCTGGAATCAGGAGCATACAACTGTAGCTGGTGTT
This sequence comes from Balneola sp., assembly GCA_965601915.1. Classification (GTDB taxonomy): domain Bacteria; phylum Bacteroidota; class Rhodothermia; order Balneolales; family Balneolaceae; genus Balneola. The sequence continues at coordinate 748,752 of OZ271847.1, read as the reverse complement.
GGTGTAAATCGAGAAGATCTGATTTCAGATAATTATGCAGATGTGCCTGCATTCAGTAGCTTTTTCACCTTTGGACAGCACGAATGGAAGTTTTCTGAAAAATTATCAGTTACAGGAGGTTTTCGTTTTGATGCTCACAGTGAATACTCTTCACAGTTCAGCCCTAAATTTTCTACACTTTATAAACCTAATGACTTTATTCATTTCAGAGCTTCGTTGGGAAGTGGATTTAAGGCACCCGCATTTAATCAGCTGTTTTTAAATTTTACAAACGCAACGGTGGGTTATAGTGTATTTGGTACTTCTTCGGTTGTACAAGGAATGCGAGAATTACGAGAAAGCGGCCGTATTGACTCTGTTTTAGTTCCAGCAAGCCAGGTTTCTGATATTCGTGCTGAAAGTTCTTTTTCTTACAATGCCGGTTTTGAAATATTTCCACACAAAACTGTACGCTTTAAGACAAACTTTTTCAGAAACAATGTTCAGGATATGATCGATTCTCAAAGAATTGCATTCAAAACAAATGGTCAAAGCGTTTTTTCATACTTCAACTTAAATCAGGTTTACACACAAGGCTTTGAATCAGAATTACAATTTACTCCTGATGCGGTTCCCGGCTTAAGATTAGGACTTGGTTATCAATTTTTAGATGCTCGTCAAGAATTTAAAATTCCATTCGATGATGTAGAAAACGGTCAGGTAGTTTCAAAAACAAGAACCGAATATGGAATTATTCCCAACAGGTCGAAGCATACAGGAAATTTTAAAGTGTTTTATCTGATTGAAAAATTAGATCTGGAAACCAGCTTTAGAGCTTCGTTTCGAGGAAAATACGGGGTTGACTTCAACGGGAATGAACGAGTAGACAATAACGAATATGTGCTTGAAGCCGGTACTATGGAAGAGGCTTTCAATAAAACCATCATGAATTTTTCTGTTGCTAAGACATTCTTTGACAGATTCAGATGGATGATTGGCATCAACAATTTGACCGGATTTAGAGACGCAGAGTTTCTTCCTTCCCAACCGGGGACCACTTTTTACACACAACTAAACATCAAACTTTACTAATAAATAACTATTCAATACAATGAAACCATCTTTTAAATTATTATCACTGTTTCTTGCAATTAGCGCCTTCTTCGTAGCATGCGAGTCTGGATCCGACAGTACAACAGTAGTGGAAGCACAAATGATTAGTGACATTCCAGCCAACATCAATCCAATTATTTCTACTTCACGGGGATCGATTCAGGATGTAGTGGGAGATACCGCTAGTGATGGTTCTTATACTTATTACGACCTAGAATCTGGAACGGCTATTGAAAGTTCTTCATCTGCCGATTGGGATATAGCATTTGGCGGAACTGAAATTTTAGCTAACTCAGAAAATGACGGCGGAATAACCAAAGTTTCCGGTGAATATTCTTCTATTGAAACAGCTGTTGAGACCGGTTTTTCTGCAAGTAACAGTGATTGGTTTACTTACACAGGAGAAGCTCCATCAGGACCAAAACATGCAGTACTTCCTAACGAAAATGAGACCTTAATTATTAAGACTTCTGAAGGAAAATATGCTAAAGTTAAAATAATTAGCTATTACGAAGGAAATCCTGATACTGATTCTCCAGAATTCGCAAACTTTCAAACACGCCCAGCCGGAAAGTATTTTACCTTCGACTACGCATTACAAACAAATGGCTCTACGAGTTTCGTCCATGTTGATGATTACACTTACCTCGATCTCGAAACAGGAGAAGTAGTAGAAGATGCATCCTCTTCTCAATGGGATATTGGTATTAAAGGATTAGAAATAATTGCAAATTCTGAAAACGAGGGTGGAATTCAGGAATTGAATATTGCTTTTGGAAATCTAAATGAAGCTCCTGTTTCCGGTTATGTAGCTGCAAATACCTCATGGTATAATTATACAGGAGAAGCTCCATCAGGACCAAAACATGCGGTACTACCAAAAGAAAATCTCACATTAGCTTTAAAAACTCCAAACGAGATTTATGCTAAATTCAGAGTTGTAAGCTACTATAAAGGCAACCCAGATGTAACAAGTCAGGAATTTATAAATGATGCAACTCGACCAGACGCCAGATATTATACTATTGAATACGGTATTCAACTTGACGGATCTACAAAATTCGAATAATCTAACCATACGCTCATTTGGTTAGCATTTCTCAAAAGCTCGTTTTTTAATAAAAACGGGCTTTTTTTATGATCAAAAAGTTCTTAGTTTAGAATCTTTCTAAATAACAAACTGATCGATAATTTTGACTCATACAAAAGAATCTCTCCGAAAATCCTGGGAAACCCTAAAAGAAGAACAACCGAAACTACGAATTAAAAACGCTGCGGACGAATTAAATGTCAGCGAAGTTGAACTTGTTTCTACTTTGGAAAACGCTACCCGTTTAAAAAGTGACTGGCCTGAACTTTTTGCTGCTATTGAAAGTCTTGGCTATGTAATGGCACTAACCCGAAACGAATCGGTAGTACACGAGCGTAAAGGCGAATATCACAACATTAGTTTTGAAGGACATGCAGGATTGGTCCTCGATCCCAATATCGATCTTCGGATATTTCACGGTCTGCTTGGTTTTGCTTATGCTGTACCAGTTGAGAATCCGAGAGGAACGCTGAGAAGTATCCAATTTTTCAACAAACAGGGGATTGCTGCTCATAAGATCTATTTGATGAATGAAGAGCACATCGAAGATTACAATAAACTGGTAGAAGAGTTTAAACACGAAGATCAGGATTCTTATCCGGAATTAACCCCTGCTAAAACTCCAAATCGCGGATATGAACTGGAAGAATCATTGGATAAGGAAGCTTTTCTTAAGGATTGGTCTGAGTTAAAAGACACACATGATTTCTATCCATTGATAAGAAAATACAAAGTAGAGCGAACTGACGCTCTTGAGTTGGCAGAAGGTAAATTCACTCAACGAGTTAATAATTCCACTACAGAAGCTATGCTTAATAAAGCCTCAGAACAAGAAGTACCGATCATGGTCTTTGTTTCAAGTGGTGCCGTAATTCAAATTCATACAGGTGAAGTTAAGAACATCAAAAAGATGGACACCTGGTTAAACGTGTTAGACCCTGAATTCAATCTTCATCTTCGTGAAGATCACATTGCAAAATCATGGATTGTTGAAAAACCAACAGAAGATGGCACTGTTACTTCACTTGAGATCTTTGATAAGGACAACAATAACATTGCTACCTTTTTTGGAAAAAGAAAACCTGGTATTCCTGAACTGGACAGCTGGAAAAACTTAGTGAAAGAATTAAAATCAGAAAGTGTTCCCGTATGAAATTTCTGACTCTTTTTTCTTTCACGCTATTTCTATTTGTACAACCTCTTTCAGCACAAAATACCGTTCTTAGCGCCGATGGAGTAAATGTTGAAGTTGAAAATTCTAAAAAAATAATCACTGTTGGAGGGGCTATCACTGAAACAGTTTTTGCTTTAGGGAAAGGTGAAAATGTGATTGCTACAGATGCTTCAAGCACGTTTCCAAAGCAGATTTTCTCTTTACCTAAAGTTCCCTATGTAAGAAACCTGACCTCCGAAGGAATACTTTCACTTGGTCCTTCGCTTATAATTTCCAGCGACGACGCCAATCCACAATCAGCTATTGATCAAATCCGAAGTGCCGGAACGGATATGATTTTGGTTGAGGAAAAAGAAAGTCTCGAGGGTGTAATTCATAAACTTTCTGTAATCGGGAAAATTCTTAATGCCGAAAAAGAAGCGGAAATACTTGTTGAAAAAAATAAAGCCAAATATGCAAGAGCAGAAGAAATTCGCTCAACTCTGAACTCGAAACCAAAAGTAATGTTTGTGCTTGCTGTCAGAGGAACCAGTAATTTCATGATTGCGGGAAATAATACCGCTGCGTCTACCATGATTGAATTAGCTGGAGGAGAGAATGCATTTTCATCTTATAGTGGATATAAACAAGCTTCCCTTGAATCTATTCTTGCTGCCAATCCGGATTATGTTCTTATGATGAAAAGCAGGTTTGATGAAATCACTACCGGACTAAAAAGCACTCCGGGTGTAAATACTATTAAAGCAATTCAGGATGACAAATTTCTTGGAATGGATGGGAATTATTTATTGGGATTTGGTCCTCGTTTCGGCGATGCAATATTAGACCTCATGAAGATGCTTCATCCCGATTCGAATTTATAGTGGTTTTGTCCCGATCAGAATCTTCATTTTTTAACTTCTCAAGATTAAGCAGAAGTACCGCTTTGCTGGTTCTGCTTTTCTTGCTTCTGATTGTTTTTGCAATAATTTCTATTGGAACCGGACCAGTTTCGGTAGAACCGTCCATCGTTCTGAAAGTGTTTGCCAATAAACTGGGTTTCATTGAATTTGCTGAAGACGAACTGGTTCAATCTTCGGCTATTGTATACAGTATTCGAACTCCAAGAGTAATACTGGCTATTCTGGTGGGGGCAACACTCGCCATTTCAGGTGCGGCATTGCAAGGCTTATTTCGTAACCCATTAGCTGACCCGACCTTGATTGGTGTTTCCAGTGGTTCGGCTTTGGCGGCTGCTTTTGTCATTATTTTCGGAGCACAGATTTTCGCATTCTTGCCTACTTTAGTTGCTGAATCTTTGTTACCTGTTTCTGCATTTCTCGGAGGGCTGCTCGCCACATTTCTTGTTTATATAATCTCTACCCGATCGGGGAAAACCAATGTGGCAACTATGTTACTCGCCGGAATTGCAATCAATGCATTGGCAGCAGCCGGAATTGGTTTTCTTATCTTTAGTGCAGATGATGTTCAGATTCGAGACCTCACTTTCTGGACGTTAGGAAGTTTAGGCGGATCTGTTTGGCCTACGGTTTATAAATCTGCTCCTTTTTTACTCGTCACTATTGTAGGATTACCCTTCTTTTCAAAACAAATGAATGTGATGTTGCTTGGAGAAAACGAAGCAAAATATCTGGGTGTAAATACTCAATTTGTGAAGAAAGTCATCATCCTTCTATCCACCTTGGGAATAGGAGCTGCTGTAGCCGTTTCAGGAATTATTGGTTTTATAGGATTAGTAGTTCCTCATTTACTTCGTCTGATGATAGGACCGGATCATCGTTTTCTAATGGCCGGATCTGTTTTACTCGGTGCATTACTCTTACTGGCTTCCGATCTTTTTGCACGGATGGTGGTTATTCCGGCTGAACTTCCGATTGGTATTGTTACTTCCGCCATAGGAGCTCCGTTCTTTTTATGGCTTTTAGTTCGTAACACATCATTGTCTTCTCAAATATGATCAGAGCTGAAAACATATCGGTCATCACAAAATCCGGAAAAGAAATACTGAAAGACATTTCATTAAGTATCACTCCCGGAACATTGACTTCCGTTATTGGAAAAAACGGTGCCGGAAAATCCACTGTTCTGAAAGCAATTTGTGGAGAAACTGATTACAAAAAAGGAAGTGTATTTTGGAATGAGAACAAGATCTCAGGTTATAAACCTGGGGAAATTGCAAAACAAAGAGCAGTGGTAAGTCAGAAAACTTCGCTAAACTTTTCTTTTACTGTTAAAGAAGTTGTTCAGATAGGGCGCTCTCCTTTTTCAGGTTTTTTCTCTTCTTCAAGTGATGAAGAAATAGTAGATCAGTGCCTTAAAAAAGTAGGACTTTCTGGTTTTTCCGATCGGGATTACACTACTCTTTCGGGAGGTGAACAACAACGGGTTCATATTGCAAGGGCTTTGGCTCAAATCTGGGATACAATCGAATCGGAAGAAGAATCTTATTTATTTCTTGATGAGCCACTGGCTAGTTTGGATGTATCACATCAGCATGAGATTATGAATCTGCTGAAACAGCTTTGTTCAAAAAATGTTGGAGTCTTTATTGTAATTCACGATCTGAATCTTGCGGCACAGTATTCAGATCAGGTTCTAATTCTAAAACAAGGGAAAAAACTCGCTGAGGGAAATCCAAAAGAAGTATTTACTGAAGATATCATCTTTAATGCCTTTGACCATCCCGTCAATATTATTCCACATCCCAAAACAGATTGCCCATTGATTATTTCTGAAGGTAAACTGGAGGTGTATTAGATCTCCAAGACTTGATTAGAAAAAAGTCATCGCTCAGCGTATGCTGGCGATCTAAACCTTAAAACCAGGTTATGAGTTTTATTAAGATCCCGATTCTCCGCATTCGAGAGAAAATGAGCATATCTTAGTTTACTTCTTGTATCTAAACATCAAAGCAACTCACTCGCAATATTTGCAAGATCAGAACGCTCTCCTTTTTCCAGATTGATGTGTGCATACAGGTCGCTTTTCTGCATCCGATCTACCAAATAAGAAAGCCCGTTACTTTGTGTATCCAGATACGGAGTATCGATCTGGAAAATATCACCTGTAAATATCACTTTAGTATTTACACCTGCTCTGGTGATGATCGTTTTTACTTCGTGCGGAGTTAAATTCTGAGCTTCATCGATAATAAAGATCACATTCGACAAACTACGACCACGAATATAGGCTAACGGTACAATCCGCAGCTTATCTGTTTGGATCATCTCATCAATTTTCTTGTATTGCTTACTGGTTTCTTTGAACTGATGCTTGATAAAGCTCAGATTATCCCAAAGGGGTTGCATATATGGATTGATTTTAGCTTCCGCATCACCCGGTAAATAACCGATATCTCTGTTACTTAACGGTACAATTGGTCTGGCCAGATAAATTTGTTTGAATTCACTGCGTTGCTCCAACGCACTTGCCAAAGCCAGCAATGTTTTTCCTGTACCGGCAGCTCCGGTAATGGTAGTCAGTAAGATATTGGGATTCATCAACGCGTCAAGTGCAAACGTTTGTTCGGCATTCTTAGGTTGAATTCCATAGGCATTGGTTTTTTCTACCAGTTCAATATACTTGGATTTGGCATTGTACATTCCAAGTGCCGAAGAACCGTGACTTTTCATGATATAATAATGGTTACTCGGAGGAGTGTCTTCCATCACATCCTTAGGCTTAATCTTCCCCTTGTCATAAAACTTACTGATCACAGATGGGTCTTCGATTTCTAATTCTGTTTTACCCCGATATAAATGGTCAATATCTTTGACCTGAACTGTTTCGTAATCTTCAGCATCCAGATTCAATGCACGTGCTTTCAATCTCAGATTTATGTCTTTTGAGACAAGTACCACTTTTCGGTCTTCGTTTTCATTCTTTAACCGAAGTGCCGCATTTATGATGTGATGATCATTTCGATTTGCTCCGAAAACTTTATTCGCATCAACATGATTGCCGCCATTGCTGATTACTTTTAGCCTTCCATGAGTTCGGCCATTGAGGGGAATCCAATCCTGCAACATATTCTCATCCGAAATTCCATCCAGATAACGGATAAATTCACGGGCATGCAAGTTGATTACAGTATTTCCTTTTTTAAAGGTATCCAGTTCCTCCAGAACTGTTATTGGGATTGCAACGTCATTTTTCTGAAAATTCTTTACGGCTTCATAGTCGTATAAAAGAACGGAAGTGTCGAGTACGAAGATCTTCTTCGCTTTCTTTTTAGGCATAGAATGTTTCGATTTAATTGCGACAGCGAACTGTCATGTAGATGATGTGAAAGAACGTTGAAACAAATAAAACTAATGCTTAAAACAGATGCAATGAATGTGGAAAACTCGTCAGAAATTAATACTGAGTTAACAACTCTATTACGGAAATTATGTTGATAACTCACCCATTTAGTTGATAGAGTGCTATACTCATCGCAACCGCAGCATTCAAACTTTCAACGGATCGGTTTTTTTCTGAAGATGAAATTAAAGCTCGTTCTCTTTTAGATATAAAGAGCTCTTGCGAAATTCCATTCGCTTCATTACCAACTACTAAAATAACTTTTTCTGATTTTGAAACCTTATCGATAGGTTTAGCTCCTTCATTTCCATCCAACAACAACACCCTCCATCCTGAGTCTTCTAACTCATTCAGATCCTGCTGTAAATCTGAATTTTTATAATCCATCATTCCGGTGGCTCCTGCAGTGCTGCGAACTACTTTAGGGTGGAACATATCTACCGTCCCTTTTCCTGATAGAATAGCCTCTGCTCCAAACCAAGTTGCTGTTCGTATAATGGTTCCCAAATTACCCGGATCCTGAATGGCATCTGTTGCGATGATCAGTCCCGATCTCTTCGCTAAATCATGAACTTCAACTTCTTTCGGGATATCACAAATAGCGAGAATGCCTTGGGGATTATCGGTGTCGGTTACTTCATTCATCAACTCTGAGTCTAATTCGTAAAAGCTATCAGCTGTCAGCTGATAGCTGACAGCTTTTCCTTCCTCCAAAAAAACATCTCTGACCCGAACTACTCCATTCTCCAAAACCTGCTCAACAGCGCGCTCTCCTTCCACCACAAATAGACCCTCTTTCTCCCGGTACTTTTTCTGCCCGAGCTTCCGAAGTAACTTAACCTGATTATTTGACGCTTTATTCAATTTATCTTGATTTCTGAGTTCTGATTCCTGAGTCCTGACTTCTTCATTCTGAATTCTTCTTCTCCGAAATCTACCATTTATCCTTTACGAATCCTTGTCTATCTTCCATCAGAAATTTAAAACAATAAGAATTATGGATTTTTTAAAGAAACTAGGAATTGAAGGCGTTAACGCGGGTACAAGTACCGGCCAACATTATCTGGAAAGTAAAAATACGATCAGCAGTCACACCCCCGTAGACGGAAAGCTGATCGCAAACATAACTACAACTACTAAAGAACAATATGAGCAAGTAGTTATTGCTTCTCAGGAAGCATTCAAAGTTTGGAGAGAAATGCCCGCTCCTCAGCGTGGAGAAATTGTTCGCCAGATCGGCGAAAAATTGCGCGAATACAAAGAGCCTTTAGGGAAATTGGTTACTTATGAAATGGGTAAAATCTATCAGGAAGGCCTGGGCGAAGTTCAGGAAATGATCGATATCTGTGATTTTGCTGTGGGATTAAGTCGTCAATTATATGGGCTAACTATGCATAGCGAGCGACCAAACCATCGAATGTATGAGCAATGGCATCCGCTTGGTACCGTAGGAATTATCTCTGCTTTCAATTTCCCGGTTGCTGTTTGGAGCTGGAACGCCATGATAGCAGCTGCTTGCGGAGATACAATGATCTGGAAAGGATCAGAGAAAACGCCTTTATGTGGTGTTGCCATCCAAAAGATAGTGGCTCAGGTTTTGAAAGAAAATGATCTGCCGGAAGGAATTTTCTGTCTTGTTACCGGAGATCGTGAAGTAGGCGAATGGATGACCGAAGACGATCGAATTCCATTGATCTCTGCAACCGGTTCTATCCGCATGGGTAAAGAAGTAGCCAAAGTGGTAGGCGGACGTTTAGGAAAAACTATTCTTGAATTGGGCGGAAATAACGCCATCATTATTTCTGAAAATGCGGATATCGAAATGGCGATAAGGGCTACGGTTTTCGGAGCGGTTGGAACCTGTGGGCAACGTTGTACTTCTACGCGCCGATTGATCATTCACGAATCGGTATATGATCAGGTGAAAGAACGATTGCTCAGCATTTACGAAAAAATCAACATTGGAAATCCGCTAGAGCCGGATACTTTGGTGGGACCGCTTATCGATCAGCTCGCGGTGGATCAGATGCAGAATGCCCTCAAAGAAATTGATAAAGAAGGCGGTAAAGTAATCACTGGTGGAAATGTTCTTGAACGCGATGGATTTTATGTAAAACCTGCAATCGCTGAAGTGGAAAATCATTTTAATATCGTTCAGGAAGAGACTTTTGCGCCCATTTTATATCTCATCAAATACAAAGATATAGATGAAGCAATGAGTTACCATAACGGTGTAAAGCAAGGATTAAGTTCTGCAATGTTTACGCTGAATATGCGTGAAGCCGAAAACTTCCTGAGTGCTCACGGTTCTGATTGCGGAATTGCTAATATCAATATTGGAACAAGTGGTGCTGAAATCGGCGGAGCTTTTGGTGGCGAAAAAGAAACCGGTGGCGGACGTGAATCCGGATCTGATGCATGGAAAGCATACATGCGCCGTCAGACCAATACCATTAACTGGAGTGAAGAACTGCCACTTGCGCAGGGAATAAGTTTTGATGTTTAATGTTGAATTATGAATTCAACATTTAGAATGAAGAATTAGGAGTTATTGGTAACAAGTTAAGTTAAGGTCATCCTGAATTAGTTTCGGGATGACCCAATTATTTTACTTTGAAATCCTTTTCTACCCCTTTGTAAAAAATGATTCAAAAAAGCTTCATCCAGAGTAAGGTTAAAAACAAAAGCATCGCTCTATAAACGATTACCAATCCATAAAATGCGGTGTTAAGAATTAGCACCCGGATTATATTTTTCCATAAAGTGCTTTCAAAAAATCCACGATACAGGAAAAAACCATAAACGTTGATTGCAATGAAAGAAAAAGAAGTGATCAACGTATCATTTATAAATCCGGATCCGCTGTTCCCAGAAGTCAGCTGAAAGATTGCTACATAAATAAACGGAACAACCAAGAGTACAATCAGCAACAGAAATGCATACAATACCAGACTTCTGTTTATATGAAAAAGTAACGGCTTCCTTTTTTTATGTTTCAGGTTTGTTAAACAGGTTATCCCGGAAAACATGATCGGGAGAAAAACCAGAAATACTTTTGACAACGTTTTTGTGATCTCATTATATCTGATCTCAAATTCTGAAAAACTTAGTTGGGATGCCGCTATAAAGGATTCAACAAACCCACTGAACATTCCACTGTACATCTGATTGTTCAATTGATACTGAAGATTTGTGGTAAAAGTATTGATGACCGGAAAGAAAAAATACAAGGCGTTAGCTATCAAAAACCATTTTAAGGGAGAAATATATTTTTTTCTCGCGCCTTTATTATATCTGCTAACATACTCAGATGGTTTAAACAGAAAATATTTTAAGGTTCTGAAAAATGAGTTTTCGAAATTCAGAATTCCCTGAAGAGCTTCGTTTGCCAGAGATGAAATCTGTAGATCACTCTTGCTTAATTTCTTTTGGCCACAATTCGGACAAAACGGGGTTTCAAGTGGTGCAAAATCGCAATTCTGACAAGAGTCTGTATGTGTTATCTCATCCATTGAAAGTTATATAGCACTTTCGATCCTCTCAATCAACTCAGGAATTAAATCCTCTTACTCTGTCAGTCTTCTGCTTCATAGTCAATAAAAACCATCGTGAAGCATGCTATAATTTCTGACACTTTATTCAAGAATAATACCATTGGTTAGTTATGGGTAACAAGATGCGGTGAAAATTTTCATGCGGAAAAATTAATAAACGTAAATTTTTTGTTTTTGAAATAATTTTACCAGCAAAAATCATAGTTTAAAACAATATACAATTCTTAGCTACTTCAACTTTCAACTAGAAATAAGTACATAGATTTAGAAAATTACACATAACATTTATGCCCTCTTTTTATTCTTACAAAGCTAGATCATTATTTATTTGTTTTTGCCTACTCCTTTTATCACGATCAGCTTTTTCACAAAATGAATCAATTCAAATATCAGGAAATATCTTTGACGAATCGAATAACCAAGAGATCTCCAATGTTGCAATAATTATACTTCCTGTTGATCAGAATGAAAGTATGGACCGTGTAATTGGTTTGATTTCAAAAAGAGATGGAAGCTATCAGCATTTTTTTGAATACAAATACCCTTTTATAATACGCTTTAGCCATATCTCATATCAAACTAAAGATATAATTATTAATAGACCTGAAGATGGGCAAGACCAAAAAATATTATTGGCACCAAAAGTTTTTGAAAGTGATGAAGTGGTGGTTACTGCAGAAATGGTTTCAAGAAATGAACTTGAAACGCCTGAAACAGTTTACACTGTAAGTAGTGTAGATGTTCAGCAACTTACCTCTTTTGATGTTTTTGATCTGGTTTCAACTCTGAGAGAGGTTGATATTGCAACTCAAAGCATGACTATGCAATCCGTAAATACCAGAGGCTTTAATTCTAGCGCAAATAAACGTTTTCTTCAACTAACTGACGGAATTGATAACAGAGCACCGGGTTTCAACTTCCCGATCGGAAATCTTATGGGTATAATAGACCTTGATATTTCATCAATTGAACTTTCCCCTGGCCCTGGCTCAGCCAAGTATGGCTCAAATGCCATAAACGGTGTCCTTATAATGAATAGTCGTAGTCCGTTTGATGATCAGGGATTTACATTTGAAATGAAGTCCGGAATAGTAGGTCTAAATCTAAGTGGAGAAACTTTTTTCTCTGCTGAAGGAGAAGGTATTTATGATTTCCAAACAAGGTATGCTAAAGCTCTTAGTGAAAAAATAGCATTTAAAGTAACCGGCTCCTACATGACAGGGACAGATTGGAAAGCTAATAATTATAATAATATTGGCTTTGGAGGATTAGAAGAGTCACACCCCGATCAGCCAGGCTATAATGGTGTTAACACTTATGGAGATGAGGGGTTTGTATTTCAGGATTTATATGGTGACGATGGCTTTAGATATAATGGTCCACCCGTAACAAGAACGGGCTATAAAGAAGCAGACCTTGTTGATTATGATATCTCAACTTTGAGATTAAGCAGTACCATTCAATTTAGATTCAATGAATTGACCAATGCCGAGATTTGGGGTAGATACGGGTCCACAAACTCATTGTACACAGGTGATAGCAGGATCAGGCTAAAAGACTTTACAATGTATCAAACAGGAGTAAAGTTTAGATTTGATCAACTCTCCATGAAAGGATATGTAAATATACAACAGTCTGGAAATTCATACGATGTGAATAGCTTAGCCAGAAATTTAATACTATCTGCTAAATCTGATGAAGACTGGTACAGGGATTTTAGAATTGCTTTCACAAGAGGCTATCCAATATTAGGCATTTCTCCCGGCCGGGTTGATGATGCAAGAGAGTTTGCTGATAGTGGTGTAACACTTTTACCAGGCAAAGATGCTTCAGCGCGTTATGAACCGGGCACAGATGAATTTAATAACCAGGTTAATCTGTTAAAATCAAGTTCAGACCCAGATTTCGGATCTGCTTTTAAAGACAATTCTAACATGTTCTACTTTGATTCCGAATATGATTTCGGAAATTTCATGGGGCTGGATAATTTTAAAGCCGGTGTGAATTGGAAATTTTACAACTTGGATTCTGAGGGAACAATTTTTCCAGATACTGTTGGTAATGATATTACTAATTATGAGTATGGAATTTATGGATTGAGCAATCAGACTTTCTTTGACGATAGATTAAGATCCAGTTCAGCAGTGAGAATTGATAAAAATGAAAATTTTAAACCCCGGATAAGTGCTCAGACCTCTATCAATTTTAGTAGCAATGACAAAGATTATTTCAGTTTTTCTTATCAATACGGCTTTAGATATCCGGGAGTTAGAGAACAATTTATAAATCGTAATTTAGGTACATCCAGAATATTGGGAGGGCTAGAAAGAAATATAGAATCATATGACTTACAGCTTAATACTTTTACCTTAAACTCTGTCAATGAATTTTATGATGCAATAGGCAGTAATCCATCTCCGCAGGCCAGACTTCAGAATTTATCAATCTTAGAAGAAGGTATATTAAAAGAAGATCAACTAACCGACTTCAAACCCGAACTTGTAAATACTTTCGATATTGGGTACAGAAGGCCTATATCAAAAAGTGTCTACCTTACATTAAATTATTACATAAGTATTTACAAAAATTTCATCGGCGTAACACGTTTAGTAAAACCAAGAACAAGTCCATCTATTGATTTATTTATTGCATCGGGCCAAATCAATAATGACATTGAAAATGATAAAATCTTTGTATACAGTAATTCACAAGACCGCTTGTTAGCACAAGGAATTTCCTTTGATTTAGAATATATCTCAGGAGGTTTTTCCTCTAGTATCAATGGAACTTATACAAAATTGCTACAAGATTCTGACGACCCTGTAACTCCAGGTTACAATACTCCTCCTCTAAAATTGAATTTTGAATGGGGTCATAGAGAAATTGCTCCAAATGTTGGATTCAAAATGAGCTTTAAATACAGAACAAAATACTATTGGGAAAGTTCATTTTTAGACGGTCCTATTGATGCTCACGGACACTTCGATATTCAATTAAATAAAAAAATACCACGACTCAATAGCGCTCTGAAATTTGGAATAACCAACTTAGGGATCAAAAGATACTATAACACTTATGGAGGGCCTTCGATTGGTAATATAATCTTTGCAACATACTCTTATACTCCAAAACGATTTTAATCATGACCATATCCAATAATTTGAAATTCAAAATAGTATTCTTTGCACTTTTCATAAGCTGTAGCTATTCATTTCCCTCAGATGATGAAATAAAAAGTTCGGACCCCGGTGATTTTGATACTTCGAATATTTCAGTTTTAGGTGGAGATTTGTCATCTGGTTTAAGTGACGCAGCTCTTCATAACAAGTCACAAATAAATTCCTACTCAGCTCTTTTCTCTCAACAAGTTGATGCTGAAAACTTCAAGCAGTTTGATATAAACAGTGAAAACGGGCTTAATATTTTTGACTTCGAAAATACATCATCAATATCGGGTAAATACAAATTAAGCTTTAGGAACGATACATCACCTACGGTAACACAAATAACCACTCAAGGTGAACAAATCTCTTCTTATGAAGGTCAAATATCAGAGGTTAATAACCTTAGCATACCTCAGGTAAAATCATATCAATTTGATGATAGAATGGAATTGGATGGTAATGAATACTTCAACAGACTTAACATTGGAACTGGAAAAAGTTTATTAGACCTCTCCATAGAAAGCTCTCCCTCTTTTGTTATTCTTGAAATGGGGATAAGTGATATTTTTGAATATGCAAGGCACGGAGCAGTCGGTAATAGCAACCCGGATCCATTAAATATTAATGAAAATGATCTTACTCCAACTTCGGTTTTTCAAAGTTCAATTAACAATGCGATAAACAGGCTAACAAATGAAACCACATCAGATATTGTTGTCTTTACCATTCCTGACCCAACCGTTTTCCCGTACTTTAATTCTCTGCCTTGGTATTTTAGTCCCGACGAGTTTTTAAATTTAGCATTTAATCATCTTACCTTTTATAGTAGCTTCAATTTAGATGTTCAGTATCATAATGGAACGGTTGGAAACTTTAATCTATTTCGACCTGTAATTGTTTTTGATGTTTTAGGAGGAGAAACTTTTAAAGCAAAAGTAATTGAGGACGAGTACTTAGTGGATGCAACGAATGAAGATGGGGCAATGATTCCAAAGTATCGTCAAATGACTGACGATGATCTCTTCTTGTATAGCGCAGAAAAATTACATTTTGAATCCATGCAAACCACTACAGCTTTTGGAACCACTACTCCAATTCCGGATAAATATGTAATTACTGAAACTGAAATTGAAATTATCAATGAAAGAAAACAGGAATTCAATGAAATAATTGAAGATTTAGCGGAAAATAATGATCGTGTTCACCTCATTGATTTGAATAAAATCACAGAAAGCGTAAACAATGGTGAGGTTATAGTAGATGGAATTACTTTAAATCTTAGCTTTGATTATAACTCAATTGTCTCAGCTGATGGGATCAACTTTAATGCAAAAGGACATGCACTTATAGCAAATGAGTTAATCAAACTTGTAAATAGCCAGTTTAATGGAAGTATAGAGGTTTTAGATATTAATCAGTTTTCTGGAAATGAATACCAAATAGATTCAAACTGATCAGAAACATCTACTTAAAACATTACTTAATTAGGTACATCTATAGAGCCAGCTTAATTCTTTTTATCAACTCAGGAATAAAGTCCTCCTGTTCAGGTCGCATAAAAACACTCCTTAAAATAGTGACCTGTTCGCTGTCTACTTCATACTCAGGATGCAACCAGTTGAACTCTGAAACCGGAACTTTGTACAAGGAAAGGTAGAATGATTGGTCTCTCATTCCGGCATCGAATACTTTTTTGGAAAGTGCTGAAATTTGGGAAGTTGTTGTTTTTTTAGTTGATAAATTGATTGGAAAATAAGCGAGGATATCTAAATCCGGTTTCTTGTACGGTTTTAACTTTTCACTATTTTCCATTAATGAGTAACCATTCAAAGCTGCTTTTCTACATTTTTTCATGATGGGGCCAAATCCTTCATTTTCTTCCAACGGAAAACATTGAAGTGTTGCCCAGAAAGCTACTGCAGCAGCGCCGGCTCGTGAACATTCCAGACTGATTTCGCCCAAATGTATATCATCGGAAGTGAAATACGTATACGGTGAATCATGTTTGTAGAATTTACCGACTGACGGATCTTTAAAAAGAACAGCCCCACATCCATATGGCTGTAGGCCGTGTTTATGAGGGTCAACCACAATACTATCTGCATCCTGCATCAACATCCATTGAGTTCCGTCAATGATATCAGAATCTTTTAATGACCGAAAAAAGCCACCATATGCAGAATCAATGTGTATCCGGATTCCATGTTCTTTAGCCCATGGCAACACCTGATCCAGTTTTTCAACGTCGCCCAAACCTGTGGTTCCTAGTGTTACAACAATAGTCCCGATTTCTTCAGGATTTACCGATTTCAAATCAAAACTTCCGTCATCAAGAATCCGAACTTTTTCGGTTTCAACTCTTAGTACACCACACATCCGCTCGTGGGTGTAATGCGAATTTTCCGAAAAAGCGATCTTCTTTTTCGGATTTGATTCTCTGGCAATCCAAAGCGCCTCAAGATTAGCAATGGTACCACTGGCTGTTAAATGTCCTAGATAAGTATCACCATATCCAAAAAAAAGGGCCAGCTTTTCCATCACTTCCTTTTCCATTTCGGAAGATGGAGGTCCACCATCCAAAGCATGATTATTGGGATTAATGCTCATTGCCATTGAATAAGCAGCCCAAGCTACCGGGTGTGGCGGTTTCAGCATTTGCCCGGCATAAACAGGGTGATGAAAAGGGTAGTTACATTTTAATCGCTGAGCTAATCGTCCGAAAACGGATTCAATCTTTTCATCAGAAACAAAAAGCGTGGAATCTTCACCCCACGCTCCGAAAGAATCTTTCCATTGTTGCAGGTTTTGCAACCCTTGATCAAGTGCTCTGCCCGCTTTAGAATTCATTTTTAATACAGGTTTACTGAAATACCTACGGATAACACTTGCTTAATTTGTACTTTCGATGAGAAGTCATTGTCATATCTCATTTCATATTGAAATGAAGCGTTTATCAATGAATTTATTTGTCCAACAAATTCATTTGACCAAAACACATCTGTTTCTGAAACAGGAATTAAGAAATTGGTGAACGTCTCGAGGTTACTTGAGTATTGGATGTTTTCTGCTACCGAAGTCTGAAAAGAAATGCTTGTAGTAAAACCACCCTCCGACCGGAAAGTATCGCCCTGGGGTAGTCCATAATTCGGAGAAAGATCGCCATCAGAAATAAAAGTTTGCTTAAGCGCTAAACCTGCTGCCAGTTGTAACTTTGGATCCGGATTATATTCTAAACCCGCTTCTTCTGTTAAATAAGCTGGTGAAAAGAATCCGGAAATAAGCGAATCACTCATATTCACTCCTGCACCATAATCAAAACCGTCTGCAAACTGTGTTCTGAATTGTATTGCGCCATAAGCAGCGATATCACTATCATCAGCAAGATCGTAGGTGCTTCTTAAACGTAATGAAATTAAATCATCTGATTTACGCTCCTCACCATCAATTACTGATACTCCGTATCTTAGGTTTGCTCTAAAACCGAATGAATATCTTCCTTCTCTATACATACGTGTATACACTGTAGAAGCCGCTCCACTTAAGGTGTTAACTCCCCCCTCGCTCCAATTTTGATAAGCTGCCTGAGAACCATTCAGATTTGCTACCCAAGTTTGGGTCCACCCATTTAAAGTATCGGGTACAACGATGGTTTGTGCGTTTGCGGTTTCGGTTAGAAGTAAAAGACCGAATGCAATTAATAAATAGTTAGTAATTTTTTTCATGGTTATGTTTCTTAATTATTCTTAAATAATATTACTTGTTCTGGTTGATCTTCTGAGAGCATAACTTCTATATGTTCTCCAAATTTAGTAGGCACAGACATGCCTGTTATATTAGATTGAATCGGATATTTTCTATGCCCCCGATCCAGCAAAGTAAGTACTTCCACTTTTTTAGGTTCTCCCGTACTTATTATTGCCTTAAGTGCATCAAACATGGTCTTGCCTGAAAAAATCACATCGTCAACAATTACCACAAATTTCTCTGTACATTCAGGAAGCGGATCGTTGTGTGTTAGATTTTTAATATCATGTTTCACCAACTGAATATTATCCACTTCTGTGATTTCCTCAACAAATTTTTTTAAAAGAGAAGCAGTTGCATACCCTCTTTCATTCAATCCAATAAGAATCAATTCATCATTTTGTTCAAGCTTTTCCCATAACTCGATGGCCATCCGTTTTAAAGATCGCTCGACCCGGGATTTATCCATTAAAACTATCTGCTTACTCATTCAATCAGTCTATTTATTGTAAAGGTAAGAAATTATTCTTCTGTGATGCGAAATTCATAATATATTCTAACCTTAAATTCGTTACTTTACAGTGTTAACCTAACTCAACAGCAAGGAGGTCTATCATGAGCAGAGGATTCGGAACTTTAGTAACAGGATTAGTAGCTTTTGCAGGTGGTGTGGTTGCCGGCATGCTTCTTACTCCACGTTCAGGAAAAGAAAACCGGAAGTGGATTGAAAATACAAGCCATAAGATTATTGAAGACAGCGAAAAAAGATTGGGAAAAGTCTCAAGCAATATCAAAAGAAGTATGAAAGACAATCTCCCTGACCTTTATGAAGCCACAGAGGATCTTTTGTTTGAAGATGAAGAATTAGAAGGTAATGAGTAAAAGACTGTTCCCATATCCTGAAAGTATTCTTCAATGGATTTGGGAACAGCGGTTATTTGATTCCTCATTACTCTATACCGAGTGTGGTAAAAAAACCTCAGTAATACATCCCGGAACGCTTAATCCGAGTGACGGACCGGATTTCTTAAATGCCACCATTATTGCCGACAATATAACGTGGAGCGGTTCCGTCGAAATTCACTTGAAAGCAAATCACTGGTATAGTCACGGACATCAATCAGATAAAAATTATAATAACGTAATTCTACATATAGTTGCTGAACACAGCCCTGATAAAGTAGTTACAGAATCCGGAAACAGTCCTCTTACCCTCAACCTTTTACCAGCTATTTCGGCTGACCTTCAACAATTTCTCAAACAATACCGAAACAAGCATTCTGAGTTATTACCCTGTGCAGGAAATATTCATTTCATCTCTACAGAAGTTTTTGAAAGACAAATAGAAACCGCTCACCAAGAATATCTTGAAAAGAAAACAGAAGATTTTCTTAGTTTTTTTGATCCCAGTATTTCACAAAGTGAAGCATGGAAACAAGCATTGATTATTTCTTTATTCGATGGATTAGGTATTTCCCACAATCGGGAACCCATGCAAAAAGCAGCAATATTCCTGTTTAAAGATTACTATCATCAACCTGGAAAAATCACAGAAGCTTCTATACAGAATATTGTTTCTGAAAAATCATTTAAATGGAACCTTAAAGGATGCCGCCCTTCAAATAACCCCTCTGAAAGACTAAAAACCGGCGTTCTTTTTCTTAAAGCGATACTTGATACTTCGTTCGATGATTTCATAAACGAACACTCTATCGGACTTTGGAGAAAATGGTGTATTGAGAACTCTATTCCTTTTTCAGGACGAATTAAATTACTTTATGGCACTGTATATCTGCCCGCACTCTTCCTGCTCAGTTCTTTAGTTCATTCGAAAAACATGAAACAATCTGTTTTAGAAGAATGGAATTCTTTTAAAGCTCCAATCCCAAAATCGTTAATCAAAAAGTTTGAATCATTGCCTTTTTCGGGGAAAAAGTACCATTCAAAATTAGGTTCTGTACATCAAATAAAAGATTATTGTGAAAAAGGAAGATGCAAAGACTGTGAGGTACTAAAAAAAGCAATTTTACCTTGATTGCTTTTTTATCTATCTCTATCTTTGGGGTCTGTCGAATACGGCAAAATTGCCCGGTCGTCTAATGGCAGGACACCTGGTTTTGGTCCAGTATGTGGGGGTTCGAGTCCTCCCCGGGCAACAAACACTCGAAAGGATGACCAGGAGCCATCCTTTTGTTTTATGTAATCCTGAATTTATCAGTGCTAGCAAACTAACTTGGATACTCCTCTCGCAATATTTTCCGGCCGTAGCAATCCCGCTCTTGCAAGAGCAATTGCTGAATCATACGGCACAACTCTTGGAGAAATTACCATTAAGGAATTCTCTGATGGAGAACTGTATGTAAAATACGAACAAAGCATACGGGGTGAAGATATTTTCATCATACAACCTACACCACCTTCTGGTGATAACATCATTGAGTTGTTGTTGATGTTGGATGCAGCAAAAAGAGCATCTGTAAAACGTGTAACAGCGGTTATTCCTTATTTTGGATATGCCCGCCAAGATCGTAAAGATCAACCGAGAGTATCCATCGGCTCCAAACTCATGGCCAATCTACTTGTGAAAGCCGGTGCCGACCGAATTTTGACCATGGATTTACATGCAGCACAGATTCAAGGATTTTTTGATATCCCGCTTGATCATCTTTACGCGAGCCGGGCTTTTATAGATCATTTTAAATCCAACCCAATTGAAAATCTGGTGGTAGTTGCCCCGGATGTGGGTAGCCTCAAAACATCACGTGCATACTCTAAAAAACTCGGAACCAGCCTTGCCTTCATTGACAAGAGAAGACCGAAAGCAAATGAGAGTGAGATCATGAACATAATTGGTGATGTTGAGGGAAAGAATGTGTTGATAGTTGATGACTTAATTGACACCGCCGGAACACTTACAAACGCAGCAGTCGCTATGAAAGAACGTGGCGCATTGAATATAACTGCTATTTGTACTCACCCGATATTGTCGGGACCGGCATACCAAAGAATCGAAGATTCGCCGATTGATGAAGTATTGGTAACTGATACGGTTACATTGCGCCAGCCATCTGATAAGATAAAAGTGCTGAGCGTAGCTGATATTTTTGCAGAAGCAATTCAACGTATACATACCAATGATACCATCAGCGCTCTCTTCGACAATAATGACTAAGTAAGTAAATCCAAAAATGGCAAAAGCTGAATTTAAAAAACTTGACGCAGCTCAACGTGAGCTCGACAAAAAAGTAAACAGACAATTACGGGAGAATAAAAAAGTCCCAGCTGTTGTTTACGGCCCTGAAGTGAAAGAAAACCTTCATGTTTCTGTTGATGAACTTGAACTAGAAAAGATTCTTCGTTCTCATCAAACTAAACTTGTTGAGCTAGAAATCGATGGAACCGTACATCAAACTCTTCTTAAAAGAGTTGAATTTGACCCGGTTACAGACCGACCTGTTCACGTTGACTTTTATGTATTATCTGACAACCACAAACTCACACTTCGTATTCCTGTTTCAATAACGGGTAACTCTCGTGGTGTAGTTGAAAATGGTGGACGTTTGTTCCAGCCAATGAAAGTGGTTCGGGTACGTGTATTACCGAAATTTATTCCATCTGAATTTGTAGTTGATGTATCGGATCTCAAAATTGGAGATTCTTTCCACGTTGGCGAACTTGATCTTGACGGAATCACTCCTATTGATGCTGAAGGCAGAACTATCGTAACTATTCGTCCTCCTAAAGGTGAGGCATTCCTTGACATGCTTGAGGCTGCTGCTCCTGATACAGAAGATGAAGAAGGTGATACCGATGAAGAGGGAGAAACTTCTGAAGGCGCTGAAGGCGAAGGTTCTGAAGAAGAAAAAACTGAAGAATAATCAGGTGACTTATTCCGGCAATTATCTATCAACGCTATGTCACTGATCGTTGGATTGGGAAATATTGGCGCTGAATATGATGGAACCCGGCATAACATCGGCTTCGAAATTATTGATGAAATAGCTAAAACGCTTTCCGTTTCTTTTGAACCGGGAGGCGGACCTTTTACCAAAGCTGAGGGCAGACATAAAGGACGTAAGATTGTTCTTATCAAACCTACCACTTACATGAACAAAAGTGGAACAGCGGTAAAAAAGGCTCTCGCTAAATTTAATGAAGAAGCTAAAGATTGCCTCATTGTGTATGATGATTTAAATCTGCCATTGGGAACAAATCGGATGAAAGCCAAAGGAAGTGCCGGAGGTCACAACGGAATTACTGATATCATTGATCGATTGGGAAACAATGATTTCCCGAGATTACGATTTGGTATCGGAGATAATTTTTCACGGGGTAAGCAAGTGCAATATGTACTTGCTCCTTTTGCTGAAGATGAGCTTGAATTAAAAGATCAGGCTGTACAACATGCTCACGATGCAGCCCTTGCCTTCGTGAATATAGGGATAGAAAGGGCAATGAATTATTTTAATTGAATTACAATCTAAACTAACGAAAAGAGAATTATGCTAAATTTAATCATTTTCTCGCTGGTGGCAGGGGTTATTGCCTTGGCATACACCGCATTTAAATCTTCCTGGGTAAGTAAGCAGGAAGTAGGTACCGACCGAATGGGAAGTATCGCAGAAAGTATTGCCAAAGGCGCAATGGCTTTCCTTAAAGCAGAATATAAAGTACTATCTGTATTTGTGTTGGTAGTTGCGGCTATTCTTGCATTCAGCGCAAACCCTGAAACTTCAAGCTGGATGGTTGCTATCTCCTTTGTAGTCGGAGCAATCTGTTCGGGACTTGCAGGCTTCATAGGGATGAAAGTTGCTACCAAAGCAAACGTAAGAACTACTAATGCAGCTCGTACCAGCCTTGGGAAAGGCCTTGAGGTTGCTTTTGCCGGTGGTTCAGTAATGGGACTCGGAGTAGTAGGACTTGGAGTGTTAGGTCTTACAAGTTTATTCTTTCTTTTCTCTCAACTATTCGGACTTGATGGTGCGGATGCAGTAAATAAAGTATTAGCTATTGTAACAGGATTCTCTTTCGGAGCATCTTCAATTGCTCTTTTCGCTCGTGTGGGTGGTGGTATTTACACCAAAGCTGCTGATGTTGGAGCTGACCTTGTAGGTAAAGTGGAAGCAGGTATTCCAGAAGATCACCCGTTAAACCCTGCAACCATTGCGGACAACGTTGGTGATAACGTAGGTGACGTTGCCGGTATGGGCGCTGACCTTTTTGAATCTTATGTAGGTTCTATCATTGGTACTATGGTTCTTGGCGCTGCTTTTATGACTACAACAGGCTGGGCTGATAATTTTGATGGTCTTTCTGCTGTACTTCTTCCTTTAGTTCTTGCAGGAACAGGAATTTTTACCTCTATTTTAGGAACCTTCTTTGTAAGAGTAAAGGATGGTGGCGATCCACAAAAAGCGTTAAACATTGGTGAGTTTTTATCCGCCGCTGTAATGCTGGTTGCTTCTTTCTTTATTATCCAATGGATGCTTCCTGAAACATGGACTTTTGACGGAAAAGAATTCACAAGCATGGGTGTTTTCTGGGCTACGATTTTCGGATTGGCTTCTGGATTATTAATCGGATTAGTTACTGAGCATTACACCGGAACAGGAACCAAGCCGGTTCTTTCTATTGTGAAGCAATCCGTTACCGGTTCTGCGACTAACATTATTGCAGGACTTGGAGTAGGTATGATTTCCACTGCAATTCCTATCGTTATTATTGCAATCGCTATTATTGGAGCTTATAGCTTCGCAGGTCTTTACGGAATTGCTATTGCCGCTGTTGGTATGCTTGCAAATACAGGTATTCAGTTAGCTGTTGATGCTTACGGACCTGTTTCTGATAACGCAGGTGGTATTGCTGAGATGGCTGAATTAGAGCCTGAAGTTCGTGAAAGAACTGATAAACTTGATGCTGTAGGTAATACAACTGCTGCTATCGGTAAAGGTTTTGCAATCGGTTCTGCGGCATTGACTGCTCTTGCTCTTTTTGCAGCTTTCGTTACTGCGTTTAAAGCGGTTAACCCGGGTCTTGATGTAATTATCGATGTTACAAACCCATTTGTAATGGCTGCTCTTTTTGTTGGAGCTATGCTTCCTTTCCTATTCTCTGCATTATCAATGAATGCGGTAGGTCGTGCAGCTATGAGCATGATCGAAGAAGTTCGTCGTCAGTTTGCTTCTATTCCTGAGCTTAGAGCTGCTCTTGATGTGATGAACAAAAACGGCGAAAAAGAATACGCTGACTGGAGCGACGAAGACAAAGCAACTTTTGATGCTGCTGATGGAAAAGCTGAATATGAGAAGTGTGTTGAGATTTCTACACAAGCGTCTATCAAAGAGATGGTTCTTCCGGGGCTTCTTGCTGTGATCGTTCCTGTGTTATTCGGATTTGTTCCTGGTTTCATCAGCGACGATCCTACCTTAGGAGCACAGATGCTCGGTGGACTTCTTGCAGGTGTAACTTCTGCTGGTGTTCTGATGGCTTTATTCCAAAGTAACGCAGGTGGTGCATGGGATAACGCTAAGAAAATGATTGAAGAAGGCGTTACCATCGATGGTGTGGAATACGGAAAAGGTTCTGATCCACACAAAGCGGGTGTTGTTGGTGATACTGTTGGAGATCCTTTCAAGGATACTTCAGGACCATCATTAAACATCCTTCTTAAGTTGATGTCGGTTGTGGCACTTGTTATCGCAACGATGATTTAAACTTCCGCTTTTCTAACTCAGTCAGAGTTTTGAACCCTGACTGAGTTAGCTATGAAATTACATCCCACTCATGAGAAATTGTGAGTGGGATTTTTTTATTTATTAATTTGTCATTCTGAGCGAAAGCGAAGAATCTTCGCGAATAAGTTTCATGCATTTACTTAACTTTGCAGATCCTTCGGAAGTATCCTCAGGATGACTTCTTTGTACAGGCGGACGCGATCCGCCTTCTACGATAATTATCACATTTTTGTCAATTCATGAACAATCATCAGATATTCAAACTCATCTTTCATCATGATCAACGATTGGATAAACTTGCTGATCGAAATGCCAATCGTTCTAAAGAACAGATCGAATCTACGCTAGCTGATTTTATGAAGCCAGATCCTACATATTCGCGCTTGTATTTCACTGCCACAGACTTGAAGAAAGAAGTCTTTGGACTGAATGTACTAGATGAATACGATGGAGTAATTCAAAGTCTGGAAACAGGATTAGATACAAAAAGCTTTATTACCTCTGACATTGAATTTGAAAGTCTGAATGAAGCTATTAACTCCATTGATTATGGAAAGGTTGTTGCCATTGGTTCAAATGCATCTGGTTTCGACTTAGCTTCTCTGCACATCGATACCAATTCCAACGTGGGGCATTTAAAATCTGAATTGAAAGAAGCGCTGGAACAAGGCTTGGTTATCATCTATAAAGAACAAGCCAAAAACGGATTTGATCTGCACCTGTTTTCAAAGAAAAATATCTACACCCAATTCTTCCATCCGCTACAAAATATGCTACCGGATGCCTTCCGTTTTTTCAGCATCAATGGAAAGAAATTCAGATCAGAACGTCATTTCTATTTTGAAACCTGGACATTGGATAAACCACCTCACGGATTTGAAGAAGTATTTCCGGAATCAGTTCTTTAAAACCAGGTGTTATAGTGTTTAAGTGTTATGGCAACTTTTATCACAAGCTTGCCATAACACGATCACACCCTAACACTATTCCTTAACTCCCGGCAAATCCTTCGGCTCCTGATTTTGCCACCAGAACGTTCCCAATTCCTGCTGAACAGGAAATATCTGATCTAACGTATTGGCATTGTAAAGTCTACCGTTCTTCATGATATAGCTCACCGAATTGGTATTTCGGATATTCTGCAACGGATCTCTATCCATGATTACAAAGTCAGCTATTTTTCCTACCTCAATAGTTCCAAGATCTCTTTCAAGTCCTATGGCTTTTGCGCCGTGAATAGTTGCTACTTTCAGGGCGTCATGCTTGCTCAATCCTCCGCTTTGCATCGCCCACAGTTCCCAATGGAATCCGAGTCCTTGTAACTGCCCATGACTTCCTACTCCCGCAATTCCACCTCTTTCAACAATTTCAGCTAAGATCGCAGATTGCTCTTCATGAACATATTCTTCTTCCATAAACCATCCTGCATTTCTTCGGCGGGTTCTGGAATCCAGATTTTCGTGCGGCATAAAGCGTCTTAATTTTTCATCATCGTGCGGACGTTCCGTTGAATAGAAATAATTCTCTGACCACGGTCCTCCATAAGCCACCAATAAAGTCGGCGTGTAAGCCGTATTCGAATACGCCACCAAATCAATGATATCATTATACAATGGGAATATCGGCAATGAATGCTCATGTCCCGGATAGCCATCGATTACTTGTGTGATGTTTTCTTTCATATCTAATCCACCTTCGGTAGTAGGCATGAGTTCCTGTTCCCGAGCTGCCTGAATGATCCACTGACGTTGCTCACGATTACCGGCTCCATACATTTTTATCGTTTTGGTATTGTAGTACGAGCTGTATCTCTTCAACACATCCTGCGCATGTTCCAGATTTTTGATGTTTTCGCTACTGAACACTCCCGGACCTGTCGAATAAACTCGTGGTCCCAATAACTTTCCTGCATCAACCAAATCGCCATAAGTCAAAACATCGGTTGTTGCTGTCTGCGGATCCCGAGTTGTGATCACACCAAAAGCCAGATTCGTTAAATATGACCAAAACTGTCCACGATGTAAATTAACCGGATGCCTGAAGTGAGCATGCGTATCCACAAAGCCCGGAATAATCGTTTTTCCATTCATATCCATGATCTCAGCATCGCCCGGAATTTCAAAAGAACCTCTTGCGCCTACATTTTTGATCCGGTTATTTTCCACCAGAATATCTGCGTTTTGGATAATCTCATCTCCATTCATTGTAATGGCGGTTGCACCACGAAGTACAATCATTCCTTCAGGAGTATCTCTTTTTGCCTGTACTTCAATTCTTTTTTCCAGCGGCTGATATCCTTCGTCTTTCTTTTTCTCTTTTTCTTTTTTGTCTTCGGATTCTTCAGCAGCGGCTTCTTCCCCGTCATCCTCATCTTCAGATTTTGCCTCTTCTTCTTTCTTCTCTTTCTCTGCTTTCTTAGCAGCTTTTACACTGTCTTCATACGCTTCAGCATCCGAAATACTGTAACGGATATGAGCATTTCCGATCGACCAATGAATTTTATCCGCTTCCCATCCCCATGCAGGAAACTGAGCTCCGATATCTGTTAGTTTAGTAGTTGGAAATGAACTTGATCCGCCACCCACTCTGATGGTCGGTGCTTCTGCTCCCACCTGTGGAACCGTGACTACAAACAGGTCGTAACCAACCTGAGCAAGCGCCTGATCACCTTCAGGGGCCATTCGTATCCATGAAGCTCTCGGGCTGAAAGAAGACCCCGGAGCAGGACGTCCCTGAACCTGAACATGCTCTTTTTCATCGGTTCCATCCCAACGTATAGAGGTCAGGCCATTAAAACTTGAAAGGAATATTCTGTCATTACCTTTTACAAAGTGCGGATTTGAACGACCATTGGTATAAGCAATGAAATTATCTTCACTACCATTTGCATCTATCCAGACCAAATCTGAGGTTCCACGGAATGCCGTCCTGCGCGTTGCATTTCTGAATCCTTGCGCATCTCCTTTGATCAGCACTAATCGACTTCCATCATTGTTCCAGACCGGCGATTGATACACTCCGTTATCTTCGTTCAATTGTGTTAAACCACGACCATTGGAACGGACTTTATACACCTTTCCTCCTTCCGGTTCCCAGGTTACAAAAGCAATCCATTTTCCATCCGGAGACCAAACCGGTTGTGCCTGTGTTTCATCCAGATCTACTAATTTTTCAGGTGTTCCATCCGGAAAGTTCATGGTATACACTTCATTCAGCGCTGTAAACGCGATCTTTTTTCCATCTGGTGAAGGAACGGCATCTCTGATCTGAGTGATCGTAAATTCTTTGCTGTCTGAGATTGGATATTCGAAATCCAATTCCGGTCCCATGTCAATTGTATTCGCTACACGGAAAGGAATTTCTACGGCATCGCCACCATCAACAGGTACTTTCCAGATTTTACCGCCGTAAGAAGTAACCAAAAATTTACTATCGGGAGTAAAAGACATTCCGGGAAGCACATCTCTGGAAGCCCTTGATTCCTGATCATCATGTTGAACAGGATAGGCCAACCATCTTTCATCGCCAGTTTTTAACTCTCTGATTACTAATCCGGTGTGTTCGTCATTACGCGTTCCGTACACCAGATATTTTCCGTCATCCGATAATGTCGCTCTAAAGCCAGAACCATAACGTGAAGTTTGTGTGGCTATATTACCTGTTTGTCTGTCATAAGTTGCCAACTGATACTGAGGCATGGACGCATTGTAATTCCAACTGCCTGTTCTTCTTGAAAACCAGATATATCTTCCATCAGGGCTAAAAGCTCCTTCTGTCATTCTGAGATTTCCGGGCGAATCAACCAGCGCTGTTCCCGAACCACCATCAATGTGATACATCCAGATCTTATGATTGCCGGGCGAATCTTTTGAAGCAATCAAATATTTACCATCAGGCGACCATTCCGGAGATTGATATTCATTACTCTTTCCACTCGTGATCTGCTTTTTTTCTTTGTCTTCAGATGTCAGGTCGATTGTCCAAACTCCTTCACCTCCGGAAGCGTCAGAAATGTAAACCACTTTATTTCCATCCGGACTGAAGCGTGGCTGACTATCAAAAGGTAATCCTTCGGTTAATTGAGTGGCATCCCCACCCGACATTGGAATGGTGTACAGATCTCCCAGAAAATCGAATACAATAGTTTCGCCATCCGGACTTACATCCAGAGAAATCCACGAGCCTTCCGTCAGGTCAAAACTAAATTCCCGACCCGGTTCCAAAGGCAAATCGCCCTGATCTCTTTTTTCTTCGGTTGAGTCAGATTCTGCTGGTTCATCCTGCGCCTGTATAAATGTGAATGGTGTGAGTGCAATTAAAAATACCCAGATAATTGCTCGTAATTCTTTAACGTAATCTTTTTTCGTAATCATAATCCGTAATTAGTAGTAAACAGACAGGAATCTAATTTAAAAAGCGGATTGTGACCAATGCTTTTACAAGAGATAACAATGGGTAACTGGGTATAAAAGGGATGATTCATTCCCTCGTGAATGCAGGGAATCTAAATCTTTATAAATAGCTTACCCTGCTTTTAAGGGAAACCATTTCAAATTAGCTTGATACAAAGATGTTGCTCATCAACTTGCACATTAATCCAGATCGCCTGCATCCGCCCGACGATGACCCCTTCTTAAAACTCCATGCCCTCTGTGGTTAAAAATCTCCATATTCCTTCTCAGAAATGTTATCTTCAGGCTGAAATTTTTAGCTCATGACGTTTACCGAAAAATTACAATCTGCTGTTTCTGAATCTAACTCTGTTTTATGTGTTGGATTGGACCCTAATCTCAGAAAGCTTCCGCTCTCTGTAAAGGAAATGTTCAATGCTCCGGAAGAGCAGGTGATTCATTTTTGTAAACGGGTTATTGATGCTACTGAAGATCATTGCGCTGCTTTTAAACCGAATCTGGCTTTTTTTGAAGCCTTGGGTTCATCCGGACTGGAAGTTTTTTCTGAAGTGATTTCTTACATCCCGAAATCAAAGATTGTTATTGCCGATGCCAAGCGCGGTGACATTTCAACCACAGCAGAGCATTATAAAAAATCATTCTTCAATCAGTTTAATGTAGATGCGATAACACTGAATCCTCTCATGGGATTTGAAACGTTGGATGCTTTTACCTCCGATGATTCCAAAGGAATATATGTGCTCGCTTTAACTTCAAATCCCGGAGCCACCGATTTTCTGAAAAGACCATTTGAAGGATTTGATATGATGGCTCAGTTTATTGCTTCGGAACTGGCTTCAAGATCAACAGAATCGGAAGCTCATCTTGGAATGGTAATCGGTGCTACTCAGGCTGATATGTCTTCATCGGTAACAAATATTCACAAAAAAGCCTCTTTATTGATTCCGGGAATTGGAGCACAGGGCGGATCGGTGGATGAACTTAAACTTGCTCTAAAAGACCATGAAGGCATTCCCCTGATCAATTCCAGCCGAGGGATTATTTATGCGGGAAGTAACCATGAAAACTGGCAGGAACACGTAGCCCATAAAGCCGTTGAAACACAAAAATTGTTAAAGCCAATCACAGAAAAATATGTCTACACTTCCTGAAGTCATTGTTTATACCGATGGAGCCTGTAGCGGAAATCCCGGACCGGGTGGCTGGGGAGCCATTCTGATCTGGAAGGGCAAAGAAAAAGAACTTTCCGGCGGAGAAGCACACACTACTAACAACCGGATGGAAATGCAGGCGGTGATCGAGGCTTTGAAAGCCATCAAAAAATCTTGTCATGTTAAAATTCACAGTGATAGTGCGCTCATTATAAATGCCATGACCAAAGGCTGGATAGAAAACTGGCAAAAAAGAGGCTGGCGCAAAGCAGATAAAAAACCGGTAGAAAACAAAGAGCTTTGGGAAGATATGCTCTCAGCGATGAAGCCTCACAAAGTGAGTTGGATCAAAGTAAAAGGACATTCGGGAATTGAGCTGAATGAACGGGTGGATCAGTTGGCTGTGAAAGAATCGATGAAGTTTAAGTCTTAGGTCATTCCGAATTTATTTCGGAATCTTAAACCAACGGCTAAAAATAACATTATCAACAAATTTCCTGATAAAGCTCGAAACAGATCCTGAATCACGCTACACTTTGTTTCGCTGTTCAGCTTAACGGGGCTGTAATTTCAAAGGTGAACAACGAATATCTTCACTAATTAAAAATTAAGGATTAGGACTAATTCTTAATTCTAAACCGAAGCAAATGGCTTCATTTTCATTCCGTCAAATTCGCCGAGTTCAGCTTTCATCTTTCCGGTAATGGCGATCATAGCAGCATTGTCGGTACAGTAGCTGATATGTGGAACATGTAATTTAAGGCCAAGTTTTTCGGCCAATCTTTGTGCCTTTTCACGAAGCATGGAATTTGCAGAAACTCCTCCGGCTAAAGCTATACTTCGTACTCCGGTTTGTTTAACGGCTCTTTCCAGTTTTTTGATGAGTACTCCGGTTATCGCTTCCGAAATACTTGCGCTCAGATTGGAGAGATTTTCCTGAATCCAGTTTTCTTCTTTATCCTGCAAATAATATAACGCACTGGTTTTCAATCCCGAAAAACTGAAATCCAGTCCTTCCCTTAACAATGCCTGAGGAAACTTATGGAATTTCCTGTCTCCGGATTTTGAAAGCCGATCGATCTCCGGTCCGGCAGGATAATCCAATCCCATGATCTTACCAATTTTATCGAATGCTTCTCCGGCGGCATCGTCTCTGGTCGATCCAAGAATCTCATGTTTAAACGGGGCTTTTACGTGAACTAATTGGGTATGTCCACCCGAAACCGTGAGACAAACAAATGGAAACTCCGGCTTCGAATCGATGAAATTAGCGTAGATGTGAGCATCCATATGATTCACGCCCACAATCGGAATATTCTGAGAAACCGCCAGACCTTTTGCAAAACAAACTCCTACTAACAGCGATCCCATTAATCCGGGACCCTGAGTTACTGCAATCACATCAATTTCGTTGATCGGAATTCCGGCTTCTTCCAACGCCTGTTCCACCGTTTGCGAAATGGTAGTTTGGTGTGCTCGGGATGCCAGCTCCGGAACCACTCCACCAAATTTCACATGTACCGATTGTGAAGCAATCACATTGCTCAGGATTTTATCACCAGCCAGTATTGCTGCAGAGGTATCATCACAGGAAGATTCAATAGCCAAAATATTCATGCAATAAAGATAAGCAGGTTATTGCTTCTTTTTCGATTTTAAATCCGTGAATCAAAACATGATTTTATGAATATTGAAGAATACCGGGATTACTGCCTGTCGCTAAACGGAGTTACCGAAGACTTTCCTTTCGGAGAGCAAACATTGGTCTTCAGAGTGGGCGACAAAATGTTTGCCTTAGCTAATATTGATGAGTACAAATTTGTAAATCTGAAATGTGATCCCGATGAAGCCGTGATTCTCAGAGAACAATATGAGGGTATTTCTCCTGGCTGGCACATGAGCAAAAAGCACTGGAATTCAGTCGCTACTTTTTCAGATGTGGATGATGAACTTTTTAAAAAGCTGATCAAAGATTCTTACGATTTGGTAGTTAAAAGCTTACCCAAGAAAGAGCGCGAGAAGTTGTAGGGTATTTGATTATTTAATTTAGGTCATATGTCAGATAATTCGTTGACAAAGTAGTTTAATTTTTTGCCAACGAGGAGTAATTCTAATTATGGACATGAATTGGATAACTAGTACAGTCATCTCCACGCGAATGCAGGAGATCCAGATGTAGCTGTTAATAGATGAACCTTTTCTGTGCTTCAATTTTTTGTTAAAAAGAGAGAAACAAATAAAAATTGAAATTAACCCTGATACAATCTGTAAATGAAAGATTTATGGAATAAAATTCTGCCACTTGGAAGATTTCATTTTAAAAGACTTTCTTCGAGGTGTTTGTCCTTATAATTAGAACTTAGATTTCATTATAAATCCAGATTCCCTGCATTCGCGTGGGAATGACTTAAACTCTTTTTATCAATTAATAACTACTCAATTTCCCTCTTGGGCGCTTCCATTCCCGGGACAAAACGGGCGAACATCTTTTTAAGGAACCAAGTAAAAAATTTACGCTGTCCGAAAATAAATCCGTAGCAATAAAGAAATACGCTATACAAAGGAAAAATAGTGAGCAGCCAAATAATTGCTATTTGCCAGAATGGATACGCTTCAGTAATACCCAACCACCCGAAAACAAACTTTCTGGCATACAGAGCAGTAAAGCCGGTACAAGCAAAAACAACTAAAATCACCAAAAACTGCGTATTACTTTCGATTTGCCATCGTGATTTTAATTTATTGATAAAGCTCATTTAAATTTTTTTACGTTTCATTATTTCATCGCCAAAACAATAACATAAAGTCTGTTTACGTGTAAAGTTAGGGAATTTCAGCTCCTTTATTATCAATATATTTTTGCAATTACAATAGTCAGAGTTTAGCTTAGCACATACACAAGAAGGACAAATTTGGGTTTCGGAAATAAAAAATACTTAGTTGAATGCGTCGGCACTTTTTTTCTGACGCTTGTCTACGGGCTTTCCGGAGATGCCTTTGCTATTGGCTTTACTTTAAGTGCGTTTATTTATTTAGGCGCATTATCTTCAGGCGCTCACTTTAACCCAGCTATAAGCACAGCTGCTTTTTTTCTAAAAAAACTTTCACCTGCTCAGTTTTTTAACTACTTATTAGCACAACTTGCAGGTGCTTTTATGGCAGCGTCAACCATACTGCTTATATCAGATTTAGTTTTTTATGTAGAAGCCCCTCTCAACTCCGGGTTTTATCAACAATTAGGTGTAGAGGCCATTTTTTCAGCAGTGCTTGTTTTAGTTGCCCTTGCAGCTTGGGTGGGTAATTCTTCTCACAAAAGCATCCCCACTTATTCCTTTATTATGGGATTTACTCTGGTTGCAGCGGTTACAACCGCAGAAAATATTTCCGGAGGAATTTTTAATCCGGCTATTTCTATTGGAACTTCTATTCTTGACTATTTTGTAGGTGGAGCTTCATATTTAGATATTCCTATCTACACTATCGGACCTATTGCCGGTTCTGCATTGGCAGTAATTGGATATAAAACTATAATTCAGGACTCAGACTAAGCCGGAAACTAAACATACTTCCTTTTCCCGCTTTACTTTCCACTTCAATTTCTGAACCATGTGCTTTCAGAATACCTTTTACAACTGCAAGTCCTAAACCGGTTCCACCTTTATCTCTTGACCTGGCTTTATCTGTTCGGTAAAAACGGTCGAACAAACGTTCTAGGTGCTCTTCTCCAATTCCGATTCCGGTATCAATTACTGAAATTTCTACTTCCTTATCCCGTTTCTTTGCAGTTACTTTGATACTGCCTTCAGTAGTGTACTTAATAGCATTTGAAATCAGGTTATCCAATACCTGCTCCATTTTATCGGGATCTGCGAATACAAACAAACCCCCTTCCGTTTCTGAATTCAGAACAATATTCTTCTGATCTGCTTTAGGCTGATGAATTTCGATTACATCTTCTATCAATCCTGCAATGTCAAATTTTTTGCGCTGAATAAATTCTGCATCGTAATCATACCTTTGCAGAGTTTTAATATCTTCAAATAACCGTGCAATTCTCTGAATCTGTTTTCTGGCATTTTGATGATATTGTTGCTTTTTCTCGTCAGAAATCTTATCCATTTCTATCATATCCAATGATCCGGCTATTGAATGCAATGGATTCCTAACTTCATGTGTAATATCAGCAAAAAACTGATTCTGTTTCTCATTCAATCTTTTCAACTGTTCATTATCATCTTTCAGCTTTTCCGCCATTTGATTGAGAGACCTTGCCAAAGTTCCAAACTCATCACTTCTGTCCAGGTTAATCTCCCTGTTAAGATTCCCCTCAGATATCTCTAATGCTGCTTCTTTAAGTTGAGTGATTGGTTTTGCAAGATAACGGGCAAAATAGATGCTCACGATTATAACAACAATAATAGACCCAATCATTGCTCCGTAAATCAAATGCCTAATACTTGCTTCTGCTGCATATAATTCATCTTTAGGTTGACTAATTCTTAGATAACGGGCTTCTGTTTGATTGGGTTGGATTTTTTCGAAAGCAATAAGGTTCTCCAATTCCTCCCGGTTGATGACCACCGGATCATTTGAGCTAACTAATCTGTTCTGTATCTCGTTGTTCAAATATTCTGATACATGAATAAGCCCTGTATCGGGAAACGCGATCAGTTGATGACCCAGCGAGTCAAAAACAGCAACATTAAAGCCGGTCAGATCTGATACAAATTTCACCTTACCTGAAAGATTCTGACTTTGACCAGGTCCTTCAAATGAAGCCGCGAATGTTTGGGCATCGCTTTCAAATTTTTGAATAGCTTCATTCAGTAAAAAAGACCGGATACTTAAAATAGCATAAGAGCTGATGACCACAACACCAATACTCAGCAGGATGATATAAGTGAATGATAATTTATACTGTATTTTCATCTACAAATATTTTCTGTTAAATCCATATCCCATTCCCCGATATGTTTTAATCAATTTTCCTTCATCTTTCATTTTCAGACGTAAATTTTTGATATGTACATCAACCGTTCTGTCAAAAATAAATCGCTCTTCATCTGAAATATGTTTCAATATATCTGCACGTGAATACACAATCTTCGGATGTTTAAAGAACAATTCGGCAATTATATATTCTGTGTGAGTAAGATCTATTGGATCATCGTTAATGAACATTTGCTTTGCATCTGTATCCAGAGAAACATGATCATATTTTAACCAGTGAGCGTTTTCCGGGTTCATTCTTCTGAGTTGTGACTCAATTCTGGCCTTTACCAAATTCAGACTCGCCGGTTTTTTTATGTAATCGTCAGCGCCAAGATTCAAACCTTCTATTTCCTGTTCTTCTTCATCTCTGGCGGTCAGAAAAAGTACCGGAATGTCTTTTGTTACGGGATGGTTTCGAATTCGCTTACATATTTCTTTACCATCAAAATGAGGAACCATGATATCCAAAATAGCCAGATCAATTTCATGAGCGTGTTCTTCGATGGTCTCAAGAGCTGCCTTCCCATCTTTTTCCCAGTGTACTTGGTAGTCATTCAGTTCAAGAAAATTTGCAAGCATTTCTCCTGATTCCGGTTCATCCTCAACAAGTAATATGGTTTTTGCTGTTATCACGATAAATCTTGTTTTATTCAAAAATACAAAGAAAAGAACTTTATTCTGTTTTCCCTTAAAACTAATATCTTCAAGCCAATGTTCAGCTCAATATATCAATATGAGAAATTATCAGGGTAAAACGGTGTGGATTACCGGTGCTTCATCAGGAATCGGAGAAGCTTTAGCAAAAGCTTACCATAAAGATGGTGCTAACCTGATCTTATCATCCCGGCGAGAGGAAGCGCTCATTGAAGTAAAAAAATCATTAGGCAATGATGATTCCCGAATAAAAATACTTACCCTCGACCTGTCAGAATCTGAAGCTTTTGCTTCCAAAACTGAAGAAGCAATCTCCCTTTTTGGTTCGATAGATATCCTGATTAACAACGGAGGCATTAGTCAACGTTCTGTTTTTGAGGAAACCAATATGAAAACCATTCGAAAGATCATGGAAGTAAATTACTTCGGCTCTGTTGGTTTAACAAAAGCAGTTCTTCCGCATATGATTTCCCGGAAAACCGGACACATCATTGTAACCAGTAGCGTAGCCGGAAAAATCGGGACTAAATTCAGAACCGCCTATTCAGCAAGCAAACATGCTGTACAGGGTCTTTTTGATTCATTGCGTCAGGAAGTGTACGAGCATAACATTTCTGTGACTTTGGTTTGCCCCGGACCCATCAAAACCAACATCACTAAAAATGCTTTAACAGCTGACGGCTCTTCATTTGGAAAAATGGGCGATCTACATGAAAAAGCAATGGACGCTGATGAAATGGTTTCTAAAATTTGGAAAAGATTAAAAGCAGAAAAAAATGAAATTATTATCTCCAGCTGGAAAGAAAGAATGGCGTTACTAATCAAAAGAATTTCTCCATCTTTATTAAACAGGATTTTGAAGAACAGTAAAGTTGTGTAGATTTCACGATGAAATTTATATGGGGTATAATTCAATTATTATTCACAGCTGTACTTTTTTCAGCTTGCTCTCAGAAAATGAATCCGGAGCAAAACACCTCTTCCATACCTGAGAGAATTTCGGCGCAACCCCCTTGTTCAGACAAGATTGTATTTTTTTCAGCTCGCTCGGGAAATGGTGACCTTTATCAGTATGACCTTTCTTCTCTTGAAGTTGACTTATATCTGAGTGCAGATTCTTCGTTGGGCGCTCCTCGCTTTAATAAGTTTAGTAATTTACTGATGTTTGCTCAGCAAGGTTCAGATGGACGTATCATTTATGAAAAAAATCCGAAAGATAATTCCGTTTCTTCGGTGATGGAAAATCCAGCCGTAGATGAAGTACCTGACTGGTCTCCAAATGCTAATAAGATTGTTTACTCGAAAACCATTAGTGCCGGAAATTATTCATTAGTAGTTAAAGATCTCGATACTGAGAATGAGTTAGTTTTGCTCGAAAATTCCAAAGAAAGTTTTTATCCGGTTTGGTCTCCTGATGGGAGCAGGATCGCTTTTGTTCTGACTAATGAAGAATATTCCGCCGATATAGGAATTATTAATACTGATGGATCTGGCTTTCTGAATGTAACTTCAAACAAAAAAGTACATGGACATCCTGAATGGCACCCGAATGGTGATCGCTTACTTTTCTATATTTTTGCCAATGGAAATGCTGATCTTTATGAATTGAATTTAGATTCAGATGAGTTGATTCAATTAACTTACGATTCGAACAATCAATTGATCGGAAGGTATTCACCAGATGGAAATAAAATTGTTTTTGGAGGTGTAATCGAGGGTGACTGGGAAATTTTTCTAATGGATTCTGATGGTAATAATAAACAACAGTTAACTTTTAGTCCAGGTTTTGACGGAGATCCGGTCTGGGTTTCCTGCAATTAAATAGTATGAAAAATACCTTACTCGTTTCAATTCTAATCGTAGTAACCAGTTTAACCGATGTGTATGCACAACCGGGTACCGAAGTTGAGACCGTCGGTTTCAGAATTGCGCCGGCTGTGAGTATTGACTATACAACCCCACAGAAGTATGGTGGCGCGGTAAGCTTTACTATTGGAGTTCAAAAAAACACCCGATTAAGTTATAATGATGAATTATTTAAAACATTTTATGGTGTTCGCGGATTAAACCTGGAGGCTGGGTTATTCAGAGGCGGCTACAGATTTGGAGCTTATTACGCGGATCTGGGATCTTCAATGATTGGCACAGCAGGAATCAGAGTTGGTGCCGTTTATGTGAATAACAATAGTTTCAGTATTGTATCAAAAGGAGAAGAACTTATCGGTATTGAAGGAGAGTTTTATGCCTTCTATAAATTCAAAGTAGGCATTCTGAAAGAAGTAAATTCAAAAAAGGTAATCCCATCTTTAGGATTTGCCATAACGCTGGGACCGGGTTTTAAAACAAATTAACCTAACCTTCTTCTTTTGGTGAGGTAAGCCAACAAAGCTTTGTCAAAACCGGACTCGGTATCAAGTTCTTCGAAGTCGATCTCAAATTCACTGCACGCCATTTTAAATTTACGCGTGTGCTCTTCCACTTTTGATATGTAATCATCTCTGATCTGTGCAGGAATTACTTCCAGCTCCGAACCTGTCTCCATGTCTTCCAAAACCAGTTTCTGATCTGAAAAAGCTAACTCGCGCTCACTCCTTTTTTCAAGAGTATTGAAAAGGAGCACTTCATGTTTACGATGTCTCAGATGCTTTAATGCTGAAATTAGTTCATTATGATGTTCCACATCTTCAAACAGATCCGTAATAATCACCACTAAACTACGATGGTTCAATCGTTCAGCAACTTCATGTATAGAACGGGCTGTAGCTGTTGCTCTTTTTTCTGATTCTTCTTTTTCCTCACGAACCAATTCTCTTTCAAGCTCAAGATAGATCTGACGCAAATGTGCATATGTGCCTTTGGCAGGAATAAAACTTTCCAGTTTTGAGGAAAAGGGAATGAGTCCACAGGCATCCCGTTGGCGATGCATTAAATACAAAAGGGAAGCTGCAAAATGAGTTCCGTATCGTAGTTTAGTCCACTCTCCAAAATGCTTGAACAACATGGAAGAACTGGTATCCAACAAAATATAGCAACGCAAGTTTGTTTCTTCTTCGTACTGTTTTACATAAAACCGTTCTTTTCTTGCGTATTGCTTCCAATCAATGTGCTTAAAATCATCTCCCGGATTGTAAGGACGGTGCTCTGCAAACTCCACACTAAATCCATGGTAAGGACTTTTATGCAATCCTGAGATAAATCCTTCCACGATTTTTTTTGCTCTCAATTCCAGAGATGAAAGTTTTGATAGTATGTCTGGTCTTAATATCACAGTTTAGTTTACAGGTTATGTGAGAGAAATAAAACTATAACCGGGTACGCTCCGACTAAATAATCCTTTCAACAGAATCAAAGAATTGAACTCAATTTCTATTTTTAGCTAAATAATATAGCTGCATCACTCTGAGTTCATCATAACCGATGTTTTTGTTCAGCTCAATGTAGACAGGTCGTAGCATTAACGGGTTCTTTTTTTCAAATGCTTTCATAACCTGATCCCGTTGGCGATGCGATAATTCTGAAGCATCGAGCAATCCTTCCAGGCGTAACTCGTTTCCATTATCATGGAAATCTTTCAAGTGCTTGAGAATGCTCATTTCTTTTACGCCATGTTCTTCAGCCAATAGCCTTATCGATTGTCCATTATTAAATGCTTTCCCGATCACTTCAAAAAGTTCACCACTTTGTTGTTTTTCGATCTGCTCTTGCAGTGACTTCTTTTTCTCTTCTTTTCCATGTTCAGTGGCATAATTTTTTACTACTCCGACAAAAGTATCGCCGTATTTATCTTTTTTAACAGAACCAACCCCATAAAGAGCCTCAAGGCTTTCCTTACTTTGCGGGAAATAGTATGCCATTTCAACCAAAGTCGTGTCCGGAAAAATAACATAAGGCGGAACTTCTTGTTCATCCGCTAATTCTTTGCGCTTCAATCGCAAAAGATCGAATAACGCTTCATCGTATTCTCTTTCAATTTCTGAAGAAGTTCGGACTACATCCTGCTCTTCAATGGATGTTTTACTTCGGTCCATAGTACCATACACATTCTCGTTTCCGTTCAGAACAGAATGAGCAGCATCTTCAATTTTGAATTCACCATATTCGCCTTTTGTTACAAAATTCTGACGAAGAAGCATTTTCGAAATTTGCAGCCATTGATCTTTAGAAAGCTCCAAACCTTCTCCGTATGTAGAAATTTTGTTGTGTTCTTTTTCAAGAACCTTTTTGGATTTGGATCCGCGGAGAATGTCCGCAATATGAGTAGCCCCGAACTGTTCTTCCGTTTCCAGCACTGTTTTCAAAAACTGTAAGGACGGGATAGTGAGATCTTCCACGTCATCATCCACTGAAAGACAATTGTCGCACATCCCACATTCTTCTTTCGGATAAGTTTCCCCGAAGTAATCCATCAATGGCTTTCGTCGGCAATCTCTGGTTTCAAGAAAAGCTATCAACTCTTTAAGGTGCTGTTTGGCAAGTTCTTTCTCTTGGCCTTTTTTCTTATTGATGAAATACTGAATCTTTTGTGTGTCTGATGATCCATAAAGCAACAAGCAATCAGCACGAAGACCATCTCGTCCGGCACGTCCAATCTGCTGGTAGTAAGATTCAATATTCTGTGGCATATCATAATGCACGACAAAACGAACATTCGGTTTATTGATTCCCATCCCGAAAGCAATAGTTGCCACAATTATAGAAACATCATCGCGAATAAAAGCTCTTTGATTTCCGGCTCGCATTCCAGCACCCAAACCAGCGTGGTACGGTTTCACTGAATAACCTTCATCTTCCAGTAATTCTGAAAGTTCATCAACCTGACGGCGCGAAAAACAATAGATTATTCCGGATTGTTTTCTCCTTGTGAAAAGGAAGTCAAGGATCTGATCATCAGCTTCTTTTTTGTCTGCTACTTTCAGAAAAAGATTATCCCGATCAAAACTGGAAATGAACTCTTCTGAATCATCAAACTTCAGAATAGTCTTGATATCTTCCTGAACTCTTGGCGTTGCTGTGGCTGTAAGTGCCAGACAAACAGCATCCGGAAAGTCTTCTCTGAGAGTCGCAATTTGGCGATATTCCGGTCTGAAATCGTGACCCCATTCCGAAATACAGTGAGCCTCATCAATGGTAAAGCAATCCACTTTAAGGCCGTCCAGCATTTCTCTCGTTTTATCCATCATCAATGTTTCCGGAGCTACATAAAGCATCTTTACTTTTCCGGATTGTACTTTTCGAACATTGAAATCATACACATCATGGCGAAGCGTACTGTTCAGATAAACAGCATCTATTCCATACTGCTTTAGTTGTTCAACCTGATCTTTCATTAAAGAGATGAGGGGCGAAACCACGATGGTAAGACCATCAAACATCAGGGCCGGAATTTGGTAACAAAGTGATTTACCGCCTCCAGTTGGCATTATGACAAGAGCATCTTTCTTGTGTAAAACCTGATTTATTGCTTGTTCTTGTTGTAAACGAAAATCTTCGTATCCAAAAGTTTCCTTTAGAATACTTTTTGCCTGATCAATCATTAATGAAATTTAGTTCTCTTTTTGTAGAGTATAAAAATACACTTCTGAATAACTAAAAGAGTGTTTTTATGCAGATTATTTTGAGAGATATAAACTCTTGAATTCATACGGTTTTTTGAAGTGCTCATCCTCAAAGTCTTTGGCGAAATAAATACTTTCTCCTGTTGACTTCATTTCAGGTCCAAGCTCTTTTTTAACTTCCGGAAATTTATCAAATGGAAATACAGGTTCTTTAATCGCCCAGCAGTCCAGTTTAGATTCCAGATCAAATTCTTTGAGTTTTGCTCCAAGCATTACTTTGACTCCGATTGCAGCTTCAGGAACCTGATTAGCTTTTGCCAAGAAAGGAACCGTGCGTGTTGTTCTCGGGTTAGCTTCCAGCACATACACTTTATCATCTTTTACTGCATATTGCACGTTCAGAAATCCTAAAATCTCCATGGCATCAGCAATTCTTTTCTGATACTGAGCAATGGTGTCCTGTACTTCCTGACTTAAAGAATATGGAGGAATTACCGCTGTTGAGTCTCCAGAATGAACCCCTGCCGGCTCAATATGTTGCATCATCCCGGAGATATGAAGCTGTTCTCCGTCGTAGACCGAATCAACATCTACTTCAATAGCGTGTTCCAGATATTTATCGATCAGGAATGCATTTTCAGGATGTGTTTTAAGAATTCTGGTAACATAGCGTTTCAGCTCTTCTTCTTTTACGGCTATTCTCATTCCTTGTCCGCCAAGAACGTAACTTGGTCGAATGAGTACCGGATATCCAACTCTTTCTGCAATCTTGAGTGCTTCTTCTTCGTCAAAAGCAGTTCCATACTCAGGAAATGGAATATCTAATTTGATCAGCAGGTCAGAAAACTGCCCACGATCTTCAGCAAAATCAATCATCTCGAAATCGGTACCGAATATTCTGACTCCTTCTTTCACAAAGCGCTTTCCGAGCTTAAGTGCGGTTTGACCACCAACCTGAATAATTACTCCTTCCGGCTTTTCATGTTCGATAATATCCATAACTCGTTCCCAGTAAACCGGCTCGAAATACAGCTTATCCGCTATATCGAAATCTGTAGAAACGGTTTCCGGATTACAATTGATCATGATCGCTTCATAGCCCATCTCTTTAGTTGCCAAAACAGCGTGTACACAGGAATAATCAAATTCTATTCCCTGTCCGATTCTATTCGGACCGCTACCGAGAATAATCACTTTCTTCTTGTCGGTAACTTCGCTTTCATTTTCTCCTTCGTAAGAAGAATAGTAGTACGGAGTTTGCGCCGGAAATTCAGCTGCACAGGTATCTACTAATTTGAAAACCGGAGTAAGTTCAAGTTCTTTTCGCTTAGCTCTTACTTTTTCATCCGTAACTTCTTCACCACTTTTACTTAACAACCAGGCAATCTGTGAATCTGAAAACCCTGCTTGTTTAAGCTCAAAAAGATCTTCCTTTTCTATTGTATCGAGCGATTGCCCCTCAGTTCGGTTTTCGAGAGAAACCATATAGCGAATTTGTTGTAAAAACCATGGATCCACCTGAGTAATATCAGCAATCTCCTCAACCGAAGCGCCAAGTTTAAAGGCATTCCGGATTTGAAGTGACCGATCCCAATATGGTTTTTTAAGTCGCTCGCTCACTTCTTTACGGTCCAGTTCTTCATACCCGTCACCTCCAAGTCCATCGCGACCAACTTCCATCGATTGCCATGCTTTATTGAGCGCTTCCGGAAAATTACGCCCGATACTCATTACTTCGCCTACTGCCTTCATCTGCGTGGAAAGTTCTTCGTCTACTCCCGGAAACTTATCAAAGTTGAAGCGAGGCACTTTACAAACCACATAATCAATACTTGGCTCAAAACATGCTGAAGTATTTCCTGTAATCTGATTTTTTAACTCATCCAGATTATATCCTACCGCAAGTTTCGTTGCAACTTTTGCAATGGGATAACCTGTAGCTTTAGAAGCTAACGCAGATGAA
Source organism: Balneola sp. (assembly GCA_965601915.1). Classification (GTDB taxonomy): domain Bacteria; phylum Bacteroidota; class Rhodothermia; order Balneolales; family Balneolaceae; genus Balneola. Next base: position 705,171 of record OZ271847.1, on the reverse strand, counting down.
CGACTCACCCTTGGATTGATCTCAATGGCTACAAACCGATCACTTCCCGGCTCCATCGCAAACTGCACATTACATCCGCCGGCAAAAGTACCGATAGATCGCATCATTTTTATAGCCGCATTTCTCAGAATCTGGAGTTGCTTATCGCTCAATGTTTGCGTGGGCGCAACAGTGACGGAATCTCCTGTGTGCACTCCCATAGGATCCATGTTTTCAATAGAGCAAATGATAACCACATTATCATTTGAATCTCTTAGTAGTTCCAACTCATATTCTTTCCATCCAAAAATACACTCTTCAATCAGCACAGAATGTACCGGACTCATTTCCAATCCGCGAAGCACTTTTCTGTCGAATTCTTCTTCTGTCCAAACAATTCCTCCTCCTGCACCCCCCATAGTAAATGAAGGGCGAATAACAATCGGAAGTCCACCAAGTTCTTCTTTGATCTCCTTTGCATCAAGAAGAGACTCTGCCTGACGACTTCGGCATTGTTCAATTCCAATCTCTTCCATTTTATCACGGAATAACTGCCGGTCTTCGGTCAATTCAACAGCATCAATATCCACACCAATAATCTTGATTCCATTAGCTTCCCAAAAACCTTCTTTTTCCAAATCACGAGCTAAATTCAATCCGGTTTGCCCACCCATGGTTGGAAGTACAGCATCCGGTTTTTCTTTAGCTACAATTTCTTTGATCGATTTTGTAGTCATGGGCAACATATAAGTCGCATCTGCCATTATCGGATCGGTCATTATGGTTGCAGGATTTGAATTAATGAGTACGATCTCATAGCCTTCTTCCTGTAATGAACGGCAGGCTTGTGATCCCGAGTAATCAAATTCGCAGGCCTGTCCAATTACAATAGGACCTGAACCAATAATCAGAATTTTGTGGATGTCGTCGCGTCTTGGCATTTGTTTCTAAAGAGTAATTATTTTTGTTTTAATTTCTTCTTGGTTAGCTATCAATTAGCTTTCATCATTTCTATGAACTCATCAAACAAATATGCTGAGTCATGTGGCCCCGGTGAAGCTTCCGGATGGTACTGTACAGAAAATCCGGGAAAATTCTTAAATGCTAAACCCTCAACTGTCCCATCATTTAAGTTAATGTGAGTAACTTCAGCAATTTCTTCTTGCACACTATCTTCTGTAACAGCAAATCCGTGATTTTGTGTTGAGATCTCGACCAATCCCGTTTTCAGATTTTTTACGGGATGATTAGCTCCGCGATGCCCAACAAACATTTTGCCTACTTTTATTCCTTCACTCAAAGCCATCAATTGATGCCCGAGACAAATACCAAATAAAGGTTTTCCTGTTGATTTAGCATACTCAACCGTTGCAAGAGCATACTCAGCTGTTGCATTAGGGTCGCCCGGTCCATTGCTAAAGAAAAACCCATCTGTTTCCCATTCTTTAATTTCTTCAATCGAAGTTTTAGCCGGAAATACTCTAAGCGTGCAGCCTCTTTGATTAAGGCTGTTAATTATATTTTGTTTGATCCCATAATCAAATGCAGCTACTTTAAGATTACCTTCTCCATGTATGGTTTGAGCTTCAGTTCTGCAAACTTTAGAAGCGAGCTCCAGACCCGTCATATCGTCCCAGCCTTTTGCCATTTGAACCAATTTATCTTCATCAAGTTCTGAAGATGAAATAACTGCATTCATCACCCCTTTCTCCCTAATGTGTCTAACCAGTTTTCGGGTATCCACTCCTGATATTCCAACCACTTCATGATTTTCCAGATATTCCTGAAGACTTTGATCTGCCATCGGGTTACTATATTCGTGAGAAAAAGCTCGTACAATAATACCGGCAACCATAACTTTTCTCGCTTCGTCATCACGGGCAATAGTTCCATAATTACCGATATGAGGATAAGTCATCATCATTAATTGACCGTGATAACTTGGATCTGTGAAGATTTCCTGATAACCGGTCATAGAAGTATTAAAGCAAAGCTCGCCTCCTGTAATTCCTTCGTAACCTACAGCCCAACCACGAGCTACTGTTCCGTCACTTAAAGCTAAAATTGCTTTTTTACGTTCAGGTATTGACATACTGTTTTGATTTAGTGGATTTAAATTTTCGGGAAGTAATGATCAAAAAAAATCCGACAACAGGAATAGGTGTCGGATTAAAAATAATATGGTAAAAGGAAAACGGCTTCAATTGCACCTCCATAAAATCATCTGATGCGCCGTTATTAATTCAAAGCTTTGGATTGCTAACACTTAGTTTAAATTCGCTTTGTTTTCAGTTCAAAGAAGATACGAAAGGAAGAATTTGCATTCAATTTTAATCGAAAAATCTTTGTTTAAAATTCTTTTCCCTATCTAATAAACAGATTTCACTCATTGAAACTTTCTGATTTATAATATTTTTATAGGTTCCATCTGATTAATTACTAACTAAATAAGAGAATGATGAAAAACAGGTTATCGAGATATACTTTATTAACATTTTTTGCTGTAACTCTATTCGGATCTGCTAATGTAAACGCTCAGCAGGAAGGAACTATAACTATAGGTCCGGGTATCGCCTATGGTAGTGAAGTAGAAAATCTGGGTATTAAAGTAGATGGTTATTATACGATCAATGAGCAATTCCGCGCAGGATTGGACTTGGTATTCTATTTGCCTGAAAATGATGTTAATTATTTCGGTTTCAACATTAATGGTCATTACGTGTTTTACAACGAAGAAGAAATTACTGCTTATGGCTTAGCCGGAATAAATATTTTAAGGTTAAGCGTAGATACCGGAAACGGTAATTTCACAGATTCCGAAACAGGACTAAATCTTGGAGCTGGTATAGAATATGCTCAGGACTTTGGTGATATTTTCGGGGAATTAAAGCTTGCCGGTTTAGGTGGTGATGCCGATCAGCTTGTGATTGGGGCCGGTGTTCGATTCGCTATCAATTAATTAACAGATTTGTAGCTTAAACATGAGGAGCTTCAGCCCAACGGGTTGGAGCTTTTTTCTAATACGTCATAAAAGTTAAACTAAATCCCAAAAAGACTCTTTCTTTATAGAACATGGCTAACTCACTCATTGGAATATGAGTAGCACAACCTATAAAGTTCAGAAAACTAATCAGTAGGATAATCCTCATTCTTTAGAAAAGCTCTGCTTTAACAAACTCCCACTCAAAACAGCCAATCCACTTACTAAACCACCGATTAACCCTGTCGCTAAAATCACCAGCCAGGGAGAACCTACTTGTAACATCTCTGCAATTCTTGTAGAGAGAATTCCTTCATTAGCAAAATGGGTATAAACAGCTTGTCCTCCCCAAAGCAAAAACAAGGCTAAAAACCCGTTTACAAAAGCTTTTCCCAAACCTGGTTTAAATTGAAAACCTAATGCTAATCCGGTAATAGCAATTCCCCACCAGGGGAGAACGAGGTTGATAAGAAAGGCGGTGATGATTAAAAGTAGTAGTAAGATCATTTTTTTGTAGATATAAGATGTAAGACACAAGATGTAAAAAAAGAAGTCTCAGTTCTTACATCTTACGTCTTTTATCTGAATTCAAGTTTATATAAATATTCTTCCGGCTTGGTTTTCATGAAATTCAATTCGTAAAACTGTCCTGTACGCCAGGCTTCAACCATAGAATCATAGTTCTCGGATCCGGGATTTCCGGAAGCACCGCCTGGGTAAACTGCATATCCCTTTACTTCAGGACCAAGCTCTACCACCATTCTCCATGAAGGGCCAAATCCTCCTCTTGTGGCATTTACTGCTTCAGAAGAACCTCCACTGAACAAATTCTGCCTTCCCATACCCGGTATTAATCCAATATGTCCTATATCATTATTAATGAAATATCCCCACTTCCAACTATCGCCATATCTTCCTAAGTAATTGTGCAACTCTCTCACGGTTTCATGGAAAGTTGCTGTGGCAATATCCTCTCGCGTTTCGACTTTGTTTGTTTCGATGTCATCTATAAAAGGAAAATCGGGTTCATTTTTAACCGTTTGCACAAAAATATCTCTGGATGGATAGCGAAGTGATACATCCGTAGTTCTGTATTCATCATAAAGAACAGCCCTGTAAAAATTGCCAGCCCATTGCCTGAAAATGGAGGGAGCTATTTTTTCAGCGTCCATGAAATAATCCCAATTATTTATCTCTTCTAAAATAACCTTATCTATTTCATCTAAAGAATCTGACTTCATCCACTCTAAAAGTGATGGAAAAAATGTAGCCGCATGATAACTGTAATTGTCCATTTGTAGGGCCTGCATATCTTCAACCGTTATGTCTTCCATTTCTGAAAGCCGCTCATTAATTCTTCTTCCTCGTTCAAAAGGTGCAAAATCATCGTCAAGATAGTAAGGATAATCCGGTGCGGCCGATTCTTGATTTGCTGAGCTTACAAAACCTCTTTCCGGATTTTTGATATGAGGATTATGTTCGAACGGAATCCATCCCTGCCAGTCATATAATGGGTCTGTTCCATCGCTCACCGTTCTTCCCTGATGTTTCCATTTATTTGGAAATTTTCCATTTACCCAAAGTGCGATATCTCCTTCATTGCTTGCGAAGGCAAAATTCTGAGCGGGAGCTGTATAATAACTAAGAGCCGTTTTATAATCTTCATAATTTTCAGCTCTATTCAGTCCGTAGAATGTTCTTATGTCATTTGATCCCTCATGGGCTATCCAACGCAATGCATGGTAAGCCGGTTTTCTTTCTTCATTAATCTCAGATTCTGATTTTGTAACCGGACCGTGATGGGTGTAGATCACGGTATCCATAACTGTTTCTTTGCCGCGAACTTTTATCTTTTCAATTCGGGTTGTGGTTGGTTTCCATTGTCCATCATGCCAGTATTCTTTTTTAGAATCATCTTTGAACTTTATTTCATACCAATCAAAAACATCTGAAGCAACATTTGTTACGCCCCAGGCCACATCTTCATTAAATCCAATTACAATTCCCGGGGTGCCTTGTAAAGTTACACCGTAAGTGTTTATTCCGGGAGCACTGAGCTGAACTTCATACCAAATAGATGGTAATGTGAGTGAAAGATGTGGATCATTTGCAAGAATAGGATATCCTGATTTTGTTTTAGAACCGGAAACCGCCCAATTATTACTCCCAACTCCTTCAGGTCGTTTATATTCACCAAGTTCAACTGCCGATGCGGGAATATACATAGAATCAGGTGCTTGCACCGGAATAGGGTCAAAATCCCACTTTCTTGATGGCGGAATAATCGGATCATTTAGATCCGGGTCAGCTGTAAAAAATTTCTCAACAAAGTCCGCACCAAAATATTTGATGGTATTACTGGTAACGTCATCACTGTTAGATCCGGCAAGAGTTCGTGTCATATTTTTAAGCAAGTGTGCCGTTTTAATAGGTGTCCACTCTTCGGGAGCAAAATCCAAAACTTTATATTCAACTGGATAATTTTTTGGCTCCAGAGATGATATATATGCATTTACTCCATCTGCATATGCATTAACAATCTCCCATGTTTTAGGATCTTTTTTCATTTCCTTAAGTGCTTTTTCTGCACCATATGGCATTCCTCTACGGCGTGTTGTTCTGTCTCTTTCTAATGTTCTTTCGCCCAGATGTTCTGATAATCTTCCTGCAGCATCATAGGTTTGTATTTCCAATTGGAATAATCGGTCTCTGGCAACCATGAAGCCTTGAGCAAAGTAAAGATCGTATTCATTATCAGCGAAAATGTGAGGAACTCTTCGTTCATCGAAATAGACCGAAGCATTTCCTTTAAAAGTGTCAATGCTTATCTCCGCTGATTCAGGAACATTTAATTCTGCATTTGCCCAAAATCCTGACTCGGGATCAAAGAATTTTCCAAGTGGTGGAACTGAACCGAATTTTGTGTTTAGTACAAATACTAAACCTATCAAGAGAATTAGAGGAAGGATTGCTTTGAGAAACTTCATTACTTAAATATAAATTTGTCATTTCGAACGAATGTGAGAAATCTAATCATCGTAAACAATAGCAAATCTTAGATTTCTCGCTATACTCGAAATGACAGCAAAGAAGCCGACAACATGATCAGGATTTCAAGCTTGCCTGCAGATCTTCCCAATCTTTTAAGAACCGCTCTAATCCACTGTCTGTTAACGGATGCTTCAATAATCCCATGATTACATTAAGCGGCATAGTTCCGACATCAGCGCCGGCTTTTGCACATTCAACTACATGCATTGGGTGACGAATACTTGCTGCCAGTACTTCTGTTTCAAATCCATAGTTATCGTAAATAGTCACAATATCAGAAATCAGCTTCATACCATCGCTTGAGATATCATCCAATCTTCCCATAAACGGAGATATGTATGTTGCCCCGGCTTTAGCAGCAATTAATGCTTGCGTTGGTGAAAAACAAAGAGTGCAGTTTGTTTTTATTCCTTCATCTGAAAATGTTTTAATCGCTTTGATTCCATCCTTAATTAATGGAATTTTCACAACTACATTATCAGCAATTGCGGCAATTTTTCTACCTTCTACTACCATTTCATCATAGGTGGTAGAAACTACTTCAGCAGAAACATCGCCCTCAACTATGTCACAGATTTTTTTGATGTGACCTTCAAAATCTCTCACTCCGATTTTTGCACATAAACTTGGGTTTGTGGTCACTCCGTCAAGAACTCCGAGATCATTAGCTTCTTGTATTTCGTCGAGATCAGCAGTATCAATAAAAAATTTCATGTAGCAGCGAGAGTTTGTTTAAAAGTTATCGCCTAATAATAAGCATTGTTCGGATTGCATTCATAATGTAAAACATTATTTCTGTTGCTTCTTTTTACACCTGTGGGATGAAGCCCTCGAACTAAATACCGAACTTTAGTGTAATTCAACAAATTAAATAATCTATTTACAAGCGTGACAAAATTATCTCTTTTTGGACTTTCTATTTTTCTTCTCATTGGATGCGGAGGAAATGACAATTCTAACCCTGCTCAAAATGGTCGCTTTAACGGCTGGGGAGCCGGAGCCGGCGGGCGTGTAACCAGCGTTGAAACTGAAACTGTTACCAGGTCTCCTATTGCCGATCAGGTTCGTTCTTTTGGCTCAGTTAAATCTCAGGATATTGTAGCAATTAACCCTCAGGTCAGTAACAGAATAACCAGAATTTATGTTGATCTTGGAGACACCGTCCGTCAAGGTCAGCTTATGGCAAAAATCTATGATGCAACCTTTAAAGATCAACTAGAGCAAGCCAAAGCTCAATTAGAGCAAGCTAAAGTTGCAATCGGAAGGGACAGTACACAGTTCGCCAGACAAGAAAGGTTACTCGAATCAAATTCTATAAGTCAGGTTGAATTCGACAACGCTTTTGCTACCTATCGAAATAGTTTATCACAATATCAGTCCGCAGTAGCTTCAGTAACTCAAGCTCAGGAAAACTTTAATAATACTGAAGTTCGTTCACCTGTTCGAGGCGTTGTAGTTTCGAGAACTGCCGTTGAAGGTGATATTGCCACCTCCGGTCAAACACTTTTTGAAGTCGCTAATTTGGTTGGATATGAAACGAGAATCTATTTACCCGTTCAGGATTGGAAAGCTGTTAAAGTAGGTCAGCCCGTCAAACTCAGAGTTTCCAATGAAGCAGAAATATCGGCTCAGGGAGTTGTTTCAAGAAAGAGCCCTCAATTGGACGCAACTACCGGTTTAGGTGAAATTGTAATCACCCTTACCGACATCGGCTCTTCAATCTACCCAGGAGTTCTTACCGAAAATGTGATCGATATCGTAAATAAACCAAATGCTGTTGTAATTCAAAGAAGTTCTCTGGTTGAGAAGGTTGAAACAGTTATTGAACCTGAATCAAATACTATTCAACTTCAAAGAACATATTCTGTTTTCGTTTCTAAAGGCGATTCTGTTGCTGAACTAAGGCAACTTGAGTTAGGTATTGAACAGGGTGATAAGATTGAAGTTATTTCCGGAATCCAACCTGGCGACAAAATTATTATAACTGGTCAAAATTCATTACAGGATGGGGGGAAAATCAGGGTTGCTTCACAATCAACCTTTCAATCTGCTTCTTCTAACTCCGGTACTTTTGAAGGACAAGAAGGTGGCAGCCGACCTGGCAATGGACAGGCGAGACCCGGAGGTAATCGTCCTGATGGGCAAGCTTTTCAAAATATGAGCGAAGAAGAAAGACAAAAAACTCGTGAACGCCTGAGAAATATGAGCCCGGAAGAACGTCGTGCTTTTATGGATAGCGTTAGAACTGCAAACGCTTCGGGAAATTAAAATGGGCGGACTATCAAAATTAGCCGTTGACCGGCCAATTACTTTTTTAATGACCAGCCTGATTTTAATCGGGTTTGGAATATTTGGAGTGATGCAGCTTCGTCTGGACCTGTATCCGGATGTTAGCTTTCCTACCATAACTGTATATACAGGTTACGAAGGAGTTGCTCCAGAAGATATGGAAGCATTGGTAACAAGACCTATTGAAGAACAGGTTGGAAGCATCAGCGGAATCCGGAAAGTAAGATCTCTTTCCAGCCAGGGTGCATCTGTAGTAAAGCTTAATTTTAATTGGGGAACCGATCTTTACGAAGCTGAAAATGATGTAAGAAAACAGCTTGGGTTTGTTGCCAGAGCCATTCCTAATGAAGCTGAAACTCCACTTGTTTTCAGTTATGATCCCAACCAGGAACCTATAATTGTTTTAGCTGTCACTTCGGAAGCAAGAAGCCCTCGTGATTTACGAACCTACTCAACGCAGGTTCTTGAGCAAAGAATTGAACGGGTAAATGGCATTGCTTCTGCTGAAACATCAGGAGGGTTAGAGCGCCAGATTAATGTAGTAATCGATAATCAGAAAATGAGATTATATAATCTTAGTATTTCTGATATCTCAAATCGCCTGAACGCTGAAAACATTCAGGTGCCTGCCGGTCAGCTGATTGAAGGCAACACTGTTTATTCACTACGAACCATGGGTGAACTTAAAACTGTAGATCAGATTAAAAGTGTAGTTGTTGCTTCAAGAAATGGTCAAACATTAATGTTGAAGGATGTGGCAACAATTGAGGATGGAATTGCCCAGCCTATTGGTAATGTAAAGGTAAATGGTAAGGATGGAGTAATTCTGAATATTTATCGTCAAAGTGATGCCAATGTAGTATTGGCGGCTGGTGAAGTAATCGATAATCTTGAAGAAATTAAAGAAAGTTTACCACCCGATGTTGAAGTTCAGGTTCTTACCAATAAAGCTGAGTTTATCAAACTTTCTATTCAGAATCTATTACTTACAGGTCTTCAGGCCATCTTTCTTGTAATCTTGATATTGCTGGTTTTCCTGAGAAGCGGGCGTTCAGCACTGATTATTGCTATTTCAATTCCTGTCTCAATCGTTACCACTTTCGCTGTAATGAATTTTGCAGATTTGAGTTTAAATATTATTTCACTTTCTGGTTTAACTCTTGCAGTAGGTTTAGTGGTAGATGATGCCGTTGTGGTTTTAGAAAATATTTTCCGCTTCAGAGAAGATGGGAAAAACCGAAAAGATGCAGCCGTATTAGGAGCTAAAGAAGTTGCTGTCCCGGTTGTGATTTCTACATTAACTACACTTGTGGTTTTTCTTCCGATCCTTTTTGTGCCCGGTATTGCCGGATTTTTATTCCGTGATCTCGCACTAACCATCTCTTTTTCATTATCTGTTTCTTCATTGGTAGCTCTAACACTTATTCCAATGATGACTTCGCAGTTTTATAAAGATGGTGAGCTTTCTATTGAAGCAAATAACAAATTGGCAAATTTCTTCAGCAGAAACCTTGAAAAACTTGAAAACTGGTATTCTTCTAAATTGGATAAAGCATTACACAAAAGTTGGGTGCTTGTTATTTCTGCTGTTATATTTTTTGCAGCTACACTCCCGATTTTTAACTTTTTGGGTGGCGAGTTCTTCCCTCGTGTTGATGAAAATGCATTCACCTTAGAGGTTACCCGAGAAGCCGGAGTTAGTTTACTGGAACTTGAACGCTCAATTGGTCAGGTAGAAAGTATTATTCAAAGAGACGTTCCGGAAGCTCGAATTGTAGTTTCTGATTATGGGGATAAAGAAGGAATCGAAGGAGCTGATAATCCTGGAGGCTTTACGGGAACCGTCAGAGTTGAACTAATTCCTCAACAGGAACGCTCAAGATCTCAGTTCGAAATTGTTAGCTCACTTACTCAGAGTTTACAAATTGTACCTGGTGTAGATGTCAAGGAATTGATACAGGACCCTCTTAGCCCCGATGGAGAAAATGGCCTAATCATTCAGCTTTTTGGTTATGATCCTGAAGTTAAGAAAGAGCTATCTGACGGAGTTAAAGAAAAGATTACCGAGATCGAAGGAATTGAAAGTGCATATAGTACTGCAGATCAAGGCCGTCCTGAATTAAGACTGATACTGGACAGAGAACGAATTTCTTTAGTAGGATTAACTACCAATCAGGTAGCTAATGCCGTAAGCGATGCTGTACAAGGAGCTGTAGCAACAAGCTTTGTAGATCAGGGAGTGGAATTTGAAGTGAAAGTGGAATTGGATCCTCGCGAAAAAGCAGCTTCCAATGACCTCGAAAATATCCAGATTCAAACACCAAATAACGGCTGGATGCCTCTTCGTAACCTCGCAAGAATTGAACGGTATACAGGCCCTACAAATGTCACCAGAATTAATCAGGAAAGAGTAGTAGAGATTCTTACTGAATTAGATGGTGTTGACCTGAAAACAGCTTCGGATCAGGCCAGACAAATTCTTGATGAGATTCAATGGCCGGAAGGTTATAGGTACGCTTTGGCAGGTTCAGCTGAGGAACAAGCCGAATCTTTTAATTTCCTGATGATCGCTTTTGCTATCGCTGGGATTTTAACCTACATGGTAATGGCTTCCCAATTTGAAAGTCTTATCGAGCCATTTATAATAATTTTCACCATTCCTCTGGCTTTATCTGGTGTTTTGATCATCCTGGGATTAACTGGTACTTCAATAAGTGTGACATCCATGGTCGGCTTAATTCTTTTATCAGGTATTGTGGTAAACAATGGAATAGTTATGATCGATTATATTAAAATTTTGCAAGCTCGGGGACTTGATCGACACCAAGCAATTGTAGAAGGGGCAAAACGAAGATTACGCCCCATTCTGATGACTGCATTAACTACTATTCTATCTATGGTTCCACTGGCATTGGAACTTGGTTCAGGTTCAGAAACCTGGAGTCCTATGGCAAGAACTGTAATAGGCGGTTTGACAATGTCTACCATTCTTATGCTTTTTGTAGTACCGGCTATCTACAACCTGATGAACAAGGGAGTAGAAAATCTTGGCTTTGATTCTGTTCATAAAGTAGATCCACTGGAAAAAACTGAGGTATAATCATGAAAAAGTTTACGCTGACAGATGGCTTATTGAGACGTCCTATAACCGTTATAATGATTACGATTATTGTAATTGGTTTTGGGATATTTTCATTAACGAACCTCCGTGTTACGCTAAATCCCGAGATAAACATCCCTGTTCTGGCTGTTTCTACAGGGTATAGCAACGTAGCGCCTGAGGATATTGACCGTATTCTGGTTCAACCAATGGAAGGTGCTTTATCAGGAATTGAAGGCGTTGAAACTCTGGAAGCTAATATTAGTCGCGGAAGAGCTTTCATTATTATGAGGTTATACGAAGGTACCGACATTCGGAAAACCGAATTGAAAGTTCGTAAAGCAATAGACCAGATCAGAGATCAAATCCCTGAGCAGGCACAAGACCCGGTGATTTTCCAGTTTGATCCGAATAATCGTCCTATTATGCAATTGAGTATCAACTCTGATATAAGAGGGTTAGATGAACTTAGAAATCTTGCTGTTGAGGTGGTTGAGCCTAGACTTGAACGTATCGTTGGTTTAGCTTCTGCGGAAACACAAGGTGGCCTCGAAAGACGTATTTATGTGGATATCACCCCAATGAAGCTGGCACAACATAATCTGGCCCCGGGAGATATCGAAAATGCTATTCGATCAAACAATTCTCAGTTACCAATCGGAAATGTAATCGCTCAGAACATAAGTTACAATGTCAGGGCTGAGTCGATGTACAACAGTATTGATGAGATCAAAAATACAATCATTAAGGTTTCTGAAAATGGTATCCCAATTCGGGTAAAGGATGTGGCTACAGTCAGCGATGATTTCACTGAAGTAACAAATTTTGTCCGTGTAAACGGACGTTCCAGTGTTTCGATAGAAGTTCAAAAAAACTCTGATGCTAACACTCTGGATGTTGTTAATTCAGTTAAAGAAGTAGTGCCGGAAATCAACGAAGTTTTGCCATCAGGTGTTGAACTTCGTGTTCTTTCCGATCAGGGTAAAGTTATCGACGATTCCATAAGCAACCTTTCTCAATCTGCACTGGGAGCTTTAATTGTTGTAGTAATTGTAATCATCATTTTTATGGGCGGTTGGCGAATTTCTATGATTGTTGCCATTACCATCCCGGTATCAATAGCGGCGAGTTTTGCAGCTATGTATGCCATTGATCTTAGTTTGAATACACTTACAATTTCTGCACTTGCATTAGCTATTGGTTTACTGGTAGATAATGCCATTGTTGTAACGGAAAGTATCGCCAGAAAACTGGAATCTGGATTTTCAAAATATGAAGCTGCATTACGAGGAACCAATGAAGTTGTAGGTGCTCTACTAGGATCCACTTTAACGACACTTGGTGTTTTTATACCCATCATTATGATGACCGGTTTTCAGGCTGATGCACTTCGAGAATTTGCATATACTATTTGTTTTGCTATTGGAATGTCGTTTTTAGCCTCAGTAATAATAGTACCGGTGCTTTCTGCTATGCTATTGAATGGTGATCAATTCAATAAAAGAAATTTTATGTTTCGTGCTATAAGTAAACTTGAACGAGGCTACTCAAAAGTTTTGAATTGGCTCCTTCATCACAAATGGATTCCTGTGACTTTTCTACTTGGTATAGTCATTGGTACATTCGTAATGTTCAGCACTATAGATAAAGAAGGTTTTCCTGAAACAGACTCCGGAGAGATTGATGTAAGGGTAAGCCTTCCAGAAGGCAGTCGTTTACAAAGAACTACTGAATTGATGGACGATTTCTATGAGAAAATGGAATCAAAAGAGGAGCTAGAAACAATAGTTTCTTCAATAGGAAGAAGTCGTTGGAACGTTCAAAGTAATCGCGGAAATTTTAATCTAACTCTGGTTCCTCAAAATCAGCGTGAAATTTCTACTGCCGAATTAGCAGCTACTCTGCGACAAGAGCTTGTGGCTCCCGGTGTTCGAGTCAATGTATCGGTTGAGGGCGGTGATTTTGGAGGACGTGGCTTTCGTGGCGGCAATAGTTCTATTCGTCTATCATTAATAGGGCCTGAAATTTCTGAACTCACTGAAATTTCAAGCAAAATAGAAACTAAGCTTATGGAAGACCCGGCAGTAATTTCTGTAGATAACGGCCGTTCAGATCCTACACCGGAACTTCACTTTATCCTTGACCGCGAAAGAATCAACAGAATAGGGACGGATATTCGCTCCGTTGCTAATGCGCTCAGAACTCAAACACTTGGCAATCAAACAGGATATTTTCGGGTAGATGGAAGAGAAATCCCTATCGAAGTACGCACCTCAAAAGAAGCTCTTAAATCACGAGAAGAGCTTTTTGACCTTGAAGTTGCTCAATTTGAAGACACTCGGATTCCGGTAATGGCCGTTGGTAATTTTGCGTCTGTGGAAGGAGTAGATTCTTATGAGAAAAGAGATCGTGAAACAGTACTCGATGTTAACATTCAGATCAACGGTAGTGCGAATGAATACCGTGCACAAATTGAAGAGTTTCTAACCAACGAAATTGTACTTCCGGAAGGATATCGTTACGATTTCACCGGTGCAACCAGCATCTGGCAACAGGACTCTTCTCAGTTTTTATGGGCTGGAGTTGCCGCTATTGTTTTAATGTTCATGATCATGTCATCTTTGTTTGAGAATTTCAGAGATCCAATTGTAATCTGGTTGTGTATCCCGATGGCATTATTTGGTTCACTAGCCTCATTAATGATTCTAGGAACTGCATTAAGCACAACGGCACAAGTTGGTATGTTCATGTTGGTAGGAATTATTGTGAATAATGGTATTGTGTTAGTGGATTATATGCACCTGAATACAAAAGGCATGGACTTTGATCTTAGAAAAGGATCTGATTTTATGAATGGTGTTCTTGAAGCTTGTACAAGAAGAATGCGCCCAATATTACTAACAGCAATAACCACCATTTGCTCGATGATACCTCTATCATTAGAGATCGGAGCTGGTTCTGAAATATGGTCTCCATTAGCAAAAACTGTAATTGGAGGATTAGCTTTTGGCGTGATTTTCACATTATTTGTGACTCCCGCTGTTTCTGTTGGTTATAAGCAGATGGTTAACTGGTTCAAAAAAATCTTTCGGAAATTCCGAAGATCAAAAAAAGAAGTTCCTGTTACAGTATAATTTTATCACGAAACAATAGTTTTTGGAACTACGAATAGTTATTCTTGTTTATATAGATAGAAACAATAAATCTTAATTTTGTTTACCATGAATAAGTCAGGAAATTTTATCACAGGAGTTTTAACCGGTGCACTAGCAGGTGCTGTTTTTGCTTTACTTTATGCTCCTGATACAGGAAAAAATACACGCAATCGACTTTCATATCAGTTAAGTACTTACAGAGATGAATTAAATGATCTTATCGATCAGTTAAGAGAAGAAAAACAGAATCTGATCTCTGAAGCCAAAGATAAAGGAGATAAAGTAGTACAAAACGCTAAACAAAAAGCAGACGACCTTATCAAAGAAGCAGAAGGTCTATTAGAAAGTCTAGACGAAGTAAAGGAAGGATGATTTAGCATCTTCATTACTATGCTATTTGTAAGGGCAATTTATTGATTGCCCTTACTTCTTTTTAGACATATCAACCATTCTATCATCTTAAATCACTGTGAGATTCACTCAATAAAGCCGTATCTTTCCTCGCTTTATTAATCACAAAAAATTTACTCAATGAATTTGCTATACACATTTTTCTTAATGGCACCACCTGAAGGCGGAGAAGGCAGTGGATATACCAGCCTAATCTTTATGGGAGCTATTTTTGTAGTTTTCTACTTCTTTATTATTCGTCCTCAGAGCAAGAAACAAAAAGAGATCCAACAGAAAGTCTCCGAAATGAAAAAGGGTGATAAAGTTGTTACTTCTTCAGGAATGATCGGAATCCTTAATACCATTGAAGATGATTCAGTTCTAATTGAAGTAGGTAACAACACTAAAATCCGTTTTCTGAAATCTGCTATCAATGATGTGAATCCGAACAAACCGGATAAAAAAGATAAGTAATATTTTTAAGTATGAGTGATTCTGTAGTTTTTAATACCATACCTGAAGCCATTGAAGACATCAAAAATGGCAAAATGGTTATTGTTGTGGATGACGAAGACCGCGAAAATGAAGGCGATTTTCTCATGGCTGCTGAAATGGTAACTACTGAAGCCATAAATTTTATGGTAACTCACGGCCGTGGTTTAGTTTGTGCTCCAATCACTAAAAACCACGCCGAAAAGCTGAAACTCACTCATATGGTAACAGACGGAGCTGACCCGGATGAAGCCAATTTTACCATTTCTATCGACCATAAGAGACTAACAACCACGGGAATATCTGCAGCCGATCGCGCAAACACTATTCGTGAAATGGCGAATGACGACGCAAAACCAATTGACTTCAGACGTCCCGGACACGTATTTCCTCTTCTTGCAGTTAACGGAGGTGTTTTAAGACGCGCAGGCCATACTGAAGCTGCCATCGATCTCGCAAAACTTGCCGGATTAAAACCGGTTGGTATTATTTGTGAGATCATGAAAGAAAACGGCGAAATGGCTCGTGTTCCCGATCTAGTTGATATGGCTAAGGAATATGATATGAAATTTATCACCATTAAAGATCTTATTGCTTATCGCAATGAGAATGAATCTTTGGTCCACGAGGTTATGGATATCAACATGCCAACTATGTATGGTGATTTTAAGCTCCGCGCTTTTAAAGAAAATCTAACCGGAGATATACACCTTGCCCTAACCAAAGGAAGCTGGAGCAAAGAAGAGGCCGTCTTAACCAGAGTCCATTCTTCAGATCTGATTGGTGATATTTTTGGGAGTCGGTTAAATGACACTAGTGAATTGCTTCATCAGGCTATGTTGCAGGTAGAACGTGAAGGAAAAGGTGTAGTGCTATATATGAATCGCAACCAGCGTGGCTCTGTTTTGGTGAATCAGTTACGTACTCTAAAGGTAATGCAGGAAAGCAATAATGATTCAGACGAGGAAATCGAGAATAATAATCCCAAAAAAAGTGATTCCAGGGATTATGGAATTGGTGCTCAGATCTTAAAATCACTGGGCATCACAAAACTACGTTTACTTTCCAACAATCCAGTTAAAAGAATAGGTATTAAAAGTTTTGGATTGGAAATCGTAGATCAGGTTCCTATCGATACAAGCATTCAGTTTATTGATGATCCTGTAAGAAAGAATTGAAAATATGTAATCATTCCCTCGCGAATGCAGAGAATCCGGTTTATTTAAGGTCTTTTTTAAATTACAGCCCAGGTTTCATGCCTACATATGGCGAAGATTTATTCTTTTTCAGAAGGGGTAACCCTTTCTAACTCAGCATCTGTGTTAGAAACTATTTCTTCATCAGTACCCTTTTCATCCTGAGGAAGAAGCTTTTTTCCGAAGACAAGCAAGGTAATTATCGAAACTGAAATCCCAATATCAGCAACATTGAAAATATATGGGAATACCGTCCAGTCATTGATTTTGAGACTGAAATATATAAAGTCAACAACATGTCCTTCCAGAATTCCACCATTGCCTTCCACATACCCCATAAAAAGTCGGTCTGTTATATTTCCTAATGCCCCTCCAACAATCAAACCCATAAAGATCAGATATGGAATGTTTGCTGATTCCAGAGACCTGAACAGATAAATGATAATCCCAGTGATTGCCAGAATTGCAACAGAACTCACCGCCATTGTAGGTAGCCAGTCGATACCCATTGCCATACCAGGATTTTGGGTGTAGTAAAAACGAAGCCACCCCTCAATAAGGGTTTTGTTGTGTAGCTCCGGAGATGTCCTGATAATAAACTTAGTAATCTGATCCAGAGTTAGCCAAACGGCTGCGGGAACCAGAAGTGCTGCTATTTTTTTTTGATTCAAACCTCAGTGATTATCTGCGTTTTAGTTTTGCTTCGATACTCAACTGAGTATGAGGAACCGCTTCAAGTCTACCCTTAGCAATTTTTTTGCCGGTAACTTTGCACACACCGTACGTTTTATTATCGATTCGCTGAAGTGCGTCATTCAGGTATTTGATGAATTTTCTGGTTCTGTTCAAAAGCACATATGTTTTTTCACGCTCCTGAGCATCTGTTCCGGCATCCGCCATATGAAAAGAATATGCGGACTCATCGGAAGAGTTTTCCATGCTTTCTCTCAGCGTTTTCTGAAGAGTAGCCATTTCTTCTTCTGATTCAGCCAGTTTTTTTTCTATGATCCCCCTGAAGTATTTTAGATCTTCATCATTATAAGGAGATACTCTTTCGTCACTTTTTGTATTCTCAGCCATAACTTTTCCTCTTATTTAATTTTTCTGCGAATTGAAATTTCACAATCAGATTCGCCGATCTCCCACTTCTTAACAAAGTCAGAGACCTCTAAATTTTCCATATTAATATCTTCTGCCAGTGTTTCCTGTTTGATATAATCTTGCATAGAAACTACGGCTTCTTTTACATCTTCTGAACCATTAAACCCAAGAACAATACGGTCTGTCACTTCAAAGTCAGCCTCTTTTCGCATGCTTTGAACCCGGTTTACAAATTCTCGTGCAAAACCTTCCAGTTTTAGCTCATGAGAAAGATCTGTGTCTACTGCTACACTTAATCCCCTCTCAGTTTCAACTTGCCAACCTTCCAACCCTGTTCTTACAATTTCAAGACCATCTTGATCAAGACGAACCATTTCACCATCATCTAAAGTTAATTCAATAAAACCGTTTTTCTCGAAATTTGTAATCTCATCAGTGGAAAGTTGTCCGATTTTTGATGCAACAGCCTTCATTTTCGGGCCTAGTTTCCTACCTAGTACCGGATAATTTGCTTTCGCTGATTTATGAACTATTCCGGAATCATCATCCACAAACTGGATGTCTTTAACGTTCACTTCCTCCAATATTATATCTTTTACAGATTCTATTGCTGCCCGTTCAGCTTCATCTTTAATCGGAAGAATAATTCTTGCCAAGGGTTGACGAACATTCATCTCTATCTGATTTCTGATCCGAAGAACAATGGAAGAAATCAGCCTTGCCATATCCATCTTATGCTCAAGTGTTTTGAAAATCGCTGTTTCTTCGACAGTAGGGAAAAATGAAATATGTACCGATTCTTCTTCCAACCCGGTAACTTTATTCAGGTTTTGATATAGCCATTCGCCCATATATGGAGCAATTGGACTAATCATCTTACTCAAACTTTTCAGACATTCATAAAGCGTTTGATAAGCAGCCGTTTTATCCAGCGTATTACCTTCTTTCCAGAAACGGCGACGATTACGCCGCACATACCAGTTACTTAATTCTTCAACGAAATCTTCTATTTCGCGGGCAGCTCTTGTCGGCTCATAATCATCCAAAAAAGCTTCAACTTTCTTGATTGTTGTATTCAGCTTTGAAATAACCCACTGATCTATTTCTGGCCGATCAGTAGTTGGAATTTGTGAACCTGAATAATTAAAGCCATCTATATTGGCATAAAGCGCAAAGAAAGAGTACGTATTAACTAGCGTATTAAAGAACTTTCTCTGTACTTCTTTTAGACCGTCTTCACTAAATTTAAGATTTTCCCAAGGTGATGAGTTGCTCATCATATACCAACGAACAGTATCAGCACCATACTTATTAAGAAGCTCAAAAGGATTTACCGTATTCCCCTTTGATTTACTCATTTTTTCGCCATTCTCATCCAGCACAAGCCCATTAGAAATTACATTTCTGTAAGCTTCCTCATCGAACAACATCGTTCCTAAAGCATGAAGTGTATAAAACCATCCTCTCGTTTGATCTACACCTTCGGCAATAAAGTCTGCAGGATAATTGTAGCTGAACTCATGATCATTATCGAACGGATAATGCCATTGTGCAAAAGGCATAGCACCGGAATCAAACCAAACATCCAAAAGATCCGGAATTCTTCTCATGGTTCCGCCATCCGGAGCTTCCCAAGTGATATCATCAATGAACGGACGGTGCAAATCTATTTCTACGTCTTCAGAAAGTCCGGCCTTTTTTCTTAGCTCATGCATACTTCCGATACATTCCACATAATCAGGGTCATTATCACTTACCCAAATTGGAATTGGAGTTCCCCAATAACGTTGACGTGAAACTGCCCAATCCACATTATTTTCGAGCCAGGTTCCAAATCTTCCCGTTCCTGTGCTTTCAGGTTTCCAGTTGATCTTTTTGTTCAACTCTACCATCCGGTCTTTTACCTTGGTTGTTTCTATAAACCAAGACTCTACCGGATAACTCATCAATGGAGTTCCTTTTCTCCAGTCAAAAGGATAATTGTGAACACAAGTCTCATGGCGAAACATAAGGTTCTTTTCTTTGATAGCTCTCGAAATGTCCTTATCCGCTTCTTTAAACCATTGACCCTCAAAATCAGGTACTTCTGAAGTGAATTTCCCATCTCTGTCAATCGGATTGAACATCGGAATTCCGGCTTTCTGACAAGAATCATAATCATCGGCGCCATAAGCCGGTGCCGTATGTACAACCCCGGTTCCTTCATCAGTATTTACATACTCAGCTTCTATTACTTTCCATGCATCAGATTTATCGAATTTTTGAAATGCATATTCAAAAATAGGTTGATAAGTGCGGTCTAATAGACTTCTTCCCGGAATACTTTCGATAATTTCGAATCCTTCGCCAAACACTTGTTCAGCACAATCTTTAGCGATGATAAAATTTTCACCCTCAAAAGCTACTTTCGCGTATTCCAGTTTGGGATTTATTGTTAGTGCCATGTTAGAAATGGTTGTCCATGGAGTGGTCGTCCATGCAAGGAAATAAGTGTTCTCTTCACCATCAACAGGAAACTTCACATAAACCGAAGGATCTTGAGTCTCCTTATATCCCAAGCTAACTTCATGAGAGGATAGAACGGTACCAGATCCGGGAGAATACCATTGGATCTTATACCCTTTGTAAACAAATCCTTTTTCAAAAAGCTTATTAAAAGCCCACCAAACAGACTCTATGTACTCATTCTTAAAAGTGATGTAAGGATCGTCCTGATCTACCCAATAAGCCATTCTCGAGGTCAGATCATCCCAAAGATCTTTGTATTTCAGAACACTTTCACGGCACATGGCATTATATTTACCAATCCCATACTCTTCTACCTGAGAACGCCCTTCTAGACCTAGTTCTTTTTCAACCTCTATCTCAACCGGTAGACCGTGCGTATCCCAACCGGCTTTTCTTTCAACCCTGAACCCTTTTAATGTTTTATACCTGCAAAACATATCTTTAACAGTTCTGGCCATCACATGATGAATTCCGGGCTTTCCATTTGCAGTTGGAGGTCCTTCAAAAAATGTGAATGGGATACCATCTTGTCTGGTTTCAAGACTTTTTTTGAAAACTTCCTCTTCCTTCCACCAATTTAACGTTTCAACTTCCGACTTCGGATAATTGAGTTGTTTTATTTCTTCAAACTTTTTTGACATAAAAAATTTTTGTCACAGAATAAATTTAAGCCTCAAATATACAAAAACTTAGTTAAAAGCAGACATTGAGTTATTGATAATAGTTTTATACCAAGTCTTAAAAACTCTTAAAAAATTTGTATCTATGCGCTTAACAGGGGCATTTTTCAAACATTAAAATTTTAAATTCAAAATGAAATCATATTTACGCTCTATCTCAAAAGAAAATCCATACAAATTGTGCTTCGTTTGCCTGGGTAATATTTGCCGCAGCCCAACCGCTGAAGGACTTTTTATCCATAAGGTCAGGGAACAAGGTCTTCAATCTTACTTTTATATCGATTCTGCCGGAACTGCAGCCTATCATGTTGGAGAAGGAGCAAATAGTAAAAGTCAGGCAACAGCGAATAAACATGGTGTTCATTTGCCTTCGAAAGCACGGAAATTTGAATATGCCGATCTGGAAGAATTCGATCTGATCTTAGCAATGGATTCTGAGAATTTTACCAACATCCGTCAACTCGACCGAAAGGGCAAGTTCGATAGCAAGATTAAAATGATGCGTGATTTTGATTCTACTCCTGAAGACGGCAGTGTTCCGGATCCTTACTATGGTGGACTACAAGGGTTCGAAAATGTTTTCCAAATTTTAAACCGTAGTTGCGATGTCCTTTTGAATGAACTGAAAGAACATATTGAAGAATGATTCCTGATCAGATAAAATCTGAAATTGAACGCTCATTTGATAATCAGATTATTGACATTAAACCACAATCGGGTGGAGATATCAATCATGCAGCCATTCTTACTTTTGAAAATCAGGATGCTCTTTTTCTGAAATGGAACTCATCTGCTCCCGAAAAGATGTTCAAAGCCGAAGCCAAGGGGTTGAAGCTTCTGAATGAAGCAGATATAGATTTGGTAATTCCTGACCCTTTTCTTGTTGGTGATGATTTCCTTCTGATGGAAGTAATAGAACAAGGTAGTTCTGATTCCAAAAGCACGTTCGAATTTGGAGTGCAATTGGCAAAGCTTCACAAAACAACCGCTGATCAATTCGGTTTAGATCATGATAATTTCATAGGAAGACTTCCGCAAAGCAACAAGAAGCATTCTGGCTGGACTGATTTTTTTGTTTCTAAACGAATTGAGACTCAGTTAAAAATGGGTTTCGATTCAGGTAAGTTCTCTGCACCTGATGCAAAAAATTTATCTGCTTTTACTAAGAATGTGGAACAGATTTTTCCTCAGGAACTTCCGGCTTTATTGCACGGAGATCTCTGGAGTGGAAATTATATGTTTACAACTGATGGAAAAGCGAGCATTTACGATCCTGCCGTATATTTTGGTCATCGTGAAATGGATATCGCTATGACTCGTTTGTTTGGAGGTTTCGCACCAGAGTTTTACGAAGGATATAATTCTGAGTATCCCTTAACTGACGGATTTGAAGGCCGAATTGAGCTTTGTAACTTGTATCCGATTCTGGTACATGCAAACTTATTTGGAGGTGGATATGTACGAAGAGCTTTGGGTATTTTAAAGCGCTTTAGTTGAAAAGTTTAACCGCGGAGCACACAGAGAGGCACAAAAGAAATTATCTTCGTAAATCTTCTATAGTAAATCATTAAAACATGCTTTTTAACTGGACGTAAACGTCCTTCTTGTTTAAGGTTTTAAAGCTTCTTAGCAGCACCTTAAACAAGCAGATCTGTTAGGTTCTGCAGGCTGAATTCCAACACCGAAACCTGGGTTCACTTTGCACTCTTAGCGTTTAACTCTTTCCTGATTACAGGCGCTACTTCCTTCCCAAATAACTCAATCGAACGCATCATTTTGTCATGAGGAATACTTCCCACGCTCATTTGTACCAAAAAGCGATCATGTTCAAAAATCTCATGCTGATACATAATTTTGTCGATAATCTGTTGCGGACTCCCAATCAGGTTCGCACCATGCAGTTCTGTGGAAGCCTCGAATTGAGCTCTGCTCATAGGTTGCCAACCACGTTCCCTTCCGATTTTATCCATGGTTTGCTTGAATGCAGGAAAAGCAATCTCTTTCGCTTCTTCTTCGGTATCGGCTATAAATCCGTGTGAATTTATACTGATTTTCGGTACCAAAAGATTATTATCCTCAGCGCCTCTCTTATGCAGATCCGCAAATTGTTTGAATCTTGCCGGTTCACCGCCAATAATTGCCAGTGCCAATGGTAATCCAAGTGCTCCTGTTACATAAGCAGATTTCGGTGTTCCACCAACCGCTCTCCAGATAGGAATCTCTGATTGCATCGGCTGAGGATAAACTCCTTTCCCATCAATAGCCGGACGATATTTTCCTTCCCACGAAATCACTTCTTCTTTTCTGAGCTTCAAAAGCAGTTGTAATTTTTCCTCAAATAACTCTTCATAATTCTGAAGATCATAACCGAACAAAGGAAATGATTCAATGAATGATCCACGCCCAACCATGATTTCTGCTCTGCCTTTGCTCAACAAATCTAAAGTAGCAAACTGCTGAAAAACTCGTACAGGATCTTCAGATCCTAATACTGTCACTGTACTGGTAAGTCTGATGTTTTTTGTCGTCGCAGCCATTGCTGCCAGAATGGTTGTTGGAGACGAAGCTACATATTCTTCCCGATGATGTTCTCCGATGCCAAATACATCCAACCCCAGTTCGTCTGCTAACTGAGCTTCTTCCAATAGATTTTCTAATCTCTTTTCCGCACTGATTTTTTCTCCGCTATTCGGATCAGGATTGTTATCGACAAAAGTAAAAATTCCAAGTTCCATGTTTAACAGTATTGGTTATATGGGAATAGGTTTATTGGTTATCTTACAATCAAACGGTAAAAATAATTCGAAATCTTGTAATGTCTTATAAAAGAATCGTAAGCCTGGTTCCAAGTCTCACTGAGTTACTAATCGATCTTGGAGTAAAAGACCAATTGGTTGGGAGAACCCGGTTTTGTATTCATCCTCAGGATAAAGTTGATGACATTGAGATTATCGGCGGGACAAAAAATCCAGACATAGAAAAAATTCTTGAATTAAAACCCGATTTCATCATCGCAAATCATGAAGAAAACCGGAAAGAGGATGTGGTAGAACTTAAGAAGCATTTTCGGGTTCTTGTTACTGAAATTGATACCATTGAGGAGGCACTTTCTGCAATTCAGGAAATAGGTAAATTAGTTGATAAGGGAGACAAAGCTCAGCAAACCGTGTCGGAAATACAATCACTTTTAGATCGCAAGCCTGATGTTGAGTCTTTAAATACTGCTTACTTCATTTGGAAAAATCCGTGGATGGTGGCGGCATCAGAAACATATATTGATTCCATTCTTCAGCATTACAATTTGACGAACGTTTTCGAAAATGAAACCAGATATCCGAAAATAAAACTTGAAGAACTAAAGCAGAAAAATCCTGAATTGATTTTGCTGAGCAGCGAGCCATTTCCATTCAAAGAAAAACATATTCAGGAAATCCGAAACATCTGTCCAAAGGCTAAAATTAAACTTATAAATGGAGAATGGTTCAGTTGGTATGGCTCAGGAATGATCAAAGCTTTTGAAAACCTGAATAAATGGAGAACCAATTTAAGTCAGGTTTAATGAATGTCATCTGTAATTTGGTGCAGCAATTCCCTTCATTCGTAAGTAGCTTACCATTTGCCCTCTGTGGTGAGAATTATGCCTAAGCACTCCAAATACACCTGCAGTAAACTGTTTGTCCTGATCCGTTTCCATTACCGTTTCAATTAGTGAATCAAACTGATCTTTAACATATCCGATCAATTCGCTTTTATTCATGGAATTTTCATCAGCCGGAGACCATTGCTGTGGTGTCCCTTTCAGTTGCATTGTAAACCATTCCAGACTGTAAGCAATATGATACGCCTGAGCTGCAAAAGTGCGTACATCTTCGGTTGGCTGAAATGAAAAATCTTTTTCAGGCATCGCCTCAAAAACTTCTACTGTAAAATCTTTAGCCGCGGTAAGTGTACTTTTTAAAAACTCATAATCAGATTCCTGTGCAAATGAAGAACCAGAAAAGCTTAGAATGATTAAAAAGATAAATAAGCTGATGATTTTAGTAAATATTTTCATAGTAACTTTATCAATTAATGATTAGAAAAAACAAATACGGAAGGAATAATTCTTAGTTATTTCTTGTTTCACTTTTTAACATATTTTTTGCGTCTTTTAAATGAATCCTCGTCATTACTAATGATATGAGTACAGAACAAATTTGGGAAAAATTCAGCGATCAGATCTACAGATTCATTTTATCCAAAGTGAATGATGAACAAACAGCATCTGATATTCAACAGGAAGTATTTATAAAAATACATTTGAATATTGATTCTCTGAAACACCGGGACGCGCTCGCGGGTTGGCTTTTTACGGTTACAAGAAATGCAATAATGGATCATTTTCGTAATCGAAAGAGAGACAGGAAGAATCAGAATGTCCTCGAAAATAATATTGAAGCGATTGATGGGGTTGAAAGTGAATTAGAGAAATGCTGCCTTGGCTGCCTTCATTTATTTATTGAAGACCTTCCCAAAAAGTATAGAGATGCTATTTTAGCTACTGATTTGGGGACATTTTCTCAAAAAAATTATGCTGAGAAGATCGGAATTTCTTATTCAGGCTTAAAATCTCGTGTGCAACGTGGTAGGGAAATGCTAAATGATCACTTTAAGAATTGTTGTCTTGCTAAAAATGAATATGGAGAATCACTTTGTCAGCATAAAGAAAGTCATGCATGCATCTGTTAAAATTGTGCGTCTTTTTACAAACTCCTCGTCTATTAAATGACCACTAATTTAATTAATACTATTATGAAGAATGTAACCGAATGCAGCTGTACTAATTGTGATTGCAACACTTCTCCATGTGATTGTGGCTGCAATTGCTGTTCTTAATTGGGAATAAATGAATTAGGAATATCTGAGTTTCAGCCTCTTTATTCCTAATTCAAATATTTTTCATTCCTAATTCTATTTAACATTTATTTAACAATTCATTTCGCAACTATCGTGCTTTACACTCGTCTAAGGTGCACAACTATCATCAAGAAAAACACCTGAGAGTACAATCATGAAAGTTCTAATACTATTTATAATTTCGTCGCTATTGCCATTTGGCTCAGCGTTAGACCAAAACCCATCAGATTGGATAACCAAACAAATCCCTGTTGAATCATTTTCTGATCTTGCCGTTGAATCGGCAAGCAACATCGTAGTTTTATACAGCGATCAGAACACCTTACAAATTAATGGAGAAGGGGCTTGTGTAGAATCCATTAAAACAGAAGTTGCTGACAACACACTTTATTTATCTAAAGCAAAAGGATTTGAAAACTGCAGCGCTGAAGTTGTGATCGGAGCTCCAAAAATCAAAGATATCAGTGTGAAGAACGGTGGTATTATCAATCTTACTTCAGTTAGCGCTGATTCTATGTTCGCCCATATTGAAGGAGGCGGAATTATCAGCCTTGACGCAAAAGAATTCTTATATGGCAAGATCAGAGATGGAGGAATTATAAACTATAAAGGGAAACCTTTTGTTTATACCGATATCTTTAATAGTGGAGAAGTAAAACAAAACTAATTCTAAACAGTCAACCGGTTAAGAGAGACTTTTCATCAAGTGAGTGGCTTCCAATGATTTTGGGAGCCATTTTTTTTGCTTACCAAAAATGAAATAGTCATTGCGGACGTTAGATCCACAATCTTCATTTAAGGGTTTTAGAAGTATAATCTGGAATACCATTATATTATTCGGTGCTTTCGAGATTTAGTAGCTACTATTATGAATACCGTTGAAGACTATATTTTTGATTACGAAGGTCCTGAAAGGGAAGTGTTGGAATATTTCCATGAATTGATGACGAGCTTCCCCGGAATCACTGCCAAAATCAGATTCAAAGTTCCTTTCTATTATCAAAAAACATGGGTTTGTTACCTGAATCCGGTGAAACCCGATAAAATTGCGTTATGCTTTTTACGCGGATACGAACTTTCTAATGATCAAGGATTATTAGAAACCAAGGGCAGAAAACAAGTTTCAAGTGTTGAATTTGCGAGTGTAGGTGAAATTCCAAAAGAAGCCATTCTTGAAATTATAAATGAAGCCCTCCTTTTGGATGAGATGGTGCCGTATCATCCAAAGAAGAATACTGAATAACGAATGATGAATAACCAATATCGAATGGTTGACCTGACCTAAAATAAATTGACACTTCATCATTCAAAATTCCTAGTTCAATATTCGTTATTTCTCACCCTTCGTCTCTTATCAAGAGTAATACAGCAGAATGTGGAACAATGAGAAATTTTTCGTTTTCGAATTCAATTTCATGGGATCTACTTTTTAAAAATATTGCCAGATCTCCTTCAACCGCTTGCATCCCGATATACTTTGTATCTTCAGATGCCTTCCAGCTTTCTTCGTAATCAGTATTTGGAATGGGATAACCGGGACCCGTTTTTACAATATATCCACTCTGAATTTCTTCCTTTTCTTTTACTGAAGCCGGTAATACCAACCCGCTTCGGGTATGTGTTTCCATATCACGGGGCTTTATGAGAACCCTGTCACCCACAACAATAAACTTTTCTACTGAATTAAGATATTCTTGAATCATAGCTACATAATTTTTATTTAAAAATAAGAAATTTTGAACCTCAGAACGTAGAGATACGTGTAGTTTATAAAAAACGGTCGATCATGGACATGTCAAACAAGCTCTGTGTGATAACAGGAGCTAACTCTGGAATTGGATTCGAAACAGCTAAAGCATTAGCAAAAAAGGGAGCTTTTATTGTGATGGTTTGTCGCAACGATGATAAAGCTATGGCTGCGAAAAGCAGTATTCAAAATGAAATTGAAGGCGCCGGGGTTGATATTATTTTATGTGATTTTTCTATACAAAAAGAGATTCATAAAGCGGCTAATCAAATTAAATCGAGATACAATAAGATTGATATTCTTATCAATAATCATGGATTTATTGCAAAAGAACGCTGGGAAACAGTCGATGGATTAGAGGCTACTTTCGCTGTAAATCATATTGGATATTTTTTGTTTACTAATCTGCTTATAGAGCACATAAAGTCTGCAGGAAATGCCCGAATAATCAATGTTGCTTCGGATGCTCACAGATATGGGAATTTTGAACCTGAGAACCTTCAGTTAGAGTCCGGTTTTAATCCAATGAAGGCTTATGGAAATTCGAAACTCTTCAATATTTTATTTACAAAAGAACTTGCTTCCAGAGTCAGAGATACTGATGTAACCGTTAACTGTTTACACCCCGGGGTTGTTCGTTCGAACTTTTCTGAGAATTTGAATCTCCCAATGAAATTATTCTGGACCATTGGAAAACCGTTTATGGTATCGGCAAAAAAAGGAGCAGAGACTTCTATTTATCTTGCCGGTTCAGATGAGGTTAAAAATGTTAACGGGGCTTATTTTAAAAATAAGAAAGCGATAGCACCGCGTAAAAAGGCCAGAGATATGGATGCGGCAAAACAATTATGGGAAATTAGTGAGGAGCTTTGTGAGTTAAAAGAAGTAAGCTCTCAAATCGACCTTTAGCTAAAAGTAAGAATTCAAAGCTGTTGCTTAAACGGCCTTACAATTACTTCTAACGCTCTTTTAAAGGCGTCTCTTTTTTTCCACCTGAAGTTGGTTACCTGTTCACATGCTTTCAAGTCGTCTTTAAAATGATTTTTCAGTTCATTATTCACCAACTTATCAATCATCACAAGATTGATCTCATCATCCTTCAACATCGACCTGTGATTAAAATTTGCAGACCCAATACAGGAAAGCTCATCATCAATTAAAATAATCTTTGCATGCATCATTGTTTTCTGGTAATAAAAAATTTCTACACCTGCTTCGAGTAAACTCTCAAAACTTTCACCAGCTATAATTTTGGTTAGACGCTGATCTGTATGATCACCCGGAATTATGATTTGCACTTTTAACCCTTCTCTCGATTTTGCGGCGAGTAGTTCTACCAGTTCTTTATCCGGGTTAAAGTATGCTGTTTGTATCAGAATTGACTCTTTTGCTGAATGAATTAATGCCTTATACAAGAGCACTATATCACTCCATCTTACAGAAGCGGACGTTCTCACTGTTTGAATTTTGGTAGAGCCGGAAGAAGGGTAAACTGTTTCTTCACTGTCTTTTAATTCCAGTTTATTACCGGCCTCAATCCAGTTTTCAATAAATGCAGCTTTGATTCCTTGAATTGCAGGTCCTTTTATTCTAAAATGAGTATCCCTCCATTCATTTTTATTTCTTGCATCGCCTTCCCATTCCTCAGCTATTCCAACCCCACCGGTAAAAGCAACCTCATTGTCACATATCAATACTTTTCGATGAGTTCGATTATCGAGTTTCCAGATTTTCCATCTTTTGAGAGGGCGAAACCAGACTACCTGAACCCCGGAATCTTTCATCTGTTGAACAAGCTCATTTCGCATTGGAAATGCTCCATATGAGTCGAGAAGTACCCGAACTTCCAACCCTTCGCGGGCTTTTTTTGAGAAAGCTGCTGCAAACTTATTAGCAACATCGCCTTGCCAGTAAACAAAGGTTAAAAAAGAAATTTCCTTCTTTGCGGAAGATATAGCTTCCAACATAGAAGGAAATATTTCATCTCCATTCTTCAGAATAGAAACTTCGTTTCTTTCTGTAAAAGGATTTCCAATGGTTTGTTCAAGGGCGGCTTGGTAGCCCATATGCGGTCATACTTTTTTGCGTCTGCCAAATAGTAATGAAACCACAAACAATACCAAAAAAATATAAAAACATATTTCAGCTATATCTGCTGCAGCACCAGCGATCCCTCCGAATCCCAAAACTCCTGCAATCAGTGCAATAATAAATAATGTTATACTCCATCTAAGCATAATGTCTCTCCGTGTTATTTAAGTTTAACTTTTACTTACTTGGATCTCGCGATCAGAATTCCAACAACCATTACAAGTGCTGAAATTATAATCGGAACATAATCACCTGTACTTACGGCAACATCTGCACCGAATGCTTCAAATGATTCTGAATCCTGAAAATACTGATAAGTATAAAATATTAACCCGATCAACCCGCCGGCACCTAATATTTGTCCAATTGTCTTTTTCATAATAATCTCCGTTAGTTTTTGTCTTATAAACAGTTAAAGAGATTTTACCAAGATACGTTCCGAAAATTAACGTAATAGTTAGACGATTTCCTTCAAGTAGCTGTTATAATTAAATAACTGAAATGTATATTTAACTAATTCATAACCCTGAATCGCACTTTCAAGATTAATGAATTAAACTTTTTTACTATTTTCTGAAACCAATTTTAATATCTATTTAATCATTATGAGAAACTTTAAATACACTTCTATTCTTTCTGTTCTTGTGGCAGGAATTCTTTTCTTAGGAGCCTGTAGTGATAGCAACGATGCAGGCGAACCACCTTCAATTCCGGACCTTTCTGAAGTACGTCCTGAGTTTGACTTCTTTAACCAAAATGCTGCAAAATCAGTTAACGGCGAGGGTTATCAATTTGCCGCATCTTTATCTCAGTCTATGGGCTTGTTAATGACAACTTTCAGCAGCCTACCGGAAGCATACTTAGGAATTGCTAATGAAGAAGACCCAAGTTTCGATGATGGAGTTTGGACCTGGGAATATACTGCAAGCGGTGGAGGTGAGTCTGTAACCATTCGACTTGAAGCTGAACAAACTAACTCACGTGTTGAGTGGGCAATGTTTATCTCTGCGAACACCCAAGAGCAAAATTTTGACAACTATAAATTGTTCGATGGATTTGTTTTGAATGACAGCAATGAAGGCGAGTGGAATATTTACGCATTTGAAGAAAACAGTAATTCGCAACCTGTCATGACTTATGACTGGATTATTGAAAGTGAAACAGTAGCTTCTTTCAATTTTACTTTCGACAGCAATTCTGCTTCATCATTAAGCTATGACAAAAATTCTCCAGACAACACTTTAACTGTTAGTGGAGATGGAGAAACTCAGATTATTTATTGGAATAGCTCCACAGGAACCGGTTACTTTGATGATGGTACTGATAGAATTTGCTGGGATGCAGACTTCAATGATGTTACCTGTACCGGAGCGTAATTCATCCATATTTTAACAGTTTTTAAAAGCCGTTCTTTTCAGAGCGGCTTTTTTTATTTCTGATTTCGGGTTAGCAATTCGCTCATGTAATTCAAGTAAGGGCGAATTACCAAAAATGACTTTACGATTTCGAAAATAAAATCTTCATCAAGAGCTTCTTTATCTGAAAACTGATGAGATAGATGAAATTGCTTTAAACGTATCAAATCAATATCAGGATGTTCTACATCAAATCCTCGAGGAGCTGTCTTTACTGCGTCTCCTTCGAATGAACCCCACACTTTTTCGAAGTCTTCGTCTTCTATAATTTCCCGAAGTGGTTTGGCATCAAATGCGATTTCTGTTCTTATTCTTTTCAAATCTTCTGAATTCGGGCTGAAAAATCCTCCGGCTATAAAACAATTACCGGGCTCAATATGAATATAATATCCACCACGCAACCATTGAGTAGCCCGCTTCATTCTTCCGCCAAAAAATGGTTTGTATGGCGATTTATCTTTTGAAAACCTCAAATCCCGGTAGATTCTGAACAACGCTTTTTTACCGGATGCTTTTTCGATGTTATCCACTTTTCTCATTTCCTCCATTAAGGATTCCATGAAAGCCACCATATTCAAATGCGCAGGTTTGTACCGATCTTCCTTACGCTTTTCAAACCAATCCCGGTTGTTGTTCTTTTTGAGGTCAGAAAGAAAACCTAATGTGGATTGATCTATGGATGTCATCATTCTTCTTTTTGTTCAATCAAAGGTCTTCGGTTATCATTTGAGTCCAGATCGATAAGCTTATTATATGGATCAATTCCGGCTGAAAGGGGCAACTCATCTACTGTAATCTCAATAGAGTTTTCTATATCAGATATTTTATGCTTTTTCAGATACAGAACCTTTTCTTTTCCTTCTTCATCGGTTCCGAAAACTCCTACATCGATCCAGTCAGCCAGAGGTAATGATTGAATTGGTCTTCGTCTTCCTTCAACTTCCAGAGATAAACTATCCCCTTCTGCATTTGTATAAATTCTTTTTCCGGTTTCGCTGGTTCTGTACTTGGCCGAATAAAAATCCAGTTTTACGGTATAGGAACTGTCTGCATTTGTTGAAAAACCTGCATCCTTCACATTGTTATCATACAAAGTAATGGTCTCAAACATATCGGTAAGCAAATACTGCAATGAATCCGGAGTAGCTTCTCTGAGATAGCTTAAAAATTCTAATGATGTTGTATAAGGTGGATCCTGAAAAGCGACATCATCAATATAAGCTCTTAAAGCTTCGTGGAGCTTCTCCTCTCCGATATAATCACTCAATGCATACATTACTAATGAACCTTTATTGTAATGAATGTAAGGCTGATTCTCATTATAAATGAGTGCTTTCTCTTTGGTGGATTCAAAAGTACGGCCGGTAAGATAGCTATCCAGTGCATCCTTCAGAAATATCCTCATTTTCTCTGCACCATACTCTTTTTCCAACACTTTCAGAGAGCTGTATTCCGACATACTTTCACTCATTACCGTCGCTCCCTGAACATTAGCTCCGATTACCTGATGAGCCCACCACTGATGAGCAACTTCATGAGCAGTAATACTGAACGGATAATCCACACCATCTTCATTTTCATCGTCCACAGCAGCTATAAACCCTACCGCTTCGGAATAAGGAATAGTATTAGCAAAAGATTGAGCAAATCCGCCACCTGTTCTCGGAAATTCAATGATTCGAACCTGTTTATGCTGATATGGGCTGAATTCTTCGGTATAGTATTCTAGTCCTCTTTTTACTCCTTTGATCATTCGATCAACATTGTAATCATGATCTTTGTGGTAGTAAACTTCTATCGGAATATCATTCCAGGAATCTTTGGCAATCTCAAATTCTGCAGATATATATGAATAGAAATTCAGCATTTTCACATCCATTTTATAGTGAAAATATCTACGTCCTTCTTCTGTCCATTCTTTCTGAAGATATCCGGGAGCTATCGCTATTTGCTTTGGTGATGTACTGATGGTTGTTTCAAAATCAATCCAGTCTGCATCGTAAGCTATGTATGTATTGCGAAGCGAAGCTGAATCTGTTGGCGGAGCCATTCTTTCTTTAGGAGGCAGATCGTATTTTTCTCGTGATTCTTCACCACTTAATTCACTTGCCGGATTATATCCAACTCGTGGAAAGATGCTGTTGTTTATAAATGTCCCATTACTTCTTATAGGAGAATTATTCCTGAATATCTCATTGGGTTTATTTTTGATATTGAAAGTGAAGATCACGGAATCACCTGGACTCAACGGTGTTGATAGCTGGTAGATATCATAGTTCATGGTATCATCTTCAAGCACCCATTCGTAATCTGTTTCAAAATCAAAAGAAGTGACAAACCCACCATGATCAATATGAATTGAATCTATGGTTACTTCAGTTTTATTTACCAAAACATATCGCCCGTTCGCTTCAAAATCTCTGCTTTCCGGATACAGATCTAAATCTACTTTTACATCAACTATACGTGGCTGAGGAATCCCTTCAAACTTTCCGTAATTCTTCTCCCAGTCTGCCAGTCTTTTCTCTAATTCTTTAGATGAAAGATTTTCGTGCTTCACATTATTCACGTAATAGATCCAACTTCCCATTGCTACAAACCCGATCATAAAAACTGAAAACAGAATTTTTAAAACCGGTGTAAATTCTTTAAAAGCTACATTAAATCGTTCACTGATTGAATCCGGAACTCCACGACGGAAAAAAGCCAATGCCAGAATATATAATGCTGCCCCAAGCAACAACCAATAAAGTTTATAGATATAGTATGGACCTAAACTTGAACCATAGCCATTCATATCAGAATAAGCAGTTCCCGGAGCCTGATTGTATTTGAAAATCATCTGCTCTATGCCAATAGTATCGAGGAAGTTGATACCGATAGAAACCACCAGCAAAATGAAAAAGCCGATATAGAAATTCTTGAAAAATGTATGAACAAACAGAGCCAGCAATCCCCAAATCACAACATGAATCAAATTGATTCCAAATAATTGAAATAAATACTGGTCAATCTCAAAGTTGTAATATCCGTTAAAGATCTGAATTCCCATGCCAAGAAACATCACTGCTAACAACAGAACAGCCTGCATTTTTACAAGCGCCAGAAACTTGGAAAATAAAATTACCCAGTTTGGAGCAGGGGTGGAGTGGATTAACTGATCTGCATTGGAGCCTCTGCTTCGGTGTATCAACATTCCTGCATACAAAAATGTGAGAAGGTTTGTGAACAACCCAAAGAACAATCCCGGAAACTCCAGCATCTGCCAGGTAACCGGTAAAGTGTCCGTTCCATAAATTTCTGAGCTAACCGTAATGGTAGCCAGAGAAAGCAGTAATCCAAGAATGGTAATAATTATGAACGCCCAGCTTTTAATTATATACCTGAAATCAAAGGCTGAAAGAGTCCAGGATACTTTTAGATTTTCAATAAATGAAAAATCCAGATGTACTTTGGGAAGCTTTACAGACATTATGCTTCCAAAATTCTTCTTGGTAACTGCCTGACCTTCTTTTTTCCTGAACCAGTTAAATGAAAATGCTTCCTGATGAAAGCTGAATGTTCTGTACACAAATCCGAAAATCAGCACTCCTATTCCGGTCCATAGTAATCGGTTGTACGCTATAATCTCACCAAAAGGCAGTGAGTTTTCATTACGCTCATAGATAGTCCAGTATTCTGTGTAATAACTATTTGCCTGTGACCCGAAAGGATCCAACATTGCTGATAAAATCTTGTTATCAGCATCCTGAGTAAGAACCCCTGCAAAACTTTGCAGAATAATTAGTCCCAGTACGGTTATAAATCCAACGCTGACATTTCTTGTAAATGTAACAACAGCAAAAACAATAGCGCCGTAAAAGATCAAGTTAGGAATCAGATAATAGATGAAAGACTGCACATAATTCATCAGAATAAATGGTCCCAGTAATTCCGAATTTGTACCGGGAAGCACACTGCCCAGCATAATCCCTAATGCTGCACAAAGCATTACCAGAATAGTGATTGTTAAGCCGCTCAAAAATTTTGCGCTTAAATACTCCCATTTTTTAAATGGATAGGAAAAAGTGACCGAATGCATTTCGTTTTCAAAATCCTTAAAAATGGTTCCTCCAATAATAGAAGGAAGTAAAAAGAACATGATCACATTCATCTCATTCAGTAATCCATTAATGGCAATGGCTGAATTAACAATAGTTACAGAATTAATAGTAGCAGTAATTCCATCAAAAATTCCTGCCGCAGTTGCCATGATAAACAAAGACAGGAAAAACATTATCCCGCAATAGATATAGAATAAAGGCTTTCGAAACCAGTAACGCAGTTCAAAAGCATAAATAGAATAGAACATAGTATTTACTTAAGCAGCTTCGATTTCAGTGTCTTTATGCAGGGCAACAAAATACACATCCTCAAGCTCGGGTTGTACGGACTCAAAGCTATCTTCCGGCTGGAATTCACTGTGAACTCTTATGTTTAGTGAATTATCCTGATTGAAACTAGATGATATCACATTGTATTTTGCTTCGTGTTCTTCTAAATCATCTCTCGGGATCACTTTTGTCCACATTTGTCCTTTAAGCTCTGCCACTCCCCCTTCCGGAGTGTGATGACTTAGAATTCTTCCTCCGTTCATTATCGCCATATCGGTGCATAATTCTTTCACATCATCCACAATGTGCGTTGAAAAAATTACGATGTTGTTGGTTCCAATTTCACGAAGTACATTCAGAAAACGATGACGTTCAGCCGGATCAAGACCCGCCGTTGGCTCGTCCACAATGATCAACTTTGGATTATTTAAAAGTAGCTGAGCAATACCAAACCGCTGCTTCATTCCGCCAGAATA
The DNA here is from genome assembly GCA_965601915.1 of Balneola sp. Lineage (GTDB taxonomy): Bacteria > Bacteroidota > Rhodothermia > Balneolales > Balneolaceae > Balneola. Next base: position 669,252 of record OZ271847.1, on the reverse strand, counting down.
CCCTTTCACATTCTTTTTTCGAACTTCCCAAAGGTTGGTGATCTCAAGTGCGGTTTGCACCATTTGGTCTCGTTCTTTCTTGTCTGAAATTCCTTTGAGTCTTGCAAAATAATGAAGTAAGTCCTGAGCACTCATTTTCGGATATACTCCAAATGACTGAGGCAAATATCCCAACTGTCTTCTCAGCGACATTTTATCTTCCAGAATATTTACTCCGTTGAAAACCGCACTTCCCGAATCGGGTTCCTGCAAAGTTGCAATGGTTCTCATCAACGTTGACTTACCGGCTCCGTTTGGCCCCAGCAACCCGAACATTCCCGCAGAAATGTCAATGGTTACGTTATCGAGTGCTTTAACCCTGTTTTTGTACGTTTTTGAAATATTGGATAGAGATAATTCCATAGTTCTTTTCTATTGTGGATGGATTTGCCTTCTCGGACAAGTAGCTTTGATAATAATGATTACTGTATTAGTTGCAAAAAGAGATGTTTCTAATACAACAGTAAAATACAAATGAGACTAAAATAGCTGTCATTCGGTCTAAAATCCGAGATCGCTGATTCAAAACCGTTGTTTAAATGTGATTTAAAACTAAAGTTCTTATTTTTCAGATCCGGAGCGGGGTAAATAACTGTACGTAATCCTTTAAACATATAAATCCCAGTATATAATATAAGTGATATTTATAAGCATAATAAGAGGTTTCGAAGTATTGTATCGAATGAAATAACACCACCAATCATTTAAATATGTGAATTCAAAATAGAAAAAAGTACTATACAATGAAGAAATTGAATACATACGTAAATGATTTTATGACCTACAACAGACATCTTTTAAGCGCTGTGAGGTCTCAAAAAACATCTGATGCTCTTACTAATCCGAAAGCAGTATCATTATTGCAAGATTTAGACATAGCAATTACTAATCAGATCAATGAATTAGAAAAATTTGACGATTTGATTGATGATTCAACTAAAGGCGATGTGAAAGATAAAATAGCTTCCGTATTTGGATCGATTGCAGGCAATATTGACACATTGCGCAACGATCCGATTTCAAAAATGCTACGTGACGATTATGCTGCTTTAAGTATGTTAGCAAGTGGCTATACGATGTTACATACAGCCGCGCTTACATATGAAAAAGATGAATTGGCAGAATTTGCACAAAAAAGCTTAGAACGTATTGCGCAATTGATAACCGAGACAAGCAAAGTTATTCCTTTTGTGGTTGCTGATGAGCTAAGTGGCGATAACCAAAACGCGAATGAAATAGCTGAAAAATCATTGGAAATCACCCAGAAAGCCTGGGATGTAAAAAACACAACAGTTGAAGCGTGATGTGTAATACTATTTACTCATCAAAACCCCCATTCAGGTTAAATCGGTTGGGGGTTATTGTTTTATCAAGGTGATATTTCTTCCAAAAAGCACATCAGATCAATCTTAGTATTAAATATTTAATTAAAAGTTGATACAAAGAAGAATTAACCCTATCTTTTTCGACTTTCCAAGAAAACATAAAACGAGTTTTAATCGTGGATACTTTAAGTTTTAAAACATACTCAGCAAAACCTTCAGACATAGAGAAAAAGTGGGTTTTGATCGACGCTGAAGATCAGCCATTGGGCCGCTTGAGTAGTGTTGTTGCAACAATTTTGAGAGGTAAGAATAAACCAACTTACACTCCGCATATGGATACCGGTGACAATGTCATAGTTATCAATGCAGAGAAAGTTAAGTTGACCGGTAAAAAAATGACTGATAAAACCTATTTCCACCACACTTTTTACCCTGGTGGTGAGCGTTTTATTACTGCTGAAAATTTACTGGCTAAAGATCCTACTTCTCTTGTAATGAAAGCTGTTAAGGGAATGCTTCCAAAAAACAAGCTTGGACGTCAGCTAATGACAAACATTCGTGTTTATGCAGGACCGGTTCATAACCAAACAGCACAGAACCCAGAAATTATTGAGCTTTAATCGACATTAAAAATGGCACAAGCTAATTACATCGGAAGAAGAAAAACATCTACGGCAAGATTATATATCAAGCCGGGAAAAGGTGAGTTTCTTATCAATCATGATACAATCGAAGAATACCTGCCGGTAAAAGCATTGCAAAATATTGCAACTTTGCCGCTGAACGTAACTGAACTTGAAGGCAAGTTTGATATTAAAGTTACTGTACGTGGCGGTGGTAAATCTGGACAAGCAGGAGCTATCCAGCATGCACTTGCAAGAGCTTTGGACGGAGAGAACGAAGATGTACATGCGGCGCTCAAGAGCCATGGATTACTTACACGTGATGACAGAATGGTAGAACGTAAGAAATACGGTCAACCAAAGGCGCGTAAGAAGTTCCAGTTCTCTAAGCGTTAATATCTTTTATACCAAATTTAAACCACACATATGTGGCGACTTAAAGCCAGGTGTCCCGATTCGAATCGGGATTGGTTTTTAAGGCAGACCCACATAGCGGATTAACCTAAACACATATCTAATACAATGCCTAAAGCAGCTTCTATTGAAGAACTACTAAAATCAGGTGCACATTTTGGTCACCTGACCCGTCGCTGGAATCCCAAGATGAAAGATTTCATCTTTATGCAACGCAACGGAATCCACATCATTGACTTAAAAAAGACCCAAGCTTACATGCAGGAAGCTTTGGACGAAATCCAAAGACTTTCAAGAGCGGGAAAGACCATCCTTTTTGTAGGTACGAAAAAACAATCAACTGAAATCATCAAAACTGAGGCTATCCGTGCTGGAATGCCTTACGTTACTCACAGATGGTTAGGTGGTATGCTCACAAATTTCTCAACGGTTAGAAAAAGTATCAGCCGTATGGAAGAAATCGAGCGCATGAAAACTGATGGTACCATGGAAGAGCTCACCAAGAAAGAAGGCTTGATGCTTGAACGTGAGCAAGAAAAATTGGAAAATACTCTTGGCGGTATCGCAAACATGGGACGCTTACCTGGAGCTATCTTTGTTGTTGATATTATTAAAGAACATTTAGCAGTAAATGAAGCTATTAAGCTTCATATCCCGGTTATAGCAATGGTTGACACTAACAGTGATCCAGATGTACCTGATTACATCATTCCTTGTAATGATGACTCTGCAAGAACAATTCAATTAGTTTCTTCACAAGTAGCCGATGCCATAATTGAAGGATCTGCGGAAAGAGAAGCTCATCAGGAACAGGAAACTATCGATCAGGCTGCAACTGACTCTGAAGGAAGTGAAGATGTTGAAGCAGAAGTTAAAACTAAGCTTCGATCAAGAAAAAAAAGCAATTCTGATGATTCAAAAAAGAATAAAGCAGACGAACCAACAGTAGAACCTGTTGAAGCCGATGCTTCATCTGACGAAGAAGAATAATTTTAACTTTTAAACACACTATTCATAGAAATGAGTATTTCTGCTGCTGACGTAAAAAAACTAAGAGACATGACCGGCGCGGGCATGATGGACTGTAAAAAAGCACTATCAGAAACTGATGGTGATTTTGAAGCTGCAGTTGAGTTGCTTCGTAAGAAAGGACAGAAAGTTGCCGACAAAAGAGCAGATCGTGAAGCTAAAGAAGGTTTAATTCTTTCAAGAGTAAGCGATGATGCTAAAAAAGCGGTGGCTATTGAAGTTAATTGCGAAACTGATTTCGTAGCACGTAATGAAGATTTCCAAAACCAAGCCGCAAGCTTTCTAAACGCTGCTTACGAAAATGACATCGATAATATAAATGATCTTTTAAAAGCTGAAGTAAACGGTAAAGCTATCGAAACTCATCTTAAAGAGATGATTGGTACTATTGGCGAGAAGATTGAGATTTCAAATGTAGTATTAGTTAATACCGATGGAACTATCATCGATTATATTCACGCAGGAAACCAATTAGGTGTTCTTGCTGAATTTGATGGTGAAGTAGAAAATGAAGATATAGCACGTGATGTAGCTATGCAGGTTGCAGCAATGAATCCTATTGCAACAACAAGAGACGAAGTAGAATCCTCTGTAGTTGAAAAGGAATTGGAAATTGCTAAAGAGCAGCTAATCAACGAAGGAAAACCTGCAGAGATCGCTGAAAAAGCAGCTCAGGGTAAACTTCGAAGATTTTATGAGGAAAGAGTATTACTTGAACAAAAATTTGTAAAAGATAACAGCGTGTCTGTTAAGCAATATCTAGAGCAAAATAATACTCCGCTTGTTAAGTCTTTCCGCCGAATTCAATTAGGCGAAGACGCTTAATCAAATTTTCTTTACCTTAGGCTGTTTTGAGTTTTCAAAACAGCCTTTTTTTTGACTTATAATTTTTAAAACCAACGCAAAGTGGCAAATAAGTACAAACGAATCCTTCTAAAACTAAGTGGTGAAGCTTTATTGGGAGCACAAGGACATGGAATTGATGGTGATATCCTTACCCAATATGCAAAAGAAATAAAATCAGTTCAGGAACAGGATGTGGAAGTTTGCGTGGTTATTGGCGGAGGAAATATTTTCCGTGGGGTTAAAGGCGCCACCGAAGGAATGGATCGCGTTCAGGGCGATTACATGGGAATGCTTGCCACAATGATAAATAGTATGGCATTGCAGGATGCTCTCGAACAAGAAGATGTTCAAACCCGTTTGATGAGCGCAATTCGAATGGAAGCAATAGCCGAGCCTTTTATTCGTCGCCGCGCAGTACGCCACCTCGAAAAAGGTCGTGTGGTAATTTTTGGAGCCGGAACCGGAAACCCGTATTTCACTACTGATACTGCCGGAGCTTTGCGCGCCATTGAAGTAGAGGCTGATGTAATTCTGAAAGGAACCCGCGTTGATGGCATTTACGATTCTGATCCTGAGAAAAACAGCGATGCCGAAAAATTTGATACTATTACCGGTGATGAAGTATTAAAAAGACGCCTTTCTGTGATGGATTTAACCGCATTTACACTTTGTCGTGAAAACAATACACCAATTATTGTTTTTAACATGAACAAAGAAGGCAACTTTAAAAAGATTGTTTGTGACGGTGAGGATGTTGGAACGACCGTGGTTTGGGAGTAAAATATGGATACCCAAAAAGATTAGTGGGATATCCTTGAAATAATAGGAGTTTTAGTTTCCGGAATTTTAATTCCAGTCGCTATTTTTTGGGGTAGGTCATCGGTACAATAACCAAAAGGAACAAAACGATTCTCTTGAAAGAGAAGCAGACCGAATAAGTAGACATATACAACACCTTACTAGCTCTAATGATCAGGAAAGACTTGTAGCTTTGAAAATGGCTAAATTTCTAAAACAAAAGGGTCATTTTCCTGAAGAACTAATAAAAGCTATTGAAACCATAAGCATAACAGATGAATATACTGGTCAAATTGCAACTGATGTTTTATCAGATGAAATCAGTGATGATTTTTTTCAAGTATTAAGTTTATTAGTGAGAAACTTTGACCTTACCCAAACCTTTATTTCTTACTATTTAGAATCTGAAGACTCAAGGATATTCAAATGGATAAAATCAATAGCCATTGCCAACATCGATTAAAGAAATTTACTTATAAATAGCTCTCATCTTATACCAAATCAATATCGAAAAAGCGCAAACAAATTAGTAAACCATTATAGTGACTGGCTAAATGGATATAAATCTGCATTAAGCAGTCATGACCATGAACCTGAGTTAGAAGAAAAATTTGAATACTATCGAGCACCGAATCATTTATACCCTATAGATGCAGTTGATGATTTCAGAGAGCTTTTCCAAAAACAAATTGATTCTAATTGATGTCTTTTTTTCAAATTATCTCTCGCCGTAATTCGTAATTAATTTCCAATCCTATACTTCGAACTATTCGTACAATCTGAGAAATTGGGCTATATTGATTAAGAATTATGAACAGATCCGAATCTTTACTTAACCTCTCTCTGGACTATGATCACAAAGATCAGGTATTGCAGGGATTTACAAAATTAGCTTCTGTATTTACAGGATCTGATTATTCTCAGTTAAATTTGATTGATGAAAATAACCAGTGGACGGTTGCCGCACATGGAATGGAATTTCCTCATATATCTAATGATGTATCCATTTGCTACATCACTATAAACAATGAGGATGTTTTTGAAATAAAAGACTTCACTGAAGATGAACGATTTAAGAACCATCCTTTAGTAACCGGCGAACCTTTTTTAAGATATTATCTCGGCTTTCCAATCTATGACAGACATGATGTAATCATCGGGACCATTTGCCTGCTTCACACAGAAGAAATAAATCTTACTGAACAACAATTAGAATTTTTTCAAATAATCCGCGTTCAGATTTCTTCGTATCTGGAACAACTCAGAGAAAAATCTGAACAAAGTGAATTGATTAATACGCTTAAAAGCAAAGCTCAAAAAGTTCGCCATGATATCCGCACTCCACTTTCTGGAGTGATCGGTTTTGCCAGCCTGATCGAGAAAGAACTCAAAGATGAAAAACTCATCAATAAAATCACTTTGATCAAAGAGTCCTCAAAAGAGCTTTTGGACTATGCAGAGAAAAGCTTAAGAACAGATCTTGAAGGTTCTGAAGAACAAGATACGCCAAAAACCCATATAAAAGAGCTAACCGGTAAACTCAAAGCGTTATACGCTACTCAAAGTCAGTTAAAGCAAATTTCTCTGAATTTTAAAGATCGTACCGATAAAAGCACCGTAATACAGAAATTCTCAAAAAATGACGTAACCAACATAATTGGAAATGTTGTTTCTAATGCTATTAAGTTCTCAGAAGTTGATAATAGGGTGGATATTATTTTTTCTGAAACCGACGAATTTGTTGAAGTTTTGATTTCGGATGAAGGATCAGGTATTGCTTCTAACACTGTTACAGAGCTAAACGCCCTTACTTATAAAGCCACTCAAAAACATCAGGATTCAAAATCAGGATTTGGAATCGGGCTTGTTGAGGCGTTAAAGCTTCTTAAAAGCCGGCATGGCCAGTTTCATATTGAGTCTGCTCTTAACAAAGGGACCAACGTAGCTTTATTATTTCCTAAAGGAGACCAGACCTAAATCTTAGCTAATTTTCCCCTTCTTGAAGAAGAAAAATTTTATTGTTTACATGAAAATAATAATTAAGATTTTTGCAGAATATCCTTATATTTATAGCCTTTTCAAGATTTCAATTGAAAGTTTAAAATTATCCTGATTCAATGAAACGCACGTATCAACCAAGTAATAGAAAACGTAAGAATAAGCACGGATTCCGTGAGCGTATGTCTTCGAAGAATGGACGTAAAGTTCTTGCAAGCCGTCGCTCAAAAGGGCGTCATAAGCTTAGCGTAAGCGATGAGAAAAAGGGAGCAAAGTAATTCTACTGATGCTTCTATCCGGAGGTTTATACTTCCTAAATCCCGGGTATTAAGAGGAAGGAAAAATTTCGAGACACTGTTCTCTGATTCCCTCCTCATTTCATCCTCTTCTGTCAATTTTCGCTATCACGTAATTTCTATATCTGAAGAGGATTTTAAAGTGGGTTTTATCGCTCCAAAAAAAATCGGAAATGCAGTTAAAAGAAACAGAGCAAAGCGTATTATGAGGGAGGCATTCCGACTAAATCAGCATTCGATAGCAGACCTTTTCTCTTCACCTAACCAATTTCTTCTTGGTGCATTTATAGCCCGTACTTCGAAGCTAAACTTCGAAGATGTAAATGATAATGTAGTAACCATACTTAATAAACTGCGTAATCATTTCGAATCTGATCAAATCGAAATTAATTAACACCCGTACTTTTGGATAAAAATACAGCTACCGGACTTGGACTAATATTCTTAATCATGGTTGCATGGTTTTTTGTGACTATGCCAAGCGAAGAAGAAAGAGCAGCACAAATGGCTGAAAGAGCCCGGCAGGACAGCCTTGCTCAGATTGAAGCAGCTCAGCAGGAGTCATTGGAAACAGCAAGTCAACCCTATCAAGTTGCCCCTCAAAGAGAGCAACAATTAAGAGAAGATAATAGGGAAGAAATTAACAAACCTTCTTCCGGAATTTTCGCTACATCTTCAGTAACTGAAAAAAATGAATTTACAGTTAGCACCCCTCTTTATGACGTAGTTTTATCCAATCAAGGCGCCGGACCTGTTTCTTATACCTTCAAGGAATATAATACATGGAATGGAGTGCCTTTCCAATTACTGTCTGACACCACACGTTCAGCTTATAATTTTGGTTTTCTCACCACTGAAAACCTGAATGTAGACACCAGGAATTTACTTTTCAGCCAGATCACACCAGGCTCTTCTACAACTTTAAACGAAGGAGACACCAAGCAAATCCAATATGCTCTAGAGCTAAACGACGGTCGCCAAATCGTTTATACATATACCTTTTTTGGCAATTCTTACGAAATAGATCTTAACGTTCAGTTTGTCGGTCTAAGTGACTACATCATTGGAAGAGCAGTAGACTTTGGCTGGAATACTCGACTAAAATCCTCAGAGAAAGACAAATCACAGGAAGGCATTGATGCTGCCGCATTTGCATATTTAGGTGATGAACTTGAAAAATTCAAAGTTGAAGATCCAGGAAGAGAAGAAACCACATTCAACGGAAGTATTGATTGGGCATCTACAAGAACTAAGTTTTTTACTCAGTTTATCAAGCCTTTGAATCCTTCAGAAAGCGCCTACTTAACAGGTGAAATGACAGGTGATTCTGATGATCCCCTAACTAAACATAAATACACTGCTGCTATTACATCCGTAATTCCTGATAACGGGGAACTCGATTATCAACTGTACATAGGTCCATTGAGATATAATGAGCTTAAAAAAATTGATGAGCATGCTTTTGATATGGTTGAAGTTGGGTACGCATGGTTGAGCTGGTTTTCAGATCCGTTTGTCAGATTTATCGTAATTCCATTTTTTAATTTCTTTGGTGGATTTATAAGTAATTACGGAGTTCTCGTCATTATTTTCGCAGCATCGGTTAAACTAATTTTATCACCACTTACTTTTAAGAGTTACAAGAGCATGGCTGCAATGAGGGAGCTGCAACCTCAGTTAAAGGAGATTCAGGATAAGTACAAGGACAATCCTCAGAAGCAGCAGCAGGAAACCATGAAGATTTATAAAAAGAACAAAGTAAACCCATTAGGTGGTTGTTTACCAAATCTTCTTCAGTTTCCAATTCTGATTACATTGTGGAGATTTTTCCAAAATTCAATTGTACTCCGACAAAAAGAATTTTTATGGGCAAGTGATTTATCAGCTCCTGATTATATCATTAACTTACCATTTTCAATTCCATTCTTAGGAGATGCAATTGGCGGGTTTGTATTGTTGATGTCTATAGCTATGATCTTTCAGAGCAAATTAACCGGTGGTATGAGTGCCAGCGGCGGAAGCAATCCTATGGCACAACAAATGAAGGTGTTGCAATATATTTTCCCGGTTATGTTGTTATTTATTTTTAACAACTTTGCATCCGGATTAAGTTTGTATTATCTGATCTTTAACGTGTTGTCGATCGTTCAGCAACTATACATCAATAAGACTTTGAACAAAGATAAAGAGACAGCTGTAGCAAAGAGTTGAGTCAAAATTCAGTGAAATTAAAAAACCCCGCCTATTTTTATAAGCGGGGTTTCTTTTTTTAAACGCTCAGCATCTTTACATGCTTCAGGCGTAGGCGAATCTCTTAATGTTTAGTCTGTTATTAAGACGATTCTTTTTACCTGAAAGTTTTATTCTTCCTCTAATTGGCGACGAGCATAATCGTTATCAGGATCAATTTTAAGCGCTTGTTCATAGTAAGTAGCTGCTTTATCTGCCTGACCCCCACGTTTAATCATATCGCCCATCAGGATCCAATTCTCTGGGTCCTGTGGCGCTTTCTTGATTCGGTCGATAGTATATGGAATTGCTTCCGCTCCCCGCTCTGTCATTAACATCAACATGACTTTACTTCGGTGTGCTCCAGCAAAGTCATCTAACTCAATAGCCTTATCAAAATCTTCTTCCGCCTCTTCAAGCTCTTCTTTATTCATTTTGATGTTACCACGCAGATTATAGTATGCTGCCTGCTCTCCATCAATCTCTATTGCCTTGTTTATATTTTTTAAACTCAGATCAAATTGCTCTAATTGTTGAAATATCAAAGCTTCCAGATAGTGAGCCTCGTGCGATTCCGGATTTTCTTTTTGTAATTCACGCGCTATATCCAGAGCGTGATCAATATCTTTGTCCTGAAGAAGTTCAAAACCGTGATTTAATTTCTCTTCGAAATTCATGTATTTTTTTTCTCGTTGTTAGTTATGTCTTCGTATTCTGCGTCTTCAATCTGATCAAAATTCTTTTTTCTTCTATTTGATCCTGACGAAGTATTCCCAAATCCCTGAAAAGGGTTAAACTGGCTGTTTTTCTTTCTGGAAGGTAAAAACATCCTGTTTACATATCTTAAAAAAAGTATAAAACCTACTATAAGTAATAATTTCCAAAGCATACTAAGGTGCTATATGAATATGAGTTTTGGAGTGTAAGGGCATTTCAAAAATTTGTTGCGCTATATACTCCAAGTGTTCTTCATTATTAACAAAATCTATTTCCGTAGCATTTATTGTGATCAAAGGAGACCTACTGTAGTGATAGAAAAAGTGATTATAAGAATCATTTAATTCCTGGAGATAATCTCTTGTAATATGCTCTTCATATTTCCTTCCACGTCGCTCTATATTTTCCATTAATCGATCTACGGAAGACTGAATGAAGATAATTAAATCCGGCTGCGGAGCTATACCCTGCATAATCCCAAATATACTGTCATATAATGCCATTTCATCCTGATCCAGATTTAGCCTCGCAAAAATCCGGTCTTTATCAAAAATGTAATCCGAAATAGTAAGTTGGGAAAACAGATCCTGACTCATCATATTTTGTTGCTGCTTAAACCGGCTTGCCAAAAATGCTAACTGTGTCTGGAATGCATATCTCTCACGATCTTCATAAAATTTCGGAAGAAACGGATTGTCTTCGAACTCTTCCAATACAATCCGGGCATTCTTTTTTTCTGCAAGAAGATGAGCCAAAGAGGTTTTTCCTGCACCAATCACTCCTTCTATCGCAATAAAATCAAAATGGTTTGACATCTACCAGGCTAACTTTGTCTTTTTAATTCTCATCTCCGGAGCTTCTTTTATTAACTCATCGATGGATTTTGTGCTAACAATATCTTTCCAATCAGGGAAAATCTCCCTCAGCGGCATTAAAACAAACAATCTCTTTGAATATTCCGCATGTGGAATGATAAGGTTATCTGTTTCAAGCACCAAGTTATTGTAGCTGATAATATCAAGATCTAAAGTTCGTGCTGTCCATTTTGGGTAACGTGATGGGCGTCCTTGTTTTTTTTCCTGATTTTTAAGTCTACCAAACAGTTTCTCAGGATTTAAGTCTGTTTCAATTTCTACAGCAGCATTAAGAAAATCTTCTTCACTCGGACCTACAGGTTCAGATTGATAAACCGAAGAAACTAAAAGTGGGGCATCAGAAAGTTCTTTAAGAAATGATTTAGCTTTTTTTAATTGTGAAAGAGGATTGTTCTTATTAGATCCTATCGCAATAATTACCTTGGCCATAACATAGTTACTTCAGAATAATCAACCTTACCGTCCATCGGGGGGTTAAGTTTTCGAACATTTACCTCAAGAGCCTCCACACTAAATTCAGAAAATAGTTTTTCACCAATTCTTAAAGCCAAAGCTTCGATCAAGTTTCTTGATCTCTTCTCCATTACTTTAGCCACTATATTTCTTGCTATTGCATAATCAATAGTTTGGTAAATATCATCAGTTTCACCAGCCTTCTGGAGAGACAAACTAAAAGTTAAATCTACTTCAAACTTGTTTCCAATGATCTTTTCTTCTTCATAAACACCATGCAGCCCATGAAATTTCAGCCCTTTTATAGTGAGCTTATCCATGATTATAGACTAGCAACCTCAATTCTTTGCTGAAGCTCGGCCAGCATTTTTTTATGCTTATGACTTGTTGAAACTCGTTCTTCAACTGTAGAAATAGCATGTATTACTGTAGAGTGATCACGACCTCCAAAATGAAGCCCAATAGTTTTAAGGCTTGATTTGGTATATTTTTTTGAGAAGTACATTGCTATTTGCCGTGCTTCAACAATTTCTTGTTTTCGGGTTTTTTCGCGAACTTTGTTAGTGTCGATTCCAAAATAATCACATACATAATTCTGAATTGATTCAATGGAAATTTGAGTATTAGACTCTTTTACCATGTCTTTTAGCACACGCTTTGCCATCGCTAAATCAATGTCATCGATGTTTTGGAGCGATGCATGAGCTAACAACTTTATGATAGCGCCTTCAAGGTCCCGAACATTTGATTTGAAATTATGAGCTATGAACTCGATAATTTCAGGATCGATTTCAATTCCGTTATCCTGAGCCTTTCTTTCAAGAATTGCGTAACGGGTTTCATATTCAGGCATTTGAAGATCAGCACTTAAACCCCAGCCAAATCGTGAAATCAAGCGCTCCTCAATATCAGGTACATCTTTTGGAGCACGGTCGCTACTTAGAATAATCTGTTTACCATCCTGATGAAGTGCATTGAAAATATGAAAGAACTCTTCCTGAGTTTTTTCTTTACCGCTAAAAAACTGAATGTCATCTACAATTAGGACATCAATATTTCGGTAAAACATTGAGAATTCGCTCGCCCTGTTATTACGGATTGCATGTACAAACTCATTAGTAAAAGACTCAGAAGAAATATAAAGTACCGACTTTTCATCGCCGTATTTTTGTTTAATCTTATTTCCAATACTTTGAGCAAGGTGAGTTTTTCCTAACCCGGTCGGGCCATATATAAAGAGAGGATTAAAAGAGTTACTTCCCGGATTATCCGCAATTGCCATAGCAGCTGAACGCGCCAAACGGTTGCAATCTCCTTCTATAAACCGATCAAATACGTATGAACTGTTTAAATTGGAGTCTACCTTTGTCTTTTTGATACCAGGAATTACAAAAGGGTTTTCAATTTTTTGAGGATAGTAATCCTGGTATCCGGAGTTCATTTCCTGAGGCTGCACAGGACCCATTGGTCTTTGCGGTAAACGAATAGAACGGTTATGCTCGAAGTGTTCTGACTTCTCCATTACGATGGAATATTCAAGCTTTCCTTCCGGCCCCATAACCTTAGCAAGTGTTGAACGAAGCATGCTATAATAATGCTCTTCAAGCCATTCATACCAGAACTGACTAGGCACCTGAATAGTAAGTGTGTTGTCTGCTAAATTAACCGGTTTTATTGGCTCAAACCACGACTTAAATTTTTGATAGCTAATATTGTCTTTTATAATCTCAAGGCACTCATTCCATGCATCTTCAGCAGACATCGTCATCAATTCTAAAACTCCTACAATTTTCTCTTTCCACCCATGAAGAAAGATTCAGTTATCCACAGCTCAAAATTACTGTTTTATTCAATTCTTGAAAAGAAAATGACGAATTATTTGTCCCAAGTCAAACAAAGGAACCAGAATTTTCCAAAAGTTATCCACAATAGGATAACGGTTACAAAGCGTTGGTAGGCAATGCTTTATAAATTAATCTTAAAATCTTTAAAATTTAACTTGACACTGCTTAACATTGCCATAACACTTAATTAACCCGATGAGAAACCCCGGAAAACTTTTTCTAAATATTTTTCCACAAGTTTTCCACATTTTTAAAAGCCCTCAGAAAAAGCGCTTTTATTCGTTGCTGTTTTTAAAATAACTATCTATTTACTATAACAAACCTGTCTTTTTCATCAAGATCTTTTTTAACTCTTGAATCCCAACCGTTTTTAGAGAAAATATCAGCTACTTCTGATGCGTGTTTTTCGTGCACTTCAAGATAAATTCTGCCGTCCTGTTTAAGGTTTGTTTCGCATAATTCCCGGATCGAATCAAACATTAAAAAAGTGTCTTTACAAAAAAGTGCGATATGAGGTTCGTAATCAACTACTTCAGAATCTAAATTATCTGCTTCTTGATTTAAAATATATGGTGGGTTTGATATGATTACATCAAATAACTCTTTATCAGACGAAAGCGTCTTATTAAATAAATCATGGCAAAAAAAATCTAGCTCTACCTCATTAGTAATCGCATTTTGCTTTGCCAGATCTATTGCTTCATCAGAAATATCAAATGCAGAAATTTCCCAGTCTTTTCTTTCCTTTTTTAATGCGATAGGAATGCACCCCGATCCCGTACCAATATCTAATACTTTTATTTGTTCATTACCAAATTCTTCAAACACTAAATGAACGAGTTGTTCGGTCTCTTGTCGGGGAATTAAAACAGATGAATTAACCCTTAAATCACAATTATAAAAAGAAGCTTCTTCGGTTATATACTGCAAAGGCTCGTGAACCGATCTTCTTTTTACCATTGACCGAAGCTCGCTCAACTCATTCTCCGTTAACGGACGATCATATTTCAGGTATAAATCTAATCGCTTTATACCCAGCACATGAGCAAGCAACCACTCAATACTAAGTCTTGGTGACTTTACCTCTCTTTCTTCAAAGTAAGACGTAGCCCATTCTAACATGGACAATACAGTCCAGTCGCGGGTGGTTTTTGACATTATTCGTTGTCGTCTTCCTTAGGCACGTCAGAAATTTGCTCTTCCTGAACAGTTAAGCCAAACCTTTTTCCAAAATCTAAAATAAAATCAACAACATTAGACTCTACGTTTCTTTCTTCAGACAATGAACTCCCTCTGAAGCCCATTCTCCCTCCGGTTTTCTTAAGAACGATTTTGTTATGCTTTGGTGTATTTTCAAAAATACAAGTAAGTGTTACGCTCGAATTAATCTGCTTTTCATATTCCTCATATACAGCAACATATAATTTATCTTTCTCACCTTCTTTACTGTGCTCATAAATAAATTTAGGCGCATACTCTTTAAACAATTTATCCGACATTTTACGTAATGTAGTAGCCGGTCCGAATACAAGAAATGTGGTATGTGAATTCATACTCAGTTTTTATCAATTAATAAATTTTGGCTGAAAATAACATGTTATCAGCTTAAGGCAATAAGAAATTCCATTATTTTTCGTTGAATTTGTATTAACTTCCTATTTTAGAAAATGTCATTACTTATGAAAAGATTATTTTTATTAAGCTTATTCGTTTTTCTTACAGGTTTTTTTTCTGCGGCTTTTGCGCAATTTGGTGAACCGGAAGTAAGAGAACAACCTGTGCCTAAAAATTTATATGATGAAGGATATAGGTCAGGGTTTGGATTCATTATAGGTGCAAATGATTTTGGATTTGGTGTAGGTGGACAGTTTAGGAAGGGTATAAGCAGATATAATGAAGCGCTATTTACTTTTAAAATTTCGGGAATCAAAGATCCAAGAGAGCAAACGTTTACAGATTTTTTTGGAACCAGAACTACTCCTGACAAATATAAACGTGCAATGTCTTTTCCTGTTACCTTGGGTATAAAACATAGATTTTTAGCTGAACAGGTTTCAGACAACTTCAGATTTTATGGCTCAGTTAATGGTGGAGCTGTTTTTGCTTTTTTATATCCATATTTTAATGACTCTAATCAGAATGGTTTTAGAGAAAATAGCACATTAGACTACCAACGTTTTGAAAGAACAAATGATATTTTTACCGGCTGGAGCGATGGTGATTGGAGTATGGGTTATACCGGTAGTTTAGAAATTGGCTTTGATTTCGGAGCTAACTTTGCAAGCCTTCAAAGTTTCCAGTTTGGATATAATTTTTATTACTTCAAAGAGGGGTTGCAAATATTAGAACCAACTCAACCAAGGTTTGATGAAAATGGTAATCCCATTTTTAAAAATGGGACGTTACAAACCACTACAAACTATAAACCAAAGAAGTACTATGGCTCTGCGCAATTGAGCTTTGTTTTTGGGTGGATGTGGGATTAAGTCTTCGAAATTTTTGAAAACCAGCTTTTCGGATCTGAAAGATTCTGAATAATTAAGTCCGGATTAAGCGGGCTTAAGTCCTCTTCAGTGAATCTTCCTGTGGTAACTGCTATACATTTCATTCCAGCAAATTTAGCACACTCCACATCTCTTGGCGTATCTCCTATTATTAAAAATCTTGAGGGATCAACTTCATACCCAAACCTTCGATTTACTTCTTCAAGCGCAATTAAGGGTAGTCGGTTTCTGTCTTTGTCAAATTCACCGAACGCTCCAAACTCAAAATCAAAGTGTATATCTGCAACCTTCAGTTTAGCTTTGGCAGCCGATGGATAATTCCCTGTAAGCAAACCTATATGACAATTTATTCGGCTAAAAAAGTTTAAAACTTCGTCAACATAACCATGCCTAATTACATGTTCAGACGTCATTTCGGTTTCTGTCCTCTCTAAATACTCTTTTTTCAGTTGCTGATATAAACTTTCATCAAAATCGTGATTTACTAAGAAAGAACTCAGAATATCATGATCTGTTCTCCCGGAGAATCCCTCTTTTTCCATATTAGGATAATTAATTCCTAAATTATCAAGCGTACGCCTAATCAATGGCCGATTGAAGGTTCTTTTTACCGTCAGCAAAGTACCATCTATATCAAAAAGTATTATCCAGGGATGACTCATCTATATAATTATTTTATTAAAAGACCAGAATTTACGAAAGCTTAGCATAAAGCACTTTATGTAGATATTAATTCGCAGTACCTTTAGAGTCTCACAAATCAAATTATCGGAGTATTAATGAGTTTTATAGAAGATCTAGTAGCACGCCAAATCATCGATTCACGTGGAAACCCAACCGTTGAAGTAGATGTAATTCTTTCAAGTGGAATTGTTGGAAGAGCCGCCGTTCCCTCAGGAGCCTCAACAGGAGAATACGAAGCGGTTGAATTACGGGACGGTGATAGCAACTATTTTTTAGGAAAAGGTGTCCGTAAAGCAGTTGATAATATAAATTCAACAATCAGAGAAGAATTAATGGGGCTTCCTGTTTTTAATCAGGTTGCACTAGATCAGTTACTGTTAGATATCGATGGAACAGAAAACAAAGGTAACCTTGGAGCCAACGCTATTTTAGGTGTTTCATTAGCTGCAGCAAAAGCAGCTGCAAATGAGCTTGGAATGCCACTCTGGAGATATGTTGGAGGTGTGAATGCTAAAGTAATGCCTGTGCCAATGATGAATATCATTAATGGAGGTTCACATGCAGATAACAGTGTTGATCTCCAGGAATTTATGGTAATGCCTGCAGGAGCAGATTCTTTTTCTCATGCACTGCAAATGGGTGCAGAAATTTTTCACAACCTTAAAAAAGTTCTTTCTTCAAAAGGGTACAGCACTGCTGTTGGAGATGAAGGTGGTTTTGCACCTAATCTTAAATCTAATGAAGAAGCAATTGAAGTTATTCTTCAGGCTATTGAAAAAGCCGGATACACTCCTCAGGATGATATCCTGATCGCACTTGATCCTGCTTCCTCCGAATTTTTTAACGAAGAAACCGGACTGTACGAATTTAAATGGAGTGATGGCTCAACTAAAGATACGGATGCCATGGTCGAATTCTGGTCAGGTTGGGTTGATAAATACCCGATCATTTCTATTGAAGATGGAATGGCTGAAGATGATTGGGACGCTTGGAAAAAACTAACTGAAGCAGTCGGCGATAAAGTACAATTGGTTGGTGACGATCTTTTTGTTACAAATACACAAAGATTAGCAAGAGGAATTGAAAATGACATTGCAAACTCTATCCTCATCAAAGTAAACCAAATTGGAACACTTACCGAAACACTGGATGCCATTGAAATGGCTCATAAAAATAGTTACACCGCTGTTATTTCACATCGTTCCGGTGAAACAGAAGATGTAACCATAGCAGACCTTGCTGTAGCTACTAACGCCGGACAAATTAAAACCGGATCAATGAGTCGTACTGATAGAATCGCAAAATACAATCAACTTTTGCGAATTGAAGAAGAGCTGGGCGAAAGCGCCATTTACATGGGGCATGATACTTTCGGTATTTAAAATCTAACAACATTTAATTTTTTGAGCTTCATTTTATGAGATATTTCTTAACACTTGTTCTTTGCATATGTTCAACCACCTTATTTGCACAGAACGATAGTATTTTTCCTTCAGAAACTGGAGAAACGCTTGTAAACAGCTTGCAGGCAAATTATTCGGTTACAAACCCTTTAGGATATAATTCCGCACGTGACGCCATGTACGGAAGCATCGATAATAAAAACGGTCAGATTATCGGAGTGTATACCGGATTTACTATCACAGCAAATACTCGCGGAGATGCATTTGATAAAGGCATCAACACTGAGCATACATGGCCTCAGGGTAAGTTTGACAGCAATGAACCTATGAGAGGAGATATCCACCACTTATTCCCAACAAGAATACAAGCCAATAGTGCAAGAAGTAACTACCCTTTTGATGAAATTCCGGATAATCAGACTTCAACCTGGTTTCGCAATAGCTCTTCCCAATCATCAATTCCTTCATCAAATATTGATGAATACAGTGAGCTTTTGAGTGGTACTTCTTTTGAACCAAGAGAAGATCACAAAGGAAATGCAGCTCGAGCAATTTTTTACTTTTGGGCTATTTATCAGGATGATCCGGATGTAGCCGACGATGAATCATTCTTTAATGGAATGAAAGACGTTTTGCTTACCTGGCATGATGCAGATCCTGTAGACCAAGCCGAGGTAGACCGAAGTCTGGGCGCGGAAAGTGCTCAGGGAAACAGAAACCCATTTGTACATGATACCACTTTAGTAAGAAGAGCTTTCTTTGGAGGTTCTTCCAACCCTGAACCAACTATTGCCAACCCTCTTTCAGGTGAAATAGTAAATATTCAAAGTGATCTGTTTACTGTTAATTATTCGGATGGAGGTCAACAAAAAAGCGTACAGTTTAATTTTGATTCCGGATTAGATACCGAAGCCCCTGATGGTGACTCTTTTACATTAACTGAGTATCAAGATATTGAGGAAGCACTAATAAACTGGCAGGAAGATCAAGGGGTTTCATCTGGCAGAAAAGCTACTAAGGTGACTGTAGAGGTTTTTGGCGATACTACAAATACCGACACAACCATTGTTGGTGGAGGCTCTTCTTCAGCACTTATTATTACCGGAGTTTTTGACGGTGATTTATCCGGAGGAACTCCAAAGGGCGTTGAACTATTTGCAACAGAAAACATTGAAGATCTGGGTGTTTTTGGTATCGGTTCAGCTAACAACGGTGACGGAAGTGATGGCGTTGAGTTAACCCTTACGGGATCGATAGCTGAAGGTGATTATCTGTATATATCAACGGAAGAATCAAATTTCAATACGTTCTTTGGCTTCAATCCCGATCTAACCGATGATATGGCGGTTGCAATCAATGGAAATGATGCTATTGAACTCTTCTATGATTCAACCAAAGCATTTTCCGGCGGAGAATCTGTCGTTGATCTCTTTGGTGAAATTTCAGGATCTAACAATTCGTGGAATCACTCCGATGGCTGGGTGTATCGAAAAGATTTTACCGGTCCAGATGGAAATACTTTTAATATGGCTAACTGGACAATTTCTGCCGGCGCTTTTGACGGGGAGTCAACCAATGCATCTGCTTCAAATGCCATGCCCGTTGGTACTTTTAAAACAGAAATGAGCACAAGTAATAACCTCGAAGCTGATCTGCCTTTTTCGGTTACATTGGACCAAAATTATCCAAACCCTTTTAACCCGGAAACAATCATCCGATTTGAATTACAGAATTCTCAAAATATAAAGCTTGCTGTGTATGATCAGCTTGGAAGAGAAGTTTCGGTACTTATCAATGGAAGAAAACCCTCTGGTATTCATTCTGAAATCTTTAATGCCGGCAACCTAAGTTCCGGTGTGTATTTCTACCGTTTGGATTTTGAAGCAGGAGCTTTAACCCGGAAAATGCTTTTGATTAAATAATAATATCAAGCCTCTTTTTGATTCTATAATTTGTACTATTGAAGTATGAGAAATACTTCTTTGGAGCTTTTACATTTTAGAAATCATTTAAAGACGAATATCAGCTGGGCTCCTCATTTAAATGTGATTACCGGTCCGAATGGTGCAGGAAAAACGAGCCTGATTGACGCGGTTCACTTTCTTTGTATGTCCAGAAGTTTTGTGTCAAATTCTGATCAATATGTGATCAACAATGATGAGACCTACTTTATGCTCAAAGGGCATTTTGAAGGGCAAATACGATCAGAATTTGATGTTTCATGCTCCTATTCAAGAGGAGAGGGGAAAAAAGTTTTCATTAATGATTCTCCGTTAGATCGACTTTCTGATCTCATTGGAATGGTTCCCGTTGTTGTTCTGGCTCCCGACGACAAAAAACTTACTCTTGAAGGACCTGTCGAAAGAAGGTCTTTTATTGATTCTTTTATAAGTCAGATATCAAAAAAATATCTTAGAGACCTTATCGACTATCAAAAAGTTCGAAAACAGAAGAATACTTTACTCAAAGATTTCCATGGTTCTATTGACGTTTTAAAAAGCTTTTTAGAGCCGTGGGATAAACAACTTGTGGAAATTGGCTCAAGAATAGTTGCAACTCGTTATCAGGTATTGGAGAACTTCAAAAACTATCTCAAAGAAGACTATATCCTGATCTCAGGAATGGATCTTACCGCAAATCTTGAATATCAGACTTTTTGTGAACCATCATCTGATCCGGCTTTGATTGCAGAGCAATATGCTCAAATCCTCAATGAAACCGTTGATAAAGAGATTGACCGTGAACAAACATTGACCGGCCCCCATCGTGATGAAATTGTTTTCTATCTGGATGATTTCGAATTGCGCCGATATGGATCACAAGGCCAGCACCGTTTGTTTGCACTTTCATTGAAAATCGCACAACTTCATTATTATTCGGATGAGCTGGATGACCTGCCTATTCTGATGCTGGATGATGTTTTTGGTGATCTCGATCCCCGGAAAACCGAGATTCTTCTTCAATCCCTTCAGGAACATGAAGGACAAATTTTTATAACCTCTGCAAATCCGGTACCTTTTGAACAATACGTCGATTTTGACGGTGTTCGTAATAAATTTTTTAAAGTCAACGACGGAAAGATCACTGAAGAAGCATGAGATTTGATCCACCAAAATCTATAAAAGAGTCCCTGAAAAATTACCTGGATAAGTTTCCTCATAAGAAGAAACTCAGGCAGGGAATGGTTCTTTCTGCCTTCAAAGATGTAGTGGGAAATCGAATAGCATCTCAGGTTTCTGATCTTCATTTTGAATCAGATAAACTGGTTGTAAAAGTCTCCAATCAAGTCTGGCGACATGAAATTCACGCCAACCGATTCAGTATTGCTAAAAAGCTTAATGCTAAAGTTAAGTCTCAGGTTGTGGGAGAAATCATTGTTCGTAGTTAGTTGAATTAAGCGCCTTTCAAATCTATATTGCTACATGGCAGAAAATCCACTTGATAAAATTAAAGAACAGCTTCTTTCTTTTTTTAAAAAAGGAACAAAACCGGGATCGGAGGATCAGGGTAGTACTTTAATTTCACGCGAAAGCATTTTGGTTTTCGTTTTTGCCTACGTAATTGCGATCAGTCTTTGGTTTGCTGTAAATTTGAATGGAATTTTCAATATCACCGTAGACATGCCACTTGAGATCGGGGATATACCAGATGAACTGGCTCTTACTGATGAATTACCTGAAACCGTTGAAGTAAGTCTTAGTGGTACAGCACTCCCTCTGATTAGCATTTATAACAATCCTCCTTCTATTCCCATTGATGTCGACAATGAAGAAGTAAATTTATTCAATCAGGTACGTCAACAAATGAATTCCTTTCAGGAGATTGAAGTATCTAAAGTTGAACCTATTCTCGTGACATTAAACCTGGAAGAAAAAATATCCAAGAAGGTTCCACTCAAAATTAATTGGGACATAGACTTTATGCCTCGTCATGATTTAATTAGTCAACCGGTTATCTCTCCGGATTCAATTACGGTGACAGGAGCGGCTTCCCAAATGAACTCCATCACTGAGTGGGTAATAAGCGATACGTTAAAGTTGATGAGTATAAGAGATGATGTGGAACAGGTTATTCCTATTTCAAATACTAATCCGCTGGTTGATCTTTCTTTAACTGAAACTACATTTACAGCTAATGTTTCGGAGTTTACTGAAAATGAAGTCAGTGTTTATATCAGAACAAGAAATCTTCCCCGCGGGCAAAATATCACATATAATCCTTCTTCCATTACGGTAAGATACGATGTTCCTCTCGAGCAGTTTTCTGAGATTTCTAACCGAATCCCTTACGCTGTGTACGTTCCCTATCGTAAAATTGAAGAAGACGCTTCAGGATTTGTAACTCCGGATATTGAACTTGTAGCCACCGAATACGCTTTAAAACTCAGAAGCTTTCAACCTAAAGCTGTGGCATATTTTAGTGTGGTTGACCAGTAGTTTTTTATCTTCATTTGATAATACTGTTTTCTCCCTTTCACTCATCTCTCTTATCTCTTAATCCTCAACCATCTCTTCAAAAGGCTCGATTACTTCATCAACTGATCTTGTGTCTTCAAAAAATTCCAAAACTCTCAACATTACTTCGTCAACCAATACATCAGGACAGGAAGCGCCGGAAGTTAAAGCAACTTTCAATGGCTTTTCATCAGTTGGAAGCCAGTCAGTTGTGGTAAGAATTTCTTTCTTCCACTGATCAAAATGCTGAATTTCTAATTCTGATTTGATCTCTCCTTTATCCCGAACATGAAAAGTCGGAAACTTGTGCTCCAGAATTTCTACCAGATGCATCGTATTTGATGAATTATATCCACCCACAACTAATGCGATATCTGCATCGGTATCAGCAAGTGCCAGTGTCGCCGATTGGTTTTCGTTAGTTGCATAACAAAGTGTATCTGAAGTATCAGCAAAATGATCCAGAATATCTGATTCTCCATGTAATTTGATGGCTGCTTCTTTCAGAATATCCATCACTTCCTGAGTTTCAGTAGCAAGCATGGTGGTTTGATTGATCACACCAAACCGCTTTAAATCTTTATGAGGATCAAAGTCCGGAGTTGATTTATGACCAAAATGTTTATCAAAATCTGATTCAGATCGTTCACCCGTCATAATTTCAGCAAGAATTTTTGCCTCTTCCGGATTCAGCAAAACCACTACCGGAGAATGTGCAGCACTATGAGAAAAAGTAGCACGTGTTTCTTCATGTTCATGTTTACCGTGAACAACCAGGCTGTATTCTTTTTTACCAAGCTGTTTTCCGCGCTTCCAGACTTTTTCAACGAATGGACATGTAGTATTGAATTCGTATGGATCAATTCCTACATCCTGGAGTTGCTCCTGAATCTCAATGGTAGTACCAAAAGCGGGTACAATTACAATATCATCAGAGTTGAGTGAAGAAATGGATATCCGCTCTGTTCCATCAGTATCAAACAAAAACTTTACGCCTCGTTTTAGAAGATCTTCATTCACCGTAGGGTTGTGAATCATCTCACTTAGCAAATAAATATTCTTTTCTGGATTTTCTTCCACTGCACGGTATGCGATATCAATGGCATTTTCCACTCCATAGCAAAACCCAAAAAACCGTGGGATGTAGAATTGAACAGACCCGAAATCTAAAACCGTTGGTTCCAGATCTTTCTTCATCGGATCTGTAATTTTAGTAGCCTCCTTCACCTTCCGAATGATCGGAGACTTATACATTTCAGGAATAACGAATTTTTTACGTGCCATGTTTATAAAACCAAAATTAGAAGCGTCCCGTTTGCCCTAAATAAAAAAGCCCAACATACATTGGGCTTTCAATCTGTTACTTCAAAAAATAATCAGTTTTTTAATTTCGAATCAATTAAAGCTTTAAATCCCGCATAACTTTGAGGAATACGGTCTACTTTTTTCCCATCCATAAAAAAGGTTGGTGTAGAATTTACTCCCAGTGAATTCCCCTCTCTTTTGTCAGCCAACACAACTCTGTTTAATCTTGCAGAGTTTAGGTCTTCTTTAAACTGAGTCATATCTAATTTCAAACTTTGAGCATATCCAATAAAAATAGCTTCGGCATTTCCGCGGCTCCACTGTTCCTGACCAGTAAATAGCATGTCGTGCATTTCGATAAATTTCCCCTGAGCCTTAGCTGCTTCCGCTGCACGTGCTGCAAGTTCAGCATATTGATGCATTCTTAGTGGGTAATGCTTATAAGTCACTTCAATTCGACTTCCATACTCTTCCTTAGCCTGATCCAATAACTGACCGTAGAATTTACATGCCGGGCATTGGTAATCGCTGAATTTCACGATCTGAAGTGTTGGTAATTCGGGCATTTTCACATCTTGTGCCATTCCTGAAACAGAAATCAACAATCCAAATACCAGTGTTAGAAATAATCCTCTTTTCATAGTTCTATTTTATTTAATTCAATTTGTGCTTCTTAACGTAGCACAAGGGTCTAAAATTTTACTTTTGCAAAATGTCGATTTAAGATAGTGTCTATTTTTTCAATAATCACTTCTATTTGATCTTCAGAATTAAGTTTTCCCAACGATAACCTGATGAACTGCATGGCTTCATCGTCAGTCTTACCCATTGCTTTCATTGTTTTATTGGGTTTGTTCGATCCTACCTGACAAGCACTTCCCGTCGAAATCGCCAAACCAGCCTGAGAACATTCAAGCATTAAATATTGCCCCTCAATTCCAGGAATTCTTAAACCTAAAATATTCGGAAGCTTATTAATCGGATCTCCTTCCTGAATTACTTCGAACCCAAG
Organism: Balneola sp.; assembly: GCA_965601915.1. GTDB lineage: Bacteria > Bacteroidota > Rhodothermia > Balneolales > Balneolaceae > Balneola. The sequence goes on along the minus strand of OZ271847.1, from coordinate 644,404 downwards.
TGTATTTAATTTCTCTGATAACTTGTCTGCCAGGCTTTTCAATCTCATATATTCACTTGAACGATCAGCGAATAAAATTTTAGCAGCTGTAGCAAAAGCTGCAATTCCTGCAACATTTTGTGTCCCTGCTTTCAACCCTTTTTCCTGACTTGTTCCCTCAATTTCGGGATTAAATTCAATTCCATTTCGCAGATAAAAAGCTCCAACTCCTTTAGGTCCGTATATCTTATGAGATGAAACAGATAGTGCATCAAACCAGTTTGAGTTGATACCGATTTTGCAAAACGTCTGCACACAATCAGAGTGAAAAAGAACTTCTTTTTCTTTGCATAATTTTCCTATTTCTTCGACATCCTGAATTACACCCGTTTCAGAATTAGCATGTTGAATAGAGACAAGAGCCGTTTCATTAGTAATCTGTTTTGCTAAATCATCAGGATCAATTCTTCCCATTGAATCGACACCAACTGTAGAAACCTGATAACCTTTCTTAGTTAGGCTTTGAAAAAAATTACTCACTGAAGAATGCTCAACTCCAGAAGTAATAATGTGCTTCTTTTTGGGGTTTACGGAACTTAACAAAGCTTTTATTGCCAATTGATTAGACTCAGAACCACCACTCGTAAATATCACTTCTTCAGCAGTACACTCTAAGATGTTAGCTACTGTCCGTCGCGAAGCTGCAAGTAATTGATTTGCCTCGGAACCAATATCATGAAGACTGTTTGGGTTTCCGAAATAGTGTTTTGCCACATTGATATATACTTCCAATGCTTTATCATAAATTTGAGTAGTTGCGGCATGATCGAGGTAAATCATAAATCGTACTTTTTAAAGAAAACCCTTATCTTGTTATTCTTTATAATAATTAAAATCCAAGGCTTTTACAGCCATGATCTCTATTCACCTGAAAGAAATTATTGAGTCGGCATTAAAGGAAGATATCGGCATGGGAGACCTTACCTCTCAATCTATTTTTAATGACGGACAAAGATCAAAAGGTTCCTATACTGCAAAAGCTGATGGGGTTCTTGCCGGTTCTGAAGTTGCTCAAATTGCTTACGATATCCTTTCTAAGGATACCAAGGTCAAATGGCTTAAAAAGGATGGCGATCATTTTAAAAAAGGAGAAATTCTTGCTGAAGTTGAAGGATCAACTCAGGTTTTGCTAACGGCAGAGCGGGTTATCCTCAATTTGATTCAACATTTATCCGGCATCGCTACTTCTACTGATGAAGTCATCAGCTTGTTAAATGATCCTTCTATCATGATTACTGATACCCGCAAAACTTTGCCTGGTCTTCGAGCCATTCAGAAGTATGCTGTGACTTGCGGTGGTGGTCAGAATCATCGATTTCGTTTAGATGACGGTGTCATGATCAAAGACAATCACATTAAAGGAGCAGGTGGAATTGCAGAAGCTATCGCAAAAGTTCGTGAAAGCATTGGGCATATGGTAAAGATCGAAGTAGAAACGGAAAATAAAGCTCAATTGTTAGAAGCTGTTGAATCAGGTGCTGATGTGATAATGCTTGATAACAGAATCCCTGAAGAGGTTAAGGAACTTGTGAAGTTAATTCCCGACGACATTATTTCAGAGGTTTCAGGAGGAATTACTCCACAGAATATAGCTTCTTACAGAGGATGTAATGCTGACGTGATTTCACTTGGATGGCTTACACATTCTGTAAAAGCAGCGGATATAAGTTTTAATTTGAATTATTGATATAAGCCACCGAAGCACAAAACCACTATAAAATTCTATATTTTCGTGATTCTGTGATTTAGTGGCCAACAAGTATTATGGATGTATTAGACATTTTAGAAGTAGAATCAGCAGTATCACTTCCAAAGCGATATAGTGAGCTTACTGTCTCAGAAATGGAAGCTCGCGTTCTGGAGATCAAAGCTACATTTGGTGATCGCCTTTTTATGCCCGGTCATCATTATCAGAAAGATGAAGTCATTAAGTTTTCTGATGCCCGCGGAGATTCACTGAAACTGGCACGCATCTGTGCAACCATGGATAAGGCTGAATTTATCGTATTCTGTGGAGTTCATTTCATGGCTGAAACAGCCGATATGCTTACCCGCCCTGATCAGAAAGTTATATTACCTGACCTCAGAGCTGGGTGCTCAATGGCAGATATGGCCGATATCAGTCAAACCGAAAAAGGCTGGAAAAAAATGCAGGAACTTTGGGGAGACACCATTTTACCTCTTACTTATGTTAATTCCACTGCAGCTATTAAAGGTTTTGTTGGGAGAAACAGAGGTGCTTGTGTTACTTCAGGAAATGCAAAAAAAATGCTGGAATGGGCATTTACTCAAAAAGAGAGAATTCTGTTTTTACCGGACCAACATTTAGGTAGAAATACTGCTTATGATCTTGGGATTAAATTAGAAGAAATGGCGGTGTATGCTCCTCTTACCAATTCATTTGAATATGAAGGTGAATGGGAAGATGTGAAAGTAATTCTTTGGAAAGGTCATTGCTCCGTCCATGAAAAGTTTAACATCAAGCATGTTGAACTTCTACGGAAAGAAGATCCTGAAGTAAATATCATCGTGCATCCGGAATGCACTTTTGATGTAGTTCAAGCCGCGGATTATGCCGGCTCTACCAATTATATCATTAATACACTAAATGAAGCTCCTGCCGGAAGTAAATGGGCCATTGGCACCGAAATGAATCTGGTAAATCGTATAATCGATGAGCATCCCGATAAAGAGATCGTTTCATTAAATCCTTTTATGTGTCCATGCCTTACAATGAACCGAATTGATCTTCCCCATCTTTTATGGAGCCTTGAAAAGCTGGAACAAGGCGAAGTAGTCAATCAAATCACTGTACCGGCAGATGTGAGTAAAAATGCTGTTTTGTCTCTTGAAAGAATGTTGGAATTGAGTTGAAAAAGTTTTTCGCTATCATTTCTTACTTAGCATGTACTTTTTTTGGATACTTTTTTCTATTCGGATTGCCAGAAGTTTTCAAAAGAATTCTAAACCTATTTCAAACTGAATTAACTTACGATTCTTCGGCAGAGGTTTTACTAGCTTTAGTGATAAATATTGTCTTGGGTCTTTTCGCTTTATACTTTTTTCGATTAGGAAAAAAGCTTTTCAACTCTTAACAATCCCTTAATACAAGCAGTGAACGAAAGTTCAGATTCAATAGTTAAATCAACAACAAATAATTTAACATTGAATTAAATATTATGACATACCTAGAAAAAATCACCGATATCTACACTCAACTTGGACAAGGAAAAGCTATGGATGCATTCGATCAGTACTATCATACCGATTGCGATATGATCCTTGAAGATGGTAAAGTGGTATCCGGAAAAGACACAAACCGCGAAAGAGAAATCGAGTTTTTTTCAAGCGTGGAAGAATTTCACGGGATGGATATTGTATCAATAACTTCCAATGAAGAAGAAGCAACCACTGCTGTTGAATGTGTAATGGATGTAACTTTTAAAGGTGGAAACAGAGTTCAGATTGAACAGGTTGCAACTCAGCAATGGGACGGCGATCACATCACTAAAGAAAGATTTTACGGAACCCAGCAAGGATAATTCATCCTGTTTTAATTTTCAGCCTTCAGCTTCAACTAGCTGAAGGCTTTTTTATTCCTTTCGGGATGAAATACGAACTCCTGTTATTATTGTATTTTTCTTTTGCAGAGGTCAGAACTAAAATAATCTTAACAAATACACTCCCCTACTAATACAAAATATTTTCGCACCTTTTAATCTTTAATCTATATTAGCCATAAGGATTGTAACGGTAAGGAAACTTCTTGATTAAGAAGTAAAAGATAAATCTTCTCCTTGAATATGAATGAAATCTGGATTGTTTTTAAGATTCTAAGTTTTTAAAAAATTAGGATCGTTTATTCTAACCGGGATTAAATTGCAAGTTATCTATATTCATTAAAAACAATTAAGCCTTGAAAAACACACACTCACAAAAATCAGCAATTCTTATCGGGGCTACCGGATTGGTTGGCTCTCACCTTTTACAACTGCTTTTGGAAGATGACCGATACAACTCGTTAAAAGTACTTCACCGAAGATCGACGGGTGTTGAACACCCGAAGCTGGAAGAACATATTATTGATTTCGATAATCCGGATGAATGGTCAGAATTGGTTAATGGCGATCATCTTTTTTCTGCTTTAGGAACCACTATCAAAAAAGCAGGAAGTAAAGAAGCGCAGTATAAAATAGATTTCACCTATCAGCATGAAGTTGCAAAAGCCGCTTCTAAAAATGGATTGCAAGCTTATGCATTGGTTTCATCATTGGGATCAAATGCTGAATCCAGCTCTTTTTACCCAAGAATAAAAGGAGAGCTGGACAAAGCCGTTCAAGAACTTGATTTCGAAAGAACCCGAATCCTAAGACCATCTTTTTTAGAAGGTGACAGAGAAGAATTCCGGTTAGGTGAAAAAATTGGAATTCCGGTCGCTAAAGTTCTTTGTAAGATCCCGGGATTAAGAAAGTATCATCCCATCAAAGCCAAAGATGTTGCAAAAGCAATGATCGAAGGTTTGAACAGAGATGTTGAACAGATCATTTTTGAAGGGAATGAAATTCATTCTTTGTTATGAGTTCTGACGGACATCAAATCATTCAAAACCTTATCGATTGCATCAAAAAGCATGATCTGACTTTTGAAGTTATCAAGCCAAGAAGAATTGATCCAAAAGGGCTTTATGACGAAGAAATAAAAATGATCTATCAGGATCAGGAGTTCATCATCCTGGTTGATAATGAATACAAAGATGTAGAGTTGAATAATCCGATGTTATTCCTGAATATGATATTGGAAGAAATCACTCATTTTGAAGAAAGCGATTCCTTTTTGGATTGGCTTTCGGGTGTTCATCAACTATCAAAAGATCCTAAGACACAGGAATTCTATGAAAGAATAAAAAAATGCACTCTTGATATCAGAGAAATTGTTGGGGATGAGATTGAACCCATTCCCTATTTTGAAATTGAAATGAATACCAGTTTGGCTCAGGCTTTGAGAAGTGCAAAGTTATGATCCATGTCGCTCCGGAAAGTTTTCATCCTTATAATGCTCTGCAGCATATTTTAACTTATTACTAATTCTTGTAACCAGAACCGGTGGATCTAACACCTTAACAGAATCTCCAAATGCCATGATCTTACTTTCCAATTCAAAATTGAGCTGAACGGTCAAAGTGATAATGATCCCGCCTTTTACTTTCTCTTCAAGTTCTTGCGACGGATGAATCGGTTTTGTTAAAACGTATGGTGCGTGATTATGTCCGACAAAAAGACGAACTGTTCTTGGCTTCATATTCGGGTTTACTGTTACACCTACCACGTTTTTATAATAATCTCCGGCGTTCAAATCTGTTCGGATATATTCTGAGTTTTCAGATGGATTGATTTCAACAATACGATCTAACGCCAGATTTATAGGATGCTTGGGCTCTTTCTTAATGCCAATCACAAACCATCGATTATTGTATTCTTTTAAAAACTGCGGATGAAATTCAAATTCTCCCGGGCTTCTGGCTCTGAAAGATTGATAAGTAATCGACAATACCTGTTCTTTATGAATGGCCTGATATAATTCATCCAAAAAGTGTAACCCCTTCAAACCTTCGTTTTTTTCAAAGTCTATAATTGATCTGGAATTAGTTCTATTGGTATATACTTTGTCTTCCAATCTTTTGATCATCTCGTCCATGTCTTCAAAATGAGAAAATCCTTTGAACTGTTTCAGAATCTGAACAACATCGTTTAAAGTCCCCATATCCTGATCCGTAAGCGGAATATTAGTAATCGAATATTCAGGATCGGAATAGGTGTAATACTTTTTCTCTCTAACTTCGATGGGTGCATTATAACCTAATTTATCTGACCTCATGATTTGAATATCACTCTGAACTGTTCTTTTACTTACTCCCTTGTCAATCCCTTCATATTCGTAAAGAGCTTCTGAACATTCATAAATAAGATCATCAAGAGTCCACAACCTTTGTCTGTTTCTCAAACATTTATCAATTGTTTTATAGCGTATTAAAGCGTTTCGATTTGTGGGCATCTAATCTTTTTCAGAGAAATTAGAAAAATATTTCAACTACGCAAAAAGATTGCGCAGTTGGGTTTTATCATTATCTCGAAATAGGAAACTAACTCCTCAGAATTATGAAATTCAATCTACTAACAAGAAAGAAAAATCAAGTTATTAATTACGAAGGCGCAAAAGCGACTAAACTATCACCTGAAATGGAATTATATAGTGCTGTCGTTACATCCGGACTTGGAAATCAGTTTTATACTTCTGAGAGAGAGAAAATCTCAAGAATCAGAAGCCTTATCACTCAAGTTGATCCGGTTTTTGTTGCCAAGCTTGCTATATATGCAAGAAACTCCATGAATTTAAGATCTATCCCTTTAGTGCTTATTGCTGAATTAGCAAAAGTTCATCAAGGGGACAGCCTTGTAAGTAATGCAGTTACTAAAACAATAAAAAGAGCTGATGAGATTACAGAATTGCTTTCTTGTTACGCATTAGCAAATCAAAGAAACGGATATAAAAAGTTGAATAAGCTTTCGAAACAGATTCAAAAAGGTTTAGGAAATTCCTTTAACCGATTTGACGAATATCAATTTGCTAAATACGACAGGCAAACGGAGATTACAATAAAGGACGCTTTATTTCTGGTAAGGCCCAAAGCTATAAGTGATGCTCAGCAGGTTCTGTTTGATAAAATCGCAGAAGATAAGTTGAGCACCCCATATACCTGGGAGGTTGAACTTTCGAAATTAGGTCAATCAGGTTTTGCTTCAGAAGTTGAAAAAGCAGAAGCTTTTCGTTCGAAATGGGAAGAGCTCATTGCAAGCAAAAAACTTGGTTATATGGCACTGCTTCGAAACATTAGAAATATTACAGAAGCAGGGGTAAGAACCTCATTCATTGAAATAGTTGGGAACAGACTTCGAAATAAAGAGGAAGTTCTTAAATCGAAACAATTACCATTCAGGTTTTTGGCTGCTTACCGAGAAATGCAAAGCGTGAAAAATGAATTCACTTCATATTTCCTTGACTGTATTGAAGAAGCTGCCAAACATTCAATGAGTAATGTCAAAGGTTTCGATTTAAATACAAGAATTCTGATCGCATCTGATGTTTCCGGTTCTATGTATTCAAATATCTCGGCCAGAAGTAAAATCAGATATTACGATATAGGATTGTTGCTTGGAATGCTAATGAACAGCAAAAGCAATAATGTAATAACCGGGATATTTGGTGACCGATGGAAAACCATTTCTTTGCCTTCAAATCAAATCCTTGCAAACACGCAATTATTGGATAGAATTGAAGGAAGTGTTGGGTATTCTACAAATGGATACAAAGTAATTGAATCACTTATCAAAAAGCGTAAAGTGATTGATAAAGTAATGATGTTTACTGATTGCCAGATGTGGGATAGTACAGGATATAAAAAATCTATTCAAAGGCTTTGGATAGAGTATAAAGCAACAATAGCTCCTGGCGCAAAACTTTATTTATTTGATCTTTCAGGTTATGGTAACACTCCATTAAAGGTAGGCAAGAATGATGTTTACCTTATTGCCGGCTGGTCTGATAAAATATTTGACGTATTGAAAGCTCTTGAAAATGGAGAAAGCACACTTTCCCAAATTAAGAGCATAGAATTAAACTCCGATTAATTTCGGAGTTCTTTTTGGATGTTGTAGAGTTAAGATACTTCGCGCCATAACAATGGGGAGGATATAACCAAAGAGTTATACCGGGTTCAACTCCCGGCAAGCAATGCCCCGTTCTTAGCCCGAATGTTACTCCGAAAAGTTTTTATTGATTGAGTGTTGTAAATGAGTCTTACTTCGCTTCAGGTGCACATGGTCGCTGGTTCGAATCCAGTCTCTGAAAAAAATTCAGAGTAGCTCAGTTGGTAGAGCATGTTATGTGGCTCATTGCCTGTTACCTCAATCTTATTTATTGATTCGAAATAAGGTGCAGTAGATTGGAAATACTTCGGTAAACGCAGTCGGTTTATTAACCGATTCTTCTTAAAAGAAGGTGCAGGTTCAAGTCCTGCTTCAGTTTTGTTATAAACTGAATGGCGGAAATTCATTCCATTCGTTTGTTGCCCTTATTTATTTTTTGAAAGAAAAGGTGCTGTAAAACCAGCTTACTTCGATGGCTTGAAAGCCCGGTAACGGGTAAGTCCGGTTCGAATCCGGTTGCGCTGGTTTGATTGTAGCCCTTTTCTTTTAGAATACTATCCAAAGTGTTGTCGAATAAAGATACTTCTAAAAGCTTTACTCAACTGTTGCCTTTGGATTAATTTTTCAACTACGCAAAAAGATTGCGCAGTTGGGTTTTATCATACCGATATGGTTGAATATTCATCATTAAAGCAGAACAAAAAGGGAGAGCAATACGGCTCTCCCTTAATTACATTAAAAGATTATGATTACAGGAAAAACAATTATCGAATTAGGATACAGGCCAGGAAAATGGTTTAAAGATGCCATTCCACATGCCAATGAAAACAATTTAGAAGGTGAAGAATTAATAAAATATCTGGATTCTGTTTGTCCACCTCCTCCAATAGAACCTTTTGATGAGCCTGTTTCATATCAAAAAAATATTGAAGCGGAAACAGAACTTGAAGAAACGAATGTAGCTCAGGTTTTTGAAACTATGGACGAACTCATGAAAACTCCAACCATTGTAAATGGTGCCGTAATGCCGGATGCTTGTCCGACAGGTGGAACCGGACAAATTCCGGTTGGTGGTGTTGCAGTAGCAAAAAATGCTATTCATCCGGCCATGCACTCTGCCGACGTTTGTTGTTCGGTTATGATGACTTCCTTTGGAAAAGTTGATCCGAAATCGGTTTTAGACGCGGCTCACAAGATCACACACTTTGGTGGTGGCGGCAGAGAAGATCTTTTCGATCTTCCATCAGAATTAGAAGAACAGATCATGGAGAACTATTTCCTCAATAACAAAAGATCTCTTCAACTGGCAAAAACGCATCTTGGAACACAAGGTGACGGTAATCACTTTTTGTATGTGGGAGTTTCCAAAGAATCCGGAGAAACTGTAATGGTTACACACCACGGAAGCAGAGGCTTTGGTGCAAATCTGTACAGAAAAGGTATGAAGGTAGCTGAACATTTCAGAAAAGAGCTTTCGCCAAACACCTTAAAAGCCAATGCATGGATTCCGTTTTCTGAAGAAGAAGGGCAATGGTATTGGGAAGCTCTGCAAATTGTAAGAGAATGGACAAAGCTTAACCATAACGTGCTTCATCAAGCTACTGTGGAAGCATTGAAAACGGAACCGATTCTTCGGTTTTGGAACGAGCATAACTTCGTTTTCAAAGATGAAGACCTGTTTTATCATGCAAAAGGAGCGACTCCTCTTTCTGATAAATTTGTACCTGATTCTCATGAAGGATTAAGACTTGTTCCTCTTAATATGAGTGAGCCGGTTTTAGTTGTAAAGGGAGAAACTTCACCCAAAAATATCGGTTTTGCTCCCCATGGAGCAGGACGAAATGTGAGTCGAACTCAGCATATTAAAAGCAAAGTCGGTAAAGGGATTCAGGAAATTTTTCTGGAGGAGACCAAAGGAATCGATGTGCGTTTCTTTTCAGGACATATTGATATCTCCGAACTCCCGAGTGCTTACAAAAATGCAGATGCTGTTCAACGCCAAATGAAAATCTTTGGTCTTGGAGAAGTAGTCGACGAGATTCAACCATACGGATGCATCATGGCAGGTGACTGGCAAATTGATGCTCCTTGGAGAAAAAGACGACGTAAAAAAAGAGGAAGATAAAATGAACCCCGATTACTTAATTGTGATCGGGGTTTGTTATTATTGATTCATGGAATTTAGAATAAAAAAATCGTGGCGAGTTTTTGTTCATGTAGGAATGATTCTGCTTTTCTTGCTCTCCGTATTAATGATTTATAAATCGCTAATATTGATCGAAAGTATTGGGGACGACATTAATTTCTTAACGCTTATTCTTGGCTTCTTGATGTCTTTTTTCTCTTTTTATTCAATTATGAGAATCCGAAAAGAGAAAGTACATATAGAAAGCGGAGTGCTTTACCATACATTGGCCTTTTCTCAAAGAAAGATAAACCTTGATGAAATAGATGGTTTTAAGGTTGATGAACATTATTTTTATTTAATTCCAACACTTTCGTCAAAGAGAAATATTCGAATAAGCTCCTATTTAGATAAGAAGTATGAGTTCATCGAATTCCTAAGTCAGAGATTTGATGATATAAATTCTAACAATTTTCAGAAAGAACTATCAGAGATATTATCCAATGATAATTTTGGTAAAAATGAAATTGAAAGAGAGCAAAAGCTTGAGCTTGCTCAAAAAACCACCAAAATAATAAGTAGTGTTAGTTTAGTAGCTTGTTTTTGGCTAATTATAAATCCTAACCCCTATGATTTACTGGTTCTAATTAATATTCTAATACCCATTATTTCAATATGGGTCTTTTTTCATTTTAAAGGGTTAGTCAAGATAGATCCAGGTAAAGAAAGTCAATATCCAAGCATCATTGTTGCTACTTTTTTACCCTCTTGTGGATTGGGTTTGAGAATTCTTCTTGATTTTGAAATTCTATCATTAGATAATGCTTGGCTTCCCACTTTTGCATTCTCCATTTTAATCTTTGGGTTATTCTTATTTCGTTCAGAGGAACTAAAAAAGATAGATATCAGCTCGTTGTTTCAAACAGTCTTGTTTTTTCTTTTTGTATCGACATATACGCTTACTTCTATCTTAATGCTGAATTACTTAATTGATGTTTCATCTCCGTTCGTTTACACAACACCGGTAATAGATAAAATCACCCCTTCTGATGATAATAATTTCAGGCTTGTGGTTGAGCCTGAAGGCGAAATCTATGAAGAAACAGATATCACAGTAACTGAAAGCTTTTTTTACCAAACAGACGTTGGTGATACTGTATTTATTGAGCTTTATGATGGGGCTTTTAATATTCCTTGGTTTGTAATAGATGAATCAAGAGTTTCTTCATCAAATAAGAACTACCCCCCTTTTTCTTTTCCAAAAGATACCGTGTTTAAAAATGATTTTTATTAGCACTTGATAAATCCTTATTGAAAGCCATCATCTTTTGATCTACATTTTCTCAAATAAAAAAATCATTATGAAAAAACTCCTCCCCATACTCCTAATCTCTCTATTCACTATTGACCTGATCGCACAATCAGAAATCAAACAAAAAATCGATACCCGCGCTTCTGAACTTGAAGAACAAGTAATTGAATGGCGCCGATATTTTCATGAAAACCCGGAGCTTTCAAACAGAGAATTCAATACCGCAAAAAAAATAGCTGCACATTTGGAGAGCCTGGGATTGGAAGTACAAACCGAAATTGCTCATACCGGAGTGGTTGGTATTTTGAAAGGAGGAAAGCCGGGACCAGTAGTCGCTCTACGCGCTGATATTGACGCATTGCCTGTGGTTGAACGAACCGACGTTCCGTTTAAATCCACGGTAATTGGCGAATATCAGGGAAAAGAAGTTGGGGTGATGCACGCATGTGGCCACGACACTCATATCGCCATTTTGATGGGAGTTGCTCAAATCTTAACGGAAATGAAGAATGATCTGGAAGGAACTGTGAAATTCATTTTCCAACCGGCAGAAGAAGGTGCTCCAAAAGGTGAAGAGGGTGGTGCCGAGTTGATGGTGAAAGAAGGAGTCCTTAAAAATCCCACTGTGGATGCCATTTTTGGGTTACATATTTCCGATGACACTCCGGTGGGACAAATCGAATATCGCCCTCAAGGAATTATGGCAAGTGTTAACAGTTTTGACATCAAAGTTACAGGAAAGCAGGCTCATGGCTCAGCTCCGTGGAGCGGGATTGATCCGATCGTTACTTCAGCTCAGATCATCAATAACATTCAAACCATTGTGAGCAGAAATATGCCTTTGACCCGTCAGGCAGCTGTGGTGACTGTTGGTGTTATAAACGGCGGTGTTCGCAATAATATCATACCGGAAGAAGTAACGATGCAGGGAACCATCAGGGCTTTAGATGAAGAAATGCGTCAGCTTATCTTCCGTAGGTTGAAAACCGTTATTGAAAGTACTGCGGCAAGCAACGGAGCAGTTGCAGAGCTAACCATCAACAAAGGATATCCGATTACTTATAACGATCCTGAACTCACAGCTCAAATGTTGCCAACGCTAGAGGAAACGGCAGGAAAAGAAAATGTGATTTTGATCAATGCTATTACCGGAGCAGAAGATTTTTCATTTTTTCAGAAAGAAATTCCGGGACTTTATTTTTTCCTTGGGGGAAAAGCTCCGGATCGTGAGGCAGCAGGACATCACACTCCTGACTTTTATATTGATGAAAGCGGTTTGAAGCTTGGTGTTGTAACGATGTCAAATTTAGTGATTGATTATTTTAGCCAGGCTAAAGGAAATTAGTTTTAATGAACCTAACTAAGATCCTGACCTGGTTCTTCTATTCGCTGGCAGTTATCCTCTTTTTATTTGGAGGAGTATTTCTTTACGCGGCTTTCTTTAACACTATGCAAACCGACCCCTCTTATACCAAAGGGCTTGGAATTGCTTTTTCGCTGATCTGCTTCTTCTTCGGATCTCTGGCTGCGGGATCAGGTTATCTTATCAAAAGGAAAATGGAGGAATTGGATAAACCTTCTTGAATTCAGATCAAAGTCAGGAACTAATTATTACCCACCCATAACTTCCATGATATTTATTCCAACTTTAAATCCTATATAGTTGGCCTCAAATAGATCATCCACCCCATATTCAACGGCAATATTAAATGGATTTAGATATAAACCTGCAGTCAAGCCATAATTTAAACTGTTTTCCCATTCAGATTCTTCAAAACCATTCCCATCAAAATTAGTGCGCTCTAAAAAATATGCTCCTACATGAGGTCCAACATAAAAAGCTGTACTGAAATCATTGTATAAATAAAACATATACCCGAAGCGCCCCCCTACTAGAAAATTCGAGTCATCTCCAAGATCGGGAGAGCTTAAAAATAACGATGCATCTATATTAGTAAACAAACCTCCTACTGTTACAGAGCTAAAAACATCGCTTTCCTGATAACCTACATTTACAGCTGTCTGAGCTTTTGCCAAACTTAGTAAACCAATTGTAAGGAACCCTAATAGTATTATTTTTTTCATTTTTAAAACCTTTTTTTGTTGTCAAAATTAGCTGTTTCTGAAATCCTGCCTTCACATCTTGATGGATACTTCAATTATAATTTTTGAGCTATTTTGTCATATTCGTTCATTTAAAACATTGTTACACATACCAGAACCTTGAATAAGAAAGACATCCCAAAGAGATTAATGCATTGTAAAAAAGTTTTTATGGGGGTGCAAAATCTAAACTCCATTTTACAACAAATCACTACCTAAAATGGTGGTTTTTCTTATTTATCATATTTGCATATTCATTTATGGCAGAGAAAAACTTAGATACATCAAATAATTCAGGATGTGGTTGTATCGGTGCTTTTATATTAATTATAGGATCAGCTATAATTTTCGTCATGATCAGTGGAGACAGTTTTAAGCTTGCTCCGGGCGAAGCAAATCAGTCTATACAAGCCCTTCAAAAAACGTTTGACAATCTCGATCAAATTTTGCCGGATTCTTTAATAATCACAGAAGAGCTGGATCCAAGAAATCATTATATGTCCGCAGAATCTTTTGGAAACTTATTCTATGGATTGAATCCTGTTTTAGAGGCCGCCGCTAAGGAAGACACATCCAGGAAATATAGATTCCAATATATCGCTCGGGTCGATCATGTGGATATTGATGAATTTATAATTCGTGATTTCCTTATTGATAGCATTTGGAGATATGAGCCTTACAATTTCAATTCGGAAAGCTTTTTTGATCCGAAATAATGCTGAAGTTTAATTCCTGAAATTGAACGTATAACCAAACTTTAATGTAAGATAATCCAACTCTGTTCCTGTTGCTTTGGTATAGCTGAAACCTATTGTTATTGGCTCAAAACGCAGGCTAACACCGGCTCCATAGTATAAACCGAAAGATTCTTCAATCGAACTACCACCAAGTCCGGTATTTTCTTCAGTATCCCATTGTGTATAAGAAGCGCCTGCTATAAGGTCAATACTTAATGGATGATAATACAAAGAAGCCGGATCTGTGATTTGCTCCAGAGAAATTCCATAAACTAAGTATATTTGACCATCTTCAACTACATCAAAGCCATCAACCGATCCTCCTTTTGTATAAGCCACTCCTAAAGAAAAACCAGGCCTAACCCCAAACTCTCCAGATATAGAACCCTGATTTAAATCATATCCTATTGTGATTACATCAGGTTTTCTTCCCAATTCTTTTTGAGTATAACCTTGTGCATAAATGATTTGGGTCGATATTAAACCGACTAACAAAAAGCTTAACAAATTTTTCATAAAATACTCTTTAGATTAGTTATTTGAGAAAACCTCATTCATATCTTAAAATAAATCCTAACTTTAAAGTGAGATATTCCCATTCTGAAGCCGTGCTTTTAGAATAACTTACTCCTAGTAATAGCGGCTCAAATCGTAAACTTACACCGGCTCCGTATACAAATCCTCCAACATCTTCAGATATAGTATTACCTGTATCAATAGTTGCGAGTGAACCACCACCAATAAGCTCGATTGCAATGGGATTATAGTATAGCGCATTTGGATCGGTTAATTGATCCAGAGTAAACATATATTTTAGATACATCTGAAATTCTTCAGCTTCATTATTATCAATCAATCCCGTAGCATAGCCACCACCTAAATTTAGTAACGTGGGATATTTTCCGATTTCAAAGAATAACCCTTCCTGATTTAAATCATATCCCCCGCTTACATACACCATCTCTTCATTGAATTCTTTAGCCGTTCTTCCCTGCGCTTTAATTTCCAGAGATAATGCTATTAAAACTAAGAATAATGTACCATGAAAAAGCTTCATTTCTGATCAGTAGTTAGTTTTTGTTTATCAAAACTATATTAAGAAATATCATTTAATAATAAACTGCCATTTCATGTAGTGAATTTTAATTATTCAGTTTTTATATATTTTATTTTAAGCATTCAATGGGTTTTGTATGATTGGTAATTTTTCAAAATATATTCTACTGTCATTTTTTATAGCATTTCCTATCCAAAATTTTGCACAAGAAATTACCGTGACAAAAAGGGATGGACAAGTGATCGCAAATATAAAAGGAGTTTCAGTACCTACACCTATCACACAGTATGACAAAGCAGTTGACCCATTCCAGATCATGAGTTCTTTTGACGTGCGGGTGAGTTGGAGATTATTGATGGGTGAAGTTGTAGAAAAGTATGACTTCACATGGTATCGTACTGGTAAAATGGTATTAGGAGATAATACTATTACCCGGGATATGCTTAAAAAATATCCAGACCTTTTAAAGCGTTTCGATAATATTGAACCCTATCAGGTTTGGGTTTTTCTGGAAGGAGATGTGACCGGAAAGAATATTTCCGTTAAAAGAGGAGGAGTTCCTAAGTCTGATTTCAAAACAAGAAGGTTGAATTCTTTCAAAAAAAATGGTCAATCCTATGATCGTTATGCCACTTCAGGCGATTTTATTTATATGATCGATCAGGTTAAGATTCTACCTAATAAGAGTGGCAGAAAAGGAGATGGCATTATTGGCGGAAGTCCCCATTGGAACGAGTTTTTATATTGGGATGATGGTGATCCATCTTTTGATCGCGGCATTTATAAAAAGGGAAAAAAATCTGATAAGACACTTCTTAATGCGAACAAAAAACGTTTTTCAGACATGCAAAAAGTGACTTTACGTGCTGAACTGGATCAAGTTGAATGGTATGACTCAGAACTTCAAAGTATTGTAGATAGGTATTATAAATACGAAAAAGGAGAATTGAAACCGGATGATGTTGGCGATAATTTAAATGACTTACTTTCCGGAGGAGACGCTAATGATAATTGTGCAAATGATTTGAATGCTATGCTTAGTGGCTGTGGTCAAACAGTAACTGACTATGAGATAAAATATCGTGATGGAAAACGGGGAGTTGTTACAAAAGATGGGCGGGTATTAATTCCTTTTAAGGAATGGAATATTACAAACTATGATCCAAATACTGGATTAGCTGAAGTACGAAAATCTTTAGACAAATTTGGTGATTATAAGAGGTGCGGCCCTAAAAATAATGTTACCTCCGTTAGCAGTACTTTGAATGTTTATGTATACGAATTAGCTACAGTTGACGCAAGTGGATCATATGTATTACCTCCAAAAAAATATGCCGATATTTTGGAGGAAACACCCTTAAATCTTTATTTGGAATCATCCGGATTAATTGAATTAAAACGGGAAAACCCTGCTGAATATAAAAGATTGAAAGAGAGAAGAGCCAGAGAAAGAGCTGCTAACAGAAGCGTTTGTGATTCTTGGGAAAAAAGTCGCCTATCTGAATATAAAAGAAGATTGGGCTCTCAGGGAATAGAAATTGCTCAAAATGCGATAGAACAATGAATAGACACATAAATATATCACTAGGTATACTATTCATAGCATCGACCTTTTTGCTATTTGGAGAAGCTCAAGCCCAAAATCAGAATATAAATCAAATCAGAGCACTTACAACAAGAGCAAATGTTGCTTTGACAAACAGTAACTGGAATTTAGCACTTGAATCCATAAACGAAGCTCAAAAATTGGCGGGCCAAAACGTAGCGGCTTTCGAGCTTGTGAGAATTCGAGCCTATTTCGGTAAGGAAGAATTCATTCAGGCAAAACGCAGTCTGGACACTTTTTATGGCTTGAGCCCAAATCAAGTGCAGATAAATACGGTAGCCTCTTATGCTTCTAATATCGATAGTGAAATTAAAAAAGAAAGAGATCGAATAGCCCGACTTGAAGAAAGGGAAAGGAAAAGGAGGGCAGAAGAAGCAAAAGAAAACGCTGACTATAATGGATTTATTCAACAAGCAGACGCCGCTTTCAGGCAGAATGAATTTAATAACGCAGAAAGGCTCTATAAAGAAGCACTGAAAGTTAAATCCACGGAAAGCTATCCAAAAACACAATTGGAGAATATTAAAACGGAAAGAGCCAGGATTAAAAGAGAAGCCGAACAGCGACGGCTCCGGGAAAAAATTGCGGCTATTAATGTTCCAAAAGAAGGATTAAACACAGGGCTCAAACATCAAAAACGGTTTTTAGAAGGTCCTTACAGCGTTCAGGAAGTTTCAACCAGTGCCATTGTTAAGAGTAAAAAGCTATTTTCTAACAGCAACAGGGTTTACTTTTCTGACAGAGTCAGTATTGCCGGAGGTAGTAATGGAAGCGTCATTTCCGGCTCTTCTGGTTTGACCGTACGTTATTACGTTTTTTCAAATAATTGTAATTACCAATACGGAAACCCTCGTGGTACTGCTGTTGATATAAAAATTGTGCCTTCTCAATTTTCAAGCAGAGGAGTTTCATTTTCCCTTGATCAGGACTACTATATAAATAAGTATGTGCACGGTTGCAGAGAAAAAGATCATCAAAACAAACAAATAGGGGACTTAAGCGGTCAGGTTCTGAGTTTTATGCAAACCTGGACAAGATCATTCAAGAATTCAAAAGGTTCATATATTTCTTTCACCAATGATGAAAAGTTGGCTTACGAAAAAAACCCTTCAGCATTTAAGAGCGCCTATTTAAAGCAGTTTTATTCAGGATCAAAAGTTAGCCAGAGCTCCTTAAATACTTCAAACAGGATAACCGAAGAAAAAAAGAAAATCCCTAAAACCAATTTTTCTTCACTTTCTGAATACAAAGGGAAGTGGATGGTTTCTTACATCAAGCAAAGCGTTGGTCAACAAATTCGCTGGAGAGATTCTATTGAAAAACTAAAATCGGAAACCCGAAAGTTGATGTCAGAAGGCTATTACCTCGCCGATTTTGAAGCCGGCGGAAATCAATGGAATGGTATTTATAGTGTTGGAACTGTTACAGCTTTTGAGATTCTTGAAGCAAATTCTACTTCTGGTTTAGGCGATAAAATAAGTGCGAGCTGGGACAAAGGATTCAGCATGACCGATGTGGAATATTATAATGGAACCTGGTATGCAGTTATGGTTAAAGGTCTAAACCTTCCAAAGAGTGGATATTCTTACAGGGATTCTTATGATAAATTTACTGAAGCTATCAAAACCCGGTTTAATGATGGATATGCACTTACTGCTGTTGAATACGGAAACGGAGTATATTTCGGGTTATTCCAGAAAAAGAACACGAATTCACTTGCCTGGAATAGCTTTGATACACAAACAAAAGTTCAAAATTTTATAACTAAATATACTTCAGATAATTACGGAATACTTTCTATCAGTCCTCTGATCAATGGTGAAATTTTTATTATAGCTGAAAAAACCAATCCTGCTTTAGATTATGAAGTGTACAATACACTTGATGATTTTTATAAAAAAGTGAAACCAGATTGGTATGATAAAGGATATGTAGTTCGAAATGTTGAGTATCAAAAATAGTACATTGTATAAAATTCAACAGACCTATTAGTTATGAAAAAGATATTATCACTAACTTTTCTTTGGCTTTCAAGCCTTGCCCTCTACGCTCAGGATTATTCGGACTTAATTCAAAAAGCAGATTCTGTAGTTCAGGTTTATTTCAATGAAAACTCACTTCCCGGAATGAGCGTTTCCATCTTTACAGGAGATGATATTATCTTCTCTAAAGGCTATGGGTTTGCCGATATCGAAAATAAAATTCCGGTTGACCCTTCAAAATCGAAATTCCGGGTGGGAAGTGTCTCCAAAACTTTTACAGCGACCGGTTTAGGTTTACTCATCCAGCAAAATAAAGTTGATCCTGAAGCGACTATTCAAACTTATGTTTCTGGGTTCCCTGATAAGAAATGGCCAATCACCGTAAAACAGGTTTCCGGACATATCGCAGGAATCCGTCATTATAGAGGTGATGAATTTATGAGTGATAAAAAGTATGAAACCATTGATGAGGGATTGGAAATCTTCGAAGACGACCCTCTGCTTTTTGAACCGGGTACTCAGTATCAATATTCCAGTTACGGCTGGAACCTGATAAGCGCTGTAATAGAAGGAGCTTCAGGTCAGGATTTTCTTCCTTATATGAAAACCGAAGTTTTTGAACCTTTGGGAATGAATAACACTGAAGCTGATTGGGCGGACAAAGAAATAACGAACCGGGTTAAGTTTTACATCTGGAGATCAGGGCAAAATGAGGAAGCTCCATACGTCGATAATAGCTACAAATGGGCGGGTGGTGGATTTGTAGGCACAACTGAAGATATGATCCGTTTTGGAGAAGCGCATTTCGATTATGACTTTCTGGATGAAGAAACTCAGGAATTAATGATGACTCCACAGCAGCTATCAAACGGTGAAAGCACAAATTACGGAATGGGTTGGTCTTATCTTAATCACCGAAATACACACTGGATAGGACATTCGGGAGGTTCAGTTGGCGGAAGCACCATGTTTTTAATTAATAAGAAACATAATATGATCATTGCTTACGCCATAAACAGATCCGGAGTGAGCTTTAATGATCTGCATTTTAAAATCGCTGATATTTTTATTTCGGAATGATTTACCCCTCAAATTGGAATGATTACGAACTTCTGGATCATGGACAAGAGCGTAAACTCGAACGCTTTGGTAATATAATTCTGGACCGCCCAGAACCTTCCGCAACCCGGGCGAAATCCTTATCTGAATCTGATTGGCAAAAAGCAGACGCCAAATTCTCTGAATCCAATAATCAAAAAGGAAGTTGGGGCAAAACCTTATCAGATTGGCAAATTTCGTATCCATTTGGAAATACTGAAATCAAGTTTAAACTGAGCCAAGGTTCTTTCAAACATCCGGGAGTCTTTCCCGAACAAGCCGATAACTGGGAATTTATAAAAAGAATATGCTCTAAATTCATTTCTGAAGGAGTTCAGCCAAGAGTATTAAATTTGTTTGCTTACACCGGTGGGGCGAGCCTTGCAGCAGATCTTTCAGGAGCTGAAGTCACCCATATCGATTCCGTAAAAAGCGTAGTAACCTGGGCCAGAGATAATGCGGATTTGAATGATATTGATTCTATCCGTTGGATTGTCGAAGATGCTCCTAAATTTGTGGAAAAAGAAATCAAACGGGGAAATACCTATCATGGAATCATTATGGATCCACCCATTTTCGGGCTCGGACCAAAAGGCGGTCGTTGGAAATTGAATCGAGACCTTCCGAAGCTTTTAGAAAATGCAATGAAATTGCTGGATCCAAAGCACCGCTTCTTTATTCTGAACACGTATTCTCCACAGCTACCTTTATACAATCTTAGGAAGATGCTTACTGACTGTTCCTCATTTCCAAAGAAATATGAAGCGGATACTTTAGGATTAATTAGCTCGGCAGGTAACGAATTGCCTTTGGGAAATTTGGTTAGGTTTTAATTGATTAATTAAACCTAAAATCTATTTAAAAATTCTTTGAGTCTTTTTTGAAAAGACTCGTCAGTTCCATGAAAAGAACATCTAAATTAATTCTTAGCATGTCAAAATACCTGCTGCTTCTGTTTCTTATTTTTGCTTCATCAAGTACTTTATATTCTCAAAACGATTTCATTGCTATTATTTCAGACCATGAAACGAACGAACCTATTGCAGGAGTAACTGTCGCATTCCCTGAATTGGGAATTGGCAGTTTTACAGATTCCAATGGCTTTGCTGAAGTAAAAAATATCCCGGATGGTACTCATCAGATTGCAATCAGCTTTGTGGGTTATGAAACAATTACTATTACCAGAGACTTCCCGCTTGATCCGGAATTTCAGAATCAAACTTTTGAACTCCATCATGCTCATGAAGAACTTGATGAAATTACCATCACTTCTACAAGAAGCAGTCGTACTATTGAGGACATTCCAACCCGGGTTGAGTTTATAGCAGGTGAAGAATTAGCAGAAAAAGGAAATATGAAGCCGGGTGACATTAGAATGCTTTTAAATGAAAGTACCGGCATTCAAACCCAACAAACTTCAGCAACAAGCTACAATTCAAGCATCCGAATTCAGGGACTTTACGGCAAATACACCCAGCTTCTCAGAGACGGACTTCCTCTTTATTCGGGATTTTCGGGCGGACTTAGTCTGATGCAAATAGCCCCTTTAGATCTGAAACAGGTTGAAGTTATTAAAGGGGCTTCTTCCACACTTTATGGAGAGGGAGCTATTGCGGGATTGGTAAATTTAATCTCCAAAACTCCTGGAGAGGATCCTGAACTTAGTTTTATGTTGAACGGAACTTCTGCACGAGGTATAGATTTGAGTGGGTTTTATAGTAGCCAACGAAATGCTATTGGAACTACCGTTTTCGCTTCATACAACAAAGGAACAGCTTATGATCCATCAGATATAGGATTTACAGCAATACCAGAATTCGAACGATTTACGCTAAATCCTAAGATATTTGTTGATCTGAATCCCAACACCTCTTTAAATGCCGGGTTTAATGTTATTACAGAAAACAGGCTGGGAGGAGACATTGACTTTATTGAGGGAGAAAATGTTAACAACCCTTATTTTGAAGAGAATGAAACTCAAAGGATCTCTACTCAATTTCAATTGACTCATCAGTTTTCATCAGACCTAGCCTTTAGCCTAAAAAATAGTTTGAATTACTACGACCGATCTATTTCTATACCCGATTATACTTTTTCAGGTTTGCAGAGTTCTTCATTCAGTGAAGCTAATATTAGTTTGATAAAAGATAAAACTGAATGGATAGGTGGTCTAAACTTGTGGACAGATAATTTTGATGAAGCTCGGGATGCCGATGGTTTTGATTTAAGTTTTTCTGATGTAACCATTGGTGGATTTGCTCAAAACACATGGAATTTGAATCCGGCCTGGTCACTGGAAAGCGGACTCAGAGTAGACCACCATTCAGAATACGGGATATTTATTTTGCCTCGTTTTTCAATTATGCACCGGTATTCTTCTTCATTAACATTCCGGCTTGGGGGTGGATTTGGATACAAATCGCCAACTGTTTTTTCTGAAGAGGCGGAACAATTGCAGTTCAGAAATATCCGACCTATTGATAAGAACGCACTTGATGCTGAACGATCACTTGGTCTCAATTTTGATACCAATTATCAACTTGCTGTTACAAATCCGCTTTCGTTATCAACGAATATCTTGGTTTTCTATACCCGCATTGATGATCCTCTCCAGCTTACCAGAGTGCCTTCAACCGGGATGAGTCCACCCGACTATGAATACATTCAACCTGATGGATTTATTGACACAAAAGGGGTGGAAGTAAATATGAAATGGAGTTATAAGCACTTCAAGCTTTTTGTTGGATATACCCATGCAAATGTGCAGGAACACTACAATGACAATACAACCACTTTTCCATTAGTAGCCCGTCACCGGCTAAACAATGTATTAATGTACGAAAAGCACGGTGAGTTCTGGATTGGCTTAGAAGCTTACTTTTTTAGTCCGCAAAAACTTGGGGATGGAAGTACAGGAGAATCTTACTGGATCACAGGATTAATGACAGAAAAAAGGATTAATAAAACATTTTCAGTCTTTTTAAATTTTGAAAACTTCCTGGATACACGTCAATCAAAATTTGATACTATATATACAGGAAGTAAGAGTGACCCAGACTTTAAAGATATTTATGCACCTGTGGATGGTTTTGTGATTAACGGCGGATTCAAGATAGAATTAAAATAAAAAGCTCAGTTAAGACTGAGCTTTTTATGGTTAAATTTTAGTTTTCAATTTCGATTTCTTCTTCTTTTAAATCGAGATCGATTACTTTATTACCGTATTTATCCTTCGAAATTGTAACTGATTTAATCTTATCTGCTTCTATATTATGTAAGACGCTCTTCATTTCTGTGGTTGATTCAGCGTCTTCAATAATAATTTCTACATATTTGTTGCCCTCAGCATCAGTATTAAGTTTTGCTTTTCCCGGTACTGTACTGTTTTCATGAAGGAAACTGTTGAACCTTTCAATTATAACTTCTTCAGAAAGTGCTTTGCCGAAATTTAAATTTACTTGAGAAAGGGCAGCCTTATATAATGGAATTTCTACTTCTTCCTCAACGGGCATTAGATTAACCTTATCAAAATTAAAGATGTCATTTAATTTGTCCATTTTTTCGTTAGCCTCTTCAACATCAGCTTCAGGAAGCATAAGTATAATCTCCGCTTCTTGCCTCGGTTGGTTAACTTTACCTGTGCTAAAGCCTTCAACTACAATAAAGTTCATCACTACCTGTCTTCCGAATACAGATTTGGCATTTTCCATATTTTCGATCAAAGAGGCCTCAGTATTTGATGAGATGCCTTTTATCATAAAGCCAATTTCTTCCTCATGTTGTACAGGTAATGAACATGCAATTAATACAAACGTAGTTAGTACAAATGATGCAGCAATTTTATAGAATGTTTTCATTTTCTTAGGTTTTTTGTGGTTCTGATCTAACCACTTTCCCAAATTTTCAAATGAAGAATCATGCTTTGAGTTTTTAAGTCGATCAAAAGCGTCCTGAAGGTTCATAGCATCACCCAATGGATTTGATTTCTTTGATAATTTTTGATGTTTCATGGTATAGATCCTTTGATTTAGTTTTTATCGGAAAGACATGTTGAGTCGAAACTCTTTCATCTTTTTCCAGGTCTGCCATGAACTCCTTCAACTTTTTTCTGGTACGGCTTAGCCGTGATTTTACTGCCGATTCGCTTTTTTCATTTTGAATTTTTGTGATCTCCTTTATTGAGAAACCACCAATTTCGAACAGAAGCAATGCTACTCTTTCTTTTTTACTGATTTGATTTAGTGCTACCATCAATAATCGGTTTTCTTCAAAATAACTCTCTTCAAAAACCTGAAAGGCAACTTGTCCATCATCAGACATAAGCGACACAAACCTGCTCCAAAATGGTTTACGAATCGAATCGTAAAAACTCCGGGTAATGATCGTAAATAACCAACTTTTAAAGCTTTCTTTATCTATTAAAGAATCAAAATTCTCGTAAGCTTTCAATAATGATTGTTGCATCACATCTTCAGCTTCCGCTTTTGAAGAACCCGAACACAATGCTCTGCAGTAATTAACCGCATCATCATAGTGTGGCTTTAAAATGACAGTAAATTCAAAATCAGACACAGAACGTTTTTAGAAATTCATGTTTGCGCGCATTCAACCATAAGACTCATGAACGATACGAAAAGTCGCAAAATAAAATCTTTCAATTCTAAAAATTTGAAACAAATAATTTTTTCAGTAGTATTAGTTTCAAATTTTTAGAATTGGAACGCGATGAAACTACTTACACGATCAGAGGAATATATTTTATTAGCTGTATGGAAACTTCAGGATGAGGCTTACAGCATCCCCATTCAACAAAAACTTACAGAGATAACAGATAAAGAATGGTCTTTAGGAGGTATCTATATGCCTCTCGAACGACTCGAAAAGAGAGGATATCTGTCTTCTTCACTTTCTGACTCAACTCCGGAACGAGGCGGTCGGCACAAACGAATTTATTCGTTGACAAGGGATGGAAAGGCTGCTCTTCGTCATATTTATGAGGTTCAACAAAACATATGGAGTGGAGTACCTCAATTAATGTTTGGTATGAGTTAGTCATGGAAGCAAGACCTCCAAAATTAGCTGAAAAAATCCTTTCTAAACTTCAATACGATGATGTCTGGAAAACAACTCTGGGTGATTTCGAGGAATACTATCAATATAAATTAGAGAGGGAAGGAATAAAGGCTGCTAACCGATGGTATTGGCAGCAAGTGATAAAATATGCACCGTCAAAAGTCATTCATAAAATCTATTGGGGAGCAGCTATGTTCAAAAATTATTTAAAAATTGCATTTCGAAATATCAAAAATCAAAAAAGCTATTCATTTATCAACATTGTAGGGCTTGGCGTAGGATTATCAGCTTTTATAATGATAGCCTTATTTGTGAATTATGAATTCAGCTATGATTCATTTCATGAAAATAGTGACCGCACCTACAGAGTGATTGCACAACAACCGGATAATGAATATTTAGGGTCGAATTGGTTTGCTGTTACTCCTACAGCAATGGCTGCAACCCTGAAAGAGGATTATCCGGAAATAGAAAAAGCGGCTTATTTTTCCAGATCAAGATCTGTACTAAGAACTGAGACTGCGGCTTTTCAGGAATGGGGGGCTACAGCAGATGGTGATTTTTTTGATGTCTTTTCATTTCAGATGAATGCCGGCAACCCTCTGACTGCTTTAAATGACCCCTACTCTATTATTATAACGCAAACAATGGCTAATAAGCTGTTTGGAGATGATAATCCGATCAATAAAACTATTGAACAAGTATATCCAAATGGGGAAACAACCCAAAAAACAGTGACCGGTGTCGTCGTCGATCCTCCGAAAAACTCTCATTTTTCATTCAGCTATATAGCTAATGATCAAACTACCCCATATTACAAGTATAATTTGAAAGAATGGAGAAATACCAATGTCTATACTTTTATAACTCTCAAGGAAGGCTTCGAAAAAGAAGAATTCGAATCTAAGCTTCCCGGTTTTACGGAAAAATATATTGCTGCTTCAAACAACAATCAGAGTAATCCAAACAGTGTTCCAAATCATGCACTTCAAGCTATACAAGACATACATCTAAAATCCGGTTTTTTGAACATGAACCCAGGAAAATTAGGAGATATAAAATTTGTGTATATGTTTGGGATAGTAGCAGTTATAACTCTTTTAATAGCTTGTATTAATTATATGAATCTGTCTACAGCACGTTCACTAACCCGGCATAAAGAAATAGGAGTCCGCAAAGTT
This sequence comes from Balneola sp., assembly GCA_965601915.1. Lineage (GTDB taxonomy): Bacteria > Bacteroidota > Rhodothermia > Balneolales > Balneolaceae > Balneola. The sequence continues at coordinate 618,388 of OZ271847.1, read as the reverse complement.
ATTGGTGCCTATAAGTCTAATCTTATGATGCAGTTTCTCTCTGAAGCTGTAGTTATTTCTTTACTAAGTACTTTTAGTGCCTTAATACTTACAGCACTTCTCCTTCCCTTCTTTGGAGAGATCATGAACCGGGACCTAAACTACAGAATTTTTCTTAACTTGAAATTCTGGTTCTTTACGATAGGAACAAGTTTGTTAGTAGGTATTATCTCAGGCAGCTACCCAGCCTTCTACCTTTCAAAATTGAAGCCTGTATCTGTTTTTAAATCTAATATAAATAGTAAAAAAAGCAGTTCTTTTTTCAGAAATCTTCTTGTTATAGGCCAGTTTACTGTTACAGCCATTCTCCTTATTGGTACAATGGTAGTGTTTCAACAATTAAACTACTTAAAAACTACAGATACAGGGTTAGATCGTGAGCAAATTATTTCGATACCCAATAATGATCCGGAATTATGGGACAGATTTGAAACAGTTAAAACTGAGCTTTTAAAAACCTCCGGGATCGAGATGATAAGCGCTTCACAATCAGACCCTATATATATGAGTAGCCAAACAATATGGAATGGGCAGGAAGAAGGAGAAGAATTACCCATTTATGTTTCTCCCGTTCATTACGACTTTCAGGAAATGTTTGGCCTTGAAATAATCGCAGGGCAAAATTTTTCTGAAGAGCGGTTCAAAGAAACAGATGCAAGCTATATGATTAACGAAGTGGCTGCTAAAGAATTAGGTTGGACTCCTGAGGAAGCCATTGGAAAACCTTTTTCGGTTTGGGGAAATGATGGAACCATAGTTGGTGTTGGAAAAGATTTTAATTTTTTATCATTAGATCAGCCTATTGCACCTTTAGTACTTATGTTGGCTCCGCAATACGATTCAAGATACTTATTGGTCAAAGCAAACGGAGCAGATACTCCAAGGATCCTGTCTGACATTGAACAAATTCTAAATTCATTCTCACCCGGATTTCCTTTTTCTTATACCTTTCTGGATGAATCCTATTCCCAAATGTATCAGGATGAAGTTAGAATGGGTACAATGTTCAATTTCTTTTCTGTTTTGGCTCTTCTCATAGCTTGCATGGGACTTTTTGGATTAGCCACATTTATTGCAGAACGAAGAACAAAAGAGATTGGCATCCGCAAAGTTTTAGGGGCAAATTTGTTTCAAATCTTATCACTGCTTAATAAAGACTTTATAATATTAGTCGCTATCAGCTTTTTGATTGCTGTGCCCGTAGCGTGGTACTTATCTTCAAATTGGTTGCAGGAATTTGCATTTCGAATTGATTTAAGCCCTAAGATATTCGTATTCGCTGCCGCTCTCCTTTTTGGAATTGCCGTTCTGACTGTAAGTTTTAAATCAATTAAAACAGCTTTTTCTAATCCCGTTGAAAGCCTAAAATCTGAATAGAAAATAAGAATGTAAGCATTTACATAAGATTCTGTCTCTTGTGTTCACTATTATCTGTTTGATTCAACAAATGATACATTCTCATGAAATCAATTCTCTGTTTACTTTTATTTTTATTTCTTAGCCCTGATTTCAACGCTCAGGAAGTAAAAGTTGTGGACCCTCCTTTTTGGTGGGCTCAGATGCCCGTGTCTGAATTACAAATCCAACTATATGGTGATGAACTTGGTCACTACAGAGCTTCGCTGGATTATGAAGGAATTGAAATTGAACGACAGATCGCTGTCGACTCCCCGAATTATTTATTTCTCTATCTAAACATCTCTGATAAAGCAGCGGCAGGAAAGTTTGTGATCACTTTAAAAAGTGATGATAAAGAAATCAGAGTGCCCTATGAACTATTAGAAAGAGAACCTTCGGAAGGTCGATATCAGGGATTTGATGCCAGTGATGTTATTTACTTGATGATGCCCGATCGTTTTGCAAATGGCAACCCTGAAAACGATTCTATAGAAGGAATGCTAGAAAAGGCGAATAGAAATGACCCAACTAAAAGGCAGGGAGGAGATATACAAGGAGTTCAGGATCACCTCGATTATATACAAGAGTTAGGCATGACTGCCATCTGGTTTACTCCAATTATAGAAAATGATATGAAACCCGAATACGGAGCCTATCATGGATATGCTGCTACAAACCTCTACAAAATTGACCGGAGATATGGAAGCAACGAAGAGTACAAGAATCTGATCGCGGAAGTTCATAAAAGGGAGATGAAAGTAATCATGGATATGATCAATAATCATATTGGCGACCAGCATTGGTGGATGAAGGATTTACCTACTAAGGATTGGGTTCATGATATTGAGAAATATGGAACAACAAGCTTCAGGGGCTCAGTAGCTTCAGATCCATATGCGTCTAAGAATGATGTTGATAAGCTAACTAAAGGTTGGTTTGTACCAGAAATGCCTGACCTTAACCAAAAAAATGATCTTTTAGCTGATTATTTGATTCAGAACACAATCTGGTGGGTCGAATATTCCGGAATTGACGGAATCAGAATGGATACCTACGTGTATCCTGACAAGGAATTTATGTCCCGGTGGGTTGATGAAGTTTTAAGTGCTTATCCTGATCTGAATATCGTAGGAGAAGCCTGGGTAAATACAGTTCAGATGTCGGGCTTTTGGCAATATGATGGAAACGGTAAGTCAGATGGATATCAATCAAACCTCCCAAGTGTAACCGACTTTCCATTTGCAAATACCATAAGAAGCGCACTTAACGAAAATTTTGGGTGGACAGAAGGCCTACGAAGTTTGTATTACTTATTTGCTCAGGATGCAGTTTATGAAAATCCAATGCTAAATGTAATCTTCCTGGACAACCATGATATGGGAAGGATTTATGAAACATTGGGACAAAACGAACAACATTTCAAAATGGCTTATGCCTTTCTGATGACTGTTCGCGGAATTCCGCAAGTGTATTATGGTACTGAATTAATGTTAGGTCACGAAAACCGTGGCGGTGACGATGAAGGTTGGAGGCAAACCTTACCCGGTACCTGGCCGGATGATAACAGAAGTGTTTTTACCAAAAATGGCAGAACTGATTCTGAAAACAGAGCTTTTGAATATGTAAAAACTCTTACTGAATGGCGAAAATCTGCAATTGCTATACATAAAGGAAAATTTCTTCACTTTGTGCCTGAGGAAGACATCTACGTTTATTTCAGAATACATCAGGATCAAACAGTAATGGTTATAATGAATAACAATAATGAAGACAAAGTCATAGACAGAGATCGCCTTGCAGAAATTCTGGATCGCTTTTCAACAGGCCAAAATATCCTGAACTCCAAGAAAATAGATCTTGCCAACGATTTTTCTGTTGATGCTAAAACAACCAGTATTTTTGAATTAAGAAAATAAGCGGAACATTAACATGTAAATTACCTTTCTTTTAATAGTAGATTTATTACGTTAATACATAATTTTAATACAGCTCGAAACTAATGAAGAAATTTTTATCACTTACTTTTGCACTATTATTTATCAGTGCAGGTAGTATTGCTCAAATTAATATCACTTATAATGTAAATGAAGGTGATGTATATAGCAGCAAAGTTAACACCAGTCAGAATATTGAACAAAACATCATGGGGCAGAACCAAACTATGAAAGTAGGACAAGGTTTTGGGTTAAATTCTGAAGTTATTTCAGTCGCTGATGACGGCTCTTTTACCCTAAAACTTACGTACACAAGCATTATGGTTGATCAACCTATGGCAGGATTGAGTTACGATTCAGAAAAATCAACCGATGAACCCACAGGCCCTGCTCAAGCAATTGCATCTGTTGTTGGAACTTCTTTTGAGATGACCATGAATAATCGGGGAGAAATTCTGGAAGTAACCGGAACAGAAACCATGCTTGACTCTATGGCTTCGAATATGGGATTAACTGAAGATGCTCAAGCGGCTCAGTTCAAAGCTCAAATGGGAGCACAGTACAATAATGCTACCATGAAAGAACAAATGGGGCGATCGATGATTATTTTTCCCGATAAGCAACTTAATATTGGTGACACCTGGAGTAACGATGAGTCAATTACTACTCCTTTTCCTATGAACATTCAAACTACGTATGAGCTGGTTGAATATGATGATGATACCATAACTATAAATGCCTCATCTGATGTTTTTACAGAAGAGGGTAGTGAAATGAATATGGGTGGAGCTACTATGTCTCCGGAATTGTCCGGGGTGCAATCAGGAACCATAGTATTAGATCGCAGAACAGCATTGGTGATCTCTGCTGACAATGAACAGCTCATTTCAGGAACCATGTTCATGACCGCTCCTCAGGAATTAGATATCCCAATGGAAATTATGGGAACTATTAAAATTGAAGGTGAAGTAAATTAAATCCTAAGCCTTATTTTGAATATTAAAGCCCGGATTGTTTCGGGCTTTTTTATTTCTACTAAATTCTTTTTACACATTTAATTTTCTGATTTTAATAGATTCGTAAAAAAGAATTATGACAAAATTCAAAATAGCAGGCCCCGTTCTTGCATCACTCAATATTCCCAAATCGGTTCAATTTTATGAAGATAAATTAGGATTCCGAAGAACTTTTTGTGATGAAGGTTACGGAATAGTAGTGAGGGATAATATTCCAATTCATTTCTGGCATTGTGATGATAAAATTTTTCCTGAAAATACAAGCTGTTATATTTATTTGGATTCTGGAATAGATGATCTTTTTAATGAATATGAATCTCACAAAATAATTCATCCCAATTCTAAGTTAGAAGACCATCCTTGGGGGATGAGAGAATTTGCCATTCTGGATAACTTTGGAAATCTGATCAGATTTGGTCAGGACATTTGATAGGTGGATAAAGCGCTTAAGTCATCAAGCTGGTGCTGAAGAATAAGCCCTGAATCCAAATCCATTTCATCCTTCATTCTTTGATTTCTTTCAGGACCCAAAGCATAGAAAATCTTTAGCTGTTCCAGCTCATTACTAAAATAATTAGCTGTAAACTTATCAGTAAAAACACGCGTATCGATAAGATTTTCAAAATCAAGAATCATTTGATTAGACTCGCCATTCAGAAGGCTGTAGCATAGCTTAAGCTCACTTTTGGAAAATGAACTTCGGCATCTCATTGGTGTCATTCTATTTAATAGCTGTGCGGGCAAATAATAAACACTATTGATTTCAAATTTCTTAAGATACTGCAGTTTCAATAACGCTCCCAGACCTTTTCTTACTCTGGCATGACCTTTAAAACATCCAAATACTTTTGGGTAGTCATCCAACACTCTCATTGATAACCTGAATTCTCTTTCATTGCCTTTTCTTTTTACAGAAATGAAGTAATAGGTCTCCGGCTTTTTATTGGCATGATTAAAAGGAGGCCGAAGAGAACGAATCAGTAAATTTTCAAGCAATATAGCATCCATTTCGGTTTTACATATCTCAAAGCCGATACGGTAAACCTGTGCAATCATACTTTGCACTTTTTTCGATTTTGAATACCGATAGGAAGTAACCCGCTTAAAAAGGTCTTTAGCTTTCCCAACATATAAAACCTGATCTTTAGCTCCATACATAGTATACACTCCAGGTTCATGCGGAGGTTTTTGTTGCATTGCTGCATTCACTCTCTGTTTTTGAGTTTCTGATATGGGCTGAAAAAGGTCTAGCGTCATTATAAGTTTATGAAATTACCTCCAATTTATCTTGAGGTTAAACCCAAAAAATTTATATTCCAAGCAGAATTAATTTTTCTATTTATGCTTGCTAACAAATCACTGAATACTTTTTTTGAAGAAAATTTTGAATCCAGTTCTATGCCTTATTTGCTTTACAAGGATAAAAAATTACTAGAAGAAAAAAATTATAAAGCCTTTGCTAAAGAGCAAATCAAAAAAACAGGAAAAATATACTTCTCTATTTTGTTAGCACTGTTTTATGGCTTCTTTTACGGAGCAATAAATTTTGTTGAATATGGCGCAGAAGGAAACAACTGGGATCTTGGCATTGGAATTATGGCACTGGTTTTTATGATTGTAATCACATTCTTTTCAACTAAAGAGTACTACTCGGTAAAAAGCTCCATGGAGTTTTTTATAAAACTTATTGAAGAAAATGAAAAAGAAACAGGTTCAGTAAAGACTATCTGATCTCAAAATCCACTGAGTACACGGTATTGCCCCAAATCAATTTGAGTACTCCACCTGTGCCTTTCTCTTCTACTTTGATAGTAAATGCCTCAGTAGATTCAGGTTTCGTTTCAATATTCATAGATACACGCCCCAAATCACGCCCCTCATCATAAGTCCTTCCGTTTTGACCGGTTTGCTTGTTAATGATCATAGTTCCACCATCAACTTCAGGTATCGTAAATAAAGTATATTCACCCGCAGGAATATCAAGATTCCCTATACTCAGATCAGACGAAGTACTGAAATGAGTAGCCCGATTAGCGCCGGTTCTCCATCGTTGCCCAAATGGTACAATTCCCCCAAAAAGATCTCTCCCCCTTCTTAAAGGAGAACCATAACTTACGTTAAAGGTCGAGTTACCAATGATAAATTCTTCTTCTACAGCACCTGAAAGAGATCCAAAAGGACTTCCGTTTTTATCAGATTCTGAAAATCTCGATGCAATACGATCAATATCGATTTCATTAACTCTTTTTACAGTGAGTTTTCTTGTGGTTTCAGAAGCATCAAGCATCTGGATGTTTCCTTCATTATCAACGTTTGCACCCATTACACCTCTGAACGGGTGTCGAATTGTAAAAGAATCCGGTCTGATTTTAGCTATTACAAATGTTGACGCCCTGCTTCCTGATAAAAGCTTTTGATCAATTGAGTCGGCTGGAGTTTTTACTGCATTATTGAAAGCAATCTCAAAAGGCCAGTGTACCATATCAATAAAAGGTAAAACTCCTTCCTCATAAGAAGAGACTATCGTTCTTGAACCTCCATCATTGGTTAACACTGTCATTTCTAAACTGTCGGCAACTTTCTCATAACTTCTAACCACTTCATAGCTACCGTCAAACCCTTCTTCACTATTATATCTTAGAAACTTAAGATTTTTCACTCCTCCATCTTCTCCTTTTACCAAAGTATAGGAGGTTAATGTAGTTCTTGGACTTCTTAGTACCACCTTTGCATTAATCAAAGAATCCGTTTTAGTAAACATTTCAACTGCGAGTGTATCATTACCTAAAAGTGTGATATATCCTGCAGTATTATCCTGATTAGAATTACTACAGCTTATACAAACTAAACCCAACATTAAGAGGATACTGTTTAATTTCTTCATGGCTTTTGTTATCAATTTAAGATTTTAGAAAGTTCTGAGGCATCTACAGGCTTTTTAATAAAATCAGAAACTTTTTCATCCCATTCCACGCGATATAGTTCCTGATTCTTAGTATTTACTCGTGAGCTTATTACAAAAACCTGTATTTTTTTATCTGCTTTATCTCTGATTTTATCGAATTCTGATAGAAAATCCCATCCGTTCATCTCAGGCATATCAATATCAAGTAATATCAAATCCGGCAATTCCATTTCCTTATCAAGCATCTGTTTTATTCCATCAATTGCTTGTTTTCCATTTTCATAAGTTTCTAAAATATGATGAGGGCTTACCGTTTTCAGAAGTTTCTTTATCCCGAAAGTGTATACTTTATCATCATCAATTACGCATATACTTTTTAGCTTATTCATGTAAGTTTTATTTTAAAGGTTGTTCCCTTTCCGGGCTCACTTTCTACTTCAATTGAACCTCCCATAGATTCAATTTGGTTTTTTGTTATAAAAAGCCCGATTCCTTTTGAATTTTCATTTCCGTGGAATGTTTTATACATCCCAAACAATTTTTCTCCATGCTTTTCCATATCTATTCCTAAGCCATTATCAGCTACCTCCAGATAAGCAGAATCATTCTTGCTGTATATTCTGATGTTAATTTCCGGTTTTTTCTCAGGGTTTCGATATTTTATAGCATTCGAAATTAGGTTTAGCATGATGCTTTCCAGGTAGGCCGGGTTGTACTTTATCGTAAGTTCGTTATCTATTTCCTCAACAAACTTCACATTATTAGAAAGCATCTCAGAAACCAAAATTTCCTTGACCTTGATCAGCATTTCTGAAGGTCTCAATTCCTTAAGATCATTCTGAGTTTTATACTGCTGATCAACAATTTCATTTAAGTCTTCAATTGAAACATTTAGGCGCTCAGAAGCTGTTTTCAGGTATTCCATCAGCTCTGCTTTTTCTTCTTCCGATTCTTCAACATCGAAAAGAGAAAGCAGCATTGAAATGTTTCCGGCATGATTTCGCAGATTGTGAGAAACGATATGTGCAAAATTCAATAAACGCTTATTCTGTTCCCCAACAATATGCAAGGTTTCATCTAATTCTTGCTCGCGTTGTTTACGCTCGGTAATGTCGGTAACTACAGCTAATACAGCAGGTTTTTCGCTTTTTTCTTGCTGAAAAGGAACTTTGATAGTTTGATGAATTACTTTATTACCATTAACATCCTTTGACTCAATTTCAGGTATAAATAAAGGCTCACCGCTTTTAATGATAGTTGCATCATCTATTCTATATTTCTGAGCAGTTTCATACGGAACACCAAGCTCTTCATCTGTTTTACCGATAATTTCTTTATGAGGTAACCCAAAAAACTTACAAGCCGCTAAATTTGCCATTTTATACTTACCATCCATCCCTTTAACAAAAATAAGATTTGGGACAGTATTTAAAACCGACTCAAATTGCTCTCTTAGCCTTGCATTCACTTCCGAAATCGATTTTTCCTGAGTTATATCTGAAAGAAAACCGGATGAAAGGACGGAACCATCTTCCTGGATTTCTGGCTTTGCCTTGCCTCTAACCCACCTTAATCCCTTTTTAGGCAAAATAACCCTGTATTCGCAATTCCACTCTTGCTGGGTTTTAACAGACCACGAAATAGACTTCAAAACACGCGCAAAATCATCTTTATGAACCAGTTTAAATAACGGTTTCATGCTGTACCTTAAGTCTTCCGGTTCTAATTCCAAAACCTCACGGATTCCATTACTAACAAAAGGAAAAGTTACAGTATCATCTTTATCAACATGGTGTAAATACAAGAATCCCGGAGCATGACTTGAAAGCTTGGAGAATAATTGGTCCCGCTGCTTTAGCTTTTGTTGATTCTTTTTCTCTCTGGTAATGTCCCTAATGTAGCCATAACCTAATACACTACCATCTTCCTGCTTTTCTAAAGTGGCATTTCCTCTTAACCAACGAATACCTTTTTTGGGAAGATCAACTCTATAGTCACATGTCCAATCTTCAAGCGTTTCTGCGGATCTTTTAAGCGACTCAACAAATAAATCATGGTCATCTTTGTGTATTCTGGATCTTACAGCAGAAACATCCTTTCTAACATCCTCAGGGGCAAGTTCATAAATTTCCCTGATTCCTTCGCTTGCAAAGGGAAAATAAGAGGCTCCCTCTTTTTTAAATTTATATTGATAGAAAAACCCGGGAACTCGTTCGGAGAGTTGATGAAACATTTTATCACTCTGTTTCAGCTTTTCTTCAGCAATTTTTAATTCTGTAATATCCCTTGTTATTCCATAGGTCCCGATCAAAACGCCACTGTCATCATAAAGAGGCATTTTACTGGTCGATGTCCAGGCAACCTTACCTCCTTTAAAGACTTCTTTTTCTACCTGATCATAAATTGGGGTTTCTGTCTGAATGATGCGTTGTTCATCATCATAAGCGGGTTTGGCATGATCATCTTCAAAAAAATCGAAATCTGTTTTTCCAACTATCTCGGATGGGTCATTAACTCCGAATTTACGTGCACAAGCTTTATTCACTTTCAGAAACCGGCTATCTAAATCTTTAAAGAACACACTTTCACGGATATTATCCATTAACCTAATGAAGAACAGAGCTTCCTGATCAACCGATAAAGAAAATCCAAGACTGTAATCATCAGGTTCAGCATACCCTGAAACCAAAACCGGCCTCCCTGATCCGTCTCTTTTCATGACCTCCCCAATCCATTCAATAACTACTTTCCTTTCATTTTTTGAATGTGAGGTTTTTACATAAAATGGGATTTTAGAACCTTCAAAATCAAATTCATTAAATTTATCCAAGACTTTTGGCCTGAAAGACTCAGGAATACTCCCCGTACCATCACAAAAAAGATCGCAGAACGTTTCACCCAATGAAAGTTCATTAGTTTCCCTATTCCAGAGCCAGGTAGATTTTTTGATCTCTTTTCTATGTATAATTGTATCAGGCACTGTTATTTTAAATCGTCTAACATTCTTAATCTTGCGGCTTCGAACTCATCACCAGTTTTCCAAGACTGTAGATTGTTTTCATTTAAGGCTTCAAACCCAACCCTAAAAAACAAACGAGTATCCATTACTGCACCCTCCAGATCCCAATATTCATTGATCTCGTCATTTACTGAATGGTAGTTAGCAGCAGAAACACTATCCACTGTTTCTGCATAACCTTCCGGTTTGTTAATAAAATCATTTCCCGGGTTTGGGAATATAGCCGGTATACCAACTTTCGCCATATTAAAATGATCAGATCGGTAAAATATTCCCTGTTCCGGATTTGGATCAGCCTCTACCGTTCTTCCCATTTTATCAGCTACTTTAACCACTTTATCAGAAAGTGTGGTTCTTCCATAACCAATAATCACCAGATCATTAGTAGCTCCATATACATTCATGCCATCAAGATTTATGTTGGCAGTTACTTTTCCGGGATGAACTGTTGGGTTTTGTCCCCAGTACTCAGACCCCAATAATCCCACTTCTTCAGCTCCAACCAACAAAGCCAGAACGCTTCTTTTCATTTCGGGTTGAACAGATTTATACGCTCTCATGGATTCCAAAACGGCACTCACTCCGGCTGCATTATCTTCTGCGCCGTTATTAATCTCATCACCATCTATAGGCTGTGTAATTCCAAGGTGATCGTAGTGCGCAGTTAAAACCAGATACTCATCTTTTAATTCAGGATCACTACCTTCAATAATTCCCAATACATTTCTTGATTGAATATCTCTGTACTCGGCATCTACAGAAACAGATAAAGAAGTATTATCAAATTCAACGGGCTCAAAATCAGGACTATCAGCTGCATCTAACATTTCATCAATATCTAATCCGGCAAGATTAAATAGTTCCTGACCGGCTTCATAAGTAATCCAACCATTCATTTCAGTAGATCCCATGTCAGCACCTTCTTCGCCTTTAACATAAAACCGTTCTCTGCTCCAACTGTTTGAAACAACGCCCCATCCGTAACCTGCAGTTGGAGTTGTATGAATGATGATAGCGCCAAGGGCTCCCATCTCTTTTGCTTTTTCATATTTGTATGTATACCGACCGTAATAGAGCCGCGTATTTCCTCCGAAAAGATTCGGATCATATTCAGGATCATTATTCTTGATCACTATAATTTTCCCAGCTACATCTACTCCTTTGAAGTCATCCCAGTTTTCTTCCGGAGCCTGAATTCCGTAACCAACATACACCAATTCTGCATCTCTGATGTCAACCTCCTCACTTTGATTGGCTGGCCAAACCACAAAATCATCAAAGTATGTATACTCAGCTACCGTACTATTTCTAAGCGGTCTTCTAACCTTCATAGAATGATTCATGGTTTTTTGACCTAAAAGAGGAAATGACTGAATATAAGTACCATCATCAACACCCGAAGTCGCTCCGATTTCTTTTAATTGATCGACCAAATAATTTACCGTTTTCTCTTCACCTTCCGTTCCGGTAGCTCTCCCCAGGTATTCATCAGACGAAAGCGTTTCAATATGCCCCATCATATTTTCTAAAGTGATCTTGTCGGCTGCCTCATCAACTTTTGATGGAGTACAATACAAAGCAGTGACTGCAACTATTACCGGTACTAAAATCTTCTTCATTATTCTTTTTCGTTGTTTAATAGTATCCAACCATTATAACTACTTTTCGACACTTTTTAGAATTTCGTTAGAATGAAATACACTCAATAATTCAAAATCATGTTAAATTTTTTCTACATTTATGCATGACATCCTTCAAAAACAAAAAAGTATTAGTCACTGGAGCTGCAAGCGGAATTGGTTTTCTCATGGGGAAAATGGCTCTGGAAAGAGGCGCCAACCATCTCATAATGTGGGATATTAATGAACAAAACCTGAAAGAAACTTCGCTAAAGTTAATCGAGCAAGGGTTTTCGGTTTCTACCCATGTGGTAAATGTGATGGATAAGGAAGCCGTTGAACAGTCTGCAAACAAAGTTCTTGAAGAACAAAATGGTATCGATATTTTGATCAACAATGCCGGAATAATCGTGGGCGGGGCTTTTGCCGATCACAGTTACAATGATATTGAAAACACAATGGGTGTTAATTCTCTTGGATTGATGTATACAGCCAGAGCTTTTCTTCCTTCAATGATTAATCAGAATTTTGGAAGAATTGTAAATATCGCTTCGGCTGCCGGTCTTTCACCTAATCCCGGCATGACTGTTTATGCAGGAAGCAAATGGGCTGCTGTAGGTTGGTCAGACTCCCTGCGATTAGAGTTGGAAAGAAATCATCCTTCATTAAAAGTCTTAACCGTTATGCCAAGCTACATCAAAACAGGAATGTTTGATGGAGTGAAAGCTCCATTTCTGATTCCTTTGCTGAATCCCAAAAAGATCTCTGCAAAAATTCTGGATGCTGTCGAAAAAGAAAAATTTTATCTCAAGGAACCGTTTATGATTAAACTAAGTACTTTCGTAAGAGGAATCCTGCCGGGCCGACTGTATGATTTTGTAGCCGGAAAAATATTTAAAGTGTATAGCTCTATGGATAGCTTTAAAGGGCGAACCAATGATTGATTTACAATCTCATTTAGATACTCAAAAGAAGTTCTTCCTTTCAGGAAAAACGAAAGGCATTTCATTTCGGATAAAACAGCTCAAGAAGCTTCGGAAGCTTTTAAAAGACAACGAGCAACGATTAATAGATGCAGTTCACAGCGATTTTAAAAAATCTGCTTTTGAAACGTACGCTACTGAAATCGGTCTGGTTACTACCGACATCAATTATGCCATCAAAAATATAGAGTCCTGGTCTAAACCGGATACTGTTTCTTCATCTCTTGTTAATTTTCCTTCAAAAAATTTCATCATTACAGAACCTTATGGTTGCGCGCTTATTATAGCTCCATGGAATTACCCGATCTTATTGGCATTGCAACCTTTGGTTGGAGCAATTGCCGCGGGAAATACTGCTATTCTGAAACCATCTGAGCTTACTCCGAACACTTCAGAGACTATTGAAGAATTAATATCAAAAGAATTCGATGAACAAATTCTGAAGGTGATTTTAGGTGGAGTAGAGGAATCTTCTGCTTTAGTGAAAATGGATTTTGACTATATTTTCTTTACCGGAAGCACGCGGGTTGGAAAAATTATCATGAAAGACGCTGCTGAAAAGCTAACTCCGTTGACTTTAGAATTAGGTGGAAAAAGTCCTTGTATAGTCGATAAATCTGCAAATTTGGAAACCTCTGCCAAAAGAATTGCATGGGGAAAATTTGTAAATGCAGGACAAACCTGTGTTGCTCCTGATTATCTGATGGTAGAAAAGTCTGTGAAGCAGGACTTTTTAGATCATCTGAAAAATTCTATTCAACAACTTTATGGAGATGATCCGGAACTAAGTCCGGATTATCCCAGAATAATAAGTGATGATCACTTTAAAAGATTGTCTGGTTTTTTGGATGAGGGGAGTTTGGTAACCGGCGGACAAACCAATGCAGATGATCTGTACATTGCTCCAACGGTTCTGAGCAACATTGATTGGAAACATCTGGTAATGCAGGATGAAATATTTGGCCCAATACTTCCTGTTCTTGAATTTGAAGAAGTTGAAGAAGTCATTTCAACAGTTAATTCCAGACCCCGACCTTTGGCTTTGTATGTTTTTACTTCTGATCAACATTTTGAAGACCAAATACTGAATTCGATTTCGTTTGGCGGTGGAGCAGTAAATGATACTATCGCTCAGCTTGGTAATCATCATTTAAGTTTTGGAGGAGTGGGCGCCAGTGGATTTGGTTCTTATCACGGAAAAGCAAGTTTCGATTGTTTTTCACATAAAAAGAGTGTAATGAAAAAACCATTCTGGCCGGATGTTCCTATTCGTTACGCCCCCTATGATGATTTGAAGCTTGGTTTAGTTAAGAAGGTTTTGAAGTGATTAGATCATCATAACAAATTAGATAATCTATTGATAAACTTAATGCTGTCATCCTGAGCGGTCCAAATCATTTAAGAAAACTATGAGCAAATTACGCCGAAGGATCTCAAACAATATAACTACTCACCATTGTTACACTTGAGACCCTTCGCAACAAAAACCAATCCTAAAATATTAAGATGCTCAGGGTGACAGCTAATTTTTAAAATCAAAAACCACTTCTATATTTGGGATGACCTTATCCTATTTCTAAATTATTTTGTAAAAAAAGTAAACCATGTCTGACACCTTCAAAGCATTCTGGATTACCGAAAACGATGATCAATCTTTCTCATCCGAAGTAAAGCAAATCCCGTTTTCTGAATTACCCGATAATGAAGTACTAATCAAAGTTCATTATTCATCCCTGAATTATAAAGACGCACTTTCCGCTTCAGGAAATAAAGGAGTTACCAAATCCTATCCGTTTGTTCCCGGAATAGATGCTTCCGGTGAAATTGTTGAAGATCGCTCTGGAACTTTCAAAGAAGGTGAAAAAGTAGTTGTTACAGGTTATGATCTGGGGATGAATACCTTCGGAGGTTTTGGTGAATATATCCGGGTTCCGGCCGATTGGGTAGTTCCACTTCCTGAAAATATCAGCTTAAAACAAGCAATGATTATCGGAACCGCCGGATATACTGCTGCATATGGAGTTAAACGACTTCAACGAGAACTTATAAATTCAGGCGATGAAGTTTTAGTAACCGGTGCTACAGGAGGAGTTGGAAGTTATGCCGTTTTCTTGCTATCACAACTTGGGTATAATGTGACAGCTGCATCCGGAAAAACAGATCAGAAAGAGTTCTTAATAAAACTCGGAGCGAAATCTGTTATCTCCCGGGATGAGATTTATCCTGAAAAACACTCTTTACTGAATTCCGGACGTTTTACCGGAGTAATTGATACAGTAGGAGGAAAAATGCTTGAGGCCATCATTCCGCAAATGAAACCTGATGGAGCTATTGCTTGCTGTGGTAACATTTTGGGACATGACCTCAATACAAATATCTATCCATTTATTCTAAGAGGAGTAAGCTTGTTAGGTGTTGATTCAGGAATTACAAAAATGCCCTTTCGACTAAAAATATGGGAAATGCTAAATAGCATTGAAGAAAAGTATCCAGAGCAATGCTGGAAAATTATTTCCCTAAATAACCTCCAATCTGAAATAGATCTGATTCTTGAAGGAAAACAGATAGGTCGGGTCGTAATTGAACATAATCATTCTTTTTCCTGAAGAAACTAAGCTGATTTAACTTCGTAAAGTGTTGTGCCCAAATAAATATTTATTTGTTTTTATTACATTTACAGATTTTACGAGTGTTAGATTGAACTAATTTGTTCAAATATCAGGTTGTAATGGTGTATCTTAAGAAAGTTTTGAGGAATCACTTTCTGAGGGAAGTTTATGATGCTTAATAACCAAATCTTATTGAAAAATAGAAAAGCGGCTCTGCTTGGAGCTTGCTTATCTCTGGTTACCCTATCTGGTTGCTTTTCTGAAAAACCAGAAAATACAGAATCAGCCAAACCTTCCGAAAGTCTTGCGACAATTATTGAACCTGTTCCAAGAGATTTTGCTGAGATAAAGCGCTCCGGTGTTCTCCGAATGATCACCAGTTACAGTTCAAGTACGTATTTCTTGCACCGTGGAATCCAGGCTGGCTTTGAATACGAGTTAATTAGACAGTTCGCTAAAGATAACGACCTTGCTCTTGAGGTTGTAATCGTCGGTGAAAATGAAAACCCATATGATATGCTTAACTCCGGTGTTGGGGATATTATCGCTGCGAGCTATACAATTACTGAAGAACGTAAAGAGGTTGTCAACTTCACACGTCCTTACAATATGGTCGATCAACTTGTAGTGTTATCTGATGATATTGGGCTTCAACCTGAAAGCATCACAGAACTAAGTGGGGTTCCAATTTCTGTTCGTCGAAATAGCTCCTATTATGTAAAATTAAAAGAACTTCAGGAAGAAGGTTTTAATATAACCATTAACCTTGTCCCTGATGATATGGATACAGAAGCCTTGCTGTTCCAAGTAGCAAATGGCACTTATTCAGCGACCATTGCTGATGATAATTTTTATGATGCCAGCAATAAATACATGTCCGGATTGGTAAAAGGTCCCATCATTGCAGAAAACGATACGATTGCATGGGCTATCAGAAAAAACGCTCCGGATTTTGAAAGTAAGCTAAATCGCTATCTTTACAAGCATTTCAGATTCAATCAGGATGGAGTTCCTAAACGTTCTACTTTCCTGAATGTGTTGAGAAAAAAATATTTCAAAGGCAGTACTCCGGTTGCTGACTATTTTAGCCCTGATGTAGAAATGGAAAAATTTGGCGGTATTTCCCCTTATGATAGTTTGTTGCAAACCGTGGCAAATGAGTTCAATTTAGATTGGGTAATGCTGACTTCCGTTGCGGCTCAGGAATCAAAGTTTAACCCCAATTCTGAAAGCTGGGCAGGAGCAGTCGGTATTATGCAGGTGCTTCCACGGTTTTCTGAAATTCCGCTCGACTCATTGTTTATTCCTGAAGTGAATATTCGTGAAGGTGCTCGCATTCTCAGCGAGCAAATGGAGCATTATTCGTACATGGATTCAGTTTCACAATGGCAGTTTGCATTGGCAACCTACAATGCCGGCCCTGGTCATGTTGCAGATGCACGTCGTTTGGCCATCGATTTTAATGATGACCCGAACGAATGGGAAAGCGTATCAAAAGCTTTGCTAAGGCTCATGCAGCGTAAATATTACCAGCGAGCACGATATGGTTTTTGTCGCGGGATTGAGACGGTTCGGTATGTGAATGAGATCACCAATCGTTCAAATACTTACGAAGCTATTCTGGCGCTAAATCAACGTGGAGACGGTGGTTTTCCGGGAGTGATTGGATTGAAGACGATTAATTAGTTAATCGTCTCTTCGTTGTTAAAGCATAAGCTGTGGAAAGAAACTAAATCTAAATTGCTCTAAAATTCGATTTAGTTTCTATTGAATCCCAATTTAGAATAGTTAAAGTATCATTTGCTTTCTTTCTTACTCTCTCCCATGCTTGGGATTTTCGTAATTCTTTATAGCTTTTTGGTAAGCTTGACTCTTTACTCAGAAAAAAATCATGAAACTCGTTAACATACTTTTTTTCTTCTGAGTTGAGGAATGATATTATATGTTGTTGAGCTTCTGTGCCATAAAAATCATCGAACCACATACAAATCAATTCGTCATATATATCAATATCTACTTCAGCTTGATATTGATCTTGTTTCTCTAATGATGCAAGAAGTTGAATCAGGTGAATAAAATTTTCTTTTAGTGGCTCCATATCGATTTGTTAGAGACGAAAATTATCATAGTCTATTAAAATACCTATTGACCTTAAAGTTATATCATTCATTCACCCTCAACACAATAATCGTAATATCATCGTACTGAATATTGTTTGAAAATTCGTTGATGTCATCAATAATCGCCTGCTGAATTTCTTCCGAGTTTTTATCTCTGACCTTTTTGATGCACTCTTTCAAACGTTCTGTTCCGTATTCTTCCGTTAGATCAGGACTCATCGCTTCGGTTACTCCATCTGTAAAAAATACGATCAAGTCTCCGGGATTAAGATCAATTTCTGCCGATTCATAAGGCATCAACGTGCCCATTGCTCCGAGAATGACACCGCCTACTTCGAGTAACTCCGGTTCTTCTGAATCTTTACGAAACAAAAATGGCGGGTCATGTCCTGCATTTACATATTTGAACTTTGTGCTGTGCTCGTGAATCTTTGCCCAGAAAAAAGTAATAAACTTATCAGATGGAGTGTTTTTGTGGATGATGTCATTAATGCTTCCTGTGGCCTCATCCAGCGTTACATCGATCGGAGCTAAGGCATGCAACATAGACTGCAGATTTGCCATCAATAAAGAAGCAGGAACCCCTTTACCGGTTACATCCGCAATCGCCAATAGATGACCATTATCCGGTGTTTGTATGAAATCGAAATAATCTCCACCAACCTGTCGTGAAGAAATATTGATTGCAGCCAAATCCAGATTTTCAATTTTTGGTAGTGGATCGGGTAATAAACCTCGTTGAATATTCTTCGCGAGATTCAGCTCCTCTTCCATCTTCTCTTTTTCAAGACGCTCTTCCAACAACATCGTTTTCTGAATATTTAGTAAAGCAAGGTTACCCAAAGATTGTAGAAAATTTACTTCATCAGGACCATATTCCTGTTTGTTACCTCTTAATCCTACACCCACTACTCCGGCTTTTTCACCCTGAAACTTTAACCCGATCACCAATCGGATATTATTCTCATTTAAAAAATTACAATCTGAATCTTCATTGATATGAGCAACATCATCCAGTTCAAAAAGCTGATCCAATTCTTTTTTATCCGGCTTATTACTTATTCCACTTATTGAAACGATCTCTTTTTCACCATCAACCTCCAGTGCAAAGAAAAAGGTTCGAATCAGCATCTGACCAAGCATCGCAAATTTAAACACACGAGCTATTTCTTCACGGTCCACCATCAGATTGAAATCCTTGCTTAGATCAAGCAGTGTATTCAGGTCATGTACTTTTCGATCCAATCTTCGGTTAATGTGTCGCATTTCTTTAAACATGCGTGAGTTGGCAATTGCCACTGAAGAAATGATCGTCAGACTTTCAATAAATTCAATTTCCCGGTCTGTAATAGGTTGCTTGTTTCCTTTTGGTCCCAAGCACAAAAACCCAATATGGTGATTGGTGGTTTTAAGATTGAAAAGTACACTTTCCTTCTCAATACCAATTTCATCAAAAAGATCGGCATATTCATTACCTGTCAGCACAGAAGTTTCCAAGTCTTGATCAGAAAAAGAGATTCTTTGTTCATCTCCTTCTTTCATCCAGCCGCGACCTTTTGCTCTTGTAGCGTAATATCTGTTTTCGCCCGGTTTATCTATCAGGATCATTCCTTTGGTCACCAGCAACTTCCCCATGGTGATCAATAAAAGATTGTTCAGAACAAAATCAGGATCCTGAGATTCGATTAATAACCGGCTTGTTTCAAGGAGAGTGCGAAGCTCAAACCGGCTGTGACGTTCATCAAGATTAGCAGAAGAACTCACAGCTTACAGGTGTTTGATCATTCTGATTTCGTTGGTATGCCCGTGGCGGTTGTATTGTACATTATCCATTAACTTTCGGATGAGATAAACTCCCATTCCACCACGTTGTTTATTTTTGATCCGCTGTCTGAGATCAGGCTCACTATAAGTTCCCGGATCAAAGCTTTCGCCCTCGTCTTTTATGGAAATCCATAGTTGAGATCCGTCATAACCCAACTCTATGTCAACGGGTTTAGCCGGAATATTTTTGTAAGCATGCTTGATGATATTGGTATAGGCCTCGTCAACAGCTAATCGGATATTCCCAATCTCTTTTTCTGATAGTCCGAGTTTTTCAGCATGATCAGCCACAAAGTCGCGCACTTTTGCCAACTGAGACGTAGAAGCCTCAACGGAAATGGAGTGTATGTTATTCGACTTTGCCACTATTCAGATATTAGTTTTCGAATCCGGTTAAAGCTTCCTGCTCATCATCGTGAATATCGTAAAGTGTGGGAAAACCAAGAAGGTCGAATACATTATAGACACGTTCATTCATATTAGTGAGCTTAATATCACCACCCATGCCTCGCACATCTTCGATGTATGCCATGAATACACCTAAGCCGGCACTTGCTATATAATCAAGTCCTTTGCAGTTCACTATAATGCGGATTTCATTCTGATCGATCAGCGATTTAAGTGAATTTTCGAGCTGAGAGGCTGTATGAGCATCAAGTTCGCCACTAATATCAAGAACACGAATGTTTTGAACTTCTCGTATAGATATACCAAAGTTTTTCATTTTCGTGGGTTTTAAAAGTTAATGAGCTTTTTGTACATGTCAATAATAGGGTAAACTTGAGAATATGAAAAATTAAACAAGTATGGTGGTTACGAATTTTTTTGGGGAAGGTTGCGAATAGATACAACTCAAAAAAATTTAGTTTTTTGTAAGGAATGACCTCCTATATGGTCTAACTAAATCGTAGAAGTTTATTCTTGTAACAAAACGTAAAAATATTCCTCTTGGAATTAATAATAAGAATGGCTTAGGCGCAACCGGTTTAGGAAATTCCATCATATATAAAATTTCGAGATTTGTTGGCAATAAACAGGTACATATACGGGATAATTCTGTTATTGGTTATTTTTATAAACCAGCCCAATATTTTTGCGCAAACTCTGCATGGTGTTTCAGATAATGCTGTTAATAAGCAGACTGGATCAGTCCAACCCACTCATATCTCCCATATTCTCAGGGAAACGGACTCCTACATAGATATAAAAAGAAAGATTGAGCGCCAAAAGAGGAAACTAAAAGGAAAGCTTAGATCATCGATTTCCTTAGGCGACACTTCCTCCTTTTTTGTGCGAAATATTTTCACCTTAGATACCTGGAATACCATCAGTGCCGAGTGTATTTATATTTCTGCTGATTTTGCTCTTTGGATCGGAGAAGAAGACAAAGCTTTTTATTCGGATTCATTGAATATAGGTCAAATTGTCGATTCTCTTGCTTACCGCTTGCAATCAGCATCTTATGCCGGTTCCACAAATCCATCCAAAGGCATTATAGAATTAAACACTGAGTATTTTGGCTCCATCCCGGATATTGATGGCGATGGTAGATATAATCATTTAGAGATCCGCAGAGTAAAACGTTTGTATACTCAGGGTGCCAATAAAAAAGGTGATTTGGCACTTCCTATGCAACAAACAAAGCAATGGATAGAGAATAGAATTCTCAAATAATTGCTTTTAAATTTTAAGAACAGGATGCTTAATCCATCCTGTTTTAATTACATTTAAAATGAAAAGAATAGTTAGAATTCAAGTCTTACTAATTGCAATACTGGTCTCTTGTAATCAAAAAAATACAGAACCTTTTTCAAACATATGGAGCTTCCAGTATGAACAGAGTGCTGAAGCTCTGTCTATTGCGGCATTACCTCCAATGGTTACTGATGATGGAATTTTATTAGCCCCAGATAAACAGGTAACTTTATTAGATTCCCAAAAAGGTACAAAACAGTGGAGTTTTGCTTATCCAAGTGGTCAATGGATTGGAAATAATTCTTTTTTGTCAGATAATAATAACTTGTTTCTCTCTGAGCATAGAGGAAATGATTTATTTAGTATTTCTATAAAGAATGGTAGCGTCAATTGGAATACTCAGCTCCAAGCAGGCGGCAAAGAGTTTTTTGAAGATTCAAACGATGGTATAGATGAAAATTTCATATACATTACTGGTAGATATGGGGAAATTTTCCGTTTTACCCAAACTGGAGATTTTGATAGAACATATAATATCTTAGAATACGAAATTAGTGATCGTGCGCGTTCCATTCACCTTTTAAATAACCAATTAATTTTTAGTCAAGTTTTTAGGAAAGACGAGCTCTCTCATGATAGTGGTCGTATTCTCAGCATTGATAAAGAAACCGAAGAAGTAATCTGGGAATATCTCACTGACAATGGAGGATTTATCTTTGAACCCATTCTACTGGAAGATGAAATAATTTATGCCGGAGTGACCGATGGACCTGGCGAGTTTGTGGCTTTAAATGCCAACGATGGGGAAGTGATCTGGAAAACGCTTGGCGTTATTGGGCAAAGCTATACTCTTACTGATTCTATGGTATTGGTAAATGATGGAATAAGCTTATTAGCTTTAGATAAATTCACTGGCAAAGAACTTTGGAATACAGGGCTCGCATTTGGAGGTGGAGATGGGGGCGATAATATTGGCTACTTAAATGGCTACGTTTATCATGCTCATAGTGGTAGATTGTACATTTTAGAAGGCAATACAGGCGAGATTGTTCATGTAGAAGAACGTTCCCCGGATGGTTCACCTTTTCAGTTATTAGCGGTGAGTGAGGATAGGATTTTCATACAAACTTTTAACGCTTTGTATGCTTATACAGCATGGGAGTAACTCAAATGAAAAAAATTTCAATTCTTTCTTTACTTTTGATATGTACGCCCAATAAATCTGAGGCGCAATATTCTCCAAGTAATTATAATAGGTATTACGCTAAAGTTTTTGGTCTATATGATGTAGGTTTTTATTTCCCTCAACCGGGAGCGGATTTCCCTGTTAGAGAAACCAACAGCTTTTTAACATATGGAGCTGAAGGTGGAGTTCATAAAGGGTCATTTTCTATCGGAATATCAATTACTCATGGCAATGAATTTCAGGAAAGTGAAAAAGAACTTAGATCGAATGAAGTAGATCATACCTCCTACTGGGGAATTTCAGGGATGCTCCGAAAACGGTTTTTTGGGACAAAACCTTCAAGTAAAATCATACTTAATTTAGGAGGATCAGCTGGGGGAGGTTATCGGCTATATCAAGCCGAAGAGGGTACCGGTGAAACAAGATTTAATCCAAATACCGACAGAGATGAATTTCTGACAAAGGAACGAAACATTTCAGCTGCTTTTGCGCAAGCAGGTATATATTTTGAATTAGGTGTGAAAACTAAATTGAACTCTGCAATTATCTTAAATTATCATTTAATTGATGCAACCATAAGTACTGAAAACTTTGGATTTAATTTGGCAAAAACAGGATTGATCTTTCAGTTTTAAGAGTAATGTGGTCCTAAAAAAATAGCCCCGGACATTTATCTAATGTGCGGGGCTGACTATTCATCAAGAGAGACGCTACTTGAGCGTGCTGTAATTACGTAAATGGTTGGGAGATATACAACTAAAAATCCAAAAAGAGATTTTTTACCTGACTTTAGACACCCAGTATCCTGAATTTATTTCTTTTGCAAGCTCTTCACCTAGTCTTGAAGCGTCTTCTTTTGTATCAAAATATCCTATACGAACCCGAAACCATACATCTCCATATTCTTCTTCACCAATCTTTACTGTGTATACATTAGGGTAATTTCTGTCTGCCCATTTGTTGATAAATCCGTTTGCTTTTTCTTCGGATCGAAATGCACCAACCTGTACAGCATATTGTCCGTTTTCAGCAAAAGTATATCCCTCAGAAGCAGAATCCGAAGAAGAACTATTTTCATCAGAGCTATTTGTTTCTGAAGACGTTGAATTATTCTCTTCTTCCAGTTGTGCCATTTGCTCAGCAATTTCCTGTTGTTGGGCTTTTAGAAGGGAATCCATCCTTGCCTGCTCTCTTGCACGGCGCTCTTCTTCTGTCTCACCACAAGCTTGTAATAATCCAAATCCAAGCACAACAAAAAGTAGTTTAAATGTAATATTTTTCATGACGTAGATAGTTTGTTTTGAAGTAGTAATCGCTCTTTATCTGTAACTTACGTTTTAACCACTTGTTTCACAAATATTAGGTTTAAAATGTACTCATACTTGTTTAGAAAAGTGTATCTTATTCAGAACGAATCTACATTACGTTTTTGTTGTTCTACAGATAATGGATAAATCGATAGTAAAAATAAATGGTCTGAGTAAATCTTTTAATCAGCATGACCTGGTTGTGAATGAGGTTAGCTTTGATGTAAAAGAAGATGAGATTTTTGCTTTACTCGGCCCAAGTGGTTGTGGAAAAACTACAACCCTTAGGTTAATAGCAGGCTTTGAATATGCAAATTCCGGCTCTATCTCGATTCAGGGCAAAACGGTAGAAAAAGACAAAATTCACATTGCGCCACAGAAAAGGGATATAGGCTTTGTTTTTCAGGATTATGCTTTGTTTCCACATATGACCGCTATAGAAAATGTAGCCTTCAGCTTGAGAAACATCCCTAAAAATAAAAGGCATGTGTATGCTGAAGAAGTTTTGTGCAGAACCGGAATGGAAGAATACAAAGACCGGTCTCCAAATGAATTATCCGGAGGACAACAACAAAGAGTAGCTTTAGCAAGAGCCATCGCCCCAAAACCAAAACTTGTTTTGATGGATGAACCCTTTTCCGGATTAGATGCTATGCTCCGAGATTCGACCCGGAAAGAAGTGCGTGAGATTCTTAAGAAATCAGGAATGAGTGCCATTTTAGTAACACATGATCAGGAAGAAGCTCTTTCTTTTGCTGATAGAGTTGCAGTTATGAATAACGGACGAATTGAACAGGTTGGAACCCCGGAAGAAGTATACTACAAGCCTCAAACTCAATTTGTGGCTCAATTTTTGGGTAGAACTAATTTGTTCAGAGCTTATGCGGATGGTGGAAACGAAGTAGATACTCAGTTTGGACAGGTTCGTTTAAACAGAAGTGCTGAGGGTTTGATATTATGCTCGATTCGTCCGGAACATCTTGGTATTTCAAAGGCTACAAATGGGGAAGAGTGCGGAACTATTCTAGGCAGAGAATTTCGCGGGCACGATATTACCTATCATGTACTATTCAGAGGAGATCGATACATAGTTCATACTGACAACCGGGAAGTATTCTCAGTAGATGATAAAGTGATTATGAAACCTTTAGAAAGCGCTGTCGTTTTAAAACAAAACAAAGTTAAAAATTAATACTTATGGGTCTGTTTGATTTTCTTATCTACTTATTAATCGCTGCTATTTGTGGCGGAATCGGTCAGAGTATTGGAGGTTTTAAAATAGGAAGTGGCGGATGTCTGATTTCTGCAGGCGTGGGATTCTTGGGAGCAATTTTGGGAAAATGGATCGCAATTGAATTAGATTTACCTTTATTCTGGACTTTAGATATCAGTGGAAATACATTTCCTGTCATATGGTCAATTATTGGCGCAGCTATACTTACCGGCATTCTTGGAGCTGTTTTTAAAGGAAGAAGTAAAGATTAAAAAACCTTTCTTTATCAGACTGTAAAAAGTCTACGATAATATTCTCTGAAACTTTAAGTTTCTAATTTAGTATTGGGTTACGATAAATTCAGAGGGTATGATCAACAAAACTTTATTTACATTACTTTTCATTGCATTTACTTACTCTGCAAATGCACAAATCAAAATTACCGGAAAAGTTGCTGATGCAAAGACCGGAGAAGGCCTTCCTGCTGCTCATATAATTATTGAAGGCACATATACAGGAACTATCGCTAATGAAGACGGTGAGTACAGCCTGTTAGTTAAATCTTTTCCGGCTACTATCACCGCTAAGTATATTGGCTTTAAAACAAGAAGTATTACGCTTAAAAATAGCGATCAGGAGTATGTAGATTTCTTACTGGAAGAATCAGTAGCAGAAATGCAGGAGTTGGTTGTTACTACTGAAGATCCAGGCATTCGGATTATGAGAGAAGTAATCAGAAGAAAAAAAATATGGCGTGCAAAACTCGATACGTATACTGCCGAAGCTTATTCAAGACAACGATTACTTAATGACACTACAATCGTTTCAATTTCAGAAAGTGTTTCCGAGCTTTTTTGGGATAAAGAAAAAGGACCGCGTGAAGTTCTTAAATCCCGAAGACAAACTGCCAATATTGAAGGTGCAGATAACTTCGCCGGGGTTAGCTATCTCCCTAATTTTTACGATGACGAACTGGATATTGCCGGTTTTGATTTAGTCGGTATTACCGATGAAAGAGCACTTAAATATTATAATTTCGATCTTGTTGATTTTACAAGTATCGATGGAAAAATCGTATTTGAGATTGAAGTAAAACCTAAACGAAAACTTCAACCTTTATTTGAAGGAACCATCTTTGTACTTGACGAAGAGTATGCGCTGCTTTCCGTAAAGCTGAAACCTAATAATGTTGTTGTTTTCCCTCCGCCTGTTCAAGATTTCAATCTTTATTATGAGCAACAGTTCAGCAATTTCGGAGGAGATTTCTGGCTTCCTGTAGATGTAAGAATCGACGGCCTTGTGGAAGTTGGTATTGTAGGTTTGCGTTTCCCTCCCATTGGATTCCATCAAGTTTCAAAAATCAATAACTATCAGGTAAATGTAGACCTGCCAGATTCTTTATATAGAAAAACGTTTCAAATGAGTATTGATTCCACTACGATTAACAAAGCAGATTCAATCTTCAAGAATACTGTTGAACCTGTCCCTTTGTCTTCACAAGAAGAATACGCTTATACAACTATTGACAGCACAACTACTCTTGAAAAAGCTTTTCGGCCTAAAGGTTTTCTTACACGCTTCATTGATATGGATAGCGATAGTGATGAAGGCGGAACTACTGTTAGAGCCGGGTCAGGCGGAGGAAGCAGCTCGGGCTCTTCTAATTTCAAACAAAAACCTTTAAATAAATTTATATCCAACCTTTCTCCAACCGGGCAGTTTAACAGGGTTGATGTTTTTAATATTGGAGTCAAACACGAACGCAGATACTTAAATAGGCGTATGGCTTCAAATATTGGAGCAGGTTACAGTTTTGGATATGAAGCACCTACCTATAGTGCTCAATTAAGCTGGTGGCCTTCATCTAAATCCAGAAGATTTGTTCTTTCTGCCAAATATTTTGCAGAAACAAGAACCAGTTACAGTTCTGACATTTATGGATCTCTCCTAACCAGTTTTATGCCTTTATTCGGTTATGACGATTACTTCAACTATTATCGAAATGCAGGGCTCAGAGTTAGTAGCGGCTGGAGACCTGCCGGACAAAGATATACTTATCGCTTACACTATAACTTGGAAGAGCATCGTTCAATAAATTTTAAAACCAGTTATGACATTCTCGGAAAAAACAACATCCAACGCATCAATCCTTTGATCGAGGACGGAACGTTAAGTTCCGTTTTATTTCAGGTTACAAGAGGGGATTTAAAAAACAATTTAGGTATAATTGAGCTCAATGGTTTTGAGTTTGGCATAGAACAATCCGCTACATTTCTTGGAAGCGATTGGGATTTTACAAGGTTCAAGGTTAACCTGTTCAAGCGTTTCAATACTTTTTATAAAAAAAGATTTTTCCCTAATGCTTTAGATCTTCGCCTTAATGCAGGAACTTATCTTGGAGACATGCCCGTACAAAAAAACGGTGCTCTGGATGCTGCTTTTGGTTATATGACTCCCTTTGGAGCATTTAAAACAAAAAAATATATACCGTATCAGGGAGCAAGTTATATTGCTTTAAATGCCGAGCATAATTTCAGAAGTATTCCTCTTGAAATACTTGGATGGAGAAATGCACCTCAAAGTGGTTTATCTGTAATCGCTTTTGGAGGAATTGGTAAAGTCTGGAACCCGGCTTCAAATGTAGGACAATTCGGAATTCCTTCTGCAGATGAATTCCATTTAGAAGTTGGGGGTTCATTGAGTAATATTTTTAATCTGTTCAGAATTGACCTTGCCTTTAGATTGGACGACCCGGGCTTTTATCCCGGAATTAGTGTAGCAAGATTGTTTTAGGTTTACTGAAACCTGCATAAAATAAAAAAGGCGGACCGTTAAACGGCCCGCCTTTAAAACGTCTTCGGCTAACTAATTATTTGTTAGGAGAATACTTAAGAGTGCTTTTTGGATGTGATTCAGCTCTTCTGTTAGCTTCACAACCCTGCTCTGAAGTTTCATCCATACAAGCAACTGGTGCTTTACCAAGTCCTCGTGATTCGATTCTGTCAGCAGAAATACCATTATTTGTATAGAAATCTACAACTGTTTTTGCTCTTCTCAAGCTCAAACGTAAGTTGTATTGATCTCCACCAACATGGTCAGTGTATGCATCAACTCTTACATTAAAAGCAGGAGCATTTTTAAGCATTTCAACATTATCAGCTAACTTAGCTGCAGCTTCATCACTAAGATCAGAACGATCGAATGCAAAGTTTACAGTTTTGAATGCATTCATATCGATGTAAACGGGATCAGAACCATCCATTGGGTTTGTTCCCATATCTAACTCTTGACCATCATTAAAACCGTCGCCGTCAGAATCAGGATTGTTTGGGTCTGTTCCGTGTGTATTAATTTCATCAACGTCAGAAACACCATCTCCATCCGCATCGCCATTGGCATCATTTGGGTCGGTATTATACTTATTAATTTCATCGCCATCACTTAGTCCGTCACCATCTGTGTCAGCATTAGTAGGATCGGTGTTATATGAATTTAATTCGTCATAATCACTAAGTCCGTCGCCATCAGTATCAGCTTCAAGTGGATTAGTACCATGAATTAATACTTCGTCGCCGTCAATCAAACGATCATTATCAGTGTCATCGTTTAAAGGATCTGTGTCATGCTCATACATTTCAGAATAATCTTTAAGACTATCGGCGTCAGTGTCAATAGATCTTAGAGTTTCTTCATCAAGCGATTGTAAGTATTCTAAAGTTCTTTCAGGGGGAGGTAGTAACTCTTGTGATCCTGAGCATGCTATGAATACAGAAAAAACCAGCAATGCTGAGGAAAGAATTAATGTTAGTCGTGAGTTTTTCATCGTGTTTGGTTTCTAAGTTGTTATTTTATGTTTTAAAATCTTGTTTTCAGTTAATGAGCATCTCAAACTATTGATGCGAAACATAGAATCAATAAAAGTAAGAAAATTTAGTGTTCTTTAAAATGATGTATAAAATTGATGTCAAATTACTTATTTTCTAACCAAAATGGGGCTATAGCTCAGCTGGCTAGAGCGTCGCGCTGGCAGCGCGAAGGTCCAGGGTTCGAATCCCTGTAGCTCCACTTTTTAACCATTAAGTTTATCCCTCCTTCGTTAGTTCCTTTTTCAATTATTAGAATAAAACTAATCACTGTCTAAAAAGTGTAATCTTAATCTACATTTATTATTATTAGTAATTAATTAACGAGGGATGATATATGAACAAAGTAAATTTAATTACTGTTTTTTGTTTTTCACTTCTTTTAATATGTTTTGTTCCAATTAAAAACACACAAGCTCAAAATGAGATATTAAGCCTGGATGTTGAGGTTTCAGACATTCTTGCAAATTCACAGTTACTTGGAATAACTACTCTTGGCCTGAACAGCGATGGTACCGGGTCAGTGCTTTTAAGTCTTAATCTTCGCAACTTAACCAACGAAACCCAAAGAAATCTTTTTTTTGACATTCAGGTTAGCGCAGCTAAAACCGGTGTATTACTAAATATAAACAGCAAGCCGAGCCGCCCATTTTCTTTAAGCCCTAATCAATCTATTTACGCAACCAATAATAATCTGGCTGATGACAGACTTCCAGGAGTCCAAGAAAATGTGGCTTTTGATATTAAACTAACACCCGAAGGAGATAACTTTTTTGAGAATCTTGATGGTTCAACGACTTTACCTGCTGATATATATGGAATAAGTATTACCGTTTTCAGGCAGGATAATATTAATGGAAGAGTAGATTTGGTTACTGAATCTGCTGAACTGGGAGGCGGTGTTCCACTTGCTGAATCTGTTGATATTTTTCTTCGAACACCCGGTGACATCATAGATGCCGATGCTGATATTACTAATCCTTTTCCACAATTCAGCTGGGAAGGAGAACAGGGCATTGAATACAGACTAATTGTCGTAAAATCTAGCGCTAATGATAGTCCGGAATCATTACTTGAAAGTGCCCGAAGTACTGCTCCGTTATTAGATGGTGGTTCTTACCTTCAGAATGAAAATCTTGATATTAGAGTTGTTGGTGAAAGCTTCCAATATCCATCTTCCGGTGCTCAACCTTTAGAACCCGGTCAATTATATTTTTGGCAACTTAGCACTACTATTCAGAATGGAAATA
The DNA here is from genome assembly GCA_965601915.1 of Balneola sp. Classification (GTDB taxonomy): domain Bacteria; phylum Bacteroidota; class Rhodothermia; order Balneolales; family Balneolaceae; genus Balneola. The sequence goes on along the minus strand of OZ271847.1, from coordinate 588,408 downwards.
CTCAAGAAGAACGAACATCTGAAATCTGGAGCTTTAAGTTGTCCGAACCCGAAACAACCGATGCTCCAATTGTGATTACTGAGGAAACAAAGAAAGCCATATCTACTTTGGTAGGAAGTGGGAGATTTAATGGTCTTGTAAGTTCTGGTTTTACGGTTCAAAGTTTCCAAATTGATGGTGTTACTTACTCGGGAACACAAGCTTCAATTATCCTTGCTGAACTTCTCAGGAGAATTGAAAACGGTGATATTGTAATCAGTGGAGGAAATTAAAATGAGCATAAGAAAGTTTTCTTCAGCAGGAATTCTCATACTTTCCTTTTTTGTCATAATTGGCGCTGTTCATACAGAATTAGTAAAAAATGATCGCCCTCTCGCAATAGTAAAGCGATTTAAGCCCAATGTTGATATTGAGAATAGTCAAGCTGACCGTTCCAAAAGACTTGACTTAAATGAAGATAAAGGTGAACAATTATTTGACGGTGACACCCTTAGAACAGATAGTGACGGATATGCACTTGTTCTTTTCATGGATAAGAGTATTGCAAAAGTAAAACCGCAGTCATTATTAATTGTTCGGGGAGAAACAGAAAGAGCCTCAAAAAGATCCAACACAAGAATTGACCTTAGTTTGGGAGAAATCTTTTTGAATGTAGAACCCCAGGGAAATAATGACTTTGAAGTATCAACCTCCAGATCTTTAGCATCTGTAAAAGGAACCCAATTTGGTAGTAATGCTGATGGCTATGTGTGGGTCAAAGAAGGACAGGTTGACGTAACAGCATTACAATCAGGAGAAACGGTTTCTCTGTTTGAAAAAATGTATGCTCAGGTAAACGATGAGGGCAACGAAATTGAGTCTGGCACTCTTTCAGACGACGATATTTCTGATTTGGATGAAGGCTATGATGAACTTGACGAAGATATGGTTAAGAAACAGATCAAATTCAGGTTCAAAGATGCTAATGGACAAATCAGGGAAGTAACCATTGATTACTACGAAAAGGGTAATTGATTTAAGTTAGTTTTTTCGTGGGTAAAAGGAGTAATATGCTAAGTTGGGTACTTAGAACTGCATCACTATTTACATGCAGTTTATTTATATACAGCGGTGCAATAGCACAACAATTTAATGTTCAGCATCAGCAACCTACAACCGTAGTTCGTGGTGAGCTTACATCGTTAGAGTTTTTAGTTCCTGGTATTAATCAAAATGATGTTCAGGAAGCAATACTCTTCTATAGATATGATGAGGCTCCCGGATACCAACAATCAGAAATCAGTTTCAGAAATGGCGTATTTGATATTGGTTTAATGGTTCAGGATGAAGATGCCACTACCTTGGAATACTATTTTCAACTAAATCTTAGAAACGGACAGGAAATCTTATTCCCTGAAAATGACCCAACTGAGGCTCCCGTAAGAGTTGAAATTGTGGATTCTGAAAATTCAATCCCACAAAAACGAAATTCAGCGATAGACTTTACAATTTTATCTCCTGAACCGGGCGATGCAATTGCCCCAAACGATGTTGTAATAGCAATTGCTTTATTTTATGATGAATCCCAATTAGAACCCGGAGAATTTCGATTATATATAGATGACAGAGATGTTACTGAATTAGCAGATACCAGCGATTATTTCATTTCTTACGTCCCAAAAGACCTTCAAAATGGAACCAGAACTATACGCCTCGATTATGTAACTGCGTCAGAAACCTTTCTTGTTGAAGAGTGGGATTTTGATATCGTTGATCCTTCCAAAGCAAGAACCGATGATTTTGCCACAGGAAACAGAAACAGGCCCATTGGTAGTATTGAACTCGGTGCAAGAAGTCAGAATATTGCGGGGAATTCGAATGATGCATACACTGCGAGAAGTAATATTTCCGGAAGTTATGGAGTCATAAGGTATTCATTGAATGGATTTTTTACATCACAGGAATCTAATCGCCTGCAACCTCAGAACAGATATGGAGCCAACATCAGAATTGGAAACTGGTTCAGACTTGGAGCAGGACACGTTTATCCTAATTTAAGTCGATTTACTATCGACGGAAGGAGGGTTTTCGGATTGAACTCAGAACTTCGGTTGTTAAAAGAAAATTTCAACATTCAATTCATTTATGGTGAAATAAATAGAAAAGTAACCAATCTTTACGAAGGTGTTACAAGAACTGAAGTAGATGATGGTACAGGAAATATTGTAGATACGACCTATGCACTCAATTATCAGAATTTGGGTAAAGGCACTTTTACAAGAAAAATAACTGCAGGTCGAGTTGCCTTTGGGAATGAACAAAAATTTCAGCTTGGGTTTCACGCAATGAAAGTAGAAGATGATACTACTTCCATTTTTAATATCAGAGATTACGACTCTCTACTTGAAGCTCCGCAAATATTATATAATAATCTCACATTTGAAGACCGGCAAAAATTATCAGAAAATCCTGATCTGCTTGGAATCCAAAATGGAAGTGTGCAAGCAAGAGGAAATTTTGTTGCAGGAACTGATCTCAGAATGGGATTAGCAAGAAACCGAATTCAACTCAGAAGTGAAACGGTAGTTAGTGCATTAAATACAAATATTTATGGAGGACCACTAACGGTTCAGCGGGCGGATGATTTAGGTTTTGACATCGAACAAGGCGACGCAGATCTGCTTGCAAGCCTTTCACGTTTTATCATTGTAAACGAAAATATGAATGTTCTACCTATCCGTATTAAAGATTTTGATTCGGACAGTGCAGAAGCGGAGCCCTTTTTTCCAACAAGCCTGATTGGCTCTAATTCCGAACTTTCAATTAACTACCCGGCAAACAATTTTAAATTGCAATACAGGTGGGTTGGTCCCAATTTTAGTTCATTAGCGAACTCAACAATCCGAAAGGATATTGCAGGATTTACTGCTACAGACCGCTTCAGGCTTCTGCAAAACAGAGTTTACGTTACACTTGGTTTTGAAACTCTTGAAGACAATGTAACAGGCAATAAGGATGCCACAACTAAGTCTAACACCTACAGAACTAATATCAGCTGGTATCCGGTTTCAAGAGATCTGCCCAGAGTAAGTGCTGGTTTTCGTTTCAGAACAAGAGAAAATGGGGTAAACAGATTCAACCCATATATAGCATCTGATTTTGAAAATGCTTCTGTACAAAATTTTGTCATTTCAAATGCGGACACATTGCTAACTCCCGTCCCAAAAGAAAATACTACATTGAACCTTAGTGGATCTATAACTCAACAATTTGAATGGCTGGATATCATCCATGATGCTTCTTTGAGTTTTAATAATTTGAATACCAAAGATGAGGTTTTCGCATTCGGGGATGTGAAAAGTTCTGCTGTTTCATTTAATATCAGTAGTAGGTTTAACAGCATGGATTTGAGAACGCAGCTTGGAATAACAATCAATAATACAGAAACGGGTAATGGACAAACAGATATCCGTATTTTTGGGATTTATACTGGCGCCAGTTATTTCTTGTTAGACCGGAAGTTGAATTTGAATGGCCGTTTAGCTTTAACGAGTAATACATCAACAACACGCAATATATTAGTAGAACCAAGTGTAGAAAATGATGATGACCCTTCAAATGATTATTTCATACTTTCGGACATAAGAAACACATCAGATTTTGGTACTTTCGTAATTCAGGCTGGCGCACAGTATGATATCAACGATTATCACTCTTTTATTTTTGACGCCAATTTTACTAATGTATCCGGAGCGGGAAATGCTAACGACAGTATTGTCTCTCTCCGATATTTATTCAACTTTTAAATGAATGGCTCAAAAGAAAGTCCGTAAAAAACCTTTAGGTGTATACCTCGCTATTGCGGGCATTTCTTTTTTGATAGCCAGTTTATTATCTAATATTCCAACGTTCCGATCTGTTGAACTCGACTTCAGGGATTTACTTTTCGAATTCCGTGGTCCAATTTCTGTGGATGAATCACCAATTGTCTTGGTGGCAATGAGTGATGATTCAGACTATGACATCCCTCAAAAATACCCATGGCCAACAAGTGTATATGCAAAACTGGTAGAGAACCTGAATAAAGCCGGCGCAAAGCTCATTGTTTTTGATGTCATCTTTGATCAACCCGACCAATACGATACAAAAAATGACTCCCTCTTTGCTGAAACATTAAAAAAATACGGAAATGTTCTTCTGGCAGGCGACTTCAGAGAAGAAAGTATTGCTTTCAGCAAAACTCAGGTCCCTCTGTTTCCTCAAAAAATTCTTCTTGAAAACAATCCTGTACCAGTTAGTTTAGTTGATATAAATCCAAATATTGATGGTGCAATACGAACGTATTCTTTTGGAACCTATTATAATGATTCTACTTACTATAAATTAGGAATTGAATCTCTAATTCAGTTTCAAAATCTGTCAAGAGATTCCGTTAGCGAAATTCAAAATAACCGCTCTCCTTTTTTCAATCTTGGTGATTATAGAATTCCTAAAGATGCCATAAATTCCTTTATAATTAATTTTTATGGTGAGGAAGGACATTTTCCTACTTACGATTTCTCAAAAGTAATTGACGACACTTCTTATACAACTGTATTTGAAGAAGAGGCCGGTTTTCCTGTCGATGCTTTTGATGATCCCGAACTTGGGCTTGGATTACTATATGATAATGTTTTTAAAGATAAGATTGTGATCGTCGGCTCTACAATGCCGGTACTCAGAGATTTTTATAAAACTCCACTACTTAAGTCTGAAGAAAATTCGCTGGGAGAAAAAGAGGAACTGCTCAGACCCGGTTATGAAATTCATGCAAACGCTATTCAAACTATTTTGGATGGCAACTATATAATCCGACAGAGAGCAATCACTGTACTGATTGTAATGTTTCTTCTATCAGTATTCATAGTTTTACTGAACCGGAAATTTGGCCCCTTATGGGGAATCACTACCATGGTAATTTTTGCTTGCGGATATTCTTTCATAGTAATTCAAGCTTTTTTAACAGCTAATTTGTTCATGAATCTCACCTCAGTGATTTTAGTTCTCATCTTTTCTCAAGGCGGATCGGTTGGATACCAGTATTTTGTGGAACAGAAAGAAAAAAGAAGGATTCAAGGAATGTTCTCTTCCTATGTTTCTCCTGCTTTAGTTGAACAAATGGTTGAATCAGGTACAGACCCTCAACTTGGTGGAGAAGAAGTTCATATTACTGCCTTTTTTAGTGATATAGAATCGTTTTCAACTTTTTCAGAGCAGATGTCTCCGGAGCAATTGGTAAGTCTTATAAATGAGTATTTGACCGCTATGACTGATATTCTAACTGAAAACGGCGGTACACTTGATAAATATATTGGGGATGCAATTGTTGCTTTCTTTGGTGCTCCACAACCATTCAATGATCATGCACTTAGAGCATGTATTTCTTCTCAACTAATGCAAAAGAAACTAATCGGGCTAAGATCGAAATGGCAAAAAGATGGGTGGCCGGATATCGTAGCAAATATGCAAAACAGAATGGGTTTGAATACAGGAAGTATGATCACAGGTAATATGGGGTCTGAAAACCGGTTCAATTATACGATGATGGGAGACAACGTGAATCTTGCTGCACGTTGTGAAAGTGGTGCTAAAGCTTTTGGAGTTTATACAATGATCACAGAAGCAACTAAAACAGAAGCTGAGCAATTTGGAAATGATTGTGTGTTCAGATATTTGGATAAAATTGTTGTGAAAGGACGAACCCAACCGGTCAAGATGTATGAAGTGGCAGACCTGCGATCGGAAGCTGAGCAAAAACTCTTTGATTGTATTGGCTTTTATGAACAGGGAATGAAAAAATATTTGAATCAAGACTGGCAAGGTGCTATTTCATTTTTTCAACAGTCTTTACCTCTTGAAGTTTATCCGAATAACCCATCTAAAATTCTTCTTCAACGCTGTAAGGAAATGCAACTTAACCCTCCACAGAAAAACTGGAATGGCGTTTATGTTATGAAGAGTAAATAGTTTTTTTGGTTAGATTTTAGTACTTAAAAAGCTCGTCGATTATTAAATACTCTTTACTAAAAATCTAAATACTATTTACTCTTCTCGAATAAAACTTGTATATTTACCGCCCTTTTGGGACAAGTCCTGCACAGCCAGCTCCCTTTGAACTCCGTCAGGGCAGGAATGCAGCAGCGGTAATTTGGTCGTAGCGGCGTGATGCAGATCGCTTGTCCCTTTTTTTATTTTATTTAGATAAGCTTTTCTCTATAGAATCCGCAATTTGATCTGCATGAATTCTTGAATTTTCGATAAAAAGTCTGCTTGTATCCAATCCCCCGCAAACCACACCGGCAACATAAACCCCGGCCCTTTTAGTTTCCAAGCTATCTTCCTCATAGACGGGCATGCATTTGTCATCATCGGTAAGTTCAATCCGGAATTTTTCCATTAAATCATAATTCGGATGATATCCTGTCATCGCCAGTACAAAATCATTTTCAATCACTTTTTCGCCGTCAGGTGTATTTAAAACCACTTCTTTTTCACGGATTTCTTTTACTTCTGTATTGAAGTATCCAGCAATTTCATCGTTTTTGATTCGGTTCTCAATATCGGGTTTTACCCAGTATTTCACAGAAGGTTTGATCGTTTCATATTTTACAGCCACACTCACATTGGCATTAGCTCTGTAGCATTCCAAGGCAGCGTCAACTGCAGAATTCCCGCCTCCAACAACCAGTACCTTTTGCCAGGCATAGGGATGCGGTTCGTCATAGTAATGTTTCACTTTTGGTAGTTCCTCACCGGGAATACCCATCATATTTGCACTACCATAAAACCCGGTTGCCACTACAACCTTATCGGCCTTGTAAGTATCCTTGTCGGTTTTAACAGTGAAATTTCCATCTTCGCCTTCAAGTGCCTCCACTTGTTCATATAAGTGTACAGGTAATTCAAAGCTTTCAGCTACGCGACGATAATATTCAAGCGCTTCACTTCTTGTGGGTTTTGATCCATGAGAGATAAACGGAACATCGCCAATTTCAAGCCTGTCTGATGTTGAGAAAAAGGTCATATTCGTTGGATAGTTAAATAGCGAGTTGACCAAACATCCTTTTTCTATAATTTTAAAAGGAATTCCCTTTCTTTTTAATTGTATTCCTGTTGCAAGGCCTATTGGGCCCGCGCCGATAATAATAACCATAGTAATTTTATTCTTTGCTAAATAAGATACGAATCAACACAGCTATTAATCATTCTAAATCCTGATATCAGGAATCGAGCCACTTTATAATGGTTCTGTTTAGCCAACCTCTTTTTTTGCTGATAAAACCTACATGACCACCCTTTTCAGTAAAAAGAGTTCTGATATTGTCGTTCTTTCTGATCGTATCAAGATCCGCATATTCAAGTGGGCATAGTGAATCCTGTTTTGAATGGATGATGAGCAAAGGTTTTTTTACTCCTGAGTAAAACTGATTGGAAGAACATTTTTGATAATACTCATCAGCTCCATCAAATCCATGTACGGGCGAGGTAACCTGATCATCAAATTCATACACTGAATTGCCTGTAAATACCGGATAGTCAGGAAAGTCTTCCTTCTTTTTCTTCGCCTTATCTTCCAGCGTATTTAAAAATCGTTTTTGATAGACTTTATTAAACCCTTGATTCATCTTAATGGACCCTTTTTTCAAATCATAGGGAGGAGAAACTGCAACAGCCTTGCTTACAGGATGCATAATACCAAGTTCTCCAAGTGATTTTACCAATGCGTTTCCCCCTAATGAAAAACCAACCGCAAAGATCTTGCTATCTGAAAAAGATTTTTTAATCCAGGAGAATAACGTTTTGTAATCCTGTGTTTCCCCGGAGTGATAGAGTCTTCTTTTTCGATTCAATTTTACTCCACAACCCCGAAAATTTAATGCTACTGAGGAATACCCACCGTCTTTAAGCATGCTCATCAGGTTCTGAATGTAATGTCGCTGAGAGGAACCTTCCAAGCCATGGAATAAGGCCACCACTGGCTTCTCGTTATCAAGATCAATTACCTCAAGCTCCAGGAAATCTCCGTCTGGTGTTGGAATAGCGAACCTTTCTGTTTCCGTAATTTTTACTTTTGAGAAAGAGGCAAAAACTGTTTGGGTATGTACATCCGGTGCCCACCAAACCGGTTCAAAAGGTTCAAATTCTATTTCATCAGAATTATTCAAATCAGATATCAGGCTGCGTCTTCCACATCTTCCATCTTAACACCTACTAACCGACTTACACCGGTTTCAGGCATGGTAACTCCATACATCATCTCTGCTTTACTCATGGTCTTTTTGTTATGAGTGATGATAATAAATTGAGTTTCTTTGCTGAAATTTTTGATCATATTTGCAAAACGCTCGATGTTAGCGTCATCAAGAGGGGCGTCAACCTCATCCAAAACACAGAAGGGAGAGGGTTTCACAAGATAAATTGCGAAAAGAAGTGCGATTGCCGTCAATGTTTTTTCACCACCTGAAAGCTGTGAAATTCCGGAAGGGCGCTTTCCTCTGGGTTGTGCTAAAATTTCAATCTTTGCTTCCAATGGATCTTCAACATCCTGTTCAATCAATAAATCACAGGTATCGTCTTCGAAGAATAAGGTTTTAAAAACTTTCTTAAAGTTTACACGAATCTCTTCAAAAGTGGTATTAAATCGTTCAGTAGCAGTTTCATTTATTTCTTCAATCGTTTCCAATAGCTGAGTCTCTGCTTTTGTCAGGTCATCAATCTGTTCTTCATAGAAATCAAGACGTTCTTTTTCTTCCTGATATTCATCGATTGCAAGAGCATTTACTTCGCCGATATTATTCAGCTTTTGTCGGAGCCAGCCAATTCTCTGCTTTACTTCATCGGTTGACATATCTTCGGGCATTTCCTGCTCAATTTGTTTCATCAGAATGCCATAAGTCTCCCAGATATGATCTGTTAAAGCCTGACTTTGCATCTCCATTTTCTCCTTAGCCATTGCCAGGTGATGCACAAGCTCCATGTTCACTTCTTTTCTTCGCCGAACTTCTTTCAGTTCTTTTTCAAATTCATTGATCTTACCACGCTGAATGCTTGCCGCTTCTTCCGCTTTTTTCAAAGCTTCATCCGCTTCAACTTTTAATTCCTGATTTTCTTCGAGCTCATTTTCCAGCGTTTCAATCTGCTCTTTATAACTCTTAATTCGCTCTTTACTGTCTTCGGAAGACTTAGTCCTGTTCTCAATACGTGATTGAACACTATCTATTCCTGTTTCAGCTCTTCTTACATCTCTTTCGTGATTATCTACCTTATTCTTAAGATCCTGATGTTTAAGTTGGGCGTCATTATATCGATTTTGAGCTATACTACGTTCTTCTTCAAGCGACTCAAGCAATTCTTTTTTTTCATTCTGCTTTTCGTCAAGTTCCAGCATTCTTGTCTGCAACTCTTTTTGTTTGGGTTGCATAGAGTCCAGTTCTTCCTGGGCCGTTCCTTCGTTTGATTTTAAACTGTCTTTACGGTTAACAAGCTCTCCGATGTTCTTTTGATATACCTGAACTTTAGAACTTAAACTATGTTGCTGTTGCTCTAAGCGTCGTACTTCCTGTTCTTTTTCTTTTAATGATTGGCTAAGCAAACCGATATCCAGTTTATCGTGCTTTTCTTTTATTTGAGATAAATATTCAGAAAGTTTTTCGATCTCTTTAAGCACCGCATTTTTTTCTTTTTCAAGGCGCTCAATCTTATCCTTTAAACCTACTCTGATTCCCGTATTCTTACTTTTGCTTCCACTCTTGAAGAATCTGTTTCTGTTTATTACCTCACCTTCATAGGTAACACCAATTGCATTCGTCTTTTTTAGCCCTTTATAAGCTTCTTTGACCGAATCAAAAACCAATACATTGCCTAGAAGTAATTGTTTAAGCGCCGAATACTGGGGTTTGGTTTTAACATGATCATAAAGGCCTCCGCTTTTCACTTCGTATTTAGCGGACAGCTTATCAAGAGGAATAAATGTAGCCTTTCCCTGGTTTGCTTCCTTTAATACATTCGCGGCTCTTTCAGCTTCGTCTAGTGTAGGAAGTATCACAAAGTTTAAAGCGCCACCTAATACAGACTCTAAAGCAACCGCATGTTTTTCATCCGTATTGAAAACTTCTGCAACCGTTGTCATCTCTTTGAAATCAAAACGATGGTTTTCCAACAAGTACTTTACGCTTCTTGGAAATGCTTCATTAGAATTTGCTAAATCATTAAGCAATCGAACTTCGTTGAGCAAAGAAGAATGATTGCTGTGTAAAGATCTAAGTTCATCTTTTATTTCGTTCTGCTTTTCTGCGAAGCCTTCCCGTTTATCACGAGCCGTTTCAAGCTCCTTTTCCAGATCATCCCGTTCCTCGGTGAGAAAATTCAGCTTTTGGTCAATGATCTTTTGCTCGCCATTCAGGTTATCTATTTCATCATTTAGATCAACAATTTCGTCGTCAATTCTTTCGAGATCTCCCTCTGTGTTTTCAAGGCGGGATTCAATCTTTATACGCTTTGTTTGCAACTGATTCAGTTCGTTGTTCGCCCCACTCAACTGCACTTCTATCTCGTATAATTCATGCCTCTCACGGTTATATTGCTGTTGAATCTGAGAATACTTCTTTTTTGATTCTTCTAATACATTTTCTGATTTATCCAGATCTTCATCAAATGACTCAAGTTTACTTCGGCTGTTTGAGAGTAAATCCATCAATTCTTTGAGATCGATCTCACCCTGCTCAATATCTTTTGCATATTCTTTGATCACCTTTTCTTCATTCTGAATTTTTTCTTTGGTGATCCTTAAAGAGGTGTCTGCTTCCCTTATGGCATTGTGCAACTGACTTACTCTTCTCTGAGCTTCAGCTTGCTGTTTTTCCTTTTCAAGTAATTCAGCCCTTGCTTTTTCTTCCGCTTTTTCAAAATCCTCATTTGCAGTAGTTATCTCTTTCTTTTCTTTTTCTGCATTATTGATTCTTTCCTGTAGTGGGTCGAGTTCTTCCTTTATCTTCTTAAATTCATGTAAGGTATATCCTTTGTCCAGAGATTCTAATTCAGTGCGATATTTTTTAGCTTTTTCAGCTTTTTCGGCCTGGATTTCTAAAGAACGAGTTTTTTTCCTCAATTCTATCAAAAGATCATCAACCCGTTGCAAATCCTTTCTGGTCTCATCCAGCTTTCTCAGAGTTCGTTTTCTTTGATCTTTGTAACGGGTAACTCCGGCAGCTTCTTCAAATAATCGACGACGATCATTATTCTTATCATTCAGAATTTCTTCCACCATTTTAAGCTCTATCACAGAATAAGCATCTGAGCCCATTCCTGTATCCATAAAAAGCTCCATGATGTCTTTAAGTCGACATGTCGTATTGTTGATTAAATACTCACTGTCACCGGAGCGGTACAACCTTCTCGTAATAGTAACTTCGCTGTATTCGATTGGAAGAATTCCTTTGTCATTTACAAAAGTGAGCGACACTTCTGCCATCCCAAGCGCTTTCTTTTTGGCGGTACCATTAAATATCACATTACTCATTGCCGAAGATCGAAGCAGGGAAGGCCGTTGTTCACCCAACACCCACCGCAGAGCATCCACAATATTAGATTTTCCACAGCCATTAGGCCCTACAATAGAAGTTATGCCACTGTCAAAGCCAACTTTTGTTTTGTGAGCAAAACTTTTAAATCCCTGTAATTGTAATTCAGATATATACATGTACTATTTAAAGCAATATTCAAATACCATATAACTGTTTCTTTAGCTTGAGCAAATAAGAAAACAAGTTTGTGATTTACAGTGGTTAAACTGTAGTGATTTCATCTTCTTTTTTTACCAGAAGGTCATCTACCTCCTTAATATTCTGATCGGTAACTTTTTGAACATTTTCTTCAGCTTCGTATTTGGCGTCTTCAGGTAAAGATTCAGCTTCTACTGTTTTCTTAATTTCGTCATTGGCATCACGTCTTGTATTTCTGATACTAATTCTGGCCTGCTCTGCCTTATCTCTTGCAACTTTAACCAATTCATTTCTGCGCTCTTCAGTCAGTATAGGCAGAGGTATTCGAATAAAATCACCATCATTCATTGGGTTCAATCCAAGTCCTGCAGCCATTATTGCTTTTTCAATATCCGGAAGCGTTGATTTATCATAGGGAGACACCATTAACATTCGTGGTTCGGGAACTGTAATATTCGCTAATTGCTGAAGCGGAGTCTGTGAACCATAATACTCTACTTTTACTCCTTCTACTAATGAAGGGTTTGCTTTGCCTGCACGAATGTGTGAAAACTCTTTTTTAAGATAGGAGTAAGACTCACTCATCTTTAAGTCAGCTTCATCTATAATGTCTTGTAATTCCTCTGGAATCATAACTAATTACTTTAATTGATTAATTTACCATCCTTTTATCTTTGCGAAGTTACTAAAACTCAAAGTCATTTATTAATAAAAAAAGCCTTCCTGAGATCAATCGAGGAAGGCTTGGGGTACAAAAAATAAAATATCTTAAAAATAATTGATAACGGTTTTAACTGACCCTTTATAACTGCTTTCAGGCTCTAAGTTTTCCTGAATAATCCCATCAATAGAAAGCTGATGAATGCCGCTCGTATAATTAGACTTCAGCAGGCTGTCTGTTTTAACCTTTATTTGTTTTCCCGAATTATTTTTAAGTACAAGATGAGAATCTGTCGAAATCGTTACATCAGAATAAGGAAAAGAAGTAAATATAATGCTTGGCACGCCTTTATCCGACTTATCCAAGATGTTTATCGAATGTGGATTTTCCACTTGAACGCCACGAATTACATTGACTTTAACTTCCATAACTGCCGTGGACTGAGCTTTCCCAATAACAGGAACCAATAATAAAATTAATATGTAGAGACTTTTTTTCATTTCGATAACCAACTTTCTTAGGTTATCGACATAACATTAGAAAATTTTAATATTAAATTTTATTTATTTTTCTAAATCCCAAAAAACTTCTTCCAATAAAGCTTAGATGCTCGTTTCTGAAGATTATTTATTTCTTTTTTTTCAACCGGAATACGTTGGAAATCTATTTTCAACGCTTGAAAGGTTTCTTGTGGGTTTCTGATTCCAAGGTGTTTTATAAAAGTAAAAAAACCTGATCTTGAATATATCTTCCTGTTTTCTTCAAGCACAGCAAGAATAGCACCCCATTTTTCGGGCGAAAGGGAATACTCTATTCCCAAACCGATGGAATCAGATTTATCGCCGCTATTCAGACAAGCCTCCAACAAGTGTTCTGTTCGTTCTGGCAATGGCTCCGGGCGTAAAAGCTTCGGCCCGTTTTTACTGTTTTCTCTGTAAGGAAAAAAACTCTTCCACATCTTCCCTGATTGCGGATCGTGATAAAACACCTCGAACGTTTTCTCATTTTTTCGAAGTGGTATCATTTCATTAATTCTCTCTATCTGTTTTTGATAACTGAGTACATACATATTTAGTCATCCTTTTTTTATTACTTATAATCTTTAAGTAAAAATAAGTTCCTTTAAGAACTTCAGAATAATCTTTTGTTACATAATTTTTGAAATTTGAAACAACTAAGCCTTATCTTTGAATTGAAATTCGGGATGTGGCGTAGTCCGGTAGCGCACTCGGCTGGGGGCCGAGGGGTCGCAGGTTCAAATCCTGTCATCCCGACTTAATTTCTTACCATGCCTTTCTTTGCTTACATGATTAAAGCTTCTTCAATCAATAAGCATTATTATGGTCACACTTCAGATTTGAATCAGCGACTTATGAGTCATAATTCTTCTCAAAATAAATTAGTTATAAATAATTATCATTTTCTTGACTGACAAAGCTCAACTAATACGCCGTGATTATCTTTCGGATGAACAAAAGCAACCAATTTATCGTCTGCCCCGTCTTTTGGTTGTTCATTCAAGACGGTAAAACCTTCAGCACGTAATCTTTCAAGCTCTGCATGAATGTCATCCACTTCAAAAGCTACATGGTGAATTCCTTCTCCATTTTTATCAATATATTTATTGATCACTGAATCCGGAGTTGTTCCTCCCAAGAGCTCCACCTTTGATTCACCTGTATTAAAAAAAGCTGTTTCTACTTTCTCGCTTTCAACAAACTCTCTTTTGTCGCATTTTTTGTTGAGAAGTTTTTCATAGGTATCAACTGCTTTTTCAAGGTCCTTTACGGCTATTCCAATATGATCGATATGCATAACTCAATTTTAATTTGATCAAAAAATAAGTAATCAACCTTTTAAATTCGCTTAAAAAGGAGAAAGGTTTATTTTTTTTATTTTTGTTCGATAATAGGAAAATGAAATGGAGACCAATACATCTTGATCATGTTCTTAGCAGATACGAACCTCTTGATAAAAGAGTGCTTATCAGCTTGCTTTCTTGGATTTTGGTGATTGCTATTTCAATCGGAATTTCTCTTCGAAGCCTCCCGGAAGACTGGATTTTTCCTGACGGAGATAAAATAGCACTTACAAAATTTTTTATTTTTAACCCTACAATGCTATTAGGAGTACTTGTACTGTTTTGGTTTGGGTTCGAATGGTCTTTTATCCCCGTTTTTCTTTCAATGTTTATAATCGGGATATTCAGTAACCTGGATCCATTTTGGGCAATCTTATTTGGGATGTCTTTTACTTTTGGGTTATCCATTTTCGCCATTGTTTATCATTGCTTAAATATTGATTACACACTACGCTCTATTACAAGCTTTCTTGTTTTTATAATCACCGCATTTGTTTCTTCCACTGCAAGTTCTCTGGGAACATTTATATGGAGTCTTGAACATAATCTTTCGGCTGCTGAAACAGCTACTATATGGAATAGTTGGTGGTCTGGTTCATTTTTACAATATGTGTTTTTATGCGGTAGCGCTATTTACTTGATCAGCCCGTTCGCAGAGCGAGCTAAAGAAAAAGTTTTTGAAATTCCTGAAAAAAAACCTGTTTCTGTTAGATGGATTTACAGTACAGTAGTTCTTATAACTTTAGTTATTTCAATCTTTATTTATTCAGGTGATTATTTAGGCAAAAAAAGAGTTTCTGAAGAAATCATTAAGCTTGAAAATCTTACGTCCTCAGCTATAGTAAATGCGTTAGACTCTTTTCAAATCATAACATGGGTATCAATATGGATCATTTTCTGCGTGGGATTTGGAGCCATATTTCTGATTAGTTCTTGGAATGATGAATTGAAAATAAAGGTCGATGAAAAAACCAAAATTCTTAATGAAACTGAAGAAAAGCTAACAACCTCGCTTAATGAAAAGGTTACTCTGCTTAATGAAATACATCATCGAGTTAAGAACAATCTCGCTGTTGTTATTGCGCTGTTGGATTTACAGCTTATGCGTAATGAAGACCCAAAAATCAGACTTGTTTTAGATGACGCCAAAGCCCGAATCAAATCAATGGGGTTTGTTCATGAAACGCTTTACCAAACAGAGGATTTTGCTAATGTTGATTTTAAGAATTACCTGAAACGGTTATGTGAATCCCTTCAATCAACACTAAGTATTCCTGACAAAAAAATAACTCTTGAATATTCATGCAATTCTATTCATTTGCCCATCGAAAAAGCAGTTCCACTTGGATTATTGATCAATGAGCTTGTTGTGAATTCATATAAGCATGCTTTTCCTGACAAAAAAGAAGGAAATATCGTCCTTAGTTTGGATTATCAAAATAACACTTACCTTTTAACTATATCGGATAACGGAATAGGCTTTTCTGATATTGACGATCCTACAAATACGAGTAATACCAATTTAGGTATGAAACTAATTCAAACTTTATGTAAACAATTGGGTGGGAAACCTCAAATAAGTTCAAAACCAGGGAGCACAACTTTTAGAACTTCCTTTTCAATACTTTCTGCGCGTGATAAAAATTAGCCGTTCGAAGACTTCAGCTAATAACCTCAATTCTGATTTCAATCAGCAGTTACACTAATCGACAATTATCATATTGAACCAAAAAAAATTATGATCTTTTCATAGGTTTCTACTGCTTTTTCAAGATCCTTTTCGGCTATTCCAATATGATCGATATGCATAACTCAATTTTTATTTTGATGAAAAGTAGGTAATCAGCATTTTAAATTCGAGTTATAACTTATTTCCGGATTAAATCTATGAGATTTTCAGTTCCTTCTGTTCAAATAATGGTTTCAAAAAGTTTTGAGACCATTAAACGATTTCCGTTTGTATTGCTTTCTGCATTGGTCGCTTGTGTTTCAGGTATTTGGTTGGTTGAATTAGAGTTTTCCACACGGGATGAATTTCTGTGGTTATCAGGACTGACCTTCATCAGCGTGCTTGGTATCTCTTTCTTTTTTGGATTAAAAACCTTTTCTGAATCTTTGCAATTAGATACCCTCAAAAGTCTGGGAGTTTCAGTTCTTGGACTGATTCTTTTGAGCATATATTACTTCTTCTCCTATGATAAGATATCAGAAGGCCCGGATATGCATGGGTACAGATACTTATTGCTCTTTTTGGTTTCTCACCTTTTTGTTTCTTTTTCTGCATTCCTGAAAAATCAAAGTATCCGCGAGTTTTGGGGTTATAACAAAACTCTTTTTCTGGAATTTTTAATATCCGTGTTATACAGCGCAGTGCTATATGTCGGTTTAAGCATCGCTTTACTTTCTTTGGATGTTCTTATCGAGTTGGATATAGATGAAAAACGGTATTTCCAGCTCTGGATATTTATGACATCTGTTTTTAACACTATCTTTTTTCTTTCAAGAGTCCCCAAAACAGATCACTTCGATAAAGAAGTAACTGATTATCCAAAAGCTTTAAAATTATTTGTACAATATGTCCTTATCCCGTTAGTAACCGTTTATATCCTGATATTATATACGTATATGGGGAAAATTATAGTGCAATGGGAACTTCCAACCGGATGGGTGGCTAATCTTGTGCTAAGCTTTTCGATCGCAGGAATTTTCTCTTTGTTGCTCCTGCATCCCATAAAAGATGACAAGGTAAATAACTGGATAAGATTGTATTCCAAATCTTACTTCCTGGCTTTAATCCCGCTGGTAATTCTTCTTTTCATTTCAATTGGTACCCGCATTGCTGAATATGGAGTAACCATTAACCGATTTTTTGTAGCAACTCTTGCGGTATGGCTTACTGGGATCGTTTTTTATTTCATCATCTCAAAATCTAAAAACATTAAAGCAATCCCGGTTTCATTATGTCTGGTTGCATTGGGAATATCTTACGGGCCATTCAGTGCATTTTCAGTCTCGGAGCGCAGTCAAAAAGGACGACTTGAAAACCTTTTATATGAAACCGGTCGACTTTCTGATAACATTAAAGTTCAAGACTCAGACATAGTTCTGAGTTTGGGTCAAAACACAGAAGTTTCTTCTATTAACAGATATATGGTAAATACTCATGGGGTAGAATCTCTTCAAAGCTTTTTTGAGACTGATATAAATTCACTTCTTGAAGGGTCAAGGTTTAAAGATCTCGCAAATGTAAGCGATACAGAAAAAGTAACTCAATTAATGAATGTAAGGTATGTAGGGCGTTATGAAAGTGTTGAATCAACCAATCAGGATTTCTTTAATTTCTCCACGGTAAGAAATTCTCCTGTCTCAATAGATGGTTACGATCTCTTTTTTGATAATTTGATTTGTCATGACGGGCTATGCTTAAAAAGCAAAATATATGACGCTTCTGAGTGGAGGTTTTATTATTCCCGGGAAAACGACACTTTCAAAGTTTCAAACAAAGAGAATAACTCTGCATCCATTTCATTTAAACTCTTTCCATATGTTGAAAAAATTCTTTCTGAACAAGAAACAACTTCAGAGACTATCTCATCAACTTATCTTACTTTGAATATGGAAAATGACCAATTAGCAATAATGGTATTAATTGATGATATATCAGGCTCGTTAGAAAACGAACAGATTGAAAGCATTAACAGTATCCGATTAAAACTATTTTTAAAAGAGAAACAATGAAACACCATTCTTTGAAATCTTCCAATAAACATCCCTTCTGGCTCAAATCATCGGTTACATTGATCGGACTTACACTACTCTTTGTAATTCTGAGTTATGGTAAATTTATTCTGATGCCCCTTGCTTTTGCTGCATTTGTCTCCATGCTTTTAAGTCCGGTGGTCAACAAACTGGAAAACTGGAAGCTCGGCAGAGCCTTTAGTATCATCCTCACTATTTTATTGGTTGTGACTGTTTTTGCAGGAATTTTCTCTTTGATAACGGCACAGTTTGTACAATTTTCAGAACGCATACCGGAAGTAACGGAACGTTTAAAAACAGTTACTGCTGATGGTGTCGGCTTTCTTGAAGAAACAGTTGGAATCTCTGAAGAGCAACGTTCAAATTATTTACAGCAGGGGTTAACCAATCTTATCGATAAAAGCGGACAATATCTGGGATCGGTAGTAAGTGCAACTACCAGTGCTTTTACGTTGATGTCTCTGTTACCCATTTTCATCTTCTTTATGTTGTACTACAAAGAAATGTATCAGACTTTTTTCAGAAAACTATTTGAGCGACAAGAGGGTAATTCGATGATAGACGGAGTTCTCGACAATGTGCAGGAAGTCACGCAAAATTATCTGGTTGGAATGTTAACGGTAATAGGAATTCTGGCTGTTTTAAATACAACCGGTTTGTTTCTGATCGGGCTTGAGCATGCTGTTTTCTTTGGTGTGTTCGCCTCTTTACTGGCTGTTATTCCTTACATCGGAATTATAATAGGGGCGTTGCCGCCGTTGCTCTTCGCTTTTCTTTTGGGGGATTCCTTGATCACTCCTTTATTAGTTGTGGCTGTTTTTGGAACCGTACAATTTCTGGAAGGTAATTTCATTACGCCACGAATTGTAGGCTCTAAAGTATCTATCAATCCTTTTATGGCTATGCTTGCATTGATCATTGGTGGTGAACTTTGGGGAATTTCCGGTATGATCCTGTTCGTCCCTTTGATTGGAATCCTTCGGGTGATCTTTGAAGAAATCGAAGAGCTTAAGCCGTATGGTTATATTCTTGGAAACAGGATTGAGTATTAAAAGACTCTGAGTTTCTTTACTTTTACTAAAAACATAAAATTATTTCCTTTTGCAAAAAATAGTATCAAGAGTTGCGTTCTTCGTCATTATGATTGCAATATTTATGATTCAGCCAAGCTATGGGCAATCTTCTTTGGTTCCGTCATACCATCCCGTTTATGAGTGGCTATATATACAAAGAGTAAAAGGTAATTTGCCCTATTATGATTATGAATCATTGCCATTGAGCAGGAAAGATATTTTAGGGCATCTTAAAAAGCTCAATAAAGATCAGAATTATCAAACCGGGAAAGAAGCAAGAACGCTACAAAGCTTT
The DNA here is from genome assembly GCA_965601915.1 of Balneola sp. Lineage (GTDB taxonomy): Bacteria > Bacteroidota > Rhodothermia > Balneolales > Balneolaceae > Balneola. The sequence continues at coordinate 569,021 of OZ271847.1, read as the reverse complement.
TTATCGGAATTTGATCCTGAACATCTAACTGAAGATTACACACATAGTCTGATTACAAATGATACTAAAATAAGCTTTGATAGGTTTAAAGAATGGATTTGGAACGATGGTGAAAAACATATCTATTCGTATAGCGATAGAACCGGATTTTTAGTTTTAGATCACGGCTTTGGAAGAAGAAGCATGTTTGTTACTGATGGTGAAACTCAGCGCAACGCTCCATACATCATAAACCAACATTTTCGAACTTATGGAAGTTATAGAAATACTATTGGCTATCATGCAGAGCATATAAGAGCTGTGCCTGTAGGTTATCAAAGAATTTTTATGTACGATGGTTTTTACGGCTACAACTGGAAATATCTACTTGAAACCAATAATAATAACTACCATTATGAAGCTTATGTAACCGGAATACACTCTACATTTGAAGCTTCTATAGGTAGAGGAAATCTAAAAGAAGGCATCGGTCAAACAGAAAATTTAGTGTTTTCAAGGTCATCGATTCCTTTTGATTGGGTAAAATTTAAAGTTGGTAAGAAAAAAATCAGATATTCATTTACACATGGCACCCTTAGTTGGCCAGCCATCAACTCAACATTGCCCGGTGATTCTACTATCAGAACCCGAAATTCCCCTAGAAGATGGGTAGCTTTTCATAAAGTCAGTATCGAGCCATTCAAGTGGTTATCTATTTCAGCTTATGAAATGATTAATTATGCAAACAGAGGAGCAGAAATAGCATATATAAATCCCTTAAACAGATATGCATTCGCTGAATGGGAACTACAAGATCAGGATAACGGGTGGTTTGGAGCATATTTAATTGCCCGTCCTTTATCAAATATCGAACTATATACTGAACTGTTAATAGATGACTTAGGAAACAAAAGAGATATTTTTTCAAAGAAAATATTCCCCCAAACCAGTCGATTTGCAAGAAGATATGGCACAAGTATAGCTACAAGTTCCGATATTTTACTTTGGGCTGAATACACCCGGATTGATCCATTTACCTATTCCCATCCTTACGATCTTACGACTCATACTGATAAAGGAATAGGATTGGGAAGTCAAGTTGGACCCAATGCTGATCGAAGCGAATTTGGTATAAAGTTATGGGGGAGGGCGCGTTCATTTTTGGAATTAAACTACTCTTATAACAGGCAAGGACTAGATGAATTTGATGAGAATGGGAATAAAATATTTCTTGCCGGTGCAAGCCCTAATGATGACAGACTTTCGGGCGTACCAAGATCAAATCTCTTTTTAGATGGAAATTTACATGAATGGCATCGTTTTTTAATTCAAGGAAGCTTTGAACCGAAACGAGGATACATTTTTGAACTAAATTTTGATCTTCGGAAAATGATTAAAGGTGATCAGCTTGATGATCTTGCTATTTTTTGGGCAGACTTTACGTTCGGTTTTTAATCTTCTTCAAAATAATCGTTTATACCTGTGGTGTTTGTCTCAATCCACTGAAGGATTTCCGGAATGGGGCGATCAGGAATGATTACGGAATCTTGTTTACTCAAAGCTTTAAAATAAGTTGAATAGTCTACTCCATATTTATTAAGATTTGGAAATTGAGTGGTATCTCTTGGGTTTACAGGGTGATAAATATTGTCGTATGAATGGGCAATGATCGTTTTAATATTCGAACGATCCGGCGCGAAGAGAATACTCATTAAAGGAGTATCCCAATCATTATGGAATCCATTTGAGATTCCATACTTATTATTCAGATCTAACAAGTCTGTATTCTGAGCTAACACTAAGCCACTGGGACTTTCAGCAATTGTTTTCTGAAAAATATCAATGTATCCATTCCACTTTGCGGTTGCCATAATGCCCCAAAAAATCTGAATTACTCCCAAAATTAAAATGAACACTTTAGTTCCTGCCTTCCAAGTTTCAGATAGTTCGATTTTTTTATTTATGATTAAGAACAAAGGAATTGCTAACAGAACCGAAAGATAGATATTGATTGATCGTACCTGCTGATGCGTCTCTGGTGCTATTGCTTCTGCCCAAAGTATTGGACTTAACACTGCCAAAAACCCAAAAACAGTAAGAATACTTAAAGATATTTTACCAAAAATTTTAGATTCATCGGTGCGGGGTCTGAATATTCTATACAATAAAATGCCAACTCCAATCAAACCAAATAACAGAGGAAAAGATGGATAGCCCTCTTCATCAACAAAAAGAAAAAGGCCTAAAATAAATGTTATAAAACTTGTTTTATCCTGTGGATCTAACACTGAAAGAAAGGACAAAAAAGCTCCAGCAAGAAAATAAATTCCTAATACGATATACGCCCATGCAAGAATATTCTTCCGGTCTTCAAATTTGGTGAATCTCCAAAAGCTTAAAAATGCCAAAACCGGGCCTAAAATCATCATCCCCTGGTAGATTCTGAGGGTGCACCAACTGATAAAAATGATAAGCAAGACACTCTTCCAGGATGATTTAAACAATAGTTGGAAAACAACCACCCAATAAATTGCAGTTAACAACCTGCCCGGAGTAATAGGGAAGAATTCGGTTTGCATATAAATCCCAAACATCCACAGTAAGGGGAAAAGAATATAAATTTTCTTGTCTTTAGGTAAGCTGTAAAAGCATCCCATTAATGATAAAATTCCGAAACTAAAATACCAGCCTGTGTGAATACGTGCTAATGTTGGAATATCTGTGATTCCGGATTTTATAGCTGTAATTAATGGAAAGTGCTGTACGTAATAAGCGAATTGACGGTCCCAGTGCCAGTGTACTGGTTTAACTACTTCTAAAATATGAACAAAGTAAATAGTACCATCCGGATAGAATATGCGCATAGAATAGGCTGCATAACATGCGTACACTCCCAAACCAATAGTGAGTGTCCAGAAAATTTTTTCTATGGATAATGATTTTAATACTTGAGTATTTACCATTTTAATTTCTTTTCGAAAGCGAATTGTTTGGTATAAAAATTAAAGAAAAAGAACAGGCCAGACACTCCAATCTTCATAATTATTGGATGATTAAAGAAAAAGGGAATCATATACAGGTAATGAACTAATGCCCCGGCAAGAGCTATAGAAATCAGTGAAAAACCAATGGACCAAATAAACGAAGAGGTTAAGGTTCTTTCTTTTGAGAAAATGAAATTTCTTTGAAGAAAAAAATTGGTAAGCATTCCACAGCTCTGGGCTACTACCTGCATCCAACCCACAGATATATTTGATATAGTGTTCAGCAGAAGAAAAAATACTCCATAATCTACCCCAGTAGAAATGATTGACCCTGCTCCAAATTTAAGCTTTGGATAGAGATATTGATTGAAGACAGATTTTAATTTCAATTTTTAGTCAATTTCATGTGAATTAATCCAGTCTTTCCAGTTCTTTTTTTGCGCGGTCTTTGAAAAGTTGATCGTTATGAAGCTGGTTTTCCAGAGTCAATATATATTCAAAATGTTCTCTTGCCGCTTCTTTGTTTTTCATTTTAAGATGTGTAAGAGCAATCCAATAGTGGTGAACAGGAAAATCTTCAAGTTCAGCTGCTTTACTAAAATAATCAAGCGCCTGTTCATAGGAAGCTTTAGGAGCTGTTCCAAAAAGAAGTCTTGAAACAAAACGCATAAATCCTCCAAACTGAGAAACTTCATAGTGCCATCTTCCCAGAATGTGCAATGTCCTTCCATTAGGATTGATTTCTAAGGCTTTCTCTGCATAAATCCTGACGCTATCCGCCAATTGAACTTTTTGTTTTAGACCTTCAAGACTTACCAGTCCTGCAAATGCCAAAGACTTTCTTTCATATCCGTATCCATTATTTGGATCAATTTCTATTGCTTTACCTGCGAGATTAAGTGCTTTTGTGAAATAGTCAATTTTTTGTTCATCTGTAACATTATTTCGATCTGCATAGGATTGATCTGCCAGTTCGGAATATCTGAATGAGAGCAAGCTATATGCAATACTACTGTCGGCACATTGACCTTCAATCGCATTTTCTAAAATAGAAATTTCAAGCAATCGTTTTTTATCAGCACGGGCTTTTTTTGCTTCATCAAGATAATTCTGACAATTAAACTCCGGGAATTCCTGAGTTGATTGAGTGGGTATAAAAAATAAATGTATGTATAAAAAAAGCTGTAGAAATATCATTAGTTTAAAACTACGTAATGTTCCATCTAATTGACAAGATTTTGTCGGATATCTATAAATTAATTTCGTGTTTTGTAACGGTTGTTTTTTGTATTAATTCTGCCTCAGCACAACATGCAGATAGTGTTAAATACGGCGTTTTCCCGGGGCTTTCTTACAACTCTGATGACGGTATAAATATTTATTTCGAACTTCAACGCTTCGTTTATAATGATGAAATTTTACCGTTTAAAAGTTTTGGTAAATACTGGTTTAATTACAGTGAAATAGGTGCTTACACATTTTCAGCCTATCGGGATCAGGTAAGAACATTTGGGACAAATAAACGCTCAGCTTTTGATGTTCATGTTTCCCAAAACTATGGAAATTACTTCCCTGGTTATACGGTGGATGGGGGTTTCTCTAAAGAACGTTTCGATACTACTTCTTTTTATCAATTCAATAGTTTTCTATTGAATGTTGGAACAACAACCAGAGTGCCTATCTCTGCTATTTCAGGAACTAAACGAACAGATATAAAAGTAGGTCTACGGGTAGTTCATGAAAAACCGTTCGATCTTGAACCCAATTCTTTTATGGCTACTAATCAACCTGAAGGATGGAATGGTAGCACATATACTTTTCTTGAGTTAGGTTATGTAAAAGAAAACAGAGATAATGAATTCCGATCAAAAAACGGAACTTTGATTGGATTTAATTTTAAAACCTCTGTCCCTTTTATAAGTACTACTTTAGTTGGACAAGTGTTCAGTGAGCTCCGTGCTTTCAAGCAATTAACCAAAGTTGAAAAGCTTCCCGAAGTTGTTTTTGCACAACGATTTCTTCTAAATCAAACTATTGGTGAAATCCCATATTGGTTTGCCCCGTCTTTAGGAGGAGCTGGATCTGCAAGAGGCTATATTTTTCGACGATTTATTGGTCAAGGTTCACTTCAAAGTAACACTGAAATACGAACCTGGTTGTTTAAACTCCCTTGGTTAGAATCCCAATTCGGAGTTAGCGCTTTTACCGATAATGGAATGGTTTATGATGCCGAATTCAAAGATTACCAAACAGCCTCTACAGTGGGCTTTGGCGGATTCATGTCTATTTTTAACAGGGATTTTATCCTAAAATACGAGATGGGATTTTCTGAAGAAGGAGTAGGAGTTTATATAGGTTCAGGATTTTCTTTCTGATGAATAACTAATCGTATTTTACGCTGTAGTCATCTCCCATCCAGCGTATTTTTCGACTAAAAAGAAATGTAACTGTTATATAAACACATACTACTATCTTGGCGATAGACAAATGAGGCAGAAAAATAATGTGTTTATCTAGTTTCAGTTTATGCTTTTGCACACCCAATAAGAATATATCCACGCAAATTTGGATAACCATCAAAATTGAAAAAACAGGCCATGAAAAAACCCATCCAAAAAAAGGAAAAGTAACTACTACTGTACCCCACCAAAAAGAAGAATAAAGAATCCATTTGTATTCAAGTCCTGCATCTATTCCACCTCTAAACCACCTTCTAACTTGGCTAAAGTAATGCTTTAAACTTGGCACCTGTTTTAATTGGATGGTATTTTCCGGACTTACCGGGGTAATAATTTTTGCCCCATAATCTGCTACCATTTTCAACAAAGCTAAATCTTCTGCGATTCGAAATTCCATATTTTCCAATCCACCTGATTTATCGTATATGTCCTTGCGAATGGCCATATTTGGTCCTACACAAGCAAAAGGAACTCCCCAACCCGACATTCCTAAATTAAACATTTGTACAAACGCCCAAGTTCCTCTCTCCAATTTACCCTGAAATCCTTTTGGCTTTACAACTACTGCACCGCCAATCATACCGGTATTATCATCTTTTGCGCTTAAGCTTCTCGTTAGCCATTTTGGATTTACTTCAGCATCGGCATCCGTAATAAATACCCATTCCCCGGTTGCATGCTCCATTCCCCAGGCTACACCCCGGGCTTTGGCTTCTAAATGAGTATCCGGCATATCTTCAGTGTGCAACGCCAAAACATGGTCATTCTCGGAAGCATACTTATTGACAAGGGCTTTTGTACCATCCTCTGATCGATCATTTACTAATATTATTTGAAGTAGCTCTTGCGGGTAATCAAGATTAAGCAAAGACTCAATACAAGCAGGAAAATCTTTTTCTTCATTTCTTGCACTTACAAGAACAGTCACCTTTGGGAAATACGAAAGTGATGCAGTTGTTTTTCTGTTAAGCAGAAAACCAATCGATAAAAAAATTATTAACGAGGGATAAATAAGGTAAAGACCCCAAAAGGTATAGGAAATCCAGCCTGCTTGAGAAATATCAATCAATATCTGATCAAAAAACTGAAGGATATCCATTAAAACCATGTCATCAGACCTTTCTAATAGATTGGATAAATAATATTCCAAAACCTAACGTAAGTAATGTATGGAATGGAATAAATGCTATACTTAAAACTTTAAAATCGATAAGAAGAGCCATCAAAAAATAAACGGCCAGCACACCTTCCAGCCAAGAAGTTAAAGGTATCTCGCTGGGTGAATACACTTTATTCTTCCAGCTTTTGTCTCCTTCCTGCGCATTATATTTTGAAGTTCTATGAAAAAAAGACTGCTTACTAAAAAATCCGTCAAACAATGAAAAAACCATAAATAAAGGAAATGCAATGAGCACTATTAAAAAGGGTAGAAAAGTCTTCCATACTTCAACGATTTTTTCTTTTGCGCTATCGAAATATCTTTCAAAAACTATCCAGGCAAACAGTGGAGCCACCAGAACATTTAACAGCGCTAAGGATTGATATGTAAAAAAGGTGCTTAATCCGGCGTTTTCTCTTAACAAGAAAATAAGCGGTACACTTAATAATGCTATTAGCAAGATACCTATATGTATAAACACATTAAGCAGATCAAAGATAGCATGAGTTTTGACCATAAAAGGAAGATCTGCTCGGATAAGATTCCCTAAATGTTTTTTAATAACCTGTCCTCTTCCTTTCGTCCAGCGATACTGCTGAATTTTAAAATCTATCATACTAACAGGAAGCTCTGCAGGTGCTTCAACCTCATTATCGTAGGCAATCTTCCATCCCTTTAACTGGGCCCTTAAACAGAGATCATAGTCTTCAGACAATGTTTCGCCTGACCAGTCTCCTGCATCGTTTATGGTTTCTTTTCTCCAAAGCCCTCCACTTCCGTTAAACCTAAGAAAATATCCTGCTATAGAACGTGCTTGTTGTTCAATCATAAAAAATCCATCATGAAGAAAAGATTGTACACGAGTCAAAAAGCTATGATCCCTATTAAGATGACCCCAACGGGTTTGCACAATGCCGACTTTTTCATCCTGAAAAAATCCTACTGTTTTATAAAGAAAATCAGGGTTAGGCCTGAAATCTGCATCAAAAATGGCTATAAGTTCTCCTTTAGCAACCTGAGTACCTTCATGCAAAGCTCCGGCTTTAAATCCATCTCGGTTTTCCCTGTGTATAACCACTACATCAATTCCCTGACCTTGCCAATGTTTTGCTCTTTTCTCTGAAATCTCCAACGTTTCATCTGTTGAATCATCTAAAACCTGAATTTCAAGTTTATCTTTGGGATAATCCAGTTTTGCACAAGCATCTATTACGTGTTCAGCCACATACATTTCATTATACATCGGTATTTGAACGGTAACAAATGGCCATTCACCATCTTTATAGACAGGTGCTTTTACTTTATACGATTTTCTGTTTTTAAGTAAGATATAGAGCAGATGAAATTGACCGAAACTGTACAGAACAATTATTACCGGACCTATTGTATAAAAAATCGTTATTAAATATTGAGCAACTTCATTTTTTACCAACTCCTGAAAAAATGAGATAATTTCGGACATTAATCCCCTTGATGTAGCTTCTCTGATTCGAATTATTTCGGCGTTAAACATACGCCTATATTTACTTTATTGACAGGGAAAATTGAACATTAATTAAATTCTAAGATTAAAATTTAAGTCTATTTCTCTCTCTTCTATTAATTCCTATTCCGGAAATTTAAATTAACCCTACCGCTCACATAGACACTCATGTTGTAATATTGTCCGTTTGTATCGTAGGCCTCTGTACTATTCAACAAGTTTCGGAGTGTAAATTTAAGCTCTAACATCCGATTTATGAACCACATTTTTGAGGAAAAATTTAGTAATGAAACATATCGGCCATTAACAGGAGGGTATCCGTTTGATTGCTCCAGATTATCGTATTCATAAAAAGTTCGCTCAGGAATATATTTGTAGAATAACTCCATTACGAAGTTCTTATCAGATGTGTATTGGATCGATTCAGAAAATGTTACTACTGGAACACTTTTGTAATGATTTCTGAATGTACCATTTTCGTATATAGACAAGTTACCCGAAAGCATGGTTTTTAATTTTAGCTTTTTTGAGATCTCTGACGTTAGATAAGCATGTATCCCTGCAAGACCCACATTTTCAGAATCTGAATAGGATAAATCAGTGTTTAGCTGTAACGAATTTCCATCGGGAGAGTATTGAATGAATTCATTAGACAATTTCCAGTAGTGCCTGAAGAAGGCAAATCCATTAAAACGGTGTACGGGAGTTTTAAAGCTTGAAATCCATTTAACCTGAGAAAATGCCTCTCTAAAATCAGAATTATTAATAACCCTATGCGAACCTGATTCAAGATTTGAGAAACCAATACCATGATTGAAAAACGAATAATTATAAAAGCTATTTCCAATATTTTGGTTTGCAGTAGAAAGCTGGATTGAAGACTGATCTGAAACAGCCTTGTTCAAGGAAACAGATTGAACATCATTTCCTAATAAAGTGGTTAGCTTGAATCCATTATTAAATTTCCAATTCGTTTGAAAAGAATAGGAGTGATGATCATAAGACGACTTTGTTAGATTGTCTTCAACCGAATAGTAATGATTATGTAAAGAAAGAGTAGCCGGAATAGATTTTACCGGGAGTTTAAAAACAGAGACCTGAGAAATATTATGTTCTGATAGTGATAAAGCAGACGGAGTTTCATAATCAAGCGTATCGCTGGTAGTTGTAGAAAAATTGATGTTGGTGCTTTTATATATTCCATTATCAGAAGTATTTTCAAAGCCAGCAGAAACCTGATACTGATTTAAAGAGTATAGTGCTTCAATACCTGAAAGTCGGTGCCATTCATAAAATTGCTCGGATCTGTATACTCCGGCTAAAAAACTTATATTATAATCTTGTTCTGTAAAAGACTGCAGCAAAAGTATATTTTGTTGATGATTTCTCTGTGCGTCAAACTCACTTCCTTGTTCAGGTGGTTGAGTTCTATTAAAAAGTTCTGGTTGTATCTCCTGATCATACCCTAATTGGTTCGTTCTGGAGTATAATTCCCAAGTCAAGAAAACAGAGCTTCTATATCGTCCACTACTGATAAGCGCTCCAACATTTGTCGGGAAGTTTATAAATTCTACATTTGGGGATTTACTTGTTCCAAACATTCCCGGATCATTAATCTGGTTCAATCTACCAATCTCTGCTGAGACAAAATTATCTGTCTTTTTTGTGAAAATATTTATTTGGTGAGTTGGTAAAAAACCTGTAGCATTTTCGAATTCATTAAAATTGATTACCACAGAATCTATATCCGAAAAGCTTAAATTTGGCAGCGTTACAAAATCATTGTTTAACCAGCTGGATGTGTAAACTGTTCCATCAATGGTAATAATGAAATCTTTATTAATTCCATTATCAAATCCGGGATTGTATGCTTCGTATGTACCAAAATCGTATGTTCTGAATGGAATATTTGCATTACTGAAGATCCATTCTTCTAAATTGTACCATAATGTATTTGTGTCATCGGGATATAAAATTACACTTTGTGCTGTAATAGAAAAAGATGCCAGACACCCTAAAAAGATTATGAAAACTAAAATACTTTTCTTTTTCATCAATCAATAAAACGTTGAATTTTTTCAGGTAGAGGCAACCTGAATTTCATTCCGCCTCCCAAAAAATAGATGTGTTGCCGATCGTAGTTATAGATTTTTCGGTACTCAAAGCTTGCATAGAAAAGTGCGTATTTGGTTTGAATTCCGGGTTCTAAAACAGCTGCATAAAAAAGTTCACGCTCAATACTATCAGATGTGACATCAGGCACATCCTGGGCTATTTCCTGAATTCCAAAATTTGCCCCTAAATCAGTATACAGAAAACGGTTTAAACTAAATCGGTGAGCTAACCCAAGCGCGTAATTTTTTGTATTAAATCCAACGGGAGCGTTTGGTCGATCCTCATAATCGATCAAGTCAAAATAAGCCCGTAAATTCCCTATATAAAACGGAGTTGAAACAGAAAGTGATAATTTATTTTCAGCCCGCCACTGATCTGAATAGTTTTTATCAATAATAGTAGAATTGCTAATTGAGGAACCAATTTCTATTGATGAAAAAGGCTGTGCAGTTATAGACTTAAAACCAAAAAACTTCAAAAAAAAGATTACAGCTAAGAGACTAAATATCTTTTTTAGCCTATGTATCGATATTTTTACAAAACCATTATTTAATATCTTACGCATTACTTGATTTACTTTTTACCTAAAGTTAAGCTTCCACTTACATGAATACTCATGTTATAATACTGTCCGTTTGTGTTATAGCTTTCTACAGAATCCAACAAATTTCTTAATGACAAAGATAAAATCAAAGATTTATCAAAAAACCACATTTTAGCAGTGCTACTAATGAATTTTATTGGTCTTACCCTTACAGTTGGCCAACGCATTTCACTTTCCAGCTGTTCGAAGTCATTGATATTTCTTTCAGGTGTATAATTAAACAATATTTCTAATTCTGCATTGTCATCTAATCTGTATTTTAATGCTTGAGAAAAACTCCATGAGGGTACTCTTTCGTACTTTTTTTTGAATCGGGACAGCCCATATAGATTTAGATTTGTGCTAATCATTGTATTACTATAAAGAAAAGATGAAATAAAGCTTTTTAGCTTAACTGTTGAGTAAAATACTCCTACATTAGTCGCATCATAGTATTCTATATTAGAGTTTAATAGCAGACTATTTTGAATGTACTCATAGGATGTTCGATAATCTGATAACCTCCAGAAATGCCTGAGTCCTGTATCTAACCAGATATTAATAGATTCAAAATCAATTTTCTTATGAAGATCAAACTCACTATATAGATTTATAAATTCACTATCGTCAACAATCCTATCTTCAATTTGGTCTACTAATGAGAACCCGATTCCATCTTTTATTCTATTATAATGATAAGATGTATTTCGATGACTGGACCGGAGAGTCCCTAATGAAATTTGAGAGTTTTTACCTTTGAAGTTTATAATAATTCCTTGTACTTGATTTCCAATCACAAATACATACTCAGGATATTTTTTTAAAATTAATGAACCTCTCCAAAGTGTAGATGAAAAACTTTCTTTAGTTATCCTATCCATCCACTGTAAGAAATGAGATTCAAGGTTAATATGAATAATATTTGATAGTTGGAAAGATGTAGATTGGTTTAAAGAAGTTTTTTCCAACTCGATCGCTTTTGGACCTGCGCCAAATAAACTATCATAATCGGAAAAACTATAACTCAGATTTAAGCCTCTAAAAAAACCTTTATTTTTTGTTTGAATACTCAATCCAGATTGGAGCTTATTTAAACTAAAAGGCAGTTCTATTCCTGCTGCAGGGCTCCATAAATAATAATTATCATTTCTTGTAAATGAGTTATTAAGATTAATTTCGAATCTATCTGTATCGAAATTATTGATCAATAAAGCATCAATAATAACATTTCTTTGAAGTCGTTTTTCTCCCGAGTCATTTAGTCCAATAGTTCTACCAAAAAGCATGCCATTTGAATTATCGTCATAAATAAGGGTGTTTGTTCTAGAGTAGATATTTCCACTGATAAATAATGATGTCCTCATTTTTTTGGGAAACCATAAACTAAGTTTTCCAAAATTATCTATGAACTCAACGTTTGGCGTTCTCAACTCAGAACTAATATGAGGGCCGGGATCATTAATTTCATTAGCTAGACCTCTTTCCAAATGAATAGAGTTATAGTGTTTCTTTAAAAATATTTTAATACTGCCATTTTCGGCAAAATATCCGTTTACAATTTCACTATTAGTATTTATTAAAATAGAATCTATCGAATTAAGAGAGATATTAGGAAAAACAAGTTCATTCATTTCTATGAGTGAGTTATTATGCCTAACACCATTAATAAAGATTAATGGAGCATCGTCAACATCGCTTGCATATCCCCTCCAATAAGGTTTGAACGTATTTAGGTCGTAACTATCAAAAGTGAGGTTGGCATTTCTGAGTATCCACTCACTTAAATTCATCCATGGGCTAATATTTTCGGCAGGTTTTAAAACTTGTACTTGAGCTGATGATTTAGATAAGCAGAAAAAACTAAGTAGAACTATGAAATTTAAAATTATTTTTTTCAATAAAGTTACCTAATGAAGTTTTGAGTTCGCGTCGATAGTTTTAATCGAAGTTTAACTCCAATTCCTGTATATAAAATATGCTGTCTTTGAAAGTTGAAAACTTTTTGATATTTGATGGTTCCAAAAACAACGATGTTATTTAAAACAATATTAGGTTCTACAAATAAAGAGTAATAGAGTTCTCTTTCGTCAGTATTAGAAGTAAATCCTCTTTGCGTTAGATTAGTTTTTTGAATCCCTATATCGGCACCCATAAAAAGGGCAAAAATGCTTTGATTAATTAGGTTAACTCCTAATTGAAAAGAGTAATTAATCGATTCAACATTTGAATAAGAAGAGGCTCTCTTTTCATAAGAGAAAAAAGTTATTTCTCCACCAATAATTAATCTTTTATAATAAGGACTTCTGATTTGAACAGAATATCCGTTGGTTAGAATCCATCGATCAGAATATGATTTATCTTGTAAACTTGGAGAGCTTAGGTTTACTCCAATATCGATATGTGAAAAAGGTTGTGCTACAAGTTCAAATCCAAAGAAAAGGAAAAGAACCGTCGCAATCTTTAATACACTAAAAAACTTAGACATCATCTCGCTTAAAAAAAGCTCGTACTTCATCCGCGCTTTTAGCATTTAACACTCTTTCTTTTTCATATTTCCCTTTTCGGGCAATGCGAACTCCATATGTCATCAGATCAATTCCGTCAATGGTATGTGCATCTGGATTAATGGAAGTCATCATTCCAACTTCTTTAGCTTTATTTCCGAATTTCCAGTCTAAATCTAATCGGCGTGGATTTGCATTAATTTCAATAGCTGTATTATGTTCAGCGGCTAAAGCTACCAACTCATTCAGGTCGATCTTGCTTTCTTCCCGTTTTAAGAGTAAGCGTCCGGTCGGGTGACCAATAATTCTGGTATATGGGTTTTTGATTGCATTCCGGAATCGCTCCATCATTTTATCTTCGGGCATTTCCAGAGATTGGTGTACACTGGCAATCACAAAATCGAATCCTTCCAGAATATCATCTTCATAGTCGAGACTTCCATCCGCCAGAATATCGGATTCAATTCCTTTAAAAATTACAAAGTTCTTTCCGGCGGATTTAAACTCTTCATTCAGCTCATCTACCTCATCCCATTGCTGTTTTACTTTGTCAGGTTTTAATCCTCCTGCATAAGCAGCTGTCTGCGAGTGATCCGTAATCCCGAGATATTCATAGCCTCGTTCCATACAGGCTTCCGCCATTTCTTTGATGGAAAATTTTCCATCACTCCAGGTACTGTGAGCGTGGATCACTCCGCGAATATCATCTTCGGTAACAAGATCCAGTGTTTCCTGATTCTCAAAAATATCGAACTCACCCCGATCTTCTCTGAGTTCAGGTGGTACAAAATTCAGATCGAGCATTTTGTAAATATCCGCTTCTGATTCAAAATCCTGAGGTGCATCCCAGTTTGTTTCTCCATCATCTTTCAGTTTGTATAAACCGTACTCATTCAGGCTCATTCCACGGTTACGTGCTCGTGACCGCATTTCCACATTATGCTCTTTGCTTCCCGTAAAATACATGAGCGCCGCTGCAAAATTTTTAGGTTTAACGATCCTCAAATCAACCTGACGACCATCCGTGGTTCTTACTGAACTTTTGGTATCGCCTTTCCCAAGTATTTCGGTAACTCTTCCATGATTGGTGAATACCTGAAACAAATTCGCAATATGTTTTTCTTCAGCCCCGATCAGAATATCAATGTCGCCAATGGTTTCTTTGGATCTTCTCAGTGATCCCGCCACTTCTATTTTTTTAACTCCATCCAAATCTTTCAAGCTGGTAAAGATATCATCAGCAATTTTCTGAGCTTCATCCAGCCGGCAACGCTCATCATATTTTTCCATCCATTCAATGGACTTTTTGATTTTTTCCGCTGATTTACCCCCCAGTCCCGGAAGCTTTGCAAGCTCACCGTTATCAATGATCTCTTTAAGCTCATCAATTTCAGTAATGCCGAAAGTCTCATGGATTTTAAGAATATTCTTTGGTCCCAGTCCGGAAATCTCCGTCCATTTAAGCAATCCCGGAGGAATTTTTTCCCGAAAAGATTCCAGAACGGGCATGGTTCCTGTTTCGGCATATGCGTAAATATCCTCTGCAATCGACTTCCCGATTCCTTTAATGTCGGTCAGGTTTTTGTTTTCGATATACGTGTTTATGTCATCACTCAAGCCATCGATCGTTAATGAAGCTTTATCAAAAGCGATGGCTTTAAAACGATTTTCTCCGGCAAGCTGCATCAGCTTAAATACTTCGCGAAGTTTGGCGGCTACATCCTGATTACTTGGCATGTTATGTTTTATGGCTTTATTAAACTTAAATAAAGATTTGACTACAATTATTCATTCCAAAGATAAATAACAGTGAATAAGTTGATAGGGAAATAAGGTTTTCCTTCATATCTACTTATTTCCCTATTTACTTCTAATGTTTTCTAGTGCTCTTGGCATTAATTCATAATTGAGTAAAACTTATTGAAAGGATTTGTTCATTGCTAAAGTAAACTGTAAAATCCCTTTATGAAAAATTTACTGATTTCTTGTCTAATTGTAACAAGCCTCATATCAGTGGGATGCGCTCCTTCTGATCAGCAAAAAACTGAATATAAAGCGGATGTTCAGGCAGTTTTAAATGATTGGCATAATGCTGCCGCCGAAGCAGATTTCGAACGATATTTTGGATATTTCGCTGATTCTACTTCCATTTTTATGGGAACCGATGCTACAGAACGCTGGAATGTAGCTGAGTTCAAAGAATTCTCTAAACCTTACTTTGATCAGGGAAGAGCCTGGAATTTTACTCCAATTCAAAGGTTTGTTTATATATCTGAAAATGGGAAAACAGCTTGGTTTGATGAAGAATTATCGACTCCAAACTTAGGGCCAAGCAGAGGAACCGGGGTTTTAGTATCCATTGATAATGAATGGAGGATAGCTCACTACAACCTTACCGTACCCATTCCCAATGCTATTATGGATGATGTGAAAGACATGATTGAAGAAGAACTTACTAACCAAAATTCAAAATGAAAGATTTAAAGTTAAGAATTCCACTTGTGCTAATTCTTAACTTTAAATTTTGAATTATTAATTAATAAATATGAATAGAAGTATTAAAACTATTGTCCTTTTTCTGATTTTATCAACGACCGCATTTGGTCAGTTAAAATCTCCTGCTGAATTTCTTGGCTATGAACTTGGAGAGCAGTGGACTCCTCATTACAAAGTACATGCATATTTTAATCATGTGGCTGAAAACTCTGATATGGTTGAGCTTCAAAACTATGGAAAGACTTACGAAGGAAGAGAGCTTGTTTACGTGTTAGTTTCATCTTCAGGAAATATTCAGAATAGTGAAGAAATCCGGTTAAACAATTTAAAGAGGGTTGGTTTTGAATCGGGAGAACCTACTTCAGATAAAACCCCTATTGTCTGGCTAAGTTATAATGTCCATGGAAATGAGACTTCTTCCAGTGAGGCTGCTCTGAATACCATTCATACTTTAATAACGGAAAAGCAGGAATGGTTGAATGATGTAATGGTGGTAATGGATCCGATGGTCAATCCTGACGGCCGTGACCGGTATGTATACTGGAATAAGTCAGTAACCGGTTCAGAAGTTAATCCTAACCCTGAATCACGAGAGCACAGCGAACCATGGCCGGGAGGAAGAACGAATCACTATTATTTTGATCTGAATCGCGATTGGGCATGGCAAACACAAATTGAGTCTCAGCAAAGAATTCAGGAATATCTGAAGTGGATGCCTCATGTTCATGTTGATTTTCATGAACAAGGCTACAACTCCCCATATTATTTTGCTCCGGCAGCAAAACCTTTTCACACTGCAATCAGTGATTGGCAGCGTGAATATCAAACCATGATTGGTAAAAATCACGCTAAATACTTTGATGAAAATAACTGGCTCTACTTTACCAAAGAGTTCTTTGATCTGTTTTATCCAAGCTATGGTGATACATGGCCAACCTTCAATGGTTCCATTGGAATGACTTATGAACAAGCAGGTCACAGCCGCGCCGGGCTTGCTATTAAAACAGCTGAAGGCGACACTCTTACGTTGCTGGATCGTCTTACTCATCACTCAACGACTGGGCTCTCTACGGTTGAAATAACCGCTCAAAACAAAGAGCGTGTTATTGATGAGTTCACTGAATTTTTTGCCGACACCCGACAAAACGGAACCGGAGAATACAAAACGTTTGTGGTTAAGAAATCAAGTAATCCTGATAAGGTGGCGAGTCTTCTGCAATATCTGATTCGTCAGAATATTGAATTTGGCGTTGCTTCCTCTGATTCAAGAATGGAAGGGTATGATTATGAATCAGGAGAAACAGGACGTGTTAACATTGAAGCCGGAGATTATGTAATCGACACTTATCAACCTCAGGGGACTTTAGTTCGTGTACTTTTTGAACCAAAACCTGAACTGGTCGATTCACTTACTTATGATATCACTGCATGGGAAGCTCATTACTCTTTTGGGGTGGATGGTTTCGCAGTACAAGGCAGAATCAGCAAAGAAGCTGTTCAGAATACAACATCATCTGAAATCTCATCTACTATAGAGCGGCCTTACGCATATCTGGCAAAATGGAATTCATTGGATGATCTGAAGTTTCTGGCTTCACTGTTGAAGCAAGGAGTACACTCCCGTTATGCTAAGGATCCTTTTGAAATCAATGGAAAAACTTTTGATCGTGGAACATTAATCATCACCCGAAACGGTAATGAAAAGTGGGAATCTGATTTTGATGAAATGGTTAAAAACACGGCTGATCAATTTGGGAGAGTATTAACTCCAGTTGCAACTGGTTTTGTTGATAAAGGAAAAGATTTTGGTTCTTCATCAGTGCCTTTTATCAGTGCTCCTAAAGTTGGGCTTATTGCCGGAGACGGGACAAGTTCCAATATGGTAGGACATATCTGGCACTTCTTTGATCAACAGATTAATTATCCTGTTAATCTTATAAATATGGATGACTTAGGATACATTGAATGGCACGAGTATGATGTTATGATCATGCCATCGGGTTCTTACAGTCAGACTTTTAATGATGATGGGTTATCTGATCTTAAAAGCTGGATCAGAGGTGGCGGAACTTTGATAGCAATGGAAGGGGCTAACGGTTTTCTTGCAGGAAAAGATGGCTTTAACCTGAAAAGAAAATCCACTGACAGTGATGATGAAAAAGAAGAAAATCCTGATGATAAACTCAGAAAATACGGTGATTCTTCAAGGGCTTTTGCTTCGAGATTAAATGCAGGATCCATTTTTGAATTAACTATGGATAACACACATCCTTTAGCATATGGATATGATGAGACTTACTTATCACTCAAACTTGGCTCTTCCGGATATGAATATCTTGATAATGGCTGGAATGTTGGGGTTGCTAAATCGGGAGCATTGCGAAGTGGATTTGTGGGATCCGAGGCAAAGAAATCTTTAGAAAACACGCTCTCATTCGGCGTTCAGGATATGGGCAGTGGAAAAGTTATTTATATGATTGATAATCCATTATATCGGGGATTTTGGCACAATGGTAAGTTGCTGTTTGGAAATGCCGTGTTTTTAGATTGATTGGAAACCGAAAACTTTCCTAATAATGCAGTATACGATTAGGGCGTGATAATCACGTCCTTTTTTATTTAGCCAATTCTGCCTCACTGGCTATAAACCCAAAAGCTGCCCAGTTTCCTCCATCATAAACATCCTTCCAGATTGATTTGGCTCTTTCAGTTCTGCCGTTAATATAGTGCCAGTTCCCGATTCCATATCCAATGGTGGCATTAGTCAACTCATCTGCATTTTGATCAAGAAGCATTTCTTCTGAAAACTCACCTTTGAAAACCAGTATCATTTTGTGGTAGCTATCATTTTCTATGATCTCCATTTCAGTTTCTATAGGTTCAATTATTTTCCCCGCAAATTCATCCTGACCATTTCTTCTTAAACTCATGTAATACCAATACACAGCCGCCACCAACATATCATCATTAGTACTGGCATTGATGCATTCTTCATACGCTTTCTGTGCTTTTTCATAGTCTCCTTTCAGATAATATGCCAAGCCTAAGTGGTACCAGATATTTGTATGTAATGTACTTGTTGGTTTATTTAAAGCATTAGGTAAACCATCTTGCTCTATTATATCTTCTTTTCCCCTGATGAGTTCTGCAGCCTTTTCAAAATCTTTGATCGCATAATCAAATGCTCTAAGTGTAATGTAGCGATGTCCTCGATGGCGGTACAATTCAGGATTTTCCGGATCTTGCTCAATTCTTTTGGAAAGCAAATCTACAGCTCGTCTGTAAAAACCGTTATACCCTAAATATCGAGCCTCCCAGATTACTGCATCAGACTCTCGATTTTCAGAACGAGCTAGTAGTGTCAGAGAATCAATTCGTTCTGCTAAAGCCTGGGGCAACATAGAGCTGTTCGTCTTTAAAGTATCTCCCAACAAGGAAATAGTTTCTGTTCCTTCGGGTAAAGATTGAAAAGCAGGTTCTTTAGGTGAACAGCTTA
Source organism: Balneola sp. (assembly GCA_965601915.1). Taxonomy (GTDB): domain Bacteria; phylum Bacteroidota; class Rhodothermia; order Balneolales; family Balneolaceae; genus Balneola. The sequence continues at coordinate 549,763 of OZ271847.1, read as the reverse complement.
TAAAAAGGATAGTTATAGAAAAAAAGGCAATTGACTTCATATCTGAAATTTTCTTTCAAAGTATGAAATCATGCTAAGTTTTTTCAGATGAAATATCGATCCAAGATTATTTCCATAAATGGTAACAATTCATTTCTAAAACAGATTCGAATTCATGCACATTTAGGGTAAACTCAATGCTTACAGATTCAATTGATTTGAAGTTATCTTTACGAAACCAAATCGTAATAAAACTCAATTGAGCCCACTATTTTATGCACTGAGAGCTCTGTTATCTAAGCCGTCGGGAAGGTTATAACTATTTTGATTTCCAACGCCTTTCTGTGAATATGAAGATCCCAACAGTTAAAGTTGAAACAGCTAAAAGCATCAATGAGAAATGTAACCAAACAAATGCTTCCCGCACATGATCGTGTAAATCCCAGCCGGTTTTGAAAATTAAGAAAGCTGAAATACCCATCCACACCCCGAGGCCTATTACTGCTCCTATTCGATACCATTTAAAGTTCCAATCAGGCTTTATTGCTTCAAGAATGGTAAAAAAGCTTATCGCTAAGAAAAGATAAAGAATTATGTAATGGCAGGTACCTTCGACTCCTGGTCCTGTGCCATGTCCAAAAAATATAAGAGCTCCAATAAAATTTGCACCCGCAAAAGCAAAATAGGTAGAACGAGCCGATAAAACTTTTTTACTTGCTAATATGTCAACAACACCAGAAAGAGCAATAGCGATATATATTGTGATATGATGCCAACCCATTACCCAATCCATCAGGTACCAATCACTGCCAGGAATTTCAAGAAAGGTAGCCACTGGAAGTATTAAAATCTTCATGATAGGTATGAAAAGACCACGTTCCAAAGAGCCTTTTTGATCAGATGGTCCTTTAAAGAACTCTTCAGAAATCCACCAAAGAGCTAATGCAATAAGTACTAATCCTGGAATTAAATGTCCTATAAATGTCCCTGATGGACCTGCCATCATTTCGTGGTGCATAATAATTTATTTAGATTTTTGTTTGTTTGACATATCTCTTTTCAGCGCAAATGATAACGCATTTGTAAGAAGTAACAAAATTACAATTTAAAATATATCCGCTACAAACAGCGCATATTGATTTGATATGAGCGTTCTTTTTTTAGAAAGAACTTATCGAGCACAAAAATAAAGCTATCGAAAGCCTAAATCTCTACTTCATAAAAAATTGGAGTATCTCTCTCGAAATCATAGAGCGTTAATCTTCTCAGATTATAATAACCACTCCAATACGTTCTTAAAGCCTGAATATAGGATCTACGTGCACTATCTTTTTCATTTTGTGCGATATTAAGATTGGTAATATCAATTTTTCCGATCAAATATCGATTTTTTGCAACATCATATCTTCGCTCAGCAATCTCATCCGAAGTTGATGCGAGATCAACCTGTCCCTTAAGCAAAGCAAATTCTCTAACTGTACTTCTTACATCCAACTCAAATTGTAAACGCCTGTACTCAATGCTATTGGCCGTTGCAAGTTGTTGATTTCTTGCTGCTTTAATTTCAGCTACATTCTTACCCCAGTTGAAAATTGGTATCTGAAATCCTAAAGTAAAAAATTGCCTTTCATCAGGGTTATCATATAAATTATCAAACTCAGGTGATGTTTTGTTTAGACCGTAACTTGCCTGAAGTGTTGCTGAAAACCCGCTTCCTTTCTTAGCGGCATCATATTGCTGATCTGCCTGAATTTCATCTAAACGAAACTGAAGAGAAGTACTGTTATTTTCGCGTGCAAGGATTTGAGCTTTTTCCACATCTACATTAAGTTGATTTGGTTCTGAAGGCGCAATAATTTCCAACACTTCTGTATCCGGTATTCCTAGCAAAGCTTTAAAATTTTCGCTCACTCTCTGATAGTTTAATCTGGCATTGGTTAAGGATGTTTCAGCATTACGATATGCTAATTCACTTTGCAGAAGATCATTTTCTGCTATATTTCCTACCTCAAACCTCCCTTTAGAAATATTATAGATAGAATCATTTACGGTAACGTTGAATTCTGCTATTTCCACATTTATTTTTGATACCAGAACATCGAAAAAACTTTGAGTTACAGTAAAAGCAAGATCTTCCATATCCTCTACAAACTGCTTTTGTGATATCTTATAGCGAAGGGGCTCTGTTCTGTTTCTCCACTTTAGAGCGTTGAATTGAAACAACGGCTGTCTCAAAGTTACAACTAAAGGAGTGCTTTGCCACTGGTATTGTTCCTCTCCTTTAAAAATACCAAGCCTTCCCAAACCTGAGCTAAGTGAAAGTTGCCCTCCGGTTGGAAGAATAGACTGATTAACTGATAGATCTAAATTTGCATCAGATTGATTGAAATCTCTGAAAACTATCCCATTCTCTGTGGTAATAGACTGACTCCCCAGCAGATAATTTGGTACATCACCATTAGCAACCAAACTTGGTAAAAGATCAGCTTTAAACGATTTATATCTCCATTTAGAAGCAACCAATTCAAACTGAGCAGCTCTTGCTAACGGGCTGTTTTCCTGAGCAATCCTTATGCTTTCGTCAAGAGTTAATGTTCTGGTATTCTGAGCTTTAGCAGAGCTAAAGCAAATACCAATTATCAAAAAGGTGAATAGTATTTGTTTTTTATTCATGTCTTAAAGCGTGTACTGGGTCTTGTTGAGCAGCTCGTTTTGCCGGAAAAAATCCGAAAACAACTCCAATCAAAAGTGCTACTCCAAATGAAATAAATATTGAAATAGGTGTTACTATAGTTGCAATATCTGCAGTAGCTTCAATAGCCACGCTAAAAACCATTCCAAGTATAATTCCCAGCACCCCGCCGGTTATACTAATTGTTAACGCTTCGGTAAGAAATTGCAACTCAATATCTTTTTTCTGTGCACCAACAGCCATTCTCACCCCAATTTCACGGTATCTCTCCACAACAGAAGCGAGCATAATATTCATGATCCCGATTCCTCCTACAATCAAAGAAATGGATGCTATGGAAGAAAGAACTATGTTAAATATTCTTTTTGTCCTTTGTTCCTGCTGAAGTAATTGCTCTGGAACAATAATTTCAAAATCTACCACATTATTATGGCGTCGTTTTAACATTCTGGATAAAACTTCAGCGATGCTAACACTGAATTTGGTATCGCTAACCCTAACAATAAGCTTATCTAATTGGTTATAATTTCCGTCTCCTCCTTTACTTGAGCTACTCGAAGTAACCATCATACCACCCCCAAAAAATACCGTGGAGCTACTTCCTCCAATATCTTGTTTAGTAACCAAAGCACGGTTTTTGAACCTTAATAGCACGGTAGTAGCCGGTGAAAAAACATCCAAGTTGTAATTTCTGATTCCTAAACTTTCGATATTCTCAGTGCTTAATTCTCTTTTCTTCAGCACCCCGACAACAGTTAACCACAAATGCCCAACCTTGATCTTCTTTCCGATTGGATCTTCACCTGCAAAGAACTTGGAGCGTACATCATAACCTATCACACATACAGGAGCTGAGTTTCTTATTTGCTGATCAGAAAAGTTATTTCCACTTATAACTTCGAAATTATTAATATGAAAATAATCGTCATTTACTCCCACTAACTTTCCTGTTCTCATTCGAGCATTTCTAATGAAGTTTGTCTCGTACACTATCTCAGGACTTACAAATTCAATTTCCGGCAATACAGACTGGATACTTTCCAGGTCTTCAAGAGTAAGACCTGGTGAAAATTTCTTACTTTCCTCATTCCCGGATTCATCGTCTACATTTCCCTCTTCTTGCTCTATAACTGGCTGTATGATCACATTGTTTGTACCCAGTAATTGCATCTGTGAAAGAACTTCCTGCTGAGCTCCTGTACCAATTGCCAACATTGCTATTACAGAACCAACACCAAATATTATCCCCAAAGAGGTCAAAAATGCACGGAGCTTATTCCTTCTTATCGCTTCAATCGCGATATCAAAATTGTATAATAACTTTTGTAACACTCAGGTTGCCTTAATTATTTGATGTGATGTCTTCCTGAAGAAGAACTTTTTTTACTCCTGATGTGTCTTCGGGTAAAGACAAATATAATTGGTCATCCATATTTACCCCCCGATGTACAACCGCTTCATTCTCATTGATTAATCCAAGTTCAACTTGTTGCATAACCGGATTTAACCCATCTTTCTTAAAAACAAAGCTCATTGAATCTTGTGCATGAATAGTTTCAAGAGGTATAGAAATTGCATCTTCTAGGTAATCCACAAGAATATTATTACTGGTTGTCATTGCCGGTCTCAGCAAACTGTCAGCTCCTGAAATTTCAATTACAACTTCGTACACCTTAGAATCTGAGTTTGGTCTTTGTTCACCAATATTAGCAACACTTGTAACTGTTCCATCAAGCATTTTACCTTGTACTGCATCCAAACCTACTTCTACTTTTTGGCCCTCTTTCACCTTTTGAATATCTATTTCATTCACATAAGTAAGTGATTCCATGACAGTAAAATCAGGAAGCTCAGCAACAATTGGGTTCCATGCGCTAATTTCTTCTCCTACGGTAGTCTTCTGACCATTCCAACTTCTCTTATAAATTATCATCCCTTTATCCGGTGCATAAACCGTAAACTCCCCCATTAAACTACGTATCTTATTAAGTTCATTCTGCTTTTTAGACAGCTCTGCTTCTATTTCACTTATTTTAGCTTCAGCCTGCTTTACTTTGGTTTGATAGTTTTTCTTTTCCTGTGCTAATGTTCGTTTCGCTTTATCAAGCTCAATTACCGCTTGACGTTGAACTGCAGGGGATTCATACTGTGATTGATCTACGGCAATCTGACGTTCTTCCAATGCATATTCCAAATTGATGAGATTATCTCTTGCCTGTGAGAGCGTAAGTGTACTATCTAATTGAGCTTGAGTTACCTGTGATTGAGCCTGTTGAACTTCAAGCTGAGCATCCTGCATTTTTGCTAAAATCTGAGATCGGTCAAGTTCTGCTACAAAGTCTCCCTCTTTAACAATAGTACCTTCAGGAATTAGTCGTTGAATTTTAATATTATTGATTCTAAAATCTCTAACCCCTTGTGGTCCACGAATTTCAGTAGAATTTTTTGCTCGCAGTTCACCGGTATTAACAACCTCTACTACAAATTCTCCATTTCTTGGTGATGTATATAACTCAGTAGTTTCATCACTGTCTCCACTTATAACAACCCAAGCAACAATAACAGCTAACACTAAGCCAATTGGTAATAATAATTTCTTTCCCATAAATATGATATTAGTTTAACCAAACATACTAATTTTTTAGTAGGACGAGAATGGGGATGCTAAAGTTTTACAAAGAATGTAGAATTCGAAACTTTATTGAAGAGAGTTATCCATCATCCCTGATTCCAGGTCGTAGGAGGTGGCGTATTCTGTTTCGTCGATAATCTTTTTTGGATCATTGTTTTCATCAACAATAACCACTTTTGGCTTATGGCTCTTAGCCTCTTCCGGAGTCATGTCTGCATAACTGATAATAATAATACGGTCACCTACCTGTGTTAATCGCGCTGCAGCGCCATTCAGGCAACAAATTCTGCTTCCTCTTTCTCCAGGAATGGTATAAGTTTCAAGACGAGAACCATTTGTAATATTTACAACCTGCACCTTTTCATATGGAAGTAAATTGGCAGCTTCCAGTAATTCTTGATCAATGGTAATGCTTCCCTCATACATAAGGTTAGCTTCTGTAACTACCATTTGGTGCAATTTCGATTTAAACATGGTTATTTGCATTGCTTATAACCTCAGGCTTCAATGATTAAATTGTCAATCAATCTGGTTTTGCCTAAATACGCAGCTATTGCCAAAACATATTTCTTTCCGGTTTCCATCTGATCAACAGGTTGTAGTGTCTCTAATGAATACACATTAAGATAATCATTTTTAAACCCTTTTGCTTCTAACTCATCCTGTTGATGTTGAATTAATAATGAAGGCTCTAAAATGCCATTCTCAATGTGATGTTCGATGTATTTCATAGCCCGGTATAGACTAGGAGCAATTGTTCTTTCTTCTTTGCTTAGATAAGCATTTCTACTACTTAAAGCTAAACCATCCTCTGCTCTTCCAACCGGAGCCATTAAAATTTTCACGTCATGGTTAAATTCTTCGACCATCTTTTCTATGATTCTGAATTGCTGATAATCTTTTTGTCCAAAAATGGCTACATCAGGTTTTACGATGTTGAATAGTTTATTAACTACTAAAATAATTCCCTGAAAATATCCCGGACGACTTCCTCCATCAAGATGAACATTCAGTTCCTTAATTCCGATATTAAAATACTTTTCATCGGAACCATACATAATTTCATCATCCGGCATGAAAACAACATCCACATTTTCTTTTTCGCACAACTTAAGATCTGCTTCTAATGTTCTTGGATAAGTCCCAAAATCTTCATGAGGAGCAAATTGCTCAGGGTTTACATAGATAGAAACAACTACTGCATCAGCATGGTGACGGGCCATTTTTACCAGCGAAAGATGCCCACCATGCAAAGCCCCCATAGTTGGTACAAACGCTACCTTTTTCCCCTGACTTTTAAGTTCAGCAACTAATTTTCTTACTTCTGAAATTGTTTTAGCTGTTTTCATATCCGAATAAAAAGAGACGCTAATAAAGCGTCTCTGATATTTTAATCTGTAATTTGGTGTTGAAAGCTTCTAAATCACGTTTTAAATAGAACGATCCATATCAAACTCTTGGAGAATTTGTTTAATTCTATTCAGGAATGCTCCGCCATGGGCCCCATCAATAATTCGGTGGTCATAGCTCATGGATAAGTACATCATGTGACGGATTGCAATTACATCCCCGTCATTGGTTTCAAGAACTACCGGACGCTTTTCAATGGCTCCAGTTCCGATAATTGCAACCTGAGGCTGATTAATAATCGGAGTTCCCATGATATTTCCAACACTACCATAATTGGTTAGTGTAATGGTACCGCCAACAAGATCGTCAGGGCTTAATTGTTTGTTTCTTGCTTTTACAGCTACTTCATTTACTGATTCAGCTAATCCAACTAAGTTCTTTTGTTGCGCTTTTTTTATTACTGGAACAATCAAACCACCTTGTCCGCCTTCACCAAGTGCAACCGCAAGCCCGAAGTTTATATCTTTTTTAACATGGATCTCATCACCATTCACAGAGCTGTTGATCAAAGGAAACTCCAACATTGCCTTGATGATGGCTTCTACAAATAATGGCGTAAAAGTTAGCTTATGTCCCGTATTCTTTTGGAACTGTCCTTTGTTAGCATTTCTCCATTTCACCATATTGGTTACATCTACTTCAGCAAAAGTAGTTACATGAGCAGATGTTTGAACAGATTTCACCATATGATCCGCAATCATCTTACGCATACGGTCCATCTTGATGATTTCCACATCGCCTGATGGAGATTTAATATCCAACTGCCCTGCAGAAATAGAATCTCCGCTTGAAGATGAACTACTCGGTTTACTCAAACTGCTACTTGAAGAAGCAGATTTCGATGGGGCAGCAACTTTTCCATTTTTCTTGTCTTCTACGTAACCAAGAATATCTTTTTTGGAAACTCTGCCACCTTGGCCTGAGCCTTCAATGCTTTCAAGTTCTTCCTGACTAATACCTTCTTCTTTAGCAATTGAGCGAACAAGCGGAGAGAAAAACCTTCCATCGCTTCCCATTCTCTGAGGCTCACTTCCTCCTGATGACTGAGAAGAATTTCCATTATTCTGCATTAATTGATCAGGAGTAGCCGCTGCCACCTCTTCTTTAGACATTGTGGCTTTTTCTTCTTTCTTAGCACTTCCTGAATCAGATTTAGGCTCTGATGAACCTGATCCTGCTGATTTTCCAGTGGAAATTATTGCAATCGCCTGGCCAACCTCAATAGTTTCATCTTCCTCAGCCAAAATTTCCACAAGTGTTCCTGCGGCTGGTGATGGAACTTCACTATCTACTTTATCTGTAGATATTTCAAGTAAGGTTTCGTCTTCTTCAACAGAATCTCCAACAGATTTATTCCAACCAATAACCGTTGCCTCAACCACTGATTCTCCCATCTGAGGCATTACTACTTCAATTCGCTCGCCATCATCATCTCCCGAATCATCCGAATTGGCATTTTCTTCTGCTATCTGCTGTTCTTCCTCTTTTTCTTCTTCCTGTTCTTCAGCAGATTCTTCTTTTGCTTCAGGTTCAGACTTTCCGGCGTCACCCGCTGCATCAGCATCTGTTTCAATGATCGCAATTGGCTTTCCAACCTCAATAGTGTCACCTTCTTCAACAAGAATTTCAACCAATGTGCCGGCTTCAGGTGAAGGAACTTCGCTGTCTACTTTATCGGTGGCTATTTCAAGTAGAGTTTCGTCTACTTCCACAGTATCTCCAACAGACTTACTCCATTCGATTACCGTTCCTTCCATTACCGATTCACCCATCTGGGGCATTACCACTTCTACCTTAGCCATAAAAATCTTTGATTTGATGCCGTGTTGGCGTTTTTAGCTGTTTAATAAAGGACTGCAAAGTTCTGCATTATTCTAATTAGTTCAAAATGCAGATAGTTCCAATTTAAATAATGAAAAGCGCTTTTCTGATTGACTAACTCATTGCAGTTTTTAAATCTTCAATCAGATCATCCACATGCTCTAAACCTACACTCAAACGAATCAGGTTTTCAGGGGATTTTGAATTCTGTCCTTCACTGGACTTCCGGTGCTCCCATGTACTTTCAACTCCTCCTAAACTTGTAGCTTTTGTAATCAATTTTGTTGAGGCAACTACTTTTAAAGATTCTGACTCACTTCCATCAAATATGATGGATATCATTCCTCCAAAACCTTTCATTTGCGATCGGGCTATCTCATATCCATTGTGGGATCCCAATCCCGGGTAATAAACTTCTCTTACTTTAGGATGATCCTTAAGGAAGTCTGCAATTTTTTGGGCGTTCTCATTATGAGCTCTCATTCTGTAAGGAAAACTCCGGATACTTCTACAAAGCAACCAACAATCCTGAGCCGATGGTACTGCTCCTTGCGATTGCTGTATCGTACGTATTTGCTGAAAAAATTCATCATTCTTGGCTGAAATTACAGCCCCACCTAAAATATCACTATGACCGGCTAAATATTTAGTAGTTGAATGAACTACCAGGTCCGCGCCCAGTTCAATCGGATTCATATTCAACGGTGTAGGCCAGGTATTATCTACACAGACTCTGGCGCTTATCGTTTTGGCATACGCACAAACTTTTTCTACATCTGTGATCTTCATCAAAGGATTAGAAGGGGTTTCAATGTAAAGGAGAGAGGTACTCTTTCTTACAGCTAACTGAATTTCATCCAGATCAGACATATCAACAAAAGAAAATTCCAGACCCCAGTCCTCACCAAAATTCTGAAGTACTTTCCGGGTTCCGTGATACACATCATCAGGAGCAATTATATGACTTCCCTTTTTAACTGATTGAATCACAGCTGAAATTGCTGCCATCCCAGATGAGAAAGCCGCACAAGACTCACCATTCTCAAGCTCTTTTAATACAGATTCTAATTGCTGTCTGTTCGGGTTAGAGTGGCGGGTATACAGAAAATCCTCTTCCTGATGACCTTTTTCAGAATGTTCGAAATTAGTTGAAACTTCTATAGGAGGCACAACTGATTTAGATCCTGACTTATGATTTAAAGAACCATGAATGGCAATGGTTTCAATATTCTTATTTTTCATCAAAATTTTTTTAAAGCGTTAATTCTTTCCAATGCAGGTGGATGCGAATAATTCAATAATACGTAAAACGGATGCGGGGTCAGGTTCGATAAATTATCTTTTGACAACTTTTTGAGTGTAGCAATCATATCATCAGGCTTTTCTGTAGTAGTCGCTGCAAAATCGTCGGCCTCAAATTCGTGCTTTCTTGACATCATTTGCATGAACACAGATAAGATCATGTCAATTGGGGCATACAACATTCCAAAGAAAATCAAACCTGCGTACACCGACATATTCTCCATATAGAAAGCTTCAAATAAACCTTCAGCATTCAGAAAAACAGATAGCACAAAAAGCATAGCTCCTGTTTGAATTACACTTATTACCATTCCTTTTAGAATATGCTTCTTTTTATAATGACCAATTTCATGGGCCAGCACTGATACCAGCTCATCATCGGTATGGTTCTCTATCAATGTATCATAAAGAGCAATGCGTTTATTCTTCCCAAATCCGGTAAAAAAAGCATTCGACTTACTTGACCTTTTTGAACCATCGATTACAAATACTTCCTGAAGTGGGAAATCTACCTTATCTGCATAATTCTGGATGGATTCTTTAAGCTCGCCTTCTTCAAGCGGTGTAAATTTGTTGAATAATGGCATAATCCAGGTTGGAGCCACGTACTGCATAATCAAAGAAAAAGCCGTGATTGCTCCCCATGCATAAAGCCAGGCTAATTCTCCGGTAAACATAAAAAATGCCAAAACTCCTGCCAATATTGGACCTCCTATCAAAACTCCTAAACCCAATCCTTTAACCAAATCGAGCGCAAAGGTTTTTGGCGTGGTCTTGTTGAAATCGAATCGCTCTTCGATAATAAAAGTTGAATAAATACTGAATGGGAGTGAGATTACTGTTTTAGCAACAATCAGAATTCCGATGTAAATCAAGCCGGTTATTAATTCTCCGAAATCCCAGCCTCTCACAACCTGATCCAGCCAGTTAAATCCTCCTGAAAACCAAAACCCAAGTAAAAGAATCAGATCGAAAATTCCGGTTATAAAACCAAACCTGGTTCTGACTTTGGTGTACTCCTGTGATTTAGCGTACGTATCTTCATCATAAACACCTTCAAATTCCTCCGGTAGTTGTTTCGAGAGTGATTTTAAATTCAGAAAATTAGAAACCAAATCGAGGATAAAATCGATAGCGAGAGTTGCTAAAATTATAATTGCGTAAATATTCATATATCATTTTTAAAGTATGGTGAAAAATAAGAATCTATTTAGATAACTTTTACTTATCTCAAAAAATGAACTCTATCTTCAGCAATAACCTTCTATCTAACCCATAGATTCTTTCAAATAGTTTAACATTAAACTATTTTGTATTTTTGTTCAGCAACTAAAAAAGGATAGTTATGAAACATCAAAAAGGAATACATCATATAAGTGTACTTGCCGGAAACCCGGCTCAAAATCACAATTTTTATGTGAATACGATGGGCATGCGAATGGTTAAAAAATCTGTAAATCAGGATGACCCGGGAACTTATCATTTATTTTATGGCAACGAAGCAGCTGAACCGGGATCCAGCCTCACATTTTTTCCCTGGCCAAGAGCACATAAAGGAGAGCCAGGAACAGGAGAAGCTGTAAATGTCGCATTTCGGGTTCCGGAAGTCTCCAAAAATTTCTGGGAAAAAAGACTGTCAAAGTTGAATATCGAAATTTCAGAACTTGAGCTGTTTGGAAAAGAGGCTATCCGCCTGAATGATCCTGACGGACTGGAACTGGATTTGGTTTTCTCTGGAAATCCAAAAGAAAAAGTCAGTGATTTTGAAAGCACTGTTCCACATGAGAACAACATTCAAAGCTTCTGGGGTACAAGGTTAAAAATTGCAGATCCTGATAAAACAGTTCCCATTTTATCTGATATATTTGGCTTTAAAGAGAAAGAATCTTCGGATAATCTAACCTGGTTTTCTACGGAAGCCGATGCAGCTCAAAATGTATTTATTGAAGCTTCTGATGATGATGTGGGAAGAGGGGGCAGAGGAATTGTGCATCACGTTGCGTTCCGTGCAGAAAATGAGGAGAATCTCAAAGAAATGCGTGAGCAGGTTCTGGAAAAAGGATTACAACCTACTCAGGTTATTGACCGGCATTGGTTTAAATCTGTGTACTTCAGAGAACCTAATGGAATTCTGTTCGAAATTGCCTCTGATGATCCCGGATATGCCGTAGATGAAGAGTTCGAACATCTTGGGGAAACTCTGATTCTTCCACCATGGTTAGAGCCCAGAAGAAAACTAATCGAAAATACTTTGCCGGCACTGGAGATCTGAAATGAATAATCACCCACATCAAAATCAAAAAGTTGTTCAAACCGGCGCTTCAATAGATGATGCTACTCATGCAATGATCATGATTCATGGTCGAGGTGCAAGCGCTGATAGTATAATCGGTCTTTCTCAGGAGTTTGATGATAATGGTAAGGTGATCTATCTGGCTCCTCAGGCTGATGGTTTTACCTGGTATCCATATTCGTTTATGGCACCACAGGATCAGAATCAGCCGGGAATTAATTCCGGTTTAAAAGCAATTTCTGACATCATAGTTATGCTGAACGAAAAAAGAATTCGGCATCAAAACATTTACATACTTGGGTTTTCTCAAGGAGCATGTCTTGCTTCAGAATACGTAGCAAGAAACCCGCAAACATTCGCTGGCTTATTTGCCTTAAGCGGAGGTTTGATAGGCGATTCTATTGATGTAGAATCTTATTCCGGTGATTTAGGCAAAACCCCGGTCTTTTTAGGCTGTAGCGATGTTGATCCACACATCCCAAAAGAAAGAGTAGATGAAACTGCTGAAGTTTTTGAAAAGCTGAATGCCCGGGTTACAAAAAAACTTTATCCCGATATGGGACACATGGTAAATGAAGACGAGATTTCTCATATTCAGGAAATTCTAAATTCATGAGATAAGAAATGGAAATTCTCTGGCTCGCTCTCGCCTATGTTCTGGGGATGGTGGTTAAACAAATTAAATTACCACCATTAATCGGGTATCTGATCGCCGGAGTCGTACTCTCTTTTTTTGGTGTTTCTGACGAAACCGGTGTACTCCATGAGATTGGTCATTATGGAGTGATCTTCTTACTGTTTACCGTTGGGCTTCATCTCAGAATAAAAAATATAGTACGTCCTGAAGTATTTGGCGCGGGGAGTATTCACCTGTTCATTAGTGCAGGAATTTTTCTTGGCATTTCAATGATGTTTGGCTATTCACTGGTACAGGGTTTGATCATCGGTACTTTGCTTGGGTTTTCCAGTACCGTTCTTGCTGCAAAATCTCTGGAGGCACGAGGCGAGCTCAACGCTTTTCACGCCAGAGTAGCTATCGGTATCTTAATTCTACAGGATATTGTTGCTATCACTGTTTTGGCTTTGACCGGGGGCGGAATCCCATCCATCTGGGGATTTGCTTTACTTGCATTGCCTCTTCTTCGTCCTTTGCTTTTTAAATTACTAACTGCAAGCGGTCATGAAGATCTTCAGTTACTTTATGGGTTATTACTCGCAATGGGCGGTGCTTATTTATTTGAATGGCTTGGTCTTTCTTCAGAGCTCGGAGCTTTAGTTGCAGGAGCTCTTTTATCAGGAACTCATGAATCGGACGAATTATCTGAAAAACTTTGGGGACTGAAAGAGGCTTTTTTGGTTGGATTTTTTCTTGAAGTAGGGTTACAAGGATTACCGGAAATGCAAGATCTTATTTTTTCCGGAGTACTTTTTGCAATTTTACCAATTAAAGCCATTCTGTTTTTCTTTTTATTAGTTTTATTCAAGCTGAGATCAAGAAATTCATTTATGGTTACGATGACATTGAGTTCATTCAGTGAATTTACTCTGATAGCTGGAATGGTGGCAGCCTCCGCCGGTTTTATTCCTCAATCAACCATCATCGTTTTTGCGTTACTAACTGCAGCATCATATGTTTTAAATGCACCGCTCGCTTCAAAATCCAATGAGCTTTGGAGAAAATTCGAAAACAAACTAAAACCTTTCGAAAGAGATGTAAAACACCCCGGACAACAAGTAGTAAGTCTTGGTGGGGCAGAATACTTAGTAGTTGGAATGGGGCAAGCAGGCTCCGCAGCTTATGATTATTTGAAAGAGAAGGAATTCAGAGTTACCGGAATGGATTCGGATCCTGCTCAAATAGAATACAACCTTGGTAAAAAGCGACGTGTAGTTTATGGTGACGCACAAGATGCCGAGCTTTGGGAAAACATTGACCTGAGCGCTGTAAAATCAATTATGCTTGCGATGCCCTATGCAGATACAAAACTTCAGGCTACCAAAATGCTCAGAGAAAATGGCTTTACTGATGACATTTATGCTTTGACCATGAGAGACGAAGAACATCAGGCTTTAAAAGAAGCTGGAGCCAATGCGGTTTGTTTACCATTGATTCAGGCAGGGCGGAAGCTTGCAGAAATAAGCATCAGCGATGAAATTGATGGCTCCATGTCGCTCGACCTGAACATGGATTCTTTTATAAAATAATGCCTGATTACAGCCTAAATATCAGAAATAAAGAATACCCAGCAGGAAACCCTGATGCCACAAACACCCTCATTGAATACGGTGATTACGAATGCCCATACAGCAGATTAGGTTATCGATTTGTTCAAAAAATTCTCAAAAAGAATAATAACCTAACTTTTTTATTCAGACATTTTCCTCTCACAAAAAAACATCCAAATGCTCAAATTTCTGCTGAAGCCGCATTATGCGCAGGAGATCAGGGAAAGTTTTGGGAAATGCATGATCTTTTGTTCGATAACAATAGAAACCTGGACAGGGAAAAGCTCGATGAATTTGCGATGATGCTCGATCTTGACATGAGAAAATTTACCGTTGATTTAGAAACGAACGTATTCAAAAATTGGGTTCAGTTAGACTACAGAAGTGGTATTAAAAACGGTGTAAATGACACCCCAACTTTTTTTCTTAATGGAAAAAAATACCTCGGAGAACTAAACTTGAATACTTTTCAGAATTTTATAGATAATGGCTTGTGAACACCAACAAATGATAAATATTACCGAACCGGCGGGTTCAGTATGTGAAACCTGTGAAGAACAAGGCGATGATTGGGTCCATTTAAGGATTTGTATGACTTGTGGTTATGTAGGTTGTTGTGATTCCTCCAAAAATAAACACGCCCGAAAACACTATCTTAGGAACGACCATCCAATAATCCGCTCAGTTGAAGTAGGGGAAAGTTGGAGATATTGTTATATAGATGATGAAATGTTATGAGCACAGTACAGGAGTTTGCAGTTAAATCCCTCCAGAGTTTTCCACAATTTGAAAGTGTGCCTGAGGAGCAACTCATTTGGCTTGTAGAGAACTCAAAAGTGTGTACGTACATGCCGGATGAGAAAATCATCGAACCCGGATCAGAAATTAATAAAATGTTCATCATTCTTGATGGAAGAATAAGGATAAGGCTTCCTCAGGGTAATTCTTATACTAACCTTGGTGATTTTGTAACCGGAGATATTTCAGGACGATTACCTTTTTCAAGAATGCAATCCACATTGGCTCATTTGGTTGTTGCAGAAGACACAACAATTCTGGAAACGGATGAATCTCTTTTTGTTGAAATCACAAAACGTTATGAACTGATCGAATCTTTAGTTCACAGCCTTTCAGACCGAATCAGAAATTTTACTTCACAGCAGGAACAAAACGAAAAACTTGTTGCTTTGGGTAAACTTTCTGCGGGACTTGCTCACGAACTGAATAATCCTGCCTCTGCTTTAGTACGAGGAGCTACGGAACTAACAAAACGTTTGTCTAAAACTCCTGATAAGTTTAAAGCGGTAATGAATATCCGTTTAACAAATGAACAAGTTGATGCCGTTAATGAACTTGTATTCAAAAAGACAGGAATTGGAACTTCCAATCAGCAATCGCTAATGCAACGTACAGCTCTCGAAGATGAACTCGCCGACTGGCTAAAAAATCATGGAGTTGAAGACAGTTTTGAGTATGCCGAAACATTTGCCGATTACTGTTTTAGTATTGAAAGTCTGGAAGTAATTGCATCGCATGTAAACAGAGAATATCTGCCAACAGTCTTGGGTTGGGTTGAAGATGTGCTAACCACTGAGAAAATGGTTGAGGAAATTGAAGATTCTGCCCGAAGAATTTCAGATCTGGTTTCTTCTGTTAAAACATATTCGCACATGGATCGTGGAACAGACAAAGAACCTGTAGACCTTAAGAAAGGGCTTAAAAGTACTATCACCATGCTTAATCACAAATCTAAAGAAAAGAATGTCAATATTGACCTTCAGATTCCTGATAATCTACCGGAGTTTTGTGGATATGTTAGTGAACTAAACCAGGTTTGGACCAATATTTTAGATAACTCAATTGATGCCGTTGATAAAAACGGGGAGATAATTGTTAGAGCAAAATCAGAACAGGGAAATTTATACTTATATTTTTCTGATAATGGAGGCGGTATTCCCGAAGATGTTATAACTAAAATTTTTGATCCCTTTTTTACTACAAAAGATGTTGGAGAGGGAACAGGACTTGGACTTGATGTGGTTAAAAAGATCGTGGACAAACATCAGGGTGATATAACGGTTAAATCAAAACCCGGCAAAACAATTTTCGAGTTTTGCTTTCCTTTGAACTAATTCTAAAACGTTCACAGAAATGAAGAAGCCTATAATTTTTGCTATTGATGACGATCTTCAAGTACTTCGCGCAGTTACCCGTGACTTGCGAAGTAAATACAGATCAGATTACCGAGTTATGAGTACAAGCTCACCCCGGGAGGCTCTTGAAAGTCTTCCAGAACTTAAAAAACAAGGAGAAACCGTCGCCCTTTTTCTCTCAGATCAAAGAATGCCTGAGATGATCGGCGTGGATTTTCTCGAAAAAGCAAAAGGATTTTATCCAGATGCAAAGAGAGTTTTGCTTACTGCTTATTCTGATACCGACGCAGCCATAAGAGCAATCAATGAAGTTCAGTTGGATTATTACTTACTGAAACCATGGGATCCACCCGAAGAAAAGCTATACCCGGTTATAGATGACCTGATAGATGAATGGCATGCCAATTTTAGACCAGAATATACCGGCATCCGACTTCTGGGTTATCAGTATTCCCCAAAATCACACAGCATTAAAGATTATCTGGCAGGTAATCTAATCCCTTATCGTTGGCTGGATGTTGAAGAAAGCGATAAGGCTACAGAACTTTTAAATGAATTTAATATTGAACACCAGCAACTACCGGCTATAATTTTTGAGGATGGAAGTCACATAACAGAACCTTCACCACTTCAAATAGCTAATAAGCTTGGTAAAAGTCCCTCTGCATCAGAAAAGATATATGATGTAGTAATTATTGGTGCGGGTCCGGCAGGTTTGGCTGCTGCTGTTTATGGTGGGTCAGAGGGTTTAAAAACTTTGCTGATAGAAAAAAGAGCCCCTGGCGGTCAGGCAGGAACCAGTTCCAGAATCGAAAACTACCTCGGGTTCCCGAATGGATTAAGTGGTTCTGATCTCGCAAGAAGAGCTATCACTCAGGCTCAGCGATTCGGAGTAGAGTTTCTATCCCCAATGGAAGTCACAAACATTGAATTTGATGAGCAATACAAAACTATTTCAATGTCGGACGGTAGTCGGGTTAATGCCAAAGCTGTTGTTGTAACTACCGGGGTGAATTACCGAAAACTGGAAAGCAGAGGTATTTCAGATTTTACTGGGGCTGGGATTTATTATGGTGCTGCAATGACTGAAGCCCATGCATTTAAAGGTAAACAGGTCTACATTGTTGGTGGAGGAAACTCTGCGGGGCAAGCGGCAATGTATCTGGCAGGATTTGCGGAAAAAGTTCACATTGCTATCAGAAGAAGCTCTCTTGTTTCAAGTATGTCTTCTTATCTGATCGATCAGATAAACAATACCAATAATATTGAGGTTTTAGGAAACAGGGAAATTGTTGAAGCCTCAGGGAATGGTCATCTTCAATCACTTACGCTTCTTAATAATAATGAAGATTCAGAATACGTAGTTGATGCTGATGGGCTATTCATTTTTATAGGTGCAAAGCCTTATACAGATTGGATTCACAACAACGTGATAAAAAATACTCGTGGGTTTATCGAGACGGGACGAGATCTTCAAAAATATGACGCCTATTCCAAAGTCTGGAAGCTTGAGCGGCAACCATTTCTGCTTGAGTCTTGTGCACCCGGAATTTTTGCTGCCGGCGATGTTCGTGCCGGAGCAATGAACCGAGTTGCATCAGCCGTTGGGGAAGGGGCAATGAGTATCAAATATGTGCACGAGTATTTGGCGGATTCTGAACAGTAATTCAGAATCCTATTTTATCCAGCACTTTATCTTTCAAAGAATCTTCTAACTCCTTCTTCCTCTTTTCGAGTTCTTTTTTCTTCTCTTCTACTTTTTTGATTTCGTCATTTACCCGTTTTTCAAGCTTTTCATATTCAGCTCTGATCTCTGCTTCTTTTTCATTTTTAAAAGCTAAAAGCTGTTCTTTACGATTCCCGATTTCAGCTTCAACTCTGTTTTCAATTCTTTGGCGAGCACGATCTACTTCTTTGCTGACAGTACTTTTCAAAGCATTTACAAACAAATCATCAATATTAGAGCGCACTTTAACTTTAAGGGGGCCATCCAAATTATCAATCAGAGCAGATACGTCAATTTGATTTGCACTGGCAACCGCTTCTCTTATTAAACGCTGTATTCTGTCATCAGAAGGGTTTTGTCCGAAATCAAACTCTATTCCTTTTGCTAAATAGTTTATTTCGCTATCAAATCTTTTATCAATAATAGATACTGATGCAGAAACCTCGCCTTGTCCTTCTTTCAATGGGTATGGCAACAATTCTGACGGAGAGAGTTTTGTGCCGGCTAAATTAAAGCCATTATAAGTAAAATTGATATTCTCGACCGGATCTTCTCCTAAATAGTTTAACTCTCCCGTCAATGTCATAGCTCGGTTCTGACTGTCCTTTCCACCAATATTAAACTTTATAGGTTCTTTGGTTTTTTTCTGATCGCTACTGATATTGGTGATCTGTCCCGCTAGTTGTATTTCCGTTTTTGTTTCCCCCGAAAGGTCGATGTTTTGAATCCATAAACGGGGCCATTCATATTTATCACTGAATTTATAATCCTTGCCCTCATACCGTTCGATTTTTTCTTCGTCTTCACTTCCTACAAGTCGGCTTCCATACTTTCTTGCAATAGCTACATATTCCATATATCCTGCGTAATCGGCTACCAGGTTAGGACCAAATAGCGACTGAGCGATATTTCCCGGGTCAATAGTTGGGAGCTTGGCCATTGCCATTGCTCTTTGAAAATCACCTTGAATCCAGTTATCTATTCTGCCAACGCTGAACTTTGAATCTCCGAAATCATCTTGAAATTCTTTCTTCAGATTCTCTGCCTTCGTTTTTAATGAATCTACTTGTTTGGCGAGTTTCTGTACATTTTTGATCGCCTCTATAGCCTTCTTCGGATCTTTAATGTTCTTGACATCAATTGAATTTATCGTCTTTTCAATCTTAGCAATTTCCTTATTAACATCAGTGTTAGTTAGCGTACTATCCCATTTTTGATAATTTTGGGTCAAACCGTTTCTTAAAGAATCTATCTTTTCAGGTGATTGTAAGTTTAACCTTGATATGAGACTATCCACGTTAATATTCGTTTTAACATTGGTAAACTCCATCTGCGCGTTTCTGGAGATTTCAGAAGTTACATCACCTATAAGCTGAGCAACAAAGCTTGGCTCTGCATTTTTTTCTTGTTCAGGAATCTCAAAATACCCATCTGTTTCTCTTTCTGTGTCCATTTTGAAACCTTTGAAAATGATGTCTTCCACGATCACCCGTTCCCACCACGTTGGCCAGAAAAGAAAATCCAGTTCCATTTCACCGGTTTCAAATGTGTTAGTCATCGTGTTTTCAGGATTAGCAACCTGCAAACGATCCCATCTTATTTTGAGATCTATAATATCAATATCAAAACCTTCAATCTCTACAAGCGCACCGTTAGCAACGCTTGCCTGATATTCTATTTCCGATTCAACTATCGGATCAATACTAACCCAGCTTATCAAAAAACCTATAACTCCGACAACAGAAATAAATATTAATCCTTTAATCCTCATTTTAGCCCCTCACTCTTGCGTATGTTTTATAAACTGAATAGAATTTAGTGCCTTTCAAAGCTTTCACAACTTTAGTTTTCATAACTTTTTCGTGAATATGCTTTCTGTATTGAACTATGCCTACTTTGGTTAAAGGAAACATTGGTACACATAAAATTAGTGCGGAAATAAAACTACCTATCACCACTGTGTTATAAAATTTCGTGATTGCCCATAGTTCATTGTTATACATATTTGTCCAGGTTTCCTGCATTCCTTCTAATTCAAGTATCCAGATACCAAAGCTATGAAAAAGTGGATCAGCTAAATATGCAATACCACTGAATACTAAAAAGGCAAGAATTGCCATTCCGATATTTACTTTTAAAACAATGATAAGAACCACAATAAATAGATTGTGAATGGACATGACCGGAGTTAAACCGATAATCATCCCAAGAACAAACCCGCCAGCCAATTGATTAGGGGAAGCTTCTGAAGAAAGAGCTTTCAGTAGTTTCGCAATGTATTTTAAGATTAAAAACATAATATAGTAATGAATTTTAATTCCATTCGTTCCAATATAATCGAAATTGATTAGTTAGGTTAGTGTTTTCATGTTAAATTACTTAGAGAAAAACTTACACAATATTCTATGAGATTATCGTACTTCTGCATTTTATCTCTGATATTTTTTACAACTTGCAAATCCAATTCCACGAACCCGGGTGATGATTTGGAGTCTCCGGCCGTAACTCCGAAATTCGCCTGTATTGATGGGCTGGCTGACAATCAATACCCTTGTGATAATATTGATCTGTTATCAATTATAACTCCAGAGGAATTAATAGGGTTAGATACTTCCGCTACAACATCCGTCAGATTAAATGACATTTGGGGATGGACCGACCCCCAAACCGGTAAAGAATATGCCCTTGTTGGGTTAACCAATGCCGTTTCTTTTGTGGATGTTAGTGATCCTGGCAATCCCATTGTGATTGGTAAGCTGGATGAGAGTGATCTCTCATCTAAATTTAAAATCAATAGCTTTGAAGAATCATATCCTGCTTGCACAATTGGTATTGGAAGTACTCAGAGAGCTAAAAATATCAAGGAAGGTTCAACTTGGAGAGATATGAAAGTGTTTAATGATCATATGTTTGTAGTGAGCGACGCACAGCCTCATGGTATGCAATCATTCGACTTAACCAAATTGAGAAACTATGAGGGATCATTTCTTGAGTTTTTTGAGGATGCTCTTTACGATGGATTTGGTGGTGCCCACAATATTGTTATTAATGAGGAAACGGGTTTTGCTTATGCTACTGGAGTAACCCAGGCAGATACCTGTGGTAGCAGAAGTGCAACAGGTTTACACATCATAGATATTAACGCCCCCAATAACCCTTCTTTTGCAGGATGTTTTTTTGACCCGGATACCGAAATTAGTAGTTCAGCAAATGTCGGTGTTGGCTATATTCATGATGCTCAGTGCGTTAATTACAACGGACCTGATTCAGAACATGTCGATAAAGAAGTTTGCTTTAGCTCTGCTGAGGGAGCTTTAGTTATAGCTGATGTAACGAATAAATCTGAAACATCAACTATTGGTTTCAGCGGTCAATCAATGATGCAATATTCTCATCAGGGCTGGTTAACCGAAGATCAGTCATATTTTTTAATGAACGATGAGCTTGACGAAAGAAACTTAGGAAGAGGTACAAAAACTTATGTTTGGGATGTTCGGGATTTAGAGAACCCTGAGTTTGTAGGCTTTCATGAATTTGGAACAGGGAGCATCGACCATAACCTCTACATTAAAGATAATCTGGTATATGCATCAAACTATCGTTCAGGCCTTCGGGTACTTGAGATCGGCAACCTGGCTAACGCTCAATTAACTGAAGTTGCCTACTTCGACTCCTATCCTGAAAATAACTCCGCTTCTTTTGATGGCGCTTGGAGCAATTATCCTTTCTTTGAAAGTGGTATTATTATAATGAGCGATATTGACAGTGGACTTTTTATTCTTCAACCTGATTTAGACTAAATACTAATACAAGGTTCTTCAGTAGAATATGCTTTTATTAAATGTATTATTATGATACAGATGTGCGGATTCTTTTGAGTTAGACACTATTTTCCGTACCTTTTTTCCGTTTTTTTACAATTAAAATAAGACTAAGAAAGACTGAACTAACATTTCATCCACCTAAATTTTTTTATGGATTTATTTGACAAGCTCGAGGGAAGACCAAGCCCTTTAGGACCTTTCACTTCAGAAGGCTACGGATATTATACTTTTCCAAAATTAGAAGGCCCTCTGGGACCGGAAATGAAATTCAACGGCAAAGATATGATCGTTTGGAGTATCAACGATTATTTAGGAGTGGGCAGCAACGAAGAAATTAAAAAAATCGATGCTCAGGCTACTGCCGATCACACATTAAGCTCTCCAATGGGCGCTCGTTTGATGACCGGTAACTCAACTGAGCATGAATTACTTGAACAAGAATTAGCTGAGTTTTCTCATAAACCGGCGGCACAGCTCTTAAATTTTGGATATCAGGGAATAATGAGCGTAATCCACGCCCTTACTGACCGTAATGACTTCCTGATTTACGATGAATTGAGCCATGCTTGTATCGTCGATGGAAAACAACTTTCAATGGCTGATAAGTCAGTTTTCAAACATAATGATATTGAAAGCTTCAAAAAACAACTCTACAGAGCTGCTTCCAAAAAGAAAGACAACTCTTCAATACTTGTAGTAACCGAAGGTGTGTTCGGAATGACAGGAGATCTCGGTATCCTGAATGAAATTATTGAACTTAAAAAAGAAGTGCCATTCCGGCTTTTAGTTGACGATGCTCATGGATTAGGTACCCTAGGAAAAGATGGATCAGGTACAGGAACACAGCTTGGTTGCCAAGACGGAATCGACATATATTTTGGTACTTTTGCCAAAGCTTTTGCACTGATTGGCGCTTTTGTTTCCTCAGAAAAAAGAGTGATTGAGTTCTTAAAAGCGAATGTGCGAAGTCAGATTTTTGCTAAATCTTTACCTATGCCAATTGTAGTTACTGCCAGAGAAAGGCTAAAGCTGATAAAAGAAAACCCGCAGTGGAGAGAAAAGCTTTGGAAAAATACTCTTAAACTCCGTGAAGGATTACAAGAAATCGGTTACACAGTACTTCCATCAGAAAGCCCTGTAACACCTGTTCTTACTCAAGGAAGTACTGACTTATGTCAGGATATTATGCGTAAACTAAGAGAAGAGCATGGTGTATTTGTAAGCGGAGTGGCTTATCCTGTGGTGCCAAGAGGAACCGTATTGATTCGGTTAATTCCTACTGCTGCACACAACGACGAGCATATCGAAAAAACTCTTAAAGCTTTCGAAGCAATTAAAGAGTACGTTTTTGCTTCGGCTGCAAAAGTTGCCATTTAAATTTTACTATTTAGTGATCCCATTTTTGCATTAACTCTGCGATGGGATTACTCTATTTATAAACAATAAATAATAGCCGTGATACAACGCCCTCAAACAGTTTTTTTAGTAATATCAGCACTTTTAAATCTGTCCGTCTATTTTACTCCAGTTTATGATAAAGCAATGCAAGACCCTCAGCTTTGGATAGGATACGGTCTTGCTTCATCATTAGTACTTGCTCTTGCACTCTCTGTTTTTTCTGTTTTCAGATTTAACAACAGGAAAGATCAGATTAAATGGGTTAAGATTACTATGATTCCACAGATCATCGCACTTGGCTTCTCAACAGGAGTATTGTTTTCCCTTGGAGGAATAGGAACTTATCTGTGGGACGAGGCTTTGGGTACAGGTATCATCGGTCTCTCATTAATTTTTCTTGGGCTTGCTATACGGTTTATTAAAAAAGATCTGGATCTTGTAAAGTCTATTGATCGTATTCGATGAGCACTTCAGGCCTGAATGAAGACTTTTCTCCATTAAAAGTTTATGGAGCTTTATTTTTAGGTCTTACTTCTTTTAGTCTTGCTCCTATATTGGTTAAATATGCAACTGATTATTCTCCATACTTAGTTGCAAGCATAAGAACAGTTATAGCATTTTTTATTCTATTACCTGTTTATCTTTCTTTTAGAAAAAAAAGCTCCAAGGATAAACAAGCTGTATCCTCTAAAGAACACCTTCTGGTTGCCGTTGCTGGAATCTCACTAGGTTTTCATTTTATAGCATGGATTTCTTCTATTTATTACACTTCGGTAGCATCGGCATCAGTGTTGGTATGTATGCACCCGATTATTCTAATTGTCGCTGAAAAGATTACCCTTAAAACTACTTTTCGACCATTAGTATGGATTGGTGTTTTTATCTCATTTATCGGAACCCTCCTTTTAGGTTATTTTGATTTTAACTCTGAAAGTAACTTCCCAAACCCCGCTTTAGGAAATGGGTTGGCGATATTAGCCGCGTTTATTTTTGCTGTTTACTTTTTGATAGGGCGGAAAGTTCGTCAACGCAGAAGCTGGATCGAATACGTCTTCCCAGTTTATAGTTATGCTGCTTTAACTTGTTTTTCTTTTATGTTGATAACCGATGGTTTTCAGATTGAGTTGGACAAAACAATATTGATTGTAGGATTGGCTTTAGCAATAGGACCACAGATTTTTGGTCATGGCTCTTTGAACTATGCTGTTAAATATATTTCTGCTACCCTGCTTTCAACACTAATACTCGCCGAACCTATTCTCGCTTCAATACTTGCGTATATTTTATTTGAAGAACTCCCTTTAACAGAATCGATGATTGCAATGCTTGTTATACTTATGGGAATTGCGGTAACTTGGAAAAGAAGAGCTGCTAAATCAATTGAATGACTGTTCAGCCTGAGCCATCATTTCTTTCAGCTCATCAACTTTAACCGGCTTTGCAAGAGGTTGTACATTTTCATAGACGGAAGCCTTTTGCAGGTATTCAAAAGTAGTATCGCCGGAAAGAATAAGAAAAGGTGTCTGGTTTTGATTTTCTCTTAATGCCTTAACAACGTCTAAACCTTTCATTTCTCCAACAAGGTTTTGGTCACTAACTACAATATCAGGCTTCAAAGAATTTATTTTTTTAAGTCCATCTTCTCCAGATGCCGATGTATCGATAACATCATATCCTAGTGCTTTAAGCATCTTTTTTTGAACTATAGCTAATAATGTATCGTCTTCGAGTAAAATTACTTTTTTCATAGTTCTTTGTTTTTAATCATACTACTTTTGATAAGTACATTATCGACTTTTATTAGAACTTCTTAATATAATTTACGAATTCTTTTGTAAACTGGTTTGATTTCTTTCACCCATTAAAAAAAGCTACACATATTGCCGAAAATTGTTTCGGCTTATCTAAGAAAGCATAATGCGCAGCATCTTCAATTATAACCAAAGCCGAATTTTTCAACCCTTTTTCCATTCTTTCAGCTTGATATATTGGAGTGGCTTCATCTTTACGTCCCCAAAGTAATAAAACTTCATGTTCAATATCTGGTAAAGTTGGTTCCAGATATTCAGTGACTGATTTAACAAAAGTTTCCCGCATAACACCTGATAAAGTGCTGTAATCACTTGAGCCTAGACTTTTCCAAAGATTTGTACTTCTTAGCTTTGACAAAGCCTTGTCTCTTTGTTTGTCCGGGAGCATTAAAAAAGGTGCTTTAAGTGTTTTCGCAAGATATTTTTTGTAGTAGTATCTAAAAGATCTTTTTGGTTTCATTCCTGCCCCACCCGTAATTAAAACTTTTCCGATGTTGCTTTTTCCAAAATCTCTGGAGCATAACTTCAGAGTAATTCTCCCACCATATGAATGAACTAACAAATCTGTTTTTTCTTTGATAATGTCTTTTATAAAAGTCTGAACCATATCTGTGTAATCATCAATACTCCAGGATCTTTCGGGTTCAGGAGACTCTCCAAAACCTGGCAAATCCAGAACATAACACGTTCTTATTTCTTTTAAATTTGTAGCTACAGGCATCATCACACGACTACTGCTACCCCATCCATGGAGTATTACAAGAGGTTTACCTTCGCCTGTTTTTTGGTAAAAGATTTTCTGTTGATTGTAATCAAATGGTATTAATTCACTCATCTTATAAACTTCTCACTTAAGCATATTGAAAACAAGTTGACTTGAAGAAAATTTGTGAGCTTATTTAACTACATTAACTCTATGAAAAACATGAAGCGAAGTATCTTTTTTTGGATGGAGCGACTACAAATCACACGTTCGGAACGGGTCGTAATTTCTTCGTTGATCATTATAGTTGTTCTTTTATGGTCATTGTCACTTTTTTTAAAAAATGAACAGTCCTATAGAGGTGAATACTACGAAGAAATAAAAACCGAATTCCAGCATAAGAGCGCTGCTCTCAAGGTTAAAAAACAAAATGAGTTGAAAAAATATTCGCCATCTACAGAAATACAAGATCAGAATGAGCAAGTTCAAAATATGGACGCCACAAAGATAGTTAATATCAATACAGCAAATATCGATGAGCTTCAGCTTTTAAAAGGTATTGGAGAAACATATGCTCAACGTATTATTGATTACCGTCAAAAAAACGGCGAATTTAATTCACCGGATGACTTACTTAAAATCAAAGGGATCGGAACGAAACGATTAGCAGACATTAAACCATTTATCACTGTAGAGTAAAAATATTTTATCATGCCAGACATTTTATGGGTCGACGATCAGATCGATCAGCTTAAATCACATATCATTTTTCTAGAAAAAAAAGGATTCAACATTGAACCTGTTACAAATGGAGAAGATGCTGTAGAAATTATTAAAGAGCGATTATTTGATATCGTTTTTCTTGACGAGCAAATGCCCGGCATGGACGGAATTGAAACTTTAGAACAAATTAAAGCCTCGCACCCTTTACTTCCTGTGGTAATGATCACTAAAAGTGAGGAAGAGTCCATCATGGAAGATGCAATCGGAGGTAAGATCTCTGACTATCTGATTAAACCTGTAAATCCTAATCAGATTCTCTTAACCACAAAACGCATCCTTGAAAGAAGCAGGTTACAGAACGAGAAATCTGCTCAAACTTACCTGAAGCAATTTGGTGAACTTTCATCTCGAATACATCCAAATACCGGATGGAAAGAATGGATTGATATCTATAAAGAATTATCTAAATGGAAAATGGATCTTGAATCCGGTGATGAAAATCTGGTTCATGTATTGGAAGATCAGATACAGGAAGCGAATAAAGAGTTCGGGCGATTTGTTGAAAATGAATATCAGAATTGGCTGAAATCTGATGACGGAGGCCCGCTTTTATCTCCCTCAATAATTCCTGAGTATGTAACCCCGCGCCTCCATAAAGATGAAAACGTTATGTTTTTTATCATTGATTGTATGAGGTATGATCAGTGGCTTACTTTCGAAACGGTTTTATCTAAATACTATAACATAGAAACCGACTTTTATTATTCGATTCTACCTACTGCTACTCCCTATTCGCGAAATGCAATTTTTGCAGGCTTATACCCATCCGACATTGAGCGTTTATATCCGGAATTATGGAAGCAAGGTCAGGATGAAACCTCTCTTAACAGACATGAAGAAGAACTACTCAGAAGACAGTTGGTTCGAGATGGAATCGACATTAATTTTAAATATGAAAAAATTCTTAATGCAGACGAAGGAAAAAAAGTTGCCGATAAAATGCAGAACTATACTCAATCCCGTTTATCTGCCTTTGTATATAATTTTGTTGATACGTTAGTTCATTCAAGATCTGATTCTGATGTAATTAAAGAGTTGGCACCTGATGAATCCGCTTTTCGATCTATTACAGAAGCCTGGTTTTTACATTCTAATCTATTACAGATGTTTAAAACCTTATCAGAAGAAAATGTGACCGTTATTGTGACTACCGATCATGGGTCGGTACGTGCTCTTCGTGATACTAAAGTTTTCGGAGATAAAGATACCGCAAAAAATCTTCGGTATAAATATGGCCGCAATCTAAAAGCTGATGAAAGAAATGCCGTATTCTTTATGGATAAACCACTCGACTTTAAACTTCCTGAAGTTACTGGTGTTAACAATTACATCATCGCTAAAGAAGATTACTATTTCGTTTATCCTACCAATTACCACAAATATCAGAATCGGTATAAAGATACTTTTCAACACGGCGGAGCATCTATGGAAGAAATGATTCTGCCAGTTGCAACCTTGAAGCCAAAATAGTGATGGAGTTTTCAAGTCATTCCGTTGATGATACTATCCGGTTAGGTAATGATTTTGCAAGAAGTCTTAATAGAGGAGATATTGTATTACTTGAAGGCGACCTTGGTGCAGGCAAAACACATTTTGTAAAAGGAGTAGCCTCTTATTTTGGAATTGATAAGTCAAAAGTCAGCTCTCCAACTTTCACATTAATACATGAGTATGAAGGAGACTTTCCTGTTTTTCACTTTGATTGTTACAGGTTTAAGTCTGAACAAGAAGCGGTAGAAATAGGAATTGAGGAATATTTATATGGAGATGGCGTTAGCCTGATCGAGTGGCCTTCAAAAATTAAGTCGTTACTTCCAAAAGAAGTGATTAAAATTCAGATAAAGCATTCAGGAGAGAAAGAACGTCAGATTTTTATTTCAAATCGTTCCTAAAGAGTTTTAAATTAAGCTATGTCATCAACAAAAAAGCGCCGGCTTTCATATCGCCTCGATCTGTTACCCGTGATATTACCCTATCATTTACGGGCAAAGAATGACTTAAAAAAAGGCGACCTGGTATATTATGGCCCAAGCCCCGAATATTATGGAATCGGAGAAGTAGTTCAGCAAGAAGAAAAAGTGTGTGTTGTTGATTTTCGTGGAACCGGATTAATGGGTATTCATAAAGACGAATTACTTTCCAGTTACTTAATTCCGATACATAAGCTTAACCTGTCAAGAGTTTTAAAATCCAGATAGTGGAAACAATTCTAGACGGAATAATTACCGGGGTTATAAACACTTCTTTACTAGAATGGGTGGCTGTTACTTGTGGTGTTGCGAGTGTTTTTTTTTCAATGAGAGAGAGCATATTGGTATATCCAACAGGTATCATTAGTGTTTTGATATACATCTATATTACTATTCAGTACAAGCTTTATGCTGATATGGGAGTAAACGCTTACTACTTTGTAATGAGTGTATATGGCTGGTATTACTGGACGAATACTGATGGCAAAAAGGATCAGGTGCCTGTTACCACAAACTCCGGAATAGAAAATGTGTACTCCATTCTCATTCTTGTAGTCAGCTTTGGTATGCTAACCTTTGTACTAATGAACTATACGGATAGCGATGTACCCATCTGGGATGCGACAACCACTTCTTTTGCCATCACAGGAATGTGGTTGATGGCAAGAAAAAAGTTAGAAAACTGGATCGCCTGGATCATTTCTGATCTGATCTCAATTCCACTTTATTTTTATAAAGGATTAACATTAACCAGCTTCCAATTCCTCATCTTTACCATTCTTGCAATTATGGGATTTTTTGCGTGGAGAAGGTCTCTTCACAAAACTGAAACAGCTACTGCCTGAAATAAAAAAAGGAAGCTTTCGGCTCCCTTTCTTTATACTTATATGCTGATCACAAAGTATCAGATTGTTAATTCTTCTTTCGCTTTATCAAAAAATGACTGATCTACTACAATCCGACCGCTGTTTTCGTCAATGATGATTTTATTCATCCGTCGAACTTCTACTTGAATTTGAGGAGGTAAAGCCATTCCAAGCGCTGCCCCTCTGTCCATAGCAACAACAGCAATTCCGTTATTCAGGCCATTTCTTAAGCGATTGTAATTTCTTAAATATCTTTGATCGACTTCTTTTTCTACTTCTTCTCTTTTCTTAAGAAGAACTTCTTCCTCATCTTCAGTCGATTTGGTTACAGTATCTAAGCTGCTGCTTTTTTCTTCAAGCTCTTTTTGAGCCGCTTCAAGTTGCTCTCTGGCTTCTTTGATTTCAGGACCAATACCTTCTTGTCGCTTTTCGATCTCTTCGATACGCTTGGCAGAAGCTTCAATAACTTGCTTCTGAGCTTCTACCTCTTTGGTCAGCGCGTCATACTCTCTGTTATTACGAACTGAAAGTTGTTGATCTTCATATTTATTGATCTTTTCCTCGGCGCTTGATAGTTCCAGTTTTAGATTATCAAATTCAACCATCAGGTCTTTTTCTTCTTGCTCTAACTTTGTTAGCAATGCCTCTTTTCTGGCGATATCAGTTTCGATATCAAGAATCTCTTCAGGAAGATCGCCTCTCAACTGTTTAAGCTCGTCAATTCGGCTGTCAATGTATTGTAAATTTGCTAGTTGTTGAAGTGCTTCTTTCATGGATTGCTTTTCAGCTTTTAGGTATCGATTTAGGTTTGGATTCCGACACGTAAGTTTGCATCGGATTGGTAACAATTTTAGTCACAGAAACAGATACATCATCAAATGCTTCTGAAAGTTCTTTTCTAAGAGCTTCTGCTACCGGGAACTCACTTTCATAATGCCCAACATCTACTAACAGAAAATTTTCCTGTTCAGTAAAATAATCATGGTATTTAATATCGGCGGTCACAAAGGCATCGGCTCCGCTTTTAATTGCTTTCTCCTTTAAAAATACGCCTGCTCCGCCACATACTGCCACTTTTTTAATACGATCTACATCTCCTGAAAAACGAATAGCATTTACATCTAATGCCTGAGACACTAAATGAAGAAACTCATTTTTACCAAGACCTTCATCCGGATAATGTCCTAAAACACCCATTCCAAAATTATTGGAGGTAGAAACAAGATCTGTTACCTGTAAAGCGCCTTCTTTTAAAAGTCCTTCTTTCTTTAAACCTTTTTTTAGTGCTGAAAGGTGGTGTTTATCTATGGTTGCTTCAAAACAATGCAGATCTTTTTCCCGGCTTTCAACACTGTAGTAATGCACATCTTCAGCAGAATAATAGTTCAATAACTGGACCATTGAATCACTGTTCTCTACAGAACTTACAAGACTTATTTTTTTACTGATCGAATAATTCTTCGTCAGAAAACTCAGATTATCTAGTCCAAGCATATTTGCAAGAACAAAAGAGACTCCATCAAGAGCGGCGTCTAGATTTGTATGAGCAACTAATAATGCAATATCATTCTTTATCAGTTTATAAATGATCTTACCTTGCTCGTCAGTCGGATTAATGCTTCCTACTTTGTTAAAAATAAGTGGATGATGAGCAACTATGAGCTCACAATCATTCTGTATTGCTTCTGCAACTACTTTTTCCGTCACATCAAGACATGTGATCACTTTGGAAACTACAGCATCGGGATCTCCTACAAGAAGTCCGACGTTATCATATTCCATTTTTGTTCCGGGGGGAGCCCACTGGTTGAGAAAAGTAGAAATTTGTCGGACTTTAGTTCCCATTTATCTTTTACCTTTTGGTTTGATTAGGATACATTTACCCGACGAGGGAGCTGTGTATGTGAAGAAAGTCAGTTTTTTCAAAAAATGTAATTATTTAGGCTTTCTTTGAGCTTCCAAAAATAAGGGTATTTAGTGAATGATAAAAGTCCATTACCCTGTTATTTATGTTAAATTAATACAGAATCTATTCTTTTTATGAATAAATCCGACATTTGCACAAATATTGAGCACATAAATCATAGAATTTTGACGTCTTGTAAAAGAGTCGGTCGCGATCCTTCTGAAATCATGTTGGTAGCAATTAGTAAGACCAAACCTGTTTCATATATTAAAGAAGCACAGGGTTGTGGTCAGGTTGAGTTTGGGGAAAACAGAATGCAGGAATTAGAAGATAAGATGGTGGAGCTACATGGGAAGAATATTTCATGGCACATGGTTGGTAATCTTCAAACCAATAAGATCAAGCTTATCGCTGATAAAGTTCAGTGGGTTCACTCCATTGAAAAACTAAAATATTTGAAAGAATTTGAGAAAAGAGCGAATGGTAATAAGGTGAATGCTTTAATTCAGGTGAATATCAGTGGAGAAAAACAAAAAGGCGGGGTTGAACCTGAAGATCTTACGAACATACTTCAAAGTTCCAAAAGTTTTCAAAATGTAACAGTCAGAGGATTAATGGGAATGGCTTCATTTGTAGATAACCCAGAGGATGTGAGAATGGAATTTAAATTGCTAAAACAATTATTTGATAAAAATGTTAATCTCAATGAAGGCAGTTTACAATTGGAACACCTTTCCATGGGAATGAGCAATGACATGGAAATTGCGATAGAAGAAGGAGCAACAATGATTCGAGTTGGAAGTGATATATTCGGAGCACGAAACTAAGATTAAAAAAACACGTAACTCATAAAAACTTTAAATAAAACAGGGGGCATTATGTTATTTGGATTACCATGGTGGGCTATTATACCTATTGTAGCAATAGTCGGAGGATTGATTTATTCGTATAAAGAAAAAGAACTGGAGCTTGAATCAAAGCGAATGGGAACATCAAAAGAAATTCATGAACTCAGAAAAAATATTCACAATCTGAAAACACGAATTGAAAAACTTGAGGGACGACCGGTTGCCTCCCAAAAAAGCACCGAGAAAAGTGTTCCATTAGATGACATCGAGATAAAAGATGAGTACTATTCGGAAAACCAAGAAACAACTTCTCAAAGTAAAGTGAAGAATTAAGAGGTTAAAATGGGTGAAGAAGAATTTATCATTTCATTAGTTGCAATTGTTTTCGGAACCGGATTTGCCGGTTTCCTTTTTTATGGATTTTTTAGCCTGATCAAGGCCTGGATTAATAGAAAAAGTGGAAATTCTCAGCAGGAAATTAATCCTCAGTTTTTTAAAGCTCTGGGAGATTTTAAAAAAACCACTGAGCGAAGGATTACTAACCTTGAATCCATAGTTGCAGACCTTGAAGAAGAAAAGATTCTGATTTCAGATTCTGGTGCTGGTGAAATTGAAATTGAGGATGAAGAAGTTAGGAGCCCTGACAAAAAGAAAAAAGATGACAATAGTAATCTCAGAAACATGTTAAACGAATAAATGTTATTTTAATATTTTCGAAGCTTAAAATAAGTTATTCGTCTTATGAAATTAACTCCTCTTGAAATCAAACAACAGCAATTCGAAAAAACCCTTCGAGGTTATGACGTTGCTGATGTACACTCTTTTCTAACTCTTGTCTCAAATGAAGTAGAGCATCTATTAAATAAAAATAAAGAACTTGAAGATCAGATTGACAAACTGAACGATCGTGTTCGGCATTACGAAAGAGTCGAAGAAGCTCTCCACGAAACTCTTCAAACTACTAAAGAATCGGTTGCCCAAAAATTAGACAGCGCCAAGAATGAGGCACAGAATAAAATTGATAAAGCCGAGATGGAAGCTGAGCTTATAATTAAAGAGGCGAATCAACAGCGACAACAAATCAGACAAAACATCCAACGACTGCTTGAAAAAAGAGAAGAAATAATTGCAGGTATTAGTTCTTATCTGGAAAACTCAAAAGAATCATTAGATAAATTCGGAAAAGATGAGTTGGGTATTTTCAGCATGCCTAAACAAGAAAAATCAGAACCAATTCAACCGGAAGACCCTGATAAACTTACAAGCAGATTTCAACTTGATGAGGAAATTGATGAAGAGGAAATCAAAAGTTCAGCTAATAGTGAACATGAAAACGATATTTTAACACCCGGCACCGAACGACTCGATGATATTCTGGATGAAATTGATTAAAAAATGAAATTAGACACCGTAAAAGAATTTAGAGCTAAACGCGACGAAGCACTTAACTTTATTAAATCTCAAACAAGCTTTGAACCTGATTACCTTCTTATACTCGGCACCGGACTAGGTCAGTTAGGTGAAGAGATCGATGTTCAGCATTCTGTAGAATACTCAGACATTCCTCACTTCCCGGTCTCAACAGTTGAAAGTCATGCAGGCAGACTTTTATTTGGTGTACTGGGTGGAAAAAATGTAGTTGCAATGCAAGGGCGCTTCCATTATTACGAAGGATATACTATGCAACAAATTGCATTCCCTGTACGAGTAGTAAAAGCTCTTGGTGCTCAAAGTTTATTCGTAAGTAATGCCTGCGGAGGAATGAACCCAAATTTTGAAGCCGGCGACATAATGCTAATCACAGATCATATCAATTTTTTGGGAGATAACCCACTAATTGGAGCCAATGACGACGAGCTCGGACCTCGTTTTCCTGATATGAGTGATCCTTATACAAGCCGTCTTAGAGAAATTGCCGAAAATGTTGCCCTTGAAAATGAGATTAAAATGCATCAGGGTGTATATCTTGCAATATCTGGGCCTATGTTGGAAACAAAAGCCGAGTATAGATATATGAGGCAACTTGGCGCTGATGTTGTTGGGATGAGCACTGTTCCTGAAGTAATTGCCGCTGTACATATGGGAATGGATGTGCTTGGAATCTCAGTAATTACAGACGAATGCTTTCCGGACAACCTAAAACCTGTTGTTTTAGAAGAAATTTTTGCAGCTGCGGCACAGGCAGAGCCGAAGATGACTCAGGTAATTATCAAAACTTTGGAAAAACTCTGACCCAATTTTTATCCACAAAATGCGTTATTTTTCCACGTTCTCTTGCAAGAGAGCATAAAATTTCTTTTCTATTTAAAACTGAACTTTTGTTCTAAAGATTATGAGTATGAATAGTTTTGATGGCGAACTCTGGAATGAATTTCAATGGGAAGCTCATCTGAATGAAGTTGAAAAAAAAAGTGAACAACTTCGTAAGTTTATTGAGTCCGATTTAAAGGGAAATGTTCCTAGATGGATCACTCTACTTAAAGAGAGCTTAAGTGAAGACGATGCCTTTGAAGCATATGTAGAGGAAGAGCTTCTGATGGATGAAGCCTATTTTCCCGAAGAAGATGACGACTGGGAAGATGAAGATGATTTTGAGGACGATGATTTTCTTTTTGGCTTTGACAATGACCTTGATGAGTTTTCAGATATTGAAAACGAAGAGGATGATTTTGATGCCGGAGAAGAATGGAAGAGTCTGAGTGAAGATTTTGCATTATCTGATAATGGCTCTCTTGATAATCTGAGTCTCTTCAGAGATGCACGCTTTTATGCTGTTGATATCCTGAAATGGGCAGAGTCTGTTGACCCTAAAAATCAGGATAAGCTTTTTCTTGAATTTGTTGGTGATAGCCTGAAAATAGCTGCTAAATTAGCCGGCGGTTATTCTTTTGGATTTGAACAAGAGTTCTTGGGAGGCAATATTGCTTATACAAAAAAAGCTTTAGGTTTTGCTAATAAAGCGTTAGAAAACCTGCAAAGGATAAAAAAGAGCAATTCCTTTTCAAAAAAGAACTATGGTGAATTTCACTCCAGGCTTTATGAACTCAGGAATGATATCGGGATTTATATTCAGGAGTTAAGAGACCGGTTTAATACATCTATTGATTGATATTCCAGATTCATTCATTGTTTATCGAGATAAAAGCATTATTCATCGAATAAATTATTTTCAGCTTTCATCTCTTCTTTTCTTTGGTTTGTAATCAAAGAACTAATCTATTACAATGAAAATAAATATAAAATTAGCACTAATACTTTTAACCGCCTCTATCATCTTTTCAGGCTGTTTCCTGAAGTCAGTACACCCTTTAGTTCCTATAGGCCAATCAGAACTAATGAATGGGCTTGAGGGGCGTTGGGAATCGGAAGATCAAAGATGGACATTTGTAAATGACCCAAGAAATTTTGAGAATCTTGGAGAGTTAGACGTGGAGTTCGATTACGAAGAAGGAGAAGAAGTAGAGGCAAAAGCATACATACTACTTTTTGAGAACCTTCAAGATGTAAAGGCTGATACTGTATACTTTCTTGCCACGGTAAAAGATTTTGGTGAAAATCATTTTCTTGATCTTTCTTTACTAAGTGCACTTGATGACGAAGCTCGGTTCCAGGACTACCATTTATTTCCAGTCCACACCTTTTCAAGAATCCGAATTAAAAGCGATTTATTGACCATAAACTTTTTTGAGCATGATTGGGTAAGAAAGTTAATCATGAGTAATAGAGTTCGAATAAAACATGAAAGAATTGATAGCGAAATTCTAATCACTGCTTCAACAGATGAGCTACAAAAATTTATTACTAAATTTGGTAATAACAATGAGCCATTTGATGATCCAATAGGTTTAAAAAGAGTAAGTAATGAGCTCTGAGAAGAAATTAGCTAAGAATATTACCTGGAGCTTGTTATTCTGGGCAATTTCATTTTCTGTTACCTTGAACTTGTTTTCAAGAGGTAACGAAATAACTACTCTTGATTGGATTTACACGTTTCTTTTCCATATCCCTTTTGTTGCTGTCGTATTTCTAAATATTTATCAGGCGATCCCGAATTTTCTTGAAAGGTTCAATGTCTTGGTATATATAATTGCTGTTTCAATTGCTGGATTTGGGGTTGTTCAGGGCCTTTATTATTTGTCATATGGACCAATTGCCAAATTTCTTTTTCCGGACTATTACTTTGTTGTGGTATACAGTCCACTGGAGTTATTTGGAATAATGGCAATTTACATAACTTCATCTACTTTAGTCGAGCTTTCGAAGTCCTGGTTTAACCGAAAAGAAACAGAACTTGAAATCGCACAACTTGAAGAAGAAAAAACCAAAAGCGAACTTAGAGCTCTTCAGGCTCAGATAAATCCTCATTTCTTATTTAATAGCCTGAATATGATCTATGGTGAGTCTATGCAAAAGACTGAAAAAGCTCCCGAAATGATATTAAAACTATCAGATATACTTAGATATGTTGTGGATAATATGGACAAGCCGGAAGTTTTAGTTAGAGATGAAATAGAGTACATAAGAAAATTTATAGAGCTTCAAAAAGAACGTTTAAGTAATCCTGACAGAGTAATATTCAAAACTGATGGGGATTTTAAAGCACTAACAATATCTCCACTTTTACTTATCACTTTCGTCGAAAACGCATTTAAACATGGTTCTGTTTCAGGATTAAATGAGCGTATAAAGATTTCAATTTCTGAGGAACAGAAATCACTCAAACTAAGAGTTGAAAACCCTGTAAATGATATTGAAATACTGGATAAACCAAGCTCTACAGGAAAGGGGTTATCAAATACAAAGCAAAGATTAGAAATGATCTACCCTAACAGGTATAATCTTGATATAAATAAAGAAGGGTCCATATTTACATCTGAATTAGAAATAAACCTATCATGATTAACTGTATTATCGTAGAGGATGAGCCTGTTGCAAGAAACATTCTTAAAAAATATATAGGAGATGTTCCCAGCCTAAATCTTGTGGGTGAATGTAAAGATGCCATTTCGGCTTTAGATATTCTAAATAAGAATAAGGTTGATCTTATATTTTTAGACATTAACATGCCCAAATTAACCGGAATTAGTTTTTTGAAAAGCCTTCGGGATCCACCAGGAGTGATACTTACCACCGCTTATTCAGAATTTGCTTTAGAAAGTTATGAGCTAAATGTGCTGGATTACTTGCTAAAACCGTTTTCTTTTGAAAGGTTTCTAAAAGCAATTAATAAAGCAGAATCTTCTAATAAATCTGAACACTTAGAAAAGTATCTATTTATAAAAGCTGATGGCAAGTCTTATAAAATTGAGCTGGATGATATTCTTTTAATTGAATCTAAAGGTGATTACGTGACGTTGCATACTCACAAAGACAAATTCACTTATTATGAAACACTTAAAAGTCTTTCAGAAAAGTTACCTCAACACAACTTTATCCGTATACACCGCTCTTATATAATTTCTTTTTCAAAAATAGAATATATCGAAGGAAACGTGGCTTATATAAATAAAAAAGGCATCCCTATTGGGAATGCCTTTAAAGAAACACTTATACAAAGGTTTAATAACTAAAATTACCAGTCGTAAGAATTAAATTTAATGGCCGGTAAGTCTTCTTCTGCACCACTAAGCGTAATTTCTCGTTTCCTGTCTTCATGCTCAGTACTTAGCACCTTTCTGATCACAAAGTTATATTCCAAAAGTTTTTGGTCGTAAACCGCAGGAAACTCCACTACGGCGGTATAGATACTA
Source organism: Balneola sp. (assembly GCA_965601915.1). GTDB lineage: Bacteria > Bacteroidota > Rhodothermia > Balneolales > Balneolaceae > Balneola. The sequence continues at coordinate 511,670 of OZ271847.1, read as the reverse complement.
TCTACAGGAGCTGTGTCATGTAATTCGACCCACTGAAAAGCACTTTCTCCTAATGGAGAAATATTTCCTTTAAGCATAATGTCTTGTGTCAAAGGTTTAAACAAGCCATTTTGAAGAGCGTATTTCATATCAATATTAAACGCTACTTTTGTCTGAGCCTCAGCATATGCTGCAAAGCAAAAAACAATGGCCAGTGAGAGTATTAGTTTTTTCATGATTTTATTGTTTTGTTACGTGTTATAATATATTCTTTAATTAATAAGCTTCGGCAACTCTTTCTTTCCAGGAAACTATCGAGAATACACTTTCTCGAGGAAAATGTGGAGGAATTGCACTACCTAACCTTACATCATATTCATATTTCTTGGCGAATCCTGTATTTCCATACCGACTGAATGTACCTACAGCTCCTCTTGTTTTCTGAATAATCCCACCAAGTAAGTTCAAATCCCCTCTGAACGACCCAGATGAATAACTTTCAACAGTAAAAGAATCGCCTAAAGCCATATAAGAGCCATGGAGAGTTAAGTCTTTAGATCCTTTTCTGGAATGAGCGTTTTGGTCAATTAAGATGTCACCCTCACTAACCACTCCCAATAAGTCATCTGTATCAGGATCTGTAATCGGGTCAACTTCGTATTCTATATCTCCATATAGTTCAACTTCATCTTCTGAATGGATTGTAATTCCACCATCAACAACCCCTTCCAGATATATTTTTTCGGAAGAAGAAATTATCCCATTATGTGCGGATCTTGGATAATTTTTTACACTTGACCAGCCTCGCCGGGTGTATTCATAGACATCAATACTTCCATCATCTTTCATGATCAAATAAGATACATTATTGAATACGAGTCCTTCAGAAGCAGCCGAGCTCTTGAGTGCATTAATTTTTGTCGCGTCCGGCAATTCTCTGGTTTTTGCACTAAAATTTGTTGTTCCGTTAAATTTTGGGGTTGCTCCGCCCTCAACTGTTCCGTCGTATCCTCTCCATTTATTTGGACTTGAAACATGTCCGTAAAAAGCTGGTGAACCTGACATTTTAAACGTTCCATTAGTATGTACCGGCCCACTAATTTCATCGTCAGAATAAAAATAAATATTACTTCCTGAGCTTGTTCTTTCAGCATCAGAGAAATAAGAATATTTCGAAAATGAATCTCTCGTCATTAACACTTCAGAAATCACTTTCACACTATCATAAACCGCTTCAGCAAAAAGAATAATTTTATATGAATCCCAGCCGCCTTCACCTACTGTGTATAACGTATCTCTGTCTTTAAGAGAAGCGATATTGTTTTCATCGTACGTTTTTAAAGTGACATTACCGGGAAGGTATCCATCGCCTGATAATTCTCCTTCCCATGAATTGTCATTTCGGATTTTTTCAATTGCTGTTTCTAACAAGCTATTGGCTGAATTACGTGCCTGAATCTCGCTGGCTGTATTTAAAGATCTTTCAGGCAACAAGCTTGCTCTCTGTGAGTTTGAAATTTGAATAATTCCTGAGACTATCACTAAACCGCTAACTATTATCAACATTCCTCTTCCCATAGCTTCTCTATTTAGTTAGTGTAAACTGCATTATTTATTATAATCTTCCTTTGCCACGCAGATCGATAATAGCGATCGGGCTGTGTAGAACTAGCCTTTACGTAAGGCTCACTTGATTCAACAATTAATTGAACTCTTACCTGAACTATATCTCCCGAAGTTGAAGTACTGCTACCATTAGCATCTAAAAATTCTAACTCAAAATGAGTGGCTGAAAACTGAAATACATCTGCCGCAGCGGGGTTAGCAGGTGTTTTATTCCAGGTTCTTCGAAGTATCCTGTCACTGGGGTTTGTACTTGCAGTATAATCTGAATTTGTAAACTCCCAAGTAACTTCATCTGCACTTTCAGAATCATCTTCATAAATATCCCCTCTGAACTCTACGGAAGAATCAGAAAGGGAAATAAAGAATGGAGTTAAATCAGGATTTGAAACGTTGTAACCTATTCTCGCGAAATCATTTTCCAGGATAGTTACAATGTTATCCAGCTTAGATTGAGTTGAAGAACTTGTTGTAGTTTCAGCTGTGGAACTGAATGTGGAGTTTGTAAAGTATAAAATTGATAACAACATTAACCCTCCAACCACATAAGATGTAAGTATACCTATATTCATCTTGCAAAAGATTTAACATAGGTTAAAGTGACATTAACTGCTGGTTCTACAGCATTGTTAGACAGGTTAACTGTAACAAGATATCTTCTTACGTTCGGGTCGTTCTCATCTATATATTTGGAACTCGCATTAATAGTGTAAGTATCTGAATACTCATCATTAGGACCGTAGCTTTCCGTCACGGTAATTGGGTGATTATCATATCTGTAATAGATACTCGCCGGATTAAGTGTATTTCGGTCGTCTGCGGTAATAAGTTTTACTTCATCGATTTCATCCTGAGCCCGCACTATAGCCTTATACTCGACGTCAGAACGTATCACGGTATCAGAAGTGTTTAAAAAACTTCTGGCAGTGTTAACAGTAAGCATGGAAAATATTACCATAGCTACTGTTAAATAAAGTACATCCGAAAAATCATTCATAATTTCTTTTTCAAAATGATCATAAAACCACTGATAAATTGAAAGTGTTTAACAGCAAATTAATTTAATTAAAGAAAAATTAATCTATGTCAAATTGCACTAGGGACATCTTTTACCAGTCTTATGTATTGGAAAGAGATTATTTACGATATTATGTTACAAAGGTATTGTAATTATTAGAAATTTATAAGGCTTGAGAGTTTCTCTTATTCAAAGGTATTTAACCTTTTGTACCTGTTTTGCTTAAGCAATTTTGATGAAGCGATTTTTGCATACTGTACGGCTTCACAATCATATTGGAGGGCAAGATTCCCCGAAATATCAATATCAATTGCAGAATAATTGTCTTTAGTATTGCCCACTAATACAGAGCCATTTAAACTAGGAGTTCCACGACTATCAAAATCGAAAGCATTTTCAAAAACAATCAACCCATTAAAAGTGAAGTTTCCGGCGACGTCTAATGATCCCTCATATTCTAAATTACCACCTGAGCGTATTACCATAATACCGTAGCCTTCAGAAATACCCCCTGTAAGTTTTGCATAATTTTCTACAAAAAATACTCCGGGGTTATCTTTTGTACCCAATTCCCCTTTGAAGTTTCCCGAAATTTTCTCTGTTCCCGGTAAATCTGCCAAACGAGCAATTAACTCGTCTACCGGTGAATGCGTAATACTTGGATCTATTTCTATATTTGTTTCAGAGCTTTTGATACTACTAAGCTTGGTACCCGCTCCGTCTGCCACTTTAGTTGCTGATGGAATATCAGGAACAGTAATTGCAGGTTTATCAGCACAGGCTCCGCTTCGCTCATTTCCCGAAATCAAGGAACTTCCGGCCATGTTGAAATTAAACTGATCTGTAGCAATAGAAAGTGCAGCTTCAAATTTAGGGACAAAGTCCAAAGACTGCTTTGCATAAATACTTATTATAGAATCGCTGCTCACTATTGTTGTTCCATCAGCATCAAAATAAATACCTTTTGAGAACACCCGTATTGTATCAGGATCGGTAATAGAAGAACCGAGACCTATCACATCATAATAAAACTCAATATCTACATTATTTACTGTAGTCGTCCATCTCGAGCTTTTTGTGGGATTCCAGTTTTCATCTTCATTAATTTATTACTCAAAGGTGTTAAGTCTTGAGTAACGGTTTTGTTTAAGTAACCGCGATGAAGCCAACTTTGCATAATCCTCTGCCTGACAATCATATTGAATGTTAATATTACCACCTAAATCAACATCAATATTACTATAAAAATCATCTGTTGTACCAACTAAAACACTACCATTTAAATCCGGTGTACCTCTTCCTGTAAAATCAAAAGCATTTTCAAAGATTATGAGCCCGTTAAAAGTGAAATTTCCTGCTACACTTAGCTCTCCTTCATATGCTAATTCACCACCAGATCGAATGACCATTATACCGTATCCTTCTTCGATACCTCCTGTTAACTTAGCGTATTTTTCAACGAAAAATACTCCCGGACTGTCTTCTGAGCCTAAACTTCCTTTGTAATTTCCACTGATTCTCTGTGCTCCCGGCAAACTATGGAGACGTGCAATTAACTCATCTACTGGTGAATAGGAAATATCAGGATCGACTTCAATTTCTGATACAGAACTTTCTAAATGCTTGGAATTATCATCTCCTGAAAGAGCGCCCAACAAGCCATCAGGACCTGTGATTTCTTCTGCTGATTCATCACTTTGGACTGTAATAGCAGGTTTATCAGAACAAGTTCCACTTTTGTCATTTCCGTTTATAACGGCACTTCCTGATGCAGAAAAATTGAACTGCTCTGTTGCAAATGACAGCGCTGATCTGAACTCAGGAACAAAGTCTAAAGATTGTTTAGCAAATGTACTGATTATCGAATCCTGGCTTACAATGTTACCTGCTGTATCATAGTATACCCCCTTTGAGAACACTCTGATAGTATCCGGATCTAAAGCAGAAGCACCGGAAGAAAGTACATCGTAATAAAACTCTATTTCTACACCTTCTATCGTAGGTTCCCATCTGGAATATTTTGTTGGGTTCCATGAGTCATCTTCATTAATCTTTTCCATGGCCAGTTGAATAGCAGTAAATGCTGCATTCTTTGCGTGATTTCCTGAGGCATATTCTGAAGTATCTTCAACTATTGCTCTTTTTTGACTGATCAAACTAAGCTGTACCATCCCAAAAATGATGATTGCTCCTGCAGCCGTTATTAACATTGCTCGTCCCATTTTCGTCCTTCCTTAGTACCTTCTATAAATTTGATTGTAAATTTCTCGGAGTAAATCTTTTTGTCCATACTGTACTTAAATAATCTGAATTCCCCGAAGCGCTGTCTCTTACTTTTTCGGCGCTTTGCATAACTAATTTCACTTCAACCTGCCTTATATCTCCCAGGTCTGATGGATTAATAGGAAAGCTCATTGGAACTGTACTGCCAAGTTCATCGAAATAAGATAATTTAAATTCAGTAACACCAAGCAAAATTTCAGTGGTGTTTCCATCTACTATTCTTTTTAAGATTTTGTCATTTTCATTCGTTGTATTTGTAACTTTTTGGCTGGTAAGTCTCCATGTGATTTTTTCTACAGAACCATCACTGCTATTATCCAGATTACTATAAAACACAATCCTATTAGAATCTGCTTTCGCTATAAGGCTATCAACAGAATTGGTAAAATTATACCCAATCTTAGGGAAGTCGTAACTGATAATTTTTTGGATATCTAACTTTTGAGATTGTTTTGACTGAGATACAACAACCTCAGTTGCATTGCTACTAACGCCTATATTCATATAGGCTAACATTAAAAGCAATATTCCTGCTACAATAAAGGAAGTCAAAAGGTTAATATTCATTATTTTACCTCTTTAAATTATTCTGCGTAATAACTTCTGATCATACTGAAGCTATATTGCTTTAAAGATTTCCCATCCCCCTGCACCATAAATGGATTTGTAACGGTGATATACATTGCTTTTAGAGTACTATTTGAGACAATTTTATTATATGAGTTGTCAATGTATTCCACTTCTACAGACACATTAAATTCTCCAAGATCTGTCGAAATTATCCCTGACCACCCATCATAATCATCAAAATCATCATAGGAGTTTCTATCATCTGTATCTTCACCACCATCAGCACCGATGGTTGAAAAATCAGCGGGAATATTAACGGGAACAAAACCATCTTCTGTTTCTTCGTCAAAAGCTAAGGAACGCGATTCATCCATTAAATCTTGAGCTATAGCGGTTATTGCCGTTTCATACTCTGCCTCAAGCAAAAGTTGTGAGTTAGATATATTGCTACGATTAGCTGTTTGTACAAGTAGAGAAACAAGTAACATTGCCCCAATAACCTGAATTATATCTGAATAATCATTCATTATAGTATTTCATTTAATTCTTAAGTACGAAAAATGCTTAAAACCGGTTTTCTTTCTATCTAACTTCTAACCTATTTCTTATCGACCGTTTTAAAAGAATTCTTAACCTATATTGAACCTAACTCAAGAGCTGATTTTAAGAATGGCGTTACAAAAAAGTGTCAATCTTGTAAAGCATAATATAGAAGTACGCCCGGGAGGATTCGAACCCCCAACCCTCAGAGCCGAAATCTGATACTCTATCCAGTTGAGCTACGGGCGCATTTCGATGGATCGCAAATATAGCAAACCCTACACTCTAAATCACCCTGATTGTTAAATTTCAGAATACCTAATTCGGGCGATTTAAACACAAAAAAGCTATCTGTAGTTTTATTTAAACTAATTCTACCGCCATGCTTTCTAAAACAGCTTTTCTTACTCTTGCTATAATTTCCCTATTTGGAACTTTACAAGCACAAATTACTTATCAGCAAACTTATTCAAACCCTTCTGAAGTACAAACAGGTTATGCAGCGATACATTACTTTGGTATTGATGCCGGGTTTGACAATACTTCGGGTGCATCTATCTTAAGTATTGGAGGAGAGGCTCTCTATCCTATAAATGAGAAACTAAGGGCAGAAGGTCTCTTCCTCTATTCACTATTTTCTTTAGAAAAAACAAGTTTTCCATTTCTTTTAAACGCGGGCGCAGAATACGTGTTATCATCTAGTACGAAAAGTACTACTGTTCCTGTTTTGTTAGCATTCAGTTATGAAAGAAATTATTTGGAAGGTTACGATGTAAACACATATACAACTGTTAAATTACCCGGTGATATAACTTCTGAATTAAATGCCAGAGCCGGTATCTATCTGCGAAATAGCTCTTTTGAATATGAACAAAACTTTGTCACTTTTGATGATGCTAATCTTTTTAACAAAGGCATTTATGCCGGAGTGGGGTATACCCGAAAACTTTTTATGCATGTCTTAGATAGTGAAGGATATAAATTTGCCTATGCCCGTAATTTCCGTCCATTTGCTGATATTCTGATTCTTCCAACCAAGGTTGATATCAGTGCAAATGGCAACACTCAAACATTAGAAGAAACGATGGGCTGGAGAGCTGGATTAACATGGCAATTAAAACCAATGACCAAAGAGCAGAACTTTGATCGAAAAATCGGGTTCTTTGGAAATCTTTTATACCGCCTGGAATTTGGACAGCGCCCTTTGGATGGTTTTTATGTAACTACAAGTCTTGGTTGGGCAATCAAGAAGTTTAAGTAAGTAGCTTTCTTAAACAATAAGCATTGCATCACCGAAGGAGTAAAATCTATATTCTTCGGCGATTGCGTGTTTATAGATACGGTGCATTTCATCAAAGCCTGTAAGTGCGGCTACTAACATTAACAGAGTGCTTTTAGGAAGATGAAAATTTGTAATCAAAGCGTCCACCGCTTTAAATTGATATCCCGGAGTAATAAAAATATCTGTTTCTCCACTTCCGGGCGCAAAATTTCTTTCTGCATTTGAAAGTGACTCTAAGACTCTTATGCTGGTTGTACCTACTGCTGTGATGTGAGCAGTATTATTTAATTCATCGGATGTTTTTTTATCCAATTGATACCATTCCGAATGCATTTTATGTTCACTGATATCATCTGTTTTAACCGGTGCAAAAGTACCAAGCCCGACATGAAGGGTAACTTCGGATTTTTTTATCCCCTGAGCTTTCAGCTTTTTAAGGAGATGATCTGTAAAATGGAGCCCTGCGGTGGGCGCTGCTTTGCTTCCCAAATCCTTGGCATAAACCGTTTGGTATTCATCCGCTAAAGATTCATTCTGTTCGATATAGGGAGGAAAGGGAGTATGCTTATACGGTTCTAAATCAGGATCATCCAGATCACAGGAAAGTCTGATCGTTCTTAAACCGTCGTCAGCCACATTTATGACTTCACCTGAAATTCCATCTGCAAGAAAAACTGTTTTACCTGCTCTGAACTTTTTCCCCGGACGGACTAGCGCCTCAATTGTGTTATTATCAGAAACGGAAGTAACAAAAAGCTCTTTTTTCCCATCTTCGAACAGCAATCTGCACTTCTCCACCTTACTGTTATTTACAACCAGTCTTGTCTTTTCAGGCAGATAATTTCCGATGTTGTAAAAATAATCATCTGTAATAGCACCGGACTGCTTTTCATAAACCAATAATCGTGCGTGATCTCTAGGGCTTGCAGGAGATTGGGCTATAAGCTTTTCGGGAAGTTGGTAATCGAAATCGGAAAGAGAAAAATCCATCTATAATTTTAAACTCTTTGTAGAACAGATTTAATAGCTGCTTTAAGACCAGCAACCCCAATCCCAATCTCATCATGCAGCTCTTCCTGAGTTCCGTGCTCTATGATCTCGTCTGGAATTCCCATGATCTTTAACGTCGGCCGATTCTCTTTCTCTCCAATATATTCAGCAACCGCGCTTCCGAAACCACCTAATCTGGCACCATCTTCCAAAGTAATAATGTGATCGTATTTCAAGCAGATTTCATCGATCAATTCCTCATCGATTGGTTTAGCAAAACGCATATCATAATGCCCGATATGAATTCCTTCTTCTGCTAATTCATCAGCAGCAGTAATTGCATATTTACCAATCGGACCAAAACTCAGAACCGCTATATTTTCACCTTCACGAAGTTTTATCCCTTTACCAATTTCTATGGGCTGAAAACCTTCACGAACTTTCATTCCGGTTGATTTTCCTCTTGGGTAACGAATTGCCCATGAAGCATCCTCGTATTTTGAAGCAGTGTACATCATATCCCTTAAGTCTTGCTCGTTTAAAGGAGATGATATTACCATATTTGGAATAGCTCTCATAAAAGCAGTATCATAAGCACCGTGATGTGTTGGACCGTCTGCCCCAACTAATCCTGCACGATCGATACAAAAGACTACGGGTAATTTCTGAATGGCTACATCATGTACAAGCTGATCATAACCACGCTGTAAGAAGGAGGAATAAATCGCACAAAAAGCTTTTTTACCTTCCGTCGCCAAACCTGCTGCAAAAGTAACGGCGTGCTGCTCCGCAATACCTACATCAAAAGAACGCTCCGGAAAAGTATTCATCATTGGCCACAAACTGGAACCACTTGGCATAGCCGGGGTCATACTTACAATTCTTTCGTCTTTTGCAGCAAGCTCCACCAATGCTTCACCAAATACATCCTGATACTTAGGAGCTCCACCCGACCTTGGTTTTGGATCTATTGCCTTACCTGTAATCTTATCAAACGGACTGCTGGATGCATGCCATTTGGTTTGCTCTCTTTCTGCAGGAGCAAATCCTTTGCCTTTAACGGTAACAGCATGAAGTAATTTCGGACCTTTAACTGTTTTAAGGTCTTCTAAAGTTTTTCGTAATCCGTCAACATCGTGTCCGTCAATCGGCCCGTAATATTTAAAGCCCAAAGCTCTGAACAGAGAACCCGGAGTAATTGCGGCAGTTACGGCATTTTCCAACCGCGAAGCAACTTTACGCATTTTTTCACCAGCTCCTTTAAAATGTCCGAGAATATCGTAAATCTCGTCTCTCATTTTGTTGAAGGTTTTGCTGGTGGTAATATCTGTCAAATATTCTTTCAGTGCTCCTACATTTGGATCGATAGACATGCAATTGTCATTCAGGATCACAAGAATATCGCTGTTCATAGCACCGGCATTATTTAATGCTTCAAAAGCCAGGCCTGCCGTCATTGCGCCATCACCAATAACAGCTACTACTTTTCTGTCTCCTTTATCAAGATCATTGGCTACTGCCATTCCTAAAGCTGCCGAAATTGATGTACTGGAATGTCCTACTCCAAAAGTATCGTATTCGCTTTCAGTTCTTTTCGGAAACCCTGAAATGCCGCCATATACTCTGTTTGTATGAAAGTTATCTCTGCGTCCGGTCAGAATTTTATGCCCGTATGCCTGATGACCAACATCCCAGACCAAACGGTCTTTCGGAGTATCATACACATAATGAATAGCAGTGGTAAGTTCCACAACACCTAAGCTGGCACCAAAATGACCTCCGTAAACAGATACTATATCAATGATATAATCTCTTAATTCATCACAAACATCCTGCAATTGATTCGCTGGTAACGATCTGAGATCTTTCGGGCTGTCAATGTTAGCCAGAAGTTTACCGGGTAGTGGTTTTTTAGTTTCCATAGATAATTAGCTACTCATTCTCATTTACTTCTTCAATACGTAATTCTGCATCATTAAGGATTTCTGAACAAAATTTTGAAAGTTTGACTCCTTCCTCGTACAAATCAATGGATTCTTCAAGTGTAACAGTCTCATCTTCCAGTTTTGAAACAATGTCTTCCAGTTTCTTTAAAGCCTCTTCGAAGCTCGGGCGTTCCTTTGAATCCATTAAAATACGTTACGAGTGTAGTGTTTGAATGAAATTTAGTTCCCTAAAATACGGTATTAGTTAGTCAAACTCACTTATCTATACTAATGTTTAATTCCTCTTATACTCTATTCATTTTGTTATTCTTACCTATTCCCAAAATATTCTTTGAATCTGTCTTCCGTTACTTTCAAAAATAAGCGCTCTATCTCTGCCGGTATAATAGATCTCGGCACCTGTTGTGTGTAATCTTTTAACAGCTTCTTTATGCGGATGTCTGAATCGGTTTTTCTCGCCCACCGAAACAGTTACAATCTCTGGAGTTAATTCTTCTAAAAAGAATAATTCAGAACTTGTTTTACTTCCATGATGCCCAACTTTAAGAAAATCTACATCTAGTAGATCGCCAAAATTTTCTACAAGTCTTCTTTCCTGATCTTCTCCTGCATCGCCTGTAAATAGGAATTCTGATTCGCCATACACTACATTTAATACCAAAGAATGTTGATTAGGGTCTTCATTATGCCTTCCGGGCTGAGGGCCAAAAACCATAATCAAAACTGAAGGATCAATATTAATACTATTGCCTGCGGTTAATGATTTTACAGGAATCTCATTCTTTTTAGCAAGTAAACGGTAGTTTTCATAGAGTTTTGAATCGTATTCAAAACCTGAATTATATATCGTATCAATTTCGATCTTGTTAATAAGGTCTATGATTCCTCCGATATGATCAGCATGCGGATGTGAAAGAAATACCGCATCCAGTTTATTTATGTTATTTGCTTCGAAATAAGGAAGTAGAATTTGTTCTCCGGAATTTGAACCGGGGCTCCAGACTCCGGCGTCAATCAGAAAGTTTTTACCTGATGGTGTTTGAATTAAAGCTGCATCGCCCTGACCAACATCAAAAATCAGAACCCTCAGGTTTTTTGTCGAAACCTGATTAATTAATGACTGACCCTGAGCAGCACATAGTATTGCAAGCGTAAATGCCAGCAGTTTCCATTTCATCTGAGGTTTTCTCCATGTGCCTATTGTCATTACGAGAAATGTCCAGAAAATGAATAACAATCCTCCGGGTTTATACACTTTCATCCACCCCCATGAAAATGAAGCTGAAAGTTCAACAAAGTCATTGAGCGCGTTTAAAAAAAGAAGGGAAGGATAGTTAATCCAATAACCTATTAACGGGAACAAAGAAGTGATTAAGAGAGACGCCAAAGAAAGTGGTACAACTATCCCCAAAAAGGGGACAAATATGGCATTTGCCAAAGGACTTATAATTGAAATTTCTCCAAAGTAATAGGCCTGAAGTGGATAAAGGCCAAACTGAACTACAAGAGAAATAATAATCACCATTATTGGAGTTCCATACCACTTTATTCTTATCCAATAAGGAATTTTTACCTGAATGACCGGAATCACAAGCAGTATAATCAGTACAGCGGAAAACGAAAGCTGAAAACCGATTTCAAATAACTGAGAAGGATCAAGCATTAAAATGATGAGCGCCGCAAACCCCATCAGATTAAGAGAATCGCTGCTTTTAGAATACAATTTTGCGAATGTAAGAAGTACAGCCATTAATGAGGCGCGCAGAACAGGAGTTGAAAAACCTGTTATACCAGCATAAAAAATCAAAATGGATATAAGAATTACCACTCCGATATGTGTACCGTACTTTTTTGTCCAAAAAAAAGGAATGATCAACCAAAATGGCGCGACCACAAGTCCAACATGCAACCCTGAAACTGCCATAATATGTGATAAACCTGCTCTTGCAAATGCCTGCTTTCGTTCTCCTTCCAGTTCATTTTTATATCCAAGTAATAATGCTTTGGCGATAGGGGAGGTTTGCACATCGAAATTTTTGTCTATCAATCTTAAGGCCTTTTCTCTGATTGAGAGCCAACTTAATATCTCAGTATTTTCAGTTAACGATATCAATGAATCCGCTTTTACCTGAACGTATATTTCCTGTCGAGAGAGAAACTGTTTGTAATCAAATGTGGATGGATTTCTTGGTCCACTTATCGGAATTGACGTACCAACAAATACAACGGTATCTCCAAGAGAAATTAATGTCGTGTTATCCCATAGAATTCTTGCTTTATACTGTTGTTCTGAATAGAGAGTATCTTTGAAAAGTGTTTTATTAACTTCCAGATTAAGCCTGATATTTCCTGCAGAATTACGCGAAATATTTTCTACTCTGCCACTAAGCTGTATTTGTTCCCATTCTGAAATTTGCACAAGTCTTTCTGTGTAACTTAACTTTTTCTCAGACTTCAATGAATGAAATGCTCCTCCAGCCGAAATAATCAGAATCAAAAAACTAAGAGTAGAAATTCCTGACCAATGGACTGAAATTCGATTTTCTGCAACTTTTTCGATCAACAGAACACATAAAAAAGAACTTATCAGAAGTGATATAAATAACCAGACAGGAGACTGTATAGAAGCATCCAGAACAATCCCGAATATGAACAATAGCACAACACGAACTGCCGGGTATTGTTCAAAAGGAATTTTATATGACGATCTTCTTTTCACAACAAAGAAAGACCGGTTAAAAGACTATTCCTTACAAAAAAAACTATGTATAGTGATAAACCAACCTAAGCAAGCGAGGAGGGTTTCTCTAAATAGCGAAACTTGTTCCGCATCCACAATCTTCTACCGAGTTTGGATTATCGAAGGTGAAACCCCTTGCGTCTAATCCATCTGGATAGTCAATCTCTATACCTTCCAGATACATGAGATGCTTTGGAGCTACAATGATTTCAACTCCGTGATTTTCGAAGACATTATCTTCTTCGGTACGGTAATCAAGACCTAACTTATAGCTTAATCCTGAGCATCCGCCTCCTTCAACGGCTACTCTCAGATATAAATCATCTCCAAGATTCTCTCTCTCTACGATTTGCTGAACTTGCTTTGCTGCTCTTGCAGTAAGCGTAACAGGCTCTCCGGTAAGTTCCGTTTTCTCGGTAAGAACCGGAGAATTTTCATCTGATGGCTCATCGTCTATGAGTGAGGCGATGATATCATCTAAGTTTTCGTCTTGATTAGTCATTTTATTCCCTATTTAGAACTATTCAAAATTACGAATTTTTCTGCGAAAATGTATAATGAACTACACCTTTGCGCTCAAACATATCTAACACACCTGCGCTTGCCATATCAACTAAAATACGTTCGGCTCTGTATGTTGTGATGTTGGAAAGAATAGAAAACCTTTTGATGGTAATATCGCCGTACTCTTTTAAGAATCTGAACAATTGTTGTTCTCTTTCGCCGTATTCAAAAGTAACCCCTTTGTCTGATGTTTTATTCCTAAGGATTTCAATTCTATCATCAGTAGCAATGATATTTTCATCATTCTGACGCACATAAACTGAACGCCTTTTTTTTCCTTTAACTGCAATCGGTTTTGTCTCTGATTCAGGCACTTTGACGATCAATACATCTTTTTTACCGACATGTACCATTTCAATTTCTATATCAATTTCGGGCACACAAACATCTTCGGCCGCCTGTTTTAACCAGAATTCTTCTTCATAGTAGCTTTCTATCCCGCATATTTCTCCGTTATCCTCTACTCCGATCAAAATTCGTCCACCATTTGTATTAGCGAAAGCAACCATTTCTTTGGCGATCTTTTCAGGTGAAGCTACCCGGTGTTTGAATTCGAGAAAAGAGCTTTCTCCTGTTGCAATCAGGTTTTTAAGATCCTGAGCATTCATATCGGATATTTTAACGGCATCCGAATTCTGCAGATAAAATTCATATTCGTTTTCCATGATGAAAACTTTGCAGATGATAAATTAAATCAGATAGAAATTTCGTCCTTCGGATCTCTTGTCATTAATGAATGCAGTGCGTCTTTGGGGTTTTCGTCTTCAAAGAGTACACGATAAATTGCAGCAGTTATAGGCATGTCCACTTGGTTTCTTTTTGCCCAATCATATACTGATTTTGTGGTCTTGATTCCTTCCGCCACCATATTCATACTTTTAATGATCTCGTCCAGATTTTTTCCTAAACCTATTTGAGACCCAACGAATCTGTTACGACTATGTTTTGATGTACAAGTTACTATCAAATCTCCCATACCTGTTAAACCGGAAAACGTTTCGGAGTAAGCTCCCATCATAACTCCCATTCTTTTCATTTCATGAAGTCCCCGTGTTATCAAAGCCGCCTTAGCATTGTCTCCAAGTTCAGCACTGTCGATAATCCCTGCAGCTATTGCCATAATATTTTTGACTGACCCTCCGATTTCAACCCCAATTATATCATTGTTCAAATAAACTCTGAACATTGGGGTCATAAAGGTTTCCTGGATCAAACGCGCTGTCCTCGTTGAGTAAGCCGCGGCTACAACCGTAGTCGGTTTTAAATGAGAAACTTCTTCAGCATGACTTGGACCATAAAGAACACCAATATTATCTTCAAAAGTAACCCCTTCCATTACTTCGACAAGAACCTGAGACATTGTTTTAAAAGTGTCATTCTCAATTCCTTTTGAAACCGTCACTAATATCTCATGTCCATCCAGACAAGGCTTAATTTTAGCTGCTACTTCTCTTAGTGTATGCGATGGAGTAGCGAATAAAACCATATCCTGATCGCGGAGACAGTGTTCCAAGTCATTATAGGCTTTTATGGATTCAGGAAGCTTCAGGTCTGATAAATAAGAAGGATTTTTATGTTCTGCATTAATGCTTTCAACCACTTCTTTTTCCCGAGCCCAGATCTGAACATTATTTCCTGCGGTATCTAATACGGTAGCCAGCGCTGTTCCAAAACTACCGGCTCCGATTATGGTTACATTTCTCATACCTCTGCTTTTTCGGGTTCGGATTCGTATTTATCCGGGTCTCCAGTCTTTTTTGATTTCCCAACTTTACTTTCTGTTCCGGCAATTAGTCTCTGGATGTTGGATTTATGCTTTATGATGATACCTGATGCAACAATAATACTGAAGATCAGAACACTTCCATCCACAATTTTTTCCATTCCAAACTGATACCTCATAATCAATAAACTGATTGGATAGAAAAATGATCCCAGAATTGATGCTAAAGAAACATATCGTGTAAATAGAATTGTAACTACAAATATTATTGCAGAGATCGTAATTGAGATCGGTTCAATGCCAAATAACATGCCACATGCCGTAGCGGCTCCCTTTCCTCCTTTAAAATTTGCGAATATGGGAAATAAATGACCAAGCACAGCAAAAAACCCACAGCTTATCTTCAGAAATGCATCCACTTCCCAATTGGGAGGAGACAAAGGTCCTGCAAACATTCCCCAGGCAAGAGCACTCACCCAAAATGAAGCTACAAAGCCTTTCATGAAATCCAGAGAAAAAACGGTTACTCCGGATGGCCAGCCAAGCACCCTAAATGTATTTGTGGTACCGGCGTTTCCGCTACCATGTTCACGAACGTCAACACCTTTGAAGATCTTCCCTACCCAAATGGCAGAAGGTATAGACCCCAATAGGTAACTGATTGCTAATACGGTTAGTGTTGCAAGCATATTTGTTAGTTATTGAACTAAGATACTACCTGACAGGAAAGAAAAAAATTTAAACGTGTCTTTCCGCGTGATAAGAAGAACGAACCAGCGGTCCACTTTCTACGTGACCGATTCCAAGATTTTCGCCAATTTCTTTATACTCGGCAAATTGATCCGGGTGTACCCAATTCATTACAGGATGGTGCATCTTTGTTGGCTGCATGTACTGGCCGATTGTAAGCACATCTACCTTATGATCCACACAATCCTGCATCAGCTCAATTACTTCTTCACGGGTTTCACCAAGCCCAACCATAATTCCTGTTTTAGATCTGATTCCTGCTTCCTTAACTCGAAGTAATAATTCTAAGGAGCGTTCGTATTTTGCCTGCGGACGAACTCTCAAATATTTACGGGGAACCGTTTCTAAATTATGACTCAACACATCCGGTGGAGTATCTATAACCGTTTGAAGAGCATCCCAAACACCGCGAAAATCAGGAATTAAAGACTCAATAGTCACGCCTGGAATTGCTTCACGTAGTGCTGTATGAGTTGCTGCAAAAATAGGAGCTCCTCCATCTTTTCTGTCATCTCTGTTTATAGAAGTAAGAACAACATGTTTTAATTTCATTTTGGCTGCAGCGTCAGCTACACGCGCAGGTTCTTCCCAGTCTAATTCAGCAGGTGGGCGCCCGGTTTTTATTGCACAGAAAGCACATGATCGCGTACAAACATCACCAAGCAACATAAAAGTAGCTGTCCCGGCTCCCCAACATTCACCCATATTCGGGCAGCGAGCTTCAGAACAAACGGTGTTTAATTTATTCTCATTGATCGTATCCAGTACTTCTTTAAACTTTCCTCCTGAAGGAAGTTTAACACGAAGCCATTCAGGTCTTCTTTCTTTGGATTTTTTTTCTACTACGTTGAGTTCTTTGATCATTTCTTTCTTTATTGGTCATTCCAATCTGTCGATAATCAGACTTACCTAATTTGAACCGGAATGACGATTCAATAATTAATTAAAGTTACGAAAAATTATGTTCTACTTCTTCGAGTGAGCCACTCGGTATTATTTGGGAATTAAACTGCTCAGCAAAATGAAAAACAATCTTTTCCTTTACCTCATTCAGGTCTATTTCACGGCCCGTTAGTTCCTGCAAACTTGTTACTTCTTTGTCATTTATTCCACAAGGAACTATGTGATCGAAATATTTAAGATCCGTATTTACATTCAGTGCAAATCCATGCATGGTTACCCAACGAGAGCACCGAATTCCCATTGCGCAAACTTTTTGTTCTCCGATCCAAACACCGGTTAGTCCATCAATCCTGCCCGCCTCAAATCCGTAATCTGCGCAAACTTTTATGATTATTTCTTCTAAAAACCGAAGATATTTATGAATATCTGTGAAATGCCGATCCAGATCCAATATCGGGTATCCTACAATTTGTCCCGGACCATGATAGGTGATATCTCCGCCACGATTTGTATTAACGAATTCTGCTTCAATATCCTTTAACTCAATTAATGACTTGAGCAGGTTATTTTCATCGCCACTTTTCCCAAGTGTATATACATGCGGATGTTCTACAAAAAGCAATACATCATCTTTGCGTTTGCCTTCAAACTCATCGATTCTGTCCAGTTTTTTTTCATCAATGATTCGTTGCTGAATTTTGTGTTGTAAATCCCATGTTGATTTATAGGATTGTAAACCGAGATCGTAAAGTTCGATGGCTTTTTTCATTCTGTTTACTTGTCTTTCTGAGCGAAAGCGAAGAATCTTGCGGGATAAACTGCAAGATCCTTCGGAAGTATCCTCAGGATGACGTGTTTTTCATAGACAAAAATGGCTCCCAAAAAAGGAGCCAAAATAATTGTGGTCATCCCGGACTTGATCCGGGATCTTAAACATTAAGCTGAGATTGCGGGTCAAAGCCCGCAATGACCGGGCTTATTACTTCTTAACCGGAGTTCCTAAATGAACACCTTCGTTATAAGCTTCAGCTACTGCTTCCATCACCGCTTCAGATAAAGTCGGGTGAGGGTGAACCGCACTGATAATCTCATGTCCTGTAGTTTCAAGATCACGGGCAACAACCGCTTCAGCAACCATTTCGGTAACACCAAATCCGATCATGTGGCAACCTAGCCACTCGCCGTATTTAGCATCAAAAACTACTTTTACAAAACCTTCTTCATGTCCAAGCGCTGTTGCTTTTCCGCTTGCGGAAAGTGGGAATTTTCCAACTTTCACATCATAGCCTTCTTCTTTAGCTGCAGCTTCTGTTAATCCAACTGATGCAACCTGAGGCTCACAGTATGTACAACCAGGAATATTTTCGTAATTGATTGGCTTTGGATTTTGTCCTGCTAATTGCTCTGCAAGTACTACTGCTTCATGAGAGGCTTTATGTGCCAACCAAGGAGCGCCGATAATATCACCAATCGCATAAATGCCATCTACACCTGTTGAATAATCAGATCTATCCACCTGAATAGCACCTTTTTCAACTTTTACGCCGATTTTGTCAAGCCCCATGTCTTCAACATTTCCTGTAACCCCAACGGCAGAAAGAACAACATCGGCTTCAATTTCTTGCTTTCCTTTCTTCGTATTTACGGTAACCTTAACGCCCTGACCTTTTTTCTCCACTTTTTCGACGGTACTTTCAAGAAGCAGGTTCATGCCTTTTTTCTTGTAGATCTTACCCAGTTCTTTTCCAACATCCTGATCTTCTACAGGAACCAATGTTTTCTGAAGCTCAACAATAGTTACTTCGGTTCCTAACGTGTGATAGAAATAAGCGAACTCAACACCAATCGCGCCGGCTCCCATGATTACCATTTTCTTTGGCTGCTTTTCCATAGTCATCGCCTTTTCAGAGTCGATGATCAATTTTCCATCAATCTCTAAATTCGGAAGCTGACGTGGACGAGCTCCGGTAGCGATGATGAAGTTCTTCGCTTTGATAGAATCCGTTTCTTTTCCTTTTTCATCATTTACAGCGAGTTCGTCTTTCGATTTAAAAACTCCTGTTCCCATGAAAACTTCGATCTTATTAGCCTTCATCAGGAACTGAACGCCTTTGCTCATTTTATTAGCGACATTTCGGCTTCTTTTCACCATACCGCCAAAATCCGCTTTTACATCCTTTACAGAAATACCATAATCATCGGCATGCTGAATAGACTCTAAAACTTCAGCCGAGCGTAGTAACGCTTTAGTTGGAATACATCCGATATTCAAACAAACTCCACCCAAATGTCTTTTTTCAACAATTGCCGTTTTAAAACCCAGTTGTGATGCGCGGATTGCTGCTACATATCCTCCCGGGCCTGACCCGATTACGCAAACGTCAAATTCTTTAGCCATGATTTCCTTTTGATAATAATTTCAAGTTCAGATGATTTTGCCACTAAAGCACAAAACCACGAAAGAAAACACATTTTTGTGCCTCCGTGTTTCTGTGGCAAACAGTTATTTTCTTTTCAATATTATCGATCAGAAAACCTGAATTTGCCAAGATTCTTAAGATAAGAGTTTTTGAATTGAAGTTCGAGTTCATGAGCAAGATGAATATTTCTTAAACAACCTTTCACAAAACACTATTTCCAGTTCCACTGAGTTTTATTATACTAACGGTTAAAGGTCAATACAGGTGCAATAAATATCATGGCATACTTAAAAAAAATTACTTCTCTTGTTCTTCTGATAACATTAGGGCTTTCTGTTCAGTTATCAGCCAATAATAATCCGGACGATGATTTCAAGAAAAAGCTCATCGAGCATTTTGAAAAGAAAGGGGTAGACATCAAACCATACTTTGAAGATTCCAGGTTTGAAGTCATGCCAAGAATCAAAAGAAAATTTACCCGCTCAGCTGAAAAAAAACTGAATACCCTTGATGATTATAAAAAAATCATTGGGTATGAGGGCAAAAAAAGAAGCATCCCTAACTTCGTCGAGAAATATAAATCAGCATTAGCTAAAGCGGAGAAAGAGTACGGAATTCCTAAAGAAGTAATCGTTGGGATTTTAGCTGTGGAATCTGATTTCGGAGTTCATAAAGGAATTCATAATCCCTTTAATGCGTACGTTTCTATGATTGCGGCTGATTATCGTGCCGACTTTGCTCTTGCGCAACTTGAAGAACTCATAGAATGGGCTCAAAGAAATGACGTGGATATTCTGTCTCTTAAATCAAGCTATGCCGGAGCCATGAGCTATGCTCAGTTTATTCCCTATTCACTGAACCGTTGGTTTGTTGGTACTGAACTTTATGATATGGAAAACAACATTTATTCTGTTGCCAATTATCTGAAGCACTTTCATGAAGTGACAGGAAGCGTAGCGGGTGCAGTTCTTCGTTATAATCCAAGTTCTTTATATCAGCAAGCTGTGTTAGCTTTGGCTGAAGATGCTAAACCTTATGTTGGAGAAACCGAGTAATTAGCCGGTTTCCAACTCCTTCGTCATAAACCACCACTTCGGTTTCCCGTACTCAAAACCTTCGCGTTCGTAAAGGTTTTGTGCGGGATTATCTTCTCTCACTTCAAGTGTAATTTTAGAACAACCCATTTTTTCCGCTTCTTCTTCAACAGTGTTCAACAGCTTTGTACCAACTCCCAGTCCTCTTGCATCAGGATGAACGGCCACATCATGAATCTTAAAAGTTTTACTGGCTGTAAAGGTTGAATAACCAATAAAGCAGGTAACAATACCCAATGCTTTTTCTCCTATATAGGCCATATAGGTCATTGTAGTGGGTATTTTTTTCATTTCAGCAATCATATCAACCCGAACTTCCTCGCTGAGTGGCTCGTCCTGACCCATAGGATCTTTTGCAAACAGATCTACAATATTTACAATATCTGCTGCATGTTTGGGATTATCCAGATCCGCTTTAATAATTTCTACTTTCTCTTTGACTTTCGCTTTTGTGACCAAAAGTACTTCCGTGTGTTTTGTTTTTGATGAACCTTTAAACTATGGACTTTTTAAAGGCTTTTAAAGCCAAAATGGAGATCTTTACAAATTGGTTATATGGTTATTTTCGGAACAATCAGTACTTTTTTCAATTAAATCCATTATGCATACTTATAAAAATATTTTCGGGTTTTTTACTATTTCATTAATCCTACTTGCAAGCTGTAGTAATTCAGGCGGCAATGATGATGGTTCCGGCAATTCTGTTTTTTCTATTACACAAGATGTTGGCTCATCAGCCAATGATTTTTTATCGGATAATAGTTTTACCGACCTTATCATCGAGATTGATTATGTAGAAGGATTTCAACCCACACAAGGAGCATTAAATAATCTGCGCACTTTTCTGCAGGAGCGACTTAAAAAGACCAACATCAGTATTAATCTTGATGATGAAATACCATCACCGGGCAATTCACCTTATACCGCTCAACAGGCTTTCGATGTAGAAAAAGAGTATAGAGACACCAATCCGGAAGGAAATACTTTAGCCGCTTACTTTATTATTTTGGACGGGCAGTTTGAAGATGAAAACGTATTGGGCTTTGCTTATTTCAACACTTCTATGGCATTGATGGGAGGAACGATTGCAGATAATTCCGGGGGATTCAATCAACCAAGCAGAGAAACCGTTGAAACCGCTGTTTTGCAACATGAATTCGGTCATATACTTGGATTAGTAGACAATGGAAGCCCGGCTGTTCAGGACCATGTTGACGAAGAAAACGGGGCTCATTGCGATGTGGAAAGTTGCCTTATGTTTTTTGCTGTTCAAACTTCAGGGTTCATGAATAACCTGACAGGGGGCAATGTTCCGGATCTGGATTCACAGTGTATTCAGGATCTGCAAGCCAATGGAGGAAAGTAACGAACATTGAACAGAGAACCTTTGAACTTCGAAGTTCAGAAATCTTCGCCTTTGATTTCCACATTTTCGAAGCTTCCCTCGAATTCGTCTGAACCGAAATCATTACTGTAACTGAATTCGATTTCTCCGGAGATCAGATTATTTTCGCGATCAACTTTACTGAACGTGTATGTATATTGGCATGGAATCCCACCAGCGGAAAGATCTCCATTAAATGTACAACTTCCTGTATCTGTGTACGTTTTGCCTTCCAAAAATAAAACCTCATCTGATTGAGAACTGCTTTGCGGTTCATCATCAGACCGGATGGTTAAACGAACTCTTTCCTGAGGCCCTTCCGGTGGAAACTGAAAAATAATCGACAAATTTTCCCGTGTATAAGATGGTGTAGTGTTAATTGTCTGAATATCCAGTGTTGCATCCAGATTAAAACAGTCCCCATTCAGATTAGCATTGGTAGAGCAACTATCGTCCTGATTGCAGGATACCAAAAAGAAGATTGAAAAAAGTGATAGCACAGAAATTCGGTAGATATTCATAACAACACAATTAGTTCGTAATCAAACTAATAAGTGCATGTATCTCATTAAATCGCCCGAAATAGGTATTTAAGTATAAAATATCTCGATTAAGAATTAGGAATAATGACCATTCTGCTATTCCTAATTCCCTTATTTACTTATTCCTAATTAATCAGCCTTGTTTGAACTTAAACAGATTCTCGGCTCCTACTTTTTCTTCGCCTTGATTTAGCGCATACATAGAATCGAATAATACGATCGGGTTATCTTCCATGTCTTTGGTAACATGGGTGGAATAGCTGGATTCCAGCTTCTCAATCACTTCCTGATTATCGTTTGGCAACCATCGTGCACAGTAATAAGAAACGGCTGTTTTTACCAACTCAACACCGTATTCCTCCAACATACGATGCTCCACCACTTCAAACTGCAGAACCCCTACCGTTCCAAGTAACAATTCATTTCCTACGCCATTCGGGACTTCAAATACATGAACTACTCCTTCTTCAGAAAGCTGTTTTAAACCTTCTCTTAACTGCTTTCTTTTGAAAGGATCTTTGGTTGCTACTTTCTGAAAATGCTCAGGAGTAAACAACGGAATCACATCAAAACGAACATCGTTTTTCTCGAAAATTGTAGTTCCAATTCTGAAATCTCCCGGATTAAAAATAGAAACAATATCTCCAGGATAAGCTTCTTCCATCAGTTGCCGCTCATCACCCATGAGTGTATGTGGAGTAGCCATTTTGATCTTCTTTCCGGTATGAGCGATCGTTACATTTTGTCCACGCTGAAATTTTCCTGAAGCAACACGAATAAAGGCGGCGCAATCTCTGTGTCCCGGATTCATGTTTGCCTGCATTTTAAATATAAAACCTGAAAATGGCTCATCAATCAACCTTTCTCCACCTTCTGATTTTTCATACCCCTGAGGTGAAGGAGCCAGCTTGTGAAAGTAGTTCAGAAACACATCCAAGCCGAAGTTGTTCAAAGCAGACCCAAAAAATACCGGCGTTACTTTTCCAATATTGTATGCATCCTTGTCCATGTTCGGATACATATCTTCGATCAACATAATCTCTTCTCTGAAAGCCTCTTTTTCTGCATCCGAAAGATTACTTTGGGCAAGTGCATCTTCAATATCAAGCTCTTCGGTGATCGCTTTTTTAGTTCCGTGATCTGCTTTTTGATAGACATGGACTTTTTTGCCTAACACATCATAAATCCCTTGAAATTTCTGCCCGTAGCCCATTGGCCAGCTTGCCGGAACGGCTTCAATTCCCAGCTTTGATTCCACATTACTGAGTACTTCCAGTGGATCCATACCGGGTCGGTCGCACTTATTCACAAACGTGATAACCGGAACTTCTCTGAGCTTACAAACCTCGAATAATTTTTCAGTTTGTTCCTCAACTCCTTTGGCTACGTCAATAACCATCAAACCACAATCGGCAGCTACCAGTGTTCGAAGAGTGTCTTCAGAAAAATCCTTGTGACCCGGGGTGTCCAGCAAATTGTATTTGATGTTATCTTTCTCGAACCGCATCACAGATGAGGTTACAGAAATACCGCGCTCTTTTTCAATGGCCATCCAATCTGAAGCTGCGTGATGGGATGCTTTTCTTGCTCGAACCGAACCCGCCTCGTGAATAGCTCCACCATATAAAAGGAGTTTTTCCGTAAGTGTTGTTTTACCCGCATCGGGGTGAGAAATAATCGCGAATGTTCTCCGTCTTTGTGCTTCCTTTGAGATCGGAGAATCGGCTGTTGCCGCTGTTGACATGTGATACCTGTATCTTAAATTCTTCCAAAAATAAGATTTACTGCACTTTTTTACCTATTCTAATGTTGACTAACTGAATTTATACCTGAGCTAATATGAAAACACTGCTTTCTATTTCATTTATTTTCGTTTTTTCTTGTATAAGTATGGCACAGGTTATTGATGACAGTTCAGTAGATCAGGCACAAAGCGGATATAATTTTGTAGAGGGTCAGTTTGTTGCGTACCTGGCAGATACTGTGACTCCCGGTTTTGTAGAAAGGAAATTTCAGGATCTTAACATTCAGATTCTGGATATACAGATCGAGCCAATCTTAATTAGTATAATGAATCAGCCGTCTGAAAAAAGTCTTGACGCTTTGAGAAAACACCCACAGGTTCTGGGCATGCAAACCATCGTTGATAAAGCAAGTATGGAAAGGACCCTGAAAGCCCTGAAGGATAATGGCTGGACTGAAGAGCAAATTGATGAAGCCCGTTCAAACACAGCTCCTATGGAAATGTATCTCATTCGTTTTGATTACCCAGTGAATGAAAGAAAGGCTAAAATTATCATGGGGGAATACAGAGACGTTGCTTATAAATTTTTACCGTCCCCTTATCGAACCGTAACCTTAAAAGCGAAAGAAGGAGAGGAACCTACATTGATGAATAAAGTGGAACAACTCCCCTTTGTAGAAGGAACGGCCATGATAGCAGGGCCCCCTGAGTGATTCTTCTTTTCGATCTAAATGGTGTCTTAACGATCCTCTTTTCGGTACATGAACTTCAGTCCACTCCAGTCTTCATCTACTGCACAAACCTTCACATCTACTAATCCTATATTCAGACCTAAAGTTCTGACTTCGCTTTCAGGAAATGTAGCTTCAAGTTTTTTTGATGATTTCTTGATCCAGGAAACCCAAATCATACCGTTTTTATCCAGTCTGGATTTCATCGGAGGAAAAAAGGAGTATAGTTCTTCTTCATTCGTACAAAAAATGTGAATGAAATCTATCTTGTCTGACGATTCATCACTCAGCACTTCCACATCTTCGGGCAATTCTCCAAGAATATCAAAATAATGTGGCGGCTCGTTGATGAGAAAGATTTTATTCCCGGGTTTGATACCCAGTTTTTTGAGCAATGGAGTTCCTGAATAGCCAGTCAAAAAATTTCAGTTAGTTTAATAGTGGAATAATATGATGAATATTTTCGAATAGGTCTTTTTCAAAAGTAAAACCCGTGTCGGCTACAATATCAATTTCCTGTTTACCTTTTTTCGAATAGATATTAGTATCTGATGTCCCTTTCTCAGCTACAAGATCGATGGCTATGGATATAATCCGAACGTTCTGACCCTTTTCATTTTGGATCAGATTCATCTTTGTTGAACCGGAAGGATTAGATGTAAAAGAAATGGCCAGTTTTGTAACCTCATTATACCGATACACTCTGTAATAATTATCTAAAAACAATTCAGGATTTGAATCATCAAATTTCAAATAGCTTACTTCCTCTTCTTCTGAAAATAGCTTTAAAAGATTTTCTTCCAGCCATTTTACTGAATCAGTATCGGTTTCCTTGCCCAGAAATCCTCTTTTGCTCCAATACTCAAAATCTTTATTCATCGACTGAACAGGATTCAGGAAATCCGGCAATTTAATTCTTTTGACTTCATCGGCTGTTCCGTTCTCAAACCAGAAATCGTCCACTCCGTTTGATACCAAAAGAAAAGGAGCCTTTATCTTCGAGTTATATCTTCCGATTTGCAGAGCTGTTTGCTCGTCAATTTTTATACTTTGGGCTTTACATTCAGCCAGTATTAACGGTTTGAATTCTTTATCAAAACAGATCAGATCTGTTCTTGAAGACGATTTATCTCTTGGAAGTTTTACGGGAGTTTCAAATGAAATTCGTGATGATGGAAAACCTGCTTCATTAATCAGGTACTCGATGAGTTGTAGACGAACTCTTTCCTCAGGAAGGTCCACATAAGCTTTTTTTAGTACAGGATTCCATAGCAGCTTTTTGTGATCTCTGAAAACGTATTGAGGAAAATGTGAACTCGAAATGGAGGGCACTTTAAGCGCTTTTTAAATTTAAGTATGTTCCTTTCTTTTCGAAGTATACATGTTATTTGATTTGATGTCTATAGCAAAAAGGTATAGTCTTCGCGGACATACCTGATCCGCGATCTTCTCATTTCGGTTGTGGGCATGGTTAAGAAGATCCCGCATCGGGGTACGGGATGACGGAGAGGGTTCAGAATGATGCCCAAATAAAAAAGCCATCGCAGAGCATTCCACGATGGCTTAACATCTTAATTCGGTACCCCAAAAAAGACTACAAAGAACTCAGATTATTCCGCTCTTCGGTCTCTTAGTTTTTTATAGGCATACGCTCCACCTGCCACCGCAAGCAGTCCCAGACCTCCGTCAATAGGAGCCTGATCCGGTGCCGATGGCAAGCCCGGCTGAGCCATTGCAAGTGAAGTTAAAATAAGTACGATCGTTAATGCGAGTAAGAGTATAAATAAATTTTTCATAGTTGTATAGCTTTAGGGCTATCAGCTGTTAGCTATTAGCTTTTAGTGACTTCATTGGCACTAAAAGCTAACCGCTGAACGCTAACAGCTAATTACTTAATTAATGTCATTTGTCTGGTAATCACCTGTCCCGGTGCTGTTAGTCGGTAGTAATAAATACCACTTGCATTATTCGAGGCATTCCATGTTACCTGGTATTCACCCGCACCGCGCGTTGCATTCACAAGATCCGCTACTTTTTGCCCCATCACGTTGTACACGGCAATACTCACCGGACCGGATTCTCCAACAGAATACTTGATCGTAGTACTTGGGTTAAACGGGTTCGGATAGTTCTGCTCCAACCCAAAAGTAACCGGCTTGTCTTCAAACTCGTTGGAAACGGAAGTAGAAGGAGTTAACCTGAGACCTAAACGAGTTGAGCTATGATCACTTTTTTGTTTTACCACAGAAATTGGTGATAACACTGAAAAAGCCGTTTTAGCAATTACTTTACCTTTCACTTCCTCAAGTTTAAAAGTATAAGAATCACTTGTTCTTATATCGGTTTCAATACCTGTTTCGTAGTCAATTAAAGTCATTGTCCAGCTATCCGGAATATTTTTAAGAGACGGCCAAGAAATTGTAATATCGCCACCTTTTGAAACCCATTGCCGAGTTTCTTTATTGGCAGAAAAAGCTTCGACTACAACAGGAATCTCTAATTCCTCATTAAAGTCTGCCGGCAAGTTATTGATATCCAGGTTTTCCTGCGCCACTACAGTGCTTAGCGTGATGTAATCAACAAAATCTAAAGGTGCTAATTCCAGTCCATCAAAATTATCTTTCTCTGTTAATCCGGTTTCAGTAAATGAAAAATGAGCATCATTTTTTAAATCATCTAATTCTGCAGTTAATTGAATAACAGGAGCAGGATTAGATTTATAGAATGTCCCGCCGGTTGTTTTGTCTGCTTCTTCAATAGTCAGGGATTCGCTTGTTGCACTTGCAGAATTTTGCACCCAAAATCCCTGAAAAGCTGTAATCAAACCATCGGTTAAAGAGCCTGCTGTTCCATTCCAAACTCTGTAGCTACCTGAAGAACCACTGGCTTCGGTATCAGGTGCAACCGGAGAGCCATAACTATGATCATACACATACACGGTTCCTGTTAAATCAGTTTTTCCAAGATCATCCCAATCTATTGTTGAAGCATAAGGATTACCGACTAAAGACCACGCATCTGCTCCGGAGTTTAACGTTGGATTAATAGTTCCTGAATTTTCAGTACCGGAAAGTGAAAGTGTTTTTGGAAAGCCTTCTGCACTCTCGTCAAAATTATCGTCGCTATACACATAGGTGATGAAACCTTTTCCTGCTGTCATTGTAGCTGTAAGGTCGTTTACCGTATTAAAAGAACTCCCATCATAATCTCTGACATTTGAATCTCCGATAGTGGCATCTGCTCCGGTAGCAATTCCCTGCGTCCATATATTTCCTAACAAGTCATCGTACGTATTATTCGATGTTGGAGCTGAAAGCATCCTCCATCCCTCGGCTCCATCAACAATTAAATATTGCTGCAGGCTATCTCTTAAAGAATTAGAATTGATTGATTCATTCATGGGAAGGTAACCAACATAGTTACTAAAAGTCTTACTGGCTCCATTTCCATTCTGTGTTTCATTCCCTTCTGGAAATGATCCAAAAACACCAGTATTGTAACTTAGATAACTTGTAATAGCCAATGAATTTGGTTTAGTACCGTTTTCATTTAACTCTGTCCATGGTATTCTGCCTTCACGTATCGTTCTTGTATCGCCGTTATTTGCATCCACAAAATTTGTTGTGGAAAGGTTTCCAGACCAAGATGAACCATCCCATCTATTCATTTGCTTATAGTTCCTTTCTAATCTAACGGCAAAATCTACATTTATGGGTAGAGTGGCAGTTACACCCTGATAAGCATTTCCTGTTGTTGTACCTAAACCACTTGAGGTAGTTAATCCGCCATTAATATCAATAAATAATGTAGCCGCATCGGAATCTCCAAATATATTTCCATTCACACGTTCAACAGCGAAATAAAAATAAGTATCATCCCAAGCAAAATACCAGTTTGTGTTTTGTCCCCCCCTAGCAAAATCACCATCGTTAGCAAATGACCAATCTGAAAGAGCTCCGTCTACTGTTATAGTTTTAAATGATTGCCCCCAAGCCGTTCCTATCCCTAAGAAAACAGAAAAAGCGAGTGCATAAATTAATTTTGTACCTTTTTTATTCATATCAAAAACGTATGTGTTAGTTGTTAACCCCTCATTTGCAGTGAACAGCCTAAATGAAAGCGCTTTCATTTTAACAAAAGGAAAGCAAAAAAACAATTCAACCGCCGATTATTTTGCACGGCTTGTTGTTATGGAGATCCCGCATCGGTGTGCAGGATGACAGGCTTTTTTATCAGCCCATCGCATCGCAGGCTCCTTTTTCAGGTTTATATGTTTATGAAATTATCTACATTCCGATATGGGTGATTATTCAGATCAAAATAACGGCAGATGTCTGAATTGCGGTGAAACCGTAACCGGAAATTATTGCTCTAACTGCGGACAAAAATTTCAGCCTACTAAACTTCCTCTGCGAATCTATCTGGAAGACTCCGTCGAAACTTTATTTAATATCGACAACCGGGTTTTTAAAACATTAAAAGATCTTTTCGTTAAACCCGGAAAAATCACCAAAGATTATATTGCCGGACAACGCGCTACTTATCTGCCGCCACTCCGCATTTACATTTCAATAAGCGTATTGTACTTTTTTCTGGCGATTATCACCGAAAGCACTCAGGTTTTTTTGGTTAACCTAAGCCCGGGAGAAGAGGGCGGGGGCGATACCGGTTTTGCTAAGGTGCTTCAAATGTCCATGTTTATATTTGTGCCGGTGTTTGGACTTATCGTGAAATGGTTTCACCGAAAGCGGGGCGGTTTTTATGTAGAGTACCTGATCTTTTCGTTGCACATTCATTCCATTTGGTTTCTGATGCTTTGCTTCTCGGTAGTTGCTTCATGGGCATATCTGTTTTTTGAAGGCACTGAAGGATCCCTGCTTTATTACATAGTGGCAACCATTCAAATTATGGAACGCTCTCTTTTCTTTATTTATCTGGTGATATTTATAAAGATAGTCTTTGAGCAAAGTTGGCTTAAATCGATTCTTAAAACATTCGGCATTCTTTTTCTTTATATCTTAGCCTTGTTGTTAATTGTAATTCCTTACTTAATCATTCAAGGCGACTTTTTATGATCTATGAATTTTTAAAGCGAACTCCTGAATTTGATGAAACTGTTTTTGTTGCTCCCAGTGCTGATATTATCGGCGATGTGAAGATCGGCAAAGAATCAAGTGTTTGGTTTAACGTCACCATTCGTGGTGATGTGAACTTTATTGAGATCGGTGACCAAAGCAATGTTCAGGATAATGTATGCATCCACGTGATGAATCAAACCGGGCCAACAAAGATCGGAAATCAGGTTACTATTGGTCATGGCGCCGTTGTTCATGGTTGCACCATTAAAGACCGTGTGCTTATCGGGATCAACGCAACCATTTTGGATGAAGTAATTATTGAGCCGGATGTGATCGTGGCTGCAGGAAGTCTGGTTCCTCCCGGCAAAACGCTGGAAAGTGGATACATGTACATGGGTTCTCCGGCAAAAGCAGTTCGCAAACTTACGGATGAAGAAATCAAATCTATTCCTAACTACGCAGCCAATTATGTGAAATACATCAGGGCGTATCAACAGAAAGATACCTATGATGAAAATCCATTCTATTCTAAGAATTAGGAATAGGAGAATATAAAATTAGGAATAGCTATTCTTGTACTCCTAATTCAACTATTCCTAATTATGAGCGGAATTTATATTCACATACCGTTTTGTAAGCAGGCTTGTTCGTACTGTGATTTTTATTTTGTTACCAAATCAAAAGAAGAGCAGCGCTTGGAGTTTGTTGACCAACTTATTGCCGATATCCGATCTTATAAAAATTCAGCGTTTGCTGAAGAGCCCGTAGAAACCATTTATTTTGGCGGAGGAACTCCTTCTCTGATTAAAGCTGCTTCGATCGACAAGATCCTGAACGAAATTCAAAAAAGTTTCAAAACAGAGCTTAAAGAAGTTACGGTTGAGCTAAATCCGGACGATGTAACAGCAGAGTATTTGTCTGAGCTCAAAAAAGCAGGTATAAACCGCGTGAGCATGGGCGTTCAGACTTTTGATCCGGACCTGCTGAAGTTTATGAACAGAGCACATACGGCGCAAGAATCTCATGCTTGTCTTCGATTGTTAAAAGAGTCGGAAATCAATGTGTTTACTGCTGATCTGATTTATGGAAATCCCGGACAATCTTTGTCTATACTCGAGAAAGATATAAAACGATTACTGGAATTTGATCCGCCGCACGTTTCAGCTTATTCACTGACCATAGAACAGGGAACCCGTTTAGGCAAACAGCTTGATCTGGGCAGAATTGCCGAACCGGAGGATGAAGAGGTTTCCCGACATTTTGATCTTGTGGAATCTATGCTGACCGAAGCGGGAATCTTCCGATATGAAGTCAGTAATTTTGCCAAACCCGGTAGCGAAGCTGTTCATAATTCGAACTACTGGACGCACCAAAATTATCTGGGCTTGGGACCTGGTGCGCATTCTTTTTGGTGGGACCGACAAAACGAATTTGCTGAGCGATGGGAAAATGCCAAAGATCTTAAGGCGTATTTATCACAGCCTTCTCAAACTTCTGAGAAGGAAAAGTTAAAGCTAAACGATCTTGCGGAAGAGCGTATCATGCTGAGTTTGCGAACCAAAAAGGGGATAACGCTTACAGAATTGAAGCAAGCTTACAATTATACATTGTCTCCGAAACAAATCGCCTACCTGAACCGGAAATCCGAAGAGGGGTTAGTCAGATTTGATGATCGAATCGCATTGAGTTCGGAAGGTTTAAAACTTGCCGACGCACTTACGTTGAATCTAATCAGTTTGGGGTGAGTCTGAGTTCAGTAGTTAACTATTTTATTTAAATTTTTGAGCTGAGAAAAAGCTGTCACCCTGAGCCTCAATTTTTTGAACGATTCATTTTTTAGTTGCGAAGGGTCTCAAATGTGGATCTTTTTTTGATTTATCTACGAATAACAACGCACGGTACCAAGAACGAGAGATCGCGGATCGTTCATCACAATTTGGGTGGCACTCAGAAATTTTCTTCACTTATAGTAGAAGAAGATTATTTTTCCTCCGTCCGCGATGACATGTTTCAGATTATGAATGATTAAATCTAAATATCGGTGCTTTATTTCCATCACATCTCTTAATTGTACGCCCTGAGCCTCGATATTTCGATTTGGACCACTAAGATGGATAGGCTCAATTTAATAAACAGAACATATATTTTACTGTAAATCCGGATTCCCCACAATCTCCGGGGAATGACCTTTCATTTTTCTAAATCAATCCCGACTATTCCGTTCGTATTTTTTTGAAAACCGTAAATACTCAGCCGCTCTGGTCTGATTTCCGGAATTTGCGTAAGCATCGGAAACCATTTTTGCGGCAACTGCTAATTTCTCAAAGTCACCTTTAGTCAGGTTTGCTGCTGATCCTTCCAAACCCGGAACCATTAATGTGTTAGATGGCTCTACCAGATCGGGATTATTATTGACCGTTTTATTGGCTTCAAAAATCAGAGGCCACAAAAAAGGCTCGCCATATACTTCTCTGGAAATGTCCCACATCCACTCATCTCTTTCTACGATGTAAGTAGAAAAGGCGGGCTTTTTCGGGGCTTCTTTCACCTCTTCTTCCTGAGCATCGGGCTCTGTATTATCAATTGCTTCTTCAGGCACTGATTCATTATTGTTTTGTTGAAGTTCTTCAACAGGCTCTTGTTTGGGTGGCTGAGTTTCTTCAACCTGCTCTGCATTATTTTCAGCTACCTGATTTTGTTCTGGCACGGAATCTCCTCTTAAAAAGAAATACCAGATTCCTGTTGCTGCAACGATCAGTAACAAAATGATCAATATCCAATTGGCT
Organism: Balneola sp.; assembly: GCA_965601915.1. Taxonomy (GTDB): domain Bacteria; phylum Bacteroidota; class Rhodothermia; order Balneolales; family Balneolaceae; genus Balneola. The sequence goes on along the minus strand of OZ271847.1, from coordinate 478,980 downwards.
CCACCTCCGGAGCGCTCATTAGGATTGGCTTTGTAAACCGGTGGTGGGGTATTTTCTTCGTCTTCATCCTTCGTTGATACCGCAACCGGTTTTTCCTCTTCGGTCTTGGCGTCTTCTTCATCTAATCCGAATGGGTCATCAAAATTTTCTTCCTTTTTATTTGTTTCTGCCACGGGCGCCGGAACGGCTTTCTCTATGTCTTCATTTTCTTGAATAAGCCTGGATTCCAAATGTCCAAATTCGGCATTTACACTTTCTTCCAGCGCTTTGTATGGACGGAATGCAACTTTATTATGCGCCGGAATCACGATCTCTTCCCCGGTTTGAGGATTTACTCCTGTTCGTTCTGAAACTTCCTTAAGTTCGAAAACGCCGAAATTTGTAATTGATGCCTTTCCATCAGCTTCAAGATCATCAATGACAAAATCAAAGATCTGGCGGATAAATTGCTCGGACTTTGCCTGAGTTATTTCGTGCTTATCAGCAAAAGCCTTAACAAGACCGGAAAAAGTTATTTTATCGTTCATAGCTCCGCCTCATTAAATTCATCTTTTAATCCCAAGCTCTGAGAAAACCTTACTACTCTCTTTTTAGGTAACATCATCATTTGTTTGTAATGAGGATTGTATGATTTGTACTCGTCGCGTACTGTAGAAGTAAAACTTCCAAAATCCGGAATACTGAACCCTTGTCCCTCTTTCAAATGATCAGTGAATGTTTCTACCAATGAGTTGTACAGCTCTTCGGTATCTTTTTGAGTAAGTTCTAGTTTCTCACTTAACGCTTTTATAGTTTCTGACTTATTCATGGAGGTGTGTTAGTTTTTTCTGTAATTAGTAATAAAACCGTGATTTTGTCAAATAATTCCTTTTTTTATCCGATTATATCAAGCTTTTAAGGAATTTGGCTTAATGCTTCCAAAGATTTTTGGTATTATTGAGTGAATTCAAATGGGTTAGAAGTTGAAAGAAAGCATCAGGAATTTACTCTCAGGTATCGTCGACTATGCGGGTCTGTATCCTCCCGCTAAATTACCGCTTGAAGAGGCTTTTAAAAAATATACACAGCATAGAAATTCCCCTCACAGCTGGATGCTTTCAAAATTTGTAGTTGGTCAGGATCTATTACCTGAACTTATTAAGCTTATCAACGCTGAGGAAAAATCCAATGACCCATTTTTAATAACTATTGTTGCAAACCCATCAAGTGATCTTACTGAATTCAAACAAGTGGTTACAGATGTGGTTAAAAATATTGCTTTACTTTACAAGGCATCAGAGCGTGCTGTTCGTATTCCTTCACTGGAAATAAAACTACCTTCAGAAACTTTATTTGGCTCCGATACCCGACCTCTGATAGAAGCTGTGGATTATACTGTAAAGGTGATGGCTAAGTCTTCGTCGCTTCCACATCAGGTTTTCTTTGAAATTCCGGGCTTTGATTTCGAACCCAAGCTTGCACACAAGGTACTTCGTGTTTTAAATATTCATAATAATAAAGTTCAAAGTGATGAATACGACCACTACACCTTTTCCGGGTTTAAAATAAGATGTGGTGGCGTTGAAGATTTTCAATTTCCACCAACGCGCTATCTGGCAGATACCATTGTTACTTCAAGGGATGAAAATGTACCTATTAAATTTACAGCGGGATTGCATCACCCGATCCGCCATCACAATAGTTCTGTAAAAACGAAAATGCATGGGTTTATAAATGTGTTCGGATGTGCAATTCTAAGTTATACTCAGGATCTTTCAGTGAAAGAAGCTCAACAGATTCTGGATGATGAACACTCATCAAATTTTATTTTTAAGGATTCTTATTTCGCCTGGAAAGAGCTTGCTGCACCCCTTCTCGAAATTAAAATGCTTAGAATGTTATCGGTTACTTCTTATGGAAGCTGCAGCTTTGAAGAACCCGTTGAGGATCTTCAGGAATTAACATTATTGAATTAATATACAGATCATGAAATCTTTTATACCTGTAGAAAAAGACTCTCACTTTCCCATTCAGAACTTACCCTATGGTGCATTCTTAACTGATGATGGTGAAACGCACCTTTGTTCAGCAATCGGGGATTATGTAATTGATCTTTTTGTTTTAGATGACGCGGGCTTGTTTAACAGAAACTTGCTGAATGAACAATTTGTCTTTCAAGATTCCACCCTTAATTATTTCATGAGCCTGGGAAAACCTGCATGGAAAGAAGCTCGCCAAACATTAACAGAATTGCTTAAAGAAGATAATCCTGTTCTACGGGATGATGATCTTCTTCGCTCCAGAGTTTTTATACCCATGGAAGATGTTGAAATGGTTCTTCCTGTTGAAATTGGCGACTATACAGACTTTTATTCTTCAGAGCAGCACGCTTTTAATGTAGGCTCCATGTTTCGGGATCCTGAAAATGCGCTTATGCCCAACTGGAAACATTTACCGGTCGGGTATCACGGCCGTGCAAGTTCAGTAGTGATCAGCGGAACGGATCTTCATCGTCCTCAGGGGCAAACTATTCCGGCTGAGTCAAAAACTCCGGTATTCGGAGAAAGCAAATTGCTTGACTTTGAACTCGAAGTTGGTTTTCTGACCGGCCCGGGCAATGATCTTGGCGAACCAATCTCTGTAGATAATGCGGAAGAACATATTTTCGGATTGGTTCTGGTAAATGACTGGAGTGCCCGAGATATCCAGAAATGGGAATATCAGCCATTAGGGCCTTTTCTTGCTAAAAACTGGGCAACCAGCATCTCCCCTTGGATTGTTACTCTGGATGCGCTTGAGCCTTTCAGGATACAAATGCCGGAGCAGGATGTAGAGGTTTTGCCTTATTTAAAACAGGAAAACAAAAGAACTACTTTTGATATAAATCTCGATGTATATCTCGAGAATGATGCGCTGGTAGAACCTTTCAAATTATGCCGATCCAACTATAAGTTCATGTATTGGAATATGCATCAACAACTGGCGCACCAGACAATTACCGGTTGCAATGTAAATCCCGGAGATTTATATGCCTCAGGCACCATCAGCGGGAAAACAGAAGATTCTTACGGCAGTATGCTGGAGCTCTGTTGGAAGGGAACAAAACCTATTAAGCTACCAAATGGTGATGAAAGAAAATTTCTTCAGGATGGAGATAATGTAATTATGACCGGATTTGCAGAAAACGAGGATTTCAGAATCGGGTTTGGAGTGGTTGAAGGAAAGATTTTACCGGCGAAAAAGTAAAGAATACTTCAATATCCAACATTCAACAAGAAACATCCAATTTCCAGGTTAGCGCCTTTTTACATTGGAAATTGAATGTTGTATTTCTGTTATTTTACCAGAGTCATTCTTCGAACAAGAACCTGATCGGCTGTTTGCAAGCGATAGATATAAACACCGGAGGCGTATTTTTCCATATTAACCGGCAATGAGTAATTGCCGGCTGGCAAACCACCTTCAAATACAGACTGCACAAATCTTCCGGTAATATCAAAAATATCCACTTTTACCTTTTGAAATTCATTTAAACTCACCGGAATATTAGTTTCGGGGTTAAATGGATTTGGATAGTTTTGCTTAAGAGCGACTTCTGTAGGTTTTTCATCATCGATTGGGATGGATGTTGGAAATGTGTCAGAAACTCTAACTCTAAATCTGCCAGAGGCGAATTGACGCTCATTTACAACGATCATACCAACTCTAAGTAGGTCTTCCCATTTCCATCCTTCATTCACAACCCAAAAACCGGATTCCTCTTCTGCAAATTCAAATTCAATATTACCCTCTTTAAATAGCCCAACAACAGCAAGGCTTAAACCTATGGAGTCAGCATCCATTAAAAAAGAAGCATCACCGGTTGCTCCAGTTGGTGGATTAACATTCCCAAACCAAGCAGAAAATCTTCCTAAACTAATGTTCCCTGAAAACTGATCATTTACCTGAGTTATATTACTCTGAACATTAGGAGTTGGGTAAAAACGACTTTCATCAAACCCAAAACTTGTATTCCAATATGCACCCGACGCAAAATGCCAGGCATATAATTCCTGAAGTGCCTCTGTATAATCAATTCCACGGTCCGCCAATTCCTGATCGACAGCTGTTAACAAAGGAAGATCTGAAACGCTGTTTTCTATTCTATCCCATGTTTCAGGCCAGAAACTTTGACCAAATCTTTCGTGAAAAAATAAAGCCCAAGTTGCATCTTCGTAAGAGCCGGGAATTACAGTTACTCCCGGATTTCCAAAAACATCTCCTGAACCTCCCAAGTAATTGTAGTAATCATTTACCTGATCGTAGGTTACTTCTTCCATCAATGTAGCGTCCATCTCTGCCCACAGATCTGCATCTCCGGTAAAATCGTTCTGAGCAAACTGAATGGCATGTTTAAATTCATGTGCCACGGTTGCTCTTAATGCCCCCCTTTGATCTCCATTTGGGTCATCGTTTTCAGGAAAACCAACGAAATCGTTTTCTATTAACATATAAGTTCCTGGCCCATCAGCATTGCTGTATGTTCTTACTTCTCCATAAAAATTACTATTGTAAAATTCGATTTCATAAACTTCACCCTCAGGAATAGGGTCTGTAAAACCTAAAATGTTCACCTGAAGATTATAAGAAGAATCCGCAGCTTGAGCCGTCCACTCTACATAATCGGGAACTCCATTACTATTTCCATCTGTGGCAGGAACGGCATCAGCACCGGCTGTAGAATATTCAATAGAGAACTTTCCTGACGGACTTACATAAGTAGCTACATTAGATTTGCTCTTTCGAGGCTCTCTTTTATGTAAATGTGGATTTGATAGCTCAGTTCTGTGTTTGTGAGCAAATATATGAACCGGAGTTGTACACTTTAATAAGACTTCAGAATTCATGGTTTCTATCAATCGCTGATAAGTTGCTTCAACAGACCGTTCTTTTTCCCCTTGTTCAGCGATTATCTGAGTAAATGTCTGAACCTGACTCTGCCCAAAAGCCGGAATAGTTGCTGCATACGCAAGCAATAAAACTAATAATCTCTTTTTCATCTCCATTCTCCTAATCAATATTAAGGCAAAGTTTTCTTATCTTTACAATTTTACAAAACAGTTTTAATAAGATAATATTTTAAACGGGATTTGCACTAAAAATCATGTTCGAAGTAATACTTTACTATTATTTTAATACGATAGAAAATCCGGAGCAGTTTGCTAAACAACATAAGCGATACTGCAAAGAACTGGGCATCAAAGGTCGTATCTATATTTCATCTGAAGGAATAAACGGAACAGCTGCGGGTACCAAAGAGCAGATGCAACAATACAAAGAAAATCTTAGAAGTATTCCGGGGTTTGAGAACACTGAGTTTAAAACGGATGAAGCTGATGTTATACCTTTTTCTAAACTGATCTGTAAGACCAGGGAAGAAATTGTTTCTCTGCACATGGAAGATGTCGACCCTAAAAACGGTGGGAACCATCTTGCGCCTGATCAATGGAGAAAAGTTATGGAATCCGGTGAAGATTATGTGATGATTGATGTCCGAAATAATTACGAATCTAAGATCGGGCATTTTGAAGGCGCTCTTAAACCGGATCTCGAAAATTTTTATGATTTTCCGCAATGGCTTGAAGAGGCTAATATCCCTAAAGACAAAAAAGTGTTGATGTATTGTACCGGAGGTATTCGGTGTGAGAAGTTTTCCGTATTAATGAAAGATCAGGGCTGGGATGATGTAAATCAGTTACACGGCGGAATTCTCAGGTATGCTAAAGAAGAAGGAGGCGAACATTTTAAAGGAAAGTGTTTTGTGTTTGATGACCGCCTTGTGGTTCCAGTAAACCCAAAAGATCTTGAGCCTATCGCACATTGTGAAATCACCGGAAAGCCGGCCGATACATATATTAATTGTGCGAATATGGAGTGTAATAAATTGTTCGTCTGTTCTGAAGAAGGTGCGCATATTATGGAAGGATGCTGCAGCGAAGAGTGTAAAGAAAGCGAATATAAGCGTCCATTTGATCCGGAAAATGCGTTTCGACCATTCAGAAAATGGTACAATTACTTCGGAGACGACTTCAAAAGCAGACATGAGTCAGCACAACCTACCGAATAGCAGAAAAGTTCGCGTTGTTTTACCCTATCCTATCACGCATAAATTCAAAGTGCAGGATGAATTTGTGGGAAAATCACTGCTTTTTATGATGGAAACCCGCTTTCCATTTAGAAGTTCTGAAGAATGGGAAGAACGAATTAAAAGTGGAAAAGTTGGCATCAATGAGGAAAGCGTAAACCCCGGATTGTTGCTTTCCGAATCTGATCTGGTATTTCATCATAACCCAAGAGTAGTAGAGCCCTCGGTTCCTGATGAGGTAGAAATTCTCGATGAAACCGAAAACTGGCTGGCTGTTTATAAACCGGCCCCCATGCCTATGCATCCCGGCGGGAGATTTTTTAAAAACACGCTCACATCAGTTATTGAAGATCTTGGGTTTCAAAACCTGAAAATTGTCCATCGGCTGGATTCTGTCACTTCCGGAATTGTGCTGTTTGCCAAAAACAAAGAGTTTGCCAAACAAGCAATGGAAGCTTTTAAAAATGGTGTGGTCTCTAAAGAATACTTTGCTGAAGTTTCCGGTTTTCCTGCTGAGTCTGAGATCAAAATCGATTCTCCTATAAAAAGAAAAACAGGTTTTGTATTTGAAACTAATCCGAATCTTACCAATGCCAAGCCTGCTGTTACTCATTTTTCTGTAGTACAAAGAAAGCAACATTCAACAATCGTGAAATGTAACCCTGTTACCGGAAGGACTCATCAAATTAGATTGCATCTTGAAAAATGGGGCTATCCAATTGTTGATGATCCGGTTTATGGAATCGGTGGTGACAAAAGTAGCAAAACGGCACAGAAGAGGGGGATACGTTTAATAAATGCATCACTCCGCATTGAGAAACTTGATATTGACCTCTCTTTGAAGACTTTGAATAAACTTCCTGAATGGTTTACAACTACCTGAAAAGGCAGTCGATTTTTATAGGATAAAACCTGATACTCCCTGATGACGTACGAGTTTAAACATACCAACAAACAGTATTTTTTGCGTGGCTGCATGGGTATTTTTATCGTAATTGCAGGAATTGCCTCTCTTTTTATATTAATAAACATCAAGGATTTTTGGGAAACTCATGCTCTTGAAACCAGCTTTTTTCTCATCATGTTGGTGATTGTTAGCTTTTCAATCATTAGAGGATCCAACGGTAGGGAAATAAGAAAGAATGCTCATCTTTCCTCAAATTCATTCATCACAGATAACATGCGTTTTTCATTGGACAGTTTAGAATTGTATGAATTCAAATCCGCTGATTATGATGCCTTTCTACTGAAACACGACAAACAAAAAATTGCTTTGTATACCAATCAGGAAGATGATCTGATCAAAAAACTTCAGGCTTCTTCAGTAAAAAAAATCATTAGATCGATTGAAGATTATAATTTTAACAGAAATTCAGCTACCGCATATATACTTTATGATGGTAAAAATGAATTTTCTTTCAACCTGAATACAGGACGGTATTCATTTTATGATGCAGAATCAGGTGAAAAACCGAAGATAAATAATCCCGAAAAATTTATTCAAACACCCGGTTATGTACTTAAACGCACCTGATTAGGACCGGTAGCTTATCGAGTTCACTTGTCCATCTTCATTCACGATATTGGTTTCAGCTCCCGGAACAATATCGGTATTATGAGCAGCAACACATTTCCAACCTTCTTTTGTTTTCTGAGCAACAAAGGTGAAAATATTCTGTCTGAGCTGAGGTTGCTTCACTTCTCCTTTAGCCGTTTGATCTTTCAACCTCATTTTGGCGTGAACAACCGATACATCATCAGAGACTTCCTTAACCGTTATTTTTTGTACTTTAAGTATAGAATCCTTGAAAATCACCTCTAAGCCATAATCGTGAGCTTTTCGGATCTCGTCAATGTTGTGCCACCACAAACCCACTACGTTTACAAATTCTGCATCCTCAGCAAATGCGGACATCATTTCATCTACATCGCGGTTATTCCAGCCGGAAACAAACCGTTCAGGAATTTCTTCGGGCGATGTGAGTTTTGTATAGGTCAATTTTTTTGGGGGATCATTGGAGTGATAACCCCCATCCATGTTCCTTCAGGCAGCTTCTGTGAACCTGAACAATTCAAAAATATCAGAAAACCCACTAAAAGCAGTTTGCTCATAGCGTATCACCCCAACTTTCCTACAAAATCCAGTTTCTCCCACGGGAATTCTTCGCGACCAAAATGCCCATAAGCAGCAGTATTTTGGTAAATCGGTCGTTTTAGATCAAACCGATCAATAATTCCTTTTGGAGTGCAATCGAAGGTTTTTTCTACCAGCGCTGCAAGCTCCATATCAGTCATTTTTCCGGTTCCGTAACTATTCACGTTAATTGAAACAGGTTCGGGAACTCCGATTGCATAAGCTAATTGTACTAAGCACTCATCAGCCAGCTTGGCTGCCACCAGGTTTTTTGCAATATGTCGTGCAGCATAAGCAGCACTTCTGTCTACTTTGGATGGATCTTTTCCGGAAAAAGCACCTCCACCATGAGCTCCGAATCCTCCGTAAGTATCTACAATAATTTTACGTCCGGTAAGCCCTGTATCTCCGTGAGGACCTCCGATAACAAATTTTCCGGTAGGATTTACATGATAGATGGTTTCATCATCTAAAAGCTCATTAGGAATCACATTTTTGATCAGTGTGTTTTTGATATCATCATGAATCAATTCCTGCTCCACACCATCGTCATGTTGTGTGGAAAGAACAATCGTATGAATTCTTTTTGGCTGATTGTTTTCATCATACTCTATAGTAACCTGGCTTTTATTGTCCGGACCAAGATAAGGCATCAGGTCGGTTTCCTTTCTGATTCGTGCTAACTCTCTCAATAAGTTATGAGAAAATTGAAGGGGCATCGGCATTAACTCAGGTGTTTGGTTGTTGGCATAACCGAACATCATTCCCTGGTCTCCTGCGCCGTCACGGTCAACTCCCTGTGCAATATCAGGGCTTTGGGTGTGAATGGTGGAAAGCACTCCACAACTTTCAGAATCAAAACGATAGCTGGCTTTAGTATAGCCGATCTTTTTTATGACCTCGCGTACAACTTCCTGTACATCGACATAAGCATCGGTAGTAACTTCTCCGGAAACTACAGCAAGCCCGGTAGTTACTAATGTTTCAACAGCTACTCTTGAGTTTGGATCGTCTGTTAACATTGCATCCAGAATGGCATCAGAGATTTGATCTGCTACTTTATCCGGATGTCCTTCAGATACTGATTCTGAGGTAAATAAATTCTTCATCTTTTTAATAAGGTTCTTTTGGTTACGAAGTGCGCAAAAGGTAAGGAGATTATTTCTAAAGTCAGAGTTCAGTAAGAATTATTTAGTGAAGATTGTCAACTTCCGAATAAATCCTGACTATCTGTTTTCCTTTCCATTCCCAAATACTGATAAGCTTTAGCGGTTGCTACTCTTCCTTTCGGAGTTCTTTGCAAAAAACCTTCTTTGATGAGGTATGGTTCGTACACCTCTTCAATAGTTCCTTTATCCTCGCCAACGGCTACACCGAGGGTGCCTAATCCTACAGGACCTCCTGCATAATTTTCAATGATAGACCGAAGCATTCTGATATCCATCTCATCCAACCCATTCGAGTCTACATCTAAAGCGTTTAGGGCTTTATCAGCGATTCTTTTATCGATCTCGGTAAGGTTTTCTACTTGTGCAAAGTCTCTGGTTCTGCGTAATAGTTTATTAACGATTCTTGGTGTTCCTCGACTTCTTCTGGCTATCTCAAAAGCTCCTTCATCTGTAATTCCAAAGTTCATGATATGTGCTGTTCGCAATGCAATATTCTGAAGTAATTCTACTTCGTAATAATCCAATCTCATATCGATACCAAACCGTGCCCGCAAAGGAGCTGTAAGCATTCCTTTTCTGGTAGTAGCGCCCACAAGGGTAAAACGGTTTAACTCTATCTGAATACTTCTGGCGTTTGGCCCCGAATCAATTACGATATCAAGTTTAAAGTCTTCCATTGCCGAATAGAGGTATTCTTCGATGACCGGATTCAAGCGGTGAATTTCATCAATAAAAAGAACATCTCCGTCTTCAAGGTTTGTTAACATCCCTGCAAGATCGCCGGGTTTTTCAAGCACCGGTCCGGTTGTAGGGCGTATATTAACCCCCATTTCCTGAGCTATAATGTGGGAAAGTGTGGTTTTTCCCAAACCAGGAGGTCCGGAAAGAATTACATGATCTAAAGCATCTCCTCGTTGTTTGGCTGCTTTTATAAAAACTTCCAAGTTGGATATAGCTTTACTTTGACCAATAAATTCATCCAATGAAGACGGACGAACTGAGTTTTCAAATGCTTCTTCTTTGATGTCAGGATTCAGGTGAGGATTATTCACTATGTTTGGGTGTATATGTTTACACTAACTTTATAGAATTATACTTAGTTTATTACCTAATTGCGCATCGAATTTTGAAAGAACCAATGAAGAATAATTCCTTTTCCCCCGACAATCTGGATTATGATCCTATTGATTATCAAAAAAATAAGCGCGGGAAAAAACTAGCCAACATCAAAAAGAACGAAATATTGAAAGAAAAGGGATTACATAAGGATCTGAGCTCTAGCAATTTAAAAATCTACGGTTCGGATTTCTTTTTTAACTATGAGCTAAGCTGGCTTAAGTTTAATGAAAGAGTGTTGGCAGAAGCATTAAATCCAAAGACGAAGTTATTAGAGCGGGTGAAATTTATAGGAATTACCTGCTCAAATCTGGATGAATTTTTCCAAAAAAGAGTTGGTGGACTTAAGCGACAGCAAATGGCAGGGGTAAAATCTCTCTCTGTTGATGGGATGACCGCCTCTGATCAGTTAAAGGCTATTCGTCATGAGGTTTTAAAAATGATAGAATCCTATCGTAGCTGCTTTTTCAACGACCTTATGCCTGCGCTAGCTGAAAACGGGATTTGCATAAAAGAATACGATGAACTTACTGATTACCAGAAAAAAGTTAGTGATCGGTTTTTCAAAAAACAGATTTATCCAATAGTAACACCTCTTGCCGTAGACGAATCTCATCCTTTTCCGTTTATTTCTAATCAAAGCTTGTCTTTTGCGATCGAGCTTTTGAACCTTAAAACTAAAGAAAAGTCTTTTGCACGCTTAAAAGTACCGGCTAATCGTCCACGACTTATTCAGGTTCATCGTCGTGGAAATAAGATCATTTTGATTCCTATCGAGGATCTGATCCGATCAAAGATCAGTGAATTTTTTCCGGGGATGAAAGTTTTATCCGCTCACATGTTCAGGGTAACAAGAAATGCCTCCGTCGAAAGACAAGAAGAAGAAGCCGATGATCTGCTTGAGGTAATTGAAGACGAGCTTAGGGAGCGTAAATTTTCTGAAATCGTTCGTCTTGAACTTGAAAAGGTCATGCCGAAGCATATTAAAAAATACCTGATCAAGAACCTGAATATAAACTGGAATGATGTTTATGAAATGGAAGGCACGATTGGTTTAGCCGATGCTATGCAGATCTCCTCGCTTTCAGGGTATCCAAGATTGAAAAGCCGTTCATGGAAACCCGTTATCCATCCTGCTTTAAAACATGAAGTTGATGAGGAAACACCGAGTTTTTTCAAAGTGATTCGTGATAGCGAGTTCATTGTGCATCACCCTTATCACAGTTTTGCATTATCTACTCAAAGATTCATTGAAGAAGCCGCTAACGATCCGAATGTTTTAGCAATCAAGCAGACCTTATACAGAACTTCTAAAGATTCTCCTTTGATGCATTCGTTGATGCATGCTGCAGAAGAAGGGAAACAAGTAGCTGTGTTAGTGGAGATAAAAGCCCGCTTTGATGAAGAACGGAATATAACTTGGGCTCAGAAGCTTGAAAACTGTGGGGTGCATGTAGCTTATGGTATTCCGGGGCTAAAAATTCATACCAAAGTTACCATGGTTGTTCGTGAAGAAGCAGATGGATTACGTACCTATTGTCACATCGGAACCGGTAACTACCATCCGGATACTGCACAGCTTTACGAAGACCTTGGGTTCTTTACCTGCGATGATATTATTTCATCCGATATCACTGATATATTCAATTTGTTAACCGGATATGCTCCTGATCAGACTTTTGAAAAACTGATGGTTGCTCCTAAACACCTCAGACCTCAGATAACAGAACTGATCCAGTTTGAAATCATTGAAGCTAAAAAAGAAAAACCAGCAAGAATCATCGCAAAAATGAACAGCCTTGAAGATCCATTGATTATTCAAAAACTGTACGAAGCATCCAATGCGGGTGTTCAGATCGACCTTATTGTAAGAGGTGTATGCCGATTGATTCCGGGAAGAAAAGGGTTGAGTGAAAACATTCGGGTACATTCTGTTATTGGGAGGTTTCTTGAACATTCAAGAGTATACTACTTTCACCACGCTGACGAACACTTGTACTCTATTGGCTCTGCCGACTGGATGCATAGAAATCTGGATGCCCGGGTTGAAGCTTTAACACCAATAGAAGCTCCGAAATTAAAAAAGTATCTCCAGTTTATGCTTAGTGTTTATCTAAGAGATAATATGCAAAGGTGGGAATTAGGTGCTGACGGCGATTATCGAAAAGTAGTTCGTAAAAAAGAAGCTAAGAAGGTTGCTACCCATAAAGTTCTTATGAATCACATTAAAGACACTGCCTCTCCGGTTCCAATAGATAACTGATAATTAGTTATCTATTTCTGCGGCTGGGTTTTCTTCTTCTATATCGATTAGTCCTAAATCATGGCTAAGCTTTCTGTAAAGTACAAATGCCGCCTTTCTGAAAACTCCGTCCCGGTTGTATGCTTCGCCAATAGCTTCCAGAGCTTTTTCATTTTCATCAATATTTATGTAAGCATTTCCAAGATACCAATAAGCTTTTTCTGATATCATTCTGTTTTCAGAAGCTCTTTGTGCGGCTTCCTCAAAGTTTTCGGCGGCCTCGGTATACTTTCCATCATTATACTGAATAATACCCCTATTCAGATAGGCCTTGGATGCATAAGGTTCTTGATTGTACTTAGAGATAACTTCTGAAAATATCTCCATTGCTTTTTCCTCATCCCCTGATGATAATGCTGCAAAACCAAGGTTTAAAAGTGAATCGGCTTTGCTGATAACCATTTCTTTCGAACGAATACCATTCGCTGTTTCAATTTGATCATTCGGAATATTCCTTACTAAAAAATCTCCTAACTCTGTTGGGGTGTCCACTCGAAACAACTGAATAAAAATAACTACTAATACTGCCGCTGCTGCAGATGCATGCCATTTCCAATTAGAAAGGTTATGTATTTTTGATTTAGAAGCCCCGTGCGCCTTTTCTCTTAAAATTTCTCTTACTCCAACTTCCAATTCTAGATCTTCAATAAGCTCAGGGTTTTTTGCAAACTCTTCCCATAAAGCCTGAATTTCTTTTTCATCTAAATTGCCTTTAACGTATTGATCTATCTTTTCGTAGATCCCTTTATCTCTTGAGTTACTTTCCATTATTACTCCGATTATTAATACAATGTATCTTTGATACATTGTGAAACCTGATAAGTAAGACCGTTTCGGACACCATTCCTTACATTATTTATTTAATTTTTTTTCAACGCACTCTTTCAACATCTTAATTATACGATGTTTTTTTATCCATGCATTATTAACACTTATGTTGAAGTGCTCTGCGACTAAAGAAGTATCAGACCCCGGGTTATTAAACCAGTAACTTATGTAGTTGTGTTGTTTAGGCTTGAGCTGTGATATGCAAACTTTTAATACCGATCTTCTTTCTGCATCTAAAAGATTAGTAAGCTGATCCCCCTGTTCAGAATAATGATCAGGAACTTCCTTATAGTTCATCTCTTTATTCTTATTCTGTTGTTTCAGATAGTTATTTTTTGCCGTTTTGAATAAATAATGAATAATCAAATCAGGATTATTCAGTTCGTTATTTTTTATCTTTTCAATGGAATACAGAATAGCACTTTGTGCAGAATCTTTAGCATCTTCGAGTGAAGCATCCAACCGTACCAATAAGAACTTGATAAGAACCTTAGAAATTACAACCGAAAGCTCATTCAGATGTTCTTTATTATCCTCTAATACTGCTGTTACAAACTTTGAATAATCCATACTTTATTGCCCGGGTTCTTACTTCTAAAATAAGCGAGTTTTTTGAAAAGAAAATGAAGAATTTTATTCATTATACATTTAGATTCCAATAATGTATCGTGTTCAGTTAAATAACTTTGAAGGGCCTCTCGATCTTTTACTTTTCTTTATTAAAAGAGATGAGTTAGATATCTACGATATTCCGATATCATACATTACCAAGCAGTATCTCGAATACATCAATTTAATGGAAGAATTGGATCTTGATGTTGCCAGTGAGTTTATTCTTATGGCAAGTATGCTGATGTCTATCAAGGCAAAGATGATGTTGCCACGAGAAGAAGAAGAGGGAGATGAAATTGATGAAACGGATCCAAGGTATGAGTTAGTTCAACGATTACTGGAGTATAAGCGATATAAAGAGATGGCAGTGAAAATGTCGGATCTGGATGAAGAAACCCGTAAAAGATACATGCGCGGGTATCCTGAAGCTGATGATGTTGAACAGCAAGCAACCGGCGAAGCTCTTAAGGATGTAACCTTATTTGATCTTATATCGGCTTTCAGAAAGGTCTTAACAGATATTGAAAGACAACGTGTCGTACATAAAGTAAATAAAGTTGAAGCAACCATTGAACAACAAAGTGAATTTGTTCTTAAGAACCTAACAGAAAAAGGACGTCAAAGCTTTCAAAGCCTTTGCAAAGAATTAACAAACCGCGTTGTTATAGTTGTTACCTTTCTTGCAATATTAGAAATGATAAAAGAGCAACAAATTAATCTTTTTATCGAACAAGGACCTACCGACTTCTACATCGACCTGAAGCCGGTCGACGAAATTATAAGTGCATAAAACTCCAGATAATGAAAAACACATTTTACCTCCTGCTTGTAGCCTTATTAATTGGCTGCAGTGGTTCGAAAGAAACATCCAATCTACCATCAGCTAATATCGCTGACTTCGATGAAACCATTACAATGGAGGGGTTAAAAAGCGACCTCACTATTATAGCCAGTGACGAATTTGAAGGGCGAGAAACCGGGGAAGAAGGAATTAGAAAAGCTACTGATTATATTGTTAAAAGATACACTGAACTTGGCATTACGCCAGTCGGTGACAATGGTACTTATGAGCAATTTTATGATCTGAGCGCCCCTTCTGTTGAAAGTTATACCTACACTCTTACTAATTCCGACGGAAATTATATAAGTGAAACATCACTAAACAGTGAAGAAACCGCAGACTTTACAACTATCTTCGGAGGTAGTGATAATGTTTCCGGTCAAATAGTGTTTGCCGGTCTCGGAATGTCAGATGGCAACGATGTAAATCACTTTCCTGATGTTGTAGCTGATAAATGGTTACTCGTTATTTTTGATCGTGAGGTAACCAACCAAAGAGCACTTCAGTCATTGCTTTCGGGTGGAGCAGCCGGCGTAATATTAGTTATGGATCATAACGAACCTTCTGGCTTTGTTACAAGCTCGGAACAAATTCAATCAAGCCTTGGTAGCTCCGGCAGAGTTTCATTGGCTTATCTGCAAAATGAGGCAAGCCGAAGTGCCGCCTGGAATAGAGTTAAGCCTGAACTTGCTGCTCAAATTCTAGAAGTTGATAATGTTTCAGGAATTCAGGAAATCGCATCATCCATCAAAGAAAACCCGAGAGACTTTATACCAAAAGAGCTTGGTTATAAGCTAAGTCATCAAGTAACTGTTAATGAGAATACAGTAAAAGCTTCCAATATTGCTGCTTTTCTTGAAGGAAGTGACCCTGAATTGAAAGATGAAGTTGTTGTGCTAAGTGCACATCACGATCATGTAGGAATAGGAAGACCAGATTCTACAGGTGATACGATCTATAACGGCGCTGACGATGATGGAAGTGGAACTGTAGCTCTGTTACATACAGCTCAAGCAATGAAAGCTGCTAAAGAAGCCGGCGCCGGACCAAAAAGAAGTGTTCTTTTCCTTCACGTTTCGGGAGAAGAAAAGGGACTTTTAGGCTCACGTTATTATTCTGATCATCCGATTTACCCAATTGAAAATACCATAGCTAATATCAATATCGATATGATTGGCCGTGTAGATAAAGAACACGAAGACAAAAAAGATTATATCTACGTAATTGGTGGAGAAATAATTTCTTCAGGTATTGATAGCGTAATGAGGGTAGCTAATGAGCAGACGGTAAACCTCGACCTAAGTGATCGTTACAATGATTTGAATGATCCAAATCAATTTTACCGAAGAAGTGACCACTGGAATTTTGGGCGTCTTGGCGTTCCATTTGTATTCTTTTTTAATGGAACTCACGATGATTATCACCGTCCTTCCGACTCTGTCGACAAAATCGAATGGGAACAGCTGGTTAAAAGAACTCAGTTAGTTTACATGACTACTGCTCTGCTCGCAAATTCTGATGAACGTCCAAAAGTAGATAATCAGGAATTCATCCAGAAAACCCAGACCGAAGCAAGAAACTGACCTTTTACTTACCAATCAGTATAAAGGACGCCCAATTTACGGGATGATCATAATAGGGATGCTCAATCATTGCAAGCTTGGCATCCCTTAATGCTCTTTCTTTGTACCCAAACATAGGAGCCTCATATAAGTCCATCCATATCATAGCCTTGCTCCAGAGACCAATATCTTTGTCTTTATAGTTGTTCATCTTCTCATAAAAATCAGCCATCATAAACGCAGTACTTTTATCATAAACACTCCATAAACTAACGATAACAGAAGACGAACCGGCTTTTAAAAAAGCTCTTTGCAAACCTAGCAAACCTTCCCCAACAACATTTCGTCCATAGCCCGTGTTACAGGCGCTTAAAACCACCAAATCTGCCTTTAGATTCAATAAGCTGATTTCTGCACTGTTTAAAAGACCATCTTCGCCAAAAAGACCTTCCAAGTTGTTTCTCTTTGATAATACCAACCCGCTTTGAGAAGGATCGTCTTCATTAACTGTTCCATGCGCTGCAAAATGAAGATATTTATAATTTTCCAAATCAAGCTGCTTTATTGCTGCTTCTGATACATCTTCATTTTTTAAAAGTGTAAAATTTTCGAATTTTGTAGCAATAGAATCCACCTCAAGTAGGGTGGAGGGCAAAGAAGCAAAATTTTGTTGAGAACGAAGCTCTTCCGATGATTCTTCTCCTTGAAAGCCCGAACTAGCAACAGCTAACAATTCCTCCTCGGTTTCTCGGTGGGGTTCAGGAATATATTTGTACAATGAAATAGATGGTAGATATTTGATATTGTATTGCTGTATAGCAAATTCCCCATTTGGAGCAAGTAAAGCTTCAAAAGGCAAGTAGTTTAAAGCAACATCAGGTACCAAAATTAGGTTTTTGATTTCTGGAAAGTTAGATTCAATAGGTTTTAGCAAAAGTTCGTATAAAGGTTCAGAATAAGACTGTAAAGAATCTATTGGTTGAATATCCTGAATAGCCCCCCTTAATCCATTAACAAAGCGGGAGAAATATTTTCTGGAGTAACGAACATCAGCAATTTCCTGGATAAAGGCTTGTTCTTTATTCTGTGTGATTACAAGTGTCAATAGTTTGTCGTCAAATGTTGCAAATTCAACGATTGCTGAATGTTCATCCAAAAGTTTTTTTGCTTCCCGAAGAGTTAGAATTTCGGGAGCTGAAAGTTTTTTGAAATTCGGATTTTCACTATAAGCCTTGTTAACAGTTAGCTGATAATCGAGCCTTGCATCATTTATTTGATTTTTTATTTCCGTACGAAATTCATCATTATCAGAAGCTTCAAATTCTCTGTATAGCCTGTCTATTTCTTTAGACTTACTAAGAATATTTAATGAGGTATTTTCATCGACAAATTGATCCAATGAACTTGAACCTGCAACTTGATCTAAGAGAGATCTCGACTTTCCTTTTTCAAGCATTTCGAACGCTTTCTCAAAGTCATCGTTAAGTTCAATGTGCCAGCTTGCAACTTTGAAGAAGAATGCGGCATAAGAGCGGAAAACTTCTGTTTGTAATTGATCTCCGGATATATTTCCTCTTAACCACTCAATTTCTTCTATAGCTCTGTTAGCAATTACAAAAGCACTATCTGAACCTGCCCTGTAATACGCTCCTGACAACCTTGTGAGTGCATAAACCAAGTTAAAACCTCTTATGTTTCTTGTATTTTCATAAGAAGCTTTAAATGTGGCAGAGCCTTTTTTTGATCTCCACTATAAGAATATGCTCGTGCAAGGGTCAAGTGTGCAGAAGATTTAAGGTCTTTATTCTGATAATTTCTTACAAGATTTACTGCTATTTTAGCATACTCTATTGCAACTTCAGGTTCGTTTCTATCGATACCCAAATCGGCTAAAAATTCGTTCATTTTTATAATCCAATACGTCGAGTTTCTATCTTCAAAAACTCCTAGCGCTTCCATATAAAGACTTTCTGCAAGTTCGTAATCACCTAAACTGTGATAAACCAACGCAATATTCGATAAAATTACCGGGTCACGATCTAAGCCTCCTTCTTGTCTTGCTCGTAATGCTCTTTTATAGTAATCCAACGAACTTTTAGCATCTGCCAGATATGAATAAACAGCTCCAATTGCGTTGTAAACATCAGCCTCCACTTCGTAACTATCTAAAAATTCTAATAATTTTTCTTGTTTCTTAAGGTATTCAAGAGCCTCAGAGTATTTACCGGTTTTCTTTTTTAATTCCGCATAATTATAGTAGATGCTTCCTAAAAGCCTTTTATTACCATATTGTTTTCCTTCTTTTATAGCTTGTAAAAAATAACGTTCTGCCTCTTCATTATTTCCAAGAGGAAATTGAGCTACCCCTAATTCATTTTTTGTTGAAATAAGCCAATAATCACTATTAAGCTCGTTAAATATTTTCAGGGCGCTTTTTAAAATATCTCTACCTTCCTGAGCTTTGCCTTCAAAAACCAATGTTTTTCCTATAAAGTATTGTAGTTGAGCTATTCTGAACTTTTCCTCAGACTTGTAAGCTAATTCTAACCCTTCATAATAAGCCTTCAGGCTTTTTTCTTGTTCCCCCTGATCAGAGTATATACCCGCTTCCATATACTTCATATAAGCCATCAACTCGTGCGTCAGTAAGTTTCCTTGTTCTTCCTTTAATCGATCAAGAATTTTAAAGGCCACTTCATATTCACCGTTATTACTTATTTCAGGAACTGTTCCTAACAAAGCTACTATATTTGAATGATTTGGCCGCCCCTCTGAATTTTCTTCAATAAATGACTGATATAACTGATGTGCTTTTTTGATTTCTCCCTTTTGGTAAAGAGAATCTGCTTTAATTAATATCGGATCTACAGTATAGAGTCCATATTGTGCTAGTCCGCCTTTGCAAAACAAAGCGAATATTAAAAGAAGAATAAGACTCGAAACATTTTTCAATTTTCTAAAACTAAAATAGACATTGATTTTATTATTGGTTAATGTACTTATTACTTCAGTCTTGACAAATATACAATACCTTATGAAAAAAAATATTTATTACCTTTTCAACTCCTCCAAAAAGCATTCTGATGATGGTGATAATGGCAATCCGGGAGGGGGTGGCTCTTCTGGTGGTGGCGGAGTAAAGCCAGGTTCCGGTGGTAGTGGAGGAGGTAGTAGCTAAATCGCTTTTACTTTTAAAGTCCCAATGTATTCGGGTTTTTTTATTCCCCAAACAAGGCGTTTACAAAGTTTTCCCTGTCAAATACCTGAAGGTCTTCTATTTTTTCTCCAAGACCAATGTATTTAACAGGGACACTCAATTCATTTGAAATTCCAATCACGATTCCGCCTTTTGCTGTTCCGTCTAATTTTGTGAGAGCCAACCCGGTAATATCTACTGTTTCTGTGAATGCTTTCGCCTGCTGCATAGCATTTTGACCTGTGGAAGCATCCAACACCAGTATTACTTCATGAGGAGCTCCATCAACAACTTTTCCCATTACTCTTTTGATCTTAGCGAGCTCATCCATTAATGCCTTTTTGTTGTGAAGTCGTCCGGCGGTGTCTACTAAAACAATATCCGAACCTCTGGCTTTGGCAGAAGAAACGGTATCAAAAGCTACTGATGCCGGATCAGCATCCTGGCCCTGTTGAACAATAGGAACATCCGCTCTTTCACTCCAGATAATTAACTGGTCAACGGCTGCAGCCCGGAATGTATCCGCAGCTCCAAGTAATACTTTCTTTCCTGCTTTTTTATATAAGTTAGCAAGCTTTCCTATGGTAGTTGTTTTTCCAACTCCATTCACACCTACAACTAAAACAACATGAGGTTTAACCTGAAAGTCTGCATCAAACTCTGCTGGTTTATCGACATCATTTTCTTTTAGAAGATGTACAATCTCTTCCCGAAGTATAGATTGTAGCTCAGCCTGATTAATAAATTTATCTTTGGCTACTCGTGCTTCAATTCTTTTGATGATTTCAAGAGTTGTTGCAACACCAACGTCTGATGTAATAAGAATTTCTTCGAGTTCGTCTAGTGTTTCATCATCAACCTGATCTTTACCTACAAAAGCTCTTCCTAACTTATTAAGAATTCCTTCTCTGCTTTTTTCAACGCCTTTGTCCAGCGTTTCTTTTTTCTTTAAACCAAGCTTGTCTAATAATCCCATGTATCAGTTAAATTTTGCTCCCTGCATAATTTTTCGGTAGCGATTAAAATAATCAAAAAATGAATATACCATGATGGCTGTTGTCAGATATAACAACCAACTATGAACCTGAGTGGCATCCCTGAAAAAGAAAACCGCGATCCAATATAGTGCCAACGCGTTAACAGCAATTTTTCCTGACATAATCGACATTGCCACTTTTCCATATTTTATTTTTATAAAAGAAGAGCCAATCATGATGAGTGAATCACGAATCACATTCAAAATTAAAAACCATAACGGAACCCAACCTAACCAAACGGAATAGATAAATAGCGCTGCAGCACAAAGTTTATCTGAGATCGGGTCTATCATTTTTCCTACTTCAGAAACGGTATTCGTTTTTCTTGCAACCAAACCGTCCAGATAATCTGAAATTCCTGCATAAAGAATTAGAACTACAATAGTTGTATCGAACTGATAATCATTGATTACATGCAGATAAATAATCGGAGCGGCTACCAAAAACCGGGTGAATGATATCAGATTAGACAGTGTGAATACCCGTCCTGAAACCTGAACTTTTTTTCCGTCTATGTTTTGTTCTTCAACCAATTTATCTTCTTTCAAATTTGTTTAAAGGTACATTCTATTCACCGATAAAGCCAAACAATATAATTACAGACCTCTACTTGATTTATGGATTTAAATAAACAAAAAGAACTCGTTGAAACTACAATTAACTCAAAAGAAGTTTATAAAGGAAAGTTGCTTCACGTGTTCTATGACGAAGCAGAGCTTCCTGATGGTTCTGTTTCATCACGTGAATGGATCAAACATCCGGGAGCTTGTGCCATCGTGCCTATCTTTGAAAATGGTGATGTTATGCTGATCGATCAGTTTCGTTATCCTGCTAAGAAATTATTTCTGGAAGTCCCTGCCGGTAAAATTGATTCAGGAGAAAGCCCTGATAAAACTGCAGAACGAGAATTACTTGAAGAAACAGGATTGTCAGCAAAACACCTTGAACATATCGGACACCTGTATCCGGCAATTGGTTATGCTGATGAGATCATTCACATTTACCTGGCAACCGGATTAACTGAAACCGACGAAAATACCGACGATGATGAGTTTGTAATCAAACGAAGAATTCCTTTTACTGAGGCTGTAGAGATGGTGCATTCAGGAAAAATAGATGATGCTAAAACAATCACCTGCTTATTAAGAGCGGAGCGGTATTTGAACAGATAAAACTATTGTTTCTAACTCAGGTTCAAAGTTCCTTGTTCTTCGGTTGGATGTTCAGAGTTCTTACAGCATGCCTTCTTGTTTCGCTAAATCATATAGGCTTTGATGTAAATTCTCGCGATTCAACTCTTTTCTTCGTACCAACTCATCAATTTCAGTTTCATTCAACATGATGAGACAGCCTGCATCGGCCAACGCTTTATCAAAATTTCTTGGATCTGCTAATCGAAGTTTCTCCAAATCTATTCCTTCCGGACTTACGATCCGGTCTACTAAAATAGTGAATGTATCTTCTTTGGCTTCTCCAAAGCTCAATTCTTCAAGTCCTGTTTTATTAAATGGAATCATGGGTATCTAAAAAATCTCGTGCTTTTACTATTTCAACAATTTCTTCGGTTTCATCATCAATCTTCTGAACCTGAAACAAACTTATGATCGCCTGTTCATTTAAGGTCTGAACCACTTCCTGAATGGTATCACAATGTTCTGTTTCACTTACAAGATCGTTAATTCCCTGAACAATATATCTATACTTCTTTGCTTTTTCAGACTTCTGATCTTTTACCGGTTCAGCTTCTTCAAAATAATCCCGGATAGCCTGCTCGGTAACAAACCAGCTTACACCAAGTTTTCTTCCTTTCAGTCTTCCTTCTCTTAAGTATGAGCGGAGCGTCATTTTGGAAATTCCCAGCATTTCATGCAGATCATCGACAGAATAAAGGGTTAAAGAACCTATTTTACGTGGCATAAATTAGCTTATCAATCTGATTTTAAATTAAATTAATACTATTTTATAGTACAAAAATATAATATTAGTTTCTATTAGTTATACATTACAAATTAGATTTGGTTGAGGCACCTTCCCTGCCGTATATTGGTAATAGTTGATTCAAAAACAGCCCCGCATAAATTAAAGCAGGGTTTTTTTATGCCTACCAGTCATCTCTCTTTTTCCCTTCTTTTTTGTTCTATATCTTCTCACATGATATTTCGAGCTCTATTCTTATCTCTCTTTTTTTTGTCTTGTACTTCTTCCAGAATCTACTATAGTGAAGATGCTGAAAACTGGAAAAGTCAAACTGAACCCAAAGAAGAACTTATTTATGAATTATTCCTGATTGGCGATGCAGGTTCTGCTCGACTTGATAAGCAAGAGCCAAATTTGAAAATACTTCAGGCACAACTGGAAAGAAGTTCAAAAAATAGCGCTATCGTTTTTCTCGGAGATAATATTTACCTGTATGGCTTACCTGATTCAACGCATCCTAACAGGAAGTTTTATGAAGACAGGATCATAGAACAAATGAAAATCGTCGAAAACTTTCCCGGGAAAGTTTTCTTTATACCCGGAAACCATGATTGGGATGATGGCGGCAAAGACGGGCTTGCTGCTATACAAAGACAAGAAACATTTATAGAAAATTATCTTGATCGCGGAAACACTTTTCTTCCTGATAACGGATTCCCCGGTCCGGTTGATATCGAACTAATGGATGATGATGCTCATCCTTTACTGAAAGATGATATCCGACTAGTAATCCTTGATACACAATGGTGGCTTCATAAACATAAAAAATCATTTGGCGATACAGGAGAATACGACCTTTTTGATGGCGGTGATTTCTTAATTGAGTTTGAAGACATTCTCATTAAAAGACAAAAAGACTTTTTAGTTGTAGCTGCACATCATCCATTGATTACCAACGGGCCTCATGGCGGATATTTACCTGCATCAACTCATTTGAAACCTCCGGTATTTGGAACGCTTTATGCTTTATACCGAAGAATTTTCGGGTTAGAACAAGATGTGAATCATTATAAGTACAGAAATATGGCGGACACGTTCCGTTCTTTATTTTCTGAAAAAGATCATCTGATTTACGCTTCCGGCCATTCGCATAATCTTCAATATTTCAGAGAAGAAGGAAAACGGCTGACCCATCATTTTTTAGTTACCGGAGCCGGAACAAAGGAAAATTATGTTGCAGACGGACGCGGAGCTGAATTTAAATACGAGGGTGAAGGCTTTACTAAACTTAAGTTTTTTGGTGACGGATCTGTTTGGATGGAAGCATGGACTTACAATCAGCAGGAACAAGAAATATTGTTGTACAAAACCCAAATGAAGCCTCCCTATGATGAACCGGTTGATTCAGAAGTTGAACTTCCAAATATCAATTACTCTGACAGCACCAAAGTAATGGCTGCCAATCCTGGCTACGATGATAAAGGCTTTTTATTTGAATCAGTTTTAGGGTCGCACAACCGAAAATTCTGGTCTATAAAATCTGAATATCCTTATTTCGATGTTTCCGAAGTAAAAGGCGGAATGATTCCTGTGAGAATGGGAGGAAAAGGCCAGACCAATACGCTTCATCTCGAAGATTCTCTTGGGAATGAATTTGTATTACGATCTCTTGATAAACAAGCCGGAAAGATCTGGGACGAAAACCTCAAAAAAACAGTAGCTCTTGACGTGGCCCAAGATCAGTTTTCCATCCTGAATCCCTTTGGCGCTCTCATTATAACAAAGCTTGCAGATGCCATAAATGTTTATCATACCAATCCAATAATTTACTATGTGCCTGACGATCCTCTTTTAGGCCTTTATGGAGATCAGATTGGGGGCGAACTTGCTCTTTTTGAAGAAAAGCCAGATAACGATATGTCACATGTGGAAAGTGTCGGTCGTTCTGAAGAAGTGATGGCATATCGCGACATGATCAGAGAAGTTGATGGCGATATAGATCACAGAGTTGATCAGGAAATGTTTGCGCGGGCGAGAATTCTCGATATGATTATAGGAGATTGGGACCGCCACAGTGATCAATGGAGATGGGCAAGTTTCGAACCTGATGATGAACAGGGAAAAATATATCGCCCAATACCGAGAGATCGAGATGTGGCATTTATGAAAATGGATGGTCTTATTCCTTCTTACTTAAGAGCCGGTGGCTCTTTTTTCCAGTATCAGAGTTTTGGTAAGTCTTATGGAAACCTCAAAGGGCTAAACTACAATTCTCTGGATCAGACAAGAAGGTTTACAAACCAACTTACGAAACAGGATTGGTTACGCATTTCAAAATTTATTCAGGAAAAACTAACCGATGATGTAATTGAGTCTGCTGTTCGGGAATACCCGAAAGAAGTTTTTGAAAAATATGGCAATGAAACCATCCGAAATCTAAAAGTAAGACGTGATAACATCATAAAAATCACCCATACATACTTTGGCATGTTGAATAAAGTGGTTTCTGTTCCTGCCAGTAATAAAAGGGAACGCTTTGTTGTGGAAACTATTAGTAAAGACAGCACCAGGGTGAGAGTTTACAAGTTATCAGGCAAAGGAAATCTCAGAGAAAAGTACTTTGACCGTACCTTCTCTGATAATGAAACCAAAGAACTCCGCCTTTTCGGCATGAGTGGAGATGATGAGTTTCTTATAAAGGGAGATTCTGATAATAAAATACGATTACTGGTTGTTGGGGGTCCGGGAGATGATCTGTATGATACATCAGAACTAAATCGTAAAACCTCCCGTGACCTTGAAATCTTCGATTCAGAAAAAGGGAATGAGTACAACATCGGGAAAAAAGTACATACCCATCTCACTGATGATCCTACAATTAATAAGTATGATTATGAAAATGATTATCGATGGAACCGGGTTTTTCCAGGATATTATTTCGAATACAATTCCTTTGATGGTTTGTTCATCGGTGGCGGACCCCGAATCGTACGATACGGCTTCAGAAAAATGCCCGCAGTTGAGCATTATCTTCGGTTCAATTATGCCCCCAGAACCGGAGCTTCGAATCTTAAATATGATGCAACCTGGTATCAAAGAGTAGGAAAACTCGATTTAAATGCAAAGGGGGAGATCCTTTTTCCGAAAAGCTTTCGGAATTTCTTTGGGCTTGGAAATGAAACTACATTACTGGATCGGGGAAACAAATATTATCGCGCGCGCCTAACCAGATATCTGGGTGAACTCAGCTTATCACAACACCTTAATGATATTCTTGTATTTGAATCCGGAAACAGAATTACTATCACTGAAATAGAAAATGACAGTACCGATTCTAATGTTATTACTGATCCCGGATCAGGGATAAGTCCCAGTACGTTCAAAGATCAGTGGTTTAATACCTTATTCACCACTTTTTCTATAACTGATGTAGATAACAATCAAAACCCTAAACAGGGCTATAAGTTTTCTTTTCATTCGGATTTGAATATTGGAGTCAGAAACACCAGTCAAACCTTTTCAAGACTGGAATCTGATTTTAGGATCTATTACCCGCTTCGGTTTTCTCCTCAAATTGTTATTGCAAACCGAGTAGGAGGAGCTCATAATATTGGTCCCTTTCCATTTTATGAGTCAAATACACTTGGAGGTACCAGAAACCTACGAGGTTATAACGGACGTCGTTTTTCCGGAAGAAGCACATTCTATAACAATACAGAAATCAGATTTGAACTTTTTGATTTTTACAGATACCTGTTGGGGGGTAAATTCGGTTTAACTGCATTTTTTGATACCGGTCGGGTTTGGACTGATGGAGAGAAGTCGGATACATGGCACAAAGGATATGGCGGTGGAATCTGGATTAATGCTTTTGATTCATTTTTATTGAACACTTCTGTTGGTTCTTCCGTAGAGGGAGAGTTTATAGAAATAAAAGCCGGCTTTTTCTTCTGATTATATCAGTCTGGCATTATTATTGATATATTTACATTCAAACTTCAAGTTAAACCTCTCCATGTCTAAGAAAAATAAAAGTCAGAGATCTCTGGCAGCAATTATGTTTGCTGACATGGTAGGTTATACACGTTTGATGCAGGAAAACGAAGCAAACGCAAAGCTTCTGAGAGACCGACAAAGAAATGTGGTGGACAAGTGTATTGCTCAACATAGCGGCAAAGTGATGCAACATTATGGAGACGGAACGCTTAGTATGTTCTCAAGTGCCATAAAGGCTGTAGAAGCTGCCCGAGAAATACAGGAAAAATTACAAAAAGACCCAAAAGTTCCTTTACGAATCGGTATTCATTTAGGAGACGTTGTTCATGATGAAGAAGGGGTTTTTGGTGATGCAGTAAATGTGGCCGCCAGAGTACAGTCTTTAGGAATAGCCGGATGTGTAATGATTTCAGGAAAAATCTTCGAAGAAATTAAAAACCATCCCGGAATAAAGGTAGAAGCCTTTGGTGAGCATGAACTAAAAAATGTATTCAACCCGGTAGCTATTTTTGCTCTTGCAAATAAAGGCCTGGAAATTCCTGATCAAAATCATGTGCAGGAAATAACCGGGACAAACCGAAATAGCGTAGCGGTTTTACCATTTGCTAACTTTAGTGGTAAAGATGAGAATGAGTACTTCAGTGATGGAATAACAGAAGAAATTATAAATGCACTAGTTCGTCTGGATTCACTTCAAATTCCTTCAAGAACATCTGTTTTTGCATATAAAAATACCAATAAAGATATCCGTGACATCGCAAGAGAACTTAATGTAGCAACCATTTTAGAAGGCAGTGTAAGACAGGCTGGAAATAAGATCCGGGTAACTGCACAGCTTATAAATGCGGATGACGGGTTTCATATCTGGTCTGATAATTTTGACGGAGAAATAACCGACATTTTCAGGGTTCAGGATGAGATCTCCCAGAGAATCGCCGAAAAACTTGAAGCTAATTTCGACTTTCAATCGGAAGGTGGATTGTATGAAGCTTCTACTGATAGCGTTGTTGCTTATAACCATTATCTTCAGGGGTTATATCACTGGAATAAAAGAACTCCGGAATCTGTTCAAAAAGCCATAAAAAGCTTTGAGAAAGCTATAAAAAAATGCACCACTTATACGAAAGCATATTCCGGTCTCGCCAACTGTTATTCTTTTCTTGGAGCTATTGGTCATTTAAAAGGAAAAGAAGCCTTCCCAAAAGCTGAAGAATATGCACTTAAATCTCTCGAATTAAATGATGTTCGCGGTGAATGTTTCGTAGCTCTTGGCTTTGTGGATTTATTCTACCATTGGGATTTTGACAATGCAGAGGCAAATTTCAGAAAAGCAATCACTCTTGAACCAAATAATGAAGAGGCCCGATACGGACTTAGTCTTTATTACAGAGCTATTGGCAATCTGGAAAAAATGCATCATCATGCTAAAGCAGGAGTGAAAATTGCTCCGATATCTCTTCCCGGACTACTTCAATATGCTTATTCAAACTTGTTGCTTGGTAAGTTTGAGAACGCAATTGAGATTCTTCAGCAAATACTTGAATTAGATCCTCTTTTCAGAGCTGCTCTTGAAGGACTGGCTTTAGTGCATGTATCAATGCAAGATTATGACACCGCTCTAATGTACGTCGAAAAATATTTAGACCTTATCAATGCTAAATATAAAGGCGGCACACAACTTGGATATATTGCTGCCTTAATGGGCAATAAAAAACTGGCAGAAGAAAATCTCGAAATTATACGTAAGCGGGAGAAAGACAATCCAGACCTGAACCTCAGCCTTGATTTCGCCTCTGTTTACGCCGCACTAGGCAAAACGGATATGGTTTTTAAATACTTAAACAAAGCTGTCGATGAAAAACTTGGAGCCATATTGTTCATCAAAACTATGCTTCCGTTACAATCACTCCATGATGATGACCGATTTCATAAAATACTCCAAAAAATAGGTCTGGAAGAAAAAGACTAAATATATAAGCTTATCCCCTGAATTTTCTATATTGCAGTTATTAATAAATTTTTCGGCAGGTAAATATGTCATCCGATTCTGACTCTAAAAAGAAATTAGGTTCCCGAAAACGTGGTGTTTCGGATATGTTCCGAACTTCTTATCGTACTCATGTAGAGCTAAGTGGTATTGCGGATAACAAGTCAAACATTATGATTAGTATCAACGGAATCATAATTTCTATTGTAATTGCTTCAATTTCTCCGAAAATCGACTCCAATCCCTGGCTGTTACTTCCAACATCAATTCTCCTAATCACCTGTTTGGCTTCCATGATTTACGCCGTGCTGTCTGCACGTCCGCGAGTCAGTAAGGAAAAAGTCACACTTGAAGATGTGCGCAATAACACTGCCAATATTTTATTCTTTGGTAATTTTCATACGTTATCACGCGCTGATTATGTGGAAGGAATGGAAGAATTAATGCAGGATAGCGAAAGGTTATACGATAATATGGCGAGAGACCTTCATGGCTTGGGAATCGTACTCGCTAAGAAATATCGACTACTTAGAATTGCTTATAATATTTTCATGGTAGGTTTAGTGCTTTCAGTAGCAAGCTTCATTTTTGTATTTATACAAATTTCCGCGTAATTGTGTTTTCAATGGAAGCAGGAAAACAGCCTACATCTGCATTTAGTTACGTTTACTCGTCATCCGTTTGGCCAGAAAAAGCCCTGGAAATTCTTTGATTCATAAGGCGTTTATAGTTCTCATATTCATATCTGCTTACCGTAAAATCTGATTTAAACTCTCCATCAAAGCAATGAATATTCAATTTATTCTCTTGTCCTGTTTCTGAAACGATAACCTGAACTTGTCCCAGTTTGTATGATTCTATTTCGTTTTTTGTTTCGTCCATTTATTAAAGATAGTAATTGCTTATTCTGATATGAAGGTTGAAACGTGTCAGTAAAAATACTATTTATTTTACCAACTAAATTTAGATTTCTGGCGATTATATATAATTTCCGGTTATGTAGTTATTTCTTACAACCCCATCCGGAATGAGTATTTTTTGAAGCCTTTCTTCCAAATGCTGCCGCCTTATAATAGATTTTAACACCCTTTTCAGGCATCTTCATAAGACTTTCTAATGCTGAACAATCAGAGTTATCAGTAAAAAACTCTCCGGCATTTCTTCTCTCTATATATTCTTCATAATGCTTTACCATTTTTGTAAAGTCTGTATTCTTTTTGAGAGATTCTGAATCATATACTCCTATCGTTACCGCTGTTTGTAATTTTTCAGTTAGTAGCTGATAAGAGCTGGATGCAATTGAATCGGCCAGATCTATTGTTGGAACCATACTTTCATTTTCCAGCATGTTTAAGTCCTCGATATGCAGATACGACAAATGCAGATTCTGAGGAGATGCCACTACTTTTTTTGAAATGTTCTTCAATTTATTAAGCATGTATGGGTTTCCATTATTGCAAGTAGATAGTATCGAAAGCTCAAAATTTTCTGTAAAATTTCTCAGATCATTCGTAAAAACTTCAGTATTAAATTCCTGATCTGGCATAGAATGGTGGTAGTTTCGGTTTGAATAGGTAGGAATTTCATGTCCGAAATATAAAAAGTAGCTTTGAGTATCGTTTTTAACTGAATACTTGAGATAGAGCTCCACTTCCTTATCAAAGCCTCCACCTAATGGAGAATAGTTTATCTTCCGCAAAAGTTTACCATTTCTGTAATGATATAGCTCACGATCTTTTTTCGGAAAAAAAAGAAATGCTTTTCGCTCCGGCTTTTGATGAAAAATGAAAAACTCTCCCTTACTAGCATTTTCAGCGATGCTCACAGATTGCTTTAGCGCTTCTTCATTAGCTTTTAAGAGTTCCCCATCATTATGGTATACATAATTGGCATCTGCGTGTATAACAGAAATGATACTGTATTTTACTTCAGGATCTTTTGTATCTGTAGAAATTTTCTTGCTTCCCGAACAACCTGAAATCAACATACAACCAATAAATAAAAAGACTGCAGGTTTTAAATACAGTCTTTTTGTCAATTCTAAATGTGGTGCATTTAATATCAAAGCAGAAGCAAGATGATAATTATTAGCAGTAATGTTGTTACACCAATAGTTATTTGATCTGCTTGTTCAAGATCTTGTTGTACAAAATTTGCATACTTGTTAAGCTTGTCTGCAGGCACCTTCGAAAAACCATTTAGTCCATTCAACTCGTTCTTTTTTGCTTGTATGTCTTCTTTAAATACAACCAAGCCCTCCTTTTCTGAATCTGAAATACGATTCATAGACTCAACTTTTTCTATTGCTCCAATCAAAGCGTCAAATGAGTTATTAAGAATTTCTCTTTTTTGATCTTCACTTTCTGCTTTTTCAACATTCTCAACCATTTTATTGATATGTTTTTTAAACATGGTTTCTGCATCTGAAGCTTTTTGCGCATATGCAGACCCCGATAACATAAGTAGCATTAATGTGAACAATGATAAAACTGTCTTTTTCATATTTTAATCCGTTTGTTAGTATTACTAGTACTTTAATTAAAAGAAAACGCTCTGAGTTCCTTATTTTAAGGTTTAGCATTAAAATAATTTCACTGTTTTGAAAAAAAGATCGATTATAATTGTTTCTGTGACAGTATTTTTAGGGGTTTTCCTTTATTACTCACTTCAAAGTGTAAAACCTCAGGTAATAGAAAATGCACCTAACTGGGTATCACTTGAAGCCGCCCAAAAGCAGGCAATAGATACTAATAAACTAATTATGGTAGACGTGTATGAAGTAGGCTGTAAGTATTGCCGTGCGATGGAAAGGGAAGTTTATCCAGACACCACAGTGCGCGTTGTTATTGATCAGGGTTATATTCCGGTAAAACTTGATGGGAACTCTGAAGAGTTCATTAGTTTTAATGGAGTAGAGATGCAGGCTCGTGAATTTGCTCAAAGCAAAGGTGCTTTTGCATTTCCAACTGTATTGGTGTTAACACCTCAAGGCGATGTATTAAAAAAGAGAACGGGATTTATGAATATCGACGAACTCCGACAGTTTCTATATCGCCCTAAATCATAACGTATTTTCTAAACCAAAAATATCATGAAAAGCATTTTTAAGTATGGCGCAAGTTTTCTCTCGATCATTTTAATCATTGTAGCTTGCTCCGACAAACCTAACAACAACGGAACTAATAACAATAGTAATTCAAATGAGAAAGTTACATTTTCTCCGGAATTAGTATTTGACGGCGTAAGTATTCCCTGGGGTATGACCTGGCTTCCGGATGGAGATATGTTAGTCACAGACCGATCAGGAAAACTACTTCGTGTTAAAGATGGTGAATTAGTAGCTGAAGTTACGGGATTACCTAATATATACGCTCGCGGACAAGGCGGGCTTCTTGACATCGAGTTACATCCGGATTATGAAAATAATGGTTGGATATATATTACGTATTCATCAACCGATGGAAGTGGAGATGGTGCAAATACGGCTATTATGAGGGCGAAACTTGAGAATAATGCTTTAGTAAACACAGAAGTTTTATACAAAGCAACTCCAAACACTACCAGAGGACAACATTACGGAAGTCGAATAGCTTTCGACGGCGACGGTTATTTATATTTTTCTGTTGGTGATCGCGGAAACAGAGACGAGCTTCCCCAGGATATAAATTCGGATGGAGGTAAAATTTACAGACTTAATGATGATGGAAGTATTCCATCTGATAATCCTTTCGTTGGAAAAGAAGGTATTGACGCTATGTTTTCTTACGGTCACAGAAATCCCCAAGGAATGACAATGCATCCTGAAACCGGAGAAATCTGGGCACATGAACACGGACCTCGCGGAGGAGATGAACTTAATCACATCCGGGCCGGAAAAAACTACGGCTGGCCCGTTATAAGTTATGGTATAAATTATAGTGGTACACCATTTACTGATATCACTGAAAAAGACGGTATGGAACAGCCTCAAACCTACTGGGACCCTTCAATTGCCCCATCAGGCTTGGTATTTATTACCAGCGACTTGTACCCGGATTGGAAAGGTAAAGCTTTAGTTGGCTCTCTGAAATTTGGTTATCTGGTTTTAGTTGAAATGAACGGTACCGAAGTAACAAACAGAACGGAAGTGCTAGAAGATATTGGAAGGGTAAGAAGTGTAGAACAAGCTCCGGATGGATATATCTATGTAGGTGTTGACGGATCTGGAATTTATAAGATCATGCCTGAAAGCTGATCTGAAGCAAAACTTTTGATAAAACGCCTTTTAGACCCGAAAGGCGTTTTTTATTTTGTCGATGATTTCGAGGCTTTTCTGATTTCTATTTCGTCTAACCCAGAAAACTCTTCTCCATCAGAAATCGAAATTGAGGGCTCGTACAAAGTCCCCGCTTTTCTGCGCCTTTCTAGAATCTGCTGTAATCGATCTACTAAATCAACCAGACGATCTTTGCGTTTTTGCTTACGGCGCTTCATAAATCGAGAGTAAAGAAATGACCCAAACCCAAAAATCCCAGCCATTATAATTCCTACTTCTTCTTCGCTTTCCATAGCCCCAAAAACGGACGCTCCAAAAAACATGATGGAAGCAAAAACTCCCAATATCATAGGAAAATAGAACTTATTTGCTGTTTTTAAACTTTGGCTTGCCTGAATTTTAATAGCCTGCCCGGTGTGCTCCATAATTACTTTGGGAGAATTATGCGTTGCAATAAAGCGAGAGAAACCTGTTGGAGTCGCTTTCCAGATTGTTTTTCCTTTACGGTGTTTAATTTCGCCACGGTTATTAAAATGGTATTCAATCTGAGCTTTAAGTTCTTTAGCCGTTTCAGAATCAATTTCCCCATTTGCAAAACCAACAACTTTTGCATCGGTGAATCCGCCGTCAAGTATGAAGGGTTCTTCAACCGGGATTCCCTGGTGTTCGATGAGCGCTTCGGCAATAAATGCTCTGTTTAGATTCAGAGAGTCTGCAATTTCAAATAATTCAGGATAATCTGATTCTAACTTAGAACCTGATTTATAAGACGGACTTCCGTAAAACTTCTGGAATAATGTTGCCCTTCTTACGATTTTATTTACTTCTTCTTCTCTGAGCTTACCCATTGCTAATATGTTAGTTTATTTTAGTACGCGTGATTTCTTCTTTCGAAATTTTTTCCTTGTTGTTACAAGACATTACGGTTACTAAGTTTCTTTTTTGTTGATAAGCCGTACACCTCTTTTAAAAGTAATATAGTGCCAGAACCATTCTGCAAATACTCTGAATCTATTTCTAAATCCTATTAAGAAGAAAATGTGTACAAAACCCCATATCAACCAAGCTATAAACCCTGATAATTTTAATCCTTTAATATCTGCGATTGCTTTAGCTCTTCCAATTGTAGCCATCGATCCTTTATCAAGGTACTTAAATTCAGGTCGTTGTTTCCGGGCTTCATCTTTTTTTAACAATCTCCCAATAAACTTTCCCTGCTGGATGGCTACCGGAGCTATTCCTGGTAAAGGTTTCCCGTTTTCATCTTCAACATAAGCGGCATCCCCAACTATGAATATGTTGTTATCCCCTGTGATAGAGAGGTCAGTATTTACTTTTACTCTCCCTATACGATCTGCTTCTTCTTCTAAAGTTTGTAGTAAAGGTGAAGCTGAAACGCCTGCAGCCCAAATAATATTTGGAGTTTCAATGAAGTGATCTTTTAACTGAATTCCATTTTCTTTGATATTTTGAACCGGAGAATTCAATAATACGTTTACCCCCATTTTCTCTAAATATTCATGGGCTTTCTCGGATAGCGATTCACTAAATCCATTTAAAATTGAACCGGTTGCTTCAACCAAATAAACCTGTGTTTCGCCCTTTTTGAAATTACGATAATCCCGCATCATGTTACGTTTTGCTATTTCTGCAATTGCTCCGGCCATTTCAACCCCTGTAGGTCCACCACCAATAACCACGTAGGTTAAGAAGGGTTTTCTTTTCTCGGGATTGTTTATTTTCTCAGCTTTTTCAAGAGATACGAGAATTTTCTCTCTTATATCGAGAGCATTAGATAAAGTTTTTAATCCCGGTGCGTGTTT
This sequence comes from Balneola sp., assembly GCA_965601915.1. Classification (GTDB taxonomy): domain Bacteria; phylum Bacteroidota; class Rhodothermia; order Balneolales; family Balneolaceae; genus Balneola. Next base: position 444,102 of record OZ271847.1, on the reverse strand, counting down.
CTTCCACTCATCATTACCGAAATAATTGTAACTGGCACCTGTTGCTACAATCAGATAATCATAACTAATAGTATCGCCATCAGATAAGACTAATTTTTTTTCTTCTTTTTTGATGTCTGCAACCTTCCCCAACACCACGTTAATATTATCACTTTTAGTGAATAACGCCCGGATTGGAACCGCGATATCGCCAGGAGAGAGGGCCGCTGTTGCTACCTGATAGAGTAATGGTTGAAATAGATGGTGATTGGATTTATCAACTATAGTAATTTTGAAACTAGTATTTCTTAATTCCTTTGCAGCATTAATTCCGGCAAAGCCTGCGCCTACAATTACAACATGCTTAGACTCCATATTTTCCTCTATTAAAACATCGGTTAGTTCATTTTTGCCTGCGCATTTTTAATTAAATTCGCTATTTCTTCTTTCGAAATATTTTCTTTGTTGCTACAATACTGGCAAACTATTTCCTGTGACTCTCCACTCATCTCTTTGAGGTCATCAAAATTAAGCATTGAGAGTGCACTTAAGAATCTTTCTTTATTGCATCGGCAGAAAAAATCCACCAATTGCCTTGAAAGCTCTTTTACTTTGATTGGTGACAACACTTTAGTCATAACTTCATCAATATATTGCCCATCTTCATAAAATTTGTGAACTGACGGGAATGAACTCAGACGTTCCTGCAACAAATCTATCTGTCCATCAGGTGCATCGGGTAATTTTTGTATCAAAAGCCCACCGGCTTCTGTAACCTCGCCTTTTTCATCAATTCCCACATCAAGAATCAGACCTGATAAAACCTGTTCGGATTGGGCCAGATAATGAGCTACATCAGAAGTAACATCCCCTTTGATTAGTTCGATTGTACTAGTTCTTGGCTCGGCTTCATTATAAAGAGTTTTCGAAAATGTAAGTATCCCTAAACCAAGACCATCCCCAAATGATGTATCTTCATTTGAATAATCGAGTGCTGCAGATACATTTCCGACATATCCACGTACTTCACCAAGACTGTTAGCTTCAGCAACAAGAAATCCTATAGGTCCGTCACCTTCCATACGCAATCTGATTCGCTCTTCGCCTTTGAGCTCGGAGGCAAGAAGCATGGTTGCTGTGAGCGCCCTCCCTAAAATAACAGTATTAAGTAATGATAAGTTATGTCTTTCCTTAGCTGATTTTACTACATCTGTAGTTTTTACAACCGAAATTTTGAAATGTCCGTCCTCTGTAATTCCTTTTATAAGTCTGTCTTTAAACTCGTATTCCTGCCTGTCCATGCATAGTATTTTTGATTCATATCAAGATAAGAATTTCAGCCGCTTTATTTGATTGCTATTCTATTTTTAGATGATAGTCTTCAGCTATATTAAGCAATTACCTTAGCTGGTTTTCGGGGATAAACTCCTGTCTCATTTTTGGTAAAATAAAAAAGGGCAATATCTTATTGCCCCTTAATCTCTACAATAAATCGAGTAAATAGGTTTTATCGCCTGTCCGTCATATACATTTCGCCCATTCTTCCAGAGAAGTGACCTTTTGAAGAATATATTTTTTTTGTTTTTCCTACCTGTGCAATTCTTTGTTCAGCAAGCTCATTAGATGCAATATGAGTAGGTATATCTTCATGTTCAGAATGATTCAGAATATCCAAAATAGTATCGTAAATTTTTCCTGCTTTCTGCATGCAGCGCTCTTCATTATAACCTTCCAGCTCACCAGCAACGTTAATGAGTCCCCCGGCATTAATTACATAATCAGGCGCGTAAAGAATACCTTTATCCATTAACTCCTGCCCGTGTTTATGTTCAATATCCAGAACATTGTTTGCACCTCCCGCAATTATATCACATTTGAACTGGCTCATCGTATCATCGTTTATTACACCGCCAAGAGCTGTTGGCGAAAAAATATCTACATCCAATCCATATATTTTATCGGGATCTACAAATTCTCCATTGACTTCCGCAGCCAGTGCCTTTCCTTTCTCTTCGTAAATATCGGTGATGAATAATTTGGCTCCTTCTTTCGCCGCATATCTGGCAAAAGTAGACGCTACATTTCCCGCTCCCTGTAATGCGATTCTTTTTCCTTCCAAGGAATCGCTGCCATATGCTTTTTTAGCACATGCTTTAGCTCCCATATAGACACCAAATGCAGTAACCGGTGAGGGGTTTCCACTTCCTCCCATCGATTTTGGAATACCTGTTACAAACTTGGTTTCGGAATAAACCCATTCCATATCCTGTTCAGACATTCCGACATCTTCTGCTGTGATGTAACGCCCTCCAAGCCCATCTACAAATCTTCCAAAAGCACGGAATAAATGCTCGGTTTTATCTTTATGCGGATCTCCAATTATAACTGCTTTTCCTCCTCCAAGATTTAAACCTGAAATTGCAGCTTTATAAGTCATTCCTCTTGATAACCTTAAAACGTCTTTCAATGCTGCTGCTTCACTTTCATAATTCCACATTCTTGTTCCGCCTAAAGCCGGCCCCAGCGTTGTATCGTGAATAGCTATAATTGCTCTTAAGCCTGATTCCGGATCCGAGCACATAACAATTTGCTCATGTTCATTCTCTTGTAGTGCATTAAAAATTTCGAAATTAGGATCGATTCTATTTTCTTTCATTGGATTCTTCAAGGTTACTTCGGTCATTATATTAAATTTATCGTAACAGTTTAATTATTATAATTGGAACCGCTTCCAAAAATCTCTGTATTTATTTTGGCTTTATCAAAATTTTTGCTTCAATTTTACGATTAAATACAGGGTAGACAATATAAGAAAAAGCCTCGTGTGATATAAGATTCAGTACTTAATAATTTCTGATGTTCTTATGATTAAAATTTGTGACGAATTAAGTATTTGTCCCGCTAAATTGTATTTTATAATCAATAAAAATCTTTTAAAGAAGATGATGTTATTTACGAGCTGTAATTCAGCGAAGATTTTAACCAATTATTTCTGATTTAAACTCAGAATGGTTTTCCGGCCTGACCGCCTGATCTCCTTTATGAATAAAAAAATAAATAAAGTAAACCATGTCATTCCGCTGGGTATACGCTCAGCCGGACCAGAGTTCCCGTATCGACATATTGGTACAGAAGCTCGGGGTCCCGGCGAAAATAGCCGAGTTATTGGCTATCCGCGGTGTAGAAACATACGATGATGCTAAATTATTTTTCAGACCAACAATAGACAGAATTCATGATCCATTCCTTATGAGGGACATGGATCAGGCCGCCGATCGGTTAGCTTTAGCTATACGGAACGGTGATAAAGTTCTTGTATACGGTGATTATGACGTTGATGGAACTACCGCTACTTCCTGTTTATATATCTTTCTGAAAGAATTTGGTGTTGATGTGGACTATTATATTCCACATCGCTTTAAAGAAGGATATGGAATTAATCCTGATGGCATTCGGTATGCCGAAGAGATAAATGCCAACCTGATTGTTTCAGTAGATTGCGGAATTACTGCTATTAATGAAGCTCTGCAAGCCAAAGAAAAAGGTATAGATCTCATTATCTGTGACCACCATACTGTTGGCGATGAAATTCCAGATGCTTTAGCCGTTCTGGATCCTAAACGTCCCGACTGTTCTTATCCTTTTGATGGGCTTTCTGGAGCAGGGGTTGGTTTTAAGCTAATTCAGGCAACAACAACCCAGCTCGGGCTTCCAAAATCTGTTGCATACCAGTTTCTGGACCTGGTTGCAATTTCAATTGCCTCTGATATTGTTCCCATCATTGATGAAAACCGGATTTTGATGAAAGAGGGTTTACAGCTTATCCGCAAAAAACCACGTCATGGTATTAAGGCATTGCTCGACCTTATCAGAATGCCCAAAGAAGATATTAATACTACAAAGATCGTTTTCTCGGTCGGCCCAAGAATTAATGCCGCAGGAAGAATGGGAGACGCAACTACAGCGGTCCAATTAATGATTTCTGAAAGTGAAGCAAAAGGTAAAGCGTTTGCTCATGAACTTGAGGCCGTTAACATGAAGCGCCGAGATACCGATAGCAAAACTATGGATGAAGCACTTTCCATTATTGACCGAGATCTGGATCTGGATCAGGCGTCTATTATGGTATTATATAAAAAAGACTGGCATCTTGGTGTGATTGGGATTGTTGCTTCCCGTTTGGTTGACTTGTACCACCGTCCGGCAATCATGTTAAGTAATGTTGAAGGGGTTATAAAAGGATCCGGAAGGAGTGTTAAAGGCTTTAATATTTACAACGCAATGAAAAAGTGCGAAGACTTACTTGAGCAATTCGGTGGTCACGAATTTGCCGCCGGTTTAACCATCAAAGAGGGCAAGCTTACTGAGTTTAAACGTCGAATGGGAGAAATTGCCTATCTTGATCTTTCCAAAACCAGCTTTGAGCCTGAATTACAAATTGATACCGAACTTCAGCTGGAAGACATTGACATGAAATTTTGGAAACTACTCAATCAATTTGAACCTTTCGGCCCGCACAATTTACGCCCAATATTTGTTAGCAAAGAGGTAGAGGCAGTAGGAGTACCAACAATTGTTGGAAACGGGCACTTAAAAATGAAGATCCGCCAAGGTGATTCAGGTGTCTTCGACGCCATTGGTTTTAACATGCACGACTTTCTTCCGTTAGTTAGGTCAGGTACTTTTAATATGGCATACGTTGTCGAAGAAAATCACTGGAATGGTCGTCGCACATTGCAGGTAAGGATCAAAGATATTCAACAGGAGTGATTTTAGATCCAATTCCTGCAAAAAACCAATTTTCTATTGCTGTTCGATAAAAATCCCTCTATCTTTGACGCCCCTTTACGGGACTGTAGCTCAGTTGGTAGAGCAACGGACTGAAAATCCGTGTGTCGGCGGTTCAATCCCGCCCGGTCCCACAGAATGCTAAAGCCTTGTACTGCAATTATTTAAAGTAGTGCGAGGCTTTTCTGTTTTTGATCTTTAGTGTTCCCTTTTTTGAGTTTGGGACACTTATGGGACACATTAAAATGAAATGCACCCTTTAAATTTTTCTTTGAAGCACCTACAATTTTGTGCGTAGAATTAAGTTTGGGCGGAAACAGAAATAAAGCGCCGTTATAGTTCTCACTAATTTGTGTGGATCCGAACAGAAATAAAGCGCCGTTATAGTTCTCACTAATTTGTGTGGATCCGAACAGAAATAAAGCGCCGTTATAGTTCTCACTAATTTCAGGCATCAAGCATACAAATTAAATCTACTTATAAGGTTTAATTGTTCTCTGTGGCTTTAAGCAAAAAGGATTCTACGTTAGAGAATCTAAATAGGATGGGAGCACGGAACTTCGGGATTAAAACAATCCAAATAGGGTTCTATTTTAAAAATGAATCAAGATTCCTAACAAATCCTAACATTCTCGAAAGAATCGATGGTTTATCGAATAGCTTGGATTTAAAGACCTCTAAAATGTCAACAAATGTAAGCATTTGTTAGCGTATGGTGACCCTCAAAAAATCATCCTTTACCGGGCTAACATTTTGGTTTCATTTTCTGCTCGTATTATGACCCCGAAAAAATCATTAGCTTTTCCCATTCCAATATTTTACTACCTTTATACCGTAGGTATTAATGGCTTGATCTATAAACCTTTCTATTCCTTAGATTAACCAACGGATAAATGAAATTAGGTTGTTGAGCTAATACCATTCCTTTGTTAGTTCTTAATTGATCCGGGGAGAGTAAAAGTGTTCTATCAGATCCAAAGACTTTTAAACGAACCTTAGTAATATTATTCAGCTTCATACTTTTAACATCATCTAAAGTTATACCCTCAATTTGAACCAGGTTAGATTCCATCTTGATGTATTTATGTCTCTCAGCAAGTTTCCGGTAATTATAAGCCGTTTTATGACTTACGTTTAATGTATCTTCAATAAAAGAAAGGGAAACTGGGTATCGAGTTGTCAGGGGTCGCCTACTTTGTCGACCTTTCTCTTTTCCCATGTTTCCCGTTTTTACTACACTCGATAGCAAAGCTCCTATCATAAAAGCCTTAATTGTTTTAAAGTCTTTCTCATACATCAAAGCACATCTATTAAACTTCCAGTTTTCTATGTTGTGAACTGTTTTAAGTGATCTTCCATACAATCTTTTAGAATCACTTTTATACATCCAGTCTCTTTTCTCTCCCCAATTAACGGCGCTGTAAATTGATGATGCTGAAAGTTCCAAAAAGCTTGAAAGCTGATTGAACGGTTTATCTCTTAGCTTGCATTTAGCTGAATGAAGAAACAATAAACCCAAGTATGTACTAATCTCAGATACTTTACGCTCTCTAAGAGCAAATTCAGCCATTTCAACGGGAATTTTTAGAAGCTTCTCCATCTTATCAATCGAATAACCCTTTTTGATTGTCCTCAGGAAAAAGCGCCGGGTCTGATGTTAGATGTTCAACTAATTCACCCGTAATACTGCACTTTGCTAACTTATAGACAGCCACCCTACTTTGCTTTAATAGATCATGTATTCTCCAGCAAATTACATTGATACGAATACCTGTAATATTCGCGATCTCATTTCTTGAATAGGGCTTCTCTAAAAGAAGCTTATAGATAATTCTATTTTGTGTTTGTCTCTCTTTAGAATCCATAGTGATATTCCTTTAAGCATTATTGAATGAATACCACTATCATTAAGAAGTGATATTCATAGCGCTTGGTGCTTTCCACACCGGCGCTTTTTTATGCTTTAATCTTTTTGGATTCTAACCATTCTTGGATGTCGGATTTTAACCATCCGACAGCTCTTTCAGATATGCGTACTCGCTTAGGTAGCTCTCCTCTCTTTTCCATTCTCCAAAGGGTAGGCTTAGAGACAGATAAAAGTTTACTTAATTCTGAAGGTCTTACTATTTCTAAATTGCTCATAGGATTTATTTACACTTAATGAATTTGTTGTCCATTAATGATTGCAATAAATCACATTAGATAGGAATTTATGCGTATTCAAAATTCCCACATCCTCTCATTAAGCGCTTAAAATTCTGTGCAATTTGTAGAAGTTTTGAAATGCTCTTTTTAGCCTTTTTTCATAAAACTCTGTTTTAATTGTCCTGAAAATTTATTCCCAACTAAACTATTATAATTTTACAACCTAAATAAACAGCGTTTAAGCCACTAAAAGCCTCTATTCTATTCGAAATTCCTACATTTTAGAAATATATTTTCTTAATCAAACAGATAATTTCAGAGCGATACAAGGTATTAAATAGCCCTGTTCAGATTATGCTAAAGATCTTTTCAAAAGCTTTAGATGCTCTCCAAGCTGATCTATTAACAGTTTTATTGACTTATCAGGTTGTTCCTCTTTGATACTTTCAGCGTACTTTATTAAAGCATCTGATTTATTCAAATAGTTTATAAAAGGTTGCTTTTCTACCATTACATAGGTTTTAGATTCGTCTGGTCCATCAAGCCATTTTAAATAATCTTGAACCTGTTCTGGTGGTATCATTGACTGTTCATTCTTCTTTTTACTCATTGCATTTTTATTTGGTGAAGTGTTAGTCTTTAAGCCGATTATAAATAATTCAATTAACTTCCGATTTTATAAACTCTGGCTTTAGCGCCGGTAATAATTGCTTTTAATTGAATACCCCAATTATCTAAAGCTATTCGCTTTTCTTTCATGTAATCGTGCCTGTCATAAACAGCCGTTACTTTACTGTCTCCGGCTAATCCTTTATGATTTAACACCTTTCCTAATACAGTCCGGTTAACTCCCATTTTTGCCATGAAACTTGCCGATGTACGGCGCAAATCGTGAATCCTAAAGTCAGATACCTTTGAGGCTTTACCAACCCTAACAGCCGAATGTTGAAGCCAACCGATAGGCTTATTTACTCTTGCAGTAGATTGAAATACATAATCGCTATTACCGTTTATTTCCCTCATTTCATCGAGCAGCTCTAAAGCAAAATCTGATAAAGGTACATAGTGTGTTCGCTTGGCTTTTGTCTCTTCCTCAGGAATTATCCACACGTTTTCATTTATATCAGCCCATTTCATTCGCCTTGTTTCTCCAAGCCTTTGACCAGTTATCAATAGCATCTTAAATACTTGCTGAAAAGGGGTACTCTCTAACTCAAAGGCTTTCCAAAGTTCAGCGATCTCTTTTTCTGAATATACTCTATCTCTGGTAGTCTCTTCACCCAAAGGCTTTACGGTAGAAACTGGATTAAACTCACAAAGCGCCTTTTTCATCCCGAAGCTATACATACTTGAAAGAATCGCCCTTACCCGGTTGGATTGGATCGGTGCATCTTCTGCAATCTCTTCTAAAAATTCAATGATATTGATTCGGCTTAGTTCATTTATTTCAATGTCTCCTATTTCCGAAACAATGAAATTATCTATACGGCGCTTATAATCCTCTTGGGTAGATTTTTTTAATGTTGGCAAGTGTCTTTCTTTATAGGAATCGGCAAGGTCTTTGATATTGATAATCTCTCTGCGCCGTGAAAGCATTTTCTCTTTCTGTGGGTCTTTCTCTTGTTTAGCCTGCAGGTAGAGTTCATCTGCAAGCGCTCGGGCTTTAGAAAGAGAAATAATTGGATATTTACCTATCGTATATCTCTTACTTGTACCATTTACCCTATACCGGAATACAAACGTCTTATTTCCATTTCCGGAAACCCTTAATACCAATCCTGGCTTTAGTTCATCGCTAACTTCAATTCTGCTTTTAGTTGTTGAACAGCTCCGAATAAAAGAATCTGTAAGCTTTTGAGAAGGCATAGATGTTAAGTTTGGGACACACATGGGACACACATGGGACACAGTAAAATGCAATCCTATGAAATTTTATTTATCTCAATGTAATCTATAAACCACTATTAAACAATACTATTCGGCGCTTTTTGAATAGAAATGAAATGGTATGAAATACTCTATTATACGGACTGAAAATCCGTGTGTCGGCGGTTCAATCCCGCCCGGTCCCACCTTAAAGCCTTCACGCCTTGCGTGAGGGCTTTTTTGTTTTCTGAAGGCATTTGAATAGATTCAATTATGCTTAAAATTATTCAAATTACCACAGATCATAAACCGAGAACACGCCAAACACTTAATACCATACTTACATTGGCAACGGCTGTACTGGTACTGATCTATCCGGATTTTCTTTATCTCATTGCTGGTGGATATTTGGTTGCTTTAGGGGTTTTGTTCTTTAGTTTTAAGATGCCTTCTATCGTTTCAACGATTCCACTGGTTTCTGGTGCGCTAATCTTAATCTTCCCGGAGTTAATCCCAATCACATTTGGAGTTTTCCTAGTGATATTCGGATTAATCTTATTTTTCTCTTTTTCACTTTCTATACTAGGAGTGTTGACGTTTGTCATTGGCGTTCTCATTTATATGAATCCCGATTCCATCGCCTATTTTATTGCAGCGTTTATGTTGCTCTATTCTGTAAACAATTTAGTTTCCTTGGTAAGAGAGAAGAATTAGGAATTGCATTTACTTTTAAAAGGAAAAAAGCATTACCATTGCGCATGCCATTATTACTCTTCCAAACCAATCAGCCTTCTATTGAAGTCTTCAATGTGCTTATCATGGAGCCGGTGGTTACTCTTACGGATTTACTGGTAACAGTTGTTTGCCTTTTTGCTTATGTGAAGTTAAAAAAACTGGACCGGCCCGGACGCTCACAAATGTTTTTCAGAATGTATTTTCTGATAATGGCTTTTGCAACTGCACTTGGTGGAATTACCGGGCACGCCTTTCAATACACACTTGGAATGGAATGGAAACTTCCCGGGTGGCTTATAAGCATGTTAGCTATTTCAGCACTTGAGAGAGGAATGATTGCTTTTCTTGCACCCATTGTTTCCGATAAAGTCAGAACTTCTTTGGAAGTTGCCAATGTTGTGGAGTTACTGGCATTCGCTGTGCTTTCGTTTATAACTCTTGAATTCTTATATGTCAAAATTCATACTGCATATGGATTAGGTCTTGTAGTTTTTCCGCTTTGTTTTTATGCCTTCTGGAAAACAGGTAACGAAGGAGCTCGTGTAATTTGCCTTTCCGTTCTTTTTACTTCTCTCGCAGCTTTCTTTTATCTCACTGAAATTGCTATCAGCAAATGGTTTAATCATCTTGATATCAGCCATACTATCATGGCTGTTGGCGCATATTTTTTCTACCGTGGGGCTCTCAAAATGGGGGAGCTTTCACAAATTAATGTTCGTAAGCATGAAATTTCTTTAGGATCAGCATGGAAAAAGTTATTCACAGGAGCGCCATAATTACAACTTTTCACACCCGTTAAAAAACATCAAATAAATATTAATTTGTTGTTTTATCATCATACAACCCTGTTCTTATAGTGTGGTAAAATAACTAACAATACCCATGAAAAAACCCATACTATTTACCATAATTGCTGCTTTTGCTCTCGCATTTGTGGTTTATCAGTCTCAATCAGGCCCTGTGCAAAAGATTACAGGAGAAGCTTATGCTTTTACCAATGTAAATGTCATTCCTATGACATCAGAAAAAGTACTTCCCGATCAAACTGTAGTTATCAAAGGAAGAACCATAACCCTGGTAGCCCCTTCAAAGAATGTAGAACTCGGAGATGATGTAATAGAAATTAATGGTGAAGGAAAATATCTGATTCCTGGACTCGCTGAAATGCACGGGCATGTCCCCCCGACAGACCCACCCCCGAACGCTCCCCGTTATATGAATATGCAATATGTAGAGAATACTTTATTTCTTTATACTGCTGCTGGTATTACCACCGTTCGAGGAATGCTTGGTTGGCCTAATCAGCTTGAGTTAAAAGATAAAGTAAGAAACGGGGAATTAATTGGCCCGAATCTGTATCTGGCAGGACCCAGCTTTAATGGAAATTCTATAAGCTCTCCTGAAGAAGCTGTCCAAAAAGTAACAGCGCAAAAAGAAGCCGGTTGGGATTTGCTTAAAATTCATCCGGGTTTATCGCGGGAAGAATATGATGCAATGGCTATTGCTGCAAATGATATTGGAATTACATTTGGGGGACATATACCGTCAGACGTAGGGTTAACTCATGCCATCGAAATGGGTCAGGAAACCATCGACCATATCGATGGTTATGTAGCTTATCTGAATAGTTTTGATGAGGATGAACGTAAGCAAAAAATGAATGAAATTATTCAAATAACGAAAGAGAAAAATGTTTGGATTGTCCCAACTCAGGCTCTATGGGAAACTATTCTTGGATCTGCTGATTTTGATGCGATGCAAAAATACGATGAGCTTAAATATATTCCTAAGAATCTCGTTTCCGGATATAATTCGTGGGCAAAACGTAAACTTGAGAGCCCAAATACTAATATCGAAAAAGCCAAAGAACATGCTTCTTTAAGACGCGACCTTTTATCTGAAATGAATAGAAATGGAGTTAAAATCTTATTGGGAACCGATGCTCCCCAGCTGTATAGTGTCCCGGGGTTTTCTATTCACAGAGAGTTTCAGCATATGAAGCAAGCTGACATGACCCCTTATGAAATTTTAGTTTCAGGAACACGAAATGTAGGGGAATACTTTAATGGTAAAGACACAGAATCATTCGGCGTTATTCAGAATGGAAAACGGGCAGACCTGATTCTTGTTAACAAAAACCCACTTGAGAATATTAGTAATCTGAAAGATCATTCAGGCATTATGGTTGCCGGAAGATGGATGAGCGTAGCTGACATTAATAATCGCCTCGCCATGATCGAAGAAAGTTATAAAGAGGAAGATTAATTTAACTAAGAAACAATTCTCCACTTACTTTCAAAAATCGATAACATTATCCACTGCATCTTCAACTGCATTTTCAAGTTGATCCATTAAGCCAGATTGAATGGCTTTTTCCAATGCATCTCTGATAATTGGGTCCAAAATCTGACGTAATACATCTTGTGTTGTATTAGATCCCGAGGCCCCAATATTGGTTAGCTCCAGTCTGTTCAGGGTTGTCTCTGCATTTCGTTCCTTTTCAAGTTCAGATGATATTTGGATAGTTCCTTCCTCAAGGATAAACTTCCTTATAATTACCGGCGTTGATTCTTCTTCAGAATCTGTACTTATGTTGTTATTCAATATCTTGAGGTTTACTTCCGCTCCTTTTTGTTCAAAAAATATTTTCGGCTCTTTCACATAAATTCGATTAATAATGATTGTGTCCTCAAGAATACTTGATAAACTTATATCCAATTCTATCTCATTTAATGAAATAGCCGGCTCATCAGAAAAACTTTCTGGATTGTAAACTCTGAATCCATCCATACTTCCTGAACTTCCAAATATGGAGACGTCTAAATCATCCACTTCAACTTCTGTTTTCAGCAACTTACTTCCAGAGTCTTCAATTCCTGATTTAACAATTCCATCAATCGTTAATGTAATACCGACGAATATGGCGATGAGTATTGCGATCAATACTCCTGTTCTTTTGAACCCTTTCATGTTTCCTTGTTAGTTATAATTCAGAAATTTAAAGGGTATCACTACAAAATTGTTTCGTTTTCTAAGAATCTGAAAGAAAGGAGGGGTTCCCTGAATACAAATTTCTTCAAGGCTTCATGCCTCATAAATAGATCTGTTGTAGATGACCCATTAGAAGCCCAAGTATCTGATGAGGTCTTTAATTTTTTCAGCTTCGGTATTTGAAATAGAATTGAAGCCCCCGAAAGTTAATTTTTTTCAACTTACGGAGGCTTCTTCAAATGAATTCACTACTTCAACTTCGAAAGAAAAGTGGCGCTCAATTAATTGGCTGTACTTCCACTGATGGTGTGGCCAAAGAAAATAGCATTCGCAAAAAGCTTATTCGTTCCATACCAAAAAGCTCTGAAATTAGGGTTGTCGGTCATAGTTATAACTTTTCCGCCACCATACCTGCTTATTATCACTGCTGCTGAATTTGAAAGTTTTTCCAAATTCTCATCAGAAATGTACCCACTTGCCAACGGATTTTCGGTGTAAACTACGGGGTTTGAATATCTATTTTTTCCTTTTTGAAGAAATTGTGTGCTGTTTCGAAATACGGTTAAGTCTTCTCTGTTAAACCCATAGCCCATTGGGTGAGTTAGGTCTATTTTTGTTTTGAAAATCGCACCTCCAATAACCCCTGCTCCTGAGTCTCTTCCTTGTTTCACATATGGTCTTAGTGATTCATTTTCTTCTTCATCTCCTTCAACGTACTCTACGCTTGTAAAACCCTGCTGATTTGCCCATCGTATTCCATATTTATAAACAACAAGTGTTCCTCCGTTTCTTACCCATCTTTTCATTTCGTCTACGGTTGATGAGGAAATGTCTCCGTAGCCATAACCGGACATTACAATTACATTGTAGCGATCAAGTTCCGAACCTCTGAGATCACTTTGTTCTACTATACTCAACGGCATATGATAACGCTGATCCATGAGGTGCCAAACTTCTCCTATCTCATAAGAGTTAGTTCCACTTCCGCCAATCATCGCCACTTTTGGCTCTTTGAGGTTTTCAAAGTTATTACTTCCCAAATCCATACCCTTTGGTGTTAATCCTGTTGATACACTATATACTTTAATACCATTTTCTGTAGCTATTTCCTGAATAAGTTTATGTGTTTTATCCTGATCATCCTGAACACCCATTGGTACCATAATGGTACCATAATCAAATTCTTTTGTACCGCTTGATGTAACTGATGTAAAAGGTTGGGACGCCACTTTTGCCCGAACTCCATTTGAAAGCAACTTATATGTAGCTCTTGGGGCGTAATATTCGTCCCACTCAAATACATAAGCATAATTACTTTTTCCACCTACAAGCTCACCCTCATTCTTCCATTCCCCATCAAACTGATTTCCCAATAAGTTTGAGTTAAATTGTCTGTTACTCAATTCAGCGAAGGGCAGGTTAAATGAATAAGGAAGAGTCCATGAAGATACGTCGTAAAAAAGGCTGTCCGTAAATTCTGTTCTTCTTTCAAATACCGCTGTAATAAGTTGATATTGTTGCTGATTTGTTGGGATTACATAAGCCTTACCAGCTTTAAATTCTTTACCATCTGATGAAAAGTCTTCTTTGAGTTCATATATTTCAACCTGATGACGGTTCAGCAAATCTGCTAAATGAAATGTTCTTGCCTGGTCTGCTTCTTCTCCAAATATATACGCTTTAATTGAAGCGTTTGCAGCCTCCTGAGCCTTTTCTTTATAAAACTCTCTTTGATAACCAAGTAGCTCTTCGCGTAGTTGTTGTGTTGCCCGAATGGTTGACAGGGAAGCTGTAAACTGGTTTTTAATAGTAAATGGAAACTTTACAATTCCATGTACACTTTCCTGGGCATGCCCTCTTGAACTTGCTTGCTCAAATAGAATACCAATAGATCCATTTACATCAGGATAAGTTGACCCCTTTCCATAATAGAAGTCGTCGAAGCTTTCCTCTGAATAATATAAAGATTGAATTTCATCCAACGCTTCTGCGTGATATTCTGCAATGCTTGCAGTTAATCTTTGGTTTTTAGCAGGGGTAAGAGGGTGTGTTCTTGAAGGTATTCCCGGCTGAAAGAAAAAAGTTGAGTTGGTTCCCATCTCATGATGATCTGTAAGAATATTTGGTTTCCACTCATGGAATTTAGCAATTCTTCCTTTGCTCTCGGGGTGCTGAACCAACAACCAATCTCTGTTCAAATCAAACCAATAGTGATTGGTTCTGCCTCCGGGCCACACTTCACCATATTCCCGACTGTTAGGGTCTGTAACTAGTTTATTTAGGCTCTTGTGTTGATTAGCCCATTGAGCGAAACGACTTAACCCGTCAGGATTTATGCTGGGGTCAATAAGGATCACTGTATTCTTCAATACTTCCTCCATCTCTCTGCCTTGTGCAGCAGCCAGATGGTAAACCGTTAGCAAAGATGCATTTGATCCACTGGGTTCATTCCCATGAACGCTATAACTAAGCGTTATCACAGCCGGCATGTTTGAAATATCCAATTCATCTGATGAAGATGCATCGGTTAGCTGAACATGTTCTCTTTTAATTTGACCAATATTCTTATGATTTTCAGGAGCTGTAATTGTTAACATCAGAAGAGGTCTGTTTTCATACGACCTGGCATATTCAGATATGGTTACTCTGTCAGATGCTTCAGCAACAGCATACATATAATTTACTAATTGATCATGACGCACATGCCATTCCCCAACTTCTGCACCTAATACAGATTTAGGCGTTGGGATACTTGAATCATATTGAACCCCTTTTGGTAAATAATAATCCAAAGATATTTGTGCAATTAAAGTAGTGCTAAAAGCAAGAAATGCTGTTATTAAAAAAGCTTTTTTCATAGTGTAGTAGATTTTCAAATTAAAGAGCGCTTAATAGTACTCTACAAACTTGAAAAATTCTGAAAAAGCTTTCAAATAAAAAACGCAATGTTTGCTTTCATACAATCATTGCGTTGTACCCGTGCTTACGGGTTGGACATCTTGTGGTTATAGTATGTATCTCTCCTAAAATCCTTGGCCTAATATCAAAAAAAAGAGATATACATAAAGTACATATTAGCATGGATAGAGATCCGGTTAGTCAACTTTACCTTTGAATGAGTAAAAGTAATTCCTCTTTTTTATCAGATGATACAGGTATCTCTGTTTCGTCCGACATTATCAGCATTCCCCCATCAGACTTACGGTACTTTTTAATATGATTCAAGTTGATCAGATAACTTTTATGAATCCTGAAAAAAGTATCTCCTGGAAGCTGTGCAGAAACAAATTTTAGTGTTTTGCTAACTAATCTCATATTTCCATCCCGAGTATAAATTTCAGTATAATTATTACTTGCTTTAGCATAAACAATATCATTATGCTTAACTAACTCTATGTCTTCTGTAGTCGAAATTGCTAATTTATCGGAAATTCCTTTTTCATTTGATGGTAGTTTTGTTTCGTAAATCTTGTTAATAACTTTTTCCAGGTCCTCAATGTCAATTGGTTTCAAAAGATAAGCTTCCGGTTTAAAATCGATTGCCTCTATTGCATGACGAGCGTGAGCAGTAGTAAATACAATTTTAGTTTCCTTAGGCTCTATAACTTTAAGCAATTCGAAGCCATTCAACCCCGGCATTTCAATATCTACAAACATTACATCCGGCTTTATAGATTTCAAGTGTTCTACACATTTCACGCTATTGTCACATTGAAAAAGTACATCAACCTTATCAGAAAATGATTCTTCAAGATCATATTTAAGCGTTTCAATACAATGTAACTCATCGTCAACTATTGCTGCAGTAACTTTCATGAGTGAACTCTTTGTTTTTTGGGAATTAACAATCTTACTTCAGTTCCCGCTGGGGATCTGTCATTTTTATACAAGTCGATAATTGTTACTTTCTTGTTTACATTTAGATCTATATCTGCTTCCAGCATCTCTAATCTTTGTGTTGTTAGGTCTATTGCCATTGACTTCGTTTCTTTTGGTGCCCCCATTTTATTTCTGTTTGACTCTTCGCGTCCAATGCCATTATCCCGAACTATAATCTCCAAACTTTTACCTTTATCTTTAACAAGAAGGTCAATTTTCTTTTCGCCTTCTTTTTGCATCAAGCCATGCCAGATAGCATTTTCCAAAAAAGGTTGTACTATGAGTGGTGGTACCATCAATTCTTCCTGTTCAATAGTTTCATCTGCTTCAATACTAAATCCAAATTCGTCTCTGAAACGAAGTTGTTCTATTTGAACATAAAGAGCTAATACTTGTAATTCTTGTTTTAGAGTAATGTATTCTTCTGATGAATACTCTAAGATTTGGCGAATCAATCTTGAAAACTTAGATAAATAGCCTGAAGCCTCTTTAGTTTCATTCTTAATCATGTAAGAGCGGATGGAGTTCAGTGAATTAAATATAAAATGTGGATTCATCTGTGTCTGAAGGGCCCTCATTTTAACTTTTTCCATCTCTTTAGAAAGCTCTGATCTTTGATCTTCACGCCTCTTCATTAAAAGTCCTAAACCCATAGCAAAAATGAATATTTCAATCATTACACCGATCATAAAATACTGGATATCACCGAGTATTAGCGCTGTTACGCTCCCGGACAATAATGTAGCGGAGCCTGCCATAATAAAAAGTGCTCTTCGGTCTTTTAAATTGATCAGTATATATATGTTAAAGCTAAGAGCAAATACTATCATCATTAACCTTTCTGCGGTTACTATGAAATAGAGCCATTCGCTAAAAGGATCTATAGCTATATTTAGTATAACTACTACTACAAATCCCAAAAGTACCTTTTCTATTATTCTTGCCCATTTATTGAACAGAGGATATAATTCTTCCGCATCAATAAATTTCCTCACGAATCGGGTATACCAGAAGTTTAGCATTATCTGGGTTACTTCATTCCACATATGATTAAGAATTGGAAACCCACCGAACAGTAAGGTAGACTGCAAAGGATACATCTTTACTCCTAGATACATCAATAGAAAAACCAGATATGCTCCATAAAGAAGATACAAACGGTCTTTATAAACAAAGTATATTCCAAAAGTATATATGAGCAGAAAGGCTATTCCCCCCAGAAAAAGAACTGCTCGAAAATTATACTCAGCACCTTCTATAAAAAAAACTACTGATTGAATTTCAAAATCTTTCTTGGGTAAAACCTGAACCTGATTTAGTAAAAGTGGTGCTTTAAAGTAATTTTCACTTAACTCAACATAAATGAACCTGCCATTAATGAGATTATAATGACTAATTGAGTGATACCTCCAATTAATAGTTTCGAACTGGAAACGTATCGGATCATATCTTCCGGATTTGGAAACTGCAATTGAATCGTTCCTATTTATATAAATATTGCTTATAGCGTAAACACCTGTTCTTATGATCCATTCATCGTAACTCTTGTCAATAATCTTACTCAGATCTATCCTTAACCAATAAGTTTTTTCTCTTTCCATCCACCTACTTGATTGAAGGCTATCAAATCTATTTATATAATCCTCTTTAAGTATCCTATTAATTGAAATATTTCTATCCGTTGTTTCTAAAACCTCATAAGGAGCTATAATAAATGGTTGTGGTTCAATAGCAGAAACCGTTTGTTCGTCAACCCTGTTAGCACAGCCCGACAATAAAATTGCCATAGAAAAAATTACTATGTAAAAAATATTTTTCATTTGTGCATTTTACGATTTACAGATGGAAAGAAAAATTTGTACTCTCACGAAGTTTAACTTTTTACTAACTCATATTATGGATACAAAAAGTTCTTCCGGCTTATCTACTTTAAAATACGCTTTAGGTCCAGGGTTAATACTGGCAGCTGCGGCTGTAGGAGTTTCTCATCTGGTCCAATCTACCCGCGCCGGTGCTGATTATGGCTTTGCTTTAGTATGGGCTGTATTATTGGCAAACATTTTCAAATATCCATTCCTTGAATATGGGCCAAGATATGCAATTGCTACTAAAGAGAGTCTGATAGACGGGTATAAAAAGCTTGGGGATTGGGCATTTTGGATTTTTGTGATTTTTACAATCGGAACAATGTTTGCAGTACAAGCGGCTGTAACTATTGTTACCGCAAGCCTGGCAGCAGAATTAACAGGAGTCTCTCTTTCTCCTTTAATTTGGAGCGCTATAGTTTTATCAATTTGTATCATAATTCTTGTAGCCGGACAATATTCCGCGCTTGATGGTTCTATTAAAATTATTATCGTTGTATTATCCATTTCTACTTTAATAGCTATATCAGCAGCTCTTTTTAATGGATATGGATCTGACCGTCCTCAATCTCCGGAAATATGGAATGCTTCCGGTGTCGCTTTTTTAATTGCGCTGATGGGATGGATGCCAATCCCGATAGATGGTTCTGCATGGCATTCTCTTTGGTCTTTAGAGAGAATTAAACAAACAGGTAAATGCCCAAGTATGCGAGACTGTCTTCTTGACTTTAATATTGGTTATATAGGAGCTGCAATATTGGCTCTTTGCTTTCTAACGCTTGGCGCTTTGGTTATGTATGGAAGCGGGATTGAGTTTGCATCAAGCGGCAGTGTTTTTGCCAAACAACTTGTTGCAATCTATACTACTTCTCTGGGCAACTGGGCATATATTATTATAATCATTTGTGCATTTACAACTATGTTTAGTACCACTTTAACTGTCACCGATGCATACCCTCGAGTAAGCAAACAAATTTTTAAGAACATTTCCTTCGTTCCAAAGGATTCTGTTCTTTCGAATTATAAAGTCATGATAGTTGCAATATCTACGCTCTCTTTAGTAGTTCTTTATTTTGCCGGCGACAATTTCACATTTATGGTTGATCTGGCAACAACGTTATCATTCCTTACCGCTCCGGTTCTTGCATTTATCAACTATCGATTGGTTATGTCTAATCACTTTCCTGATAAACACAAACCTCCCTTTTGGCTTAGAATTTTGAGTTGGACAGGAATCGCTTTTTTATCCGGATTTGCTTTACTATATGCATACTGGATCACTTTTAAGCCTGCAATCTCATGAAACAAATTTTTCCTGCTCGCGAGCCCTTCAATGCTTATTCTCACCTAATCGGTGCTATTGGGGCGCTTGTTTTACTTTGGTTTTTAATCGCAAATTCATCAAATGATCCGGGATGGGCCAGGCTTTCTTTTATTGCTTATGGAATAACTGTTTTTCTGATGTTTGCTTCCAGCTCCCTTTATCATGCTATTAACGTTTCTTTCAAAACAGAAGAACGTTTTAGGATGATCGACCACATGATGATCTATTTAGTTATAGCAGGAACCTATACTCCTATTTGTACTATCGTGCTTGATGGAAATTGGAGAATAGGTATGTTAATTGGAATTTGGTCTTTCGCTTTGATTGGAATCCTTAAAAAGATTTTCTGGATGTCTGCCCCTCGTTGGTTTTCTACTGTTCTGTATTTATTAATGGGGTGGATTTCGTTAATTATATTCCCAAAGTTATGGAATCAGTTGCCAGAATGGTTTTCCTACTGGATAGCTATTGGTGGATTATTTTACACAACAGGAGCAATCGTTTATATTTTTAAAAAGCCTGATCCAGTTCCTGACAAATTTGGTTTTCACGAAATATGGCATTTGTTTGTTTTGGGTGGGGCTTTTTCTCATTTTTGGGCGATATATAAGTATCTTCCCGGTTATATAATTTCAGCTTGATGATTAAAAAACTTTCTTTTTTCTCTGTATTGATAATCATGGCTTTATGGACTGTTTCGGTTCAGGCTCAGTTTGAAAATTTTCAGTCTTTTTATTTTACTCAACATCGCCCTCCTAATCAGAATTGGCAGCAGCTAAAAACTCCTCATTTTAGAATTATTTATCCAGCCAAATATGATTCCTTGGCATATCGAACTGCTAAAATTTTGGAAAGTCAATATCCTATCACTTCCAAGCTTGCAGGTGGCGATCTGATAAACTTTCCCTTTATAATTACAGATTACAATGATCTTTCAAACGGCTTTGTGACTTCATCTAATTTCAGATCCGAAATTGATCTTGCCCCTTCAAAAGGAAAAACTTTAAATCCGGCTTCTGGTGACTGGCTTGAAACTGTTGTTCCTCATGAGCTATTACATGCTAATCACGGAAATGTCCGGGTTACAGGTTCCATCCCTTACTTTTACGGTTTATTTTCTCCTGATTTCCGAAGGGCGTTTAATTTTTTTCCACCTGTAGGTGTACATGAAGGTCTGGCTGTCCATCATGAAACAGAGAATGTTCTTGATGGTGGTGGTCGCGCTGATTACACTTATTTTAATAATCAATATAATGCCAAATTAAGCAGTGTAGACCCCTGGAGTGCAGGTCAAACCTTTCAGACTTCTACATATACAAATCCGCTAAACCGACATTATATTTCCGGTACAACCTTTACACGTTGGCTCCACAAAAAGTATGGTGACGATGTTTCAAAGAAAGCCATCCGATATCACCATAAGTTTTTCTTTGTTGGTTATGGGTTTGCTTTAAAACATGTAACAGGAAAATGGCCTGACGAACTTTTTAATGAATATCTTACAGATAAAACGGCCGAAGAAAATAAACGAAAGTTACTGATTGGAGAAACCACTTCCGATAAACATAAACTCATTGACACACCTTATAAAGGTGTCCTTCAACGTAAACCTATATGGATATCAGAAGAGAATTTGACTTTTTTTGGTATTCATTACAATGCCCCTCGAGGTTTTTATAAATATAATTTAAAATCGGGCAAAACAGAACGAGCCGCTGAAGTTTTTACGGTTAGTGATTATAACATCGATTACGATCGTGATGAAAATTCAATTCTATTTTCAGAATATGATGCTGACTTTTTATATCCATCCACTTTTAAAGCCGAGCTTAAGCGATTAGATTTGGATACAGGTGAATCTTTTGAAATTACTAAAAAAGATCGTGTTTACAGCCCTACTATTTCCGGTTCAAAGATTATTGCACTACAAACCGTAGGCTCTAACGCTAATGTTATTTCTATAGACGAGTTGGGAGTTAAAACAGTATTGGCTTCCTTTAAAGATGCCTATCCTGTTTCTGTCCTTGCCAATCCATCTTCTCCAGAACAATTAGCTGTAATTGTAAACCGTAGAGGTGTACAGGCTTTATGGATTACTACACCTCAAAAAATTGCACAGGATATTCTTGAAGCGCCCAGAGTTGCCTTCAAAAGCGGATCTATTGTTGATCTCAATTGGCACCCTACCGAGCAGAAGTTGCTTTTTACCGCAGATATGTATCCTGCTATGAATATCTACGAATTGAACCTTTCGAATGGCGATATACTTCAGAAAACAAATTCTCTTTATAATGTTTTTGAAGCTTCGTACTCACCAGATGCTTCTTCCATCGCATATGTAACTCAGCAACCAGATCAGCAGCAACGTATTGCTATCCTTAAAAAGGAAAATTTTTATAACAAGAGAGTAGAAAGAGATCATTTACTTAGCGGAAATGATCTTCAGCAAAAACTAACACGGCCATTAATTGGTTCTGAATTAGATGGCAAAACAAACTCTTGGGAAACCAAGAAATACTCCTCAGATCTTAGCTGGCTTAAACCACGAATTTTACTTCCTGTTCTTCGGGAAAATTCCGGAGCCGAGCAGTTTGGCATTAACATTCAAAGTGTGGATGCTTTATCCAGTCAAAGTTACAACGCTGAAATTACTGGTATTCAGGACCGAATTTGGTATGATTTTTCATATACGAATAAAACTTTTTTGCCAGGTTTCAATTTTCGTGCATACAGCGAACCTCAATTCGGTGTTCTGGATTTAGGTAACAATCAAGGACTTGCTGTTATGCAGCAGGAAAGGGGATTTAGGTTAAGCATTCCGATGAATTTTACTTTTAACGGAACAACCCGAGGCAAGTCTTTATATTTTGAACCTCGCTTTACTGCAGAACAGTTTAGGTATTTTGACCTTAGCCCTGAACCAATTTCTGATTTTGAAACCCAATATAAACTTGGTGCCTTTTCTCAACTAAGTTGGAATATTCTTACACAGCGACGTGATATCCAGCCAAGTTCGGGCCTTTCATTATTTGGTTTTGTGGATAAAGCACTGAATGACCCCCAGGTAAATATTGATGGAGTTCAAAATAACCTGATTCTGGAAGATCGCTGGGCTGCATACTATGGATTAATAGGTTATGTGGCGCCATTTAGAAAATGGAATCAATCATTACGTTTTGATATACACGTCCTTAACCAAAGCAAATCACTTTTATATAACACAAGTACTATTATTCCTGAAAGTTTCACTGATAATGCTTTTTTAGCAAATCCACAGCAAGGTATAGCTGCTTTTAATAATCTTGGAAGAATAAGTACCAGATACACCATTCCTGTTAGTTATGTTGATGATGGTGGAATGCTTATTCCTGCTTATCTGAGTTCCATATACCTTTCTCTATTTTCTCATACCATTACTAATCTTGAAAAAGAAAATTTAGACGCTTTAAGAGAAGCAAGCCGTAGTGTTTTTGGGGCCGGTATTCATTTTCAATTCAATTTTTCTAATATTAATTTCGACTTTGGTTTGGGTGTCTCATTCGAGCCTTCTCGTAATAATACTAAATTTGTTTACGGTACTTTTTAATGCGGTCTGTTTATTTCTTTATTACAATTGTATCCGTCCTATCCCTTTTTATAAGTTGTGGTCCGAAAAAACCAGGTTCCCCACAGGAAACTTCTTTAAATAATAGAAAAAGTCCAATTGCTATCGCTTCTGTTAAATATGAAAATACTTATATGAAAGTTATTTATGGACAACCATATCGAAGAGGAAGGACCATCTTTGGAGAATGGGAACCTTATGGAGAAGTATGGCGTACCGGAGCTAATGAAGCAACCGAAATTACTTTAACCCATCCTGTTTTAATGAATATGGAAATAGTTGAAGCCGGAACTTACTCTTTGTTTACAATCCCTGAAGAAGATAGCTGGACGATCATTTTAAATAATGGTCTTGGACAATGGGGTGCATTTGATTACACTCAGGAATTGGATGCATTAAGGTTTGAGGTACCTGTACAAACGCTTGAAGAGCCGGTTGAGGCTTTCACTATAGAATTTTCTGATCTCCAGGGTTCCGCTACTGTAATGTCTTTATCATGGGATGTTGTAAAAATTGAAATCCCAATTCGTTTTTATTAATCAGAATATGTTTATATGGAAAAGGGTCTTTTAGAAAAAACCGGGAAACCATTAAATCATTGGGTTTCCATAGTTAAAAAAGAAAACTTTGAAAAACATGGCCAAATTATCTCATTTCTAAAAAGTGAACATGGTTTTACTCACGGTTTTGCAAATTTTGTTGCTCATAAATCCCGAGAGTCAGATGCTGCCTCAATAGATGACCAAGAACTTATAACAAATCAATACAAAGGGAAAGAGTACCTAAAACCTATATTAGATAAGATATTGAAGATTGTTCAGGAGTTTGGGGACGATGTGCAAGTAGCACCCAAAAAGGCCAGTGTAAGTCTAAGGAGAAAAAGGCAATTTGCTCTTGTCCAACCATCAACAAAAACGCGGATTGACCTTGGACTTAAATTAAATGATGCCGAACTAACCGAGCGCCTCGAAAAATCCGGACCTTTTGGAACCATGTGTACGAACCGGGTTCGGCTCTCTGAAACTTCAGATGTAGACGACGAGTTGGTTCGTTGGATGAAAACCGCTTATGAACAAGCAGGATAATTAATCTACAAGTTTCAACAAATTTTCAGGAACATCAATATCCATTCTTAAAACCTGAGATGCATGTGTTTTTCCTTGTGCGTCTAGTTTCAAAGAAACAGTTCCACCACCACCAAGGCTTTCATTTAAAATGAAATTTAGCGCTCCTATATTAGGTAATTCATATCGTTCTACTTCCCCTTTGCACACATGCTTCATGTGCTCTTTAACTTTAGCTGAGGTAAGTTCTTTTTCAAGAAAAGTATAAATTTCAGGATGACGAGCGATTATTCCTACGTTCGAGCCATTTCCTTTATCACCACTACGACCGTGTGCTATTTTAAGAAGTTTTACTGTCGGCATTTGTTTTTATTTGAAGGTACGAAATGAGTCGTCATTTATCGACACGAATCATTCGGTTTCAATCACATTTGTTTCGATGTTATCAAAAGGTGGTTCATCATTTGTCCAATAGAACAACACAATAGTGTCCCCACTTTCATATCCGAAAATCTTTTCTTCTTGAACTGCTATTACTTCGTTCGGTAATATTCTGTTCCCTTCGTTTGATGTCGGCAACCAATTTATCCTCGCTGACATATCCTGTTCAAATACCGAATAGTAAATTGTTACTGATGATCCGTTTTCAATGACGAGTGCGTCCCTTTCCCAGCTGAAGGCAACCTTGTTATTCTCATTTTGAAATGCATTACAGCTGAAAAATAAAAAGCTTATTCCAAGTATTAGTATTCGTATCATCACTAAAATTAATTAATATTTTTGCATTCATCAGATTTTCTTATTCAGCTTATTCAAGCAAAAATGCCTTTCGGAAAGTATGAGAACTGGTATATAACCGATATTCCTGTTCATTATTTGGAGTGGTTTAAAAGAAAAGGTTTTCCGGATGGAAAACTGGGCCAACAACTTTCTACGATGTACGAAATTAAAACCAATGGCCTTGATGAAATTCTTCTGCCAATCAAAAGAAAGTACCGTAAATAATTTTTTGTTTATAGTGTAACATTTTTTTTACATCACGTAAAGAAGTTTTGACTTTTAATTAATCTGATCAATATGTCTAAACAAGAAATTCTTTCCTGGACCTCTTTAGCAACTTCCATATCAGTATTGATATTTTATATTCTTATCGTTTTTGGTTGGCCAGATGCTATTCCTGATTACTCCTCCCGTTTTGTTAAAATATTCTTCAATGTTTTCTGCATTGCCGTTTTAATAGAAATCATAGTTGAAATAAGCGAGGGAAATAAAAAGGTTCAGAAAGATGAGCGGGATTTTATAATTGAAGCAAAAGGTTTAAAGGTTGGATATTCCATTTTAGTTATCACAATGATGATTGCTTTGGTTCAGGTATTTATAACCAATTTTACTTCGAATTATGCACCACAATTTCCAATAACAGTTGAAACATCAACTATCTTTCACTTTCTGTTTTTATCACTTTTTCTAGCTAGCGCATGTAAAAGAGCGATCATGATCTATAATTACAGAAGAGATTTTTGATATGGCTGAGGAAATAATCTACAACCACATAAGAAAGTTGAGATTTTTTGAAAATGAAATGACTCAGCAAGAACTGGCGGATAAAGCCGGGGTAACCAGACAAACCATCAATGCTATTGAGGCATCTAAATATTCTCCTTCATTAGCTCTCGCATTCAGAATTGCATCTATATTCGATAAAAAAGTGGATGAAGTTTTTTGGGTAAAACCTGATTAGAATTCTTCTGTAATAAGATTCTTATTCGTTTTGGTTGAGTCCATTATCACTTCGAAATTTATTCTTCCCAGAATTTTACCATCACTGGTATTTACATCTACTTTCCATTTTCCTTCCTTTATCACACTTTTGTAGGTAAACCCTCGGTACCCTCCGTCCCTACCACCTGTAATTTCATACTCAATTTGATCTGTGGTTTCCCACTCTCCGGTATTTTGGTTCTTCCATTGCCAGTGGTGAAGTACTTTTTTCTTAAGATCCGTTGGAGCAAATATAGAGGTGAAAATATATATGGGGGATTCATTTTTATAATAATATTTCTGGTTATAGTTTGGAATAACCCCTTCTTTTTGATGAGTAACCAGGTAAGTACCATTTTTCTTTTCAACATTATATGCAACAACACCTTCTTCTAAAGCCAGGGGTACTGGCGGAATTAAATTGAAGAAGTAAAAACCGTTGATCATCACATATATACCAATTATCAATAAGATTAACTTTATTTTGTTAAGCTCTCTTTGTGTTGAAGGACTTACATTATAAATAAAGGTAATTAGTATCAATGTTGTGCTAAGGCTTATTCCTCCAGAAACTAAAAAGACAAATGTGTTCATTGTGTGAACAATCACAGGAACAAAAAAGGTGAAGAAAGTAAAGTTTACAAAGAAATATGTACTGAATTGCAGGTATTTATTGGAGATTCTTTTCTTTAGTAATTCGTTGGCAAACAGTAATATCACAAGTATGATGAAAAAGGAAACAGTCTTTGTAAATGATACGCTCCGAGAAAAAAATATTACATAAGCGCTACACAGACCTCCAATAAAGAATTGAATTGCTAATGGAAAATAGTCTTCAAATCTTTCCAAAAATGTTCCTGTCCATTTCCCATCATCAACAAGATTATATAGATATAAACTGCCACTAAGTGAAGCAAGATATACACACAGAATAATCCTGTCATACATCCGGTCTATACTACCCAACGTAAGTGAATCCCATAAAAAACCAAGTATAAAGAAGATGACCGGAGCAGATTTCCTGTGCCTGCGTATAAAAGCCCGGAAGCGAGATATTTTTACCATAATTTGATAGTAAAATAACGCTATGTTCGCAAAGTATTTGTTAATTCTATACTCCCCTTTTGCATCTTTGATTCCTATTATGTTCATTTCCATTTCTCCATAAACAAATCTCTAATCATATGCCTGCAATACATATAGAAAGATCTAAAGAACTTGATGCTTCCGTTTCAGAAGTATTCTCTATACTAAATGATTTTAATCACTGGGTGAAATGGAGTCCCTGGTTAATTATGGAACCGGGTGCGAAAGTCACTATTTCTGAGGATTCCAAATATTACGAATGGGCAGGAGAGAAAGTTGGTGAGGGGAACATGAGTATTACGGCTGAAAAAGATAACAACTGGGTAGAGTACGATCTTACTTTTCTTAAACCATGGAAATCGGAAGCTAAGGTCCGATTTGAATTATCCGAAGCAGACGATAAAACCAATGTGATCTGGAGTATGGATAGTAAACTTCCTTTTTTTATGTTTTGGATGAAAAAGATGATGGAAGGTTTTGTAGGAATGGATTATGAGCGTGGTTTAACTATGCTCAAAGATTACGTGGAAAAGGGAGAAATCGAATCTTCTCTTGAACCAAAAGGAGAGTCAGTATTTCCTGAATCCAAATACATTGGTTTGAAAACAACCTGTGGATTAAAAGACATAGGAGAGTGTATGATGAAAGATTTCGGAAAACTGGAAGTGTTTATGCAGGACCATCAGGATATTGCTAACCAACAAGCTTATAGTATTTATCATAAATGGCAGGTTACAAAAGGAAGTGCAACTTATACTGCTTGTGTAGGTGTTTCTGACTTTCCTGATATAATTCCGGATGGTTTTGTTAAAGGCTCTATTCCGGAAACTAAAATTTATACCATGCGGCATACCGGTAAATACGATCATTTGGGAAATGCATGGGCTACTATGATGAATTTATCACGAAATAAAGATTTCAAACAAAAAAAGAATATTCATCCATTTGAGCATTATATCAGCGATCCACAATCTACAGAACCAAGAGATTTAATAACCGACGTGATTTTTCCTATTAAGTAATTCTAAATGTTTCTGCCGGTGTGATTTCTTCTATCTTTTTATTAGTACCTCTTATTATTTGCATAATCACTTGTTATCCACTTTCAATAAATGATCGCCTTATAATGCCTCTACCTACTTTTGATTCCCTACTATTTTACAAAATTTCCTTTGTATAATACTTTCAGGATTTTTCTCATTTCTTAATACCTATTACTAAAAAGTAGAGTTTCTCTCAAAACATCAGAATCCCGAATTATTTCAGTAAATGGGAAAAAAAGATCTATTTTTGTAACGATTTTTGTACTGTTCCATCCCTGAATTTTACTGTACATTAAGCCAGTGCTTTATATCATCACTTAAAGAAGAATACATTTTGCATGAAGTTTTTCTCTTCACAAATCTCATATTTCATTGCTAATAAGAATACCAAGGTTAATATTTCCCGTCTGCTAAAGTTTCTTGGAATACTTGTTATTCTTGTAGTCGTCTATGGAGTTCTTTTTCACATAATTATGGAAATGGAAGGTCAGAAGCACAGCTGGATGACCGGTTTTTATTGGACGCTTGTAACCATGAGTACATTGGGATTCGGCGATATTACTTTTACCTCTGATCTCGGACGGTTTTTCTCTATGGTTGTTCTTGGATCCGGAATTCTGGTGCTGCTCATTATGCTTCCTTTTACTTTTATTGAATTCTTTTACGCTCCGTGGATGGAGGCACAATCCAGAGCAAGAGCTCCTAAAGAACTACCTCCTTATACAAAAGATCATGTAGTAATAACTACTTTCGATCCCATCACAAAAGCGCTGATCGAAAAACTTACTCAGTATCAAAAAGAATATGTGTTACTGGTTCAGGACCTGACTGAAGCACTGGAATTATACGATGAAGGATATCGCGTGATGGTGGGTGAACCGGACGATCCGGAAACCTATAAAAAACTTCAGATCCATCAAGCCGCTTTAGTGGTTACCAACGGAACGGATATGTTTAATACTAATGTGGCACATACCGTTCGTGAAAATAATGAACATATTAAAATTGTAGCTACTGCTAACTCACACGATTCTGTTGATATCCTGAAGCTTGCCGGCTGTGATCATGTATTGCATATGGGTAATTTATTGGGTCGGGCTTTATCAAGAAGAGTATTGGGACAGGATGCTCGTGTTCATACCATCGGCAGACTTGGGAATATAATTGTTGGTGAGGCTACCGCGTATGACACTCCTTTGGTTGGAAAAACACTCAGAGAATCTCAGTTAAGAGAAAAAATGGGAATCAATATTGTAGGCATCTGGGATCGTGGACAATTCCTAGGCTCTCACCCTGATGTTTTAATAAATGAACACAGTGTGATAATGATGGCGGGTTCGGTAGAACAACTCCGAACCTATGATGAACTTTTTGGCATTTATGGAATCAGTGAAGAACCGGTTATCATCATTGGTGGCGGACGTGTTGGAAGGGCGGCTGCTTATCACCTGAAAAGAAGGAACATAAAGTTCAAGATCATCGACAAAAACCCGGATCGTATTTTAAATGAACATAATTTTATTCTTGGTGATGCCAATGATATAGAAACTCTTAAAAAGGCAGGTATTGATTCAGCACACAGCGTAATTATCAGTACCAATCAGGATGATATTAATATTTATCTGACCATTTATTGTCGTCACCTGAGGCCAAACATTCACATTGTTGCACGTTCCACCCTGGAAAGAAATGTTCGTTCTTTGCACCGCGCCGGTGCCGATTTCGTGATGTCTTATGCCACCATGGGAGCAAATGCCATTTTCAATATTTATGAAGAAAATGACATCATCATGATCGCTGAAGGATTGAATGTATTCAGCTTAAAAACTCCTTCTAAAATTGCAGGAAAAACCATTATTGAAGCAGACATCAGACATAACACCGGATGTAACGTTATTGCGTATTCTAAGGATGGTGAGCAGGTTATTAATCCGGAGCCTACTGATCCTATTCCCGAAAACAGTGATCTGGTTTTAATAGGAGAGACCGAAGCCGAAGAAAAATTTATTAAGATGTATGGCGATGGGTAGGGATTGAATATGTGTATTAATTGGTACTAATTGAAACTGGTTCAAGCGGACGCTTGCACCAGAGGGGGAGTAACTATTCTTTATCAATTTTATGGTAGTTTTCTACATATTCATAACCTTTATTTGAAACCTCAAAATTATTTCTTTTGTAGTCTTTAGATTCTATAAAACCTAATTCCTCTAACTCGTTAATTTTTGCTTTCCACAAAACCCCTTTTCTTCTTTCTTTACCATTAGAAAATGTCTTTCCTAATGTCTCTATCATATACCCTGTTCCCACCTCTATAATAGAAATAAAACCTTGATTATTTACTGCGCTATTAAGTAATTCAATTGCTTTATCAGATAAAGTTTCTCTATTTAATTTTGTTTCATGAATAGGAAATTTTTCGTAAAAATTTCCTTCTTCTTTAATCTTTTCCTTCCAATTTTCTAAAGCCCCTATTATTTCTTTTTTTAGAAACCAATTTTCTTTTCTTAAATCAACTTCATGTATAAATTTATTTATTGCCCCTCTATCAAAAATACCTCTAGAAATACCGATATCATGCATTATTAGTAAAGGTTTTTTTAAAGAATACGCTAGAACACCTTCTATTTGGTTCCATTCCGTAGGTAGATGTTTATCCTTCACCAATTCTTCCTTTATCAATCCCTTATGAATTTTTATTTGTGGATAACCAAGAACAATTACACCCGAAGATTTTTCCATTAAGTTAATTACTTCATCTAATGGTGAATCTACTGGAAAGTCAGTAGTACCTAAAGTATGTGGCTCAAATTCTTTTCCTTCTAAATACTTTATAAATGTATTTAAACCTTTTTCATAAGGTTTTGGTACCCAGGTGGGTCTACTTATAAATACATTCATAATATTTAATTCTTAATTACAGATCCCACCTTAAAAACTTCTTCGCCTAATTCTTTGGCTTTGGAGATAACTGCTTTCTTCTGATCTTCTGAAACCACACACACCAGTCCTATTCCAAGATTGAAGGTGGCCTGCATATCTTCTTCCGGAACATTCCCGATTTCCTGAATCAGTTTATACACAGCCGGACGTTCCCACCCATCCCAGTCTACATCCAGTTTTAATCCTTCAGGTAAAATCCGTTTGGTATTTCCTACCAATCCGCCACCGGTAATATGAGAAAATCCGTTTACGCCATCCATCACTTTCAATGCAGATATAAGTGATAAATACGATCGATGTACCTTCAGTAATTCTTCAGCTACCGTACATCCCAGTTCTTCCACATGATCGTTTACATCATATTCGCTGAACAGCACTTTTCTTGCCAGTGAATATCCGTTGGTATGTAATCCTGAGCTTTTAAATCCAAGCAGTATATCATTTTCCCGAATGGTTGCTCCGTTGATCACTTTGTCTTCATCCACAATTCCAACGATGGTTCCCGCCAGATCAAATTCTCCTTCGCTGTAAATATCCGGCATTTCTGCAGTTTCTCCACCAATCAATGCCACTCCGTTTTCTTTACAGGCGGTAGCAAATCCTTTGATCACTTCGTACCCGATATGCTGCTCCAGTTTTCCGGTAGAAAAATAATCCAGAAAGAATAAAGGCTGAGCTCCACAAACTGCAATATCATTGATACAGTGATTTACCAGATCCTGTCCAACGGTATCGTATTTTCCGGCTTTAAAAGCTACGATCAGTTTGGTTCCAACTCCGTCCACTGAACTCACAAATACCGGATTTTTAAAACTTCCCAGATCCGGTTTAAAGAAACCTCCAAATCCTCCAATATTTGATAAAACCGCTGAGCTGTGTGTTTCTTTTACCATTCCTTTGATGGAATTAACCAGTTCTTCACCGGCTTTAATATCAACTCCGGAATCTTTGTAAGTAAATTTCTTCTTTGTCATTTTGAATAGATATTATTTTATAAAATTTCTCAAATCTAAATTAAAAGAGTCATTCCGAGGTATCGAGGAATCTGCAAAAATTCATAAATAGCTCGTTTGTTGTGTAGACTCCTCGGTTCCTCGGAGTGACTTAAAATAAATCATAAATTTCATTTCCCTTCTTTAACAAGGTTAATATGAGCTAAATGATGTTCCCCGTGCCAGGCGTACATAGCCAGAGCGTTGATCAGAGTGTAATCAATTTTTGATTCAGGATGATGAAAGGTTCGCTTCCATTTTTCTTCAGAAACGGTACTTAAAATAGCAATCCATTTTGTATGAACTGCTTCCAGAAACTTTAACCCTATTTCAACATCCATCAGATCATAATCTCCAAGAGCAGTCCAGCCTTGCTCGTCATATGGACGAATGATTGGATTATCTTCTGTAAGTGCCAATTTGAATCGAATCAGAGAATTCAGATGACTGTCTCCCAGATGATGCAAAACCTGAAAAGGAGTCCAACCATTTTCCCGGTAAGGAGTTTGTAATTGTTCTTCAGATAAAGACTCTATGGATATTCTTATCTTTGAAGGAATAGTACGAATGGATTCTATAAAATCAGAAGCTTCATCCGAATGATGAACAACCTCGTAATCAAAATTTCCTATAGGATATCTTTTGTCCATTTACTGATTGAATTTCTTTCATCAAATATACGAGGAAACAAAAATCTTTTTAGAACCCTTTTTCCAAATCTTATCCACACTCTAAGAGACAAATAAAATGAGATTTAAAATTTTTATATATAGTAATAGAGAGTGTGGATTTGTGGATAACAAAGTTTTGCTTTTTTTCTACATCGCTTGACAAAACTATGTGGAAAGAATTGTGTATAAAATAAGTATAAAAATCAGATACTTAACTATGATAGGAAATTATTTTCCACAAGTGAACATAAATTGCACCTGTAAATAGAAGAAACAGAATTAACACTAAAAGTTATTCTTTTTGAATGTGGAAATAGCTTTTATTTTGTGGAACATTGTTGATAAAAACAGGACATTTTAGTTATCCATTTTTTGTTAGCGAGTAATCCACATGGTAATCCACATATAAACATTTATGAAAGTAGTAGTTCAGCGCGTAAAATCGGCATCCGTAAAAGTAGGAAATGAAATAACCGGGGCAATCGATCAGGGACTTTTACTATTGATTGGAATACATCAGGATGATACCAAAGAACAAATGAAATGGATGTGTGATAAAATTCTGAAGCTGAGGATTTTTGAAGACGACGAAGAGAAAATGAATTTATCTGTTTCGGATGTGGAAGGAGGAATTTTAGTGGTTTCCCAGTTTACTTTGTATGGCGATGCCCGGAAAGGAACGCGACCTAGTTTTATAGAAGCTGCCCGACCGGAAAAAGCAGAACCTATGTATGAAGAAATGATTGAGTACTTTAAAGAACATTCAGAGCTGGATATTCAAACCGGAAAATTCGGAGCTATGATGGATGTGGAATTAGTGAATGATGGCCCCGTCACTTTAGTATTGGAGAAGTAGTTTGGCCGTTATTTTCATTTTTATTGATGGAGTTGGAATAGGGAAGCAATCAGAAGCCAATCCATTTCATACCAATCGATATGAGAGCTTTGAAATTCTTTCAGGTGGGAATTACTTTGATCCCGAATATTCGGTCAATAAAAAAGATCAGCTATTCAAAGCTATTGATGCTAATTTGGAAGTAGAAGGATTACCTCAGAGTGGAACCGGGCAGACCACTTTATTTACCGGGGTAAATGCATCCAAAGAAATTGGAAAACACTTCGGGCCTTATCCTCACTCGGGAATTAAACCTTTACTGAAGAAAAAAAGCATTTTTCATTCGGTTATTGATTCAGGGAAGAAGCCGTATTTTATGAATGCATATCCTCCGATATTTTTCGAGCATGCAAGAAAACGAAATCGCTGGAGTTGTACCACACTTATGACTAAAAGTGCCGGTTTAAGATTGAATTCCACGGAAGATATTCTGCAGGAAAAAGCATTGACGGCTGAAATTGTTCAAAATGCCTGGAGAGAAAAACTGGAAATAGACATCCCTAAAATTGATGCTACAGAAGCCGCCCGAAGATTACTGAAGGTTACTTCTGATTACGATCTGGTTTTGTATGAATATTATTTAACGGATAAAGCGGGTCATAATAAAAGTCATGATGATGCTGAACAAGTCTTAAAACCTCTGGATGAATTCCTGATGAAAATCATCCGCGATAAAAAAGAAAAAGACACGTTGGTGATAACAAGTGATCACGGAAATCTTGAAGATCTTTCTGTTAAAACGCATACCAGAAATCAGGTTCCGTTATTTGTATTAGGAAAAGGAGTTGAGCATTTTAATGAAGTAGAAAGTCTGGTTGATGTGAAAGATGGGATTTTAAAGAGTGTATAGATAATCAATTCCTTTGGAGTGGGGAGGGGCAGAAAAATTCATCCTGAGCATACCTGCTAAGGATTTTAGCGAGTAGAAAATTATATTTTAAAAGACGATAAGATTCTTCGGAAGTTTCCTCAGAATGACAAGTTGTTTCATTAAATTAAGAGTGACCTAACTTCTTTTTATCTTAACTCATGGCTAAAAAAATATCATTCGGAATAGCATTCTTATTTGGGATATACATCATTCTGTTAATTCCGGATACTTCAACCATTAATATTCAAAGTGAAGGAAATGATATCCCCTTTATTTGGGATCAGGATGAACGATGGGAAAAACTGGAAAATGAATTCATTGAAGCCAGAAATAATAGAGAACTTATCAATCCGGGAGTTACAGAAGCACTAATCACTGAAATTGAAGAAACAATTTCAGAATTAAAGGAAAAGAGATTTTCACCAAATGATCTAAAAATAGAAATGCTGGTAAATCAGTTTTTTGATCTTGCGCCTTTAATAGCTTCAGAAAAAGAAATAAATAAAGATTTCATCGAGCTTTATAACAGAGCAAGATGGATTTTAAAAAAGGAGTCCATTAACTGGAATATTAATGAGAGGTCGGCAAGGGAAACTTTATATAAGTCTTTGTATGGAATGCGGGCTGCCGTTGAAGAAGTTTTATTACAATCTGATGAACCTTTTGATCCGGTTTTATATGTAAACGATGAACCGTCAGCAACTCCGTCAACACATATTCTGGGTATTGAAGTACATAGTGGAGATCTTTTAGTATCACGTGGAGGAGCAGAAGTTTCTGCATTGATATCCAGGGGAAATGATTTTCCTGGTAATTTTTCTCATGTGGCTTTGATCTATGTGGAGGAAGGAACAAACATACCATATTTGATTGAGGCACATATAGAAAGAGGAGTGGCTATTGCTTCATTAGAGGAATACATAAAAGACAGAAAGCTTCGGTTCATGGTATTGAGGCCCCGTGCAGAGCTTCCGGAAATAGCGGAAAGTCCGATGTTACCTCATATAGCAGCCAAAGAAATGTTTGAAGAAGTTCAGCAAAGACATATTCCGTATGACTTTAAAATGGATTTCTATGATTCTGGAGCGATGTTTTGTTCAGAGGTAGGATCTTATACCTATAAGAATAACGGAATTCAACTCTGGCAATCAGAATCTACCATCTCTTCGGATGGTGTAGTTACTCTTCTTAATACTTTTGGAGTCGAAAACTTTGTAACTCAAATGCCTTCCGATCTGGAATATGATCCACAACTTTCTGTAGTTGCAGAGTGGAGAAGTAACGAGAGCCTATTTGATGACCATTTATATAATGCAGTAATAGATGCTATGTTGATTTGTGCTGAAGAGGGAGAAAAGATAGACTTTAATCCATTGCTACTTCCGATTGCCAGAATTATGAAAGGGTATAGCTGGTTACAAAATCAAATAGAAAACGAAGGGCCTATACCTGAAGGAATGAGTGCAACTCAGGCTTTAAAAAGCGAAGCATTTATCAGAGAACATCAAAAGATAAAAGAAGAAGTAAATAAAGAAGTTGAGATATTTAAAAAAAAGCAAAGCTATAATCCTCCTTATTGGGAATTGGTAAAAATCGCAGAAAGTAAATCAGGTTGTAAATAAGGGATAGATAATGAGTTTAAAGACAAAGAAAGTCCATTTAGTTCTTGGTTCTGGTGGAGCCAGAGGGGCGGCTCATATCGGAGTTATTGAAGCTCTTGAAGAGCAGGGTTATGAAATAATTGAAGTTGTAGGTTGCTCAATGGGGGCAGTTATAGGAGGAATTTACTGTGCGGGACAATTACCTGATTACAAAAACTGGTTACTTTCCCTAACAAAAAAAAGAGTTTTTGATTTACTGGATTTCACGTTGACATCTGCCGGATTTGTTAAAGGGGAAAAACTATTCAGTAAACACCTGGAAGTTACCGGCGAACAAAAAATAGAAGACTTTGATATTCCTTTTACAGCCGTCGCTACAGATATGAAAAATCATTCGGAAGTGTATTTCAGGGAGGGTGATCTTTTTAAAGCACTTAGAGCTTCAGTTTCTATTCCCGGGATTTTTACTCCTGTTGTTGATGATGGAAAGGTTTTAGTGGATGGGGGAGTTCTTAATCCTCTGCCAATAAATCTTGTGCAGAAAAAAGAAGGAGCAATTATTGTTGCTGTAGACATCAATTCCCGAACCATTGTGGAAGATCTCTTACTCAAAAAAGAAACAAAGGAAGAAAGAAAAAAATACTGGTTCGAAAATTTAATCCCGGATAGTATTAAAGAGTTAACCAAGCAGGATGAAAAAAAAGAAGAACGTTTTTCTCTGTTCGAATTAATGGAAAGTACATTTAGTTTCACACAAGACAGACTTACTTCTGTGATGATAGAACATTACAGACCAGATGTACTCGTTGAAATTCCTCGTATTACCTGTGATACTTATGATTTCCATAAATCGAAGCAATTAGTAGAGATTGGAAATAAAGCAGCAAAGATTAGTTTAAAACTCTGAAGTAATTATCTCTCAATAATTTGGGATAGGATTATCTATTCTCATTACTGACATATAAGCTGTTAATAAATTAGTATACAAAGATTCAGGTAGAATACACCGAGAACAAAGATAATGAAGTGTTGGAGGCGTAGTTTAAGGGGAACTATACCTTAAATTGGAGATAGAATTCAGTGTAAAAGCCCGGAAAAAAGCAAAATATTTAGACTCTCTGTTACTGAAGCAGATGAAAGGAATATCAATTTGAGAGAATATAATGGATCTCCTGAATTACTTTGATAAGTAAAAAATAAATTTTTAGATATAAGTAATAAGTCGGTTATTGTTTCTAAGGTAATTAATACTCAGGAAAACGACTTTTGGTAAACAGTAGTAAGTAATAAATGAATGGTTAAAAGCCGAAGGACTCAAAAAGAAGAAACAAAAAGGTGAGTAAAAAATATATTCTTTCTATTGACCAAGGAACAACCAGTTCCCGGGCTATTTTATTCAATCATCAAGGAGAAATAGAGCAAACAGCTCAAAAGGAATTTAAACAGTATTTCCCTAAAGATGGCTGGGTTGAGCATGATGCTGAAGAAATCTGGAATACCCAGTCAGGGGTAATTAAAGAAGTCTTAGAAACAATTGGTTCAGAAGAAGAAATAGTCGGAATTGGAATTACCAATCAAAGAGAGACTACAGTAGTATGGGAAAAAGAAACAGGAAAACCAATACACAAAGCTATAGTTTGGCAGGATCGGCGCACTACGGATTATTGCAATCAACTTAAGGAAGAGGGATGGCAAGAAAAGATCAAACAAAAAACAGGATTGGTAATTGACAGCTACTTTTCCGGAACTAAAATAAAATGGATTCTGGATAATGTAGATGGAGCCAGAGAAAAAGCCAGGAACGGAAAACTGGCATTCGGTACTGTAGACAGCTGGCTGATTTGGAACTTAACTAATGGTGAGCAACATATTACAGATGTGACCAACGCTTCCAGAACCATGCTGTTTAATATCCATGATCTGAAATGGGATAAAGAACTGCTTGAGCTAATGGATGTACCGGAATCAATATTGCCGGAGGTTAAAAGTTGCAGCGAGGTATATTCTGATACAAACAGTGATTTATTTGAATCTAAAATTCCTATATCAGGAATAGCAGGAGACCAGCACGCCGCTCTTTTCGGACAGATGTGTCTTTCAAAAGGAATGCTTAAAAACACGTATGGCACAGGCTCATTTATCATGTTCAACACGGGAAAGGAAGCGGTACAATCTAATAATAATTTACTCACAACAATTGCATGGAAAATTGGAGATAAAGTCACCTACGCTTTGGAGGGATCAATATTTATTGCCGGCGCTGTAGTGCAATGGTTGAGAGACGGACTGGGAATTATAAAATCTTCATCAGAAATAGAAGAATTGGCTCTTACTGAGGATGATAACGGAGGAATTTATTTTGTTCCTGCCTTTGCAGGATTAGGAGCACCTCATTGGGATCAAAAAGCGAGAGGTTCTGTTCATGGATTAACCAGAGGAACAACTAAAGGACATTTAGCCCGTGCGGCTCTGGAGGGAATAGCATTTCAGGTAGGTGATGTTATTAAAGCTATGGAAGCTGATTCAGGAATAGATATTAAAGAACTAAGAGTTGATGGCGGAGCATCCGTGAATAAAACATTGATGCAATTTCAGTCTGATATTCTTAACATTCCTGTAATACGTCCTGAAATAACAGAAACAACAGCTTTAGGAGCTGCTTACCTTGCCGGGCTTGCAGTTGGATTTTGGAAAGATATCGGTGCACTTCAGTCGAAATGGAAAGAGGACGCAAGTTTTAAACCAAAAATGGATGAATCTGAAATTGAAAAGTTGACGAATAAATGGATTCAGGCTGTAGAAAGAAGTAAAGATTGGATTTGATCATATGAACAGAAATACATCACTTCAGGAATTAACAGATTACCATGACTATTGGGATATTCTGATTATAGGTGGGGGAGCTACCGGATTAGGTTGCGCAGTAGATGCCGCAAATCGCGGCTACAAAACGCTGCTTTTAGACATGCATGATTTTGCAAAAGGAACCTCGAGCCGAAGTACTAAATTAGTTCATGGAGGTGTAAGATATTTGCAACAAGGGGATGTTTCCCTGGTAATTGAAGCCTTGCAAGAAAGGGGATTATTAATTCAAAATGCACCTCATCTGGTTACACATCAGTCTTTTATAGTGCCAAGTTATAAATGGTGGAACGGGCCATTTTATGGTGTCGGACTAAAAGTGTATGACGCCCTGGCCGGGAAACTCGGGCTTAAAAAGTCTAAAAACCTGTCTAAGGAAAAGACACTCGAAAAAATTCCTACACTTGAACCGGAAGGTCTTTCCGGAGGAGTGATTTATTATGATGGACAGTTTGATGATTCGCGCTTGGCTATAAATTTGGCACAAACCGCTGTTGACCAAGGTGGAACCCTGTTGAATTATATGAAAGTTACCGAGCTTATTAAAAATGGGATGGGATATATAGAAGGCGTGAAAGCTCGTGATATGTTAAATGGAGAAGATTATGAGATAAACGCAAGAGTTGTTGTTAACGCTACCGGAATTTTCAGCGACTCCATCATGGAGATGGATGATTTTGAACATCAACAAATGATACAGTGTGCCCAGGGAATTCACTTGGTGTTAGATAAAGAATTCCTGCCCGGCGATTCCGCAATCATGGTTCCACAAACAGATGACGGAAGGGTTCTTTTTGCTGTTCCCTGGCATGGTAAGGTAATAGTGGGAACGACGGATACACCAATAAAAAAACCAACATTGGAACCTGTCGCGCTTGAAGAAGAGATAGAGTTTATCCTTAAACATGCTAAGGAATATCTTACTAAAGACCCTTTAAGAGCAGATGTTAAAAGTGTTTTTGCAGGATTACGTCCTTTAGTAAAACCTGAGGATGCAAAATCTACTTCAGAAATTTCGAGAAGCCATCATTTACAAGTATCCAGATCGGGTTTGGTAACCATTGCAGGAGGAAAATGGACAACCTATAGAAATATGGCAGAAGATACGATTGATAAATCAATTGCGGTTGCGGGACTTGAATTCAATAAATGTAAAACCCGAAAGCTAAGAATTCACGGGTGGTTAAAAAATGTGGATAGAGATGATCATCTACATGTTTACGGATCCGATATGGTGGCTTTAAAAAACCTGATTTCCGAAAAAGCAGAATATGAGGATAAAATTCACCCAGATCTTCCTTATTTAAAAGGAGAAGTTATATGGGCGTTGAGAAATGAGCTTGCAGTAACCATTGATGATATTCTTGCAAGAAGAACAAGAGCTCTTTTTCTTAATGCAAAAGCTGCTATTGAGACAGCGCCTGTAGTTGCTGAGCTAATAGCTCAGGAATTCGGTTACGACAAAGCTTGGCAAGAGCAGGAGGTAAAAGAATTTATTGATACAGCTAAGAACTACGTGTTGGAATGAGTAGTAAATAGTAATTAGTGATTATAACCTAATACTAATTACTATTTACAAAATAAAACTACGCACTTTGTGATTAAACAATCAACCTAATGCTGAAGAAATGCGGTCGAAAATATCCTCTATAGAGCCAATACCATCTATTTTTTTAACCACACCTTTGGCTTCATAATGCTCCTGAACAGGTTTTGTCTCATTATGATAAACCTCTAATCGGGTTTTTATTTTTTCTTCGGTATCGTCTGCTCTTCCTTGGCCTCTGGAAAGAATTCTGGAAATAAGTTCTTTTTCCGGAACGGTTAGAACCACAAAAGCATCGATAGCTTTGTTTTGATTCTCAGCAATTTTATCAAAAGCTTCAGCTTGAGGAACCGTTCTTGGAAACCCATCCAAAATAAAACCATCATCATATTTTGAGTCTTTAAGCTCATCTGCAACTAAATCTACTACGGTTTCATCCGGAACTAATTTACCGGCATCAAGAATAGCTTTAACCTTAACCCCTAAAGGAGTTTCATTTTTGATAGCTGCGCGGAATATGTCTCCGGTAGACAGGTGAGGAATAGAAAACTTATCCTGAAGTAACTTGGCTTGCGTTCCTTTTCCGGCACCAGGTGGTCCAAAAAGAATGATGTTCATATCAATTTATTTTGAAGTTAACATGAAGATTTACTCCGATAATTAAACCGGAGTATAAAAATCACGAAAAGCAGAAAAGCTTTTTATTTACTGTCACGCTCTTTAATTCGAGCAGCTTTACCAGTAAGGTTTCTGAGGTAAAATAATTTTGAACGTCTTACTTTACCGCGTTTCTTAACTTCAATTTTTGCAATAAATGGAGAATAAAGAGGGAAAATACGCTCAACGCCCACATTGTTGCTCATTTTACGAACAGTAAATGTTTTGTTTGCTCCACTTCCTCTTTCGTTAAGAACAACACCCTGATACTGCTGAATTCTTTCTTTTTCACCTTCACGTACACGGTAGTGAACATTTACAGTATCACCTGCTGTGAACTCAGGGATATCTTCATTTACAACGGTTTGTTCTACAAGTTTTAGCTTATCCATGTTTCTAAATATTTGCTGACGAATCAGCTGTTAATAATCTTTTTTAAATTTTTCGTACAAATCTTTTCTTCGTTCTTTGGTCTTTTCCAGAGACTTTTTGTGCTTCCAGTCCTGAATTTTTTTATGATCACCTGATCTCAATACCTCAGGAACTTCCATATCGTTAAAAGTTGCCGGGCGAGTATAAATAGGTGATTCCAATAATCCGTCCTGAAATGAATCATTCAAAGCACTTCCTGCATCGCCTATTACATTTGGTATCAATCTGATAACAGCGTCTGCTATTACCATAGCGGGAAGTTCTCCTCCTGAAAGCACATAATCACCAATTGTATACTCCTTGGTGATTAATGTATCTCTTACTCGCTGATCGATACCTTTATAATGACCACATAGAATTATCACATTTTTTTTGAGTGA
The DNA here is from genome assembly GCA_965601915.1 of Balneola sp. Lineage (GTDB taxonomy): Bacteria > Bacteroidota > Rhodothermia > Balneolales > Balneolaceae > Balneola. Next base: position 402,122 of record OZ271847.1, on the reverse strand, counting down.
TAACTTGTTGGCTTTACTTTGATCGAATGGTTCACCATCCGGAGCTGTAAATATGATCTCGTCATATTCGCGTTCATTGGTTAACTTTTCGATGCAGCTGAAAATAGGCTGCGGAGTTAATACCATTCCCGGCTCTCCACCATAAGGATAGTCATCAATTTTGTTATGTTTGTCTTCGGTGTAATCCCGAAGATCATGAACAAAAATCTCTACCAATCCTTTTTCCCTGGCTCGTTGAACAATACTGTTTTCTAAAGGGCCTGTAAGTAAATCAGGAACAGCTGAGATAATATCAAATCTCACAATAAATCCTCCAGTTCTTTCAGGTTTTGACAAAACAAGAGTTCTTCCTCTTCATTAACACCTGTTACATAATGATCTACAAAGGGCACCATTAGCGTACCCTTTTCAGATGAAATGTTCAAAACAGATTGCGCAGGATTTTTAAGAATATCCATCACAATTCCTATATGATCATCATTTTCATCGTAAACATCATAATGAAGAACAGACTGCTCAACAGTTTGTTCAGCAATAAATGGGAGTGCCTTTTCTGATTCCAGAAATACAGCCTTTCCTTTTAAAGCTTCTGCCGCTGTTCGATCAGCGATGTTTTCAAATTGTACAAAGAACAAAAATTCATTTCTTTTTTCCTCAATCCGTGTTTCTGATATCCGAATCGGAAAAAAATCTCCACGATCATTCTGCAAATACACCAATGTTAGATCATTAAGGAGTTCAGGGTCTTCAAAATCAAATAAGATTTTTATTTCACCTTTCAATCCGTGTGAACGATCAACACGACCAATTTCAGTAAATGGCAGGGTATTGGCTTCCTGATTCATAGGAACCCGGGTTTCTTAGCCTTCAGACTTTTTGTCTTCCCAGGCAGCTATTACAGTTTTGCGAGACTCATCGTCAGTGATAAACCCTTCAAGAGCATCAAGATCATTGTTTTTGATATGATCTATAGCTTCTTTAGCAGTCATGTCAGCAGAGTTTTGTCCACTATCAGAAACTTCTTCCTTTTCAGCTTCAGAAGACTCTTCTTCTTTTGCTTCAGTTTCCGGCTTTTCGTCGGTGTCATCTTCCGGAGTTTCGGTAGCAACTTCTTCTTCAGTCTCTTCAGCTTTAGCCTCAGATTCTTCATCGGCAGGCTCTTCCTCGGAGCTTTCTTCGGTTGCGTCTACTTCTTCAGTTTCTTCTTCTTGAACAGCTTCCGTTTCGACTTTTTCTTCAGTTGATGCCTCTGCTTCAGCAGCAATTTCATTTTCAGAAGTTTCTTCCGTCTCTGCAACAGCCTCTTCTTCAGAAGTGGATTCAGCATCCAATTCAGCTGCCGCTTTAGAAGCTTTCTTTTCTACCTGAGCTTTAAATTCTTTTTCTTCGGCAGCAAGAACATCTTTGTACTTGTTCTTTCTTGAAGTTTCTTTATCTGCCTTTGATTCTTTGTAAGATCTCCACTCTTCAAGTGCGGCTTCAATTTCTTCTTCACTTTTACCCCACATCATAAGATGACGCTTATAAAGCACACCTTCATTTCTGAGGATTTTTCTTACTGTATCGGATGGCTGAGCGCCGGTATCTAACCAATAAAGGATGCGGTCTTCATTTAATACCACTTCTTTTTTCTCGGTTACGTTGTCATAACGACCTACCTGTTCGATGATACGACCATCACGAGCATTTCGGCTGTCTGCAACTACTAAATGAAAGATTGGACGTTTTTTACGACCTTTTCTTTGAAGTCTGATTCTAAGCAATGTTTGTTCTCCAGTGAGTTTGTATAAATTAAATTATCTGCCAATAGGCAAATTCTTAAGTCCTTGAAGAGCTCTGCCCATTTTTCCCATTTTGGACATCGTCTTCATCATTTTTTTCATCTGATCGAACTGTTTGATGAGATCATTGATCTCTCGAACAGAAGTGCCGGATCCTGCAGCAATTCTTCTTCGGCGTGTGCCATTCAGAATTTCCGGGTTCCGACGCTCTTCCGGCGTCATTGAATAGATAATAGCTTCAATCGGTTTGAAGGCGTCTTCATCGACTTCATTATTTTCCAATGCTTTGCTGGCGCCGGGGATCATAGAAACAAGATCGGAGAAATCTCCCATCTTCTTGATCTTTTGAATTTGTGCTAGAAAGTCTTCCAAATCAAACTTATCAGAGCTGATACGCTTCTGAAGTTTTTTGGCTTCCTCTTCATCAAATTCCTTTTGAGCTTTTTCAACAAGCGAAACCACATCTCCCATCCCCAGAATACGCTGAGCCATTCGGTCGGGATAAAAAGGAGAAAGAGCATCCAGCTTTTCGCCGGTACTCACAAATTTGATTGGTTTATCTACAACAGTTTTAATGGAAAGTGCAGCACCACCACGGGTGTCACCATCCAGTTTTGTTAAAACAACACCGTTGTAGTCAATTCGCTCGTTAAATTCTTTTGCTGTGTTAACCGCGTCCTGTCCGGTCATCGAATCAACAACAAACAAAATTTCATGAGGGTTAACTGCTTCTTTAATTTCAGCAACCTCATTCATCATGTCCTCGTCCACATGCAATCTACCTGCAGTATCAATAATTACAGTGTCCATGGCTAAACTTTTTGCCATCGCAACTGCTTCTTTAGCAACGCGAACAGCATCTTGTTGTTCAATGGAGTACACCGGAACTTCAATTTGTTCGGCAAGTGTCTTAAGCTGATTTACGGCAGCAGGGCGATAAACATCGGCGGCAGCAAGAAGCGGATTCCTTTTATGCTCCTGCTTAAGATAACGGGCTAACTTTCCTGTAAAGGTGGTTTTACCCGATCCCTGTAAACCGGCTATAAGAATTACGGTGGGAGGAGTGTGTGCCTTGGCAATATCTGATCGTTCACCACCAAAAGTTTCAACGAGTTCGTCGAATACAATTTTGGTGAATTGTTGTCCCGGATTAACGGAACTCAGAACATCAGAGCCAAGTGCTTTTTCCTGAATTTCTTTGGTGAACTGGCGGGCAACTTCATAATTTACATCAGCATCCAATAAAGCACGGCGTATTTCACGTATGGTTTCAGCGATGTTGACATCGGTGATACGTGCTTCGCCTTTCAGATTCTGAAACGCCTTATCTAATTTTGATGATAAACTATCGAACATTGTATTTAGTGAACAGAATTACTCGCTTAGTTCAGAGCCGATAAAAATACGAGTTTATTTGTGGGTTATCAACAATAATGTGGATAAAGTTTTTGGAAATATTTGATAATGAATAGAGGAACACCGAATGTTGAAATTTAAGATCCTCAAAAATTAAAATAATCACTCAAAATCCGAACCCTGCGTATTCTTAAAATCAGGTTCTCTCCAGTTTTGATAGCTGTTTTTTAAAAGGAAGAGAAATATTACCCAATTAATGGTAGCAAGAAGATAAATGAATATGGCTGCATTAGTATTTGAAATGGTGATGTAATTGTACAAGAAGGGAACCAATACGAAAATCAAAAAAGAGATTACCCAGCCAAATTTTTTAAGTTTGAAAAGCAACCATAATACATAAGGTGTAGAAATAGCAGCAATCAATATCCATGATCTCGCGGTTGCATCCATATTAAGGTAAGCCAATGTTGGAGTCTTTGATGAAAAATCTAAACTCATCAACTTGTGAAGCCTATCTAAATAACGATTTCTTTTGAACTTTAGAGACATATTAATTCCAATAATAACAAAACATCAGGCCAAAAAAGAAACAAAAAGCAGTTCATCATTCAGTGTTCTTCTGGTCAATATTCGTTATTCTTTCTCCTATCATTTTACCGGAATAAATGGGATTTTCAGATCAGGTCATCCTGCAACATGTTGCCGATAGGCATACATGATTCAGGATCTGTAAAGGCAGGTTAGTAATTTAGACTTATTATCTAAATCAACGCCTCACAGATTCCGGCTTTCGCAGCGGAATGACCAAACTGAGGATAGTTAATATCAACCAAAAGAAATTAAATTATACAATGAGCAACGGCTACGGATTATTAAAAGGAAAGAAAGGAATTATTTTTGGAGCGCTCGACGACCGCAGTATTGCTTGGCGTGTGGCGCTGGCTTGTAAAAGAGAAGGAGCAGATTTTGTATTATCAAATGCACCAATTGCCCTTAGATTAGGCACACTTGATGCGCTTTCAGAGGAGACAAATGCTCCCGTTATCGCTTGTGATGCAACCAATGATGAAGATATAACTTCTTTACTAGAGCAGGTAAAAGAAAAATTCGGCGGCGTTGATTTTATTCTTCACGCTATTGGTATGTCCCCAAATATCCGAAAGAAAAAAGAGTACACAGACCTTAATTATAAATGGTATCAGCAATCGCTGGATATTTCTGCTATTTCGTTACACAGAGTATTACATCATGCTGAAAAAGTTGGTGTTTTGAATGATGGAGGAAGTGTGATCGCACTATCATACATAGGCGCGCAACGAATATTTAGTAAGTATTCAGATATGAATGACGCTAAAGCTTTATTGGAATCCATTGCCAGAAATTACGGTAGTCGGTTGGCGCATCGCGGAATTCGCGTGAATACCATTTCTCAGGCCCCAACTAAAACTTCTGCAGGGTCTGGAATTAAAGGTTTTGACGGGATGTATACTTTTGCAGAAAAATTGTCTCCACTTGGAAATCCGGATGCTGATGAATGTGCAGATTATTGCGTCGCTATGTTCTCAGATCTGACAAGAAAAGTAACTATGCAGAATTTGTTTCACGATGGTGGTTTTGTTACCAACGGAATTTCCGAGGAGATGATCGATGATTTGGCGAAGCTGTACTCTGAAGACGAAGATTAAGCTTAGTTAAAAACAAAATAAAAGGGTCATTCTGAACTTGATTCTGAATCTGTAGAGGAAGAAACAGACTCTAATTAATATTTGAAATCAGCGCCTCGCAGATCCCGGATCAAGTCCGGGATGACAGTCTTAATATGAATATTTGGTAGATTCAATTAATTACGGTAACACAAATTAGCAAACCATGCCCGAAATAATTCTCGGTATAGATCCCGGCTCCCGCTTTACCGGATATGCTGTGCTTACCGAGGAAAACGGGAAGTTAATAGCGCTTCGTTGTGATGTGCTGAAAATGGCACATATGGATGATCATTCGGATAGACTTAAATATATTTTTGATCAGATATCAAGAGTTATCAAATCCAACAGTCCAACAGCATGTGCTGTTGAAACTCCGATTTACGGAGTTGATCCTCAGGCAATGTTAAAACTGGGGCGGGCGCAGGCAGCCGCTATTCTTGCTATTAAAAATTGTGACCTTCCTGCTTATGAATACTTTCCTAAGGTGGTTAAAAAGGCAATCACAGGCAATGGAAACGCAAGCAAGGAGCAAGTAGCTTTTATGCTTAGCAAAATGGTTCAGCTCCCGGATGAAAAGCTTAAAAATGACGCAACAGACGCCCTTGCCGTAGCCTGGTGTCACTATATGAAGGGGAAAGGAATTCCCGGCGCTACAAAAAAGAAAACACATCAGAATAATAAAAAATCAGACTGGGCAAGCTTTGTAGCTGATAACCCGGACAGAGTGAAGGGATTATGATCACATTTCTAAAAGGGTATATCGAAGAGCTTGAAGAAAACATCGCTCACATGGATGTAAATGGTGTTGGATATGGAGTGGAAGTTTCTGCTCAAACACATGCTCATTTAAAAGAGGGAACGGAAGTTAAATTACTCGTTTATCATCACATTACGGATAGCGATCAACGACTTTTTGGTTTTTATGAGAAGAATGAGAAAGAGCTTTTTGAAAAGCTGATTACGGTAAAGGGAGTCGGTCCCAAATTAGGTATTACTATTGTTTCAGGGCTTCCGGCTAATAATTTGATTCAGGCAATATCGACAAAGGATGCTGCCGCTCTTTCCCAGGTTCCGGGGATTGGAAAGAAAACGGCAGAGCGTATTATTTTAGAGTTAAAAGACAAAATAGGAGAAGTTAGTTCGGTCGGTCTTTCCGATACTTCATCCGGCAATAGCATAACAGAAGAAGTTGTTTCAGCGCTTGAATCGCTTGGCTTTAAAAAGAAAGAAGCGGGAGAGGCAGCACAAAAAGCTCTTCAGGAAGATGACATAAAAACAGCTCCGGCAGCCATCAAAAAAGCATTGAGTTACCTTAATAAATAGTTAATGGAACGAGTTAAGTTAGTTACCGGGAGAAAAATGAAAATTAAGCTGAATATAAATTCTTAATTCCTCAATTTTAATTCTTAAATCAATTCAGGTAACAATTTCTTCATTTTCTATTAACAGGATACATTAGTACCATTGTTTTGAGTTTTTTCTAACGAAATAAAGTTATCGTGGCTAAACAAACCATTCTTGTAGTTGACGACGAAACGGATTTACTTGATTTAATTGAGTATAATCTAAAAAAAGAAGGCTTTAAAGTTTTGAAAGCTGAAAATGGCGAAGAAGGGATTGCGGTCGCCAAAGAGCATAATCCGGATCTGATGCTTCTTGATATCATGATGCCAAAAATGGATGGCATGGAAGCCGTTGAGCAGATTCGAAAAGATGATGAGCTTAAAAACATTCCAATCATTTTTCTTACCGCCAGGAGCGACGAAAAAACAGAAGTTGAAGGGCTTAACAAAGGTGGCGATGACTTCATCACCAAGCCGATCAGTACAACGAAACTGATTTCAAGAATAAAGGCGGTTCTCCGAAGGTTTGATGATAAAGAAGAGTTTACGAATCGATTAGAAGTTCATGACCTCATGATTGACAAAGACCGGTATATCGTAACTCAAAATGAAGAAGAGTTTCATTTGCCAAGAAAAGAGTTCGAGCTTTTGTTCTATCTGGCTAGCCGAAAAGGAAAAGTTCTGGACCGTCAAACTTTATTAAACAGAGTCTGGGGCGATAATATATATGTAGTTGACCGAACCGTTGATGTTCATGTTCGAAAAATTAGAGAGAAGTTAGGAGATCACTACATTGAAACGGTAAAAGGGGTCGGGTATCGCTTTAAAGAATGACGGCAAAAAGAAAAAAACGATTTCCTCTTTTTAAGCTCGGACTAAGAATAGCGATTTATTCGGCCGTAATTTCTGCCGGACTGTCTTTTCTGGCTTTTTATTTTTTCTCTGGTTTATCTATTTCAAACGTGCTGATTACAACGTTGATTACATCCTCGGGAGTCTTTTTGGTAACCTATATTTCAAATTATGCACTTGAGTACAGGAGGCTTGAAGTTTTAGAACAGATCTCAAGAAATATTTCAAAAAAGAGATTTGAGGAATACGAAGATATAACAACTAAGTATAATGATGAGATTGACTATCTCGTAAAACACCTCGTTAAATCAAGCCGCACTGTTGAAAGAGAGATCCAACGACTTAATCGTATTGAGAATTACAGAAAGGAATTTATCGGAGATATTTCTCATGAGTTAAAAACGCCGATCTTCGCCATTCAGGGTTTTGTTGAGACGTTATTAAATGGCGCTCTTGAAGACGAGGAAGTAAATCGTGCTTTTTTGAAAAAGACCATGAGGAACGTAAATCGGCTTATCTATCTGACTAAAGATTTGATGGAAATTTCCAAGTTAGAAACCGGAGAGTTGAAATCTGATATAGAAGTTTTTTATTTATTTGAGATAGTTCATGATGTGATTGAGAGTCTTCAGCATAAAGCAGAACGAGACAATGTCAATTTAGTTCTAAATGATTTCGATAAAAATCTTCAGGTAAAGGCGGATAAAAATCAGATAAAACAGGTTCTCATTAATCTTATTGAAAATGGCGTGAAGTACAACGTTTCAGGAGGGAAAGTTGAGATTGATGTATCAGAATACAAAAAGGACAAAAATAGAATAGTACTTACTGTTAAAGATACTGGAATAGGTATTGATGAGGCTGATCTTCCAAGAGTAACAGAGCGATTTTTCCGGGTTGATAAATCCAGATCCAGAGAGAGGGGTGGAACCGGACTGGGACTTGCAATAGTTAAGCATATTATGGAAGCACATGGAGAGCAATTATACTTTGAAAGTAAAGTTAATGAAGGGTCAACTTTCAAATTTACACTTCGAAAAGTAAGTTAAGACACAGATTACTTAATTAATCCATATTATTGGATTAAAGATTAAAGCAATTTCAATTATGGTATATGCAGTAATAATGGCCGGAGGGTCTGGAACAAGGTTTTGGCCGAAAAGTACAAAAGAGCATCCTAAGCAGTTTCACAAGTTATTTGGTAACGGAACCATGATTCAAAACACCGCTCAAAGAATTAAAGAGCTTATTCCGCAGGAAAGGATACTGGTTGTTACAAATGAAGATTATGTTGACATTGTTAAAGAGCAGCTTCCCAAGGTTCCTGAAACCAATATAGTGGGTGAGCCTGTTGCAAAAAATACAGCTCCATGTGTCGCTATTGCTGCTGAGTTGTTGTTTAAAAAGGACCCTGATGCAGTAATGGTGGTATTGCCCGCAGACCATCACATAACTGAGCCTGAAAAATTCAGAGATGTTCTTTCATCTGCAGTAGCCAAAGCAGAACGGGGAAGTGGCTTAGTGACAATTGGAATAAAGCCTGATCGTCCGGAAACTGGTTTTGGCTATATTCATGCAAACCGGAAAGCTTCTGAAAATATTGGAGAAAATCGGGTCGAGAATGTTTATGGTTTCACAGAAAAACCAGACGTAGAAACAGCAGAAAAATTTTTGCACTCAGGCGATTATTATTGGAATAGTGGTATGTTTGTGTGGCGGGCAGACACGGTTCTTAATGAGTTTAAGATTCAATTACCGGAAATGCATGAACTGGTGAAAGCGTCAGGACACGATCTGTATACAGATTTACACAATGCTGCGATAAATGAATTTTATTACGATTGTGAATCAGTTTCTGTGGATTATGGGATAATGGAAGGGGCTGAAAACGTATTCGTGGTACCCGGAGAATTCGGATGGAACGATGTAGGAAGCTGGACAGCGGTTTACGACTTGGGTGATAAGAATAATTCCGGAAACTCTATTCAGGCTGTAAATGTAACCTTTGCTGGATCAGAGAATAACCTGGTAGTTTCAGACTCTGGTAAAATGATTTCTTTGGTTGGAATGGAAAATGTGGCTGTTGTGGAAACCGACGAGGCTATATTAGTATGTGACCTTAATCACGCTCAGGGTGTTAAAGAAATTGTTGAACAACTCAAGCAGAACGAAGAGTTGAAAAAGTTTTTGTAATTATATTTCAATTACCTGCTGGTCGTACGCTAATTTAACGTGCTTAGGAAGGCGTTCGTTGCTTTTATGATGATCAACATAACTGTTCATATGAATAAGATAAGCTTCCGGAATACCCAATTCCTTAATTAAATCTACAGCTTCAGGAATGGTCAGGTGGGTTGGATGTTCAGGTTCCCATCTAAGCCCGCTAAGGATCAGAACTTTGGAGCCTTTTATTAACTCTTTTGTTTTCTCTGGAATAGATTTTACATCAGTTAGATAGCTAAGATCATTTATTCTGAAACCTAATATTTCAAGCTTACCGTGCGTACAGGGAAGAGGATTTATAATAACGTCTTTAAATTTATGAGGAGTAGAAATTTCTTTCAGATCAAGAGACGTGGCGCCTGCATATTTTTCAGGACCAAACATATAATCAAAACGTTTTTTAATTGAATTGATGCATTGTCCAGAGGTATATACGGGGATGGAAGATTTTTGGGCGTAGTTAAAAGAACGAAGATCGTCCAGGCCGCTTACATGATCCATATGCTCGTGTGTAATTAGGACGCCATCAATACGCTTAATGCCTGCTCTTATACTTTGTAAACGAAATTCAGGGCCTGCATCTATTAACAGAGAGCTTTTTTTGGTCTCTACCCAGGCAGAGCAACGTGTTCTGAGATTTCTTGGATCACTATTTATATGGTCTGACCCGAAACCGCCTGCTACAGGCACTCCCATTGATGTTCCTGTTCCAAGGAAGGTGATTTTCATTCTTCGAAATTTAGTTCATCGTTGGAATGATGTGGAGAAAGGGAAAGTCTATCCCACATTGCGCTTAGTTCCTTTTTTACTGCCGGTTTAATGTATATATCATTAAGATCTGTCTCAGCAAGGATTCTTGCTATAGTTCCAACTTGTGATTCAACGGGTCTGTTTTTATTCACAATTACAAGCTTGTCTCCCTGAACAATACAATCATTTCCACGGAAAGACCCTCTTTCTTTTCTCAGGCGATACCCACACTGTTCTAAGAGTTGTTCCAATTCAAGAAGTAATTTGTCAGGTTTCAAAGTGAGATACCAATACTTATTACGTGATAGGTTAGGTCATAATCAAATTCTTCTCCATCTATATCGTAGGAAGAATACTTGTAATTATAGCCAAAACTTAAGGTTCTGCCTGGAAATATATTTGTTAGGTTTATTCTAGCCTTTCCTTCTAAACCAAGGTTTGAACCTCCGAAAAGTCCACCATTAGAATTGCTAAAACCAATAAATGGAACCCCTTCTATAAAGAATGAAAAATTCTCAGCAGGTCTCAGACTAGAAAAAATACCCGAACCTATACCGATGGTGGATTGACTAAAATCATTGTTTTGTTCTTCTTTTTCGACATTAACAAGTGTTGTAAATAGATTGACTGGAAGACCAAGTTGAACTTTCTTTGTACGTAAGAAAGCAAGCCTGTTGTTGTAATCAATAGAAAGCTTAAAATAGCTTATATCTTCAGCTCCTGTAATTTTATTAACCATGTTCAAAGAACCAGAAAGCACAGGAGATTCGAAGCCAATATTAAAAGCAGGTTCATCGAAACTTAACGGTATTTGTAGTGCTAATCGATTAGGATCTCCTTTATATGAAAACGAAGTTGGAGCATAGCCAAGTCTGAAAAAGGTTGAAGATGCAGAACGGGTTTCATTAGATGCACCACTAACGGAAAACATCTGGGCATTTACCGTAGTTAAAGGAGATAGAAAAATTAGTAAAATAAAAATGGATTTCATGGAACTGAACTTAATTAAATATACATTTAAATAGTAAATGGAAACATAATTTATAACACATGAAGATTGCTTTAATTATCTCACTAATTTTTTTAACAGGAATGATTTACGAAGCCCCTGATTCTATCTACGATTTTGAACTTGATAACATAGAGGGTAAGAAAACAACCCTTTCTGAATACCAAGGAAAGACAGTTTTAATTGTAAATGTTGCCTCAAAATGTGGATACACCCCACAATATGAAGGACTACAAGCTCTTTACGAAAAATATAAAGAAGACGGACTTGTTATTTTGGGTTTCCCCGCTAATAATTTTAAAGGTCAGGAGCCAGGAACAGATGAAGAAATAAAACAATTCTGTACTTTAGAATATGGTGTAGAGTTTCCAATGTTCTCAAAAGTATCAGTAGTTGGAGACGATCAGCACGAACTTTTCACTTACTTGACAAGTCTAGACAACCCGGATTTTAAAGGAGATATCAAATGGAATTTCGAAAAATTTCTGATATCTAAAGATGGATCCTTATTGAGAAGGTTTAGAAGCAACGTTAAGCCACAAAGTGAAGAATTAGTTGGCGCAATAAAAAAAGAAATAAAATCTTAAAATAATTTCAAAAAACGGTTGACATAATTTTGAAATCAATCGTATATTTAATGCTCTCAAAAAGGTCCGGTAGTTCAGTTGGTTAGAACGCCTGCCTGTCACGCAGGAGGTCGAGGGTTCGAGTCCCTTCCGGATCGCAAACCCCTTTCACTTAAAGTGTCAGGGGTTTTTCTTTTTAAACATTTTGGTTTAATTATATCATGTCTTCTATTTACCCTTCATACGATGTGATTGTTGTTGGAGCTGGTCATGCAGGAAGTGAAGCCGCTGGAGCAGCGGCGGAGCTTGGAGCAAAAACCTTGCTGATAACAATGAATCTTGAAGCAATCGCAAAAATGTCTTGTAATCCTGCCATGGGAGGTATTGCTAAGGGACAACTCGTAAGAGAAATCGATGCTCTGGGTGGATTATCTGGAATAGTTAGTGATATGTCCGGTGTTCAGTTTAAGATGCTTAACAAAAGCAAGGGTCCTGCAATGTGGAGTCCAAGATGCCAGAGTGATCGTATGATGTACGCTCAGATTATGAGGGAAAAGCTGGAGCAAAAAGAAAATTTATTTTTCAGACAGGATAATGTTGTAGATCTTATTATTTCTGATGAAAAGAAAGTTGAGGGGGTCGTTACTCAAACCGGTCAAAAATTTTACTCCAGCTCAGTTGTCCTCACAAGTGGAACATTCCTGAATGGCTTAATTCATATTGGAGATAGTAATTATGGAGGTGGGCGCTCAGGAGAGCGTGCTTCTGTAGGAATATCAGCAGCATTAGAAAACAATGGTTTTCAGGTAGGTCGATTAAAAACAGGCACACCTCCCAGGGTCGATGGTCGCTCAATAGATTACTCTAAACTTGAAGTACAAAAAGGAGATGAAGAGCCTACTCCTTTCTCTTTTATTACGAAAGAACTTCCCTCTCAGAAAGATCAATTGACTTGTTGGATTGGCTATACGAATGACGATGTTCATGAGGTTTTAAAAACGGGTTTTGATAGAAGTCCGATGTTCAATGGACGAATCAAATCAACCGGGCCTAGATATTGTCCAAGTATTGAAGATAAGATTAACCGTTTTGCCGATAAGGACCGCCACCAGTTATTTCTGGAACCTGAGGGTTGGAATACATACGAAATGTATTTAAACGGATTTTCCACTTCTTTACCAGAAGATGTTCAGATTAAAGCGTTAAAAACCATACCCGGGTTTGAAAACGTAGTTATGTTAAGGCCTGGGTATGCCATTGAGTATGACTATTTCCCACCTCATCAAATTAAAAGAACTCTTGAAACTAAAATTGTTGAGAATCTTTATTTTGCCGGTCAAATTAACGGAACTACTGGATATGAAGAGGCTGCTTGTCAGGGCTTAATGGCGGGTATCAATGCTGCGCTCAAGGTTCAGGCTAAAGAGCCGTTAATACTTAAAAGGTCGGAGGCTTACATTGGTGTCCTGATTGACGATTTAATCAATAAAGGTACTGAGGAACCTTATAGGATGTTTACTTCTCGTGCAGAGCATCGCATCTTGCTCCGTCAAGACAATGCTGATTTGAGGCTTACGGAAATAGGTTATAAAATTGGGCTAGCATCAGAGGAGAGGTATAAAAAAGTTGTAACTAAGAAACGTGAACTCGACGAACTTTTAGATGTGCTTTCTAATCAGACCGTAAGACCAGAGGTTTTAAATGAGAGGCTCGAGAAACTGGGAACAACAGGTTTGTCTCAGCCGGTTAAAGCTGAAACGGTGTTGGGGCGTCCTCAGGTTTCTTTACTTGACTTGTTAAGTGTAGACGCAGGACTTTCGGATGAAGCAAACAGAATCACTGCAAGTAAAGAAGTATTAGAGCAGGCAGAAATACAGATTAAGTATTCGGGCTATATTCAAAAAGAATTTGAGATGGTTGAAGAACTTGCCGCTAAAGAAAACACCCCAATACCAGAAACGTTAGATTATAATAAAATAAAAAGCCTGTCCTCCGAAGGGTTGCAAAAAATGACAAAGGTGCGTCCGGAAACAATAGGTCAGGCAAGTAGGATTAGCGGTGTCTCTGCAAGTGATGTCTCCGTGTTAATGGTTTATTTAAAAGGGTAGGTTTCACGTGGAACATAGAATTCGATCAGTTACAGCAGAAGAAATACACCATGTTGATCGAGTCCTTTCTGAAAACAAGTCCCTTCTTGAGAAGTATACGGACAGGTTGCTCTGGTGGAATAAAAAAATCAACCTTGTTAGTCGTGATGTTTCACGTGAAACAGTTAGGGAGCATGTGCGGCATAGTTTGTTCATCTGTGTCTCGAGGGTGTTTGCAAAACACAACAAGGTTATTGATACAGGAAGTGGTGGCGGGCTTCCGGGAATACCATTGAGTATCTGTTTTCCGGATAAATATTTTTTACTTAATGACATAGTGAGTAAAAAGATATTTGCTGTAAATGATATGATAAATGGGCTGAATTTGACTGGAAGGGCTGAGGGGAAAATTGGAGATATAGAACAATTAGCTATGTCTAAAGAGGCTTTATTAATTACTAAGCATGCATTTAAAGCGGATCAATTGGTAGAGAAAATCAGGGAAAAGGAATGGGGTTCGGTTGTCTTCTTAAAAGGATATAAGGAGGCTCAAAGAGAAATTGGCTCTATTCCCGGAGGGGTAGACGCTGAAATAATTATCCTTGAGGATTCAGAATTGGGTGATTTTTATGAAGGGAAAAGCGTTGTTACTATAACTAAAAGATCATGAAGAGCTCGGAAAGAAGGCTAAAACTGATAATGATGCTTCAGGATGGAGCTTCAAGAAAAACCGTTCAGGAATACGCTGATTATTTTAACGTAAGCAAAAGAACTATATTTAGGGATTTCAACGCCTTAGAAGAAATAAATGTGCCTATTACCTGGGATAAATATAGTGGGTATGGTGTGGTTTCGGGTTATAAAATACCTCCATTAATGTTTACTTCGCAGGAGCTTGCAACAATAATAGTTGGGTTGAACTTCGTGAAATCTCAGGTGGATGAAAATCTTGTTGAGGATGCAAAAGGGGTGGAAGTTAAAATTCAAAATGTGTTACCGCCTGAGCTAAAAGACTTTATGGTTTCTTTGCGTGAAAAAACCGTGGTTGATCCTTATTTGAAATTTGGTTTAGAAAAAAAGAAAGGGGGAAGTTGGTATTCTATAAGTAGCGCAATTTCTCAGTCTAAAAGAATACAGTTCTTTTACAAGCCAAAAAAAGGTGATGCAAAAACCAGAAAAGTTGATCCATATCTTTTGGTTTTTTATCAAGACCACTGGAATGTAATAGGTTTTTCACATCTCAGAGGGGAATTTAGAAATTTTATACTTGATAGGATGGAAGGGGTTGAAATTTTAGAAGAAAATTTTACTAAAAAACCTAAAACTTCGGTAGAGGAACTTATCTTTCGTTCTGAGGGCGGACCCCATTTAATAGAGGTGTTGGTTGATAATGGTGGATATAAGCGGTTTAGAGCAAGTTTACCGACTAAGAATTTTAAGGAAAAAAGGCTTGCCAATAAAATAATTAAGGTGAGTTTTGAAATCGATAATTTGGAGTTTATTAATGAATGGTTACTCCAATTTGGAGATACTATACAAATTCTGTCTCCGAAAGAACTCATTAGTAAAAGAAAGGAACTACTTAAAAAAATGTTAGGCTCATATTAACAGAAACTAAAAAGGCTCTCATTTCTGAGAGCCTTTTTAGTTTATAATATAAAAGTCGTTGTTTTAGACTTCTTCTTCTTCTTCATTTGCAACTCTGGTTACTGCAGCAATTGCGCCGTCATCATCAAGTCGCATAATTCGAACTCCTTGTGTATTTCTACCCATGGTTCGAATTCCAGAGCAACCCATTCTTATTACTTTCCCTCTTTCAGTGATAATCATTAGATCGTCCTGATCTGTAACTTCTTTGAGTGCAATAAGTTTTCCAGTTTTACCAGTAACTTTTAGTGTAATCACACCTTTACCGCCTCTGGATTGCTCTCTGTAATCATCAACAAGGGATCGCTTGCCATAGCCATTTTCAGAAATTGCGAGAACCGTTGCTTCATGTGTGTTTTTGATAACAACCATGTCGACGATTTCGTCCTCTTTACCTAGTGTCATTCCTTTAACGCCGGAAGTATTTCGGCCCATTTCCCTGGCGTCAGATTCGTGAAACCTGATAGCCCGTCCATTTTTATTAGCTAAGATAATATTGCTATCACCATCTGTAAGTTCAGCAGCAAGTAAAGAATCACCTTCCTTGATATTGATGGCTATAATTCCATCGCGTCTGGGGCGGCTGTACTCTTCAAGAGAGGTTTTCTTTATCTGACCTTCTCTTGTTGCCATTATGATAGAGTGACTTTTAACATACTCGTCATCATCTAAAGTTTTAACAGGAACAAAAGCTTTGATTTGATCGTCTTTATCAATTTCAATCAGGTTAATAATAGCACGACCACGAGCCAAGCGACCTCCTTCCGGAATTTCATAAACTTTAAGCCAGTAACATTGTCCTTTTTCAGTAAAGAATAGAATATAGTTATGATTGCTGGCTACAAATAAATGTTCTACCCACTCATCATCGCGAGTAGTAGTTCCTTTCATTCCTTTTCCGCCACGGCGCTGTCGTCGATAACCGCTCACAGGCATTCTTTTAATAAAACCTTTATTAGAAATAGTAACCACTACATCTTCATCTGCGATCATATCTTCTATATTGAAGTCTTCAGCAGAATGAACGACTTGGGTCCTTCTTTCATCGCCATAACGATCTTTTAACTCAGAAAGCTCTTCTTTAATAATTGAATTTTGAATATTGCGATCTGAAAGAATTTCGCGGAAGCGATCAATTTTTTCTACAATTTCATTGTACTCAGTATCGATTTTCTCGCGCTCGAGTCCTGTAAGTTTTTGAAGGCGCATTTCAAGAATCGCCTTAGCTTGTATATCGGTAAGGGCAAACTTCTTACGTAACTCAACATTAGCTTCCTGTGGGTTATTTGAAGCGCGGATTGTTTTAATTACCTCGTCAAGGTTATCGAGTGCAATTTTTAATCCCTCAAGAATGTGGGCTCTTGCCTCTGCCTGATCCAGATCATAAATCGTACGACGTATAACTACATCAATTCTGTGTTCTACATAATGATGAATAAGCTCTTTAAGCCCCATGACTTTCGGGCGTCCTTTAACCAACGCAAGATTTATTACTCCGAAAGTAGTTTGCATCTGCGTGTACTTGTAAAGCTGATTAAGTACTACGCCGGCATTAGCAGAACGCTTAAGAATGATTACTACTCGCATTCCCTCGCGATCCGATTCATCCCTAACCTCTGAAATTTCTGTGATCTTTTCATTATTAACAAGGTCTGCAATCTTTTGAATCAGGGTACTTTTATTAACCTGATAAGGAATTTCAGTAATAACGATTTGTTCACGACCACCGCGTAATTCTTCTGTATTTGCACGTGCACGAAGCGTAATTTTGCCGCGACCGGTTTCATAGGCTTCCTTTACACCTTCATATCCATAAATAATTCCGGCGGTTGGAAAATCAGGAGCTGTGATATGCTGCATTAGCTCCTTTGTTTCAATTTCTTCGTTGTCAATAAACGCTGTAATACCGTCAACAACTTCAGTAAGATTATGAGGGGCCATATTTGTGGCCATCCCTACAGCAATACCCGAAGATCCGTTTACCAATAAATTAGGAAGAGCTCCCGGCATAACAGTTGGCTCTTGCAGGGTATCATCAAAGTTTGGCTGGTAATCTACAGTTTCTTTGTTCAGATCTGTAAGAAGTTCCTCGGCGATTCTGTCCATACGAACTTCTGTATAACGCATTGCTGCAGCAGAGTCGCCATCAATAGAACCAAAGTTTCCCTGGCCGTCAACAAGCGGATATCTTAATGAGAAATCCTGAACCATTCGAACTATGGTATCATATACTGCTGAGTCACCGTGTGGGTGATACTTACCTAAAACCTCACCGACAATACGTGCACTCTTTTTGTATCCACGATTGTGAAGCATTCCAAGATCGCTCATTCCATAAAGTGCTCTCCTGTGAACCGGTTTTAAACCATCGCGAACATCCGGAAGTGCTCTGGAAACAATAACGGACATCGAGTAATCGATGTAAGACGATTCCATTTCATCTTCAATGGTAATAGGTATAATTTTTTCTCTAGCCATAATTAATTAAGTCTGTAAATATCTTTTTAATTTCTGAAATGATTCTAAACGTCTACTTTCGCATACTTTGCGTTTCGTTCAATAAATTCTCTTCTGGGTTCCACTTCACCGCCCATTAATGTGGAGAATAAATTATCAGCCGCGAAAGCACTTTCTACGGTTACTTGTTGCAGAGTCCTTGTTTCAGGATCCATTGTTGTTTCCCAAAGCTGTTCAGGATTCATTTCTCCCAATCCTTTATATCGTGAAACATCAAACTTTCTACGTCCTTTTTTGAGCTCTTTAACCATTTTATCTCGGGTATCATCATCCCAGGCATATTCAATATTCTTACCGGCAGTAATTCTGTATAATGGAGGAGTTGCGATATAAAGGAACCCGTTATCAACGATAGGTCTCATATACCGGAAGAAGAAAGTTAGTAGTAATGTACGGATATGAGAGCCATCAATATCGGCATCTGTCATAATAATAATCTTATGGTAACGGAGCTTTTCGACTTCGAATTCTTCGTCGCCGTGACCCACGCCAGTTCCCAGAGCGGTTATCATGGCCTGTATTTCTTTGTTCTCAAGAATTTTATTGATCTTGGCCTTTTCTACATTTAAGATCTTACCTCGAAGAGGAAGTATAGCCTGAGTTCTCCGATCACGACCCATTTTTGCAGATCCACCGGCAGAATCACCCTCCACCAGATATACTTCAGAATGTTCAGGATCTTTTATGGAGCAATCTGCTAGTTTACCCGGCAAACCACCACCACTCATTACACTTTTTCTTTGAACAAGTTGTCGCGCCTTTCGAGCTGCTTCTCTTGCTTCAGCAGCTAAAACAACTTTTTCAATGATCTTTTTAGCTGTTTTTGGATTTTGTTCGAGATATTCATTGAGCTGGTCATACACCGTAACTTCAACGGCGCTTTGAACTTCTGAATTTCCAAGTTTGGTTTTTGTCTGGCCTTCAAACTGAGGTTCAGCCACTTTCACACTTAGAACCGCAGTAATACCCTCACGAAAATCTTCACCGGAAATGGAGATCTTACTTTTGGACTTTATGATATTGTTCTTTTCAGCATAACTTTTTAGTGATCGTGTTAAAGCTCTTCTGAATCCGGAAACGTGAGATCCCCCTTCACGGGTGTTAATGTTATTCACATAGGAATGCACGTTTTCTGCATATGAACTATTGTATTGCATAGCAAGCTCAACAGGAACTCCCTCAACCTCACCTGTAATGTAAATAGGCTTGTCCATATGCGTTTCTCTGTTTTCATCCAGAAATGTAACAAAATCACTAACACCGCCTTCGAAATGGTAAACTTCCTTACCTAACTCTTCGTCTTCTTCTCTTTCATCGATAAGCTCGATGGTCACTTCTGGATTAAGAAAAGCGAGTTCTCTCATCCTGGTAGCAATAATGTTAAATTTAAACTCGGTTGTCTGTGTAAATACAGTGGGATCAGGCAAAAACCGTATAATGGTTCCTGTTTTATCTGTTTTTCCGTCTGTAGTTAACTGCTGAGTAGTTATACCTTTTTCAAAACCCATTCGATGGACCTTTCCGTCACGATGGATTTCAGCACTAAAATTTGATGAAAGGGCATTCACACAACTTACACCTACTCCGTGCAAACCTCCGGAAACCTTATATGTATCTTTGTCGAATTTACCTCCGGCGTGAAGCTTAGTAAGTACAACTTCTACGGCAGGAATACCCAACTTATCATGTATGTCGACAGGGATTCCTCGACCATTATCTTCAATGGTCATTGAGCCGTCTTTATTAATTTGAACAATGATATGGTCACAATGACCCGCAAGTGCTTCATCAATAGAGTTGTCAACAACTTCATTAATTAGATGGTGAAGTCCTCGCTGACCTGTGTCACCAATGTACATTGCAGGTCTCTTTCTTACCGCCTCAAGACCTTCTAAAACCTGAATATTGGAAGCCTTGTAATCAGCAGATTTATTTTTAGCCATAAATAAGGGTGGATAGCTTGTTTAGATGTGTTATTTGACAAACGAAAATAGGGCTTCAGCGAGCAAAATCAAAAAAAGTGAACAGTTATATCAAAAAAATATAATATAAATTGGCAGGAGAGAAATTTAAGGTAATTCAAAAACCAATTTAATGTGGATAAGTTGGTAAAATTGTGAATAATTCAAAATTCAGAGAAAATTTGGATGTTTTTCGTTGATGTTTGAAAATAATACCTCTATCTTTGGTGTCTATTTCTCAATGAAAAACGAATTTAATTACAATGTCGCGAAGAGACGATATTTCCGGAAAAAAAGCGATGAACGGTTACCGTTCTTCTAAGTCTAATAATAAGACGAAGCATCGCTTTAATTTGAATTTACAAAAACGACGCTTCTACATTCCAGAAGAGGATAAGTGGATTACACTAAAGGTGTCTGCAAAAACTCTGCGTACTATCAATAAAAAAGGTATTACTCAGGTTTTAAAAGATGCTCGTCGAAAAGGAACCCTGTTAAAAGAGGTATAAACAATGGCAAAAGGAAACAGAGTTCAGGTGATTTTAGAATGTACAGAGAAGCCAGGTTCTTCCCGGTACGTGACTACGAAAAATCGACGTACTCAAACTGAACGCATGGAACTAAAAAAGTATAACCCTGTGCTGCGTAAGCATACAGTACATAAAGAGATTAAATAACTGAGACATGGCTAAGAAACAAACATTCGGTTCGGACGCATTAGCAGCTAAGGCGGCTCAACGTCGCATGGCGAAAGTGATCATTTCTACAAAAAATGAAAAAGGTAAATATTCTTATCGCGAAACAATGGTAGATCAGGATAATGTTAAAGATTTTATCCAGAACAACAGAGCGTAATTGCCTGAAAAATAGTTTAAAAGGTTACGCAAGATGATTGTGTAACCTTTTTTTTTGCTTAAATTCAAAGAAAAGAAACTATGAGCATTAAAGACCAAATATTAAACGACCTTAAAACAGCTATGAAGGCGAAGGATAAAGATCGCCTGCAGGTTTTAAGATCATTAAAAGCTAAATTTCTGGAAAAAGAGATAGAAGAACGGTCCGGAGGAGAATCAAATTTATCCGAAGACCAATATATCTCTGTACTCATGAAAGCAGCCAAACAAAGGAAAGAGTCTATTACTCAGTTTGAAGACGGTGACAGAGCTGATCTTGCAGAAGCTGAGAAAAAAGAACTGGCAATCATAGAAGAATATCTTCCGAAAATGATGAGCGAAGAAGAAGTTCGTGATGTTGTATCAAAAAAAATAAACGAACTTGGAGCTTCAGGACCACAGGATATGGGGAAAGTAATGGGACCTGTAATGGGAATGCTCAAAGGAAAAGCAGATGGTGGCCTTGTCAGTAAAGTCGTGAAAGAGGAGCTCAATAAATAATGAGCACTATAGACATAATCATAGCTGTTCCTTTACTTTACTTTGGCTATAAAGGCGCAGTTAATGGTATTGTCAAAGAAGTGTTAAATATCGTAGGGCTCACTCTGGCGGTGTTTCTCACATTTAATTATATGGATGCTTTTAGCGAGCTTATCGCTCCTTTCTTTGAAGATACACCCGAATATATACCCTATGCATCAGGAATTATTTTGTTCTTGGGAACTCTAATCATTGTGGCGCTTATAGCTGTTTTAACAAAAAAGTTCTTAGAGGCAGTGAAGTTAGGCTTTGTGAATAGAACTGCCGGAGCTTTATTTGGGGTACTTAAAGCCGGGATTTTTGTAAGTGCAGTGTTATTACTTTTATCCGGTTTTAAAATTCCTGCGGAAGAGAGCAAAAATGACTCTCTGTTATATGAATATGTAATTCAAATTGGACCTGCTGCATACGAAGCTATTGCCTTTATTTATCCGGGAGCCGAAGGATTCACCGAAACCATTCAGGAAAATATCAGCAAATATAACCCGGCAGAAGACCTGCCGATCTTAAATAATTAAGAATCAGATATGTCGTTTTTACCTGTTGAAGAACAGTTAGCAATCATCAAAAGAGGGGCGGTAGAGATTGTCCCTGAAAATGAACTTGTCGAAAAGTTAAAGAAATCCAGAAAAGAGAATAAACCTTTAAGGGTAAAGCTGGGAGTTGACCCCACCCGACCGGACCTGCATTTAGGGCATTCTGTAATTCTGAGAAAAATGAGGCAATTTCAGGATCTCGGCCATGAGGTCATTCTTATAATTGGTGGATTTACCGCTATGATCGGTGATCCGACCGGGCAGAACAAAACTCGTCCGCCTTTGACTCTTGAAGAGGTAAATGAAAATGCGCAGACATACATAGATCAAGCAAAAAAGATTCTGGATGAAGACAAGCTGACGCTCACCAATAACAATGACTGGTTGGGTTCAATGGACTTTATGGACATAGTTAAGCTTTCATCCAAACTTACCGTAGCCCGAATGATAGAAAGGGATGATTTTTCAAAGCGATTTGAAAATAATGAAGCTATTTCTCTTCATGAATTCTTGTACCCGCTGGCGCAAGGACAGGATTCTGTGTATCTGAAATCTGATATTGAACTTGGTGGGACTGATCAGAAATTTAATTTGCTGGTTGGACGTCAGCTTCAGAAAGACGACGGACAGGATCAGCAGGTTTGTCTAATGATGCCTTTGCTTGTTGGGACTGATGGTTCAGCAAAAATGTCTAAGTCATATGACAATTACATTGGAATCGATGAAGACCCTAACGATATGTACGGAAAAACTTTATCGGTTCCGGATGAATTAATCTATACTTATTGTGAACTGGTAACAGATATTCCTACAGAAGATCTGCCGGCCGTGAAACTAAAAGCAGAGTCTGACCCGAGGAACGCAAAGCATGATCTTGCTCATACCATTGTGAGAATGTATCATGGAAAGGACGCGGCGAATTCGGCCAAAAATCATTTTGAACAAACGGTTATAAATAAAGAAGTGCCGGACGACGCTCCGGTTTTTGAATGTACGTCAGGAAAATCGCTTCGACTTTTGGATCTTATAAATGAGACCGGTTTTACATCCAGTAACGGTGAAACAAAGCGGATGATGAAACAAGGTGGAGTAAGTCTGGACGACAAAAAAGTTACGGACCTTGGTTTGGAGCTGACGCTTGATGTAGGAGAAGAGCGAACACTTAAGGTCGGAAAAAGGAATTTCGGAATTCTGAAAGGTAAGTAATTGATCAGAATCAGTTCTTATAATGTAAATGGAATCAGAGCGGCTCACCGAAAAGGGTTTGTTGACTGGGTTTCTAAATCAAATCCTGATATTATTTGTATTCAGGAGCTGAGGGCATCAGAAGATCAAATACCTACTGAAATTTCTGATCTTGAATATTATCAGTATCATCATATCGCACAAAAAAAAGGGTATTCCGGAGTAAGTATTTTTTCCAAGGAGGAACCAATACAGATATTTGAAGGTATAGGCAGCGATTGGATTGACCAGGAAGGCAGGGTGCTGGTAGCTGAATATAAGAACTTCTATGTTTGTTCAGTTTATGCACCAAGCGGAACTACCGGAGATATCCGTCAGGATATGAAGTATAAATTTCTGGACGATTTTTATGAATTCGGAGATAAATACCTGAACAAGGATAAGGGAATAATATTTTGTGGTGATTTTAATATTTGCCACAAAGAGATTGATATTCACAATCCCGATAGGCAACATAATACTTCAGGATTTTTGGCTGAGGAAAGAAAATGGATTACTGATTTCTTAAGTCTGGGTTTTGAAGATGTATTCAGAAACTTGCATAAAAACGAATCAGGTCTGTACAGCTGGTGGAGTTATCGAGCAGCATCAAAAGAGCGGAATAAAGGGTGGAGAATAGATTACCACTTCGCCACCGAAGATCTGAACGAAAAAGCAGTACATGCAGAGATTGAAATGGAATGGGATTTGTCAGATCATGCTCCGGTTTCGGTTGTTTATGATTTGTAAAAGAGGGTACCTTTTTAAATGTTAAATGGTTAAATTAGACACACATTAAATAATTTAATGATCAGCTATGCCAACCCACTTTAAAGGCTCTGAAGAGAAGATTTCTACTTTAAATGCTTTCATCAAGTTGATGAGGGCTACAGAAAGCTTAAACCAGAGACTGTGTAGGCATTTGTCAGAAGCTGACCTAACGGTAAGTCAGTTTGGTGTATTGGAGGCTCTTCTTCACCTTGGTCCACAGAACCAGAAAGAAATAGGCGAAAAGCTTCTTAAGAGTGGAGGAAACATTACTATGGTTATTGATAATCTGGAAAAAAGCGGATTAGTGTCCAGAAAGAAAGATCAGAATGACCGAAGAGCATTGATAATTAGTCTTACAGTTCAGGGAAAGAGCTTTATTGAAGACTTCTTTCCAAAACATCTGGAAAGGATTAACGAAGAGTTTTCAGTATTGACAAAAAAGGAGAAAGAGACGCTCGGGGAGTTGTGCAAAAAAATTGGAATGAAAAAAGAGGTAGGTTAGTTATTTAATCAAGATTTTAAAACTCCATAAATCCCTCAGGGAGTAAACTTGGAATAAAGTTTGCTCCCTTTTTTATGTCTGAAACCAAATTGAAATAGTTTTAAATTACGACATAAAAGTAAAAGGCTGTCACCCTGATCTTCGGTATAACTATGCTGGCTGCCTTGATTGCGAAGGGTCACAAATGTTGATTTTGCAAACTATGTAATGTCAAAAAAATTTTGATCAATCTTGATATCCTTCGGCGTAATTAATTACTGTCATGGAATCAGGATTGGAACCGCTCAGGTTGACAAATAATTAGTTTAGTACATATCCAATTAAATCTCCTCCTCCAGCTGGGCAATTTGATCTCTAATTCTTGCGGCTTCTTCAAACTCCATATTTTTTGCAGCGTTTAACATAGTAGACCTCAGGTGTTTGATTAGGTCTTCCTTATTCTCAAAAGTGACTTCATTCATAGCGGGACTGGCTTTATACTGAATACCATCCTCGGCGACTTTTATAGACTCCAGATAATCCTGTTCTGCAGCGGCTTCAGCTTCCTTGGTGAAATCAACATTACGATTCGAAATAAGAGAAGGATCAACAAGCGGTTTTAGTTCCTTTCTAACGGTTTCGGGAGTAATACTGTGCTTATCGTTATATTCTTGCTGTATTTTTCGGCGTCGTTCGGTTTCATCCAAGACCTTTCTCATACTATCCGTTATTTTATCAGCATACATGATTGCTTTGCCATCCACATTACGGGCGGCGCGACCTACTATCTGAAATAGGGAAGTTTCCGATCTCAGGAAGCCTTCTTTGTCGGCATCCATGATGGCGACTAAACTCAGTTCAGGAATATCAATTCCCTCACGTAACAAATTGATTCCCACCAATACATCAAAATCACCACGACGGTATTTGTACAACACTTCAATTCTTTCAAGGGCATCCAGCTCGCTATGCATATAAGCAGCGGAAACTCCGACATTTTTCAAATATTCACTTAACTCTTCACTTAGTCGCTTGGTCAAGGTAATTACCAATACCCGTTCTTTCTTTTCAACACGTTGGCGAATTTCTTCCATCAGGTCGTCCACTTGATTTGAAAGAGGACGAACTTCAAGTTCCGGTTCCATCAATCCGGTTGGGCGAATGAGTTGTTCGGTATATACACCGCCACTTTTTTCAAGTTCATAGTCACTTGGTGTAGCGCTTACAAAAATCACTTGATTTACTAACTCTTCCCATTCGTCAAAAGTAAGCGGACGGTTATCCAAAGCAGAAGGAAGGCGGAAACCGTGATCAACTAACTGAACTTTTCTGGAACGGTCACCACCATACATTGCTGAGATCTGGGGAATGGTTTGATGGCTTTCATCCACAACGGTGATAAAATCATCCGGAAAATAATCAAGTAAACAGAAAGGTCGTTCGCCCGGTTTTCTGGCACTGAGGTATCGCGAATAATTCTCAATTCCGGAACAATAGCCGATTTCCTGAATCATTTCGATGTCGAATAAAGTTCGTTGTTCAAGTCGTTTAGCTTCCAGAAACTTTTCCTCATCGATCAGAACTTTAGTTCTCCACTGAAGTTCTTCCCGAATTTGCTCAATAGATTGTTCAAGCCGTGATTTTGTGGTTACATAATGAGAAGCCGGATAAATCTTAAACTCATTAACTGTTTCTTTAACATCACCGGTATCCACATCAAAAAGTTGAAGCGATTCAATCTCATCTCCCCATTGAGATATACGCAATCCTTCATCAGAATAAGCTGGATATACATCGATCACATCACCACGAACACGAAAAGTACCGCGGCGAAATTCATTGTCGTTCCTGGTGTAATGCAGATCCACCATGTCATAAAGCAGAGTGTTTCGTGGGATCTCCATTCCGGTTTCCAGAGAAACGATCAGTTTAGCATATTCTGAAGGTGATCCGATACCATAAATACAACTAATGGAAGATACGATAACCACATCGCGACGACCGGAAAGCAATGAGCTTGTTGCCCGAAGCCGAAGCCGTTGAATCTCATCATTTATGGAAAGGTCTTTTTCGATGTATTTATCCTGAGTGGATATATAAGCTTCAGGCTGATAATAATCGTAATAAGAAATAAAGAACTCGACCCGGTTATCCGGAAAAAAATCAGAAAGCTCACGATAAAGCTGGGCCGCAAGTGTTTTATTATGGCTCATTACTAACGTAGGGCGTTGTACATTTTCGAGCACGCTAGCCACTGTTCTGGTTTTACCGGAACCCGTAATACCAAGAAGAGTTTGAAAGCGATCCCCCGCCTCTATTCCCTCAGACAATTCTTTGATTGCATTAGGTTGATCTCCGGCAGGACTAAATGGTGAATGTAAATTAAATTCTGACATCTGAGTTCTTTAAAAGTGAGCAACATGAAAGGTACGGAAAATAAGGATGCTTTCGTTCCACGGATTTGAAAAGTATTATAAGGTCGGGTTTTTGCCCCATCTGTCTTCCCCTTAGCAAGGGGAAGGACTCTTAAAATAAGTTTATGATCAATTTTGCAAAACAGTCAAACGCCAAAATAAGTCTCAATAAAAAAGCACCACAACTGCTATATTCAAAGAAAAGTTATACAGAAGAATAGAATGTCTCATAAACATAAAGAACTTGCGGGATCGCGTAAACGGATCGACGAGATCGACGAACAAATTTTAGATCTGCTATCAGAACGAGCAGAAGTTGTAAATGCGGTCATCAAGACCAAAGTTGAAAATCAATTGCCTGTATTTGTCCCAGAACGGGAGAATGAAAAGTCAGAATCATTTAAAAAGATGGCTTCCGAAAAAGGAATCGATCCGGAATGGGCAGAAGATTTTCTGCGGATGATCATGACTTCATCCCGCGAAAAGCAATCACAGGATAAATTCCCGACCGCAACCCAGGAGCCGAAGCACATTTTATATATCGGTGGTGAGGGCGGAATGGGAAAGCTGTACAAAAGAATTACAGAACAAACAGGTCACCACGCTTATTCCATAGACAAATCAAATTGGTATGAGCTGGAAGAGCTGGCTCCAAAGCTGGACATGGTTATCGTAACCGTGCCCATCGAGGTAACCGAGCAGGTGATTGAACGCCTGAAAGGCAGGTTATCTGAAAAAACCATTCTTGCAGACTTCACCAGTAATAAATCTGCGCCTATCAATACTATGTTAGAGAATCACGATGGACCGGTGGTGGGATTGCACCCGATGCACGGACCGGATGTTCAGAATTTGTCCAAACAGTTGATGGTGGTTTGTCCGGGAAGAAGAGCGGAAGAAGCGGAATGGTTTATGGAACAGTGTCGGCTGTGGGGAATGCGCGTTATTGAAGCCGATCAGGAAAAGCATGATCATGTAATGCATATGGTGCAGGGACTCAGACACTTTGTGGCGTTACTTCACGGTTCGTTTATGGAAGAATATGATCTGCGTCCTGCAGATATGCTGGAATATTCAAGCCCGATATACAGAGCAGAAATGATGATGACCGGACGGATTTTTGCTCAGGATGCTGAGCTGTACGCTGACATTGTTTTTGCCAATGAAGAACGGCGTGATCTGTTAATGAAATTTTTTGAACACCACCAGAAGTTGGCGGAGCTGGTTAAGAATAACGACCGTACCGGATTTATCCGGGAGTTTGAGGGAGTAACAGACTTCTTCGGAAAATTTGCTACACAAGCATTGAATGAATCCGGATACTTGATAAATCGATTAGCGGATAGGTTTGCGTGATTTTTCTATGTCATCCTGAGGAAACTTCCGAAGGATCTGCACAACTTGGTTAAGGATTCAATATTTTCAGGGCAAAATTTCAAAACCTGAATATTAAATGTTCCCCAACAAACCCTGGATCTACGACCATGATGAACCTTTAACCCGATATTCTTTAGGTCAGGAGGGAGAAAACCCATTGGTTTGTTTCGGTGTAAATCCTAGCACGGCCGTTCCCGGAAATTTAGATCCAACCGTGGCTTCTGTTGCCCGATATGCCAAAGAGCATGGCTATGATGGTTGGCTGATGTTCAATTTGTATCCGCAGCGTGCCACCAATCCGGATAAGATGCACAAACACTTTCAGAAGTCGATCCATGACAAAAACATCGCAGCCATTTCTGATCTGATGAACAGTTATTCCAAACCACTTGATATTTGGTGCGCCTGGGGAACGCTGATCGAGAAGCGACCTTATTTGTCCCGTTGCATGAAGGATATTTTTGAAGTGCTGGATTCGACCAACAGTCGATGTTTTACGCGTGGCAGAATTTCAAAAGCCGGACACCCGCACCATCCGTTATATCTCAGAAAAGAGTCGCCGATGGATATGTTTGATTTGGAGAAGTATGTGGATTCTGTCATTGGTTGATATGAAACCGATCCGATTTACATAATTTCATCCCATTCACGAGCGGAACGAAGTGATCTCCGTATATATGCCCGCTAATGTAGACTGCTTCGCTCGGCTCGCAGATGGAGCCGACAGGCACAAATGGTGATAAAATAACATC
This sequence comes from Balneola sp., assembly GCA_965601915.1. Lineage (GTDB taxonomy): Bacteria > Bacteroidota > Rhodothermia > Balneolales > Balneolaceae > Balneola. Next base: position 373,336 of record OZ271847.1, on the reverse strand, counting down.
CGGGACAGGAATAATCATATTCGCGTAAACGCATGGATTGTCTGTTCGGTAGTTTCTTCGGTCTCATGATACACAGTAAGACGGGTTGATAGGGGATTCCTTACAAAAAAGATCTAAACAGTTCTAAATTGTGCCTACTACATTTATTTATACCCAAGTTGTGGTATTGAAATAAAAGCAGAATCTTATACTTTTGTTGAGAACAAAATGTAAGGGGTTTAAAATGAAGTTCGGGCTTAAGTTTCTAATTCTTGGATCATTAATAATGTTTCCGCAGCTTTTACAGGCACAAGATTCAGAAACCAATTTATTTCCAATTAGTAACGAAGAGCTATACGAAGCGCTTCAGAACATTTATCTATTACCGGAAGACTCTGACACGGTTCATCATTTTAAAGAACTCATCAAAATGGATTCCATCAATGCAGCTGGGAAATACAGAGTTTCATTGCGCACATCCACACATCTTGACCTGGAAAACAACAGAGATATTCCTTTTCCTGAAATACCTGCAGTTTTTGGATTGAATGTATCTGTAAACGAAGATGAGAAGTACAACACGTTTGAAGTAGGAGGCGTAGATGTGTTAAACCCAGCTAATTGGTCAGGAATTTGGGACAAATTATACGCCGCGGATTACAGAGTAGAATTCCGGAAAAGGGGAAGTCGGACCGAAAAATATGTGGAACTGATCGATATTTCAGATACAAAAAAGCTGGAATTAATATTAAGCCAGAGCAATTCAGACAAATTATACGGACTCAGATTAGCTGTTCATCAAAGCGGATCCTTAGAACAAAAAGATATTATCATTCCCGCATTGCAGGAATACAAAAAATCCAGGAATTACCTTCGATTGATCTGGTTCTATAAAACAAAATATGTCCCGCACTCTAATCAGTTTAGCGCATTAATTTCAGAACATGTTGATTTTACGGATAGAGAGCTTTTTGACAAAGCAGAAGAACAAAAAGTGAATGAGTATCGCCAACAGCTGGATAGTTTAGAAGAAAACAAACGGAGTGATTTCAAACGCTTGATAAAAAGCAATGTGAGGACCGGGAAATATGAAATCAGCTGGGAATCCCTGCATGAACAAAGGAATAATTTTCAGGATGCTTTACAAGGCGTAATAGAAAAGTATCCTAATGATGATGAAGCTTTATTTAATCGGATAATTATGAGTGAGGGTAAACCCTGTCTGGAAGGAGATTGCAGAAATGGTTACGGAACTCTTCAGCTTAAAAATGGTGTGTTTTCAGGGAATTTTACTTTTGGAGTAGCCAATGGTGAGGGAAGCATAGATTTCGGAGAACGGGGAAAGCTGAAGACCAATGCCGTTAAATATATCATATACCATTATGAGGGAGAACTGGATTCTGTTTCCATCAGCAATAAAGCAGAGCAAAAAGATGGTAAAGTGATCTGGACCGCGACTAAAGAATTCCCCAGTGGTATAACCTATACCGCAAAGACAGATACTTTTTACTCAGATATAAATGACCCCGCTCTAAAGTATGAATTTGATGACAAAGAGCTTCAGAAACTGTTAAACCCATTTGGACTTGAATTAATAGACAGAACCCTGGTTCATAAGATTAAATTCACTACAGGCACCAATCCGAGTCAGAAATTTGACCGAAATAAGAAGGCGCTTCCAACCTTTAAGCCGAAAGATGACATCTTATACGCCATTCCTCTAAACAGGCTCAGCATTGAAATGACCGGGGATTCCCTGTATCTACGCTGCCCCGATCTAACAAACTGTGCCGTAAGTTCAGGAAGACGAATCGGATACTTTAATACACTGGGTGGATATGCGATTGATATTTCGGAGATAAGCGAGCGGGATAGAAATAACTTTGAGAAGATGGGCGAAGCGCTTCAAACATTCATGAAATTTGAATCGGATGAGGTATTTCCCGGTTTGTTACAAGCCGGAACCATAAAAGTGTTGGAACAATATCTGGATGATGTATTGATCTCCAAGCGATACCAGCAGTTTTATAACTATGTATATATACTATTAGAGAACTATATACCTGACAGAGTAGAAGCCATTGAAGCCGATAATGATGATACCATAGAGTATTTAAGAGATGTAGTAAAGCTTTATGAAGAGAAATGGAAGTGGATGAATGTTTCCGGGTACTACAAAGAAGAAGACTTAGTAAAACTGCAGCAGGAATTAAATCAGACTAAACAAAACTCAGAAGAAAGTATTCAACGACTAAGTGAGGCTCCTGCTGAAAAGCCATCTTCGTTTTCAAATTTCACAGATGCGATAGATTATGCCTTTAAGTTTAGTATGCTGCCCGGAGAAGAAGCAGAGAGAATAAAACCTGTTGCTACAGAAATTGCCAAAGAATATATGACGAGCCTTCAGGAAAGCAGGAGAGAACATGAAATACGCACGCAGATCCGCTTCATCCGGGATTATCTGGCAGGTAGAGATCCCTCAGGTTATGCCGCCTTATGTTCTGAATGTAGAAAATCTATCTTAAACCGACCTGTAGCAGAAAAAGCACTTGCCGATCTGGAAAAAGAACTTAAAAAATATGAGTAGACCGGAAGAGTTGAAGATCTTTTGGAATCCGGTGCAAGATGGCTGTTTGCCCCGCAGGAGGAGATGGTTTTGGTGGAGTGAGGTATCACATAGATAGTTAATTTGTGTCTCACTCATGCAACGAAAGACCTTTTGTGTTGCATATTTTTTTGTTTTTGATACACAAACTGTTTAACGTCTTATAAGTGATACACAAAGTTCTTTAGGAAATAAAGCGTGAAACCATTTATTCCACACAACTTACCCATTAGAAATCTGGATTGGCAAAAATTCCAACGGATTTTAGGCCCTGCGAACAGAGCAATTGCCAGATATGATGGTTTGTTACAATCCATTCCAAATCCTGCTGTTCTATTATCACCATTAACTACTCAAGAAGCGGTATTATCATCAAAAATTGAAGGGACGCAAGCAACACTAGAAGAAGTATTAAAGTTTGAAGCAGATCCAAACAGAGAAACAGAACATTATCAGGATATTCGGGAAATAATAAACTACAGAAAGGCAATGGCGTTTGCAGTAGCAGAGCTTGAAGAGCGCCCAATGAGCCTGAACTTATTGAAAAGAATGCATTCAATATTGTTGGACAGTGTGAGGGGAGAAAACAAATCCAGGGGCGCATTTAGAAATATACAGAACTGGATTGGCAAGCCGGGTACAGCCCTAGAAGAAGCGAGATATGTGCCACCGTCACCATTAAAATTAATGGAAAACCTTGACGCGTATGAAAAATATCTGCATGCTGAAGATGATGATGCCTTAGTACAAGTGGCTATAATACATGCACAGTTTGAAATCATACATCCTTTTTTAGATGGAAATGGAAGAATTGGAAGAATTTTAGTGCCACTATACCTTCATTCTAAAAATATTCTTCACCAGCCAATGTTTTATATAAGTGCTTATCTGGAAAAGCACAGAGATGAATACTATGATCACTTAAAAGCTATTAGTGATGATGGTAACTGGGAAGAATGGATACAGTTCTTTTTAAAGGCCATTGATACACAAGCCAGAGCAAATACAGAAAAAGCACGAAGTATTCTTAACCTTTATGAACAAATGAAGCAAAAGGTTGTTGAAAGCACACATTCTCAGTATGCACTTCAGTCATTAGATGGTATTTTTACTGCACCTATTTTTTCATCTTCGGAATTCAAGAGATTTACAGGAATACCTAAAGCAAGCAGTGCACGGATTTTAAGCACTTTAAAAGATGAAGGAATCATCTCTATTTTAGAAGAAGCCAGCGGGCGTAAACCGGCAGTATATATATTCAGGGAGCTTATTGATATTGTAAATCAGTAGAACCCCGGATTGATTAACTTAAGCAATGCAAAAACGATCAGCGTGGAAGAAATGGTAATGATCACAGAAAACGGTGCGAAATGGTTAATTGCTCCGCAGGAAGAGTTGGGGGTGGGGGAGTGAGTTATGCGGTAAGAATATTTATTAAACCTTTAATTATTAAAATACCCCAAGCTGGTATCATCAAAAGTACCCACAATAGTCGCCCTATCCAATAATGAATTAAACTCCTCACAACTTGTCTCGGGAACTAAGCAACAATTATGGCATGCAGAACCGTTTACACTATCTGGACCCTGGCCACTTGATTGACCAGCTTCAGAGCAAACAGGATCTGCTGAACACCACTCAGCATCAGCTATAGAATCTTTAATAAGCTTTGCAAGATGTTCTTCTTTTCCTTGTCGTACCAACCCGCCTAAAGAGCCTTCAGAATCACCGGATGAGGTATAAATCAAAATTCCGTTCATCTGTTTCTCCTTATCTGAACTGAAATAGATTTTTTCTCTAAGTGAAGAGGAACCATAGCCACAATTAAAGCAAAGACGCTTTATCAGCAGATGAGCAAATGTATGCATCATTATAAAGACAGGTGAAATCTCTCTCTCGGCATCCCTGTTTCGATTTAACATGGCGGAATGATGTCTATCAATCAGCTTATCGAAGTACCCATTTATGGATTTAGACCATCTAAGAAGCTTTTTAGAATCAAACTCTAAAAATATTCCTTCACCATGAACCTGATAGGCGGGCAACCATTTAACTGGTTTATTTGATAACAGCTTTTTTCTAGATTCTAAATCAGAAGCGTTAGCAGTAATTCTGGAAAAACCAGTGAAAACGCGGGTTTCTTTTAGTTTTTCAATTAAGACAATACTTGAAAAGAAATCTTCTACTTTAAAATCTTCTGCGGGTATATACTCATTAGGATTTTTTACAACAGCCTTAAAGTCAGAGTTCTCTGAATTTCTTCCTCTCAATATGTATTGATATTCTTCCCAACGAATATCGATATCAGTATAAATTTCTTCTTCAGCTTCTATCTCTTCAAATTGTGAAACAATTTCATTATATAAATCTTCTACCGATATCAATCCATCTTTTACTTCAGCTTTGTTTTTAAGAATCATTTTTAGCAACTCTCCATTACTTTGCTGATCGTAATACTCTTTCAACTCGGCTAATCCTCCATCTGTTTTTTCAATGATTTTTAAAGCATACTCATTTATATGCTCTGAAACCTTAGGTAGATAAATAGCTGACTGAATGTGTGAGTAATGAATATTAGAGCCACCACGAATTAATACCCTCAAAGGTTTTCTACAGTCATCGGGATTATTTACTCCCTCCAATCCAATCCAAGGTTTTTCCCCCTTGCAGAATTCACCTATTGGATTTAATGTATACGAATTGGGGTTCTTTGCAGAAAACTCAAAATCATCGTCTTTAGTAAAACCAATTCTGGATAAAGCAGAGTCATAAACATCATCGCTAATATCGTCTTTTGACACATTCATAATACCCGCCATTGACTTTCCTTCCCCACAAGAACATTTCAAATAAATGCTTCCAAGATCACCGGATCCAGAATTTGCAATATATTTTAAGTCATGTTTCTTACCATCATTTGGTACAGGACCATTATGAACCCACTCTTTAAAAGGAACATCCTGAATGTGCCCATGTTCACAAACAGCAACAAAACGAACAGGAATCATTTTGCCTTCACACCTAGAACATTTTAAGTCTGGATCAGGCGTAACTAATTCCCATTTTCTCATAAATCCACAATTTGGATTAATACAATGATGCCACCCGGGAAATCTTACTGCGGGAATTTCAAGTCTATTGTTGGTCAACCCTTTTGTAGTAAAAGGAAAAGGTTTTAATAAATACTCTACGGACAATAACTTTTTTAAACGCTCTTCCGGAATTTTAAGCTCTTCTTTATCAATAGCATCAATTCCGCCCTCAGTTTTTCTTCTATCAAGTTCCTGTTCCCATAGATTTAAACCTGAAATTAAAACTGATTTTTCTTGAGGAAAAGTTACAATTTGACCTATTCCAAAAGGACTCAATAATTGCCCTGTTCTGATGTTGTCACTCATTATTTTAGAAATTAATAATTCGAATTTGAGATTCAGTATCTACACCTCTCATTGATGATGGAGTAGCTAAAGAAGCCCGCTGAATATCTTTACTTACTTCTGAGCTGGTTGAGTACATCAGTGGATGAGTGCCATTCGTTTCTAAATGACTGTTTCCTGCATTACCATATTCTTGGTAACCAGTATTTTCCCATTTAAAAAACCTTTTCTCACATAATTGTTTAGTGGATTCAAATTCTTCTGGATCTACTTCCTCACACCTTTTTAGTACAATATTAGTAATAATTTTCTTCAAGGATTTAAATTCAGTTTCTTGAGTAATAGCTTTCTTTAACAATCCATTAGCATCTGAGCTAAAGTGTCGTATTAAACCAATCAACACTGCGTGTAGTGCTCTTTCACGAACATTTATTGAGAATGGGGTAACAGAAGTTGGCTCTACATTAGAATATATTCTGCTATGATATCCCTGAAATTGTTCATACTGAGATTTATCTCTGGGTTTTGACGGGCTGTAAAGAGTGAAAATAAACCCCGGCCCGTCTGAAGACCTTCGGCCAACTCGTGAGCTTGCCTGGATGTATTCGGCAGTCGTTTTTGGCTGACCATGTATAAACATTAACCCAAGCCGGGATATATCAACCCCTGTTGCAACCATATTTGTAGCCAAACAAATGTCCAATGCATTGCTTTTTTTCCCAGTGCTCACTTTGTATGAGCGTTCTAAATCTTTTAATGTATCTGGAATTTTATCTGAACTAATACGGCTGGTCAGTTCCTGAATTTTCCAGTCGTAAATATTTCTTCTCTTTTCAAATTCAATAAGTTCTCTGTTTTGAATTTGAGACAAGCGTTCACGAATGTCTCCATGAACCAACGACATTGCCCCGCCTAACTCCCGAATACTGTTAAAATAACCAAGTAGAGTCCAGTAGTAGTCGATATTGTTATGATTCTGTTCCTCTTGCTTTACTTTTTGAAGAATAGCCGAATATGATCTGACAATAGCTGTTTGGGCGGATGGATAGCCCGAAGCAAGTATTCCAGTATAAATCCGTCCAGGTTTTTCTTGACTTGGTTTGATTTCTTGCGAAAACCATGTGTTACCAAACTCAATCCCTTGCGAAGGAAAAATATGTAATTGGTCATCATTTTTTCCATAAAGTGCTTTTACTTGTTCTTTCGCCCTACTAATTGTAGCAGAGGAAGCAACAATCTTAGGAGAAATAAATTTCGCCTCATCAGTTATAAATGGAGGTGAATTTAGTGCATAATCATTACAAAGTGTTTGCACCATAGTTTCATACATACCCACCATTGAACCTAGTGGCCCAGATATCAGATGAAGCTCATCCTGTATAATTAATTCTGGTGGTTTAATCCTGTAACGTGCACCATTCTTTTCCCTGAACCCAAAAAGATTACCTGATTCTGATTTCCATGGAAGCATTGCAAACTTGTCCACTGTTCCCAATAAAAGGGTTGGTGCTTTTTCATAAATAATTTCATCAATCACAAAAAGGGGCAAATCTTTTTCATAGAATTCACAGTGCTGATTCTCACATCTGAACTTTATGTTTGCATTATTACCGTCCTCTTTATGTAATCCTTTGACCTTATGTTTATCCTTATATTTAGCATTTTTTACTTTTCCTATTTGTGCAGCACAACAAGGGCACTTCATTACTACAAAATTGTATGGCGCATTCTTATAAGCTCTGTAGTCGTTTAATTGTTTGTAATCAGTTACTGCTGTTGCATTTTTATTTGGAGTAGAAGAACCTCCCACCCATAATCCAATTGAAATAGGTTGATCACCAAGTATGAAATTTTCTTTTTTCTCCTCTTCAAGTCTTATTAACTCACAAGCACAGATTAAAGATGCCGCTCTTTCATATTGCTGAGTAGTTAACAAGCGTAAGGTATAGCGCATTAAAATAGTAGTTCCCTCTTCGTTGAGTTCTTTTGCTCCAAGTAATCTTCTATAAAAGATGGTAAATGCAGATAACCCAAGATATGCTTCTGTCTTACCTCCCCCAGTTGGAAACCAAATTAAGTCAACTATTTCTCTTTCAGTTGATTTCGGATTAACAATTGATTCAATATTCATTAGAACAAAAGCGAGCTGAAAAGGACGCCATTTTCCCCAGCGTTCGCTATTCTTGAAATCTTCCAAGGATTCGAATTCTTGGTTACCTGCCGAATCAATAGGGTCAAGAATATCTACAGGTTGATTAGACTTGTCCCAAGTCCGTTTCCAAATTCGTTGTTGTGTTCCTGAGCGCTGTTGTTGCCACAACATTGCTTTGTTCATCCAACGAAAAGATTTAACAAAATCAGATGATTCGTCTTCCTTCATCAGGTATTCCACACCACGCTTTATTCTGGCTAGCGTTCCTTGACATTTTTTAACCGAGTTAATTGCAGCAACCTGATAAGATTCATTTAGCTTTTTTGAATCTGTTTCAATTTCATGTATCCACTGTTCATATTTTGTAACGAGCTCATTTAATGAAACTTTAGCAGCATGCCAATCACCTAAATCAGAAAGATCAAACATACTTAAAGTCACATTTGATGTAGGAGCAATTTGTGGCATTTCATACCTTGGAATAATAGATGTTTTAATCTCAATTATCTTTTCCCTTTCCTCTCCTGAAATGCTTGACCATTCAACTGATACCCCGTGACCTATTCCAAATATTCTTTTATTTCTGTACAGTAGATTAAGCTCTTTTTCTTCATCAGTATCTGATGATCTTGAACGCTCTTTATATGGAACAATCAGATTTTTGTTTGTCGCTCTAAGAATAAGTTCATTCTGATAAAGAATGTGTTTATCGTCCTCGCTTCTCGCGCCACTAGCCTTCACTTCATTTACTAAAACAAAGGTATAAGTCAGGAAGGTTTCGTTTTTTACGGAGCGGTTATAAATATTTAGGCTTAGCCATGGTTCACCAGATTCGGTGTAGGCTAAAATTTCTTTTCTTCTCTTTTCACCTTTTTGGTCTATTGAATAGACGTTAAAAGTCTTCGAAGGAATTTTAAGTGGTGTTCTGATCCAATAATCTGATAAGATGGGTTCTCCGTCTTTGTTTACATTTTCAACCCGGCTTTCTTTATTAATCCTCTTTTTAGCTTGCTGATCAGATCCCTTTTTATAACATGCCGATAAACAATCAATTTCAATTGAACCATCGTTTTCATTTTTATCAAACTGAATAGTAAATCCCATTGCCGATGGAAGGAATTGATTAGCAAGTCCAACCGGTTCTTCGTAGGATAAATCTTCTCCTTTTGCTCTGCCTTTTGCGCTTGTACCAGTTTTATAATCTGATTTGTCAGAATTTTCTGTTTCTTCAGAATTTGATTCCGTATCAGCTTCTCCAATATTTTGTGAGGACATAGGATAAAGTATGCCTGCACCGTATCTAGATTTGGGGCTACCATGAACTGATCTTAAGAGTATCTCTTCTCCGGTTGTTTCATCCTTGTATTTTGGATTCTGGACAGGTCCCACAATTTCTTCTTTCAATGCTTTTATCAGTTCACTCCGGATATCCATACTATTTTATTTTAGGAAGGTTCGCATTTATAAGGTTTTGATAAGCCGTTTTTAACTCTTTATTAAGAACAATAAAGAGTTCCTGAGCTGCTCTTGAAATACCAACGTAAAACAAGTGAAGGGCTCTTTCTGAGGATATTTCCTGAAAATCATAAAGGATAACATTGGCGTTCTCCATACCTTTATAAGAATGAATGGTAGAGATAATTAAACCTTTTTGTTGAAGTTGTAAAATGAATTCAGATTCAGCCAGATAAGTATTTTCAAATTTCTTAGGGGATAAAAGGGAAATCATTTGAGGCTTTAAACCACTTTCAATAAGATTTTTGATATGTTTTTCAACTAAATCTTGCTGTTTATTTGAAATAGGACACTGAACATCAATTGAGTTCCCGGTAATGGTAAAAGTTGAAAATTCAGGCAATTCAACTCCGGATACTAAAGTGTTATGTTTGGAAATCCTTTTAGTATTTCTGCAATTCAGCTTAAGTGGAGGAAAATTGGAAAAAAAGGCGTATTCAGAAAGCAATCGTTTTGCAGCTAACGGGTTATTGATGTAAATAGCTTGGTTAGTAAAATCTCCAAACATAGTCCATCTACCATTTTTTATTCCCCCTTTAAGCATCCAATCAAAAACCTGAAGATAATTTTCAGTAATCAAATCTTGGGATTCATCTATTATTATCTCATCAAATTTATCTTCTTCTGAAATACTTTCATTTTGTATCAAATATTCGAGCGGTAATTTTTCAGAATAGAATTCATCATCAAAATTGAGAGCATCTTCTGTAGAAACCTGATTGAGCAAATACTTATGAAGTGTGCCTGAATAAAACTCATAATCATACTTAAATACGTTTGTCAATGACTTGTTGAGTTTTTCACCGAGCATTTGATTAAAACAAAAAAGTCCGACTTTCTTCACGTTTTTAATTCTTCTTCTTGCAAGCTCTAGAGCAATTATGGTTTTTCCTGTGCCAGCCTGACCTTCAATCAAACAGCGGTCATTAAAATCAGTAAAATCTAAAACCTTAAATTGCTCTTTTGTAAACTCTTCAATTTGTTTTTGATTGTCAGAGATTCGGTTTAATTCTGAATAATTAATTTTAAAATCTCCACGGATAACTTTCAGAACTTCTTCACAATCTTTCATAGTCGGGCGGGAAATATCAGCATCATACCAATTTTGCTTACAGTATTCTTTGTGCCATCCCTCCGATAGTCGTTGAATATATTTACTTATGGGAAGCCTGAAGTCTTCCTCTGTAAATATCTGCCAGGGAAATCCCTCAGGACCAATATTCAAACTTTCATCTTTCATACTAGTGAAAGCAACACCAGTAGCAAAAAGAATTTTTGATAATCTGTCCCACAATTTTTTATTCGAGGATACCGCATCAAGTATATAGTTTCTTATCGAATGCTTCGTATCCTCTACCTGTCTGAAGGGGCCTTTAGTTTTATGAGTAGCTTTGCCATTTCGATTTGTAAAGATCCATGTTCCGTCCCTTCGCTCTACCCTTCCGTGCTTTACTTCAATTGCAAAAAAACCTAATCCGGGAGCTAAAACCAGAAAATCAAGTTCACCAGAAACACTAGATATATGTCGGTTAGTAAAAACAGAATGAAGTACAATAAATTCACCTGAATGATGATCAGTTTTAAAACGGTGATACATAAAACGTTCACCATTTGAGTCAAACTCTTGTATGTTATCAGGAACTAGCATTATGCCTGTTTAAACTTTCTGGTATGTTGATATTCAACCTCGAAATCCGTTTTCTGTAGTCCTTTAATTTTACTAAAATCGATATTCATAGGGCTGCCAAAGACATCGATTTCAAAATGACTTTTATCACTCAGATCTAAGGCATTTAGCTTATTAATTATCATTTTCTTTATCTCTGAACTAATTTTTCTACTTAGGCTTCGCGCTTTTTTAGAGGCTTCATTTATATCTGAGTACAGATTTATTGTTGCAGGATCAGAATCAGCAAAAAGAATCATTTGTAAATTATCCTTATCAGGAGACAGCATATCATCATCAAATAACCAGTTTCTAAGGTTCTGATAGGTCGGGCTCGCCCCTAATTTATTATCAGAATTGATTCTACCCAGTCTTTTTAAGAGCTTATTTATATTACAACCTTCTTCTGCCCATGATTTTCTCAAACTGTTTTTCCAGAACTCTAGTATACCAAATACATTATCCTGATAGTCTGCTTCTTTTGATAACTCTCTTAATCTTTCACGTGATAATTCATACTGAAAAATCTCATCTCCTGGATTAAGCTCATTGAACTTTACTTTTTTAATCTCATAACGGTCACCTTCTGTCTCAATCTTTGCCAATACTGTACTTGTCTTTGGCAAAAACATAAATTTATTTCCCTGCAGGTCAATGATATTACAGTTCACCTTTGAATCAGATTGACCAGTATGCGAATTTTGGTATGCGCTATATTTAAATTCTGAGATGGTTTTGAGTATCTCTTCTTCAGTCTCAAATGTTAATTCAACAACTTCATTTTTATGACTAGAATCTAGAAATAACATCTCATCAATTTGTTCTTGAATATCAGTTTCATCTTTTAGTATTAGTTTTTCAGGAAAGTCCCATTCATTAGGAATATTATCTGTATAGTAACCTGCTTTAAGTCTATTTAATATGTAATTGTATGTTAGCTTTCCCTCTTTTGGCCAACAAAGGATTTTTACATCTTCTATGACTTGGTCACATATCGCATCTAATAAGTTATTATGAAGTGGCTCGTTAAGAGGAAACCCCGGAAATGTGATCTGTCGTATAGTATCACAAAACTCTCCAGCGGAAACAAAATTATAGTCACCAATTGGAAAAGTTATTTGAGTATCATTAAGGTCAATTTGTTGACCAAACATAAATGACTGATCGTCAAATACTTTAAAATTGTCTTTATGAGAATCTAGTTTTTCGAATATTTTATAAAAAAGGGAGCTAATATTCTCATTTAGAGTTGGTTTAACATCTTCAAATACCGTCAGAAACATATCTTTCAGATCATCTTGGTAAGAATACCAATTTGTACCATTTTTAAAACTGTAAATAAGAGGTGAGAAAAAAGTCCAGTAAGCCGTTCGTAACCGTTCCTGACCCTCTATTTTAGATATAGCTCTTTGAGTATTTATTAATAGCTCATCGACAGGATGTGCTTCTGTTGTTTCAATTGATATTTTTTGATTTGAGAATTTTAAGCACTTCTTCCATAGATCGTAGTCAAGTGGATGTTCTTCGAAAGGGATAATACTAAGAGCTGAAATTTTGTTTTTATTCCAACTAATTCTCAAATCATTTGAATGGATTTTAAAATAATTCTTGAAAAATGATAATGCCTTTTTATCATCCATGTATCGGTTTGAAACTACTAACACGGGTATACCACGATTTAAAAACTCCTGAATAACACCTTCAAAAGTATCTAATTGAGTTATATCGTTTATTATTACTAATTTTAAATTTTCAGGAAGTTGTTCTTTAATTCCGGGGTAGTACTCATCTCTGATTTTGTGATATTTACTTTCAGGACTGCACTCAGAAACTACACTGTCAAATAGTATTTTAAACTCTTTTGTTCTGAAAGAATCTAAATCTACCAATTCATCTAAGTAATCAATGTCACTTCGACTTTCTGGTATCTCTTCATATAGTTCTTCAATAAATTGCTTAAATCTATGCTTGAATTTTTTTTCAATGATTGGGTCTTCTTTCTTACCAAGAAATGTATAGTCCTCTAAAGAAGGTTTGATTATTAAATTTTTTCCACAGTTGAATAATTCATAAAAATCAATACCAAAGAGGCTTTCTTCTTTTAACTTTTTGGCAAATTTACCGGCATTACCTCTACCTGAAATTATAAGGATTTTTGAAGTTAATATCCTTGGTTCTATAAATGCATCACCTTTAGGTTCAATGAGTTTTGAGATTGCATTTCTTTCAGAAAGGGCTTTTTTCTTTCTTTTTGCGTAATAAGCATACTTATTAAGTTTACCATCATCCTTAATAATATGGTTGCTAAGACCATTATTTATATGAAATGTGCCTCCATCTTTAAATGCAACTTTAAATTTTTTTCCTCCGTCTTCAATGTATTTTGCATTAGCCCCAAATAATTTAATTGTATCACCAAATTTGAGGTTTAGTTGCTCAAGTCTGTTATCCGACTGGTATATATAATCATGAAAAAAAAAATTACGTAATAATGCTACAGAAAGCCATAAAGCGCTATTATGTTTATCAGGAAAGTTTAGATGAAAAGGTCTTTTGAAGCCTCTTTTGACCTCTTCATTGTACTTCATTGAAAGTCCAATAGATAACTGCATTATTGGGCTGAATGATTTCCTGCCTAATTTTAAATCGTATTTTTGATTAAGTTCTATAAGTAATTTTTTCATTGTTCCCGAATCTATCGGTATAAGTAAATGAAAAATATTTATTTAATTTGTAAATAATTTTAACACAATAGCAGCTATTTGTTTAGCCAGTAATGGAGGAACTGCGTTTCCAACCTGTACATACTGAGCAGTTCTGGGACCACAGAAGTAATAATTATCAGGGAATGTCTGGATTCTTGCAGCTTCCCTAACCGTTAAACTTCTACATTGAGATGGATCATAGTGTATATAATAGTGCCCGTCTTTAGAGATATGACTAGTAATAGTTTTGGCTGGTTGATCTTTTAACTGTACCCTGAAACGATCCGCAAATTTTTTAGTCTTAATTGCATCCTGAGCATTTTTATGATCGGGTAACAAGCTTTCAGGAAAATCACTCAGTTTTGGAGACCGCTTTTTAACTTTTCCAAAACAGGATACAAATAAGTATCTGTAAATATCAGAATTCATATGTCCCCGGGATTCATGATTACAATAGCCACCTATTCGTTCATCAAAAAACCAATCTCTCTCAAACTCAATTGTTTTTGAATTAGTGCGGGAGGCTACAAATTCGTTTCCCGAACCCGGTAATGGATTTGAAATATTTTCAATAGTTTTAAGCATTTCTTCTCTAACATCCGGATCAATATTGCTGAAAAAAGGAGTCTTTTCAAAGTCAGAAAGAAGCTGACTCCAGTTTTCCCAAGTACTGTCCTGTTTAGACAAACCACTCCTGATACGGGGGAGGTCATCAATGACTTCCTGTAGAGGAACCGGTTTTTCCTTTATAAGAAAAGTTGGTTGATCATTATAAAAATCTTCTCTAACACCCAATAATATTACTCTATGCCTTCCTTGTGGTATACCATAATCTTCAGCTCGAATTACAAAATCTTCAGGCCTATATTCAGGCTCATCAAAAAGGCTATTTCGGGGAGGCTTTACCAAAGAAAAAACTCTGTAACCAGGAGCTTTTAGATCTTTCATTACCCTTTCAAAAATAGATTGAGTTTTTGAGCGAGCAGAAAGCATTCCTTTCACGTTCTCCATTACAAACACAGCTGGGCGATGTTTTTCGATTATCCGTAGATAATGTTTATAAAGAGTTACTCGCCCATCCTTTCTTCCATCAAGAGTAGTTCTTTGCAGTCGGGAACGACCCACTACGGAATACGCCTGACAAGGTGGGCCGCCTGTAAGAATCCAGTTGTTTTCACCTTGTAAACCGTCTGTAATTGCTTTGTCAAGCTTTTTATTACTTACAGAATCATCGTCATATCCCAATTTCCAGTTTTTAGATTCATTTTTTGCAGCTTGTGCTTCTTCAGGGTAGGCATTATAAAGATCATCTTCGGACAAGTTATTCCTGAGAAGTTCATAATACTCCTCTGGTACTTGATCAGGTCTGAACTGACGGTAAAAACTTCTTAAAGTGAGAGTTTGATGAGCAAACTTTTCCATCTCAACAGAAAGAACTGTTCTAAAAACCCGATCATTTTCATTAAAAACAGAGCTAAAACCTTCACCAAGACCGCCCGGGCCGGCAAAGATGTCAATTACAGGTATAGGCATTACTCATTTTTGATATTCATAATTAATTGTTCGGAAGTTTCCTGGAATATATCCTGTTTCAACTCACACCCCCAAACAATAATCACATTCCAACCCATTTCTTTCAGCTCCTGAATATGTTGTTTATCCCTGGCCCGGTTTGCGAATAGTTTTTCTTTCCACCATTCAGTTCGGGTTTTTGGGATTTTGAAGTATTTACAGTTTTCATGAGCATGCCAGAAGCATCCATGAACAAAAATAACCTTGTTGTATTTTGGTAGAACCAAATCCGGTTTGCCAGGTAAGTCTTTTCGATGGAGACCATACCGGAAACCATTCGAATGAAGAAACTTTCTGACCATTATTTCAGGTTTGGTATCCTTACCTGAAATCTGGCTCATGTAGTAACTTCGGGTTTCCTTGTCGTGAACGTCGGACATTACTTCCACTCTTTATGTGCTTCCTTAAATTTTCCTGCATGATAGAGAAGAGCATCTTTAGCAGGATGTAAATTTGAATTGTTAGGAAGTTTAATTTTCGCATTCTTCATCTTCATTAAATCCCGAACCTGCGCATCTTTTTTTGTCGTCCATTTGGAAAGCTGTAGGGTAAAATCTTCCCTGATTGTAAACATGAAATTATCAAACATCCAGTGGTGTGTGGGGCAAAGGGAGATTCCGTTTCGAGGGTCATCATTGTTACTTTCATTCCATGGAATGATATGGGCGCCTTCAACTAAAGCCTTTCCGCCAGGTGTAATTATTTTATCCTGACATATTGAACAGGAATAGGAGTAGCATTCCCGTATTACTCTGGAAAAGCCTTGATTTCGAATCTGAGTACGGACTTTTCGGTAGTACTTTTTTGTAACATCAGTATGATTTGCTTTAAACGGTTCTGCTACCATTGAGAGTAGTTTTCCTGAGTATTCGAAGGTTAACCGGTTTTCCTTGCGAATACTTTCAATAAGCGCAGCCGTTGCATCACTAAAATAAGTTTCCAGTAGCTGTGCCCAGACTTTTTGTCGTTCTTTTTTAATTATCAACAAATTGAACAGTTGTTCATCCACTCTGGCATGCACGATTCGCTGTTTAATTCCTCCCAAAGACGGCGAATATCCGAAATCATTTTCTCCGGGTTTATATATCAGGTCCCAGAAAGACTCACTATTCATATGATAGTAAGGCAAAGCAACGGTTGTCAACCGCTCAGGTCCCATCACCTTATCCCAGTACCCAAAGAAACAGTCTACCAGATTTTGTTCAAGGAAAATAGAATTTGTATCAATCCATCCTTCAGAAATCCCATCTAGAATACTTAGTAACAAAAAGGGTTTGTGAGGTGCGCGTCCTTTTGTTCGGTCATCCCATTTATGAGATTTATCTGAATTTAAATTAAATAAAGGCTCGGTAATATTAGACATAAATCAAACCACCAAAACAACCTTCCCAATATTCCTCCGCTCTTCGATATAGCGGTGAGCTTCGCCGGCTTCCTCGAAGGTAAAAGTTTTGTCTACATGCGGTCGCACCCAGCCGGTTTCTACGCCTTCCAGAATTGTATGCATCCAAAGAGCAGCTTTATCGGCTTCATGCCACAAGTGACCCAAATTTACGCCGTACACGCCCCGGTTTTTATCGAGTAGAGAAAGTGGTTTAAAGGTCGGCATTTTAATCACGGTTTTAATGAGTTCAAACTTGGCTTTCAATCCACCGGTTTCGTTTACGCTTGCTGTCGAGATCCCGAACATGCCTAATCGCCCGGTGGCACGGAGTGCTTTGTAACTTTTCTTCCATTCGTCACCGCCTAACGGATCGGTGATCAATTCCACTCCTCGTTTATCCGTGAGTTTCATGAGTTCTTCGAACCAGTCTTTGTTTCTGTAATCGATGGGGTGATCTAATCCGCGTTCTTTCAAAAACTCATGTTTACGCTCACTGGCCGTTCCAAACGCTTTAGCACCAATATGTTTGGCGATATCAAGCTGAGCCAATCCAACTCCACCACCGGCGTTGTGAATAAGTACCGATTCTTCTTTTTTCAATCCGCCCATGGCAACCAATAACATCCACGCTGTTAAATAAGTGACGGGAATGGAGGCTGCTTCTTCGAATGATAATTTAGCCGGTTTTTCATACACCTGCTTTTCTTTAAGCACTACTTGCTCAGCCTGACCTTTGAACCGGCACAGTCCGATCACTTCTTTTCCGACCCAGCTTTTGTCAATATCCGATCCTACATCGGCAACCACGCCAGCAACTTCATAACCCATTACACACGGAGTTTTTGGTCCGTCCGGGTATTGTCCCTTTCGGGCAAGAATATCTGCAAAGTTAATTCCTGATGCTTTTACCTGAATGAGGAGTTCATCGTTACTTGGAGTCAGGTCTGCTACTTCCTGAACTTGAAGTACGTCATATCCTCCGGTTTTGGTATAAACGAGTTGGAGCATGGTAGTAGGTTTATTTTGTTGGAGTGTAGGCAGTTTTAGGGAGAGGAGAAAATTTAATATCCATTTGCAAGGAATCCCAATAGCCCCGGGTTGTAGTTGTCAGTAATTTGGTGAAAACTTCTTGGCTTTTTTAAAGGCTGTCACCCTGAGCATTGATATT
This sequence comes from Balneola sp., assembly GCA_965601915.1. Classification (GTDB taxonomy): domain Bacteria; phylum Bacteroidota; class Rhodothermia; order Balneolales; family Balneolaceae; genus Balneola. The sequence goes on along the minus strand of OZ271847.1, from coordinate 355,213 downwards.
TTTGAGGTATCAATGCTGGTTGCGAAGGGTCTCAAATGTGGATCTGTTTGGTTTAAACTATAAGTACCAACTTTCTGACAAATCTCTCCAACCCGGATTCGCAGATTCAATCAGAGCTACCTTTTTTTGCCTTTTCCATCCTTTGAGCTGTTTCTCTCTTTCTAAAGCTCTGCCAATATCATCGGTTTCTTCACAATACACTAACTGATGTAGATTATATTTCTTTGTAAAACCTTCTTTAAGCTTGGATTTGTGTTCATACAATCTTCGCTCCAGATCATTAGTTACACCGATATAAATCATCTTAGATGTATTACTTAGTAAGTATATATAATAGGTTTTTGCCATAATGGGCAGTAAGACCAGTTCAGAACCTATTTCCTACAAAAAACTTCGATTTCATTTGAGATCCTTCGGCGTATTCATTCTTTGTCCTTACTCTTTATTTAGACCGCTCAGGATGACAGCCTTTATTCTGTCATCGAATACATAACATCAACAAGGATCAAAGTTTACATATAGATTATCAATTCGAAGAAAAGTCTGATGGTTCGTCAGACAAGGAATCTTAAGATTTGATTTAGTACTCGTCTTTAAAATAAGCAATCGTAGTATGTTAGTACCTTGATAGCAATAAAAAGCACAGAAACACGAAAACAAAATTGAGATCCAACTGCGAGTGGAACGAAGCCGTCTCCATTTAAAGCCTGAGACCAGGAGATTTCTCTCTGCGTTCGTGAATGTGGGGGGGTAAGGAGATTGCGGATCAAGTATGTTTGCAATGAAGTGATTGTATATTGAGCCCGGGGAGCTGGCATGAAAGAAAAACGTAAGTCAGAGTCGGGGAGATCGAATAACAGCTATTATGTAATTAATACACTTCGGCATCCTCTTGTTAGCGTGAAGGGGAGCAATTTTATTTGTTAACAGATCTGTAATCTATATTAGAACTTCCTGAAGATTGGCGCACAGCTTCTTTAACTGCGTTAAAAAGTGTAAATTGACCTTAGTTTAAAGTACAGATATGGGACAACAACAAATAATTTTAATGATCCTGGTTACAGTAATAGTGGGTATTGCAACTGTTGTAGCTGTAGATCAGATGTCAGAAACTTTTACGCAGCAGAATTTAGATGCTATCAGAATTGATCTGAGCAGCATAGGAACATCGCTGCAAGCTTATTATGAAAAACCAGTAGAACTGGGTGGTGGAGGGAAGTCTTTCTCCGGCGCCACTTTCAGAACCCTTTCTTTTCCATACGATTCTCTGAATGGCACTAACTTTATGGCAAGAAATGATAATGCCATCTATGAGCTGGATACTGTGGATCCTTCAGAGGTTGTAATAATTGCTTATCCATCAAGCGGACCGGTAATGACATTTTCATCGGTCTCCGAAACGGAAAACACTTTGCAGGCTATTGTACAGGTAAAAGAGATTAGTATTTCTTTTCTGGACAATTAAAAGCTGATCTGATCAGAACGGCAGATCGTCATCTAGATCATTAAATTCCTGTGTATCGATAGTAAAACCTTCCACACTTGGTGGAGGTGGAGTATTGTCTTGTTGAGCGCCGGTTCCCTGTACTACTTTCCACGCTTTAACATCGGTGTACCAGTTTCCTTTATATTCTCTGCTTTGAATATCTACTGAAACAGTAACATCAGCGCCTTCTTGAACCGCCTGTTTGTCAATGTTATCTCCCCACTGCGTGATGCATACTTTTTTAGGATATTTGCCGGGCATTTCTAATATGAAATCACGCTTTCTCCACGGTCCGTTTTTTCCTTCACCGCCTTGCTCTTGTAAAACCTGTACTACTTTTCCTTGTAACTGAATATCCATCGCTGATTTGTTTTACTCAAAAATACCAATAAATAAAGGGAAGGGAAATGTTAATTAAGGACAGGATCAGAAGTATCAGACTTACCTGTTTTCTTAAAGCGAATCTCAAAACAACATCCGTTATCATTGGTAATACTAAGTTCAGCATTAATTTGATTACTCAGGTTTTTGATCAGGGTCATGCCTAAAGATTTGCCAACCAGCTCCTTGTTTTCAGGTAACCCAATTCCGTTATCTGCAATGCGGATGCTTACTAATTCTTCATCCAGTTTTTTAAGACTAACGCTAACTTCGCCCGCTTTTCCATTCGGAAATGCATGTTTAAAACAATTAGTGATCACTTCGTTGGTAAAGAGCGCTGCCGGAATGGCCTGATTTATATTCAGCAACATATTATCATAGTCTTCAATAATCTTTATTTCATTAGATTTGCTGTATAACGATTGAGAAATATTCTGAATAAGGTCGGATATGTATTCACCAAATGGAATTTCCGCGAACGAATCAGATTGATATAACTTTTCGTGGATCATGGCAATGGTTTTAATCCGCAATTGGCTTTCCTTTAAAAGTCCTTTTACCACGTCGTCGTCTGTTTTAAACTTCTGAAGTTCCATCAAACCGGAAACGACGGCCATATTATTTTTTACCCGATGATGAATTTCAGCAAGTAATATATTTTTTTCGTGTACTGATTTTTCAAGCTTATTCCGGGCACCAACGATATTTGATATATCCATTATTGAAGCCATCATCGTATTTTTTCCATTAACAGAAACAACACTTCCGTAAATATCCAGATATACAACGTGTCCCTTTTTATGGAACATTCTGCATTGGTAATGTACATGATCGATCAGTCCGTTTTCCCGGTCTTCGACTGATTTTCTGACGCTTTCTATATCATCGGGATGTGTTAAATTGAAAAGATCATCGGTAGTCTGAATTTCACTTCTGCTATATCCTATAATCTCCAAATAGCGTGGGTTTATATATTGGATCAAACCATCTTGTGCGAGTACAAGTCCGGTAAAAGACTTTTCTGAAAGAGTTCTGAAGCGTTCTTCCTGCTCTTCCAATGCTTTACGGGTATTAACACGATCAGTGACTTCAAGGGCTGTTCCGAAAAACATTTTTTGCTCATTTACATCAATAATAGTGGAATAGAAATGAATGTAAATAGGGTTTTTGAATCGATCGAAAGCACGAAAAAGGTGGTCTGTTTTTTCAACTTTACCAGATACAAGTTTTTGAATATCATCAAGGAGTATGTTCACATCTTCAGGATGAATAAAAGACAGGTCGATTTGATTGCCTATCATTTCTGAAGGCTCAGCTCCAAACATCTTAGCAAAAGCAGGGTTTACGTAGCTGTATCGATTTTGCTTAACGATATAAATTCCTACCGGAGAACTCTCGGTTAGTTTACGGAATCGTTCTTCAGAATGATGTAGCGCTTGTTGTGCAATTACAGTATCTGTTACATCTCTGAAAGTACCTTGTATGAGTATGCCTTTTTCGGGATCAGTAAAAATTTTGGTTGAGGCACTTACCCATTTTCTTGATCCATCTTTATGCCGAATTTCAGTAACCGCATTGTCATCTATTCCTGTTTCAATACGGGTTTTAAAACGCAAAAAAAGTTCTTCTCTTTGCTCTTCCGCAAAAAAGGGAGCAAAGGAAGTATTTATGATTTCATCTGCTCTATAGCCGGTTATTTTTTCAACATTAGGACTTATATAAGTAACTACTGTTTTCTCATTCATGGAAAACACGCAATCATGAATGTTTTCTACCAACTTTTTAAAATCTCTTTCGTCTTCCTTTAGTTTGTTAGTTGCTTTCTCTTTTTCTTTGATTTCATTAATAAGGAAGTCTGTTCGGCGCTTTACTTCTCTTTTCAAAAAATAGAACCATAAGAAAACGGCCAGTACAAAAATAAGAATTTGTATAGCAGGGTGTTGAAATTCAGGCGCATAATGTGTCACCACACTACATCCGGTGCTAAAAAAAAAGACGGCAAATAATATAAAATGTAACCCCTTTATCATAAGCATTTAATAAAACTGAAATGCATGCGGAGATGAATATATAGCAAGTACATCATTTATAGAATTAGAATTACTTTTAAGTAGAAAAACTTAACAAAAAAGACTGGTTTGGTTTGTGATTGTCTGCTAATTTGAAGGACCTTAGTTATTATTTCTTAAATCCCATTCCATTAAATTTTGGGGCGTTTTTTATTACTCATATCGATGGTATCAATGTCTGTTGAAGTGCTGGCTCAGCCTGTTTTCAAAAAGACGAACTATGCCAAAGAACAGGGGCTTTCGCATAATACCGTAATGGGAATTACTATGGATAAACGCGGCTTCCTTTGGTTTGCCACCATGGATGGATTGAACCGGTTTGATGGCCTCGAAATGAAAGTGTATCGATCAGATGAATCTGACAGTAACTCAATATCAGATAATTTTATACATGGCATTCATGAACATGAAAGCGGAAATCTTTGGATTAGTACCCGTGACGGAGGGTTGAATATATTCGATCCGGTAACGGAAAAATTTACATTGTTAGACTCTAAAGAAGCAGAAGGAAATAACTTTCCGGATCGCCAGATCAGCTTGCTGTGGAAAGACAGCAGAAATAAATATTGGTTAAGTTTTTTTGGGCATAGTGCCGGAATACTAAACTCTGAAACTAATCAGTACTTTCCTGCAAATATTGTGGATATATATACGGAAAAGCCAAAAACATCGGCTAATTCTATAATTGAATTTAACGATGGAAGTTTGCTGATGTGCTCGTTTAACGGAATGTATTATCTGCCAGCGGAAGAGATACGTTCATTCCGCAATTATCCTGATTCATCAACATTAATTAAAGCATTACCTGTTCCATTTTCGGAATCAGATCCTTTTCCGAACTCAGCAACAATGAAGGTGGATTCAAATGGAGATTTGTGGTTGAATATCACATCATCCGGGTTACAGAAAATGAATAAAGCGATGATTCCGGATTTTTTGAAAGAAAGTATCCGTTCGGGGGTTTCAGGTAATTCTTCAGGAAATCTGGTAGTAGAAAGAGAAGGGTTTTTGATTTCGGGGTATGTTGGAAATAAGATACTCTATGTAGATCTGCAATCCGGCAAAGAAATCCTGAAAACCTTTGATCGAAGCTCTGAATTAGATGGCGCAACCTATCTATTTGAAGATAAACAGGGAGAATTATGGGTTCATACTTGGGGAAATGGAGTGTATAAACTGGAGCAAAAGAAGGGAATCTCGCTGATCAATAATGCAGTACGGCCGGGTTCATTTGAAACCGACTTCATGCTTGGTTTCGAAGAGGATAAAGGAGGGTTTTGGATAGGTTCGGCAGGTGGGGTTTATTTTTACAGAGAAAATGAGGACCGAATAGTTTCTTTGAATGATAATCTGAGTTCTTCTGAGGTTTTTGGCATTTGGTCGATGGAAAGAGATCATTCAGGATTGTGGATTGCCACAAATGAGAAAGGGTTGGTCTATCTGAGTAATGGGCAGCTGAGTAAAAAATCGAATTGGCAATCAAGACGGTTTACGGAGGATAACAGTTTTATTCTGAGTAAAAATCTTCATCAGTTGCTCAGAGATTCCAGAGGTTGGTTATGGCTTGGTTATGAAGGTGACGGAGTTCAAATTCTTAAAAATCCCGATTACTTTCTGGAAGGTGAAGTTGCTGATGTAATAACCCTCAATACAAATGGTGATGAAGGGCTGAATTTAGGATCAGACAATATCCGGAAATTCTATGAAGATGAGAGCGGAGATATTTGGATTTCAACTATTGATGCAGGTTTTAAAAGGATTCTAATGAATGAAACCGACATAGCTCAGATTCAGAGTTTTACCCATGATCCTGATGATATTAACTCCATTCCTCATAATGACGGAAGGAATGTTTATCAGCAGAACGACAGCACGTATTGGTTTGCAACTTATGGAGGGGGAATCACGAAATGGAACGCTGCACAGAACAAGTTTAAAAGATTTACCACATCAAATGGATTGCCAAATAACAGTACTTACAGTGTTATTGCCGGAGAAAACAAAACCTATGTTTGGACAAGCACAAACTCGGGATTGGCCAGGTTACATGCCGAAACAGAAGAGTTTGAGACTTATGATGAATCGGACGGTCTACAGAATAATGAATTTAATACCGGCGCTTATTATTCACTGAAAGATGGGAGACTTTTGTTCGGCGGGATAAACGGATTAAATATTATTGATCCGGAAATGTTGGAACCAAATAAAAGAGAACCTCTGGTTTATATAACACAAATTGAGCTGTTTGATGAAATTCTGAAATCAGATACAGCGGCTATTTTTAAAAAGGAACTGAAGCTGCCCTACAACCAAAACTTTTTATCGTTCCGGTTTGCTGCTCTTGATTATGAAAATCCTAAGCAGAATCAGTTTGCTTACAAGATGGAAGGAATTGACCAGGAATGGGTTCAGTCAGCGAACAGAAATTTTGCCGGATATCCGAATTTACAACCCGGTAAATATATATTTAAAGTAAAAGCAGCAAACAGTGATGGCTTCTGGAATGAATCCGGGGCTTCAATATCCGTAATAATTACTCCACCGTGGTGGAAAACATGGTGGTTCCGAACGATTTCAGGAATAGTTTTTATCATGGGGTTGGTGTTTAGCGTTCGTTACTTCTCACAAAGAAGATTAAGAGAGCAAATCAGAAAAATGGAGGTAGAGAATAAACTCAGAAATGAGCGCGAAAGAATATCAAGAGATCTCCATGATCATGTGGGGGCGCAACTTGCCAATATTATGTCTGGTTTATCCTTAGTTGATAAGTACAATCAGGTGGATAACAAAGAAAAGTCATCCTCTTTGATGAGCTCACTTCGGGGTGATGCAGAAGTTACTATCAAACAACTTAGAGAAACTATTTGGGCTTTAAATCAAAATTCTCTGACTCTGCAGGAATTTAAAGAACATCTTCAAAGCTATTTCAATAATCAAACGGCTTTCAAAGAAGGTATGAGCATAGGTTTTTTAATTGATGACGGGGATGAAACACAGCTTTCTTCTACTCAGGCATTGAACATTTTCAGGATTATTCAGGAAGCATCTCAGAATACGCTGAAATATGCAAACGCAGATAACTTGCTGATATCTTTAGAAAGAAAAAACGGATCTCTTAAAGTAAAAGTAAAAGATGATGGGACTTTTAAAGGAAATCAAAGTTCTTTCAATGGCGGTTATGGTTTCGGGAATATGAAGAAAAGAGCCAAAGAATTGGAAGGTAAAATCGAGGTTTGTACAGAAGATGGGACTCAGATCACGGTTGAAATTCCTGTTTAAAATACCAAATTCGGGGTATGGTTTGATCTGTTTATACATTAGATATTAAATGAAAAAAAAAGATGACAGAGGGTATTGATAAGAAAATAAAAGTGGCTATAGTTGAAGATCATGACATCTTCAGAAAAAGACTGACGGAGTTGCTGGGGTTTTATGATGAACTTGAGTTTATGTTTGCCGCTGACACTGCAGAACTTTGTTTAAAATTCATTGAAGAAGCTGAAGAGGAAAGGGTGCCGGATGTAATATTAATGGATATTGAATTACCAGGAATATCGGGCATAGAAGCGACTTTTCAGATTAAAGAAAAAAATCCAAACATGGATATCATCATGTTTACTGTATTTGAAGATGATGAACGACTTTTCGAATCAATACAGGTTGGGGCAACGGGCTACTTATTGAAAGATACCCCGATTGATGATGTTGTATCTTCGCTTAAAGAAGTAAGAGAGGGAGGATCTCCTATTACTCCGAAAATAGCACGGAAACTTATGGGAATGGTCTCCCGACCTGAAAAAGACAAATCAACAGAAAAAGAAGAAATAGTACCCTTTGAGCTAACTCCTTCAGAAGTAAGGATACTTGAACATGTGACAGATGGAAAATCAAATAAGGAGATTGCAGAAGAACTTTTTTTAAGTCCATGGACGGTAAAAACTCACGTGAAAAATATATACAAAAAAATGCATGTTAATTCGCGTGCAGCTGCGGTTAAGCTTGCTATAAAAAGGGATATAGTTTAATAAGTTTAAAAAACCCTAATCAAATATACCCCATTTGGGTGATTTAACATCTGTGCCAAATTGCTGAATTTTGATTTGGTGACCATCAGAGAGTGCGTCATGAAATTCTTAATCAATAGGTACAGGATGAAAAATATAACGTTATTATTTGTCGGGCTGCTAATTTCAACAGCAGCAGTGTATGCGCAGGATTCGAACATAAGAGAGTGGATCGAATCGCAGTATGTAAACAATTCTCATAAAGTATTTATTTATCAGGTTTCTCCTCAGACAAGAGCCATAGACGAGCTGATCCTGAATGCAGGTATTGCAGAAAAAATTGAATTTGAGAATGATTATAAAAGGTTGAAGTCAAAAGGACTGCTTTCTAACAGCTCTGATACAACCTGGAGATTTGAAGAACATAAATCGCCGACCGATTCCATGTACCGTCCGGTTTCTTATGGCCAGCTATGGTATGAAGGAGATGTAGCTTCAGGCGATTATCTATACAGTAATGAGTCTTACAAATGGCATCCTGATAGTATGAGATTATTCCCAGATCGCTTCAATTACAGTAAGGTGAAGGAAACCGATAATGACTCTTCCGAAGTATTGTATTACAACAACTTTGAAAGTGTACCCTATTATGGAAATCGCACTGCATATATCTATGAACCTGCAGAGGGTGCAGATTACGAAAGTTACTCAGAGCAATTTGATCCTGTTAACGGGTGGTTTAAATATGCTCATAATATAAGCTTCAGAGATGAAAATGGTTGGGACACTCTGAGAATCAGTGAAAGATACAATGAAGAAACCATGGAATGGTATCCGGAATCAGAGCAAAGAAATATTTCCACGGAAGAATATGAACTCAGCTCTTATAAATCGTACAGATTCGACGGAGGAATTTCTTACTGGAATTACGATTACACAAAGTTTGGAGAGGGCGGAAGGTACATTTATCAGGTTTCCAAGCAATGGAACAGTACTAAAGAAATACTTGAAGGAAGAGATAGCCTCCATTTTGTGTATGAAAACAATGTGATTACCGGAGAACAATATTCCTGGGACGATTCTGTATGGACGGCGGAAGGGCTTTATAAAACCTTCCAAAACCCGAATGATGAAACCTTGGTCGATTCATTAATATTATACAGCGTCTACCCTGATAGCGTGGACGAAAACGGTGACATCGTAATTGACGATCCTATTCAGAAAACCGAGTTCGATTATGATGAAGCGGGTAATCAAACGGAGATACGCATCTACCGATTAGGTGATGGAGAGCTTGTATTAAGCTCAAGATCAGTTACCACATACAGGCTGTATGGAGATACATATAGATTTGTATCAAGAGAAACCTACAGCGTGGATTTTGTGAGCGGGGAGTTCTATAAGTCCGGATTCTCTGAAAGGTTTTATGATGAAGAAGGTAACGGAACCGGAGACAGAAGCTTTAATTTAAATGCAGCCGGTGATACAACCTATGGCGGAGGAACCGAATACTTAACCCTTGAAGATGGTACTCTTGTTTATGTAACTCTTGGTTGGGATTACGATAATAAAGAACTGGTAGTTCAATACTATAGAGCATATCCAAGGGCATATTTTGGAGAGGTTGGTTACCTAAATCAAAGCACCTATTTTGATATAAGAACCAATAGTGGAACCAGAAGCGTTAATGTAGGAGGAAACTATCCCGGGTTATTCAATGATGGACCGATACCTATAAATATGGGAGATACATTGTCGTTCTATGTAAGTGCAAGAAATATGAACCTTACTATACCGGAAGTTACGGTTTCTGATATGCCTGCCAATGCTACCTTTGATCCAATAACCAAAAAATTCTGGTGGATTGTGGATGAAGAAAACCCTGGACCTATGACATATACTGCCACGAACAGCAATGGAAGCTCAGAGGTAGTGGTTTACTTTGCAAATGTTGAAGCAGCAAGTGATGGAAGTCCGGTAAGTAATGAAGAAGAAGGTTCAACGCCGGAACAATTCACATTGGAACAAAATTATCCGAACCCATTTAACCCAAGCACCAACATCAGTTTCAATTTACCTCAGGCTTCTGAAGTAAGTTTAAAAGTGTACAATATGCTTGGACAGGAAGTGGCAACCTTGGTTAATGACAGGTTAGCTGCCGGAGCACAAACGGTTGCTTTTGATGCCTCAAATCTTGCTAGTGGGATGTATATCTACCGCCTAAGTGCCGCAGGATTTACAAAAACCAAAAAGATGATGCTGATTAAGTAGTTCAGTACCCAAAAAAAACTTCAACAAGGCAAAATGAAAATTTCATTTTGCCTTTTTTTAATAATTAAAAAAACAAAACTCTTTTTAAACTTACATCAATGAAAAAATTGCTACCCTTTAAAGCAACAATTTTACTTTTACTTTTATCTTCGTCTTTATTTGCTCAGGATCTTAAGTGGGTGAGCAGTGCAGGTTATGATAGTCTTGGATTTACAGGAACATTTAGTTCATTGAGCAAGATAACGGTTGTTGATGAACGACTGTTTCTCGTAATAAATAAGAGTTCTAATTTTGATCAATTTCTCTACTCTGACGACAACGGAGTAAACTGGCAGGAAAGCGGACTCAGCCCGGCTAATTTTTTTCCGGTGGTATTAGCATCGGATCAAAGTGACTCTATGTATGCATATGGATTAACAACAACTTTTGCTTTAGGAATTGCCAAAAGTACAGATTTGGGGGAAAACTGGGAAATTACTCCGATACAAGCAGGGGTTTCAGGAAACTTTGAGTTTTTTGTTCAGAATTCCGGGAATTTATTAATGGCAGGTCGTAGTGCTGAGATAATCCTATCAAAAGACGGAGGTGTAAACTGGAATGAAACGAACGGAATTAACGAAAACGATCAAGTAGAAAACATTAGGAATTTATTCAGTTTCGGCGATTACTTTTTTGCACATGGGAGAAACTCTAATAACACTAGTGAAAAAGGGCTTTACAGAATGCATAAAGAAGACAGTACCTGGGTGTTTTTGGGAGACACAACAAATGTGAAAGATGATAATAACTACTTTCATGACAATGACATTGTATACGATGAAGAAAATCAAAGAATGATTATGCTTTGGGAGAACCCGTTTCAATCAGGAGGAGATGATGACGATATCATGCTAGCTTACTCGGATAATTTTGGAGAAAACTGGATCTATAAAACTAAAGCAGATATTGGTGATCCAATTGAATCAGGTGAATATGAGGAGCTGGCGATAAAAGGCGAAAAACTGATGATTGTTGTAAAGGATGGAGTACAAACAGGAGGAAACAGGGTTATAGCTATCGATAAGGAGCTTTCCGGTTCTGGATATATGAATACTACTGCAGATTTTGAAGGTACAGAAGACGAAAATAGAATACGCCAACTAAAAGCGAATTCAACAGCAGCTTTTGGATATCGGGAATTGAGAGATCCATACCGGAAAATGTTATTTACTTATCCTGAGCAAACTGCATCAACGGTAAGTAATGAGGAAGAAAGCTCAACGCCGGAACAATTCACTTTATCACAAAACTACCCAAACCCATTTAACCCAAGTACAAATATCAGATTTGATTTACCACAGGCTTCTGAAGTAAGTTTAAAAGTGTATAATATGCTTGGACAGGAAGTGGCAACGTTGGTAAATAGCAGGCTTGCTGCGGGTGTACAAACGGTTACTTTTGATGCCTCAAATCTTGCTAGTGGGATGTATGTTTATCGTCTTAATGCCGCAGGATTTACAAAAACCAAAAAGATGATGCTGATCAAATAAAATTACTTTTGAGGGATTTATACATAAAAAGGGAATAGGTTTAACGCTTATTCCCTTTTCTTTTTTATCAACCGGAAGAGGGATGTAATTCCAAGAGAGAGTAAAAAGGGGATACCATAAACAGCTACAGTTATGGGAGCAAATAACCACCACTTACCAATTTCCCACTCAGAAAAAATAAGAGTCACAGCAATTGAAATGCACCAGAGTACAACGAATGAAAGACCAACCCTGTTGGGCCATGAGGTTATTTTCGATTTTTCCATGATCTCTTTTCGGGCATTTTGAAAATTGTTTCAAAGGCGGATTATTTCATACGGCTGAACTTCAAAGCCGAAATCATCCAGTTCGGTAGATTCTTTTTTGGATCTCTCTTAGTCATATCCACAAACCAACCGAATTTTTTCATAATAGGCACTTTATGAGTTTCCACAAACTCGATCAATGTTCCATCGGGATCTTCGATATAAGTAAATCTTCCGGCCGCTTCTCCCATGTCAAAGCTTTCGGCGCTGTCAACGGTAAATGGAAAACCTTTTGCCACGCATTCCCTTTTTAAGGCATCCATTCCCTGCACATCAAAGCAGAGATGAATGAAGCCTAAATCGCCCCAGAATCGATTTTCAAAAATCTTATTGGGTTCACGACCGAACACTTCCACTAGTTCAATTTCTGTGGGACCAAAAAGCTCACTAAAACCTCCGCTTCGTACTTGTGAATGTCTAAGCAAAACCCTTCGATATTTTCTTTTTCCGGATGGCAATCCATCAAAATCTTCGAAAATATCGGTTTGATCATAGACCAACTCATCATAACCTAAAATATCTGAATACAGAGTTCGGGCTTTTTCAACATCGGTAGTACCAATGATTACACCCGAAACGCCCCCGGTTAATCGCTTTTCTTTGGTTTTAAACCATCCAAGTCCTTTTACTACATTGAAGATATTTCCGTTAAGATCTTCAACAAAAAAGTTCAATTCTCCATCAGGGTTTTTCTTGAGGGAAGTTAAAACCTTCAGACCTGCAGCATTAAATTCTTCGTATGATTTAGCTACATCATAAGATTTAATTTTAACACAGTTTATTCCAAGATCTCCCATCTGTACTTCAAAAGCAGGAGGCTGTGGTTTTCGCGAAGTATATTGCCATATCTCAAATCCGCCACCACCACGCATACTCATGGTAAGAATAGCTGTTCTGTCATGGGGCTTTCCCCCGGTGTATGGAAGCATGAGGTCTGCGGTAGCAGAATCTTCAAAAACTTTAATGTCCATACCAAAATGTTTGCGATACCATTCAGTTGCTTCGTAGACATCTGGATTACCAATTCCAACTTGCTGGATGCCGGCAATTACTTTTTCCATTAGCTTGACTGACCTTTAAAGATTAATTAAAAACTGTTTAAACTCGTCTGAATGATAGTTCGCCATTCCTCTCCGTTCAAGTACAATTTCACCTTCCGGTGAAATAATATAAGTAGTTGGCACTACGGTTGAATTATACGTACCGGGTTTTCTTCCATTTAAAAAATAGACAGGCATAGAATATTTTTTTCGGTCCAAATAATTTTTTGCTTTCTGATGATCCTCGTCCAGTGATGCCATTACAAAAATGATATTTTCCTGATCTGAAAGCTCATCATACAACGATTGAATATTAGGCATTTCTGCGATGCAGGGAGGACACCATGTAGCCCAAAAATTCAGGAAAATAGTTTTACCTCGATATTTTTCAAGGGATATTGACTCCCCATCTAAAGTGAGGAGAGGTACGTTATAATTTGCAGATCTGAAGCTGGTTTCTTCAATGTTCGTATCAGGAGACATAAGTCCCGTCCACAAAAGCACTCTTTGTAAATTCCCGATCACAGGAACATGTAGTCCAGTAAAGTAAAGAAAACCAATTAAAGTAAGGATCAATCCCCATTCGGTTAATTCTCTTTTTAATCCCTTTTTCTTTTTTGATGTTTCCTGATCCATATAATAAAAAAAGCCCTGTCGGAATTGACAGGGCTTAAAGGTAGAAAAATATCAACTATTCTACTTGTACGATAAATTTAATTCCACACGTCGGTTTTTGAGTCGACCTTCGGGAGTGTCGTTTGATGCGATCGGACGAGTTTCTCCGTAGCCTACAGCGCTAATTCTATCAGTGCTTATTCCGCCGGAAACCAAATGTGTTTTTACAGCTTCGGCACGTAATCTGGAAAGGTCAAGGTTATACTCGTTGTTTCCTCGTGTATCCGTATGGCCTTCGATACTCAATCTCAGACTCTGGTCTTCTTCCATGATGTTTACCAATTCATCGAGATCATCTAATGAGGTTGGATCAATATTTGCTGAATTAGTAGCGAATAATAAATTTTGGAAGATCACATCGATTTTTTTCTTTACTTCAGCGTTGATCTCAGGACAACCGCCATTAGGTTTGATTCCACTTAGAGTAGGGCAGTCATCTTCTTTATCAACAATTCCATCTCCATCGCTATCAGGACAGCCTCCAAACTCAGAATTTCCGGCAAATGCAGGGCATAAATCAACAGAGTTTTTGATGCCGTCTCCGTCATCATCGGGGCAACCATCTGTTGCTTTAGCGCCTTTTACATTAGGACAAAGGTCCTCATTATCAGGAATTTTATCTCCATCCTTATCTGCGCACCCTTTAAATTCACTTAATCCTGCAATATTTGGGCATGCATCTTCAAAATCTGCAATACCGTCTGCGTCAGAATCGGCACATCCTCTGTTTTGGGCGGTACCGGGAATATTTGGACAAAGATCATCAGAGTTAACAATTCCATCTTTATCGTCATCCGGACATCCGTTGGTAGCAACACTTCCTGCGGTAGCAGGGCATAAATCTTCGTTATCTTTTACTCCGTCTCCATCAGAATCTTTTTCCGAGCTGATACGAAATTTAAGTCCCAATGATGCTACAAAAAAATCATCATGATTTTGGTCATCTACTCCAATAATACCGTCTATCTCGTCATTAAAAGTTCTGCTATAAGATCCTTTAAGTTCAAGATAGGCCCCTTCTGAAATTGGAATATCAAGACCGGCAACTAGAGGAATTGAGAAACTAATGTTATTATCAATATTATCATCTTCACCGAAGAAATACGTTAGCCCCGCACCAGTACCAAAAAACGGCTGTATTATAGCGTCGTTCTTAAAGATAGTACCATTAGCTGTTTTAAATAATACATTAAAATTATTACTTAGAAAATGCTTATTAAATCTGTTGTTTCCATAATCGTTATCTAAAAGACCATAAGTTAGGTCATAGTTGAAATCAAAAGACTTATTTAAATACTGATGAATTCCTACAGTACCAGATATATCTTTAAAAATATCAAAAGAAGCCATTTCGTTCGTGTAATCACCATCATATTGATGGTTACCAATAGCTAAGGATAACCATGTTTTATTTTCACTATTTTGAGCTGATATTCCGAAAGATCCTGCACAAAATACCATTATAAGTGCAAATAGCTTAGTTTTCATAACAAATCATTTAGTTAGTTTTTTTGTACTAACCTAATATTCATTAATAAGTTCCATTAAATGATTGGAATCACTTAATGTTATGCAGATCAAATAAACGACGCTATATCATTCAGGGGTTTCTTTTTAATATCAGGCACCTTTATTTCATCAACAGGATAACCCACAACAAGCAGAAGAAAAGCTTTTTCATTTTCGGGTCTGTTCATAACCTTATTCATAAACCCCATAGGACTTGGTGTATGAGTTAGCGTAGCGAGTCCGGCATTGTGCAGGGCGGTAATAAGCATTCCGGTTGCAATACCGACAGACTCTTTCACATAATAGTTTTTTTCTTTATTTCCCTCATCATCAAAAGCGTAACTCTCGGCAAAAATACCGATCAGATAGGGTGCTTTTTCTAAAAAAGGTTTGTGCTCATTCGTTTCAAATTTTTCAAGGTCATCCAGCCAATCCTGAGGTGCTCTCCGATTGTAAAATTCATGTTCTTCATTTTCTGCGGCCTCACGCATTTTCTTTTTTATTTCTTTGCTTTCAACTACAGCAAAATGCCAGGGCTGTTTATTTGCACCGTTTGGTGCAGTCCCGGCCGCTAAAATACATTTTTCAATAATTTCTCTGGGAACCGGACGGCTTGAAAAATCCCGAACGGTTCTTCTTCTGGATAGATCATTATAAAAATCTTCAGCCCGTTGCTTCATTTCTTCAACAGGGTACTCTTTATAATCTTTGTGTGGGACAAAGTTGGATGTACTCATTGATAGCTTTTTTAATTTATTTTCGAATGTAGGTAAAGTGACAACTAAATGTGTAACAAAGACTTCACTTTACAACACTGCCTTTTGCCAGCCACCATGGTTTTACATCCACAATTAGGCGACCTGCTTTTACAGCCGGGTCTTTTTCAGCAAGTTTTTTGGCCTCTTCCTTTGTGGCAACAGCATATAAAGAAAAACCTTTGATTTCTTCTTCTCCACCGGTTGGTCCGTTTAAAACGATAATGCCATCTTTATAGAGTCCTCCTAAGTAAGCTAAATGTTCCTGCTGAATTTTAGCAGCTGATTGTTCATCCTGATCCCGGGTTGGGCCTTCCTTAAGAAATACGATGAAATACTTTTGCATGGTATAATCTTCACCTTCCCAGGTATAATTGAAGGTTTCCGGAATCGACGTTTTAGACGAATCCTGAGCATGAATTGAAAAAGAACATACCAAAAAGGATAAGATCGTAAAGAGAGGCTTCATGGACTTTTGTTTAATTATCAATTTCAGAAAGTACGAAATTACGCCACTCTTTCAATTCGGAAAGACGTTCCTTGTATCGCCTTCTCAGAGATAAGGATTCTATTTTTTGAATCATCATATCAGCATGTTCAAAATCATGTGTAAAAACCAATTGCTGAATTATGTTTTCATAAACATCAAACCAGTGAGTGTTGAATTCTTTTTTTGATATAGAACTAATACTGTTAGCTAAATAATCAAAACTTCTTAATTCGATCGCTTTAGAAAGCACAAGCATTTGAACAGGTATTTTGAGATCGGCAAAAGTGGCTAATGAAGGTAGTTCATTTTTATATCTTGCTGAGAGAAAAGCATCGTGGTTTAATGAATCTGATCTCAACTGGTATGAATATTTGAAGTTTCGCGCGTTGTTCAACTCTATTTCAGGTTTCAAAGAGTTTATGTATCTCTGAGCTTCATCAACATTCATGGTCATAAAAAGGGCGTCTGCTTTTAAAAGCTTAAGAGTTAATAAAGTATCTGAATTGTCGAAAGAAGTAAGCACAGATTGATAATTCTTTCCGAGTAATTGTTTTTGAATCCAGTCTCTCTTAATGAGTTTATTTTCGGGATTTAGTTGATAAAGCTGATCGATAATTTTTAAAGCTCCTATTGAATCTCCTAAAGATTGATGCCTGTTGAATTCATCCCATAAATCGTACTCTTTATCGAATGAGTGTGGACATTTTTTTTGGAATAAAGAACGACGGCTGAAAATGAACTCAGAAATATTCTGATCTAAAGAGTCAACTAAAACGGAGTCCAAATGATGATGCCATTGGCTTACCAAAACATCAAAGCTAACCGGATATGAAGAATTGAAATCGCCATTTGGATAAGCATCTTTAAAAAATTGTACCGGATAATTATCGATCAGGTATTTAATAAAAGATCCGGCCGTAGTATAACTGATAGCTGATGAAGCAGAATAAAAACCAGTGTTCGAAAGAGCATGTTTCATTTGCTCAGAATCCGGATATTTTTTTTCCGCAGCAATGATCTGATCTAAGGTGGATTCCCGTGAAGCATCTTTAGCTATTGCTTCTGCAATGCCTTCAATCAACCCAATGCTGGAACTGCCGTTGTAAAGCTTATTTCCAAATTGTTTGCTGATGGCGTGAACGAGTTCATGTTGAAGCACCCCTTCCAATTGTTGTTTAGCTATATGAAGCTGATCCTGTTCAAGCCAAATTGGAACATAGCTGGTAAATTTTGCACCAACAAGCTTCTTTTTTTGCCATGCATTGGAGTATAAAAAACTTTCAATGGTTCTGTTTTCAGGCCACTTTACCTCAAGCTTTTCTATGATTTGATCGAAGTAAAATTCATGCTTTAATGCCCAATATTCAGCTTCATCTTCAGAGAAATTGGTAGGATCAAAATAGAGATCGAAGTGAGAGGTTTTAATATTCAGACTCAGCTTTTCTTTGAGAACTTCACGCGGAGTAATTATGCCTGCTTCATCCAAATTCAGATAGCAAAACATCAGGCTAATAACTGTAAAGCCGAAAATAAGTTTGTTTTGCAGATTCTTTGACCATTCAGGAAGAATCCATAGCAGAATGATCCACAAACCGGTGATGGATCTGAAAAAAAGAAGATTTCCTGAAACCGTAAGTGTTTCATCGTAAATAGGTCCGGGCCAAATCCCCCATACATGATTGAAAAAATACACCTGAGGAAGTGTAAAGAATTCGATGATCCAAATTAAAAGACCAGTGAATAACAAGGTCAGAATTGTAAAGAAAGTCGGCGCTCGAAAGTTAAGAAGTTTGAAAACCCGACCGATGGAAGCTCCAAAAAATATCCCTGGTACAGGCAACAAGATCCAGAAGGCAAACCCATCAAAGGAGAGACAACCACCAAAAAGTGAAAAGATAAACAGAGGAAGGCCAATCAGAAACACTGACCCAAGTATTTTCATAGTTAGCCTGAAATGTCCGGATTCAATTTTGGACGTTCTGACTCCGCTCCAAAAAGTCCCAATGATCGAAGCAATAAATGATGATTCGAAATGAAAGTCCCTGAGCAACGGAATAAAAAGAAAACTGATACCGGCTAAAAGAGGTACACTTATATGGGGATAAATCCTCTTCAACTTCCGAAAGAAATTTTAAGACCTGCAGCCCAATACACCCAATAGATGAGGATAAACTGAAGAGGAAGTCGAAGTAAGGTTAACCAGCTGTATAAAGTTGAAAGACCATTTTTTTGATAGGATTTGATAAACATATCAATATTGGCAGGGAATACGGCAATTAATAACAATATAAGTCCCCAACCTGCAAAAACTCTTGTTTGAGGAATCAATATTCCGATACCACCCAAAATCTCAGCTACACCACTCCAGAAAACCATGGCTTTATGCGCAGGAATGTAATCAGGCATGATTTTCAAAAAGAATTCGGGATTTACAAAGTGATATATACCGATTCCGATAAAGCTGATGCCTATAAGTATGCAGTTTATTGTGGTACTGATAGCTTAACTGGTTTTGAGGTTTCAGGATGATACGCATTCGCACTTTTCTGTGCTGTAACTTTTTTGAAAATTCATAGTCTAACTTACGCATCACGAAACTTTGGATAAGATGATGCGTAGTCGGAACAGAAATAACGGAGAAAAGAAATGAGTAAAGCAAACAAGTTTAAGATGAAAATGGCAGTATCATTCACATTTGTATTTGTGTTGATGTTGACCGCAGTAAAAATGGGTTGGGCACAATCATCTTCTGATGCCTACAAAGTAGAAAGCTTTTCAGTATCTAACGGTGTAAAAATTGATGTGGAAACCAGCGGTGGAAGCATCGACGTTATCGGAAAAAGAACGGATGAAGTTGTGGTAGAAATGTATGTTCGACGTAAAGGAAGATTCGTTGAGGCAGGAGAGGCTGATTTAGATGATTGGGATATTTCGATCTTCGAAAGCGATAATGAAGTAACTGCAAGCGCAAAAAGAAAGAATAAAAGAAACTGGAATTGGGGCAGAAATAATTATTCGATTTCATTTGTGGTATATGCGCCTGAAAAGTCTTTGAGTGATGTAAGAACCTCAGGCGGAAGCATCGAGCTTATAAACCTGGAAGGTAAACAACAAGGAAGAACAAGTGGCGGAAGTGTAAAGGCGGAGGGAATTAAAGGAGATGTTGTTTTGCGAACATCTGGCGGCAGCATCACTCTGGATGATATAGTAGGATCAGTAGAAGCGAGAACAAGTGGTGGAAGAATAGCAGCAGAAAATGTATCGGGAGATATAGATGTAAGAACATCCGGCGGTAGCATTACACTTGAAGGAGTGGGTGGAGATGTTGAAGCCAGTACAAGCGGAGGTTCTATAAGAGCAGAAGTTCTTTCTCCTAAAGATTATATAGACCTTAGAACATCCGGTGGAAGTATTACTATCACCGTGCCGGAAGGAGAGGGATATGATCTGGATCTGGATGGAAACAGAGTACGGGCAGATTTGCAAAATTTTAGTGGAGAATATGAAAAAGACGAAATTCGTGGAAAACTGAACGGTGGAGGAACAAGGGTTAAAGCCAGAACCTCCGGTGGATCCGTTAGGTTTAATTACAAATAAATTACACTCCAATATTGTTAGTTATAAAAGGTGAAGGTTGAAAGCTTTCACCTTTTTTATTTTATCTGTTTTCTACCATTTCTCAATAACTCTGACAGAGTTCGGAACCCTGTCAGAGTTATTATAGAGTTGACGATCAATCTTTATAAACCTTCCCACCTTTCATTACAAAAGAAACTTCTTTTAAGATGCTGATATTCTCTAAAGGGCTTTTATCCACAGCGATGATGTCGGCAAATTTTCCGATTTCGATAGAACCGACCTGATCTTGCATTCCAATAAGCTCAGCGGCATTTAAAGTAGCGGTTTTTATCGCATGCGACTCACTCATTCCATAATTAACCATAATTTCAAACTCACGGGCATTTTCCCCATGCTTGCTCACTCCGGAATCAGTGCCAAAAGCAATCTTAACTCCACCGTCTAAAGCCCGCTTAAAGGAAGCTTCAACGACGGGAACTACGGTGTTAATTTTATCAACTATTGCCGGAGGAATCTGTTCATTAACTGTAAGTTCATCTCTTACTGAAATTCCTGCAAGTAAAGTGGGAACTAACCAAGCGTCATTTTCCAGAAAGAGCTTTACTGACTCATCGTCCAGATATGAGCCGTGATCGATAGAATGAACACCGGCACGAAGAGCGGCATTTATTCCATTCGCAGCATGAGCGTGCGCGGCCACTTTTCGACCAAGACTCTCAGCTGCATCAACAATAGATTTCATTTCTTCATCGGTTAACTGCTGATTTAATCCCGCAGCAGTATTACTTAGCACACCTCCGGTTGCTGTGATTTTAATAACTCCGGCCCCTTGTTTAACACGGGCACGAACAGCCCGCCTGCAATCATCAGCTCCATTGCATATACCCGGATTATCGTAAAGTGCTAAAATATCCGGTCTGTATCCATGAGAATCTCCATGACCTCCTGTGGCTGAGATGGCTCCGCCGGAATAAACAATTCTGGGGCCTGTGATCAAGCCTTTATCGATTGCACGCTGAAGCGCACCAATCAGAGCAGCATCAGCACCAAGATTACGAACGGTTGTAAACCCTGCCATTAATGTGCGTTCAGAGTAGGGTAAAGCATCGAAAGACAGATCATAATCATTCATTGTTGTCCATTCATGCGGATTTGCCTCAGGGTCTCTTTCCCCTGTGATATGAGTATGCATGTCCAGCAAGCCGGGAAGCACAAACTTATCTTTCAAATCAATTAATTCGGCGTTATCAAAGTTCAATTCATCAGCACTTAAAAACCCGGAACGAACTTCATCAATCATTCCATTTTTGATGATCACTGTTTGCTTAGAAACAGGAGTTTCTCCCGGAACAGCAAGTAAAGTTCCGGCATGAATTAAAGTGATTTGATCCTGAGCGTTTATTGAAGTGCAAATCAGGAGTGATAAAACAAAGAGCATTTTAAATGTTTTCATATCTGTAATTAGCTAGTAGTTTCTTCAGGAATGTAGACAAAGAGATTCAAATGAAGAAATGTATTCTGAAATTGAATCTATGTGTAAGAGTTTTTGTTGTACTTCACATCAGAAAAAAGTCCTGAAAATCTTATATTAAAGATTCGATTTTAAATGAAAAATCTATATGTCAAAAACTGAGACCGCTACCGCAGAGGCAAAAGACGAAGCCTTGGAACGCCCCATTATTGTTAGAGGAGCAAGGACTCATAATCTGAAAAATGTTGATGTTGAGATTCCAAGAAATAAACTGTCTGTAATCACAGGTGTATCAGGGTCGGGGAAGTCTTCTTTAGCATTTGATACAATCTATGCTGAAGGTCAGCGCAGGTACGTGGAAAGTTTATCAAGCTATGCGCGACAGTTTCTGGAAAGAATGGATAAGCCGGACGTGGATTTCATGCAGGGAATTTCTCCAGCAATGGCGATTCAACAAAAAACCACATCAAATAATCCAAGATCTACTGTAGGAACAACCACAGAAATTTATGACTATGTTCGTCTTTTATTCGCACGGATAGGTACTACCTACTCACCGGTTTCAGGAAAAGAGGTAAAAAAAGATACCCCGAAAACGGTTATAAAAGAGCTTTTTGATTCTCAGGATGAAGGAACAAAGTTCTATGTTTTATTCCCTATTCCTGAGCACGACAAGAAAAAGCTAAGTGAAGAACTCAAAGTTCTCAAAGAAAAAGGCTTTACCCGACTTTTAAAGCTTGAAGATGAAAGCATTTCTGACCTGACAGACAAAGATTTTAAAGAGAAATCAATCTCAAGAAAAACACATCGCGTGTTAGTAGATCGTTTAGCTTTGAAAGATGACGAAGCCACCATTACAAGAATTGCCGGTTCTCTTGAAACAGCATTTCAGAATGGGGGTGGGCGGCTATCAATCAAGATTAGACATGGGGAAGAACTGCCCTTCAGTGAACGATTTGAAATGGATGGAATTGAATTCACCGAGCCAACCCCTCAAATGTTTTCTTTTAATAATCCTTTTGGGGCATGCCCCAAGTGCGAAGGGTTTGGCCGTGTGGCAGGTATTGATGAAGATCTTGTTATTCCTGATCCGGAGAAAACTATTAGGGATGGTGCTATCGCCCCTTTTACCACTCAGAAATTCAGTACACATTTGAGGGATCTGGTTAAAGTAGCCGCAAAGGAGAAATTCTCGATAGATACGCCCTATTCTGAACTTCCAAAAGAAGTAAAGAATATCATTTGGAAGGGAAAAGATGAATATATGGGAATATGGGATTTCTTTGATATGATCAAAGATCAATCTTATAAAGTTCACATGCGTGTTTTGTATTCCCGTTATCGTGGATACAGTCGCTGCCCGGAATGTGATGGATACCGAGTTCGTAAAGATTCTCAATATGTTAAAATTGGAGGGATGCACTCCGGAGAGGTTTCTGAGCTCACTATAGGTCATGCAAAAGATTATTTCGACGGATTAGAATTAAGCGAGTTTGAACAAGGGGTGGCAGGTCAGATTCTTTATGAAATCCAAAAGAGACTAAAATATCTAAATGAAGTGGGCCTGGATTATCTTACTCTTGATCGGCTTGCAAATACATTGAGTGGAGGGGAATCGCAGCGTATTAGTCTTGCTAACGCTTTGGGTAGTTCTCTGATAGGAAGTATGTATGTTTTGGATGAGCCCACGATTGGTTTGCATCCAAGAGATAATGATCGCCTTATTAAAATTTTAGAGTCACTTCGTGACATTGGGAATACAGTGTTGGTGGTAGAACATGACCCTGAAATGATGAAGGCGGCCGATAATGTTATTGATATTGGTCCTTTTGCGGGAGTTCACGGAGGGGAAATTGTTTTCGAAGGAGAGTATGATAAACTTCTGAAATCGGATACGCTGACCGGAAAATTTCTAAGTGGCCGGAAAGAAATCGAAATTCCGAAGAAAAGAAGAAAAGGAAACGGAAGAAGTATTTCTGTGGAAGGTGCAAGTGAGCACAATTTGAAAAACGTTGATGTAGAATTTCCGTTGGGTAAAATGGTGGTAGTTACGGGGGTTTCAGGTTCAGGTAAATCTACGTTAGTTCATGACACTTTATACGCGGGGATGCAAAAGCATATCGGGTCCTACAACCAAAAAGTTGGCAGGTTCAGAGATCTTTCCGGAATGGCAAGTGTACATAATCTTGAGATGGTGGATCAAAGCCCGATTGGCAGGTCTTCAAGATCAAACCCGGCTACTTATACGAAAGCTTTCGATGGGATAAGAGATCTTTTTGCGAACACGCGGCAATCAAAAATTATGGGTTACACACCAGGACACTTTTCATTTAATGTTCCGGGAGGGCGTTGCGAAAACTGTCAGGGAGAAGGTGTTCAGAAAATAGAAATGCAATTCATGGCAGATATCGAGTTGACTTGCGAAGTGTGTAACGGCGCTCGATTCAGAAAAGATGTATTAGCAGTAAAATATCGAGGAAAGAGCATTCATGACGTGCTGGAAATGCCGGTTTCTGAAGCCATCGAGTTTTTCGTAGATGAAAACTCAATCACCAACAAATTACAACCATTGGAAGATGTGGGCTTGGGATATTTGAATCTGGGTCAAAGTGCGACCACACTTTCAGGAGGAGAAGCACAAAGAGTCAAGCTGGCAAGATTCTTATCCAAGCAAAGTTCAGAACACACTATTTACTTTTTTGATGAGCCAACCACAGGGCTGCATTTCGAAGATGTGGCTAAATTATTGGATGCATTCAATGAATTAGTTAATGCTGGTCATTCAGTAATTATTATTGAACATAACCTGGATGTTATCAAATGTGCTGACTGGATCATTGACGTAGGACCAGAAGGCGGGTTTGGTGGCGGACAAATAGTAGCCGAAGGAACTCCCGAAGATGTGGTAAAAGTAAAAGAGAGCTACACCGGGAAGTACTTAAAAACAGTATTGTCTTAAAAGACGGAACTTCAAGTCAGACTTTTAGTTATAGAAGTATAATATCAACTAAATTTCGAAACATGAAGTCTATGAAAAAGACCTTTACAATTTTATCACTGTTTTTATTTTCTGCTGTATTTAGCTCTCAAACAAAAGCTCAGGTTCTTCCGGAATTTGGTATCAAAGGGGGAGTGAATTATGCTACATTTAATGACGCAGAAAATTTTAATGCTGAGTATAAAGCGGGTGTATTATTAGGAGCATATATGAAGTTTAACGTCCCTGCAAGCCCTATGGCAATCCAACCTGAAGTTTTATACGCCCAATATGGAGCAGCTGATGAAGATTCCGATGTTCAATTCAATGTAAATTATGTACAGATACCGGTTCTTTTAAAATTCAGTTTTGATTCACCCGGTGCAAAGCCAAACGTTTTCTTTGGACCTTATGTGGGCTTCAACACAAAAGCAGAAGTCAAAAACGAAACAGTAGGATTTAATTTAGAGGATGATGCAAATTCTACTACATATGGTGTAGTGGTTGGAGCGGGTATTGATGTAAGTAAAATAAGATTGGGACTTCGATATACAGCAGGCTTATCTAATGTTGCTAATGACGACTTTGATTCATCTGCTAAAAACGGAGCATTGGCACTTACCGTAGGTGTAGGATTCTAAATCGAAAAAAATTCCTATTATTAGGCAGCTTCAAAAATGAAGCTGCTTTTTTTATGCGATATAAATTTTCTGCAATAGCTTTTTGCCTTCTAATGAGCACTAATGTTCTTGCTCAGAATAATCGGTTTGGTTTAAAGTCTGGGGTCGCAATTTCAAACATTATAGGACAGGAGTCTCAAATTGATAACAACTCCATTGATTGGGAAACAGATGTTCAGTATCAGACAGGCATATTCTATAATGTTAGAATCCCTGAATCTAAATTATCATTTCAAACGGAAGTGGATTACAAAAAAATCGGAACCGGGTTTCCTGTGAATAATCTTTTTACAGGCAACAAATCACATATAAATTATGAATTTGAATATGCAGGAATATCAATTTTACCGCGTGTAGATTTATTTTCTGAGGAGCGCCTGAATCCAAACTTTATGTTTGGAGTAATAATGGATTATAGACTTGATTCTGAATTGATTATTTCTTCAACATCCGGTAATGACACCACAGTAACCCAAAATGGATTTGTTGGTGGAGATATCAATCACCAAACCAATAAGTTCCTTTTTGGTTATATAAAGGCCGGAGGGATTGAAATTTATACTAAACCTGTAATAATTACGCTCGAAACACGATACACATCTTTTGTTACACCTACGCTTCGGAAAAAGGTTGAAAACTTAGAATTCAATTCAACCAATTTTCCCATCAAACTATTAGAAGACTCCAGAAACCAATACTATAGTTTTTTAATAGGTTTCAACTTTTATTTTTGATTAGTTAATACTGATGATGTAAACTTCAGCCATCATCAAAGAGCCGCATGTTTACCCGACTACTTTCACTTAACTGGAAAATATTTCTTTCAAACCTGAACAGGTTTCAGCTGTTACTGCTGATTGGCTATATCATGTTTCTTGGGATCATGACAGTAAATCTTATTGGTACCGCCGTAGTTGTCATTTTATTAGACACAGATCCATGGATGAGGATGCAAATTCCATGGCTTACTCCCGAGCTTTATACATTTCTGCTTCTGGTGTTTGCCAATACATACTGGGTGATGCATTTTTCATTTACTAACTTGAGGTTGCTGAATATTACCGAGAACAGGAAGTTACTTGGTTATGGGTTCACTCAGAAAAAGCTGGCGCGATATTTAATGATCATCGGCTTTTGCCACCCTGTTAACATAATATACAACTTAACCTGGGTTGTATTTTTAATGATTCAGATATCCCATTTTTATCAGGTGCTTGTAGGAATAGCAGCAATAATTTTTAACTACGTGCTGATTTATTCTATAAAGCATCGTTTTATCAAAATTGTTGAGAGGAGATTTATAGCTGTAGTAGTAGGGTTTTTATTTGTAATCTTTGGTCTCTTTCAAGCTGTTTCATTGTTCTCTGATAATTCAAAAGAGATTTTGGCAGATATCATACCGAGAGTGGAAACACTAAATAATTTTCTCTCATGGATGCCCGGCGGGATTTTGCAGCAAACGGTTACAGAAAATTATGGATGGGTTAATGGGGGAATCATTTTTTTGTTCCTGTCCATATTGATCGGTCTTATTCTGATAGACCATTTCAAAAAAACGATCGAAGGTCTTATAAACCCGACTATTAAAAAGGTTGAACAAAGAACCAGTAAGCTTTGGGCGTTTCTGAAAAGGGTGATGGGAAAGAACGCGGGCAAGTATTATTACTATGTAATGATCCATCCATACAATAAACTTCAGCTTTTAACACTCGCGGTTGTTCCCGTTGTATATGTGCCGATTTTACTACAAGTGAAATATGAAGCGGCACAAACTATCTTAATCCCTACTATTCTTGCAGGAATTCCGGTGGCTCTTTTGGCAATGGGAATGGCAAATATGTATGGATATGAAAACAGAGAACTATTGATGCACCTTCAGTTTCCGGTTAAGCTCGAGCAACAGTTAAAGGAGCGGTTTTTAGGAGTTATAATTCTGCCACTTTTGGTGTTTTATGTAATCACTGTTTTTGAGCTCTTATTGATTCCACAAATCGTTGGGATTTATAAAGTCTTTGTGGCTAATACCTTTTTCTTTATGTGTTTTATGGTGCTTTTTATCTGGAGTTCTTACTACCAGTATCAAAAGGCAACGTATTCTTCATTCAGCTATAAACACCCCATAATCCCTCAGAAGGTTACTTTTGTAATTTCATTCGTAATATTCTCGATGGGCTATTTGATCTTCGTCCCACTAGATAATCTGGAATGGTATAGAATTACCATTATGAGCGTGGTTATTGTGATAATTGCAGTTTACCTTTGGGGACACATGGGCTTGTTAGTTCGCTTATTTAAAAAGCAGATTCTAACACGGCTGTGGACCGAATAATTAAATATATTTTCCAACTTCATGTTTCCAATTCATCTCGATCTCGGTTTTACACAAATATACTTTTACGAAGGTATTTATTTTCTGATTTCAATTGTGCTTGGTATTTGGTGGGCAAAAGGCAGAGTTGAAAAATATGGGGGAGAAACTCAAAAATTTGAAGGATTGATCGTCTGGTCGATCGTCGGGGCTCTGATTGGCGCGCGTGTTTCTCATTATGTATTCTGGCAATCGGATGCGTTTTTTGAAAATCCGGGTATTTTATTTAGTCCTACCGGGGCCGGAAATAGCATCACTGGTGGATTGTTGGGTGGAATGCTTGGAGGCTATTTCTATGTGAAACGAAATAACATGAATTACTGGAAATACTTTTCACTGTTGTCGCCCGGAGTTTTGCTGGGACAGGCTGTTGGAAGAATAGGTTGTTTTCTAAACGGAGACGCATACGGAACAGCAACAGATTCTTTCTTAGGAGTCCAATTTCCCAGATATGCATTAGACGTTCCCGCCTTTGAAACAAATTACAGATTATCAAGCCCTGCTTGGCAATCAACGGAAGGGTTACCCGGACAAACAGAGACCCTGAGCGCACCTGTCCACCCCACACAACTCTATGAAATGTTTGGCGATGTGATTTTAATTTTTATTGTGCTTTGGGTCTTTAAGAAAATTTGGGATTCTGATAAAACCTCACCACTTATTTTCTTTATTCATACGGGAGGATACGCTTTACTCAGATGGGGGCTTGAATACATCCGTGCAGACAGCGAAGGTGTAACAATGTTCGGAATGAGTAATCTTCAGATAGCGCTGTTGCTTTACGGAATATTCACTATAGGTTATGCAACCAGGTACTTTATGAAAAGAAAAGCTAAAAACCCGGCAGGATGAGCGAGTCGATTTCAATAAAAGGGTTGATCAAAAGCTACGATGATAATATCGTCCTTAAAGAACTTGATCTGAGTATCCCAAAAGGATCAATTTTTGGCCTTATTGGTCCGAACGGCGCAGGGAAAAGTACATTAATTGGGGTTTTAACCGGTCTGCTTTCATTTGATGATGGTTACATAACCATAAATGAATTGCTCTTTGTTGATGAAAATGAAGAAGTTATAAAACGTGATATCGCTTCTGTACTTCAACCGCCGTTATTATTTGAGCAGTTCACCAGTATCGAGTTCATCGAGTATGTATGCGATATTTACGAGATCGAAACAAAAGGTTTGATAGAGCGCGCGTATTCTCTTATGGACTTTTTTGAGATCAAAGATTTTGCCAAAACCAAGATTCATAAACTCTCTTCAGGAAGTCGCAAAAAACTCGCATTTGTAACCGCTGTTTTAACAGAGCCTAAAGTATTATTGCTCGATGAGCCATTTGAAGCAGTTGATGTGATCTCTATCGACAGGATGAAAACAATTCTCAGAAAACTGAAAGCGAAAGGCGTTACCATGATCATTACCAGCCACATTCTGGAAGTGGTCGAAAACTTATGTGATGATATCGCTATTCTTCATCAGGGAAGAATCATTGCCTATCTGGATTCTGTAAGCCGAGAAAGCCTGAAAGAACATTCTACCCTCCATGAAATTTTTGCTGAGTATGTGAAAGTTGAGCAGAAAGACGACATTGTGGATTGGTTGTGAATTAGTAGTTAGACTTGAGATGTTAGATTTTAGACTTAATTGAAATGAACAGAGATCGGATACTTGGAATAATTTTATTTTCGGTTTCTGCTTCTATAGTTTGGTTCGGCTTTCTTTTTTTTATAGGAGTGGAAAAAATAACCCATTGATCTGGAGTGGATTTTTTAGTGCTGTTTTGTCAACCGGAACAATTGCTTACTTACAAGCCCCATCTATTTTAAAGCATAAAAAATCGAATAAATTAGCACCGATTTTTTTTCACGGTGTTTTGGTTACATTTCTAAGCTTTGTACTCGGTTCTATATTATTTGCATTAACTACAACAGTGAGTTCATTTTTTTGAATCCTGGCATGGTAATAAATTATCAGTCAATTGAAGGCATGGTATTAACTGGAATAGTGGGGTTTTTTATTTCGATTGTTTACATGAGTCCGGGATTTATTGTTGGCGGTTTTACGGCTATTTTTTATATAGAGGCGGTTTCAATCATCGATAAAACAAATAACTCATGACATCTTTACAAGAAACATTTTCACAGTTTTTTGATCGTATAGTTAATTCTGCTCCCGCAATTGCAGTCGGAATAATTGTACTCATCGTTTTTATCATTTTTGGATTACTTGCAGGGCGAGGACTGAAACGTCTGCTTGGAACAAGAGCTACATCCATAAAAAAACTCAGACTGGTTACAAGGCTTACACGCTGGTTCTTTTATCTGATAGGAATAATACTGGCGCTTCACATTATGGGACTTACCAAAGCAGCCTCTGGAGTGTTGGCGGCAGGTGGAGTTCTTACAGTTGTTCTTGGCTTTGCTTTCCGGGAGATTGGTGAAAACCTGCTTGCCGGATTATTTATGTCGTTCAGCAGATCGTTCGAAGTTGGAGACCTGATTGATAGTAACGGGATTACCGGAGTGGTTAAACAGATCAATATTCGGGATATTCATGTAAGGACAGGCGATGGAATCGATATTTTTATTCCAAGCGCCATCATCTTTAAAAATCCGTTGAATAATTACACCAGAGACGGCTTAAGGAGGGCAAGCTTTTTTATTGGTGTCGATTATGGAAATAACCCGAAAGAAGCTCAACAACTACTCTTAGAAACTACGGCATCTATTTCAGGTGTGTTGAAAGATCCTGCGGTTGCTGTGCTATTCAATGAGTTTGCAGATAATTATTTGAAGATAGAAGTTCAGTTCTGGATCAATACCTTTTCAAAGAAATCGAATCTTGGAGCAATTAAAACCGAAGCTATGAATGAGTGCCACAGAGTGCTCAAAGAATATGGATTTACATTTAGTTCTGAAGTAAGTACCTCCATCGAAATGATTAATAAGGAATCTTAGCTGATAATTTATTTTATTAAGCTGAATGATAAATCAAATTATACTCTCATGAAGAAGCTACTATTCTATTTAACATTTGTTGCACTTTCAAGTACAATTTCTGTTGCGCAAGGACCTGACGGTTCAGCTCCTCAGGGTGAAAACTTAAAAGTGCCCGAAGGCTGGGACTGGAGATTTGACAGAGTTAGTGCAGAGGAGGTAAATATCGGCTCAGACCCTGAGTCTGCAGATGTTTATTTCGTAAATATGACTCCCGGCTGGCATATTACTACTGGCCCGGCCGGCATTTATTATCATGAGGATAATAATGCGGAAGGTGACTTCACACTGAGCTCAACTACATATCTTTTTGACACAAAAGGAAGGAATAGAGAAGCGTTTGGATTGTTTATCGGAGGGGAAAATCTGGATAATGATAATCAAAGCTATCTTTACTTTTTACTAAGAAATACCGGAGAGTTTTTGATCAAAAGGAGAATTGGAGATGAGACCTTCGTCGTCAATAACTGGACCAAAACTTCGGCAATGAACATATTTACGGATGAAACAGAATCGTCGGCTGAAAATAATTTTGAAATTAAAGTGCATGGCGATGAAGTAATGTTCTCATTAAACGGGGAATTAATTAGCAGCTTTGAAAAAGGAGATTTACCGACAAATGGAAAATACGGGCTTAGAGTAAACCATAGTATAAATCTTCATATTTCAGATATTATACTTAAGTAAAGTTATCTAAACTCCAAGTTCACTCTTAATGGCACTTAATTTTTTCTTTTCTGCACCTGAGATATCCCCATCACAGGCGGCAACAGCTTCAAGCAGATTATAAGTTAGTTTTTTGCCATCATCTGAAAAATTATGATTGATGTAATCAACAGCTTCATTAGCCATTTTCTTTACATCATCGGTACTCATTGCAGCAATCTGGTTTAATGTTTTATTGTATGTAGTCATGTCGTACTGCATGTTTTCCAGGATTCTTTTCACTGTCTCCTTTTCGGCATAGGAAATGCTTCCGTCAGAACTTTCAATCCAGAAAATCAGAGTATCAATGGCTGTTTCATCAGTAAGTGCAAAAGTGCTCATATTGTTATTTTAAAATTCGTTTGATAGTAAAGTACAGATTTGTTCGAGAAGTTTCTTTTTTTCTTCTGAGATAGAGTTCTTCTTATTTGAATCCACATCCAGTTGAGCCACAAAATTATCACCCTTCATTACCGGGACTACAATTTCGGATTGAACATGATGACTGCATGAAATGTAGTTGTCTTCCAATGAAACATCCTGAGATATAAACGTTTCATGACTTACCGCAACTTGTCCGCAAATTCCTTTTCCGAAAGGGATCTTTGTATGCTCAGTTGGCTCGCCGATAAAAGGACCAAGTTTAAGTTGGTTTTCACTATCCGGATCAATCAAATAGAATCCAACCCAATCAAAATCATCAACCTGATCTTCTAAAATTTCACAAATACCAAAAAGCTTTTCATTCAAAGTGATTTCCTCTGAAAGAAGCTTTTTAATCTGAGGTAAAATCTCTGTATCAAGAGATATGGATTCAGTAGCAGTCATATTAAAATCATTAATTATTCAATTCTACTGAACATAAAATTTAGGATTGAAAAAAGCATTTTTAAAAACTTAAAAATTGATAAAAACCTCCTTATCTTTGAATCATTATGGAAGAATTTTTTAAAGAAATAATCCCCTTTTCAACCGATGTAATGGGAGCAGGCGGCTTGTTAATTGCAAGTTTTACTTCTTTATTTTCTGTTGTGAACCCTCTGTCAGCAATGCCGGTATTTTTATCGCTTACAGATGGTAGCTCTGAAGCAGAAATGAAGCGTACAGCAAACAAAACAAGCTTTTATATGTTTGTGTTGCTAATCATTTTCTTATTGATAGGCACATATATCTTAAGCTTCTTCGGAATCTCTTTACCGGGAATTCGTATAGCTGGCGGGCTGATCATTATGCGTGCAGGATTTTCGATGTTAAGTCCAGAAAATGCGGGTAGAAAACTCTCCGATGAGGACAAGGAAGCTGCAAAGAAGAAAGATGATATTAGTTTTAGCCCTCTTGCAATGCCTTTATTGGCAGGGCCGGGAAGTATTGCGGTAGTAATTGGGTTTGGTTCTCAGGCGTCAGGTATAACCGATTATGTAATTAATGCAGTGGCAATCTTTTTATCTGCATTTTTAGTTTGGGGGATTTTAAGAGTTGCGCCATGGTTGAATAAACTCATAGGGAAAACAGGAATGACTGTGGTAACACGTCTTATGGGTTTTATAGCATTGTCAATTGGAGTTCAGTTTATCATTAACGGAATAGCCAAGTTTTACGGAATAGGCTGAGGTTTAAGAAACCGAGTTGCCTATTATGGTTAATTTTTCAGGGAGAATCTGAAGATCATATTCTTTAGTTGGCGCACAAACCTCCCCATCCATATGTATAAAATGATCTTCAGTTATTTCGATTTGTGCAGATTTTACAGGCGTAATACCAAAAAATTTCTCAGTCAAAGGTATTTTCATGCTCAGAAGTATAAAGGCGATTATAAGTTTTATTCTGGAATATGCCGGCACTACAACAAGTTCAAGGACCCCGTCAGAATTATCTGAATTCGGTGAGATTCTGTACTTGCCTCCTTCCGTTGAACCGTTTGCGATTGCTATCATCCAAATTTTGCCATCGAAAATAAGATCCGGTAATGATTTGATGGAGACATAAAAAGGCCGGGCAGACAAAAAAGCCCGGAACCCGGAAATCAAATATTTTAATGAGCCATTCAAAGAAGATTTTGAAGACAAATAGTTTGTAAGTCCATCAAAACCAATTCCGCAAGTATTGATGAATATTTGGCCGTTAAGAGCAGGAAGATCAATCTTTCTGGTTTCGTTGTTAATTATGATGTTCAGGTAATAATCCAGAGATTGATGGGGTAAAATATGTAATGCTTTGACAAAGTCATTTCCGCTCCCTATGGGTATAACGCCCATTTTGCAATTGCTTCCATAAAGCCCGCGAGCTATGTTTTGCATAGTCCCATCACCCCCGCAGGAAATAACACACTCTGCATGTTCAGACGCTTTCCTCGCTATCGATTCTATTCCAGAAGGTTCATCTATGTATATGATCTCAGGGTTATCAAGAGCAGAATTAATCCGGTTAAGATTTCTTTTGATTTGGCCCTTTGCTCTTCCGGAATTGGCTTTACAATTAACTATTAATACGTAGCTGATCAATTTATATAATCCGATTTTATCTGAATATAATCTTTAATAACATTATTGAGTTTTCTAAGTTAACTTCTACTTTCGATTTTTTAAATAAATTACAGCACTCTGGAAACTATAGATTTTATTTTAGCCGAATTTTCATCCTTCATGTGGGGAACTCCACTTGTAATTCTTTTAGTAGGTGGTGGATTGTTCTTCCTGCTTTATTCACGATTTATTCCCTACCGTTATTTCTTTCATTCTATTCAAATATTACGGGGAAAATACGATGATCCTGATGATCCCGGTGATATCAGTCACTTTGAAGCACTTGCAAGTGCATTAGCCGCAACGGTAGGTTTGGGAAATATATCCGGGGTTGCAGTGGCGATTGCAATTGGGGGTCCCGGCGCTGTTTTTTGGATGTGGATCAGTGCGATTGTAGGAATGGCGACCAAGTTCTTTACGTGTACGCTTTCCATCATGTATCGTGGAAAAGATACGGAAGGAAATATTCAGGGCGGAACTATGTACATGATCATGGAAGGGCTTGGGAAAAAGTGGAAACCGCTTGCGGTACTTTTTGCGGTTGCAGGATTATTTGGTCCGTTACCCATTTTTCAGGCGAATCAGGTTACACAGATTGTTAGAGATTTCGTATTGATTCCAAACGGAGTAACAGATCCAGCCAATCATTTTACGAGTGATTTAATTAGCGGCTTGGTGATTTTAGCCATTGTTTCTTTGGTAATTTTTGGAGGAATCAAACGAATTGGAAAAGTTGCTTCCAAAATGGTTCCGGCGATGGTAGTGATTTATGTATCCTGTGTGTTGGTGATTATTGGTATTAACTTTGATGTTTTAGGGAGTACAATAGCATTAATTTTTACAGACGCATTTACAGCAAATTCAGCAATGGGTGGAGCGCTTGGCGCTTTGATTGTAACCGGAGTTCGAAGAGCCGCATTTTCTAACGAGGCAGGAATTGGTACGGCAACACTTGCTCACGGAGCAGCAAAAACGAAAGAGCCGGTTCGCGAAGGCTTGGTTGCCATGATGGGACCATTCATTGATACGTTAGTGGTTTGTACCATGACAGCACTGGCGATTCTGGTAACCGGAGTTTGGCAATCAGGTGATGATAATGGAATTACGCTAACGGCTTCTGCTTTTGAAGCGGCTATTGGGCCTTTTGGTGTTTATTTACTGATCTTCTGTGTGATGATATTCGGATTCAGTTCGCTGTTCACTTATTCCTATTACAGTACCAAATGCCTCGGCTTTTTAATCGGTGCAGACAAACAGAAGTATTTCAATTTCTTTTATGCGGCAGCAATCATATTTGGGTCAGTAGCCACAATTAATGCGGTACTGAACTTCACAGATGGAATGTTTGCCCTGATGGCAATTCCAACGATGACAGTGGCCATATTACTTTCGCCGAAAGTTATGGAAGCCGCAAGAGATTACTTCAGCAGAATGGAGAACAAAGAGATTTTGTGATTTGAAGAATCACAGTAACATTTCTAATAATGCATTAACAGCTTTTTTTCTGGCACTTTGCTTGTGCTTAATTTTAGCTGTTGGTGTTTTAGGAGCCTTAACTATCTATAAGTTTTTTTATACAAATAGCTCGTACAGGCTCCTATATACTGTCTCATTTATTTTGTCAATTTTCATTACCTATCCGGCTTTTAAAAGTTTTGAAAATCTTAGATATGTTCATTTTGAAAAAAATAGAATTTGGGTATATAATGTAAATTTAATAGGAGTTACTACTTTTAATATTATCCCAATGGAGCAGGAGGTTTATCTGTTTAAAGACGTCAATCTTATCTCTTCTAATCACTATTTAAATAGGTTGATTACCGTAGAATTAACCAAAGAAAATTCAAAAAAAATAATAAAGTGCTTTGTTAAAAAAGGTGAGTATCTAAAGCTCAAAGAAGCAACTAAAATAAAATTGTGATAGACCTCAAAAAGCTTAAAGGCACTAAAGAATATCAGGGAGATAGTTGGCAATATTTTGCTCCGAAAGAATACGAGGATCTGCCGAAAGAACACAAAGATCAGATTCTTTACTTAGATAAAGACTCAAAGAAATATGCTCATGAAATAATTGGTAATTACGATGTTCTTTGTGGAGACGACGCATGGGGAAATAAACCTTTTAGCTCCGGATGCTACAAAAGCGTAACTAAGCTAAATCATTGGAAAGATAAAGCTGATTTAAAAAAGTGGTTATATAATCGGGGGATTGCATTCCAGGAGTCTGCATTAGTTGTTCCTGTTTTTTCTACTGATGAGGACACTATTTTACTAACTACATGGAAAATGGTAGTTAAATACGTAGATATATTTATCGGATTTGATAATGTGGTAATTCTGGATCTAAAACTTCATTGGTGCTTATACTATCATCACGATGATATTATACATTTTGCAGAGGGAAGGGACTTCAATAAGTCAAATATCAATCTGTAAAAAGCTTTAACCCGAATTTTAAATCCCACCAAAAAGCAGTTTCTTTCATATCGTAAATTAACCTAACTACAAAGTAATGAAGCGACTTTCCTACTTATTTCTAATTCCCGTATTCCTAATTTCAGTGTTTAGCGAAGCGGCAGCCCAAACCCCATCCATCAAAGACAAAACAAAAGGGCTTAAACTTACCGAAGGCTATTTCGATTATTATTTTGATGAGGAAAACGGAAAACTTTGGCTGAAAGTGGACAAACTGAACGAAGAGTTTTTACACGCTAATTATCTGGCTGCAGGTGTTGGCTCCAATGACATTGGCTTGGACCGTAGTCAGCAAGGCGGGCAACGCGTTGTATATTTTGAAAAGCGTGGTCCAATGCTTTTCCTGATCCAGCCTAATCTGGATTACATAGCAAAATCAGATAATGAATTGGAAAAGAAATCGGTTCGGGAAGCTTTCGCTTCTTCAGTATTGAACTCTTTCAAAATTGAAGCAGAAGAAAATGGAAACTATCTGATAGATCTGACTCCGCTATTAATCAGTGACTCACACGGAATTTCAAGCCGGTTAAGAAGAATGGGAGAAGGTTCTTACAATCTGGATAAAAGCAGATCCGCATTATATGCAGAGGGAACATTCAACTTTCCAAAGAACACGGAATTTGAAGCTATGCTTACATTTTCAGGAAGCCCAACGGGAAGATATCTGAGAACAGTAGCTCCTGATGCTTCCGCGATCACGGTAAGAACACATCATTCTTTTGTGGAACTTCCGGATGATGATTACACCCCAAGAAAATTTGATCCAAGAGGAGGTTTTTATGCCACTTCCTATCAGGAT
Organism: Balneola sp.; assembly: GCA_965601915.1. GTDB lineage: Bacteria > Bacteroidota > Rhodothermia > Balneolales > Balneolaceae > Balneola. Next base: position 318,125 of record OZ271847.1, on the reverse strand, counting down.
TATGCAACTCCAATTGATCAGCCTTTGGTTAAACGATTTATCAACCGCCATCGACTGGAAAAGAAAAATCCCGAAGCGGAAATAAGTGAAGCCGTTGAACCCATCGTTTATTATTTGGATAATGGAACTCCTGAGCCGGTTCGGTCAGCGTTGTTAGACGGCGCAAAATGGTGGAATCAGGCGTTTGAAGCAGCCGGTTACAAAGATGCATTTCAGGTTAAAGTTCTTCCTGATGATGCACACCCTTTAGACATCAGATACAATGTTATTAACTGGGTTCACCGCTCAACAAGGGGTTGGTCTTACGGAGGTTCTGTTACCGATCCGAGAACAGGCGAGATCATCAAAGGAAATGTATTATTGGGCTCATTAAGAGTTCGTCAGGATTATATGATTGCTCAGGGATTACTTGCCCCTTTTGAAGAAGGCGCAGAAGCTGACCCTAGAATGATGGAAATGGCTTTAGCAAGGATTCGCCAGCTTTCAGCACATGAAATTGGTCACACCTTAGGGATCTTCCATAACTTCGCTTCAAGCGTAAACGGAAGAGAATCTGTAATGGACTATCCTCATCCAAAAGTTGATATCAAAAATGGGGAACTTGATTTAAGCGATGCTTACGATGTAGGAATTGGTGATTGGGATATTGTAACCATCAAGTTTGGCTATCAGGACTTCCCTGAAGGAACAAATGAAGCAGAAGCGTTAAACGAGATTTTGGAAAACGCCCATTCAGAAGGATTAAAATATATTTCTGACAGCGATGCGAGACCTCAAGGCGGAGCTCACCCATATGCACATTTGTGGGATTACGGAACGGATCCTGCTTCTCAGCTTTCACATATTCTGGAAGTCAGAAAGATTGCACTTGATAACTTTGGAAAAGCAAATATTCCGTCCGGAACTTCTATGTCGGAACTGGAAGATGTGTTGGTTCCGGTTTATCTATTCCATCGTTATCAATTGGAGGGAACTGTCAAATTGATTGGAGGTTTGGATTATTACTACAAATTGAAGGGTGACAATCAGCCCGATCCGAAAATTGTGGACGCAGCAATACAACGAAAAGCATTAGCAGAAATGATGAAATCAATAAGCCCTGAAGTTCTTGCAATTCCGGAAAATCTATTGGATATGATTCCAACAAGGCCGGCAGGAATTTCTTCTTCCAGAGAGTTATTCAATGGAAATACAGGTCCTACTCTGGACGCTTTAGGAATTGCGGAAACAGCTGCAAATGCGTCTGTAAGCCTGATTCTTAATCCGCAACGTGCTAACAGATTAGTAGAATACGGAGCAAGAGCTCAGAACCTGAGTCTGAAAGAAGTTATCTCTACCTTAATTCAGAATAGCTGGCAGCAAAAAAAGCAACCTGGTTATTACGGATCTATTCAGCAAGTAATTAATCATGTGGTAACCAAAAACATGATTCAGCTACACGCTTCTTCACAGGCAAATCCGTTGACTAAAGCCATAGTTGCCTCAGAATTGGTGAAGCTTTCAGAAATGCTTGCAGAAAAAGATAACGATCCTGTAGCTGTACAAGCAGTGATGATGATCGAGACTTACCTGGAAAATCCGGAAGATTTTGAAGTGCCATCCACGCTATCGGCTCCTCCGGGTTCCCCAATAGGCTCAGGCCCGATGTTATATTGTGATTTTTGATAAATAGATTTTTAGTATCTGGTAATTAGTATTGAGATGGGCTTACTCAATACTAATTACTAAAATCTCAAATCTAAACAATGAAAATAATCCCACCCGAAGTTTTACTTGAAGCATATGCTCAGGGAATTTTTCCTATGGCAGATTCGAGGGAAGATAAAGGTGTGAGTTGGTATTCCGCGAATATGCGGGGTGTTATCCCTCTCGAGGATTTCAAGGTTTCTTCTAATGTTGAGAGAATAATTCGCTCAGAAAGATTTTCTGTGAAAATTAATACTCAGTTCAGAGAAGTTGTAACGAGCTGTGCCAATCGCGAAACTACCTGGATAAACGATCTGATTATAAATTCCTATCATGTGTTGAATCAAGCAGGAAATGCGCACAGTGTTGAGGTTTATAATTCAGAAAACGAATTAGTTGGCGGATTATACGGAGTAAGTTTACAGGCTGCTTTTTTTGGAGAGAGTATGTTTAAAAAAGATAGAGAAGCTGATAAAGTAGCGCTTTATTATTGCCACAAAATACTGAAAGAAAATGGATTCAGGCTTTGGGACACTCAGTTTTATACAGAACATCTGAGTCAGTTTGGATGTAAAGAAATTCTGGGAGATGAGTATCAGGAGTTGCTGAAATATGCAATGAAAGGAAAGGCAAAGTTTAATTTAAAAATGTAGGGGCGTATCGCAATACGACCCCACATTTTGTAAAGATCAATATTCTGTAATTACAACCTGATTTAAAGCTTGTTCTCTTGAAAGACCTCCACGATCAAGCTGTTCCAACACCGACTTTTTAACCTGAACATCAATTCGCTCAGGAATCTCATTGTATCTCCCGCGGATATTTACTGTGGTTAAAATATATTGATCGGATTTTACTGAACTAACAGTTCTTCCATAATCGATAAGGTATTCCTTAAGATCAGATTTGAGGGTAGTAAAAGCACTAGCTACTTTTTCCTGATACTCTTCCTGTTCTTTTTCTAATTCTTTAGCATCAGAGTCAGAACGAGTAGTTGTTACATAAGAACCGTCTACTCTGATTCCCGAAATTGTTCTTGCTGTTCCAAAAAATCTATTATTGGTTCTAAAGCTTACATCCAGATTGAAGATAGCTCCAAAGTTATCGAGCATAAGGTAATCCACACCGCCGCTCAGACGAAAAGCCTCATCATTCTGGTCTTTTAGTGCTGTTTCAAAAATATTCCCCATTACCTTAAGGTCGAGGTATTCTTTTTCTTTGGATGAGGCAAGGCTCACTTTTTGCTTAAAGTTTGATGCGTTTAGTTTTCCTGCACGATATTCATCAAGGTCTTTTTTAGAAACGGATCCCGATATAACAGGAAGTTTTTCTCCCTCATTTCTCTCAACTTTGCCGTTAGCAGATCGAACAATTAGTGCAGGGAAAGAACTTGATTTATTTGAACCATAAATGATCATCACGTTTTCATTAGCCTTCAACTGACCAATAGTTGAAGCATAATCTTTTAAGAATTCAACAATTCTGTCTTTCACATTTTGCTCGTTCACTTCCGGGGTCTCTTTTTCACTTTCAGACGAAGTCGTTTGGTAACTGTAATAAAAAGAACTGTTTGATTGACCTTGAGAACCGGAACTGTAAACAACCATTCTGGAGTTTGTATTTACATTGAAGATCACCCCGAATCCCGGAAGATAGGTTCCGCGAACATTCTGAGAACCTGAAAAACCTGAGAATACAAGATCTCCGGAAGAGCGTTGATTATTGTTATAAGTTTTGAACATTTCTCCCAGAATGTTTTCCATGATTTTAATGTCACGATTCATTCGGTTGGCATCAAAATTCTGAGCCACGATATCAGCATTCAACATAAAAGCGAATGCAAAAAGTAGTAGGTATGATTTTAGATATTTCATGATGTTTCCTTGTTTAATTTCCATAACTAACAGTTTGTATTATTTCGCCTAATACCTGTTCGTTTTGTTGAAAACGTGTAAACGTGTTTTCTTTAAGATCTTCGAGCCCGGAGCTAATCAGCTGTAAATCGTTTGTTCGCTGATTTTCCAGATAGGAGGCAAAGCTGGCAAAAGTTTCTTCGAGTTGATCGTTCTGTCGGGCTTGTGCATCGGCAACAACTTGTTCAACCAAAGCCACATTATCCCGTTGAATTTGCTGTACAATTTGCTCAACCTGTGAGGCTGAAAATGTTTTTTCGGAAGCGGGAGCTTCACCAAAACCAAGCTGAACACTGGAATCAGTATAACTCACATTCAAACCTGTTAAAGCCCCGGTTACCATTAGAACCAAAGCCAGAACGGCAATTCCAAAACTGGTTTGAGCAAACAGGTTTTTTGGAATCAAAGCGTCAGCAAACCGGCTCCAAAATGATTCCTTTTGCTGAGTGGATGTTGGCTCCATTATGACCAACTGCTCTTCCGGGTCCTGAACCGGCAAGTGCTTTAATACCGATTTGGTATTGGTTAATTCTTCAAATTCCTGTTTCAGATCATCATGTTTGGCAATAAAACTGAGGAGCTCTTTTTCTTTGGCATCACTAAGTTCTCCATACATGTAATCCATAATTAGCAATCGGGCTTCTTCCTTATTCATAATTAAAGACCTCTTTGTTGATATTCCATGAATCAAAAGTTTTTTTCAATGCTCTCAATCCATAATACATTCTTGACTTTACCGTGTTTTCGGGTTCATCTAATATTTCAGCGATTTGAGGGAATGTAAGTCCTTCATATTCCTTCATAATCACTACAACTCTCTGTTCATTAGGCAACTGAAGCAGTGCTTTGTGCAACAACACCAAACCTTCATTTCTGAGAAGTTTAGCATCAGCAGAAGAAGCGGTTTCACTTTGAGGAGCTATTTTCAGCGCCTCGTATGAAGTGGCTCGCTTTCTTCCGGCACGCTTCAACTCATCCAGACATAGGTTGTTTGCAATTCGATACAGCCAGGAACTGAATTTGTTAGCGTCATCAAGTGTATCCAATTTTTGATACGCTTTGATGAATGTTTTCTGAGTGATCTCAGCGGCATCGTCGCTGCTGGCAAAGTATCTGTAGGCAAAGTGATGAATCTTATTTTGCCAACGATCTACCAGCTTGTTGAATGCCTGATGATTTCCTCCCAGAAAATCCTGTACTAATCGTGCATCTTCCATTTTATCGTTTTGCAATTACCTGTCCCGAAGTTGTTTCGGTTGTATGACGAGTGGATTTCCAATATAGTTTTAGATGAGGTTAATTTATTCAGAAATTTTATATAGAAGGAGATTAAGAGAGAGGAAAAAGGAAAAAGGAGAAAAGAGAGAGGAGAAATTCGTTTTAAAAAATTTTTGTAAGGATTTGTGGTTGAGCCGGTCTTACTTGGATAAATAGTCATGGATATTTTATAATGGGAAGCGCAGGTACATCAAAGTTATAAGAATGATCCAAGTTGGAAAAGGGAAGTGTACAGAATCAGTTTATATTTATCAGACCTTTGTTGGGACGATACGTGTAAAATTTTGGACAGAAGAATTTTTTCTTTAGCTGATCAACTCTAAAGATAGGTTGGTTCCATTAGTGCAAATATTGTCGAAGGGTATTCAAGATTATCCAACAAAGAAAAGCAAGATTTTATGAAATAGCTTTAGGTTCAGCAAGAAAAGCAAAAGATTGGTATTTCAAAAGCCGACATATTTTGGGTGAGGATGTGCAAGTTCATCGCATTGAAATTCTGACATCAATAATAATGCTCTTAAACACCATGATCGTAGATAGAAGAAGAGTCGCTCGATAAGGAAATCCTATCTCCTTTCTCCTCTCACTTCTCTCTAAATCTCTTATCTCTTAATCATACAAAACTAAACTATTCCTAAACTCCATCTCCAGCTGTTCATAGTAATGATCTTCGGAAAGATTCAGATTGGATAACGAAATTCCCAACAAACGAACTTGACGATTTCCCACATCCGTAGCTTCCAGTAATTGACGGGCGATGGTAGAGATTTGATATTTGTCATTGGTATAATTTGGTAATGACTGGCTTCGGGTAATGGTGTCAAAGTTTTTATACCTCACTTTTAAAGTCACTGTTTTTCCTTTCGCATTAATTTTCTGCATTCCTATAGAAATTGATTCGGATAATTCGTCGAGGAAAGTAGTGATCCAATTCAGATCCCCTTTGTCATCAGGGAACGTTCTCTCTTTACCATAAGATTTTCGAATGCGATGAGGCTTCACTTCCCGGTTATCAATTCCTCTGCAAATTCGGTAATAATATCTGCCTGATTTCCCAAAGGCTTTAACCAGATCAATTTCCGTCCAGGCTTTTAAATCGGCGCCGGTTTTAATTCCCAGTGAATGCATTTTTTTTTGCGTGGCTTTACCAACGCCGTAAAACTTTTTGATGTCAAGATTTTCGAGAAATTCAGAAGCTTCTTCCGGAGTGATCAGTGTCAACCCATTGGGTTTATTATAATCGGATGCCACTTTGGCGATGAACTTACAATAAGAAACTCCCGCCGAAGCTGTAAGTTGAGTTTTTTCCTGAATGCGTTCTAAAATCTCTTTGGCAATCAGCGTTGCGGATTTCATTCCCATATGATTTTCTGTGACATCCAGAAATGCTTCATCCAAAGAAAGAGGCTCAACCAGATCAGTATATTCAAAAAAGATTTCCCGAATTTGTTGAGAAGCTTTTTTATAGGCCTCAAATCGTCCACGGACAAAAATACCATGAGGGCAAAGCCTCGCAGCCTTTGAACAAGGCATGGCAGAATGTACTCCGAATTTACGGGCTTCATAACTGGCCGTTGAAACCACTCCGCGACTATTTGGTGAACCCCCAACGATAACGGCTTTGCCCCGAAGTGTGGGGTTATCCCGCTGCTCCACGGCTGCAAAAAAAGCATCCATGTCGATATGGATAATTTTGCGGATATATTGTTCTTCAATCATTACATATATTATACATGTTTTTTGATTGAGAAGGAACTATCGATTTTTAATAAAACTGGGGTTGTAAGTAAAATCTCGACTCAAAGCGACGATACCAGAGTCTTGAATCTTAAGTCTTAAATCTAAACCCTACCCCTCAGCCTGAATTTCTTCTGCTACTCTTTGAACTTCATCCAGCACCCGAAGTAGATTGCCGCTCCAGATCATTTCTATTTCTTCTTCGGTGTAACCTCTCTTAACAAGTTCGATAGTAACATTCAGCGTTTCAGAAGCATCCATCCAGTCATGAACACCACCACCACCATCAAAGTCGGAGCTGATTCCAACGTGCTCAATTCCAATCAAATCCACCATGTAGTCAATGTGATCAACAAAATCTGAGACGTTTACTGAGGGAGCATATTCGGCGGTCTCCTTTTCAATTCTTGGTCGGGCTTTTTCCTGCATTTCACGATACAAAGCAAAATAATCACTGCGAGCATCTGTACTCATCGCTCTGATAGAATCTCTGGAAACCATAATAAATCCCATTTCTTCGGCAACTTCTTTCTCAATTTTAGTAGCTGCTTCTCTATACTCCGCATGTTTAGCTGAATTGAGATAACTTCGGAAAGCAACGGTTTGTACAACCCCACCATTTTCTTTAAGCATCATCAATTCTTCGTCATCGAGATTTCGGCTTACGGAAGGATCTAAAGCCCTTGCTGAGGAATGCGATGCAATTACCGGGGCTCTGGATAATTCCATAGTTTGCATATTTGCTTTTTTAGAGGGGTGTGAAAGATCGATCATAATTCCCCATTTGTTCATTTCAGCAATTACTTGTTTTCCGAATTCGCTTACCCCATCATGTAACCAAACCGAATCCCGTTCTCCGGTGTTCGAATCACTAAGCTGACTATGTCCATTATGGGATAATGAGATGTATCTTGCTCCGCGATCATAAAACTCTTTCACTCTGTCCAACTCCATCCCAATAGGATATCCATTTTCAACACCGATCATGGCAACTTTTTTTCCTTCGGCGTGAATTCTGCGGACATCATCTGAAGTCAGTGCCAGTTCTATTTGATCAGGTGCAATTTCTTTGGTTAAGCGATGAATGGCTTTGAATTTAGAATCAGCATTTTCGTAAGCAGCATCAAAACCTTCTTGGGTTAGTTCTCCCTGTCCGGTATAAACGATAAGAAAAACAGCATCTAAACCACCTTTTTCTAACTTGGGAAGGTCAACCTGAGTATCAAGATCCATGGTATAGTTTTGTTCTTCAGTAAAATTAGCAACATTGATATCTACGTGGGTATCAAGCGTAATTACATTTTCATGAATAGCTTTGGCTTTAGAATAAACTTCGGGATCGATTTCCGACTTATTTGTGCAACCTGAAATAGTAATAGATGTTAGAAGTAATAAGAGCAAAGAGCGTTTCATATGCTTTGATTTAATTAAACTTAAATATGTTGTAAAATTTAAAATCAGGAACTGATTGGGCTGATAATTGTTGAAGTGTATAGAATTAATCACAACAAAACTGTTGAATTATGGCAATTTTTGGATTTTTAACACTCGGTGCATTTATAGGATGGTTAAGTCATACTTTTTCCGGAGAACATGGAATCAAGCTTCTGCCAAGTATTATTATCGGTGCAGTAGGAGCACTCGTAGGTGGCATAATAGTTAACTTGTTTGGTCTTTTAGGTTCTGGATTTTATGCTGCAATAACATCTGTTGGTATACTTTTTACGATTAATACCTTCAGAAAAAAAGAGCCAATTTTTGTTGAGCCGGAAAATCAGGGAACAAATTAAAACAGAATGGTATAAGCATTCATAAAATCATCTGAAAATTGTGAATGCTTATACTTCATGAATCGCAAAGACCGAAACATCCATCTTTTTCTAATCTTGTTCCTGATAGCCGTAGGATTATACATGAGTGTATCATCCGGCTGGGAGCTTATCTCTACTGAACAAACAGAGCTTTTTAATTTTGAGAACAGAGATGTTCCCGTTTTTACTTTTATCGCTCAGCTTTTAATTGGTCTGGTGAGTCTCTTTTCTGGATTTATACTCTGGCTGAGGGTACACTGGGCATTTAGCTTTACACTTTTTACTTCCGGTTTATTGATGGCATTCAATCTTAACAATATGGGTAGAGCAATATATGAAAACCCAACCGAAGCAATTATAATGGCAGTGATTTTGATTATTGTATTACAAAGTCTTCCTTTTCTGATTCGGCAAAACCAACGAATATGACCGTAACATGAAATGCTCTTACTCGTGTAAACGGGCATGGAGAATATTTCTGACAAACATTTTGAATGGTTAGCTCAATCTAAAGAGCAATTTGACTATGCTTCATTTCTTGATGAAGAAAAGTCATCAAAGAGGCCCAAAGCCAGATCTTTTAAAAATAAAATGGTTAGAATCGGCTTATGGGTTAGCCTCATAATTGCATTAAGTATTATCCCTTTTTTTCTATTAATCAAAACCTCTTTATATCTATCTGTTGACCAGAGTCTAAACCCATGGATTGCGTTAATTGGGGGAATAGGCACATGCATGGTGCTTTTGCTTGTTTACGTTCTTCTTTTGTTCAGAAAAGTGGAGAACAAAAAATTAATGATGAAATTCGGCATAGGAGGAGTGGGCGTATTAGTTGGTGGGTTTTGCCTGTACGGGCTTCTCTATCTTTCCAGCGTCAATGCCAAGACAGATTCAGTTAGAGAAGTATATCGTTCTTTACATCCCGTTCTTCGTGTGGCAGTTGCAACAATAACTCTTGCCGATAATGATTTAGTAATAACTGATATCCAAAGAACAGCTGAGGATTATGCTAAAATGGGCCTCCCCGTAAATCAGTCTTCCCTGCATTTTAAACAGGAAGACGGTTTTGTCCATGCTATTGATCTTCGTACAAAAGGGCATTCTGAATTCAGAAACTTTACGTTAAAAAACTCTCTAAGAATACTTGGCTTCAAAACAATTCGACATGTGGGTACAGCTGATCATTTACATATTTCGATGCCGGAATAAAAGCAGGTAAAAAAAGGGCTTTTCCTTGTAAATCTGTGAGAATATTGCGACCATTGGTTTAACAGTTTTTGCACTAATAAATACACAATATGTCGCATTATAAATTCTACGAGCAGGTTAATAAAAACTTTGATAAAGCTGCCCGATATACACGATTTGACAAAGGGCTGTTAGCCCAGATCAAAATTTGCAATACTATATATCACGTTACCTTCCCGGTTCGAAGAGATGATGGAAGTATTGAAGTAGTTGAAGGCTGGCGAGTTGAACATAGCCATCATAAAACACCCACCAAAGGTGGGATCAGGTACAGCCATAAAGTGGATGAAGATGAAACAATGGCGCTTGCGGCATTAATGAGTTATAAATGCGCAATTGTAGATGTTCCATTTGGAGGGGCAAAAGGTGGTGTGAAGATCAGTACTCGGGACTATTCTGTTTCAGAATTGGAAAGAATTACGCGCCGTTATACTTATGAACTTATCAAAAAAGGTTTTATCGGTGCAGGTGTAGATGTTCCCGCTCCTGATTACGGAACCGGCGCTAGAGAAATGGGGTGGATATTGGATACTTACCGACAGATGAAAGACGATCTGAATGCGGAAGGTTGTGTAACCGGAAAGCCCATACAGCAAGGGGGGATTCGGGGAAGAACTGAAGCAACAGGAAGAGGTGTATTTTTTGGAATCCGAGAGGCTTGTAAAAACAAAAAAGACATGGATATACTTGGTCTTTCGACAGGAGTTGATGATAAAACTTTCGTAGTTCAGGGATTAGGAAATGTTGGCTACCATGCATCAAAATATATGACAGAGGCAGGAGCTAAATTGGTTGGTGTAGCCGAAATGGAAGGAGGTATTTACGATCCGAACGGAATGGATTTGGAAGAGTTGATGGCTTTCAGAAAAGAAACCGGAAGTATTATGGGGTTCCCGGGTTCAAAAGAACTTCCTTCGAATAAAGACGCGCTTGAGTTGGAGTGCGACATTTTGATCCCGGCAGCACTTGAAAGCCAGATCACCGGAGACAACGCAGCCAGAATAAAAGCGAAAATTGTTGCTGAGGCAGCAAATGGCCCAACAACGGCAGATGCTCACGAAATGCTAAAAGATCGAGGAGCTCTTATTATTCCGGATGCTTATCTGAATGCAGGCGGTGTTGTGGTTTCGTATTTCGAATGGCTAAAAAATATTCAGCACGTACGCTATGGGCGTATGAATAAGCGTTTCGATGAGGAAAGCCTCACTCGAATTGTTCAGGAAATCGAAAAGATCTCAGGAAAGAAATTTTCTGAAAATGAAATGGATCGATTAGCTCATGGAGCTTCTGAATATGATCTGGTCGATTCAGGATTAGAGGAAACGATGATCACGGCTTATCAGCAACTTACCGAGATCAGGGAAGAACATAATCTGGACGACATGAGAACGGCATCATTCATTAGTGCCATTAACAAAATTGGTATTATGTACGAGCAGATGGGAATTTTCCCATAATGGATGAATCCCAAATCTTCGAAATGAGGGTAGACCATAATGCGGTCTATGCTTTTATCGGGTATTTGACATTATTAATTGGGATAGGTTTATACACAGCTCGCTTTTCCTCTTCAGGAATCAGCGAGTTTTTTATTGGGGGAAGAAAAACCAATAAGCTTGTAATCGCACTTTCGGCAGTTGTATCAGGTAGAAGCGCATGGCTTTTACTCGGTGTGACCGGTTTGGTTTACAGTCGCGGATTATCTGCTGTCTGGGCCGTGGTTGGATATACAGTGGTCGAGTTTTTTCTTTTCATGACCTACGCCAAAAGATTGAGAGAATTCTCAGAGGCACATGATTGTATTACTGTTCCTGACTTTTTCGCGGAACGGTTCGGAGATAAAAACGGAAGCTTGCGATCACTGTTAGTGTTCGTATTTCTGATATTTATGGTGAGTTATGTTTCCGCACAATTTGTAGCTGGAGGAAAAGCTTTTTCATCCAGCTTTGGGATTGAACAAGGTACCGGTGTGCTTTTTTCTGCGGGAATTATTCTGGTTTATACCGTGCTCGGTGGTTTTCTTGCCGTAAGTATTACCGATGCATTTCAGGCATTTTTCATGATATTTGCACTGGTATTTTTACCGTTCATAGCTATTCAGGATTTTGGTGGATGGAGCGCAATGATCGATCAGCTTTCTCTTCAGGATACAGCATTAATAGACCCTTTTGCACTATCCGTTGGAGCAGGAATTGGGTTTTTGGGGATTGGATTGGGGTCACCCGGAAACCCGCACATTCTTTCCAGATACATGGCAATAGATGATCCTGAAAATCTGAAATTTGCTGCTTATGTGGGAACATTTTGGAATGTAGTGATGGCTGTAGGTGCCGTTTTGATCGGCTTGATTGGTCGGGCGTATTTTTCGTCGGTTGAACAAATTCCCGGGGCAGATCCGGAAAACTTATATCCTTTTTTAGCTCAGATTCATTTGCATCCGGTGCTGTTAGGTATTGTGATCGCGTCTATTTTTGCTGCAATAATGTCCACAGCAGATTCGCAATTGTTGGTAGCTGCATCCAGTTTGGTTCGTGATTGGGGGCAAAAAATCCTGAGAAAAGACGAAGAAATTCCACAGGAAAAGTTAGTTCTGTATAGCAGGCTCTCAGTTTTCGCATTGGTTGTGATTGCCCTTTTATTTGGCTTGATTGCAGAAGAATTAGTGTATTGGTTAGTGCTTTTTGCCTGGGCAGGCTTGGGTGCAGCCCTTGGTCCAACTTCAATTCTGGCACTGTACTGGAAAGGAACCACGAAGAAAGGAGTAATGGCCGGAATTATCACAGGAGCCGGAGTAACCGTTATCTGGTATTTTATTCCGGTTTTAAAATCAGCGATGTACGAACTAGTTCCTGCTTTTATTTTAGGTGGATTGGTTACGGTTTTGGTAAGTAAAATAACTAAGAGGTAAGTTTTATATTTATTCTATTTCCTTTAAATCACTTATTAACCCACCACCTCTGACGGTTGCGCCTAAAACCAACCCGGCGCTTACCAACACCAGGTTCTTAACGATATACTGACCCTCAAGCGTTAATCCGAAAGGAAATTGAGTCCAGACTACATCCGGTAAGAGAAAAACCGGAAGAACGGTTCCCGGCATTTGCAAAAACAACAAAAGAAGAGTGATTCTCATAAACTTGCCGGCAATTAATCCCAGTCCGATCAACACTTCCCAAGTCGCTAAAACCGGAATAAAAAGATCAGGATCAACAAAGTAAACGGTATTTCGAACCAGATCTTCAGCAGGACTTAATCCCGGAAAAAACTTCAGTGCTCCGAACCAAAGAAAAATTAAACCCAGACCTACTCTTAGAGTCACAAGTCCATATTTCGCCATCCACTGGGTGAGATAGATGTCAACTTTATCAAAATACTTCTCAAACATATCTGCCTGTTTTTGAGATTAAGATAAAAGCAGATTATGAAGATGGGATGAAGTTTAAACCTTCATTCGTGGAAGGTGCAGATCAAACTTTATAGCAGCCACTCTGATACCAATGATCGAAGCAGTCGTTATTACATAATTAAGTTCCTGAGGAACAGATAACGTCAGACAAACATAAAAGATCAAAGCACCGGCAAGACAAGCGGTTGCATAAATTTCTTTTCGGAAGATCAGAGGAACCTCGCGACATAAAATATCCCGGATAATTCCTCCGACTACCGCGGAAGTCATGCCCATAATTCCGGCAATAAAAGGATTGAGCCCGAAGGCCAGAGCTTTTTCCATTCCGCTTATGGTAAATAAAGCGATGCCAATCGTATCAAAAAGAAAAAGAGGTTTTTTAATGTCATTTAATCGATTTCTTATAAAATAAGTGAAGGGAATTGCGGACAAAATGACGATCGGGTACACAATATTGGAGAGCCAGGTTATGGGGTGAGCATCCAGCAAAATATCACGGGTTGTACCGCCGCCGATAGCGGTTGCAAAACCAATAACAGCAGCTCCGAAAATATCCAGATCTTTTCGTGCTGCCATCCTGATTCCCGAAATGGCAAACACAAAAGTTCCAATAAGATCGAGAATTGATAATAAGTTCATTTCAAACCTTTTAGTTTATTTATAGACCACCAAATTAAATAATAGAAGCCATAAGAAAACGGCATCAAGACAATTCTTACTAGTTCAAAAGTGTAAGGTGTTGGAAAAGGTTTTTCATTTACTAAGTAGAAAGAGATAAAATCAAAAGGATGAACAATAAGTAGAATCAGTCTTTCTAAGTTTATAATCCTCCTTCCTATCCAAGAGAAATCATGATATCCAGACATGCTTGGATAGCTCATGCTCCGAAAAAGAAAAATATCAATCGAGAGAAGAAAAAGAACTATTAATGAATAAATTAAAAAGCTGTTTTTCTTAGTTATCACGGCCGGAATTTAATATCCACTTTTTGGGTAGAACCAACTTCTTCAGCTCTTACTTTAAGCTGATGTTTCATCTGTTCTGTGGATTTGATCAACGCCTTTGCTGCATTTGCAGATTCATCTGCAAGAACGATAGGCAATCCGTTATCTCCTGATTCACGAACCGGTTGTTCCAGAGGAATTTCACCCAAAACAGGAACATTCAGCTCTTTCGCTAAATGTTTAGCTCCGCCTTCCCCGAAAATGTGATATTTCTTTTCCGGCATATCCGGCGGAATGAAATATGACATGTTTTCGATCACACCAAGAACCGGAACATTTACCTTCTGGAACATCGCAACTCCTTTGCGAACATCATCAAGAGCTACCGTTTGTGGAGTGGATACAATTACTGCTCCTGAAAGGGGAACCGTTTGTACGATAGTCAACTGAATATCACCGGTTCCCGGAGGAAGATCCATGATCAGATAATCTAATTCGCCCCATTCCACTTCGGTCATAAACTGTTTGATGGCACTGGTCGCCATGGGTCCACGCCAAACCATAGCTTGGTTCACATCCACCAGAAATCCCATGGAAACCATTTTAATTCCATGTCGCTCAATCGGTACTAATTTCTTCTGTGTGGTGATATTCGGCTTTTCGAACACATTGAACATGGTAGGAATGCTCGGACCGTAAATATCGGTGTCCATCAAACCCACAGAATGACCTGCTTTTGCCAATGCGGAAGCGATATTCACAGCAACAGTAGATTTTCCAACGCCGCCTTTACCGGAAGCAACGGCGATAATATTCTTTACGCCTTTCAGGATCTGCTCCTGCTGTTGAGGCGCTTGTTGCTGAGGTTCTGGTTTATCTTTTCTTTTCGAAACATTGATGCCGACCTGGATGTCAACCACAGCATCTTTATCGATGAAATTATGAATGGCTTCTTCGCATTTTCGCTGAATTTGTTGAGCCAGAGCATCATTTTTTTCAGGCATTTCAAGTGTAAATGAAATGTATTTATCCTGAACCAGAACGTCATGGATCATATCCAGTGAAACCAGATCGTCTTTTTCTTCAGGATGGAGAACGTGAGCAAGTGCGGTCTTAATTTGCTCTTTATTGATAGACATTAAATAATCTTTTTCTTTGCTAATTTAATTCAGTTATTTCAAACAAAGATAAGAAGAATTGAATTCAGAATTAGGGGAGATAGGAGAGAGGAAAAAATTCATTTTAAAAATTTTGTAAGGATGTATGGCTGAACTTGTCTTACTAAAATAAAAAGTCATGGGTATTTTAGAATGGGAAGCACAGGTACATCAAAGTTATAAGAATGATCCAAGTTGGAAAATGGAGGTTTATAGAGTTAGTCTGTATTTATCAGATCTTTGTTAGGACGATACGAGCAAAATTTTGGACAAAAAAATATTTTTTTTAGCTGATCAATTGTACAGATCTGTGGGTTCCATAAGTGCAAATATTGTTGAAGGGTATTCAAGGTTATCGAACAAAGAAAAAGCAAGATTTTATGAAATAGCTTTAGGCTCTGCCAGAGAAGCAAAAGATTGGTATTTCAAAAGCCGGCATATTTTAGGGGAAGAGGTGCAAATTCATCGCATTGAAATTCTGACATCAATAATAATGCTCTTAAACACCATGATCGTAGATAGAAGAAGAGTCACTCGATAGAAAATCCTCTCCTTTCTCCTCTCTCTTAATCTCCTATCTCCTTTCCAATAATGTGATCGAAAAATCCTGCTGCCTTAGAATAAAATTGATTAACTTCCGCTTCCAACGAATCAAAGAAAAACTAACTATCTGAATGTCAAAGAAAACACCTTTCCATTCTATTCATGAAAAAATTGGTGGAAAACTTGTAGACTTTGCCGGATTTGAATTACCGGTTCAGTACAAAGGAATCAAAACAGAACATGAAGCCGTTCGAAATAATGTAGGCGTTTTCGATGTGTCTCATATGGGCGAGTTTTTTATCCACGGACCGGAAGCACTCGATTTGGTTCAGAAAATTTCGGTGAATGATGCTTCAAAATTGGTTTCGGGTAAAGCGCAATACTCTTGTATGTGCTACGAAGATGGCGGAATTGTGGACGATATGATCGTGTACAAATTGTACGATGAAAATCAGTTCATGCTGGTAGTAAACGGCGCGAATGTTCAGAAAGATCTGGATTGGGTAAACAGTCAAAATACGTTTGATGCGGAAGTAATCGACAACTCAGACGATACTTGTTTGTTGGCGGTTCAGGGACCAAAATCCGCATATACATTTCAGAAACTTACGGATCTGGATTTGTCTTCCATTGAATATTATAGCTACAAAATGGGGAATCTGGGCGAGTTTGAGAATATCGTTTTCTCTGCTACAGGATATACCGGTGAAAAAGGATTTGAAGTCTATTTCGATAAAAAGACTACTGACCCTGAAACGGTCTGGAATCTGATTTTTGAAGCAGGAGAAGAATTCGGAATTGAAGCCTGTGGTTTGGGAGCAAGAGATGCGCTGCGATTGGAAATGGGTTTTGCGTTGTATGGAAATGACATTACCAAAGATACACATCCGTTGGAAGCGAGATTAGGTTGGGTTACCAAATTAGATAAAGGTGATTTTGTTGGAAAAGAAGCTCTGGTCAAAAAGAAAGAAGAAGGAAATACCCGGCAGTTGGTTGGATTTGTGATGGGCGACGAGCGAAATATTCCGCGTCATGGGTACGAAATTCAAAATGAAAACGGGGAAGCCATAGGGGAAGTTACCAGCGGAACAATGTCTCTCACTTTGGGTAAAGGAATTGGAATGGGTTATGTGAAAAAAGAATGTGCGGCTGAAGGCACAGAAATTCAGATCGCAATTCGCAAAAGAACCGGTCAGGCGACGGTTCAGCGACCTCCATTTATCAAAAAATAAGAGAGAAAAAGAAAGAAAATACAGATGGCAAGATTAGATTATATGGACGTTTATTTCTCTGTTCAATCCTTTCAGGAAGAGGATTTGCGGGGAAAGTCTGCCGTGATCATTGATGTACTCCGAGCGGCTTCATCAATGGTAACCGCGATTAGCAACGGAGCAAGAAAAATTATTCCGGTTGGAGATATGGAAGCGGCAGTAAAAATTGCTCAGACCATGGAAGCCAATGATTATTTACTATGTGGCGAACAAAACGGACAAAAAATTGAAGGATTTCATTTAGGAAATTCTCCGTTGGAATACACACCTGAAGTTGTAGGTAAGAAAACGTTGATCATCAACACCACCAACGGAACCAAAGCTATCAAAAAAGCTTCTTTGGCAAACCGAATGTATGTGGGATGTTTTTTAAATCAGCAAAGTATTTTAAAAGCTCTTGAAAATCATGACGATGATGTGGTTTTAGTTTGCTCAGGCTGGCAAGGGAAACTTTCTCTGGAAGACACCCTGTTTGCCGGATCGATCATTGATAATTTATGCGATGGAAACCTGCCTGAAAATGTGAAAGATGGGGTTCAGGTTGCACATAGTTTATTTCAAAGACATCAAAACAATATTCAAAAAGCTATTGAAACCAGTGATCATGCCATCCGTCTGAAAGAACTTGTTCCTGACGGTGATATTCCTTTTGTTTGTGAGACAGATAAATTCGATGTTCTTCCCGGAATGAAGGACGGAATTTTAACCAATTTAAATGGCTAAAAAGAAGCTAAATACAGCCGGCAACTCCAAAGCCGGGATTGATGAAAACCGAAAAGTAGAGATCATAGGCGTAATTATTATCGCCATTGCCATTCTGCTTGGTTTAAGTATCGTTTCTTATACTCCTGAAGACTATCAGTATGCGAGAGAGTTGTCTTTTCTGGATGTGTTCAATAAAGACGCTACGTCCAGATTGGTACAAAACTGGCTGGGACCGGTGGGCGCTTATCTTTCCCATTTCGTAGTTCATCAAATGTTTGGCTACACCAGTTTCATTCTATCAATTCTTATTTTCTTCCAGGGATGGCATATTTTTCGTCGGCGTAGTTACAGAGATCTGGGATGGATTACCATTCTCGGAATCTGGAGTATGATTCTTTTCTCTACCCTGTTAGGATGGATGAATACCAATGCAGACTTACCTGCGGACTCTGTTTGGAGCGGCGGGGCAGGAATAGCAATTTCAAGGGTGCTTCAGAATTTCACCAGTAGTGTTGGTTCCATAATCATTTTGTCAGTATTGGCGGTAATTACACTTCTTCTGTTATGGGATCGTGATCTTCAAAAATCCATTGATAATTTGAAGCTCTGGATAGAAAACATTCAGGATAAACTGGAAGATGCTCGTGTTGCCCGTGCAGAACGCAAAGAAATTAAAGCCCAGGAAAGAGAAGAACGCTTAGCTAAACGCAGAGAAGAAAGAGAAGTAGCGAAAGAAGAAAAAGCAGAAGCCAAAGCGGTAAAAAAAGCTAAATCAGTAGCAAAAAAATCTTCTCAGAAAGAAGAGGAAGAAGCTCCGAAACCAACTATAGACGACATCGTCGCTAAATCTCATGAAGAAGATTTAGAGCGAATGGAGAAGGAAAAGAAAGAATCTGATGGGATCGATAATCGTCAGCGGGCTTCCATCAAAAAAGACAATCTTGAAGAGAAAGATGTAATTGATGAAGAAGGCGATGAGCTGGAAGTTTCAGTATTTAAAGGAGAGGGTGATGAAGAAGCCGGTGCCCGTGACTTAGACAAAATAAATCGTGATAAAGCGAAAGAAATTCCTGAAATCAGATATAAATTTCCAACTATAGAATTACTGGATGCTCCATCAGGAAATAATAATGAAGTTGATCTTGAAGAGATCAAGGAAAAGAAACGAATCATTCTTGATAAGCTGAAAAGGCACCGAATAGAGATTTTGGGAATCAATGCAATTGTTGGTCCTACGGTGACTCTTTATGAACTTGAACCCGCTCCTGATGTTAAGATCAGTAAGATCGAAAGCTACTCCAATGACTTGAAGATGGCGATGGCGGTGAAAGGGCTTCGTATGCTGACCCCGATTCCCGGAAAGTCTGCGGTAGGAATTGAGGTTCCGAACAGCAGTCGGGAGATGGTATATATCAAACAGGTTTTGAACACCAAGAAGTTTGTGGAAACAAGCATGACGCTTCCGGTGGCTTTTGGTAAAACCATCGAAAATGAAGTTTTCATGATCGACCTGACCAAAATGCCTCACTTGTTGATGGCTGGAGCAACCGGTTCAGGTAAATCGGTTGGTATCAATACGATTATTACTTGTTTGTTGTATAAATGCGATCCGGAAAATCTGAAATTTGTAATGATCGATCCTAAGAAGATCGAATTGGCATTATACCGTAATATTCAGAATCATTTCCTCGCTATGTTACCGGATGCGGACGAACCCATAGTAACAGATACAACCAAAGCACTTGATACGCTGAACAGTGTTTGTAAAGAAATGGACGATCGTTATGATCTTTTGAAAATGGCGCTGGTTCGCGATATCAAAGCGTATAATGAAAAGTTTAAGAACGGGGAGCTGGATGAAGAACTTGGTCACCGACATCTGCCTTACATCGTAGTAATTATCGATGAGCTTGCGGATTTAATGATGACTGCGGGTAAGCAAATCGAAGAGCCCATCGCTCGTTTAGCGCAACTCGCAAGGGCTATTGGAATTCATTTGGTTGTTGCCACTCAGCGACCTTCAGTAAATGTAATTACAGGTACAATCAAAGCGAACTTCCCTGCCCGAATAGCTTACCAGGTGGCTTCTAAAGTAGATTCCCGCACAATTTTAGATCAGGGTGGTGCAGATCAGTTGGTTGGAGCCGGAGATATGTTATTTACCAACGGCGCAGGTATGACTCGACTACAAAATGCTTTCGTTTCCACGGAAGAAGTTGAGAAAATTAACTCTTTCATAGGATCTCAGGCAGGGTACAAAGAGCCTTTTCATCTGCCAATTATAAAAGATGACAATGTTGAAATCCCTGATCCGTTAGATGATATAGATGAAATGTTTCAGGCAGCGGCTAAAGTCGTGGTATTGCATCAGCAGGGATCCGTTTCATTGCTACAAAGAAAATTAAAAATCGGCTACAACAGAGCCGGAAGAATTATAGATCAATTATTTAATGCAGGAATTGTCGGACCATATCAAGGGAGCACAGCAAGAGATGTACTTGTTCAGGAAGAAGAAGAACTTCAGGAGATTTTTGATGGACTTGAAAACCTGTAGTCTGACTTTTCTATTATTGATTATCAGCGCGGTGTCTTTGCAGGCACAAACTCCGGTTTTTGATAAATTGAAATTAAATTTCGATCAGGAGAAAGTGTTTGTAGCAGATTTCAGCCATCTGTATGAAGATTCTTATACTCAGGAACGTGTAGAAAGCGAAGGGAAAATTTGGGTTTCAACGCAGAAGTATCGCCTGGATAGTGAAAACCAATTGCTGATTGTAGACGGGGAAACTTCTAAGGTGTACGATGAGCAAAGAAACCGGGTGATTATTAGCGATTACGTAGAAGAGGATGATGATTTCGCACCATCCAGAATGTTAAATGGAGTTGATTCTACATATACAGTAAAAGAAGAAAAGCTTGGTAATGGCAGAACAAAAATCACAATGACTACCGAAGACGATTTTGCACTCTACCTTACTGTTGAAATCGAAGTGGAAAGAAATGCAGTGCCTGTAAAAATTACCGCTTACGATTTTTCTGATAATGTGATTACAACCACTTTCACTAACGGGTCTTTTCTCCCAAAAAATGAAGAATTATTTGTTCTTCGTTATCCTCAGGATGCTGAAATAGTTGACACCAGGTACTGATCTTGAAAACTACTCTTAAAGTTCTTGCCGGAGTTCTGATCGCTGCATTTTTTATGTGGATCGCTTTTCGGGAAGTGGATATTGATCAGGTTATAGAAGCATCAAAATCCATCAGTTATGGTTGGATTGTGCCATTTGTTCTTGCAACACTGACCGCACATTTCATTCGGGCAGAACGGTGGAGATTATTATTCAGTGCTAAAGATAAAACTCCGCACAGAATCACGCTTTTTACAGGAGTAATGGTTGGTTATCTGTCGAATATCCCTTTTGCTCGACTTGGAGAAGTAACACGACCGGTTTATGTAGCACGGCAAGTAGATGAAAGCAACAGTAAGCTTATTGGCACTATTGTTCTGGAGCGAATCATCGACATGTTGAGTATGCTTTTGCTAATGACTTTTGTAGTACTTTTTATGATCTCTGACCCTGAGATTCTTAACAACCTTTTTGGGATCGATATCACCAATTCTAAAGTACTTTTTTCCTTCGTTGTAACTATCGCTAAATATCTTGGGATCGCTGCTTTAGCTTTTGGAATCGTTTACTTTATTCTAAGAGCTTTGAGTAAAAAAGTAGCATTGATTCAAGCCGGGTTTGAAAAGTTCAAAGAGATCAGCAAAACGTTTATTGATGGCGTTTTGGCTGTGAAAGACCTTAAAAACTGGCCTCTTTTTATACTATACACGGCTTTGATCTGGGTGTGCTATATCGCAATGACTTACATCCCATTCTGGATGTTTGACTTACATAGCATTTATGAACTTTCATTTGCTGATGCGTTAGTAATTACGATGGTTTCAGCTGTAGGAATAATCATTCCGACTCCTGGCGGAGTAGGAACGTATCACTTGTTTGTTACAAAGAGCTTGTTCCTTTTATACGCTGTTCCTGAAGCCATTGGTCTGGCGTACGGTACAATTACACATGCTTCTACTTTAGCAGTAGTAATAATTTCAACACCCGTTTTATTAGCTATCGACAAATTTATAGCTCTTAAGCAGGAAGCCACAACAAAGGGAACAACTACAGGTTAATGTGGTACATCTTTTCACTTAAACCGGGTTAACCTTGCCTGAAATTTTTAGTACATTCTTAAAACTTCTTTTTTGACG
Source organism: Balneola sp. (assembly GCA_965601915.1). GTDB lineage: Bacteria > Bacteroidota > Rhodothermia > Balneolales > Balneolaceae > Balneola. The sequence continues at coordinate 296,162 of OZ271847.1, read as the reverse complement.
ATGAAAAGAGCCTCATTTGCCACTTTTATTCTAAGTTTATTTTTCATCTTTCCATCTATTGCACAGGATGGAAACAGCCAGAATTCCCTGCTTCCGGAGATAGATCCTCAGGATATTGAAATCCGTAGTGAATTCAGAGCAAGGTTTCCGGGAATCAGGCGCCAGCCTATCCTTGGGTTCAATCCAAAACCACGTGTTTTTCAGATCGACCCGAACAGAAGACCATTTATGGAGTCTGATAAAGATGCAGTGGCAAGTATTGCGCTGACAAGATTAGATCGACCCGAACCACCTCGAAAAAATATCTTAAGTGATCCCCAAAGAACGAATGTCTACGTTAAAGCAGGTTTTGGGAACTATATTACTCCCGAATTACAGGCTTACGCTTTAAGAAAGCTAAATGAGCAATCTGTAGCTTCTTTAAATCTGGACTACACAAGCTCGGATGGACATCTTGATGCTCAGGATTCCGGATTTCGGTTTATGAACCTTGATGGAGTGTACGGAACAACTTTAAACTCTGGAACAAGACTGTCAGCAAAAGCAGGAGTTTTCAGCGATTTCAATCACCTTTTTGAATTGCCGAATGTACCAGGTGATAATTCAGGTACCGCAGAAAAAGATTACCTTGGTTTTAATGCAGGTCTAATTCTAAAGAATAATAAAAATTCGTTAGAAGGGTGGGAGGCATATTTAAATGGTTCAATTGTTGGAATTGACCTGATGGCTCCAAATGCAGCTTTAAGAGGTGAACAATCTGAACAATTTCTACATGCTGGATATGTAAGTACTTGGGCCGGAAAAGATATTTATGACGTTCTTTCTTTAAATATTGATGTGAAAGGCGGTAACTATTCTGTAGCGAATTCAGGCGATACTCAATGGTTGCTTACTTCAGCAACGCTCGGTTATTCCTCATTATTCAAATATGATACTGAAATTGAATTGAAAGGAGGCTTCGCTTATGTAGCGGATGGATTCAATTCAAAACCACTTTTTATTGTGGATTCAAAACTGAATCACACAATTAAAGAAGGTTTTAATCTGATTGGGGCAATTTATACCAAGCCCGAAATAAAATCTATATGGGGTCATCATCAGAATAACAGATTTTTAAACACTTCTTCGAATACGCAATATCAATATACTTTTGGAGTGGACGGAGGTCTGGAGTTTCAGGCAGGTGAAACCACAAAGTTGTTTTCAAATATTTCATTTCAATCAATAAGTAACCATGTATTCTACTCAAGAAGTACTCAATCTTTCGGAGCGAGTACTGAACGCACATTTTATCAACTGAACTATGCAAATGCATCCAGGTTCCGTTTGGAGTTAGGAATTGCTCAACAGTTCATCAGCGATAAAATCTGGTTTGACGGATTGGTCTATGCACAAAGACCAGAGTTGAAAAATGGAAGTGATATCCCTTTTGAGGAACGTCTTGGAGCAGAAACATCATTTTCATTCAAACCTGTAGATAAATTTACAATCAATTCGTGGGCAGAATTTATTGGAGAACGGACTAATTCAGATCTAAACAATGAGAATTTGGATCCATTTATATTGCTTAACGCTGGCATTGATTATAAAATCAATGAAAGATTTGGCGTTTATTTCAAAGTATTGAATATTCTGGGGGAAAAATATGAAATCTGGGATGGCTACGAAGAGAGACCATTTCAAATTTTCGGAGGAGTTAAACTAACTTTATAATCATGACTAAAGATTTTCTAAAAGCATTCGGGCTTACAATTCGTGATCAGGTCATCATGAAAAATTCTGTGGAAGTTAAAGGACTGGGAACCTTTAGCGCAGAGCATACAAGTCAAAGACAAGAAAAAAAAGCGGACGGCACATTGGTTATGATGCCGCCTAAAGACAGTATTGAATTTAAAGCTGATCTGGAGGAGTGAAATGCTTATAGACAATGATAAGTTTGTTGCGCTTTTAGTAGAAAATTCCGGAATCGAGGAAGAAAAAGTTCGGGGTTATATCAGTGAGTTAATTACTGATATTAAATCTGCTTTTGAGGAAGGTGAAGGATATGAAATAGATGGTTTTGGAATTTTTAGTCAATTAGGGAATAACGTTCTTTTTATCCCATCAGATGAGCTTGAGACTGAGATAAACTACAAATATGTAGGAATGGAGCCTTTAGAACTTCCATCAGGCGAAGCCGGGTCAAGCGATATGGATGCTGATTACGGAGAAGAAAAAGAAGAAGAAAAAGAAAATCCGATTCAGGGAATTCTTGATTCCGGAATTGAAGAAGATCAGGAAGACAGATATGCAGATGTAGAGGACCCTTTCGCCGAATTGTTTAGCGAGATCGAAAGTGATGTTGAAGATGAAGAAACATCAAATTCAGAACCGGTTATGGATGAAGAAGATATCGAAGCCGTTGTTGAAGACGAGATCGATGATGAGACCTTAGAAGATGTTTTTCAGGAAATATCTGAAGAACAAAAAGAAGAGGAAGAACTTGCTGAAGATGATCCGGTTATTGAAGAGTCTTTAAATCTTGACGAAGTAGAGTCTGAAGAAGAAGGTTCAGATAGTAAACTGAATGATTTTTTTGATGAAGAAACTGATGAAAAAAAAGAGTCTCATGAGCCTAAAGTAGGACCTGAAAGTTGGGGAATCGAAGCTCATAAAGAAGAAGGACAAGAAGGTGCTTTTGCGGGATTATTTGGTGAAGACTCCGACAAAGAGGAAATGATTACCGAAGACGACATTTTTGGCGACTCTGAGGAGGAAGCTAAAAATGAAGAAGAGGAAATAGATTTTTCTGCATTAGAAGAAGATCAGGAGAATGATTTTGATGATGATCCATTTGCTGAATTGCATCAAGAAGAGACAGATGAAGAAGACTTTATACCAGTAGTGACAAACGTATCATCTGAAAAAAGTGAGCCTGATACGGAGGAAGAAGCTTCTACAGTCGATACTCAGGACGACAAGAAAAAGACTAAAATTCCGGGAAGTCCAAGAGATGAAAGAAAAGGTGCTCCTGTAGTTCTTTATATGGTTCTGGCTATCTTTATTTTAGGAGGAACAGGATATCTGTTAGCATATTTTGGAGTTATAAATATTAACGGAATAACTCCTTCTGCTAATAACAATTCACAGGTTGCTCAGAATAGAACCCAGCCTCCAGCTCAGGTTATACCAGATCAGGGAGAAGATTCAAATGCTCAGATTGAATCTCAAAGCACCGAAAATGAGGAACAAACACCAACTCAGCTTCCTGAACAACCAGAAAATACAACGGTTTCTGATTCTGAAGATCAAGCAACGGAAAACCCAACAACTTCAACTGAAAATGCTGATATGCCGCAATCTCAAACAGACGAACAGTCTAGAGATATTGTTCCACCAAGAGCAGATGAAAAGTGGCCTGATGGTGAAGAAAAAATAATTACTTCTGCAACAACTGCTCCAGATGGAAATGCAATATATGGCTTAAAAGGTGATACGACCGAAGCTGGGAACAATGGTTATACTATTGTGTTATACACACTAAGCAAAAAGTCAGGTGTGGATGCGCAACAAAAAATGCTTTCCGAAGCTGGTTACAGAGTAATAATTAAGCAAAAACCATCTGATACTTATGGAATTTTATACAGGGTAAGTATTGGTCAGTTTGAAACATTACGAGATGCTGCAATTGGTGCAGAACAGGTTGACTCCGAAATTTTAGGGAATTATATCATCACAAAAATTTAAAACATCATCTATTACATGAAATTTATTTTATTCTTTTTTCAGGATTCTACAGCGGTAGCTGACTCTTTAGCACAAGCTCTTGAAGGAGATGCCGTAACTCTTTTCGACCTCATAATCGAAGGTGGAATTTTGATGATTCCAATATTTCTTTTGTTTATGCTTTCTGTTTACGTGATTGTAGAACGCTGGATGGCTTTGAACAGATCGCACACAGATACAGAACGCTTTTTAAATTCTATTGAAGGTCTCCTTAAGTCAGGCAAACAATCAGATGCACTGGCTTACTGCGATGATGTAGATAAACCCCTTGCCAGAATTATTAAAGCAGGAATTAAGAGGTTGGGCAGGCCAATCAGAGATATAGAAGATGCTATTGATAATGCGGGAAAAAAAGAAATATTCTTCCTCGAAAAAAGAATGAACTGGTTAGCTACGGTTGCGGGTGTAGCACCACTTTTAGGTTTTACAGGAACGGTAACCGGGATGATTGAAGCCTTTATGGACATCCAATCACTTCAGGGAAATGTAAATCCAAGTGAACTTGCCGGAGGTATTTGGGAAGCTTTGATAACTACCGCAGCGGGTCTTATGGTTGGTTTGATAGCATACGGATTTTATAATTTTCTTCTCGGAAAAATTAACCGATCTATTTTCGAACTTGAAAATGCTTCAGCAGATTTCATGGATTTGTTACAATCTCCTGCACCTAAAAAACAGTCGTAGTTATGCCAAGAGATTTCAGAAAAGGAGATAAAAAGTTAGCACCTCTTTCGCTGTTTTCACAGTCGTCATTGACGGATATCGTACTTTTGTTGCTGATATTTTTTCTTCTAACTTCATCGTTTGTTACCAATTTTGGAATAAAAGTAAACATTCCGAAAGCTGAATCCGGATCGTCTACTCAGAATCAGTTTATATCTGTAGCAATAACTAAGGATGGGGAGTTTTATGTGGATGGAGACTTAACCGCAAGAGGGTCATTGGCCCTTCAAATTCGTTCGGCACGCAATAATAAGCAAAGTGAAACGATTATATTACGTGCGGATAAGGATGCTAAAGTAGACGACGCGGTCCGAGTCATGAATATTGGGAAAGCATTAAATCTTAAACTTGTAATGGCTACGGAGCAGAGTTCACTCTGATAGATGTATTATGGATAATTCAGGTTTTACTAAAGATGATAGTGTAGCACTTACAGTTACATTAAGCCTGAGTATTATTATGGTTCTTTTTTCGCTTTGGTATACACTTGATATGAACCAAAATTACAGAGCTTCCTTTATAGAGGTAGAGTTTGGTGAGTTTCAGTCGGGTACGCTTGCCGAATTTTCTGAAGTTCAGGAAGAGCAAGTTGCAAAACGACCCAATCCATCTGAAATAAAAACCGAAGAGCCGGTTGAAGAAACTCCAAAACCGGAAGAAGCACCTGAAAACCCAACAGAGGAGATTACAAAACAAGTAGACCTCTCAGATCAAACCGAAACAATTGAAGAAGAGGCTGTTGAAACTCCTGAAACCGAAGTAGTTGATCCGACAAAGAACAATACTGAAGAGGTGGAGGAAGAAATAGAAATACCACCTCAGGCACAAGAAGATCTTGAAACACAGGAAGGCGCAGAAGAAAGTGGTGATATAAGAGGAAACACCGGCGAAACAGATGTTGATGCTGGAGTTGGAACTGACGAGGATAAATCGGCTCCTTACGAATTGAAATGGGAAGGAGATTTGGAACGAGACCCAATGGTACAGCCTCTTCCTCAAAATACAGCAAATACAGAAGGAGTTATTTCAGTTCGTTTTCAGGTTAAACCGGATGGGTCTGTTGGATTAATAATTCCGCTAAAAAAGATGAACCCTGAACTTGAAAAAGAAGTAAAAAGGACATTAAGGAGCTGGAGATTTTCAAAACTACCTAGCGGAGCCCCTCAACAGGCTCAGTGGGGAACCATTACTTTTAGATTTGTATTTGGATAAACGATGATAAAAGTAAAAACCGGTCTCTTATTAACTATATCTATATTTCTTTTTGTTGGATTGAGTTGCGATGATAAAAGCGAAGATGAATTCATTGAAGTCAATGAATGGATTCTTTCCGAAATGCAACAAAATTATCTTTGGAATGAAAATATCCCAAGTATTGCGGATGGTAAGGTAATGCCCAACCCTTATTTTGGAAGTTTGTTAGAGGCCCAAGACAATATTTCTTACATAACTACAGAATCAATCCAAAGTGATGTAGCATTTTCAAGCGGCATTTCACCATCTTTTTTTGGGTTCTCAAATTCAAACAGAGTTTTTGCCGTAGTTGAATTTGTATATCCGGGATCTCCAGCTGATACTGCAGGAATACAAAGAGGAGACATCATCCTAAGTGTTGATGATGCTAACTTAAACAATTTAAATTATGAAAGTCTTTTTTACAAGAATTCGCCAACTGTAACTTATTCTTTAGGAATATTTGACTCAGAACAAAATACCATCATTGAAGTAAATGAACGCATTGAAGTAGCTCAAGGAAACTTTGACTTGAATCCACTAATATCATCTAAAATATTAGAAAATCAAGATTCTGTTACTAAAACCGGTTTTTTGATGCTCGGTGAATTAAGAGAAGGCCAAAACAATAAATTCATAGATAGTTTAGATGTAGCTTTTCAGTCTTTTAAGAATGAAGGAGTTTCTGAACTGATTGTCGACTTAAGATATTGTCGTGGCGGTACATTTAGTGTAGCTGAAAATATTGCTAATTCAATAGTTCCACAGATAAATACTGAAAATAAAGATGTTTTTGTCAGGTTCAGATATAATACTTTGGTTGAGCAAAGTATTATTGATAGTGAAGGTGATGAATCTGATAGCTTGCAGATCAGATTTTCAGAAAACCCGGAAAACCTTAACCTTCAAAGAGTTTACTTTTTAACAACCAATCGCACCAGCTCTACAGCAGAAATGCTGATTAAAGGTTTAGAACCTTATATGGAGGTCAATATCGTTGGGGATGTAACAGCAGGTATACAATATGGTTCAAGAGTAATTTCAGGAATAAATGCTAATCAACCCAATGAATATACTTTAGTTCCGGTTACTCAGTTAGCTCTGAGTTCTGAAGAGGAAACCGAATTTTCAGAACAAATTTTACCCGATATTTTTTTAGATGACGATTTATTTAGAAATGTATTTCAGCCTGGCGACGAAAATGATACCTTTATATCAGCTGCTTTAGGCTCTATAAATGGAGAAAATTTTATCTCAAAACCAAATTATTATATTCCATTCAGTAGCTTAAAAAGCAGAAAAACAGAAAAATCAGGTTTGATTTGGTTTGAGTAATAGTTTCTGTTTGATTCACAATTTTTTACGCAAATCCTTAATTCGTAGCGATACATTCAGGAAGCAATACTAACTAACAGAATCTAACTACAATGAACGTTTCCAAGCTCTTCCGGACAGCAATATTTCTTTTTTGCTTATCAATTTTAGTAACGGATATTTCCTTAGCTCAGGTATTTGGGCATGGTGCTGAAACAGAGAACCCCATGTATCAAAAAGAACTATTTAAAGAACTGAAATACAGAAATATAGGGCCATACAGAGGCGGTCGTTCCGTTGCTGTTTCAGGTCACGATTCCCAACCTTATACTTTTTATACCGGATTTACAGGTGGAGGTGTCTATAAAACAACAGATGGTGGTAGTAGCTGGGTTAACGTTTCTGACGGATTTTTTAAAACGGGTTCCGTTGGAGCGGTGTCAGTAGCACCATCAGATCCAAATGTGATCTATGTCGGAATGGGTGAAACCGATATTCGTGGAAACATGAGTGGCGGAGATGGAATGTACAAGTCCACAGATGCAGGAAAAACATGGAAACATATCGGATTGTCTCAAAGCCAATTTATTGGGGATATTGAAGTTCATCCCGATAATGCTGATGTAATCTGGGTAGCGGCTATGGGCCAACTTTTCGGAACAGAAGGAAATGAAGAAAGAGGAATATTCAAATCTGTTGATGGTGGAGAAACCTGGAATAAAGTGCTATATAAAGATGAGATGACAGGGGCAGTAGATATTGCAGTAGACCCAAATAACCCAAGAATTCTTTTTGCCGGATTATGGGAAGCATACCGAAATCCTTGGGAGATGAGTAGTGGTGGAGAAAATGGTGGTTTATTCAGAAGTAAAGATGGAGGTGAAACCTGGGAGGATATTTCAAAATCACCGGGATTACCAAAAGGTTTATTAGGTAAAATTGGAGTGGCTGTTTCTCCCGCAAACTCAAACCGGGTTTGGGCGATGATCGAGAATGATAACGGAGGATTATTCCGATCAGAAAATGGAGGTGATACTTGGAGAAGAGTTAATCAGGAAAGAAGTTTGAGACAAAGAGCTTGGTATTACACCAAAGTGGTAGCTGATCCAAAAAATGAAAACGGTGTGTATGTATTAAACGTAGGTTTTTATAAATCGACGGATGGCGGGAGCTCTTTTAGTAGAATAGGAACTCCGCACGGAGATCATCATGATCTCTGGATAGCGCCGAGCGATCCGCAAAGAATGGTAATCGCTGATGATGGCGGGGGCCAGGTTACTTATAACGGAGGACAAGGTTGGTCTTCATATTATACTTCAGCTACTGCTCAGATCTATCAGGTAGCAACAGATAATCAGTTTCCGTATATGATCTATGGAGCACAACAGGATAACAGTACTTTTGCAATTAAAAACAGAACAAACAGTTCAGGTATTGGCGAAAGTGACTGGTGGCCGGTTGCCGGTGGTGAAAGTGGTTATATCGCTCCGGATCCCGAAAATCCTGATGTAACTTACGGTGGAAGTTATGGCGGTTATCTAAATAAATATGATAAAAAAATTGATCTAAGTGACCGAATCGATGTTTGGCCGGACAATCCAATGGGAGCAGGAGCGGAAGATCTTAAATACAGATTTCAATGGACATTCCCGATCATCATCTCACCTCATAATCCGGATATTTTATATGCTACATCTCAGCACGTGCACCGGTCGACAGATGAGGGAATGAGTTGGGAAACGATCAGCGGTGATCTGACTCGAAACGATAAAGAAAAGCAGAAAGAGTCGGGTGGGCCAATCACGAAAGATGATACTTCAGTAGAATATTATAATACGATTTTTACTTTTGAGGAATCACCTATCGAACCGGGATTGATGTGGGCAGGTTCTGATGACGGATTGATTCATATCAGTCGTGATAATGGGGAAAATTGGGAAAATGTTACTCCAAAAGGATTACCGGAAAGTATGATCAGTATTCTGGACCCCTCTCATCATGATGCCGGAACGGCATATTTTGCAGCGACACGGTATAAGTTCAATGATTTTCAGCCAATGATCTATAAAACTACCAACTATGGTAAAAGCTGGACAAAAATCACCAAAGGAATCCCTGAAATGGATTTTACCCGAGTGGTTCGTGAAGACCCAAACAAAGCCGGACTGCTTTATGCCGGAACAGAAACCGGAATGTATGTTTCTTTTGATGCAGGTGAAAACTGGCAGGATTTACAATTAAATCTACCGGCTGTGCCTATTACAGATTTGGACGTACATAAGCGTGATAAAGATTTAATTGTAGCAACTCAGGGGCGTTCTTTTTGGATTCTTGATGACCTTCCTGTGCTTCATCAGATGAGTGATCAGATTGCAAAAGCAGAGAACCATTTGTTTACTCCTGAAAAGACTTATTTGTTTGGTGGGCCAAGTTTCAGCAGACCGGGATCTACCATCGGACAAAATCCGGAAAGAGGAGCGGTAATTTTCTACACACTCAAAAACGATGTGGAAGATGAAATTAAGCTGGAATTCATTGATCCGGATGGAAACACGATACGAACCTATTCCAGCGCCAAAGATCAAAGAGGTCGCCCGGTTAAGGAATCTCCGATGTTTTATGAGGAAGAAGGTACAACCCGTCCAAGTGTGGTTTCCAAAAACAAAGGTCTCAATAAGTTTGTTTGGGGATTAGATTACCCTCGTGTAACCGATATCAATGGAACACAAATTCTTTGGGCGGGAAGTACTTCAGGTCCAAATGCAATTCCGGGTACATACACGGTAAAAATGCACATTGGCGATGAAGTTGTTGGGGAAGAGACCATTGAAGTGGTAAAAGATCCTAGACTGACCTCCGTTTCTCAGGAAGATTTCGTGGCTCAGTTTGAGTTGGTCAAAACCATAAAAGCCAAGCTGGATACAACGCATAAATCCATCAATAGAATTCGTGAGGTTCGTAAAGAAGTGAACGAGATGGTTGCCGAAGCAAAGGACAATGAAGAACTTCAGGAAAAAGCGAAAACGATGAAGGAAGCTCTATCAGAAATTGAAAATGCATTGGTACAAACCAAAGCCGAGGCTTTTCAGGATGTGCTTAATTTCAAGATCAAACTGAATAATAAACTCGCAGCGCTTGCAAGTACAGTTGCAACCGGTTATGGTCGACCAACCCAGCAACAATATGCTGTTTATGAAGATCTGGCAGCTCAGGTAGATGTTCAATTAGAGCGTTTGCAATCTGTTCTTGATGGCGAATACGAAACTATTATTCAGGAAGTGGAGGGCACAAGCGGAAGAATTCAGAATTAATTTTCGGGATTGGTTATTTGTTAATGGTTAATCGTTGTAGGTGTAACGGTTAACCATTTTTATTTCTGATAATGAAATCCTGAGAGTCATGACGAGAACAAAATCCTGCCAATCAATTAAATCTTTTAACAATCCTGATCACATTACGGGTTGAAAATATACTGTTGAAAGATATTGATAATTAGGCTTTTTGGAGCAGGAGCTCCAATGTGGCTTTCTCAAGCAGAGCTTAGGAAAGAGAATTTCTATTCAATAGTTAATCTTTACTGTGTAACGGTTAATCATTTATAGTAGGATGTTCAAAAACAGCTTAAAGATCGCATAAGTAGTAAATCTTACCATGTTTTATTTTCACTTATATTTCTCCTCTCACTCATCTGCTCCCTCTTCATCTCCTTTCACCAACGCATTCCTGAAGTTAATATCCCTCTGCGGAAATGGAATTTCGATATCATACGCTCTGAATTTTCTGACAATCGCCTGATTCAATTCATTCAAAACGGTATAATGTTCTTTCACATTACCGACCCAAACCAGCAGTTTCATGTCCCATGCAGAATCCCCAAAAGAACGAAGGTGTACATCATGTTTCGGATGTTTTAATACGGAGTCACTTTCTTCTGCCACTTCATTGAGAGCTTTTAAGACGGTATCTAAATCCGAGCCGTATGCTACACCCACATCTACAACCAAACGATACGTTGGGTCTCCGTAAGAATAGTTCACCACATCTTTAGAAATGAATTCCGAATTCGGCACAATCACTGAAATGTTGTTGATAGATTTTACGGTAGTAGAACGAATATTTATTTCCTGAACATCGCCTTCGATACCATTTACCAGCACTCGATCTCCTATACTTATAGGGCGTTCAAAAAGTACGATCAACCCTGAAATAAAATTCGAGGTGATATTCTGTAATCCGAAACCAATACCAACTGAAAGAAAGCCGAAGATAACAGCAAGACCGGTTAGGTCAATCCCTACAAATTGAAATGAGATCAGCACCCCTATGATGATAATTATGAACTGAACCATCCGTGCAAGAGTAAAACGAAGGCCGGAATCCTTGATGAAACGAGGCAGCACTTTTCGGTTTAGCATTCTTTTAACAAAGCCACCCAGAAAAGAAAAGCCAACCAAAAAAAGAATGAATATTAGAATGGAAAGGAGTGTTACAGGCGTCTCCTGAAGTTCAAATAAAGTGGTGTTGAGTAATTCTCTCATATATTGAAATACTTCAGCGGGAGTAAAGCTATCCAGCTTTGGCAGAGTTTGAGTTGAATCTGCTTGCATGATTTTTGATTAGTTCGATTGAAAATAATTCAAACGAACTAAAATCACATCATGGTAATTAATTTCGGGGAGGTCCTTTTCTATCATCATCACCGGAATTGCGGGAACGAATCATATTCTGAACTAAAGAATCTAGTCTTTGAAGTTGCTCTGGAGTACAAATCTCTCTGACATCTATAAAATATTCAAATGTCCGTAATTCCATTTCAGCAACTAAAGTACCAATTTGATCAGTTAATGAATCAGCAACAACAGAAGATGCTTGTTGAGTTCTGGTTAATTGAAAAACTTCTCGTCTCTTCTCGTCAATTTGTTCCTGAATAGCTTTTTTTTCAGCACGATGATCTTTTCTAAGTAGCTCATATTCTTGGGTTTGATTGTCCGTAAATCCAAGTCTTTTAGAAAGAAAAGCTGACCGTCGGTCATCATCTCCACGACGATGTTCGCCACTCTTAAACTGATGAGTAGTAATTAAACCGATAAGAATAAGGTTTAGAATCACCAAAACAGATATTGCGGTTACTGTAAATTTTTTGTTTTCGAAATAACCCATAATCACTCCAATGAGGTTAGTAAGGTATAATCAGGGAAATACTCATCAGAATACTCCTGAGCTGTTTGTGGTGTGTCTGTATCTGTTTCATCGAAGCTGCTGAAAATCAAAATCACGGAAACATTCAGTATCAAAAGAAGAAATAAAGCCGCATATTTTTGCAGATTATTGAGAGAAAAAATAGAAGCCTTAACCCGTGGAGCGCTTGCATCAATGGCATCTAGTCGTGCATTTAGTTTAGCTTCAAAGCCAGGATTTGTTGATATACGATCTGCTTGTTCAGCTGATTTCATCAACAGATCCAGATGTTGTTCTATGTCTTTTTTGTTATTCATAATTACTGAACCATTATATTAGACGAAACTTATTTGACAAACTTGCTCTGTACTCAAAAAAAATGTTCATACTTGTTTTTCATTATTTTTCTGAGGTTCTGTTTACTGCGATGTACGAGCGACTCTATAGATGAGAGGCTTTTATCCATGATATCAGCAATTTCTTTATAGCTGATTCCATCCTGTTGGCTGAGCACAAAGGCCGTTTTCTGAGTATCAGGAAGTTCATTCAAACAAGCATTTATAAATACTCTTTGTTGCTTTTGTAATAGCTTTTCTTCAGGATCGGGGTGATCAGAAGCGGTCAATTTCATTTCTAATTCGGCGCCTTCTCCCTGCACTCTTTTTTCAAAAAAAGCGGCTCTCTTGACTGCTTTTCGCTTTTTTAATTCATCAAGAGATTTAGAAATGGCGATTCTGTACATCCAGGTATAAAGAGAAGATTCTTCTTTGAAGTTCTGTATGGTTTTGTACACCTCAACAAAAATTTCCTGCGTCAGGTCTTCGGCTTCATCGGCATTTTTAACATATCCATAGCAAACATTCAGGAGAGAATTTTTGTATTCAGCAACCAGCTTATCAAAAGCGGTTCTGTCTCCATCCTTTAACCTTTGTATGAATTTCTGCTCGTCCACCAATCGTAATTTAGTAAGTTAGACGAGAGAAAGAAGGAATTCTTTCGGAAGAATCTCGAAAAAAGCAGAGACATAAGAACTATGTCCCTGCTATAATCTGTTTTATTTTTTCTTGAGCTTAACCGGTTTAGTCTGCCAGATCTCATCTGCATAATCCATGATCGTTCGGTCGCTGGAGAACTTACCGATATTAGCCACATTCAGAATTGCCTTTCGGTTCCATTCACTTTGATCCCGATACGCATCTTCTACTTCCTCCTGTTTTTTAACGTAAGCAGCATAGTCAGCTAAAACCATGAAGTAATCGCCTTTATGAAGTAAAGCGTCAATAACAGGCTCAAAGAGTGTAGGGTCTTCCGGGTTAAAGAATCCTGTTCTGATCTGGTCGATTACTTTCTTCAACTCATAATTATTGTTGTAATAATCCCATGGATTATATCCCTGCTTGCGAAGCTCGTCCACTTCCTCCACGGTTAAACCAAAGATGAAAATATTATCATCGCCAACTTCTTCTTTGATTTCGACATTCGCACCATCAAGTGTTCCGATGGTAAGAGCTCCGTTCAGAGCGAACTTCATGTTACCCGTCCCGGAAGCCTCCATTCCTGCTGTAGAAATCTGCTCCGAGAGTTCAGCTGCCGGTATCATCATTTCTGCAAGCGTAACTCTGTAGTTCTCAAGGAAAATACATTTCAGTTTGTCTTTAACATCAGGATCGTTGTTTACAATTTCTCCGATGCTGTTGATCAGTTTGATATGAAGCTTTGCCATAGCATAACCGGGTGCGGCTTTTCCTCCAAAGATTACCGTTCGTGGAACAACATCCAGATCGGGGTTTTCTTTGATGCGATTGTACAAAGTGATCACATGCATCGCAGCCATCAACTGACGCTTATACTCATGAATTCGCTTGATCTGAATATCAAACATGGAATTAGGGTCTACATCAATCCCACGATTTTCTTTGATGTACTCAGCAAGTTGCTTTTTCTTATCCAGCTTAATTTTAGCGAATTTTTTTTGGAAGGTTTTTTTCTTAGCCGACGGAGCCAGTTTTTTTAACTCATCCAGTTTGGTGATCCACTTATCTCCGATTTCTCCTATAATTAATTCTGATAATTCCGGATTACATTGTTTCAACCATCTTCGGGGTGTAATACCGTTGGTTTTATTGGTGAACTTTCCTTCATAGAGTTCATCGAAATCCTTAAACATGGTTTCTTTAACCAGCCGGGAATGCAGGGCCGCTACACCGTTTACTTTTCTTGATCCCACAATTCCTAAATGAGCCATATGAACTACGGGGTTATCGCCTTCACCAACAATACTCATTCGTTGCATTCGGTCGGTGTCGTTGCCAAAGTTTGCTTTAATCTTATCCATAAATCTTCTGTTGATCTCATAAATAATATTAAGGTGACGAGGTAACAGATTTCTCATCAGGGAAACCGGCCATTTTTCCAGAGCTTCAGGAAGGAGCGTATGATTTGTATAAGCCATGGTATTTGACGTAATATCCCATGCTTTTTCCCAAGGCATGTTGGCTTCATCCAAAAGTACGCGCATCAACTCAGGAATTGCTAAATTTGGATGAGTATCGTTACATTGGATAGCAACTTTTTCAGGGAATTTTGTCCAGTCATTCGTTCCTTTTTTGAATCTCCGTATAATATCTTGCATAGATGCTGAAACCAGGAAATATTCCTGTTTCAAACGTAACTCCTGACCAACAAACACTTTATCATTCGGATAAAGAACCCGCGTAATATTTTGCTCAAGCTGATTGTCTTTTACCGCATCAATGTACTGTCCCTGATTGAAACTTTTCAGATCAAGTGTGGCGTCAGATTCTGCCTTCCAGAGTCTCAGATTATTGACAATTCCATTGTCGTATCCGGGAATTGGAGTATCATAAGCTACTGCTTGAACTTTTTGGGTATTCTCCCAGGTATAATGGAGTCCGGTTTCATCTGACTGAACCATTCCTTGATTCCCATAAAACTCTACAGGATATTGAATTTTTGGTCGTACAATATCCCATGGATTTCCATATCGTAACCACAGGTCTGGTTTTTCTATTTGAAAACCATTTTCCATGGTTTGATAAAAGATCCCGTAATCGTATCTGAGACCGTAACCAATTGCAGGAATTCCAAGCGTAGCCATTGAATCCAGAAAACAAGCGGCTAATCTTCCTAGGCCTCCGTTTCCGAGTCCTGCATCCCATTCAGCATCACGAATCTCATCGTAATCTAAACCAACCTCCTGAAGGGCATCAGCAACTTCCTGTTGAACATCAAGGTTTACCACCATGTTGTCGAGCAAGCGCCCGATCAGGTATTCCATGGATAAATAATAAACTCGTTTTGCTCCAGACTCATGATAATGTTGCTGTGTAGTAAGCCATCGCTCATTAAGGCGATCCATCAGTGTTAACACTACACTTCTGTAATTATCCCAGTTAGTTTTGGAGTATTCATCCTTTGCCAGAGTATGACGAAGATGCATTTTGATGTCTTCGCGAAGCGAGTCTTTATTCATTCCTGAACGAAGATCTAACTTTTTTGTGGTCTTCTTTTTAGCCATTTAAGCGTCAGTTATTTAATATCTTAATTCAATAAAAATTTAGTCAATCAATTTCTTATAAACTCCCGAATCGGGTTCAAAGTTTGGTCGTGTTAAGTTCGCTGAAAAACCAAGATTATGAAACGACTCATACGCGTGAATTGCAACAAAATCCTGTTCAAAAATCCCAAAAACGCTGGAACCGCTTCCGCTCATTGAGGCGTATGAAGCTCCGAATTCGTAGCATTGATCCTTAAAGTTTCCGACAATATTCATTCTTGGAAAAACCGAAGCTTCCAAATCATTAATAACCAAATACCTCCATTCCTCTACAGGTTCCTCGGTTAATACTTTTTTTAAAGAAAATTCCGGTTCCGGATTGGGTTCAACAAACTGATAAGCTTCAGGAGTACTACTGCTTTCTCCGGGAAAAACGGTAACTATCCATGAATCAGGTTGAATTTCTACAGGTTCGATTTCTGTTCCTGTTTCTGTCGCGAATCCCGGTTTTCCCTGAATAAAAAAAGGAACATCTGCTCCAAGTTTCTTTCCGAGGTTCATCAGATCAGACGTGGACAGCCCGAGGTTTGCAATCTTATTGATCATTCGCAGAGTTGTAGCGGCATTGCTGCTTCCTCCGCCCAGTCCGGCTCCTGCAGGAATATTCTTTTCAACCTTAATATGAAAGTGATCTTTTAACCCGGCTTCTTTTTCTAATAATTGAACGGCTTTAACGATCAGGTTTGAGTCATCAACAGGAATTTTTTCGTCACTCATGGTAAGGCTGTTGCGACTGGCAGGGGTGACTTCAAACCTATCGGACCATTCTATAAAACAAAAGCCTGTTTCAATATTATGGTAACCGGATTCCAGTCGTTCCAGAACATTCAATCCAAGATTGATTTTTGCATAAGAATTAGAGATCCAAAGCTCCTTCATTTATTACCTTCCTTCTCCAAAAATTTGTCTTTATTATTCATCATAAAATCAAAAGCAGCATCATAATTGTTGGGGATGTCACCATTCAGAATCGCTTCTTTGATTGCATCTTTTATATCGCCGATAGTTTTACTGGGCTTCAGATCAAGAGCTTTCATAATTTCTTCACCTGAAACAGGATTCTTCCAGTTCCTGATGCGGTCTTTTTCCTCAACTTCTTTGATCTTTTTCTCAACACGGTTAAAGTTTTCCTGAAACCGCTCTACTTTATTTTCATTTTTACTTGTGATGTCAGCACGGCACAAAGTCATCAGATCATCGATGTCGTTTCCTGCTTCGTAAATTAATCTGCGAACAGCACTATCACTTACTTCATCAGAAACCAAAGCAATTGGGCGTAGATGAAGCCTTACCAGTTTTCGTACATAGCGCATGCGTTCGTCCAATGGTAACCCCAGCTGTCGAAAAATTCCTTTAGTCCATTTTGCACCTAAAGCATCATGTCCATGAAAAGTCCAGCCTGCTTGCTCATCAAACCGCTGAGTAGGGGGTTTTGCAATATCATGCATGATAGCCGCCCAGCGGAGCCACAAATCACCTCCGTATTCCACTACATTATCTAATACCTGTAAAGTGTGCCAGAAATTGTCTTTATGAGATTGACCATTCTTTTCCTGAACTCCCTGCAATTTTACCATCTGAGGAAAAAATTCCTTTAATAATCCGGTATGAAAAAGGTGAGTAAAACCAATCGATGGTTTTTCCGCCATCACAATTTTATTGAGCTCTGTAATTATTCGCTCTTTAGAAATAATTTCAAGACGTGGAGCCATTTTACAAATGGCATTGTAAGTCTTTTCTTCAATTTTGAAATTAAGCTGAGTGGCAAAACGAATAGCGCGAAGCATTCTCAATGGATCGTCATCGAAGGTTTGCTCAGGATCAATTGGAGTTCGTATCAAGCCCTCTTTTAAATCCCGAATTCCGGCAAACGGATCATTGAGTGTTCCATAATCATTCTTATTCAAACTCCATGAAAGTGCGTTGATTGTCAGGTCCCGTCGTAATTGATCATCTTTTAAAGTTCCGTCTTCGACAACCGGTTTACGTGAATTTTTGCGGTAGCTTTCTTTTCTCGCCCCAACAAACTCGAGTTCTAAATTGTCAGTTTTAATCATAGCCGTTCCAAACTGTTTAAAAACAGAAAGGTGAGAGCCCGGAATTAATCTTTGAACCTCTTCAGCTAAAGAAATTCCTGATCCAAGCGTAACAAAGTCAAGATCGGGTTCTGTTTGTTGTAGTCGGTCTAAGTAAAAGTCACGAACATATCCACCAACAACATATACGGGTTGGTTGACAGTAGCGGCTGCATTGCTTATGATTCTAAAAACAGATGTATGTGAAGCGGGTATTTTATGAGGGAAATCCATCAAGAAAAGATACCAATCTTAAAGGATGCTTTCAGAGTTTGTTAAATAAAAATTTTAGTAAGGGTAAATAAAAGTTTCTGATCATGGAATTTCCAACTAACTGGTTGATTGCCACCAACGGCAGTAAATATGCAAGTGAAGCTGTTAAGCATGCCGGACTATTAAGTTCGCAACTAAACAATAAACCCTCGGTTACCATTTTGGTAGTTGCCGACAATAAAGAGAGTGAAGATACAGCCAAAGGAATTGTTGAAATGGCCAAGTTCTTGTTTGAAGAAAACAGCGGTCCCGAAATGGATCCCGACTTAAGGGTGGAAGTGGGAAGTCCGGGCGAAACAATTATTTCAACAGCAGAAGATATTGGTTGCGATCATATCCTGATTGGCGGAGCTGATTTCAAGTGGGATATAAATGATGACAAACCAGGTGGAATCAGCAATTATATTATTGATAAGTTTAATGGCGTTGTCACGATTGTGAAATAATCATTACTGAATCTCCAAATTCGAATGATCTCCTACATCTACTTTTCCTTTTACATTTTTAAGCGAAGTATGTGCACCAATCGTTGAACCAGATGTTTCGACCTCTTCTAAAGAAGCATCATTTCGGATGATTGTATTCTCGACCGTAGAGTTTTTAATCGAAGTCCCTGATTCGATACTTACTTTAGGTCCGATAGTAGAATTTTCAATGGTAACTCCATCCGCAATAAAAACGGGTTCATTAATTGTGCAACCCGGAAAGCGATCATGATCAAAACTTGGATTTTCTTTGGCTACAATCTCTCCGGTTGTTTCCAACCAGGCAGGAAGTGTACCGCAATCCAACCACTCATCCACAGTAGCAATTTTAAAGACGCTGCCTTCATTAATCATGTTATCAAGCGCAGCAGTTAAAAAGTACTCTCCACCCGGACCCTTCAGGTCTTCATCGATCACACGATTTACCTGCTTCTTTAGTTCTTCGCCATCTTTGAAATAGTAAACACCGATAATGGCAAGGTCAGAGATAAATTCTTTCGGCTTTTCCACAAACCCGGTAATGGTTTCACCTTCATGAACAGCAACACCGAAACGGGATGGGTCTTCCACTCTTTTGAGCCATATCACGCTATCGGCACCTTCAATATTAAATTTTTCTTTGCTATCGAAAAGCGTATCGGCAAAAGCAACGATAACTTCGCCTTCCAAATCTTCGTTTGCACAAGCAACGGCGTGAGCAGTTCCAAGTGCCGGAAATTGAACTCTGAAAGTTGCCTTAGCATTGTGACGATCACTCATGGCTGAAAGCTGATCTTTTATATCTTGCCCAAAATCTGGTCCAAGAATATAAACGATCTCAGTTATATCCCTGTCCAAAGTTCGAATAAATGTTTCTACAAGGCGCTCCACAATCATCGTGCCTGCAACAGGAAGTAATGGTTTTGGAACAGTGTGAGAATGTGGACGTACGCGGGTACCACGACCCGCCATTGGGATAATTAATTTCATATATTTGTCTCCGATTCGAAACTTTGGTTCTTTAATACAGTGAATATACGAGCCATCTTCCTTAAATTCGAGGAGGTGCCCGATAAACCTTTAAACATCACACTTTAATAATCTACGACTTGAGCTGGTATCTGACTTTCCTGAATTTTTGTTCTGTTTTATTCTGCCTGATATTATTCAGATATCATTTTTACCGATCTCGATTCTTTTTGCAAACTTTTCAGCAGGTTGGGTATAAACAAAATGAATATTGGCAATGGCTTCGTGAGCATTGGGACGAGTTCGTAATCCCGGTTCATTTGGGTGTGTTCAACTTAGTTTTACTGATCTCCGTAGCATTGGAATGGTTTTATGGTCCGCTTATTACCACGACTTCTCTATCGCTGATATTTATCGTACTGGCATTTTTTTGGATGACCTCAGTAAAAAAATACAACCCTGAAAAAGTTAAAAAGCCGTTAGTGGTAACAAGCAGAGTTAAGCGGTTACTTGTTCCTGTTATTGTTTTAGGTATTCTGTTTCCTTTTTTCTTTACGTATGGAGCTTATACTGGCAGGTGGGTTTTTCTCGGAATTCCTTTCAGTAACTATAATCCGGATTTTCTTTGGTATGATATAATTCTTTTGGTATTCGGTTGGGTTTTCAGTGCCATCCTGATTCCTTTTTGGGTATTGATTTCGGGCAGAATTACAAAACCCATCGAAAAAAATATTCAGGAAGGATTTAAAGATCAGGCTCGAAAAAAACTGGCTTCCATGCCACATTTGAAAGTAATTGCCATTACCGGAAGCTATGGGAAGACCAGCACCAAGTTCATGGTGAAAGATCTGCTGAAAGAGCGATTCAGTGTTTGTTTCACTCCCGGCAGTTACAACACACCAATGGGAATCTGTAAAGTGATCAATAACGATCTGGAATCTCATCATCAGATTCTGATTCTGGAAATGGGAGCGCGTTATGCAGGAAATATTCAGGAGTTGTGCAATATTGCTCAACCTGATGTTTCTATTGTCACGAATGTCGGCCTGGCGCATCTGGAAACGTTTGGCTCTCAGGAGGTGATAGCCAAAGAAAAAGGAACCATCGTAGATAATCTTCCAAATGGTGGAGTTGCGATCTTAAATGCAGATGACGGAAGAGTTGCAAGAATGGGAGCGGACCGTTCTGATATTTTCAGAATTATGGTTGGATTAAATGCAGGTGAGATCCGGGGTTCTGAAATTTCATACAACACCGAAGGTTCTTTATTCAAGATTGAGATTGATGGAGAAGTATTCGGCTTCCAGACAAAATTACTTGGAGCTCATAATGTTCAGAATTTATTACTGGCAGTTGGAGCAGCGCATCATTTTGGAATTCGCCCAAAGACCATGCAGTTGGGAGCAAAGAATATTGAGCCGGTTGAACATCGGTTAGAGCTGAAAAAAGCAGGAGACTTTTTCATTATCGATGATGCATTTAATTCCAATCCGGTAGGCGCAAAAAACGCGGTAGAGATTTTGTCTCAGTTTGATTCCGGAAAGCGAATCATTATTACGCCGGGAATGGTGGAATTGGGAGAAATTGAGGAAGAAGAGAACCGGAAGTTCGGAACCGCAATCGGGAATGCGGATCTGGATCATATTATTCTGGTGGGAGAAGAACGCTCCAAAGCAATCTTGCGGGGAATTTCTATGATTGAAGGTCAGGACGAAAAAGTGAAAGTGGTGGATTCATTATTCGAAGCCAATGATATACTGAAAACTATTATCGCTCCCGGAGATGTGGTTCTGTATGAGAATGACTTGCCGGATGTTTATAATTGAGGAAGTATGACTAAAGAAATAATTAGTGAGGTTAGGGTACTAGATTCAGGAAAACTATTGCTCGTTTTGAGAAGTGGTGGTAAAAACTCTTATCAATATATTTACAGGGAGGCCGCAAGTGTATATTGGGAACCAGAATTAAAGGGCTTTATTTCTACTGATACTAAAAAATGGTCTTACTCAGAATGGTTTTTGCACATTCTTGATGTCACAAACCAATTTGGAGTTGAGCTTGAATTGGGCAATGAAACAAATTGGATTGGAATTTCCGAAAGCGATAAGGAAAAAATTTTCGAAAGATATCGCCATTCATAATGCAAAATAGCAGTTTATTATTTTCAATAGGTTCTTCTATTGTTTCTATTCATACCTAACCGCATCGGCAGGCTGAATATCTGCTGCACGACTTGCAGGAAACCAACTTGCAGCAAGGCATAACAATAAGCTTCCGCTTAAGATCAGAATCACATCCATTGTCTGAATTTGCACCGGATAAGCATCAATAAGAAAAGCAGAAGAAAGCTTGATCAATGAAAACTTAACCTGAAGCCAGCAGAGTAATAACCCCAGCGCCCCGCCAATTCCGCAACCAATCAATCCGATATAAAATCCCTGCTTTCTGAAGATAGATTTGATAGCTGCTTTGGAATATCCCATCGAAATTAATATTCCAATATCTCTTCTTTTCTGAATCACTATCATAGTAAGCGAACCAATAATATTTAGTACTGCCACAATAATGATGATCATCAAAACGGCATAAGCGCCCCATTTTTCCAGATACATCACATCATAAAGCGGTTTTTGCAGATCGTACCAACTGGAAACTTTATACTTATTTCCAAGATTCGCTTGTAACTCATCTTTTAACTCAAGAGCAGCATCGCTGTTTGTGGTGCTTATATCAATTCCGGAAATGGTATTTCGTGCATTAAATAATCTTTGAGCTGCTTTTATGTCGATGAAAACCTGAGCTCCACCGCCGATCTGCTCAAGGCTGTATGTTCCGCGAACTTCAAAACGGTATAATCTTGGGGCGGTAATTTGTGTTAACGTCCGGCGCATGGCTGAAGCGCTTAAAAGAGCAACTTCATCTCCAAGTTCAAGATCCAGTTCATTTTTTAATTGTTCGTTGATCACCAATCCCGGCCGGCGATTTCGAACACTCACATCAAAAACTCCGGATGAAATGCTCTGTTCGATATCGATAAGTTTCAGAAAGTTTTCACTTTCAACCCCGCGAATCTGAGCCACTTTATTTCGATCATTATTATTCGCCAAAAGAGCTTTCCCTTCAACATACGGAGAATACAAAGTGATTTCGGGCAAAGATTCTATGGATGAAATGAGCTCATCATTCTGTTTGAATGTATTTTGGCCGGAAGCTTCAATGCGTAGATCCGGATCGTAGGAAAGCAGATATCCCTGAACTACACTAAAAAACCCATTAAAAACGGAAAGTACAACGATCAACAAAGCGGTACCGATGGTTACCCCAATAATGCTGATAAAAGTAAGAGTTGAAATGAGCGAGATATGCTTTTTCGAAAAAAGGTATCGGCGCGCAATGTTTCCTGTGAAATTCATTCTCAAAAATATAAAATGAAAGCCTGATAAGCATCTTGATAAATCCAAAAGATTTATGGGAATTTTGCTATCTTCTTCACCGCTTTAAATATGGAGTTAAATGAGTTCAACACTTAATAAAGAAGCTATTTCGGCAATTTCTGATGGCACACATGGCGATCCGTTTTCGGTTTTGGGGTTGCATGAGGTCGAGGAAAAAGGAAAAAAGAAGTTGGTCATCAGAGCATTTCGTCCTGAAGCAAAGAAGGTGACCGCGCTTTTCGGGAAAAAGCAAAAACTTGAACTCAATAAAATATCAGATCAGGGGCTTTTTGAAGCAGAAGTGCCAAGACGTAAGAAAAGATTCGATTATACGCTTAGAATAACTCCATACGAAGGTAAAGCTTTTGAGATTACTGATGCATACACTTTAAGTTCATTAATTCAGGATTTTGATCTTCAGCTTTGGGGCGAAGGCAATCATCAGAAAGCTTATGAGTTTATGGGGGCGCACCCGAGGAAAATTGACGGAGTTGAAGGGACTCATTTTGTCGTGTCAGCTCCAAGTGCAACGCGCGTAAGTGTAGTTGGTTCCTTCAATAACTGGGATGGAAGAGTCCATCCTATGAGAAAGTTTCACGACCAGGGAATATGGGAAATTTTTGTGCCGCACGTTGCTTCGGGCGATTTGTATAAATATGAAATCAAAACTCCTGTGCAAGAAGCGCCTTTACTGAAGGCGGATCCATATGCATTTCAGGCTGAGCTAAGACCTAATACTTCTTCGGTGGTTTCCGATATCGAAGGCTTTAAATGGACCGATGATAAATGGCTCAAATCCAGAGAAAAAAGGCAGGCACAGGACCAGCCAATATCAATTTATGAAGTTCATGCAGGTTCATGGAGAAGAAATGTTGAAGACCATCTAAGTTTTTTAAGTTATCGTGAACTGGCTGAAGAATTAGTGCCCTATGTTAAAGAAATGGGATATACACATGTGGAACTTTTGCCCATCGCTGAACATCCATACGATCCTTCCTGGGGATATCAGATTACCGGATACTTTGCCCCAACAAGTAGGTTTGGTACGCCTGAAGACTTCATGTTTTTTGTGAATGAATGCCATAAAGCAGAAATAGGTGTAATTCTGGATTGGGTTCCTGCACACTTTGCAAAAGATGACCATGGACTTAGAAGGTTTGATGGAACAGGACTCTATGAACATGAAGACCCAAGACAGGGTGAACACACCGATTGGGGCACTTGTATTTTTAATTACGGACGAACAGAAGTTCAAAACTTTCTGGTTTCCAATGCCGTTTATTGGTGTGATAAATTTCACATTGATGGATTAAGAGTAGACGCTGTAGCTTCCATGTTGTACTTGGATTATTCCAGAAAAGAAGGTGAATGGGTTCCTAATAAATACGGTGGTCGGGAAAATATTGAAGCAATCAATTTCCTCAGAAAGTTTAATGATGTAGTTCATATTCTTTTTCCGGGCGTAATTACTTTTGCCGAAGAATCTACTTCCTGGGGTGGAGTTTCGCGCCCAACAGGAACCGGCGGACTTGGCTTTGATTACAAATGGAATATGGGCTGGATGAATGATACGTTGGCTTACATTGAAAAAGATCCGATTCACCGCAAATATCATCAGGATCAACTCACTTTTTCATTAATCTATGCTTTTTCTGAGCACTTTATGCTCCCGTTCTCTCATGACGAAGTAGTGCATATGAAAAAGTCTATGCTGTCCAAAATGCCGGGAGATGATTGGCAAAAATTTGCTAATCTGAGGTTGCTCTATGCATATATGTATACACATCCTGGAAAGAATCTAATGTTTATGGGGCAGGAATTCGGGCAGTGGTCAGAGTGGAATCATGCAAATTCTTTGGATTGGCATTTATTGGAATGGGGAAAGCATGCAGGACTACAACAATTAGTCAAAGACCTTAACAAGCTTCAAAAGCAGGAAAAGTCTCTTCATCAGGTAGATTCAGATTGGAGAGGCTTTGAATGGATTGATGTTAGCGATGCAGACAATAGTCTGATTTCATATATTCGTCGCGGTAAAAATGCAGATGATTTTCTTGTATCCATTTTAAATTTCACACCAACAGTTCATTATGGTTATCAGGTTGGTGTGCCTAAAGATGGCGAGTATAAGGTTTTGATGAATACAGATTCAGAATACTATGGAGGAAGTAATGCCGGGGATCATACAATCCGTGGAAAATGGGGCGATTGGCATAATCAGCCTGCCAATATCAATGTTACAATTCCTCCACTTGCAGCACTAATAATTAAATCGAAAGGTTAGAAAATGAGATTTCCACGTTCATGTGGTACACTTGTACATCCAACTTCATTTCCGGGTAAATATGGAATCGGTGATCTGGGATTCGAAGCAAGAGATTTCATAGATTTTTTAGAGAAATCAGGTCAAACTATTTGGCAAATATTACCACTTACACCAACCGGTTATGGTAATTCCCCTTATGCAAGCTACTCTGCTTTTGCAGGTAACACCTATCTGATATCTCCTGATATTTTAGTTGAAAAAGGTTTGTTGAATAAAGAAGAAGTAAAACAAGCGGAGCTTCCTTCCGAAACTAAAGTTGACTACGATAAGGCGTTTGAGAATAAAGATGAACTTTTTAAAAGTGCTTACGAAGCGTTTTTAAAGAGTCAATCCGAATCAGATAAAAAAGCGCTGAGATCATTTAAAAGAAAGCATAAATTTTGGTTAAATGATTATGCTTTATTCAGGGCTTGTGGATTAGATAGAGGTATGCAATCATGGAATACCTGGGAGCCTGAGTTGGCCCAACGAAAACCCGAAGCAATTAAGAGTGCAAAAAAGAAATATAAAAAAGAGGTTGATTATCAGATTTGGCTACAGTTTGAGTTCTATAACCAGTGGATGGATCTGAAAAACTATGCCAATAACAAGGAAATACGGGTTATTGGTGATATTCCTATTTTTGTAGACCACAACAGTTCTGACGTGTGGTCAAATCCACAATACTTTGAAGTAGATAAAAAAGGAGACCGTAAATTGGTGGCGGGTGTTCCTCCCGATTACTTTAGTAAAACCGGTCAGCTTTGGGGAAATCCTTTGTATAAATGGAAAGCCCTCGAAAAAGATGGGTTTTCATGGTGGATCGAACGGTTCAAGCACATGTTCAATATTTGCGATGCAATCCGTGTAGATCATTTCAGAGGATTTGATGAATATTGGGAAGTGAAAGCATCAGAAAAAACTGCAGAAAACGGAAAATGGGTTAAATGTCCGGGTGAAAAGTTATTTGATACCATTCTTGAAAAATGTGGTGAGCTTCCAATTTTAGCTGAGGACTTAGGTTTTTTAACAGAAGGTGTGGAAAAACTGAGAGATAAGTACAATTTCCCTGGAATGAAGATTATTCAGTTTGCTTTCGATTCAGATTCAACTAATAGCTTTTTACCTCACAATTACCCACAAAACTGTGTTGTATACTCCGGTACACATGATAACGATACCAGTACGGGGTGGTATAAGTCTGCTCCCGAAGTAGAAAAACACAGAGCAAGGGTGTATACAAGGTCTAACGGAGAGGAGATTCATTGGGAGTTTATTCGGTTAGGCATGTATTCGGTGGCAGATCAGGCGATATTTCCATTACAGGATTTTATGGGTCTGGATGAGGCTCATAGAACGAATATCCCGGGTACTTCATCAGGGAATTGGTTATGGCGATATACAGAAGAGAAGCTTTCAAATATTAATATTCAGAGAATCAGGGATTTGGCTGAGAATACAAACAGATAACTCATTTAAAGCAATTCTTTAATACCATCGCAATAATGAGTATATTTAGGGCTTTGAATTTTAGGACAAAATGGCAATCAATCTAAAAAATTTACCAAAACGTACAGCTAAGCCTCGAAATAATGGAATGACCTTTGTGCTTGATAAGGGTTATAGCGTTAGGCAAGTAGAAGATTTTTGTGAAGTATGTTCCGATTCAGTTGATGTAGTTAAGCTGGGTTGGGGAACATCTCTTGTTACTCAGAATCTTGAAGATAAACTTGCAGCATACGCAAATGCAGGAATTCCTGTTTATTTTGGAGGTACATTATTCGAAGCATATTTATTACGAGGTCAGCTAAACGATTATATCAAATTACTTAACAAACATCAGATTGATACGCTTGAGGTTTCAAACGGAACCATCTGGCTTTCTGATGAGAAGAAACAAGAGATTATTCGTGACTTAAGTAAGGATTTTACCGTTTATTCCGAAGTTGGAAGTAAAAATCCTAACGAGATAATCCCTCCCTACAAATGGGTTCGTGTAATTCAACAAGAGCTTGAGGCAGGATCTGTAAAAGTAATTTGTGAAGCTCGTGAAAGCGGAACGGTAGGAGTGTTTCGACCAAATGGAGAGATTCGTTCAGGGCTTATTGAAGAAATTACAGACCAGATTCCGGCTGATAAATTAATTTTTGAAGCGCCACAAAAAGTTCAGCAAGTTTGGTTTGTTAAAAAATACGGTAGTAATGTCAATCTGGGAAATATACCCCCAAATGAAGTAATTTCACTAGAAACAATCAGGCAAGGTCTTAGGGGAGATACCCTGATGGACTTTGTATCTATCGAAGATCCTGCATTTCAGGAAATGATGAGAGATAACTCAATTTCAAATAAAGAGAAATAGACTATTTATGAAGATTTTATACGCTGCGGCAGAAATTTCACCATTCGCAAGAATGACCTACACAGCCGACTTGTTACGGTTTCTTCCTGCGTCTTTGCAGGATAAAGGTTTTGAAATTCGAATTCTTCTGCCCAAATATGGTACTATAAACGACCGAAGAAACAGGTTGCATGAAGTAATCCGTCTTTCTGGTATCGAAGTAGAGGTTGGTGAGGATGTAGAAAGCATGAAAATAAAAGTTGCAAGCATCCCTAATGCTAAGTTGCAGGTTTATTTTTTAGATAATGACACCTATTTCAAAAGAAAGGGATTGTTTAAAAATCCGAAAACTGATGACTTTTATAAAGATAATGCAGAAAGATTGGCTTTCTACAATAAAGGGGTATTGGAAACAGTTATGAAGCTGGGTTGGGAACCTGACATTATTCACTGTCATGACTGGCCTGCTGGACTTATTCCGTTATTGGTGAAAACTAAATATAAAGATGTAGATATTTTTAAGAATACTCAGATTATATATAACCTTCACCACCCGGAAAATGAAGGACACGCAGACACAGCAAAGATTTTGGAATTACTTGGGTTACCAGACGATATAGATATAAACAAGCTTACTGATAACGGGAAGGTCGATTTGTTACGATTAGGATTACAGTTTTGTGATCATGTTGTAACAGGGAATTATCTGAAAGATGAATTCAACGATACTTTTGAAGAATTGGGTGTTAAACCACATCAAATTCAAGGTTCTCCGGAAGATGTATCGGATAAGTTTGCTGAGTACTATAATAAAATAGCTAAGTAAAATATTTTAATTTAATGCAAAATCGCATTTCAAAAGCCGCAGTTACATGGCGGCTTCTTTTATCTCTGTTAATAGTATCTGTAGTAATAGCATGTGAAGACACCAATAATGTTGGTAGTGGAGTTGTAGAACCATCTCAAATTCGAGTTGATACCATATTTGTCGACAATTTTGAAAAAATGAGCTCCTCGGTATTTAGTGGAGGAATTACTAATCCTCCGTTAGGCAGTTATAATGATCCGATTTTAGGTGACTATATGAGTACTACCTTAATTAAACCAAGTTTAATTTCAGCAACCTCAGTTCCTTCAAAAGATTCAACGGATATGCAATTGTTGCTTTCTTTTGAAGATCGCCCTGTTTTTGGTGAAGAATCTGCCTCTACAGATTTTTCAATTTTCAGGGTTACTGAACGGTGGAGGGCTACAACTCTGAGTTCTGATGATAATATTATGTATGATGAGACTGAACTTATTGGTTCATTTACTTACAATAATGAAGACAGTATTTATATAGATATTTCTGATTCTCTCTTCTTTGATTACGTTGATTATGCTTCTAATACTTCAAACTCAAGAGATTCTTTATACAACTATGAGTTTTTTGGTATTTCAATCGTACCAGAGACAGGGACTCAACCCGCAAGAATAATCTATCCTGATATTTCTAAAAGTAAATTCTTATTTATTGAAGAAGTAGAGAATGCAAATGATACTTTAACTACTTTATTTGATACACAAGGTTTTACTATTGAAAGACAAAATATCCCAACTTTTAATGACAGACTATACTTAAATAGTTTATTTGACGGTTATTATAAAATTAACTTAAAAAGTATAGCTGATCTTATTCCAGAAGGGTTGAATATTTTAAAAGCTGATCTAATTGTATATGAAGATACCAGGCAATTAGAAAACTCATTAACTAACAATGAAACAAGACCAGCTCTAAACCTTTTAGACTTTAAATTTGCAGATGAATCCGAACTACTTTATGAGTTGCAATTTACATCTTCTGATTTTTTAGCAGCAAGAGATACTGTTGACAATTCATTTGCATTTAATCTGACAAATTTGATAAACAGTTATAAGTTTGGGAGTCCGTCTGATGATTTTCTATACTTAAATGTAAACCCGGGAGGAGGGGTTATTAGATCGACATTATTGTACGATTCTACTTCAGTACCAAAAGTTAGACCAAAATTAGTTTTAAAAATTGCAGAATGAGCCTAATTAAAATAACAAAAATAACATTTCTGACAATCTTTTTGGCTCTATTATACAGCGTCCAAAAACTTCAAGCTCAAAATGAAGAAGGAAAATCAGGGACTGTTTATTCAAGCTATGGAATTGGAATGCCGCTACAGCTGAATACTGCCCAAGAAAAAGCTATGGGGATATCAGGTGTTTCTTTTAATGATATCTCATCACCAGGGTTATCTAATCCTGCTTTTTGGGGGATGGGTTCCTATACAAGAATATCAGCTAATTTTGATTATACCAATTACTCAATTGAAGATGCCCAAAATAAAGGTAAAAATTCTTTGCTTCAGGTTAGTAATTTTCAAGCACTTTTCCCTTTAATAAAGAACAAGTTAGGACTTTCTCTTGCTCTTTATCCTGAAACAAGAACAAGTTATAATGTGAATTCTGTTAGAAATATATCAGTTGGTGGTTCAGACTTAGAATATTTTTCAAACAGAACTGGAAGTGGAGGAATAACAAAATTTGAAATAGGTCTTGGCTATAAATTACTAAAGAATTTATCTGTAGGATATGCCCCCTCTTATTCCTTTTTGACTGAAAAAGAAGAAAAAAATACTCAATTTTTTGATCCGAATTTTAATGCCAATACTGAACAACAAAATGTAAGTGGCACGTCTATTTCTCATAGATTCGGCGCACTTTTAAATTTTAGCAGAATTTTATTGCCAAGTGATAAGCTTCAAGTAGGTTTATCATTTTATCTCCCTACAAATTATGAAGCGAGTCGAATTTCAGAAACAATAAAGAACATAGACGGTATAAATGAAACAATAATTGTTGGTCAGAAAGAAGAAGCGATAATTTCAACTCCGGTAAAATATGGAGGTGGTCTGACGTACTACTCGAGCCCTAAATTTAATATTTCAGCTGAATTTATGGCTGAAAATTGGGAAGATGCAGATTATGGTTTTTCCAATGTGGAAGAAGGCTATCTTAAAAATCGTGCTATCTATGGTCTTGGAACACAATTTCATCCATACAAATCTAGATCAACTAATTTTTTATCTAGATTTAAATATAGTTTAGGACTATCGTATGATACTGGACACCTAAGAATTCAAAATGAAGATATAAGTACATTATGGTTCTCTGCTGGAGTGGGATTGGTTTCGCCAAATGTTTTATCTGCTTCGTCTTTTGATTTGAGCCTTCAATATGGAATTCGCGGAACAACTAATCAAAATTTAGTAAAAGAAAGTATATTCGGAATCAATCTTTCGATTAATTTAACCGAATTAATGTTTTTACAAAGAAAGCTTAATTAATTTTAAGGTAATATTCTTATAATCCAATCTGTTTAGAATATATCTGTTAACAATTTTATAGTATGATGAAAAGTATAACACTGATAATTGGATTTTTGTTTTTAAGTTCAACTTTAGCAACTGCTCAGGCAGAGTGTGTGGCTGAACCTCCACAAGGAATGAAAGAAATAGCCGCTTTTTCAATCTTCCAATCTAATTTCAAAAACAAAGAATATAATCTGGCTTTAAAATTTGGGCGTTGGATTTTATGCGATACACCTGAGACAATAGAAGGTTATCCCGGTTTCGATTTAGCTCGTCAACTTGATAAATTTCCTACAATCTATTCTCAGATTGCTGCCAACGAATCAGACCCTTCAGTTAAAGAAGTTTATTTAGATTCAGCTTTAATGGCTTTTGAAACAAAACTTAAGCTATATGCTGATAATAAAGAAGTGATTTATACCACCAGACAACGAATGGGAAGATTCTATCTTGAAAATAATTCCAATATTAGTAATGCAGTTTCTCAAGCTTATGAGCAGTTTGAAAAAATGTTCGAGTTGAACCCTGAGAAAACAACAAATGCAGCGAGGGGCTACTACATTGATAATTTATTGAAGAACTATGTGAACAAAGGAGAGACAGAGAAAGCTCAGTCAGTAATTGATGAAGCATCTAAATATGCTACAGGGCCAATAGCAGAAATGCTTGAAGGCCATCAAAAAGATCTATTTGAAAGCCCTGAAGATGTAATTGCTTTTTATATACCTGTTCTTGAAGAAAACCCTGAAAATCTTGAAGCGCTCAATGCACTTGAAAGAGCATATCAAGAACAGGATAATCAGGATGAATTAGCAAAAATTCGTAGAAAGATACACGAAGTAAATCCTACTTTTGAAAGCGCTAAATCCTTAGCTGAAACAGAAAGTGGAAACGCTAATTATGACCTGGCAATTAAATATTACAAAGAAGCTTTAGAAAAAGCTTCTACCGATCCGCAAAAAAAAGAAATGAACCTTAGATTATCGAATTCATATTTGAACAAAGGTGAGATAAAAACTGCTGATAATTTTGCGGATGCGGCAATCAAAGTAGACCCTAATTATGGGCTGGCTTATATTAATAAGGCGCGTGTTTATGCTGCTGCCGTAACACAGTGTACAGAAGACCGAAAACTGGAAGCCAAAGACAGAATGGTATATTGGTTAGTTATAGATTATTATAATATGGCAAAAGCTAAAGATTCATCTGTAGCGAATACTGTAAACTCACAATTACCTAATTACCAAAGAGTGACGCCAACCGGAGAAGATAAATTTTTAAGATTAGATAATCTTCAGGACGGTCAGAAAGTTAAAATTGATGGCTCTGTTGCTCCTTGCTACAGCTGGATTAACAAAACTACCACTGTAAGGTAATTTGCTATCAGTCTAAACATTCTTATCTTTAATAAGTAATTCAATCACGGTGACCTAATCTGGTCACCGTTTTTTTACCGCTCTCCTTTGTCGATCAAAACATTGTCGGAATCTAACTCACTTTATAAAGGAGACTAATCATTATTTACATTTATGGGACGAAATCGGAAAGGCTATAAAAACCGAAAAAACAAAAATCGCAACAACAACAGAAAAAAAGGCGGAAATGTCTTTATTCCTAAGTTTTATTGGAAGGAAAATCAGGGTGTAGCAGGTAGATATGCCGGCGTTCTTGAAATCAACGAAAAAAACTGGGGTTTTATTCGAAAACTGGATTATGAATTTACTTATAGCCCGCAGGATCCTTTTTTAAAACCAGATGAAATAAAAGCATTAGACTTACGTCCCGGACTGATATTGGAAGGTGAGTTTGAGGAAGATAAAAGAGGGAACAAACATGTTTGTTCGGTAGATAGAATCAACAGAAAAGAAGTGGATGCCTGGACCAAATCAAGTAGGTTTGAGCGTCAGGTTCCAATTATGCCTGTAGACTGGATAAGACTCGGAGAACAATCTGATAACGTAGAAATGCGCGTAATTGACCTAGTTGCTCCAATCGGAAAAGGTCAGCGAGCACTCATTGTGGCCCCTCCAAGAACAGGTAAAACAGTGATGTTGAAACAAATTGCAAAAAGCATAGCCGAAAACCACGATAACATTCATTTAAGCGTTTTGCTTGTAGATGAACGACCGGAAGAAGTTACTGATTTTATCCGTTCAACTGATGCAGAAGTATTTGCTTCCTCAAACGACAAAAAAACTCATAGTCACATCCGTATTACTGAGATGGCTCTTGGATATGCTAAGAGAAAAGCAGAAATGGGTGAGGACTCAGTACTGCTTATTGACTCCTTGACAAGATTGGGGCGCGCATATAACGCTGTTCAAACCAACAGTGGGCGTACATTATCCGGTGGGCTTGATATACGAGCTTTAGAGGTTCCAAAGAAGATTTTCGGTTCGGCAAGAAAAATTGAAGGCGGTGGGTCTTTGACTATTATTGCTACTTGTTTGATCGAAACAAATTCACGTATGGATGATTTGATTTTTGAAGAATTCAAAGGAACTGGGAATATGGAGCTGGTTTTAGACCGTGAATTAGCAAACGATAGAATTTACCCGGCAATAAATATCACAGCATCCGGAACCAGAAATGAAGATAAATTTATCACAGATTCTCTGGAAGAACGAAATATGGTACGTCGTTATTTACTAAAGAAATCTCCAAAAGAATCTATGATGGGATTGCTTAAGGTTTTAAAAAACACAGAAAGCAATCAGGAATTACTGAATCAAATTGCGGCTACAGCCTGATCTGAATCAGGCTACCGGTAATGATGGGTCAATTTCTTTTGACCAGGCGGTAATTCCACCTTTTAGATTATAGACATTTGAAAAACCTTCTTTTTCAAGAAGCTCAACAGCTTTTCCACTCCTCCCACCGGAACGGCACATCACAACAATTTCATTGTCTTTGTGACTTTTGATCTCATCAATTCTTGATGGTAGTTCTCCTAATGGAATGTGTTCACCATCAAGATTTGAAACCATAAATTCGAATCCTTCTCTAACATCAAGTAAGAAAAAATCGGCATTGGTTTCTTTTTTTGCTTTAAGCTCGTCAACAGTTATTTCTTTCATATCAAAAATTAATCGGTTTTATATCGGTCTAATTTAAATTGTTCGCCCAGATAGAGTTTACGGGCGTCTTCATTTTCAGCGAGAACATCGGCGGTACCCTCCATTAAAATATTTCCTTCAAACATAAGATATGCACGATCAGTAATCGCTAGAGTTTCATGGACGTTGTGATCTGTGATCAAAATGCCAATATTTTGTTCGGTGAGTTGAGCAACAATCTCCTGAATGTCTTCAACAGCGATTGGGTCAACTCCGGCAAAAGGTTCGTCAAGCAAAATAAACTTTGGCTCCGTAACTAATGCTCTTGCAATTTCAGTACGTCGACGCTCTCCTCCGGAAAGAGCATATCCTTTGCTATTTACTACCTTCTGAAGCCCGAATTCTTCAATCAATTTATCTACACGTTCCCTGATCTCATTTTTAGGCATGGTAAAAAACTGGAGAATAGACTCCAGATTTTGCCTAACAGTAAGATTTCTGAATACACTTGCTTCCTGAGCTAAATATCCGACTCCCATTCTTGCACGTTTATACATGGGCTTTCGGGTGATGTTGGTCTCATTGAGAAAAATGTTACCAGAATTCGGCTTTACTAAACCAACCATCATATAAAAAGTGGTAGTTTTCCCAGCTCCATTAGGTCCTAAAAGTCCTACAATTTCTCCCTGTCGTACATTTATCGAAACCTCATTAACAACTGTTCTTTTGCGGTATCTCTTTACCAGCTTTTCGCTGTGCAGAATAAGGTCGGTTGAAGTTTGTTCAATCATGATTCAGTAAGGTACTAAATCTCAGGCAACAGAAAAGGAATTCAGAATAGAATCGAAAATTAATTTGCCGTCATCAGACCCCAGCAGCTTCTCCATTGCTCGTTCAGGATGAGGCATCATTCCAAGAACATTTCTGCCATCATTGGTGATACCTGCTATATGATCTCGGGAACCATTAAAGTTTGCTTCTTTAGTAAGGTTTCCTTTTGCATCGGAATAGCGGAAAAGTATCTGATCTTTATCCTGAAGAGATTTTAAACCATCATTATCAATATGGTAGTTGCCTTCCCCGTGAGAAACTGGAATATCAAAAACCTGTTTTTCTTTGAGAGTGTTGGTAAACAAGGAATCCGTTGTTTCACATCTTATAAAAACATTCTTACAGACAAAGCGAAGATCCTGATTGTGCATCATTGCGCCGGGTATCAATCCAGCCTCCAGTAAAATTTGAAAACCATTGCAAATACCAAGAACTGGTCCGCCTTGATTTGCAAATTTAACTACTTCCTGCATGATTGGAGAGAATCTTGCAATTGCTCCGGAGCGTAAATAGTCGCCATAGGAGAATCCACCGGGAACAATTAAAAAGTCGATATCTGATAGATCGGTATCTTTATGCCACAGAAATTTTACTTCGCTGTTCATAACATGCTTCATTGCATGATAAGCATCATGATCACAATTAGATCCCGGAAAAACGATTACGCCAAAAGTTGCCAAACTAACCTCTTATTTCAGTTACAAGTTGAATTTCTTTCAATACTCCTTCCATTTTTAAACACTCCAAAAACTCACCTTCATGTATAATAGCTTTACCGTTATTATGTACCTGAAAAGTCAAATCCTGAGCAACTGAACGATTGCACCCTTTTGCTTTCATAATTTGTTCAATTACTTCATCAAAAGTGTGAATATCATCATCAAATAAGAACAAACGCCAAGGAGAATTAATTTTTTCCTCTGTTTGTACTTCAGTTTTAGTCAGTTCTTCCACATCAGCCAAAAGAATTTCTTTGTCGCTATGAAGAACTGTCTTACTCATTAATCTTCGAACGTGATTTCGAAATCTTCCATCACTTCATTTGCTAACAGTTTAGTGCAAGCTGCTTCCACAATTTCATTAGCAGCGTCTTTTGAATCTGCCTCAACATCCAACTCAATGAATTTTCCAATTCTTACTTGTTGAACATTGCTGAGCCCAAGGTTGTGAAGCGCATGGTGCGCAGCTTTTCCTTTAGGGTCAAGGATAGAAGGGCGAAGAGTTACGTTTACTTTTGCTTTATACATGTAAAGTGAATTTTGGTGAGCTCAAATTTAAGGTTTCTGTGGGTTAGCTGCTAAATGAGAAAGTATGATTTCTTTAAGTTCTCCGGGATTATTTTCGTCTGCATCTAACCAATGGATGAAATCCCATCTTCGAAACCAGGTCAACTGACGTTTAGCGTATCTCCGGGATTGCGTTTTAACTTTTCGAATTGCTTCAACCAATTCTATTTCATTATTCAAAACAGCAATTATTTCACGATAACCAACAGCATTTAAAGATTGGCAGTCGGGCGAATATCCCATTTCTAATACCTTCTTGGTTTCTTCGATGAGTCCGTTTTCAATCATCAAATCTACGCGTTTGTTGATGCGATTATAAAGTGCCTGACGATCTCTTTGTAGTCCGAAAACCATAGTATTTTCGGGAAGCTCAAAATCTTCATTAGAATGAAAAGAACTGAATGGCTTTCCTGTTTGCATCCATACATCAAGTGCCCGAATAATTCGTTGGCGATTCATCCCATCCATTTTTTGAGCATAAACCGGATCAACTTCTTGAAGTTTTGTATTGAGTGTATTTAAGCCTGATTCTTCAATTTGAGCTTCAAGTTGCTCGATATTTTTCTCGTTTGCTGAAGGTATTTCATCTACCGGACGAATTAAGCTTTGAAGATGAAGCGTACTTCCACCAACATAAAACACATGATCATGCTCTTTAAGGATTTCCTTTTCCCATTGCTCAGTACGATCTACAAAATCCCGTACGGAATCGGACTCATCTACTTCGAGATTAGAAATATTGTAATGTTTAACCCGACTTAATTCTTTTTTGGACGGCTTAGCCGTTCCAATATCTAAATGTTTGAAACATTGGCGTGAATCCACAGAAATGATTGGGGTTCCAAGTTCTTCAGCAAGCAGAAGAGAGAGTTCCGTTTTACCAACAGCTGTAGGACCGAGAAGGATTATTCGCAAAAAAGTGGGATTGATTAAACGATATTAAAATAAAAAATTTTATCGTCTTGAATTGAATGCATATTGAAGGGAGATCCTATGCGTATACCCCAAATTACTTGAAGTTCCTGCAAAGCTGGCGAAGCCATAATCCAGATTAAAGTTCAGGAAGTTCAATCCAAGTCCGAGCGTAGGAGAAACAGAGAACCCACCTTCGGGATCGGTTATAAAATCGGTAAGTCCGGTTCGGAAACTGATTACATTTTTGTAAGTAAGTTCGGTACCAATGTGAGGCTCAATACTCATTGGGCCAACATTCATGTAGTAGGTCTGACGGTTTTCGAAAAGTAGATCGGTGTCAACAGCAGCAATTAGATTAAAATCAGAGAAGGTAAATGTTTTAGCCGCACCCAGTTTTATGGAAGGAAGTACATATTCATTCTCTCCGCTTGGAATAGAATCATTAAATGCATCCTGGAAGCCTTCAAATTCAGACTCATTCACATCCCACATTTTTTGCATGGTGGTTACATCCCGAATTGATGCTCCGAAATCAGCAAAATCAGTAGAAAGCTTTAAACCAACATCCAAACTATATCCCCATGCTTCTGCAAAAGGGCCGAGACGATGATTTATGACTTTGGCGGTAACACCATAAGAAAGAAATTCACTTCGTTGTTTGGCAAATGAAAAGAAAAGAGCGAGATCTGCTGCACTGAATCGGGTTATGTAATCTTCGGGATTTTCACGGGGAGCATTTCTGACCGGATCCCAGGCATTTAGGGTGTTGGCGATATTATCTACTCCCTGCCTGAAAAAACTAACAGAAAACACAGCATCGTTTGATTGAAGAGGGAGAGCAATCGCTCCGTAATCATAGCCAACAATACCGTCAAAGCGTTCGGAGTGCATATAAATGGCTTGTATTTCGCTCACTGAAGATAATCCTGCTACGTTCCAGTAACCTGCTGTAACATCTGATGAAATTGCGGCATGAGCGGAACCCATTCCAAGCGCACGAGCACCTGCCCCTGTGCTCAAAAAGTCAGAGCCATACTTAGCCAAAGACTGAGCCTGAGAATTGGTAAAACCAAAAAATAAGAGGATGAGCGCGGAGAGCAGCTTTTTCATTAATTCTGTAAATAAAAACTTAGAGTTTACAGTAGCGCTTTAACGGAATATTCGGAAACTTATTTGGTGATATTTTAACGGCTTCTGATGTTGCAGAGAGAGCCAGTATTTCTTAGTATAAGCACACGTTTCCGAAAGGGCAAGAACGGGTTAAAAAATTGTCCTGAATAACTTAAATTACGATTTCATGAAATTTTCAGTATCAAGTAACGAACTCAATAAAGGGCTTTCTGCTGTAATCGGAGCAGTGCCTTCAAAAGCGACTTTACCAATTCTTGAAACCATTCTTTTTGAAAGTGAGGATGGTAAGCTTAAACTTTCTGCTACAGACCTTGAAATAGCGATAGTAGAATATATTAGCGCTGATATTGAGGAGGACGGTGCAGTTGCTATTCCGGCCCGACGTTTACTTGAGACTCTTCGTCAACTACCAAATATTACTGTATTCTTCACTGTTGATGAGCGCAAAAACATCAACTTTAGAACAGACAAAGGTTCTTATAAATTAGTTGGAGATGATGCCGACGAGTTCCCGGAAATCCCGACTTTAGATGGTGGAGTTGAAATTAGTACATCCGCAGAGCACCTGAACAATGCAATTGACAAAACTCTTTTCGCAGTTTCAAGTGATGACCTTCGTCCGGCTATGATGGGGGTTTACTTTAAGATTGGAACCAGCGAAAGCAAGTTTGTTGCTACTGATGGCTACCGTTTAGTTGAGTATGTGAATAAAGAAATTAAAGGAAGTGCTGAAACGGAGTTTATAGTACCTGATAAAGCGCTTAGCTTGGTACAGAAAAATACAGCTGGTTCAGCCTGTGAAGTTACAGTAACAAATGATCATGCAAGATTTAAAAGTGATAACACCATTGTAATCACCCGTTTGATTAATGAGCAATATCCAAATTATGACTCGGTAATCCCGCGTGATAACAATAAGTTTCTAACGATTTCTAAAGACCAGATGCTTTCCACAGTTCGGCGTGTGGCTATTTTCTCAAGCTCTACAACGCGTCAAATTCGTTTAGAATTAGCTACCGATAAACTGACCATCAGAGCAGAAGATTTGGATATGAGCAGCGAAGCGAAAGAAACCATTGCATGCGAATATTCCAACGATGAGCTCGAGATTGGGTTCAACGCAAAATATCTGGGCGATGTGTTAAGTAATATAGACGATGAAGATGTGAGCTTTGAATTCTCATCTCCAAACCGCGCCGGAATTGTACGACCATCTGAAAAAAGTGATCACGAAGAAATTTTGATGGTAGTAATGCCGGTGATGTTGAATAATTACTCTTAATGAGTCAAATAATAACGCTTACTACTGATTTTGGTCTTCAGGATCAATACGTCAGTGCCATGAAAGCGGTAATTCTTGGGCTATCGCCCGATGTGCGCCTAATCGATATTTCGCATGATATTCCGGCTCAGGATATCATGGCGGGTGCATGGGTAATCAGAAATGCGTCTCTTCTTTTTCCGAAAAATACAGTACACCTTGTAGTAGTTGATCCGGGAGTAGGAACAGATCGTAATCCTATCGCGCTTAAAATTGGAGATCAATATTTTGTAGGTCCTGATAACGGGATTTTTTCTTTGTTCTATGATGAGTTCGAGTATGAAGCCGTAAAGCTGAATAAAGAGAAATTCTGGAGAACAGAAAGATCAAGAACTTTTCATGGGCGTGATATTTTTGCTCCGGTTGCAGCGCATCTATCAAACGGGACACCGCTTAAGGAATTGGGTGATCCGGTAAGTGAACTGGTTACCTATCACTGGGCGGTTCCGATTGGAGATAAAGATGGGCTACAAGGCTGGGTGGTTCATATCGACCGTTTTGGAAACCTGATCACAAACATTTCAGAAAGCCTGATAGAGGAAGTAATTGGTCGACGAAAAGTCCGTATTTATGTAGGTAATACGATGATCGATCATTTGGTAAACACATTTGGTGATGTGGAGGATGGTGATCCCGCAGCTTTGATTGGGAGTTCAGGGATGCTGGAAATTGGTATCAATAAAGGAAATGCAGCAAAGCTTTTAAGTGTTGACAAAGGAGCACAGGTTTCACTGGTACTTCAAAAATGAATACGTAACACCAAAGTTTTGTGTTCGTAAGGTGAAGCGGAATAAAAAAATATATTATGAGCTTCGAAATAAAATCACCCGAAAATGAACGCGCTGCTATTCAGGTGCCGAAAGAAATTTCTAATCTCGGTATGCCGTTTAACGGTACTCTTTCTTC
Organism: Balneola sp.; assembly: GCA_965601915.1. Lineage (GTDB taxonomy): Bacteria > Bacteroidota > Rhodothermia > Balneolales > Balneolaceae > Balneola. Next base: position 255,688 of record OZ271847.1, on the reverse strand, counting down.
TCAGGATGGAGATGAATACGAAGTAAAAAACAATATCATCGATATACTAGGCAAAGAACCCGGATTTTCAAGCCTTGCGTCTTACACAAATCATTGGAAATTGACTGCTACTATCTATGAAGAGATTTGGCGAAAGCGGTCACTTTCGTTGTTGACAGGTGAAGACTTCCCTATTGAAAAAGAACATGAATTATTGATCGAGTGGACTACACCGGAGAAAGGAGGGCTTTATCTGGATCTGGGTTGCTCAACGGCTTTATATGGCAGAGCACTGAAAGCTGCTCAAAGAGAATCTGAAATAGTAGGATTGGATTTTTCGATGCAAATGCTGGAAGAAGCGAGGATAAAAGCAGAAGCCGATGAAACAGATATGTATTTAATAAGAGCAGATGGGAAAGAGCTCCCATTCTTCAGCAAAACATTTGATGGCATTGTTATGGGTGGAACTTTGAATGAGCTCACTGAAGAACTGAAAGTTTTGTATGAAGCAAGAAGGGTATTAAAAGAGAATGGCGTTTTTTTTATGATGCATTTGATAAAAGCAGATGCGTGGTACGGCAGGTTGCTTCAGGAATCGATGGGGATTGGAGGAATCAAATTCTGGACAAAAAACGAAAGCAATAAGCTATTCAAACAAGCAGGTTTTAAAGTGAATCAACAGATTACCAGAGGGATTGTTTGCTTTAGCAAATTAATACCTGATAATTAGAGTTTTACCTTTGCTTTTCTATATTTGGAGCAGAATTATAAAATATGCTTCAAGCCAGGAAAAAATATATTGGGGTTTTATGTTGGATAACATTTCTATTAATGAACTGTGCATATTCTATTCAGGCACAGTCTTTAGATAAAACAGGCTTGATAGATTTTTCTATTGAATTCATAGACGAGCAAGCATTAAGCAAAGAAAAACTAAACCCGAATCAAAAAAGAAAGGCAATTTATTGGTTTAAACAATTTCCGGTAATATATGAATCAGCAAACAAAGAAGGTGCAGAAGCGGTAAAGAACAATCAGGTATGGGCGGATGGAATAGCAGGCCTTAGCTTGTCGGGAAGTGATCAAATAATCGGATATTGGGATAAAGATCGACCAAGATTAACACATCAAGAATATATTTCAAGAGCTATTTTTAAAGATGTAGAGGTAGGAAGTAATGATTCTCACGCTACACAGATGACGGGAACAATGATCGCGTCAGGAATTATGGAAAATGCCCATGGAATGGCTGATAAAGCACGTGTTGAAGCATATAATTGGAACAACGATATCAGTGAAATGGCAACAGCAGCTACAGATGATTTACTAATCTCTGCACACCCTTACGCGGAAACAGCAGGTTGGACAAATACTTCAAGCTATTGTGGCAATGACCTTGAATGGGTTTGGTTTTCGCTGGAAAATGAAGATTCTACTAAAGCATTTCAGTTTGGTTACTATGATACACAAGCCAAAAATTGGGACAGCGTTGCATATATGGCACCTGATTATCTAATCGTAAAAGCCGCGGGAAATTTCAGAGGACGTGGCCCCGAAGAACAACCTATAAAACATTACACTTTAGATTCTGATTTTAATTGTATTGTAGATTCTACAACAGTCCGAGAAATTAATGGCGGTTTATCTGGATTCGAGACAATTAATGGTTCTGCTGTTTCAAAAAATGTGTTGGTGGTGGGGGCTGTGGAAAGTTCTTCAAATGATTTTTCTCACTTAAGTTCTATCGCTCCAATCAATAGCTCGGGGTTTGGTCCTGCGGATGACGGACGGATTAAACCTGATATTGTAGCCCCAACAAATTTATACACTACAGGAGGCGCATCGGATACAGATTATTCTACCTCTGGAGGGACATCCGCAGCTACTGCGGTCGTAACCGGATCTACTGCTTTATTGCAGGAGCATTATCAAAATCTCACAAATGATACACTTTCATCCGCAAGTTTAAGAGCATTGATTGCTCATTCTGCTGAAGATCTTGGTAATGCTGGTCCGGATTATAGAACCGGATGGGGACTGTTAAATACAGAAAGAGCGGCGAGGTTTTTGTCGTCTAATTTGGCAAATCAGCACAAGACTGTTTTTAAAGATACAGTATTAGTAAATGGGGGATCCATTACTCTCAGTTATCTAAATACATCAAGTAAACCATTGAAAGTCACGATAGCTTGGACAGATCCTGCAGGAACAGAACCTGATTCGGGTGATGATCCATCAGATATTACTTTAGTAAATGACCTTGATATAAGGGTATTATCACCATCTTCAACTACTTTTTTCCCTTGGAAACTATCCAGGCTTAGTCCAGGCGCTGATGCGATAAAAGCAGATAATGTAGTTGATAACATTGAACAGGTTCATATACCAGAATCTGAGTCAGGCGCTTACACAATTACAGTTTCGCATAAAGGTAATTTGCAATCCGGAAGCCAGCGTTTTTCTGTCCTGGTTAGTGAAGCCGAACCGGTGATTGAGTATGAAACTATTATGAATGGAAGCTGGTCTAATACGGGTATTTGGAGGGATGGAAATATTCCCAAAACTTCGTTTCATGAAGCTGTTATACATCATGAAATCAGTTTGGACACGGATCTTTCTATAAGTGGGTTTGATTTCACAAACATTTCCTCGGAATTAATTCTGAACGGGAATGAAGTTGAAATCTCAAATGGAATGTCGGGGATATCTGGAGGTGGATTCTCAGGTGATACTTCAGCTTCGGTACATATCAAAGGATGGAATTCAGATTCATTATTTTTCTTTTCGGAAAAAGAGAAATTGAAAAACTTAGTGATTGATGCTCCAAATGATACAATTGCGTTGGGTTCAGATTTATCCGTTTACTCATCGTTACATCTCAGATCAGGGGTATTAAAGAATGGTTCCTTTGAAATAAGGCTTGTTGCCGATTCTATCCAAGCAGCTTTGCTTAAAAAGACCAATGGAGAATTGGTTGGAAATTTAACGTATTCAAGATGGTTTGGGAATGGAGGTACAGGTTGGAGAATGATTTCGTCGCCAGTACAAAATGAAACATTTAGTACGCTTAGAGACTCATTTTTTACTCAAGGAGGTATCTGGGCTGAATACCCTTCCGATTCAGTGAATTCAAGTTTATGGTTGTTTAATACAGAAAATCAAAATTTCGATCCATTCAGAAATGCTGATGATTTCTTTGCATCGGGATCAGGATATCTTTTTTACATGTTTGAAAACGATGAAAATGGTACAGCAATATTGCCTGCATATTTAGAAATGAAAGGGTTAGAACCTGATTCAGTTTTAGTTGATCTGTATCGAGGAGAAGAAGACTCTTTAAGCTACAATTTGGTAGGAAACCCTTTTGCAGGTAATATTGATTGGCACCTTTTGTATGATGGGGGAATAAATATTGGAGGTAGTTATGCAGTTTGGGATCCGGAATCATCTGCATATAAATATTACAATCGTAATGCAGAAATTGGAGATGCCGGGAGATATATCGCTCCAATGCAAGGTTTTTTTGTACAGACAACAGGAGAAAACCCGAAGCTAAATTTCTCTCAATCCCAAAAAACGAGTGATTCTCTTAGGCTATTTGGGAAAGTAAAAAAACAGGATTGGGCTTCCGTTGGGTTTATACTTAAAAATTCTAAAGAGAAAATTTTAGATAAAGAGACACAACTACTGATTACAACAAAACATGATCAGCAGATAAAACAAATTGACACTCGAAGAATATCAGCACTGGATGGGAAAGAAAATAACATCTCCTTTTTAAATCATCTCAATGAAAAATTTGTTTTCCAAGGGAAAGAACTGAACGAAAATGCTCTGGTGGTGCCATTGGTAATTACAGTATCAGAGCCCGGCTTTTATTCAATGGGGGTCGAAAAAGGGTTTATTCCTGAAGATATTTCAATTTGGATAGAAGATCCTGTAACGGGAAAACAAATATCTGAACGTGATTTGAAATCCATCTTGTTTCAAGGTGGAAATCTTCAAAAAGAATATTTGCTGTTCATAGCAAAAAATAATTCCGAAGATGGTGGGTTGGTCGGTGAGCTTCCTTCAGCTTTTCGATTAAAGCAAAACTATCCAAACCCGTTCAATCCCTCCACTTTAATTGAGTATGATATCCCTGAAAGTTCATTTGTAGAAATAGAAGTTTTTGACCTCATTGGGAGAAAAGTTCAAAGTTTAGTGAATGAGCGAAAGACTCCGGGATTTTACTCGGTTGAGTTCGATGCTTCAAATTTAGCAAGTGGAACATACTTTTATCGGTTAACCTCAGGCGACTTCGTGCAATTCAAGAAGATGTTACTAATCAAATAGACTACATTTCTTCAGGAGCAGAAATTCCCAAGATGGTCAATCCATTTCTGAGCACTTGTGATGTTGCTTTACAAAGTTCTATTCTTGCTTGAGCAATTCCACTTTCTATACCAATAATTCTGCAATCATGGTAAAATCCGGTGAATGCAGAGGCGACATCATTCAGGAAGTTGATTAACCGATGAGGCTCTCTTGCTTCGGCAGCGCTTTCAATCATCTCAGGAAACCGGAGTAATGTTTTGATCAATGCTTCTTCTTTTTCGTGGGTCAAATTTGAAAGATCGGTTTCCGAATCAAAAGAATATTCTTTTTCTGCTTTACGCAGAATACTGGCAATTCTTGCGTGAGCATATTGCAGATAAAACACCGGGTTTTTATCACCGGCTTCTTTTGCTTGAGCGATATCAAATTCCAGATGAGTATTTGGAGAGCGCATCAAAAAGAAGAAACGGGTTACATCTGAACCAACCTCATCCATAAGCTCATCAAGCGTTATGAAGTTGGCTTTTCGGGTACTCATTTTGAATGGTTGACCATCTTTCACAATAGTCACGAACTGATAGATGACTACATCTACTTTTTCCGTATCGTAGCCGAGGGAGGAAATTCCTGAAAGCACATCCGGATAAGTAGCGATGTGATCGGCTCCAAAAACATCGAGGCACAAATCATATCCGCGATCTAATTTATTGGCATGATACGCGATATCGGGCAAGCGATACGTTGGTTCTCCGGTGCTTTTAATTAGAACGGTGTCTTTTTCTTTCCCGAACTCAGTGGTTTTAAACCAAACAGCTCCGTCTTTATCATATACTAAGCCAAGATTCCGAAGTTTCTCCACTGTATTGTCAATAGAGCCATCGGAATACAAGCTGTGTTCGTTAAAGAATGAATCCATTTTGATGTTCATTCTTTCCAATGTATTACTTATATCGGCAAAGATAGCTTCTTCGGCTTTTTCTTTGAATGGTTTCCAGTCTTCAGAATCCAAAGAAAGTGAGTCAGTTTCAGTTGCTAATTCCTGTGCAATATCTTTTATGTACTCACCTTCATATCCGCCTTCAGGAAACTCAGAATCTTCCCCTAAAACTTCAGCATAGCGAGCCTGAACACTTTGACCCAAAACCCGCATTTGTCGACCGGCATCGTTGAAATAATATTCACGATCAACCTTCGCTCCGGCCCATTCCAGTAATCTTGCTACGGTATCTCCAAGAACGGCGTTTCGTCCGTGTCCAACCGTTAGCGGCCCGGTTGGGTTTGCGCTTACAAACTCTACAAGAACTTTTTGGTCTTTTTGAGATTCTGTTTTACCAAATTCTGCTCCCGAATCTAAAATAGATTGTAATTCATCGAATAAATAATCATCAGCAAAACGAAAATTGATAAAACCTGGTCCTGCGATTTCTACAGAAGAGATTTTTTTAGAATCGTATTCCATACCATCCACAACTTGTTGAGCAATTGCCCGAGGGTTGTTGCGAAGAGGCTTAGCCAGCATCATTGCCACATTGGTTGAGGCATCACCATGACTGGCTATTTTCGGAGCTTCTGTCTGAATTTCCGGCAGTTCATCAAGATCAAATTGTTTCAGCGCATCAGCGATTATTCGCTTCAGATATTCGTTCATTTCGGAGATTGTTTCTTAGTTCACTCAAATATAAAGGAATTAGAAATTAGGAATAGGAGAATTAGGAATAAAAGCTCATTTAGTTCTTAAATTCGCTTTAGTTGTCTTAATGATGCTTCCAATTATTTTGAGGAGCTCTTCACAGTCAATAAGTAAGGACTCAGCCTGCTCTACTGAAATATATTCTGAATCCCGAAGTAATCTTATCCAATAATGAGATTCTCTTGCTTCACGGTATGAAATACTAAGTTTATATTTAAAATCCTTTCTTGTGGTACCACCAATTGCCTCTTCAATATTAGCACCAATAGAAGTGCCAGATCTTAGTAATTGCCGTGATAAATTAAATTCACTATGCTCACTAACTAAATACTGATTTAACTTTATAATTCTCAAAGCAAAATCATAGGACTTGATCTGTATAATATTATCTGTTTTCATATTCCTAATTTTATATTCTGATATTCTTAATTGAGCAAGCCTTGCGAGCGTAAACTCACAAAATCATATCCAGCGATGATGATGTGGTCATCAACAGGGATGCCGAGTAGTTTTCCTGATTCTGCTACTCTTTTGGTTAGCTGAATATCAGCTGTAGAAGCTTTGTTGTTACCGGATGGATGGTTATGGACAAGAATGATGGAATTAGCCTGATTCAAAATGGCGTGCCGCATTACTTCAGCTGGTTCAACGATGGTAGCGTTACTACCTCCCTGACTAATTCGATGAAATCCTGTCAGAATTTTACGGTTATTCAGAAAGCCGACAAGAAAAACTTCTTTGGTTAAGTGACGAATTTTTGGCCCAAAAAAAGCTGCGGCTTCATCCGGGGAGGTGATCTGAATTTCTTCTCCCAGTCCGGCAACCTGAATTCTTCGTGCAAGCTCGAATGCCGCTTCCAGTGTGATAGCTTTTACTTTAGCGATTCCCGGAATAACTCTAAGCTCATTCCATTCTTTTTTAATGAGCGAGTGTAGGCCGTTGAAATGATCTAACAGAGCCCGGGAAGTTTCGATTACATTCATTTTCCTGGTTCCGGTACGCAGAAGAATGGCAAGAAGCTCAGCATCGGAAAGAGAATCAGCGCCATACTTCATGAGCTTTTCTCTGGGTTGTTCATCGGGTCGCATGTCTTTAACAGAGCGGTTCAGAAAATTTTCTGCAGAAAAAGATTCGGTATTGGAAGTGTCCATGGTTTTACTTTTTTGATTAAGTAAGACCAGCCGGGGAGATGTTCCTTACAAACTTATTTTTTAATATTGAATATTAGGGTTTAGCTCGAACCCCCACCTTTGTTTCCTCCTTCAAGGGAGGAAGACTCGTTAGTTTAGATATGGGTTAATAAGTTTTTTTAGGGCTTTGAAATGGTTACGAATAGTATTGAAAAGCAAAAGGAATCGTGTAACTCACATATTAACTAAGCAAAAACTCTTACTTCAAAATTCGATATTCATCTGTTCAATATTCAAAGTTCATCTTCAGTTTCCGCTGCCCATCAACGGTTCGTTGAAAGCTCGGATGCTGGAATTCGGCAAACCATCCGGATAGTTTTCTTTCACCATGTCTATGGTTTCGATCACAATTTCCAGGTGTTTTTCTTTGGAGTTTTGATAGAAAGATTGAGCGGCTCCCGAAAGTTTGGGTTTTCCATGTAGTGGTTTATCGCTCACGCAAAGTAATGTGGCATGAGGAACCCTATAACGAAATCCATTGGTGGCAACAGTTGCCGATTCCATATCAACCGCTAAGCTTCGGCTTTGATGAATTTTTTCGACGGTGTGCCGTTTAGAAAACTCCCAGTTTCTGTTTGCAGTGGTAAAAACGGTTCCGATTCTGTGATTTAATCCGTGATTATCCAACGCTTGTTTCAAGTACAGATTCAATAAGTAATTAGGAATAACAGGAATTCCAATCGGAAAAAGGTCATCCAGTAAACGGTCGTCGCGCATGTAGCTGTTTGCAAGAACAAAGTCTCCGATCTCTTGATGATTTCGTAATCCACCACAGTGACCAACCATCATCATGGCATCGGGACGAAGTACAGAAATGTGATCAGTAATGGTTTTAGCATTGGAAGGTCCCACACCAATATTGACCAAAGTGATTCCTTTATTATCGTCTAGTTTGTGATGATAGGCCGGCATTTGCACTCCCGTACGCGTAGGTTTCACGCAATCAGGATACTTTTCGAGAAATACTTCCACGTGCATATCATAGTTGGTGAACAGGATATATCGCTGAAAATCACAAGCATCGGTTCCTGTGTAATGTTCCAAACGGGCTACAGAAATATCAGTACGCTCAGGGCTGAAGAGAAACAATTTTTTCTTAGTTATGTCCCAATCGCTTTCATCGGCATGATCCAGTAAATCAGGATCATTTAAAGGAATTACATCTCTTGAAGGCTCAATTTTGATGTCTGCCTCCTTAGAAAGTAGCCGGAGAATCTCTCGTTCTAAATACCAACGAAGGGCTTTGGGTTGAGCAATTTCTCCTTTAATAACCGGATTATGCTCTGACCAGGCTCTTTCTACGAACATCTTCGGATATTTACCGGAAGCGTAGATTTTTTCCATTAGATCGCATGCATTTTCCGTAGCTTTACGTATCTCTTTTTGGGATGAAAATTCAGAGTGTGATAATAAAAGCGAGTCTGCCATGAGCAAAAAACCGTTTAAATATTCTATAGAACCTTGGGTTACAACTGGTAACCGGGTGGAATATACAACTAATATCTTCAAGGTTTTGCAGCGGGATATGAAGATTGAATCAGAAGATCATTCAGCAACATTTTCGATAGTTGAAGCTCCGGACTGGATCAACGTAATTGCACTTACTCCCAATGAAGAAATTGTATTGGTGGAGCAATACAGATATGGAATTGAAGAACCCACGCTTGAACTTCCGGGTGGAATGGTGGATGAGGGAGAGCATCCGAAGGAAACTTCCATCAGAGAATTAAAGGAAGAAACAGGTTACGCAGGAGATGAGATCATTAATCTCGGAAAGGTTAGTTCAAATCCTGCGATACTTACAAACTATACGCATACTTATCTGATTAAAAACTGTAAGAAAGTGTCGGATCAAAAGTTAGATGGAAATGAGCGAATCAATGTTCATGTGATTCCGCTTCAGGATTTTTTGGATTTAGTTACGGACGGACAGGTTCATCATTCATTGGTAGTGGCTGCAGTGGCGAAATATCTTCTTTTTGGGGAGAGGAAAGGAGATTAAGAAAGAAGAGAAAGGAGATCGGAGGTGGCTAGTGTTTGTTTTTTTGGGAAACTACTGCAACTAAAAATCCACCAAGAAAAAAAGCTATCAGATTAATACCGATAGTAAACTCGGAGTCCTTAGTAAAATCAAGCAGATTTAACTGAACATTATCAATAATGAATAAAAAAGAAATCTCAAACGGTGTAGAAAAGTTTACAAAAGCTCCAACTCCGATAAACATTTTATATGCTATGCTAGAAGTTGTTATGGCAAAAAGTTGAATTAAATATGCAGGAATAGACAGATAAGCTCCTTTATAATTCTTTGTAATCATTATTATACTTCCTAGTAATAGTGAAGCTAAAACAAATAGATAAAGAACAAGCAATGGGGTAATATTCAGCATCAAACCACTGCTAAAAATATTACTGATTTCAATCCCTAATGAAATCGTAGCGTAAACAGTAAGCAATAACTGAACTATTCCAAAGTATCTTATATCCAATAAAGAAATATTCAACTCCTGCCATTTAATTGAATCTATTTCAAGGCTATTTACTTGACCATTATTTTTTCGTTGATCTAACTCACTTCTGATTTCTTCATATCTTTCTGGATATTTATATTTATCAATTCCATCAAGAATCTGATAAAGTTCTATATTTTTATATTCTCCCGCACTTTTCATGATTGATAACCTATAAAAAAAGTGATCAAAAAACACTACTACGCAACATATCTTGAATGGACTGGAAATTCAGGCAAAGGGACTTCAGATTATACATCGTATGCGAGAAGTTATTCCATATTTATTGATGGGAAGGCTGAAATCTATGGTTCTTCTGATCCCGCTTTTCGGGGAGATGCTTCTAAACATAATCCGGAGGAATTATTTCTGGCATCAATTTCTTCCTGCCACATGTTGTGGTATTTGCATTTATGTTCGGTGAATGATGTGGTAGTGGTTGATTATACAGATGAAGCAAAGGGAATTATGGAAGAAGAGAAAAATGGTTCAGGTAGATTTACAAAAGTTTCTCTTCATCCAAAAGTAGTAGTAACTGATGAAGCGATGACGCCGAAGGCAAAAGCACTTCATCAAAAAGCGAATGAAATGTGCTTTATTGCGAATTCATGTAATTTTGAGATTGGGCATGAAGCGGAAGTTTCTACAGAGTAGAATTTAATGGTTTAGTATATCAGGTTTAATTAAACTGAACGAATATTCCTTAAAATTCCGTTTATCTCAATCGAACAATTCATCAAAAGAAATGACAAATGATAGAGACGGGAAAGAAAATAAATACTGACTTTGAACTTAAAATAGTACAGAACGGAGAAGAGCGTGAAGTTAAATTTTCGGATTTACTGGATCAAAAAGCAATCGTGTCTGTATACATGAAGAACAACACTTCGAGTTGTGATCGGCAGACCTTAGACCTGGCCGAAAACTCGGAATGGTTCAAAGAAAATGGATTCAATTTGATTGCTATCAGTAAAGATGGATGCAGATCACATAAGAATTACGCAGAGAAACAAGGTATCAATTACACACTTGCTTCCGATCCGGATTATAAATTTGCAGAAGCCACTGATTCCATTGTAGAGAAAAAGATGTACGGTAAAACTTTTACAGGACCTTCAAGATCGGCTTTTGTAATTGATACGGATGGTACTATCTTGGCTTCCATTGAAAAAATTGATACAAAAGCACACGCAGAAGAGTTGAAAGCTCTTGTAGAAAGCCTGTAAACCAATAGAAAGAGTATGAAAAGTCTGGTAATTGTAGAGTCACCCACAAAGACTAAAACCATCAGTAAATATTTGCCGAAAGGTTACGAAGTTGATTCTTCGATGGGTCACATTCGTGACTTGCCTTCATCTGCAAAACTGATTCCTGCTAAGTATAAAAAAGAAAGCTGGGCTACGCTGGGAGTAAATCCTGATGACCGATATTTTGCGATTTACGTGACTCCACCGGACAAGAAGAAAGTTATCAAACGCCTTAAGGATAAACTTAAAGATGCCGATGAATTAATTTTGGCAACGGATGAAGACCGCGAGGGCGAAGCAATTTCATGGCACCTGTTGGAAGTGCTGAAGCCAAAAGTTCCGGTAAAAAGAATGGCGTTTCGCGAGATCACGAAAGAAGCTGTATTAAATGCTCTGGAAAACACCCGTGACATCGACATGCAATTAGTGCATGCTCAGGAAACACGCAGAATTTTAGATCGGCTTGCAGGCTACACGGTTTCTCCATTACTGTGGAAGAAAATTTCTCCGGGCTTGTCAGCCGGGCGTGTGCAATCGGTAGCGGTAGAAATGCTGGTTGAACGCGAGCGCGAACGTATGAAATTCAGAAGCGGTACGTATTACGATTTATCAGCAGTTCTTCAAAAGACAGGAGAAAATGATGAGTTCAATGCTGATCTGACCCATCTGAATGACAAAAGGCTTGCCAGCGGTAAAGATTTTGATGAAAACACCGGAAAGCTGAAAAAGCCAGATTCCGTAGTTTTGCTTGATGAGGAAAAATCAGCTGATCTTGTAGAGCAGTTGAAAGATGCGAATTGGGAAGTTACCAATGTTGATGTAAAAACTCAGAAGCGAAATCCGGCACCTCCGTTTATAACTTCTACTCTTCAGCAGGAAGCAAACCGAAAGTTTAATTTTTCTGCGAGAGATACCATGAGCGTGGCTCAGAAATTATATGAAAAAGGGTTTATCACCTACATGAGAACGGATTCAACCCGCCTTTCTTCTCAGGCAATAGATGCCGCTCGTGAAAATATCGTGGATCAGTACGGAGAAGATTACTTGTTTGAAAGAGTCCGGAATTACACTAAAAAAGGAAAATCAGCTCAGGAAGCGCATGAGGCTATTCGACCTTCCGGTTCAAAATTTATCATCCCGGAAAAATCAGGATTGAAAGATCGTGAGCTGAAATTGTACGATCTGATCTGGAAGCGAACCATAGCTACACAAATGGCGGAAGCTGAGTTGGAATTCACCAATGTGACTATCACCGCAAAGAATAACGGAACCAGTGCTGATTTCAGAGCTGGAGGAAAAAAGATCTTATTCCCTGGTTTCTTCAGGGCTTATGTAGAAGGAAGTGATGACCCGGAAGCGGCACTTGATTCTCAGGAGCGGTTTTTACCTGCCATGAAAGTAGGTGACGGAACCGATCTTCAGGATTTGAATTTCAATTCACATGAAACCAAGCCTCCTGCGCGATATACGGAAGCAACGTTAGTTAAAGAGTTAGAGAAAAGAGGAATTGGTCGTCCGAGTACCTACGCAACGGTAATTAGTACTATTCAGGACCGGGGATATGCAAAGAATGAAAGTAAAATGCTGATCCCTTCTTATACTGCTTTTGCAGTTACTTCTTTACTTGAAGAAAACTTCCCGGATTTGGTAGACAGTGATTTTACTTCCAACCTGGAAGATAAACTTGATGAGGTTGCGAACGGGAAACAGGATCCGGTTCAATACCTTGATGATTATTACAAAGGTGAAAACGGACTTCGGGCAAAAGTAGATCGACAGGAAGATAAAATTGATGCTCAGAAAGCAAAGTTGTTGGATCTTCCATTAGAAGGATTGGAAGGTATTCAGGTTGCGGTGGGGCGATATGGTCCGTACGCAAAAGTGAAAAAAGGAGATGAAGAAGTTTCTACTTCGCTTCCTCAGGATTTGAACCCGAGCGATATCACGGCAGAAAAACTCGAAGAGCTGATCAAGTTATCGGAAGAGGAAGACAAGCCGATTGGAATACATCCGGATGAAGGATTGCCTGTGTTTTTATTGTCTGGTCGTTATGGTCCATATGTTCAACTTGGGGAAGTAACCGAAGAGAATAAAAAACCAAAAAGAGTTTCTTTGTTGAAAGGAATGAGTCCTGAAGACGTAGATTTGGATTTAGCGTTGAAACTGTTGGAGCTTCCAAGAAAATTAGGAGAACATCCGGAAGATGGGAAGGTAGTGAAGGCCGGAGTTGGAAGATATGGTCCTTTTGTAGTTCATGATGGGAAATTCAAATCAATTCCTAAAGAAGACAGCGTTCTTGAAATACAGCTTGATCGTGCAGTAGAATTATTGAATCAGAAAGGAAAATCCAGACGGAGTTCAGAGATTAGCGATCTGGGTAAACATCCTGATACAGATAAGCCCATCAAGGTTATGAATGGTCGTTACGGACCGTATATTAAGCACGGAAAGAAAAATATTGGTTTACCAAAAGGTACTGAGCCGGAGAAGTTTACCCTGGATGATGCAGTTAAATTGATTGCAGAGAAAAGCTAGGATTGAATAACGAATATTAAATTTCGATTATCTAATCTTGAGTGTTTCTGTGATTTTATGGCAACAGTTGGTAAAGCTGATTTAATTTCAGCATATTTACAGTTCTCTAATTCGGGTAATAAATTAAACGATGCATAAGCGAACTGACTTTTACTTTAAGTATCCGCCAAATATCCAGGAACTGGATCTGGCTACGATGGTGAATTTGTTTCGCACGAGAGGAGAACCACGTAAGGCAGGTCCCGGAGAGCATTTTGCATGTTCAATAACTCACAATCTGCTTCGCGAAGGAAAACACTGGTTTGGATTATACTATTCTCAAAAAACCTGGGATAATCTGCTTACAAAAGGGAGTGAAGGATTTCCCCTGACCGAAGCCGAGCTCAATGTACTAGGGCGATTGTATATGGCTCAGGATGAAAGTCCACATCGGGAAATTATTGAGAAAAGTGCCGGAGTAACTGAAAAACTCGCTTATCTAATAGTAAATGATCTTCGTTCATTTGGTTTTATTCTGGAGGACGACGGTGGGTTTTTGACTATTACACCTCGAGGAGAGAAAGCACTTCACGGAATAGCACGTCGTATATACGAAAAGCGGTTTATGCCCGAAATGCTAAACAACTACGAGATCAAAGATGACCCCACTATTGAACGGGCTCAGAAAAAAGATCAGGAACAGCGAAGCTTGTTTTAATCTTTGTAGTTTCTGACTGCCTCGGCTACTCTTCCCGGAACCCTCTCATCGAACGGACTTGGGATAATTTTTTCTTCAGAGAGATCTTCTACGCTATCTGCAATAGCTCTTGCAACTGCGATGAACATCCCCATTGATAGATTATTGGTTCTGATATCTAAAGCTCCGCGAAATAATCCGGGAAAAGCTAACACATTGTTTATTTGATTAGCAAAATCGGAACGCCCGGTTGCGACAATTCCGGCTCCCGCTTCTTTTGCTTCGTCGGGCATGATTTCAGGTATTGGATTAGCCATGGCAAAAATGATGGGATCTTTAGTCATGGTTTTAACCATATCCTTGGTTAAAACACCCGGTGCAGAAACTCCAATAAAGACATCTGAGTTCTTAACGGCATCCTCTAATGAGCCTTCAACCTGAGATTTATTAGTCAGTTTAGCCATTTTTTGCTTTGTGTCATTCAGATCTGTTCTGTCTTTGTGTATAATCCCACGACTATCACACATAATTACTTCTTTTACCCCTGCTTCAAAAAGCAGTTTAACGATAGCAACTCCTGCGGCTCCGGCTCCATTGATAACCACTTTAAGATCTTTAAGTTCTCTGCCAGTAAGCTTACAAGCATTAAACATTCCGGCCAAAGTTACAATGGCTGTTCCGTGTTGGTCATCGTGGAAAACCGGAATAGATAGTTCTTTTTTAAGCCGCTCTTCTATTTCAAAACAACGAGGTGCTGAAATATCTTCGAGATTAATTCCTCCAAAAGTAGGAGCTATATGTTTTACCGTAGTAATAATTTCTTCTGTAGTCTGAGTGTCTAAAACAATAGGAACAGCATCAACATTTGCAAACTTTTTGAATAATACTGCTTTTCCTTCCATAACAGGAAGGGATGCTTCAGGACCAATATTACCAAGTCCCAGTACAGCTGAGCCATCACTTACCACTGCCACCAGATTACTTTTAGCCGTGTAATCATAAGCTTTTGAAATATCCTCAGCGATCTCTTTACAAGGCTCCGCAACTCCAGGAGTGTATGCAATACTTAGATCGTCTTTTGTTTCCAAAGGCATTTTTGGTTCAATAGAAATTTTGCCTTTAGCTTTTTTATGCGCTTCAATTGAAAGTTTAGCGTAATCTTTATTCGCCATTATTTGTAGTTAGTTATAAAAAAAGGCATCAAACTTTCGCCTGATGCCCAAATATTAAAATTCTAATTATTTCCTAATCATTCCAGCAACGTCAAAGGAGTTATTACTCTTATCTACATCGGCTAATCTTTGACTAGGATCAATGGAAACCGTTTTAATTGATGAAGCCGGCTTAGATATCTCAAATTTGTAGGTTGGATTAGTCCATGGCCAGTCGTCTAAAGTGGTTCGCTTAACATCATTTTCCGTTGGTTTTTCACCACGCATAATCCGAAGTGGGATATAAAACATTTCCGAGCTACCATCTTCGTATTCCACCATTACATCCATAGGCATTGGCATCATCCCGATTCTTTCAAGCTCAATCACTGTTTTATTGTTATCCCCAACTAAAGCGCGGATTCCATAATCAACGGTTTTTACTGATTGAACAAAATATTCATGGTACCAATCCAGAACCATTCCTGATTCTTTTTCCATAACTCTGAGGAAATCATGAGAAGTAGGATGCTTCATTTTCCACTCGTCAAAATAAGTAAGCATTCCTTTTCGGAAAGTATCTTCACCAATGATATAACTCAACTGACCTAAGTAAACAGCACCTTTTGAATAAGAAGCGACACTATAAGCCCTGTTCGTTTTATAATGATCAGCATGTGTTGTCAAGGGCTCTTCCGCATCAGTTCCAGCAATACTAAAATAACCACGATAAGATCCGGCATAAGGAAAATCTGATTTACGATTGAATATATGCATCATAGTTTCCGCAGATGCATAGCTTGTAAATCCTTCATCCATCCATGGGTATAGTGCTTCATTAGTGGCAAGTACTCCCTGAAACCAGCTGTGATAAAATTCATGAACGGTCACACCAACTAAGCTTCCGAGAGATCTTCCTCCTGTAATAAGAGTTCCCATAGGATATTCCATTCCACCGTCACCACCTTGAACGGTTGAGAATTGTGGATAAGGATACTTTCCAAAGTTTTCTATAGCGTATTCGAAACCTTTGATGGTCAGTTCAGGAAGCTGTTCCCAGTATTGCTTGTAAGCTTCATTTTCTTCGGGTGTTGCTTCCTGATCAACCGTTTCCTGATAGAAGAAATGTAATTTAGGACCGTTTGGAACCTGAGCTGTAGTGTGGATGAAATCAGGATCGGCACCCCAAAAGAAATCGATCACGTCTTCAGCAATAAAATGATAGGTAATTTTGCTATTCGGATTCCTTCGGTTCAGTTTAACGCCATCATCTTCATAGCCATGTCCAATTTCATTTGGGTTCTGAAGAACACCGGTTCCTCCAATTACATAATCTGAGTCGATTGTAATTTTAACATCAAAATCGCCCCAAATACCATGGAATTCACGTCCGATGTATGGGTTTGGGTGCCAGCCCATATAATCATACTCAGCCATTTTAGGATACCACTGACTCATAGAAAATTCTACGCCTTCAGCATTATTCCACCCTGAACGACGAATTTGCAAAGGTACCTGAGCATCCCATTCCATTTCAAAAGTTGAAGTAGCTCCGGGTTGAATTGGTTTATCCAACTCAACGATAAGGATGGTTCCATCATGAACAAATTTTACATCTTTCCCATCATGCTTTAGTGATTTCACTTTTTGATATCCGATCTCATCGTCAGAAAGTTTGGATATTCGGTCTCGGACCCGTCCATCCGGATCCTGAATAGTTCTGGAGCGAACATCCATCATGCTGCCAGGCTGGAAAGCGTTGAAATAAAGATGATAGTACACTCGGTCAAGGACGTCTGGTGAATTGTTCGTGTACTCAATAGTTTGTGTACCGGAATATTGATGATTTTCTGTATCTACATCAATCTCCATGGTATAATTTGCTTCCTGCTGCCAGTACGTTCTTTGGGCAGAAAGATTAATTGAAAAAAGTCCTAAGAAAAGGAATAAGATTAGTTTCTTCATTTTTTTTTATTGAAACGCTAAGAGCGCAAAGGCGCGCTAAGCAGATGTTAATTATTTAATGATTAAAGGAACCCACAAATTCACAAAAACACCAATACATTTACAATTTTTGTTTTTTGTTCTAAAAACTGTTTCGGCTGGCAAAAGCTCTGCTTAATGTGGCTTCATCAATAAATTCCAATTCTGTTCCCATCGGAATTCCATAAGCAATTCTGGTAACCTGAATTTCATATGGTATCAATAACTTATTTATGTAATAAGATGTTGCTTCGCCTTCTGAATCAGGATTTAAAGCGAGAATTACTTCATTGATCTGTTCATTACCGCCAATTCGAGTTAATAATTCCTTAATTCGAATATTATCCGGTCCGATATTATCCATGGGTGAAATAACACCGCCAAGTACATGATATCTGCCACGAAATTCATTGGTTTTCTCGATGATATAGACATCATTAAATTCTTCGACTACACAAATGGAACCGTTTTCTCTCTTAGGATTTTCACAAATCGAACAAGGATCGGTGTCGCTTACATTTCCACATATATTACAGCGGGTAACTTTATTTTTCAGATCAATAATTGCATTTGCCAGCCGTAGTGCATACTCATCATTTTGTTTGAGAAGATGAATCGCAATTCTTTGTGCTGATTTTCGTCCCGTACCCGGCAGTTTGGCTAATTGTTCAATAGCCCGTTCTAAATATTCTGATGTTATCTGCACAAGAATTAAAAATTTAAGATTAAAAATGAAAAATCGGGATACATCAACCCAATTCTTAATCTTTCATTTTTCATTTTAAACTTCATCAAAGTCCGAATTTTGAAAGATCCATTCCGGGAATTCCTCCACCCGGCATCATTCCTTTGTATGCTTCCTGCATCTGAGATTTTGCAGCTTCATCAGCTTGTTCAAGAGCTTTGTTTACTCCCGCAACCACTAAATCTTCAAGCATTTCTTTATCGCTTGGATCAATCACATCTTCATCAAATTTAATAGATAAAACCTGTCTAAGCCCATTAGCAGTTACTTTTACCATTCCACCTCCGGCTTCAGCTTCTACGATAACTTCAGCGAGTTTTTCCTGGCTTTCCTGCATTTTTGATTGCATTTCCTGAATCTTACCGAACATATCGGCCATGTTAAAATTACTCATAATTGATATTGATTTAATTTGTGCCTCTAAATCATGAAAACACAAAATAATTATTATTCATTTGACGCTTTAGTATCACGTCTTCTATCTAAAACTCTTTAAAATTAATATTCCAGCTCTGCTCCAAAACGCTCTACAAGCTGCCTAACCATAGGATCCTTTTTCTGAATCTCACGGAATCGCTCATAGGGGTTTTTGGCAGAAGTTTTATTTCCTTTTTTCTTTGTTACTTCGATATTTAAACGAAGTGTGACACCTATACATTCCTGCAATTTTCCTGCCAACTCTTTAGCCTGTTCGTCCAGCATCTTTTTGGCAAGAGCATTATCACATTCAAGCGATAATTCGCTTCCCTTTAATCTTGTTGGTTGAGTTCGCTCTACCTGCATTTTTAAAATGGATGTTACAGAACCATTCAAAACTTTGATAAAATCCGGCCAGGCTTGCTGAACTTGTTCTATAGTCACAGATTTTACGGGTTTATCAGCGGTGTTTTCTTCGGGAGCTTTCTTCGATTCCGGAGCTGGTTCCGGTTGCAGATATCTATTAGTTTTCGTCTTTGATACAAGAGCCGGCGGTCCTAAATCAAACTCATCAATCTGTTGTTCATCAATGACTTGTTCCGATTCAGGTTCATGTTGGGTTTCGGATGAATCACTTTCAATCTTTGAAGAAATTTCTCCTTGAACTGATACTTTCGTTTTTTCAGAAGTATTCTTTTCTATTTCTTCGGAGGCTTTTTCAGATGAAGAATTTAATGAAGGTGGAGCTTGAGTGCTGTCATTTGAAGCAGTTTCAGTTACTACGAGATTACTTGAGTTTTTTTTTACTTCTTCTAAATCGCTGAGAAGTCTAGCCAGATTCTCTGACCGTTCCATATGAATTAGTTTCAATAAAGTAATTTCAAACTGAATCCTTGGTTGGTTAGCATCTTTGATTTTGATTTGCGATTCAGAAACGATGTGAAGCATACGCATCAGGTCATCTCTGGAAAAATCAGAAGCTGATTGTCTGTACTTCGCTTTTGTATCTTCTGAAGCTTCAACGAGGTAAAGTTTATCGTTGTGATGAGCGATATATAAATTTCGTAAGTGTTCAGTAAGTCCGATCAGAAACTCCTGAATATCATATCCTTCCTGAAGCAACGTATTGATAAGTTCTAATCCCTGGTCTGCATCATGGGATTTCACGCAAGTCATAAATTGAAACAGCCGGTCTGTTCCAACTACATTAAGTGCCTGCAGTAATTCTTTATGTGTGATTGTATCTCCACAAAAAGCGATAGCTTGATCCATTAACCCAAGAGCATCACGAAGTGCGCCGTCTGCTTTCTTGGCGATTACATGAAGAGACTCCTCGTCGATAGAGATACTTTCGTCAACAGAGATCTTTCTTAAACGATGAACGATCTCTTCAACAGAAATTCTTTTAAAGTCGAACCGTTGAACTCTGGAGAGAATCGTTGGAAGAACTTTGTGCGGTTCTGTTGTAGCAAAAATGAAGATGGCGTGCTCAGGTGGTTCTTCCAGCGTTTTCAAAAGCGCGTTGAAAGCAGCTTTTGAAAGCATATGAACCTCATCCACAATAAATACTTTATAGCGGCCATTCTGTGGTGGAATCCTAACACTTTCCCTTAAGTGATGAACATCATCTACTTTGTTGTTGGATGCAGCATCCATCTCTACAATATTCAGGGTTTGGTTTAGCGATTCTCCATCAACACTGTTATCAATTTCGTTGATGGTTCTTGCTAAAACTCGTGCCATAGTTGTTTTTCCAACTCCACGGGGCCCGCAAAACATGTAAGCATGAGAAAGCCTGTTTTGTTTGATGGCGTTCATCAACGTACTGCTTACATGATCCTGAGAAACAATGTCCTCAAAATTTTGTGGGCGATATTTTCTGGTAAGTGCGCGGTACGTTTCAGCCATTAATCAAGTTGGTTTTCCTAACAGAGGGAATGTACAAAATGATGGGGATGGATAGTAATTTTTGAATTAAAATCTGTAATCATTTCAGCATAAATCGCACTTTACCGTTATACTTTACGTTCGACATCATGATGAAGCAAAAATTCTATATTACACTTTTACTATTAGTTGCCTTTTCGATAAAAGGGTTTGGTCAGGTTCAGTCCGGAGAGAAAGTTACCGGAACGAAGTTGTATGTTCAGGGGCTGGAAGCTTTTGAACAAAAAGAATATGAAAGATCGGCTCAGCTATTACTTCAGGCGAAAGAACAATTGGGTAATGAATCAGGAATAAATTTCGCTTTGTCAGACACTTATTATGCAATGGAAGATCTTCCGAATGCAGCTTTATATGGAAAACAAGCAGTAGGTCTGTCTCCGGATAATAAATGGTACCGTTATAAACTCGCTCAGATTTACAGAAGTGCAGGAGAAAACAAAGCTACCTTGAATGAACTGGAAAAACTGCTTCAATTATATCCAACTGACTTTGATGCATTGTTTATGCTTGCTGATACGCATCGCGATTATGGTGAATACATTAAAAGTAATCGGGTTTTGAACCGTGCTTTGAAACTAGCCGGTCCCCTACCATCCGTGTATCTTTTGAAGTTTAGAAATTTTGAAGCAATGGGTGTTCGGGATTCTGCAATAGTGCAGCTCGAAAATCTAAGAAAAGTAGATCCTGATAATCTGAATACCCTAAATCTTCTTAGTGAATATTATGCGAGAACCGGAAAAGGAGGGACTGCCAAAAATGTATTGAATGAAGCACTTGGAAGAAATGCCCGTGACCCGCAATCATTAATGAACCTTGCAAGCATCTATATCGATGAACAAAAATGGGATAGCGCGGGAGTGTTGCTGCGAACCTTTCTTAGTGATAAAATTATACCCGCAGAAGAGAAGTTGGCAGTTGCTCAGTTTTTATATAGTAAGCAACAGGAAAGTCCGTTAAATGAAGAGTTAAAAACCCAAACAGCTCTTTCACTAGATAAATATGCAGAATCATCTCCTGAATACGGTCCAGCCTATACCCTCGCCGGGCAATTTTATGCGCAGATAAATCGCCCGGAAAAAGCAATTGAAAAACTTGAAAAAGGAAATAAGTTGCTTCCTGAAGATGATATTGCCTGGAGACTAAGACTTCAGCTTTTACTTGCACAGAACAAGACAACTGAAGCCATAAAGGTTGGTCAACAAGCCAATGAGTTTGTTCCCGAAGATGCTTTCATTCAGTTTTTTATTGGATCTGCTTATTTGTTGGAGGACAATAACGGGGAAGCTGTAAAATGGATTGAAAGAGCATCCAGGGCACCGGCTAGGAAACCATTTAAATCGGTTGTTTATGCTGCATTGGGTGATGCAAACAGCAATCTTGGGAATAATACAGAGGCAGATCGAGCTTATGAACTGGCATTGAGGTATGATCCGGAAAATCATAATGCAATGAATAATTACGCCTACAATCTTTCTCTTAGAAATGAAAAACTGGATAGAGCCAAAGAATTATCAGAAAAGGCTATGGAACTGGATGCCGATAATGCAGCTTATCTGGATACTATGGGCTGGGTTTTTTACAAAAAGGGTGAGTTTGAGAAAGCACGAAGGTTTATTAAAGCGTCAATTGATCTTGATGATAATGCAGCTTCTGCAGAAGTTTTGGAACATTTAGGAGACGTTTATGATAAACTCGGAAACACAGATGAAGCTAAGAAATGGTGGAAGCGTGCATATGAGAAAGATCCATCTCTAAATCATCTCCAAGAAAAGATTCAGTAATTGATGTTTAATAAACCAACATATCTGATAGCAACATTGTTGTTGTTGATGGCGTGTACCTCATCCGGTAAAATTTCAAAACCGGTAAACGAAAGTTTGTATCCTGTCGAGATCCCGCTTTCAGAAGTAATAGCCAAAATTCCGAACTATAAAGGTGAGCTGAACTCAGTAAAAGGAAAAGGAAGGGCAATTGTAAGCGAGCCGGGTAACAGCGATCGCATAACTATAGATTTTGATACGGATACCACTTTGAGTTTGCTGACTTTTAAAAATCGGGTTGGAATAACGGGAGGCAGTATGTTGGTTGATACCGATTCTATCCTTATCTATAACAAGATTGATAAATACGCCGAAAAAGTTTCAATTAATGATGGAAGAGCCACAAACCTGAATGAACTTGCGACTGTAAATTTACTGGATCTGATGAACTTTAAAATCGAAGAACAGGATGTGGAAAGGATCCTTCAGTCTGAAACTCAGTATGTGTTGGGATTCTATAATAAAGGGATTGCCTATATCAGCAAAAAAGATGGAACTGTACAATATGTAGAACAGGCAGGAAACTCAGGATCGCCCTACTCGGTGTTGGAATATGAAAGTTATGGAGAAGTCGAAGACTTCAAATTACCAAGAAAAATCACCATATTAAGTGCTGACAAACAGTCAAAGGTGGTTTTTCAGATTCGTTCTCTGGAAATAAACCCCGATAAATTAAATCTAAGTATTGATATTCCGGAAGACATAGAAATTCAACGGTTATGAGATTAAAGGCTTCTATACTATTAATATTTTTTGGATTGTTTGCATGGTCAGCTGATGCACAGACCTACGAGGAGAAAAGAAAAGATATTCTGGAAAAGCAGAATAACACTCGCGCCGAAATAAATGTATTGGACGCCCGGATAAAATCTTATCAGAAAAGGGTTGCAGAAGCAGAAGAACAATTTAACAGATCGTATCGGAAATATGAGAATCTGAATAGCCTGATTGCTTTGCAGGACGATAAGATTGGTAACTTATCAACCGAGCAAAAACAAATTGAAGAGGAGATTAATCTTACTGAAACAGAGATTAACTTACGCCAGGAAGAGCTAAAGCTTTTAATCGAGAATTATAAAAAAATTCTCCTCTTTGCTTATAAAAATGGTCGGTCTAGTAATCTGGAGTTATTGCTTACTTCGAGCTCGATGAATGAAATGGTAGTTCGCGCTAAATATTTGAATAAGTTTGAAGAGCAAAAAGCCAAACAGGCAGAGCAAATCCGAAAAAGAAGAAATGAACTGGATAAGATTCAAATGGATCTTAGGCAGAGTCTGAATCGGAATCAGGTGGTTTTGGATGAGATCAGAAATGAGAAAAATATTTTGGATAATCAACGATCTGAGCAAAAACAAACAGTAGAATCAATCAGAAGCCAACGGTCTGATCTTGTAGCCGAACTCACAAAAAGCAGGGAACAGAAAGAAGCGTTGCAAAATGCGTTTACCAACCTGATTGCTGAAGCAGAAAGAATTCAGGAACTTGAAAATGAGCGCCTGGTTAAACTCGCAAGAGCTCGGGAAATTGCTGATGAAAATCTTAGAAACAGAGAAGTTGCAAAGTATTCTAAGTCATTAGTGCGAGATGCTGCTGTAACAAATGAAATGTTGGCTGATAATGAGCGTGTTTTTGTGGCAGCAAAAGGTTCTTTGCCTTGGCCGGTGAATAGCAAAACCGTTTCAAAAAACTTTGGAAGAACACGAAATCCGATTTATGGTACTGTGACAGAGTATTTAGGAATTAACATTGTAGCAGAGCCTGCATCTGCTGTTTCTGTTGTATCTGATGGTTATGTATCACAAATTTCACCAATAAGTGGATTTGGAGATGTTGTTTTCGTAAAGCATGGAGGATATTATACTGCTTATGGAAACCTTAGTAGAATAGACGTTCAGAAAAATCAGGTGTTAAATGCCGGTGACCGGATTGGGCTTTCAGGTGTTGCGCAATCACCACTTGGAGAAAATGTGCTTTTTGTTGTACGCCATAAGGATTATCAAAATCCATTGAGTTGGTTGATAGATTAGTATGATCCGGCAATCCCAATTACTTCAATAGATATTTCGCTAAGAATTCTTTACTCTTAAATGGTATTAACTAAAAATTAACTAACTGCTTTGGACAATCTTCCCCGTCTGATCTTTTATTTGTCAGGCCTGCTTCTTATTTCATCCGGATTTACTCTTCTTACAACTGATCTGCTTCCGCTCGTCAACAATGGAACAATCACAGGAACCATTATATTTTTTGTATTTGGTTTGGTGTACATGGGGATGGTTTCATCGTCCAGTAAAAGGTATATGCGAAGGCTTGAAGGAGCAAGCAATGTACCGTATGTATTTGCCATTTTTATATTTTTGCCACCGGCAATTTGGGTAAGTATTTATGAAGGAGGAACAGCAACTCCGCCAACTGTTTATATACCCATGCTTTTAGTTGCGTGCGGTACAGGGGCCTATTTTGGGCATCGATTAGGATTAAAGGCTCAGGTAAAGTTTCAGGAAAACCTAAAAGCCTATATTGAGCAGAACAGAAGACTACAAGAAGAGCCCGGAAACAATGAAGAAAATTCAAAACAAAAGGATCAATCATCATGAAATCAATCCGTTACATTTTATCAGGTTTTATTTTTGCAATGGTCGGTATTGCAAATCCGATAAACGCACAAACTGTTACACCTGACACATTACATACAATCGGGAAAGCCCCGGTTCCGGAAAATATTAAAAAGGATATTGAAACACTTGTTGGTTTCGGAACGCGACATACACTCTCGGATACAGTTTCTGATACCAGAGGAATTGGTGCTGCACGACGATGGATCAAAAGAGAATTTGAACAGATCTCGGCAGAATGTGGCGGATGTCTGGAAGTATTTTACGTGAGCGATGTGATTTCAGGACAAAGAAGAATTCCGGAGCCTGTGAATGTAGTAAATGTAGTTGCCATACAGAGAGGTACAGCAGATCCAAACCGCTTTGTGATGATGAGTGGGGACATTGATTCGAGAGTTTCCGATCCATTGGATGGGGTCTCTGATTCACCGGGAGCAAACGATAATGCATCTGGAATGGCCGGCGCCATTGAAGCTGCCAGAGTATTGACCAAATATGAATTTCCAAGTTCAATTATGTACGTAGGACTTTCAGGTGAAGAACAAGGTTTATTCGGCGGACAGATCCTGGCTGATTATGCTCTGGAAAAAGGCTGGAGAATTAAGGCTGTACTTAACAACGATATGATCGGAAATATCAAAGGGATTAATGGTGTGATCAATAATACAACAGCAAGAGTTTTTTCGGAAGGAACAAGGGCAGTTGAAACCGAGCAGGAAGCAAGAATCCGTAGATTTACCGGTGGAGAAGTAGATTCGCCGTCCAGAAACGTAGCTCGTTATGTAGATAAAATGGCAGATTTATATATCCAAAATCTTGACGTAATGATGATCTATCGTCTGGATCGTTTTGGAAGAGGAGGGCATCACAGGCCGTTTAACGCGGTAGGAATTCCGGGAGTTCGCATCATGGAAACGAACGAGAATTATGTAATGCAACATCATGATCTAAGAACGGAAGATGGAATTAAGTATGGAGACACTATTGACGGTGTGGATTTTGAGTATGCCGCTAAACTTACAGGATTAAACGTGGTAACTATGGCGGGAATGGCATGGGCTCCAAATCCTCCGGTTAATGTTCAGATTCAGGGAGCGGTTCGTCCAAGTACAACTTTGAAATGGGATGCTTTGAATGAAGAGCAAAATCCTCAGTTAGCCGGCTATAAGATCTATTGGCGATTGACGGACTCCAATCAATGGGAAAAAAGCGTATTCGTTTCCAAAGACAAAACCGAGCACACTCTTGAAAACGTGGTAATAGATAATTATCTGTTTGGAGTAGCTTCAGTTTCAAAAGAAGGATTTGAAAGTCCGGTAGTATTTCCGGGAGCGGCGGGCTCTTTTGGAGAGTAGCAGTAATTCGGAATAGGTATATAAGTGAATTAGGAATATTTCAGTCTTATAGGTATTCCTAATTTACCTATCCACATATCCACATATCCACCTATTCCCCTATCAACCAATAACTAATCCACCAACAACTCACTCTTCACTTCAAACCGAATCTTCTTGCCCGTAACTTCACGTAGCAGATGAGACTTTCGTTCTGCTCCCCAGATCTCTAACTGAGGATCGGCCTGTACCTGAATGTGAAAAACAAGCTCTTTGTCAGTTACATCCAGAAAAAGTTCTTGTACGTTTTGGTAATGACTACGATCCAATCCATCAGCAACCCGAAGAATTCCTGATAGTTTTTTTATTCGCTTTCGTATAGGCGCTTTCAACTTCCAGTATTCTCCATGACGTTTTTTGGGAGTAGATCGGCGGTGATATCGTGCAACATTGGCTATGATCTCAATTTCATCTTCACGAAAACCTTTAAGTTTTGCGTGCCTTATTATATAAAGCGCATGCTTGTGATGCTTCGAGTGTGAAATATAATACCCAATGTCATGAAGAAGACTTGCATACTCCAGTAATTCACGATCTTCATGCGGAAGTTCAAGATCATCCTGAAGGGTGTCAAAAATATTAAGTGCCATTTTAGCTACATGTGTAGAATGTTCTTCATGCCAGTTGCACTTTCTTAACAACTCATACACGCTTCTTCGGCGCGGATCCGCCATTTCACCGATCCACGGCAAACCGATCATGTCCTTTTTCAGGTAGCGGATAATGATTCCTTCCCGAAGTGCCTGAGTGGATATTTTTACTTTTTTGATATCGAATTTCTTCAGCAGAAAATTAACCAGTACAATCCCGGTATTGATAAAGTCAATGCGCTTTGAATCCAGCCCGGAAATTTTCTTGCGTTGAGTACGATCCATTTTGATAAAATCTTTATAGAACGCAAAGAAGTCTTTTGCTGTGTATTCCATTTCATTCAGCGTAACATCAACGGGTAATCCTTTGCGTGCCGCAATCATCGCTGCAATGTTCTGCATTGTTCCTGAAGAGCCGATGATGGTATCTGTAGGATGTTCATTAAATGCTTCGGCTAATTTCTCAGTTTGATCGGCATAATAATTCTCAAGTTTCGAAATATCTTCTGAAGAAATCGGATCGCTTGGTTTGAAGGTGTCCGTCATTCTGGAAACACCAATCTTCCGACTGTTTATAAAATGAAACTCTTTGTTGTTTCCGATAATGAATTCAACACTGCCACCTCCAACATCCACCATCATAACCGGTTTTTTTGAAAGCCTGATGCCATGCTGAACAGCATAGCCAATTAATTCAGCCTCCATATAGCCGGGAATAGCATTGATCTTAATGTCATAGCGATCAATACTTTCCTGAATAAACTCACCACCATTTTCGGCTTCCCTGATAGCACTTGTTGCATAAGCAAGAATCTTCTCCACGTTATGACTGTCGCAGAGCACTTTGATATTCTTAAGTGTTTTAAGTCCGCGGTTGAAAGCTCCTTCTGAAAGCCTTTTTCCCAGCCCGCCTTTTGCAAGCTGAACCATTTCTTTGAAATCATCCACTTTCCGAAAACTTCCATCCGAATAGATATCCACAATAATGGCATGGAAAGAGTTGGTGCCTAAGTCAATGGCTGCAATTCGTTTAATTGGAACTGTAGCGTTTGCTTCTTTTCCGCTGATGATCAAAATAACCTCATAATTGTTTGTCTAATCATAACCAAAAGCTGGGAGAGTTGACAGGATTTTAAATGAAGTAATTCGATAATATTTTTAATAGCGAAGGGCTCAAATATAATAAAAGAGACAACTCGCTTACTTGAGATCCTTCGACGTACAACGCTCAAATTCCTTCAATTAATTTGGACCGCTCAGGATGACAGCATTAATTAATCAACGAGCCATCAACTGCTGGGACTAATTTTTGATTCTCAATCCTTAACAAAAAGGTAATAGGAATTAGAAAAATTTAGTCATAATTTTGACTCCTGTTCAGAAAATGACTTTCAGTCAAAATTGAAAGAAAATGGGAATATCAGAAAGAAAAGAACGAGAAAAAGAGCTAAAGCGGTCCATGATGTTGGAAGCTGCAGAAGCATTGATTCTTGAAAAAGGTTTGGACAGCCTGAATATGGATGAAGTTGCAGAACGTGCTGAAGTAAGTAAGGGTTCGCTCTATCAATATTTTAATAATAAAACAGACCTTGTTTTAGGTATTTGTGATAAGGCTACGGGGCTGTTGAATGCTGAGATTCAAAAAGTATTAACGCTGGATCTTCCGGGATTAAAACTGGTGAATAAGATAGGTGCAGCTTTTTTAAATTTTGTTAGTGAGCATCCTGAATATTTTCGCGCGATGCGCTTTCAGGAAAGCCTCAAGGAAAGTGATGTGAGCTTTGAAAGCAAATACATGGAGAACTGTAAAGATAGTTCTAAATCTTCATTTACATGTATGGTTCGCGCCATACAAATCGGTATGCAAGACGGATCAATAAAGCAAGATTATGATCCCAGGCAACTTGCCGTATTGCTTTGGTCAACCTCGCACGGAATGGTAACCCTTATGTATCGGCATCAGAATATTAAACACTTCAACATGCTCGAAGAGCTTGGTGTGGACGTCGATAATCTGCTTGAAAGTTATATGAAATTAGTGGGTTGCGGAATGGCAACAGAAAAAGGAATGCAAGCAGATGACTCAGAGTCATTTTTTGAAACAAATGGAACGAACTAACGTAATTGGCAACGGATTTTTAATGACATATCTAAAAAAAATAAAAATGGGTAAAAAGTTAAGCCTGCTTACGGCTTTGGTACTTTGGGTGTTTGGAGGACTGCAAGCACAGAATAATACTTCAGAAGTAGTAATTACTCTTAATCAGGCTATTGAGATGGCACTTGCGAATAATCCACAGGTGAATCGCGCATTATTAGCAATTGATGATGCGGATGAATTAGTGAATGTTGCTTATTCAGAAGTATATCCGGATATAACTTCTTCGATAAATTATACCAGAAACATTGAAATACCAGTGAATTTCCTTCCGGCGGAAATATTCGGGGGTCAGGCAGGTACCCTGATTCCTGTTCAGTTTGGTACAGATAATAATTGGCAAGGTGGTTTCACTGTTACACAAAACCTGTTCAGGGGCGAAGCTTTAGTTGCAATTAAAAGTTCGTCAGTTTATCGAAAAGTTCAGGAAGAAGCTTACCGCTCAACAAGTCAACAGGTTATTACACAAACTCGAATTGCTTATTACGGTGTGTTAGCTGCTCAGGAGCAATTGAGATTGGCGGATGCGCAAATCAGGAGATTGGAAACCAACCTGAAAGAAAATGAAGCCAGAGCGGAAGCCGGAATAGTAGATGACTATGCAGTACTTCAGCTCAAAGTTCAGCTAAGCAATCAAAAGCCGCAGCAAATTGAAGCAAAATATGCGGTAGATGAGGCGTATAGAAATTTGAAAGTAGCTATCGGAATTCCTTTAAGTTTTGATTTTGAAGTTCGGGGGAATTTAAATGAGTTCGATATTCTTGCAGAGACAGCTGAACAAGATGTAAACTCACATCTGAAAGAGATTGACAAAATGAACCCATATAATTTTGGTGCTTCAAATATAGACTCTGTTACACTTACTGAGAACAGGGGGGACATCAGAGTGTCTGAAGCTCAGCTTCGTCTTAAAGAAAAAGAAATTCTTGGAGTGAAAAGCAGATTTTTGCCAACTCTTACGGCTACCTACAATTTGCAATGGTCAGCTGCTGAACCGGATGAGCCTACATTTTTTGAAAATAGTAATCGCTTTCAAACTTTAGGCCTGAATTTGAGTTTACCTTTATTCAAGGGCTTTTCAAGAACGGCAGAGTTGCAACGTCAGCAAATCCAGTACAAAGACATTGAAGAACAAAAGCGTATGACCATTTTAATGGCTCAGAATGAAGTGGCAAGTGCTTCAGAAGAACTGGATAAGATTTTTGAAACCGCCTCAGCCCGAAGACAAGCTCTAGATCAGGCGAATACAGGTTATGAAAGAGCACAAAAAAGATTTGATAACGGACTGGGTTCACAACTGGAACTAACAGAGGCAGAAATTCAGGTGCGTGAAGCCGAAGTAAATTATGCCATTATGGTATTCAATTACTTAACGGCAAAAGCTAATTATGATCTGGCAACCGGAATGGTGCCATTTGTAGACACAACTAACTAAACGAAATTAACTAACTATCAAACGCAGGAAAATGAAAGTAAAACAATACATACCCGTAATATTTGCCGGTGTACTTCTAATGGGTTGTGGAGGAGAGGCTCAGGAAGCTGAAACCACTGAAGATCTGGTAAAGACGGTAAACGTGACTACGCAAACAATGTCTCCTTCTGATTTTGCAACCTATGTTAGAGTAGTAGGTACCATTGAAACTGCCAATGATATTATGATCTCAGCTGAGGTAAGCGGGAAAGTAATTTCATATGAAGTGGAAGAGGGTGATCGGGTTCAGAAAGGACAAACCATCGCTAAAATCGATGACTCCAAATTAAAACAGGAGAAAGCTCGGTTGGAAGCAATGACCTCTCAGACGAAAGAAACTTATGAGCGTCTTAAGAAAGTGTATGAGGAAGACGGAATTGGATCAGAGCTAGATTATCTGAACGCTAAATATGCTTATGAGCAAAGTAAATCTTCTTTGGAGTCGATCAAAGTTGATTTGGCAAATACAAATATCAAAGCTCCTTTCAACGGAGAAGTTGAAACTAAAATGATTGAAGTCGGGGAAATGGTAAGCCCCGGCGCACCGGTGGTTCGTTTGATCGGTTCTGATGCATATAAAATTACAGCCGGAGTCCCTGCTCGTTATTCAGAAGCAATTGATGTGGGAGAAACCATTGATGTTTGGTTCGATACTCAGGTTCGTGACACTATGCAGACGAACATCTCTTTTGTAGGAAGTAGTATCAATCCACAAAACAGAACATTCAGAATTGAAGCTCAGTTACCGAAAGGCAAAAAGTACAAAGTGGATATGATCGCCAATCTGAAATTAAGAACAGCAGAGGAGGCAGGCGTAATTGTGATGAGTGAAGAATTTGTTTACTCAAAAGACAACAAATACGTGGTTTATGTACTCGATCAAAATGAGAACGGGCAATCGGTAGCAATGGAGCGAGAAGTAAAACTGGGGCTTACTTATCAAACAGATGTGGTTGTGGAAAGTGGACTTTCTACAGGTGACAAACTGATCACTTTAGGATCAGCTTTTCTGGATAACGGAATGCGTGTTACGGTTAAAGAAAACGTAAGCACTGAAATAGCAGCTAACTAACTAAATTTTTAAATCGGATATAAATGAGTACCGATAACATGAATAACGAAAACGGGATGAAGGGCGCATCCCTGCCGGATGAAGATAACCGTAAAGAGTTTAAACTAACTTCGTTTTCCATTGATAACAGAATCAGTGTACTTGTACTTCTGTTTCTGATAACGGTCATGGGAGTTGTCTCTTATCTAACTATTCCGAAGGAAAGTTTCCCAAGTATAAACATACCTAATATTTTTGTGGTAACAGTATATCCCGGGGTTTCGCCGGAGGATATGGAAAGCCTGGTTACCCGAAAGCTGGAAGATGAGCTCAGTAATATTTCGGATGTAAAGACGATGACTTCCACATCATCAGAAGGATATTCCAGCGTAAACATGGAGTTTGATCCAAGTGTGGATATTGAAGACGCACTCCAAAAAGTGCGGGAAAAAGTAGATCTGGCAAAACCTGAGTTGCCGGAAGATGCAGAAGATCCGATAGTGCAGGAAATAAACCTTTCTGAGTTTCCGATCATGAATGTGAATCTTTCAGGTCAATATGATGAAGTAATTCTGAAAGAAATTGCAGAAGACCTTCAGGATAAAATTGAGACAATTCCTTCAGTACTTGGAGTTGATCTGACCGGAGGACTAGAACGTGAAGTTCAGGTAGATGTTGATCTCGCCAAAATGAAATATTATAACATCGCTTTTGGTGATATTATCGCGGCGATTGCGAACGAAAACGTAACTATTCCGGGTGGAGATATTTCTGTTGGTACCAAGAAGTTTCTGCTTCGTGTGCCGGGACAGTATGAGGATACCAAGCTTTTAGAAGATATTGTGATCAAAGGCGAAAACAGAAGCCCGATTTATGTTCGCGATGTGGCAGAAGTTACTTTCGGATTTAAAGAGCGGGAAACCTATTCAGAATTAGGTGAAGCTCCGGTAATCACTTTAGGAGTCAAGAAAAGAACCGGTGAAAATATTCTGGATACTGCTACTGAAGCCAAAGCTATTCTGGATGAAGAACTTCCGAACCTGCCACCTACAACAACTTATTCTATTACCAATGATCAAAGTATTGATGTGGTAAATATGGTAAGTAATCTGGAGAACAACATTATTTCCGGATTGATTCTGGTAGTAGGTGTTCTGTTGTTTTTCCTTGGCGTAAGAAATTCTTCATTTGTGGGTATTTCTATTCCTGTTTCGATGTTTCTGTCGTTCATTATTCTTGGAGCAGTTGGAATTACTATGAATATGATCGTTTTATTTTCGCTGATCCTTTCTCTCGGTATGTTGGTAGATAATGCCATTGTGGTAGTGGAAAACATTTATCGATATCTGGAAGAGGGATACGACAATTTTGAGGCAGCGAAAAAGGGAACCGGAGAAGTTGCAATTCCAATCATAGCAGGTACTTCTACAACAATAGCAGCTTTTGCACCGATGGTTTTCTGGCCGGGAATTGTAGGTCAGTTTATGAGTTTCCTTCCAAAGACTTTGATCATTACGTTGGCAAGTTCATTATTTGTTGGATTGGTTATTAATCCTGTGATTTGTGCTTTATTTATGAAAGTAGAAGGACAGGACGGTAAAGCAACACTCACAAAAAATGGTAAGAGAATTCTGTTTGGAGTTCTTGGGTTTTTCTTGCTGATTTTCCTTTTATCAAGCTTTATTACCTGGACAATGCTGATTGTACTTGGAGCAATTCTTTGGGCAACCAATAAGTTTGTTCTGGAGCCTGTTGGAAGATGGTGGCAGCGTGATGGGTTAAATAACCTTATCGACCGGTATGAAGGCTCTTTAGTATGGGCACTGAATCACAGACTGGCAACACTTGGGATTTCATTTATAGTGCTTGTTCTAAGTGTGGTTGTTTTAGGTGCTTTTAATCCCGGAACGGAATTCTTCCCCGAAGATATTCCACCTCGAGATGTGTATATACAGGTTGAAACTCCGATCGGATCAGATGTTGTATTTACTAAGTCGATAATTGATCAGGTTCGTGATCGGGTGGAAAATCTCCCAAATTATGTTGATGTAAACAGCGTCTTGGCAACTTCGGGGGCAAGTATTACAGCCGATCCCGGATCGGGAGGAGGTGGAAACACTCCGAATAAAGGAACGGTTGCGCTCAACTTTGTAGATTTCCAAGAGCGTGAAGGTGACGTATTTGAAGCTATGGAATTTCTGAGAAATCACATGAGTGAAAATATTGTGGGTGCCAAGATCACCGTAGAGCAACCGCCAAACGGACCTCCGACTGGTAAGCCAATCAATCTGGAAGTGTCCGGTTCTGATATGGATCAGCTTGGAATGATTTCCAATGATATTCTGAAAATTCTTGAAGGAGATTCTGTATTTGCAAAAATGGACGGTTTGGAGTCAAATCTTCCGGAACCACGTCCTGAAATTCGGGTTGATGTTGATCGTGAAAAAGCAGCTTTATATGAACTTTCGACAAATGTGATTGGAATGACTATTCGCCAGGCAATTAATGGGGTGGAAGCATCTAAATTCCGTGACGGGAAAGAAGAATACGATATCATTGTTCGTTTGAATGATGAATACCGTGATGATCTCAGCACATTGGGTGATCTGACCATCCCTCATGAAGGAAATCAGATTCCGCTTTCTGAAGTGGCGACCTGGGAAGTGAAAGATGGTCTGGGTGGAATTAATCACAAAGAATCAGAACGCGTAATCACGGTAAGTGCTGATGTACGTTCCGATTATCAGGCAAATGCCGTTTTAGCTGAAGTACAAACGGTGCTTTCTGATTATCTCGGAGATCTGCCTGCGGGATATTCTCACAGCTGGACCGGGCAGCAACAAGAGCAGGACGAATCCTTTGAATTTTTAGGAATTGCATTCATGATCGCATTATTCCTAATCTCTTTTATTCTGGTATCACAGTTCAACTCTATAGCAAAGCCAATCATTATTCTGAGTTCGGTAATTATGTCGATGGCAGGTGTATTCTATGGATTAGTGACTTTCCAGATGGCATTCGGATTGATGGCCTTCCTCGGAATTATTTCTCTGGCAGGAATTGTAGTAAACAATGCCATTGTACTGATCGACTATGTGGACATTCTGAGAACACGTGACGGGCTTAACTTACGGGATGCATTGGTACAAGGTGGAAAAGTGCGTTTTCGTCCGGTAGTACTTACCGCAATCACCACTACTCTTGGGTTGGTTCCGTTAGCCATCGGTTTCAACTTTGACTTTATAGTATTAGTAAGTGATCCGGTTCTGTTTTTCAGCGATCTGAGTTCGTACATGTACATGGGTGGTGAGCAAGCTGCCTGGTGGGGACCAATGGCAATTGCCGTAATTGTAGGTTTGTTGTTCGCAACGCTACTTACTTTGATTCTTGTTCCTGTGTTATATAGTCTGATTGAAAGAGGCCGAAGAGGACTGAATAAAGTAATGTTCGGAAAAGAAGAGCCGGGTATTATTAAAGACCAGAGTTCTTTAAATGGAAACGGCTCAGATAAAAAACCGCAACCTGCCACGGTTTAAGCTCAGAAATTAAAGTGTATTTAAAGCCCGGTTCTATTTTAGAGTCGGGCTTTTTTTATTGATTATCCTGAACTCGTTTCAGGATCTTAAGAATAAGACAGAAAATAGATACGCTAACTTTACCTTAAATCCAGATCCCGGCATTCATTGGAGAATGACTCTTAATTATAGCATAGATCAAAGGTTTCAACGAATTACCTGAAACTATAGAGGTATGACATCTGATACTACGGTTACTATCCTAAAGCACTTCAGAATTGGTATTCAGGAAAACCTTCATAATACGCACATTCGGATAAACAGGAATTAAATATTAGCAAATGGGTATTGATCTGAAATTAGACCGACTAAAAAAATATAAAGACGAAGGACTTTTACTGATTCGGGTAGGAGTAGGTCTTAGTTACTTGTTTATCCATGGATGGGGTAAAATTCTTGGCGGTTATGAAAGGTGGATTTCACTCGGACAGGCTATGCCTAATTTTGGAGTGGATGAAATTGCGATGGTTTGGGGTTTTGTTGCTGCCCTTACTGAATCACTTGGTGCTTTATTATTTGCAATAGGATATAAATTCCGTTTCGTAGCGGCACTCCTTGGTATAACTATGTTCGTTGCAGTTTATGTTCACTTATCAGGAGGCGATGGATGGCGTGGGGCATCTCATGCACTCAAAATGATGATCGTTTTCTTTGGGATGATGCTGATTGGAACCGGAAAATATGCGATTGAGAAGAGTAATTAGGAATAAGTATATTAGTTGATAGGTGGACAAGTAGATTAGTATTTGTAGTCTAATCTACTTATTCGCTAATCACCTTATTTCCTTCCTTTAACAAAATAAAGTTTTCATCTTTTTTTGCCGCTTTAAAATCATTCAACGGATCATCTTCTCCATCATCAGCTAAAGGGAAAGTACCATAATGCATTCCAATACTTAGTTCAGCACCCAATTCCCGATGTACTTGTAAAGCCTGAGTAGGATCAATGTGAACAGGGCTCATAAACCACCTTGGTATATATGCCCCAATTGGGATCAGCGCGGTTTTGATAGGCGCATATTCTTCTCCAATCTTAGTAAAGAAATCATTGTACCCGGTGTCTCCGGCAAAGTAGATGTTTCCATTTTGGGATTCTATCACAAAACCTGCCCATAAGGTTTTATCTCTGTCAAACATTCCACGACTGGAAAAATGCTGTGCTTCAACAGCAGAAATCGAAAAGTTATTTTTTACGGCGTGTCGTTGCCACCAATCCAAAGAAACAGTTTTCGTAATTCCTTTTTTGTTCAAATACAAATCAACGCCGAGGAGGGTAATAAAAAGCGGATCAAATTCTTTATGTATTCTTTTCAGTGTTGAGATATCCAGATGATCATAGTGATTGTGGCTGATTAAAACGATATCCAAATCCGGAAGATCTTCAAAATGAATTCCCGGAGGGCGCATACGTTTTGGTCCTGCAAAGCTAAAGGGCGAAACTCTTTTACTATAAACAGGATCTGTAATGATATTCAGATTATCCGTTTGAATTAAAAAAGTGGAATGATTTACATAGGTTATAACCTGAGTTGAATCAGAAATTCTGGGAACAGGTTTTTCACCGAATTCCACATCATCATTAGTTTTTTCTGTCCATTTACCTGGTTCACGCGTAAATAGCCATTTTCTTAGTTCCGCTGAAGACTTTTCTTCGTAGCCTTCGCCATTTAAGAATTTTGTTCCGTCAAAGTTTTCAGTTTTTTCCCCGGAATATCCGGGAGCAGAAACTGAATAGCCGATTCCGATTACCAGAGTTATGATAATCCCGATAATGACGAGTGTGGTGATCATTAACTTTTTAATCACCCTTCCATCAGTTTTTCGATCTCATTCACTTCTTTAGGAACATTGGTCATGTTCTCCATTCCGTCTTCTGTTACAATGATATCATCTTCGATACGAACCCCACCAAAATCCATCAGGGATTCAATTTTCTCACTGTTCAGGAATTTACTTTTTTCAGGATCTTCTAAAGCGGGCTTCAGAACTGCAGGAACAAAGTAAACTCCGGGCTCAATAGTCACTACCATTCCCGGAAGAAGCTCTCTGCGTGCTCTTAAAAACTTAATTCCAGGGCGATCGATCCGGTCAACACCTTTTGGGTACCCGCCTACATCATGTGTATCCAGTCCCAAAAAATGACCCAATCCATGCGGGAAGAAAAGAGCAAAAATGTCTTTCTCCATCATGTCATCCACATTTCCTTTAACAATGCCAACTTCTTTCAACCCTTCCATCATCGTCTTGGACGCTAAAAGATGAAGGTCCTCCATTTTAACTCCCGGTTGTATAGCATCAAGTACCTGATTCATTCCGGTTAAAACAGAATTATAAATTCCTTTTTGAATGTCGGTATACTTTCCGTTCGCCGGAAAAGTACGTGTGTAATCCGCAGCATATCCATTGCATTCAAATCCGGAATCCATCAAAAACAGATCGCCATCTTTGATCTGACTGTTATTCACAACATAATGAAGAATCGCTCCGTTTTTTCCGGATGCAAAAATTCCATTATAAGCGTCCTGCAGTAAGCCGTTTTCGATCTGTACTTTGTTAAAGATGGCTTTCATCTCATACTCATACATTCCTGGCTTAATATTTTTCATCACTTCGATATAAGCCAAGTCGTTAACTCGGCAGGCTTCCCGCATCTGATTCAATTCCCATTCGGTTTTGATGACTCTGCAATAAGTAAGTGCATCAACTAAAGCTTCTGTTTCCACATTGAAATCGCGGTTCAGATCTTCAATAAACTCTGCTTGTTCCTCATCGAGACAGTAAACGGTGTCCGGATTTAATTCATTTAAAACCGTCAGTATTTCATTTTGGTAGTGCAAATGATCAGGCTGATATTCTTCCAAATACTGATCTCTGGTTTTTACATATCCGTGCCAAACGGCGTATTGTGCATC
This sequence comes from Balneola sp., assembly GCA_965601915.1. Classification (GTDB taxonomy): domain Bacteria; phylum Bacteroidota; class Rhodothermia; order Balneolales; family Balneolaceae; genus Balneola. The sequence continues at coordinate 217,712 of OZ271847.1, read as the reverse complement.
GCGTTCAGGAACGAAAAGATGATATTCTTCTTTATCCAGATCCAGCACCAAAGAACAATCGGCTTCATTTACTCCGGTCAGATACCAGAAATTAGATTCCTGACGAAAAGGAAATTCATAATCGGTGTTGTAGCGGTACATGGTTTCTTTTCCCTGGATAAAAACCACGCCTTTCTGGTTATCATCAAATAATGAAAAAAGTTTTTCTCTGTGTTGTTGTCTCATTTTGTACTTGTACTGATTTTAAAATTCACTCGTAAAGCTCTACGGTAGATAAAAGTCTTTTCAGATCTTCCACCTTTTCAAGCTGTTCTTTGCGTTCGTAACTATGGATCAGATTTCGGATCACCCTGATAAGAATATCCATATCGGAAGCCATCTGAAAATATTCGGGTTTTGGTTCAATGTTATTTTTCTTCAGAAAAAAGTAACATTGATCATAAGTAACCACTGCGCCATTATCATAGGGGTCTACTAAAAACTCTTCTTTATCTCCCATATAAGTCAGCATAAAATGAATCGGCATGTTCACACCAAATACGGGCAGGTCAAGTCGCCGGGCAATAAACATCACGATCATGCTAAGCGAGATCGGGAGGCCTTTACGATGATCTATAACTGAATCCAGAAAACAGTTTTCGGGATTGTGATAATCTTTTTGGTCACCTGAAAATCTTAAGTCTTCGAATACAAATTTGAAAAGATGCTTGGCCTTTTTCCTTTCATCTAACTTATACCGAATTCCCGGGCTCACCATTTCTGCAAAATGGTCAAGTTTTTGGCGGTAATGTTTAGTGTCGATGGTTGGATTTCCAAAACGGGAGAGAAGAAAAATGATAAACTCAAGATCTTTTCTGTTTTTAATACCGTTTTCAAGTTTGTCTATAAAATCAGATTGCAACCCGTCGAAGGTAAGTGTGTGAATAAGATCACTAACTTTAGATTTTTCATTTCCGGGTTTCAGATCCGTCCGGTATTGATCCAGAAGAGGAACCACATTTTCTCCAAGTTCTACAAATCGCTTGTTGACAGATTCCTGTACAAATGGATCAGGATCATCCATCAAAACTAACAAAGATTCTATTTCTGATTTTGATATCATATGTGAAGGTATCGTTCATTCAGCAACATCCAAAATAAATCAGCCATTCAGAATAAATCAAAAAGATTGAAACAAAAGTGGTTTCTCTCGCCTTCTAAGATGAAAAGATTAAACATCATATTATGAAACAATGGACAAATGCACTTTCGAAATATTATTACAAGGTGGTAAACAGCATCGCTTTTTATCCAACCTTAATAGCGATTGTATTTTTTATTTGTTCAATCATAGTGATGAGTATAGAGTTTAATAGTTTTGTTAATGAATTTAAAAGTACTGTTCAGCGAGTTTTAGTTCACGACGCTAATAATGCAAGATTGATATTAGGTACGATTGTAGGAAGCTTGATTTCACTCATGGTGTTTAGTTTTTCAATGGTTATGATCGTTCTTAACCGTGCAACTTCTACTTTGTCGCCAAGGGTCATTCCCGGGCTTATTTCTGATAAATTTCACCAAGTAGTTTTAGGGTTTTATTTAGGTAGTATCATTTTCAGCCTGATGTTGATCATCAATATTGATACTCCGGATACCGAATTTTCAGTTCCATCATTAGGAATCTTTTTTAGTATGCTTTTCGCTATTATCTGCATGGGATTATTTGTCTATTTTATCCATTCCATTTCCCAGAAAATTCAGGTTGATTATATCCTTAATGATATCTACTACCGCACCAAAAAAGAATTGGAAAAAGTAGATGAGCAGAAGGCAAAAGTTGATGTACCGGACACCACAGATTGGTATGAATGTGAAGCAGATAATTCCGGATACTTAAAAAAGATAGATGAAAAAGGATTAAAGCTTTTTTGCGAGGAACATCAGATTCGGTTAAAGATCGAGCTTTCTCTGGGCGCTTTTGTAATGAAAGGATATTCTTTTATAAAGTCCGAAAAAGATCTGGACGAAGACCAGAAAAAGACATTACTTAGTTGTTTTACGCTATACACGGAAGAAAGAGTTACCGATCACTATTCTTTTGGGTTCAAACAGATATCAGAGATTGCGGTAAAAGCGTTGAGTCCGGGAATCAATGATCCCGGAACAGCGGCAAAAGCGATTGATCTGCTTTCTGACTTGTTTATAAAACTGATTTTTGTGGATGAAAGAAACTATATCCTGACTAAAGGTGAGGAAGTATGCGTGTATGTTAGACCATTAACATTTGAGGAATTAATGACGCAAATTATCATTCCGATCAGAGAATATGGAAAGAAAGATATCTCAGTTATGACGAGATTACTGGATGCTTTAATGCATATGCTATATGTGGATCAATACGAAAAAAGGTTTAATGATCTTATCATAAAGTTCATAGACAATATGGTAGTAACGTCACAGCAGTACATTGACAATAAGTTAGATAAAGAAAGCGTCAATAAACGATTGAGAATAGTTAATAAGAAAGTGCCTAAAGAGGAAAGGTTGGAACTTTTATAGATTTAGTTAAACACAGGAATGAAATTGACTAGTAAAACCTATGAATGTAAAATCAGCAAAAGCAGCTTCAATTTGATGCATTTATCATTAGCTTTAGGTTAGTAGAAAATTTATCAAAATGTATGAAAATTAACGTTTCCTCAGAGATCGGTCACCTGAATGGAGTAATTGTTCACACTCCCGGAAAAGAAGTATCTTTAGTAAATCCGGAATTAAAAGATGAACTTCTTTTTGATGATATCATTTTTGAAGATGATGCCAGAAACGAACATCTCGATATGCTTGAAATGTTTAAAGCAGCGATGTCCGAAAACGGAAAAGTATTAGAAGTAGTTGATTTATTTCTTGATGTTGTACAATCAGAAGAGGCCAGATCATTTTTTGTAGAACAACTGATCAGGGAATTTCCGGAAGACAACCTTTCCGTTATTGAAAATCAATTGAACAACCTTTCACCTGAAGAGCTGGTTTCATTCAGTACTAATGGAACACTTCCGGGAGGAAGTAAATTTTCATTGCTTCCCTCTCCGAATTTACTTTTTACGAGAGATCTTGCAGCTGTTGTCGGTGACTCTATTCTGATATCAAGAGCAGCTACAAAAACCCGTTTACGTGAATCACTGATCATGGAAACCATTGTGAATTATCATGATCTGTTTGAATCCGTTCGCGATAATGCCATTCGTATTTCAGGAGCTCAATCTATTGAAGGCGGAGACGTACTGGTTGAATCCAACGAATTGGTGCTGATTGGAATGAGTGAAAGAACTTCTTTCACAGGCTTGATGAAAGCGGCTGACGGGTTGTTGTCATCTGGTGTAAAAACCGTTCTTGCAGTAGATATTCCGAAACAAAGAGCTTCCATGCATCTGGATACTATTTTTACCTTTGCGGGCAAAAATGAATGTATTGTATTTCCTCCGGCAATCATGGAACAGCAGGATAATGTAGTTGCCTTACAAAAAGTGAATGGAGCGGTCCAGGCCGAATCAAGATCGTCTCTTCAGTCTGCTTTAAAAGAATTTTCCGGATCGGATTATACATTTATTAAATGTGGTGGAGAAAAAAGAACCAATCAATTTCGAGAACAATGGACGGACGGCGCCAACGTTTTTGCACTGGCACCCGGAGTAATTGTTGGGTATGAAAGAAACACAAACACCTTCAATACACTGGTGGATCATGGTTATTCTTATATGAATCAATTTGAATTTATTGAAGAATATGGCGGGAAAGGTTTAGATCCGAATCAGGATAACAAAATTGCCGTAAGCTTTCAGGGACATGAACTATGTCGAGGGAGAGGCGGTGCAAGATGTATGACCATGCCAATTTCACGAGCAGAGATTTAAATTAAAGAGATATTTTTGAGCAAGAACGAACCACATTCTTCTATAGAAACTCATTTCGAAATCCTTGACCGGAAAGAAGAACCAAAAAATAAACCCGATACAAAAACCTTCCTGAAACACTTGGGATTGTTCATTCTGACATTCATTTCTGTGTCGATACTTAGTTCTTTGTTTGTTGGTTATGGTCAGGGAGTAACTATGTTGGGACCTGTAGCCTTGCCCGGACAAGAGGATCTGCTGCGGGGAGTTTTGTTTGCTACGCTTTTAATGTCATTTTTGACTTTTCACGAATTCGGGCATTATTTCGCAGCAGTTTATCATAATATAAAAGTCTCGTTACCATATTACATTCCGCTTCCCGTTGGAATCGGAACGCTTGGAGCTGTGATCCGGATCAAAGAAAAGATCCATCAAACTAAAAAGCTTTTTGATGTAGGAGTAGCCGGGCCCGTAGCCGGATTTATCGTATCATTAATTGTTTTGCTGATTGGGTTTTCGACTCTGCCGGAACCATCCCACGTCGAAAATTTTGCAGGTCATGAAGAGCTAAAAGCATATGTAGCTGAAACCGGCGAATTCCCTGAGGAGGTTCTTTCAGAAGATTCCGGGATGGTGATTATTTTTGGCAACACGTTGCTGTATGATGCACTGGCTTCTATGTTTGATGATGTTCCTCCAATGTGGGAAATGTATCATTATCCCTGGTTGTTAGCGGGGTGGTTTGGCTTGTTTTTTACAGCACTGAATTTAATGCCGGTTGGTCAGCTCGATGGCGGGCATATTTTGTATTCTCTGATCGGATATCAAAAACACAAAATTGTAGCACGACTATTCTACAGCTTTATAACCATACTGGCAGGAATTGAGCTGGTACCTTTTTTCCATGATCTGTTAGGAAAATATGACACTTCATTCGGCGCACTTTCATGGCTGATCTGGGCGATTATGTTATTCTCTGTGATGCAGATCGCTTTTCATAAAGAGTCGAAATGGGTGAACATATTATTCCCTGTTTCGCTGATTTGTTCCGGGTTGTATCTGTATTTTGGGCCGGAATTAACCGGGCAGCCATCACTAATATGGGGTGTATGGACGTTATTCATCACTTTTATTGTAAAAGTAGAGCATCCGCCTGTTACATTTTATAAACCACTTTCTACAGGAAGAAAGGTGATAGGGTGGCTAAGTATGCTTATATTTGTTCTTTGTATCAGTTTGAATCCAATATTTACATTATAAAATCCATGAAGAAAATCTTGATCCTGTTATTGGCGGTAGGAATTGCTGCTTGTGGGGAAACCAAAAAAGAACCGAATACGGCGCAGTCACTATCTGAAAAAGTTGATTTCTTTTTAGATAATGATCAGTACACAGATGCACTTACCTTACTTGAAGGTCAGGAAGAAACTGAAGAAGTATTGATGCTAAGAGAAAAAACACATTTGAATTACGGACTTTTTCTTGAGTACAGGGATTCGAATGTGACCAACATGCGCGATAAAATGAACGGCGCTCTGGGCCAGTATGTAGAAGTGTTGAAAATCAATCCGGATAATGAAAAAGCAGTAAGTGAAATTGAGCAGATTTTAGGAATTTACTCCACATTTCCTGATCGTAAACCCGATCCTGAGATTTCAGAAGAACTCCGCGATTTAGGCTTCGAAGTTTAATTTGATAGTAGGTCTGTCACCCTGAGCTTCTGTCTTTTTGAGGCATCAATTTTAATTGTGAAGGGTATCAAATGTTGATATAGCTTGTAATAAAAGATGGTATATAATTCTAATTATAAGCTTTCCGGTGTTTGAGATCCTTCGGCGTACTACATTCGAGATACTTTTAACAATTTGGACCGCTTAGTATGACAACCTTAATTTTGTTAATGAATTGCATAACTTCTATAGGAGCGCAATAAAACCATGAGTAACAACAACACACCAACCATACAAAACCGTAAAGCTCGCCACGACTACAACGTGGAAGAAACTTTTGAGGCAGGTTTGGTACTTAAAGGTACCGAGGTGAAATCGCTACGTGAAGGAAAAGCTTCTTTTGCGGATTCTTTTGCGTTTTTGCACAATGGAGAAGTGTTTCTGAGAGAGATGTACATCAAGCCGTATGAGCATGGTTCTTATTACAATCATGATCCCAGACGTCAGCGAAAGCTGTTACTCAGTAAAAAAGAGATTCGTGAGCTGGATAAATTTGTTCAGCAAAAAGGTTATACACTGGTTCCGCTAAAACTCTACTTCAAACGCGGATATGCTAAAGTGTTGATCGGAGTGGCAAAAGGTAAAAAGAGCTTCGACAAGAGAGATTCCATCAAAGAAAAAGACCTTAAACGCCAGTTAGACCGAAATGTGAAAGGGACGTATAAGGTTAATTTATGATTTTCACCATTTAGGTCATCCTGAACTTGTTTCAGGATCTTATGATCTGGGTCTGACCTGCTTTACAATGTAATCTCTATGGAAATCTTCGCAAAGATTCCGAAATAAACTCGGAATGAAATATATCATGAAAGTTAGCTTACAGGTTTATTTTATTAAGGTAAATTTTTTGGTTAAAACCTGATCTTTCGTTTTGATTCGATAAAAATAAGTACCACTTGCCAAGTTACTCCCATCAAAGTTAATGGAGTGTTTTCCTGCTGTCAAAGCATTGTTCTGAAGAACAGCTACTTCCTGTCCAATCATATTAAATACAGATAACTTCACATTACCGGGTTCTGCGAGTTCAAAAGAAAAAGTTGTTGTTGGGTTGAAAGGGTTGGGATAGTTTTGATTAAGTAATGTGCTGTTTGGAGTAACTGAAGGTTCATTTTTATTTGAAGTAACTATCACGGAAGAATTGTAAAGGTACCTGACAACCTCTATATCATTGAATAAACCTGTATTTTTTAAGCTGTCTGCTAATTCATCCACCTGAAATCCATCAATACTCCATTTAGCAGATATAGTTATTAAAGAGTCATTTCTGTCACCGTTTCTAATATATTTTTCGGTTTCAACTATGGATAAGCTATTTTTTAATTGTTGTAATGTGTCACTTTTTAATGAGTCGTAATCTACAAAAAAACTTCCTTCACTAAATTTAGGGGCAGAAAATTCAACTGAGTCTTTAAATCCAAGATATGTGATAATTATTTTTTGCGTTCCATCTTTCAAGGGGTAGAAAAATTCAGATGGGTCAATCTCTGTAACAATATTTACTTTTTGGTTAGGATAAATGTAATATCGACGATCATCTAAGGTACAAGTGTTTGGGTAAGTTCCAATATGTTCAAACTTTATTTGAGCCTGACATGAAGAACTGCCTCTGTATTGAAGAGTAGAATCAGTTCCATTGAAAAGTTCATATGATATATTGATTTGTTCTCCATATTCATAGAATTCTTTATCTGTTTGGGCAGAAGTGATAATTTGTCCAAATCCAGAGACAGGAAATAAGAAAAGTATTATTATAAATTTGAATCGCATCAAAGAAAATCTCAAATTTTTACCTAAAACCAAAACCCCGCCCTTTCGGACGGGGTTTTCATGTAATATCAAAAGGAAAGTCTGTAAGCCGGATTCTGTTCCTCACGCTTGTGGCGCGATTCGGTGATCATTTATCTGATGCGTTCCACCCGATGGCGTGGCGACAAGCGGCGCATACCATCTTACATGAACTTGCACCCCGCGAGGTTTACCGTGCCCCCGATCTCACGATACGAGGCGGTGAGCTCTTACCTCACCTTTTCACCTTTTCCTCACCGAAATGAGGTAGTTTGTTTTCTGTTGCACTGTCTGTCCTGATGTCGTCACCAACATCAGCCCTCTGCTTCGCCTAAAGGATCGCAGAGCGCGGTACTTGTTGGAGTCCGGACTTTCCTCCCCGCACATAACATGCAGAGCGATCACCCGACTTTCCTGTTTAAAGATACCGTTTTTTTAGTTAGTTGACATTTTTAACAAATCGGCATTTTAAGCCGAGCTCTTAAGTGTATTGCTGTACCTTTGTACCGACAAAAGTACTAAAAACTCCCGACCATTAATTTCGACGAATTCGATAGTAATCAGCTAAATAAATCAAAAGGTATTCAAACATTTGAGGAGTTTTATGGGCTCAGATCCTGAATGGATTTATTTATCCTCCGGATACGCTGAACACACTCTCATTTAATCCATCAAAATTAATAAAGTCGGTTTAAGACTGGAGGCATATCAGAATTGTTGTCTCAGGTTTGAAACCGTGAAATCCTATAATCCTATAATCCTGTAAATCCTGGTCTAAATAGTTTTAAAAGAAAGAGCTACATTTTCGATCCGGTTCCCACAAATACACCTAGCTTCCCTGAACTAAACTCAACGCTAACAGGCAATGAGGTTACCAAATTTGAAGTTCCTTCCTGCACTCCCGGTTCAAGTTTCGCATTGGTTAATGGGTACAAAACCCCGGTGGAAGTAAAACCTTCAACATGTCCTGAAACGGGGAAAAAGGAAATTACAGTATCATTCAGATATTCGCCTTTCCAGCCGGATTCAATCAAAAAAGTCTGCCCGTAATCATCCTCAAACTTTAAAGAATCAAACCGATCATTGTACTCTGCCAGGCTTCCCAAATTCTTTTGTTGATGATCAATCCGTTTTCCAAAAGCCCCAAGAACTGTACAGGTTTTTGCTCCTTTTTTAAGAGCATAATCCAAAGCTTTATCCAAATCGGTACTATTCTGCTCCTCTATCTCCAGCACATTTATATTTTCATGATTGGTGTATTTGAAACTGTCCAAATCGCCCAAAACAATATCTGGAGTAAAACCATAGCCAATAAATACATGTCCGCCGCCATCAGCACCGATTTGCAGGTCAGCCTTTTCAATATTTTCTTCAAGAAGTTTTTTGGTGGGCGGGGTTCCGCTGCAAATAATAAGTGCGTGCATGTTTTTTAACACAAAACTCGCCAAAATTCACTTCAAAAAGAAATGGAATTGTACACAGAACCACCTATTTTTGCATTCAAAAAGAGATTTCATGTTCGAAAAGCTGATACCGGAATTATTATCACACAAAAAAATAGGTGTATTCTCTCACATTAGACCCGATGGCGACTGTCTGGGTTCTCAGGTGGCTTTGTGTTTGTGGCTGGAAGAAAACGGGATCGAATCAAAAGCTTTTAATGAAGACGAAGCGAGCAGCAATCTGAAATGGCTTGAAGATTTCAAAAAGATTGAAAGGCCAGATTTTGATGGATTGAACAGTTTTGATGCGTTTGTTTTTGTGGATGGAAATGCGCTCCATCGTTTCGGAGGCACTGCAGAGAAAATTCAGGATCTTGGAAAGCCATTATATATGATCGATCATCATCCACAGCCGGATGAAATATTCAAAGAATATGTTTCTGATGTGAGTGCTTCTTCGACTTGTGAATTAGTTTTTCGACTATTTGAAGAGCATGATATTGAGCAGATCAATGAAGAATCTGCAAAAGCTATGTATGTTGGGCTTGTAACCGATACCGGCTCCTTTCAATTTGATTCTGTAACATCGGGAACAATGAGGGCAGCTTCAGAATTACTGAAAAAGGGGGGGTTTACTCCTGATGCGGTAACGCAAAAATTATACTCTTCCCGACCTGTAAAGCAATTAAAGCTGCTGGGTATGACATTAGAAACAATTTCTTTGCACGAAAACCAACAAATTGCCACTATGTTCGTTACACAAAAGATGTTTCAAGAAACCGGGACTACAAACGAAGATACTGAAGGTTTTGTAGCCTATCCGTTAAGTATTGAGGGAGTTAAAGCATGTATTTTTTTACGTGAAGACGAAGACAAGATTAAACTCAGCCTTAGGTCACAGAGTGAAATTGATGTAAATGCTTGGGCAAGACAGCTAAACGGAGGTGGGCATAAAAAAGCTTCGGGAGCCTGGTACGAAGGAACTATTGAAGAAGCGATTCCCAATGTAATCGCTATCGGAAGAAAACAATGGACTAACTGATTAAGGATGGCAAAAAACGTTACGATTCTGTTATTTTTTTGTGTGCTGATGGGTTGCTTCAAGAATGAAGCTGCAGACCCAATTCCAACTATTGCACCACTGAAGTATGAAGCTTCTCCGGCTACAATTCAGGAAGAAGAGGCAACAAAACCAGAGGAAGATCCATTTGCGACTTCTCAGATTAATGAGAGTAGAAGTAACGCCATCACCAGAGCTGTGGAAAAAGCAAGCCCGGCAATTGTAAGTATCACGGTTACTGAAGTTGAACGAGGATATAATCGCGTAATGGACCCTTTCTTTTCAAGGTTTTTTCAAATGCCGCAGGAGCGTGAAGTCAAAAGTATAGGCTCAGGATTTATCATCAGTACGGATGGAAAAATTGTAACCAATGAACACGTTGCTGGAAAAAGTGCCAAAAAAATTGTGGTGGCTTTATCTACCGGAGAAGAATATGAAGCTGAGTTGCTGGGTTCAGATGAACTTGCTGATCTTTCATTGCTTAAAATTAAGAATCCGAATAAGAGGCTTCCATTTGTTGAATTCAGCGATTCAGAAACAGCCATGGTTGGTGAGTGGGCAATTGCGATGGGAAATCCATTTGGGTTGTTTGATGATGGTCAGGCTTCAGTAACGGTAGGAGTGGTAAGTGCAACGAAAAGAGATTTTAGACCCGATCCTCAGGACCCGCGCGTTTATATCGATATGATTCAGACCGATGCGTCCATCAATAGAGGAAATTCAGGAGGGCCGCTCGTAAACAGCAATGGAGAAGTAATTGGAGTGAATACATTTATTTTTACAGGAGGAACCAGTGGAGGTTTTGTAGGTTTGGGTTTTGCAATTCCGGCAAATCGGGTAAAAAAGATCATACAGCAACTGGAAGAATCAGGTGAAGTTGCACTAGATTTTGATCCGGGTATGGAATTTACAAGAATGACATCTCAAATCGTTTATCAGTATAATGTGCCATCTGTTCACGGACTTTTTGTGACCAGCGTGAATAAAAATGGACCCGCTTATGAGTCAGGGGTTATGCCCGGAGATATCATCACGAAAATAGGGGGAGAACGTGTAAGTAGTGAGATGCATGCATGGGCTTTAATGCGCGAATTTGAAGAAGGTGAAAAAATGCCGATAATACTTGTGCGAGGAAATGGACAGTATGAAGCTACTTTAACCCTTAGAAAAAGAGTAAAAGGACAATGAGCGCACCAGCCCAACATAGAATTCTGGTAGTTGATGATGAGAAAGCATCGCACATAATCATTAAAAATTTATTGGGTAAAAAATATGATCTTGTTCATGCAAAAGAACCTCAACAGGCAATTAACATACTTGCAGAGAAAAGAGTTGATCTGATTTTGAGTGATATTCATATGCCGGGGATGACAGGGTTGGAATTTCTTGAAGCACTTAGAAATGATCCGGCGCGAAAGAATATTCCCATTCTTATGATGACTAGTTTGCCAACGGTTGAAAAGGAGCAGAAGGCGATGGATCTGGGCGCGAAAGATTTTATTAAGAAGGAAATGTTTCACTTGAGTCCTATTGAAGTAACTCAGAGGGTCGAGATGAAAATCGTAATGAATATTAAAGTCCCGGATCTCACCAAAAAACTTGCAGCAAATCAGAAAGAGATCGTTCAGGATATGATGGTGCGAATGGAATCCATGGATTTTTTGAACGTATCTCAGGAATTTTGCAATCAGATAGGAAAACTTTTTGAGCTTGGGCATCTTTCCATGTGGATGCTTTCTAAAGAGAAACCAAATTTATTAGTAACGGTAGGCTCTAAAGTGCCCAGAGATTATAACCCTGAAGATTTATATACCGAGTTGGTTTTTCGACGAATGATGAAAAATAGAAAACCGTATTATACCAACAATATTTTTAACAGTAAGCTCGGGATTTTTATTGAGAGTTCACGTCAGGAAGGGATGGTTGCTGAGATTGGAGTTCCGATGTTTGCAGTTACAGAATCTGATCTTATAAAAAATAATATGAAGATTCCGGGCACAGCTAAAATTTTTGGGTATATCTTAATTAAGCGCAATCAGGTTTTTTCAACTAAGGAATATGCTGTGCTTTCCAAATTGATTATTCGTTGTAGCTCTATGATCTGGCGATTATATAAGAGTATGTGATCAGCTTTTTTTTGATTTCTTGTTGATAAAATTTTCCACCCGATCTATATGGTTTTTGTGAACCCATAGATCAGCAAAGGGTTCTATTTCTGCTTCCATTTTATTGTTTCGATCAGTAGAGTTTTTCCACGACTTATTCTTTAATGTATGGATGAAATCCCGGTCATTTTTACAAAGAGGATCAATCCATTCTAAAACTTTTTCTTTCTCTGTGATTGAGTTTAAAAATCCTTCCTTAAGCATTTCATTTGCAGGTTTTACTTCAGCTTTTCCTTGCCATTCAAGAGCTTTGGATCTTCCGACTCTTTCAATTAAACGAGTTAAACCACCCCAACCCGGACTTAAATAAAACCTACCCTGTGTGAAACCGAATTTTGAATGAGGTGCAGAAAGAATGAAATCAAATGCCATCATGGTTTCAATTCCACCTCCGTAAGCATCACCGTTAACGAAAGCGATATTCCAGCATGGTAATTGCTCAATTTGTTGAAAAAGCAGCTGCATACGTTTAGAAACCTTAATAGCCTCTTCTTTTTTTGTAATGGAGTGAAATTCTTTCAGGTCTCCACCGGCAATAAAGGTTTGATCACCTGCACCGGAAAAAATAAATACACGTATGTGATTGTCTGCTTCGATTTCAGAAACCAGTTTTTCCAATTCATCGATGGCCTGAAAGTTTATCGCATTTCTTGATTGAGGGCGGTTTATTTCCGCCCACAGAACATAATTATTAATTCGGTTGATTGTGATCAAAGCAAAAAACTTATCATTATCTGTTGGAAGATTCTTTTAGCAGCCACTTCAGGTACTCTTCATTCCCTTCGTCTTCTGCAATATTTAAACTGATTACACAAGGGCATTCATAAGTATGAGCATCATTAACGAGGTTGGTTATCGACTGAACCTTGGAAATATGGGTTTTAACAATCAGAATAGTTTCGTTGTCTTTTTGGATATCTCCTTCCCATCGGTAGATAGATTTCATGCCCGGAATAATATTCACACAGGCCGCTAATTCATCTTTAACGATTAACTCTCCAATGTCTTCTGCCTGTTGAAGTGATTCTGTAGTTATGTATAGAATGCGAAGATTTTTATGCATGATCCTGAAACTTCATTAAAGTTGATTTAAAAGCCAAATTTAACGACAGATAAAAATAGGAAGTCGGTTTAAAATTATACATTCAAAAGTTGGAATTTCTTTAAAAGAACCACTATCTTTGAAAGCTCTAAACTATGCGAGAGTGGTGGAATTGGTAGACACGCTAGATTTAGGATCTAGTGCCTTAACCGGCGTGGGGGTTCGAGTCCCCCCTCTCGTACTTTCCTTTCTAAAATACATACCTGTTCAGGCAGTGAAATTGCAGACAAAAGCGGAGAAAAAGTGAACATTTCTGTTAAAGAATTAACAAACGTAGATAAAGAGCTAACGCTTAAAGCTAAGCGTGAAGATCTTCAGGAAACATTCGATAAAGCATATAAAAAGTATCGTAGCCAAATTGCATTACCGGGATTTCGTCCGGGTAAAGTTCCTATGGGAATGGTAAAGAAGAGATTTGGTAAAGAAATTGAGTACGAAGAGATAAATAAATACGTACAAAATGTTTTCGAAAAAGATGTAGTACCAGAGTACAATCCGATCGGCGAAACCGAAATGGTTGATATGACTTGGGAGAACGATGAGCTTGAAGTGATCTTTAAAATTGGTACGAAGCCTGAAGTTGATTTGAAAGATCTGAGTAAGATCAAAGTGAATAAAATGGTTCATGATGTAACCGATGAAGAAGTTCAGGAAGAGATTGACAGAACCTTAGAGAGAGAGGGGAATTGGGAAGATGTTGATGTTAAGATCACCAAAGATCATAAACTCATTGTCGATGTAATCTCTCTTGATGAAGATGGAAATCCTGTTGAAGGGGAAGAGGATAAAGATCAGGCTATCGATCTACGTCAGGATGGAGCCAAAGATTTCCTTAAATCGCTCAAAGGTAAAAAGGTTGAAGATGTTGTAGATATGGAACTTGGCGAGGGTGATGAAACTGACCGTTTCAGAATTACCATCAAGAAAGTTCAGGAATTACATAAAGCTGAGTTGACGGAAGAATTCATCAAAAAGAACAGCAATGAAGAAGCTAAGAACGAAGATGAGTTCAAAAGCTATATCAAAAGTCAGATGCAGAAATACTACGATCAGACATCTGAAGATCTTTTCAAAAATGAAGCAGTAGAAGAACTTGTAGATGCTCATGAAGTTGATGTCCCTGAAGTGTTTCTTGAGCAGGTACTGAATTCATACGTTGAACAACAAAAACAACAACAAGGTGGAGAGCTTCCTGAAGACTTTGATGAAGTGGTCTACAAAGAGCAGATGAGAGAGCGCGGAATGAGAGAAGCGCAATGGTATTTCATCAGCCAGAAATTGCAGGATACTTTTGATGATATCGAAATAAAGCCCGAAGATATCGATGAATTTATTGGAATAGAAGCTGCTCGTTACGGAACATCACCGGATCAGTTAAAGCAATATTATGCTCAAAATCCGAATTTGCTTGAACAATTAAGAAGTAGCATCAGAGAAAATAAAGTGTTCGAAAAACTGGAAGATGAAGTAAAGATTAACGAGCTTAGCAAAGAAAAATACAGGAAGCTTCAGGAGAAGAAATCCAAAAAGTAAAATTTGAGTAAAGGCTATGTTTTTTAATTCGATTACATCACATCCAATTTCATCAAATTCAGGTTCAAGAGAGCCAATTGAAAGCAATCTGGTTCCTATGGTAGTTGAAACTACCAGCAGGGGAGAACGCGCTTACGACATTTATTCCCGTCTTCTTAAAGACAGAATTGTAATTCTCGGAAGTGCAGTTAACGATGCGGTGGCAAGCTCGTTAGTTGCTCAGATGTTATTTCTTGAATCAGAAGACCCTGAAAAAGATATTAACTTTTATATTAATAGTCCTGGTGGTTCGGTTTCTGCAGGTCTGGCTATTTATGATACTATGCAGCACATCAAATGTGATGTGGCAACTACATGTATGGGAATGGCTGCAAGTATGGGCGCTGTATTATTAACGGCCGGTGCAGAAGGTAAAAGAAGTTGTTTGCCTCACGCTCGTGTAATGATCCATCAGCCTCTTGGAGGAGTGCAAGGTCAGGCAAGCGATATAGAAATTGAGGCGAAGGAAATAATTCGGGTAAAAAAAGAATTGAGTCAGATTATCGCAGATCATTCAGGTAAATCTTTGGATGATATCTTAAATGATTCTGACCGAAATAACTGGATGTCTGCAGACGAAGCTAAAAAGTATGGTCTTGTTGATCATGTAGTAGCACGGCCTAAATCTGCGAAATAGCATTTTTTTGATTAGATTTATTGCATTATGAGCGATAAGAAAGACAACAATGATATTGTAAACTGTTCCTTCTGTGGGCGTTCAAGTCTGGAAGTAAACAGCATGGTAGCTGGTCCTGGCGTTTATGTTTGTGATCGCTGTGTGGAAGATGCATCAAGTATCATCAAGAGTGATCTGGCATCTCTCGCAAGAAGAAGGGATAAACCACAAAAACCACTTCTTAAACCGGTTGAGGTTAAGACTAAATTAGACGAATACGTCATTGGACAAGAGCAGGCGAAGAAAACTCTTTCTGTCGCTGTTTATAATCACTACAAGCGTATTAATCACGACGCTAAAGAGTTGGATGATGTCCAGATCGAGAAAAGTAATATTGTATTGCTTGGACCAACCGGAAGTGGTAAAACATTACTTGCACGAACTCTTGCTAAAATAATTGATGTTCCGTTTACCATTGCTGATGCAACAGTGCTGACAGAAGCAGGTTACGTTGGTGAGGATGTTGAAAGCATTCTGAGTAACTTATTACAAGCAGCAGATTACGATGTAGACCGTGCTAAACAAGGTATTGTGTATATCGATGAGGTAGATAAAGTTGCGCGTAAAAGTGATAATCCTTCAATAACACGTGATGTTAGTGGTGAAGGTGTTCAGCAGGCACTTCTTAAAATTCTTGAAGGAACTGTGGCTAACATTCCACCAAAAGGGGGAAGGAAGCACCCTGAACAAAGTTTTATACAACTGGATACTTCAAATATATTGTTTATTTGCGGTGGTGCTTTTGCGGGACTTGAAGAAATAATTTCACGACGGTTGTCTACAGGATCTATGGGTTTCCATAACTCGGAAAATGTGAAGTTTGATAAAAATCAGCCGGACATTTTTACGAATGTAGAACCCGAAGACTTGCAAAGTTTTGGCTTGATACCTGAATTGATAGGTCGCTTACCAATGATCTGTGGATTGCATGAACTTTCTGATGATGCAATGCTGGATATTCTTCAAAATCCGAAGAACGCACTTTGTAAACAGTATAAAAAACTGTTCAAAATGGAAGGCGTTGAACTCGATTTTGAAGAAGAAGCTTTACAAGTAATTGTCAAAAAAGCCAAAGAACGTAAAACAGGAGCTCGTGGCTTGAGATCTATTATGGAAGAGGCTATGATGGACATAATGTTTACTCTACCATCCATGAAAGATATTTCAAGATGTGTAATAACAGCAGAAACGATTGAAAAAAAAGCACCTCCTGTTTACGAGAAACAAAAAGCATCAGCATAAATGAGCCCCGGAATGGGGCTTTTTCATTTCAAAAAGATCCAACCTTCGGGTAATTGATATTCAGTTATGAAGCTTTTCGTACCATCAAACCGAATTAAAATAGTCCTGGTTTTGCTCCTTGTTTTTCTTGGAGCAGGATCGGTTGTTTACAATCAGTACCTTGTAAGTAAGATCCTTGAGCAGGAACGTTCAATGGTAGAGTTATGGGCAAAAGGAATCGAGTTCAATAGTCTTCCCGTAAATGAACAAGCGGGAACTAAATTGTTACTTGCAGCACAGATGCTTCAAAAAATTCCAGAAGTTCCTGATAGTGTCATTAACCTTATTTACGAAGCTGAAAATACCAAGACATCGATTGATTTTGTTACCGAGCAAATAATACTTGATACTACAAGGTTTCGTATTCCAACCATTGTTGTAGATTCTGAAGGAAATATCCAACACCGGAAAAATGTAGAGCTTTCCAGACTTTCTTCAGCAGAAAAAAGAGAAAGATTAGTACGTGAATATCGAAGCTTAAACCCCGGAATAAGAATTGTGCTTGGCGACGAAAAAAAGCAACTTGAACAATTTGTGTATTATGGTGAAAGCCCTACTGTTCAGCTCTTGAGATATTTTCCTTTCATTCAAATCTTATTGTTAGCGTTATTGCTGGGAATCGGATACACTTCCTATAAAAGTATTACAAGATCAGAACAATCTAATTTATGGGTTGGCATGGCCAAAGAGGCAGCACATCAGCTTGGTACTCCAATTTCAAGTTTATATGGATGGTTACAGCTTATGAAGGATGAATACCGATATGATGAAACGGCTACCAACATAACTAATGAAATTGAGAAAGATGTACAACGATTAGCAGGAGTTGCTGAACGATTTGGTAAGATTGGCTCAGAACCGGAACTGAAGCTGATGGATATAGAGCCAATTCTGGATCAGGTTATGGTGTATATGGAGCGACGACTTCCAAGACTTGGTAAAGCTGTAGTTGTACACAGAGATTTGAAAGCAAAAGGTTATGTGATGATCAATCCGGATTTGTTTCAGTGGGCAGTTGAGAATCTGGTGAAAAATGCAATGGATTCACTTCCTTCGTCACAAAAGGATTCATTTATAAGAGTTTCATCTTCAATAGAAGGCGGGGAAATTCTGATTGATGTTGAAGATTCCGGTACGGGTATTGATATTAAGCATGTCAGAAATGTTTTTCGACCGGGATTCAGTACCAAAAAGAGAGGTTGGGGACTTGGATTAAGTTTAACCAGACGAATAATTGAAGATTATCACAACGGTTCTGTGTATGTATTGAGATCAGAATTGAATGAGGGCACGACTATGAGGGTAACGTTAAGTCTCAAAGAAGATTCAGAAAAGCTAAATCCAATGATGGATCAATCGCCGGTATAACCCCTTTTCTTGGCGTAATCTATTAATTCAGTTTTTAGAAGATTTCTACCACGGTGCAACCTTGATCGAATAGTCCCGATAGGTACATCCAGCATATTCGCGATTTCTTCGTAAGTATATCCTTCCACATCACAAAGAAGAACAACAGTTCTGAAATCTTCAGGAAGCTGACCTAATGCGATAGACATTTCATCATCCATTAATTCCCTGAACATAAGATCTTCAAGGTCGGAAGTATCTGTGCGCTCAGCTCTTACTGATTCGTAATAGGTAGAAACTTCGTCGTAATCAACCTGATGGGGTTGCTTTGATGTTTTACGATAATTGTTAATGAATGAATTTTTAAGAATCCGGAAGAGCCATGCTTTGGCATTTGTTCCGTTTTCAAAACTGTCAAAGAAGCGATAAGCTTTAACAATAGTATCCTGAACCAAGTCTTCTGCATCATTGGGTTCTGTGGTCAAGCGAAGTGCAAAGTTATACAACACGTCTAAATGAGGGATTATTTCCCTATTAAACTCTTGTTGTTTTTTGCTTTTATCCCTCACAGAAGTCCTTTTTGTTTAATCCAATGTAATTTAAAGGACTTACATATCCAAAAAATTACAAGGTCTTTTCAAGATTTTATTATCACTTAATGTACTAAAGCTCAACGACTTTGTTCAATAGATAACAGTTATAGGGAGGTTATTAAAATCTATATTATGAATAAAACCATAAGATCATACAACGCATGCGTCCAGGCAGCGATCCCAAATCCGCGCCATACATAGAGCGCGTTCAGAAGTAATCCAAAAATAAAGCGATAGGTAAATGATGAGAGTGTAAATGCATCTCCCATGTTACCAATGTAGTGAACAGCACTGAATAAAAAAGCAGAGAATATTACAGCAACTAAGGTAGCTGCCCAGGTTTTATTGTTAAATATCTTTTTGAATAATAGAATAAAAGCAGATACTAAAATCACGCGAAAAAATAACTCTTCATACAGCCCTGCCCCTAAAGAAAGCGCAAATTTTTGAAGACCGGTCAGTGAAGATACCGGTCCTCCGCCAGCAAAGGCAAAAATTGCAGTAATGAAAAATGAGGCAATCAGGGTAGTTATAACTGCATATACAGCTGATTCAGCAATCATGAAAGGGAAAAAACTGAATTTCAATCTTTTTAGGTGCTCACGTTCTTTGTAGAGTATGAACACTCCAAAAAGGGCAACTACAAGGAGTGTAATTGAAACCGTATTTGTGCCAAAGTATGAGAATAGAGATTTGAACCAGGAGTCAACACTAATACGAACAATTTTTGAGGCATCGGGTTGTGAAATAAGAATTAGAAGTTCGTATGTAAGAAACAAAGGGAGACTGATCAAAAAACTGTATAACAAGTTTTTCGTATCAGAAAAATAATTACGAAGAGAATTGCTTCCTTCCATCAGCTGTCAGTGTATATAGAAACGCTTTGTTGGTTTTCGGTAGTTATTCCCAATATTCGGTAAGCTGAGTGAGAAAGTTTCAATCCTGAATTAGTTATTCGATCATTAATCCGTACGTAAATACCTTTACCAGTTTCCGGATTTTCAACAAAAATAACAGAACCAATTGAAATATTTGAATGAGCAGCCGTTAATTTTTCAGGGTTATAAAGCTCTCCATTGGTTGTTGCATTACCAACTTCATTGTCAGAATAAACTAAAGCTGAAACAGAACCAAGGTCCTGAAGATTGGCTTTTTCGAGATAAGGGTTGTCGAAATTTCTGGATGGAGGTAACAGAACCGTAATATTTATAGCGAGTCGTAAATCCTCTATGTCAATTTGAGGATTGAGAGCTTTAAGCTCGGACCGAGTCATTTCAAACCGGTCTAAAATAGATTCAAGATTATCTGAGTCTGTTAAAGTGTAAAGTGCAAATTTTCCCTGTGGTGAGGATTCTTCTGAAAACTCAGAAACAACCGGGGCTATACTCACAGATTTAACTGCCAGCCGTTGACCAATTCTGAGGTTATCGCTCGATAAGTTATTAAGGTCTCTGAGTTGCTGAATGGTCATGTCGTTTTCACGGGCAATTTTATACAGAGTATCACCGCTTTTCACTAAATAATAGGTGTTTGGGGAGGTTTCTTCGGAAGATATTAATGTACTAGCATCTTCACCATCTACTTCGATAGGTTCAGCACTATCCGAAACGACAAAATAAATAAGCTCCTGACCTATAGATAAGCTATTGCTGTTAATATCATTCCATTCTTTTAATTCAGCGACAGTTACATCCAGAGATTTTGATATGCTATAGAAAGTATCGCCTTGCTGAACGGTATAGGTTTTTTTCTCTTGAGCGTGAGAAGCCTCCGTAAAACAAAAAGAGACAATTACTACTGCTAATATTTTGAAAAAAGTGAAGAACTTATGATTCATATTATTCATCCATTTCCATTTCTAAATTCATTAAAGCGCCTTGCAATTCTGATTTGGCATGTTGATCAGATTTCTGTTCCGCAATGCTAATTCCATGCTTATAGGTATTAACTGCAAAATTGTTCTGGTCTAATTCTTCATATAGCTTTCCAAGATGGTAATATACTCCGACGTATTCAGGGTCTGATTCCCGGATGTTCTTAAACAACCTAAGAGCTTTGTTTTGTTCACCGTTTTTTAAAAGCTCCAGAGCAAGTACGAATTTCAAAAAAGAATCGTCAGGACTCTTCCTGATCTGGTTAGCTAAATTAGAAATTCGTGAATTCACATCAGGCGTTTTTATATCGTTCTTCTATTTCAGAGATCGAATCTCCTCCAAATTTTTCAAGGAATGCATTCGCAAGAACCGGAGCAATTACACTTTCGGCAACAACTACCGCTCTTGGCAATGCACACACATCAGAACGTTCGTAACGTGTTTCTGTTTCGTCGAGACTATTCATATCAACAGTACTCAAAGGATTTAACATAGTTGGTATGGGTTTCATTGCCCCGCGAATAATTAATGGCATTCCTGTACTCATTCCGCCTTCTATTCCACCCATCCGATTTGTTTTTCTGTTGAAATCGGATCCATCGTGGGTGATTTCATCATGAACATTTTGTCCGTCGCGCTTAGCAGCTTCAAATCCAAGACCTACTTCAACTCCTTTCATTGCTTGAGTTCCCATAATAGCCTGAGCAATTTGACCATCAAGTTTTTTATCCCAGTGCGTAAAACTTCCCAAGCCAGCAGGAAGTCCTGTAACAATAATTTCGTAGATACCTCCAAGAGAAGAACCTGCTTTACGCTGAATTTTTATTTCTTCCCTCATTTCTGCGGATAGAGATTCATCCAAACAACGAACATCCGATTCATCAGCTACTTGGAAGACGTTTTCAGCCCCATTTTTATAAATTGGATCGGTTATTTTTCTTACAGAATCCCAATCCGAATAACCAACTTTTCCAATTTGGATTACATGACCGCCTATTTCAATTCCAAAATACTTAAGGAACTGACGGGCTACTCCACAGCATGCAACTCGCATAGCAGTTTCTCTGGCGCTTGACCGCTCAATAACAGGCCGAATATCATCGAATCTGAATTTCTGAGCCCCGACTAAATCTGCATGCCCGGGACGTGGGAGAGTAATTTTTTCAATTCCGTCAGCTTCAGTTTCTTTATTCATAACTGTAGGCCAACCGGCATCATCTTTTTGAAAAGCGCGATTTTCCAGGATCATAGCAATTGGGCCTCCCATTGTCTTTCCAAAGCGAATACCGGAATTAAAAATAGCTCTGTCTTTTTCAAAAGCCATTCTTCCACCTCTTCCATACCCTTTTTGTCGTCGTGCAAGGTGCATTGCAAGATCATCTTCGGTAATAGGTAGTCCGGCTGGAACTCCTTCTACAATTCCGGTCAATGCTGGTCCGTGTGATTCTCCTGCTGTTAAGTATCTGATCATGAATTTATTTTTTCAGAATTTCTGGTACGTTCAGAAAGAGGCCTTTTATCATTACAGGCTTTTGTCCTGAACTCATCAATTTGTTGTAAGTCGCCAATTAAAATAAGGGAATCTCCAACATTAATCTCCGTAGAACTGTCAGGGTTAAAAGAAATTTTTCCATCCTTAGGAATTATTGCAATAATCAGTACTCCATGTTCACTGCGAATGCTTATTTCTTTCAATGTTTTTCCGGCAAGAGGGGATTCTTCCATAATCACAACTTCATCAAAAGCATGATCCTGAGTCATGTTTTTAGTGATTGAATCCACAAAAAGATCGACGTTAGGACGAAGTATAACGTTTGCCATACGATCAGCTCCGATTTCGTAAGGGGAAATAACTTTATCTGCCCCTGCTCTTAGAACACGGTTTTTATTGGTTGTTTCATTGGTTCTAACCAATATGAATAAATCAGGATTAAGGTCGCGGGCAAGGAGCGTGGTAAAGACATTATCCTGGTCGCTGGATAAGGTACAAATTAAAGACTGTGCTTTTTTTATTCCTGCTTCAAGCAAAGTGTTTTCATCTTCAGCATCACCTTCAACAAATGTAAATTTATCTTCTTTAATTTCTTCGATACTGGAGTCACGATTTTCTACGATTACAAGCGGGAGACCGGCGTTTTTAAGCACATCTGCGATTCTACGTCCGATTCTCCCATAACCGCATATAATGTAATGGTTTTCCATTTGTTCGAGTTTTTTCTTCATGGCGCGATTATAAAATAATTCTCCTTCAAAAATTAGCTGGGTGGTTTGTGATGCTATGTAAGAAATCACTCCTATTCCCATTACGAATAACAGCATAGTAAAAACTCTTCCTTCATTAGAAAGTGTTTGCAACTCTGTAAAACCAATTGTTGAAATGGTAATGAAGGTCATGTAAAGCCCTTCAAAAAAAGTCATGTCCTCAATAAAATGATAGCCTACAGAACCCAGAGTGAAAATTACCATCATAATAAATGTCGCAGTGATAATATTTTTAAACCCGGGATTTTCTATAAAATATTTAAACGAATTCATCTGTTACAATGAAGTTTTTATACTAAACTGTACAACTCCACCTGTTTCGCTGTATGAATTTCTGCTGATGTCAATAATAAGTGAGCGAACAGCAAAGCCCACTCCAAAACCAACTCCTGCAAAATCAAAATTTTCTTTAGTACGGTTTAATTCATGTAAATACCGATTGTAGCCTAAGCGAATATGAAAGCTTTCACTAAAGTCGAAGGTGCCACCAAGGACGACATGCCGGAAGGCATTATCAAAAAAAGAGGGAGAGCTGTCTTCGCCTACTATTTTCATATCCCAATCATTCAGCCTTCTTAAGGTAAAGCTTACTTCTGCCGGAAAGCCTTCCGGTTTTTTTGCAATACCAACAGATATGTCTAATGGAATAGGTTCTCTTACATCCGCATAAGTAGAAAGTTGGGTTCCTAAATTCCGAATGGCTGCCCCAAAACTAAAGTGAGTTTCTGGGTCTTTGAAATATATTCCGCCATTCACTGAAATAGCACTTGATTTATATTGCTCATAAGAAGAATGTATGAGATCAAGCGCTACACCTCCACTCCATTTGGGAGCGAGCTTAGTTGCGTAGGCTCCTGTAATAGCTACATCAATGGCGTTAAAGTCGCCCAATTCATTTCCATTTTCATCAAGAGTTTTAAAATCGCCATACCCTAAAAACCGAATTCCCACACCAATTTGGTTATTTTCATTTATACGGAACGCACCGTTAGTTACTCCCATTTTGGAATCAGCAAGGTAGTTCACAAAGGTAGCTGATATTTGTCCGTTTTCAGCCCCATACAAAAAAGCGGGGTTTATATGTATTGACGAATAATCACCTTCAAAGAGGCCTGTATGGTTACCGCCCAAGGCAGACGCTGCAGCATTGGGAGTAGTATCCAGAAATCTGAAAATTGTAGAGTTATCAGATTGCGCAAAAAGTGCAGTACTGAATGACACTAAAATGCTGAAAAGAAGTAAAGTTTTTGTTTCCTTTAATTTCAAAATGACAATTAGGTGAAATGTTTTGTAATATAATCAATTGAATAAGCAAAGCCCGAATATGGTTCTCATAAATTTTAAAAACACTATTTCCGGATGTACGCAATAAAACAACTTGGTCAATATGCTCTCTTATTGTATCAGGCTTTACGTTCGGTAACGGAATTTAGTACCTATCGCAAAAACCTGTTTAACGAATTTGTGAAGATTGGGTATCAATCTATTCCAATTATAATGTTAGTTGGGGTATTTACAGGGGCAGTACTTACCCTTCAAACCGCTTATCAGTTAGATACAGATTTGTATCCGGCCTACATAGTGGGTTCTATAGTCGCTCAGTCTATTATCATTGAGCTTGCAGCCGTGATTAGCGGCTTAGTTTTAGCTGGTAAGGTTGGGGCCAGAATTTCGACAGAATTGGGGACAATGCGGGTAAGTGAGCAGATTGATGCTCTGGAATCTATGGGATTTAATTCGGTAGCATTTTTAGTGCTGCCAAGGATTTTTGCAGGTCTCTTGATGTTTCCTGTTTTGTATATCATTGCTTCTACTTTGGGGATTATTGGTGGAATTATTGCCGGTTCAGCTGATGGTATTTTACCAGCTGCTGAGTTTATGAAAGGTGGTCGCGCTTTTTTCTTTCCTGAGGATGTTGTTTTTGGAGTGTTGAAATCAGTTGTGTTCGGGTTTGTGATTACATCCATTGCATGCTTCAAGGGATATTTTGCCTTTGGGGGTGCCGAAGGAGTTGGGAATGCAACTACGCAGGCTACGGTTTTAAGCTGTATCTATATATTACTGTCAGACTTTGTGTTGGCAGCTTTACTGTTATAATATGATTGAGATAAAGAATCTTACTAAAAGTTTTGGTGACAACCTGATTTGGAAAGATGTGTCTTTTGATATTCAGGATGGTGAAACACTTGCAATAATAGGAAAGTCGGGTTGTGGTAAATCTGTAATGCTTAAACATCTTAATGCACTACTTTATCCAGATTCTGGAGAGGTGATCATTGATGGACAGTGCGTTTTTGATCTTAATTATTCCGAGCTGAGGTTGATGCGCCAGCGATTTGGTATTCTGTTTCAAGGGGGGGCACTTTTTGACTCCATCAATACTTTTGAGAATATCGCTTTTCCATTACGGTATTTCACCAATGATTCTGAAAAGGAAATAGAAAGAAAAGTTCAGGAAGCTCTTGATATGGTAAATCTAAGCAAGGCGGGCCCTAAAGCCACTTCAGAATTATCAGGAGGGATGAGGAAAAGGGTTGGTTTAGCAAGGGCTATTATTTTAAAACCGGATTACTTATTGTATGATGAACCAACTTCAGGATTGGATCCCCAAACTTCCGATGAGATCAATGAATTAATTGTAAGTATGGCGGATAGCTTCGATCTTACTTCGATAGTTATTACGCATGATATGCATAGTGTACTAACCATAGCTGAAAAAGTAGCGTTTCTTGATTCGCAAAAGTTAAGCTGGTTTGGTACTATAGATGAAATGAAAAAGAGTGAACATCCACCATTGGTTGAGTTTACAACAGCCAGTGAATACAAAATAAAAACAGAGTTTTGAGTAGCATAAAAATAAACATGAGCAATGAGCTTAAGATAGGATTGACCGTTCTTGCAGCTCTCATTATAGCCTTTATTGGTTTTCGAATCATGAAAGATGAACCATTGTTCAGACAATCCAAATTTCTGTATACAAAATTTGATCGTGTGGATGCATTACTGCCCGGAAATACTGTTCAGATTAAGGGATATAAGATTGGATCTGTAAAAAGAATGGAGTTTTCTCCCGAAACAGATAGTACAAGAGTAACTTTAGGAATAACTGCTGATTTTAAAATTCCTAAAGGGTCAATTGCTGTTCTAAAAGAACCCGGGCCATTAGGATCCGTAACAATAGAGATTCAGAAATCTGAAAGCTCAGAGTTTCTGGAATGGGGTTCTGATATTAAAGGCAGAATTGACGGTGGTATTTTTGGAAGCATAGCAGAAAAGGGAGAGTCAATTGCCGTAGAGCTCGAAACTTCTTTGAAAGAGTTGAACTCGCTGATGGTTAAAGTTGATTCTTCTATGTATTCAGATAACCGAGACCCGATTAGAAATATGCTGAATAGTTTTGAGCAAACAGGAAAAGATGTTCAACAACTTGTTTCTAAAAGAAAAAATGAGATTGATTCCATGATCGTGAGTATGAAAAATGTTGCTCATAATCTGGATGAAATGAGTACACAGAATAAAGCGGATGTTGATTCTATGCTTACCAACCTAAGTAAAGCATCTGCTGAATTAGAGACGTTGAGTAAAAATCTGAATAAGACGAGTCTTTCTATGAATAGCTTACTTGATAAAATGAATAATGGAGAAGGAACTATGGGTAAGCTTATGAACGACGAATCTCTATATACAAATTTAGATAGTTTGTCTTTCAATCTTAACGAACTTGTGAAAAACATTCAGAAAGATCCGCGCAGATATCTCAAACATATGCGTCTGGTCGAAGTCTTTTAACGAAGAATAAAGCGTTTAGGCTTTTAATTCCTTACATATTACGTTATATTTGCAAGCTATTTTAGATGCCTTTGCGCTCTATTGAAATTGAATTCAAATTTATAAAAGAACAGTTTTAGAGGATACCTGATATGGGTTTAATGGAAACAATGAGAAACAGCACCAAATATGTTGTAATCATACTGATCGTGTCATTCGGTTTGATTTGGGTGCTGGCAGATGTTGATTTTTTCGGAGCTATGAATGCCGGACCAAATGAGTTGGGATCTGTAAACGGAGATGATATTTCCCTTGATGAATACAATCAGAGAGTTCAGTATTACAACAATTTATATACGCAACAAACCGGAAATAGTATGACTCCGGAAGTTACTGCAATTTATGAGCAACAGGTTTGGGATGAGTTGGTAAACTCAAGACTGATTGAACAAAAGATGGATGAGCTCGGCATTACTGTAACTGATTCTGAGTTACGTGATATGGTGTATGGAGATAATCCGGACCAGATCATCGTTCAGAATTTCAGCCGAGAAGATGGAACTATTGACCGTGCAGCAATCGAGCAGGTATTGACAAACGAGCAATTTTCCCAGCAGGCTATAGCTTTAGATCTCCAATTACGTCAAAAGAGACGTCAGGAAAAATTGACTAATTACATCTCTGCCGGTGCTAAAGTTACAGCGCAACAAATTGAACAAGCATTTATAGATCAGAATACCTTTGCAGATGTATCTTACGTTCGATTCCCGTTTGCAGAAGTACAAGACAGCGAGGTTACAATTTCTGATAATGATCTCCGTGATTACTATAATGAAAATAAAGAACAGTACAAGAGAGAAGAGAACTATCGCGCAAGTGTAGTCAGGTTTAGCTTTTTGCCAACTGCTGCCGATACTGCAACTATTTTCGAAGACGTAGAGAAGTTAAGAACTGATTTTGCTAATGCTGAGAATGATTCTTTATTCCTAAATCGTCGGCAATCATCTACTGCTTATTCAGCTACTTTCATCGACAAGGATGAAGTTAGAGAAGAGTATCAAAGAGTTCTTGAGATAGATGAAGGAGAAGTTACGGAGCCATTTCTGAATGCGGGTCAGGTAAGCGTTATTAAGAATGTGGAAGAAACATCAAGCCAAATTAAGTTTGTTGTTTTTTCGCTTTTAATTGAAGCACTGCCCGGAACAGTTCGTGATGCAGATGAAGCAGCACGTGACTTCCAGTTATTTGCCGATGAAGAAACAGATTTTGAAACAGAAGCTGAGAGAGCAGGAAAAGAGATAAGCTCGATTTTTGCAACAAAAGGAAATGCTTTTATTTCAGGTTTTGGAAACAGTCAGCAAATTCTGACATTTCTTGAGCGGGCTAAGGAAGGTGACATTTCAAGAGTAATTGAACTTGGAACTGATTTTGTAGTTGTTCGTCTGGATGAAAAGAATGAAGAAGGTTACCGGGCTTTTGAAGAAGTTGAAAATCAAATCAACACTTTTGTTCGATTGGAGAAGAAAAAGGAAGTAGCTATTCAAAAAGCTAATGATTTATTAGCCGGAAACAGCAATTTAACTTCTCTTGCTGATGTAGCCGGAAAAGAAGTTCAAACTTCAAACGGTTTAACAAAAGATTCTCAGGTTTTATCCGGAGCGGGTAGAGAACCAAAAGTGATCGGTGCTATTTTTGAGCTCGAAGAAGGTGAGACTTCAGGAGTATTGGAAGGTGAAAATGCAGCTTACGTTGTACAAATTACTTCAAAACAATCAGCAGATTTAGAAAACCTGAATGAAGCTACAAGAACACAGATAAGAACAAGATTAGAAGCTGAAATTCAGCAAAAGTTTGGAGCTATCTGGTTAGAGCAGCTAAAACAGGAAGCTGAAATTGTAGACAACAGAAGTCGTTTGCTTAGAAGTTGATTCATAACTGTGATTTTTTTAAAGGCGTAAAGTTTTCTTTACGCCTTTTTTATTGTATTGAACTTTCAAGCCTTAAATTGGGTATATACCTTTAGTTATGAACAATTCTAACAATCTTCATAAAAAATGGATGTTTGAAGCTATTTCTTTGGCTGAAAAAGGGAAGGGGTTTGCTTCTCCTAATCCATTGGTAGGTTGTGTGATTGTTTCCAAAGATGGAGAGAAAATAGGGGAAGGCTATCATAAGAAGTATGGTGAAGCTCATGCTGAAGTGAACGCAGTGAATTCTGTAAAAAATAAAATACTTCTGAAAGATGCGGTAGTTTATGTCACTCTTGAGCCTTGTTCACACACAGGAAAGACTCCTCCGTGTGCAGATATGTTAACTAAGCTGCCAATCCAAAAGGTAGTAGTTGGAATGAAAGATCCTAACCCTAAAGTAAATGGGGCAGGAATCAGGATTTTGAAAAATGCCGGCATTGAAACAGAAGTCGGAGTTTTAGAGCAGGAAGCAAGAAAGCTGAATGAATTTTTCATTCACTTTCAGGAGTTCGGGCGTCCCTTTATCACATTGAAAATTGCTCAAACCTTGGATGGATTTACTGCTGCATCTGACGGAGATTCACAGTGGATATCCGGAAAAAAATCCAGGAAAAAGGTACATCAATGGAGGTCAGAATATGACGCTGTTTTAGTTGGAAGAACTACCGCAATGGCTGATAATCCATCTCTCACGGTACGCCATGTTACCGGAAGGCAGCCCAAAAGAGTGGTTATTGATGGCCCTTTTGAGTTGCCACGAAATCTGAATCTTTTTTCCGATAAATTTGAAGATAGAACGATAGTAGTTACCTGGAATAAAGAAGCGTCTAAAGAAGCGGCCGATCCAATGCTGAAAGTTTTATCACAGAATTATTTCCGGGGCGAAATTATCCAGACTTCAAAAGCGGACGGGCATACCGATCTTCGTATGATGTTTAAGGAGCTCGGTAATAAGGGAATTAATTCTATTTTGGTCGAAGGTGGGCAACAATTGTCATCGGCACTGATTAGACAAGGTCTGGTTGATAAGCTGCACGTATTTGTTGCTCCAAAACTTCTTGGCTCCGGAACAAGATCTGTCCTGAATATTGGCATAAACCGAATGAGTGAAATTGCAGAACTAAAAGAAATCAGCTGGGAAAAAGTTGGGGAAGATTTGTTGTTTACGGGTTACTTTTAATCAATAAGTATAGGAAGTTAAATCATGTTCACAGGAATTATACAGGAAGTAGGAAAAGTAGAATCAGCAAACAGTCTGAATGGCGGTGGGATGGAATTCACGATTTCATGCAGTTTTTCTGGTACTTGCCATGAAGATGAAAGCATTTCTATAAACGGTGCATGTCATACGGTTACAGCTTTTGATGAGAATACATTTACTGTTCAAAGTGTGGAAGAAACACTTCGAAAAACTTCTATGGGAGATCTTGAAAAAGGAAGCGCTGTGAACCTGGAACGATCTTTAACACTTCAAAAAGGGATTGAGGGACATTTGGTTCAGGGTCATGTAGACACTGTCGGTACCATCAAAATGATCGAAAAAGAAGAGACAGGTTGGTTAATTACAGTTGAATATCCTGAAGAGTTTACCAATATGATTGTTGGGAGGGGTAGCATCACCATGGAAGGAATAAGTTTGACCGTAGCTCGTGAAGAATCGAATCAATTTACTGTAGCGATTATTCCTTATACCTGGGAGCATACCAATTTGAAATCTAAACAAGAAGGCGATATTCTGAATCTGGAATTTGATGTGATTGGAAAGTATGTGGTTAAATATCTGGCTTCAGTTGGAAGGGATAATATTTAATTATAAGTATTATAACCTCTTCCTGTAGGCGTCGAACTTCTTTCCAGGTTTTTAAGGATTGGTAATTTCTGGAAAAGGCTCTGAACCTGAGCGCTGTTTAATGTCAGGCGAAAAAAGTAGTACTGATTTTCTCCAAAAGGATTAACCTGAAAAGTAAGATCCCAACATTCCAGGTTCCTGGTTAGTCCAAACTGCGACGGGGTCAGTTCTTTTTGAATAAAATCATAACCGATTCGTGTACTGAAGCGCCACTTTGGTGTTAAACGGAATGATATGTTATTGGCATTAAGTGTAGCGGATTTATTGGCGCTTTGGTTAAAACGATAAGTCCAGCGATAATCAAAATTCAAAGAAAAGCTCCATGGAGAATTGAACGGCGCGACAGGCTCGTCATTAAAATGAGGGTCAATCGGAGCGAATCGGCTTTGATTATATGGGTCATAAACCTGACGATAAATCGGAGTGTAGACTTCAACTCCACGGCCTCCTCCTCGGAAAGAGGTGCTTGCACTTACGTTAAAACTCTGAAGTTGCGCGATTTTTCCGCCGTCTGCAAACAGGTATTCATTGATTTCACGCCCGTTTGCATCTACATCATATAATGAAAAGTTAGCACCGGCCTGTAAACTAACTCCGGGAATAGCATTTGATGATAATCGGGTTGATATGTCACTGAACTTCAGACTATCGGCTGCAAAATTATAAGAAGTATTCGCAGAAAGATTATCAATCAATTTTAATGATCTTTCATTTACCTCACCGGTAGTATCTCTGCTTACAATTTTTGTTTCAAATACATTTCGAATCCCAAAACTAATCGATTGTTGTTCTCCGGAGCCGGGGCCTCCCACAATTCCATCTCCAAAGATAGAGTACCTTCTTTGCGTTTCACCTGTTGAGTCAGTATTGACCTCTCGATAAAAACCCCATTGTTCATCACTGAAATCAGGACGGTAACTGTAAGATATAGTCGGAGTCATAGTATGTCGAAAGCCTTCAAAGTTTCCAATCTTCTGATTGGATATTCCATAAAAAGTAGTAGAAAAGGATAGCCCCATATTGAAATCTCTTGCCGCTTCAAATCCCCGGACTCTTTCAGTTTCCACTCGATTTGAATCTGCATTAAAAGTTTGACGGATGGTTGTAGGATACCAATATTCATTAAAATTAGCACTTGCCGATAAATTCAGATAAGGGTTAGATATAAGTTGACCAACAGAAACTCTGGCTGATTGTCGGAATCCATATCTAAAATGATCATCATCCCCTGTAGCTTCTCTATATTGAGAAGGATCGAAAAGTGCATCGATAAAACCTATCTCTGCAGAATCTCCGTCGATAGGTGCATAATCAAAACGGGAATTGAATGTATTGTTATAACCAATGGTAATACTTTCATACCAAGTAGGATCGTTTGAAACTTCAGATTTAAAAGGGGTGAGCGTTTTTAAACTAAAGGTACTGTTCGGCCCCGTTAATGTAGTAGTGTTATTCGCAAAGTTTTGGGAAAGCTGGGAGTTTAAACTAAAATTAAATGCATTTTCCGGATGATTGTATCGGTATGCAAGTTTAGAGTTTGAGCTTGTTTGAGCACGTTCGTCAATATCCAGAGAGTTAAGGTCGTAAAAATCCTGAGTTCTAAGATTGATCCCTGCAGTGATGCTGGAATAGGGTGAAAAATCCTGATTATGATTTACATTTATAGATTTTTGAACGCTCCGGGTAAATCCGGGATCAGTTTTTTCCAGGCCACGATCCTGTGAATATCCTATTTGAATATTGCCGGAATAAAAGTCTCTTTTTCGATACTGCAAATTTGTGTTTGTGTAGAAAGTGCCAGAAGTATAAACATCGGCGCTAACCTGAGCCGTAAAATAGTCATTGAAATACTGAAACCACCCAAGATTCTGTAAACCTATACCTCGGGAAGACTGTGCCTGAAAAGCATAAGTTGGAGTGAGAAGTCCGGAGGTTCTTTTTTCAAGATCAGAAGGAACATATCCAAACGGAAAAACAAGAGGATAAGGAATGTCGAGGATAAAAAGTCTGGCATTCGAAAAGAAGACCTCTTCCTGATCTACTACTTTCATTTTCTTGGCTTTAATATAGTAATACAGATAATCCGGAGGACAGGTTGAATAAATGCCATCTTCAATAAAAACTTCATCAGGACTTACATTTTTAACCTTCGAGCCAATCAGATATCCATCAGGAACCTGAATTTTTGCTTCTTCAAATTTCCCTTTTTGAGTTTGGTAATTAAAAAGAATTCTTGTGCTTTTAATTTCATCAGACTCTCTTTTTAGTACGGGATAGCTTAGTGTATCAGAAGCGGATTCTGCTTTTGCTTCTACCTGATTTTTTTCTATATCCATTTCGATTTTCCCGGAAGTTAATTCTCCGGCGGTGTGTGCTACTTTTGCGGATCCATAAAGAAAGGCTTTTCTTCCATTACGAAGATTTACAATGAGAGAATCATTGGATTGAAACTCTACAGCATCTTTTACATTACTTTTCTTTACTGCCGGGCTTCCGGACTTTTTAGGCGAAGGAGTTGACACTGAAATAGAGTCAGAGGACTGAGTTGAAGTTGAATCCTGAGCTATAGATGAAGCCTGAAGAAGTACAATAAGCATACTTATCCACAACAGACACCGTCCTGTTTTTTCAAGATTCAAAAAATACATCGAGTTATTTTTTCTTTATGCAAAAGAATCGAATGCGAGCCCGGCTGCGCCTAACAAAGCACTGTCATTTCCAAGATCTTCGTAAACCAGTTCAAGGTCTTCCTGAAATGGCAGCATCATATGTTTTTTTACAATTTCTCGGGCGGGTTCAAAAAGCCAATCACCTGCTCGGGAAACGCCCCCGCTTAATACATATTTTCTGATGTCCATCATATGAGTATAGTTGATGATGGCATAACCTAATCTTTCGCCACTTTTTCTAAGAATTTCTATAGCGAGCTCATTTCCTTCATCTGCAGCCTGGGTAAGATCTACAGGTTCAAGTTTATCAAAATCTCTATGGAATTTAGCGTATAGCGGATTGTCCGGTTTTTGCATAATCAAATCGGTTGCAAAACGGCTTAGAAATCGTTGTCCAAGATAAGCTTCAACGGTGCCCCGCGTAACACTATTCGAAAGAGGTCCATGGTAATCAAGAATTACGTGACCTAATTCTCCAGCCATTCCATAAGTACCTTTATAAAGCTTCTTGTTGATAATAATTCCACCACCAACTCCGGTACCAAGCGTAATTATGATGAAGTTGTCAAATTGTTTACCAACACCAAAGTGAAGTGAGCCTAATCCGGCAATATTTGCATCATTTTCAACTCGGCATGGCAAATCGGTTCTTTTTGATAGCTCTTCTGTTACAGGAACTATATCCCAACCCGGAAGATTAGGAGGATTTTTGACAATAGTTTGTTCCAAATTAACCATTCCCGGGCATCCCATTCCTATGCCAATAACTTCATGTCTTTTAGCTAAATCATTGATGGTATTACCAATTCGATCTAAAAGATGGTCGCGGCCAAGATCAGCATGTGTTGGAGTAGAGGATTGTTCTAAAATTCCTTTTTTCTTATCAACAACAGCGGCTTTGATGTTTGTGCCGCCTAAATCAACAGCAATAGCTTTTTTCATTTAAGAAGAAGAATTTACTTTTCTGAACGCCGAACTTTGTAGACCGTTTCTCCGGGTTTTCTCATGCCATATTCTTCGCGGGCAATCTTTTCGAGTAGTTGGGCGTCTTTATTTAAATGCTCAATTTTTTTTTCTAATTCCTCAGCAGAAGCATTCAGCAACTCAATTTTTTGCTTTAGTTCTTTTTTCTGACTGTAAAGTTCAAATCGGGAAAACAAACTATAACTGTCAGCAAATCCAAACCAGATCAAAACAAATGCAGATAACAACAAAACCAGAATGGATTTTTTCCACCGAATCGGATTCAGGTATTCTGTTTTCATAAGATGCAGATTGATATTTTACAATGAGGTAACTGAAAATACATTAATTTACGTTTTAATGATAATGCTAAAACATACTGATGCAAATTAAACGAATAGCTATTTTGGTTGCGATTTTACTGGTAGTTAGTTCATCAGTGCATAGCCAAAACTATAGCAAAGAGGAATGGATAAAGGTGTATTTCAATATGCCTGGTGATTCCACTGTGATGTTTGATGGCAATCAGGGGAATCATTCAGCAGATTTAATTTTGACTCTTGAGAATTTGATCGACTCTTCAAATCACAGTGTGGATTTGAATATTTATGATTTCGAAGAGATGAGAATTGCGAATGCTCTTGTAAGAGCAAAAGAAAGGGGCGTTCGAATAAGAGTAATCACGGATAATCATAATCGAACAGATGCAGGAGAGTTAGATGAATCAATTTGGAATACTCTGAGCGAAGCAGGAATTATTTCCATGGATGATGATGGCGATGTTTATGAGGCAGATGGCTCAATAACAGATTTTGATCTGGTAAATGACGGAGCCGATATGCATAATAAATTTGCCATTATAGACGCTTTATCAGAAAGTCCATCCGATGATTTTGTGTGGACAGGTTCCACAAATTTAACCTACACGGGAGCTTATAATACTAATAACACTATTGTAATTAAAGATCATGAAGTAGCAAATATTTATCTGCAGGAGTTTAATCAGATGTGGGGTTCTGATGGAGAAATTCCAAACCCTCAGTATGCTAAATTTCATAAAGATAAAGAGGATGTTGATCAGCATATTTTTGATGTAGGAGGCATTAAAGTTGAGGTCTATTTTGCGCCAATCAATCGGAATGATACGAAACCAAGTGTTAGTGACAGGATTGTAGAAGTTATTAAGAGTGAAACACAATCTGATATTCGGTTTCAGGCTTTTGCAATCACTCCGAATATTGAAATAAGCAAAGCAATCTGGGGTGTAAGTAATGATACAAGCATTCAACTTGAAGGTGTTATTGATCCCGGATTCTTCAGTCGATATCAAAATACAGGTGCAATCTGGGGAAGTCCTGAAGCTCAGCTGGGAAACAGAATGATTATCCCAGCACGCGAAATGAGAAAGATGCACAGCAAACTTATCATTATTGATGTGAATAATGCCACACCTGAAGATGAAGCGGTAGTAATAGCCGGCTCATACAATTTTTCCAATAATGCAGAAAAAAATAACGACGAGAATACCCTGATTATTTATTCGGATGAGATAGCAAATCAGTATTACCAAAGTTTTAAAGAAGTGATGAACAGAGCACAAGGCAAAAGTTACAGCCCTGCTCCTGAGGTAGATCCTGAGAAATGGTATGATGTTTATACTATTAGAGATGGTTCGCAGTTTGAAATAGAAGTAGTTCCCGGGTTTGGATATCCGGTAAAATTACTGGGCGTGGATGTTCCTTCAATATATGCCGGAGAAGATTCAGCATATTATTTATCAGGTGCTGCGACTTCTTACTTAAGAAATTTACTTGAAGGAAGAAGAGTGAAAGTAAGTGATTATGATGGGGCCGAGCCATACTCGGCATTTAATAGATTTTTTGCATACGTAACAATAGAAATAGATGGAAAGGAAGTTTCTTTAAATAAAGAAATGCTTGAAAATGGTTTTGGGATATATTCGGATGATTTTAAACAGAACGAAGATTCCATACAAGCATTTAAGCGTTATGAAGAATCAGCAAGTAATAAGAAGAAAGCGATTTGGAAGAAGTCATCTCGTATAGGTACTAAAGTATTACGATCGAAAGAAATATCTGACGGAAATGCTATTGAAGTTATGTACCCGATTAACATTAACACAGCAGATCAGGCAACGCTCCAGCTTTTGCCGGGAATAGGTAAAACATACGCAGAGCGCATAATTGAATACAGAAAAAATAATAATGGTTTTTCGGATGTTCAGGAGTTAACGAACATTAAGGGCATTGGTGAAAAAAGACTTGCCAGAATTAGACCTTTGATAACCACAGATTAAGCTGCCATTACTATTTTCGGATTGTCAAGGATGCCACGGAGAGTAATTAGTAACTTTCCTATGATTTGTGAAATTCTTGCTTCGCTCAAACCCAAGTCTTCGGCAATTTCACGAAGATTATAGCCCTCGTAGAAGTATTGAGTCAAAATTAATTGTTCCCGTTTTTTAAGCTTAAGAATCGCATTTTTTAATTGATGCTTATATTCTTCCTTAAGGAGTTCCTGGTCAGCAGGACCGTAAATATTGTCTTCAATCTTCTCTGAAAGCCCTAAGGAAGTGCCTTCATCATATTCCGTATCTAGTGAAAGGGCAACCCGCTGTTGAACATAACTTAGTAATTGCTCGTAATCTTCTAACGACATATCAATTTCTTTAGCCACTTCTTTGTTCAGTGGCATTCTTCCCAACTTTTGTTGCAACTCACTGATTGCATTCTGAGCGGCACCGTAACGAGATCTGTTTGTTCTTGAAAGTTCATCCATAGATCTAAGGTAATCAATGATGCTTCCGCGGATTCTATAATAAGCAAAGGTATTAAACTTCACGTCTTTGGTGACATCAAAATTATCCAGAGATTGTAACAGCCCTGTTGCCCCAATGCTAATGAGGTCTTCCCTTTCACAAAGAGGTGATTTCGGGTGATTGATTTTATTCACAATGCTATAGATCAAAGGCATAGCCTTATTGATGATCATAGCTTTGGTCGAATTTTTTTGATTCTTTTTATAATCGAATACTAAATCTTGAAGTGTCATAGCTTTGTACCAACGTTTTTTATGTAACCCACTTCAATATATTAAGAAATTTTAATTATTAAAATTTTCTAATATTAATTTTTGCTAACTAAAATTTACCCGTTTAACTCCTGTATAAGGCTTTTTTTGGATCTTTGGCATAAGTATGATTGTGATTGATGGGTGTTAAAAGCAGGTCGGTATTGAAAACTCTGAGAGTTTGCCGATAAAAATTCTGTAATTAGTCAGCGATAAGCAGATTAAATAAAGCAGGGCTAAAAATTAATTATGAAAAAAGAAAAAGCAGGTTTGGACAACTCTACTGAATGTATTAAAGAAAGACCGTCTTCTAAAAACAAAAAAGTTGTATTGATAGATGATGAAGAGGTGTTAGAGAGTATTGTGGAAAAGCTTATAAGAGCATTCAAATATCTATAAATGAAAAAACCCCTTCCGAGATCAATCGTAAGGGGCTGGTCAAGAGAGATTCTTGATTAAAATGCTGTGATCCGGGAGGGACTCGAACCCTCGACCCACGGCTTAAAAGGCAGTTGCTCTACCAACTGAGCTACCGGATCTTCCATCGCAATTGCGAAAGGCTTCAAAGATAAGAGTTTTCCCGCTTTATGACAATCGAAAATCGGGTTTTTTTAAGTTTAAGATTTAATTTTCTTTTCAATAATTCGCCACAGATCTTTTTCCAAAGATTCTTCTGATTCTTCTATCAACCGGCCTGCTTCTTTACCATTTATATATACGATAAAAGTTGGTGTTCGCTTGATGTTGTTTTTCTCAATGATGTCTCTTGGTCCTCTTCTTCGGTATTCAATAGCAGTGTACTTAGCAGATATAGAACCATTATCAATTACTTCCATCAATTTAAAAAACGCAGGAACTTCTCTTTTGCTGTCGTGGCACCATGTTCCGAAAAAAACGTCAATTAATACTGAGTCAGAAATGGAATTAAATTTCTCTACGGTTTTATCGTCAGGTTCGTATCGGTTTGCATAGAGATCAAAGATCTTATACTCTCGAATTTGTTCTTCAGTAACCGGTCCGCTTAAGTTGTCTGATTCTGAATTTCCATGTTGAGCATAACCACCTATTGAAAGAATCAAAAAGAATAATAGAGAAAAGTAAAATCTGGGCATTTTGAGCATTTATACATTCATACCATTAACTTCAGGAGCATAAGCAAACCAAACGGTAAGTAAAAGCATGGCAAGTATTTTTACAAAAATAGTTAAAGGTGAAATTCCTTGTTACAAGATCGCAGAAAATGAAGATTACTTTTCTTTTTTGGATATAAACCCTATTGCTGAAGGTCATACTCTGGTGATTCCTAAAAAAGAAGTTGACTATATCTTTGATCTGGATAATCAAACTTTAGAAGGACTTACTCTATTCTCTAAGCAAATAGCCAAAGCCATAGACGTTGCACTTGGTACAATACGGACGGGTATAATAGTGGAAGGTTTGGAAGTGCCTCATGCTCATATTCATTTAATTCCGGTTTATTTCGAAGGTCAACCGGTAAGTTTGGGAAGAAAAACGGAAGTAAACAAAGATAGAATGGAAGAAATAGCAGGGTTAATCAGAAATGCGGTAGAATTATGAAAATATTAGTTATCAATGGGCCTAACCTTAATCTTCTCGGGAAAAGAGATCAGTCTGTATATGGAGCTGATACTCTGAGTGATATTGAAGAATTTATCATTAACCAATTTCCTGATCATGAATTTTCTTTTTATCAAAGTAATATTGAAGGTGAACTTATTAATAAAATTCAACAGGCAATGGAAGATGGTACAGAGGGAATAGTAACAAATCTTGGAGCTTTTACTCATACTTCAATCGCATTAAGAGATGCGCTGGAACCTTTAGCGTTTCCAAAAGTGGAAGTACACATTTCAAATATCCATGCTCGGGAAGACTTTCGAGAAAAGTCTATTACCGGAGCAGTGATGGATGGTATTATTACAGGTTTTGGAAAAGAAAGTTATAAGCTTGGTGTAAACGCAGTAGAATATTTAGGCAATAATTAATTGAAACAACTTAAAGAACTTTTTTCAGATACGTTGATATATGGGGTGAGTAGCGTGTTTACCCGATTTATCTCTTATTTGTTAGTTCCGTTTTATACAGGTGTTTTTAATACCGATGAATATGGTGTTGTTAGCCTGATTTATGTCTTAATTGCATTTCTAAACGTTGTTTTTACCTTTGGGATGGAATCAACCTATTTCAGATATGCCAAAGACCGTAAAAAATCAAAAGACATTTTTAAAACCATACAGCTATGCCTTTTAGGTACAACCATACTATTAGTAACAATTGTTTGGTTTTTAAATCCGGTTTTGAATCCTTTAATAGGACTCGTTGAACCTTTTCCTTTATTTACTCTTATGCTTGGAATATTAGCTTTCGATACGATGGCTGCCGTTCCTTTTGCAGAATTAAGATTAGCACGAAAGCCATATCATTTTGCATTTCTGAAGATGCTGAATGTATTAATAAATATTGGTTTGAATTTATATCTGATCCTTGAACTGCATTTAAGTATTGAAGCTGTTTTAATTAGCAACATTATCGCTTCAATTATTACTACATCCATTGTTTGTTCGATCACCTTTAATATGATGAAAGGTGACTGGGATTTTGAATTCCTGAAAAAAGCTCTGCGGTTTGGATTGCCATTCGTTCCTGCCGGTATTGGCTATGTGATTAATGAAATGATTGACAGAATTTTTCTCAAAAGAATGGACGGAGATACTATTGATGCATTGTACGGAGTTAATGCTGCAGGTCAGACATATTCAGGGGAAGATGTTGTAGGTATTTATTCTGCGGCCTATAAGCTTGCTGTGGTTATGCTTTTGTTCGTAACAGTTTTCAGATACGCCTGGCAACCATTCTTTATGAGGAAGTCAGATGATGAAGATGCTCCTTTAATTTTTTCAGAGGCATTCAGGTATTTCAATTTAGGAGCGGCACTTATATTTATATTCTTTTCATTATTTGTGAGTCAGATTGTTCAAATAAAAATTCCGTTTACTGATGCCACTTTAATTGGAAGAGATTATTGGTTAGGTCTAAATGTAGTCTCTCCTTTACTATTGGCATACTGGTTTCAGGGTTGGTATATAAATTTTTCAGCGGGAATTTTTATTGGCGATAAAACCAAAGTACTCGCGTATATAACTCTGATTGGATCAATTGTTACAGTTGCTGGTAACCTAATTTTTGTTCCTTATTTCGGGATGTTGGCATCAGCATATACAACATTAGTAAGCTATGCAGTAATGGCAATGATTATTTACTATCATTCCAAAAAAGCACTGGATGTACCATATAAATTATGGCAAGGTTTTTTTGTAATTGCTTTGGCACAATTCAGTCTGGCTTTAAGGCCCGTTTCTGTTAATATCTTTAAATCAGAATTAATTGGTCCCGGAATTTTGTTTGCTATATCAATTTGTGTTCTAATTTTGCTGACAAAAAAGAACTTTTTTCTAAGCGAAACAGGTTAGCTTTTTTAACAACTGTTTAATCAGTTATTTTATAAAATTCATACATATGAAAAGAGAAATATTAATAGTACTGTTTTTATTGTTAGGCGCAGACTTGTTAGCTCAAACTCCTGATACTACCATGAGCTTTGAAGAATATGATCCTGAGTCGACTTTGGTAGTTCCGGGCAAAGAAATCACAAGTGCGAAATTTCCATTTATTGATGTACATAGTCACTTATGGAGAATGGCAACTATGGACCTAGAGCAAACGGTATCAGAAATGGACGCATTGAATATGGGCGCTATTGTAAATCTGAGTGGTCGATCAGGTGAAGCACTAAAAGCTATGGTTGATGCGGCTAAAGAAGTTGCCCCGGGAAGATTTGTAGTATTTGCCAATATTGACTTCAGAGGAATGGATAATCCTGAATGGGCAGATAATGCAGTTAGCCAACTTCAAGAAGACTATAATAATGGAGCCCGGGGAATCAAGATTTTCAAAAATCTTGGTTTAACGGCTGAATATTCCAAGGGTGAAAGGATAAGGACGGACGATCCCAGAATTGATCCTGTCTGGGCTAAAGCCGGCGAGCTTGGAATCCCTGTTTTGATACATACCGGTGAACCCGCAGTTTTTTGGGCTCCAATTAATGAAAAAAACGAGCGCTGGCTGGAAATGAAAAATTTCCCGGACCGTCATCGTGGCGATTCAACCAGATATCCAAGTTGGGAAGTGGTAATGAACGAGCAATGGAATGTTTTCAGAAAGCACCCGAATACCACTTTTATTAACGCTCACTTCGGATGGATGGCAAACGATCTTGAACGATTAGGTCAACATCTGGATGAATTTCCAAATGTGTATACAGAAACAGCCGCTATAATTGCCGAATTGGGTAGGCAACCAAAATTTGCCAGAGAATTTTTTATTAAATATCAGGATCGACTATTGTTTGGAAAAGACACATACCGACCTAAAGAATTCCATACATATTTCAGAGTATTGGAAAGTGAGGACGAATATTTCGATTATTTTAGAAAACGACACGCATTTTGGAAGATGTATGGATTGAATCTTCCAGATGAAGTGTTGCGAAAAGTGTATTACAAAAATGCTCTGAAGATTCTTCCGGGTATTGATAAAAATTTATTTCCCTCTAACTAATAAAATTTAAACATGAAAACACTACTAAAACTTGGAGCATTAGCTATTTTTGCTGTGCTTTTAACATCAGAATTAACAATAGCTCAGGAACGCGGCAAAGGAAATCGTCCAAGCCCCAATGCAGCTGTGTCTCAGGATATTGGGACCACAACGGTTTCTGTAACTTACGGCCGTCCGGGTTTAAAGGGGCGTTCACTTGAATCTCTTGCACCATCTAATAAGGTGTGGAGAACAGGCGCAAATGAATCAGCAGTAATTACTTTTTCTGAAGATGTACTGTTTGGCGGAGAAGAAGTAGCAGCTGGAACTTATTCTCTATATACCATTCCTGGTGAGAACTGGACATTTATTCTAAATGAAAAGCTAAGTTGGGGAACTCAGTACGACCAATCTATGGATGTTTTAAGAGTACCTGCAGCAGTAACTACAGAAGGAGCTTCAAGCTTTGAAAGATTTACTATTTATTTTGATACCCTTTCAGATACAAAAGCACATCTGAATTTGCAATGGGGTAAAACAATGACTGCAATTCCGATTACTACCAAGTAATTAAATTGGTTTTTATTTACTACTTTAAAGGAGCTTAACGGCTCCTTTTTTTATTTATACTATTAATATGACAATAAAATCAGCTACACTTTTAATTACTTCCATAATCTCTTTGTCTGTGTTTGGGCAGTCCGGTTCAAAATGGGTTTTTGACGACTCGACGTTACCGGAGGTAAGAATTAGTTTAGAGCAAGAATACTTAGATCAAATTCTGGACCCGGAAAATCAACAAAGCTACGAAGAATTTCCTGCTGTATTCAGCATTGCTAAAAATGGAGAAACAGAAGTTGTTGACAGTGTGGGGTTTAGGCTCAGAGGAAATACTTCCAGATCATCAGAAAAAAAATCTTTCAAAATTTCTTTCAATACATTCGTGAAGGGCAGAGAGTATCGGGGGCTGGATAAAATGAATATCAACGGCGAGCATAATGACCCTACAGTAATGCGAGCCAAAGTTAGCTGGGATATTTTTGAAAAAATAGGAGTAAAGGCATCTCGGGCTAATCATGTAGCTTTTTATATAAATGATGTTTTTTACGGACTATACCTCAATGTTGAGCATGTTGATGATGAAATGCTTAAGAAGGAATTTGATGAAGATTCTGGAAACCTTTTTAAATGCCTTTATCCGGCAGATCTAACATACAGGGGGGCAAATGCTAATGATTATAGCAATTATGAAGAATTTGGCAGACGACCTTATGACCTCACAACCAATGAAGAAGAAAATGACTACTCGGGGTTAGCGACATTCATAGACTTTTTAGAAAATTCTACCAATCAGGAATACGAAGAACAAATTCATGATTACTTAGATGTTCATTCAACTTTAAAATGGATGGCTGTAGATGTTTTGACAGGGAACTGGGATAATTATTCATACAATAAAAATAATTTTTATTTATATGAAAACCCGACTTCAAGAAGATTTACAGTAATCCCTTATGATTATGATAATACTCTGGGAATTGATTTTATCGGCAGAGACTGGGCGAGCCGAAATATATATACTTGGGGGCGGACATACGAATCCAGACCGCTTACCAAAAGGTTACTTGAGTTTCAGAAATTCAAAGACTGGTATAGTTATTATGTAAATGAAACCATAAGTAAAGTATTTAATGAAGACTCGTTGTTCCCTGAAATTGATCGATTGAAACAAATGGTTCAATCCTCTGCTGAAGCTGACACATTCAGAGTCAAAGACTGGCCGGGTCTGGATTTTAATGACTATGATCTGAATTTTACTCAGGAATTAGGTGGCCATGTAAAATACGGGTTAAAACCCTTTATCGAAGACCGTAAAGAATCTGCTCTTAATCAACTACAGTTAAATGATATTTATCCGATCATTCTGGGCTCGCACTCTAAATTACTTGATGATAATGGCGAGAAAATAATTGTTGTAGAATCTGAAATCATCGATGAAAATATTGATGCGGTAACTACAAACCTAGACATTCCTGAAATTCTCAATCCATTTGAGTTGAAAGATGATGGTTTCGGATATGATCTTAAAGCTAATGACGGCATATATACAGGTTCACAAAATATTGGATCTTATTCAGCCGATGTTAACTTTTATATTTCGGCAGAAGATTCAGAAGGACAGGTAAGTCGTTTTCCTCAAAATCCTGGAAAAAAAATTACCCTACAAAACAGGTCATCCGCTGAGTCATCATTAATCATCAATGAGTTTATGGCGAG
Source organism: Balneola sp. (assembly GCA_965601915.1). Classification (GTDB taxonomy): domain Bacteria; phylum Bacteroidota; class Rhodothermia; order Balneolales; family Balneolaceae; genus Balneola. Next base: position 173,751 of record OZ271847.1, on the reverse strand, counting down.
TAACAGTAATACCATTCAGGATGAGGGCGGGGCGTTCCCGGATTGGGTTGAGATTTATAATATAACAGACTCTCCAATATCTTTGGATGGTTATTTCCTGACGGATGATTTGACAGAACAGAATAAATGGGCGTTTCCGGATACCACAATTCCTGGGAAAGGATTTTTACTTATCTGGACGGATGATGATGAAGAAGAGGGCCCGTTGCACGCATCTTTCAATTTAAGTAAAGGTGGAGAAGAGATTGGCTTGTACAAACAAGAAGGGCAAAATTTAGTAGCTGTAAATACTTTAGTGTATTCCGAACAAACAACAGATGTTTCTTATGGAAGAGAAACAGATGGAAGTTCAACCTTTATTTTTATCAACAATCCAACACCGGGAACGTCTAATGGGACATCGGTTTCCAATGAAAATTATTTGGAAATCCCGATACATATATCTCTATCACAAAATTATCCAAACCCTTTTAACCCATCGACATTGATTAACTTTTCAATTAATAAATCAGAAAAAGTTAAACTTGAAGTGTTTAATATGAATGGACAGCTTGTTAAAACAGTAACAAATAAACTATATGGAGCAGGATCGCACTCTGTAAAATTGAACGCAGAAAATTTGGCAAGTGGAGTTTACTTTTACAGACTAAGTACCTCGGTTTCCGGTGTTACTTTAACAAAAAAACTTACTTTAATTAAGTAGTAGGAAAAATCAGGAATATGAAACCGTTTAAAATCGAAATATCTGAAATTACTAAAGGTCCTAAAGAGCTTGCTCTTCAGTTACCCATCAATGCCGAAGCTGTAAAGGAGTTGCCAGGAAAAGATCGTCCGGATTATATACTTGCCAAACTGGGATCTCCTGTATTATGGGTTAGCAAAGATAAAGAAATAAGTAAAGAGATCGAATATGTGGTGCTTTGTGCTAAGTTTAAGGGGCAAAAAGTAGAAGCCGGAATGAAAAAACTTACGGTTGCTATCGCCTATGTAATCGATAATTCTATCAAAGATGATATGATGCTGAATTTTAAGAAGTGCAAGTATATTGCGGTTGGAGTGGCTTCCGGTTCCAGTAAATGGAATATATTTAGTTAGCCGTTAGTCAGAGCAGAACTTATCTGCAGATAAAATTCTTCATATTGGTTAACAACTACATCCTGATTAAACTTTTCTGCATTTAGTCTCGCATTTTCACTCATTCTTTTATGCAGATCGGGATTTGTAAGGATTTCGAAAGCATTTTCTGCCATACAATCGATGTCATCAAGGTCACAAAGGAATCCTGTCTCACCTTGTATATTTACTTCTGGCAATCCACCGATATTTGAACTTATTACAGGGACCGAGCAACTCATAGCTTCTAATGCAGCAAGACCAAATGTTTCTGAGCCGGAAGGAATCAAAAACAGATCAGCTATAGAAAGAACTTCTTCTACCTGATCAAGTTTTCCTAAAAATCGAACATGTTCACAAATTCCAAGATCCCGGCATTGTTGCTCCGTTCGTTGCCGGTCGGGTCCATCGCCCACTAAAAGTAATTTGGCTTCAATTCCTTGTTTCAGGATACGGTCAAAAACAGAAACTACTTCCGGAACACGTTTAACTTTCCTGAAATTTGAAACGTGGACTACAACTTTTTCGCCATTTGGACAAATAGCTTTCTTAAAATGACTTTTATTAGACTTTTGAAATCGCTCCAGATCAATAAAGTTCGGTATAACTTTTATATCTTTTTTGATGTCAAAACGTTCTTCCGTTTCTTTTTTCAAATAGTCTGAAACAGCTGTAACCCCATCACTTTTATTTATGGAGAATTCTACTACATGCTTGTAACTGGGATCGCTACCTACTAAAGTAATATCTGTTCCATGTAAGGTTGTTACAATAGGAACGTCTATTCCCTTTTCTGCCATAATTTGTTTAGCCAAATATGCACTGGTTGCATGAGGTAAAGCATAATGCACATGTAAAAGGTCCAGATTTTGAAATTCAATAAGGTTTACCATTTGAGATGCAAGAGCTAACGCATATGGAGGATATTCGAAAAGGGGATAAGCATTAATTGCCACCTCATGATAGAAAATGTTGGCGTCCAAAGTTTCCAGGCGAGCCGGTTTTGAATAACTCAAAACATGAATTTTATGACCTTTAGTAGCTAATACTTTTGCAAGTTCAGTGGCGACAACACCACTTCCGCCAAATGTAGGGTAACAAACTATTCCAATATTCATAAATATAATGTGTTCGTTTTCTAAAGGTAGCCATTTCTTATTAACTAACAGAACCATCAACACAACCTTTAACAGTTTGGTTTCATAAAAAATTTACGAAGGCTTTACGGGATTATGTATATTTACAGACTGAATTAAGCATACAATATCATCAAATTATGGCAGGACATTCGAAATGGGCGAACATTCGCCATAAAAAAGCCAAAGAAGACGCAAAACGCTCCAAGGCCTTTACAAAAGTCATAAAAGAACTTACGGTTGCAGCTCGAGAAGGTGGAGGAGATCCTACCGGAAATCCACGTTTATCTTTAGCTATTGATAATGCAAAAGCGGTAAATCTTCCAAAAGACAATATGGAACGTGCAATAAAGCGCGGAACCGGAGAACTGGATGATAATGTAACGTACGAAGAAACTACTTTTGAAGGTTACGGTCCTGGAGGAATTGCTTACTTTGTTGAAGTAACTACAGATAATAATACAAGATCGGTAGCCGACATTCGTCATATATTCACAAAACATGGAGGAAATATGGGAACAAATGGTTCTGTCGCCTTTATGTTTGAACAAAAGGGAATGATCAGGGTTTCAGCAGATGGTAAAGACGAAGAAGAATTTATGCTCGAAGCAATTGATGCCGGAGCAGAAGATATGAATCAGGAAGAAGAATACTTTATTGTTTACACTTCACGAGAAGAGCTTTTTAATGTACGAAAGGCTTTAGAAGAAGCGGGGCATGATATCGAATCCGCTGAACTGATTCGTGAAGCAACAACCGAAACTAAAGTTGATGCCGATACCGCGCTATCCAATTTAAAAATGATGGATATGTTTGAAGAGAATGATGATGTAACGAATGTTTTTACAAATATGCTGATGGATGAAGAAACCATGGAGGTTGCTGAGCAGTTGTAGAGGTAATGAAACTTATTACGTTCATAGCACTTTTCTTGGCTTTTCTAATCTCTGACGAAGGGAGAAAGGCGAACTCGGCATATAATGCAGGTAAATATGCAGAGGCAGATTCACTGTATCGTCTGGCTTTGGAAGAAGAGCCGGAAAACTTCAAGCTCCATTTTAATTTAGGGAATGCTTTGGCTAAGCAGGGCAAGGCCGAAGAGGCGATGGAATACTATCTGAATTCGATTGAATACGCAGAAACTACTCAGGAAAAAGCTCAGGCTCAGTATAATATCGGAACCGTTCTTGCCGAAAAAGAAGAGTGGAAGCCGGCAGCGCATCACTTCAGAAAATCGCTAAGACTAAATCCTGTAGACGGCGAAGCAAAGCACAATTATGAACTTGCAGCTTTGAAAGCTCAGGAAGAAGAGCAGCAAAATCAAGATCAGCAGAATGAAAATCAGCCACCCGAAGAGCCCACAGAATATGCCAAAGCCATGAAAAAAAGAGCAGAACAATTAGTGGCTGAACAACGTTACAATGATGCTTTTAATCTGATGCAGGAAGCTTTACAGCAAGACCGAACCGTTCAAAATTATAATGATTTTATTGAGCGTATCAACAATGTTAAAACGATAGACGACTGAGAGTTATGAAAAAACTTATTCTGTTATCACTTTTTGTATTTGCCGGAATTGCTGTCTCGGCGCAGGATGCGGAGTCTTATTTTCATCGGGGAGCAAATTCCTATATAAATTCCCAACTACAGGATGCGATAAATATTGTGGATGAAGGTTTGTTTCAACATCCGAATGATCCAAAGTTGAACGCATTGAAACAAAAGCTGGAAGAAGAAAAAGAGAAACAGCAACAGCAGCAACAACAAAATCAACAGAACGAAAATCAGGATCAGGAAGAACAGGAACAAGAGCAGGAAAATCAGGAGCAAGACCAGGATCAGCAACAAGAAGAAGAACAAGAGCAGCAGGAACAGGAAAAAGATCAGGGTGAGGGAGATGAGGAAAATCAGCCTAAACCTGAAGAAGCAGAACCGGTAGATCCGAAAGAAATAAGTAAAGAAGATGCTGAAAAAATTCTACAGGCTTTAGCTCAGAAAGAGAAAGAGTTGCTTAAGAACTTTAAGAAAAAGAAATCAAAAGACAGTTCCACTCATGAGAAAGACTGGTAGAAGCGGATTACTGTTTGTTTCCTTATTTCTTTCAATAATTTTATCAACATCGGGTTGGTCACAGGACGCATCTGTAACTGCTACATTAAGTGAGTCCAATATTTTTCAGGGCGAATCCGTGCAGCTTGAGATTGCTGTTTCCGGTTCGTCTCTTAATTCATTGGAGCGCCCCGAGATTCCTAACATTCCAGGATTACGATATCTTCCTAATCGTACGTTTTCCGGAAGTAACTATACCTACATAAATGGAAAACCATCGCTGACTCAGACTTTTGGATTCCAGTTTATAGCTCAAAGCCCCGGAGACTACACGATACCGCCTATTAAAGTAAGTGCAAATGGAAGGGAGTTTGCTACAGAGGCCATAGCATTCAAAGTACTTGATCCTAAAACGATAGACAACGGCGAGGCGGAACGTTCACCGGATATTTACGTTCGGCTTGAGCCTTCCACCAATAATCCGGTTATCGGAGAGCAGGTAGTTACAGATGTAGTGCTGTACTTTAAAAGCGATGTGGATGTATCAAATTATAATACAGTACCGGGTTGGAAAGCCGAAGGATTCTGGAAAGAAGAATTGAATAACCCGGCACAAGCAAGAACAACATCAACAATCATAAATGGGGTCAGGTATAAAAGAGCAAGATTACTTCAATATGCTCTTTTCCCAACCAAAGCCGGTGAGCTAACATTGAGTCCTTATTCCATCACGGTTAGGGTAAGAAATAACAGACGCACAGGGCGTGATCCGTTTAATTTTGGTTTCGGACAGGAAAACAAGGAGCTCAAAACACTTCCTGTTACTTTAAATGTAGAAAGACCAGCAGAACCAATTAACGCCGAATTTATCGGGGCGGTTGGAGATTTTGAGATATCCAGAAGAATTGAACCAACATCTGCTTATGTTGGCGAAAGCGTGGAGATTATTACAGAAATTTCAGGTGCAGGCAATGTTCCATTGTTAAATAAACCTGAATATAAATTCCCTGAATCATTGGAGCTGTACAATCCTCAGGAAAACTCATCTATTACCAGAGATAACCGCGTAATTGCCGGTTCAAAGACATTTACTGATATTGTGATTGCAAGAAACAGTGGGGAGTACTCAATTCCGGAGAAAAGAATAGCGATCTATAATCCAAAGGTAAATGGATATGAATATGTAACACTTCCGGAGATAAGTTTTAATGCAGCCATTGATCCCAATGCAACAGTAACATCATTGGAAGATATGAGACTTGATGTTGATCCCGTAACTGGCTTGGCAAAATGGACGGCTCAGGAAATAACTTCGCTCACATCCGGAAAAATAGTCTGGGTTATGACTTTTATTCCACTGCTACTTTTTATGGGGGCTTTTGGATATAAAACGTATTACGATAAACTGAATAATGATTCGGGTTTTGCTCGTTCAACCAAAGCTAAAGAAAAGGCATTGGAAGTCTTGAAGGAAGCTGAGCAAACCGAAGGATTAAAAGAAAGTTATAACCTGGTTCAAAAATCATTGACCGGTTTTATTTCAGACAAAATGAACCTTCCGGAAGCGGGTATATCATCACAAAAACTTATTGAGGAGGTGCAGAAAAGCGGAGCGCCTGAACAATCGGTTGCAGAACTAAAACGAATTTTCAATAAATGTGAAACCATCGCATATGCACCGAATGTGACTCAGGAAGGGCTTGAATCTGATATCGAAAAATCAAAAGAATTGATCAAATCATTGGGGAAAGTTCTGTGAGGTTTTTATCGGTAATTATTCTAACGGTTATTCTTATTGGAAATGCAGCTGCACAAAATTCAGCGCAGCTTACATTCGATAATGCCAATGACCTGTTGAAGGAAGGCAAATATCATGAAGCACTGAAACAATACCGCGTCATCGAAAAGACAGGTTTTGAATCAGGTCCTCTTTATTTAAATATGGGGATTGCCACCGTTCAGATTGATTCTCTTGGACTTGCCAAGTATTATTTTCTAAAAGCCGAAAAATTTAAATCGGTAGAAGTGCAGTCTTCGCAAGCTCTTGAGTTTGTAAATTCTCAGTTCAGCAGGCAGTCGGCCATATTGCCTAAACTTCCGTGGGACCGAGCTGTCGATGTCTTTAAAAGAAAACCCGGTACGTTCGGCTTGTTTGTGATTGGTTATATTTTTCTGTGTATTTCACTTTTAATGATTGTGATGAAATGGTTTAATATTATTGAACTTCCAAAACATAAAAACCTGATCATTACCGGATTTACGATTTCAGCAGTAATAATTGGTCTTTCATTTTATGTGGATTATGTTGATCAGCGGTACGATGAAGCTGTGCTGATCACAGAGCAGTCACCAGTTTCGGAAACTCCTTCAGAATCTTCTGCTTTAGTTAGTATGGCCTACGAAGGATATGATCTTACTATTGATCACAAAATGAGTTCGAATCAGCCGGGTTGGTATTACATTCGTCTTGGGAACGGTCAGTATGGATGGGTAAAGGAAAAAGGCATCAAAATTTTATAAACAAAAAGAAATTATGAGTACATCACAGGATTACATCGACAATAATATTGAGAAATTTCAGGAAGAATTATTTGATCTGCTTCGCATTCCTAGCGTGAGTACAGATTCATCTAAGAAAGATGCCATCAAAGAAGCGGCAAACTTTCTGTTGAATCAGTTTAAGTCTTTTGATCTCGATAAAGTTGAGCTTTTTCAGACACCGGGAAATCCGATCGTGTATGCGGAACATTGTCCTCATGATGATAAACCAACCGTTTTGGTGTACGGACATTATGATGTTCAGCCATCTGATCCTGATGAATTGTGGGATTCTCCTGCTTTTGAGCCGGTGGTTAAAGATGGAAACGTGTATGCTCGTGGAGCAAGTGATGACAAAGGTCAGTCGTACACACACGTTAAAGCCATTGAATCTTTTGTGAAAACCGGTCAGGAAATTCCGGTGAACGTGAAGTTTATTCTGGAAGGGGAAGAAGAGATCGGATCTCCTAATCTGGTTCCGTTCATTACTGAACACAAAGAGATGCTGGAATGCGATATGGTGCTGATCTCTGATACATCCATGTTTGGTAAAGATATGCCATCTATCACGTACGGATTGCGAGGATTGGCGTATATGGAAGTAGAAGTAGTGGGACCAAACCGTGATCTGCACTCCGGAGTGTATGGCGGCGCGGTTGAAAATCCTTTGAATGTGTTGTGTGAAATGATTGCCAAGTTAAAAGATGAAGACGGAAGAATTCAGATACCCGGATTTTATGATAAAGTTGTGGATCTTACGGACGAGGAACGCGAAGCTTCAGCGGCGCTACCATTTGATGAAGAAGCATATAAGAAGTCACTGGATATTGATGCGGTACATGGCGAAAAAGGATATACCACACACGAACGTGCTTCTGCCCGACCTACTTTAGATGTGAACGGAATTTGGGGAGGATACACCGGAGAAGGTGCTAAAACCGTATTACCTTCCAAAGCGAATGCTAAGATCAGTATGCGATTGGTTCCCGATCAGCACCCAAAAGAAATCGCGAAATTATTTGAAGAATACTTTAATTCTTTGGCTCCTGATACCGTGAAAGTAAAAGTAACCGATCATCATGGCGGACATCCGTCTGTGACCGATCTTTCTTTCTATGGATTGAAGGCAGCAGCTCAGGCTTTTGAAGATGTATTTGAAAAAGAAGTGCTGTTTTCCCGCGAAGGGGGATCGATCCCGATCGTGGCCGATTTCAAACGAGTGTTGGGTGTGGAATCCATTTTGATGGGCTTTGGAATTACCAGTGATGCAATTCACTCACCTAATGAGAAATTCTCTTTGCAGGATTTCCACCGAGGTATTAAAACCTCAGCACGGTTTATGGAGATTTTAGCGGAAGGATAGAACTGAATATTGAATATCGAATGATGAATATTCAATATTGAAGTTTTAGAGATAACAGGGTCATCCGGAACCATGTGCTGAACTTGATTCAGTATCGTTTCAGGATCTTTATTTGGCTCATATCCGAATCCAAGGCAATTACAGTTTCTGAATCAAGTTCAGAATGAGGGTATTCGGGACAAAACAACAAAGAAAAATAAATTTTTCCTGCCTGTTGCATTAAAGTTTTCAATGTCCCATTTTAACTCCATGCAAATTTCTCTTGCACATAGAATTGATCCACGTTCTCCACGGCGCATTCCGCGGCGGCGGTAACGTATTTGGTGTATCGTTTAAATAGCGATCCCGTCTCTCCCGACTTTATCTAATCAATTCTAACTTTCCCATCAGGGAATTTTCTTAACAAACATGGCAGTTTCAATTTTTTTCGGTACTTCAACACACAGCTCTTACGCTGAGGAGATTTGTTCGCTTATCGAATCAGCAGCAAAGCAACGCGGAACAGGAATTGCAAAGCGTGACCCGAATTATATCAAAACAAAATTCGAGAATGAGAATGCGGTAATTGCTTTGGATGGAAAAAAACTGGCGGGTTTCTGCTACATTGAGATCTGGGAAAGCAAGAAATATGTGGCAAACTCAGGATTGATCGTTCATCCTGATTACAGAGGAATGGGGCTGGCAAAAAAGATCAAGGCAAAAGCATTCGATCTGTCCCGTAAAAAATATCCGCAATCAAAATTGTTCGGTATTACTACAAGTTTGCCGGTAATGAAGATCAACTCGGATCTGGGATATAAACCGGTAACTTTTTCAGAGCTTACTCAGGATGAGACTTTTTGGAATGGGTGCCAGAGTTGTCCGAATTATGATATCCTGACCAGAAATAATCGTAAGAATTGTTTGTGTACGGGAATGTTATATGACCCTGAACACCCAAATAATAAACCTAAAGAAGAACGCGAAGCAAATATCAACAAATTTTATCGATGGGTAAAATTAAAGTCAGTGTCGTTTCAAAAGTTAATTAAACCATTAAAGATATTTTAAGGCAGGTCAGAAATCCCGAAACAAGTTCAGGATGACCTCAATTAGATTGGAATTAGTTATGAAAAAAAATAAAAAAGTAGTTTTGGCTTTCAGTGGCGGTTTGGACACTAGCTACTGTGCCATTCATCTGGCAAAAGAAAAAGGCTATGAAGTGTATACAGCCGCTGTAAATACCGGAGGTTTCGATGAAGTTGAGCAAAAAGAACTGGCACAGAAAGCATCGGATCTCGGAATAGAGAATCATGTGTGCATAGATGTGGAGCAGGAGTTTTATGAAAAGGGAATTAAATATCTGCTGTTCGGAAATGTACTGAAGAATCATACCTATCCGCTTTCAGTAAGTGCAGAACGTGTTTTTCAGGCTGTAGCAATAGCGGAATACGCTAAAAAGATCGGAGCAAATGCCATCGCTCACGGAAGTACAGGCGCTGGAAATGATCAGGTTCGTTTTGATCTTATTTTTAATGTACTTGTTCCCGAGATGGAAATCATCACTCCAATCAGAGATATGAAACTGAGCCGAGAAGAAGAAGTGGAATTTCTTAAATCTCACGGAGTTGAAAAAGAATGGGCGAAAGCAAAATATTCGATCAACAAAGGCTTGTGGGGAACCAGTGTGGGTGGAGCCGAAACATTAACTTCTCATCTGACTTTACCGGAAGAAGCGTGGCCAACAGAGATAGTAGAAAGAAGCGAGGATAAGGTTGAAGTCGGTTTCAAGAACGGACAGCCAATAACCATTAACGGTGAGCAACTTACCCCTGTTCAGGCGATTAAAAAGCTACAGGAGATTGCCGAGCCTTATGGAGTTGGACGTGATATTCATGTGGGCGATACGATTATCGGAATAAAAGGCAGAGTTGGTTTTGAAGCGGCAGCCCCGATGATTCTGATTAAAGCGCATCAACTGTTGGAAAAGCATGTGCTTGGGAAGTGGCAGTTGTATTGGAAAGATCAATTGGGCGAATGGTATGGAATGCTGATGCACGAAGGTCAATTTCTGGATCCCGTGATGAGGGATATCGAAGCATTTCTGGAAAACACTCAACAGAAAGTGAATGGGAAAGTATTTATTCAGTTGAAGCCGGAAAAATTTGAGTTGATTGGAATAGAGTCTGAATATGATCTGATGCAATCAAAACACGGTCAATATGGAGAAATGAATCAGGGTTGGAGTGGAGAAGATGTAAAAGGGTTCACTAAAATTCTATCGAATGCAACGCTCATACAAAAATCGGTACAGAATAATGATTAAAGTCGGAATTATAGGCGCTGCAGGTTACACCGCGGGAGAACTGATCAGGATTCTGATCAACCATCCGGAAGTAGAGATTGCCTCGGTGGTAAGTAAAAGTCATGCAGGGAAAAAAGTGTATGAAGCTCATCCTGATCTGATTGGTGAAACGGAGCTGACATTCGGTGACTCTTTGAAATCAGAGATTGACGTTGTGTTTTTATGCTCCGGACATGGGAAATCAAAAGGAGTAGTAGATTCTAAAGTAATTCCCAAAAAAGCAAAGATCATTGACCTGAGTTCAGATTTCAGATTGCAGAACGGCGATCATCATTTTGTGTACGGATTGCCTGAATTGAATAAAGAATCGATTAAAAAGGCTGGGAGAATAGCTAATCCCGGATGTTTTGCGACGTGTATTCAATTGTGTTTACTCCCGCTTGCAAAAAATAAATTGATTCAGGAAGAAGTACACGTTTCTGCAATCACCGGAAGCACCGGGGCCGGTCAAAATCCAACTGCTACCACACACTTCAGCTGGAGAAGTAATAACGCATCGGTGTATAAAGCTTTTACTCACCAACATTTGGGAGAGATCAGGCAAAGCATTAATCAACTACAAAACGGATTTAACAAATCCATACACTTTATTCCATTCAGAGGTGCTTTTACTCGGGGTATTTTGGCGACTTGCTATCTGAAAATGGATTTGAGCTATGATGAGGCTAAAAAGATATTCAAAGAATATTATAAAGATGAGCCGTTTGTTCATATTTCAGAATCCGCTGTGGATGTAAAACAGGCAGTGAATTCGAACAAAGCAATTCTTCACCTTCAAAAAGAAGGAAATCAATTCTTGGTTACCGGAGTAATCGATAACCTCATAAAAGGGGCATCCGGACAGGCCGTACAAAACATGAATCTGATATTCGGTTTGGATGAAAAAATCGGATTATCACTTAAAGCTACAGGATTTTAATGATGAAAAGTAAACGAATAGCCATATTAGGGGCCGGAAATTTAGGGGTAGCTATTGCAAGAGGAATAGTGAATGGCAAAATAACCAAACCAAAAAATGTATCTTTAACCCGTAGATCACCAGAGAAGTTAGAAAATCTAAAGCAGGAAGGGTTTAAGACTGGTTCAGATAACAGTGTTATAAAAGATGCCGATATAATTTTTCTATGTGTTCAGCCTAAACAGCTTTCTGATTTATTAAAAGAGATAGACCCTCTCTTAGATGAAAAGAAGCAGACTCTGGTTTCAGTAATTACCGGAGTGGAATTGAGCACAATTTCTTCAGGGTTAACGAAGCCGATTACAATTATTCGCTCTATGCCCAACACTGCGATTGCTATTGGAGAATCCATGACCTGTATTTGTTCTGATAATGCCAGTCAAGATCAGCTTAAAGAAGTGGAAAGTATCTATGAAACGTTGGGTTCTACATTGATAATCGAAGAGAAATTAATGAAGGCAGCCACAGTGCTCGGCGCCAGTGGAATTGCTTTCTTCTTGCGATTTATTCGTGCAGCTACACAAGGTGGAATTGAGCTTGGTTTTGATGCCGACGAAGCACAGAAAATTGCGATGCAAACTGCCAGAGGTGCCGCTTCATTGTTAATCAAAGATGGTGTTCATCCGGAAATGGAAATCGATAAAGTTACCACTCCACAAGGTTGTACTATTGCAGGGTTGAATGAAATGGAGCATCAGGGTTTGAGTTCAGCTCTTATTAAAGGAATAAAAACTTCTTATCAAAGAATAAACTCCATTACAAAATGAATCTATTACCTGTTTACCCCTTATTTGATGTAGAGCCAGTAAAAGCTGAAGGCAATTATGTATTTACTGAAGATGGTACCAAATATCTGGATCTGTATGGTGGACATGCAGTGATCTCGATCGGGCATACGCATCCACATTACGTTCAAAGAGTGACTGAACAATTAAACCAGATTGGTTTTTATTCAAACTCAGTTCCCATCAGCATTCAAAAAGAATTAGCGGAAGAACTGGGAAGACTTTCCGGTTATGTGGATTGGAATTTGTTCTTATGTAATTCCGGTGCTGAAGCAAATGAAAATGCACTTAAAGTAGCATCGGCTTTTAACCAGCGAAAGAAAATTTTAGTATTTGAAAAAGGGTTTCATGGAAGAACTTCACTGGCTGTAGCCGCCACAGACAACCCGAATATTTTATTTCCGGTGAATGAAGGAGCGGAGATCGTCCGACTAAAACTGGAAGATTTTGAAGGTGTGGAAGAAGCCTTACAAACAGAAGATATTTGTGCTGTGTTGATCGAAGGAATTCAGGGGGTAGGCGGTATTCAAATACCGACAAATAAATTCCTTGAACATATTCGAGAATGTTGTAATGCCACAAATACAGTACTGATCCTTGATGAAATACAATCTGGATTTGGAAGAAGCGGGAAGTTTTTTGCTCATCAGCATTCTGGTGTAATTCCGGATATCATCAGTATGGCAAAAGGAATGGGAAATGGATTTCCGGTGGGAGGAATTATTACTCATCCAAAATTCGGCGCTTCTTTTGGGATGCTCGGAACCACTTTTGGAGGAAACCATCTGGCGTGTGCAGCGGCACTTTCGGTACTGGAAGTATTAGAAAATGAAAAACTGATCGATCATGCGAGTCAGATCGGAAATTATATGATGGACGAATTAAAAATTCTTCCGCAAGTTAAAGAAGTACGTGGAAAAGGATTGATGATTGGTGTGGAGTTTGATTTTCCAATCGCAGAAATGAGAAAAGAATTGTTATATACCCATCACATATTTACAGGTTCTTCATTTAACAAAAATACACTCAGAATCTTACCTCCTCTTGGTATAGGAAAACGTGATTTAGCAATTTTTCTGAAAGCACTAAAAGAAGTATTAATATGAAACAATTTTTCTCATTAGATGATGTATCAGATCTTTCTGCTTTATTGAAAGAGGGAATGGAAATAAAAAATGCTCCTTTTTCATATAAAGGAAATATTCGAAATAAATCGATTTGTTTGTTGTTTCTGAACCCAAGTTTAAGAACCAGATTAAGTTCTCAGAGGGCAGCTCAAAATCTCGGAGTTGATGTTACTGTTTTTGATGTGGGAAGCGGAGGTTGGAAACTTGAATTTTCTGACGGTGCAATAATGAATGGCGACAAAGCCGAACATATCAAAGAAGCAGCAGCAGTAATTGGTACTTATTTTGATCTTGTAGCTATTCGAGCTTTTGCAACACTTCAGGATCGGGATGAAGACTATTCTGAACAGGTGTTGAGCCAGTTTATAGAGCATTGCCCGGTTCCTGTCGTGAATCTGGAATCTTCAACAAGGCATCCACTTCAAGCTTTTGCCGACCTTATTACTATTGAAACTCATAAGAAGGTGGAGAAACCGAAAGTAGTGCTGACCTGGGCGCCGCATCCAGGTGAACTTCCCCAAGCGGTGGCAAATTCATTTTCATTGTGGACACAAAAAGCGGGGTACGATTTAATAATTACTCATCCTAAGGGATATGAATTGGCCCCGAAGTTTGCCGGGAATGCAACAATAGAATACGATCAGCAAAAAGCATTTGAAGGGGCTGATTTTGTGTACGCAAAAAACTGGTGTAGTTATTCAGATTATGGAAAAATTATTTCTACGGATGAAAAGTGGATGATTGATGGTGCAAAAATGAAACGTACAAATAAAGCAAAATTCATGCACTGTTTACCGGTTCGGCGAAATGTAGTTGTAAGCGATTCAGTGATTGAAAGTAAAAACTCTTTAGTGATAGAAGAAGCAGGAAACAGAATTGTATCTGCCCAAACTATATTCAAAAAAATTCTTTCGAAATGAAAACGATAAAAGTCATAAAAGTTGGAGGAAAGGTTATTGATGATGAATCAAATCTGAATCAATTTCTGAACGATTTTGCGGCCATTGAAGGGGAAAAGATTCTGGTTCACGGAGGTGGAAAAATAGCTTCTGGTGTGGCAGAAAAGTTAGGATTTGAAAGCAAGATGATTGAGGGCCGACGTATTACAGATGCAGATACGCTGGATGTAGTAACCATGGTGTATGGTGGATTGGTAAACAAAAGAATCGTTGCAAAATTACAGGCTTTAGATTGTAATGCTTGCGGTTTAACCGGAGCTGACCTAAACCTGATTTGTTCAAAAAAAAGGCCGGAAGTTCCAATAGACTTTGGGTTTGTTGGTGATATCGAATCTGTGGATACAACAATTTTAAGGGCGTTATTAAATGAAGGAATAACTCCGGTAATCGCACCACTAACTCATGATGGTTCAGGACAGTTGTTAAATACCAATGCAGATAACATAGCCGGATTTGTTTCAACAGAATTAGCAAAATATGAAGAGGTTGAATTAGATCTTTGTTTTGATCTTGAAGGAGTGATGAATAATGAAAAATTAATTACAGAAATGAACCTGTTACTCTATCGGCATTTAGAAGGAAATGGAATAGTCAAAGACGGGATGATTCCTAAGTTGGATTTAGGATTTAAAGCACTGAATGCAGGAGCAAAACAAGTTCGTATTGTGGGATACGATGCATTTAATAAGGAAGGAAAAGGAACGAGGTTGGTTAAATGATAAGAGATAAGAAGAAAGGAAGTAAATGGTGAGAGCCTAATCTACTAAAATTTATATGATGGAAGAATTAAAAGAAAAAGGAATCGAATTTTTAAAAAAGCTCATAGCCATTCAATCTTACAGTGGAGAGGAAGATAAAACTGCGGATTTGATTGAGAATTATTTAAAAGAACATGGTTTTTATCCGCAAAGAAAAAAGAATAATGTGTGGGCTTGGGCCGGAGAAAAAGACGAAACCAAACCAACACTACTGCTGAATTCTCACCATGATACCGTAAAAGCAACAAAAAAATGGACGAAGAACCCATTTGAGCCGGTTGTTGAAAATGGAAAACTATTCGGCTTGGGGAGTAACGATGCAGGTGGGCCGCTTGTAAGTTTATTGCATACATTTATCCATCTTTCAAATACTTCGCAAGCTTATAATCTGTGTTTCTTGGCTTCTGCTGAGGAAGAAACATCAGGAAAACAAGGAGTTCCGATTGTTCTTGATGATATTGGTAATATTGATCTTGGCGTTGTTGGTGAACCTACATCCATGAGGATGGCAATTGCAGAAAGAGGACTGATTGTTTTGGATTGTACGGCACATGGAAAAAGCGGACATGCAGCACGGGGAGAAGGAGAAAATGCTTTGTATAAGGCGATGAAAGACATAGAATGGTTTAAAAGTTTTGACTTCGAGAACAAATCCGAGATTCTTGGAAAAGTAAATATGACGGTAACTCAAATTGAAGCAGGGTGGCAACATAATGTGGTTCCTGATGAGTGCAGGTTCGTAGTGGATGTAAGACCTAACGAGTTTTATTCAAACTCAGAAGTAGTAGATGTAATTACTAAAAATGTAGAAAGCGAAGTTAATCCAAGATCTCTCAATCTCAATGCTTCCGGGATTAACAAAGACCACTCTATTGTACAAAAAGGAGAACAAATGGGTGTAGAAATCTATGGTTCCCAAACAATGTCTGATCAGGTTCATATGCCATTTTCATGTATTAAAATGGGTCCGGGTGATACGCATAGATCTCACACTGCCGATGAGTTTATTTACCTGAAGGAAATTGAAGAAGGAATCGAGTTGTATATTGAATTACTAAACGGATTACAGATCAATGGCTAAAAAACTTTGGGAAAAAGGAATAGGAACGGATGCATTTATTGAACAATTTACGGTTGGCAAAGACCGCGAATTAGATCTTCAATTAGCGAAATACGATGTTCAGGGGACTATCGCTCATATCACGATGCTGGAATCAGTAGGATTACTTAAGAAATCTGAATTAGATGTTTTGATTGAAGAGTTGAGTCATATTCAAGAAGAGATTATTGAGAAAGGAAAGTTTGAGATTGAAGACGGAGTGGAAGATGTTCATTCTCAGATCGAACTTATGCTGACCGAGAAGTTAGGTGAAGTTGGTAAGAAAATTCATTCCGGAAGATCGCGAAATGATCAGGTTCTGGTGGATATTCGACTTTTTCTGAGAGAACAATTAAGGGAGATTAAATTACTTGCCAAAGAGCTGTTTGATGTACTTATTGATCAATCAGAAACACACAAAGAAATTCTGATGCCGGGTTATACACATACTCAGGCGGCTATGCCAAGTAGTTTTGGAATGTGGTTTTCTGCGTATGCTGAAAGTTTAGTTGATGAAGTCGAAATTCTGAACGGAGCATATAATGTAGTAAACAGAAATCCATTAGGATCAGCGGCAGGATATGGTTCCGGTTTCCCATTGAACCGACAAATGACTTCAGATATGTTAGGTTTTGAAAGTATGGTTTACAATTCGGTGTACGCTCAGATGGGAAGAGGAAAAACAGAACAAATAGTTGCTTCAGCAATGGCAAATTTAGCATCCACACTTAATAAACTGGCTTCGGATGTTTGTCTTTATAACAGTCAGAATTTTCAGTTTTTGAAGCTGCCCGATGAATTAACCACAGGTTCCAGCATCATGCCTCACAAAAAGAATCCGGATGTATTTGAGTTATTGAGGGCAAAGACAAATGTACTGATGTCGCTTCCAAACCAAATCATGATGAGTTTGAGTAATCTTACTTCCGGATATCACAGAGATTTTCAATTGTTGAAAGAACTTTTATTTCCGGCTATTAAGGAATTAAAAGATTGTCTGAAGATTGCCGTCTATTCGGTTTCAAAAATTGAGCCGATTGAGGATATTCTACAGGATCCAAAGTATAAGCTGATTTTTTCAGTAGAAGCAGTCAACGCTTTGGTAGTCGAAGGAGTGCCTTTTCGTGAAGCCTATCAGCAAGTGGCAAAGCAAATAGAAGAAGGAAGCTTTGAACCACCTGAAGAATTGAGTCATACTCATGAAGGAAGTATTGGTAATTTGATGCAGGATGAGATTAAAGGAAGGATGGAGCGAATGTTGAATATCGAATGATGGTCATGCTGAGTCAAATATAGTTATTAAATTAATTATTTAATCAAGGTCATTTTTTGAGTTTTAATATAGTTTCCAGCATTAAGCCTGTAAAAATATACCCCTGTGGACAGGTCGCTTGCTTCAAAGGTTATATTATGCCATCCCGCAGATTGGTTAGAGTCTTTAATTACTCTTACTAATTGTCCAAGAATAGTGTAGACTTCAATTCTCATATTAGAAGCAGTTGGTAAATAATAGTCAATATTTGTTGATGGATTGAAAGGGTTTGGGTAGTTCTTCAACAGCTGATATTCGTTTGGTAAATTAGTATCAAAATTATCATCTGCAGATAAAGGAATTGGATTCCATTCATTTTTTAGCTTAGTAAAATTATAGGCTGGATTTCCACCAGCTGCTGTAAATCTTCCTCCTATGTATAAACCGTCAGTTGATGGTAGTGCAGCATATATTCTTGATTTAGATCCAATATCTATATTTATATCATTCCATTTTCCTTTGTCCCACCATGCAAGTTCCAAATAACCCGGATAATCTGTTCTATTATTCTCTCCAATACCAATAAGCTTATTTTTGAAGCTGGTTAATTTACGAATAGAACCCTTTTTATAATCATTGTCTATAAGGGTTTCCAGCGTGTTATTGCCGCTGTCATACTTATATAAGCTGTTATTACTGTTGTATGAATAATATAATGTGTCATTAAAAACAAAAAGTGGCTCTAACGAACTGGGATAATATGGGTTGAAATCATTTATATCCAAGGGTTTCCAAATAACTCCATTCCAGCTTTGAACAGGGCTATCAGTATTAAAAGTTGATACTAAGAGTTGGTTCTCAAATTCAACCATGTTATAGCTTCGGGAAGATATTTTTGGTTGTCCAAAATTCTCCCATGCATTTCCATTCCAAAATAATACACTGCCTAAGCTATCATCGGTACTTTCAGATATATCACCGGCAATGATAAGCGTATCTTTATAACTGAATATTTCATAAATCCATCCCTCGAAATCTTGCCCAAGCTGATCCCAGTTTTCTCCATCAAATTGCATTACTTTTTTGAATGTAAAACCGGATAAGGTATCTACTTCCTGGATTGTCGCAATTATCTCTTCCTGATGTACCCCTAATCTGAAAACTTTTCCATTTAATCCATTACCAAGCTTTGACCAATCAGAACCATTCCACTTTGCGATATAATTGAGCTCTTTCTCTGAAGTTTTAGTAAAGTCACCACCAACTATTATATCATCACCAGCATTTACAATATCGTGAACCTGATCGTCAAGCCCCTTACCTATTCCATCTGAAATTTTTATTGGTAGCCAGTTGCCATCACTTAAGTAATATAAGCTAGGGAGCCTTGCCTTCGAATTACCACCAAGAGTTGATACTATTAATGATCCGTTATAACTAGAAAAGGTGCTAATAGGCTCTTTAAAATTCTCTTTTATTTCCTCCCAGGAATCACCTGTCCATTTAGCAAAAAAATATTCAGTAGAGTAATTTCCATTGGGCGGATAAGAGTTGTAAACCTCAAAATAACCAACCAATTTACTGTCCACTATTTTAAGTTCATGTATAATTGTGTACTTATTTGCCATTTCAGTTGGCAGGGAAAGAATTTTTCTATTTGATCCATCCCACTCAACAATTCTATTTTTTGTTTGTGCTTGATGGGGTTTTTCAGGATCGGGATGATAAGATTCTGTGAATACTAATTTCTCATCTATGTTAATAAAATCGATTACTCTAAATGTACTACTGTCAGTAAAAGTGTCTTCGAAAGTAACCCAACTTTCTCCATTCCATTCTTTAAAGTTTTGTATATAACTATAACTAGAGGATTCCTCATACTCTTTTTCAACGGCGATAAGTTTGTTTTGAAAACTGAAAAGTTTTTCAAAATTAGCATTTTCATTACCAAGCTGGTTCCAAGTAACACCATTCCAACTTGCAACAACATTTTTTGAATTGATAATTCGGTCTGTGATAACTACAATTTTATTATCATGTATGGTATAATCTCTAATTCTTGAGTCGCTATCATAAAAAGAAACTAAAGACCATTCATTTTGATCCCACCGGGCCAATCCATTTAATCTTTTTCCTTTATAACTGTCTTCCAATACATATAAATCTCCCTGAAACTCAAATAACTCATTGCCCCAAAAATCAAATTCATGATTTAAAGAATTCCATTCGAGTCCATCCCATTTGCTAATACCGATCATGGTTTGAAAACCAAGTTTTTTAAAACCACCTGTTACATAGAGCTCATTATTGTATTCTAAGATTGAAGTGATACTTGCATCAAAACCACCCCAGTAAAATTTATCGCTGAATTCGTTATTGTTATTGAATTCCTGTGCTTTCAATCCAACTGAAATAAAAGTCAGGATTAAAATATGGAGAAAAAGTTGCAGTCTTATTTTTGAATAATTCATCTTTCTACACGCAATATAGGTTCTTGACACTTCATTTATAATATTGAAATTAAAGTACTAATAGTTAGATTAAGAATATGTTAAAAAAAGGATGATGGCAGAGTTATAAAATGAGATCAAAGAGAAGAGAGCTTGGTAAAATACCAAAGCTGTTATGATGATTTACTATTCCTTCACCATCCCAATGTCATTTGTCATACTGAACTTGATTCAGCATCTGTGTTAGCTTTGTTTCTGAAGTTTGAGTAATTACAGATTTTGAGTCAAGCTCAGAATGACTCTTCACTTAATCCTTGGAATCTGGGAAATCTTATCTAAATATTGGATAAGGAAATAATGAAGTAGATTAAGATTGTTGATTCTCTAAAAAAACTCATTTCATATTTTATCCGGGAGTACTAAAACCGGAGTTTTGGAAATATTTTCAACCTGATTAGCTTCTGTTGAATCTAAAAATCTTTGGAAGATTCCTTTGCTGTTATTCCCCAGAATAACAACAGAAGGTCTTTCCTCTTCTTCATATTCTTCAACTGAATCAGAGAGATCAGAGTTGTTGCTTACCCTAAAAATAAGATCTTTCGATTTTAAAGTCTTTTCTGCAATATGATTGAATCCATGAAATAAAGATTCTGATTTCAGATCAGAAAGATCATTGATATGAAGAATTTCAAAGTTTGAACCCAAGAATTCAGAAAAGTTAAAAGCAGTTTTTAGAAGTTCTATATCGTTATCGTTGTACTCTGTAACAAACACTACATTTTTAAATTCATCGTATTTTGCTGCTTCAGGAATTGCTAAAGTAGGCGTATTAGTTTCGGCGATCAAAGCTGAAGCCGTACTACCAAAAAGGATTTTTTTAAGTCCGGTAACTCCCTTGTTTGCCAAAACTATGAGATCAGCATTAATTTCTGATGAAACATTAAGAATTTGCGGAACCACTTTCCCGGTTACAATTTTTGTATCAATATGTATGCCTGAAAACCGGGAGTTATTACTCCATTCCTCTGTCAGTTCATTAAGCATTTTCTGGGCTCCTTCGGTAAGAGAAGCTAAATTTTGCTCAGCTCTGGAAGTAAAATTATAAGGTTTTTCAAGAACCAGGAGAAAGGTAATATCAGCCTTATATTTTAATGCCATTTCCATCGCAAACGGATAAGATTTTGTGGCGTTATCGGAAAAGTCAGTGGGGATAAGGATTTGCTTTACTGATTTCATAATACTCCATTTTTATTCCTCTACCTATATACATAATAGATATTAATAAAACATTAAGATAAAAGATTCTCTCTCTTGAAAGTCATTGCCAACTCGTTATAGGATATTCTTCTATATCACTTGTCAAAGCAAGCAATTATAGATTCTGAATTAAATTCAGAATGACTTTTCTCTTCATCCTGCAAACCTTGAAAATCCCATCAAAATCCTGGTCATAGTGTGGAAAGGAAAATAGGCATGTAGGTAAAATATACTTTTTCAAAGGGAAGCGGGAGCTTCTCAAATTACGTTTCGTAGCAGAGCTACGAGAGGTAGCTATTTTTTATCTAAGCAATCAATACAAATTTCATCTGAAGGGTTACAATAAATTGCTTCATCATCTTTTCCACATTGAATACAACGCTTTGACTCAGGTAATTGAATGTCTGATTTGATTGGATATGTATAAAGCCCTCGAAAAATTAAAGACAATAAAAATAAAAATATGAAGACTGGATTTAGATTAAATAAAGCCACAAATAAAACCATTAGACCTAATGCTAAAAAGGGTAAGTACTCACTGAATTTTGAAGTCACTACTAACCCATCACAATTTGAACAAATAGAAGGGGGTGTTGAAAAAAGTAGACTTCTTTTCTTAAGCCTGAATGATTCTTCCCCACAATGAGGGCAAGTTCTTTGAGACTTAATTATTTTTTTTACTCGATTTATCAAACCCTACAACTGCAAATCCATTGTAATCTCTTCCCCATCTCTTAAAACAGTGATGGTCGTCAATTGACCTTTCTTGAGTTTATTCAAAGCTCCCATGTAACCGTAAATATCTTCCAGAACTTCTCCGCCCAAACCAATAATAATATCTCCGCCTTGAACTCCGGCTTGTTCAGCAGCGCGATCTTTGGTTACTCCGGTGATCTTCATTCCTTTTCCGTCGTAACCATAATCAGGGAGAACGCCTAAAGTTGGTCCTTCTAAACTCATGGATTGTCGCTGCTCGCCGGGAGCTTCTATAAACTTCATGTCTGTTTTGTCGAGTTCATCTAATTGTACAACAACGCGCACCAAATGATGAAGCGCCAATGCAGTTCCATCAAATTGATGTATTCGGTATCATCGGAAGGACGGTGGTAGTCAGCATGAGTATCCGTGAAATAATGAAGCACCGGAATATTTTTGTAATAAAAACTGGTATGATCGCTGGCTCCCGTTCCATCTTCCACCAGATTCAGATCCAATCCTCCGGTATTCGCAGAATCCATAATAGCTTCCCATTTATCTGAAGTTCCGATTCCGAAGATCATGAGCTTTTTGTCAGTCATACGGCCAATCATATCCATATTGATCATGGCAATGGCATTTTCCAGATTCACGGTTGGGTTATCTACATAATGAGCAGATCCAAGTAATCCCATTTCTTCTCCTGAGAAAGCAAGAAACAGAATATCTTTTTCCGGTCTGTTTTCAGAAAAGTATTGAGCTAGCTCCAACACTCCCGCTGTTCCTGAAGCATTATCATCCGCACCGTTATGAATTCTTGGCTCTTCTGAACTACTTAATGATCCGAATTCTCCATAACCCAAATGATCGTAGTGTGCCCCAATGATAATCAGGTCGTCAGAATTTGCAGTTCCCTGAATCAATCCCGCTACATTTTTCGAGAGTCTTTTGTCACTATCTGAAGCGTCATCCTGAGAAGCATGGGGATTTCTCAATACAGCGGTATTGATGGTAAATTCCTGGAAATATGTTTCATTATCTCCCGCAGGCTCCAGACCAAAATCACGGAAATGATCTGCGATATAATTCGCCGCCAGAGCTTCATTAGCCGTTCCCGCTTCGCGTCCTTTTAAAGAATCACTTGCCAGAAACGTGATATGTGTTTCAATATCAAGAGAGGTTACATCTTTGGAAAGATAGCTGTCGCTTTGTGAACAAGCACTCAAAAGAAACAATGAGAGGATTGAAAGAGAAATAAAATTTTTCATAGAAAATGTGTACATATTAATTATTAAGAGAAAAAATCTTTAAGTCCGGAAAGTATACTTTGCACAGCATAAGCAGCTAAAATTAAACCCATAACTTTACTTATTACGGTGATGCCATAAGCGCCTATTTTCTTCTGAACTTTGTTGGCGGCTAACAATAACAGACATGTCAATGAAATAACAATCAGCGTCAGAAAAGTTGTCAATGTTTGTTGGAGAAATGTATATGTATTGTTGTCGGTTAGCAAAACAACGGCCATAATAGCTCCGGGCGAGGCTATAGAAGGAATGGCCACCGGAAAAACGATGACATGCTTATAATCATTAATCAAATGTTTCTCAGATTCAGGCTTTCCTTCTCCGAAAACCATTGTTAATGCAAAAAGAAATAGTATCACTCCACCTGAAATTTGGAAAGCATCTAAGGAAACTTCCATGCCTTCAAGAATGATCTGTCCAACGATTATAAAAAATAATAGAATAAAAAAAGCGAGAATGCTGGCATTGATAGCAACTTTCTTTTTCTTCTTTTCTTCAATTTGCTTGGTTGCCTCTAAATAAACCGGAATAGAACCTAACGGATCAATCACAGCTATCAAAAATAAAACGGTGGACAGGACCTCATAGATCATTTGAAATCCTTATTCCTTGAGTTGTAAATGAAAGTCCTTGCTGACCGTAAGTAGAGATCATCACTGCTTCAAAAAGGGGCTCAGGACTGTTTTCTGAGATCTGCCAGTCAAAAATGAAATTCCCGCCGGTTCCACCGGAAGCATCATTTTGATTAATTACAATGTCTACTGTTTCGAGAGGAAGAAGGTATATTTTATTAGTCAGATAGTTTCGTAGCAAATCACCGTTTTTATCGTGATAGTCAGCTTTAGATAGGTAAAGCGTGTCATCCGGACTTGTATTTCTGATACTGATTGTTGCGGTGAGATCATGAATGCGTTCTTCACTGCGGCTATAAATCTGTGAATATACAGAAAGATAACTGCTTCCTGCTTTTGTAGAAGTAGCAATAGTTGCATTCACAGACCGATCCAGCCAATCCATTGGAGGAACCTGATCGGTAGTGTCTTCTTCTGAACAACTGATACACAGAACAGTCATCAGAACAATAAGAAATTGAAAAAATTGCGACGCTTTCATTTAAATATTTAATTCACTAAAAGGTAAAAGATTTTTTTGAAGATTTAATGAAGAAGTTCTTAGCTTTGAACAGCAGTAAAAACTGCAAAAAGGTTAGGGGTGTCCCAAAAATTTTTGGGACTGAGATTATACCCTAATACCTGATCCGGTTAGTACCGGCGGAGGAAAACCTGTTCGCTTATCTGATATATAAGTTGCGCTTGTTTCGCCTCCTCTTTTTAAATCAAAATCATGCCTGAAAAGGCACTCAAAAAGAGGAACTATGTTTAATTTTCTTAAAAGATCGCTTATGGTGGCGATTCAAATCACCATGTTTTCAACCTTAGCAATAGCTCAGGTGCAAATTTCCGGTAAAGTGCTGGATGCTCAAAGTAAAGAACCACTTGTTGGAGCTACAGTTTTACAAACGGGAACTACCAATGGGCGTTCAACAAACTCAAATGGAACCTTTGAATTATCTTTGCTCCAGGATGACGAGCAATCTGTCAAAATCAGTTTTACAGGATATAAAACCAGAACTATCGATGTTTCATCCGGTAGTTCGAACCTCGAAATATTGTTAGTCCCTGATACATTTATTGGTGAGGAAGTATTGGTACAAGCTACCCGTGTAGACGAATCCATTCCTGTTACTTTTTCTGATCTCGATAGAGATGATATTGACGAGAAAAATCTAGGACAGGACGTGCCGTATTTGCTCGAGCTAACACCTTCAACGGTAGTAACTTCTGATGCAGGTGCAGGAATTGGCTATACAGGCATCAGGATTCGTGGAGTTGATCCGGCACGAATCAATGTTACAATTAATGGTATTCCGGTTAATGATGCAGAATCTCACAGTATTTTCTGGGTAAATTTGCCGGATATTGCTTCTTCGATTGAAAATATTCAGGTTCAGCGCGGAGTAGGTACTTCTACAAACGGAGCGGCTGCATTTGGTGCTTCTGTAAATTTGCAAACCAGCAGTAATAGTCTCAATCCTTATGCAGAAGTTAATACAGGTATTGGATCATTCAATACCAGAAAAGCAAATATTCAATTGGGATCAGGGCTCATGAAAAATGGATGGAGTTTTGAAGGAAGATTGTCTCAGATTACCTCTGATGGTTATATTGATCGGGCTTCTTCTGATTTGAATTCATTTTATTTGTCAGGATCTAAAAGAGGTGAAAGAAGCCTTTTGAAAGCAGATATTTTTTCAGGCGATGAGGTTACTTATCAAGCTTGGTATGGAGTTGAAGAGAGTGTTCTTGAAAGCGGAAACAGGACTTTTAACGAAGCCGGAACTGAAAAAACCGGGGAGCCTTATCAAAATCAGGTAGATGATTACGGACAAGACTATTATCAACTTCACTATTCCTATAACATTCAGAATAATTGGTCATTAAGTACCTCACTGCATTACACTAAAGGCGCAGGATTTTACGAAGAGTATAAAGGAAGTGAGGACTTAGCGGACTATGGAATTACTCCGGTCAATCCCGGAGATCCGGCAGAGTCAGATTTGATTCGGCGAAGATGGCTGGATAATGATTTTTACGGAATGGTTTTTTCGACCAGATACACACATTCCGCCAGCTGGAATCTAACTTTAGGGGGTGGCTTAAATAAGTACGATGGGGATCATTTTGGCGAAGTTATTTGGGCAAGGTTTGCCGGAAATAGTGAGTTTGAAGATCGATACTATGATAATAATGCAATAAAGATCGATGCCAATGTATACGGAAAGGCGCAATACTTCTTTAATGAAGAACTGAGTTCCTATCTTGATCTACAGGTTCGGTCTATTAGTTATGAATTTGACGGTATAGATATCCAAAATAATAATGTAGTCAATATAAGAGATACTGATAACCTCACATTTTTCAACCCAAAATTTGGTCTGAGTTACAGATTAAAAGAAGGAAATAGAATTTTTGCATCATTTGGTGTAGCAAGTAAGGAACCAACTCGTGATGAATATGTGGAATCTTCGCAATCAAGTCGTCCTGATCCTGAAACACTGTATAATATTGAAACCGGATATCGTGGCGACTTTGGCAACTTCTTTATTGGGACATATGGATATGCGATGTTTTACAAAGATCAACTTGTAGTAACAGGACAAATAAACGATGTAGGAGGTGTGGTTCGTGAGAACGTTCCCAATAGTTCACGTTTGGGTATTGAAGTGGAAGGAGGAGTGTCGATTACTCCGGAGTTAAGCTGGGCGGCAAACGCAACATTCAGTAGAAATAAGATCGAAAACTATACAGAATTTATCGATGATTACGATAATGGTGGCCAACTCGAAAGAAACTTTAATGATACCGATATAGCATTATCTCCCAGTGTGATAGCAAATTCGATACTTGGCTATTCAGATAACGGAGCAGCAATAGAACTAACTACAAAATATGTTTCAAAACAGTATTTGGATAACACCCAGAATGATGCCCGTTCAATTGATCCATATTTAGTAAATGACCTTAGACTAAGTTATTCTTTTGCAGATTTGAAATTTGTTCGAGCGATAACGGCTAATCTTTTAGTGAATAATTTATTGGATGAAAAGTACGAAACCAATGGATATACCTTCGGATTTGTATCAGGAGGAGAGCAACGTTTCAATTATTATTATCCACAAGCGGGAAGAAACTTCTTACTTCAGATTAAGTGGGAGTTCTAAAATTCAGTGAAATAAATTGATGCCAATAATAAAAAAGCCCGACTCATTGAGCCGGGCTTTTTGTTTCAAATGCTTTGATCAGAAGAGCTCGCATCAAGTGCGAGATAACTAATTAATTATGCCATTACCTTTGCTACTTCGGCAGCAGCTTCTTTCAGCAATACAGCAGAAATAACATTAAGATCAGAGTTGTCGATGATCTCCTTTGCTTCAGCAGCATTGGTTCCCTGAAGACGAACAATAATAGGCACGCCTTCAACTTTTTCAGCAATTTCAGGGTCCTTAACGGCTTCAATAACTCCGTTTGCTACACGATCACAACGTACAATTCCACCAAAAATATTGATCAGAATCGCTTTTACATTCGGATCGTCAAGAATAATTCTGAATCCGTTTTTAACGGTTTCAACATTTGCTCCACCACCAACATCAAGGAAGTTAGCAGGCTCACCACCGGAAAGTTTAATGATATCCATGGTTGCCATTGCAAGTCCGGCACCGTTTACCATACAACCCACGTTTCCATCAAGCTTGATGTAATTCAGGTCGTACTTTGAAGCTTCCAATTCAAAAGGATCTTCTTCCGCTTCGTCTTTTAGCTCCGCAAGATCAGGATGACGGTACAAAGCGTTTCCGTCGAAAGTTACTTTGGCATCCAGCGCATAAATTTCATCATCCGGAGTTACAATCAATGGATTGATCTCAAACATATCCGAATCTGTTTCTTCATAAGCTTTGTAAAGTGCCATAATGAATTTAATACATGACTTCAGCGCCTTGCCTTCCAATCCCAGAGAAAAAGCAATTCGACGAGCCTGATTTACCTGAAGACTCATTCCGGGCTCGATCCACTCTTTGATGATCTTTTCCGGAGTTTCTTCAGCTACTTTCTCGATTTCAACTCCACCTTCAGTTGAAGCCATGATCACATTCTTACTTTTGGCGCGATCTAAAAGAACACCAACATAGAATTCTTTTTTAATATCCACACCGTCAGTAACATAAATGCGTTGTACCAGCTGGCCTTCTTCTCCCGTTTGGATAGTGACTAACACATCACCCAATAGAGATTCGGCTGCTTCTTTCACTTCGTCAATAGTCTTACAAAGAATAACACCTTTGGCGTCGTTCTTTTTTGTGCGACCTTTACCACGTCCACCGGCATGAATCTGAGCTTTCACTACAAACAGAGAGGCTCCGTCTTCCTTCATTTTTTTAGCGGCATCAACAGCGCCTTCAACGGTTGTGGCAGCAATTCCGTCAGGAACAGCAACGCCGTATTCTTTTAAAATTTCTTTAGCCTGATACTCGTGGATTTTCATTTAAACAGATTATTTAGATTAAAAACGTTTACAGATTCAGAAAATAGGGAGAATAGCCACGAAAGGAAAGGAAGCAGCGTAGGTGATTACCTGTTTTCACAAAAGTTTGTGATTTGGCTCGATTGTAGTGTAAATTTGGAGAAATTTAATCGACAGATCAGATCCCTTGCAGAAAGTAAAGATCATGACAGAGGAAGAATTAAATCGCACGTATCAGCGATTTGCTCATCAATTTCTCGAATCTTATGACAACCCAGAACGACTTGCGATCATAGGCATGCAAACACGGGGTGTATATATGGGGCGCAGAATTACCGAAGTCATCAAAAAAGAATTTGATACAGAGGTAGATTTCGGGATTTTAGACGTGACTTTCTATCGCGATGATTTTCGAAGTAAACTGAAGATACCACAAGTTCAGGTAACAGAAATTCCTTTTGATTTGTATGACAGAGATGTGGTTCTGGTCGATGATGTATTATTTACCGGGAGAACTGTAAGGTCAGCATTAGATGCATTAATGGCTTATGGTCGCCCAAGAAAGATTCAATTTTGTTGTATGGTGGATCGGGGTCACAGAGAATTGCCAATTGCCTCAGATTTTACCGGATTGTATGTTCCCACTCATGAAAATGAAGAAGTAAGAGTAAAAGTCAAAGAACTGGATGGAGAAGATGCGGTGTATCTGGTCAATGTTGAGGAGGAAAAGTAAGCGTGAGTATTGATTTAGAATCATACAACTTCAAACAAAAGCACCTTCTTGGTCTTGCTGATTATTCTGCGGATGATATCCGATATGTTTTGGAACAAGCAAAGTATTTCAGAGAAATTTTAGATCGTCCGGTTCCTAAAGTTCCAACTCTTCGTGACAAGACCATTGTGAATCTGTTTTATGAAAATAGTACCAGAACCCGACTTTCTTTTGAACTGGCGCAAAAAAGAATGGGTGCCGATGTGGTTAATTTTTCAGCGAGTAATTCATCGGCGAAAAAGGGTGAATCGCTTAAAGATACCATTCGCAATATCAGTTCTATGAAAATTGATATGGTGGTAGTGCGACATGAAAGTCCCGGAGTTCCGTATTTTCTTACACAATGTGTAGATGCAGCTATTCTGAATGCCGGAGATGGTGCCCACGAGCACCCGACACAAGCCTTGTTGGATATGTTTACTATGCAGCAAATTCATCCGGATTTGAAAGGGAAGAAAATTGCCATTATTGGTGATATTTCTCACAGCAGAGTGGTTCGTTCAAATATTGTAGGTTTGACAAAATTAGGAGCCGAGGTAGTTATATGTGGCCCTAAAACATTGATGCCGGTATTTGTTACCGATCTCGGAGTTACAGTCTCACATAATTTAGACGAAACGTTAAAGTGGTGTGATATTGCTATGGCCTTAAGAATTCAATTGGAAAGACAAGGAGAAGGAACAGAGCTGTTTCCATCATTAAGGGAATATCATGAGCGATTTGGAATTAAGCTCGAACATCTGGAAAAATATCCCGACTTTAAAATTATGCACCCCGGTCCAATAAATCGGGGAGTTGAAATGGAAAGTGAAGTCGCAGATAGTGATCGTGCAGTTATTTTAGATCAGGTGACCAATGGGGTGGCAGTTCGAATGGCTGTGTTGTATTTACTAAGTGGCGGGAATAGGGTTTAAGTTTAGGAAAACTTAGCCAAATACTCTTTAAACGTGACTACGTTGAAGTCTAAATCCGCTTCATTTTCCTTAATTTTTAACTTGGATTCTTTCACGCTATCAGAATTAAGGTAAGTTTTTAGGTTTTCAATAGAATTGTATCTAAAACCTATTTCAAACTGATCTACAATTTTACCAATAGCCTTAAATCCTTCTTTTTGTAAAACGATTGGTAGCTTTAAAGCTAGAGGAAATAAAAATCGATGTGGTAAAGAAGTATCAAATCTGAGTGGATAAGATTTTTTGTTTGATATATTAAATGCTACAAGAGCAGCTTTATATAACATAGAAAATCTGGAAGGGTCAAAGTCTTGATCATAAATATGAAATGAATCAAAAGAATGAATATTTAGATGTTTAATATTAAATTCTTTCGAACAACCTATCGTAATACCCGAATCAGCTAGTTCTAAAAGTTGATTCTGTACTGAATTTAGACTTCTGAATAAATCCGGCTTCCCAAAAAAGATAAGATCATATTGTGGCTCAATTTTCTTTTTCTCCGAGATTTTAAAGTATGACATATCAAAATAAAATGGACTTCGAAATATTTTTTTGCTGTGCAAATCAATGTTCTTTGAAACAAGAAGATTATACATTTCATCGGTTGGAATAATCAGGCCATCTATATTTTTAAGAGACATTCGAAGGATTAAAATCTCTAAATACTCTCTAAATCTTGAGTTCCATCCTGTTGGAAAAGTTTCCATATTCAGAATTACTGAACTATTTTTAAATGCAACTAGAGATTTAAGAATATTAATCTCAGGTATTATTCCCGTTCCCCAGTTAGCCAAAATAATTTTGAAGCTATTATTTTTGGTTTGGCGAGAAATTTTATTGGCGATTAATTTCGAAAAATAGCTAGCTAAAAAAGGGAAGGAAAATATAAATCGTAAATATTTAATTAAATTACTCTTAAAATCAGAATATATCCTTCCGATATAGTCCGCGTCTTGGTAAAGGTTACTTTGGAAGGTTTTTTCTGGTAAGGATTCTGTTTCTGTACTCAGAATTGAAAAAGAGATTCCTGTTTTTTTTAGAGCAATAATCAATTTTGTTGATATAACTAAATGCCCGATTAAAAGTAATTTCATATAGGATCAAAAGAAATGTCTCATGTAAATGGGTAATTGGCTATTATTAAAACATTATCTTCATCAAACATATAAAAGAACGTAGTGAATAAAAAGAAAAAAAAAGAACCTTCTGTAACTGTTGCAATTCCTGTTTTGAATGAAGAGAAACATATCGAAAGAGTTGTTGAAGCTTTTATACAAATGTCATATTCAAATATTATCGAGATAATCATTGCTGATGGAGGAAGCAAAGATAAAACCAAAGAAATCATTCAGGATTATTCGAAAAAAGACCCAAGAGTTGTTCTTATAGATAATCCAAAGAAGTACCAATCCTTTGCTTTAAATGAAATTCTTAAAATTGCAAAAGGTGATCTCTTCCTTAGAGCTGATGGACATTGCATATATGACAAAGACTACGTAAAGGAAAGTGTAAAAGCAATTCTAAAATCAAAGGCAACAAACGTTGGAGGAACTCAACGTTATATCGCAAAAAATAGAGTCCAAGCAGGAATAGCAATTTCATCAAAAAACTTTTTTGGTAATGGTGGCGCTAAATATATGGATGAGACTTTTGAAGGGTATGCTGATACAGTGTTTTTAGGTTGCTTTTGGACGACCGATCTTAAAAAAATTGGCGGTTTTTCAGAAGTTAACAGGACCAACGAAGACGCAGAGATAAATCTAAGGATAAAAAGAGAGCTGAATGGCAAAATCTATGTAAGTCCTAATATCAAAACTTGGTATTATCCAAGATCTGGATTCTTTAGCCTGTTTAAACAGTATTTTAGATATGGTAAAGGACGCTTTATTACGAATAAAATTCATGATGGAAATATCCCATACAGAAGTAAAGCACCATTCTACTTCATTAGTTTTATGATCATGTATGGGCTACTAGATGTACTTTTTAGAGAAAAGCAGCTCGGAGCTATCTTTGTGTTTTCTGCAATAATTTTATTGGTGCTTTTCGAGAGCATTCGATTTAGTTTCGAAAAAAGAGATTATTTTGAATGTGCTATCTGGAATGGTGAAAGTGATAATACTCCAGGCATATTAAGTAACTCTGTACTGTGCTTTATAGCACTGTTTATAATGAATGGGGCACATTTTTTAGGATATGGTTGGCAGATGATAAAAACATTTTTCTTAGGGCTAAAGTGGTAGCTAGTTAGAGCAAATATCTCATACTCTGTAATGTTTACCATTTGAATGAATGATAAGCTTCTTAAACTGTAGTAAAAATAAGTAATTTTGGGTTGGTAAATACATTCTATGCAAAGTACTTTCAAGAGTATTTATTTAGTAAGGTAACTGATTTAAAAAATTGGATAAGAAATATAAAATTGTTCAGCTTGCAAACGCTCATTCAGGTTTTGATAATCGGATATTCAATAAA
Source organism: Balneola sp. (assembly GCA_965601915.1). Classification (GTDB taxonomy): domain Bacteria; phylum Bacteroidota; class Rhodothermia; order Balneolales; family Balneolaceae; genus Balneola. The sequence goes on along the minus strand of OZ271847.1, from coordinate 141,275 downwards.
ATATCGAAGTCCTTAGCTTCTTATGGGTATAATGTTGATCTGATAGTGCAACATGAAAAAGATGAGTTAGTAGAAGGTGTGCATATAAAAGCACTTCCGATTGCGAAAAATAAAATAGATAGATTTTTTAAAGTTATGCCAATGCTGTTTTATAAATCTATTCAGTATCCATTCAAGACAATTTTTCATTTTCATGAACCGGAGCTTATTCCGGTTGCTATGTTACTCAAATTGTTTGGATATACGATCATATATGATATCCATGAAGACAATTCAGCGGGTGTATTGGAAAAAGAATATTTACCAACAATGTTTAAGAGCGCAATACTAAAGGTAGTATTGTTTTTTGAAGGGTATGCTCATAAACATTTTTATACAATTATTGCGGAACATTATTACGAAGAAAGATTTCCTGATGCAGTAAAGATTCTGAACTACCCAAATTTAGAATGGGCTGAGAATATAAATTTTCATAGAGAAAACCCTAAAGACTTATTATACACCGGCAGTGTTACCATAGACAGAGGTGCTTTGATTCACTCTGAGCTGTTAAATCAAACTAAAGAGTTCGAGAATCTTCAAATGATTGGTGTTTGTTCAGAAACTGTTTACAAAGCAATTAAACAACGAACAGATAAAAATTCTGAAAGATTGCTAACTCAAAGAAGTTCAGAGTTTGTTTATTTTCAGGATATAATCGCTGAATATAAAAAAGACAATTGGATTGCAGGGTTAGCCATTTTTCCGGAATCAGAATTTTATAAAAGGAAACATCTTACTAAATTTTATGAGTATATGGCAGCCGGTTTGCCGATTATTTATACCAATTTCCCGGAATGGAAAAAGTTGTTAGAGCCTTTAAATGTTGGAATCGCTGTAGACCCTGAAAATCCTGAAGAAGCAGTTTCTGCGATAACCAGAATAAAGAATGATTCAACTCTTAGACTTCAGATGGCTGAAAATGGACGAAGAGTTGTATTTGAAAATTATGATTGGAGAGTCGAAGAATTGAAATTGAAAGATCTGTATAAAAAAATAGTTCAGAGTTTACGATGAAGAGTGTTTTCTTATTTATCATATTCTTTCTTTGTTCTGTAGCTTTATCGGCTTTTCAGCAGGATACACTGGTAGTTTTAACAAAAAAAGAATTCAGTTTCGAGTCTGATGAGGTTTACAATAATCCACATAAAGAAGTGGAATTTGAAATTACTTTTAATGGTCCAAACGGAGAAGTAATAAATCAAGCAGGTTATTGGGACGGAGGAAAAACTTTTAAAGTAAGGTTTTCAGCACCCGCCACTGGTGAATGGACGTACTTAACTGAAAGTTCAGACCAGACAAATACTGGTTTACATCAAAATAGAGGCACCTTTTATGTTACATCATATGCAGGAACCAATGATTTTAAAACGAAAGGATGGTTAAAAGTATCAGATACCAATCGATTTTTAACTTATGGAGATGGAACCCCCTTCTTTTACTTAGCTGATACTGCTTGGGAAATGGGTTGGAAATCTACACGGGAAGAGCTTAAAAACTACTTAGAAAACAGAAAATCAAAAGGGTTTTCAGTTATTCAAATGGTGCCTCTATCTCATCAGTATTTAACAAACAATGGAAGAAGAAATAGATACGGTGAAGATTTTTTCCTGAATGAAGATTTTTCAAAAATAAACCCACGTTATTTCGACTACATTGATGAAATTGTTGATTCTGTGAACAACAAAGGGATGGTAGCTGCTATTGTTCCTCTTTGGGGATGGCTCAATGAATTGCATCATCGTCCTGAATGGGGAGATAATTATATTAACAAGGAAGAATCTCTATTAATGGCAAAATATATTTCAGCAAGATATGCAGGTGATAATATCATATGGCTTATTGGGGGAGATGACAGATATGACACTCCTGAAAGGAAAGCATTTTGGGATGAGTTTGCTCGAATCATAAAAAATTCAACCGGTTGGCGACAATTGGCAACTGTACATCCCAGAGGTTGGTCAGCTTCATATGATTATTTTGATAGCGGAACAGAATGGCTTGATTTTCATATGTATCAATCTTCTCATCTTGCATCTGCTTATTATGTATATACAGCTGGTAGAAAAGGGTACGACTTGGAACCTGTTAAGCCTTTAATTAATGGGGAGCCAAATTATGAAGATATTTTCAATGATCTTAAGAGACCTGATGATGAAGGAGCCTACCGTTTAAGTGATTATCATGTACGTGAAGCTTCTTATCAAAGTATTTTATCCGGAGCCACAATGGGGATAGCTTATGGAGGAAATGGGATTTGGCAGTGGCATAAAAACAACTTGCCTGGGTCTCATTATGCTCGTGTGCCTGTTATGGAAGCGATAAACTTTCCTGGGTCAACTCAAATTGGAATCTTGAAAGATATAATGGAGGAATATAATTGGTTTCAACTAGTTCCCAACCAGGATTTTGTTACATCTCCTTCTGAAGATCGCGTTATAATTACAGCCCAAACTAAATCACACCTAATTTCTTATATCCCAAAAGGATCAGATAAGCAGATAGAGTATGTACTCCCCCAGAATTTAAGAGCAAAGAATGGCTTATTTATAAACCCCGTAAATGGTGAGGAAAGTGTGGAAGGAGGTGTGTATGAAGGAAAGTTTACGGTTCAACCTCCTGATACAATGGATTGGATCTTTATTATTGAGCTTGAAGAAGTGCAGCTAAGTAAGCCTGAAAAAATTACTCTTTATCAAAACTACCCAAACCCTTTCAATCCTCAGACACTAATCGAGTATTACCTGGATGAAAATAACAGCGTGAGAATTGATATTTATTCAAGCTTAGGCCAAAGAGTGGCGACTCTTGTTGATGGTAGGAAGCAGGAAGGGTTTCATGTAGTAGACTTTGATGCAACAAACTTAGCCTCAGGTGTTTATTTTTATGTTTTAAGAACAAATGATGAATTGCTAACGAAAAAAATGCTACTTATTAAATGAGTTTTCTAATAAATAACGTAACTCAAAAACGGGTGTAAATTTGTCATCAAACAGGATCAATCTTCTTAGAGGAAAATTATTAGCCAAAAATTCTGTTTTTTCTTTTTTGGCGATGATACTTCCAATGATAGCCGCTTTATTCTTGATACCATTTATATTGGATGAAATGGGTGAACAAACATTTGGCTTGCTCATTCTATTATGGAGTACAATTTCATACATAACACTTCTGGATTTTGGTATGAAAAGAGCATCCGTAAAATTTTTCGCCCAAAACATAGGGCAAGAAAAAGAACAGGATAATAAAAACCTGCTTATTACTTGTATTATTTTTGGTTTACTTGTTGGTTGTGTAATAGGAGGAGTTCTTTTTATTAGCAGTGACTACTTTGTAAGGAATATGTTTGATATAAGTTCAGAGCTGATGTCTACAGCATATATGTGCTTTAGATTAATAATACTTTTTTCTCCGGTTTTTCTGGCAATACCAATTCTAACCGGGTTTCTTCAGGCATATCAAAAATTTAATTACTTATCATTTTTTAATGGGCTAAATGGTGTTTTAAACTATTTAATACCCGCCACTTTTTTAGTAATCTCATTTTCTCTTTTTGAAATAATCTTAGCTCTTTTGGTTGTTAAGACTCTCATACTTATTTCGTTGACTGTAATAAGTATAAAAACATTAAGAAAGAATGCTTCGCCTGATAAAAGTGAATTAAAGTTATTTGAAGGGTTCAAGGAGATTATAAAATTTGGGGGATGGGTCAGTGTATCGAATTTTTTGACGCCATTTTTCGAGTATGCAGATCGGTTTTTCATTGCATCCCTTCTAACGGTATCAGCAGTAACAATTTATGCAGCTCCACTAGAAATTATTCTAAAAGTCGGAATGATTGCAGTATCTGTATCAGGGGTAATTTTTGCTGCTATTTCCAACTCATCGGAACATGATCCAGCAAAAACTACACGAATTTTGAACCTGAGTTTGAATGTTATAACTGCTTTAACATTTCCGATAGTAATAACACTGGTATTTTTTGCGAATGAATTTTTGTACTTCTGGATAGGGTCTGAAATTGCCGGTTCAGGAGCTTTAGTTATCCAATTTGTAGGTATTGGTATTCTCTTTAAAAGCTCCACAAATGTTTCAATTGCTTTTTTACATGCTAAGGATAAAACCAAGTTGGCTGCAATAATTCACCTTTCTGAATTTGTATTCTATATTATACTTCTGTCAATTTTTACAGCTAAGACTGGAGTTGTTGGTGTTGCAATAATTCATTCTCTGAGACTTATTGCGGATAATTTGCTATTCGCTATTTTTGCACAAAGAAATAGGGAAAGCCAGAACCTCAAATTCTTAAAAAACTCGACTCATATATTTTTATTAACAACATTATGTATCCCCGCTTTTTTTGTAGGCAATATTAAGATAAGAATAACTCTCTGGGCTTTGATAATAGGGATTTATCTTTACAGACAAACTAAACAGTATAAATCATTAGTGCTAAGTTTGGCTAAAAATTGAACTCAATCCATTAGAATGCTTTATACGAAGCTGATTATTTATATTCAAAAGTATACCAACAAAATAAAGAGTAAAACTGTTTAACTTTTTTTGGTCTCATCAGGATTATAGATATGACCGTTCTCCATGAATAACCAATGACCCCACAAAGTCGATTAAAAAATATAAGGTGGGGATGATGTTCCTGAATTAAGATTTTTCGGGATCTGTGTTTTATAATTTCAAGCGGAATGAAATTTTCAGGTTTTGAAGTAGCTCCCCCAACATGCTGTATTTTTGCTTCAGGAACGTATTTATTGCTATAACCGGCGCTCTTTACTTTCAAACATAAATCTCTTTCTTCACTATAGAGAAAGAATTTTTCATTCATCCCAAATACAGTTTCAAACAATGCTTTTGAGATAAACATAGCGCTTCCGTGAAGTACATCTACATCAGATTTCTTTTGAGGAATATAAAACTCAGAAGAGTTTTTGGCAGACATTAACTTGTTCCAAAAAGGGATTGCAAGACTAAGTAGCGCCAAATAATTGATATTTCCGGTTACGCTTGGAAAAACTTCATTACTTTCATCAAAAATAGCAGGTCCTGATATACCACATTTATTCTGACTCAAATAATCTTCTGCTAATATCCCCGCTGCGTCATTAAGAAACAAAGTATCCGGATTAAGAAAGAATAAAAGATCACCTTTAGCATGCTCAGCTCCAATATTATTTGCCTTTGCAAAGCCTAAATTAGACCCTGTGTTGATGTATTTAATTTTCGAGTAGATACTTTTTAATTCTGATATTTCGTCTTCTGATTCCTCAGAATTTGAAACTACAAGAATTTCTAAAATGGAATTATCGGAAAACTTTTTTATTGATCGAACGGACTTTTCTATCAGTTCAAGTGAATGATAATTAACTGTTATTATGCTGATTTTTTTGTCAGTCAATTTTTTCCAGTTCGGTATTAATGTAAGCGGCTGCTAAAGCAGTGAAAGCAACACCTTCAAAAATCATAATTTGAGAGCTCGTATTATTTACTAATAACATTCCAACAAGAATACCTGCAATTGCCAAAGGAAGCATTTTATCAGTTCTTTTATAAAGGCGTATAGACTTTTTAATTGTCGAAAACCAGATAAAGATGAATGTAAATAATCCCAACAATCCAAATTTGAAAGTAGCTCCTAAATAACCGTTGTGAATAAAATTTGTTCGTATAAAATAATCAAAGAAAACTTTCTTTCTTGTAAATTCGGCGCCCAAACCATAACCGGCGATTGGATTTTCGATAATGTGAAAGAATATTGTTTTCGATTCCAGCCATCGGTCTTGCAAGGAATTGTCTGTTGATCCTGTACCAATAGATTTAAACCTTTCAGCTAGAGCGTTAACTATAAGATTTAGAAAATCATCAAAGAAAATATTTGCCGCAATTATTCCTAAGATTAGTATGGAAAGAGCTGTACTTAAAATGCGAAGTTTCCCCTGCTTTTTTATGAAAGTAAAAATGGTAACAACACTAAAAAAACCGGCAATCCAATAGCCTCGGCTTTGTGTTAAAACCAGCGAGATCATAAAAATCAGAAACGCTCCAGAACTCAGAATTTGCAGGTATTTTGACTTTGTTAGTGAAGCTATAGCAAGAGATAATGAGCAACCAATTACTATAATAAGTTCATTAGCTGCTACACGGGCACTTTCTGCCTGCCATGGTAATAAAGCTTGTGCAATAATTTGACGGTAATAGATAAAATTTCTGATTAATACATAAGTAAGAATCATAAAAATGATGGTGGCTAAAACCTTTTTAAAAGACTCATCTTTTAAGTAACTCCTAAGAGGGAAATAAGTGAAAACACCCAGATAATAAACTATTTCACCCAGTGCCTGATAGGTTGCCGCACCATTAATTTTACCAAGAACTACTCCGTATGGTATTAAAAGATGGAGTAATAAAAATACATAGTCTAATGAATTTTCGAGAACTAATGAGCCATTCAGAAACTTATAAGCAAAAAGGGCAATCAATAGAAGTCCAATTCCTAAAAAAGGAAGCTCTACAAACTGGATGCCATCGGGGTCATTTAATGCGGGGATTACAGCCAGGTAAAAAAACAAAACAGCGGTTCCTTTTAACGAGGAAAGTAGGGAAGATGAGGCTCCAATAAGACCTAAGAAAAGACCTGCCATTATTCCTGTAATACCAAAAGAAGAATGAAGCAGAATCAATATAGAACTGAAGCCAAAGATCAGTAAAATCGCTTCTCTCACACTAATATTTTGTGAAGTAAGCGTCATTTTAATTTTTCAGGGAGTGAATAAAATCTTTATTCCTGATGTAAGAAAGTCTGAGAAGCAGATAAGCTAAAACCAAGATGAAGGCAGAAATACCTGTTAAAATCACAATAATTGATCTTCTTGGTTCAGATTTAATCAGCGGTACTCGTGGTTCATCTACCACTGTAACTATAGGTAAAGATTTAGCTTCTTCCATCTTCGCCTGTTCATACAAAGGAAGCAGGAATTTTTGAATTTCCTGCTGTACTTCAAGCTGAAAAAATAAATCGTAATATTCAGTTCCTACCTGTGCAAGATTATTAAAATTCAGAATAAGATTTTTCGGGTCATCGTCATTATATAGCTCATCGATTTTCTTTGATATGGCATCATATTGTCTTTTCTCTGTAGCGTATACACTGCTACTTGTGCCTGTAGAAGCTGAAAGAATTTCCAATTTAACTTCAGACTCAAGCTGTTGAGCGGTAAGTAGCCCAATGATGTTAAAGTATTCTTTAACTTGCTCAGGAAGTTCAAAAACACCGTATCTATTTTGAAAATCAATATATTCGGTTTTTAAACTGTCTATGTCATCAAGAAGAGTCAGATATCTTTTTTCAAGGAACTCTCGGTATTGCTTGGCATCTCTTGAAACAATACTGGTATTTAGTTCATTTAATAAAACCACATAAAAGTCAGCCATTTGCTTTGCTTGCTCAGGGTTTTCATCCAAAACAGAAATAATGAAATTACCTTCTTCCATGTTTTCAAAGGAAGTTCTGTCAGCAAGAATTTTAATGGCTTCATTCAGAGGGTCGTCAACACCTTGCACCTCGTACTGATTAGTCAGATCGAATTTTTCTACTACTTTTTTATTGGTTGAAAAACTGGATAGCAAGACGATATATCTGTTCGCTTCTTCAGATTCTCCTCCCAAAACCGAACTTGCAATAGAACTTAAACCACCACTTTCAGAAAACAGATCTAATCCAATACTTGGTCTTTGGCTTGGTAATAGATTTGCAGTGGATCGATACTTATTCGGAATAAAAAGAGTGTAAATTGCTACTATAACCGCGATTGCAAAAGGAATACCAAAAAGGGCTTTCCAATTCCTAATGAAATATTTTAAAACGTCTTTAAAATCTGGAGATTGATAACCTGTACTCATTACATTTACCTCACCTTACTATTTAGTAATAGCAACATATGTAGTTATTATTCCGGTTATGGTGGTAATACCTGTCATTATTAATTGAATACGTTGGTTTCTAAGTTGTGCCTTCTGAATATCAAATTGGCGCTTTGCGTTTAATTCTTCCACGGGCTGTCTGTCAACAAATATTTTATCCCCTGAGCTTAAATCGGTTTCGCCAATTTTGAACCAAGTAGCATCTCCTGCTTTGAGAATAAAAATACGATCCCGGTCAGCTGAAAGAGCAAAACCTCCGGCTTGTGAAATATACTCAGAAACGGATTTGTTTTTTGAATACCCAAAATATCCGGGGTTGTTAACCTGACCAAAAATAAAGATGGTTTGGTTATCTTTTGGAATATATAGTCTGTCGCCGTCAAAAATTCTGAGACTATTTAATTGCGATTCATCAGTTAGGTCAATAAAAACCTGATTTTGTGATAGTTTTGTTTCTACGTCTAAATACTCTAAACCTTGCACATATTGATCAGAAGTTCTTTTCATTAATTCTGCATTGAATTGATTTGGGATCTCATTTTTCTGACCTCCACCCCGAACTAAATATGCAGCTGCTGGTAAAGCTTCAGGTGTTAATCCTCCAGCTATTTCAAGTAAATTCAGTGCAGTTGTTTCTCCACCTGTAATTGGGAAATTTCCGGGTATGTTAACTTCTCCATAAACCCAGGCCGAGGCAGATGCATCAAAGTCATTGCCAAAGGGGGCAACAACACGATCGTTAGGCAGTATTTCAAAACTATCCCATTCTTCTTTTCCCAATACAATTTGCTCGATTCCACTTACACTTCTTCGATAAATGAATAATTTGTTGGTATCTGCTGTTTCTTCAAATCCTCCTCCAAAGCTCAGAATATCTGAAGGGGTATCTCCTCTTTTGTACTCAAACTCATAGTCAGTTTTAACGGCTCCTGATATGCTGACTTTAGGAGTTTCACGATTTAATCTTTTAATTTCGATCAGATCGCCGTCTTTTACAAATGGATTACTCGATAAATTACCGGTTCTGAAATATTCAATTAAATCAGCTTCTGTTTTTGATCCATCCGCACGATAAACTTCAATAGAACGGAATGAATAATTATTGTTATTTAGAAAAGAACTTGAATTTTGAAGAGACTTTGATGGTTTACGGTCACCGGAAGTTAATGAAGAAAAAATAGCCTGATCAATTCTGGATTGAGCAGGAACAATATATTTGCCAGGGTGAGGCACTCCTCCGGTAATATGAATGATGGCAGGTCTTGGGCTCTCAATGGTAATCGTAACCTTAGGATTATTGATTTGCTCGGACACAGCATTGGCTATCTTGGTTTCCGCATCATTGATTGATAAACCTGCAAGCTTGATAGAGCCGACAATTGGAATGTTTATATCTCCCTGGGGATTTACCGAAATACCTCGCATGGAAACCGGATTCAATGCATCTATTTTTATTGAAATCAGATCATTGGTTCCAAGGATATAATGATCAATATTTAAAGTCCCTTCATATGGGATTAGCGTAGATGCTAATTGTATGCCCAATGGGTCAATAAAATACAGACCACCGAAAATTTCAATTGCTCCAAGGTCAAAACGGGGGGCTGATGATTGGTCATCAGTACCCTCATCCTGAGCAAAAACAAAGTTTGAAAATACGGCTGAGAATAATAATAGAGTTAATAAGCTTTTAAAAAACTTGTTATTTGACATGTATCAGGGTGATTTTGTTTTAGCCGGCCATCTTGCCATCACAATTCCCGCAATAACGGAAAGCGCACCAATATATTGAAATAGTGTGAGTTCTTCACCCAAAATCATTACCCCGAAAAACAACCCTAAAACGGGTACAAGATTTTGATATGCAGCAGTTCTGACGGCTCCTATTTTTACAATACCATTATTCCATACCAAATAGGCAACTCCTACCGATAGTAAACCACTGTATATAACTCCGCCATATGCAGTAAGTGAAATAGAAGTAAAATCCAGATCTATAAGTGAAGGAATACCAATCAAACCCAAACAAATAAAACCAATTAAAGCCATAAAAGCAGAAAACTGGGTAGAGTTATAAAATTTCAGATATCGTTTTGAAAGTATGGTGTAAATGCTCCAAACAATGGCAGACAGAATGGTTATGATATCTCCAAGAAAAGTCTCGGATTGAAATGATAATTCATTTTTGCCTCCGATAATGATAATTACAACTCCAGTAAAAGCAAATAGTACCCCAACTGATTTGAGAGCAGTTAATTTTTCTTCAGTGAAAAATTGAGATAATAATGCCACCCATATTGGAATAGTCCCCAACATAACAGAAGCATTTGCCGCTTTGGTATAATTAATTCCAATTATGAAAAGCACTTGGTAAAGCAGATTACCGATAATTCCAATTCCCACTAAAACCCAAAAATGTTCTTTTTTAACTTTTAGAGAAAACCCTTTTTTATGTGCTACAAACCATAATAATCCGAATGCAAGTACATAACGCAGTGCGTTAAAGCTGAATGGGTCAAACTCAATTAAAGCAACCTTTACTACACTGAAATTTAAGGCCCAAACAGTGGCGATACCGATGAGAGTTATGTCTGTAAAATATTTTTTGAGCAAAAAGAAAAATTGATGAGACTGATGATACGGTTTTTAAATCCTTAAACCGATTTACATGGGAGTATAATTAATGAATTTTCGAATGCTTTTTTATAAATCTAATCCTATCTTTGGTGCCCTTCCAAAAGCTCACGTGGCGGAATTGGTAGACGCGCACGCTTGAGGGGCGTGTGGGAGAAATCCCGTGATGGTTCGACTCCATTCGTGAGCACTTTTATTAGCATATTTTCATTTTAGACTAATATTTTTTTTGCCCTTCCGTAAACAGATGAGATGAAATTGATCCTTTCTTGGCCTATTGTATCCTATCCCGGATAGTTATCTGTAAATATTTTTTATAAAGCACTTAGACTGTCTCTTTACTGTGCCTTCGGAAAGTTGAAAGCTTGACTTTTATTAGCCATAAACCTTTATTATGTATATTGTGTTCGTGGGAGTGAACAGGTCAAAAGTGGGTTGTACAAAACTTAGGTTTCGATGAAAAAAAAGGGATTACATATTCTTCTGTTTGAGGATGCCGAAGCAGATGCTTATTTAATAAATACCGTATTACAACGTGATTTTGAAGCGAATACGGTATTCGTGAAAAATGCTGGGGAGTTTAAAGTAAGTACAAGTGATGACCGCTATGATATTATAATCGTAGACTATGATATACAAGATTTGAATTTTGAAGATGCAATTTTAGACATATCCGAAAAAAATTCGGACACACCTGTAATAGTTATTTCTGAACATCTTAGTCCTGAACATCAGTTGGAGTGTCTGGAATTGGGTGCAAAAAATGTGTTGGCAAAATCTGATATCAATAAAATTGCATTTGTAATTAGAAGATGCCTTGCCGAGTACAAAGATAAAAAAGACCTGAAAGAAGCTTTTAATGCACTGGAAAAAAACGTGAAGGAGAAAGAAATTCTGATTGCAGAGATTCATCACAGGGTTAAGAATAATCTCGCTATAATTTCTGGATTATTAGAATTATCAAAATTCCAACTGAATGGAAAAAATGGCAATGAGGAGAGTATTTTTAATGATAATATTCTGCGAATTAAGGGAATTGCTATGGTGTATGAAAGATTATACAAGCGCAATGACATGAAATATGTGCTTTCTGATGAGTTATTAAATGACGTTTGTTCATACTGTGGCATTTATTTTTCAAGAACCTGCTCTGATGTTAAAATTGTATTTAACGCTGATAAAGTTTCCTTGAATATAAATCAAGCTATTCCATTTGCGTTACTGATTTGTGAATTCATTAGCAATGCTATGAAATTGCTTTATACTAATGATCAAAAGGGGGTAATTACCGCAAATTTTGAAGTAAAAGGTCGAAGTTCAATATTGACGCTTTCTTGTGAAGGTTTACGTGAGGAAAGAAGCATTGAAGAAATCATTTCTGGTTCATTAAGCTCGATGCTTTTGAAACAGTTCATATTACAACTGGACGCATCTTATGAGGTTAAAAGCTTGAATTCACAGGCTAAAGAAGCAATAATCAGTTTTGAGCTGATAGATAAAAAGGGTTCCGGAAGTGCATTAGTCTAAATAATTAAAATAGGTTTTGTTAAATAAGGGGGAAAATGAGTATTGATTCAAATGAGCTTATTGTTGTAGGTATTGGAGCTTCGGCTGGAGGATTAGCTTCGCTTAAAGGTTTTTTTAAAAATGTGAAGCCTAACTCAAATCTGGCTTTTGTTATTATACAACATCTATCAGAAGATTTTGAAAGTTTGATGAGTGAAATTCTTCAGCCCATTACAGATGTTAAAGTTGAAACAGCAACAGGTGGGATGGTTCTTCTACCAAATCATGTTTATTTAAACTCCGGGAGTTCAAATCTTTTAGTAAAAAATGGAAAGTTTGTAGAAATAGAACGGGAGCCAAAAGGTAAACTAAATCTTCCTATAGATTTATTTTTTTACAGCATAGCGGAGGAATTCAAAGAGAATGCTATTGGAGTAGTTTTATCAGGAACCGGAACAGATGGTACCAAAGGCATAGAAACGATAAAAGCAAATGGTGGATTGGTGCTTGTTGAAAGTCCGGAAACGGCAGAGTTTGATGGGATGCCTAATTCTGCTATTCTCACCAGGTTGGTGGACGCAATTCTTGCCCCTGCGGAAATTGTTCGTCATATCTACTCATATTATAAAAAAAATAATGAGCTTGAAGAAGGGGTAAATCCGGAAGATGAGTTTTCAGAAAAAGATATTCTTGACATACTCCGGCATATTGAAATTGAAACGGGGGTGGATCTGCGAAATTATAAAAGAGGTACCATTCGCAGAAGGTTGTTAAACCGTCTTTTATTGCATGGCAGCGATAGCTTTATGGAATACAAAAAGCATATACTCAGCGATGAAATAGAAATAGCCTCACTTTTAGACAATTTTCTTATCAATGTGACTTCATTTTTCAGAGATTCAGAAGCATTTGATTTGATTGAGCATGTAGTGATCCCAAAAATTGTAGATCAAAAGAAAAATGAAAACTCTATAAGAATCTGGATTGCAGGATGTTCAAGTGGTCAGGAAGCTTATTCTATAGCTATGCTATTAGATAGATATATAACACGGAATAAGCTTGGCCTGCAGTTTAAAGTTTATGCAACAGATCTTGATCTTAATTCACTAAGTACTGCCAATGCGGGTTTATATGATGCAAGTATTGAAAATGAAATTCCTGATGATCTATTAGCCGAATTCTTTAATCTGCACAACGGAGGCTATCAGGTTGTTCCAAAAATAAGATCGAAAGTAGTTTTTTCTCGGCATAATTTATTGGAAGACCCTCCATTTATGAATATGGATTTGGTTATGTGTAGAAACCTACTCATCTATTTTAATTTAAATGCACAGCAGCAAGCTATTGGTAATATTCAGTTTTCTTTGAAGAACAAGGGTTTTTTGGTGCTTGGTAGCAGCGAGTCTCTTGGGATTTTAAGTAAATATTTTTCAACCATAGACAATAAATGGAAAATCTATCAGAATACTGCAGAAGTTAAGTACTTACCCAGATCTTTTGATCCCAAAACTTTTTCAAAAAAAAGAAAGAGTTTATTTGGTGAATTTGATCGTAGCATGATCGATCGTAATAAGATCAAAAAGGCCGAGAATAACCAGGAAGTCTTTTATCATAAAATTTTATCGAATAAGTTCGCTCCGGATTGCCTGATCTTAGACATTGACTATAATATTTTGTTTATAAACGGAAAGGCGGGTGAAAAATTAAGATTCAGATCAGGTGTTTTTGACAGGAATTTGTTGAAGTTAATTCCTGATGAATTGGTCACATTGTTCAAAGCACCGGTAAGAAAAGTACTTTCTGATGACGATGCCAATGATGTACTTGTAAAAGATGTACCAATTGAAAGAGAGGGTAAAGATGCATTGATAACATTGGTTTTTTCGAAATATGAGATAAATGATATATCTGATCCATTTATTCTGATAGAGTTTTCAGAAGATTTAAAGTTTAAGCCCGGAACAATAGAAATAAATGCTTTGGATTCTGAAGCGTTAGCTTCAGAACATATTGGTAACCTTGAAAAAGAGTTACAAGAGACGAAAGAAAAACTTCAAACACTTGTAGAACAACTCGAAACCAGTAATGAAGAACTCCAATCAAGCAATGAGGAATTAACGACAACTAACGAAGAGCTTCAAAGTACCAACGAGGAATTGCAATCTGTGAACGAAGAGTTAGTAACAGTAAATCATGAATTCCAAATGAAGAATAAAGAACTATTGGATGTGAATGATGATATCAGAAATCTCCTTGAAAGTACCGAGATTGGAACACTTTACCTTGATAGAGAACTTTTAATTAGAAAGTTTACTCCAAGGCTAAAAGAAATCGTAAATATAACAGATGCCGATATTGGAAGGTCTGTAACCGATTTCAATATGAATTTTAAAAAGGAGATGAATAAAGAGGTTCTCGATTTTGTCTGGGACACTTTAGAAAAAGAAGAAACACATGAAATTGATATCATAGACAAAAATGGTCGATATCATTTATGCAAAATAATTCCATTTAAAACTCTCGATAAGTCAGTAGATGGAGTTGTGCTTACTTTTGTAGATGTAACTCGTTTAAAGGAGATTGAGGCCGAATTATCAAAAACATCATATGAATTGGAAAAAGCTCAGAGATTATCGAAAATAGGAAGCTGGCACTTAGAACTGGATACCAGTGTTATTACATGGTCAAAAGGTCTTTACGAAATTTTTGAATTGGACGTCTCAGCAGCGGCACCAAAGTTAGTTGAGCAAAAGGATTTATATGACGAAGAAACCTGGGAGGTCATTAAAGAGACTATTGAGCACGCTCTAAAAACAGGTGAATCTTACGAAAAGGAGTTCAAATTAAACCAGAAAAGGTTTCCTGGTGGTTGGATTCGTGGAGTAGGAGAGGCCATTTTTGATAAAGAGGGCAACATAACAGGGCTAAGAGGAATTGCTCAAGATATTACTGATCAGAAGCGAGTATCCAGACAATTTGAAAAGGGAGAGTTATTTAACAAAAGGGTAACAGAATCAGTACCAATGGGAATTTATATCTATAACCTGGAATCAGGAAACAATGAATTTATAAATCCTCACTATGAACAAATTCTCGGATATACAAAAGAAGAGTTAAACGAGATGACACAGGAAGAATTTATGGATCTATTCCACCCTGATGATACAGAGGCTGTATTACAACACATGAACAAAATTATGGGGGGAGAAACAGAAGTACCGATTGAATATAGATTTAAACACAAAGACCTTCATTGGGTTTGGTGCTATTCTGTAGATTCTCCATTTGAATTTAATAATGATGGAAGTGTGAAAAACTTCATTGGTGTTTTTATTGATGTAACAGAAAAAAAGAAACTAGAATTAGAACTCAACGAGATAAGAAAAAACAACCCGGATGAATTAGAATAAGTCCGATTGAAAGGTATCTTCCGGTAAAGATCTGTTTTATTTATAATGTTGTTCGATATGATTGGAGATAAATTTCTTATCAAATATGTTTTCTGTAGAATCCAAAGCAACTTTGTAGTAAGAAAGTGCAAGGTCAGTTTTATCGGATCTGAATAAAATATCTGCTTTAGCTGCATAAAATAAAGATTTGAGCGGCTTTTTGATGTCATCTTTAATTTTCTCTAATTCAATTAAACCTGCTTCCGGACCTCGAAAATGACTTAAAGCAATGGCGTAATTTATCTGTACTATATTGTTTGGCTGAATTTTATGTAGCTTTTTATAACAATAGGCAATGGATTCCCAATCGGTTTCTTCGAAAGATGCGGCCATGCAATGCAAAGATGCAATCGTGGCTTCCAGGTGATATTTTGAAAGCGTATTGGTGTCTCTGGATTTTTTCAAAAAATAAGCCCCGACTTCCATAAGTTCTGCATCCCATTTACTTCGATCCTGAATCTGTAAATCGACCATTGAACCGGATTCATCTGTTCGCGAGGAAAATCTCGAGATCGAAAAATAGATCAATGCAATTAAGGAAAAAGTTTTGGATTGATGTTCTCCTTCAATCTCAGAAATAAGTACAGCCAATCGTGAAGCTTCATAACAAAGATTTTCATTAACCAGATTTTCACCGATGGTCTGTTTGTAGCCCTCATTAAAGATCAGATAAATAATAGTTTGAACCATTTCGACTCGCTCCTGAATATCCGATTCGGTAAGATCTGTTGTGAAATCTATATGGTTTGCCCGGAGCAGTTTCTTTGTTCTGTAAATCGCTTTTTTAATAGCCTGTGGAGTACTGAGCAGAGCGGCCGCTATTTCCTTATCATTGAAGCCTGACAGAATTTTTAGTGTAAGCATGATCTGTTCTTTGGAGTTCAGAACAGGATTACAACATGTGAATAAAGCTCTGAGCTGGCTGTCTTTGATTTTTTCTTCCAGAAACAGCTCTTCAACTTTATCCTCAATCTTTTCGGCTGCGAAAACTTCATTCAGGCGGGCACGATTGCTTCTTTTCTTCAGCTCATTAATGAGTTTATTCTTAGCAACCTGCAGCAACCACGCTTCCGGATTTTCAGGAGCTCCTTTGGCTCTCCAGGTTTTCATTGCAGCAAGAAAAGTTTCCTGAATGATATCTTCTATCAAAGAAGAATTATCGAAACCGAACAGCCCGGCTAAAACTGAAAACATCTTTCCCGACTGTTGCCGAAAAAGATGTTCCATAATATGTGAGTCGGTATTTTTCAGGGAATTTGTCAATCCATTTTCATTATTTCCCGAACCTCAATTCTGCCACCATTTTTAAGAACGGGACAACCTTTTGACAATTCAGTAGCCTCCTCTAATGATTCTGCTAACAGAATGTAATATCCACCAACTATTTCTTTAGACTCCACGAAAGGTCCGTCGGTAACAATTGCTTCTTTGCCCTTTACCGATTTAACATCCGGCAGTAAAGCTTCTCCGGAATCATAGCGGTTACCAAGTTGCTGGATCCATTGCATATGTTCGGCGATTTCATTTTCCATATCCTCAGCGGACATTGATTCAAAAGCTTCTTCCTGATCAAATAAGATCAACATGTATTTATTCATAGTATTGAATTTGGTTAGTGTTCAGCTATAAGACAAATGAGGAGTTGAAAAGTGGACAACTCAATTTCTGGCTTTAAACCGTACCGCCATTCCACCTCCACGAGCCATAGATACTTTTAATGTCGCATTCGAATTTACGATTTGTCCATATTTAAGTAACAGATACGGTTTAGTTTCATAGTCAGCTCCGGGACCATCTGAATAAATAATGGCTTCATATTCTTTATTAGGATCTAAAAAATCCAGATTTATCACATATTCACGAGCATTTTCATCAGTCACTGCGCCTAAATACCAATCCTCCGAATTACGATCTTTTCTAACAATAGTGGCATGTTCTCCTATCTCACCGGCTAACAGCTTGGTATATTCCCAATCTACAGGAACCTCTTTGATAAACTGAAATGGAACCGGATATTGTTCATAATTGTGCATCAAATCAGCAGCCATATGAAGCGGACTGTAAATCATAACATAAAGAGCCAACTCTCCGGCAAGTGTGGAATGAACCCTGTTATTCGGACGACCTTCATCATTGTCTTTCAATAAAACATCTACGACACCCGGAGTGTAATCAAAGGGGCCGGAAAGCATCCTTGTAAACAAAATAGTTGGAATGTGATTTGGTGGATTACCTCCATCGCCACTCCAGGCATTATATTCCTGTCCGCGAGCACCTTCACGAGTCATCATATTTGGCCAGGTTCTTCGGATTCCGGTATCTTTTACAGGTTCATGAACATCCATCATAATTCCATGTTCAGCGGCTTTTTCAACTACTTTTCTGTAATGGCGAACCATGTATTGTCCATGATGCCATTGTCCGTTGGCAATCATATCGCCCACATAGCCCGACTTTATGGTATTGATCCCTAATTTTTCATAATAAGCAAAAGCCTCATCGAGCTGATTTTCGTAATTCTCGATTCCGGTAGAAGTTTCGTTATGCATGATAATATTAGTGCCTTTAGATTGCGCATAGTTAACAACTTCTTGCAGATCATAATCCGGATACGATTCCTTAAATTTGAACTGATTTGAATTTTCGATCCAATTTCCATCCCAGGTTAAGTTCCAACCTTCCACAAGAACTCCGTCAAAGCCATGTTCAGCAGCAAAATCGATCCATTCTTTAGTGTATTCGGTTGTTGCTCCGTGGCGATCGCCGGAATACCAGCTTTTTCTTTCCAAATGCATATCCCACCAAATACCAACATATTTTCCCGGTTTGATCCACGAAGTATCTTCAATTTTTGAAGGTTCATTTAAATTGAGATCGATGTAATTATTTACTAATCCGTCCAGTGTTTCATTTACTTTAATAGTTCTCCACGGTGACACAAAAGGTGCATTAGCCCGAACTTTATGATTGGAGCCATCCATCCATGGAAAAAGCTTAGCTTGAAATACATTATCTCCGGTATTTTTCAGAGACATAGATGAGTAGTCAGTCAAAGCCGCTTCATGAAAACTCAAATACATTCCGCTTGAAGTTCTCATGGTTAGCGGTGTGGCAGCAGTATCAATTTCTGAAGACTTTGTGGCTTTGTTGATATGCTCGTAACGATTTGGGATAAAAGCCTGTAACCACCAGGCATCATGATCTTGAGGTAAAACAAACTGAGTTTTTTCCTCCATAATTACAAATTCTGACATTAATTCTTGCTCAGGCCACTGATACCTGAAACCTAATCCATCATCGTACAAACGAAAAATTACATTCATTCTTTTCCCGGATTGGTGTTTCAGAAATACAGAGAGTTCGGTGTGAGTATCTTCGATTTCTTTTACTTCTCCCCAGGGTTGAGTCCAAACACTCGAAGAATCTCTTTTTTGATAGCCAATAATTTCAAAATCTTTGCTTAAGTCTTCGTTTTCCAAAACAACACCCAGATCAGAAGACAGAATCACAAAATCAGCACCTTTATTAAGCCTATAGGTTGGTATTCCTTCTTTAAGCTCGAAAATGAGTTGTAAAGATCCGGATGGAGAATTAACCAATTGAATAGGTAAGATAGCTTGTTGCACCATTCTGTTGATTCTTGAATTCAGGCAGGAAATTGAAAACAGAACTAGGATCGAAAGTAAAAAACCGGTTAATCTTTTCATACGTATTTTAGAGTAAGTGGGCGTTGAATTAAATCTGATAAAGTATAAATGAATGAAATGAATTATGGCACTTTATTTGTTATCAATTTGTGATGGTAAAAGGGGAAAGAATTTGTTTCTTGGATTAAATGAATAAAACAACACGATTATGTTTAAGAAATTAATATTTACTGGAATTTTTTTAAGCTTAACCTCATTAACATTTGGGCAGAATAATAAAATGGATAAGAAACTAGAGAAAGCCACATTTGGAGCAGGGTGCTTTTGGTGTGTGGAAGCAGTTTATGAATTGGTTGAAGGAGTGGAGCATGTAGAATCCGGTTATTCAGGTGGACATGTAGACAATCCTTCCTACAAAGAAGTGGTTAATGGTGGGACCGGCCATGTGGAAGTGGCAAGAGTTCATTTTGATCCCGATGTAATTTCCTATGAGCAATTACTGGAAATTCACTGGCACTCCCATGATCCTACAACTTTAAACAGACAGGGAAATGATGTGGGAGAGCAATATCGTTCTGTGATTTATTATCATAATGAAGAGCAGAAGCAAATTGCTACTAAATCACTCAAGAAAACGGATGAATCTGATCTTTGGAAAGATCCGATTGTAACTACTATTGAGCCTCTAAAGAATTACTACGTGGCGGAGAATTATCATCAGAATTATTTCGAAAATAATCCCAACGCCGGATATTGTTCGTATGTAATTGCCCCGAAGATCAAAAAATTCAAAAAGGAGTTTAAGCATCTGCTGAAAGACTCTGCTTCGGAATAGATTTCAAAATATTAGAATGAAAGCTCTTTGCCGAAAGGTAAAGGGCTTTTCTTTTAAATAAAAAAGCCCTCCGAATCGAAGGGCTTTATAAATGCAAGTAGTGAAGACCTTAGTCCTCGTTTGTTTACTTATTCATTAGTTTTTTAAAGTCGTTGAGCGTGCCACGCACAGCATCAGCCGACTGATGTAAAAGATCGCTTTCTTCTTTGGTTAATTCAACCTCAATTACTTCTTTTATTCCGCCTTTTCCTAGTTTAACCGGAACTCCGATGTATAGGTCATCAATTCCGTACTGTCCATCAATATGGGCGCAAACCGGGAAAATTCGATTTTGGTCGAGTAAAATAGCTTCCACCATTTGAGCAGCAGCAGCACCCGGAGCGTACCATGCTGAGGTTCCCATCAATCCAACGATCTCGCCACCCCCTTTTTTGGCACGGTTAACGATCTCTTCCAGTCTTTCGTCAGAGATAAAATGAGTGATAGGCATTCCACTTAAAGTGGTAAATCTTGGCAATGGAACCATAGTATCACCATGGCCACCCATCAGCAGTGCCTGAATATCTTTTGGAGATACATTCAATTCATCAGCGATAAACGCTCTGTATCGTGCGGTATCAAGAATTCCCGCCATTCCCATTACTTTTTCGAAAGGAAGTCCGCTGGCATCTTTAGCAACCTGAACCATTACATCCAAAGGATTTGAAACCACAATAATGATAGTATCAGGAGAATACTTAACTAATTCTTTAGAGACGCTACTTACAATATTTGCGTTGATTTCAAGTAAATCGTCACGACTCATTCCCGGTCTTCTTGGAACACCGGCAGTAATCACACAAACATCAGAACCTTCAGTGTCTGCATAATCAGTAGTTCCTTTTATTCGTGTATCAAAAAGGTGAACGGGAGAAGATTCCCATTGATCCAACGCACGACCTTTTGATGGATAAAATGTTTTATCACCGTCTTTTTTTTCCAAATCAACGGCTATTACTTCTTTTGCAAAATCGCGCTGAGCAACGGTCAACGCTACTGTTGATCCTACGTTACCACCTGCTCCAACTACTGTTACTTTCATGTTTTATTTATTTGAATTGATGATTTAAAAATCGCTTCTACGGCATTAAAATTATGAATTTTTGAACTCTTATGTTATTAAAAGAAGCAATGTGATTTGAAGAAAAGCAGGAACATAAATTAATGTGAGCAAACTAATGTAAAAACGAACAGTCATTTTCATGCGAATGACCCATCATTATTGTAAATAATGGTATTGAATTATTTAATTCCTCCTACTGTCTTTTCCCCACATCAATTTATTACGTAAGGTTTCGAAGTAATCATTTCCTGGAAGTCGGATAAGATTAAAAGCCAGGTCGGATACTGTGATCTCAACTTCTAAAGGCAGGAAATCAATTTTGCAATTCACACCGTCATAAGAAAAAGACACATCACTTTGTTGCTTATCAATGCGGATCTTTAAAACTCTGTCAGATCTTACAACCAAAGGTCGCGTTGTTAGTGTATGAGGATTGATTGGCGTAACTAACATTACTCCTGTTCCGGGAACCACTATGGGACCGCCCGATGATAAATTATAAGCTGTTGATCCCGTCGATGAAGAAATAATTAATCCGTCAGCCCAATATGTATTTATAAGGCTTCCATCATATTCAGCGCTGATATTGATCATGGAAGTGGAATCTTTTCTGGTAAAAAGAAACTCATTAAGCGCATAAAATTCTTCATCGCCGTTTACTTTCGCTTTTAGGAAATGACGTTCATCTAAGGTATAATTTCCGCTTTTGACCGATTGAAGAGCTTCCTTTAATTCATCAAATGGTGTATCTGTCATGAAACCAAGTCGCCCGCCGTTAACTCCAAGAATTGGTTTGCCGGAATGTTTTGCTATTCGGGCGGTATAAAGCATAGTGCCGTCTCCACCAATAACCACTACTACATCACAGAAATCGATGGCGGTAAGGTCATCTTTAGTTTCTGTGATAACATCAAGGTTATGAATATCCGTAAGTTTACAGGTTTCTTCTGAAATGAACAGGGATACAGAGTTTTCTTCTGACCATTCGATAGTTTGAATCAGTGCTTTTTTAACTTCAAACTTATTCGGATTAGCAACTATCGCAAATTTCATAGAACTACTTCTTATTTACAATAGCGCCTTGAAAAGAAATATTCCAGGGCTTGTGAGTTATCGAAATTCCTGAAACAGTTGGTTTTGCCAAAATGTAAACAGGAAAATTCCAGGTAAGAACATTCTCTGCATCAGGAAATATTCTGGTTGAAAAGGTTACCTCATCGGTTACAGCGTAAGATGAGTTTAAAACCACATTCAACCCCTCTTCTGAAAAAGTATTCGCTATCTTATCGATCAGAAATACTTCAGCAGGATTTTCGGTGTATGCAATTTGGATCGAGTTTCTTTCAATAGTCTCCTCGAAGCCGGTTGAATCAGGAATCATGATATTTCCGAGAAATAGTTTAATACTTGCAATAGTTGAACTTTTTTTCTTCAAAAGGGCTAATGCTTCCGGAATACTATTATCTGAATTATGATACAGATTGATTGTATTAAAAGTATACTGGTTTGAAAGGGTGAATGATTTTTCAAATATAGGACTGAGCAAACCGGAACTATCTGCAACCTGATCCAAAGTATTTGGTGCCGGTTCAATGATTGCATCGATATTGCCTTTTGCAAAATCCTGATAGATATCACCTTCCTTTTTTCCATGGATAATATCTACACGTGTAGGCAAGTCTTTTTCATTATAATAGTTATCGAATGAAGCCAGAATCAGTGTATTATCCAGTCGTTGAGCAAGATAGAATTCACCGGATCCTACGGGGCGTGAAATAGGTAGTTTGTTCTCCGGTAAAGATTCCCGCGGATAAATGGATCCTAAAGGATGTGCCAGTTTATTGAGAAAATCGGAATCCTTTTTTGTTAATCTGAAAGTTATAGTGGAATCTGTATCTGAAGATATTCCTTCAATAGAATTAATTACACGATTTCCGGGAATTTTGATGTTCGTTTGTTCGGAATGAAAGGCATCAAACCCCAGAATATTTCTAAATAACATTGCTGCTTTATCAGGAACTTCGAGGGCAGCCATTCTTCGAAAATTCATCATAATATCCTGAGGAGTTACTTGTCTGCCTATACCGCTTGAAAATCTTGAATCATTATGAAAAAAGGTATTATCTCTAAGAGTAAAATTGTAGGTCAGTGAATCTCTGGTGACACTCCATTTTTTTGCAATTGAACCTATTGGATTGCCATTTTCATCCAGTTTTGTAAGTCCGTCATAGATCATACCAATAACACGAAGTTCACTACTCGAATTAGCAAATAAGGGGTCTAATGTTTGAACTTCTCCTGATTCTCCGATTACAATTTTGCGAAATGAATCTGTTTGTTTTTTAGGTTCGGTAGTTTGTATTGGGGTACTTTCACCCGGTAAAATATTATCACCACTATCATCTACAATGGTTACTTCCGTACTTTTACCGCATCCGATCAACAGAGTCAGAAATAATAGGATTGGGGTTAGTTTCTTCATGTTAGTTTTTTATCCCTTTTAAACCTTTAATGCCTTTTGCTGCTTTTTCATTCAAAAGGTTGGTTTCGTAAGTGAGCACACGCCCATTTTTTTGGTGATGGTTTTTTAAAGCGATTTGAAGTAGTTCTTCAAGTAATGAAGAAAAAGTGATTTCTGATTTTTCCCACAAGTAAAATGAAAAAGAACCGGGAATGGTATTTATTTCATTGAAATACACTTTATTTGTTTCTGAGTTGACAAGAAAATCCAGCCGAGCCAGACCCGATGCACCAAATGTTTTGAAAATCTTCATCGATAGTTCCCGGATTTCTTCTGTTAACTCCGGAGATATATCAGCCGGAATAATTCTATCAGCGGAAGCCATTCCTTTATCAGCGCCCTCACCACTTTGATATTTATCTTTGAAAGAGAGCGTTTCGGTAACACCGAGCGGACGTTCGCACACACTTGCTCTGCAATTCTCAGCGGTTCCTAATACCGAACAATTTATTTCCATTAAAGGCTGAATAGCATCTTCTATGAGTATATGAGCGTCGTATCTAAAAGCCATTTCAACAGCTTCTATCAGCTCATCTTTGTTATCTGCTTTTGCTACACCGATACTGCTGCCCAAACTGCAGGGTTTTACGATCAATGGATATCCGATCATTTCTGCTTCGTTGAGGATGGTATCCTCATCTTTTTCCCAGTCACTTTCGTAGAAATCCAAACTATCTGTAACGGGAATCTGATTTGCTTCACAAAGCTGCTTGGCTTTCACTTTATCCATTCCGATAGACGAAGCCAGAACATTACTGCCCGTATATGGAACATTGAATGATTCACATATTCCCTGAAAAGATCCGTTTTCACCGTCATTTCCATGAAAAGCGCAAAGCACTGCATACACCGGATAGGATTTGGGTTTAGCGAACAATCCGGTAGCGTCCTGTTGTTTGAGGTGAGTTCGTCCGGCTTCGTCTTTGATAAAAGCACAAGACATTGAGCTTTTCTCTAATTCACTCAAGTCTTTATAGTTTTCCAGATCAAGGAGCTGATCTCCGGTTAACCATTTCCCGGATTTCGTGATGTAGAGAGGTATCAAATCATAGGAAGAGTCTTTCAAGCTTGAAATAGCCTGAACAGCTGTTAGTACTGAAACTTCGTGCTCTGGGGAAATACCTCCGAAAGCAACAATCAAATTCTTATTGGACATAGGGATAGAAAAAATTGAATGAGTCTGAAAATAGGGAATTGTTAGTGGTTTTCATTAACAATTAATTCGGTAGAAATTTGTTCCGCTTTGTGAATTTTGTGATCTTTAAAATCCTGTCAAAATTAAAAGTTTCTGTAATGAGTAAAGTAATTTCAAATATAAAAGAACTGGATTTTTCATTTGAAGATCTGCAATCAATGCCGGCTCCAAGAAAGGTGCTGCTGGTTAAGCCTACTCATTTTGATGTTGAATATGTGATCAACCCTCATATGAAGGGAAACATGGGGGATATTGATAAGATCGCAGCTCAGGATGAATGGGATCATCTCAGAAATGCATATAAAGAATTAGGATTGCATACACATGTGATCGATGGAGAGCGAGGTTTTCCTGATATGGTTTTTTGCGCTAATCAGAGCTTGCCATTTATAGCAGAGGATGGAAATAAAAAAGTGCTGATGAGTGTAATGCATGCCGATCAGAGAAAAGGAGAAGTTCCGGTCATTCAGAGAGTATATGAAGAGAGTAGTTATGAAGTTCATCATCTGGATGAAAATAAGTTTGGTAGTTTTGAAGGTATGGGAGATGCAATCTGGCACTTCAAAAAAAAATTACTTTGGGGTGGTCATGGGTTCAGAACATCCAAAGATGTGTATAAACTGATTTCGGAAAAATTTGATGTCCCGGTTATAACCTTAGAATTAGTAAGCGATAAGTTTTACCATCTGGATACATGTTTTTGTGTATTGAATGAACATACAGTTTTGATCTATTCAAAAGCTTTTACCGATGAAAGTTTAGAGCTTATCCATGCTGTTTTTGAAAACGTAATTGAAGCTTCTAAATATGAAGCAGAAGAACTGTTTGCTTGTAATGCTACTTCACCGGATGGCAAAAATGTGTTCATTCAACAAGGATGCACTGATGTAAACCAAAATTTGAGAGAGCATAACTTTAATGTGCATGAATTCAGCACAGGAGAATTTCTTAAAAGCGGTGGAAGTGTATTCTGTATGAAGATGATGTTGTGGTGAGTTTTAGTTGATTGGGAGATAAGTAAATAAGTAGATAGGGGAATCCTTATCCACCTATCTACTTATTACCCTTTACTCCTGGTCCTTTTTTTATTTTTCCAACGCCATCCATACATTCATGCAACTAACTAACAATCCACATCCATGAAAAAGCTCTTCTTTCTATCCTTTGCTCTGTTATTTGTATTTGGAGCATGCGACCCTGAACTATCTCGACTCAAACAACAAGCTGATAACATCACCATTATGCGTGATGATTTCGGAGTGCCACACGTGTACGGGAAAACCGATGCCGATGCTGTTTTTGGATTGATGTACGCTCAGGCTGAAGATGACTTCCCAAGAATAGAACGAAACTACGTATGGGCCATTGGTCGATTAGCCGAAGTAGAAGGAGAAAGCGCATTGTACAGTGATCTTCGTGCTCGGTTATTCATGACCAAAGAAGAAGCGATCGCGAATTACAAAAGTGCACCGGAATGGCTTAAAGAACTTTGCGATGCCTGGGCAGATGGATTGAATTACTATCTGGCTACTCATCCGGAAGTTGAACCAATGCTACTCGAAAAGTTTGAACCATGGATGCCGATGTATTTCAGTGAAGGATCTATTGGAGGTGATATCGAACGGGTTTCAACAAGAAGAATTCAGGCTTTTTATGAAGATAGAGCTTCATTGGCACTTAATGAATTCGGAAATGGATTAACGGTTACCGATCCATACGAAGAACCAAAAGGATCGAATGGAATTGCAATCTCTGGAGAGCTTACTGAATCAGGAAATGCGATGTTACTCATCAATCCGCATACATCCTTTTATTTCAGAGGTGAAGTTCATGCCGTCAGTGAAGAAGGATTGAATGCTTACGGAGCAGTTACATGGGGACAGTTTTTTATCTATCAGGGATTTAATGAAAATACAGGTTGGATGCATACTTCTACCTACACAGATGTAATTGATGAATTCAAGCAAACCATCGAAGAACGTGATGGAAAACTAATGTACAAGTATGGAGAAGAATGGAGAGAAGTTGAAACCGATTCTGTCACTTTGAAATATGCCGAAGATGGAGAAATGCTGGAAAAAACTTTCCCGATGTACCGAACGCACCACGGACCGATCACTCACATGATCGATGATCAATGGGTGGCAACAGCAATGATGTGGGAACCGGTAAAAGCACTCGAGCAATCGTACACCAGAACGAAGAAAGGAAACCACGCCGAGTTCAATGAAATGATGGGAATCAAAACGAACTCATCCAACAACACCGTTTTTGCAGATTCGGAAGGGAACATCGCTTACTATCACGGGAATTTTATTCCGATCAGAGATACTCAATTTGATTACACTCAGCCTGTGGATGGAAGCGATCCTGCTACCGACTGGCAGGGACTTCATCCGGTTGATGAAGCCATTACATTGTTAAATCCCGGCAATGGATGGATCCAGAATGCTAATTCCACACCATTTACTGCGGCAGCAGAATTCAGTCCCAAGAAAGAAGATTATCCAAGCTATATGTCCAGAATTCCTGAAAATTTCAGGGGTGTTCATGCACAGGATCTTTTGAGGGAAGCAGATAATTTAACGCTGGATGGATTGATCGAATTAGCCTACTCACCAAGAGTACCGGCTTTTGAAGAATTGATTCCGGGAGTGGTTCGGGCGTACGATCGTTCTTCCAACAAATACGGAGTTCCGAAAGAAGCGATCGATGTGTTGAGAGATTGGGATTTTACCACGAATGTAGAATCGGTTGCTATGACTATCGCTCATTTTTACGGTATAGAATTCATGAGAAATGGAGAAGCACCGGATGGACTGAATTTCATGGAGCGCTTTTCTTATTACGGAACAGAAGCTACTTATAAAGAAAGATTGGAGATCCTGAAATCCACCTTAGATCAACTTGAAGAAGACTTCGGAAGCTGGAATACAGCATGGGGAGAAGTAAACCGATTCCAACGCATTGATGGAAGTATTGCTCCCAACTTTGATGATGACCTACCAAGTTTACCCGTTGGTTTTGCCTCCGGCAGATGGGGAGCGTTAGCGTCTTACGGCGCTCGAACTTACGATACCAAAAAGATCTACGGTACTTCAGGGAACAGCTTTGTGGCTGTAGTAGAATTCGGAGATAGAGTACAAGCAAAAAGCATCCTTGCCGGCGGACAAAGTGGAGATCCCGATTCACCCCATTTCTTTGATCAGGCAGAACCATACATCAACGTAAACTTCAAAGATGTGGCTTATTACCGCGAAGATGTTGAAGCCAGAGCGCAGGAAACGTACAAGCCAGGAGAAAGAAAGAACTGAATAACGAATATTGAATAATGAATATTCAATATCGAATATTTATCACTATGACTTGTCATCCTGAGGATACTTTCGAAGGATCTGCAAAGCTTATGGAATGCAATGAAAATCTAAGTTGATTTTTAGCCTCATTGCTCTGCTAAGTAACAGAATTATGAAGTAGAGAGCGTTTTGAGGCATACGAACCATAGTTTCTAAGCAGATAATGCTTACGATCTCTGGTTTAAAGACAAATAGGTACTTTTCCCAAGAGTATCTACTTGAGGTAAACTGTAAGTTGGTTTATCAACTGGGGCAATTTTTTGAAGTTTATTAAACGTTTCTTCAAACTTAATAATTTGCTCTAAATCCTCTTTTCCATCATTAGATTGGGAAATTATTATTTCTAGCTTTTTTGATAAGTCTTCCATAACTGATTTAATTTATATAAACCTTCTAGTGTGAAAAAACATTGGAATTTCATTTCTAGATATATATTGACAAATTAAGTCATTATAATCTCTAATCAAAGTACTGAGTGTAGCATCAGTTGAGTAGTCTTCTATTTTAAGCCTTAATATATGAGTTAACGCATTTACACCAATTGAACGCCCATGTGAATGCCAAATCTTGTTGTCGCCTAAATCTGTAGCAATTTCTTCGGCTCTCTGCTCTTTCTCAGCTTGTGTTACAGGTTTTTTAGTTGAACTGTGAGTATTCCAGTTTTTGAATTTGTATTTAACAAGCCACTCCTTCAAAAGGGCTACCGTAAGATCACGTGCTTGTTCGTGGCGTCTTAGCATGGCAAGATCTTGTTCTCTTAACATTATTAGTTCAGCTTGCGAAATTGTTCCTGCAATAGATTTATTTATCAGTTCCTCAACCTTGTCTAGATAGCCTAAAGCTGGCACCCAGTTTTTACCATTGTATACCTGAGGATCAATAGGTCCAAGAGAGGAAGAATAGTCCATATAAATATTATCCCCTGATAGACAGAATATTGTACCAGCTGAATATGCGGCATCTGGAATAATAAAATTAACTTCATCATAGTGATGTCGTGTAATTTTCACCAGCCTTTCAACCGTTTCTGCACTTCCACCAGGTGTATTTAAAACAATATATAAAGTATCGCTATTAGCTGTATCAGATTTTAATTCTTCTACAAGGTCCCTAAATGGTTTGTCTAATGAATCAGTTATCGGACCATAATAGAAAAGAAAATCAGCATCAAAGTGTTTTTCAAGGTTGTCTAAACGCTCATTTAGAATCTCATGGATTGTAGATTCAAAAATTGGTTTCATAAAATCTATATTTTATTTGGTTACAAATTTAATATAAACAATCTATTGAATAATATTCTGATACTATAATACACTCTTTTCAAGAAAGAACCTATAAAATGCCTTCTAACTTTCTGAATTTTAGAAACTAAAGAGAAAACAAAAAAAGCCTCGCATTAAAAATACGAGGCTTTGAAACTATCAGTTAGTGATCAGTAATCACTCTTCACCCAAAAACGGATATCTGTAATCCGTTGGAGAAACAAAAGTCTCTTTGATCGTTCTTGGAGAAACCCAACGTAACAAGTTGATCATAGATCCTGCTTTGTCGTTAGTTCCTGAACCTCTTGCTCCACCAAATGGCTGTTGTCCTACAACGGCACCGGTCGGCTTATCATTGATGTAGAAGTTACCGGCAGATTGCTCCAATCGCTTGGTTGCAAGCTCGATCATATATCTGTCCTGACTGAAAATAGAACCGGTCAAAGCATACGGAGAAGTGTTGTCAACCAACTCAAGCGTTTCTTCGAATTTGTCTTCTTCGTATACATAAATAGTGATCACCGGACCAAAGATCTCTTCACACATGGTCGTGTACTTCGGATCTTTTGCAAGCAATACGGTTGGCTCTATGAAATATCCTTTTGACTTATCGTAGTTACCACCGGCGATTACTTCCACATCGTCGCTGGCTTTGGCATCATCAATGTATTTCGCGATCTTATCGAACGACTTTTCATCGATTACCGCATTAATGAAGTTGCTGAAATCTTCGGTTCCACCCATTTTGAAAGTCTTCAGATCCTCAACCACAAAATTCTTTACATCTTCCCATAAGTTGGAAGGAATGTACGCTCTGGATGCAGCCGAACATTTCTGTCCCTGGAATTCAAAAGCTCCACGAGATATCGCCGTTGCAACTTCTTTCGCTTTAGAAGATTTGTGAACCATGATGAAATCCTTTCCACCGGTCTCGCCCACAATTCTTGGATACGAACGGTACTTATAAATATTCTCACCAATGGTTTTCCAGATGTGCTGGAATACCGCAGTACTTCCGGTAAAGTGGATTCCAGCAAAATCTTTATGAGAAAAAATAATATCTCCGGCAGTTGGTCCGTCTACATAAATCAAATTGATCACTCCATCCGGTACGCCTGCCTCACGGAATACTTCCATCAATACATTCGCAGAATAGATCTGAGTGTACGCCGGTTTCCAAACAATAGTGTTACCCATCATAGCAGCTGAAGTCGGTAGATTTCCCGCAATGGCTGTAAAGTTGAATGGTGTCAATGCGAACACAAATCCTTCCAGCGGACGTTGTTCCAATCGGTTCCAAACGCCTTCTGAGGATTCCGGTTGCTGAGAATAAATTTGTGTCATGTACTCAACATTGAAGCGTAAGAAATCTATGATCTCACACGCAGAATCAATTTCAGCTTGAAATGCGTTCTTAGACTGACCTAACATCGTAGCTGCATTCATTTTTGCGCGGTAAGGTCCGGCGATCAGTTCAGCAGCTTTCAGGAAAATACTGGCTCTGTGTTCCCAACCCATGTTTGCCCATTCTGCTTTAGCTTCAAGAGCAGCATCAATGGCTTGTTTTACATGGGAAGCATCACCTTCATTAAAATGTCCAAGAATGTGCTTATGATCGTGCGGAGGTGACATTGGTTGTTTGTTATCCGTAGTTACCAATTCACTTCCTATATACATAGGAACGTCGATCTCTTTAGACCGTAATTCCTTGATCATCGCTTGTAATTCTTCTTTTTCAGGAGAACCCGGAGCGTAACTCAAAATAGGTTCATTGATTGCCGGTGGGACATTAAAAAATCCTGTTGCCATAGATTTTATCTCTTTTTTTATTAAAATTTTTCAGAATTAAATATACGATTTTGAGGAAGGATTATGAAACCGCTTCCATATCGAAACTAACTATCAGTTTAATATCAGATAAAAGTGAAAACGGTATGTATTGTCAGACAAAACAATCTATCCAATCTAAAACCATGTGAATGAGCAAGCCCAATCCCACTAAATGTACTATGGAAAAAAAGAGTTCGTTCTTTTCGGCTTTAAGCTTCTTTGGAATTATGAGTGGAGTAACGAAAAGAACTATGTAAACTAGAATAGTTAACCAAGTGTGTAATGGGTGAAAACCAATAGAACATCGAGTTGGATCATAAATCGGGTTTGCTAATAGGTGATCCAGGTCTACTAACATAGTTCCAATCAGAATCATGAAAGTGAATTTCCAATTCTTTCTATAAAGAAGGAATGAGATTAGCAGCGGGGCAATAAAATGAAGACTTATATGCAACACAGTTGAAAGTAACTAAAAGTCTTGGTAAAAATGTGAGATTTTGAAGCTGAACTGTGTAGCTAAAAGTGATTAGTTACTGTTAACAAAAAACCAAGAACAAATCACAAATTCTTTATAAACTCTTCTGCCTTATCAAGATGATCCTGCAATGTTTCTTTACTCATTCTATCCAGATTATTGAGTAGCATATTCAGCCTTGGATTTCCTTCAAAGAAATCCCGATGAACATGCATAAATCTCCAGAACAGGGCGTCCCATGTTTCATTCCAATCTGCTTTGCCATAATCACTCATTTTTTTGATGTAATTACTGCTGCTGATGTATGGTTTGGTCGCCATCAATCCGCCGTCCGCAAACTGACTCATTCCATAAACATTCGGCACCATCACCCAGTCGTACGCATCGATATACATTTCCATGAACCACTGATACACTTCATCAGGATCAAATTCACAAAGTAGCATGAAATTGCCCAGAATCATGAGTCGCTCAATATGATGATTGTATCCCGTTTTTAATACTTTTTTGATGGTATCGTCGACAGGTTCAATTCCGGTCGATCCATCGTAGAAAGAGTCGGGGATATTGCGATCAAATCCCCAGAAATTTTTGGTACGTTCCTGAGTTCCTTTCTTTTCATACAATCCGCGCATGAATTCCCGCCAACCGATGATTTGTCGAACAAACCCTTCTACTGAGTTGATTCTAACATCATATTCTTCTGCGTATTTTAAAGCTTCATCGATCACAAATTGAGGAGTGAGTAGTCCCACGTTAAGCATAGGTGTTAGTACACTGTGATTCAGAATTCGTTTATCGGAAACCACCGCGTCTTCATAAGGACCAAACTCATCAAAACGTTGCTCTAAAAACTGCTGAAGCCACTTCTTAGAGCTTTTAAAGTCTGTAGGGTAAAGCTGAATCTCTACAAGTTCTCCGTAGTTATCGGAAAAGTTTTTGTCTACATATTCTCGAGCTTCTTTATAAAACTCAGTTTCTTCCGGAAATTCAATATCAGGTGGCGTTTTCTTCTTGGGATATTTCTTTCGATTGTCTTTGTCGTAAGTCCAGTCACCACCAACCGGATTGTCATCGCCTTCAATCAGGATTCCTCGTTTCTTGCGTTCATCTTTGTAGAAAGACGTTTGGAAGAATTTCTTTTCTTTTGATCCAAACCAGTCCTGCAGATCATCCCGGGTATTCAGGAATAACTGATTTTCATGTTCCTTTATTTCTACATCATTTTTATTGGCAGATTCAGTGATTCGTTTCTCTAACCAATTGTCTGTAGGATTTAGCAAGCAGATCTTTTCAACTCCTTCATCAGCAAGAAAAGAGATCAATTCTCTGATATCTGATTTTTTATCTCCAGCTTCGATATACTCTACTTCTCTGGCCTGATCTTTTAGCCACGATTCATAGAACTTCATCGTTGCCCGATGAAATGCAATTTTCTGTTTATGAAACTTATACTGATTGAAGAACAGCTCTTCTTCTATCTGGTAAATGGGGTGATCATTTTCCAGAATCGGACTTTCTTCGAAAAGTTGATGAGGGAATATTAAGTTTACTATTTTCATGAGTTGTTCTTGTTTCTTCTGCATCGCTCACTGCAGTATTTCACGTTATCCCAGTCTTTTTCCCATTTCTTTCTCCATGAAAAAGGGCGTTCACAAACCGGACAGATCTTTTCAGGCAGATGTTCTTTTTTATGCGCCATCGAACAGACCTTTTGGTCGTTTCAATTCTTTCTTGGCCTTATTCCAGAATTTGAAAAAGGATTGATAATATCCTTTCACTGAAAACATCCACTCTCTGGGATCTTCATTTCCAGAGTAACTATTTAATGGATGTTCTTTGAAATAAATAACTTCTTCAATTAGCGAGAACTCATTTTTCAGTTCCTCAAATTCACCAACATAAGTTTGAAGATTTGGGATGTTCTCTCCAAGGTCTAAAAGAAATTGAATAGAGCTTTCAGAAATCGGATACTTTTCAAAGACGGAAGGTTCGAGCAATAGAATCCTATTCGCATCTACATCCTTTCTCCATTCAGGATCCATGTTGTAGAAATTGTAGATCAGCGTAGGTTTATTAGTTTTGATATCAACCTCATCCGATTCAGGAAGTCGAGTTTGAAATTCGGGATTGATTAAATCTCTAAGTACTTCGGGGATTTCCATAGAATCAAACGCCTCATAGGGCACATCAAGAAAAGTCTCTTTTTGATCGGTATAGCAATATTTATTGATGTTATTCTGATTGGCAACATACGTTTTGTTGCTGTTAGCGCCTGATACCCATTGCCAGCTTAATGCGTTGCTTGCCCAGTCCCCGTCTTTTAAATGATAATACATCCATTGTGCCGGAATTTTCCAGTGACTTCCTCCAATTGAACAACAGATTGCAGCGATATACATCCGAACATGATTGTGGATGTATCCGGTTTTATAAAATTCTTCAATTGCGTTATCTATTGCTTTGATTCCGGTATTCGCCTCAACAATCACTTTTGGCATTTGGTGATTGTCAATATCAGGTTGTGGTCTTCGGAGATCAGTGTTGATCTCATTACCTTTTTCGATCCAGATCAGTTGCCAGTAATCCCGCCACGCTAATTCCTGCAACCATTTTTTGATATCATCCGGATCAAAACCACGATCCATCGTTCGTTTCATGACCTGCTTGGTGGAAATGACTCCACGGGAAATATATGGGGATAACTTGCTTACATTGCCATCAATAAAATTTCGGGTTCTTCCATAATTGACGGGATCAACTCGATCGATTTGCTTTAAAATCTCTTCGTAATTCGTAGTAAACATGCTGATTTAACAGCTGAGAGCATTAAATCATTTCAGGCTTCCCCAATCAAATCCTGAGCAATAATACTCGATGAAAGTACTCCGGGAAGTCCTGCTCCAGGATGGGTTCCGGCTCCAACAAAATACAGATCATCTACATCTTCTGATTTGTTATGAGGTCGGAACCAGGCGGACTGAGTCAAAATCGGCTCAACCGAAAATGCAGATCCTTTATGACTATTCAACACTTCTTTGAAATGCAACGGATCTATGTAATGCTCTGCAACCAGATTTTCCTGTAGATCTGGGAGATAATTTTCTTCAAGGAAGTTCATGATAGCATCGCGGTATTTCGGCGCGAATTCATTCCAATCAGTTCCACTGTCTAAATGTGGAACGGGAGAAAGCACATAAAATCCTTCATGTCCTTCAGGAGCAATACTGGAATCTGTAATGGTTGGCATATGCAGATATAAAGAGAAATCATCAGCAACATGCTTTTTGTGGAAAATATCGTCCAGCAATCCTTTATATCTTTTACCTAAAATGATGTTATGATGAGCTAAACCCGAGTCCAGATACCGTTTTTTAGTTCCAAAATAGATTACAAAAAGAGACATGCTGTACTTGGTACGATCCACTTTTCTATCAGTATATTTTTTGCGGTATTTCGGGTTGATCATGTTTTTATAAGTAAAACCAACATCAGAATTAGCAACTACAATATCAGCTTCCAGAATTTCACCGTCTTTTAAACGAACACCTGTCGCTTTTCCATTTTTCACCAGAATTTCATCAACTTCGGTTTCGGTATGAATTTTTCCGCCTTGTTCGGTGATCAGTTTTTCAAAAGCATTAACGATGGCACCAGTACCGCCCATGGCATAATGAACTCCCCATTCCCGTTCCAGGTAATGGATCATCGCGTAAATAGAAGTGGTGTCAAAAGGATTACCACCAACTAGCAGAGGATGAAAAGAAAAACACTGACGCAGGAAATCGTCCTTAATAAACTGAGCAACATATTTATAGACTGTCTTGTAAGACTGTAACTTGATAAGGTCAGGGGCAACCTTTAGCATGTCCGTAAATTTTAAAAATGGCTGGTCTGCCAGATCTACAAAACCCTTATCAAAAATAGCCTTGGTAGTACTCAGAAATTTCTCATAGCCTGCAACATCAGCAGGACTTCTCTTCTCAATTTCTTTGATGGTAAACTCATGATCATTATTATAATCGAACTTCCTTCCTTCATGATCAAAAATTCGGTAAAAGGGATCGCAAGGGACAAATTTTACATAATCTTCTCTTTTCTTTCCGGCTGCCTCCCAGATATCATCGAACATAAACGGAGCAGTTATTACAGTAGGACCTCCGTCAAATTTAAATCCATTTTTTTCGTAAACGTAAGCACGTCCTCCGAGTTTATCTCTTTTTTCAAGAATAGTTACATCGTGCCCCGATGAAAGTAAACGGGAAGCAGCGCCTAATCCTCCAAATCCACTTCCAATAACAATAATTTTTTTTCTCATGCTGATGAATACAATTTATTATTCATCGGTAAAACCCAAAATGTATCAGAATAAATCCCGAGATAATTAATCGTTTTCGATTTGTTTTACGAATCCGTTAAACCCTTTTCGTGTTAAGCTACGCATTTCTTTTTCTGCTTTGCTTCGGTCTTTGTAAATGCCGTAATAAATTCGGTAAACTGTTCCACCGTTTAGAGGAAGCGTTTCTACCCGGCTTCCTTTTATTTTTTGTGCCTGAACCTGAGCAGGCTCTAAAGCATTGTAAGATCCAAGTTGAACAGTATAAGTAGGGACTTTAAGATCTGTGACTCTGGAATTTTTAAGGTCACCTTTCACTAAAAATAATCGAACATTTGCAGTTCCCGGACCGATCATATCTACAGCCTCAGCCGCGCCTTTTGATAGGTCAATGATTCTGTCTTTGGCGTATGGTCCGCGATCATTGATACGTACTCTGATCGATTTCCCACTATCGAGGTTTTCAACAATTACTTCGGTATTAAATGGAAGGGTTCTGTGTGCGGCAGAAATGCCATTCATGTCAAAGGTTTCACCATTGGCAGTTAAGCGTCCATTAAAATTAGGACCGTACCAACTTGCCACTCCGGTCTCAATTAGTTCTCCTTTTTTTGTTGGGAGATTTGAAGTGACTGGGACTTCAGAGCTGCCGGTCGGTTCACCGGGTTTAGTACCTCTCTTGGTAACTCCACATGAAGCTATAAAAGAGACCAGAAATAAACCGATTAAAAAATTTTTCAAAACGAAGAATGTAGATGATGCTTTTGAAAGATAACTAAATTAACTTTTCAAATACCACCCAATCGGGTAGTGAAAAAGTGAAGTGCAAAAATTACGTTCTAACAAATTCTAATTAAGAAAATCTTATGCGTTCCATAAAAGTAATATTACTGTTGGGTAGCTTGTGGTTTCTGAGTACTTCAGAAATTTTAGCGCAGGGAGGAATTTTGCCGGCAGCAGGATTTGCCGGTAACGGGGAAATATCATTAGTTTTTTCAGCAGGGGAAACCATAGTAGGTGAATTCGGTAATGAATTGATGAGCCTTGCTGTGATAAGCATTCCGGATTTGCCGGTAGTTCCTGTATCCAATGAATTAGTTGATGACGTTCCTAAAGAGTTTGGATTAAGTCAGAATTATCCAAACCCGTTCAACCCTTCCACTACAATTAATTATGCAGTACCTAAAGTATCAGACATCTCTATAGATGTTTACAACATATTAGGGAAGAAAGTGTCATCTCTGATAAACCAGAGAAAAACAGCCGGAAATCATACGGTTCAGTTTCAGGCTACAAACCTTGCCAGTGGAGTTTATTTCTATGTATTAAAGGCAAATGGCAAAGTTATCAAATCTCAAAAAATGTTATTAATCAAATAGTCGAAATCTCATGAAATCAATGTTACGAAAATCAATTTTAAGTTTTGCTGTAGTATTTTTTGCAGCAATAAGTGCGTATGCACAGGTGCCTCAGGGATTTAATTTTCAGGCGGTGGCAAGAGATGCAAATGGTGATATTTTAGCAAATACTGAACTTGGTGTTCAGATATCACTTTTACAAGGAAGCGAGGATGGAAACCCTTTATATGAAGAAACGCATACAGTAACAACCAATCCATTAGGTTTGATGCAAATTGTTATTGGTGAAGGAACTGCAGCTGATGAACAGATTTTTTCAAAAGTCGACTTTGGAGCTAATAACATTTTTGTGAAACTGGCAATAGATCCTGCCGGAGGCACAGAATACGCTGACCTTGGAACTACAAGATTGCTATCTGTTCCTTATGCGATGGTTGCTCAAAAGGCCATTGAAGGTGGAGGAAGTCTAACAGGCACTGAAATAAATTTAAATACAGCTAATCCTGATTCATCTTTTATTATCAACTTGGAAGGCGATAAACAAGCAAAGCCTTTTCAGGTGTTTAGTAAATCAACTTCTGACAACCGAGCTATTACCGGGGAGGCATTCAGTGAAGAATCAAATGAGGGTGCCCAGCGAGGAGTGTTGGGTTTTGCAAATGGTTTAGGGTCCGGACAACATGTAGGGGTTTTTGGAGGAGCAGTAAACTTTGACGCAACAGGAGACTCCCGAAGAGGTGTTTACGGACAAGCTGCTTCTAAAGCAAAATATAATTACGGTGTATTCGGTATTGCAGCCGGAGATGGCAACGGAGAATCTGAGGTCGATCCACAAAACGGTGATTTTGGTTCATTTAACTTAGGTGGATATTTTCAGGCATACGGCAATTTAAATGGGAATACGGGTGCTCAGGGGATTTCTGCCGGAACCAATGGAAATCTCAGAAATTTTGGTTTGATTGGTACAGCAAGAACTACTGCTTCAGGTGTAAATATTGGTGTCAGAGGAGAAGCTTTTAACTCTACAACGCAAAATATTGCTTTTAATGGGGATGTATTTGGTTCAGCAAGAAACTTAGGGATGGAGCTTAACATCAACGGAGGAACATCTAACATTGGTATGATCGTTAATGCTGATACGGCTGCAATCCTAAATGGTAATTCAATCATCAATGGTGACTTAACAATTAATGGAACATTGAATTATTCCGGTGATTTGGGGGCCGGTGGCAGTTCAACAAACTTAAGTTTTGACACCTCTCAACCAGATTCTTCATTCTTGATTAATGTTACAGGTCCTGAAAGTGGTTCCGGATTAATAAGTACAGCAAGTACCAATGGTGTGAATGCAGGTCTGGAAGGAAAAGCGGTATCATCAAATGGAAACGAATCTTTACAGGTTGGTACCTACGGTGAAGCCACGGGAGAAGGAACAGGGACTCACATCGGTTTGTATGGAGTTTCTTTAGGAGAAGAATCGGGTACTGGTGATGGTGGTCGTAGATATGGTTTTTATGGGTCTGCGAGATCTACTGGACGCGAAAACATCGGTGGATTTGGAATTGCGAGAGGTGCAGGAGATGGAGAAGTTGTGGCTCTTGGAGATGAATTTATAGGTGGATCACTAAATGTTGGAGGTTTCAACATAGGGCTAAATGGATTTGCGAGAGACAACGTAAACGGAAATGTTGGTATTCGTGGATATGTGTATGGTACCGAAGGAGCTCGCGAAAACAGGGCAGTTTCTGCTGAAGCTGTTGCTACCGCTACCGGAAGAAATGTTGGGGTGCAGTCTCTTGTACATAGTTCACAATCAGAGAATATGGGTTTTCAAGCCTTGATGTTCGATGGTTCAGGAAATTCTTCTCTAAAGAACATCGGGGTTAAATTAGAAATGAGTAACCCGGCTACTCAAAGCAACTATGGTATATCAGGTTTTGTCGACGCAGCCTCTCCTAGTAATACTGGAATAGACCTTTATGTAGCAGGTGGTGATACTAACACTGGGATGAATCTTAGTGTAAACGGTCAAACGGGGACCAATGTAGGTTTAATAGTAAATGCATCTACAGCCGCGGAGTTAAATGGGAATACATTTGTTAATGGAACACTGTCTGTAAATGGAGATATAGAACATGCTGGTTCAATCACACAAACTTCAGATCGAAATCTTAAAGAAAATATTCGGCCGTTGGAAAATGGGATTAATACAATCATGATGCTAAATCCAACTTCATATCAGTTCCGTGGGGATGGGGAATATAAAGGTCTTAAGCTTTCTAGAGGGCTTCACTATGGATTAATTGCTCAGGAAGTAGAACAGATTTTACCAAACTTGGTAAGAAATAATAAGCATACTTATTTAGCACCTGTTGAGGGAGCAGGTCCTAATAATCCCGATGAAAAATCAGAAGTAAAATCCATGGAATACAAAACCATGAACTATACGGAGTTAATTCCGGTGCTAATAAAAGCTGTACAAGAACAACAACAAGAAATCGAAAAACTTCGAAGGAAGTTAGAATCTCTTGAAAAAAACAAATAGTAGTTTGTAGCTTTTCTGCTATAGTATTAAACCCGCCTATCCAGCGGGTTTTTTTATTCTTTGAATTTTATAGCCACTTAAAGATCGTATCTTTCATAAAAAAGAATAGATGGAACTATCCGTTACTTTAATAATTATTGGTATAAATGTGGTCGTCTCTTTATCAGGGTTTTATGTAAATCCAAAAGTGATAGAACTTGGTATGTTTATGCCTTACCGGGCAAAAAGAAATAATACTTGGTATGAACTAATTACTTCAGGATTTGTTCACGCAAACTTTACCCATTTACTGTTCAATATGTTTACTCTGTTCTTTTTTGGTCCTGTATTAGAACAGATCCTGGGTCCATATCAGTTTTTGATGCTATACTTTTCTGCGTTGATCGCATCTTCAATTCCATCTCTTCTGAAACATAAAGACAATCCCGACTATGCCACTCTTGGAGCTTCAGGGGCTGTTGAGGCAGTGCTTTTTGCTTTTATTCTCTTATTCCCGATGGAACCAATATATTTAATGCTCATCCCCATCGGGATTCCCTCAGTGTTATTTGGTGCTGCTTTTATCGGATATAGTATTTATGCAAGTAAACAGGAGGGAAGGATCAACCATGAAGCACACATTGCAGGAGCGGCGTGGGGAATTTTATATATGCTGATCTTTGTCCCGAATACAATCGATCATGTGCTCACAGTGCTTGGGCTTATTTAAGAGTATTTAGATTTTTAGTACAAAGTATATAGTACTTAGAAATAATTATTCTAAGTACTAAAATCTAACTACTAAATACTAATACCTCCTACCCATTTTCAGCTCTAAACTTTTCCATAAAATTTACCAAAGCTTTTACATTCTCTAAAGAACAAGCGTTGTAAATACTAGCCCGAATTCCGCCCACAGTTCTGTAGCCTTTTAATGCAATAAGGTCATTTTCTTCGGCTTTTTTTAGAAACTGACTTTCCAACTCTTCCGATGGCAACCGAAAAGTAACATTCATTTTGGATCTTGAGTCTGTTTCTGCAGTTCCTCTATAAAAATCATCAGCATCAATTGTGCTGTAAAGTAAATTGGCTTTCTTGTTATTCACTTTTTCAAAGTGCGATATACCACCTTGGTCTTCTATCCATTTCAACACAAGGTTGACGAGATAAACCGTAAAAGTAGCCGGAGTATGAAATAGTTTTTTAGTGTGTGTCCTGTAATCTAAAAGTGTGGGAATATTTGTTTTCTTAATTCTGCTAAGAAAACCTTTTCCGATAATTACAACGGCCACTCCTGAAGGACCAAGATTTTTTTGAGCCCCGGCATAAATCAGTCCATACTTTCTTATATCAATTGGGCGTGAAAGAAAATCAGAGGAAGCGTCACAAACTAATGGAATGCCATTTGTTTCAGGTTCTTTCGGGAATTGTGTTCCGTAAATGGTATTGTTCGAGGTAAAGTGAACAAAGTTTGCCCCATCACTTAACGAAAGTTCTTTATCTGCTGGAATTCTGTTGAAGTTAGTGGCTTCACTTGAAAAAGGAATATGTACGTTCCCAAACATTTTTGCTTCCTTAATCGCTTTTTGCGACCAGGTTCCTGTGTTGATATAATCAGCAGATTCACCTTTATTTAAAAAATTCATTGCCACTTGCAAAAACTGAAGACTGGCTCCACCTTGTAAAAACAGAATCTCGAAATCATCACCAAGATTGAGAATGCGGGCAAGTCGTTCCTTTGCCTGTTCGTTAACCTGTGTGTATTCCGGTCCGCGGTGACTCATTTCCATGATAGACCTTCCGGTTCCATGATAATCAAGAAGTTCTGATTGAGCCTGTTCTAACACTTCAGTTGGAAGAGCAGCAGGTCCGGCACTAAAATTGTGAACACGTTTCATTATTTCTAAACAGATTTTTAAAAGGTATGTACTAAAAAACCAGAGCGTAATTTAGGTTCGAACCATGTAGATTTTGGAGGCATTAACAAACCCGCATCAGAAACAGCTTTTAATTCCTCTGCTGAAGTCGAAAACATACTAACGGCAATATCAGCTTTTCCTGAATCTACAATTTTTTCGAGTTCCTGAGTGCCTCTGATTCCACCAACGAAAGAAATATTTTTATCCGTTCTCTGGTCAGTAATATTCAATATTGGTTCAAGAATAAATTCAGATAAACGGGCAACATCAAGTTTTGAAGCTGTATCAGGTCTATTAGTCTCAGGGAGATTTAAATTATACCATTTGCCGGAATAATAAATACAAATTTGTCCTTTTTCAGTGGGCTCAGGATTTTCAGTATTTGAAATTTCAAACTGATTTTTTAATAAGCTGATGAAATTATCAGGAGCTTTATAAATAATTCTGTTATAGGGTAGAATATTCATTTGGCTGAATGGGAATAATACAGCAGGGAAGTAATTATAATCCTCACTTCCGGAATGTTCAGGATTATTTGATTTCATTTTTTCAGCAGCTCTGGATGCGCTGGCACAACGGTGATGACCGTCTGCAATATACAGGTTCTCCAGTGCAGAAAACTTTTCCACCAACGAAGTATAATCTCCGACTTTCCAAATAGTATGTTCGACTTCTGAAAGAGTAACATTGTATAAAGGGGTTTCTGTTTGTTCAATTTGAAGCATTAGTTCGGTAATCCCTTGCGAATCTTCAAAGCCCATCATAACTGGTTCAGCATGAGCTTTTTGAGTAATCAAATGTTTTGTACGATCATCTTCCTTATCCGGTCGGGTAAGCTCATGTTTTAAGATCACATTTTCATCGTAGTCCTGAACACTTACACAACCAAAAATTCCGTATTGTGTAGTATCTCTCCAGGTTAATTTATACAGGTAAAGAGCATCGTCTTTTTCATGGATAAAAAGACCGGATTCTAAAAGGCTTTCAAGATTCTTTTTTCCTTTCTTATATACTTCTTCTGCATAGATATCTGATCTCTCAGGGAGATCAATTTCAGGG
This sequence comes from Balneola sp., assembly GCA_965601915.1. GTDB lineage: Bacteria > Bacteroidota > Rhodothermia > Balneolales > Balneolaceae > Balneola. The sequence continues at coordinate 98,293 of OZ271847.1, read as the reverse complement.
CGGATAACATGAAGGAAACTATGTGGGTTTCCAGAAGCCATTATTGTGGCTTCATGAGTATCTATAACATCGTAAGGGACACTAACAATGTTTGATGCTTTATCCGGAGCAGGTCTCCAGGCTCGAAAAGGTTTTAGAGTTGCCATCAACAAAATTTCTTTTATAATTTCCAGAGAAGTTAATCAAAAATGATCTTTATTTAATCAAAAACGCCTTATTTTTAAGATAACTTTAAACAATACATTCTATGAATACCGATAATTTAAATCCAGACCAGCAAGATCAATTATTATGTATGATGTTGATACAGCAACATCAACAAATAGCCATGATGGGTTTAGGCAAGCTTAAAAACCCTGCTACGGATAAGATCGAAAAAGACCTTTCATCTGCCAAGTACGCCATTGACACTTTGAACATGTTGGAAAAGTATACAAAGGGAAACTTACCTCAGGAGTTAAAAGGATTTCTTGATCAGACATTAACTACTCTCCGTTTAAATTATGCGGATGAGTCTAAGAAAAATGAAGGAAACGAGTCTTCTGAAAAGGATAAAGGTGAAGAATAAAAAAATTAAAGCGGGTGGAGGAGTAGTATATCGAAGGATAAAAGAAGAAGTTCAAGTATTATTGATATTCAGAAATGGCATTTGGGATATACCTAAAGGTAAGTTAGAGAAAGGTGAGTCTATAAGTGAATGCGCATCCAGAGAGGTAATGGAAGAAGTTCACGCTTCTGAGTTACCTGAAATTCTCAATGAATTGGTTGCCACTGAACATTCTTATGAGGAAAAAGGAAAGTATATTCTTAAAACGACTTGGTGGTATACGATGAGGTTTAATTCAGCACAGAGCTTTACCCCTCAAAAAAAAGAGGGAATTACAGAGGTAAAGTGGACAGAGATTGATAAAGCAATTGAAATTGTAGGGTTTGATAACCTTAAACAAGTATTGTTAGATTTTAAAGAGAAAAATCTTAGGGAATAAAAAAACCCGCTACAAATGAATGTGCGGGTTTAAATATTTCGGTTACTAATTCTATTAGTTACTTAGCTTAAACAGAATTGGTAAACTCATCTGTACACGAACGGGATTTCCACGCTGCATACCAGGGGTAAATTTAGCCGTTTTTACGACTCGAAGAGCTTCCTCATCGCAACCGCCTCCAATACCTCGTATTACTCTTGGATTAACAACGTTCCCTTGTTCATCTACGATAAACTGAACTGTAACACGACCTTCAATTCCGGCGCGTATAGCCACTTGAGGATATTCTACCCTTTTTTGAAGTCCGGCTTGTCCACCATTTAATTCAGGCATGTTTTCAACAACCACAAATACGGTTTCTTCTTCCTCTTCAGCAGGAGGAGGTGGTGGTGGTAAATCCATTGGTCCGTCAAGATCAAATTCTGCGATGTCTAAAATCTCATCTTCAATAATTTCATCATTAGGAACCTCAACCGGGACCGGCGGTCTCGGTGGTGGGGGTGGGGTTTCAATTTGTTTGGTTTGAATTGCCTCTTCCATAACAACTTCTTCCTGTTCTTCAATTGGAGGTGGAGTTGGAGGAGGACTATACAAGTTAATTCGTACTGCTGCAATCATAAAGAGCAATGTCACAATCATACCTACCTGAAGGTAGACATTGTAAGAGCGCTTTAAATCAGCTTTGTCGTCTTTTCTTCTGTTAATCATGGTTTGAACCTTTTTTCTTGAACCTTAAAGTAAAAGATATTTCACTTTGACTGCAAGTTATTTTTGTTTGTTTCTGTAAAAAAAACGTGATTTTAAAGGATTTTATTTTATTTAGACAGTCAGATACTATCTGTTTAGTTTAAAATAAACAGGCTGAACCATCCTAACTTTCACTAAGGAGCCGTTTTGAACTCCCGGAGAAAATTTTACAAGCCTGATTACGCGTAATACTTCTTCATCTAACAGAGGGTGTACAGATCTTACTATTTTAGGATTAGTCACATTGCCTTCTTTGTCAATAATAAATTCTACATCTACTCTACCTTCAGTCCCGGTATTCTGAGCAACTTGCGGATATTTGATTTTGGAATAAAGAGCTTTATGACCTCCTATAATGGTTGGCATTACAGGTAGAAAGTGTACAATTTCTTCGTCTTCTTTAACATCTGGTTCAGGAGGACTAATCTTTTTGTCGAACGCATCAGTAAACTCAGCAAACTCAGGCATGTCATCATCGATCATTTCATGATCAGGAGCTTCTACAATAACAGATGGCTTATGAGGAGCCGGTTTTTCCGGTGGAATTTCAGGGGGCAAATCAACAGGTATAAAATCGATATCGGGAATTTCTACAGCAACCGGTTTCCTGTCACTTTTAATTTCTATGTTAGTAGCTGCAATTAAAAACAGTAGAGATAAGATCAATCCGATTTCAGTAAAAAGTATATGATTTTTTTTGGGATCAAATGGTGGCTGTGATTTCATAGAGCAATAGGATTATTAATTATGCTCTAACAAGAAATTATTTTTTAAAAACTATTTAAATCACATGTTCATGCGTTATCAGAATTATCAAAAATGATCTTAAAAAACCAATGAAGTAAGATTACTCCAAAAAATGACCCGATAACATCAGCAACGAAGTCGAGGGTTTCAGGGCTACGATTTGTTGGAACTATAAACTGAAGGAACTCGATTAATAATCCATAGAAACTTCCTAATAGAAAAACGAAAAGGAGGTTGGGTCGGCTTTTCTTTTTTACTGCTCTGTAAATACCTACAAAAAATGTCCAAACTGCAAACATCAAAAAATGACCAAGTTTGTCATAATCCCAGATATTAAAATCCAGAGAAATTGAATTTAAAGAGGGGTACAGAGTTGCTACTAAAATTCCTAAAGTGGTAAGTATAAGTAGCAGGCTCCAGAGTCGGTTATATTTGTCGAAATTTTTTTTGATGATTCTATATCAGATCAACCGGTTCAAGGGTGTGATTTTTTGAATTTAAAAGTTCAGATTTTTCTTTCCCATCCAATAATGCGTTAATGCAAGCAAGTTCAGAAGAATTGGTTTGCAAGAGTTTTGCACAAATCTTACCTGCAAGTATATCACCAAATCCTGCTCTGGAAAAGACTTTAGTATTATATCCGGTTAAAAAGGCTTGCCCATTTTTTGTTCCAAGAATGCATGGGTATCCTTTTGAAAGCAAAGTGACAGTATTTGATTTGGCAAAATTGGAAACCTGAATTAATCGGTCAAAATCGTCTTCGGTTTTAGATTCAAGTAATTTGGCAAGCTCTCCGGGATGAGGAGTCAAAACCCATTCCGCATTTTTAGGTTTTGCTAAATTCTCTTCCTGTGCAATCGCGAATAATGCATCCGCATCAATCACTGATCTTCCTTCGAATTTCGAAAGCACATTTAGGACGAATTGAATAGTTGTGTTTTTTCGTCCTAAACCAGGGCCGATAAGTAAAGTTCCGGGTTTTTCATTCAGAATATCCAGAACCGCCTGAGAATGTTCTTTTTTGAAGTGCAGATCATTAATTGTACCAACCGGTTTCTTGATGATTTGAACAAGATGTTTTTCATAAATTTCAAGAAGACCATTCGGAGTGATCAAAATAACTGCGCCCACTCCTGTATTCCATGCACTTTTGGCAGCAAGAACCCCGGCTCCGGTCAAGCCTTCTGATCCGGCTATGATATAAACTACTCCGCCGTCATATTTGTGCTTTCTTTCTTTTTGCTGATTTTGAATCGTCGAGACCCATCTATCATCAATGAGAACGGCCGCTTTCTCTTTGAACTGATTTGGAAAAGGTAATTCGCATAGAATAATTTCGCCCGAATATTCAAATCCATCATTCAAATAAAACCCGGCTTTAAGAGCACCAAACGTTATTGTAAAATCAGAACGAATGGCAATCCCCATAATTCTGCCATTGTCGGCATTGAGTCCGGAAGGAACATCCATCGAAAACACGTTAGCATCAGAATTATTGATCTGTTCAATGATTTCATCATATGGACTTCGGATATTTGATAATAATCCGGTACCCAACATTCCATCAACAATGAATTCAAAATCATTGAAATTCAGATCATCATTTTCTTCCACAAAAGAAATGTTCCCATTGAGTTTCTTAAGAAGATTCAGGTTTTTTAAGGTGTCAGCAGAGAGATCGTCCGCTCCTGAAACAAATAGGATAGTCACAGCATATCCTTTTTCTGAAAGGATTCTAGCTGCAACCAGCGCATCACCGGCATTGTTTCCTTTACCGCAAACAAATAAACCGGCATCAGAAATGAATGTTTCAGACATAATGAAATCAGCAGCTTTGGTTCCGGCTACTTCCATTAATGTAAAGCCATGAATTCCGAACTCTTTGATGGTTCGTTCATCCATTCGCCGGCATTGCTCAGCTGAGCTTAAATAATATGGATAAGGGACGTTCAAAATATATTATTTGAAATTTGGAGACTTCTGACCCCTCCTTTGTTTCCTCCCCCGAGGGAGGAATACTCGTTGATCGAGTTGAAAATCTATAACACACCACAAAACTCTGTGTTCTCTGTGGTTAAAAAATCAATAAGACCTTGCGAACAGAACTTTCTGTTTCGATGGTTTTCCGGTAACCATGCACTTGCCTTCTGATGTGTCTCCTTTAAGTGGGATGCATCGTATGGTGGCTTTGGTCTCATTTTTGATCTGTTCTTCTGTTTCGGCAGTACCGTCCCAGTGTGCGTAAACGAATCCGCCTTTTTCTTCGATCACATTTTTGAATTCATCGTAAGAGTTCACTTCGGAAGTCATTTCATTTCGGCGCTTTTTTGCAGATTCAAACAAGTCATTTTGAATGATGTCTAACAGGTTTTTGGCCATATCGCCAATTCCATCCCGGGATTCAATGGATTTACTTCTGGTGTCGCGGCGGGCTAATTCAACATTGTTATTAGAGACATCTCTTGGTCCTACAGCGATTCTGAGTGGAACTCCCTGAGCTTCGTGTTCTGCAAACTTGAAGCCCGGTTTATAATTATCACGATCATCTATTTTCGCTCGAACACCGTTCTCTTTGAGTTCGTCAAGAATTGAGTTTCCATACTCAAGAACAGTTTCTCTTTCCTCATCACTTCTGTAAATAGGAACGATCATTACCTGAACGGGAGCCAATCGCGGAGGAATAACTAATCCCTGATCGTCCGAATGGGTCATAATCAATCCACCGATCAATCGTGTAGAAACTCCCCAGCTGGTTGCCCATACATATTTATGATCTCCGTCACTGTCCTGGAATTTTACATCGAAAGCTTTGGCAAAATTCTGTCCTAAAAAGTGAGAAGTTCCGGCTTGTAATGCTTTTCCATCCTGCATTAACGCTTCGATACAATAAGTATCAACTGCTCCGGCAAAACGTTCACTGGCAGTTTTAACTCCGGTAATAACAGGCATGGCCATAAAATCTTCCGCAAAAGTGCGATACACTTCGAGCATTTGCTTCGTTTCCTCAATCGCTTCTTCTTTGGTAGCATGTGCAGTGTGACCTTCCTGCCATAGAAATTCCATAGTTCTCAGGAAAAGTCGGGTTCTCATTTCCCAACGCACCACATTTGCCCATTGATTCACCAAAATCGGAAGATCACGATAAGATTGAATCCAGTCTTTGTAAGTGTCCCAGATAATGGTCTCTGAAGTAGGGCGCACGATTAATTCCTCTTCCAGCTGAGATTCAGGATCTATTTCCACTCCGCCATCAACCGCTTTTAAACGGCTGTGCGTAATCACGGCGCATTCTTTAGCAAATCCTTCCACATGCTGTGCTTCTTTTGATAAAAAAGATTTCGGGATAAACAGAGGGAAGTAGGCATTTTGATGTCCGGTATCTTTGAACATCTGATCCAGTCCCTGCTGCATATTTTCCCACAATGCCATTCCGGTAGGGCGGATAACCATACAGCCCCGAACGGGAGAATGCTCGGCTAATTTTGCTTCCCGAACTACATCGAGATACCATTGTGAATAATCTTCTTCTCTTTTGGTTATTTTCTGCGCCATATCTTGTAAAACCCTGACAGGGTTAATTGATAATTAGAAATAAAGTTTCGGTTGCTCAACCCTGTCAGGGTTAAGCAACAGGAAAGGTAAGAAACTTGAGATTCAGAATTGGGAGATTTCCGTAATTTTTGTTTACGGTTAATGGCAGAAGTCCTTATATTTGAAGTTCTCTCAAAAAGAGAAGCCACAAAAGCACAGAGACATCAGACTTTTAGTGGCAAAATAAAAAATGCCGTGGTAGCTCAGATGGTTAGAGCGCACGACTCATAATCGTGAGGTCGGCGGTTCAATTCCGCCCCACGGTACATAAAAGCAAAAGCCCGATTCAGAAATGAGTCGGGCTTTTTTTGTTCAAGAATTTATGTAGTTTGATTCGAATAAATAAAACAAATACTTAGTCAATGAAACGTGTCCTTCTAATTGTAGCCCTGTTTGTAGCACTAAAACCAATACAAGCTCAAGAGATTTTTAAATTAGCAGAAAATGGAGTTACGGTTATTTGCGATGGTGCAAATGTGGGAGATACCGGAAATGTAGGTGGGATTATTTACACAGCTGTGGATAGAAACCTTTTAATCTCAAAACATGATGCCGGTGAAAGCCTTTCTAGAGTTTGTACATCATTGATTATTAATATGGAAGAAATATTTAAAGATGATTATTCATTTAATCAGGACATAAGTTCATGGGATGTAAGTTCAACAACTAATATGTCTGGCATATTCTATGGCGCCAGCTCATTCAATATAAATTTAAGCTCATGGGATGTCAGTTCGGTTACAAATATGAATAGAATGTTTAGTGATGCCACTTCATTTAATAAAGATCTAAGCAATTGGGATGTAGGATCAGTTGAAAATATGGGATACATGTTTAGTGATGCGGAGGTATTTAACCAAGATATAAGCTCTTGGAATATAAGTTCAGTGAAAAATATGTCAGGAATGTTCCAAAATGCGGAAGAATTTAACCAAGATATTAGTGAATGGGATGTGAGTTCAGTTACAAATATGAGTTTTATGTTTGATTTTGCAAATGGTTTTGAAGCTTACATTGGTGATTGGAATGTTAGTTCAGTAACAAATATGTCCGGAATGTTTAAAGGATTGGTAGAATTTAACCAGGATATAAGTAAATGGGATGTCAGTTCTGTCATCAATATGAGTGAAATGTTTAGTTTTGCAACTAATTTTAATGTAGATATTAGCGGATGGGATGTGAGTTCGGTCAAAAATATGTCAGTAATGTTCCAAAGTGCGGAAGAATTTAACCAAGATATTAGTGAATGGGATGTGAGTTCGGTTGTAACAACTGATGTAATGTTTAATCATGCGTCTAATTTCAATCAAGATATCAGTTCATGGGATGTAAGCTCTGTTACTGATATGAGCAATATGTTTGCTAGTGCTGTATTATTTAATCAAGATTTGAGTAATTGGAATGTGAGTTCTGTTATAAATATGGAGCGTATGTTTAGAAATGCCGAATCGTTTAATCAGGATATTGGGAATTGGGATGTTGGTTCAGTTACGAATATGAGAGGAATATTTGAACAAACAGATTCATTTAATCAAGATATAGGTGATTGGGATGTAAGTTCTGTAAATGATATGTCAGATATGTTTGACAGGGCGGCGGCTTTCAATCAGAACTTAACAGCTTGGTGTGTTACTAGCATTAAAAAAGAACCAGTAGATTTTGCAACTAGCAGTGCTTTAAGCTCGGAAAATTTTCCAATATGGGGCACGTGTCCTGAGGCCGTATCAAATGAACTTACAGAAGAAACACCTTTAGATTTTGCCTTAAAACAAAATTATCCAAACCCATTTAACCCAAGTACCAATATTACTTTTGAAGTGCCAAAGTCAACACGAGTTGAGATTTTAGTTTATGATCTTCTTGGAAACAAAGTAGCAGAAGTATATAAAGGAACTAAACCGACAGGTTCTCATACTTTGAATTTCAATGCAAGTGGTTTGAGTTCCGGGACCTATTTCTATAAAATTATCACCCCTGAATTTACTCAAACCAAAAGAATGCTTTTGATTAAGTAGTTTAGATATTTTTTCTAAAAATAATACCGAATACCCACGGCGCCATTTCCTGCAAGGGCTACATCGGGTGCAACATCAAGAATGGGAACAGCTTCTACAAACAGATCGAAAGGAGCGTTTTCAAAGACGTAATTCAAACCAATGGGAATCCGAACTCCTATATTGGGATCATCAGCAAAAATGACTCGTCCGCCTATCCCGTAATAGAACAATAGATTTTCACTACCTTCCAGTTCGCTATGGATAAGAAAATCACTGTGAAGATGTAATGTCTGAAAATCTTTCAGCGACCAGGCCGCTCCGATATCGAAAGCAGTTTTTTCAGAAAACCACTTTTTAACAGAAACTCCGGAGGGTTCACCTAACATCACGCCCAAGCCAAAATTTTTGTTTTCTTTTTGAGCTTTCAGATCAGTAGAGCCGAAAATCAGTATTGTTAAAACTGTGAAAAGTGTAAGTAAATATGATTTTTTCATTGGGCGTTTTTTGCAGTTAAATTATACCTATTCAAAGGTAGTCGAACGGTATTAAGTTCCCATCTATAAAATCCTAAAATAAAAAAGCCGTCCACAACTCAATGCGGACGGCTAATATCATCTACAGACGGCTATTACCCCATTTGCATTTCAAACATAACTGAATAGCCGGACTGCCTCAATGCGGAGATTTGCGTAATTTATGTACGTGTTTATACGTAGTGTTTGATTGAGGCTTCAAATGAATTGTTATTTGAGAACCAGCTAATACCACATAGAGAATCCAGATTCCTGTATTCGCGAGGGAATGACCTTTACAAATCTGAGATATTATGATGTTATAATATTTACTAAAAGATAGAGCATAAAAAAGCCTTCACACAAAAGTATGAAGGCTAAAATTTCTTTAAATCGAAATTCTAATCATTCAAGAACATACACATCAACTGCGCTTAGTCCTTTCGGAGTTTCTTCGATCTTATATTCTACAGATTCACCATCTTTAATACCTTCGTTGTATCCAAGGTTTTCGATGTTGTTTCTGTGCATGAAAACATCTTTGCTTCCATTTTCCGGCTCGATGAATCCAAATCCTTTTTCAACATCAAACCATTTTACTTTACCGTATTTCATTATAAAAAATAAATATTGCTCACATGTACAGACAAAATCTCGAATGAGATGTTTACTATTTCGGCTGTGAAAATTAAAAATTGTGTTACAAACTATAGAAGGGAAAACAAATACTGTACTAAAATATTACTAAATGCCGATTCCTGACCTTTAACTTGTATACTAAAGGTCCCCTTTATTCTGTCCAATACCAAATGTGATTTCAGAATACAGGAGGCAGAACTCAGGATTCAATATTCAGGAGTTCGCATTTTGGATGGCACACTGCTCTCCCTGGCAACATTCCTGAGTATTAATTCCGCAATGTGAACATTGCCCATGACCATGCACCCAAACTAATTCTGCTTCATGGCCACAATAAATGCAACGCCTTTTTTCAGAATGGTTTTCTGTTGCTTTAACCTGATCAGTTTTTCTCAGAATCATTTTCCAGAAGTTAACTCCTGATAAGCTGCATCAATATTGCGGCTTAGACTTAATGACCAACCCGGAGCTTTAAACACCTCAAACCCGGGGATGATTTCAGCTTCGGCAATTTCCTCTTTAGATTTACCTTCATCGATTCCTTTTTGGGTGAATTCAAGTAAAGCTTCCAGGAAATTACTTTTCAGGATCAGGTCATCTTTGTTTCCGGTAATTCCGAATTCTGAATTTCCATGCCCATAGATATAGATAGTATCGTTTTCAAGATTATCAACAGTTGAACGAAGTGTTTGTATCCAGTTGGTTATGTTTGCTCCGCCATTCATGTCAATAAAAGGATATGCACGGTTAAACATCAAATCACCCATATGAGCAACATTTGCTTTTTCGAAATAGACGACGGAATCGCCACCGGTGTGAGCGGGACCATAGTGGGTCAGATGAACAGTTTCATCTCCTACCTGTTGTTTCCAACTTTTTGAGTAAGTAAGGTTAGCATAAACCTGAGCATCTAATGCTTCCTGGCCTCTTGGTTCAGCAGCTTGTTTTTGCAATGTTGGCACATTTTGGTGAGCTACAATATGTTTGGCAAAATCTTTAAAAGCAGGATTTCCGGCGGTATGATCTCCATGATGATGTGTATTAATCAGAAAATCCATCACATGATCTGTTTTTTCTTTCAAACCATCAATGCAGGATTGAGCTGAATTAGGGAATTGAGAATCTACAGCAACTAAAGAGTTTTTTGTTGCAAGCCAACCTATAGTTCCACCACGACCAACAAAAGTTCCCACGTTACGGCGTAACGTGGTAAATGGGGTTTGAAGTAGGTTTGCAAGTTTGTGAATCGGGAGAAGGGTGGAAGCACCGATTAACGAAGAGCGGATCAGGAAATCTTTTCTGTTCATAAGAGCAATGATTGAATTAATCTAAAGCAAGGTATCGACCTCTTCTGTGATTGACCGCAAGAATCAAATTCAGAAAAACCGAAGCCAGTACAGAATAAACAATCGCCATCACATCTACCACAAAAATTGCTGCAACTATAATTATACAGTCCACAATCATTTGAAATCTCCCGGCATTTATATCGTGAAATTTTTGGAGATATATCGAAACGATATTTAAACCACCAAGACTAGCCTTGTGTCTGAATAACATCAGCAATCCGGTACCAATCAAGAATCCGCCTAAAGCAGCACCGTATAGTGGTTCAATATCTCCAAATTCAAAAAACAAGGGTACATACTCAGTAGAAAATGAGACTAGAAATACGGTAATGAAGGTTTTAAGTGTAAAAACCCACCCTAATTTCCAGAGTGCCAGTAGATAAAAAGGGATATTTATAACAAAGAATACTTCTCCAAAAGAAAAATCAGTCGCGTATTGAGTAAGGAATGCAAATCCGGCTGTTCCTCCAATCAAAAAGTTTAACTCGGAGAATAAAGCGATACCGAATGAGAGCAGAACCGAGGCTACAGATATTGCCAAAATATCTTCGGGAAGCGTATGTTCGCGAATATTAGGATCAATTCCTTCTTCAATAAGTTGTTCTGTGATTTTATCGTTGGGAGGCGCCATTGCTCTTGATTTTTTTATGATCATTAAGATACGGCTTATTTAACTTGGTATTTATATTGTCGGATTAGTTTTGTGTTATGATTGGGATAGGATTTGTTGATGTGGGTATTTGAAAATAGAGTCACCTTGATGAGTAAAGACTCCGTCATCTCCCCGCGAATGCGGGAGGTCCGGATGTAACTGTCAATTTGTGATTGATATTTTCGTTTCGGTTTTGTTTTAAGAAATAACTTCACCTTTAAAGTAAAACATCACTCGTTTGGATAGATTTGGATTCCCTGCATTCGCGTGGGAATGACCTAAATTCAACCTTTTGCAGGTCCTCCGGTTTCGGGTTTACCTTCCATAGGGTTATTAAAATATCGTACTGTTGGATACGCAAGGTCAATATCCGGAGATTTCTCAAATTCATCTAAAGTCCGTTCCCAGATAGCTTGAGCCGCGCCTCGTCTTCTTCTTGGGTCAGACAGATATCGAACAGAGAGCATCACGCCACTATTTTTAACGGAAGTATAAACGATCGGGGTAAGGTATCTGTATTCGATGAGATAAGATTTTGCGGCTCTGGCAATTTGTTCTTTTGCTCGCTCGATGAAATCCTGTGATTCGTCTTCTGCAATCTTTTCGAGAATTTCTTTAGCTTTTTTCCAATCGCTTTCAAAAGTTACCATCACGCCCAATTCATTCCAGATAAATTCAAAATCGGCCGTATAATTGGCGAGATGCTCACTGAATACAGTGTGATTAGGTATATGAATTACTCTTCCCGTGCTTTGGTCGGCGTCAACCCAGTTACCGATTTCGAGAATCGTGAATTTGAAAGGGCGGATGTCAATAACGTCACCCTTAGATTTTCCAAGCTCAATCCGGTCTCCGATATCAAATGGTTTTCTCCAAATAATGAAAAGCCATGCAGCAAGATCCGTAACTGGATCTTTGAGCGCTATAGCAAGTCCGGCGGAGAGCAAACCTAAATAAGTCGATAAATTATCCAGCGCACTAAACCATATTTGTGTAGTAAAAATAACTCCCAGAAATACAGCTATATAGGTAAGGTTTTTCCGCCATTTATAGATGGCTTTTCTGTTTTCAATCTTTTTATTGATGATGCGGAGAGCGAGCCTTCTAAGAATCCATAAAACTAAAATAAGAAGGATAGTTTTCAGAATTTGTGCGGTAACTACAGGCGAACTTTGAAAAAAATCAGCAATTTGGTTAAGTATGTTTTCCATGGTGGATAATAATGTAATCAAATGATTGTTACACGGTTGGGATAATATAGAAAAATGAATATCTTTACGGTTCTGAAAAATTCAAGAATTTATCATGCTTTTTTATAACATTTTAGTTGCTGTAATTACAATTATCTGTGCACTTCTCATTATCGTTGTGCTTTTACAAAATGGTCAGGGATCAGGTTTATCAGGAATCAGTGGAGGCGGTGGTGCTTTAGCCGGTAACTCCGGACTTGGTGCCAGAAGAACTGCAGACCTTCTCTCTAAAGCTACCGGCGCTTTTGGCGGTGCTTTTTTAGTGCTTTGTATACTTGCAAACTTTGCAATCGACCGAAGCGGTCAGGCACCAAACCGTAGTATTTTGCAGGATGGTGGTGCACCGGTTGAAGACCTGAATGCGCCTTCACAAACTCAATCAGCTGTACCAATTCAAAATAACGAGGGTGGATCTTCTGATGGCGGAAGCGAAGCCGATAACTAATCGTTAAATAGTAGAGTAATTACCAAAGATTTTAAAGCCCGAATCGAAAGAGTTCGGGCTTTTTTTATTTGCACCAATCTGATCTTTTTTTCTTTACGTAAGTAAGCTTTTTTTTAGAAAAACCAATCATTTAGCAGTTAGAATTATCTAACAGAATTATCCGGAACTCATGTCCTTTATTAAGGTGAAAACGAACAAATCAACCTTAATAAAACAACTAAATTATGAACAATTTTAAGAAGCCAATTACCATATTATCTCTGGTTATAGTATCAGTATTTATGGCTTGTGGAGATGATAATAGTATATCAGGTCCCGAACCCGATCCCGGAAGAAGGGCTCAATTATTTGTAACCAATAACAGTGATGGGAATATTACAGTTTATGATGTTACAAATGAACAATCAAAAACATTAGTGACCGGTAACACGGCGGCAGAGGGTATTTATTATGATGCCGAAAATGACATTGTAGTACAAGCTTCAAGATCAGGTCAAAAGCTGGATGCATATACAAGTGTTTCAGGAACTGAAGATCAGGAAGTAGTTTCAATTGCATCAAACAGTTCGAGCGATCTTGACAGCCCCAGAGAACTGGCGGTTAATGGAAACAGCTATGTTGTAGCAGATAATGGGTCAAACCAGTTTTTTGTTTACTCATTTGACGGCTCAACATTCTCACTTTCTAATACTTTCGATATTCCTTTTCCTGTTTGGGGAATTACATTCAAAGGTGATGATTTGTATGCCGTTGTTGATCAGGAAAACGAACTGGCTATTTATACCGACTTTTTAGATAACGGTACAAATGGTTTACTAAATCCATCAAAAGTTATAACTATTGAAGGAATTGTTCGGACTCACGGACTTACCTATGATGGAACGGATGATGTCATGATAATGACAGACATTGGAGAAGCTTCTAATGCTGATTCAGACGGTGGTTTTCATGTGATTACTGATTTTTCTTCGAAAATCGATCCTCTATCTGATGGAGATGTATTAACAGTAAGTCAACAAACCAGAATTGCAGGATCCAACACACAATTGGGTAACCCGATCGATGTAGCCTATGACTCTGAAACAGATGCGATTTACATTTCTGAAATTGGAAACGGTGGAGGAAAAGTAGTAGGATTCTCTGATTATTCTTCAGGCGGAAATATTTCTCCGTTTTTAAGTCTTGATATCGATGCTGCCTCTTCGATTTACTTTTCAAGTGATGAGACCGATGGAAATACAGGAGTAGGAAGTGCTGCTGGTTTATCTGAAATCTATGTTACAGATAATGCATCCGGAAACATTAATGTTTTTGATTTGAGTGACAATTCTCAAAGAACGCTGAGAACTGTAGCCGGAGCTGCTGAAGGAATTTATTATTCCGGAATGAATGATATCGCAATTCAGGCTTCAAGAACAGATAACAGGCTTGAATACTATTCTACTGTTAGTTCTGCATCTGATGGCGATTCGTTGGCAACAGAATTTGCAAGTAACTCAGATCTTTCTAGCCCAAGAGAGATAGCTGTATCAGGAAATAAGATTGTTGTTTCCGATAATGGGAGCAATGAATTTTATGTGTATTCTTACGATGGAACAGCATTCTCTCTTGAGAATACTTTTACGGCAGCTTTTAATGTTTGGGGAATTACTTTTATGGGTGATGACCTGCTTGCAGTTGTGGATAATAGCAGTGACTTAGCCGTCTATAATGATTTCTTAGCTTCGAATATGACTGATGGTCCTGTTACTGCTGATAAGCAAATTACTATTGAAGGAATTGTAAGAACTCATGGTATTACGTACAGTGCCGCAGATAATGTTCTGGTAATGACTGATATCGGAGATGCAGGGAACACTACTGATGATGGTGGTTTTCATGTAATAAATGATTTCAGATCAGTATTTGATGGAGTAAATAATGGCGGAACGCTTGCACTTGCTGATCAAGTCAGAGTAAGTGGATTGTTAACTTTAATGGGGAATCCGATTGACGTAGCTTATAACCATAAGACCAACAGCGTATATATTGCTGAAGTTGGAAATAGCCGTGTACTTGGGTTTTCAAATATCGGCAATGGAGGAAATCTGGTGCCGGACCTGAATGCAGAAGTATCATCTGCTTCATCCATATACTTTTACGGTAACTGAGAAGCCTTAAAGTTTAAATTAACCGAAAGCCCGGCTCGGAAGAGTTCGGGCTTTTTCATTTTCCAATACAAAACCGCGAAAAGATCGAATCTAAAATATGCTCATTAGTGATTTCTCCGGTCACAGTTCCTAACACATTTAATGCAGCTCGCAGGTCAATAGAGAGAAAATCTCCGGTTAATCCCTGATCCAATCCATTTAATGCAGCTTGAATATTGTCTCTTGTTTTTTGCAGCGCATCTCTGTGTCGGGTAGAAGTAACCAGTAAACTGGAGGCATCATAATGTTTGTTTTCCAGCGCACGGTTTTTCAGCAATTCTTTGAGCGAAGTAATATTATCATTTTCGGTAGCAGAAATTTTCAAATCGAATTCTGTTCGCCAGTCCACATCTTGTTCAATGTCTGCTTTGGTTCCAATCAGAATGAAAGGCGTTTCGGAAGCTTTTTGTTGAAATCCGGCAATTTCTTTGCGCTCTTCTTCATCAAATGGAAGTGATAAATCTTTTAGATAGATGACGAGATCTGCTTTCTCAAAAGCCTGCTGAGATCGTTTCACACCTTCAGCTTCTACAATATCTGTTGTCTCCCGAAGTCCGGCGGTATCAATGAGTTTAAACAGTAAGCCATCATAGTTCCAGTCAGCGTCGATTGTATCGCGGGTAGTTCCTGCAATGTCAGTTACAATAGCCCGATCAGTTCCAACTAAAGTGTTAAGGAGCGTGGATTTTCCGGCATTGGGTCGACCAATCAAAACTGTTTTAACTCCATCTTTTACCAAACGTCCGGTTTCATACGTTTCGAGTAAAGAGTGTAATTCTGAGTCAACATCCTGTAACAATTGCTTAAGCTGTTCTTTATTGGCGAACTCTACATCCTCTTCGATAAAATCCAGCTCAAGTTCTATCATTGCCGTTGCATCAATAATTTGCTGCCGGAATTTCCGAACATGATCCCCAAGTTTTCCTTCCAGTTGCTGATGAGCGGCATCTACTGCTTTAATACTTTTTGCGTGGATGATATCGGCGACAGCTTCGGCCTGATCCAGATCCAGTTTCCCATTCAAAAAAGCCCGCTGTGTAAATTCTCCTGCTTCAGCTGATTTAACACCGGCGCTTAAAATAGTTTCAAGGACTTTTTGTGTGACCAGCACTCCGCCATGACATGAAATCTCTACAGTATCTTCCCCTGTGTATGATTTCGGGGAATGAAATACTGATATCAAAACTTCATCAACCGGAAGATTTTTCTGATCTACTATCTTTCCGAAATGTACAGTGTGTGAACTTTGCTGAGTTAAATCCTTTCCCGAAAAGACTTGATTTACTTTTTCTAAAGCGTCTTTTCCTGAAACACGTATAACTGCAATTCCACCTTCTCCTACGGGAGTAGCAATAGCAGCGATTGGAGATTTTTGTGTGATTTCGGTCATCTTATTTATATCATTGAATCAAATATACACTTAATCATTTACTATGAATAATCGACTTTTATTACTAACAGCATTGATTTTTCTAACGACATCACTCGCCTATGGTCAGCGTATTTCTGCAGATCGCCCTGGTGCAGGTTATGGTTCTTATACCGTACCGACCGGAATATTTTATATTGAGTCCGGTGCTTCCTTGAATAAAGATCTTTCCGATGTTGGACAATTGTATCTGAGAACTGGTATCACAGAAGATCTTGAAGCACAATTAATTGCAGGTACCGTATTTTTTCCAAATGGTGGAGACCCGAGTGTAGGTGCACAAGCACTTATTTTTAAATATGGTTTAGGGGCTTTTGCTGAAGATAAACTGTCACTTGCTCTTTCAAGCAGGACTAATCTGCCATTTCTAAATTCGAATTATGAATATTATTTAACAAGATTCAACGTAATTGGAGATTATACATTTAACGAGACTTGGAGTTTAAATTCAAATTTTGGGTATGGTGATTTTCTGAATGGCATTGAGAATGGTTCTTTTAATTTTAATGCTACTCCCGGAATTGTTGTAAATGAAAATATGCTTGCCTATTTCGGATATGCTGTAGTCTTCGATGAAAATTTCAGTAGTGACCTGATTGAAGCCGGTATACAATATTTTGTCGATGACTCTTTCCAACTGGATGGCGGATTTATTTTTTCTGATGGAGACAATCTGTTTCTGACTCTGGGTATAGCGAAGAGGTTTTAATATTGATTGCGAAGGGTCTCAAGTGTTGATCTATTTGGTTTCAATTATGAGCACTCATGTTCTGATATAAATTGTGGTAGAGATAAACTTAACAAGAATATGTAATAGGCTTTTTTCAGTAACAGAAATTAAGATTAGTCCAGAACCTATTCTCTACAAATAGGCTTTGATAGTATTTGATATCCTTCGATGTGATTTACTCAGTTACCTGTATCTCAATTTGGACCACTCAGGATGACAGCTATATTTTCATCAATGAATTTGATGAGATCTAAGAAAAGAAATGACCGCATTTCTACAAAAAAAGGCTTCTCTCTTTTTTAGAAAGAAGCCTTTAATTTTAAAATGGATAGCTAAGCTTAGTGCACATTCCCCATCAGCTTTTTAATTGGCTTTGTAAGAAGTAATAACAGGATGCCTGCCCCAACAGTAGTTATTACAATCAGCCAAAATAAATCCGGGAGCAAGTTAGGATCGGCCTGAATTGATTCCTGATCGAATTGACCGGCTACTCTTCCTGCAATTAAATTTCCAAAAGCAATGGACATGAACCAGATTCCCATCATTTGTCCTACCAATTTCTTTGGAGCTAGTTTAGTTACAGCACTTAGTCCAACCGGACTTAAACATAATTCACCAATAGTATGGAAAAGGTAAGTCATGATTAACCAAGTGGGTAATACCTGAGATCCTTCCACTACGATGTATGAAGCAAACATCATGACTAAAAATCCTAAACCAAGAAAAACTAAGCCCAGAGCAAATTTAACGGGAGTACTTGGTTCCAGACTTCTTTTTGCTAACCAAACCCATAACCATCCAAAAACAGGAGCAAGAGTAATAATGAAAAATGCGTTAACTGACTGAAGCCAACTTGCAGGCATTTCCCAACCAAACATGAGACGATCAGTATAGCGCTCAGCGAATAAATTTAATGAAGAACCTGCTTGCTCAAAACCAGACCAAAACATTGCAGAGAAAATAAACAGACAAGCTATAACTCCGATTTTCTTCTTTTGATCAGAAGTCAATTCTTCAGCAACAAAAACATAGATGAAGTAAGCAATTACCAGCCCAAAAATAGTAATCCCCGAAGCGTCTGCTATAGCAACCGGGTCAATTGAAATGGTGCCAGCCATTGCAAGCCCCACGAAAGCGAAGAAAATTATACCAATGACCCATAGCGATCTTTTAATTCGGGAATTTCTTTTTTCTTGTTTTTCAGGGTCATCAAGTTGCTCAGGAAGTTTACCAACATCTCCAAGGTAGTGTTCAGTGAGTTTATATTGGATTAATCCCAATATCATTCCAATACCTGCTAAGCCAAATCCGTAATGCCAATTGCTTCCTTCACCTAACCAACCTGTAACTAAAGGGGCAATAAAAGCACCAATATTGATTCCCATATAGAAAATGGAAAACCCCGCATCTCTTTTGGACGGTTCGTCATCAGAATATAATCCCCCAACAATAGAACTGATGTTTGGTTTAAGAAAACCTGTCCCTATAACGATCAATATCAAACCTAAGTAAAAAGTTTGGTCCGTCGGAATTGCCATTGCAAAATGCCCCGCTGCAATTATAATCCCGCCATACCAAATGGCATTTCTAAGCCCTAAAAATTTATCGGCGAGCCATCCACCGGGCAAGGCAAGTAAATAAACAAACATAGTATACAAACCATATATAGCCGTGGCGGTTTTGTCGTCTAATCCCATCCCGCCAGAATTGATTGCATCTACCATGAAGAGTACAAGTATAGCTCTCATCCCATAGTAGCTGAAGCGCTCCCAAAGTTCGGTAAAAAATAATGTTGAAAGTCCCCGAGGATGCCCCAAAAAGGTTTTTTCGTTGGTCGACATAAACGTTGAATTATGTTAATGATTTGGTAAACTCCGTGATGATACCCAAACAAGTACTTGAGTGCAAACACAGAATATTATCTGAAACACCAGAACTTATATTTCGTGTACCTGTGAAATCAAAAGCATAGCTATGGAATTTTTAATAATCGGACTTGGAATATTTCTAATCGTTCTCGGATTGATCGGCGCATTTCTTCCGGTTGTACCGGGGCTTCCATTCAGTTATGCAGCTTTGTTATTGGTTCATTTCATAGGCTTGGTTCAGTTCTCTACTTTCTTTTTAGTTGCATGGGGAATAATCGTAGTTACGATCATGATCCTGGAAAATGCTCTTCCTGCTTACACGACTAAAAAATTCGGCGGTTCGGTGTATGGGGTTACCGGTAGCACGATCGGGATGATTCTGGGAATGTTATTCTTCCCACCGTTAGGCTTTTTTCTGGGAACGTTAGCCGGAGCCTTTATAGGTGAGTTGATCTACAAATCAGATGTTAAAACAGCTGCTAAATCGGCATTCGGATCTTTTATTGGTTTTTTGACCGGAACGATGATCAAAGCTACTGTAGCAGCAATGATCACTTTTTCATTTATCAAGGCGGTTTTTTTCTGATTTCTTACCAATAAACTGAAGTTTCATAGCATAGAGGAAAACAGCAAAACAGATTAAAGATCCGCTTCCGAATAAAATTCTGGCAAGTGACACATTATTTGCATCTGAAAGGTGAGAAATTCCGCCTGAAAAATTTTCGTCACCTCCAAAGAGCGCAATCCAGCCGCCTATTAAGGCAAAGCAGAGCAAAAGAATTCCGCCTAGTAAGTTATTAAAGGAACGAGATTTATCCCCGATTAAAATCATGACTCCTGCCAAAGAAAAAACCAATCCGCAAGTACCGATAACCCATAAAGGAGCGTGAACTGTAGATTCATCAACTTCAATAATCCCTAATGAAATTCCGATAATTGGCAAACCAACAAGGAAGAAGATACTTCCAAATATCTTTTGTTGTTTTGGTGTCGGTTTTTTGGAGGACATTTTTTAGGCTTGGGTAATTTTAAATACTGTTTTTGAATCACGGATTTTTGGGATTAAAGGATGACACAGATATGGAATCATACTCAGATTCTATAATCTGTGTTAATCCAAACATCCGTTTAATCTGTGTTTCAAAATTTATATTTACATCAGGGAGATTATTTTAGTCACTCCCGATACTTCTCAAACCATGCCAATATATGATCTACTTTCGTGATCAACTGGCTTGGTCTGTTTGCGATAAAATGACTGGCACCGGGAATTTCAACCAGTGCGGTTTCAATTTCACGAATTTTTAAAGCTCCGTATAATTGCTTGGCTTCCGAGAGAGGAGTGCGAAGATCTTCTGTTCCCACCATCACCAGTGTTGGTGTTTCTATATTACCGACCAGAGATACCGGTGAATATTTCCAATAGGTTTCGAATTCCTCCCAAGGCTGACCCGGATAGCGATATTCAGCGTAGCCAAAGTAATTATCAGCTACCAACGTTTTACTGATCCAGTTCATGACCGGTTTTACAACGGCAGCAGATTCAAAACGATTATTTTTTCCAATCATCCAGGCGGTCATAATTCCTCCGGCACTTCCTCCCGTTACATATAAACTATCTTCAGAGGTGATACCGTCTGCTATTAATTTGTCAACACCATCCATTATGTCGTGATAATCATCGCCCGGGTAATCGTGATAAAGCAAGTTTCCAAATTCCTCTCCGTAACTGGTACTTCCTCTCATATTTGGATAAAAGACTACATATCCTGCTGCTGCAAAAAGTTGAAGTTCAGGAGTAAATCTTGGACCGTAATTTGAAATAGGTCCGCCATGAATTTCCACCAACAAGGGATAACTTCGGCTCTCATCATAATTTGGCGGATAGATCAACCAGCCTTGCAGGTCGATGCCATCAACGGAAGAGGTATAGCGGTAATCTTCAACTTCTCCCAAAGTTCGGTTGCCCAACAATGATTCATTCAGAGATGTCAAAGTTTGAACATTCTTACCATTCATTTTTACCGCGAGTTCTGCAGGATGCTTTGGCGAAGTCAGGTTCATGGCCAGATCGCCATTACTTGATACCGAATAAGAGCCTCCGCCATACGGTCTGCCAATTGCAGTTCCACCAATATTTTCAGCATGTACATTAACTTTTCCATTCAGATTTGTCTCTGCTAATTTGGTAATGCCTTCATCATCATACAAAAAGTACAATCCTCTTCCGTTGGCTTTCCATTGCAAGGAAGACGGACTTCTGTCTAAACCGGTATTGATCATTCTTTTGTTTGATCCATCGGCATTCATCAGATAAATATGCCGGATCTGATAGGTTTGGATTTTGTCATCATAACCTAAATAGGCAATGCTTTTTCCATCAGGAGAAATTGTAGGATCACTATCGGGGCCAAAGCGATCAGTCAACGCAGTGATTTCTTTGGTGGTCAAATCAACGGAGTAGATTTCCGAATTTCTGTATCCATCTACTTTATCGTGATTCTCATTTCGGTTTGCCGAGAAATAAATACGATCTCCATTCGGAGACCAAACCGGACTTCCATGATCAAATTCTCCCTGCGTGATTTTTTGAACTGCTCCACCATCAGCGGAAACTGTAAAAATATGGCGATATCCCGGAGATATATATCCGGCGCCATCCTGCTCATAATTCAACCGAGTCGTTACACGGGGAGAAGATGCCCATTCAGCTCCTTTAGGTTTCTTTGGCGATTTTACCAACACCGGATTACTCTCTTCAATTTTCATTGTGAACGCTAGAAGTTTTCCATCTGATGACCAGGTCAATCCGCCGGGACCACTTTCTAATTGAGTTATTCTTGCAGTGACTCCGTTTTCTAACCAGTGAATAAAAATTTCAGCCCCGTGACCTTCCTCGGAACTGATGAAAGCAATTCGTTCGCCATCCGGTGACCAAACCGGGTTTCGCTCACCGGCTGTACGTCCCGTTAGTTTACGATGACCGGAACCGTCAGAATTCATGATCCAAAGTGAAGAAGTTCGGCGATCGGTCATTTTATTGAATCCTCTACGATTATAAATGATCATCTTACCATCGGGCGAAATCTGCGGATTTTGAACCCACTGCAGATCAAAAACATCCATAGCTTGAAAAGGGGATTTTTCTTGTGCATTAGCAATCGGATTTAAACTTAAAATGATCGAAAAAAAGGCAATCAGTACTGGCGTGTAAGCTTTCATTTCTTTGGGTTTTATGGTAATGGAAGTTGGAAGATATAAAAGAGTTCAGAATTTATATTGAGACAAGGATCAGTTTCATTTTTTTAAAGTTTCAATATCTTCTTGTAGCAATGGTAAAATTTGTTCTATCCCTTCTTTTGTTTGTTGAAGTTGGTTGGTCTGGATATCAAAAAGTCTTTGTTGAGTGATTATAGTATTTGCGTATTCTATGTTGTTGACCAAAGCTTCCGGCTCAACAGGATCGTAAAAGTCCAATGCATTATCATCAAAAGTGGTGATTTTGAATTCTACTCCGATTTGAATTTCGAATAATGAATTAGAAAGAGGGTTAAGTGTTTCATCAAGGTGGTTAGCTATCATTTCTTCGATTTTCAAAATTTGCTGGAAGTCACTTTCATATAATTGAACCAACTTATTTCTCAATTCGTCATTACGAACCACCGTACCAAGCGCCCCTTGAAGCTGTGCATATCCTGAGGTAGCAGCCGTAAAGAAAAACCTGCGATGAATTACTGAAATATGATATGAGAATCCATTGGCTAATTTCTTTTTTTTGAAACTTTGAACCACTGAATCTGCAGAATTACCGGATATTTCGAGTTTAGTCAGAAGGCCATCAATTTCTTCGTCAGTTGTTACCAGATCTGTTTGAATTTGTGTTAGGATTTTAAGTTCCTGTTTTCTTTGAATTCGATCTTCATTCCAATTGTCTATTTGAAAGGCAATTAAGATTCCAATCACCACCAACAAAATTTCTCCGACAGCATAGAAGAAATATTTTCGAACTTTTTCCTGTTCGATGAGTATTTGCCGGATATTTCGGAAGAAGCGGAGCATTTATTTCGCTATAAAATCATTTAGATTATCCAAATTAAGAAGCGCAATATTGTATAATTCTATTAATGCATCAAGCTGGTAATATCTGGCAACTAACAGAACCTCGAGTTTTTTATCCATTTGGAACTTTTCGATATCAATTGATATAGGCCCACGTGTATCTCCTTTATAGATGGTTTCTACTAGGGGATATCCGGTACCTAACCCATATAAATATGTTAAGTTATCGTACACATGAGGCTCGAACTTTGATTGAATGAATACATTAGTGATCCTGTCCCTTTCGATAACAGCATCTATAGATCGGTAATATTGCGATATAAGGTTTTGAGCTTCAATTTCTAAGGCCCCAATTCCACCTGAATTCACCAGTATATCTATTCCGCTATTTCTTGGCTTAAAGTTATATTCCAATATCATATGGAGCATATCTACAGGAATTGAATCCGTAGAAATTTCCGTTCTTTTCATAATGTCTAAAAGACGTTGCGCTCTCTTTAAATCCGTTTCAAAGGTGTTCTTTAATTCTAAAAGTAACCGCTTATCTTCGTTCAGATCTTGTTTTAGGAGAGAAAAATGATATTCAGCCGTTTGACGTATTAAACGTTCTTCGTTCCAATTATTTACTTGCAGTGCAATCAATATCCCGATCATCACTAATAAGATTTCTCCTAAAGCATACCAAAAATATTTTCTAAAATTCTCTTTTTCGATGAGTATTTGCCGGATATTTCGGAAGAATCTTAACATGGTTTACTCACCAATTTTATCTTTCTGATTTCTTTTTAATTGTCTCCATTTATACAGCAGTCTTATACCCAATCTGGCGAACAGAATAATGGCAATGACCGTTATGATCGTAAAGGTGTCCATTATTTATTTCAAGTCTAAGGTCATGCAAATCAGCCTTTAATTCCGTCTCCGTCAATATCAATACTTACGTGCTCTTCTAAAACATGAAGAGTTTTATAAAGTAGCTCTCTGGTTCTTTTCAATTCTTCTTCCAGAAATTCTACCCGGTCTTCGAGAGTGTCTGCTTGTGCCTGCTGTTTTTCCAGCTCTTCTTGTTGCATTAAATCGAAGAAAATTCCCATAGTCTATAGCGTTGGATTTTAGATTATAATTATTAAGTGGATGACATTTTGGGCATAGCGAAAAGACCTTGGCGAATATTTAGCAAGATCTTTCGTCCGAAAGGTTTTGGATTCAGGGTGACTATATTGGAAAGAAGGGTAATTCTCAATTTTGAATCCTTGATTTTTAATTCTCTTCCCACTCTTCCTTCCATTCTCCTTCATCCTTCAAAAATTGAACGACACTACTTCTCATTAAACCCAGATCAGTATGCAATTTTTCTTCAAAAGATTTGTATGCCGGAGTCTCTTTTAAAGGGTAATAAACAATTTCTGAAGTAAGTATCATTGGCCAGTTTGCCTTAGAATTTAACTCAAAATGAAATGTTTCTAGAGCATTTACTGCTTTATCATATTCTCCAATAGCGATTTGGCACCAAAGTTTAGCATCAAGTTCATTATATATTTCTTTATGTCCACTCTCTTCCATTTCGGCTAATCGTTTATCTTTGTATTCGCATATTCTACTGGCAACCATTGTAGCTTCTTCCGAATTGCCTAGCTTGTTTGATAGTGTGAGATAAAAGATGGAGGCCGTTTGTTGATCATTATTAATAATCTCTTTCCCGGGCTCATCCAGATAATTGGGAAATCTCAATTTTAATAGGTTTAACCCTTCCTGATACTCACCTTTTTCATAGTGATAGGCTAATAGGTCGATTACAAAAAACTCAAAGGTTCGTTCACCATATATCTCAATGAGTTCATCAATGATTTCTTTGCTACGCTCGAAATCTCCTCTGGTCTGACTGGTTCTAAGTAAATTACGCCGACCAGCATGATTGTCCGAGTACATTTCTGAAATTTTATTCCCAAAAAACTCAGCCATATTCAACATGTTAAGATCTCGAGCGATATCAGAGACCATCCACATGAAATCAATGTCTTCAGGGTTATTTAAATGACCTTCATAAGCGAACTTAAAAGCGTTATCGAGTTCACCATAAGGCACATCGCGGAGAAGCCAAGCCTTAGCATAATAAGAGCCGTTATAATCAGGTGTGCGTTTAATATTCCGGTCAATGATATCCATTGCTTCATCGTACCTATTTTCCACGGTTACAAGATGTCGGGCATAGGAATTGGAAATGTCCGGGCTTAACGGATCGAGTTCATAGGCTTTAAATAATTGAGCTCTGGATTCTTCAACTTTATTATTTCTACCCAATGCATCTCTGTAGTCCATTCTGATAGAAGCATCATTAGGAGATAGTTTAATAGCAGTTTTTAAGATCTCTTCTCGTTTCTCAAATTGAAATTCAAAGCCATAGTAATCAGCAAGAGCCTGATGGGCTTTACCCAGATCCTTGTCTAATGAAATAGCCATTTCAGCATTTTCTCTTATCAAAATTTTTGTTTCATCAGCACTGATATTGCCATTATGATGAAGTGAATTGTATGCCATTGCTAATCGAGCATAAGCTTCAGCAAATGTTGGGTCTAAGCGAATAGCTTCTTTGTATTTTTGAATAGCATATTTCAGATCATCAGGCCGATAGGTGATTTCACTTTGAGTAGCTTCCAGGAAAGCGTTATACGCTTCGATATCCATGGTTGGTCGGTCCGCTAATTGAGCTTCATCTTCAGGGAGTAGCCGAATTTTCAGTTCCTCCATTACATGCAAAGAAATCTCTTCCTGAATATCAAAGATATTGTCTACCGTAAACTCACGATCGTAGGTTTCGCTCCACATATGGAATCCATCCGAAACACGAATTAACTGAGCGGTAATTCTGAGTCGGTTCCCGGATTTGCGAACACTTCCTTCCAGAATATTTGCCACGCCAAGCTCGCCACCAATCTCTGTAAGATTTTCATTCTGTCCTTTAAATTTGAAAGAGGAAGTTCTTCCTGCCACCTGCATTTCATCCACTTTGGCAAGAGCGTTCAGCAGTTCTTCCGAAAGTCCGTCCGAGAAATATTCGTTTTCCTGATCGCTGCTCATATTAACAAAAGGAAGTACCGCAATGGAAGCGGTTTGAATTTCAGTTGCTTGACCTGCATCTTCTAAAATCGAAGCTTTTGCAAAAAATATTCTTTCAACCACTACAAAGAATAAAGCAACTGAAAGCACAGAGATAATAACTCCATTTAGTTTTTTTCCGGTTCTGTCAGTAACCGATTCAGTGATCTCAACTTCGCGAGATTTTTTAAGACCATCCGGAGTTAATTCAAATGCCCAAGCAAAAATAAGCGCTAGTGGAAAACCAATACCTACTAAAACAATCACAACGGTATCAAACCAACCGGGAATAGATAGCGGTTCTTCAATGACAGTCACGATCTGAATGATCAACCATCCTGCAATAGCATAAGCAACAGCAACTTTAAATACGTTACGACGCTTTAGTTCTTCTAAGAATTTCAAAATGTTCATAACGCTTCGCGGATTAAAAATTCAAAACAGTCATTCTGAGTGAAAGCGAAGAATCTTATCGAATATTCAGCAAGATCCTTCGGAAGTATCCTCAGGATGACTCTGTTGAAAGGGAGAATAATTTTGAATTTTGAATTCTTCATTTTTAATTCTCCAATTCCCATTCTTCTTTCCAGACTCCTTCGTTCTTCAAGTATTCAACCAGGTTCTTGCGTTGTGTCTCGAGTTCTTCAAAAGCCGGCACCAGAAATTCACGATAGTCGCGTCGATCCATCATTTCGTTTAGCACGCTTTCAGAGCCTTCTTGCCAAACGTACATTCCACCGATTTCCTTTCTTTCCTCAATCATTTCATGGACATAGGGTAATGCGGCATCCAAATCCCTTTTTTCAACTTGGCAACGCATGCTTCCAAAAAAGTAGAAGTCTGAGTCCGGCCCGATATTTTCATGCTCTTTTAATGACTCCGTAAAGTCACAAAATTGATCTATCAACTGCTCCGCGCGAGCTTCCTGCTCCGTTAGTTTATAATAGTGGACTAGAGCAAGGGCTGGAAAAGCATTCGCTTGGGTTAAGGATTCTACCTCGCCATTTACCAATGCTTCATCAAACCTATTAAACCATGTGAGAGCTTTTTCGGGAGTATCTTTGATTTTATACAGTTCTACTACATCATAGTAAAATCCCGCATCTTGAGGAACAAATCCCGTCCTTTCAATATATGAAATCGCATCCTCTTCGAAATAGGAGTAGTCTCCTGTAAGAGCTGCGTATGTCCCGGTTCTATTTAGATATTCAGGACTTTCAGGGTAATTCTGTTTTAAAATATCGAGATAATACTTTGCTACCGGCGCAAGATTCAGGTCTATCGCCCTTGAAACCATTACATTCAGGGATCGGGCAAAATTATTATCCAGTTTATATGCTTTATGGATAGTAATAAATGCTTCATCAAAGCGACTAACAGGGGCCTCTGATTTCAGAAATGACAGCCCAAGATAGGATGGAATAAACTCAGGGTTTTCTTTAAGGTTTTTTTGATGAAATTTTTCGGCCTCATCAATTTTTTCCTCAAACTGACTAGCCCGGGCCCGGTTATAAATAGACAAAGGGGCGAGAGGATCTACTTCATACATCTTTTTGTACTGTTCCATCCCCAATTCCTGTTCAAAAAGATCATCGGTATATACGTTGCCTAACCAGTTGTACACATCAGCATAATTCGGATTTAGTTCGAGACTCTTCAAATAATATTTTTTTGCCTCTTCATATTCCTGAACACTCTCCATATATAGTCCCATAGCAGCGAGCCCTTCGGCGAGGTTCTCATTCATCGACAACGCATTTTCAGCATACTGCTTTACGTTAGCGACTTCTTCTTCAAATGGAATATTTCCATAATAGCCCTGTAGATTATACGCTATTGCTAACCGTGCATGGGCCTCAGCAAAAGTTGGGTCGAGTTTTATTGCATTCAAGTATAGTTCTATAGCAACATTTATTTCATCAATATCGCGGTTAACTACTAACTGGTTTGCTTTTAAAAAAGCCTGATATGCTTCCACATCCGTTGTTGGAATCTCTTTGAGCTCGCTTTCATCTTCAGGAAGTAAATGAACTTTCAACTCAGTCAGCACTCGTCTGGATATTTCTTCCTGAATCTCAAAGATGTTTGTAGCTGTTAGTTCACGATCAAAGGTTTCACTCCAAAGATGAAATCCATCGTCTGCTTTTATAAGCTGGGCTGTAATTCTAATTCGGTTACCTGATTTACGAACACTGCCTTCCAGAATATGAGCAACGTTTAGTTCATCGCCTATGAGTTTAAGGTTTTCATTTTGCCCTTTGAATTTGAAGGAAGAAGTTCGGCCTGCCACTTTCATGTCTTCTACTTTGGCTAAAGCATTAAGTAGTTCCTCGGAAAGGCCGTCTGAGAAATATTCCTGATCTTGTCTGGCAGACATATCCACAAAAGGAAGTACAGCGATAGATGCCGTTTCAAAATCTGCCAGTTCTGATTGATTTTCTATAAAAGCAGCTTCAGCAAAAAATACCCGTTCAATCAAAAGAAAAATCACCGCCATAGATAGAACAGTGATAATAATTCCGTTTAACTTTTTACCGGTTCTGCTGGTTACTGATTCGGTAATATCAACTTCCTGAGATTTCTTTAATCCTTCCGGTGTTAACTCAAACGCCCATGCGAAAATGAGCGCTAAAGGAAAGCCAACTAAAACAAGAACTGTAAAAAAAGGAGCCACCCATTCAGGAAATCCTAATTGAGGAGATACAGTTGAAACAACCTGAATAATCAACCATCCGGCAATGGCGTAGGCCGTAGCAACTTTAAAGACGTTACGTCTTTTTAACTCCGTTATAAAACCCTTCAAGTTCATAGAGTACCCAAAATTTTAAATCTTGTTAATAAACCAAAAAAAAACATCACTTGCTCGCTTTTAACATTAGAAACAAAAAAGGCCTCGTTGAGAAACGAAGCCTTTAAAAATGAGATCAGAACTGAGCGCTAATCTTCAATACTTGAAGTCTCAATTTCAAGCTCGGTGTCCGGCCTTACTTTTTCTCCTTTCAGATATTGATTGAACCACCGCATCATTCTAAGATTGAAATCAAATCGAGCAGTGGCATTTCGGTTTCCATGTCCTTCACCCGGATACAAAACCAAACGAACGGGAGTTTCAGTTCTGGTTTTAATGTGCCGATACAATTCGTAAGACTGACCGGGATCAACTCGGGTGTCTTCTTTTCCATGCATGATCAATAACGGTGTTTTCGCATTGTCCACATGGTAGATCGGACTACGTTCCAAATAACCCTGATAATCATCCCATATTCTTTTACGGGCATGAACATGATACAATTCTTCAGGGATATCACTGGTTCCCCATTTTGAAATATTGTTACTGATACCAACAGACATTACTCCGGCTGCAAAACGATTGCTGTATCGGGTGCTCATCCAAGCAGTGGCGTAACCACCATAAGAACCTCCGGTAACGCCAACTTTTTCACCATCAACCAATCCTATCTGAATTAAATGATCTACTCCTTCCACAATATCATCGAATTCAGCT
Source organism: Balneola sp. (assembly GCA_965601915.1). Classification (GTDB taxonomy): domain Bacteria; phylum Bacteroidota; class Rhodothermia; order Balneolales; family Balneolaceae; genus Balneola. The sequence continues at coordinate 68,502 of OZ271847.1, read as the reverse complement.
CCCGCAAGATCGCCCTGACTGCTCATGGCAAACTCCAATCCACGACCGGTACTTCCTCTGTAATTAGGATAGAAAACAGCAAAGCCCTGAGCAGCAGCAACCTGTCCTGCCATGGAGTAAGTGGTCAACCAGCCGTTGTCGTAATGAGCTTCGGGTCCGCCATGAATTACGTTGATCAATGGATAACGGGTTCCTTCTTCATACCCAACCGGATACATTAGTAAGCTCTGAATTTCCATTCCGTCTTTGGTGGTAAACGTCACAACTTCCTGTTTGCCAAGTTCAATCTCATCTAACCAGGTGTTGCTGTTGGTTACTCTGGAAGCTTCCTTCATGTTTTTACTCATCATATACACTTCATCGGGATGTGCAGATGTTTCCGCACCCAATAATGTAGTTCCGTTTTCAGCCATCGAAAATGCATTGATGATTATTTCTTTGGAGCTATTCAGAACCTCCAAATTTCCATTATTCACATTTACTGTTCCGAATTCAGATTGAACTCCTTTACTTGAAAGGAAGTACACTTCAATATTGTCTTTCCATTTTAGCTGATGAAACATCCCTTGGTAATTCTGCTGAAGTATTTTAGTATCTCCTGTTTTGGTATCTGCAATTTTAATTCTGCCTGCGATAGGGTCATTAATTGTGGCAGCGGCTACCAAAGCTAGCTTGCTTCCATCGGGGCTCCAAGTATAGGAATCAAGTTTTCCTGTATGATCAACTTCAGCCAGAATTTCTCTGGTTTTATGATCAACAATCAGAATCTTTTGCTCCATAAAAGAATCATCTACCAAAGGGGAAGGGGCAACACCCAATGCTATTTTGGATCGGTCAGGACTCCATGAGGCAGAATAAACAGTTCCTTCAACCGGTATCCGGTGAGGAGTATGACCTTCTTTAGCAACATTTTGAATATATGCCCAGGTATTACTCAGATTTTCTTCGTAGATCTCAGGAGCGTATGGAAGTGGTGATGTACTTTCAGATTTTGGTTCGGATGATCTGAATACAATGTGATTTCCATCCGAAGCCCATTCGTATCCAACGATAGATTGATCGAAATCGAATATTCTGACGAATGACTTTTCTTCAATTGAATATTCATGCAAATCTCCGTTTGCTATATAGGTAAGAGTATTTTGTAACGGCCTGAAAGCAATCCCTTTCACATTTTTATCGGTGATCAGTGGTGTCGATTTTTTTGATTCCATATCTAATAAATAGAGATGGGTACTTGCCGGAAGATTTTTCTTGAAGGGATCAGCAGGAACAGACAAGGTATAGGCTGCATATTTTCCATTATCAGAAATATAAACGCTACCTACTGATTCAATTTTGGCAAGCTGCTCAGGAGTCAGACCTGATTGTGCAAAAATCATTTCCGCTGAAAAAAACAGCATCAGAGCAATTGTTGCCCAAAAAGATTTTTTTAGTTTATTCATCTGATCAAATTTTGTGTTTGTTAGTTAATGTCTTATATCAGAATATAATAAATTGAATGACAGCACATGAACTCCGGAGAAAAATCAAAATTGCTTACCATTATTAAGGATCGAATTGATTCGGTAAAAAATGATATCGGGGAACTTCAGGAGTTGATAAAACCAATTTCATTAGATGCATCAAACGGAAGAATTTCCAGAATGGACGCCATAAATAATAAAACGATCAATGAAGCTTCTTTAAGAGAAAAGAAAAAGATTCTGCAACGATTGGTAAAGGCTTTGGAAAATTCGGAATCAAAAGAGTTTGGAATTTGCTTAAAATGTAAAAATGAAATTCCTTTCGGAAGACTGGAATATATGCCTCATACAACGAGGTGTGTTAATTGTGTAGGATAGAAAACTGAGAATATGAAAATACTTGGAATAGACGTAGGCGGTTCAGGAATAAAAGGTGGAATTGTAGATACAGATGCGGGACAAATGATAACCGATCGGTATCGAATTCCAACACCTCAACCGGCTACTCCTGAAGCTGTAATCGAAACAATAGTAAAGATCATTCAGCATTTTGAGTGGCAGGGACCGGTGGGTTGTGGTTTCCCGGCCGCAATTGTAGATGATATAGTAAGAACTGCATCTAATATTGATAAAAGTTGGATTGGAATAAATGCTTCAAAACAGATAGAAGATAAAACCGGATGTAAAACCACATTGGTTAATGATGTAGATGCCGCAGGCTTTGCCGAAATGAAGTTAGGAGCAGGAAAAGGCCAGAAAGGGGTTGTTTTTATGGCGGCTTTTGGAACGGGAATTGGTACAGCGATTTTCAGAGATGGCACTCTTATAACAAATACTGAATTAGGACATATTCTGATGGATAATGGGAAAATAGCTGAAAATTATGCGGCAAATTCAGTAAGAGAAAAGAAAGATCTGAGCTGGAAGAAATGGGGAAAAAGAGTAAATAAATATCTCCAACAGGTCGAGAAATTATTGTACCCATCTTTGATCATTATCGGAGGAGGTGTTAGCTCAGATTTCGATAAATTTCATAAAAAAATAAAAACAGATGCTCCTGTAGTTCCTGCTAAAAATCAAAATCACGCGGGTATCATAGGAGCTGCTCTTGCAGCGGAATTGAATGAACAGTAAAATAACTTTTACCCTGTTCCATCTGTCTTTAGGTTAGCGTATTATCAGCAATGAAAAATGGACTTCTTTTTCTGGTTCCCGTCCTTATTTGGGGCTCAACATGGTATGTAATTACATTTCAGGTTGGTAATGTTGACCCAATGTACTCAGTAGCCTACCGGTTTGCTATTGCTGGCGTTTTGATGCTGATCGTTTCTAAATTATGGAAACTAAAGCTCGATTTTTCAAAAAAGGAACACGGTTTTATATTACTCCAGGGCTTGTTGCTCTTCGGATTTAATTACTGGTGTATGTACAGCGCTGAATTATATCTCACCAGCGGATTGGTAGGTCTATTATTTTCGCTCCTTGTTTTTATGAACGTATTGAATGGAAAGATCTTTTTGAAATCGGATATTGAGAAAAAAGTAATTTTTGGAGGATTGTTGGGACTTATAGGAACCGGTTTAATTTTCAGGCAGGATCTGGTTCAATTTTCATTTTCTGATGGAAAGATCATCGGATTAATATTTGCAATCATAGGAACTTACATTGCCTCTCTTGGAAACATTACATCGGCAAGAAATCAAAAAGCAGGAATTCCGGTAATTTCCTCGAATGCATTCGGAATGACATGCGGTGCTATCGCTATGTTTTTGTTTGCTCTTGTCAGTGGAAAGGAGATTTCATTCGAAACCGATATTTCTTATGTGTCTTCATTACTGTATCTGGCAATATTTGGATCAGTGATTGCATTCGGTGCTTACCTCACTTTGATTGGAAATATCGGGGCAGGAAAAGCAGCTTATGTAGCAGTAATTGCCCCTGTTATTGCTTTGGTGATATCCACCATTTTTGAAGACTACAACTGGACAGGGAGTAGTTTATCCGGTGCGGGGTTGATAATAGCCGGTAATGTTGTGGCACTCAGGAACAAAAAGATCAGTGAGAAAAGTTTTCCAAGAGTTGAAGAACTCGAGGTGCCGGTGGATCTTCTCGAAGAAAAATTACCTGATCAATTCACTAAATAAAGTTCCGGCTGTTTTTGCCGTTTGATTATTTAGATCATAATCAGGATTCAATTCACAAATATCAGTAGAAAAAAGTTTTCCTGATTCTTTTACCAATTCGATCAGTTTTAATGCGTGATTGATTTTGATTCCATTCCATGCCGGAGCACTTACTCCAGGAGCAAGTGCAGCTTCGAAGACATCCAGACAAATAGTTAAATAAATAAAATCTCTGCTTTCAATGAATTGCAGAACTTTGTTCAGACTGGAAAATTCATCGGCAAAAATTTCAGTATTCAGGCAATATTCCGAATCAAGTTCTTCAACTTTTTTGAACAGTGATCGGGTGTTATTATCCTGATTTATTCCGTACACAAAATAGTTCAGGTCTAATCCGGTTTTTTTGGCATAATCATGAGCCTGAAGAAAAGGGGATCCCGAATGAGAAAAATCAGTGTAAGGACGAAGATCAAAATGAGCATCAATATTTAAGATTCCGAGTTTAGCTTTCGGATTAGTTTGTTGGAGATAAGAAGCAATTCCCAAAAAATGTCCGTATGCGGTTTCATGTCCGCCACCAATAATTATTGGGGTATTTTCAGATTCCAGAATATGATGCACAGCTTTGCCTAATTCCTGCTGAGCTTCCTCCATTTTATCGCCTTCAGGAGTGATATTCCCAGCATCGATAAACCCCGATGGATCACCATGCCAACTTAGCGATCCGATATTATTCCTGAAATGCTGCGGACCTTTCGCTGCTCCAACTCTGCCTTTGTTTCTTTTCACTCCTATATCAGAAGCAAAACCAAGTAGAGTCTTCTGCGTAGTGTCTGATAAATCATTCAGCGACATACAATTAACTACCTGATGATATCTGAATTGATCAAAATCGGTTTCAGAATCGGTGCGACCTGACCAATTATTTGAATCTCCGGGAGAATAAAGTTCAGATTTAAAATTCAAAATATTCCTCTCCAATTACGGATGCATCAGGTTGAAGCTGTCCCTGTTGATAAAAAATATCCCTATAATCATTAGTCGGGAAACTGATGAATTTGGCTTTGTTATCTTTGCGGATGAATCCTGTTTTGATCCTTAATGCTTTTGCTGCCCGAAAAGTGATTCCCGCCAGCGTTTCTGCGATGGTCATTTTTTCTGATGCACCCAGAATAGAAGCCTGAGTAAGCAGATCTCCCATCGGCGCAGAACCGGGATTCCAGTCGGTGGCAATAGCAACACATGCATTATGATCCAGAAGCCTTCTACAGGGAGTGAATTTCATCCCCAAACCGATTGAAGCTCCGGGAAGAGCCACTGCAACAGTTTCTGATTTTGAAAATAAAAGACAGGAATTATCATCGGTATGTTCCAGATGATCTGCAGAAACACAACCTTCTTCGATGGCGAGTTCTGAACCTCCACTGTGAAACTGATCCACGTGCATAGTCAGGTTGAAGCCTTTCAGTTTTAATTTCTTGGCATAAACTCTGGCGACCTCGATATCAAAAGCTCCTTCTTCCACAAAAACATCGGCGCGGGATGTAAGATCTTCTTCCAGAATTACAGGAACGACTTCATTGATAAGAAACTCCAGATACTCCTCATGGGATCCGTCAAAATCTTTTGGTTTGATGTGAGCTCCTAAAAAAGTCGGAATCAGTTCTGCGGTTGTCTGCTCATTTGCTTTCTTAATAGCCCGAAGCATTTTGAGTTCGTCATCCAGGTTTAAACCATACCCGGATTTAATCTCAATGGTCGAAATTCCCCTTTTCAAATGCCGGTCTACTCGTTGGAGAATCACTTTAACCAGTTCACCTTCAGAAGCTTTTCGGGTTTCAATAACGGTATCAGAAATACCACCGCCAGCAGCTGCAATTTCCAGATAAGATTTGCCTGCAACACGCAATGCATAATCATTGATTCGGTTTCCTCCCCAACAAATATGAGTGTGGCAATCCACAAAAGAGGGCAGAACAACAGAGTCTTTTTTTGAATTCAGCTTATGATCAGCTTCAGAATGGATTTTTTTTAGCTCATCATATTTTCCAAAATCGAGAATTTTTCCATTCTGAGTTACAATTCCTGCATCCGAAATGATTTCTAATTCTTCATCCAGTAACGGACCATGAAGAGGAAGTCCGTCCATGGGTAGTAGTTGAGAAAAGGGGCCGTACAAAATTTTAGATTTCATAATTTAGCCTTGTCATCCTTAGGCTTCTGCGGAAGGACCTGCAAAACACCTAACTGTGCAGATTCTTCGCTAACGCTCAGAATGACTACGTTTCAAATAATTATTTTATGTTTTTCGCCAACATCTGTAGCCAGTTCATACCCGGCATCATGATGACGATAAATTCCCATCGCAGGATCATTATGTAATACTCTTTTAATGCAGTTTGCAGCTCTTTCAGTCCCATCTGCAAGAACTACCATTCCTGCATGTTGACTGAATCCCATTCCAACTCCACCGCCGTGATGGAAACTGATCCAGGTTGCTCCGCCTGAAGCGTTACTCATTAAGTTCAGCAACGGCCAGTCACTTACCGCATCGGTTCCATCTTTCATTCCTTCTGTTTCCCGGTTCGGGGAAGCTACGGAGCCGCAGTCCAGATGATCGCGACCGATAACAATAGGAGCTTTTACTTTTCCGGATTTCACGAGATCGTTAAATATCAATCCTGCTTTTTCACGTTCACCAAGCCCGAGCCAGCATATTCTACATGGTAATCCCTGAAAAGCGATCTTTTCTTTAGCCTGGTCCAGCCAATTTATCAAATGCTCGTTTTCAGGAAAGGCTTCTTTCAAAGCCTGATCGGTTACGTATATATCTTCAGGATCTCCAGAAAGTGCAGCCCAACGGAACGGACCTTTACCTTCACAAAAAAGAGGGCGGATGTAAGCCGGAACAAATCCCGGGAAATCAAATGCATTTTCGACGCCGCCTTTCTGAGCATAAGCTCTGAGATTATTTCCATAGTCGAAAGTGATAGCTCCACGATCCTGCAAAGTCAGCATGTGCCGGACATGACGAGCCATGCTTTCAATCGATTTTGACTCGTATTTCTTGGGATCTGATTTTCGAAGAGCAATTGCTTCTTCAAATGAAATTCCGTGTGGTACATATCCATTGATTGGATCATGAGCAGAAGTCTGATCCGTCAGTACATCAGGGGTAATGTTATCTTCAATAAGTTTTTCCAAAACATCTCCAATGTCACCAACCAAACCAACAGAAAGATTTTCATTGTTTTTTTTAGCTTTCAATACCCACTCAATAGCTTCGTCATAAGAGTCGGTCATTTTATCGATGTAGCGTGTTTTGATACGCTTTTCAATTCGTTTAGGATCGATATCAACCCCAAGAAAAGTTGCTCCTGCCATGGTAGCTGCAAGAGGTTGAGCGCCACCCATTCCTCCGATTCCACCTGTCACCAGAAGTTTGCCTCTCAAATCTCCCCCAAAATGTTTTCTTCCGCAGGCAGCAAAGGTCTCGTAGGTTCCCTGAAGAATTCCCTGTGTTCCGATATAGATCCATGAGCCGGCAGTCATTTGTCCGTACATCATCAATCCGCGCTCTTTCAATTCGTTAAAATAATCCCAGGTTGCCCATTCGGGAACAAGATTGCTGTTGGCGATCAATACTCTTGGTGCTTCAGGATGAGAACGAATCACGCCGACCGGTTTTCCGGACTGAACCAATAAACTGTGATCTTCATCCAGATCGAGCAGACATTCCACAATTTTTTCAAGTGCTTCTTTGTTTCGGGCAGCTTGTCCGTTTCCACCGTACACAATCAGATTTTCAGGATCTTCTGCCACTTCATCATCCAGATTATTTAACAACATCCTGAGTGGAGCTTCGGTTTGCCATGATTTTGCATGTAGTTTGCTCCCTGTGGGTGATTTATAATCAGGATGACTGACGTATTTTTTAAGAAAGTCCGAAGAGTTCATGGTATGATCCGTTTAAATCGATATTATTTTTTAACGCTGTTTCTTCTGCCAGATTTGAAATTAGATGTGATTGGATTATTTCCTGAGCTTTCAGAATATCATCAGCAAAGACCCGGTCTTCATCCGCATGATCGATGTGCTCACGTACCAGGTTATGACAGGCTTCAAGAATAGGACCCGATTTCATGGGCTTTCTAAAATCAAAAGCCTGAGCTGCACTTACCAATTCCACGGCAAGAATTTTTTCGGTATTAGCGATTACCTGATTTAGCTTTCTTGCGCTGATGGAGCCCATACTTACGTGATCTTCCTGTCCAAGCGATGTTGGGATACTGTCTGCTGATGCGGGGAAACAAAGTGCTTTATTTTCACTTACCAAAGCTGCGGAAGTATACTGAGGAATCATAAATCCGGAATTTAATCCAATATCGTTCATCAATAATTTAGGTAAACCGGGATGATTTCCTTCCAGCAATAAGTAAGATCTTCGATCAGAAATATTTCCAAGCTCATGAGTGGCTAACGTCAGGTAATCGCAAGGGAGTGCCAGCGGTTGCCCGTGAAAATTTCCACCGCTGATGGCTTCTTTTTCTGAAAGAATGATCGGATTATCGGTGACTGAGTTGATCTCAATATCCACTAATTGTTTGCAGTGAAGCCATGCATTTCGACTTGCTCCGTGAACCTGTGGCATACATCGAATGGAATACGGATCCTGAACTCGTCCGCAATCAGCATGAGATTCCACCATTTCAGAATTTTTCAGTAAAGCCCGAAGTCGGTGTGCGGTAAAAAGTGATCCGTTGTAAGGTCGGGCTTTGTGTAGTTGTTCTTTAAAAGGAGCTGCACTTCCCAAAACTCCTTCCAAACTCATAGCTCCGATCACATCCGCAGAGTTTAGACAATGATGTAAATTGTAAACTCCCCAAACTGCAAAAGCTGCTATAAATTGAGTTCCGTTAATCAGTGCCAATCCTTCTTTAGCTTTCAGTTTCAGAGGTTCGATTCCAAGTTTCTGATAAAGCTCAGAGGTTTGATACCACTCATTTTTGTAGTGGACTTTTCCCAACCCGATTAGCGGTAAAAAAAGATGTGCAAGAGGGGCAAGATCACCGGAGGCTCCAACGGACCCTTGCTCAGGCACTTCAGGGATAATATCATTTTCGATGAAGTAAATAATCCGTTCTAACGTCTCTTCTCTGATTCCTGATAAACCCACGCTCAGATTATGAGCTTTAAGAATCAACATGGTTTTTGCGATGTGCAAAGGAACCGGATCCCCAACACCCACACTGTGACTTCTTAAAATGTTATCCTGAAGTCGTTCGGTATTTTCTTTGGAAATAATGGTGTTGCAAAGAGGTCCAAACCCCGTATTTACTCCATAGACTACGTTCCCGCTTTCTACAATTTCAGATACATTTTGAGCACTTTTTCTGACTTTAACTCTGGCCTCATCCTCAAGGCTGAAAGGTAATTTTCCTTTGCAGATTTCAATGATCTGGCGGATAGTAAGTGTATCTGTGCCTAACTTAAATCCCATTTCCTTTTTAATGGAAAATAAATACAATCAGGAAGGTTTAGAAATCTTAGCTGAGACTGAATTCTACCGTAGTTTTGATAAAAAGCTCAATACTATTTTTCTGATTGTTTGATCCCAGAATTTCTGAGAGAGAAAGAGCCGCTCCATTTAGTTTTTCAGGTAACCACTTTCCGTGCTCTAAAGCCGGAGTATTCGAGTAATTTACATCTCCATCTTTTTTCCATTGAGTTACATAGAAATAAGGTTCATTAATTACGGAATCTGCGACCGCATAACCTACACTGAAAGAGCGGAATGCTTCACCTTCATTATCAAATTCTAAAGGGACATACACTCCGTGATCAAAATGATGAGGCCAGGTTCGGGGCGGAGAAGCTTTCGGATGCGTTGAAAAAATACCCGCACAGATTTCATCTGCCACAGTTCGATGATTTGCCAGCTCATTTAATATATCAACATCAACTTCCGGAAAAGGTTTGCCTTCATCTGTGGAGTGAGCAGGTATTTCGTAGTGCATTTCTGATTCTAGAGAAGTGGTATCAATTTGTTTAAGTTGAAGTGCTTGCTGAACCCAAAAGAGCCCTTCTTTTTTTGTTTTCCCGGCTAATTCAAACGAAGCTAATTCTATTCCTGTCGGGCCGGACACTTTCAAACTCAAGGAAGGAATGTGTAAACCAACTCTGGCTCGTTTGTTTATCGAACCACCATAAAAAGTACTTGTTTTGGAATCCCAGCTCATATTGGTATGGCTGTCATCATCTTTCTTTGGTAGCAGATATTTTCCTGCTGCTGCAATAAACTGCACGGCATGATGAAGCGTAAGTTGAGCTTCATTGAGTTTTGATATTGGGATTTTGTTATCAAACATAATTGAAATTGATTTATATCAATTAAATAAAAATTCTGATGAATAAGGTGAATTAATTGTAAACAAAAAAAGCCCCCTGGAAATCAATCACAGGAGGCTTTGGGGTACAAAAAATCAAAAAAAGATTTAATTGAACAACTTCTTAACCCAACCAAAAACTCCACCTGAACGGTCGCCTTCGCGTCCACCGGAAAGTCCGTCGTAATTAGGTCTTGGTAATCCGTGTTTTTTGGCAGATTTACTTTTCTTCTGTTTTTTAGAGGATTTTTTATTTCCGGATTTACCTCTTCGGGTTTGTTTGTTGCCGGAGTTTTTCTTCTGTTTTTTCTCTTTTACTTCCTTCGGTAACTTAATTTCCTGTGGAGCAAAACCAACTTCATCGGTGATTTTATTAATATCATCACGATCCATTTTTGAAACCAATGAAACCATCTGACTGGCTTTTCCGGAGCCGACCAGCTCCGCTCGGTATCGGTATTCATCCACTTCATCAGGTACATCATAATTGATAACCTGAGTAACTTTTTCGAGTTCAATTCTTCTGGCTGACATTCCACCAACAACAAGAATTTTCATATCACCGGAAGTAAACTTCTGGAAGCGCTCATTAAATGTACTTTCGTCAATTTGTTCATCAACGCTTACAACGCCCCAGTTTTTCTTGAGGATGATTCTGAATAAGCGGTCCGCTGTTCTTTTGGATGCAGTAAATATCACAATATGATCGATCTTGCTGTTGTCAAGATGTGCCATCAAAGTAGATATCTTCATCCGCGGTGGGACATTGATATATCCTTGTTCTAAATTTTTGGAAATGCTTGGAGTATCTCCCGAATCACTTTTCTCAGGAAGATCTTCTTTCAATACAACTGATATCGAGACATCCTTAAGTTTTTCTTTAGGGGAACGATTATCCGAAGGTTTTGAAGAATCCGATCCGGTTTTATTTTCCTTCTTATCAGGATTTAAGTTTACTTCTACAGCAACATTATCCAGTTTTGCTTTAACTTCTTCTTTTGAAGGAGGTGTAGTGTCTGCTGATGAAATTTCAGTTTCTTCTTCAGAATTGGAAGTGTTATCTCCTGAGCTGTTTTCTTCCGGATTTAGAACAACTTTAACTGAAGCTTTTTCCAGTTTTTCATCCACTTCTTTTTGATCAAGATCAGCCGGTTGAACCGGTTTTTTCTCTTCAATATTGGTGTCCTGAAATCCAATTAATTCAGGATTCTGAAGAGCTTCTTCCGCAAGTTGCTTGGTTGCATTGTTCATAGATCCGGAAAAAATCAGAACCTGAGGCTGACTTTTAATATGAGTAAAGACAGACTTTACCCTGCCAACCAGGCTAAAATTTTCCATATTGTGTGCTTCATCGATCACTACACATTCCAGATCGTTGAAGTCAATTTGGGTTTTTTCCAGTATGTCAACCAATCGCCCGGGATTTGCTACAATCACCGAAGCTCCATCTATAACAGCTTGTTCTTGTTCTTTTCTGTCGCCCTTCATAGAAAGTGAAGTGCTGCTGATCTGAGCATGATATCCCATCGCCCAAATCATTTCATCAATCGCTTTAGCTCGTTCTACAGATGGTGTTAAAATTAATATTCGCGTGCCTTGTGCCTCTCCGTTCGCTATCAACTTCTGCAATGCAGGGATCAAAAATGCTCCGTTATCCTCGTCTTCATTCTTTACAAGCAAGTGCTTGCCTTCCAGTGCATGAGGAATAACTTCTTGTTGGAGAGGTGTTGGCTGTTCAATTCGTGTATCGACCAGTCCGCTCATTAAATCCGGACTCAGGTCATATTGTTCAAAAGACAATGTGTCCACCTCTTATTTTGCGTTATCATTCAATTTTCAAAGATCAAATGTCCGACCACAGCCGAACAGCATTGAATATACAAAATGTGAAGGAGAGAAATGTGAATAATGATTAAATGTGTTTGGGGTGGAAATTATCTAAAAAGACCCTCCTCATGTTCTCCTCCCAAGAGGAGAAACTCGTTGTTTAAGTAGGGATTCAAATCAACGAGTCTTCCTCTCCATGGAAAGGAAACAAAGGAGAGGGTCCAGCGTGGATACTCCCAAGCCGAGGAAATGAACCTACACAACTCTCTACAAATTATTTATTTGCCCTTGCAGAACTTTTTCGGGAAACTGAAGTAGGGAATAGTAACCCTGTCTTTAATACTCTAATTTACTTACAAAATGAAACTCGCAAAGCTCTTTCAGCTGTCGTGTACAGCTGTATTATTAACTTTTATCTCGTGTTCAAAACCGGAACCTGTTCAAAATTTGTCGGATCCGGAACAATTTATTGAACATATAGAGGGCTTTACACAAGGAGAGATCAGCTCACATGGAGAAATTGCGGTCACTCTCACAAAATCACCGGCTATTAAAAATCTGAGCAGTTCTCATTTGTTTGATTTTGATCCGAAAGTGAAAGGATATGCAGAATTGGTGAATGATAATGTGGTTGTATTTAAACCGAATGACCCGCTTAAACAAGACCAAAATTATAAAGTAGATTTTCATGTAGGGAAGTTGTTCGAAGTTCCCGATGAGCAGAAGGTATTTTCGTTTGAAATTCATACTACAAAACAACAGCTAGAGGTTGTTTTAGGAGAACTGGAATTGGTATCCCCAACTTCTATGAAACTTTCAGGAGCTGTTTATACCTCCGATAAGGCATGGCAGAAAAACATTTCCAGAGTATTATCAGCTTCACAGAAAGGAAATAACGATCTGGAAATTATCTGGGCACAGAATTCATCAGGAACTTCTCACAATTTTGTAATCGAAGGAATCAGAAGAGATAATCAAAAGAGTCATCTGAAAATAAGTTGGGACGGAACCCCGATCGGAACCAGTACAAAAGGTTCACAAAATATTGAGATATCAGAAAACACCGTATTTGAACTGATTGCTACCCGCGTTTTTACGAATAACAATCCAAGAATTGAACTTACATTTTCAGACCGTTTGGATGCCACGCAAAATTTGGATGGATTGATCCGGATTCAGGATATGAATGCTTTGAATGTCACCTTAAGTGATAACAAGCTGATTATCAATCCAAGAACAAGAAGATCGGGCGAGAAGACGTTGACGATCAGTTCTGGAATTCTGAATGAAGCAGGTAAAAGATTAGGAGCAGAAATCACTCGTCAGATTCAATTTAACCAACCAAAACCTGAGGTGCAGTTACTTGGAAGTGGCACCATAATCCCGAAATCTGAGAATCTGCTATTTCCCTTTAAAGCGGTCAGTTTGGGTGCGGTGGATGTACGAGTAGTTCGCATATTTGAAAACAATATGGGCCAATTCCTTCAGGATAATCAGCTTTCCTCATCTAACCGATGGAATATAAATCGTGTGGGTCGGCAGGTTTTCGGAGCCGCTGTTCCACTTTCAACGCTCGGAACTGTAGAAGCAGGAAGCTGGAATAATTACGCTCTGGATTTATCAAAAATTATTGATCCCGAGCCGGGAGCGTTGTATCAGGTAGAAATTGACTTCAGAAAGCAACAAGCGGTATACGAATGTGGAGAAAATGATGAAATAACCACTGCGGAATTAAATGATCGACGCTGGACCTATTCAGCCGAAGAAGAAGCTGAATATTGGAATAATTATCAAATTAATCGATATCCGAGCGGATATGACTGGCGCGAGAGAGATAATCCCTGCCATGTAAGTTACTACTATAACCAAAGAGGACAATCACGGAATGTGCTCGCTTCTGATCTTGGGATTATTGCCAAACAGGATGAAAATGGCAGAGTGACCGTTTTTGTGTCCGACCTGACTTCCACAGAACTGAAAAGTGGCGTAAATATCGATTTGTTTGATTTTCAACAGCAGGTGATTACAAAAGGAACTACAAATCAGGACGGCAAGGTGGAACTGGTAACGGATAGAGCCCCGTACTATCTGATTGCAAGCTCAGGTTCACAAAAAGGATATTTGAGATTGGATGACGGAACTTCACTTTCGGTGAGTGATTTTGATGTCTCAGGAGCAGATGTCCAGAAAGGGATAAAGGGATTTCTATATGGAGAACGAGGAGTTTGGCGTCCCGGAGACACATTGTACGTTTCTTTTATTCTGGAGGATGAAAATGATGTGCTTCCTGAAAATCACCCGGTGAGTTTTGAACTCAGAAATCCCTCGGGACAAGTGGTGAATCGAAAAACGTTTACTTCTTCATTGAACGGATTTTATGTGTATGAAACCTCCACCGAAAGGCAAGCACCAACAGGAAACTGGAACCTGACTGCAAGAGTAGGGGGCTTATCCTTCAACAAAACCATCAAAATTGAGACGGTAAAACCGAACCGCTTAAAAGTAGAAATGGATTTTGCAGAAGAAGTGGTTTCTGCTGAAATCCGTGAGTTGGATGCCACACTTTCTTCGCGATGGTTGCATGGAGCCATTGCCCGAAACTTAAAAGCAGATGTGGAAATGAGTCTTTCGAGTTCTGAACCAACATTCAGTGATTACCCTAATTATTCTTTCTCCGATGAATCGGTTTCATTTTCAGGATCTCCAACCATGATATTTGATGGAAATCTTGATCGGGATGGAAATGCGGAGGTTGATCATACTTTTCAAAGCATGAAATCAGGACCGGGACGGGTTCGCGTAAACCTGAAATCCAGAGTTTTTGAGCCTTCAGGGAATTTCAGCGTTGGAAGTTCAACCACTTATTATTATCCGTTCAAAACCTTAGTTGGTCTTCGTACTCCGGATACAGACGGCGACAGATATTCAAACTGGTTGGCAAGAAACAAAGATCATCAGTTTGAAGTGGTTTCTGTGGATAAAGATGGTAATGAAGTTGGCAATCAGGAGTTGGCATATGAAGTGTACAACATCCGGTGGAGATGGTGGTGGGAGCGTAGTCGCGAAGATCTGAGCAATTATTTCGAACGCAGAAATGTCAGAAAAGTAAAAAGCGGAAGTGTTTCAACAAATGCTGAGGGAAAAGGATCTTTCAATATAAATATTTCCAATAATGAAGGAGGCGGAAGGTATTTAGTTCGTGTTGTTGATAAAAACGGTGGACATTCATCCAGCCAGATCGTGTATTTCAGTTGGTATGGTGGAAGAGGTTCCGGGGTAAGCCCGGCACGATTGAGTTTCAGTTCTGATAAAGAAACGTATGAAGTCGGGCAGGATGTGAAACTGAATATCCCAAGCAGTGAAGGAAGTAAAATTCTGGTGAGTCTGGAAACCGGATCTAAAATTCTGTCCACCAAATGGATAGATGGAAAATCTGGATCAACGGAATATACATTCAAATCCTCATCGGAAATGAGTCCGACGGTGTACGCTCATGTCATGCATGTTCAGTCTCATGGCCAAACAGAAAACGACCTGCCCCTAAGAATGTATGGTGTAATTCCGATTGCAGTGGAAGACCCGGAGACGAAATTAGAACCTGTTGTAAAACTCCCGGATGAATTAAAGCCTGAAACTAATGCATTGATAGAAGTTTCTGAATCCGACAAAAAAGCAATGACTTATACCGTTGCTGTGGTTGACGAAGGGTTGCTTGATCTCACCAATTTCAAAACTCCGGAAGCTCACAATTACTTCTACGCCCGAGAAGCACTGGGCGTAAAAACCTGGGATATTTTCGGGGATGTGAGCGATGCATACGCCGGAACTATCTCCAGAATTCTTTCCATCGGTGGCGATGGAGAATTGAAAGCCTCTGAAGATCCGCTGAATGAAGCCAATCGCTTTAAACCGATGGTGCGGTTTTTAGGACCGTTTTATCTGGAGAAGGGAAAAACAAACCGACATCAGATCTCAGTTCCGAATTATGTGGGATCGGTTCGAACTATGGTAATTGCCGGTCAGGACGGAGCGTACGGAAAAACCGAAACTACTACTCCGGTTCGTAAACCTTTGATGGTCTTAGCAACACTGCCAAGAGTGCTGGGCCCCGGAGAAACAGTTGATCTGCCGGTAAATGTTTTTGCAATGAAGGAATCCGTGAAAGACGTGCAGGTCAAAGTTGAAACCAACGATATTTTCGAAATTGTAGAAAGCTCGTCTTCAACTTCAGTGAATTTCTCGGAGCCCGGAGATGAACTCGTTACCTTCAAGCTTAAAACCAAACCGGCTATTGGAGTTGGTAAAGTTCGTGTTGAAGTTACTTCAGGAAATGAATCTGCCTATCATGAAATAGAAATTGCTGTTCGAAATCCAAATCAGCCCTTTGTGGATATTAAATCTGAGACTATAGAATCAGACAGTGATTGGGAAGTGATCTTTGAACCTCAGGGCATGGAAGGGACTAACGAAGCAACCCTGGAAATTTCAAGAATTCCTCCGGTAGATTTCGGTCGCAGATTGAATTATCTGATTCGATATCCGCACGGATGTATTGAACAGACTACTTCATCAGCATTTCCACAACTTTTTGTAGGCGATGTGATGGAATTAGATGAACAAAAGAGGTCGGACATTCAAAGCAACATTAATGCGGCGATAAAGCGATTAGAGAAATTTGTAACCAGCAGTGGGGGTTTATCATATTGGCCCGGACATGAAGATCCAAATGCTTGGGGAACCAATTACGGATATCATTTTTTATTGGAAGCGCAGGCAAAAGGATATTATGTCGCTTCAAATGTTATGAGTCAGATCAATCGTTTTCAGCGGCAACGCGCAAGAACCTGGATTGAAAATAATGAATACCGAAGGTCAGACCTGATTCAGGCGTATCGGTTATATACTTTGGCATTGGCAAATTCTGCAGATCTTGGATCTATGAACCGATTGCGGTCACACGAAGGTCTTTCAACTCAGGCAAAATGGAGATTAGCGGCTGCATATGTAATTGCCGGTCAGCCGGAAGCCGCTGAAGATCTGGTGAGTACAACCAGTATCGAAATTCCTGATTACCGGGAATTATCCAGAAGCTATGGTTCGTCGCTAAGAGATCGGTCTATGATTCTGGAATCTTTAAGTCTGATGAATCGCCAGGATGATGCTTCTCTGATTGCAAGATCGGTTTCAGAAGAGTTGAGTTCTCAGCGTTGGTTGAGTACTCAAACTACGGCCTATGGATTAATAGCTATTTCGAAATTCCTTCAGCAAAGTAATGCCTCCGGTGATATTGAGGCTTCTTATACTTTGAACGGAAGGCGTGAAGGAAAGATCGAATCCACTGCTTTCATTACTCAGGTTGATTTAAAGATGAGCGAGATCAATGAAAATACTTTGGTTCTGAAAAATGAATCTGAAGGAACGTTGTTTGCACGATTGATTCTGAAAGGAACTCCTCTTTTAGGTGATGACATCACGAACTCGAATAGTTTAACTCAGAAAATTAAGTTCACTGATTTAGATGGAAATACAATCGATCCTGAAAATATTGAACAGGGAAGTGATTTAATAGCGGAAGTTACCATCGGTAATCCGGGATTAAGAGGCAATTACGAAGAAATGGCATTGAGTCAGATTTTTCCATCAGGGTGGGAAATCAGAAATACCCGAATGGATGATGATTCTTTCAGCGAACCTACAGCAACTTTTGAATATCAGGATATCCGAGATGATCGTATTTATACCTATTTCGATCTACGAGCCAATTCATCGAAAACATTCAGAGTTCAGTTGAATGCTAGCTATGCAGGAAGATTCTATCTGCCGTCTATAACAACCGTAGCCATGTACGATGAAACCATCAGCGCCCGAAATGCGGGGATGTGGGTGAATGTGAAGTCCGTTGAATAATGAATATCGAATCATGAATTTTGAATGATGAAGTGGATTTGGAATAAAATAAATGACGAGAAAAAGTCCCCTCTTGAGAGGGGATTTAGGGGTGTGTCATTAATGGCTATAACTTTAGTATTAGCACTTTTCTACTATTTCTCCCTCCCAAACCCATTGTTCAATCCATCTTATTCTACGGTTCTGGAAGACAAAAAAGGGAACTTATTGGGAGCCAGAATTGCAGAAGATGAGCAGTGGCGATTTCCTGTTTCTGAAAGGGTACCGAAGAAGTTCAAAGCTGCAATCATCGAATTTGAGGATAAAAATTTTGAATCTCATTTAGGTGTAGATCCAATTGCTGTTGCTCGAGCACTTAAACAAAATTATAAAGCAGGAGAGGTTGTAAGCGGAGCCAGCACATTAAGTATGCAGGTGATCCGGTTATCAAAGAATAATCCGGAGAGAACGGTTTGGGAAAAGATTAAAGAAATGGTTCAAGCCACACGATTAGAATGGTCTTTTTCAAAAGAGGAGATTTTGGCACTGTATGCGGCACATGCTCCGTTTGGTGGAAATGTGGTTGGACTTGAAGCTGCTTCCTGGAGGTATTTTGGTAGAAGTCCGCATCAGTTGAGTTGGGCAGAAACAGCAACACTGGCTGTACTTCCTAACAGTCCGGCGCTGATTCATCCCGGCAGAAATCGAGATGCATTGGAAGCGAAAAGAGATCGGTTACTGAAAAGATTACAGCACGAAGGAATCATTGATTCATTAACCTATGAATTGGCAGTTCTGGAAGAGATCCCGGATCAACCTAAAGATCTTCCGAATTTTACTCCGCATCTAGTAGCTGAGGTGAGTTCTAATGAGCATTACAGGCATATAACCACTATTGAATTAAAAACTCAACAGAGAGTGAATCGGATTGTTGAAGAGCATCATCAAAAATTGAAAGCAAACGGTATTAACAATGCTGCAGTTTTGGTGTTGGACGTTCAAACTCAGGAAGTAGTTGCTTACACCGGAAACACTTCAGGAAATTCGAAAAAACACGGACAAAGTGTAAACGTAATCGCAGCTCCCCGTAGCACAGGAAGTATTTTAAAACCTCTTTTGTATATGCTGAAATTGAATGAAGGTGAAATACTTCCGAATACTTTAGTTCAGGATGTTCCATCCAAATTCACCGATTATTCTCCACAGAATTATACCCGAAAATATGATGGTGCAGTTTCTGCTTCAGAAGCATTATCGAGATCGCTGAATGTCCCCGCTGTGTATATGTTACAGGAATTCGGGGTTCCTAAATTTCATCACTATTTAAATAAACTGGGATTTTCAACCATCAATCAACATCCTGAATATTATGGATTGTCTCTGATTTTGGGTGGAGCTGAAGCAACACTTTGGGATGTGACTTCTGTTTATGGTTCGTTGGCACATCAGCTTAACAACTACAATCCAAGCGCTGAGACAAAAAACAATTATGATCTGATTTCATTTTCAAAAACAACAAATAAGAATAAGACATCAACACCCCATTTATCGAAATCCACAATCAATGAAGGAGCCATTTTCAGCACTTTTGAAGCTATGTTGGAAGTGAACCGACCTGAAGAAGAGGCTTATTGGAGGCGGTTTCAGCAAAGCAGAAAAATAGCCTGGAAAACCGGAACCAGTTATGGTTATCGGGATGGATGGGCGATAGGAGTTACTCCTGAATATGTAGTGGGAGTTTGGGTTGGAAATGCAGACGGAGAAGGGCGCCCGGAATTAACAGGGTTGAAAACAGCCGGACCCATTTTATTTGATGTGTTTGATGCACTACCTCAAACAAGTTGGTTCAATGAGCCTATTTTTGAAATGGAAGAAACCAGTATTTGCGAAACAAGTGGTCACCGGGCAGGAAGTTATTGTCCGGTAGTTATCAAACAAAAAGTCCCGAAAACAGGATTAAAAACAGAAGTGTGTCCATATCACCATTTGGTGCATGTTAATCAACTGGAGACAGAACGAATAAACAGTAGATGTGCTGAACTTTCAGAATTGAAATCAACTTCCTGGTTTGTATTGCCACCTGTTCAGGAATGGTATTACAAAAGGAATCACAGTGAATACAGAGATCTGCCGGAGTTAAGACCCGGATGTGGAGAAGAGAATCAGTTGGCAATGAAGTTGATCTATCCGTTTAACTCATCCGTGATATACGTTCCCAAGGAATTAGATGGAAATACCGGGAAAGCTGTTTTTGAGATTGCACACCGTAATCAGCATTCAAAAGTATACTGGCATCTTGATGAGGAATTTATCGGGAAGACAGAAACTTTTCATCAATTAGAGTTATCTCCCGAACCCGGAAAACACACGCTTACTTTGGTGGATGGAAAAGGGGAGCGGTTGGAGCATAGATTTGAAATAGTGAAGAGGAATTGAGAATGTTAGAATTGATTCATCAAATCATTTAAACAAGCGAGGCGTTAACGCCGTAGCCCTAAAGGACATGCTTGTTGAAGGTTTTTAATTTGCTCATGATCAATAATTCTTAATTTTTAATTCTAACATTCTTAATTCTCTCCAAACTGCATCTTATGAGAAACCAACAAGCTCATTGCCGCAAATGAAGTGAATAGGTAAAAACCAATTTGTAAACTGGAAGCGTTAGTGGTGACCAAATCCACATAATCTGTTATGTTTTCCAGTCCCTGAAGTTGATCCGAAATAATTCCTGAAAATCCGATATACGCCATAAAAATAGCAACGACCATCACATCAGCCATTGACCATTTTGCCGTTTTGAAAACCATGAATTGTACTGCCGAACTGTTTCGGAGTTTATCAGAATACAAATAAAAAACTGAGGCGGTTAGTTTAGAAACAGGAAACAGAACACTGAAAGATAGCACTAAAAGTCCGACCGCCATTACATCCGGTTTTGTGTTTTGAAGCATCACCCAAACAACTTCCAGAATGCTTTTGCTTTTAAAATACAGCACCTGATCGCTAAAAATGATTGACTCACCCATCAACTGCATTTCCATAGTTGAAATGCGGGCATCAATATTGATCATGGGTAGAAGCAATCCAACTGAAAGCAATACCGAACAAATAAGGGTTAAAAACAGAAATTCTTTTCTGTTGATACTGGAAGAAGCGATGATTCCAACAATCAAGATTCCAATCATTACAAAGAGAAAAATGACGTAGGGTAGCTCTTGTTGCTTCAGTAGCTCAATTTTGGTATTGATGATTAGCCGGGCTGAGTT
This sequence comes from Balneola sp., assembly GCA_965601915.1. Taxonomy (GTDB): domain Bacteria; phylum Bacteroidota; class Rhodothermia; order Balneolales; family Balneolaceae; genus Balneola. The sequence continues at coordinate 47,548 of OZ271847.1, read as the reverse complement.
TTTGTCAGAAGCGTTATGCTTTTCGAGAATCTTATTATAAATGGTGTAGTCAATTTCAGAAAAGGTTTTATCGGAGTATTCTTCCATTTTCTCCAACAAGAAATCCTTTGCGAGCTCTTTGTTTTTCGGATCATTAATAAAAGCTATGATACTGTCGGTAAGCAATGGGATGTCGTCTCGCATTACCCCAAAAACATCGGTGATACTTGCAACTCCTCCTTTTAGAAATCCTTTAAGGCTTCCGGAATTACGCTCGTAAAAACTTTCTTCCAGTGCATCTACGGCATCGTGTAAAAAATTAGTGATAGTTTCCCGAAGTTCGCTCTCTTTCTGTTCTTTGAGTTCGAATTCATTCAGGCGTTTCACTACAATTTGAGAAAGTTTAGCTTCCCACTCATCCACGCTGAAGATTCCGTACTTGACCATCGAAAGTTCAATAAGCTCAGCCTGAAGCTCACGCATTTGGGATTCTGTTCTATAAACAGATATGGACGAAGCCAGTATGCCTGTCAAACAAACAATAAGTAATGGAGTTCTGTATCTCTGCAAAGTACCACCGATGAATTAATTCGCCTAAAAAATAAATACTGAAATATTAAAGGTATTCAAAAATTGATTCGTACCTGCTTTGGATTTTTTTCTTAATTGACTTAGGTCTATCCATATGTAATACGGGGTTATCATTTTCGAATAAGCGAAATACAGAATGAGGATAATTACATGGAGTAGGTTCGTGGATTAGTTCTTGCTTGTAATATCGCTTGTTATCAGGAGTAAACTTTGTTGAGAATTCCTTTTTTATTGTACCAACTGTAGTAAATAAAAGTTTGAAATCATTATAATATCCACCGTTTATATCATCAACAAGAGCATCTTTATTATCTAAAAGAAACTTTTGTCGAACTAAAGAGCATTCACATGTATTAAAAGCACCTCTTGGTATTTCATCTCTTACCGCATTCGGATCAAAAGGTACTCGTCTAAAAATATTTTCATCAGATGAGTTGAAAGCTTTAGGTCGCCTAAAATCTGAAATCAAATAGGATGGGATATTTTTTGTTTTGCAACTATTATGCAGTTTCAAAGAGATGATCTTGGAGTAAATCCTCCAAATTCTCCAATACAAAATCAATAAAAATCTCTTCATTACTTTCATTTAGTACTCCAAAACAGTTATGGTCGTCATTTCCAAATTCAATAAAAGTAAGATCGAACTTTTTAGGAAATTCAAGAATTATTCCACCTTCAGATGTTCTTTGAGGGTTCAAAGGAACAAGATTTAATTTTTTGAGAATAGGTAACGTCTTAAGGGCAGTGTTCAATGATATATTATTTGCCTCTGGATAAATTCTGTACAATCTATTTTTATTGATTTCGGCTGTTAGACTTTTTACAACATCAAAAATATTGGTTTTGTTAATTTTTGATGAAGTTACATCCTGACTTTTGGGAAAGTAATTTACATATGGTACGTGTGTATCAGATAGAGGTAAATTTATATCACCAGCTTTTCGTTTACTTTGGGTTGTAATGATTTGAATTTTCGATTTTATTGCAACCTGAGTATCTGCAGAATCGAATTGAGGTAATAAAAGTGGAGGAATCATGATTGATCTTTTGCTCTTTGTTCTAATTCTTCAATCCTACTTTCAAGCCAATCCTTTATTTGAATGGCTGAATCATAAGATAAGATTATTCCATCCTGAATAAAGCGAATGTAATTACTTTCATGGTCAGAAGGTTCGAATCTTGGATCAGATAACGCTCCGTCTTCTATTTCATGTATCATTTTTTTTGGGACTGGAGGTCTCTCCAAATAAAAATTCATTATAATCTCATTTTTTGCACTTAGTCCCCCAATTGCTCCATTTACATATTTAGGATTATAAGAGTCTTCAAAAACATACTTAAAAGTAATTTGTCCTTTATTTTCAATAGCACTCATGACTTTAAGCTTATTTATAAATTTTTAGTAAATAAAAACAATGATACAACATTAATTAAACAATTTCTCATCTCCCAAAACATCTCTCAGAATCTGTTTGCTGCCCGAAGTATTCACCTTCGCTTTCAACTTGATGAGAATGTTATACAATCCCACATGAACTTTAGTGGTATATATAAAGTGTCGGTTGCCACGCGGTTCATTAGAAAGTGGTGCTTCTTTGGTGAAGTGACGAATCATTTTATCATATTCCGGATCACCAAAATCGAATACTTGTTCTTTATAGGGTTTGGCGAAAACCATACCGTAGTTTTTGGCGAATTCAAAATATTCCTGTTCGATGTCGCCGTCTTTGGAATTCGGTTTTAAGACTTCGAGTTTTTCAAACAAGTTTCGGATCTCCTCTTCATCTTCCCGAAGATGAGTAGGCAGTAATTGCAGATAATCAGCAAAAAAATCTTTAGGAAACTTTTTTACGCAGCCAAAATCGATCACTCCAAGTTTACCGTCTTTGGTAAACAAAAAATTACCGGGATGTGTATCCGCATGGATGTAATCATTCCCTTTGATCTGCTCATGAAAGAAATCCCAAAGCAATTGCCCATATAGGTTTCTTTGTTTTTGAGAAGGATCTTCTTTTACAAAATCCCCAAGATGCCTTCCCTTAAGGAATGTCATGCACAGAACTTTTTTGGTGGAAAACTCCTGAATCCATTTAGGGAAAATTACATCCAAATTAGTAAACCGCTTATTAAAATGTTCTATCTGCTCGCCTTCGTGCTTATAATCCGTTTCAAGCATTAAGGTATTTTTGATCTCGTCAAAATAAGGATCAATGTTCGCGCCCTTTTTGATAAACCGCTTAGCAATAGTTTTTCCCATTGCAAGGTCCGAGCTGATTGTTTCCCGAACATTCGGATACTGAATTTTGATGGCTACTTTTTGACCATCTTTTAAAATGGCTTTGTGAACCTGACCGATAGAAGCGGCGGCAAATGCTTCCGATTCAAAATGATCAAATAGCTGCTCGGGATATCCACCTAATTCTCTTTTTATGATGGAGCGAACCAGCGCCTTATTAATAGGAGGAACAGAATACTGAGCCTGACTCATGACCTCGGCAAATTCCTCAGGTAAAAATCCCTGATCCATGCTCATTCCCTGAGCAATTTTTAAAGCGGTTCCGCGAAGCTTGGTAAATTCCTTGAATACTTCTTTGGCATTGTGAGAGTGAAATTTCCCGGAATCTTCATCTTTTTTGCCTGATATTTTGTTCTTCAGATAACGCTGGGCATAATTTTTCCCAACTTTAATTCCGGTTTTGGCGATGATGGTACCGCGCTCTAATTTTGATGATGGGAAATCACTCATCTGTTGCTTTCTCCTCTTGATGTTCTTCTTCGTCTTTAAAAATGCTGGTGATCCATTCACCAAATAATGGGATCTTTTTTCCAAGTCCGGCATGACTGATCAGATACTTGGCAAGATCAAATCCTTTGTCCACAATCTTGTTGTAAACTACTTCCTGTACAAATCCGGTGAGCTTATCGACCAGAGCAAAACTTCGCTCCTTATCTTCGCTGGAATCTTTCAACCAGAACTTTACAATATGCAGATATTCTTTTGCGATGAATTCATAAAAATAATCTTTCATCAGGAAACCGGCGCTTACCGCAATATTTCCATCCGAAGTAAAAAAGTGTTTGAATAAAGAAGTTACTTCATCGTGAAACGCTGAATCACAACCATTCCGGAAAACCATTTTATCAAAAGTGTCTTCCACAAACTCCCGGTGATCATCCATCATGTCAAAAGAAGTGAAGATGAAGTTAGAAAGCTTTTCGCTAACGGTGTAAGTTTCAAAATCATCGATCTCTTCGATCATGGCAGAATACTGAATTACTAATGAAGGATAGAAAAATTCTGTGATTGCCTTTTTGTTTGGAAACAATGCATAAATCTGGGAAGCAGATTTTCCGGTTTCAACAGAAAGTTGGGAAATAGTGAAGCCGCCATTTTCTAAAATTAGATCAACAGCGGTATGGCAGATTTCAATTTTTTCGTTGAGTTGTTGAGTATCCATGTCAGTGAAAACGATTCGTAATAAATAACAGTTCGCCTGATTACGAATTATTTCAGCAAAAGTTGGAAAGGTTCCTTTTATTAGAATCAAAGTAAAAAATATGAGCCATCAACATCGGCGGGACGTACTTTTCTTAACACTGTCAGGGATTTTTCTGACGGCATTGGTTCTGGGGAATGTTATCGGAACCACAAAGTTTGTGACTATTTTCAGTTTTAATATGCCTGAATGGATGCAGTCTATTACTCCATCCTTGGTCAGAGATGGAAATATTTATACGATGAGTGTTCCCGCCGGAGTGATTGCCTATCCATTCACTTTTTTGGCTACCGATTTGATCTCAGAATTATTCGGAAGAAAGAAAGCTCAACTTGTTGTGTGGGTTGGTTTCTTTATGAACTTCTTTATGTTATTACTGATGACCATCAATCATTGGCTTCCCAACACATATGGAGTTAGTGGAGGGCTTGATCTCTTTGAAGGGGTTTATGAATTTATGATCGGGAATACAATCGCAAGTATGATCGCCTATCTTACTGCTCAATCGGTAGATGTTCGGTTATTTCATTTCTGGAAGAAAAAAACGAATGGGAAACATCTTTGGTTAAGAAACAATGCATCTACCATGTTTAGTCAGTTAGTAGATTCGACGGCTATATTAATGATTTTATATTTTGCAGGAAATTTAGGAGAGAATATTAATACGATCGGAGCTGTAGTAATTTTGATTCTCAATTCTTACCTGTTCAAATTTTTCTTCGCTCTTTTTGATACGCCACTTTTCTATTTGGGGGTAAAATTTTTGAGAAAGTTTGATGAAGATCCGGAGAGGAATAGCCTTTATTCTCATTAAAACCTGATTGCTAAATTTTTATCAAAAAAAAGAGAAAAAAGTTAAAATAAAATTTGCTCTAAACAGGGTTTTTGCCGTACCTTTGTAATCCTTTCGAGGAAATGAAAATGCTGATCCAAAATTTATTTTTAGGTCAGCTTTTTTTGTCCCTGAAAGTTGTTCTTTAACATATTGACCTATTTATATTGATTGATAGATAGAAGCATAAGACAGATTGTTTGTGCGAGCGAACGAAGTTATTCTTTTGAATGATAGAGTGTAGGGATTCAGGCTCAAAGAGTATAAGATATATTATTTTTACAATGGAGAGTTTGATCCTGGCTCAGGACGAACGCTGGCGGCGGGCTTAACACATGCAAGTCGAAGGAGAAGGTAAGTGCTTGCACTTACTGGAGACTGGCGGACGGGTGAGTAACGCGTAGCTAACCTGCCTTTAGCTGGGGGATAACATTCCGAAAGGGGTGCTAATACCGCATAATGCAGCGGGGCCGCATGGCCACAGTTGTTAAAATTTTCGAATGGCTAAAGATGGAGCTGCGTGCTATTAGTTAGTTGGTGAGGTAACGGCTCACCAAGGCGATGATAGCTAGGGGGTCTGAGAGGATGATCCCCCACACTGGGACTGAGACACGGCCCAGACTCCTACGGGAGGCAGCAGTGAGGAATCTTGCGCAATGGAGGAAACTCTGACGCAGCCACGCCGCGTGCCGGATGAAGGCCCTATGGGTTGTAAACGGCTTTTGAGCAGGAAGAACGACCGGATTTCGATCTGGTGTGACGGTACTGCTTGAATAAGCACCGGCTAACTCCGTGCCAGCAGCCGCGGTAATACGGAGGGTGCAAGCGTTGTCCGGAATCATTGGGTGTAAAGGGTGCGTAGGCGGGCGTCTAAGTCCGGGGTGAAATCTTGCCGCTTAACGGTAAAATGGCCCCTGATACTGGACGTCTTGAGTGTAGAAGAGGTAGGTGGAATTCGTAGTGTAGCGGTGAAATGCATAGATATTACGAAGAACATCAGTGGCGAAGGCGGCCTGCTGGTCTACAACTGACGCTGAGGCACGAAAGCGTGGGGAGCGAACAGGATTAGATACCCTGGTAGTCCACGCTGTAAACGATGCATACTAGGTGTTGGTCCACCCGGACCAGTGCTGCAGTTAACGCATTAAGTATGCCACCTGGGGAGTACGTCGGCAACGATGAAACTCAAAGGAATTGACGGGGGCCCGCACAAGCGGTGGAGCATGTGGCTTAATTCGATGCAACGCGAGGAACCTTACCTGGGCTAAATCCACGATGCCACCTTTAGAGATAGAGGGTTCTCATTGAGACATTGTGGAAGGTGCTGCATGGCTGTCGTCAGCTCGTGCCGTGAGGTGTTGGGTTAAGTCCCGCAACGAGCGCAACCCCTGTGGTTAGTTACCAGCACATAATGGTGGGGACTCTAGCCAGACTGCCTACGCAAGTAGTGAGGAAGGTGGGGACGACGTCAAGTCATCATGGCCCTTACGTCCAGGGCTGCACACGTGCTACAATGGATGGTACAGAGGGTAGCCAGGCCGCAAGGTCGAGCAAATCTCAAAAACCATTCTCAGTTCGGATCGGAGTCTGCAACTCGACTCCGTGAAGTTGGAATCGCTAGTAATCGCGTATCAGCAACGACGCGGTGAATACGTTCCCGGGCCTTGTACACACCGCCCGTCAAGCGATGGAAGTCAGGAGTACCTGATGTCGCTCCGGTAAGGAGTGCCTAGGGTAAGCCTGGTAACTGGCGCTAAGTCGTAACAAGGTAGCCGTACCGGAAGGTGCGGCTGGATCACCTCCTTTCTAGGGAGAGCCTTGATGGTCAGGAATTATACGTCCTGGCTGCGATTGAATCTGCACAGCTCGTTACAAACAATCTGTCCTGTGTTTCTGTTAATGGTTGAATATAAATAGGGAAACCTGTGAGCCCGCCGGAGCTGGCTGCATGTCTTTTATGAGGGCTTGTAGCTCAGGTGGTTAGAGCGCACGCCTGATAAGCGTGAGGTCGGAGGTTCAAGTCCTCCCAAGCCCACATTCTATTTATGGTATATGTAGGGAGGAATAAAGCCGGCCGTAAGCGAGTCGAAGCAGGAAAGTGAAAGTTGGGCAAGGGGCCCGGCTGCTGAAGGAAAGTTGGGGCTATAGCTCAGCTGGCTAGAGCACCTGCTTTGCAAGCAGGGGGTCCGGGGTTCGAATCCCCGTAGCTCCACAGAAATTTGAAGTATTGAGATGTGATATTAAAAATGAGAGGGTAAGAATCCCCGAAAAAGTCACATTGGTTTATTGAAAGAATGTTTAGTTGAGAAGTTAGCCATACTTGTTTGCAAGTAGCTAATGTACCAACGCAGCGTTGTCCGTGCTACGGACTCGGGGCAACCCGGTAGCGCTGAGCGTGGTCAGGATAAGCCTGGCTCCCGCCCAGCGGGTTCTTTGACATGGTGAAGAAGTATAACAATGTAAAGACTAGCAATAGTTGTGATGAGCAATTATTGTTAGCATAGTTGAGTGTGTATTTAATACGCACCCAACGCCAAGGGTATCCATACTGCGTAGTAGTATATGTAGTGTGGACCACAAGTATTCTATGTTATGTAGTTAAACTATGTAGTATAGATCACAAGAGTATAAGCTCAAGTTCATTAGCGGTTTGTCTGCTAGCCTTTCGAGGCGGGTAGTGCAAGCCATATAAAATAAGCAATGAAGGGCACACGGTGGATGCCTTGGCATGCAGAGGCGAAGAAGGACGTGTAAAGCTGCGATAAGCTGCGGGGAGTTGCATAAGAACTGTGATCCGCGGATTTCCGAATGGGGCAACCCACCCTTTCGAGGGTATCCTTTCGAGGAGGCATACCCCCCGAACTGAAACATCTAAGTAGGGGGAGGAAGAGAAAACAATCGAGTGATTCCGCAAGTAGTGGCGAGCGAACGCGGAGCAGCCCAAACCGCATCCTACGGGGTGCGGGGTAGTAGGACCTGCGTAATGATTATTATCTTAAATCGAAGCTGTCTGGAAAGCAGCGCCACAGAAGGTGAAAGCCCTGTAGGTGTACCGATAATAATTTGGCGGGTATCCTGAGTAGCGCGAGGCCGGTGAAACCTTGCGTGAACCAGCCGGCACCATCCGGTAAGGCTAAATACATCTGCATGACCGATAGCGAACCAGTACCGTGAGGGAAAGGTGAAAAGAACGCCGAGACGGCGAGTGAAATAGTACCTGAAACCGTGTGCTTACAAGCGGTCGGAGCTGCATTTATGCAGTGACGGCGTGCCTTTTGTATAATGAGCCTACGAGTTGCTCCTGTTGTGCGAGGTTAAGCCCCTAAGGGGTGTATCCGTAGCGAAAGCGAGTCTGAATAGGGCGTGCAGTACAGCGGGGCAGACGCGAAACCAAGTGATCTATCCATGGCCAGGGTGAAGTGGCAGTAAAATGCCATGGAGGCCCGAACCGACGAGCGTTGAAAAGCTCCCGGATGAGCTGTGGATAGGGGTGAAAGGCCAATCAAACTTGGAGATAGCTCGTACTCCCCGAAATATATTTAGGTATAGCGTCTGGCTATGTTGCTCCGGAGGTAGAGCACTGATTAGGCTAGGGCCCTTCACCGGGTACCAACCCTAGACAAACTCCGAATACCGGAAGCAAGTCACCAGGCAGTCAGTCTCAGGGTGATAACGTCCTGTGGCGAGAGGGGAACAACCCAGACCACCAGCTAAGGTCCCTAAATACTGACTAAGTTGATCAAAGAAAGTTGAGTTGCTCAGACAACTAGGAGGTTGGCTTAGAAGCAGCCATTCCTTTAAAGAGTGCGTAATAGCTCACTAGTTAAGCGACTCGGCGTCGATAATAATCGGGCATAAGTCAGTTACCGAAGCTGTGGGATGTAATGATCGGTAGGGGAGCATTCCAGTCTGCGCAGAAGCGGAGTTCGCGAGAATCCGTGGAGTGGCTGGAAGCGAAAATGTAGGCATGAGTAACGATAAGACGGGTGAAAAACCCGTCCACCGTAAACCCAAGGGTTCCTGATCAACGCTAATCGGATCAGGGTTAGTCGAGACCTAAGGTGTACCCGGTGAGGCCGGGGAAGCCGATGGCAAAGCGGTTAAATATTCCGCTACCGCTCCCAGCGGTAGGCTAAGGCGTGACGCAGAAGTGACACTCCCGCGTGCAGACGAATGCACGTTAAAGGGCGTAGGCTTCGGAGTAGGCAAATCCGCTCCGAGTTAAAGCTGAACCCCGACAGTACTCGGATTCTCACGATGAAGAGATAGTGGAGGTAATCATGCTGCCAAGAAAAGCGTCGTAGTTTGCTGGTAGCGCTCGTACCCTAAACCGACACAGGTGGGTGAGGAGAGTATCCTCAGGTGCTCGAGTAATTCATGGCTAAGGAACTAGGCAAATTCGATCCGTAACTTCGGGAGAAGGATCCCCCCCGCTTAGCGGCGGGGGGCGCAGTGAAAAGGTCCAAACGACTGTTTACCAAAAACACATGTCTCTGCTAAGCCGCAAGGCGATGTATAGGGACTGACACCTGCCCGGTGCTGGAAGGTTAAAGAAGGAGGTTAGCTTCGGCGAAGCCTTTGACTGAAGCCCCAGTAAACGGCGGCCGTAACTATAACGGTCCTAAGGTAGCGAAATTCCTTGTCGGGTAAGTTCCGACCTGCACGAATGGTGTAACGATTTGGACACTGTCTCGGCCATGAGCTCGGTGAAATTGTGGTATCGGTGATGACGCCGATTACCCGCAGCGGGACGAAAAGACCCCGTGAACCTTTACTACAACTTTACATTGGCTTTAGCTGTAGTATGTGTAGGATAGGCGGGAGACTTTGAAGCGGCGTCGCCAGGCGTCGTGGAGTCACCCTTGAAATACCGCCCTTGCTACAGGTGAAGTCTAACCCTTTCGGGGGAACAGTGTATGGTGGGTAGTTTGACTGGGGCGGTCGCCTCCTAAAGAGTAACGGAGGCTCCCAAAGGTACCCTCAGCACGGATGGCAATCGTGCGTAGAGTGTAAAAGCATAAGGGTGCTTGACTGCGAGAGATACAGCTCGAGCAGGAACGAAAGTTGGGTTTAGTGATCCGGTGGCACCGCATGGAAGGGCCATCGCTCAAAGGATAAAAGGTACTCCGGGGATAACAGGCTTATCTCCCCCAAGAGTTCATATCGACGGGGAGGTTTGGCACCTCGATGTCGGCTCATCGCATCCTGGGGCTGGAGAAGGTCCCAAGGGTTTGGCTGTTCGCCAATTAAAGCGGTACGCGAGCTGGGTTCAGAACGTCGTGAGACAGTTCGGTCTCTATCTGCTGTGGGCGTTGGAATACTGAGGAGGGCTGCTCCTAGTACGAGAGGACCGGAGTGGACGCACCGCTAGTGTACCTGTTGTGTGGTCGCATGCATCGCAGGGTAGCTATGTGCGGAAGTGATAAGCCGCTGAACGCATCTAAGCGCGAAGCACGCTCCAAGATAAGTATTCCCTATGAGTCTCCCGGAAGACGACCGGGTAGATAGGCGGCAGGTGTACGCATGGTAACATGTTTAGCCGAGCCGTACTAATTAGACCACCGGCTTTGTTTATATGGTTTGCACCACCTTCGGTGGGCATTCCCACGAACTAGCTTATACATCTATTGTAACTTCTTCTTTATCACGCCCTCATCGGCGTGAACATGTCAAAGAACTTTTTTATTGAACTTTTGAAGGTGATTGTAGCGCAGGGGTCCCACCCGTTCCCATCCCGAACACGGACGTTAAGCCCTGCAGCGCCGATGGTACTGCTTTCGCGGTAGAGTAGGTCATCGCCTTCTTTTTTTTATTTTAAAACCCAATACAATACGTATTGGGTTTTTTTGTTTCATGTATATCCGTAGTTTCTTATCTATGTTTAAAAAAAATATACTTCTTATCTCAGCTCTTAGCATAAGCTTTTCTATTTTAGGACAAGATTATTCTGGCTGGAATGCATACATATCTTATCGTACAGTAAATAGTTCAACCTTTGATTCTAATGGGAGAATTTGGATTACTACAGATGGAGGAATCGCAGCGATTGTGGATGATGAAGTATCTATTAAACTTACAACAATAAATGGTTTATCCCGATTAGATGGTAAAACAATTTATTATGACAGTGAAACGGATAAACTTTTTGTAGGGTATGTAGATGGAGTGATTGATGTAATAAATCCTAATGATTTTAGTGTTATTACAATCAAAGACATATTCAGAAGTACCACATTTACGTCAAAATCAATCAACAGAATTCTATCTGATGGAAACTCATTGTTAGTGGGTACAGATTTTGGAATCGTAGAATTTGATCTACAAAACTATTTTGTTAAAAGTACATATTTAAAGTTAGGTGACTTTCCATCAGCTACACCAATAAATGATTTGTTTGTAGTAAACGATACTCTTTTTGTAGGAACATCAATGGGCATATCAATCTCAACATTAAATGGGAGTTATGGTATAGAAGATTGGGATAATTTTGATAATCAAAATGGGTTCGTCTCTCAGGAGGTTGTTAGTATAGGCTATTTTGACAATAAAATTTATGCGAGTACCAATAGTGATAACTTTATTTATGATGGAAATAACTGGAATGTAAATAGTGAATTTGGTTCTAATGTAATAACCGATTATGAATTTCAATCTGAAAAGCTAATAGCTCTGTCTCAAAATAGAATTTACATAAAGACAGTAAATGGAGAATTAACATCAAAATTTATAGCAGAAACTTCTTCAACTTTATTAACAAATAGAAATAATACAAAAACTCCACTTTTCGGAACGCTTACGCTAGGATTGGGGAGGTTAAATTTAGAAAATGAAATTCAATTTTTAAATAGTGATGGCCCATATCAAAACTTTTTTGACGACCTAAAATTTGATAATACAACTTTAATTGCTGCATCGACTCAAAAAAACTCAAACTCCGGGATTATAGATCAGGGAAAAGGGTTTTATATATTTAATGGATTAAACTGGGAAAATTTTAATCAATACAACAGTGAAGCACTAGATTCTAAGGGCTTCAGGCAAACTTTCAGAAGTCTGGTAACAGAAAATTATTACTATTTTGGGAGTTGGGGAAGAGGTATTGTAAACTTCAATAAGGAGACAAGAGAGATAAAAATATTTGATGAAACGAATTCTACAATTAGGGGTTGGTCCGATGCGGCTTTAGATTATCCTGTAATGAGTGGAATTGATAGTGATTCTAAAGGGGATGTTTGGGCAATTAGTAGATTTGCTAACCCTCCATTGTATCGACAAAAGCCAGGAGATGATGATTGGCAAGCTTTCAATACAAATAGTGCTGTTTCAAATTCGGATTTATATGAAGGCCTTTTTATAGATTCATATGATCAAAAATGGATTTCACTAAAAAACTCTAATAACATTGGAACTGGGTTGTTGGTTTTGAATACCGGAAATTCAGAAGATGAATCCGATGATATCGGAATTAAACTTCAGTTTGGATCTAATAATGGAAATCTGCCTGATAACACGGTGAATGCTATTTTAGAGGATAAAAATGGGGAAGTTTGGATAGGAACTTCAAGGGGAGTAGCAAAATTTATATTTCCAGAGCTATTAATAGAGGGCTCTACACAAGAAAGAGCAGCTCAATGGCTTATTAATGAAGATACTTCTGCAGTATCAAGGTTTCTGTTAAGAGATATAAATGCAACTGCTCTGGCTGTTAACGCAGCAAATGAAAAATGGGTAGGTAGTGCTAATCAAGGCGTTTGGTTGTTAAACGCAGAGGGAAGCAGAATAATTAAAAGGTTCAATACTAATAATAGCCCTCTTTTTTCTAATTCAATTAAGTCTATCGCTGTTAATGATGAAACTGGGGAAGTGTTTTTTGCTACTGAACTTGGCTTAATTTCTTATGAAGATGTTCCTAGAAAGGCTGTATCTGAAATGGAGAAATTAAAAGTATATCCTAATCCTTTTAGTTATGAGCAAAATCAAGAAATACTAATTGAAGGGTTGAGTGAAAAGGCAATTATTAGAATTTTAGCAGTAGATGGAACGGTAGTAAATCGGTTCGAATCAACGGGTGGTAGAGTATCTTGGAATGGATTGGATTTTAATAATAATAAACTTGGAACAGGTATCTATTATGTAGTGGCTTTATCAGAAAGTGGTGATTCAAAGGGTATAGGCAAAGTAGTTATTGTTAGATAATGGATATTACAACTGTTATTATAAACTTTCAGACTCCGGATTTATTAGAGATAGCTGTCAAATCATTTAAAAAAAACTATCCTAAACAACTACTTTTAATTATCGATAATGGTTCTGATGATGAGAACAGATCCAAAAAAGTTATTGATGAATGTTGTAACACATACGAATCTACAGAGGCGATTTTCCTTGATAAAAATATTTTTCACGGCCCCGCTATGGATCTTGCTATCAGAAAATACGTTCACACAAAATATGTTTTTTTTCTTGACAGTGATACGGAAACCAAGAGAGATAATTTTTTAGAAAAGATGTTTGAAATAATTGAATCCAATAAAAAAACTTATGGTGTTGGAGAAATCATCAAAATAAATAAAAGAGGTTATAAGTCGGAAAATGGAGATAAAATTCTTCTGACGCCATACATGCTCTTAAATATAGAATTGTATAAAAAATTAACCCCTTTTATACATCATGGTCAGCCAACAATTCATAATTTTAAAGAGGCACAACAAAAAGGCCTGAAATTAGTCGAATTTAAAATATCGGAATATATAGATCACTTATGGAGAGGCACTGCCAGTAAATTTGGATATGGTTTGGGACTGAAAGCAAAGTTGGATTTTATACTAAATAAAATCGGCATATAATGAGTCCAAACACTCCTGATATTTCAGTAATAATTGTCAATTATCAGGTCAAAGAATATATCGCTTTGTTGATAAAGTCTTTAAAAGAAGCTTCAGAATGTATTGAGATAGAAGTTATCGTTATTAATAATAGTGTAGAAGAGAAAATCGAAGAGTTTTTAAAAAGTAGATTCTCTGATGTAATTGTTATTGAGAATGAAAAGAATAAGGGGTTTGCAACTGCGAATAACCAAGGGATAGAAATCAGTAGGGGTAAATATATTTATTTAGTGAATCCTGATGTAATCATAAAAGATGATACTCTTATTATTTTCAAAAAATTTATGGACGAAAATCCTGAATATGGAATTGTTAGTTGTAAAATCATAAACCCGGATGGAAGTTTTGCAAGAGAGAGTAAGCGTTCTGATCCGGACTTAAGGTCAGCTTTTTACAGAGTGATGAATCTTGATTCATGCTTTCCTGAACATAAAGAATTTGGAAAAAGATATTTAGGGTGGATTAAGCCATTTGAAGATGCAGACGTACCCGTAGTTAGTGGGGCTAATATGTTTTGTAGATCAGAGGAGCTTAAAAAAATAGGGGGATTCGACGAGGATTTTTTTATGTATGGGGAAGATGATGATCTATGCTTAAGAATGAGAAACCGAGGGAATAACATTAAATATCTGTCAACGACTACCATTCTTCATTTTAAAGGGGAAAGTCAAAAAGTTACTACTTTCACAGAAGTAAAGAAGATTCAAAAAGGCCTTTACAGGTATTTTGAAAAACATTACGGCGATGGTTTATTCATAGGTGCCAAGATATTTATAAAATTTTTATTTAATGCGAAAGTAAGTGTTGGATATTTTTTAAAATCCTTTAAATACTCTTCTGGAAAATCTAAGTTTGATGAAAAAGCTTTTCTTGTAAGTAATAATGAGCATATTCAGATTAGTAATTCTGACTTAAAAAACACAAGTGAATTAAAAACCTATTCCGAGGAAAAGCTTTTCCAGATTGCAGACAACCCCGGACTAACTAAGACGAACAATAGAGTAATTTTCGACACCGAGTCAGTAAGATTTAAATCCATTTTCAGAATCATAAAGTCTTTTGCAAGTACTCAGGCTAAATTCAGTTTTGAATTTTTAGCATCAGGAAGATTGATAAAAAAGTGATTCTAAAACTTAAACTTTTTGTTCAAGCTTCTTGACCATGTCTGGGTACCATTTATAAAAAGTATCATTCTTAATGTGACTTCTTGTTTGTTCCATTAGCCAAAGATAAAATGTGAGATTATGTACTGATGCAAGCACTAAACCAAAGATTTCGTCATTCCTTATAAGATGATGCAGATATGACATTGTATAAGTGTTACAAAACTCAGAAGGAAATTCTTCATCAAATAATTTATGATGATTTTTCCATTTAGCATTTCTGATATTAACCCTGCCATGACGTGTAAAAACCATGCCGTTACGGGCATTTCTTGTAGGCATTACACAATCAAACATATCGATTCCCCTTGCTACACATTCAAGTAAGTTAGCAGGAGTTCCTACCCCCATCAAATAACGAACTTTATTTTTTGGGATATAATCAGTGTTTAAATCAGCCATTTCATACATCAATGGAATAGGCTCTCCCACACTTAGGCCGCCTATAGCGATGCCTTCAAAATCTAAATCTGTAATGGTTTTGGTAGATTCGATACGAAGATCTTTAAAGGTTCCACCCTGAATAATTCCAAACTGATTTTGTTCGTGAGAATAATGGGGAGACGAATTAAGAAAAGCCTTTCTACCCCGGTCAGCCCAACGATGAGTGAGTTTCATCGAGTTTTTAGCGTAGTCATAAGAACACGGATAGGGAGGGCACTCATCAAGAATCATCATTATATCAGAGCCAAGTATTCTCTGAATTTCGACAACATTCTCCGGAGTGAATAAATGCTTAGAGCCATCGATATGGCTTTTAAAATGAGCTCCTTCCTCATCTAGTTTACGGTTGTCAGACAATGAGAATATTTGATAGCCTCCAGAGTCTGTTAATATTGGTCTGTCCCAATTCATAAATTTGTGCAGACCTCTAGCTTCAGCCATTATTTTATTACCCGGACGAAGATATAAGTGATAAGTATTTCCAAGTATGATTTGCGCTTTTATTTGTTCAATGAGAGACTTTTGAGAGACCCCTTTTACTGTTCCTAGTGTGCCAACAGGCATGAAGATAGGCGTTTGGATTTCCCCATGAGCAGTTTTATAAGTGCCAAGTCGTGCTTTAGTTTTAGAAGATTCTTTTAAAAGAGTAAACAAATCAGATTCTGAGGTATTATTTATGATGAAGTTTATGAAATGTGTATTTTGTCAAACTAATTTATAAAGTATTCACATTCAAAGTGAGCAATTTAAAAAGATATAGCGAAGTAATTTTCACAAGTTTATTGGATTTTCTGATCCTTTTAGCTAGTTGGTTCGTTTTTCATTTGAATTTCGCAGATCAGTTAGACATGATCTTGAAAGATGGAGGATTAAATTTTGTCAATACAGGAATCTTTCTGTCTATTTACTGGATGTTAGTATTTGTACTAATGGGATTGTACAAAAAATTATATTTGGTTTCTCGTCTCGATGAATTTATCACTGTTTTTAAAGCCACCTCAGTTGGAGTATTATTTCTATTTTTTGTTGGCTTAATTGGCGATTCTATCTCGATTGAAGAGCAAAAAGGTCTGACCATTTGGTACTGGTCAATTGTAATAATTATGGTTGCAGCTAACCGTTTTTTGATCAGGACAGTACAAAGAATTTACGCCCGAAAAGGAAAAGGACTCCATAAAACTTTGATTATTGGAACCGGTGAATCAGCTAAAACAGCACATGATGATTTAATAAGAAACAAAACATTGGGAATGCAGGTTTTGGGCTTTATTCAGGTAAATGGGAAAATGCCTCATCCCGAAACCGGAATTAAACCCGAAGAAGTTGTTGGGCACTTAGACAATATCCAAGAAATTATTTCTGAATATGAAGTTCAGGATGTTTTGGTAGCTCTTGAACCTGAACGAAGAGAAGATTTAGTAAGCGTAATTTCTAAAGTTGATTACCCGGATGTGACACTAAAATTGCTTCCTGATTTTCATCAACTTGTTTCAGGTCTTAATAAAACCAATCAGATTTTTGGACTGCCTTTAGTTGAAGTTTCGCCAGAGCCGATGCCTCTTTGGGAAAAGACAGCTAAGCGTCTTTTAGACATTGTTGTATCTATTTTAGCATTGGTTTTATCTGCTCCTTTTATGATTATAGTTGCAGTTTCAATAAAGTTAAGCTCTGAGGGGCCGGCTGTTTTTAAACAAATTAGAGTCGGAAAAGCAGGTAAGCATTTTACAATTTATAAGTTTCGAACTATGCATATCAATGCTGAGGATAAAACAGGACCAACTTGGGCTCAGGAAAACGACCCGAGAGTGACTAAAATAGGTTATTGGCTAAGGAAGCTAAGAATAGATGAGATTCCTCAGTTTTGGAATGTATTAAAAGGGGATATGAGTCTGGTGGGGCCAAGACCAGAACGCCCGCATTTTGTAAATCAGTTTTCAACGCAAATCCCTTTATATACAAGAAGGCTGAGAGTTCGGCCCGGTATAACAGGTTGGGCTCAGGTTAAATGGAAATATGGAGGCTCACTAGACACCGTAAGAGAGAAAACGAAATATGATTTATTTTATATCGAGAATATCTCTCTGAAGATGGATACCAAGATTCTGATCAATACAATTATAACTATTATTAAAGGGAAGGGGCAATGAGTCAGAAAAAGGCGCTGATCATAATTCCTACTTATAACGAAGCGACAAACATTGTCAGAATGATTGACCGTTTGATGGTTTTAGACTTTCCTATCGAAGTATTGGTTGTGGATGATGGTTCACCTGATGGAACTGCAAAAAATGTTAAAGTTAAACAGAAAGAATATCCGGAAAGAATTCACTTAATTGAAAGAGAATCAAAGCAGGGTTTAGGAACAGCTTATGTCTGTGGGTTTGAGTATGCCCTTGAAAGAGATTTTGAATATGTACTCGAAATGGATGCTGATTTTTCACATCGTCCTGAAGATGCCTTAAAATTGATTTGGGCAGTTCACGAAAATGAATGCGATGTTGCCATTGGCTCCAGGTATTGCAAAGGAATAAGTATCATAAACTGGCCTTTAAGCAGATTGATTTTATCGTATGCTGCAAATATATATGCCCGAACTATTACCGGTTTGCCCATTTTTGATACAACGGCAGGGTTCAAGTGCCTAAGAAGAAGTGTTATCGAAAACATTTCATTAGACCGAATTAAATCTAACGGCTATGCTTTCCAAATCGAATTACATTTTAGAGCTTGGAAAGCCGGATTTAAACTTAAAGAAGTTTCAATAGTTTTTAAAGAACGCCAGGAAGGAGTTTCTAAAATGTCAAAAGCGATTGTGCGGGAAGCTATTTGGAGAGTCTGGGCTTTAAAATTCAGAAGCTTGTTCGGAGCTCTATAAACGTACCTGACCTTAAGAGCGATAATCTTTATATTTAAGAAAATAAAATAAGACTATGGAATATCTCGATTTTGAAAAACCAATTGCTGATCTGGAAAAAAAGATTGATGAGCTTGAAAATCTATCAACAGTAGGCGATGGTATTCTCAAAAAAGAAATAGAGAGCTTAAATAAAAAAGTAGATGCTCTTAGAAAGTCGATTTTTACAGATCTGACTCGCTGGCAAAGAGTTCAGCTTGCCCGGCATCCCAATCGCCCTTACACGCTAGATTACATTGATCATTTTGTGGAAGACTTTGTTGAACTACATGGTGACAGATATCACTCAGACGATAAAGCGATAGTAGGCGGGCTAGGAAAAATTGATGGCGATACAGTCATGATAATTGGTCATCAAAAAGGAAGAGACACAGCAAGCAGAACCTACCGGAACTTTGGTATGGCTAATCCGGAAGGATATCGCAAAGCCTACCGTCTCATGAAACTCGCCGAAAAATTTAAAGTGCCCGTAATCACATTACTGGATACACCCGGAGCATTTCCCGGATTAGAAGCAGAGGAAAGAGGACAGGCCGAGGCAATAGCCCGAAACTTGAAATTAATGGCTACGCTTAAAGTACCAATCATAACGATAGTTATTGGAGAAGGTGCAAGTGGTGGAGCAATTGGAATTGGAATGGGTAATGAAGTATTTATGATGGAAAATACTTGGTACTCAGTCATTTCTCCTGAATCTTGTTCTTCCATTTTATGGAAAACATGGGATTACAAAGAACAGGCTGCAGCTGTACTAAAGCTTACAGCCAAAGACCTTGAAGAATTAAAGGTAATAGATGGTGTTATACCTGAGCCATTAGGAGGTGCTCATCGAGATCCGGCAAATGCAGGTGATGAAGTCAAAAAGCAAATCGTAAAAAGCCTGAAAAAACTTAAAAAATTGAGCGCTAATAAACTGGTTGATCAGAGAATAGAAAAGTATTCTTCCATTGGTGCATTTGAAGTTGTGAAATAGTGAGTATCCAGTTTCCTGATAAAAAGCCACTTATAGAATATAGCCATACTCTGCGAAGTCGGTATGGCGAAACCGACAAAATGGGATATGTGTATTATGGAAGATATCTGGAATATTTTGAGGTTGCACGAACGGAGATGATTCGTAGTTATGGAATTTCATATCGAGAATTGGAAGACGACGGAGTAATGCTTCCCGTAATCCATTCAGAATTGGAATATAAAATTCCAATCCACTACGATGTTGAAATGGATATTCAGGTTTTGGTTTATGAAGAACCTTCCGTTCGGCTTCAAACTTTTTATAAGGTTTTGACGGAAGCTCACGAATCTCCTCACGTTTTTGGAGAAGTTTCTCTTTGTTTTATGGATGCTGAAACAAGACGACCCTGCAGAGCTCCATCATCATTCATAGATAAAATTAAATCAAAGATCTGAAAAAGGATGACACTACAATTTCAAAATAAGGAATTGTATGCTTTGGTTCTTATTGGGAGTTCTTTTTTAGTATTTGCAGCGTTTGGGCCCGGGTTAGATAACAAAAATTTTATTCCTTTTGTAAGCTGGCAATATGAAATTTTTCATTTACTTTGCCATCAAGACCCTATGAGATCATTTACTATTAACGGATCTCAGATGGCAGTATGTGCTCGATGCATAGGAATTTATTCTTTCTTTTTCGTAGGCATAATCATGATGCCTGTACTGGCGCTAATAAACAAAATCAGTTTCCGAGCATATTTTCATTATTTTGTTGCAACAATTATTTTAAATATTGTAGATGTTTCTGGAAACTTGTTTGGGATTTGGACGAATACCAATACTTCGAGAGTAGTTCTTGGGGCATTCTTTGGCTTTGGAGCTGCTGTTTTACTAACTAATGAATTTTTTAAAAAACTAAATACAGAGGAGTATCATGGAAAATGAAGAAATGAAACCTAGTTATTGGCCATCCGTTTTGGTCGGTGCGCTCATTGTTTCAGTAGTTACAACTATAGCCGGCTTAGGCTTGCTTTATTATGTAGCAGGAGCTGAACCATCAATGGGTATAATGATTATTTCCGGATTATTCATTCCCATCACATGTCTGGTGGGTTTAATCGGAGGTATTATAGCTACAAGGCATTACGCTAAAACCCATGATGTTACTTTTCCAATAGGAACCGGGGCACTTATAGGGCTTTTTACTGGTATAGCAGCAGCAATTATTGGTGGTATTCTAGGTCAGGTTTGGGGGTTAGTAGATCCAACTTTACTGGAGCGCTTTGGTGATACTATGGTAGGTGCAATTGATATGAATGAGCAAATTCCTGATGGTCAGAAGGATCAGATCATCTCGGATATGCAGCAAGGTTTCGAAGATCAGCAAAGTATTGGAGGAATTATCAAAGGAATTGCAATTAATTCCGGTGTTTTAGGCTTTGTAAACCTTCTATCAGGTATGATTGGCGCTAAAATCTTTGCTTCTGAAGAAGAATAAGAGCGCTTAAAAATTCTTGTTTCTAACTCTGACAGGATTTAATATCCTGTCAGAGTTATTTCTTTATAATTAAATATAAAAATGACCTCGGAAAACCTGTCTTCTCCAAACCAACAAAACTTTAGCGACCAAACCACCCAGTCATGGGTAGATCGAAATGGCTTTGCACATTGGGCAGTGGCCGTTTTTTGGTTTATAGCTGCTTTTTTTCTTTTCCAAATCATTGGAGGAGTAGTTGGAGCAATTCTTTTACTGCCTGAGATTATGGAAGTGATGCAAGCAGGAGGAGATGTTCAAGCAGAAATAGAATCAATATTTTCTGAAAATCTTGGTAAAGTATTTATTGGAAATACTACCGGTCAGTTTCTGATTATAGGTTTAGCATCTTATCTGATGGCAAAACTTCACGCTGTAAAGGGTCAGCATAAAAAGTTTCTCAGACTTCAGACGTCACCCAATGTTTGGAAAGTTACATTAATAACTGCTGTATTAGTTTTTGTATTCATGCCTCTGAATGGGTTTCTAGGTTGGTTAAACTATTTAGCATTTGAAGGCTTACAAAACTCTTTTCCAAGTTTAGAATTCTTTTCCGAAATGCAGGATTCTATGTCAGAAATGATTCGTGGATTTATCGGAACGGAGAATGCTGTTATTCTCGCTTTCATTCATATCGGGATTGTTCCGTCATTATTTGAAGAAGTGATGTTTCGTGGTTATATAATGCGTGCTCTCGAAAAAAGCGGGGGTATAATTGCGGCTATACTTATCTCAGGATTCCTATTCGGTGCTTATCATGTTCAACCTGCGAATCTTATTCCTCTTTCAATGCTAGGAATTTTGTTTGCTTACGTAACATATGTATCAAATAGCTTAATTCCTGCTATGGTTGCTCATCTTTTAAACAATGGTAGTCAGGTAATATATGGAGCTTCAAATCCTGAATTTTTGGAGGCAACCATGAGTTCTGAGTTGGAAATCTCACCACTTTTGATTGTATCAAGTACCATTTTTTCTGCTCTGCTGATTTATTTATTATATAAGACACATAAATCAGGACAAACAGAAAATCAGCATGTTTAGTGATCCAAAACCAAATGACATAGAAAATTGGGTATGCGTACTCGAAAGAAGTACAAAGCTTGAGGTAGAAATGGCAAAAAGCTATTTGTCAAGTTTACAAATCCCCTCTAATATTTTATCCAAGCAGGACTCATCATACAGTTTAAGTGTGGGTGATATGTCATTTGCTTATCTATACGTGCCTATAGAATATGAGGAAGAAGCGCGTAAAGCGTTGAAAGAAATGGATGAGGCAGAAGGGATTAACGAAGAAGAGGATAATTCTTGAGTGAACTTGTAAAGCGAGTACTTTTCGCGATTCCTGCTGGTATCTTTTTTGTTGCAGTAATGTGGTACGAAACCTGGACATTTGATCTTGTGATAATGACAATCGGACTGTTTACTCAGTTCGAGATGATCAAGCTACTAAACAAAGCAGGAACTCCTACAGATTATCTTTTTTCAATGGTCTTTGGAATCTGGATTATGCTGTTTCCGTATCTGGCATTTTGGTTTGAAATCGGTTTGGTTCTATATTTGATATTTATTGCTGTGCAAACATTCAATTCCAAACTTGAAAATTTCAACCATCTTACTGCAACTTTTTTCGCAGGGATGTATGCTCCTCTCGGCTTTTTGTGCCTGATGATGATCAGAAGTTTAGGCAATAATGAACAGGGGTTTGCAATTGCTTTGGCTTTGGTTCTAATGATCTGGGGTGGTGATGTATTTGCTTATTTTGGAGGAAAGACTTTTGGAAAAAAACCATTAGCACCTTCCATAAGTCCTAAAAAAACGGTTGAGGGGTTTCTTTTCGGCTTTCTTGGTTGTGCAACCGGATTAACCATAGCAGTTTATGTTCTGCCATTCAGCTCACCAATAACAATGATAAACGGTTTGCCGCTTATTTTTTTAATCGGATTATTTGGACCCGTTGGAGATTTGATTGAAAGTAAAATAAAAAGAAAAGCAGATGTTAAAGATTCATCGAATTTACTTCCTGGACATGGAGGTTTCTTTGACCGTTTTGATGCTTTTATACCAGCTTCAGTCGCCATGTATATTTACCTGATAGCACTTCAAAAACTTGAATATGTCGTATTTTAAAGTAAACTGGGAGACCAAAGAACTATTTCTTAAAAACGTATTTACAATTGCTCGTGGTTCTAAATCTTCGGTTCAGAATGTTTTTATAACTATTTCTAAAAATGGATTAAGTGGACATGGAGAAGCAGGACCTAATACCAGATATGGAGAGACTTCAGCAACGGTCATTCATTTTTTTGAGGCATTTCGATTTGAAGTTTTAGACGAAGTCAAGAGCGTTGATGAAGTAGAAAAAGTCATCAGTAAAGAATCTCAGCTATATAAAGAAAGAACAGGTAACGCGGTTCCTTACTCAGCCACTACGGCCATTGAAATGGCCTGGCTTGACTGGTGGGCAAAAACGGTCAACAAACCACTTTGGAGAGCCTGGTGCTCAGAATCCGATACAGGACCGGTTTCTTCTTTTACAATCGGAATAGACGAAATTCCGGTTATGCAAAAAAAGATTAAGGAAGCAGAAGAATATCCTTTATATAAAATTAAACTTGGTACCGATCATGATCGGGAAATTATTCATGGCATTCGGGAAGTTACCGATAAACGTCTTCGAGTTGATGCAAATGAGGGTTGGAAAACCGTGGATCAGGCTTTACGGGAGATTGATTTTCTTGCCTCTCAGAATGTCGAAATGGTTGAGCAACCAATGCATTCTTCTATGGTGCCAGAGTTAAAAGAATTAAAGCAAAGATCTGCTCTGCCGCTATGTGCTGATGAAAGTTTTACAGGTTCCGAAGACTTGAAAGAAATTGCCGAACAGTTCCATATCATAAATATTAAACTGATGAAGATCGGCAGTATGGTAAAAGCAAAAAGAACAATCGAAAAAGCCCATCAACTTGGATTAGAGGTGATGATTGGTTGTATGATTGAAAGTTCTTTAGCAATAACAGCCGGTGGTGTTTTAGCTTTATTCTCAGAATACGCCGATTTGGATGGCCATCTTTTGATATCTAATGATCAATTTGATGGTTTGGTTTTTGAAAATTCGGGAAATATTAAAATTGATCAGATTACAGGCATTGGTGCGGTTCCAAAAATTTAAAGGAACTTAAACGAAAGTGACTTATGTTATTTTTATATTATAGTCCACTTATCGAAACTACAAGTACCGAAAATGTCTAAAAAGTTTGTTTCAAATAAAGACAAAACAGAGAGGATGTTTGAGAATAGTTTTCTCAATGCTCTTACAAAAACTCATTTCACAGTTCCTCTGATTCTGTTTATACCGGCAATTTTCGTAATGGCGTTTTTGTTTTTTAATGGTGATTTCGGTTCACTTTGGGTGTTTGGAGGGTTATTTGTAACCGGTTTTGTGCTTTGGTCTGTATTCGAATATCTGATGCACCGTTTTGTTTTCCATTATGAGACCAACTCTGAATTTGGGAAGAAGATTTTATTTACGTTTCATGGCGTTCATCATGATTATCCCAATGATTCGCTCAGGTTAGTAATGGCACCGGTTGTTAGTATTCCGCTGTTTTTCATAATGCTTTTTTTCTTTCAGTTTCTGGTAGGATACGGCTTACATTTCGCAATTTTTTCCGGCTTTGTTCTTGGGTATTTATTTTATGACGTAGGACATTATGCGCTTCATCATTTTAATTTCAAGAACAAATATTTAGCAAATTTAAAAAAACATCATCTGCTCCATCATTATAAAGATGAACAACATGGGTTTGGAGTAAGCATGCCTTTATGGGATAAAATTTTTAATACCGGATTTCATAATGATGAGGAAACCCCGTTAGAAAAATGAATATTCTGATTACTGGTGGTACCGGATTTATAGGTGATGAACTTCGAACTAAATTATTAAAGGAAGGGCACTTTCTAACAATCATTACCAGAAATCCTGACAAATACGAAGATGAGTCGGCAAAAAATCAACGGTTTATCAGTTGGGATGCAAACCTATCAGAAGAAATGAATGGATGTGATGTTGTCATTAATCTTGCTGGGGAAAATATCTTTGGTCAAAGATGGACTGAAGAAGTGAAAAAAAGAATTTATGACAGCAGGATAAGCACAACCAAAAAGCTGGTTGAAGCTATGCGGGATTCTGAATCAAAACCGAAAGTATTTATTTCTGCTTCAGCATCCGGTATCTATGGTAATAGTGGTAATGAAATTTTAACAGAAGAAAGTGATTTTGCCGATGATTTTTTAGCGGAGGTTTGTAAAGATTGGGAAGCAGAATCATTAAAAGCAAAAGAGTTGGGCATCAGAGTAGCTAACCCAAGAATTGGTATTGTATTTGAGGAGGGGGGCGGCGCAATGGAAAAAATGTTACCTCCTTTTAAGTTTTTTGTTGGTGGTCCAATTGGAAACGGAAAGCAGTATATGAGTTGGATTCATCGTACTGATTTAGTGAATGCGCTTATTTATCCGATAAATAATCAAGAGTTTAGCGGGCCATATAATGTGTGCTCTCCTAATCCTGCAACAATGAATGAAGTAGCAGAGGCTCTTGGGAATGTTTTAAACCGTCCGTCTTTTTTTAGAGTACCAAAATTTGCGTTGGATATTGCTTTCGGAGAAGCGGCTCAACCAATTACAGGAAGCATCAGAATGCAGCCTAAGAAACTTCAAATCGGGGAATTTGAATTTAAATTCGAAGATCTTGAAGAAACCTTAGCAGATATTACTTCCTGATCTGAAACTAATAGCTTATAGTTAATTTCTAAAAATCGTCCAGCAGCGTAACCCTTCTCTTGTTTGAGCAATCAACTCTTTTTCACCATCTCCATTAAGATCCACAATTATAGGAAACTTCATGCCTGATGTAGGAAGATCGAAAAAGCGTTCACCGGTTAAAACTTCCCAGGCAAATAACCTTCCGAATTCTGCAAGAGCAATTAAATTCTGATTCTGATCTGAATCAATATCAGCCAGTTCAGGAATAAAAGTTGTGGATGCAGGTTGTCCTAAACTTTCCGTAAGATGAAGCTCTCCAAGTAAATTAAAGCCAAATACAGATCCATTTCTACTTTGTGTTAAAATCAGATCTTCTCTGTAAAAATTAGTACTGTCTTTAAGAAGCACATTCTCCTCGATAGATACTGAAAGCAATTCATTATTGGTAACATAAATTGACTTAATTGAAATAGAGTCCATACGCTCATAAGTGGCTAAAGAATCATCAAAACTCGGATTAACCCCTACAGAGTAAAGTTTACCATCAGATCCGGCACCGTATACCGAACTTTCAAATATCATTGGAGATCCATTAAACCCTGCATTGATAAATTGAGGATATCCCGGTCTGGATGCACCATTGCGTAACCAGCTGTGCAGTAGATTTTGAGAAAAAGCCCAAATCGACCATGTTCCATCTACATTCTCAAAAACCGGTTTTGAAGTAACAATGGAGTTAACCGATTTTGGCCAACCGCTAACGTTCACACCTCTTCCGTCAATCACATGTGCTTTACGGTCTTCGGTTGCAACTATTACTTCAGGAATACCATTTCTTCTAACATCCGTTACTTCTATCGGGGCGGTAATTCTTTCTCCAAGTTCAATAGGGAAATTGGGCAATAGATTTCCATTCTGATTCCATGCAAAAATCTTAGTTCCGGCACCAAGCATAATGACTGTTTGCCCGTTTCCATACCAATCGTATAAAACGGGACTTCCAATCGGGATGCTTCCATTAGTTGTAGTTTGCATCACCACAGTTCCGTCAGCAGCTACAGCAGCAACAGTTCCATTTTCTGTTGCATATATTACCTCTTCAGTTCGGCTTCCTATAACGTCTCCCATAACAGGTGCTCCGGTAAGATCGCTGTTAAACAAGGGAGTTACCCACAGTTCCTGATAAGGTTGATTCGATCCTTCTTTGTTCCTGGTTTTAAGGCTGAAATCAATTGAGTTTTGATTTAGTCTTGTAAAAGTGAGGTAAGCGAGGTCAAACTGATTGAGTAAACCGGCAGTGTTGTTTTCGCTCATAAGAAATGGATCTATAAATTTTCTGAATTGAGCAGATTCAATCCATACAAAACCACTTATGTCAACAGGTATATCTTTTTTTGCGTTGGAATAATCAGTGTCATAAAAAATTACTCGCCTGCGTGCCCGGTCCGATTCTACACTTTCCGAAAGTCCTCTTCGATTTGAAATAACAACAACATCTCTTGAAAAAGAAATATAAAAATCAGCAAAAGGACTCATTTCAGATCCTATCAATTCTGAAAGTACAATGCTATTTGCGAAGTATGAGTTACCGATTTTTGAAATATGGTTTTCATCTGTAAGATTATCCAAAATATTCCGTAATCCGGATGCACTTTTTAGTTTTCGGAGGAATAAAAATTCCCCCGAAGCTGAAAGACCTGATTCAGAAAATGTTTCAAACCCAAACTCGTCATCAAGAGTAGCGGCTATAGAAGAATATACATCATTGGAATTGAGTAAATAGGAATCTAGATCGGATAAACGACCGGTTGGTTTTACAGGGATTCTTTTTGGGGATAACCTGAATACTCCGAAGGCTGCTGCATTTCCGGCAATATACCTGTCTAAGGTAATTGGTTTATTTTTTGAAGAAATTGCACCGGTCAATACAGAGCGTGAACTGTCAGATAGGGTAATTTTACCACTTAGTGTATAAGAATTCCTCATGGAGTCGCCGGTAGTTGAGAAAAGTAAAGATGCAGCATTAGTTCCTTTAAAAGCATCTACTAAAGAAGGTCGATATGCAACCTGTGCAAATTGTTCTACCCAGTTTGTGAGGCTGGGAGTATTCATAATTAATTGTCCGGGTGAAGGATCAACCGGTATATCCATAGCCTCAGAATCTCCTGAATACGATCTTAGCGCAGCCTCAACAGCCAGGCTAGACGAAGAAAAAACAAGCCAGTCATGAACCTGTGTGATAAAAATTGAAGTTCCGGATTCAGTTTCAACCCGATGGATATCAACTCCTTTTAACTTATAGTAGTTTTGAGAAAGCGGCCTATGATATTGTTTAATCCAATTTCCTATATCTGAATTTGATTCTGTAATCCAAAGCAGGTCCGATTTTATTGATGAAGAAGGAAAAATGGAAATCCCTTTTAAATCAATCCCTGAGGTTAATTCAGGAGCAAAGGTAGCAATTTGTTGAGCTGAACCTGAAGTTATATCGTCGAGCAGGGCGGCATACTCTGCATCCTGAAGATTTGTGACAGATACATTTTTTTTGGGAATTACAAGAAATGCGGATTCATTCGGAATTAATGCCGTCCAAGACTGTTTTGAAGGAGTAGAACAACTTACAGACAACAAAACAATAAAGAATGTAATTAGTAGCGATAGACCTCGTTGCATAAATGGATTTAAACCATCTTTTTTTGAATATTCATTTCTTATTGGCTAATTAAACTTAAAGTAAAAAGTTCCAATCCAATAAAATTAAAAGTAACATTTTTTTAGGCTAAATGAGTTTTTTAAACCCCATTTTTTTAATCGCACTTGCAGCAGTTGGATTACCCTTGGTAATACATTTACTAAATCTGCGAAAGCCTAAGAAGATTCGTTTTTCTACTCTTTCCTTTTTTAAAGAGTTACAAAAAACCACCATTCGAAAGATCAGGATAAAACGACTTCTGTTACTGTTAATCCGTTTTCTTGCAATTGCTTGTCTAGCGCTTGTTTTGGCAAGACCTTTTTTACCACCATCTTTAAGTATTGGAGGCGAGGGAAATCAACCAGCAATTTATGCAATCCTTATTGATAACAGCATTAGTATGAATCGAATTGGATCAAACGGGCCCTTGATAGATCAAGCTAAAGAGATTGCAGAAAAAATAGTGAGCTCATCGAAAGAACAGGATCGGTTTGTTATTCAAACTACGAATGGCGAAGAAATAAATAGTTCGGTTATTTCTTCGGGACAGCTTTCAAGCCGTTTAAGTTCAGTTTCTGTTGAAAAGAAAGGCTCATTCTTATCAGAAAGACTTGGTAATCTATTTTCTATACTTGAAGAATCACCATTTCAGAATAAAAAGTTCTATGTAATTGGTGACGATGTAACTATGGTTTCAAAAGTAATGAGTGAGGAATTTGAAGAACAAATAAATACGATTCCTGTCACCATGTTGAAAACAGAAAGTGTAAATGTTCAGAATACATTTATTGCTGATGTTTCAAGTCCTTCAAGTATGATTGGTCAGGGAATCCCATTCATGGTAGAAGTGAATGTGAGGAACTCTTCGGATATAATTGCCGCTAATCAGTTTTTAACGCTACAGGTAGAAGATCAAACTGTTGGACAATATCCGCTTCAAATTAACCCTGAGGAAACACAGAGTTTTTCATTTGAAATTAATCCTGACAGACAAGGTGCTATAACAGGTAAGGCTATTATTGAAGGGGATGGTTTTAGTGAAGACAATGAATACTTTTTTTCAATTCTGATTCCTGATTCAAGAAATATACTTTGGGTAACAAAAGAATCAGATAATCCTAATGAAATTTCTTATACAAGGGCGATACTGGATGCACAAGGGACAGAGAATCAGTTGGTATATAAAGAAGTAAACATCAATAATCTCAGCAATGAAAATATCTCAGATTATGACGCTTTACTGATTGATCAGCTGGATGAAATTCCTGAATATTTATTTAGCAATATCCAGCAGTTTGTACAAAATGGTAAAGGGGTGGTTCTGTATCCATCGCCTACAGCAGATATTTCGAATTATAACGAATTTCTTTCTTTATTTAATGCAGGGCGGATAATAGGTATTTCAGGAGACTATACTTCATTTAATTCTGTGGCAAAAGGGTCTGTAATCTTAGAGGATCATCCGGTATTTGCTGGCTTATTTGAAAGGGAAGAGTCAGAACAACTGACGTATACGGTTCCTGATATTTATTACTATTTAAGAATGCAACCTTCCAATTCAGGGTTAGGTTTCAATGTAATGGAATTGAACAATGGAGATCCCCTTTTAAGGGAGAAAAAATTTGGTGAAGGAAGGCTCCTTTTTTATACCATTGGTAACGATCCGGGATGGTCAAATTTTCCGGTTAAAGCCTTATTCCCACCAACAAATTACCGAAGTATATTATATGCAGCATCACTTGAAAGAGGCGGATTAGAAAATAGTATATTGGGACAAACCTTTGAGTGGCAGGGAACTACCGACCCTGTTAGTACTGAACTAGTTTACAATGAAGAATCAATTCAGGTAAATCCCCGTAATTTTGGGGGAAGGATAGCGCTTGATTATCAGGGATATGATTGGCAGCCGGGTTGGGTCACCATCAAAGATGATAGCGATGAATATAAAGTTGCACTTAATCTTGGGATGCAGGAATCCGTTTTTGATGCGGAGATCAATGAAATTGCTGAAAATTTAAATATTGTAGAAACGGGTTCGTTAAATTCGCAACAGCTGAATTCTGAAATCAGAACAAGCGGTTTTGGGAAAGAAATCTGGCAGTGGTTTATGCTGGCAGGATTATTACTACTTATTACAGAGACTCTGGTAGCCACATTTTATAAAGCAGAAACAGTGAATTAGTGAAAGAAATACTTTCCATATTTTTCCAGGGCGTAATTATTCTTTTTACGATTTCGTCCACGTTGTTAGCCGGATATTCGGTAATGAATAAATTCCGTCTTAGAAAAGTAAGAATGAGTTGGCGGGCAGGAAAAATGAAAGGTTATCCTTTATTTGCAACGCTATTTTTGATTTTGATCGGGAGTTTAGGAATTATTGCTTTTCTGTCAGGAGATACCGGAAGCTATCCTGTTTTCGCCTGTTATGTTTGGATTGGTTGTATGTGGTTTGTATCCAGTTATCTGGCATCAAAACATTACATCACAGATTACGGGATTGTGAAAAATATTAATGAGCCGTCTCAGACCATTCCATGGTTTCAGATTCTGGATCAATTCCAAAGAGATGAAAAAGATGGGACTGAATATTCATTTTCTTACTCCGAAATGAATAAAAGTCTTACTTCGGGCTTTAAACAGCTAAAAATTTATGTGCCTGAAAGCAGAAAAAATGAATTTGAAAAAATTGTATCTTTAAAGCTCAAAAACAGGTTCGAAGGACAGGAAATCCCTGAAATAGATCTTAAAAATTTAGAAAACGAATAAAAGAGAAGAGATAATTTTTGTTAGACGACGTTAAAAATTCTGACATAGAAAAAGAAAGAGTGATGCTGGTCGGACTCTATGGCCCGGATACAACCAGATTTCAGGCAGAAGAATATTTGGAAGAGTTAGAGTTACTGGCAGATACAGCTGGTGGAATTACCATTGAAAAAGTGCTTCAAAACAAAACTCAGCCGGACATCTCCACATTTGTAGGTAAGGGGAAGGTTAAAGAGTTAAAGACTTTGAAGTCCGAAAAGAATATTGATACTATCATTTTTGATGATGATTTGACTCCTACGCAAGTTCGAAATATTGAAGCAGGAACGGATGCTAAAATTTTAGACCGTAGCGCATTAATTCTGGATATATTCGCAGCAAGAGCTAAATCAGCAGCAGCAAAAACTCAGGTTGAACTGGCTCAGCTACAATATTTGTTACCAAGACTTACTCGATACTGGACTCACCTTTCAAGGCAAAAAGGTGGAATTGGCACGAAAGGTCCCGGTGAAACACAGATAGAAACTGACCGTCGGATTATTGGGCAGAGAATTGCAACACTGAAAGACAAACTCGAAAAATTAGATAAGCAACGGGTTACCCAGCGAAAAGGAAGAGAAGGAATGCATCGCGTTTCATTAGTTGGCTATACTAATGCAGGTAAATCTACACTGATGAATGCTTTTACACAGACAAATGTATTGGCAGAAAATAGATTGTTTGCTACTCTGGATTCTACTGTCCGTAGACATGAGCTTGAAAATCATACTATTCTACTATCTGATACAGTAGGTTTTATCAGAAAACTACCTCATAATCTTGTTGAGAGTTTTAAATCAACATTGGACGAGGTCAGGGAAGCGGATGTACTGCTTCACGTAATTGATGGTTCTTCAAAAATGGCGCATGAGTACAAAGAAGTAGTTGATACTACATTAGAAGAATTGAGTGCGACCAATAAAAGAACCATTCTCGTGCTCAATAAAGTCGATCTAATGGATCCCAATCAGGTAAGAGAAATGAGATCACAATACCCGGATGCAATTTTTGTTTCAGCGGAACAAAGTATTGGACTTGATGAGCTGGAAGAAAAGATAGAAGCGATGATCGAACTTGATTATCAGGATCACACACTGCAAATTCCCGTAAGTAAGTATAAAGCGGTTGCATTTATCCATGAGAACGCAAATGTTGAAAATGAACAATACAAAGGAAGTGATGTTGAGATGACATTCAGCATGGCAGAAAAAGATTTTGAGCAACTTTCACACCTATTGAATACTATTGGCACTAACGGAGAAGTTGTATAACTATGTTAGTTAATGAAATTCTAAATACCGAGATAGCCCCATTGAAGCTTACTGACCCGGTATCGCTTGCTCTGGCGAAATTGGATCTTCTTCATATAAACAGATTTGTTGTGGTGAATGATTTACATAAAATTGAAGGTATGATTAGTATAGAAACTCTTGCCGAAGTAGTGGATGAAGACACTCAGCTCAGTGAGTTGCCTTTAGAAAATGCTGTTTGGGTGTCGAAATCTCAGCATATTTTTGAGACCACTCGTCAAATGTTTGCACATGAATTGTACGTACTTCCGGTGGCTGATACAGAAATGAATTTCCAGGGATTGGTGAGAAAGCGGGAAATTTTAAATTCATTAGGCGAAATTTTTAATCTGGCCAGTTTTGGATCAGTAATTACCATTGAGTTAAATCAAATGGATTATACACTGACTGAAATAGTAAGGATTATTGAAACGGAGCAGGCAAAAATTTTGGGAATCGCAGTTCAGCAACCTAATGAAGAGCTGGATTCAATTCGTGTTTCTGTAAAATTAAATCTTGAAGATTCATCTGTAGTTAGCGCGGCTTTAAGGCGTTTTGGGTATATAATCGTATCAGAAGCTCAAAGCGAAAACATGGAAAGTAATTTTTCTGACCGTGCTGACGAACTTATTCGTTATCTTGACATATAAGGGATAAATCAAAATACTTAGTTTCAGTACAAATGCACCACAAGGTTCATCGCTTCTTAGTTGTCTTTTTTTTATTTACACCTCTATTAATCAGTGCTCAACAGGTTCAGACTTCATATTCAACTGAATATCAGAATGGAATCAGATTATATGAAAAAGGCTTTTTCGAAGAATCCATCCAACAATTTGAAAAAGTAATTCAGTTAAAGCCCAAGTCTGAAGTAAGAGCGTTTGCGGACTTTTACATAGCAAGAGCAAATACAGGTATTGATTCATCCGGAATTGAATATTTTTATCAGGATTTTATCCGGTCTTATCCCAAACACGAACTTTCAAAAAAATTGCTTAAGGACCTCGGACATCGCTTTACCAAAAATGGAGAGTACAGCGATGCGATTAAATATTATCAGCAATCTTTGAAGACATATAATACAACTGCTACCGCTGCTGAAACCGAATACTGGGTGGCTGAAGCAGCTGCAGAAAATGGTGATAATTCTGCATCTAGAGGTTATTTTCTAAATCTTGCAGGCAAATATCCTAAAAGTGAATGGGCTCCTAAAGCTTTATATGCCAGAGGGAGATTATTCTTGTCAGATAATAAATTTGATTCATCATCAGCGGCATTTGAATTGCTTGAAGAAAGATATCCAAGAGATCCGATCACAAGAAGAGTTGGTACGGCGCTTGGCGAATCCTATTATCAGCAGGGTAAATATCAAGATGCCATAGAAGCATTGAATGATGCTATGACATATCTGGATCCTGAGTCAAAAGAAAAAGCCGTTTTTCTTATTGCAGAAAGCCACAATTTTTTAGGTGAATTCAAGAAATCTTCCACAGCATATCTTCAGTACCTAAATCTAACAAAAGGAACAGACAAAGAAAGAAGTGCACACTATGGTTTGGGATGGTTGTATCACAAACAGCAAATTTTTCATTGGTCAGCAGATTCGTTCGGTAAAGCAGCTAAAGGAGATGATGAGCTCGCGAGAAAAGCACTCTATTATCAGGCGATAAATCAAAAACTCGGTGGCCAGTACGAAAATTCATTGAATACTTTTTCTGAGTTCGGTGATAAGTACAAAACCGGGCTTTGGGTAGAACAGGCATTCTATGAATGGGCTGTATCCTCTTTTGAAGCCGGTCAATATGGCGATGCTATTGAAACATTGCTTACTCTGATCAGAAATCAGAAAGATCTTCAGGATCCCGGAAAAGTTTATACCATGCTTGGAGAAGCGTATTTTGCCAATAATGAATTTACCAGAGCCAGTGCAGCCTTCGAAGAGGCAGAAAAAGTAGCTGATATTGATCCTGTACTTCGAAGACAGGCACGTTTTCAAAAAGCCTGGATATTATATCGAAATCAGGCTTATCAACAGGCGCAACCTATATTTGAATCTGTTTATGCTGAAACTCCTAAATCAGAGATCGGAGCAGAAGCTTTATTCTGGAGTGCGGATAGTTACTACAAACTTCGTCAATATGGGGATGCTGCTCAACGATTTTCAATTTTTATCAGAAATTACCCGGATAAAGAGCTTATAGGGGCTGCCCGTTATTCTTTAGGTTGGAGTTATTTTGTAACAGGGCAATATGATAAAGCCGTCGAACCATTTGAAGCTTTTCTGAATGATTATAATCCTCCACCGATAGCACTTTTCCCGTACGATACCGACACACAACTCAGAATAGGTGATTCATATTATGCTTTGGGTAAATACCGACAGGCAATAAGTTTTTATAACAAAGCGATTGGTGCAGAACCCGGTGGAGATTATGCGATGTTTCAGGTTGCAAACAGTTATTACCGTTCGGGAAGAACTTTTGAAGCAGTGACTACTTTCAGAAAAGTACTCAGAATTTATCCATTCAGTCGACTAAGAGAACAGGCTCAATACAACATAGCTTATATTTATCTGAATTCAGACAATTATTCTCAAGCCATAGACGAATTTCAAACGGTGATCAGCAAATATCCGGGCACTGAATGGGCTGCAAGATCACAGTACAATATAGGAGATTCTTATTATAATGCAGGGGAATATGATCGTGCAATTGAAGCGTATAAAAATGTGCTGAATAATTACCCAAGAAGCTCATACATCATAGACGCTGTAAATGGAATTCAGTATTCGCAATTATCTTCTACCGGAGTTGACAGTAGCTCGGCTGTATTAGAAGATTTTTTAAGTAACAATCCAAGTAGTGGAACTGCAGACAGACTTAGATACCGACAGGCAGAAACGGTATATCAAACAGGAGATTACGAAACAGCAATTAAAGAATTCAGACAATATCTGCGAATAACAAACTCTGATAATCTTGCTCCAGAAGCTTATGCTAATCTCGGAGATTCCTATCGCCAAACAGGTGATGCCGAAGGAGCTATAAATGCCTATCAGACGATTATTGATGATTATCCAAATGATGATCAGACACCTGCAGCTTTAATCACACTTGGAAATATTTACTTTGAGAAAGGTGAATTCGATAGATCGCACGAATATTTCAGTAAACTTCTTCAAGAAGCATCCCGATACAAACAGGAAGCTTACGTAGGAATGGGGACTGCAAGTCTTGCTTCAGGAAATATTGGAAAAGCTGAAAATGAATTTGAGGAAGCTTTGAAAGTCAACACTTCTAACCCGGCTGCGAATGTTGGGCTGGGTAAAGTAGCGATAGAACAACAGGATTATTCTAAAGCCCAATCACTATTAACACCCATAGCTGAAAGAAGCACAACTGTAAGTGGAGCTGAAGCTCAGTTTCAGTTAGGAAGAATTCAGCAGCTTCAGGAAAATTATGACGCGGCGATTGAAAGCTATTCGAAGGTGAGAGTACTTTTTGAAGCTTTTGAAGTATGGGTTTCGCAAGCTTTGTACAACTCTGCAGAATGTCATATCAGGTTGGGTAACCGAGGAGATGCAAACAGCATCCTTAATGGTATTATAGAAAAATACCCTGAAACTGAAGGCGCACAAAAAGCACAACAATTACTGGATTCGACAGAATAAATTTAATGATCAAAAAAATAGAACCAACCTCATCCTTAAGGGGCATTATAAACCCACCTTCTGACAAATCCATCTCTCAACGAGCTGCCATTTTTTCGCTACTACATAAAGGAGTTTCTGAGGTTAAGAACTATTCCGTAGCCCAGGATCCACAAAGTACGTTGCAATGTGTTCAGGATTTAGGAGCACAGATCGAAGTAAAAGAAAACTCACTTGCAATAACAGGAGTGGGTCGTTCGGGAATTAAAACTCCTGAAGAAGATCTTGATTGTGGAAATTCTGGAACGGCAATGCGTTTACTTTCAGGAGTAATTGCAGGGTCAGGAATACAAACTCGTTTGGTTGGTGATGCTTCCCTTTCAGAAAGAACGATGACACGCATCATCGACCCACTTGAGAAAATGGGAGCTCATATTTTGGCGAGAAACGGTGCGTATGCTCCATTAATGATTTCCAGAAATGATGAACTTAAAGCCATGGATTTTGAATTACCGATTCCAAGTGCTCAGTTGAAATCATGTATTTTATTGACAGGCCTATTTGGAGAAGAAGTTACTAAAGTGATAGAAACCAGTATCAGCCGGGATCATACCGAGCGGTTACTGGGATTGAAGCAAGAGCTTAAGGATGGAAAAAAGATCATTTCTGCTTCTTTGAATGATGAGATTCCAAATCAAAGTTATACCATTCCGGGTGATTTCTCAGCAGCTGCCTTTTGGTTAGTAGCAGGATGCATTATTCCGAATTCAGAGATCAAACTGGAAAATTGCGGGATCAATCCTACAAGAAACGCTCTAATGGGAATATTGCAGGAAATGGGCGCTGATATCTCACTTGAAAATGAGCGGATGGAAGGTGCAGAACCAACTGCTGATATTATTGTGAAAAGCTCAGACCTGAAAGCTATCAGTATTCCGAAAGAAAGAATCCCAAATTGTATCGATGAATTGCCGGTTCTGTCTGTAGCGATGAGTTTTGCATCCGGAGTATCTGAAATTCGTGGTGCTGAAGAACTTCGGCATAAAGAAACCGATCGTATCATGGCAATGAGTAAAATGTTGTCTGGTGCCGGTGTGATTTTTGAAGAATTTGAAGACGGACTGGAAATAAAGGGAAATCCTGATCATTCTTTTGATGGTGCGACCTTTGAAAGTTTCCATGATCACCGGATTGCCATGGCTTCTGCTGTTTTATCTTTGAAGGGAAATAGTACTTCAGAAATTCTGGATGCCGATTGTGCTGCTGTTTCTTATCCGGAGTTTTGGGAAGATTTGAATTCTTTGTCAGAATAAACTGCCACTTTTGTTTCCCACCTGACTTCCCGTCAAATCTAATCTGACAGCTTTTCTATCGGTTAAAATTCAGTCTGAAAAAAATTCATTCTTAGTTTGCCGCACTGTCAGAGGTTCTTTAAAGCCGGTAATTGGCATTTCTCTTGTAAATAGTAAAGTGATTTTGATAAACCAATAATTAAAAAACAAGAGGTCAAAAGTTATGGCGCTTATTAAATATTCAAGACCAAATACAGATCTATTTTCAAGAAGATTCAATGACATTGTTGACGAAATGTTCAATAATGGCACCAACTATCGTAAAGATGGTTTTATGCCAAATGTAGATATCGCTGAAAGCGAAACAAGTTTTGAGATCTCAGCTGAATTGCCGGGATTAAATAAAGATCAAATTAACATCGATCTGGAAAATGGTCGTTTAACCATCAGCGGTGAACGCAAGTTCGAAGAGAAAGAAGAAGGTAAAAACTACCACAGAGTAGAGACTTCATACGGAACATTCAGCAGATCATTTTATCTGCCTGACAGTATAGATGAAGAAACAATCAACGCTTCATATAATAATGGTGTATTGAACATCACCATCAATAAGAGAGAAGAGAAAGTTAAGAAGAAGATTGAGATCAGCTAATCTCAATATCCGTAGTTAATAGTTAGTTGACTCCCGGTTTACCGGAAGGTGAACCGGGTTTTTATTTCAAGTTGTAAACCGTATACAATTTGATAGAAATACATCGTTGTAACAACGGTTTTAAACAAAAATAACATCATCAGGATTAAGACTATGAATACAACAGTGAGAAACATTTTCGGAGTTGCAGCCGCAATTGTGGTTCTGCTCGGGGTTAATATTATGAATGGCGAAAATACCGCCACATTACCCAATTATAATACAGAAGTAACTTCCGCAGAAAACAGATCGGTAGCATCTTTAATGGATATGAATAATGCTATTGTTGATATCGCGGAGAAAACAAATCCGGCAGTGGTGATGATTACTACTGAAAAAGTTCAGGAAAGAAGAGTGATGAGGAATCCTTTCTCACAATTCTTTGGAAATCCTTACGATCAACAGGATCCTGAAACCAGAGAATATACTCAGCGCGGATTAGGTTCCGGTGTAATTGTATCTGATGAAGGTTACATCTTAACCAACAATCATGTGATTGAAGATGTGGACGAAATTAAGATTCAGCTTTTTAACGGAGATGAGGTAGATGCTGAATTGGTTGGTGCAGATCCGGCTACTGATATAGCCGTAGTAAAAATTGATGTGAAAAATTTACCGACAGCAAAGATCGGGAATAGCGAAAATCTGAAAGTGGGATCATTTGTATTGGCAATCGGAAGTCCGTTAAGCCAGAATTTAGCGCATACCGTTTCTTTCGGAATTGTAAGTGCAAAGGGAAGATCAATTGGTTTGATCGGTCAGGGCGCTGGTTATGAAGATTTCATTCAAACGGATGCAGCCATCAACCCGGGAAATTCAGGTGGTGCACTTATAGATATGAACGGAGAATTGGTAGGAATTAACTCAGCGATTGCTTCACGTTCCGGGGGGAATGATGGAATTGGTTTTGCAATTCCCATCAATCTTGCCAAAAGAATTATGGATGACCTGATTGATGATGGTGAAGTTTCACGCGGATACCTTGGGTTATATTTCGGTGGAGAAGTGGATCGCACCATGGCAAGAGCCTTGGGACTTGATGATGCTCGTGGAATTATCGTTGCCAGAGTAGAAGAAGAAGGTCCTTCAGATAAAGCCGGACTTAAAGAACAGGATGTAATTGTAGCCATCGATGGCGAACAGGTTAAAAGTTGGGAGATGTTTCGGTCAAAAGTAGCTTCCATGAAACCGGATGATAAAGTTAAACTGGATATTATTCGTGACGGCATAGAACAATCGTTGACTGTTACTCTTGGAGAACGTGATGATGAAATTGCTTCTGCAGTTACACCTGAGAATTCAGAATCAATGGAAGAAAAACTCGGGTTCAATGTGACTGAATTGAATGAACGTATTCGTGAGCAACTTGAATTAGAAAGCTCAGAAGATGGAGTAATTGTAGATCGTATAGAACAAACCAGTAACGCTTATGAGCGAGGTTTAAGAAGAGGTGATGTAATCACTTCAGTAAAGAATAAAAAAGTAGATACGGTTAAAGAATTCTATGATGAACTCGAAGAAATTCAGGAAAATGGTGACGAAGTGGTTCTTCTAAAAATAATTCGAGGAAATGGGAACCAATTCATCGCATTCGAGTTAAATTAATATCCTATTTATTGTACCCCGAAAAAGCAAAGCCAGTTCCCTGATACGGATCTGGCTTTTTTATTGGTTTTCAATATAGATTACGATTGAAATAATACCGAACACTTGCGTTCACTGTCCATAAGAATTCATTTTGATCTTGATAGACTTCTATGTTAGATCTTGTCCTGTTTAAGTTTCGATATTGTAATGCTAAACCTGCCGATAGTGACATTCTATTTTCAATGAAATAAGAAAACTGCCCGGAAAGTTCAGAAATAAGTCTTACAAAATCATCATCTCGGGCATTCTTTATTTCTTCTGTCAAGAGTATATTTTCCAGAAAGGAATTAAATTGAAAACGATCAGCAAAGTTCCATTGCCAGCCAAAAGTGAGGTTCGTGATGTTACTCCACTCATTCTGAATGTCTTTTTCTAAGGGTAGTGTCAGATCATTTCGAAAGGAAATATTGATTTGGTGATATAAATTTAGATTTTTATACCAATCTCCGTCCACATTAACTCTTGCAATTCTTTGTATAAAGAAATCTCTGCTTTCGCTAACAGCTTGATTAATCTCTTCTTCGTCTTTTCTAAGATTATTGATGTAGGAGTATTCACCGCTTATTGAGAAAGAGTATCCTTCAAATCTTTGACCAAGATTCTCGTTTAAAACATCGTTTAGGTAAAATAGATCAAATGTGCCAAGATCATCTAACCTGCCATTTGCACCCGAATTGATATCGCCCCAAAAGCTTTTTAAAAATCGATCT
Source organism: Balneola sp. (assembly GCA_965601915.1). Taxonomy (GTDB): domain Bacteria; phylum Bacteroidota; class Rhodothermia; order Balneolales; family Balneolaceae; genus Balneola. Next base: position 7,219 of record OZ271847.1, on the reverse strand, counting down.
TTTGTTTGCTGATATCCCTGAATTTTTGTGAATGTTTCAGCAGTATTTACAATTTCTTCACTATTAAAATCCGAATTGCCAAGCGCTTTATATCTTTCATTTACTCGAAGAGCCCGAATCATAGGAGTCACATTCCGTAAACGTCCGAATCCAATACCAATACTTGGAGTTAGCCCAACATTTCTTATCAAAGTCGTGACTTTTCTATCACTCCCTGGGTCATCATTAGATTCCGAAACACTTATTGAGTATCGTACATTTGTATTGAGTCCCGCACTAAAAAATATATCTCCTCCAAAACCAGAATAGTTTTTTAAGTTGAGAAAAGTTTGGTTACTTATTTGCCCTTGGCTGCCAATATCTTCTTCCTCAGAGTTATTTATTTGGTTGTTAAAAACATCTTCATCCTCAATAGTTCTTGTAAATCTCGATCCTCCTAAAGAAATAAAGGAATCAAAGTCTATGATCTTATCTTCACTTTCTCTGTAAAGTTCAAACCTTGGTGATATTCTAAAATCAACATCTCGGTTTGAGACATCTCTGGTACTAAATAGGTAAAAAGGATCTCCCGGTTCATTTTGCTGAGTCTCGAAATTTTGTTTTGCCCCAGAGAAACCAAAACTACCTGATGAAATCGAAAAATTACTATACCCCCAATCAGGTAAACGGTAATCAATCAGGTATTCAAAATCAGTTGAATCTGAAAAGCCGATTGACTCCTGTGCTTCCAATTGAATGGTGAATAATAAGAGAAGTGACGGAAGTAGCAGTAGATGTTTTTTCATTCTAAGTGTAATTGAATTTATGAGTTGAGAGAATATAGCGACGCTAAGCTAATAATTTATAGCATTATAATGTGATTAAGTTAAAGTTGATTATGCAATTCCGTCAGCCCGTTCTTTTGGCACGATTTTGGGATTATTCAGATTGAAATCAAAAAAAGAGAAAATTATGAATCTGAATAAATACACGCTTAAAGCACAAGAGACTATTCAAAAAGCTTTGGAGCTGGCGCAGTCCGGAAATAATCAGGCTTTGGAACCGGCACATGTGTTAAAAGCTTTTTTGATAGATGGAGAGAACGTAGTTGTAAACCTGTTGAACAAATTAGGAGCAAATCTCAGGGCAGTAGAAGAGCAAGTTGATCTGGAATTAAATAAGCTTCCTAAAGTTCAGGGAGCTTCTGTATCAGGACAGTATTTATCAACTACATCCAAAGAAGCATTTGATAAAGCACAAAAAGAAGCAACAGCGCTCGGTGATGAATACATCAGTTCCGAACATATTCTGATTGGGATTACAGAAACCAAAGGATTGGTTTCATCCACATTGAAAGATCAGGGAGTTACCAAAGAGAACATTTTAAAAGTGTTGACGGATGTTCGGGGAAGCCAAACCGTGGATGACCCGAATGCTGAAAGTCGTTACGGAGCTTTAAAGAAATACGCCCGTGATCTTAATGAATTGGCGGAAAAGAACAAACTTGATCCCGTTATTGGCCGCGATCAGGAAATTCGAAGGGTAATGCAGATCCTGACACGTCGTACCAAAAACAATCCGGTTTTGATTGGAGAACCGGGCGTTGGTAAAACAGCCATTGCGGAAGGAATGGCACTTCGAATTGTTCGTGGCGATGTTCCTGAAGGATTAAAAACGAAACGAATTGTCGCTCTGGATATGGGAGCATTGGTTGCGGGAACCAAATTTCGGGGAGAATTTGAAGAGCGTCTGAAAGCCGTTGTCAAAGAAGTAACTGAATCGAATGGCGAGCTTATTCTGTTTATTGATGAGATTCACACTTTGGTTGGGGCCGGTGCAACCGAAGGAGCGATGGATGCCGCCAATATTTTAAAACCGGCGCTTGCACGTGGCGAAATGCACGCAATCGGTGCCACCACTTTGGATGAGTACCGAAAATATATAGAGAAAGACAAGGCGCTGGAAAGACGTTTACAAACCGTTTTTGTGGGAGAGCCTTCCATTGAAGATACCGTTTCCATTTTACGTGGATTGCAGGAGAGATATGAAGTTCATCATGGAGTACGAATTACCGATGCTGCTATTGTTGCGGCAGCTGAATTATCACATCGGTATATCGGCGATCGTTTTTTACCGGATAAAGCTATTGATTTGATTGATGAATCGGCTTCCAGATTACGATTACAAATTGATTCTCTTCCCGAAGAACTCGACGGAATTGAACGACAAATTCGTCAACTGGAAATTGAGCGCGAAGCACTAAAACGTGAAAAGGACAAAGGCAAAATTAAAGGCATTGAAAAAGAGCTGGCGGATCTGGAAGAAACCCGAAATACCATGCGAGTGCAGTGGGAGCAGGAACGGGATACCATTCAGAATGCCAGAGAATTAAAGCAAGCAATCGAAACCAGTCGGAATGAAGCGGATAAAGCCGAGCGCCAGGGAAATTATGAACGCGTAGCTGAGCTTCGATACGGAACTATTACCAAGTTGGAAAAAGAACTGGAAGAGACCAAAGCCAAGTTGGATGAAATGCAGGATTCCAAAGCGTTGCTTAAAGAAGAAGTGGATGCGGAAGATATTGCGGACATTGTTGCACGCTGGACTGGAATTCCGGTAAAGAAAATGATGCAAAGTGAACGTCAGAAATTGCTGATGCTGGAAGAGGAACTTCATAAGAGAGTGATTGGTCAGGATCAGGCAATCGAAGCTGTCTCGAACGCAGTACGGCGTTCAAGAGCAGGGTTGCAGGATGAAGACCGTCCGATTGGTTCATTTTTCTTTTTGGGATCGACAGGTGTAGGGAAAACCGAACTGGCAAGAACATTAGCAGAATTTCTGTTCAATGATCAGAATGCCATGATTCGTATCGATATGAGTGAATACATGGAAAAGCATTCGGTAAGCCGTTTGGTGGGAGCGCCTCCGGGGTATGTGGGATATGATGAAGGCGGACAATTGACCGAAGCTGTTCGTCGACAGCCGTATTCTGTGGTTTTGTTGGATGAAATCGAAAAAGCGCATCCGGATGTGTTCAATATTTTGCTACAAGTGTTAGATGAAGGAAGATTAACCGACAACAAAGGAGTTACGGTAGATTTCAAAAACACGATCATCATTATGACCAGTAATATTGGTTCGCATTTGATAGTGAATGAGATTGAGAAATCAGGCGGAGAAATGAACGATGAAAAATATGCGGAACTTCAGGACAAACTGGTTGATCAGCTCAAGCAAACCATTAGACCGGAATTTTTAAACCGCGTGGATGATACCATTGTATTCCATCCACTGGGACAAGATCACATTCGCTCTATTGTGGATATTCAGCTTAGACGAGTCCACCAGTTACTGGAGAAGAACAATGTAAAATTACACATATCTGATCCGGTAAAAGACTGGCTGGCAGCGCGGGGATACGATCCGGTATACGGCGCCCGACCGTTGAAGCGTGTGATCCAGCAAAACATCACGAACCGATTAGCCACTCAGTTACTACAACGAGATTCTGAAGAACCGGTTGAATACGAAGCAACGATCTCTAAAGACAAAAACGAGATTGAGTTTGCGGAAGTGGTTAAAGATCCCGAAAAATGGGCAACAGAGAATTAAACAATTAAGAATTGTTCGATTAAGAATTAGGAATAGGTGGTTGAAAGAGTAAGCTATTTGTAAAGCTGTCACCCTGAGCATAGATGTCTTTGAGGTATAAATTTTGATTGCGAAGGGTCTCAAATAATATTCCTGCTGGGTTTTATTATCTGCAAAAACCCAAATGTAGTTTTAGATCCTTCGACGTACTATACTCAAATTCTTTATTCAAGAATTCGAACCGCTCAGGATGACAGCCAAGATTTTGAAGCGGAGCTAAGAATCGAAGTTAAGAATAGTTTAAAAGAATAAACGTAAACCCAATTATCAAGAAGATAGTAGGTAAAGTAAAAATTGAAACAGCAGTACGCTTATATTTTGGGTATAAATATTCGCCAACTATTGAAATCACAATTATTAAAAGAGGGTAAGTATTAAAAAGAAAGAAAAGTTTGTAAGCTTGATCTTCACCTGAAGGATCATCAAAAAGAAAAATTGAAGCGTAAAATATCATTGGCCATGCAATTACTGGGAAAAGACTAAGAATTATCCATCTTATGTCTGGTGAATTTTCAGCTTCTGCCTTTCGTAATATTATCCTAAGAAAAAAGAGACGAACAAAATAAGCAATTAAGATTGCAACACTGCCGATCAGTAAAACAAAAATAAAGGGGTTGAAAAACCCAGATGAACTCATAATTCAATTTGAACAAAGTTATTTGTATCTAAACCCTAAACCCAGAATCCAACTTCCTGTTCCCTTTTTTGTCGTATACAGCATAAGTAAATCCTTTTTGAATGCTGTAGGCTCCAAATTCCCCGTTTTTATTTAAAGCGAGGTATCCAACCTGCGTATTTTTAAGATCAGAGCCGTTTCTTTTGTTACGGGAAATAATTCGGTCAACGGCAATTTTGCAAGCGTCTTCCGGGGAATGTCCTTGTCTCATCATTTCAACGATCAATGCACTTCCGGCTGTTTTTACAACTTCTTCTCCAAGTCCCGTAGCGCAGGCTCCGCCAATTTCGGGATCGACAAATAATCCGGCGCCAATGATCGGGGAATCGCCCACGCGACCATGCATTTTCCAGGCAGCTCCGCTGGTGGTACAAGCTCCGCTCAATCTTCCGTCGTTGTCGAGAGCAAGCATTCCAATGGTATCGTGATTTTCAATGTTAACCACAGGTTCGTAATCAGAATTTTCTAACCATTTCTCCCAGGCTTCTTTGGCCTTGGGAGTAAGTAGATCTATTTCTTTAAATCCTTGTTGTTTGGCAAATTCCTGAGCACCTTTTCCTGCTAACATGATATGAGGAGTTTCTTCCATTACTTTACGAGCTACAGAAATGGGATTCTTGAAGTTTTGCAAGAAAACTACCGATCCACATTCGCCTTTATCATCCATGATACAGGCATCCAAGGTAACATTACCTTCACGGTCCGGGCGACCACCAAACCCAACACTCATATTTTTGGGGTCATTTTCTTCAACTTTAACCCCAGCTTCAACTGCGTCTAATGCATAGCCATTGTTGTTAAGAACTTCCCATGCTGCTTGGTTAGCTTTTACTGCGGTATCCCAGGTAGCTATTACAATAGGCTTGTTTATTTCAGAAAGAGATTCTTTGGCACAGAAAGCACTTGCAAAAGGAATGGTTCCTAAAAGTCCTGTTTTGAGAAACTGCTTTCTGTTTAACATAATCAACTCTCTATTTTTAAGGGATGTGCTTCGGTATTGAATACATGTTTATCCAGATCGAAGACGTTGTCATCAGCAAAAAGGAGATAAGCGTATTTCAGCGTTTCAGCTAAAAAGAAGCTTTCCATATCATCGCTTTTTTCCATAGTTGTTACATCAGCTAAAGCTGCATAACCTGTTTCTGTACGACAATATGTAACCAGACTATTAAACATCGTTTTTCCCATCTCACGATACTTTTCATCTCCGGTGGCTTTGTAGAGATAATAAGCTGATTCTATATTCTCAGGACGAAGAAAATAAGCAGCATAATTAACACTCATGTCTGAGTAGTCGATTCCTTCCGGCTCAATACCATGCAATTGCCACATTTTGAAGTTTGATTCCTGAACTTTCTTTGCTGTTTTAATATCTCCCGCCAGAACCAGTAAACCGGGCATAAAAGCATCCAGTGCTCCATAAGTAGTTGCTGTTCGTTTTCCGGTATCCATGTCAGCCCGACCATACCAAGTTCCGGAAGCAACCTCATCAAGTAAATATTTTTCTAATGCTGGTTCGTGGGTATCCCAAATCTTTTTGAAATCTTCATCTTTGAATAATAACCATGCTTTTAAGGCATACTCATAATATGAATCAATCATGCCGCTGATGTGAGCTTCCTTATTTTGCCATTCTCCGGTTTCCACGTCGATGGTTGTTCCAACCAAATCAATTTCCGATCGGTGTTCATACAGACTCAACATTGCTTTTTTGGCGCTGTTATAGAAAACAGAGTCTTCGGTGTGTTTGGTTAGTGTTCCAAACTCCAACATAAGCGTGCCAATCTCTGCTGGATTATTTACCTGCAATTTTGTTTCCCCGGATTGGAGGTTTACCCGGCCATAAGTCATGCCTGTTTTAGAATCGAAAGCGGGAAGTAATCTGTTTCCTAAATCTTCTGCAAGTTCTAAAAAGCGTTCATCTCCGTCCATTTCATACGCTGAAAGTAAACCTCCCAGTAAGCGGATTGTAATCTCAAAATTAGAAACAAAGAAATCCTGATCGAAAGATAGTTCACTGAAAATGAGTTCTTTTGTTTCGGCCGCTTCGTCTTCTAATCCCATCAGGAGCATGGTGTCGAAGGCATCAACCGGTGTCATAAGAAGTGAAGCATCGTACCAGTTTTTACCTGATTTTGATAATGGTTTTAGTGCATCCATTCCCCATGCATGCTCTTTATATCCATTCCAGGCATGCAGGAATTCTGTTTTTACCTGCTCAGACATTTTGGGATCTTCTCTTTGCTTGGTAGTACAAGAAATGGTAATTGCTAAAAGAACGAGTAGAGTGCTTCTCATAAAATTAATTTTTTGGACGGTTTTCTGCTTCAATACCCCATTTTTTATTCGGAGTGCTCCCCATGTTAAAGACAAGCTCGCCTCCATTTATAATCTCCTCATGTTTAATGTAGCTTCTTAATAAAGGTTCTCCATTTAAAGAAGTTGACTGAATGTATATATTTTCATCCGAAAGTTCATGAGCGATAATTGTAAAAGTCTTTGTAGGAGAATGGGTTATTGTAACTTTTTCGAATTGTGGAGTTCCGATAACATATTTCCCGGAGACCGGATTAACCGGATAAAATCCCATAGATGAGAACACATACCAAGCTGACATCTGCCCACAATCCTCATTTCCACTTAATCCGTCAACATCTGTAGAATATTTTGTATGCATGATCTGGTGTAGAATTTCCTGCGATTTCCAGGGTTTTCCGGCATAATTGTATAAGTATCCGATATGATGACTGGGTTCGTTTCCATGTGCATACTGCCCAATGAGACCCGAAATATCCGGTGAAGTATTTTCTCCGGTAATTTCTGAATCTTCATTGAATAATGAATCTAATCTGTTGGAGAAAGCTTCATCACCACCCATCATTTCAATCAGCTTATTTACCTGATGAGGTACAA